>NZ_UAQZ01000011.1 GCF_900446215.1 Burkholderia cenocepacia | reverse complement strand
TCGAGCGCCCCTGCGTCTTCAGCCAATCCGCCGGTGAAAGCGGAAACACCAGAAGAGGAGGGTTGGTTCTCCAAATGGTGGGGCAATACGAAGCACGAGCTGAGTGAGGCCGCAGATCATCCATGGGAGGCGACGAAGGGCGCTGTCAAAGGGATTGCCAATATACCGTCCGATATTGGCGAGTTGCTGATCAAAGGCAGTACGCTCCAAACCGCAGGGCAAATGGAGCAGGGCTGCGGCTATGCAAAGTGTGTTTGGGCAAACGCAGTCTGCTGAGGCGCTGATGCAGGGGCGCAGGAAGTCAAGGCGAGTGCCGGCTCTATCGAGCTACCCAAGTTCCAGATGAGCAATGCGGCCCAGGCCGGCGGCGACAAGATTGCGACGGCGGCGTCACTTTCTTGCTGGAGGAGCCGGGCTGGCCAAGGGCGGAGTCAGAGGTATGGCGGCCCTGGGTAAGGTTGGTGCTGCTGAAGGAGCTGAACTGACTAAGACCGCTTCGGCCGCTGGGAAGGTGCTTAAGACTGAAGGCGCTGTTGCTGAAGGCGCAAAGGCTGCCGACGCACCCACGGCGGTCGGCAAGGCGACTGGTGCAACTGAAGGTGCCGGTGCCGGAGATGCAGTCGGGGATGGAGCAAAAGTACTCAGGCGACGTAAGTCACTGCGCGAACGGTACCTCGGGCGTACCCCAGGCAAGAATTCACGGACGGGCAAGGAAGTGCAGCGCGGCTCGAAAAGGAAGGCAGGCTACGCGAAGATCCGTTCACTGGAGAGAAAGAGTTTGAGTACAAGGGCAACTGGTATCCGCTTAAAGACGCTGATATGGCGCACCAAACGGACGCGGTTACCTGGTGGAACAATGTTGGGCGAGAGTATGGGGCGAAAGCTCCAGAGGTTCGTGCATGGATGCTCGACTCCAAGAATTACGATTTGCAACCATACTGGGTCAACAGATCCCTTGGTGCTAAACTGGGCGAACGTTATCTACCCCCATTGAAGTAAGGTGCATATGGCCATGAAGCTACCAGAGGAACTCACTAAAGACGTATACGCTTACGGTGCGGCGGGTCGGGAAGCTTGGAAGAAGGGAGACATCGCTGAAGCCGAGGTAAATTTCACAAAGGCGTGGGAGATCTTGCCCGAGCCTAGAGAGCAATACGACCTCGCGCAGTCGATGACACGTGGATTCGTCGTTTTTTATCGCGATACTAAACAGTTTGATAAGGCTGTTCACTGGCTGGCAGAAATGAAAAAGGCGTACGGTTCTGGAACCGGTCCGGATCTGACAATCGGCTTTCTTAGCGGAACGGTGTATTTTGAAGCTGGAGATCTAGATAAATCCGCGGAATTTTTTGTGCCGCTGTATGAACAATTTGGAAACAGACCGTTTTCCGGTGAGGATAAGAAGTATCTCGAATTCGCGAAGCGTGCGTCGAAGGGAAGCAAGTAAAAATGACTAGGCTTCCCAAAAAAATCCAAGATGGGTTAGATGCTCTCTCGGAGCAGGGTAATGTCTTGTGTGATGCATCGAAGTTCGATGAGGCGATTCAGCGATGGAGTGCAGCTCTCGAGTTGCTTCCCGAACCGCGGGTTGATTGGGAAGCATACACGTGGCTCTGCGCATCGATCGGTGATGCGCAATATCAGCTCGAAGAGTTTGAGGCAGCGCGACAGAGCTTCTTTGATGCGCTCAATGGCCCCGGCGGACAGGAGAACCCCTTTGTTCACTATCGATTGGGGCAAAGTCAGGTCAGTCTCGGAGACGAGGAGCACGGAGTCGCCAGTTTACTAAAGGCGTACATGCTCGATGGCGAAGAGATTTTCGACGAGGACGACGAGGGCGAAAAGTATTTACAGATGTTGCGTGATAGAAAGCTTGTCGGTTGATCATCCATCAGACCTTGCACTGCGTGAACTTTGGGGTAGTCCGCGATAAGGGTTGCAGGCGCTTGTAATTGGAAGGAAGTTGTCGCGAGCGGCGCGACTGGGATGGGCTCGTGGCGAAGTCATTCGATGTGTCACAAGCGTAGTGGGAGCGGCTGGCGTTCTTGAGGTTGCGCGCCTATTTCACCGGCGGGCTGCGACGCTCCAACATCGGAGCGCGTTGCGGCACGATAGTGGCGACTTCGCGCGACTTAGAGAGCGGTCAGGACATTGTGCCAAAGAACCTTGATCGTAACTTGGCCAGCCGCTCTCACCGGCCAGCCCACGACTTCAAGTCGGTCTTCAAATTCAAGCCAATCGCGTGCTTGCGTCGCTATTGCAAGGCTTTCGCGAGGGCAAGGACCTCGGATTGAAGGCCGCCGTGTCGAGCGAAGGCCTGGAACAGCGCACCAACAAGCCGATTTCAAAGTGGGGCACCATCACGCGCGATGGGGTATGGTGCAGCGCAGCACGCGGCGTTGGCCGGATATGTGCTCAGGCGCGGGGCTCGGCGGGAGTCCGGACTGTAGGTTCGATCCAGCGTCAGACCTTCGATGGTTGAAATATGCAGACGCTGTATGGCGTAGAGAGCGCGTCGCGTGCCGTAGAGCAGGCCGCTCGCGAGCCGCCAAATTGAATTGACCAAGAATAGAATTGACCAAGAATTGCACGGGGAAGAAGAACAAATGCCAAGCATGAATCTGAGTGAGCTTGCAGCGGAGTATTGGCACATCGGCGTGGTCGCGCTGGTCTTGGTCTGTCTATCGCTGGACTTTCTAGTCAGGTTTTTCATCCGGTCGTTTAAGCTGAGGCGCGATCTCGATGACGCGATCGAGGCGTTGCAGGCGATTCGTGGCGAGAAGAACGGGGAGCTTGTCGAACTCTCCGCGGTCGAGACCAAGGCGATGAAGTCCGAAGCTTTGTCCAACCCGTGGACCGAAATATGCCAAGACGCTTCACAAGCAGCTTGGCGATGAGGACGAGCTGGGGCAGCAACGCATCAGGTGCTGGCGCTCGACAGCGGTTGGCCGAGACTTTTTTCACGGATCAGGCAATCGTCGACAGTCGCTTGAAGACGGACTTCTTCAAGCATCTCCCCGGGGTGCTCACGGGCCTGGGGATCATCGGAACCTTCCTCGGCCCTCATCAAGGGTCTCGTGCATTTCGATGTGAGCGTCGACCCGGCGGCGGCCCAAGCTCAGCTCCAAGGGTTGGTGAGTTCGGTGGGACATGCCTTCTATGTCTCGGCATTCGCCATCGGCCTAGCCATGTTGATTACTTGGATCGAGAAGACGATCGTCACGGTTTGTATGGCCAAGTCGAGGACATTCGCGAACTGGTCCGATAGCATGTTCAGGGCGGGGCGGGGAGAGGAATACCTGCAACAGCTCGCGAAGTCGTCCCAAGACGCGGCGACCCAAGCTCAGGCAAATGCGCGACTCGCTGGTAGTCGATCTCAAAGAGATCCTCACGACGTTGACCGAACGGCAGATTGCGGCCCAAGCCCAGTACACAGGCCAGATGTCTGTCGACGTGGCCAAAGTCATTTCAGAATCGCTGGCCAGTCCCATGTCCGCGATGGCCGAGGCTGTCCAGAAGGTCAGCGGTAGGTCAGGGAGACGCTGTCAACAAGCTGTTGACCGACGTGTTGGCGAGCTTCTCTGAGGCAAATGCAGGAGATGTTTGGCGGCAGAATGCGCGGCATGAGCGATCTGTTGCAAAAGGCCAGTGAATCGATGCAGGCCACGGCGATTCAATTCGGGACAGCTTGCGGCGAACATGGACGCCGCCGGTAACAATACGGTGGACTCGATGGGCGAGAAGCTCGCCCCAAGCGCTCGATGCGATGGACGTCCGGCAGTCGGCCGATGAACGCTCGGATGGGAGAATTCATCGAGCAGATTCGCTCGTTGGTCGCGCAGTCTCAGTCCGAGACCGGTGAAAAGCTACGAGAGGCGTTGGCGGCGGTCGGGACTCAGGTCGCGGGCGTGGTCGAGACGCTGCGAAAGCAGGCTGAGGAGGCCGCTGAGTCGCAAGGCCAACGCGCCCGGCGGTTCGAGGAGTCGACTGGCCAGGCGATCAACTCGCTCTCCGGCCAAGTTGAGCAACTGCTCTCGCAGTCCGTGGAGACCAACAAGTCCTTGCAGACGTCCGTATCGGCTTTGGCCGGCGCGACAGACCGGGCGATGGCTAGCCTCAATTCGGGGGTGGAAACCCTCTATGTCGCAGCCAGCGACTTCGCGAAAGCCGGTTCAGGAGTGTCCGAGACGATGCGCTCGGCCTCCACGGCCACCGATTCGATCAAGACGGCCTCCGCGCAGCTCTCGACGGCCACTGACAACGCCAGGGGGATCTTCGCCGACTACGCACGCACGCGCGACACATTCGCCACGATGGTCGCGGAGCTGCGGCAGACCTTCGAGTCGGCCAAGAAGGATGCTGCAATGACTTCGGAGCTCGTTGGTAAGATCCAGGCAGCGGCCCGCGAACTCGCAGCGGCCCAGCAGCAGTCAGAGGACTATCTCAAAGGCGTGACCGAGGTCCTCGTGGGTGCGCACGAATCCTTCCGCGACAACATTGACAGAACGCTGGGTGAGGGCAATCGCAAGTTCCAGTCTGAGCTATCGAACGCCGTCAACCTACTGTCCGGAGCGATCAAGAATTTGGGCGATGCGGTTGATGAGATTCCGGCCGGTCGAGGGCGATAAGCGATGTTTGGTCCGAAATCATCTAGGCGGCGCAATGGCAGGGACGAAGGGGAGAAGCCCTTCTGGATTTCCTTTTCCGATTTGATGACGGCACTTATGGTGCTGTTCCTCGTGTCGATGGCAGTCGCCCTGATCGCCATCACGCAGAAGCAAAAGGTCATTGACGACACGATCGAATTGCGCAAGAAGACCATCGCGCAATGCCTGACCGAAGTCGAAGATGTTACCAAGCGCCCTGAGTTCAAGGGGGTGACGGTGCACGGCAACTCGATCGACTTCGGCGCAGTCGTTCTGTTCGCCGATCAGCACCACTCGTTCGAGAGGTCGGCCGACGAGCGCTTTATTCGCAGCTTCGTCCCCGAGGTGTTGAAGGTGGCTCTGACCTGCCCCCATCAATAGGGCCAATGGGCTTCTAGCAAAGTCCCTTTAAACCAACTCCTGGAAAGCGGCAGGAGTATCCGCGGTTGCCCGATGTTTCGCCGCAAACTCTGACGGCGCAAGGTAGTTCAGTGCGCTGTGCGGCCTTTGCTCGTTGTAGTCCTGACGCCATGCCGCGATGGACTGCCCGAGCATGCGCGAGCGTCGTGAACCAGTGCTCGTTAAGGCATTCGTCGCGGAACTTGCCGTTGAACGATTCGATGTACGCATTCTGCGTTGGCTTGCCCGCCTGAATCAACTTCAGAGCGACGCCGTTCGCATACGCCCACTGGTCAAGCGCGCGGCTCGTAAATTCGGGGCCCTGGTCTGTTCGCACCGCCTTGGGATAGCCACGGAAGCGAGCTGCGCGGTCCAATGCCCGAGCGACATACAAACCTGAGATGCCATGGTCGACAACGATGTCGACAGCCTCTTTCGTGAAGTCGTCGACGACGGTCAGGCACTTCACGCGCCGGCCGTTGGAAAGCGCATCCATCACGAAATCGATTGACCACACCTCGTTGGGGGCGCCCGGCAATGCCAGTTGCTCGCGCTCAATCATTACGCCGTGGCGCTTGCGACGGCGCCGCACAGCCAGCCCTGCCTCACGGTACAGGCGATAGATGCGCTTGTGATTGGCGTGCGTGCCTTCGCGTTCCACTAGGGCGTGCAATCGGCGGTAGCCGAATCGACGACGTTCGTGTGCCAACTCCACCAGACGCGCCGCTAGCACCTCATTCTCGTGGTCTGGCTTCGCGTCGTAATGCAGCACGCTGCGAGAAAGCCCGACAAGCCGGCAGGCGCGGCGCTCGGAGATGTTGACCTTCCCCCGAATCGCCGATACTGCTTCGCGTTTGGCTTGCGGGCTCAGGGCTTTCCCTTGACGACGACCTTCAACGCTTCCATATCGAGCATTGCTTCGGCCAGCAGCTTCTTCAGCCGGGCATTCTCCACCTCGAGGTTCTTGAGCCGGCGGGCTTCCGAGACCTCCATGCCGCCGAACTTCGCACGCCAAGTGTAGAACGACGCATCACTGAACCCGTGCTTCCTGCACAGTTCCTTGACCGGCATACCGGCCTCGGCTTCCTTCAGAAACCCGATGATTTGCTGTTCCGTAAAGCGCTTCTTCATGTTCGTCTTCTTCTCCGAAAACGAACTTTACTAGACTCCGGCTGGCCCTGTTTGCAGGGGGCAGGTCACGCCCAAGCTCTTAGCATCGGACTGGCTCGGTTCGGGCAAACGTGGTGCTGACGACCTATGAGACATTGCGCGACCTGGAATTCTCCTTAGCTGCGCAGAAGTGGTCGGTCATGGTTTGCGACGAGGCCCAAAAGATCAAGAACCCCAACGCGATGGTGACGCGGGCCGCCAAGAAGCAGAACGCCAGACTGAAGATCGCATGCACCGGCACGCCCGTCGAGAACACGTTGGCTGATCTGTGGTGCCTATTCGATTTTGTGCAGCCTGGCTTGCTAGGTTCGTTGAAGGACTTCGGCAGCAAATACCGCAGGCCCATCGAGGTGGAGACCGACGACGAGAAGGCGCGCATTGAAGAGCTGCGCGGCCTTATCGAGCCACAGAAGCTGCGTCGCACCAAAGCCGAGGTCGCGAAGGACCTGCCTAAGAAGATCTTGCATGAGGGCTGTCGCAAGCTGCCGCTTTCCGCTCGCCAGCGGGCGCTCTACGCGGATGCGGTGGCTCAGTTCAAATCACGTGGGCAAGGGCAGGGTAGTGGGCTGCAATCGCCTTTAGGTCTGCTGCAATACCTGCGCCGCCTTTGCTCTGATCCGCGGCCTCCCGGTCATATTGCCACCAGCGATGAATCCGTCGAGACCATCAAGAAGGCGTCGCCCAAGATGGACTGGGATGCTGCGGCGGCTCAGGGAAATCGAGGCGTCGGGATCTGGCGACAAGGTCATCGTCTTCTGCGAGTTCCGGGACTTACAGCGCGTCATTCAACGCGCCATATCTGAGGTGTTCGGATTCGTGCCAGACGTGATCAACGGTGATACCTCGACCGAATCCGGGGCCGCAAGTAGTCGCCAAACCCGTATAACGGCTTATCAGCAAAATCCTGGTTTCGGCGTGATCATTCTTTCCCCTCTTGCAGTCGGCTTCGGAGTCAACATCCAGGCTGCCAATCATGTCATTCACTACACGCGCACATGGAACCCCGCGAAGGAAGACCAAGCCACTGACCGCGCGTATCGAATTGGGCAGCAAAAGGATGTGTACGTCTACTACCCCGTTGTGGTTGGCGGCGACTTCGTGACTTTCGACGAGAAGCTGGACGTGTTGCTTGAACGGAAGCGCGCGCTGTCCTATGACATGCTGAATGGGGTCGGCGATGTGACCCCATCTGACTTCGCTGACATCGAAGCGCCGGGTGGTGGTTCGCCATTTGGCGAAGATCTCTTTAATCCTGTCGATGTCGGTTCCTTGGGACCGGATGCATTCGAGTCCTTTTGCGCGTTGCTGTGGAGCAAGCAAGGTTACTCGCGAACAATCAAGACGCCGAAGACGGGGGATGGCGGTGTGGACATCGTTGCAATCAAAGGCAATCGTGGCGCGCTCATCCAATGCAAGAGCTCTGGTGTCGAGGGTAAGGAGATGGGCTGGGAGGCTGTCAAGGATGTCGCGGCCGGTTCCGTGGCCTATTCCGCGCGCTACCCGGGCGTCGAGTTCCAACTCATTGCAGCCACCAATCGCCGGTTCAATCAATCGGCCCGACAGCAAGCGTCACTGCTGAACGTGACGTTGATCGAAGGGAGTGATCTAGTCGATTTACTTTTCGAAGCACCCGACTAAGAGAGGTGAATTCGATCGCTTCGCAATGGCTGGCTTGGTCGCAGTGAAGAGAAGAATATGTCGCGACCGGTGGAACACACTCGTCAGCCCGGTGCCACAATGCGAGGCTCGGCGATCCGTCCGACATAGACAGTTTGCAAATAAATCAGAGTCCGGGGGTCTCAGCTGTGCGAATCAACTATCTCAGCCCACGAGGTGTGCTGGAGGTCGAGCATGCCGCCTTGCGCGAGCTTGAAGCGAAATTGCCTCGCGACTGGGGTGCCTATGCAGCATTCCGGCTGCTCGTTCGTGGCTCCAAACAGCCACTGGACATCGACCTGCTGCTGTTGACGAACAATCGAATCTTGGTAGTCGAACTGAAGAACTGGTCCGGCGACATTGAGTATTCGTCAGGTCAGTGGTTTCATCGCGGTGACCCTATGCCGTCGCCGGTAAATACCACGGACAACAAGGCCCGCGCTTTAAGGAAGTTCGTTCAGGAGAAGAACTCATCCCTCAAGTTGCCCTTCGTTGAGTCACTCGTAGTCCTGTGCCATCCCAAGTGCCGGTTGATCAACTTTCCGGACGAGCAGCGCCGTTTCATCGCGACGCTCCCCGATTTCGTGCATGCCGCGTCCGATGCTACACGCTACACGAGACGCTTTCCTGACATCCCGCCGACGTGGAACTATCGGTCGGCGGACCCCCTGCCTCAGCGCCAGCAGTACAACACCATTTTTTCTGCGTCCAACCCGGCGGTGCTCAAACGCCGCACAGTCTTGCATGGCTTTGAGCAGATCGACGACCAAGCAGACTACATCCATCCACGTAAGATCTGGTCGGAGTTCCTAGCCGAGCACCAAGAGAGTCGGAGCTCAAAGGCGCTGCTGCGAAAGTGGAACTTTGAAGAACTCGCCACTGGCGGTACCTCCACCGTTGAGCGTCAGACTATCGGCCTTCGCGAGTTGCGCCTAAATGAGACTCTGCGCGTCCAAGCGCCTGAATTGCACGAGGACCTACTTGAGCCTATCGGCTCAGCGACGGCGGACGACATCACCACCAACTTCGTCGAGGCATACCGTCTTCCTACCGGCATCGAACGCCTCTCCGAGCACCTAGCCCGCAACAGCGCCATGAGCGAGCAAGATCGATGCTCATTGGCAAAAAGTATCCTAGCTCGCTTCTCGAAGCTGCACGCGCTGGCGATTGCTCACCGCGACATCACCAACCGCACGCTGTGGGTGCTCGAACCGTCCCGCGTGATTCTATCTACGTTTGCAGCCGCGCGCGTCCCGCAAGCCCAGACCGTCGGTATCCATCGCGTTGAGCTGGAGACCGGGTCCATCGAACTACCCGAAGACGAAGGCGTCGCCGCACAGGTTCGCTCGGGCGATCCGTTCGCCCGCGACGTCTTCCTGCTGGGCGTCCTGATCTACGAGATGCTAGAAGGCCGCGAGCTGGAGCGTATTAATGCCGTGCCCGTCTACAACGACACCGTTCCGCTCAACTTCCCAGCGCTGATGCCTTGGTACGCTAAGGCCATGGAACTTGATCCCGAAGCGCGTTACCGCAACGCTTCTGATGCACTCGATGCGTTGAACGCCTGCTTGGCCGTCGATGCGGGGCCGGACGTCTGCGCTGAAGACTTCCAGGTCTACGAGACCGAGGCTGGCCCGATGACTCTCATGGCCAAGCGCGTGATCTCGCCTGGCCCCACCAAGATGGTCTACGAATCGGAGAGGAGTGGCGACCGCGTCCTAGTGAAGTGCTGGCCGCAGCTCAAGTATGACCCGAAGTATCTGGCGCGCAACCTGCGGCTGCTCTCTTTCCTACAGCGAGCGAGATCGCTGCGGCAGTCTGGCTTCGACGCCGCCCCTGAGGTTATGGATTTCGGCCTGACGCGTTCGGACTGGTGCTGGTCACGCGATGGACGGAAGGTCAAACGCTCACCGAGTGGTTGGAGACCGACCCGGAGGGGCGGCAACGTGCGCTCGTGGCGCATGCCGTGCTCAATGCCGTGCGACGGCTCCACATCTTGGGGCTGTCCCACGGTGACGTGAAAGCAGACAACATCATCGTACCGCAGATCACGGGGGATGAAACGCCTCGGGTCGTGCTAGTGGACATACCAGACCTGAGCGCTGATGGAGACGAAGGGATCACCGTCGGCACGGTGCCGCCGACTCTGGAGAGTGCATCCCCACTACACCGCGACGCGTTTGCCGTGTGCATGCTCGTCCTGACCCTGTTGCCCGAAGACTTCGAGGTGACACGAAGCGACGTGGCTCGGGCCGTCGAATTGGTGGATGCGCTGCCGCCGCTGGATCTACTAGCTGAAACGCTACAGGACGAGCTTCACCCTAAACCGCGCTCGGTCCCGACGCTCAAGATTACCCTCAAGCGCCGCGGCCGTGGTGGTCCTCCATCACTGGACCTCATCTCTAACAATGGCGAGTATTCGGTGCGCGCGACAAGGCATGCGGAGACTGGACACCTGCGATTCAACATGGTCGGAACGCGGCAAGATCTCTACATCAAGTACGACCCAGAAGAAGATGTCGTACTTGACGCCGCAGTCAAGGCGATCGACCACATCGATTTTGTCAGTGCTCACCGGCGCAAGACATTCTCGCTAAATGCAGAGATACACGTCACCTTTGCAGAGGAGGCAGACGTCACCGCGCTGGCTGGTCTGCTGTATCAGCACTACATCGCGAACGCCACGGATGAACTGGAGGCGGCGAGACGGTCGTCAAAGGACTCAGTGCCGATCCGTATGCCCGTCTGTCCGAGAGCACGCCCCTGCAGCAGGTGTCCGCCACGGCACTTTGGACCGCGTTGTCCGACACAGATGAGATGAACGTCACGAAGATCACCGTTCGGAATGGTGCGAGACAATCACCGCCACAAAGCGATGAGTGGATCATCTACTTCGATTGTGAGGGCGGTGTGCTCGACTTTTCGGAGGACGAGGGCATCGAGCTGCTGGAGCGTGGGGTGGACGCCATGGACGGTGGCGACCGCTGGTACACCGTCGGATGGGTCTCACCCGACATCGGGCGTAACGTAATGCGGGTGCGTGCCAAAAGCATGCGTTTCTCGCCGAAGGCGGGTGACGTCCTGCACGTGCGAGGCACCTTTGAAAAAGTGGCTTCCGAACGGCGGGTCGCGGCGATGAAGCGGGTGCTC
>NZ_UAQZ01000012.1 GCF_900446215.1 Burkholderia cenocepacia | reverse complement strand
CTTCGAGATCTCGCGCACCACTTCGAAGATCTTCTCGACCATGATCGGCGACAAGCCCATCGACGGCTCGTCGAGCAGCAGCAGCTTCGGCTTGGAGAGGATCGCGCGCGACATCGCCAGCATCTGCTGCTCGCCGCCCGACAACGTGCCCGCGAGCTGCGTCGCCCGCTCCTTCAGGCGCGGGAAGAAGCCGAACATCCGGTCGACGTCCTTCTTGATCTGCTCGTTGTCGTTGCGCAGGTACGCGCCCATCTGCATGTTCTCGATGATCGACATCCGCGCGAAGATCCCGCGGCCTTCCGGCACCATCGCGAGGCCGCGCTTGAGCAGTTCGTGCGGCGGGATGCCCTTGATCGACTTGCCGTCGTACTCGATGTCGCCCGCCGAGTACGGCTTCAGGCCGGTGATCGCCTTCATCGTCGTGGTCTTGCCGGCGCCGTTCGCACCGATCAGCGTCACGAGCTCGCCCTGACGGACTTCCATGTCAACGCCCTTGACGGCCTGAATGCCGCCGTAGTTGACCTGCAAGCCCTTGATTTTCAACATTGCCGCTGCCATCAGTGCACCCCTGCGCCGAGATATGCCTCAATCACCTTCGGATTCTTCTGCACGTCCTGCGGCAGACCCTCGGCGATCACCTTGCCGTAATCGAGCACCGTCATCCGGTTGCACAACCCCATCACGAGCTTCACGTCGTGCTCGATCAGGAGAATCGTGCGGCCGTCCGAGCGGATCTTGTCGAGCAGGCGCGTGAGTTCGACCTTCTCGGTCGCGTTCATCCCGGCCGCCGGCTCGTCGAGCGCGAGCAGCTTCGGGTCGGTCGCGAGCGCGCGGGCGATTTCGAGACGACGCTGGTGACCGTACGACAGGTTGCGCGACGTGTAGTCCGCGTACTGCAGCACGCCGACGTATTCGAGCAGCTCGATCGCGCGCTCCTTGATCTCGCGCTCTTCCTGGCGTTCGGCCGGCGTCTGGAACACCGCGCCCAGCAGACCGTGCTTGGTGCGCACGTGGCGGCCCACCATCACGTTCTCGAGCGCCGTCATCCCGCCGAACAGGCGGATGTTCTGGAACGTGCGCGCGATGCCGGCCTTGGCCACCTGGTGCACGGCCGTCGGCGTGTAGTTCGTGCCGTCCAGCTTGAAGTCGCCGGAGTCGGGCGTGTAGAGGCCCGTGATCACGTTGAAGAACGTCGTCTTGCCGGCCCCGTTCGGGCCGATCAGACCGTAGATCTCGCCTTCGCGGATCTGCAGGCCGACGTCGGACAGTGCCTGCAGCCCGCCGAAGCGCTTGTTCACGCCCGAGACGGACAGTCGGATTTGCTTGTCGCTCATGTGTGTATCCCCTTGTCCGTAGGTTAAGCGCGCACCGGCTTCTTGCTGTTGCGCTTCGCCAGTTTCGCGATCTTGTCCTCATGCTTCGGCGCGGGCCACAGGCCTTCCGAGCGGTACAGCATGATGATCACCATCGCGAGGCCGTACAGCGCCTGACGGATCACTTCGGTATCGACGATGTCGTGACCGAACAGCGCGTGCTGCAGCGGGCTCATCGTCGAGCGCAGGAATTCCGGGAAGATCGCGAGCAGCACCGCGCCCAGGATCACGCCCGGGATGTGGCCCATGCCGCCGAGCACCACGCAGGCGAGCACGACGATCGATTCCCAGAACGTGAACGACTCGGGCGACACGAAGCCCTGGAACGCGCCGAACATCGAGCCCGACAGGCCGCCGAACGACGCGCCCATCGCGAACGCGAGCAGCTTCACGTTACGGGTGTTGATGCCCATCGCCTTCGCGGCGATTTCGTCTTCGCGGATCGCGGCCCACGCGCGGCCGATACGCGAGTGCTGCAGACGCGTACACACCCAGATCACCAGCAGCGAGCAGAGCACGAACAGGTAGTAGTACATGTACACCGACGGCAGCTGGAAGCCGAACAGCGTATGCGTCTGCGACAGGTTGAAGCCGCCGACGTGCACCGGATCGATGCCCGTGATCCCCTTCGGGCCGTTGGTGATGTTCACCGGACGGTCGAGGTTGTTCATGAAGATCCGGACGATTTCACCGAAGCCGAGCGTGACGATCGCCAGGTAGTCGCCGCGCAGGCGCAGCGTCGGCGCGCCGAGCAGGATCCCGAAGGTCGCCGCCAGCGCCATCGCGATCGGCACGATCAGCAGGAACGGCACGTGCAGGCCGTTCGGCGCGAGCGCCGCGATCCACTCGAACTGCGAGGTCAGGTGCGGCGAGCTCAGCAGCGCCGCCGTGTAGGCGCCCACCGCGTAGAACGCGATGTAGCCCAGGTCGAGCAGGCCGGCGAAGCCGACCACCACGTTCAGGCCCAGCGCGAGCATCACGTACAGCATCGCGAAGTCGAGCACGCGGACCCAGTAGTTGCCGCCGGCCGAGCCGATCACGATCGGCGCGGCGATCACGAGGACGGCAGTGAGGAGGCCGATGACGACGGTCTTGGCGGTGTTGCGCTCTTCGACCAGCGACGTCGACGATTCGATCGGTTGAATGGATGTCATGTTGTTTGCTCCCCTTCCGTTACGCGCGGTCCGCGACACGTTCGCCCAGCAGGCCCGACGGACGGAACACCAGCACGATGATCAGCACGATGAAGGCGAACACGTCCTGGTAGTTGCTGCCGAATACGCCACCCGTGAGGTTGCCGATGTAGCCGGCCCCGAGCTGCTCGATCAGGCCGAGCAGCACGCCGCCGACCATCGCGCCGCCGAGGTTGCCGATCCCGCCGAGCACCGCCGCGGTAAACGCCTTCATGCCGGGGATGAAGCCCATGTAGAAGTGCACGTTGCCGTATTCGGACGCGATCATCACGCCGGCCAGCGCGGCGAGCGCGGAGCCGATCATGAACGTCGCCGAGATCACGAAGTTCGGGTTCACGCCCATCAGGCTTGCCGTATTCGGGCTTTCGGCGATCGCGCGCATCGCGCGGCCGAGCTTGGTCTTGTGCACGAGCAGCAGCAGACCGCCCATCACGATGAACGCGACCGCGATGATCACGATTTCCGTGACCGAGATCACGGCGCCGGGCGTCGTGTCGGTCGCCTTGATCACGTTGATCGGGTCGGTCGGCAGCAATTGCGGGAACGGCAGCGGGTTGCGCGACCAGATGATCATCGCAGCCGTCTGCAGCAGGATCGACACGCCGATCGCGGTGATCAGCGGCGCGAGACGCGGCGCGCGGCGCAGCGGCCGGTACGCGACGCGTTCGATCGTGAAGCCGACGAACGCACAGACGACCGCGGCGATGCCCAGGCCGATCGTCAGCGTCGCGACGTTGCCGAGTCCGGGAAAGTGGTTCTGCAGCACGGTGATGGCCGACAGCGCAACCATCGCGCCGATCATCAGCACGTCGCCGTGCGCGAAGTTGATGATGCCGAGAATGCCGTACACCATCGTGTATCCCAACGCGATGATGGCGTACACACTGCCGAGCACCAGCCCGTTGAGAACCTGCTGGACGAAAATATCCATTTAAAGCTCCTTGGCCCGTGCTGCCGGAGGACGTTGCGCCCCGCGGGTAAGCGAGGAATCGCGCCTTCTCGGCGACACTGCGGGTACTAGTCGATACCGGTAAGGGTGGATCGTCCCGGCGCGCGCCGCCCGGCCTGTACGGCCGGACCTGCCGCCGGAGCGGATACAAAAACGGCACCGCACTGTTCCGGTGCCGTCATGAGTCCCGTCGCTAAATCGTCACGACATCGAGGACGGTGTTCGTGGCCTCCTTGAAGTCGTGGGGCAGCATGCCGAGACGGCCGTCGTCCGGTTTCCCGGCATCCGTGCCTTGGCCCGTCCGGCGCCGCGCAAGCAGCGCGCCCGGACGGATCGGATTCCGCGCCGCGTCGCCCGGCAGGGCGTTGCGGCAGTCGCGCCCGACTTTCGTCAGGACTGCATCGGAATCCATCGTACGAACCAGACTGCGCGTCACGACACGGTCGGTCGCGGCGGCGCGCTGTTTCGTCGAATCGAATTGAAGGGGGGACAGTGGCTTCGGCACGCTGCCGGCAACGCCGCGATCGTCCGGCATCCGTCGACCGGCGGCTTGCCGCGACGCAGTCTGCATGCCCGCTGCCCGGCCCGTCGTCAGGCCAAGCGCGTTGATGTCCTCGATCGTCAAACCTGCCCCGTTTTCCTTGTCCCTGCCCAGTTGCGCGATACGGCGCGCCGATGGCGCCGCACGTCCGGCTCCGGCGACGCGCACGCCGCTGGCCGATGATGCCGCGATTACCGCAGCGTCCCTGCCCGCCCCGTCGTCGCTCTTTTTGCTGCAGCCGGCAAGCATTGCAACCGGTGCGGCGACGGACACGGCGTAAGCCAACTTCACATGCATTGAATGGTCTCCCGCGCCTTGCCAAAACCCGATTTCAAAGCCATTCCGGCTTGAAAACGGGCGCATTGTAACTCCATTTATAGGACGCCAATAATCCTGATTCGATGGGGTTTTCCTGCATTGCAACCAATTTTGAGAAACGATTGGATGAGGCGGGAGCAACCGGGTTGCACCATGATTGGGAATAATGGTTGCGATTACAATTTCGAGACACCAAAAAAAAGCGCGCCGGGAGGCGCGCTTCGGTGTTCCGCGGGTGCGATGCGGCAATCAGGCGGCGGGCGGCAGGTTCAACCCGCGCGGCAGCGGAAACGACACGTTTTCCTCGATGCCGTCGAGTGCGCGGACGTTGCGCACGCCGAGCTCGCGCAGCCGCGCGATCACGGCCTGGGCGAGCACCTCGGGCGCCGACGCACCGGCCGTCACGCCGATGCGGCGCTTGCCGGCGACCCACGCCGGATCGATCTGGTCCGGTGCATCGACCATGTACGCGGCCACGCCGCGCTTCTCGGCCACTTCGCGCAGCCGGCTCGAGTTCGAGCTGTTCGGACTACCGACCACGATCACGACATCGCATTGCGGCGCCATGAACTTCACCGCGTCCTGGCGGTTCTGCGTCGCGTAGCAGATGTCCTGCTTCTTCGGCTCGCGGATCTTCGGATACTTTGCCTTCAGCGCGCCGATGATCTCGGCCGCGTCGTCAACGGACAGCGTCGTCTGCGTGACGAGCGCGATGCGCTCGGGATCGGCGAGCTCGAGCTTCTGCACGTCCTCGACACTTTCGACGAGGTGCATGCCGCGCTCGACCTGGCCCATCGTGCCTTCGACTTCGGGATGGCCCTTGTGGCCGATCATCACGATGTCGACGCCGTCCTGGCGCATCTTCGCCACTTCGACGTGCACCTTCGTGACGAGCGGGCAGGTTGCGTCGTAAATGCGCAGCCCGCGCACGTCGGCCTCGTCGCGCACGGCCTTCGACACGCCGTGCGCACTGAAGATCACGGTGTTGCCGGCCGGCACTTCCTCGAGTTCCTCGACGAAGATCGCGCCCTTCTTTTTCAGATCCTCGACCACGTACTTGTTGTGGACGATTTCGTGACGCACGTAGATCGGCGCACCGTGCATCGCGATGGCGCGCTCGACGATCTCGATCGCGCGATCGACACCCGCGCAGAAACCGCGCGGCTGGGCCAGCAGGATTTCGGCGTCGGCGGCGACGGTCTGCCCGGACAGCGTATCGGTGGTACTCATGATTACAGGATTCCGATGATTTTCACTTCGAACGTGAGCGCCTGGCCCGCGAGCGGATGATTGAAGTCGAATAGCGCCGAGGTCTCGCTGACTTCCTTCAGCACCCCCGCGTAGCGACCGCCATCCGGTGCGTTGAACTCGATGAGTTCGCCCGGCGTGAAATCGTCGCCGACCATCCCGTTCTCGCGCAGCGTCGACAGCGTCACGCGCTGGAGCATGTCGGGATTGCGGGGGCCGAACCCCTGATCGGGGGCTAGCTGAAAAGTCGAATGGTCGCCGACCCGGAGCCCGAGCAGAATCTGTTCCAGCGACGGCGCCAGTTGCCCCGCGCCCAGCAACAGCGTGGCCGGCTTGTCCGAAAAGGTGTTGACGATGTCGGCGCCGTCGGCCAGTGCCAGCCGGTAATGCAACGTGACGTGGGAACCGGGCTTCACTTCGGATAGATCGATGAGGCTCATGAATTACTCGTTCAGTCGGCGCCCGCTACGGCCGAATGGCCCGGCGCAAAGCCAATATTGTAAGTCACCTGAGCGTGCAAGGCGGAAAGTGCGACGACGTTGCGCACGCCGCCCGCCGCCAATGGAGTTCCGACCATGCTGTCACCCTGCCTCATCGCGCCGCCGGCCGAATGCCGCGACACCGCCGACACGCCGGCCGATCCGCCCGGCCGCGTGATCCCGATCAACCGGCGCAGGCGCCGCCCGGGCGACTGGCGGCCCGAGCGGGCCACGCGAGCGATTGCTGGAGCGCGGGCCGGCCGCGCTGACCGACGACGAGCTGATCGCGCTGCTGCTCGGCACCGGCAAGCCCGGTCACGACGTCTTCGTCACCGCCCGCGCACTGGTCGAGCAGTTCGGCACGTTGCGCGGGCTGCTCGAAGCGAGCGCCGACGATTTCGAGGCGTACCCCGGCATCGGCCCCGCACGCTCCGCGCGGCTCGTCGCGGTCACCGAGATCGCGCGGCGCATGCTGGTGGAGAAAGCGGAAGAACGGATGCCGATCGACTCGCCCGGCGCGGTCGAGGATTGCTTGCGACTGAAGATCGGCACGCGCCAGTACGAAGTGTTCATCGCGGTCTATCTGGATGCGCGCAACCGTCTGATCGACATGGAGGAAATCGCGCGCGGCTCGCTCACCCGCATGGCCGTCTATCCGCGCGAGATCGTGCGCCGCGCGATGAAGCACAACGCCGCGGCGCTGATCGTCGCGCACAATCATCCGTCGGGCGCGGTACAGCCGAGCGCGGAAGACCGCCGCCTGACCCGCGTGCTGAAAGACGCGCTCGAGCTCGTCGACGTGCGGCTGCTCGATCACGTCGTCGTCGGGGTCAGCGATACTTTCTCGTTCGCGCGGGCCGGTTGGCTGTAGACTGTGGCGCGGCGGCCCGTCCCAGGGCGCCGCAACGACGAAGCGAAATTGGGTTTGATTTTTCTGAACTTTTTCTGCTAGAATCGTCGTCTGTCTTTTTTCCAACCAGTTCTAGCCATCGAAGGGCCTTGTCTGTAAGGGCTACGGCGTTCTGAGTGCAGCCATGGATCACGTGGCGGTGCGATGGAACCTTCACCGGCGATCGAACCCCGAATTTAGCGTATTAGGAGTGCTCTCATGGCACGCGTATGCCAAGTAACTGGGAAAGCGCCGATGAGCGGCAACAACGTTTCCCACGCCAACAACAAGACGAAGCGTCGCTTCCTCCCGAACCTGCAGAACCGCCGGTTCTGGGTTGAGAGCGAAAACCGCTGGGTGCGCCTGCGCGTCTCGAACGCCGGCCTGCGCCTGATCGACAAGAACGGCATCGATTCCGTGCTCGCTGACCTGCGCGCACGCGGCGAAGCCTAAGCCCAAGGAGCACAATCATGGCAAAAGGCGCCCGCGACAAGATCAAGCTCGAGTCGACCGCTGGTACGGGTCACTTCTACACGACCACGAAGAACAAGCGCAACATGCCGGAAAAGATGGCGATCAAGAAGTTCGATCCCGTCGTCCGCAAGCGCGTTGAATACAAAGAAACCAAGATCAAGTAATCTCCGGTTTCTGCCAGCCTGACGGCGACCGAAAAGCCCCGCACATGCGGGGCTTTTTGTTTTGCGCGGTTTTGCGCGCACGCGTGAGCCCGACGCGGTATGCTCTCCCCTTTCCGCGGCCGCGGTCGACGGAACGCAAGATCAAAAGCGTAACGATGGAGATGCAGCATGAAATTCGACGTGGCGATCGTCGGCAGCGGCCTGGCAGGGCTGTCGGTCGCACTCAATCTGGCCAGCACGCGACGTGTCGCGCTGATCGCGAAACGTTCGATGATGGAGGGGGCGAGCGATAACGCGCAGGGGGGCATCGCGGCGGTCCTCGACTCGGCGGACAGCATCGAGAACCACGTCGACGACACGCTGGTCGCCGGTGGCGGCCTCTGCGACGAAGGCGCGACGCGCTACATCGTCGAGCACGGCCGCGAAGCCATCGAATGGCTGATCTCGCAAGGCGTGCCGTTCACGAAGGACGACGCGGCCGAACTCGGCTTTCACCTGACGCGCGAAGGCGGCCACAGCCATCGCCGGATCATCCATGCGGCCGATGCGACCGGCCATGCGGTGCTCGCGACGCTGTCGGCGCGCGCGCGCCAGCATCCGAACATCACGTTCTTCGAAAATCATCACGCGATCGACCTGATCACGTCGGATCGGCTCGGCCTGCCCGGCCGCCGCTGTCACGGCCTGTATGCGCTCGACGTCGACAACGACCGCACGATCACGATCGAGGCGCCGCACACGGTGCTCGCCACCGGCGGCGCCGGCAAGGTCTACCTGTACACGACGAACCCCGACACCGCGACCGGCGACGGCATCGCGATGGCGTGGCGTGCCGGCTGCCGCGTGTCGAACATGGAATTCATCCAGTTCCACCCGACCTGCCTGTTCCATCCGTACGCGAAATCGTTTCTGATTTCGGAAGCCGTGCGCGGCGAAGGCGGCCTGCTGAAGCTGCCTGACGGCACGCGCTTCATGCCGTCGCACGATCCGCGCGCCGAACTCGCGCCGCGCGACATCGTCGCGCGCGCGATCGACTTCGAGATCAAGAAGCGCGGGATCGACTGCGTGTATCTCGACATCAGCCATCAGCCGGAAGCGTTCCTGCGCGAACATTTCCCGACGATCCATGCGCGCTGCCTCGAATTCGGCATCGATATCGCGAAAGAACCGATCCCGGTCGTGCCGGCCGCGCACTATACGTGCGGCGGGGTCGTCACCGATCTCGCCGGACGCACCGACCTCGCCGGCCTGTACGCGGTCGGCGAAACCTCGTACACGGGGCTGCACGGCGCGAACCGGCTCGCGAGCAACTCGCTGCTCGAATGTCTCGTGATCGGCCGCGCGGCAGCCGAGGCGATCGAGGCGGCCGGCTTCGACGCCGACACGCCGGCCGCGCTGCCCGCGTGGGACGAAAGCCGCGTGTCGGACGCGGACGAGGAAGTCGTCGTGGCCCACAACTGGGACGAACTGCGCCGCCTGATGTGGAACTACGTCGGCATCGTGCGCACCGACAAGCGCCTCGAGCGCGCGAAACATCGCCTGTCGCTGCTGCGCGACGAGATCCACGAGTACTACGCGAACTTCCGCGTGACGCGCGATCTGCTCGAACTGCGCAACCTCGTCGACGTGGCAACGCTGATCGTGAAAAGCGCGCACTCGCGCCGCGAAAGCCGCGGGCTGCACTACAGCCGCGACTGGCCGCATACGCTGCCGAAAGCATTGCCGAGCGTGCTCACGCCGCGCGTGCGCCGCTGAGCGGCGCGCCGCCCTTCCGCGGCCGCAGCAGCACAAGAAAAAAGCCGTTGGCGCTTGCGCGCCAACGGCTTTTTGTCTGATCGGATGATGTTCGGTCAGTCGACGATCCGCATCGAATAATCCGTCGCCCGCACATCCTTCGTCAGCGCGCCGATCGAGATGCGATCGACGCCCGTCTCCGCGAACGTGCGGACCGTCTCGAAATTGACGCCGCCCGAGACTTCGAGCACGGCCTTGCCATCCGCCACGCGCACCGCTTCGCGCATCATGTCGAGCGTGAAGTTGTCGAGCAGCACCGACTGCGCGCCGTGCGCGAGCGCCGTGTCGAGCTGCGCGAGCGTCTCGACTTCGACCTGCACGGGCACGCCCGATTTCAGCGCGAACGCCGCATCGAGCGCCTCGCCGACACCGCCTGCCGCCGCGATGTGGTTCTCCTTGATCAGGATGCCGTCGTACAGCGCGAGACGCTGGTTCTCGCCGCCGCCGACCCGGACCGCATACTTCTGCGCGAGCCGCAGCCCCGGCAACGTCTTGCGCGTATCGAGGATCTTCGCGCGCGTGCCTTCGACGCGATCGACGTAACGGCGCGTCGCCGTCGCGACGCCCGACAGCAACTGCAGGAAGTTCAGCCCGTTGCGCTCGGCCGTCAGCAGCGCGCGTGCCGGCCCCTCGAGTTCGCAGACGGTCGAGTCGGCCGTCATCCGGTCGCCTTCGCGATAGCGCCAGTGGACGACGATCGACGGATCGATCCGTGCGATCACGGCCTCGAACCACGGTACGCCGCACAGCACGGCTTCCTCGCGCACGATGATCCGCGCGCGGCGGTGCTCGCCGGCCGGCACGAGCCGCCCGGTCTGGTCGCCGGCACCGACGTCTTCGGCGATCGCATCGGCCACGTTGCGCGCGATCGCTTCGTCGAATGCCGCGCCGTACTGCGCGCGGACGGCTTCGAACAGCGGGGATACGGCGTTGCTCATGCGGCCCCCACGTTCGCGAACAATTGCTGGTCGCGCTGCAGGTCGCCGCTCGCCTGCACGCGCTTCTTGTGCGCAGCCGCGAATTCGAGCATCCGGTCGATCGGCAAACGCGCGCGCTCGCCGATCGCGGGATCGACGAAGATCTCGTTGTGACCGCGTTCGAGCACGTCGGCGAGGTTCGCGAGGCCGTTCATCGCCATCCACGGGCAATGCGCGCAGCTCTTGCAGGTCGCGCTGTTGCCGGCCGTCGGCGCGGCGATGAAGGTCTTGCCGGGCGCGGCAAGCTGCATCTTGTGCAGGATGCCGAGATCGGTCGCGACGATGAAGCGGGTCGCGTCGAACTTGACGGCCGCGTCGATCAGTTGCGTGGTCGAGCCGACGACATCGGCCTGCGCCACGACGTTTTCCGGCGACTCGGGATGGACGAGCACCTTCGCGTCCGGATATTCGGCGCGCAGCAGGTCGAGCTCGATGCCCTTGAACTCGTCGTGGACGAGGCACGAGCCCTGCCACAGCAGCATGTCCGCGCCGGTTTTTTTCTGGATGTAGCTGCCGAGATGGCGGTCCGGCGCCCAGATGATCTTTTCGCCGCGCGCGTGCAGGTCGGCCACGATCTCGAGGCCGATCGACGACGTGACCATCCAGTCCGCGCGCGCCTTCACGGCCGCGCTGGTGTTCGCGTAGACGACGACGGTACGGTCGGGATGCGCATCGCAGAACGCCGAGAATTCGTCGACCGGGCAGCCGAGGTCGAGCGAGCAGGTCGCGTCGAGATCGGGCATCAGGATCCGTTTGCTCGGGCTCAGGATCTTCGCGGTTTCGCCCATGAAGCGCACGCCGGCGACGACCAGCGTCTGCGCGTCGTGATCGCGGCCGAAGCGCGCCATTTCGAGCGAATCCGCCACGCAGCCGCCCGTTTCGTCGGCCAGTTCCTGCAGTTCGGCGTCCACGTAGTAGTGGGCGACCAGCACGGCCTTTTCACGGGCGAGCAACGCCTTGATGCGTGCTTTCAGCGCAGCGCGCTCCTCGGCGGACGGCGCATCGGGCACCTTGGCCCATGCCTGCCCCACGCCGCACACGGTCCCGGCTGCGACGGGCCGGTCGTACTCGACGGGTTTGATCGTCGATTGCATCTCCATATCTCCTGTCGATCAGCGTTGGCGCTTGAGCGCTTACCCTGATCCCATGCTACGCGGTCGATCGGCGTTGGCGCGTTCGCGCCTGCACCGATCCCATCCCTTTCATTCGCCCCGGGACACCACCCGCCACGGCCCCAAGCGTCAGACAAATCCCGGCCCGCCGACGCGCTTCACAAACCGGCGGCCCAAATGAAAAAACCCCGCCAACGCGGGGTTTGTGACGTCCTGAGATTCTAATCGATTTCGAATCAGGCGTAGCGACGCAGACGCGTCGCGAATTCCTGCAGCGCCTTGATGCCGCTTTGTTCTGCGCGATGGCACCAATCCTGCAATTGCGCGAGAAGCTGTTCGCGCGACGCAGTCGAACGGTCCCAGATCGCGGCCAGATCCTGGCGCAGCTGGAAGTACGTATGCAGCTTCTGGCTGTTCGCGAAGATTTCCGGCAGCAGCTTCTTCTGCGGCTCGTCGAGACCGTCGGCGTCCTTGTGGAACCACTTGCGGGCACCGCGCATCAACTGGTACTTCTCGCTCGAACCGAGTTCCTTCAGGTGCGCGAGCTCCTGGCGGTACGCACGCTTCACGGCCTTGCCGTAGCTCGCCATCACTTCGTAGCGGTTCGACAGCACGGCCTGCAGCGTTTCCTGGTCGAGCACCGTCTTCGGCTTGTTCAGGCGCGGCGTCGGCGCGACCTTCTTCACCTTCGCGAGACCGAAGGCCGACATGATGCGGATGTACATCCAGCCGATGTCGAACTCGTACCACTTGTTCGACAGCTTCGCCGACGTCGCGAACGTGTGGTGGTTGTTGTGCAGCTCTTCGCCGCCGATCACGATGCCCCACGGGAACAGGTTCGTGCTCGCGTCGGCCGAGTTGAAGTTGCGATAGCCCCAGAAGTGACCGAAGCCGTTGACGACACCGGCCGCCCAGAACGGGATCCACACCATCTGCACGGCCCAGACGGTCAGGCCGAGCACGCCGAACAGCGCGACGTCGATCACCATCATCAGGCTCACGCCGAGGATCGGGTACTTCGAGTAGAGGTTG
This sequence comes from Burkholderia cenocepacia, assembly GCF_900446215.1. GTDB lineage: Bacteria > Pseudomonadota > Gammaproteobacteria > Burkholderiales > Burkholderiaceae > Burkholderia > Burkholderia cenocepacia. Next base: position 1,060,375 of record NZ_UAQZ01000012.1, on the reverse strand, counting down.
CGTTCGATCCAGTCGTTCGGCGTGCCGTGGCTGAACTTGCGCATCGTCTCTTCGTTCTTCGCTTCCGCGCGATACAGCTCGGCGCCCTCGAGGAACACCTTCCAGATGCCGCGCGTCTGCGGGCTGTGCGGATCTTCCTCGGTCTCGCACTTCGCATGGTGCTTGCGGTGAATCGCGGCCCACTGGCCGGTCAGCATGCCGGTGGTCATCCACAGCCAGAGACGGAAGAAGTGGCTCGCGATCGGATGCAGCTCCAGCGCGCGGTGCGCCTGGCAGCGATGCAGGTAGACCGTCACACCGATGATCGTGACGTGCGTGACGGCGAGCGCGAACAGCGCGACCTGCCACCACGAAAAATGCAGGAGCCCGTGGGAAAGAAAATCGAGCAGGGAATTCAACAAGGCAGTTACCTGTGATGAGAGCGACGCCGCACCGGCGTCAGAAGAATGAAAGCATACCGCGTGTAGACCAGAATTTTACTTCAACCGTTCCAAGTCTTTGTAAAAAATGAATATTTTCTTGCCCTGACGCAATCCGCGCGGTCCACGGCCGGACTGGGAAAGGCCCGCGATCCGGTTCCGACCGCGGAATCGGTACGATTGACCGCCCGCACCCGCTACGCGGCCGGCGCGCGCCCGTCCAGCGCACCGTTGGCGGCGGCCGAATCGTGCCCGGCCGCCACGCCGGCCGCGGCGAAGCCGTCCGGCAACCCGACCACGCGCACTTCGCGCTGCGGAAACGGAATCGAAATCCCGTGCTCGCTGAAGAGCCGCCAGATGTTGCGGTTCACGCTCGAACGCACGCCCGACGTGCCCTTCGCCGAATCCTCGATCCAGAAGCCGAGCTCCAGGTCGATCCCGTCCGCGCCGAAACTCACGAGGTACGGGGTGGGCGCCGGCTCGGCCAGCACGCGCGGCACGTCCTTCGCCGCGTCGGCGAGCAACGCGAGCGCCTGCTCGACGTCGCTCGTGTACGCCACCTGCACCGCCACCTTCGCATAGCCGCGCGTCAGGTACGACGACTGGTTCTGCACGACGTCGGTGATCAGCTTCTCGTTCGGGATCAGCGTCTCGTTGCCGTCGAGGCCGCGCACGACCGTGTAGCGCGTGCGGATCTGGGTGACCACGCCCTGCAGCCCGCCGACGCTGATCGCATCGCCGAGCCGCAGCGAGCGGTCGAGCAGGATGATGAAGCCCGACACGTAGTTGCTGGCGATCTTCTGCAGCCCGAACCCGAGGCCGACGCCGACCGCGCCGCCGAACACGCCGAGCACCGTCACGTCGATGCCGACGAGCGACAGCCCGATCAGGATCGCCGCGAACACGAGCAGCGCGCGGCCGACCCGCGACAGCACGACCTTCAGGTTCGCGTCGAGCGTGCTCGCGCGCGACAGGCGATCCTCGAGCACCGAGCCGAGCCACATCGCGACCATCAGCGTCACGCACACCCACAGCGCGCCGGAAATCACCGACAGCAGCGTGAGGTGCGCGGTCGCGACGCGGAACTGCACGCTGTCGAGCCAGCCGAGCACGTCGCGCTGGATGCCGAGCACGGTCATCACCATCGCGGCCCACACGACGGTCGACACGATCTTCTCGACGATCGACAGCCATGCGTGCGTGTGGCCGTCACGCGCGAACACGCGCCGCGCGAAGAAGAACAGCACGTAGATCAGCCCGATGCCGAACAGCGGCACGAGCGCGAGCGACAGCAGCGACGTCGACATGAACGGGTCGAACGCGAGCTGCGCACCGCCGACGAACACGCTGCCGAACAGCGGAAACAACGCGCGCTTGAGGCTTTGCGCGCCCGCGCCCGGCGCGCGTCCGGCCGCCCGGCGCCGCGCATCGATCCGGCCGTGCACGAAGCGCGCGGCGACCCACGCGAAACACAGCGCACCGACGAGGATCGCCGCCTGCCAGATCATCACCGGCTGGTGGAAATCGCGAATCACCGAGGCCAGCCGGTGCGACAGCAGGCGGCTCTGCAGGTTCTCCATCGTCCGTCCGGGCGGTCGTTACTGCGCCGCGCGGCGCTCGAGCACCGCGGCGAAGAAGCCGTCGGTCGCGTGACGGTGCGGCCACAGCGACAGATAGTCGCCCGTCTCGAGCTCGATGCGCTGGTCGGCCAGCACCTTCTGCGCCGGCACCAGCACGAAGTCCGGATGGTCGGCCAGGAACTGTTCGACGATGCGCTCGTTCTCGGCATCCAGCACGCTGCAGGTCGCGTAGACGAGCCGGCCGCCCTTCTTCACGAGCCGCGCGGCGCTCGCGAGGATCGACGCCTGCTTCGGCGTCAGCTCGTCGATCGCGGTGCGCGTCTGGCGCCATTTGAGGTCCGGATTGCGACGCAGCGTGCCGAGGCCGCTGCACGGCGCGTCGACCAGCACGCGGTCGATCTTGCCGGCGAGGCGCTTGATCTTCGCGTCGTGCTCGCTGTCGATCAGCACCGGGTTCACGTTCGACAGCCCGCTGCGTGCGAGGCGCGGCTTCAGCTTCGCGAGACGCTTCTCCGACACGTCGAACGCATAGAGGCGCCCGGTCGAGCGCATCATCGCGCCGAGGGCGAGCGTCTTGCCGCCCGCGCCCGCGCAGAAATCGACGACCATCTCGCCGCGGCGCGGCGCGACCAGCGAGCACAGCAGCTGGCTGCCTTCGTCCTGGACCTCGATCGCGCCCTCCTCGAACAACTTGAGGCGCGTCAGCGCCGGCTTGCCGACCACGCGCACGCCGAACGGCGCGAACGGCGTCGCGCCCGCATCGATGCCGCTCACGCGCAGCGCTTCGATCACCTGGTCGCGGCTTGCCTTCTGCGCGTTGGCACGCAGGTCGAGCGGCGCCGGGTAGTTCAGCGCGGCGGCGAGCTGCGCGAGCTCCTCGGCATCGAAACGCTCCGACAGCGCCTGGTGAATCCAGTCGGGCAGGTTGGTGCGAATGCGCACCGGCAGGCTCGCCGGATCGATCTTCGACACGTGCTCGAGCCACGCGGACTCGGTGTCGGACAGGAACGGCTTCAGCGCATTGCGGCCGACCGTCTGCATCAGGCCGAGCAGCGTGAGGCGTCGCGCAGGCGTGCCGGTGCCGCTCTCGGCCAGGTGCGAAAACTCCATCTTCCGGCGCAGCACCGCGAACACGGCCTCGGCGATCACGCCGCGCTCCGCATGCCCGAGCTTCGGGTGCGCGCGGAAGAACCGGCTCGTCGTCGCGTCGGCGGGGCCGGCGAACTTCAGCACCTCGGCCAGCAAAGTCTCGGTCTGGCCGATCAGGAATCCGTGCAGCTTCATACGCCCTCACTCGTTTCGGTTTGCGGTTGGTCCGCGAAAATCCAGCGCGCCTCTTCGGGCGCCACCACTGCGCGGCCGTTCTCGAGGCGCAACCGCCCGTCGACGAACCAGCGCACCGCACGCGGATACAGCACGTGCTCGACCGCCAGCACGCGCTGCGCGAGCGCGGCCGCGTCGTCGCCGGCGCACACGGGCACCGCGCCCTGCGCGACGATCGCCCCGCTGTCGAGCTCGGGAATCACGAAATGCACGCTCGCGCCATGCAGCGCGACCCCGGCGTCGAGCGCCTGCTGGTGCGTGTGGATGCCCTTGAAGCTCGGCAGCAGCGACGGATGGATGTTCAGCAGCCGGCCCTCGTATCGTCTGACGAATGCGGGCGTGAGGATGCGCATGAAGCCGGCGAGGACGACGAGATCGGGCGAGAAGCGGTCGATCTCGGCGGCGAGCGCCGCGTCGAAGCTGTCGCGGCCGTCGAACGACCGGTGGTCGACCACCGCCGTCGCCACCCCGTGCGACGCGGCAAAAGCCAGTCCGGCCGCATCGGGCCGGTTGGCGATCACGGCGGCAATCTCGGCCGGCCAGCGTTCCTGCGCGCACGCGCGGACGATGGCCTCCATGTTGCTGCCGCGACCGGAAATCAGGATCACGAGTTTTTTCATCCGCGAATTTTACCATTCGCCCCCGCGTTTCCCGCCTTCTCGGCCGCCGGCCCGCCCGAACGTTTATAATCTTCTGCTTTGCGGCATCCCACCGCCCATTCCCCCGACGCTGCATCCGCTATCGTGAAAGTCTTCCGCGGCCTGCCCAACGCCGAGAGCCGCGCCCCGTGCGCGCTGACGATCGGCAACTTCGACGGTGTCCATCGCGGCCACCAGGCCCTGCTCGCGCGCGTGCGCGCGGCAGCGGACGCGCGCGGCCTGCCCGTGTGCGTGATGACGTTCGAGCCGCACCCGCGCGAATTCTTCAATCCGGCCGGCGCGCCGCCGCGCATCGCGATGCTGCGCGACAAGCTCGAAGCGCTGCGCGATCACGGTGTCGACCGCGTCGTCGTCGAGCACTTCAACCACACCTTCGCGAGCCAGTCGCCGCAGGCGTTCGTCGAGCGCACGCTGGTGAACGGGCTGCATACGCGCTGGATGATGGTCGGCGACGATTTCTGCTACGGCGCGAAGCGCGCGGGCACCTTCGACACGCTGAAGGCGGCCGGCGAGCAGCACGGCTTCGAGGTCGAGCAGATGGGCACGGTGGCCGGCAGCGACGGCACGCGCATTTCCAGCTCCGGCGTGCGCGCGGCGCTCGCCGCGGGCGATCTCGACGCGGCCGCTCAGGCGCTCGGCCACGGCTACGCGATCAGCGGCCACGTCGCGCACGGGCTGAAGCTCGGCCGCGATCTCGGCTTCCCGACGCTGAACCTGCCGATCGCGCACAAGCGGCCGGCGCTCGCGGGCATCTTCGTCGTGCAGGTGCACGGCCTCGGCCCCGAGCCGCTGCCGGGCGTCGCGAGCCTCGGGCTGCGCCCGACCGTCGACGATTCGGGCCGCGTGCTGCTCGAAGTTCACCTGCTCGACTGGCACGGCGATGCGTACGGCAAGCTGATCCGTGTCGAATTCCTGAAGAAGCTGCGCGACGAGGCGAAGTTCGACGATCTCGAGGCGCTGTCGCGCGCGATCGCGCTCGACGTCGCGAATGCGCGCGCGTACTTCATCGAACGCGACCGTGCGCCGGGCAGCCGCGCGACGGGCTTCGCGACGTCGGCTACCGACCGAATTAGCTGATCCGGACGGCGGCGCGCGGGCGCCGCCCCCCTCGCGCCGCCCTCTCGCGCGCATCCCCGATTCACGACGCCCGAGCGTCCCCCGATTGAGATAGCGATCCCATCATGAGCAACAAGAAAGCCGATTCGAAACCGCAGGCCAAGTATCCGGTCAACCTGCTCGACACGCCGTTCCCGATGCGTGGCGACCTGCCCAAGCGCGAGCCGCAGTGGGTCAAGGAGTGGGAAGAGCGCGGCATCTACGACAAGATCCGCGCGGCCAGCCAGGGCCGGCCGAAGTTCATCCTGCACGACGGCCCGCCGTATGCGAACGGCGACATCCACCTCGGCCACGCGGTCAACAAGATCCTGAAGGACATCGTCGTCAAGTCGCGCAACATGGCCGGCTTCGACGCGCCGTACGTGCCGGGCTGGGATTGCCACGGGATGCCGATCGAGATCCAGATCGAGAAGCAGTTCGGCAAGTCGCTGCCGGCGGCCGAAGTGATGAGCAAGGCGCGCGCGTACGCGACCGAGCAGATCGAGAAGCAGAAGGTCGGCTTCAAGCGCCTCGGCGTGCTCGGCGACTGGGCGAATCCGTACAAGACGATGAACTTCGTGAACGAGGCGGAAGAAATCCGCGCGCTCGGCAAGATCATCGAGAAGGGCTACGTGTACCGCGGGCTGAAGCCGGTGAACTGGTGCTTCGACTGCGGCTCGGCGCTCGCGGAAGCGGAAGTCGAGTACAAGGACCGCACCGATCCGACGATCGACGTGATGTTCGCGTTCGCGGAACCGGAAAAGACCGCGCAGGCGTTCGGCCTGCCGGCGCTGCCGCGCGCCGACGGCGGCATCGTGATCTGGACCACCACGCCGTGGACGATTCCCGCTAACCAGGCGCTGAACCTCCATCCGGAAATCGTCTACGCGCTGGTCGACACCGAGCGCGGGCTGCTGATCATCGCGGAAGAGCGCGTCGAAGCCTGCATGAGCGACTTCAAGCTGACGGGCCGCATCATCGCGACCACGCCCGGCGTGAAGCTCGCGAACCTGCGCTTCCATCACCCGCTCGCATCGGCCCATCCCGGCTACAAGCGCACCGCGCCCGTCTACCTCGGCGACTACGTGACGACCGACACCGGTACCGGCGTCGTGCACTCGTCGCCCGCGTACGGTATCGAGGACTTCATGTCGTGCAAGGCACACGGGATGACCGATTCCGACTTCATCAACCCGGTGATGGGCGACGGCCGCTATATCGAATCGCTGCCGCTGTTCGGCGGCCTGTCGATCTGGGATGCGAACCCGAAGATCGTCGACGCGCTGAACGCGGCCGGCTCGCTGCTGCGCAGCGAGAAGTACACGCACAGCTACATGCACTGCTGGCGCCACAAGACGCCGATCATCTACCGCGCGACGTCGCAATGGTTCGCCGGCATGGACGTGACGCCGCGAGACGGCGGCAAGACGCTGCGCGAAACGGCGCTCGAAGGCGTCGACGCGACCGCGTTCTACCCGTCGTGGGGCAAGCAGCGCCTGTTCAGCATGATCGCGAACCGTCCGGACTGGACGCTGTCGCGCCAGCGCCAGTGGGGCGTGCCGATGGCGTTCTTCGTGCACAAGGAAACCGGCGAGCTGCACCCGCGCACGCTCGAGCTGCTCGAGGAAGTCGCGAAGCGCGTCGAGCAGTCGGGTATCGAGGCGTGGCAATCGCTCGACCCGCGCGAGCTGATCGGCGACGACGCGAACCTGTACGAAAAGAACCGCGACACGCTCGACGTGTGGTTCGACTCGGGCACGACGCACTGGCACGTGCTGCGCGGCTCGCACAAGGATCAGCTGCAGTTCCCGGCCGACCTGTACCTCGAAGGCTCGGACCAGCATCGCGGCTGGTTCCACTCGTCGCTGCTGACGGCCTCGATGATCGATGGCCGCGCGCCGTACAAGGGCCTGCTCACGCACGGCTTCACGGTCGACGGCGAAGGCCGCAAGATGAGCAAGTCGCTCGGCAACGGCATCGACCCGCATGAAGTCGCGAACCGCCTCGGCGCGGAAATCATCCGCCTGTGGATCGCGTCGACCGACTACTCGGGCGAGCTCGCGATTTCCGAGGAAATCCTGAAGCGCGTGACCGAAGGCTATCGCCGCATCCGCAACACGCTGCGCTTCCTGCTCGCGAACCTGTCGGACTTCGACTTCGCGCAGCACGCGGTGCCGGTCGACGAATGGCTCGAGATCGACCGCTATGCGGTCGCGTTCTCGCAGCAACTGCAGACGGAACTGCTCGGCCACTACGAGAAGTACGAATTCCACCCGGTCGTCGCGAAGCTGCAGACGTACTGCTCGGAAGACCTCGGCGGCTTCTACCTCGACGTGCTGAAGGATCGCCTGTACACGAGCGCCGCCGATTCGCGCGCGCGCCGCTCCGCGCAGACCGCGCTGTACCACCTGACGCACGGCTTGCTGCGCGTGCTCGCGCCGTTCCTGTCGTTCACGGCGGAAGAAGCGTGGAAGGTGTTCCAGCCGGCGAGCGACACGATCTTCACGGAGACCTACTATGCGTATCCGGAAGTCGCCGGCTCGGCCGCGCTGATCGACAAGTGGGCGCTGCTGCGCGACGTGCGCGGCAACGTGACGAAGGCGCTCGAGGAAGCGCGCACCGCGAACCGCATCGGTTCGTCGCTGCAGGCCGAAGTCACCGTCCATGCGAGCGGCGCGCGCTACGACGCGCTAACGAGCCTCGGCGACGACCTGAAGTTCGTGCTGATCACGTCGGCCGCGACGGTCGTCAAGGTCGACGACGAAGCGCAGGAAAGCGTCGACGTGGCCGCGTCGAAGTACCAGAAGTGCGAGCGCTGCTGGCACTACCGCGAAGATGTCGGCGCGCACGCCGAGCATCCGACGCTGTGCGGCCGCTGCTTCTCGAACCTGTTTGAAAACGGCGAAATCCGGAGCGCTGCGTAAATATGGCGAAGACCCTGTCGAAACCGGCCAGCGGCGCGCTCGCGCCCTGGCTCGGCATTTCGCTGATCGTGATCCTGTTCGACCAGCTGTCGAAGATCGCGATCCTGAAAACGTTCGCGTACGGCGCGCAGCATGCGCTGACGTCGTTCTTCAACCTCGTGCTGGTGTACAACCGCGGCGCCGCGTTCGGCTTCCTGTCGACCGCGAGCGGCTGGCAGCGCTGGGCGTTCACCGCGCTCGGCGTCGGCGCGACGCTCGTGATCTGCTTCCTGCTGAAGCGCCACGGCCACCAGCGGCTGTTCAGCGTGTCGCTCGCGCTGATCCTCGGCGGCGCGCTTGGCAACGTGATCGACCGGCTGGTCTACGGTCACGTGATCGACTTCCTCGATTTCCATCTCGGCGCGTGGCACTTCCCGGCGTTCAATCTCGCCGATTCCGCGATCACGATCGGCGCGGTGCTGCTGATCTACGACGAGCTGCGGCGCGTGCGCGGTTCGCGCTGAGCGCGCATACTCCGTGTCGACGGCCGGCTTCGCGCCGGCCGTTCCGTTTGACCCCAGGAGGCCTGAGTTGGCACACGCAGAACTCGCAGGAAAACACCTCGTTCTCGGCCTGACGGGCGGCATCGCCTGCTACAAGATCGCCGAGCTCACGCGGCTACTCGTGAAGGCCGGCGCGACCGTGCAGGTCGCGATGACCGACGCCGCCACCCAGTTCATCACGCCCGTCACGATGCAGGCGCTGTCGGGCCGGCCCGTCTATACGAGCCAGTGGGACGCGCGCATCGACAACAACATGGCGCACATCGACCTGTCGCGCGAAGCCGACGCGATCGTGATCGCGCCCGCGTCGACGGATTTCCTCGCGAAGCTCGCGCACGGGTTCGCGGACGATCTGCTGTCGACGCTGTGCGTCGCGCGCGACTGTCCGCTGCTGGTCGTCCCCGCGATGAACCGCCAGATGTGGCAGAACCCGGCCACGCAACGCAACGCCGCGCAACTGCGCGCGGACGGCGTGTCGGTGCTCGGCCCGGATTCGGGCGCGCAGGCGTGCGGCGAAGTCGGCGACGGCCGCATGCTCGAGCCCGAGGCGATCTATGAGGCGATCGTCGCGCACTTCGCGCCGAAGGTGCTCGCGCACCGGCGCGTGCTGATCACGGCCGGCCCGACGTTCGAACCGCTCGACCCGGTGCGCGGCCTGACGAACCGCTCCAGCGGCAAGATGGGTTTCGCGCTCGCGCGCGCCGCGCAACAGGCCGGCGCCGACGTCCATCTGGTCGCCGGGCCGGTCGCGCTCGACACGCCGTGGGGCGTGTACCGCCAGGACGTGCAGACCGCGCAGCAGATGTACGACGCGGTGATGCATGCGGTCGCCGATGCCGACATCTTCATCGCGGTGGCCGCGGTTGCCGACTGGCGCGTCGACCAGCCGGCCGAGCACAAGATGAAGAAGACGGCCGACCGCAAGATGCCGGCGCTCGCGTTCGTCGAGAATCCCGACATCCTCGCGTCGGTCGCGGCGCTGCCCGATGCGCCGTTCTGCGTCGGCTTCGCGGCCGAAAGCGGCGACCTCGACGTGCACGGCGACGAGAAGCGCAAGCGCAAGAACGTGCCGCTGCTCGTCGGCAACCTCGGCCCGCTGACGTTCGGCCGCGACGACAACGAAGTCGTGCTGTTCGAGGCCGCCGGCCTCACGCGCCTGCCCCGCGCGCCCAAAGACGAACTCGCGCATGCGCTCGTCGCGGAAATCGCGAAGCGCCTGCCCGACAACCGCCTGATCTGATCACCCGCGCGGCGGCGCGTGCCGCTGCGCCCTTCCCGACCGATTCGACGACCGCATGAAACTCGACCTGAAGATCCTCGACGCGCGCATGCGCGACTACCTGCCCGCCTACGCGACCACCGGCAGCGCGGGCCTCGACCTGCGCGCGTGCCTCGACGCACCGGTCACGCTGCAGCCGGGCGAGACCACGCTCGTGCCGACGGGCCTCGCGATCCACCTTGCGGACCCCGGCTATGCGGCGCTGATCCTGCCGCGCTCGGGCCTCGGCCACAAGCACGGGATCGTGCTCGGCAACCTCGTCGGCCTGATCGACTCCGACTACCAGGGCCAGTTGATGGTCTCGACATGGAACCGCGGTCAGACCGAGTTCGTGCTGAACCCGTTCGAACGCCTCGCGCAGCTCGTGATCGTGCCGGTCGTGCAGGCGCAGTTCAATATCGTCGACGAATTCACCGAGAGCGATCGCGGCGAAGGCGGCTTCGGCAGCACCGGCCGCCACTGAACCTGAGCCACGCAGCACGAAAAAAGGGGCCTCGCGGCCCCTTTTCTTTGGCACGCACCCGTCACTTGCCGGCTGGTTGCGCGATCCGCGCGGGCACCGGTTCGCGACGCCGCGCCTGCGTGATGCTCGCATAGGCGACCATCGCGACCAGCACGCCCAACAGCACCACCGACGAGCCGACCGTGCCGAGCGCGAGGCCGCCCTTCGCGACCGGCTTCGTCAGCAGGTCGCCGACCGTCGCGCCGAACGGCCGCGTGAGCACGAACGCGGCCCAGAACAGCAGCACGCCGGAGAGGCGCGTGAAGTAGTGCGCGAGCACGATCGCCGCGAGCAGGCCGCCGATCAGCAATGCGCCGCCGCCGAAGCCGAGCCCCGAGCTGTCCGCGAGGAAGTCGCCGAGCGCGGTACCGAGCGTGTTCGAGAATAGGATCGCGATCCAGTAGAGCAGCTCGACCTTGCGTGTACGGATCAGGTCGACCGACAGCGATTCACCGCTGACGCGCCAGACCGCGAAGATCGCCAGCAGGATCGCGACGAGGATCGACGAGCCGGCCGCATAGCCGAGGCCGAGCGTGCGATCCATGAAATCGGACATCGTCGTGCCGGCCGTGCTCGTCGCGACGATCACGGCCCAGTAGATCGCCGGGCGATAGCGCGTCGTCCTGAGCTGGGCGCCCAGCGTCACGAGAAAGAAACCGAACAGCAGGATCGAGCTGACCGCGTAGCCGACGTTCAGCGTCATCGACAGCAGATCGCCGCCGGTCTCGCCGAGCGTCGTCGCACAGATCTTCATGATCCAGAACGCGAGCGTGATTTCCGGAAGTTTGTTCATTCGAACCCCTTTTTGCAGGAAGCGGCGTGCCGGTGCGGACCGGCACGCATTGCAGACAGGATCGAATGTAGTCGCCGCTCGCTTAACGGAACCTTAGCGACTGGAGAACGGCGTGGGCGGCCGCACCGGCGCGGTCAGCGCGCGTGCTGGTGCCGGTAATGCAGTGCGTAGGCGAGCGTCAGCAGCACGACGAACACGACGCCGACCACCATCGTCATCCGGAATTCGCGCGTGAAGGCGGTCGTCAGCAGGATCGCCGCGACGAGCCCCGCGCCGAGCAGGCTGCCGAACGGGTGCCCCCACATCCGGAATGCGAGTGCGGGGCCGCGATACTGCGAGCGGAACCGCAAGTGCGTGACGAAGATCATCAGCCACGTGAACAGCGCGCCGAACATCGCGATCGCCATCATCACGGTGAACGCGGTGTCGGGCGCCACCGCGACCAGCACGGCCGCCACCGCGACGCCGCTCGTCGAGATCCACAGCGCCGCGCGCGGCACGCCGTTCGCGCCGAGCCGGCCGAACACTGCGGGCGCGAGGCGCGCGCGCGACAGGCTGAACATCATCCGCGTCGTCACGTAGAGCTGGCTGTTCATCGCCGACAGCGCCGCGATCAGCAGCACGAAATTGATCACGCCGGCCGCATACGGCACGTGCGTCGCGGCCATCACCTTCACGAACGGGCTTTCGTCGGTGCCGGCCTGCGTCCACGGGACGATCGCGAGCATCAGCGACAGCGTCAGCAGGTAGAACAGCACGAGCCGGAACACGGTCGAGCGGAATGCGCGCGTGACCGCGTGCTGCGGATCGCGCGCCTCGCCGGCCGCGATCGCGACGGCTTCGATGCTCATGTAGCTGAAGATCGCGACGATCACCGCGACCCAGGTGCCCCACGGTCCCTTCGGCATGAAGCCGCCGTGCGCGGTGTAGTTCGCGAAACCGATGCCCGACGCGGCCGGCGCCGCCCACACGAGATAGGCGCCGAGCACGATGAACACGACGATCGCCGCGATCTTCAGCAGCGAGAACGCGTATTCGACCGTGCCGTACAGCGTGACGCTCGCGAGGTTAACCGCGATCAGCAGCGCGGAGAAGCCGATCACCCAGTACCAGCCGGGCACCGCCGGGAACCAGTACTTCATGAACACCGCGATCGCGCTGATCTCGGTGCCGATCGCGAACACGACCGCGAACCAGTACGCATAGCGCACCAGGAAGCCCGCGAGCGGGCCGACGTAATGCTCGGCATACGCGCCGAACGAGCCGGCCGTCGGATGCGCGACGGTCATTTCCGCGAGCGCGCCCATCAGCAGCAGCGCGATCAGCGCGCCGATCGCATAGGAAACCAGCACGCTCGGGCCGGCGAGCCCGATCGCGAACCCGCTGCCGAGGAACAGCCCCGTGCCGATCGCGCCGCCGATCGCGATCATCGCCATCTGCCCCGACGTCAGCGCGTGGCGCAACCCTTGTTCGCGCGCGACGATAGCGTCGAACGACCGTTGTTGTTGTGTCACTGCGTTACCACTCCCCTGCACCACCATCGCGCCGCCGGCGCCGGATAAAACGAAACGGCGCGGAGACCTTCCCGCGCCGTTCGCATGAACAACGAATTATCGCTTACTCGACTTCGACCGTCTCTTCGTTCGGCTTGTGCGGCGGATTCGCCAGCTTGTCGAACGACAACTGCACCTTGTCGCTTTCGTCGACGTCGACCGTCACGTGGCCGCCGTTGAGGAGCTTGCCGAACAGCAGTTCGTCGGCCAGCGCACGCCGGATCGTGTCCTGGATCAGCCGCTGCATCGGCCGCGCGCCCATCAGCGGGTCGAAGCCGTGCTTCGCGAGATGCTTGCGCAACGCGTCGGTGAAGAGCGCGTCGACCTTCTTCTCGTGCAGCTGTTCCTCGAGCTGGATCAGGAACTTGTCGACCACGCGCATGATGATCTCCTCATCGAGCGAGCGGAAGCTGATGATCGCATCCAGGCGGTTGCGGAACTCCGGCGTGAACAGGCGCTTGATATCGGTCATCTCGTCGCCCATTTCGCGGCGCGTCGTGAAACCGATCGTCGCCTTCTGCATCGACTCGGCGCCCGCGTTCGTCGTCATGATGATGATGACGTTGCGGAAATCCGCCTTGCGGCCGTTGTTGTCCGTCAGCGTGCCGTGGTCCATCACCTGCAGCAGCACGTTGAAGATGTCCGGATGCGCCTTCTCGATTTCGTCGAGCAGCAGCACGCAATGCGGCTTCTTCGTGACGGCTTCGGTCAGCAGGCCGCCCTGGTCGAACCCGACGTAGCCCGGCGGCGCGCCGATCAACCGGCTCACCGCGTGACGCTCCATGTATTCCGACATGTCGAAGCGGATCAGCTCGATGCCGAGCGTGAACGCGAGCTGGCGCGCCACTTCGGTCTTGCCGACGCCCGTCGGGCCGGAGAACAGGAACGCGCCGATCGGCTTGTCCATCTTGCCGAGACCCGCACGCGCCATCTTGATCGAGGCCGCGAGCGCGTCGATCGCCGGATCCTGGCCGAACACGACGCTCTTCAGGTCGCGGTCGAGCGTCTGCAGCTTGCTGCGATCGTCCTGCGACACGCTTTGCGCCGGCACGCGCGCGATCTTCGAGATGATTTCCTCGATCTCGCTCTTGCCGATCGTCTTCTTCTGCTTCGACTTCGGCAGGATGCGCTGCGCGGCGCCCGCCTCGTCGATCACGTCGATCGCCTTGTCCGGCAGGTGACGGTCGGTGATGAAGCGTGCCGACAGCTCGGCCGCGGCCGACAGGGCGCCCGACGAATACTTGACGCCGTGATGCTCCTCGAAGCGCGACTTCAGCCCGCGCAGGATCGCGACCGTCTGCTCGACGCTCGGCTCCGTCACGTCGACCTTCTGGAAGCGCCGCGACAGCGCCGCATCCTTTTCGAAGATGCCGCGATATTCGGTGAACGTCGTCGCGCCGATGCACTTGAGCGTGCCCGACGACAACGCCGGCTTCAGCAGGTTCGACGCATCGAGCGTGCCGCCCGACGCGGCGCCCGCGCCGATCAGCGTATGGATTTCGTCGATGAACAGGATCGCGTGCGGGCGCTCCTTCAGCTCTTTGAGCACCGTCTTCAGGCGCTGCTCGAAATCGCCGCGATACTTGGTGCCCGCGAGCAGCGCGCCCATGTCGAGCGAGTACACCTGCGCGTTCGCGAGGATGTCCGGCACTTCGCCGCGCGTGATCCGATACGCGAGCCCTTCGGCGATCGCGGTCTTGCCGACGCCGGCTTCGCCGACGAGCAGCGGGTTGTTCTTGCGGCGACGGCACAGCACCTGCACGACGCGCTCGACCTCGGGCTCGCGACCGATCAGCGGATCGATGCGGCCGTCCTTCGCCATCTGGTTCAGGTTCTGCGTGAACTGCGCGAGCGGCGTTTCCTTCTGCGCATTCGCGTCTTCGCTTTCCGCGTTCGCGTCGGTCGACTTCGCGGCTTCGCCGTTGTTCGTCTTCGCGATGCCGTGCGAAATGAAGTTCACCACGTCGAGGCGCGTGACGCCCTGCTGCTGCAGGTAGTACACGGCGTGCGAATCCTTCTCGCCGAAGATCGCGACCAGCACGTTCGCGCCGGTGACTTCCTTCTTGCCGTTCGACGTCGACTGGACGTGCATGATCGCGCGCTGGATCACACGCTGGAAACCGAGCGTCGGCTGGGTATCGACATCGTCGGTGCCCGGGACGGTAGGTGTGTTGTCGTGGATGAAATTGCGCAGGTTCTGACGCAGATCCTCGATGTTGGCCGCGCACGCGCGCAACACCTCGGCTGCCGTCGGATTATCCAGCAGGGCCAGCAGCAGATGCTCGACCGTAATGAACTCATGGCGCGCCTGGCGTGCTTCCATGAACGCCATGTGCAGGCTGACTTCCAATTCCTGGGCAATCATGCTTCCTCCATCACGCACTGCAGCGGATGCCCTGCCTGCCGCGCATGGGTAACGACTTGCTCAACCTTGGTCGACGCGATGTCCCGCGTATAGACCCCACAAACCCCTCGCCCTTCGCGATGGACCTTCAGCATGATCTGCGTGGCCGTCTCGCGATCCTTCTTGAAATACTCCTGGACCACCATCACGACGAACTCCATCGGCGTGAAGTCGTCGTTGAGCAGCACCACCTTGTACATCGAAGGCGGCTTGAGCTTCTGCTGCTTGCGTTCCAGGACGGTACTGTCCTGCTTGTCCGGGATAATCGCCATACACCCATTCTAAACAACTCGGACAGGCCCGCAATCCTGCCATTACCCGACCGACCGGCCGGCGCCCTCCCCGGTATCCCGGAACACGCGCTCGTCTTCGCGCCATACGAAAGCCGGCTGCGGTGCCGGCTTTCACGCATGGCGCGGAACACGAACCGTCAGGGGGAATCGCACCGGAACGTCGTGTCCGCATCCAGTATCCCACAAGCCGGGACGACTCGAACGCGTGTCACTCGAGCCTGGTATATGAGCCGATTATGCGGCTTTTCAAGCCCCCGCGCTTGGCCGCATGCTGCAAAGCAAAGCCGGAAAAACCCTGAAAATGGGTTCTTTACAACGACCCTCTAAACGTCTAAAAATTCCACTTGACACTCCAATAAAGAGCGCCAACAATCAAGCTGGCACTTTTTTCAATTTGCCGGTTGGCGAAACGAAAGAGGCCGAGGTGAGCTTGTGAGGGGGGAACGGCTGCATTTTCCGGTCGTTTAGCTTTTCGAGCGTGCTCGTGGTAAGTAGCAGCGACTGTGTGACAGGGGAAGTAGGAAATGGCAACTGGTATCGTTAAGTGGTTCAACGACGCGAAGGGCTTCGGTTTCATCACTCCCGATGAGGGCGGTGAGGATCTGTTTGCGCACTTCTCGGCTATCACCATGAATGGCTTCAAGACGCTGAAGGAAGGCCAGAAGGTGAGCTTTGACGTCGTCCAAGGGCCGAAGGGCAAGCAAGCGTCGAACATCCAGGCCGTATAAGGCATCGGATATCTGACGAAGAAACCCGGCGCATTTGCGCCGGGTTTCTTTTTTTGTGGCCGGCCAATCGATAATCGATTGGCCGGCCTTTTCGTTCAATCCCGATAATTGAACACACATTGTCTTGTCACGCATGCAGATCGGATATCGAATCCGCACGTGAAACAGTTTCGCGGCTTCGTTACACGACCTTCAGCGTCCCCATCATCCCGAGATCCTCGTGTTCGAGAATGTGGCAGTGAAACATGCGCTCGCCGGGCATGTCTTGGGTGACCAGAATCGACACGGTTTCACCGCTGCGCACGTTCACGGTATCGCGCCACGCGCGGAACGGTTCGCTCGTGCGCGAACCGGCCGACGCCCGCTCGATCACCTGGAACTGCGTGCCGTGCAGATGGAACGGATGGTCCATGTCCGTCGTATTGCGGATCTCCCAGCGCTCGACGTCGCCGCGCCGGCTCGTCAGCGTCGCACGGTGCGGCGCGTAGGTGTCGCCGTTGATCGTGAAGCGCATGCCCGCCGGCCGGCCATGCGCCGCGCCCTTCATCATCGCGTCCATGTCCATTTCCTCGCCGAACGCGACCGTCTTGTGCGCCACCGGTTCGCCCAGCGGCGCCACCGCGCGCAACGTGGCAGGCAGCGCGCGGGCCTCGGCGGGCGCGAACGCGACATCGGCCAGCGCCAGCGCCGGATCGGGCGGCAGGCTGCCGTGGCCGGCGTCGTGCGACATCGCCATCTTGCGGCGGTCGTACTCGGCCGCCTGCAGCACCGCGCGCGATGCGCGGTCGCCGGCACGCACCAGCAGTTCCGCACGCTCGCCCGGGGCGATCAGCAGCGACGTCACGCGCCGCGGCGCGTCGAACAACCCGCCGTCGGTGCCCACGTGCTCGAACGCGCGGCCGTCGTCGAACGCGATGCGCAGGTAGCGCGCGCTGCACGCGTTCCAGACCCGCCAGCGTTCGTCACCCGGGACGTCGATGCGCGGCCGGCGCGCGCCGTTGACCAGCACGAACTGGCCTTCACGGCCGTTCATCCAGTCCATCATGTCGTTCGGCGCAATCGTGCCGTCGCGTGCAAGCTTCAGGTCCGACACGAACAAGTGGCGCTCGGGCCAGCCGGCAAGCGGATCGTCCGCGGCGCGCACGACGAACGGGCCCGCCAGCCCGCGGAACACCTGCTCGGCGGTCATCATGTGCGGATGCGGGTGGTACCAATAGGTACCGGCGCTGCCCTTCGGCAGCGTGAAGCGATACACGCGCGACGCGCCGGGCGCGACGGGATCGGACGGATTGCCGTCCTGGTCGGGCGGCACAGGCAGGCCGTGCCAGTGAATCGTCGACGGCTGCGGCAGCTTGTTGACGAACCTGATCTCGACCGTATCGCCCTCGCGCACGTCGATCAGCGGGCCGACGACGGGGCCTTGCGTGCCCGCGCCGAACTGCCAGAACAAGGTCGGCCGCGCGCCGCGCAGCAGCGGTCGCGCCACCGGTTGAGCAACCAGCGTGGCCCGGAACGTGCCGGGCTCGCGGCTTTCGTTGGCGAGCGTGCGCAACGTCGCGAGCGGCGCGCCGGCCGGCAGCGCGTCGGCGGCCGCCAGCGCGGCCGGCGCGGGCTGGCCGTGCTGCGCGTGCGCCGACATCCCCGACATGCCCGCCATGTCGTCCATCGCATCCATGCCGGCCATGCCCGCGTGACCGGCATGCTGCGCCCACGCGGTGCGCGCGAACAGCGATGCGGCCGCGACGCCGATGGCACGCGACAGGAAAGTTCTCCGTCTCATCAATCGATCCTCGTTGTTCATGCAGCGCCGCGCGACAGCCGCGGCGGTCGCGTCATCATAACCGCAGGGCCGGATCGGAAAACGCCGTCGCCGGGCGGGCGGCGATACGCCGCAGCGAGCATCGCCACCGTGCCGGATGCGGCGCCACGCTAGGCATCGCCGAGCGGCGCTTCGCCAGCGGTCGCTCCTCGTCCGCCGTCCCCATGCGCGTTGCGCCCGCCCCCACGTTTCCACCCGCTGCATCGACGATCCGCAAACCCGTTAATTTTTCACGATGCGGAACAAGTCACTGCGTTATAAAAATTCGTGGTGCAGGGCACAAATTTCTCGTTTCGCGATGCCGAAAAACGTTCCGCAATACAAAACGCTCGAAATAATTATTTGTTTTTAAAAGAGAATTTTTGTTTCGAGAAGCCGTTCTACATGCACCATCCGGGCGGGTCGCGGACGTAGACTTTGTTCCATGCACTGACGCTTCGCCACGACGGTCCGACACGGAACGCGGCGCAGGCAGCCAGTCGGGCCACAGCCGGCCGAGCCGGCAGGCGGCATAACAGAATCGCTCGTCATCAGAAAGGGAGAACGGAAATGAAGGGATTTCGCTTTGGTTCAGCGCTCGGGTCGTTCTACATCCTGCCGGGTAACGGCGGCTGGGAAGCGACGTTCGGCAACGCCCTGCTCGGCGCATTCTCGTGCCCCGAAGTGGCGGCCGACCACATCTCCCGCGGCGACTGCGAGCAACTGTCCGAACTCGACACCGCGACGCTCGAAGTGCCGCACGAAATCGCCGAATGGGAAATCGTCCACGTCTGAATGGCACGCCTGCAACGAAAAACGCCCCGGGCGACCGGGGCGTTTTCATTGGATGTCGGGCGGCGAACGGCTGACCGCGCCGCGTCGACACGCGCATCGGCTCGCGCGAGTGCGCGCCCGGCGTCAGGCGACCGCGTCGACGATGCCGTTCAGCGTCGCGCTCGGGCGCATGGCCTGGCTCGTCAGGTCGACGTTCGGACGGTAGTAGCCGCCGATCGCCTGCGGCTTGCCCTGCGCGGCCGCCAGTTCCTCCAGGATGCGCGCTTCGTTGTCGGACAGCGCCTTCGCCACGTCCTCGAACTGCGCCTTCAGCGCGGCGTCCTCGGTCTGCTCGGCCAATGCCTGCGCCCAGTACAGGCACAGGTAGAAGTGGCTGCCGCGGTTGTCGAGGCCGCCGACCTTGCGCGCCGGCGACTTGTTCTCGTCCAGGAACTTGCCGGTTGCCTGGTCGAGCGTCTTCGCGAGCACGAGCGCCTTCGGGTTCTGGTACGCGTTGCCGAGGTGCTCGAGCGACGCGGCCAGCGCGAGGAATTCGCCGAGCGAATCCCAGCGCAGGAAGCCTTCCTCGACGAACTGCTGCACGTGCTTCGGCGCGGAGCCGCCCGCCCCCGTTTCGAACATCCCGCCGCCGGCCATCAGCGGCACGATCGACAGCATCTTCGCGCTGGTGCCGAGTTCCATGATCGGGAACAGATCGGTCAGGTAATCGCGCAGCACGTTGCCGGTGACCGAAATCGTGTCCTTGCCCGCGCGGATGCGCTCGAGCGAGAAACGCGTGGCGTCGACCGGCGTCATGATCCGGATGTCGAGGCCGTTCGTGTCGTGATCCTTCAGGTAGCGTTCGACCTTCGCGATGATCTGCGCATCGTGCGCGCGCGCCGGATCGAGCCAGAACACGGCCGGGGCGCCGGTCGCGCGGGCGCGGTTGACCGCGAGCTTGACCCAGTCCTGCACCGGTGCGTCCTTCGTCTGGCACATGCGCCAGATGTCGCCCGCCTCGACCGCGTGCTCGAGCAGCACGTTGCCGGCTTCGTCGGTGACGCGCACGACGCCGTCCGCCGGGATCTGGAACGTCTTGTCGTGCGAACCGTATTCTTCGGCCGCCTGCGCCATCAGGCCTACGTTCGGCACGCTGCCCATCGTGACCGGATCGAACGCGCCGTGCTGCTTGCAGTCCTCGATCACGGCCTGGTACACGCCTGCGTAGCAGCGGTCCGGAATCACGGCCTTCGCGTCGTACAGTTGACCGTCCGGGCCCCACATGCCGCCCGAATCGCGGATCATCGCCGGCATCGATGCGTCGACGATCACGTCGCTCGGCACGTGCAGGTTCGTGATGCCCTTGTCCGAGTTGACCATCGCGAGGCGCGGGCGCACCGCGTACTCGGCCTTGACGTCGGCCTCGATCGCTTCGCGCGTGTCGGCCGGCAGGTCCTTCAGGCGCGCGTACAGGTCGCCAATCCCGTTGTTCGGATTGAAGCCGGCCTTCGCCAGCACGTCCGCGTGCTTCGTGAGCGCGTCGCGGTAGAACACCGACACGAAGTGACCGAACAGGATCGGGTCCGAGACCTTCATCATGGTCGCCTTCAGGTGCACCGAGAACAGCACGTCCTGCGCCTTCGCGTCCGCGATCTGCGCTTCGATGAAGCTGCGCAGCGCGTTGCGGCTCATCACCGATGCGTCGATCACTTCACCGGCCTTCACGGCCGTCTTTTCCTTCAGCACCTTCTTCGCGCCGTCGGTCGTCGTGAGTTCGATCTTCACGCTGCCGGCCTCGGCGATCAGCGCCGACTTCTCGCTGCCGTAGAAGTCGCCTTCGCTCATGTGCGCGACGTGGGCCTTCGACGTGGACTTCCACGCGCCCATCTTGTGCGGATGCTTGCGTGCGTAGTTCTTGACCGACAGCGGCGCGCGGCGGTCGGAGTTGCCTTCGCGCAGCACCGGGTTCACCGCGCTGCCCTTGATCTTGTCGTAGCGCGCCTTGACGGCCTTCTCTTCGTCCGTCGACGGATCTTCCGGATAGGCCGGCAGCGCGTAGCCCTGCGCCTGCAGTTCGGCGATCGCGGCCTTCAGCTGCGGCACCGATGCGCTGATGTTCGGCAGCTTGATGATGTTCGCTTCCGGCTTCAGCGTGAGCTGGCCCAGCTCGGCCAGATCGTCGGAACCCTTCTGCTCCGACGGCAGGACGTCTGCGAATGCCGCGATGATGCGGCCGGCGAGCGAGATGTCGCGCGTTTCGACGGCGACGCCGGACGAACGCGTGAAGGCCTTGACGATCGGCAGCAGCGAATAGGTCGCGAGCGCCGGCGCTTCGTCGGTGAGGGTGTAGATGATCTTGGGCGAAGTGGACATGGTGGTCAAAGCATTGCTACGTAATGGTGGGACTGAAGAGCGCCGGCGGTAACCGGCGGGGAGCGACCGGGTCGATCGCGAAAGGGGCGCGCCGGCTCAGCCGGGCGGAGGTGTTGCGAGGGCCGTCATGTTCTACCTTGCAGGGCATGCGGGCCGCATCGCGGCGCCGCGGCCCGCATGCCGGACCGCCCTGCCAACAAACCTGCCATCCACGAAACGCTCCGGCGCCGGCAGTCAGCGCCGGGGCGGCCGGCAACGTGCCGGCCCACCCCGGAAGGGGTCTTACATGTTCTCGATCAGCACTTCGCCGAAGCCGGAGCACGACACCTGCGTCGCGCCTTCCATCAGGCGCGCGAAGTCGTACGTGACGCGCTTCTGCAGGATCGACTTCTCCATCGCGGCGATGATCGTGTCGGCTGCTTCCGTCCAGCCGAGGTGGCGCAGCATCATTTCCGCCGACAGGATCTCGGAACCCGGGTTCACGTAATCCTTGCCCGCGTACTTCGGCGCCGTGCCGTGCGTCGCCTCGAACATCGCGACCGAATCCGACAGGTTCGCGCCCGGCGCGATCCCGATGCCGCCGACCTGCGCGGCCAGCGCGTCGGAGATGTAGTCACCGTTCAGGTTCAGCGTCGCGATCACGTCGTATTCGGCCGGGCGCAGCAGGATCTGCTGCAGGAACGCGTCGGCGATCGAATCCTTGATCACGATCTCGTTACCCGTCTTCGGGTTCTTCACGCGCATCCACGGGCCGCCATCGATCAGCTCGCCGCCGAATTCCTTCTGCGCGAGCGCGTAGCCGGCGTCACGGAACAGGCCTTCCGTGAACTTCATGATGTTGCCCTTGTGCACCAGCGTGACCGACTTGCGATCGTTGTCGATCGCGTACTGGATCGCCTTGCGCACGAGCCGCTCGGTGCCTTCCGTCGACACGGGCTTCACGCCGATCCCGGAGGTTTCCGGGAAGCGGATCTTCTTCACGCCCATCTCGTCCTGCAGGAACTTGATCACCTTCTTCGCCTGCTCGGAGCCCGCGGCCCATTCGATGCCCGCGTAGATGTCTTCCGAGTTCTCGCGGAAGATCACCATGTCGATCTTCTGCGGCTCGCGCACCGGCGACGGCACGCCCTTGAAGTACTGGACGGGGCGCAGGCACACGTAGAGATCGAGCTCCTGGCGCAGCGCGACGTTCAGCGAACGGATGCCGCCGCCGACCGGGGTCGTGAGCGGCCCCTTGATCGACACCACGTATTCCTTCAGGACCTGCAGCGTTTCGTCCGGCAGCCACACGTCCGGACCGTACACCTTGGTCGCCTTCTCGCCCGCGAAGATCTCCATCCAGTGGATCTTGCGCTTGCCCTTGTACGCGTGCGCGACCGCCGCGTCGACGACCTTGATCATGACCGGCGTGATATCGAAGCCCGTACCGTCGCCTTCGATATAGGGAATGATCGGCTGATCGGAAACGTTGAGCGAGAAGTCCTTGTTGACGGTGATCTTGTCACCGCCCTCCGGAACCTTGATGTGCTGATACGGCATGATCGACTCCAGTGACGTGGCTGAGCAGGTGATGCTGGTCGAAGCTGCGCGCGCGGCGGGGGCGCGGCATGGCCACCCCGTGACGGCAACAGCGAGCCGCTATTCTAGCGCCCCAACCGGGCACTTCGGCGTGAACCGCGGCACTGCGTATCAAGACCTCACTTATGTCTTATATAAGACAGAGGACTTGCCGTTCCGTATTATGCATTAAGATTCCGCCATTTGCCATAGACCGCCCGCTCCCGCCTCCCGCGGTGCGCCGGGCGGGCGCCCTGCCATGAACCTCATCGCCCTCAACAAGCCGTTCGGCACGATTTGCCAGTTTTCCGCGCACGAGACGCGGCCCTCGCTCGGCGACTGGGTCAAAACGCCCGGCGTGTACGCAGCCGGCCGGCTCGACGCGGACAGCGAGGGGCTGCTGCTGCTCACCGACGACGGCGCGCTGCAGGCGCGCATCGCGGAGCCGCGCCACAAACTGGTGAAGCGCTACTGGGCGCAGGTCGACGGCGCACCCGGGCCGGCCGACCTGAAGGCGCTCGCCCGCGGCGTCGACCTCGGCGACTACGTGACCCGCCCGTGCCGCGCCGAATTCATCGAGCCGCCCGACACGCTGTGGCCGCGCAACCCGCCGATCCGCTACCGCGCCGCGATTCCGACCACGTGGATCGAGCTGGCGATCACCGAGGGCAAGAACCGGCAGGTGCGCCGGATGACGGCGGCCGTCGGGTTTCCGACGTTGCGCCTCGTGCGCGTCGGCATCGGCGCACTCGATATATTCGCGCTCGGCATTGCGCCAGGCGAAACAATTGCCCTGCCGCCGCGCGCGCCATGGGACGGTTTCGCGCCCGCCGGATGACGCCTCCGGGACGCGCGAATTTTTCGTCATCTTTTTCGTCAACCGCCTGCCGAGATCGTGCGTTAAACCACGCAGATGCCAACCTTAGCTATCCGGCATTGGCAGCCGAACCCGTGTTTGCGTCACGAAAGCGACGTTTTATTCGAATACGATTCGGCGCCCGCAGCGCAAAGAGAAATTTCTCGAAGCGTCTGTCAACCGAAAGGTGGATGGCACCGTTAGACGACATGACTCCTATTGCCGGGTCATTTGGTTAATTAACTAAAGCTGAGGAACACAACATGAACAAACTGATCGCCGCTCTGGTCGCTGGCCTCTTCGCAACGGCTGCTTTCGCACAAGCTTCGGCTCCGGAAGCTGCTCCGGCAGCAGCAGAAGCTGCTTCGGCACCGGCTAAGCACGCTGCCAAGAAGCACCACGCTGCCAAGAAGCACCACAAGGCATCGAAGAAGGCTGCAGCAAGCGACGCAGCAGCACCGGCAGCTGCTTCGAACTAAGTAAGCAAGCTGTAATAACGCAGTCAAGAACACGCAGTCTTGCCGTTCTTACGGCGTTGAAAGGCAGATCACCGCAAGGCGATCTGCCTTTTTCTTTTTTGTGCCCGCCGGCGCGCATCGCGTACCATGCGGGTCTTGTTTTCCAGACAGGAGCCATGCTGTGCACTTCTCCCTGCGCCCGTCGCTCGGCCGCCTTGCGCGTGCCGCCGTGTTTCCCGCCGCGCTCGCCGTCCTCGCGCTCGGCATGCAGGCCGCCGGCGCGCAAGTGCCGCCCGGCGCCAAGCAGCCGAGCGAGTTCCCGCGCGTGAAGCTGCGCGCCGGCATGTACGTGATCGACGCGGCCGTCGCCGCGAACGACGCCGACCGCGAACAGGGGCTGATGTACCGTTCGCAGCTCGCGCCGAACGAAGGCATGCTGTTCGTCTTCAACGAGAACGCCGTGCACTGCTTCTGGATGAAGAACACGCTGATTCCGCTGTCGATCGCGTTCATCCGCGCCGACGGCACGATCACCGACATCGACGAGATGCGCGCGGAAACCACCGACAACCACTGCCCGCGCAACAACGGCGTCTATGCGCTCGAAATGAGCAAGGGCTGGTTCGCCGCGAAGGGCATCAAGCCCGGCATGAAGCTCGACGGCCTGCCGCGGGCCCAGTAACCGCCCCGGCGCGCGCGGCGGCACCGCGCCGCGCACCGACCGAAAGCCGGCCGCCCGTCATTTGTCGTCGGGCGCCGGTTTTTTTTCGCCCGCCGGCGGCGCCCGCCTTGATTCGGCACCCGCTGCCCGCATCTGCAAAAGCCACGGACAAGCG
Organism: Burkholderia cenocepacia; assembly: GCF_900446215.1. Taxonomy (GTDB): domain Bacteria; phylum Pseudomonadota; class Gammaproteobacteria; order Burkholderiales; family Burkholderiaceae; genus Burkholderia; species Burkholderia cenocepacia. The sequence continues at coordinate 1,035,629 of NZ_UAQZ01000012.1, read as the reverse complement.
CTATCCTTTAAATCTCGCTAGTTCCAGCCCGGGCCGGCACCCAATCAGACGGCCCGCTTACGATCCGAACCACCAGGAGGTTCACGTGCCCCGCAAAACCCCCATCGAGCGCTATCGAAATATCGGGATCAGCGCTCACATCGATGCCGGCAAGACCACGACGACCGAGCGCATCCTGTTTTACACCGGCGTGAGCCACAAGATCGGTGAAGTGCACGACGGCGCGGCCACGATGGACTGGATGGAGCAGGAGCAGGAACGCGGCATCACGATCACGTCGGCCGCGACCACGGCCTTCTGGAAGGGCATGGCCGGCAACTATCCGGAGCACCGGATCAACATCATCGATACGCCCGGGCACGTCGACTTCACGATCGAGGTCGAGCGCTCGATGCGCGTGCTCGATGGCGCGTGCATGGTCTACGACTCGGTCGGCGGCGTGCAGCCGCAATCGGAAACCGTGTGGCGCCAGGCGAACAAGTACAAGGTGCCGCGCATCGCGTTCGTCAACAAGATGGACCGGATCGGCGCCGACTTCTTCCGCGTGCAGAAGCAGATCGGCGAGCGGCTGAAAGGCGTCGCCGTGCCGATCCAGATTCCGATCGGCGCGGAAGATCATTTCCAGGGCGTCGTCGATCTCGTGAAGATGAAGGCGATCGTGTGGGACGACGAAAGCCAGGGCGTGAAGTTCACCTACGAGGACATCCCCGCGAACCTCGTCGAGCTCGCGCACGAATGGCGCGAGAAGATGGTCGAGGCCGCGGCCGAAGCGAGCGAGGAACTGCTCGAGAAGTATCTGCACGACCATGAATCGCTGACCGAGGACGAGATCAAGGCCGCGCTGCGCCAGCGCACGATCGCGAACGAGATCGTGCCGATGCTGTGCGGCAGCGCGTTCAAGAACAAGGGCGTGCAGGCGATGCTCGACGCGGTGATCGACTACCTGCCGTCGCCGGTCGACGTGCCTGCGATCCTCGGCCACGACTTCGCCGATCCGGAAAAGCCGGCGGAACGTCATCCGAGCGACGACGAACCGTTCTCGTCGCTCGCGTTCAAGATCATGACCGACCCGTTCGTCGGCCAGCTGATCTTCTTCCGCGTGTATTCGGGCGTCGTCGAGTCGGGCGACACGGTGCTCAACGCGACGAAGGACAAGAAGGAGCGGCTCGGCCGGATCCTGCAGATGCACGCGAACGAGCGCAAGGAAATCAAGGAAGTGCGCGCGGGCGACATCGCGGCGGCCGTCGGTCTGAAGGAAGCGACCACCGGCGACACGCTGTGCGATCCGGCCAAGCCGATCATCCTGGAAAAGATGGAATTCCCGGAACCGGTGATCTCGCAGGCCGTCGAGCCGAAGACGAAGGCCGACCAGGAAAAGATGGGCCTCGCGCTGAACCGTCTCGCGCAGGAGGATCCGTCGTTCCGCGTGCAGACCGACGAAGAGTCCGGCCAGACGATCATTTCGGGGATGGGCGAGCTCCACCTCGAAATCCTGGTCGACCGGATGAAGCGCGAGTTCGGCGTCGAGGCGACGGTCGGCAAGCCGCAGGTCGCGTATCGCGAAACGGTGCGCACGACGGCGGCCGACGTCGAAGGCAAGTTCGTCAAGCAGTCGGGCGGGCGCGGCCAGTACGGTCATGCGGTGATCACGCTCGAGCCGAACCCGGGCAAGGGCTACGAGTTCCTCGACGAGATCAAGGGCGGCGTGATTCCGCGCGAGTTCATCCCGGCCGTCGACAAGGGCATCACCGAGACGCTGAAGAGCGGCGTGCTCGCGGGCTACCCGGTCGTCGACGTGAAGGTGCACCTGACGTTCGGTTCGTACCACGACGTCGACTCGAACGAAAATGCGTTCCGGATGGCCGGCTCGATGGCGTTCAAGGAAGCGATGCGCAAGGCGAAGCCGGTGCTGCTCGAGCCGATGATGGCCGTCGAGGTCGAGACGCCCGAGGAGTTCATGGGCAACGTGATGGGCGACCTGTCCAGCCGGCGCGGCATCGTGCAGGGGATGGAGGACATCGCGGGCGGCGGCGGCAAGCTCGTGCGCGCCGAAGTGCCGCTCGCGGAGATGTTCGGCTATTCGACGTCGCTGCGCTCGGCCACGCAGGGCCGCGCGACGTACACGATGGAGTTCAAGCAGTACGCGGAAACGCCGGCCAACGTGTCGGAAGCCGTGATCAACGCGAAAGTGAAGTAAGCGCCGCTCGCTCGCGCTTCGGCGCATGCGCGCAAGGCCCGTCCGGTTCGTTCCGGACGGGCTTTTTTTCGTCCGGCGCGCATCCCGTGCGCGTCTGGTCGATCGGCGCGCCGCGCTTTTTTTCGCGTGCCACAATGGATGGCGATTCGTCAGATGGAACCCGCCCGATGCCGCCCACCCCTGCCCTGCGCCGCCTGCTGACCCTCTATGCCGGCCTGATCGCCGCGAACGTCGCCGTCTGGCTGTGGGCGCTCGCGGTGCTGTGCGACCATCCGCTGCTGCTCGGCACCGCGGCGATCGCATACGGGCTCGGGCTGCGTCATGCGGTCGACGCGGATCACATCGCCGCGATCGACGTCGCGACGCGCAAGCTGATGCAGGACGGCCAGCGTCCCATGAGCGTCGGCCTGTTCTTTTCGCTCGGTCATTCGACGATCGTGATCGCGGCGACGCTCGGTATCGCGCTGACCGCGTTCGCGCTGCGCGACCGGTTCGATGCATTCCGCGAGATCGGCGGCACGATCGGCACGGCCGTATCGGCGACGTTCCTGCTGGTGCTCGCGTGCGTGAACCTGATGATCCTGCGCGACGTGTGGCGACGCTATCGCGGCGCGTCCGGGCACACGCACGACGGCGCGCACGAGCATCGTCCCGCCGGCCTCGTATCGCGGCTGCTGCGCCCGCTGTTCCGGTTCGTGTCGAAGAGCTGGCACATGTACCCGGTCGGCGTGCTGTTCGGGCTCGGTTTCGATACTGCAACCGAAATCGGCCTGCTCGCGATTGCCGCCGCGCAGGCGAGCCAGGGGCTGCCGATCTATACGGTCATGCTGTTTCCCGCGCTGTTCACGGCCGGCATGACGCTGATCGACTCGACCGACAACGTGCTGATGATTCACGCATACGGCTGGGCGATGGACGATCCGCAGCGCAAGCTGCTCTACAACGCGAGCATCACGTTCGTGTCGGCGGCCGTCGCGCTGGCGATCGGCGGGATCGAGGCAGCCGGACTGCTGGCCGACAAGCTGTCGCTGACGGGCCCCGTGCGCGACACGCTCGATGCGCTCGGCGAACGCTTCGGCTCGATCGGCTACGGCATCGTCGCGCTGTTCCTCGTCTGCTGGATCGCGTCGATCCTGTTTCACCGCTGGCAGCGCGCGGCCGACGCGCCGGCGCGCTGAACGACGCCCCGACGTTTCATTCCGGAAACAAAACCCTCCCCAACGACGTTGCATGCGTGGTCACGCGACTGCGCCCGCCTTGCGCCACGGCCCCGCGCGGCCGATGGCACGAATCTCGCAGAGTGGGATGCGCACGGCGGGCCCGCGTGCCGATCCGCGTTCGCGGCTAGCGTCAAGCGCTGGCCAGGAGGTCATCGGCTGACGATAGGACAACGAATCTTTTAAGCCCCCCTGCACCACACGTGAATAGTCGCGCGGCAACGAGGCATCGCGCGCATGGGGAGGCCATGATGCATAAGACGAAACAACCGTTCCGCGCGGCGGGACGGCGCCCTCGTGCAACCTTGCTGGCCGCGGCCGCGTTTGCGTGCTGCTGCTCGTATGCCGTCGCACAAAACACCACGCCCGACACCGCGTCCGCCGCGAACGCCAGCGCGGACACCATCATGACGCTGGTCGAGAATGCCTCGCCGTGCGCCGCCAATCCGGCCGCGTGCGCGGTGCACGTTTATGCCGGCCGGGGCGTCGGCAACAGCGGGGCCGGTGCGAGCGGCAGCGGTAATGGGAATGGAAGCGGCAGCGGCACCGGTAATGGCAGTGGCAACGGGACCGGTAGCGGCGGAAATAACGGGAACGGGGCCGTCGGGCCCGCCGGTGTCGGTGGAACGACAGGTGGAACTTCAGGCAGTACGAGCGGCACGGGCCGCGGAGGCAATGCGTCGGGTAACGGTGGTTCGGGTAACGGTGGTTCGGGTGGCGGCACTTCCGGTGGTGGTACTTCCGGCGGCGGCACCTCGGGCGGAGGCACTTCGGGCGGCGGCACTTCCGGTGGAGGCACCTCAGGTGGCGGCACTTCGGGCGGTGGCACTTCGGGCGGTGGCACTTCAGGCGGAGGCACCTCCGGTGGAGGCACCTCCGGTGGAGGCACTTCGGGTGGCGGCACTTCAGGTGGAGGCACTTCGGGCGGCGGCACTTCCGGTGGAGGCACTTCCGGTGGAGGCACCTCAGGTGGCGGCACTTCGGGCGGTGGCACCTCAGGTGGCGGTGGGCACGGTGGTGGTGGCGATGGTGATGGCGGTGGTCACGGCAATGGTGGCGGCCACGGCGATGGCGGCGGTCACGGCCACGGTGGTGGCCATGGTGACGGTGGTCACGGCAACGGCGGCGGCCATGGTGACGGCGGTGGTCACGGCAACGGCGGCGGCCATGGTGACGGCGGTGGTCACGGCAATGGCGGCGGCCATGGTGACGGCGGCGGTCACGGCAATGGCGGCGGCCATGGTAACGGCGGTGGCAATGGCGGTGGCGGCGGTGGCGGTGGCGGTGGCGGTGGCGGTGGCGGTGGCGGTGGCGGTGGCAACGGCGGCGGCGGCAACGGCGGCGGCGGCAACGGCGGCGGCAACGGCGGCGGCAACGGCGGCGGCAACGGCGGCGGCAACGGCGGCGGCAACGGCGGCGGCAACGGCGGCGGTCACGGCGGCGGTCACGGCGGCGGCGGTCACGGCAATGGTGGCGGCAACGGCAATGGCAACGGCAGTGGCGGAGCCGGCAATGGCGGCGCCAACGGTGTCGGCAACGGCCGTGGCAATGGCGGCAATAGCGGCGGTGCCGGCGGAGGCAACGGCGGAAGCGGCGGCGCCAATGGCACCGGTGGCCACGGCAATGGCGGCGGCAACGGTAACGGCAATGGCAGTGGCGGCGCCGGCAATGGCGGGGCCAACGGCGTCGGCAACGGCCATGGCGCCGGCAACGGCGGCGGTCACGGCAACGGCGGATCGTCCGGCGGCAACCACTGACCCGACACGTTGCGCGGCCGACTCCGGTCAGAGCATCTCGAGCGCGCGCTTGCTGCGCGGCGGACGGAAATACGCGTCAAGCTGCGCGCGCTCGTCATCGCTCAACACGAAATCGAGCGCGGCGCGGTTGTCGCGCACGTGTTCGATCCGCGACGCCTTCGGAATCGCGAATACCCCCGGCTGCGCGAGCACCCATGCCAGGGCGACGCGCGTCACCGACACGCCGCGCAGCCGTGCGATCTCGTCGAGCGGCGAGCGTTTCGGCAGCCGTCCGTGATCGACCGGGCTGTACGCCATCGCCGGTATCCGGTGGTCGGCCAGCCACGGCAGCAGGTCGAATTCCGGGCCGCGTCGCGCGATGTTGTAGAGAATCTGGTTGGTGGCGCATGCACCGCCGCCCGCCTCGTCGACGAGTTCGGCCATGTCGGCCGTATCGAAATTGCTGACGCCCCAGTGGCGGATCTTGCCCGCGCGCTGCAACGCGTCGAAACCCGCGACGGTTTCCTCGAGCGGCACCGACCCGCGCCAGTGCAGCAGGTACAGGTCGACGCGATCGGTACGCAGGCGCTTGAGGCTCGCGTCGCACGCGGCGACGACGCCGCGCCGGCTCGCATGATGCGGATAGACCTTGCTGACGAGGAACACGTCGTCGCGCAGGCCCGCAAGCGCGTCGCCGACGAGTTCCTCGGTCGCGCCGTCGCCGTACATCTCGGCGGTGTCGACCAGCGTCATCCCGAGTTCGACGCCTTCGCGCAACGCGGCAATCTCGTCCGCGCGCCGCGCCGGCCGCTCGCCCATTTCCCAGGTGCCCAGGCCCAGCTTCGGAATCGTCTCGCCGTTTGGCAAAACGACCGTGGCGATCGTGTCTGTCATCCGTTTCCTCGTTGCGGGTTCGTGGCCGCACACCGCGGCCGAAGCATCGAATACGACGCATCAGTGTAGTCAATCGGTGCGCCCCCGGCCTATTACACGGCAAAAACCGGCTATAACGGCGCGGCATGATGACTTAGAATGGCCGCAACCTGATCGATACCCATTGTATGAAGGCACCCACGGACGACCGCTGGCAGGACCTGCGCCCCGACCCCGACAACGATACGCCGCTCTACCTGCAGCTCGCCCGCAAGCTCGGCGATGCGATCCACGACAACCGCTGGACGGCCGGCGAAGCGCTGCCTTCCGAGCGTGTGTTGTCCGAAGCGCTCGGCGTATCGCGCATCACCGCGCGCAAGGCGATTGCGCTGCTCGTCGAGCAAGGCTTGATCCGCCGCACGCAAGGCGCGGGCAACTTCATCCAGCCGCGCTACGAGGATCCGCTGTCGCGACTGTCGAGCTTCAGCGAAATGCTCGAGCGCCGCGGCTTCAAGCCGAGTTCGCAGTGGCTCGCACGCGAAATCCAGCCCGCCAACCGCGACGAAGTGATCCAGCTCGGGCTGTCGCCGGCCGCATCGGTTACACGCCTGAAACGCCTGCGCCTCGCCGACGGCATCGTGATGGCCGTCGAGAACTCGACGTTCCCCGCGACGCTGATTCCCGATCCGCAGGCGATCGTCGGCTCGCTGTACAGCTATCTCGAAGCACGCGGCACGCCGATCGTGCGCGCGCTGCAGCATTTCCGCGCGGTCAACGCGACCGACGAGATCGCCGAGCAGATGGGCATCGCCCCGCACGACGCACTGCTGCTGATCACACGGATCGGCTATACGTCCGACCAGCGCGCGATCGAACTGACCGATACCTACTGCCGCAACGACTACTACGATTTCGTCGTCGAGCTGCGCAAGTAACGCGAGCCGCGCCAGCGGCCCTCACAACCAGCGCGCGTCGTCGGTGCCGAGCGGCACGGGCGGCCGCGCGAACGCCGGCGGCGTTGCCGACAACCACTCTGCCGGCCGCACGGTGTCGAGCACGCCGAACGGCGACGCGACGCGGTCGATCCGGTCGCGCACGTCGGCCAGCGCGAGATCGGGCGCCTGCAACCCGTCCGGCACGGCGCCGAACGACTGCAGCCAGCGCCCCGTCTGCGCGAGCGACATCCGCACGTGCCAACTGCCCCCTTCGCGCGCCCGCCGCGCGAGCGCGATCATCGCGCCGAACGCCGCGAGATACCCCGTTGCATGATCGAGCGCCTGGCACGGCAGATGGCGCGGCCCGCTCGCATGCGCGGCCTGCTGCTCCTGCCAGGCGATCCCGCTCGCCGATTGCACGAGGCTGTCGAACCCGCGCCGCTTCGCCCACGGCCCCGCGTGCCCGTACGCCGACACCGACACGTAGACGATGCCGGGCCGCCGCGCCGCCAGTGCCTGCGGCGTGAAGCCGCGCGCCGCGAGCGCGCCGGGCCGGTACGACTGCAGAAACACGTCCGTCTCGCGTGCCAGCGCGTGCAGCGTATCGACGCCCGCGGCGTCGCGCAGATCGATCCACGTCGAGCGCTTGCCGCGTCCGTTGTCGATCACGAGCGGCGCGATGTTGGGCAGGTGCGGACCGTTGACGAGCAGCGTCTGCGCGCCGTGCGACGCCAGCGTGCGACCCGCGACCGGCCCGGCGATGATGCGCGTGAGATCGAGCACGCGCACGCCGGCCAGCGGCCGGTCGGCCTCGCCGCGGCCGATCGGCTCGGCCGGCGCGTCGCCGATCCGCTCGATCTCGAACAGCGGCAGCGACGCGATCGCGCGCGCCTGCTCGTGCGCCGCCCATTCGTCAGGGGTTCTGATCAATGCCGCGCACAGACCGGCGTCGGCCAGCGCGGTATCGAGTGCCGCGCCGTCCCACGTACGGATCGCCGCGGCGACGTCGGGCGGCTGCGGGCCGCAGCCGAGCACGTCGAGGATGCCGCGCAGGTGATGCGGGAAATTCGCGTGCAGTTGAATCCACCGTCCGTCGCCCGTCTCGAAGAAACCGGTCACCGGATGACGCAACTCCGGCGGCGGCCCGTCGTCCACGCGCAGGTAGCGCTCGCTGCGAAACGCGACGAGCGCGTCGCGCACCGACACGTCGACCGATTGCGCGATGCCCGTGCGCAGCCGATGACATTCGGCTGCCGCGAGCCCGGCCGCGGCGATCGTCGCGGCGGCAAGCGCACCGACGTGAAACGTCGACGGCAACGCCGGGTCCTGCCCGGTCACGGTCGTGCGGGCCAGCGCGTCGGGTTCGCCGTCTGCGAGTTGCCATAGATGCGTCAATGCGCGTTCGGGTGTCATGGTCATGGTGAAGAGGATGCCGTCGAGGAGACGGAATCGAGTCTAGAATTCGCGACAGCCGCGATCAATCTTGATTGCGCGAATCAATACATAACGAATAGTTGTAGCGGGCCCGCGCTTCATGCGCGCCGCCAGGAGCAACCCGCATGACATCCCTCAGTGCGCAGGAAGCCGCCGGCATGCTCGGCGTCAGCGTGAGCACCCTTTACGCGTACGTGAGCCGCGGCCTGCTGCGCTCGCTGCCCGACGGCGCGACCAAGCGCCGCCGCTACGACGCCAACGAAGTGCGCCTGCTCGCGCGCCGCCGCGCCGATGCGAAACGCGCGGGCGGTGTCGCCGAACGTTCGCTCGACTGGGGCGTGCCGGTGCTGGAATCGCGGATCACGCAGATCGCCGACGGCCGCCTGCGCTACCGCGGCGCCGATGCGATCGCGCTGGCCGATGCAGCGACCCTCGAAGAAACGGCCGCGCGGCTCTGGGACTGTCCGCCCGCGCGGCTGGCCGCCACGTCGCTCGCGTCGACCGGTTTCGACGCGGCGCAGTGGGACGACTGGGCGCGTCGCTGGGCGCATCTCGCACCGCTCGAACGCGCGCTGGTGCTGCTGCCGGCCGCCGCCGCGTCGCTGCCGCGCCTGTGGGCGCAGGGGCGCGACGCCCAGCTCGATGCCGCGGCGCTGCTGCTGCGCGTCGCGACGGCCGCACTCGCCGGCATCGGGCCGGGCGACGCGCCCGTGCACCGCCAGCTCGCGTCCGCGTGGCGCGTGCGGCGGCGCAATGACGCCGACCTGCTGCGGCGCGCACTCGTGCTGTGCGCCGATCACGAACTGAATCCGTCGACCTTCGCGGTGCGCTGCATCGCGTCGACCGGCAGCCACCTGTTCGGCGCGATCTCGGGCGGGCTCGCGGCGCTGTCGGGGCCGCGCCACGGCGGCGAGACGTTCCGCGCCGGCACGCTGCTCGACGAAGCGGCCCGCGCCGCCGATCTCGATCGCTACCTCGCGCTGCGGCTGGCGCACGACGAACGCGCGGACGGCGGCCGCACGGCCCTGTCCGGCTTCGCGCACCCGCTGTATCCCGACGGCGACCCGCGCGCGCGGGCGCTGCTCGATGCGCTGCATGCGACGGCGCCGGAGCGGCCGGCGCTGCGCATGGCGCGCGCGCTCGCCGCACGCGTCGAAGCGGCGACGGGCCTGCGGCCGACGATCGATTTCGCGCTCGCGGTGCTGGAGCGCACGCTCGCGCTGCCCGACGGCGCGGCGTTCACGCTGTTCGCGGCCGGCCGCACGGCCGGCTGGATCGCGCATGCGCTCGAACAGTACGCGGACGGAAAGCTGATCCGACCGCGGGCCCGCTACGTCGGCAGCGATGCGGCCGGGTGACGCCGGCCGTCGCGCCACGCGGCGAACGGGCGCCACCATGCAGGCGCGGTGCGCACGGCCGACACCGCGAGTGGGCCGAACGCGAACGTCGCGCCGCGCGGCCCGGCGCTGACCCACGCATGGGTGCCGGGCAGCAAGGTCAGCGACGCACCGGCGCCCAGCCAGTGATCGTCTGGCCGGCCCTCGACGGTCACCCACACGTCGCCTTCGGCCACCTCGAGCAGCGTGCGATCGACGATCCGCCACCGTCCGGCCGGCTCGTCGCCGTCCATCACGTAAAGTCGCAGTTCGCGCATGGCAGCCTCCTGGTCGCACGGGTTCGATCACACCAGTATTTCGGACGGCGGCGGTACACGGACAGATACGGCCGCAGACGCTTTTGACCGAACTGTACTGGCCGCCCGACGAGGACAGGCCTCCGGCGGCCGGGCCGGCCGAGGTCGCGCCGAATCGGGTCGGGTCGTCGAGGCCACATGAGTGCCGCCCGAACCTGCACGGCGCGGCGGCTTTCCCTACAATGTCGGCTGTCCCGCGCCACCGCCCCGCCGTCATGTTCCAACGCCCGCCTGCCGCCGCTCCCGGCGAAAAGAACCTCACCGTGATGCTCTGGCTCGTTGCGACGGGCTTCTTCATGCAGACGCTCGACGCGACGATCGTCAACACGGCGCTGCCGTCGATGGCCGCGAGCCTCGGCGAATCGCCGTTGCGGATGCAATCGGTCGTGATCGCGTACTCGCTGACGATGGCGGTGATGATCCCCGTGTCGGGCTGGCTCGCCGATACGTTCGGCACGCGGCGGGTGTTCTTCAGCGCGATCCTGGTGTTCTCGCTCGGCTCGCTGCTGTGCGCGAACGCCCATACGCTGACGCAACTGGTCGCCTTCCGCATCGTGCAGGGCGTCGGCGGCGCGATGCTGCTGCCGGTCGGGCGGCTCGCGGTGCTGCGCACGTTCCCGGCCGAACGCTACCTGCCCGCGCTGTCGTTCGTCGCGATTCCGGGCCTGATCGGCCCGCTGATCGGGCCGACGCTCGGCGGCTGGCTCGTGAAGATCGCGTCGTGGCACTGGATCTTCCTGATCAACGTGCCGGTCGGCGTCGCGGGCTGCATCGCGACCTTCTATTCGATGCCCGATTCGCGCAACCCGGCCGCCGGCCGCTTCGACCTGAAAGGCTATCTGCTGCTGACGATCGGCATGGTCGCGATTTCGCTGTCGCTCGACGGGCTCGCCGATCTCGGCATGCAGCACGCAGCCGTGCTCGTGCTGCTGATCCTGAGCCTCGCGTGCTTCGTCGCGTACGGACTGTACGCGGTGCGCGCGCCGCAGCCGATCTTCTCGCTCGAGCTGTTCAAGATCCACACGTTCAGCGTCGGGCTGCTCGGCAACCTGTTCGCGCGGATCGGCAGCGGCGCGATGCCGTACCTGATCCCGCTGCTGCTGCAGGTGAGCCTCGGCTACTCGGCGTTCGAGGCCGGGCTGATGATGCTGCCGGTCGCGGCGGCCGGCATGTTCTCGAAGCGGATCATCACGCGCCTGATCACGCGGCACGGCTACCGCAAGGTGCTGCTCGCGAACACGATCATGGTCGGCGTGATGATGGCGAGCTTCGCGCTGATGCGCGACACGGTGCCGGTGTGGGTGAAGGTCGTGCATCTCGCGCTGTTCGGCGGGTTCAACTCGATGCAGTTCACCGCGATGAACACGCTGACGCTGAAGGATCTCGGCACCGGCGGCGCGAGCAGCGGCAACAGCCTGTTCTCGCTCGTGCAGATGCTGTCGATGAGCCTCGGCGTCACGGTCGCCGGCGCGCTGCTCGCGACGTTCACCGGCATGCTGCGCACCGTGACGCCGAGCAACACGCTGCCGGCGTTCCATGCGACGTTCGTCTGCGTCGGGATCATCACGGCCGCGTCCGCGTGGATCTTCGCGCAGCTCGCACCCGAGATCCGCAGCACCGCGCGCAAGACCGATCCGTCCGAGCGCGCGTGACGCGCGGCGCGCGCCGAATCGGGCCGGCGCGCACCATCGCGGTGCAACGCGACCCGGCCCCGTGCGCGTGCCAAGCGCGACGGGCGGCCGCACGCGGCGCGCAGCCGTGCATGCTTCTTGCTCGCCTATTCTGTAGGTAAACTGGCAGTCTCCCTTCGGCCGACATCATGAGCATGATCGAAATCGATCCCCCCGGCTTTCAGCCGCCCCGCCCCGTCGCCGGCGACGACGGGAACCGGCGCACCGTGCTGTACGGCGGCTACACCGTGTTCAGCGTGTTCCAGCCCGTGTTCTCGGTGTCGCACCGGCGCGCGATCGGCTATCACGCGTCGCTGCGCGCGCACGACGAGGAAAGCCGCCAGGTGGCGTCGCACGAGGTGTTCACGCAGGCGGCGCGGCGCGGCGACCTGCTCGAGCTCGGCCGGCTCGCCGAATCGTTGCATCTCGGCAACTTCCACGCGTTCGACAGCCACGACGAATGGCTCTTCCTGAGCCTGCATCCGGCCGCGCTGATGGACACCATCTACGGCGACGCGCTGCTCGCGAACCTGAAGGCGCTCGGGCTGCCGCCGCACCGCGTGGTGCTCGAGGTGCCCGAACAGGCCGGCGGCGAGACGCCGCGCTATGCGGCGATCATCGACGGGCTGCGCAAGGCCGGCTTCCTGATCGCGCTCGTCGGGTTCGGCGCGAAGCATTCGAACGTCGATCGCGTGTGGCACCTGCATCCGGACATCGTCACGCTCGACCGCGGCATCCTCGCGCAGGCGAGCGAGCACTCGCATCTCGAACGCGTGCTGCCGGGGCTCGTGTCGCTGCTGCACGAATCCGGCCAGCTCGTGCTGATGGGCGGGCTCGCGACCGAACGCGACGCGCTGATCGCGCTCGAATGCGACGTCGATTTCGTGCAGGGCCAGTACTTCGCGGGGCCGAGCGTCGATCCCGTGCAGCCGCAGGCCGCCGCTGGCTGCATGGACACGCTGTCGGCCGCGCTGCGGCTGCGCGTCGCGCAGCGCGAGCGCACGCAGGCGGAACGGCTCGCGCCGTACGTCGCCGCGCTCGAGGAAGCGAGCCGCCGGCTCGGCGCGGGCGAGTCGCTCGTCGATGCGGCCGCCGCCGTGCTCGGGCTGCCCGAGACCGCGCGCTGCTTCCTGCTCGACGCATCGGGCCGCCAGATCGGCGACAACGTGCTCGCGCGCGGCAGCGTATCGCAACGCGCGAAGCGTTTCCGGCCGCTGCTGCATTCCGAAGGCGCGAGCTGGGAACGCCGCCCGTACTTCATCGATGCGATGCGCGCGCCGGGCGGCGTGCATCTGACGGCGCCCTACCTGTCGATCAACGAGGCCCACCTGTGCGTGACCGCGTCGATCGCCGCACCGGCCGCGACGGGCATGCAGGTGCTCTGCGTCGACATCAACTGGGAAGCGGCCCTCAGCCGCGAGTAACTGCGCCGGCGCGGCGCGCTCACGCGTCGCCGCCCGCCTTGCGCACGATCAGCCGGTGCACGCGCTTGCCGGACGACGCGCTGACCACCTCGTGTTCGTCGATCACGTGCACGCCGGCGCCCAGCGCCGCATGCATCCGCGCCGAATCGAGCGGCGTATAGAGGCGGCCGAGCTCGTCGCGCAACATGCCGCTTCCGGCCACCCGCCAGCTCAGGTACAACGTGCCGCCCGGCATCAGCAGATCGGCGAGCCGCGCGGCGGCGGCCGCGGCGTCCGCCTGTTCGAGATGCATGACGACGGTTTCGCACAGCACGTTGCGAAACATGCCGGACGGTACGCCGGCCAGCGCCGGCAGCGCGGCCAGTTCGAACGTCAGACCGCGATGGCGTCGCCGCGCCTCGTCGAGCAGCGCGGCGCTCGCGTCGTAGCCGCGCACGTCGAAGCCGAGCGACGCGAGCCAGGCCGTGTCGCGCCCCGCGCCACATCCGACGTCGGCGGTCAGCCCCGGCGAGAAATGCTGCTCGAGCAGCGCATACATGTCGTCGGGTGCGGCCTGGTCGAGCCAGTCCTGCGCGTATTGCGCGGCATGCGCGTCGTAGGCATCGAGGGTCGGGCGATCCACCATGGCGATTGCTCCGCAAAGGCGTCGTATGACGCACTCCGCATCTTAGTCGTTGCGCACGGCCCGCGCCGCCGCGTGGTCGACGCCGGGAGCACCGCCAGCCTACGCGGCCGGCACGTGGCCCGCATGCGGCGCCTGCGCGGCAAGGTCGGCCCACAGCGCATCGCCGCGCCACGCCGGACGCACCGCCGCGCGTTCCGCGTCGTGGACGAGCGCGCACAGCCGCGCATTGACCGGCGCCGGCGCACCGAAGCGCCCGGCCAGCCGCACGATTTCGCCGTTGATCCACTCGACTTCCGTCGCGCGGTGCGCGGCGAGATCGTCGGACATCGACGACCGCGCCAGCGGATCGATCGCGAGCATGCGGCCGCCGACCACGCGAAACGCCGCATCCGGCAGGTCGAGCACGGCCGGGATCCACGCGGCCGGCAGCGGCGTCAACCGCGCGGGCCGGATCGCGGCCCGCGCCAGCCAGTGCAGCGCCTCGCGCTGGGCCAAGGCGACGCAGCGCCGGTACGGGCGTTGGGCAAGTTCGTCGCGCAGCGGCACATTCGCGAGCGCATTGACCGCGTTGTTCAGGTTGAGCAGGAGCTTCGCCCACTGCACGGCACGCATGTCGCGATGCAGCACGAGCGGCAGCCCGGCGCGCGCGAACAGGCCGATGAACGGCTGCAGCGCGGCCAACGCGTCGGTCGCCAATCTGCCGGCCGAACCCTGGTGAAACGCGCCGGGCCCGCGCTCGATCACGTTGAACGGCACCATGCCGGCCAGCACCGTCGCTTGCGGGAGCGCGTCGCGCAGCACGTCGGCGTTGTGCAGGCCGTTCTGGAAGCTGATCACGATCGTGCCGGGCCGCAGCACGCCGGCCAGTTGCGCGGCGGCCTCGCGCGTGGCCGCCGACTTCACCGCGACGAATACGAGCCGTGCGTCGGCCGCGGCGGCCGGCTCGGTGGCGAATCCGACATCGGCCGGCGCAAGCGCGGCACGATAACCGCGCCGATCGGTCAGCGTGAGCCCGTGCAGCTGAATCGCGTCGCCGATCCGCGCTCGGCCGACGAGCGTCACGTGCGCGCCGGCCGCCGCGAGGCGGCCGCCGAGATAGCAGCCGACCGCGCCCGCGCCGAACACGCAGACCGGCCCGGCCGGCGCATCAGACATGCGAATGCGCGCCGCCATGCACCGGGCCCGCGCGCCGCTCGACTTCGCGGCGCACGTCGGCGCGCAGCCCCGCGAAGAACGCGACCTCGGCGACGACGAACAGCGGCCCGACGATCAGGCCGACCAGATCGTCGACGAACGCGGGCTTGCGGCCTTCGAACCAGTGCCCGACGAACTGCACGATCCAGCCGACGACGAACGCGCCGATGCCGATCGCGAGCCATTGCGCGGTCGGCAGCGGCGCCACCGACTGCGCGGCCCACAGGCCGAGCGCGAGCAGCACGGCCATCACGATCCCGAACCGCAGGTCCAGACGCAGGTAAAACACCGCGGAAACGACGGCGAGCAGCAGCGCCGGCGACAGCGCGATACCGGCCGGCATCCCGATCGCCGGCCGCGACAGCAGCACCTCGACCGCGAACACGATCATCGGGATGCCGACCAGATGCGTCGCGATGTTGCGCGCGTCGCGATGGTAGGCCGCATACTGGGAAAGATGGTCTTCGAGGGTCTTCATGGCGTCTCCTGATCGGTCATCGAGCGCTATGATGCGCGTCACGCCCGAGAACCTCTGTCAGCTATCCGACATCGCGTGCCCATGCCTTCTTCGCTCGCCCCGTACCTGCCGCAGATCGAAGCGAACCCGTGGTTCGCCGGGCTGCCGCCCGCGCTGCGCGCCGACCTGATCGCCCGCGCGACGCTGCGCCGCCTGCCGTCCGGCCATGCGCTGTTCCGGCGCGGCGACCCGCCGTGCGGGCTGTACGCGGTACTGGCCGGTTCACTCACGATAGGCGCGGTCGATCCGCACGGCAAGGAAGCGCTGCTGACGGTGGCGGAGCCCGTCACGTGGTTCGGCGAGATCGCGTTGTTCGACGGCCAGCCGCGCACGCACGACGCCGTCGCGCTCGACGACACGCTGCTGCTGCACGTGCCGCAGGCTGCACTGCTCGCGATCCTCGATGCGACGCCGCAATACTGGCGGCAGTTCGCGCTGCTGATGGCGCAAAAGCTGCGCCTGAGCTTCCTGACGGTCGAATCGATGAGCGTGATGCCGGCCGCGCAGCGGCTCGCCGCGCGGCTGTTGATGATCGCCGAGGGCTACGGCGGCATCAGCGCCGGGCGCACGCACATCCGGCTGTCGCAGGAAACGCTCGCGTCGATGCTGTCGCTGACGCGGCAGACCACCAACCAGTTGCTGAAGGCGCTGCAGGCCGACGGCGTCGTGCGGCTGCACGTCGGCGAGATCGAGCTCGTCGACATCGATGCGTTGCGGCGCGCGAGCGGGCTCGGCGACGGCCCGTACTGAACCCCGCACAACGGCCCCGACCGGCCGCTACGCGCTGCCCCGCGGCCGCCGAGTTGCGCTATCGTGGCGGCTCGTTCCGTCCGCCGCGCGCACCGCCTTGAACACGTCGCCCCTCCCCGCCCCCGCCCGTCATCCGTGGCCCGTCTTCATCGCGTTCCTGCGGCTCGGTCTCACGTCGTTCGGCGGGCCGGTCGCGCATCTCGGCTACTTTCGTGCGGAATTCGTCACGCGGCGCGGCTGGCTCACGGAGCGCACCTATGCCGATCTGGTCGGGCTGTGCCAGTTCCTGCCGGGGCCGGCGAGCAGCCAGGTCGGAATGGCGATCGGGCTCGCGCGCGCCGGCTACGCCGGCATGTTCGCCGCGTGGCTCGGTTTCACGCTGCCGTCGGCGCTGCTGATGATGCTGTTCGCGCTCGGCGTTCACGCGACGGGCGCGCCGATCGAAGCCGGCGCGCTGCACGGGCTGCGCATCGTGTCGGTCGCGGTGATCGCGCAAGCCGTGTGGGGCATGGCGCGCACGCTGTGCCCGGATGCGCGGCGCGTCACGCTGATGGCCGCGGCCGCGTGCGTCGCGCTGCTCGCGCCGGCCGCGTGGACGCAGATCGCGGTGATCGTCGTGGCCGGCGCGGCCGGTCTCGTGCTGCTGCCGCAACCGGCGCGCGACGCGCACGAACCGTTGCCGCTGCACGTGTCGCCCCGCGCGGGCGTGCTGTGGCTTGCGCTGTTCGCGGCGCTGCTCGTCGCGCTGCCGTTCGCGGCCCGCGCGCTGCGCTCCGATACGCTCGCCGTCGTCGATGCGTTCTTCCGCACGGGCGCGCTCGTGTTCGGCGGCGGCCATGTGGTGCTGCCGCTGCTGCAGGCGGCCGTGGTCGCGCCCGGCTGGGTCGGCGATTCGGCTTTCCTGGCCGGGTATGGGGTCGCGCAGGCCGTGCCGGGGCCGCTGTTCACGTTCTCGGCGTTCCTCGGTGCGTCGCTGCGCGATGCGCCGAACGGCTGGCTCGGCGGCACGATCGCGCTCGTGTCGATCTTCGCGCCGTCGTTCCTGCTGATCGCCGGCACCGCGCCATTCTGGGAACGCCTGCGCCGCAGCGCGCACATGCAGGCCGCGCTCGCCGGCGTGAACGCGGCCGTCGTCGGGTTGCTGCTCGCCGCGCTCTATCACCCGGTCTGGACCGACACGATCGTCGCGCCGCGCGACCTGGCCGCCGCGCTGGTCGCGTTCGTTGCACTGGTGTTCTGGCGCGTGCCGCCATGGGCCGTGGTGATCGCGAGCGCCACGTTCGGCTGGGTGCTGGGCATGGCCGGCTGATCCGGCCGATTCGACGCGTTCGGGGCGAGACACATGTCAAGTCCTGGAATAGGTTGACAGTATCCAGACGCTAGAACGCCCGATGCACCGCATCGGGCGTTTTGTATTTCAGCGCAGCATGCGGTCGCTCGTGGTTATAGATGCGGATGGACTGTTCGACCATCTTGGCGGCCTGCTCGAGGTCAGCGGGACGTTGCAGCAGGAATTCGCCCTTGAGAATGCCGTTGACCCGCTCGGCCAGCGCGTTCTGATAGCAGTCGTAGCCGTCCGTCATCGAACATCGCAAGCCGTGACGCCGATGGATGTCCTGGTAGTAGGTCGCGCAGTACTGGACCCCGCGATCGGAGTGATGGATCAAGGGCTGGCGGGTCTGGCGCCTGCGCAACGCCTTCTTCAGCGCCTGACTGACCTGCTCGGTTTGCAAGCTCTCGTGAACGTGATGGCCGACGATCTTGCGCGAGAACGCATCCGTGACGAGGCTCAAATACACAAACGGGCCAGCCGTCGGCAGGTACGTGATGTCGGCCACCCATACCTGTTCGGGGCCGGTCGGCACGATTTGATCCGGCCCGGGTTTCAGCAGATTCGGATGACGCCGGAAGCGATGATGGCTTTGAGTCGTCTTGTGGTACGCCCGGTGCGGCACGACCAGCAGGCGCGCGGCGCGCAGCACGTCGAACAGCCGATCCCGTCCCAGCTTGATGCCACGCTCCACCAATGCAGGCCCGAGCAGATGATGCAGCTTTCGTGTTCCGAGCCTCGGCTGGCGAAGCCGGACGTCCCGCACCAGTGTCGCCACGGTCTCAGCTTGCGAGCAACGGCACTGCTCGCTGCGACATCGCTTGTAATACGCTTGGCGGCTGATGCCCATGTAGCGGCAGGCTCGCTCGACGCTCAGCTTTTCGATCCGCTTTTGCGCGACGACCTGCCCGAAGGCTTTTTTACGGTGATCCCGTAGTCCTTGCGCATCACGTCGAGCACCGCCTCGAATAGCGCCGCTTTCTCCTGCGCCTCTCGCAACTGCGTCTCCAACTCCTTGATGCGCTGCTCGGGTGTGAGCGGCTTTGAGTCTGGCTTTGGCATGGTGGAACCCGATTGCGCACGGCCGGATGGATCGGCCCAATCCTGCAAGCCGTGCCTGCGTAACCATACCAGCACCGTCGAGCGACCCTGGATGCCGTAGCGCCGCTGCGCCTCTTTGTACGTCAGTTCGCCTTTTTCGACCTGCGCCACCACTGACAGCTTAAAAGCCAGGCTGTAATCTCGCTGCGTCCGCTTGATCCCTTGCTCCACTTGCCACCTCTTCGTCTCGGCGAAAAAGTGTCAACCTATTTCAGGATGGGTCAACAAAAAACAAAAAGCCCTCGAAACGAGGGCTTTTTTTCGATGCCGCGCGCCGTGGCGGCGCGCAGGCGCCGGACTTACGCGAAGTTCTTCGCTGCGAAGTCCCAGTTCACGATGTTCCAGAACGCCTCGACGAACTTCGGACGGGCGTTGCGGTAGTCGATGTAGTACGCGTGTTCCCACACGTCGATCGTCAGCAGTGCCTTGTCGGCGGTCGTCAGCGGCGTGGCGGCGTTGCTCGTCGACACGATGTCGAGCGAACCGTCGGCCTTCTTCACGAGCCATGCCCAGCCCGAACCGAACGTGCCGACCGCGGCCTTCGTGAACGCTTCCTTGAATGCGTCGTACGAACCCCACTTCGCGTTGATCGCGTCGCCCAGCGCGCCCGTCGGTGCGCCGCCGCCGTTCGGCGACAGGCTGTTCCAGAAGAACGTGTGGTTCCAGATTTGCGCGGCGTTGTTGAAGATGCCGCCCGACGACTTCTTCACGATCTCTTCCAGCGGCAGGTTTTCGAATTCCGTGCCCGGGATCAGATTGTTCAGGTTCGTCACATAAGCCTGATGGTGCTTGCCGTAGTGGTACTCGATCGTCTCTTTCGAGATGGTCGGCGCGAGTGCGTCTTCAGCGTACGGGAGCGGCGGGAGCGTATGAGCCATGGCGATTCCTTCGTTGAGTATGTAGGGAGGCTGTGTTGGATGCTGCCGAGCGTCCGATTGTAGGCGAGGACGAATAACCCCGCAAACTCACGGGCCATTTATCCGCGGTATGCGGAAAAGCGATGCTGGCGCAACGTCCGGCAGGACGAACCCGACGATGCGCAGCATCCGTGCCCGCCCGCGTCGTGATCGTTGCGACGATCGCCGCGTGTCGCTCGCGCCGGTTACGTCAGATCGTATCGGTCAGCCGCGGCTGCACGTCGGCGAGCGACACGTCGGCCGAGCCTTCGGCGAGATGCACGGTCAGGCGCCGCTGCGGCTTCAGCGCGTTCGGCGCGCGCACCGCGCGGCCCGTCTGCGCATCGATCAGCGCCGCATAGCCGCGCTCGAGCGTGCGCTGCGGGCTCAGCACCTCGAGCCGCGCCGCACAGGCCGACACACGCGCCGTGTCGCGTTCGTGACGGCGCTGCAACGCACTGGCCAGACGTTGCGACAGCCCCGCGAGCGCATGGCGCGCCTGTGACGCATCGGGCCGCGCGCGCTGCCAGCGCAGTTGCGCGAGCGCGAAACGCGCGCGTGCATCGCGCACCGGCCGCGACGCCGCCGACGCCAGCCGCGCCGCGAGTTGCTCGACGTGCGTGCGTTGCCGCTGCAGCCGCTCGGCCGGGCTCACGAGCCGGCGTGCAAGCCAGTCGAGCTGCTGCGCGCGCTGTTCGAGTCGGCGCGCCATGCCGCGCGCGAGCGCACGCTGGCGCTCGTCGACCTCGCGCAGCAGCAGCGCGCGTTGCGGGCTCGCGAGTTCGGCCGCACCGGTCGGCGTCGGCGCGCGCAGGTCGGCCGCGAAGTCCGCGATCGTGAAATCGGTTTCGTGGCCGACACCGCTGACGACCGGCAGCTCGCTCGCCGCGATCGCGCGCGCCAGCGCTTCGTCGTTGAACGACCACAGATCCTCGATCGAGCCGCCGCCGCGACACACCAGCAGCACGTCGACCTCGCGCCGCGCATTCGCGGCCGCGACGGCCGCGACGAGCTTCTCGGCGGAACCGGCGCCCTGCACGGGGGCCGGATAGACGATCACCGGAATGTGCGGCGCGCGCCGGGCGAGCGTGGTGAGCACGTCGCGCAGCGCGGCGGCCTGCAGCGACGTGACGATGCCGATCGCGCGCGGGTGGGGCGGCAACGGCCGCTTGCGCTCGGGGGCGAACAGACCCTCGGCTTCGAGCTGCGCCTTCAGCCGCAGGAACGCCTCGTACAGCCGCCCCTGCCCGGTGCGTCGCACGGCTTCGACGTTGAGCTGCACTTCGCCGCGCGGCTCGTACATCGTGACGACCGCGCGCACTTCGATGCGGTCGCCTTCGCGCGGCGTGAATTCGGCGTATTGCGCGCGGCCGCGGAACATCACGCAGCGCATCTGCGCCTGCTGGTCCTTGATCGAGAAATACCAGTGGCCGCTCGCGGCGCGCGTGAAATTCGATACTTCGCCCGAAATCCACAGCAGCGGAAACGAGCGCTCGAGCATCGTCGAAATCGCGCGATTGAGCGCCGAAACGGGAATCACTTCGTCGCCGCCGCGCGTGGCGCCGGGCGCGGAAAAAGGAGAGTCGGAAAGCATGGACGGTCGGATGAATGCTGGCGGCGTCACGATAGTCCGACACGCGCGCGGCGTCCAGCGCCGCCGCATTCGCCGCCACGCGCGGAAAGTGTCCACACTCTGGCATTCGTCCGCGTAAAACGCGCGGAAACCGCTAAAAAAACCAGACAATTCTTCGTAACACCTTGATTTTTATAGTTTTTTAAACCTTTCAAAATAATTCACATCCGATTCGATGCCCGCCGGGCGGGCGTTTGAGGCAATCGACCGGGGAGTTTTTCACAGAGTTATCCACAGGGCGCCACGATCCGGCCCCGGGCGCTGCGGCGGCCGGTCGCGCTTGCCGCGCCGGCGTGCGGCGCGCTAGAGTGCCGCCTTCCACGGACCCTGCGGCATGCGCCGCCCAACGGAGAATCCGCCTTGACGAATCCGTCCCTCGCCGCGGCGCACGACGCGCCGCGCCCGGCCCGATGAGCGCGCCCGGCGGCCCGCTCGCGCGACTCGAAGCGCGCCTGACACGCGAATGGCAGCGCCGCGGCGCGCTCGCGTGGGCGCTCACGCCGTTCGCCTGCGTGTTCGGCCTGTGCGCGGCGCTGCGGCGCACCGCTTACGCGCAAGGCTGGAAGCAGCCGGTCGACGTCGGCGTGCCGGTCGTCGTGGTCGGCAACGTGACCGTCGGCGGCACCGGCAAGACGCCGACCGTGATCGCGCTCGTCGACGCGCTGCGCGCGGCCGGCTTCACGCCCGGCGTCGTGTCGCGCGGCTATGGCGCGAACGTGAAGGCGCCGACCGCCGTCACGCCGGCGTCGCGCGCGGGCGCGGCCGGCGACGAACCGCTGCTGATCGCGCGCCGCACCGGCGCGCCCGTGTGGGTGTGCCCCGATCGCGTCGCGGCCGCGCAGGCGCTGCGCGCCGCGCATCCGGACGTCGACGTGATCGTCAGCGACGACGGCCTGCAGCACTACCGCCTCGCGCGCACCGTCGAGCTCGTCGTATTCGACCACCGGCTCGGCGGCAACGGTTTCCTGCTGCCGGCCGGCCCGCTGCGCGAGCCGCTGTCGCGGCACCGCGACGCGACGCTCGTCAACGACCCGTACAGTAGCGCGCTGCCGCCCTGGCCCGACACCTACGCGCTCGCGCTGACGCCGGGCGCCGCGTGGCACCTCGACCAGCCCACGCTGCGCCGCCCGCTGTCGCAGTTCGCGAACGAACGCGTGCTCGCCGCAGCCGGCATCGGCGCGCCGGAGCGCTTCTTCGCGACGCTGCGCGCGGCCGGTCTCGCGCCGGCGACCCGCGCGCTGCCGGACCATTACGCGTTCGCGGACAATCCGTTCGTCGACGATGCCGTCGATGCGATCCTGATCACCGAGAAGGATGCAGTAAAATTGGGCGCTTCCTGGCGCGACGCCCGACTGTGGGTGGTCCCCGTCGAAGCCGCGCTCGACCCTCGCCTCATTGCCCTCGTTGTGGAGAAACTCCGTGGACGCTCGCCTGCTTGAAATCATTGTGTGCCCTATCTGCAAAGGCCCGCTCCACTACGACCGTGCCGCGCAGGAGCTGATCTGCAACGCGGACAAGCTCGCCTACCCGATCCGCGACGGCATCCCCGTGATGCTGGTCGACGAAGCGCGCCAGACCGTCGAAGGCACGCCGGTCGACCCGGCCGGCCGCTGAACCGCCGCGCCGCTCGTCCGGCGCACCGAATCGACACAGGCGGCCCGGCCCCGGCCGGGTCGCCGCACTTCGCCGGGCGACCGGCTTCCGGCGTCGCCCGCCCCGTCCTTCTCAACGCTCCCCGATGACTCACCCGCAACCCTTCATCGCCGTCATTCCCGCCCGGCTCGCGTCGACGCGGCTCCCGAACAAGCCGCTCGCCGATCTCGGCGGCAAGCCGATGGTCGTGCGTGTCGCCGAGCGCGCGCGCGAAGCGGGCGCGCAACAGGTGCTCGTCGCATCCGACGCGCAGAGCGTGCTCGACGCGGCGCGCGATCACGGCTTCGAGGCGGTGCTCACGCGCGCCGATCATCCGTCCGGCACCGACCGGCTCGCGGAAGTCGCGGCGGCCTTCGGCTGGCGCGACGACACCGTGGTCGTCAACGTGCAGGGCGACGAGCCGCTGATCGACCCCGTGCTCGTGCGCGACGTAGCGTCGCACCTCGCCGCGCATCCGGCGTGCGCGATCGCGACCGCGGCGCACCCGATCCACGACGCGGCCGACGTGTTCAACCCGAACGTCGTGAAGGTCGCGCTCGACGCGCAGAGCGTCGCGCTGTACTTCTCGCGCGCGCCGATTCCGTGGAGCCGCGATGCATACCAGCCGCACTGGCCCGACGTCGCGGCCATGCCGGCGCCGGCCTTCCCGGTCTACCGGCACATCGGCCTCTATGCGTATCGCGCGCGTTTCCTGCGCACCTATCCGTCGCTCGCGCAGGCGCCGATCGAACAGGCCGAGCAGCTCGAACAGCTGCGCGCGCTGTGGCACGGCGAGCGCATCGCGGTGCTGATCACCGAGTCCGCGCCCGAAGCCGGCATCGACACGCCGGCCGATCTCGCGCGCGTGCAGGCCCTTTTTCAGCCGGGTTCAAAATAACCCGTGGCATAATCAGGCGATTGTGCGAGCCGTCCGCGACCAGCGCGTCCTCGCTTGACCCCGCCCGTGGCCCTGCCGGCAGCCGCGCGTCGCCCAAGCCGACGCGTCGCATCAGACCGGTCCGCCGCGCGCCGGGCAAGCCCCGCGCCCGCCGTCGCCGACGCCTTTGTGTCTCGCCACACGAATCTACATACTTGGAGATATCACCATGCGTTTGATCCTGTTGGGCGCGCCCGGCGCGGGAAAGGGCACCCAGGCAAACTTCATCAAGGAAAAATTCGGCATCCCGCAAATCTCGACGGGCGACATGCTGCGCGCGGCCGTGAAGGCCGGCACGCCGCTCGGCGTCGAGGCGAAGGGCTACATGGATGCCGGCAAGCTCGTGCCGGACGCGCTGATCATCGGCCTCGTCAAGGAGCGCCTGAAGGAATCCGACTGCGCGAACGGCTATCTGTTCGACGGTTTCCCGCGCACGATCGCGCAGGCTGACGCGATGAAGGAAGCCGGCGTCGCGATCGACTACGTGCTCGAGATCGACGTCCCGTTCTCGGAAATCATCGAGCGCATGAGCGGCCGTCGCACGCACCCGGCATCGGGCCGTACGTACCACGTCAAGTTCAACCCGCCGAAGGTCGAAGGTCACGACGACGTGACGGGCGAACCGCTGATCCAGCGCGACGACGACAAGGAAGAAACTGTCAAAAAGCGTCTCGAAGTATACGAAGCGCAGACCAAGCCGCTGATCACGTACTACGGCGACTGGGCGCAGCGTGGCGAGGAAAACGGTCTGAAGGCGCCGCAGTATCGCAAGATCTCGGGCCTCGGCACCGTCGACGAAATCCGCGAGCGAGCGTTCGACGCACTGAAGTAAGCAGCGCGTCGCGCACCCGCAAGCCGCCCGTTCCGGGCGGCTTTTTTTTGCCTGTCGCGATTGGCACGATCGCGCGCGTGTCGCCGCCGCGCGGCGGCGCACCGTACAATCGGTCGAACGCGTGGGTCGTGCGAGCGGCGCACCGGAGTTCCAGCCGATCGCTCGGGGTCGGGGTCGGGCACGCGCACGCGCAAGAAAAAACGCCCGCGATGCGGGCGTTTTTTTCGTGTGCTGGTGGACGTGCGCCGATGGCTCGGCTCACTCCTCGCCGTCGCGCTGCATCCGTTGCCGCAGTTCGCTCACCTGCGATTCGACGACGGTCGCATCGTCCGCATCCGGTCGCTCGCCGAGATACTGCTCGAGATCCTCGAGCGCGGGGCGCAGGTAGTCGAGCCGCGCATACGCGAAGCCGCGGTCGCGCACCTCGTCGAGCTGCTCGGGCAGCAGGATCACGAGCCGCTGCTGCACCGCGAGCAGCCGCTGCCAGCGTTCCGTCTGCAGATAGATCGTCTTCAGGTTGCGCAGCATCCGCGCGATGATCTCGCGGCTCGTCGCCGGCTGCAGCAGCGCGCGCAACGCGCTGTCGACCGCGCCGGCCGCACGCGCGACGTACGGCTCGAGCATCTCGACCATCTCGGCTTCGGACAGCGAATGGCCGTTGGTCGGATCGATGATCAGATCACCGTCCGGCAGCGTCACGCGCAGCAGGAAATGGCCGGGGAACGATACGCCGCGCGCCGGTACGCCGATCTGCTCGGCGAGTTCCAGGTACAGCACCGACAGCGAGATCGGGATCCCGCGCCGCCGTTTCAGCACGGCGTTCAGGTGGCTGTTATCGGGGTCGTAGTAATCGTTGTGATTGCACGCGAAACCGAGCTCGCGGAAGAAGAAGTCGTTCAGCGCGGCGACGCGGCCCTTCAGGTCCGCATCGTCGGCGAGCCGCCGGCGCAGCCGCGCCGCCAGCATGTCGAGTTCGGCCAGCGTGCCCTGCAGGTCGAGGTCGGGATACGCGTCCTGCGCCAGCGACAGCGCGGCTTCCGTGACGGGCAGACTGTCGTCGTCCGCCACGAGCGTGCTGAAGTAGTCGAGGACGCGGGTCATTGCGGTCGTCACTTGGCGCGCCTTCTGAAGTAAGCGTATTTGAAGCCCATCACCCACAACATACCGAAATATAGTGCAGCAAACAGCACGAGGCACGCGGCCATCAGCGCAATGCGATCGAGCGGCTGCGCGCGCATCCCGGTCCAGTCGAAATTGATCGCGCACCAGTGCATCAGGCCCGCGAGCACGAGCGCCGCGCCGACGAGCTGCACGAAAAAGCGCAGCCAGCCCGGCGACGGCTGGTAGATGCCGCGCTTGCGCAGCCCGAGGAACAGCAGCAGCGAGTTCAGGCACGCACCGACGCCGATGCTCAGCGTGAGCCCCGCGTGGCCGATCAGCGGCACGAACACGTAGTTCGAGAGCTGCGTGACGATCAGCACGCCGATCGCGATCTTCACCGGCGTCTTGATGTCCTGCTTCGCATAGAAGCCCGGCGCGAGGATCTTGATCAGGATGATGCCGACGAGGCCGATTCCGTACGTCGCGAGCGCGCGCGCGACCATCGTGACGGTATGCGCGTCGAACTTGCCGTAGTTGAACAGCGTCGCGGTGAGCGGCGTCGCGAAGAAGAACAGCGCGAGCGCGCTCGGCGCCGCGAGCAGGAACGTGACGCGCAGCCCCCAGTCGAGCAGCGCCGAATATTCGTGCGAGTCGGCGTCGACGTGCGCCTTCGACAGGCTCGGCAGCAGGATCGTGCCGAGCGCGACGCCGAGCAGCGCCGTCGGGAACTCCATCAGGCGGTCGGCGTAATTGATCCACGACACCGCGCCCTGCCCGAGCCGCGACGCGATGTTGGTGTTGATGATCAGCGACAGTTGCGCGACGGACACCGCGAACGTCGCCGGCACCATCTTCGCGAGCACGCGCTTCACGCCCGGATGACGCAGCGCGCGCAGCGGATTCAGGCCGATCAGCGGCACCATGTCGACCTTCTTCAGGCCCGGCAGTTGCACGAGAAACTGCAGCACGCCGCCGACGATGACGGCCCACGCGAGCGCGTAGACCGGCACCTTCAGGTGCGGCGCGACGAACACGGCCGCGGCGATGAACGCGACGTTGAGCAGCACCGGCGCGAACGCGGGCAGCGAGAAGCTCTTGTACGTGTTCAGCACGCCCGACGCGAGCGTGGTCAGCGAAATGAACACGATGTACGGGAACATGATCCGCGTCATCGTGACCGCGAGCGGGAACGCCTGGCCGTCGCTGTGCAGGCCGGACGCGACCGCGAACACGACCCACGACGCACCGGCGATCCCGACGACCGACAGCACGGCCAGCGCCCACGCGAGCACGGTGGACATCGCGTCGACGAGCGCCTTCGTCGCATCGTGCCCCTGCTGGTTCTTGAACTCGGCGAGGATCGGCACGAACGCCTGCGAGAACGCGCCTTCGGCAGACAGGCGGCGCAGCAGGTTCGGAATGCGGAAGGCGACGTAGAACGCGTCGGTGTATTGACTGGCGCCGAACGCACGGGCGATCAGCGTCTCGCGGGCCAGTCCGGTCACGCGCGACAGCAGCGTGAAGCCGCTGACCGTCAGCAGGGCTCGGAATAGATTCATGGGGCGCTTATTATACGGACGTTGCGCGACCCGGCCACCGGCCGATGCCGAAAAGCGCGGCCGCCGCCGGCGCCCCGCCCGGCGGGCGTTAAGTCGAACTTGCCACTGGCTTGATTTTGTTGCTATAATCGCCGGTTTCTGGGCTCGTACATGCACGGCAACTGCCGTTTTCATGTCCCGGCCTCGGTTAAAATCACCGTTTTTTTATGCGCCCCTGGGCAATCGTTCTCAGGGGACGGATCGAAAAGCAGCGCTTGGCCGTCAGGCTCCAAGCTCTGGAAACAGGACAGGATAAGGAACCGTCATGGCTAACTCCGCACAAGCACGCAAGCGCGCCCGCCAGGCCGCGAAGGCAAACTCGCACAACTCGGCGCTGCGCTCGAAATTCCGTACCGCGATCAAGTCGGTTCGCAAGGCTGTTGAAGCCGGCGACCAGGCAAAGGCTGCCGAGCTGTTCAAGGCTGCCGTGAAGACGATCGACACGATCGCCGACAAGAAGATCGTTCACAAGAACAAGGCCGCTCGCAGCAAGAGCCGCCTGGCCGCAGCCGTCAAGGGTCTGCAGGCAGCAGCGTAAATCCGGTGCGCCCGCTCGCGCGGGCGTTCCTGTTTCCTGCGATCACGAAAAAGCCCGCCTAGGCGGGCTTTTTCGTTGCCGGTCGCTCGCGCATCACGCGCGGCGGCGACCTGTACGCGGGCGGGCACGGCACGCGCCCGCCGGCATCACTTCTTCGCGTTGTAGTCCGGCAGCTCGCACGCCTCGGTCACGACGAGGTTGTTGTCCTTCGCGAAATTCAGCACGAAATCGAAAGCCATCGGCTCGATGTCGCGCAACCGCGAATCGAGGATCACGCATTTCAGGTCGCCGAGCATCGTCGGACGCACGTACAGCGAATACTTGAGACGCGCGTTCGGCCCGCTCGCCCCCGGCCCGAAGCAGGCCATCACACCGGCCAGACGTTCCGACCAGTCGCTCGGGCGAAACTTTTTCCCGTCTTTCGTGATGCCCTGGATGAAAAATTCGGTCGGAGGGGTTTCAGCCATGTGGTTACCCAAGTGACGGCCCGGCGATGTCCAGGCAACGGCGCCTGGATACGCGAACACAAAGCTGGAGGGTCGGCGGCACACGCTCATCGATATCCCGAAAACGGGGCGTCGAGGCGCGCCGCCGGTGGACTGCACCGGATGTGTGCAGCGCACGGCTTGTGTCCGGCAGAGCGCGAAAAGCCTTGCCTGCCGGGCTGGAGAAAACTTTCGAATTATACCGCAGCGCGCCATCGCGCGTCGTCCCGACGCCCGTCTTCCCGCACTGCGGATCGCGCGCGGCGATCCTGCCCCGCGTCGCTCCACGGCTCGTCAAAGCACAGAAAATCCTTTATGCTGCTTTGAGTTATCCACACCCGACGGCGGCGCCGTCCGGCCTCGCTGCCGGGTGAGACCCGCCGTATTTCGTTTCATGACCGCCAAAACCATTCGTCACTACCTGCAGTTCAAGGATTTCTCGCTGGAAGACTACGAGTACGTGCTCGAACGCACGGGTATCCTGAAGCGCAAGTTCAAGAACTACGAGACCTATCACCCGCTGCACGACCGCACGCTCGCGATGATCTTCGAGAAGAGCTCGACGCGCACGCGCCTGTCGTTCGAGGCCGGGATCTTCCAGCTCGGCGGTCACGCCGTCTTCATGAGCACGCGCGACACGCAGCTCGGCCGCGGCGAGCCCGTCGAGGATTCCGCGCAGGTCATCTCGCGAATGGTCGACATCATCATGATCCGCACGTTCGAGCAGGACGTGATCACGCGCTTCGCGCAGAACTCGCGCGTGCCGGTGATCAACGGCCTGACGAACGAATACCACCCGTGCCAGGTGCTCGCCGACATCTTCACGTACTACGAGCACCGCGGCCCGATCGCCGGCAAGACCGTCGCGTGGGTCGGCGACGCGAACAACATGCTCTACACGTGGATCGAAGCCGCGCAGATCCTCGGCTTCAAGCTGCGCCTGTCGACGCCGCCCGGCTACGCACTCGACATGAAGCTCGTGTCGCCCGACAGCGCGCCGTTCTACGAGGTGTTCGACGATCCGAACGAAGCGTGCAAGGGCGCCGATCTCGTGACGACCGACGTGTGGACGAGCATGGGCTTCGAGGCCGAGAACGAGGCGCGCAAGCAGGCATTCGCCGACTGGTGCGTCGACGAGGAAATGATGGGCCATGCGAATCCGGACGCCCTCTTCATGCACTGCCTGCCCGCGCACCGCGGCGAGGAAGTGACGGCCGGCGTGATCGACGGCCCGCAGAGCGTCGTGTGGGACGAAGCGGAAAACCGCCTGCACGTGCAGAAGGCGCTGATGGAGTTCCTGCTGCTCGGCCGCCTCAAGCACTGACGCGCCGCAACGCACACGCGTAAAAAAGCGCCGGTCGACGATCGGCGCTTTTTGTTTGGATGCGCGACAACCGGCGCACGCCTGCGTTACAGGCAGACCGGCTCCGCCTCCAGCTCGACACCGAACTGCGCGCGCACGTCGGCCTGGATCGCCCGCGCCAGCGCCAGCACGTCGGCACCGGTGGCGCCGCCGCGATTGACGAGCACGAGCGCCTGGCGGTCGTGCACGGCCGCCGCCCCGAGCGCGCGCCCCTTCCAGCCGCAGCGGTCGATCAGCCAGCCGGCCGCGAGCTTCACCTGCCCGTCCGGCTGCGGATACGACACGACCTCCGGCACGCGGGCGCGCAGCGCATCGAACTGCGCGGCGTCGATCACCGGATTCTTGAAGAAACTGCCCGCATTGCCGAGCACCAGCGGATCGGGCAGCTTCGCGCGGCGGATCGCGACGACCGCATCGAATACGTCGCGCGGCGTCGCCGCATCGGGCGTGATGCCGCGCGCGTCGAGCTCGCGTGTGACGTCCGCGTAGCCGAGCCGCGGCGTCCATTGCTTCGGCAGCCGGAACGTCACCGCGACGATCGCGAACCGGCCGCGCCCTTCCCGCTTGAAGAAGCTGTCGCGGTAGCCGAATGCGCAGCGCGCGGCGTCGAAGCGCTCGCGGCGCCCCGTCGCCAGCTCGACCGCGACCAGCGAATCGAAATACGCCTTCATCTCGAGGCCGTACGCGCCGATGTTCTGGATCGGCGCGGCGCCGACGGTGCCCGGGATCAGCGCGAGATTCTCGAGGCCCGGCATCCCGTGCTCGAGCGTCCACGCGACGAACGCGTGCCAGTTCTCGCCGCCGCCGGCCTCGACGTACCACGCGTCGTCGTCCTCGCGCAGGATGCGTCGGCCCGCGATCTCGTCGAGCAGCACGACGCCGTCGAAATCGCGCGTGAACACGATATTGCTGCCGCCGCCGAGCACGAGTTGCGGCAGGTTCGCGACCCGCGGGTCGCGATGCAGCGCCTCGAACTGCGCCGCCTGCGTGATGCGCGCGGCGAAGCGCGCACGCGCGGCGATGCCGAACGTGTTGTGCGCGGCGAGCGGATGGTCGGGAAGCAGCGACAGGGCGGAATCGTCAGGGGGCATCGGCATTCGCGGTCACGTCGGCCCGGGCGGCGCATGGCCGGCCTTGGGCAAACGGAGGGGCATCGGTAAAATGGCAAACAGTCCGCAATTATAGCGAGTGCCCGCGCGCGAGCCGGGTGCCCGCATCTCAAGGGAGAATGCCATGCCATCGTTCGACGTCGTTTCCGAAGCGAACATGATCGAAGTGAAGAACGCCATCGAGCAGTCGAACAAGGAAATCTCGACGCGCTTCGACTTCAAGGGCTCCGACGCACGCGTCGAGCAGAAGGAACGTGAGCTGACGCTGTTCGCCGACGACGATTTCAAGCTCGGCCAGGTCAAGGACGTGCTGATCGGCAAGCTGGCAAAGCGCAACGTCGACGTGCGCTTCCTCGACTACGGCAAGGTCGAGAAGATCGGCGGCGACAAGGTCAAGCAGATCGTCACCGTGAAGAAAGGCGTGACGGGCGACCTCGCGAAAAAGATCGTGCGCCTCGTGAAGGACAGCAAGATCAAGGTGCAGGCGAGCATCCAGGGCGACGCGGTGCGCATCTCGGGCACGAAGCGCGACGACCTGCAGAGCACGATCGCGATGCTGCGCAAGGACGTGACCGACACGCCGCTCGACTTCAACAACTTCCGCGACTGACCGGCCGCCGGCCCGTCGCGTCATCCCGCCGGGCCCCGCACACGCGGCGCGCCCGGCGCGCGGCCAGCGCCGCGCGTTCTCAGGCCTTCCCGCCGTCCTGCGCGCCGCCGTCCGCGGCCGCCTTCTTCTTGTCGCCGATCCGGCTCTCCTGCCCCGCGAGCAGCTTCGAAATGTTGCCGCGGTGGCGCCACACGAGCAGCACGCTCATCGCGAGCACGGCCCACGCGACCGGGTTATGGCCCGGCGTGCCGAACAGGAACACGTCGAACACCGGCGCGAACACGGCCGCCACCAGCGCCGCGAGCGAAGAATAGCGGAAGAAGAACGCGACGATCAGCCAGGTCAGCGCGGTCGCGAGCCCGAGCACCGGGTGCACGGCGAGCAGCACGCCGGCCGCGGTCGCGACGCCCTTGCCGCCCTGGAAGCGGAAGAACACCGGGTACAGGTGGCCGAGGAACACGGCGATCGCGACCCACGCGACCGCGACGTCGGGCAGGCCGAAGTGACGGGCGAGCCAGACGGCGATCCAGCCCTTGAACGCGTCGCCGACGAGCGTCAGGATCGCGGCCTTCTTGTTGCCGCTGCGCAGCACGTTGGTCGCGCCGGGATTCTTGGATCCGTACGAACGCGGGTCGGCCAGGCCCATCACGGAACTGACGACGACGGCGAACGACACCGAACCGATCAGGTAGGCAACGAGGGCGGCGAGCAGGATCTGCATGCGGAGGACTCTTCTTTCAACGTATCGGGAAAGGGATGGCCGTGCGCGGCAAGCCGGCAGGCCGAAACGGCGCCCATTCTACCGAACGGGCGCGGCGTGCCACGAAGGTGAAACCCTCAGTCGACGCTCGCGCACTGCACGGGCCGCGCGCCGAGCAGCGACGTGAGCACCGTCGGCGCGAGGCTGACCAGGTAGCCGCGCCGGCCGCCGTTCAGGTAGATCGTCGGCAGGTCGAGGATCGTCGCCTCGACGTAGACGGGCATCGTCTTGCGCGTGCCGAACGGCGACGTGCCGCCGACGAGATAGCCCGAATGGCGATTCGCGACCTCGGGCTTGCACGGCTCGACCCGCTTCGCGCCGATCTGCCGCGCGAGATTCTTCGTCGACACCGTGCGGTCGCCGTGCATCAGCACGATCAACGGCTTCGCGTGCTCGTCTTCCATCACGAGCGTCTTCACGACGCTGTGCTCGTCGACGCCGAGCTGGCGCGCCGATTCGCCGGTGCCGCCGTGCTCGACGTATTCGTACGGATGCTCGCCGAATGCGACGCCATGACGGCGCAGCAGTTGGGTCGCGGGGGTTTCGGACACGTGTCTGGATTTGCTCATGGCGGCATTTTAATGGCGAACGATCGACGCTCGCGCAATCGCGTGCCGGCGCCGACGGTATACTCGCGGCCCGTTTTCCGCCGGCCCGCCGCATCGCGGTCACGATCTCGCCCATCATCATTGCAGACATCGTGAAGCGCTATTGCCCGATTGGCCAATTGTGGCGCGCGCGCCGTCATGGCACGATCGTTCGCAAATATCGTCGGCCCGCCGCCGGCCCCTCATCTGGAGACGCCATGTCCTCGCCCGTCCGTTCATCCGAATCGCTCGATGTCGATGCGCTGCTCGCCGCGCTGCCGCGTCGCATCGCCGACGTGCCCGCGCGCCGGGCCGCGCAGTCGCCCGCGCAGCCGGCGCTGATCGAGGATGCGCGCCGCCTGTCGTACGGCGATCTGGCGCAGGCCGTCGATGCGGCGGCCGCGCGGCTGGCGAGCCTCGGCGTGCAAGGCGGCGACCGCGTGATGATCGTCGCGGAAAACTGCGTCGCGCAGATCGTGCTGCTGTTCGCGGCCGCCCGCCTCGACGCGTGGGCGCTCGTGTCGAACGCACGGCTGTCGGCCGCCGAACTCGATGCGATCGCAGCGCATGCACGCCCTAAGCTGACCGCGTTCACGACGGACGTCTCACCCGACGCGCGCGCCCACGCCGAGCGGCTCGGCGCAATGCCGGCCGGCGCGCTGCCGGTCGACATCGGCGCGTGGTCGTATCGCGTCGACGCGAGCGCGCCCGCCGAACCGGTGGCCGCCGACGGCGCCGCCCAATGCGCGGCGCTGATCTACACGACCGGTACGACCGGCACGCCGAAAGGCGTGATGCTGTCGCACCGCAACCTGCTGTTCATCGCGGCGACGTCGAGCGCGCTGCGCCGCGTGTCGCCGGACGACGTCGTCTACACGGTGCTGCCCGTGTCGCACGTGTACGGGCTCGCATCGGTGTGCCTGGGCAGCCTGTATGCAGGCGCGACGCTGCGGCTCGCGCCGCGCTTCTCGCCGGAAGCCGTCCGCGTCGCGCTCGCCGACGAAGGCGTGACGATCTTCCAGGGCGTGCCCGCGATGCACGCGAAGCTGCTCGAACACCTGCACACGCACGGCCACGCATGGCGCGCGCCGCGGCTGCGCTTCGCATATTCGGGCGGCTCGCCGCTCGATGCGAACCTGAAGGCACGCGTCGAGCGCCTGTACGGCGTGCCGCTGCACAACGGCTACGGGATGACCGAAAGCAGCCCGACGATCACGCAGACGCCGCTCGACGCGCCGCGCACGGACAGTTCGGTCGGCGTGCCGATTCCGGGCGTCGACGTGCGGATCGTCGCGCCGAACGGCACCGACGTGCCGCCGGGCGAAGTCGGCGAGATCCGCGTGCGCGGGCCGAACGTGATGCTCGGCTACTACCGCAACGCGGATGCGACGCGCGCGGCCGTGTCGCCGGACGGCTGGCTGAGCACCGGCGATCTCGCGCGGCAGGACGCGGACGGCGCGGTGACGATCGCGGGCCGCAGCAAGGAGCTGATCATCCGCTCGGGCTTCAACGTGTATCCGGTCGAGGTCGAGCAGGTGCTGAACGCGCATCCGGACGTCGTGCAGGCGGCCGTGATCGGCCGCGCGATCGACGGCAACGAGGAAGTGCTCGCGTTCGTCGAGCGCGTGCCGGGCGCGGCGGTCGACGAGGCGGCATTGCACGCATGGTGCGCGGACCGGCTCACCGCTTACAAACGCCCTGCGCACATCCGCGTGCTCGATGCGTTGCCGGCCGCATCGACCGGCAAGGTGCTCAAGCACCGGCTGCGCGAGCTCGTCTGACGCGCCCTGCGATGCGCGGCGCAGTCCGCATCGGCGCCCCGCCCTACCACGCTGCGTCGAACGCCCGCGTCGCGCGTCAGCCGCGCGGGTGATGCTGCGCGTGCAGCGTCTTGAGCCGCTCGCGCGCGACGTGCGTATAGATCTGCGTGGTCGAGATGTCGCTGTGGCCAAGCAGCAACTGCACGACGCGCAGGTCGGCGCCGTGGTTCAGCAGGTGCGTCGCGAACGCGTGCCGCAGCGTGTGCGGCGACAGGTGCGCGCGCACGTCGGCCTGCTGCGCGTGACGCTTGATGATGTTCCAGAACTGCTGGCGCGTCATCCCGTCGCCGCGCGCGGTCACGAACAGCGCATCGGCCGCGCGTGCGCCGAGCAGCGCGGGCCGCGCGTCGCGCAGGTAGCGTTCGATCCAGCCGTGCGCGACTTCGCCGAACGGCACGAGCCGCTCCTTCGAACCCTTGCCCATCACGCGCACGACGCCTTCGTTGAGGCCGACTTCGACGGTCTTCAGCGTCACGAGCTCGCTCACGCGCAGCCCGCTCGCGTACATCAGCTCGAGCATCGTGCGATCGCGCAGGCCGAGCGGCGTGCCGATGTCCGGCGCGCCCAGCAGCGCCTCGACCTGCGCCTCCGACAATGTCGACGGGAACCGGGCCGCCTGTTTCGCGGACGTGATCCGCAGCGTCGGGTCAGCGCTCGCGCGATGCTCGCGCACGGCCCAGCCGTAATAGCGACGGAACACGGACAGTCGCCGGTTCGACGACGTCGCCTTGCCGTCGCTGCGCGCGGCGATGTAGCCGGTCACCATCGCCTCGTCGGCGCCGTCGAGCGGCGCGGCGTGCGTCGCGGCCAGCCATTGGGAAAACAGCACCAGATCGCGCCGGTACGCATCGAGCGTGTTGCGCGCGAGGCCGTGTTCGAGCCACAACGCATCGCAGAACACGTCGATCGACGCGCGGCTCGCGAGCAGCGCGGGCGATGCCGCGACGGCATCGTCGTCGGCTTCGGGGGTCGTCACAGGTTCGCTCATCGGTACGGCACACCCTCGTGCGTCAGCAGCCAGCGCTTCACTTGCTGGTAATAGCCGTTGTCGTCGTGGTTCGCGAACCCGCCGAGGCCACCCGCCGCGACGACGCGATGGCACGGGATCACGAGCGGGAAGTAGTTCGCGCCGCACGCCTGGCCGACCGCGCGCGGCGCGCTGCCGATCCGCTTCGCGACCTGGCCGTAGGTGAGCACCGTGCCGGGCGGGATATCGCTGATCACGTCCCACACGCGATGCTGGAATGCGCTGCCGACATCGGCGAGCGGCAGGTCGAAGCGTGCGGACGCGCGCTCGAAATAACGTTCGATCTGCTTGACCGCGCGCTTCGCGAGCGCCGAATCCGGATCGATCGACTTCATCGATTCGGGCAGATAGACGATCTCGCGCACCACCGCGGCATCCGTACGGATGCCGACCTTGCCGAACGGCGCGTCGATGACTGCGTTGAACATTGCCTTCTCCTGACCGGGGGATGCGCGCGGCCCTGCCCGCGCGCCGACGACACTTTACGCCGCCTTCACGCGGCCCGCAGCGCCCATTCGACATGCTCGCGCACGAGCGGCGACGGATCGTCGGCCCGGGCGCGCAGCGCGGCGACGATCGCGTCGCGCGCCGCCGGCGAGAGCCGGTCCGCACCCGCGCGCAGCGCATTGCCGAGCCCGACCGCGAGATTGCGCAGCCAGCTTTCGTAGCCGATGCGCCGGATCGCGCTGCCCTGCATCCGCGTGTCGAACGTGTCGGCATCCCACGCGAACAGCTCGACGAGCGTCGCGCGATCGAGACCGTGCCGCACGTCGAAATCGGCGACGGGCGCGGCCTGCGCGAACTTGTTCCACGGGCACACGAGCTGACAGTCGTCGCAGCCGTACACGCGATTGCCGATCATCGGCCGCAGCGGCTCGGGGATGCTGCCTTTCAGCTCGATCGTCAGGTACGAGATGCAGCGGCGCGCATCGACGCGGTACGGCTCGACGATCGCGCCGGTCGGGCACGCGTCGATGCAGCGCGTGCAGTTGCCGCAATGCGCGCCGGGCGTCTCCGGCGCGCGGTCGGGCGCCGTATGCGCGTCGGTCGGCAGCGGCAGGTCGACGTAGATCTCGCCGAGAAAGAACAGCGAGCCGGCATCGCGCTGCAACAGCAGCGTATGCTTGCCGCGCCAGCCGACCCCGGCCTTCTGCGCGAGCTCGACCTCGAGCACCGGCGCCGAATCGGTGAACACGCGGTAGCCGAACCCGCCGATCTCGTGCTCGATACGCTCCGCGAGCGTCTGCAGCCGGTTGCGCAGCACCTTGTGATAGTCGCGGCCGCGTGCATAGATCGACACGACGGCCGCTTGCGGATCGTCGAGCCGTGCCCGTTCGCGGGCGCGCCAGTCGTGCGGCACGAGCGCGCCGGGCTCGCCGTCAGCGAGCGTTTGGGCCGGCAAATAGGCGAGCCGCACGGAAATCACGCGTCGCGTACCGGCCACAAGTTCGGCCGGCCGCGCGCGTTTCATCCCATGTTTCGCCATATAATCCATTTCGCCGTGGTATCCGGCTTCCAGCCAGGCGGCGAGGCCCGCTTCGGCATCCGAGAGATCGGTATCGCTGATGCCGATCGCCCCGAAACCCAATTCGCGCCCCCACGCCCTGATGCGAGCGGCGAGCGCAGTCAACGCCGCATCGTCGAGCGCGCACGGCGCCGCGCCTTCGTCACGAGTCGAAGGCCTGTCGGATGCGGCGCGTTCCGGTAGTCGGTTCATCGCACTATTTTACGAGAATGCCAGCCACGCCCAGCCAACCGCCTCACGACGCCACGTTGCCCGCCCCGCTCGCGGAGCGCGTGATCGCGCTCGCCGACGAAGCGGCAACCGAGGCCTTCGGCACCCGCTTCGCGCACGCGCTCGACGCGGCGCGCCTCGAGCTCGACCGCGCGCATGTGTTCGACGGGCTGCAGATCCAGCTGGTCGGCGATCTCGGCGCGGGCAAGACCACCCTCGTGCGCGCGATCCTGCGCGGCCTCGGCCACCAGGGCCGCGTGCGCAGCCCGACCTATACGCTCGTCGAGCCGTACGCGCTCGAACGCAGCGATGGGGAACTCGAGGTCTATCACTTCGATCTGTATCGATTCAACGATCCGGCCGAATGGTCCGATGCAGGCTTTCGCGAATATTTCAATTCCAGCGCGATCTGCCTCGTCGAATGGCCGCAACAGGCGGGCGCCCTGCTCGGCGTGCCCGATCTGGTTTTCTCGCTCGACGTGGATGGCGACGGCCGTGCCCTCACCGTCCGGGCGTACAGCGCTTCAGGAAAGGCATGTCTCGAAAGATGTTGATCAAACCGTTCCGCTCGATCGAATCGGCGGCCACCGCGACGCACAACTGGCGGCGCCGCCAGATCCTGTGCGCGGGCGCGTCGACGCTGGTGCTCGGCCTCGTCGCGCCGCGGCTCGCGCACGCGTCGTCGGTGCTCGGCGTGCGCGTGTGGCCCGCACGCGATTACACGCGCGTCACGATCGAATCCGACCAGCCGCTGCAGAATAGCCAACAACTGCTGCAGGGTCCCGACCGTCTCGTCGTCGACCTGAGCGGCCTCGACCTCGACCAGGCGCTGCGCGACCTCGTCTCGAAGATCGCGCCGAACGATCCGCAGATCCAGTCGGTGCGCGTCGGCCAGTATCAGCCGCACGTCGTGCGGATGGTGTTCGACCTGAAAGGATCGGTGAAGCCGCAGGTGTTCACGCTGCCGCCCGTCGGCACGTACAAGTACCGGCTGGTGTTCGACCTGTATCCGGCCGTCGCGCCCGATCCGCTGTCCGACCTGATCGCGCAGACGGAACGCAAGGAACAGGCGCTCAACGACACCGCGCGCGCGCAGCAGATGCAGCCGCCGTCCACGCTGGCGGGCCCCGGCACCCCGCCGCCGGGCGCGGGCGACAACAGCGACGCATTCTTCCAGCGTTTCGCGCAGAACACGCCAACTACGCCGCACACGCCGCCGGCGGCCGGCACGCCGTCGACGCCCGCGAAGCCGGCCGTCAAGCCGCCGCCCGTCATCGCGCGCCGCGACGACGGCGACGACGACGGCGACACCTACAAGTTCACCGCGCCGAAATCCGGCAAGGGCGGCACCGTGCGTCTGCTGACGGTCGCGATCGACCCGGGCCACGGCGGCGAGGATCCGGGCGCGATCGGCGGCAACGGCACGTACGAGAAGCACATCGCGCTCGACATCGCGAAGAAGCTGCGCGCGAAGATCGACGCCGCGCCGAACATGCGCGCGATGATGACGCGCGACGCCGACTTCTTCGTGCCGCTGAACGTGCGCGTGCAGAAGGCGCGCCGCGTCGGCGCGGATCTCTTCGTGTCGATCCACGCGGATGCGTTCACGACGCCGTCCGCGCGCGGCTCGTCGGTGTTCGCGCTGTCCGACCACGGCGCGACGAGCGCCGCGGCGCGCTGGATGGCGAACAAGGAGAATTCGTCGGACCTGATCGGCGGCATCAACATCAAGACGGCGGACGCGGCGGTGAACCGCGCGCTGTTCGACATGTCGACGACCGCGCAGATCCGCGACTCGCTGCGCTACGGCAACTACGTGCTGAAGGAAGTGGGCGGCATCAACAAGCTGCACAAGGGCTCGGTCGAGCAGGCCGGGTTCGCGGTGCTGAAGGCGCCCGACATTCCGTCGATCCTCGTCGAGACCGCATTCATCAGCAACCCGGACGAAGAGCGCCGGCTCAACGACGACAGCTATCGCGACGAGATGGCCGACGCGATCTTCCGCGGCATCAAGCGTTATTTCGCCGCGAATCCGCCGCTCGCGAAGAGCCGGATGGCCTGAGCGCCACCGCTTCCCCCCCGCCGGCACGCAGCGCGTGCCGGCGCGTCACGACGCCGCGAAGCGGCTCAGCAGTTTCCCGCCGAACACGTTCACCGCGAGCCCGCCCATCACGAGTGCGGCGCCGATCAGTTGCGTTTGCGTCAGATGCTCGTCTAGCAGCAGCGCCGACGACGCGAGCCCGACGATCGGCACCAGCAGCGAGAACTGCGCGACCTGCGCGGCCGGGTAGCGCGACAGCAGGCGGCTCCACAGCCCGTAGCCGAGCAGC
The DNA here is from genome assembly GCF_900446215.1 of Burkholderia cenocepacia. Taxonomy (GTDB): domain Bacteria; phylum Pseudomonadota; class Gammaproteobacteria; order Burkholderiales; family Burkholderiaceae; genus Burkholderia; species Burkholderia cenocepacia. Next base: position 995,940 of record NZ_UAQZ01000012.1, on the reverse strand, counting down.
GTCGCGACGAATGCGAGATAGACGACCGCGAAGATCGACGCGCCGTTCAGTCCGGCTAGCGCGGTCGCGATCCGCTGCGGCCCCTCGAACCACAGCGACAGCAGAAAGAACGGCACCGGCGGCACGAGGCTCGCCCATACGACGAGCGACACGAGGTTCGCACGCCCGACCTTCTTCGTGACGATATTGCCGAAGGCCCACATCGCGGCCGAGCAGATCGTCAGCAGGAAACCCGCGAGCGTCATCGCGCGGCCGCCTTGCGCGGCGATCACGACGAGCCCGCCCGCGGCGATCGCGAGCCCGATCAGGTTCTGCACGCGCAGCCGCTCGCCGAGGAACAGCATCGCGAACACCAGCGTGAAGAACGCCTGCGACTGCAACACGAGCGACGCGAGGCCGGCGGGCATGCCGACGTACATGCCGGTGAACAGGAACACGAACTGGCCGAGCTGGATCGTCGCGCCGTACAGCACCAGCAACCGCCACGAAATCTGCGGCCGACGCACGAAGAACACCGCGGGCACGGCCGCGAGCGTAAAGCGCAGCGCACCGAGCAGCATCGGCGGCATGCCGTGCAGGCCGACCTTGATCACGACGAAGTTCACGCCCCACGCCAGGATCACGACCAGCGCGAGCAGCAAGTCCTTCGGGGCCATCATCGGTGTCTCCCTCGATTGTCGAATCATTGTTGTAAAGCCGGCCAGTCTACCGGGTTTCGCCGGCCGGCCCGATACCCGCACGGCCCGCATGGAATCGGCGGCGCGCGCAGCGGCTTGCGCCACGCCGCGGATGCCGCACGACGCATGCCTGCCGCGGCCGCAGCGCGCGCATTTCGCGTTCCCCGCGCTCCGCGTCACACGCGCGCGCCGCCGCGCCGCCGCGCCGCCAGTACAATGACCGGCAATCCAGCCGTTCCCCACGAGGCCCGCCATGACCGACTCGATCAAAGCCCTGCTGAAGCCGCACGTCCGCGACATCGGCAACCTGCAGGTACGCCGCACGCTGCCCGCGCTCGCCGCACGCCTCGTCGGCCCGTTCATCTTCTTCGATCACATGGGGCCCGCGACGCTGCCTGCCGGCACGGGGCTCGACGTGCGCCCGCATCCGCACATCGGACTCGCGACGGTTACCTACCTGTTCGACGGCGCGATCCTGCACCGCGACAGCCTCGGCTCGCTGCAGGAAATCGTGCCCGGCGACGTGAACTGGATGACGGCCGGCCGCGGCATCGTCCACTCCGAGCGCACGCCCGACGCGCAACGCGCCAGCGGCCACACCGTGCACGGCATCCAGACCTGGGTCGCGCTGCCGCAGGCGCACGAGACGACCGAACCGTCGTTCGAGCACCATGCGGCCGACACGCTGCCCAAGCGCGACGCAGACGGCGTGGCGCTGACGGTGATCGCCGGCGACGCGTTCGGGCTGCATTCGCCCGTGACGACGTTCTCGCGCACGCTGTACGTCGCGGCCGAATTCGCGGCCGGCGGCCGGCTCGAACTCGATGCATCGCACGAGGAGCGCGCGGTCTACGTGGTCGACGGCGAGCTCGCGATCGACGGCACGCCGGTGCCGGCCGAACAGATGGCCGTACTCGTGCCGGGCGCGACGGTCACGCTGACGAGCGCCAGCGGCGCGCGCGCGATGCTGCTCGGCGGCGACCGGATCGACGGCGAACGCTACATCGAGTGGAATTTCGTCGCGAGCAGCCGCGAGGCGATCGAGCGGGCCAAAGCGGCCTGGACGCGCCAGGAAATGGGCAAGGTGCCCGGCGAGACCGAATGGATTCCGTTGCCCGAAGCGAAACCGCGTTGAAAAAGCCGCGCGCCGCCCCCATCCTGACGATATTCGAACGGAAGAGAACGCCATGGACACCACGCTTGCCACATTCGAGAAAGACGTCATCGAGGCGTCGCTGGACACGCCCGTGCTGGTCGACTTCTGGGCGCCGTGGTGCGGCCCCTGCAAGACGCTCGGCCCGCTGCTGGAAAAGCTCGAAGCCGATTACGCAGGCCGCTGGAAGCTCGTGAAGGTCAACGTCGACGAGAACCAGGAACTCGCCGCGCACTTCCAGACGCGCAGCATCCCGCACGTGATCGCGTTCGCCGACGGGCGCCCGGTCGACCAGTTCGTCGGCGTGCTGCCCGAAGGCCAGTTGCGCGCGTTCCTCGACCGGCTGCTGCCGGCCCCCGAGGAAGCCGAGCGCCGCGCCGCGCAGTATGCGATGGCCGAACAGCGCTTCGACGAGGCGCTCGCGCACCTCGAAGCGGCGCTCGCGCTGAACCCCGGCTACGACGACGCGCGTCTCGACCTGATCGAACTGCTGCTGGCGCGCAATGAAGTCGACGCCGCGCGTGCCGAGACCGAGCGCCTGTCGCCGCAAACCGTGCAGAACGGCGACCCGCGCTACCAGGCGATCAAGACCCGTTTCGACGCACTCGAAGCCACGGCCGACCTGCCGCCGACCGATGCGCTCGAAGCGCGCATCGCGGCAAACCCTGCCGATCTCGACGCACGCTTCGACCTTGCGCAGAGCCTGATCGCGCGGCGCGCGTACGAAGGCGCGCTGGAACAGTTGCTGGAAATCGTGACGCGCGATCGCACGTACGGCGATGATCTCGGCCGCCGCACGATGATCTCGGTGTTCGAGCTGGCCGGCGATCGCCCCGACCTCGTCGCCGGGTGGCGACGCAAGCTGAGCATGGCGCTCAACTGATGCACAACGCGCCGGGCCGCGATCGCCCGGCCGACTTGCCGTATCGCTCGCGGCGCGTTACCCGCGCCGCGGCATCCCTCTTTCCTGCCCGCGCGTCACGCGCTCAGCCGGCCGCCTGCGCCGCGATCGCCCGCAGCGCATGCGCGGCCGCCGCGAAACCGAAACTCGCGGTCACGCACACGCTCGAACCGAAGCCCGCACAGTTGAGCCCCGCGACGTGCGCGGCCGTGGACGGCTCGGCGCCGTCCTCGATGTCGCAGGCCGCCGCTTCCGGATAGATCAGCGGCTCGTCCGAATACACGGCGCTGACCTTGAAGCGCGCCTTCGGCCCGCGCGGAAAACCATGCTGCTTGCGCAACTGCGCACGCACCTTCGACAGCAGCGGATCCTGGATCGTCAGTGCGAGATCGTCGATGCGGATGCGCGTCGGGTCGAGCTGGCCGCCCGCGCCGCCGACCACGATCAACGGCTGCCGTTTCGCGACGCACCATGCGATCAGCGCGACCTTCGTGCGCACGCTGTCGATCGCGTCGATCACGTAGTCGAAGCCGCCGCCGAGCAGCGCGTCGAAGTTGTCGGGCTCGACGAAATCCTCGATCCGGTTCACGCGGCACGCGGGATCGATCAGCGCGATCCGCTCGGCCATCGCGTCGACCTTCGGCTTGCCGAAATTGCCGTCGAGCGCATGGATCTGCCGGTTCGTGTTGCTTTCCGCGACGTTGTCGAGATCGATCAGCGTCAGCGTGCCGATCGCGTTGCGCGCGAGCGCCTCGGCCACCCACGACCCGACGCCGCCGATCCCGATCACCGCGACGTGCGCCCGCTCGAACGCGGCGGCGGCCGGCGCGCCATACAGGCGCGCGACGCCGCCGAAACGCCGCGCGCGATCCACGTCAAGCTGGATTTCCGGTGTCGGGGTAAGATCAGAAGAACTGGGCGGGGCAGCGTCGGCGGAGGACATGGCAGCAAGGAAAACGTAAGTCGTGCAGCCCTCTATTTTGCCTGAACTCCCCGTCCGCACGCGCCACTGTGCACGCACGATTCTCGCGCGTTCGCTATACTGGCCCCAGATTGAAGCGTTTGCATAACATGACGACTCTCGCCGATCTCCGCATCAACTATTCACGTGCTTCGCTCGACGAAGCCGATGCCGCCCCCGACCCCTTCGCCCAGTTCGATCGCTGGTTCAAGGAGGCGCTCGCCGCCAAGCTGCCCGAGCCGAACACGATGACACTCGCGACCGTCGGCGCCGACGGCCGGCCGTCGGCCCGGATCGTGCTCATCAAGGGCGTCGACGAACGCGGGTTCGTCTTCTTCACCAATTACGAAAGCCGCAAGGGGCACGATCTCGCCGTGCATCCGCAGGCCGCGCTGCTGTTCTACTGGATCGAGCTCGAGCGCCAGGTGCGCATCGAAGGCCGGATCGAGAAAACCAGCGCGGAAGAAAGCGACCGCTATTTCGCGTCGCGCCCGCTCGGCTCGCGCATCGGCGCGTGGGCGTCGGAGCAGAGCGCCGTGATCGACAGCCGCGCGACGCTCGAAGCGCGCGAAAAGGCCGTCAGCGAACGCTACGGCGACAACCCGCCGCGCCCGCCGCACTGGGGCGGCTACCGCCTCGTGCCCGACTCGATCGAGTTCTGGCAGGGGCGCCCGTCGCGGCTGCACGACCGCCTGCTCTACACGCGCGACGCCGCGGCGTCGCCGGGCTGGACGATCTCGCGCCTGTCGCCGTAAGCGCGGCGCCGGCGCACGCCGGTCGTGTCTCGTGTTGCATCCGGGTGCCCGCGCCGCAAGCGGCGGGCGCCGGTCAGGATACTTGGCTGTATTCGATTCAACGAACAAACGGAGAATCCAAATGTTCTGGGAAAAGAAGCTGGCACAGTGGGCGGATGAAGTACGGGCAAAAGCGAACATACCGGCGCGCCTCGTGCTGTGGAACGGCGATCAACTCGATTTCGGCACCTTCAGCGCACCGCAGGTCACGCTGAAGGTGAACAGCGCGTCGGCATTGCCGCTGCTGCTCGAACCGAGCCTCGACAATCTCGGCGAGGCGTACGTGAAAGGCAAGATCGACATCGAAGGCAAGCTGTCGGACATCATCAACATCGGCTACTCGCTCGCGCGCAGCACCGTGACCAGCGCAAGCAAGCTCGCCCGCGTGAAGCGCTACTTCAATCACACGAAGAGCACCGACAAGAAGGCGATCCAGTACCACTACGACGTCTCGAACGAGTTCTACCAGCTGTGGCTCGACGAGAACATGGTGTACTCGTGCGCGTACTTCGAGAACGGCGACGAGGATCTCGCCACCGCGCAGATCAAGAAGATCGACCACATCCTGACGAAGATCCAGCTGCAGCCCGGCCAGCGCCTGCTCGACATCGGCTGCGGCTGGGGCGCGCTCGTGCTGCGCGCCGCACAGAAGTTCGGCGCGACGTGTCTCGGCGTGACGCTGTCGCAGAACCAGTTCGACCTCGCGACCGCCCGCGTGAAGGCCGCGGGGCTCGAAGACAGGATCGAGATTCGTCTGCAGGATTATCGCGAGATCGAAGGCCAGTTCGACCGCATCACGAGCGTCGGGATGTTCGAGCACGTCGGCCGCAAGAACCTGCCGCTCTATTTCTCGCGCATCCGCGAGCTGCTGACCGACGACGGCATCGCGATGAATCACGGGATCACGTCGACCGACGCGGAAAGCGGCGAAACGGCGCTCGGCGGCGGCGAATTCATCGATCGCTACGTGTTTCCGGACGGCGAGCTGCCGCACATCAGCCTCGCGCTCGAAGCGGCGCAGCGCGGCGGACTCGAGGCGGTTGACGTCGAAAGCCTGCGCCGGCACTATGCGCGCACGCTCGATATCTGGACGGAAAACTTCGAAGCGAAAGCCGAAGAGGCGCGAAAGCTCGTCGACGACGAAAAATTCCGCATCTGGCGCGTGTATCTGGCCGGCTGCGCGTATGCATTCGAGCACGACGACGTGTCGATCTTCCAGATCGTGTGCCGCAAGGCCGGACGCAGCGCGAAAACGCTGCCGTGGTCGCGGCGCTACATGTACGAACACGCGCTGCCGCGCTAGGCGGCGCCTTACGCTGGGCATGCATGGGTGACGGCAGGACGCGGCGCAAGGCGCCGCCGCAACGACAGCAGCACGACGACGCCAACGAGTCGCACGCCGACGGACAGTTCGACCTGTTCGGCGTGCCGACGGACGCCGCACGCGCGTCGCCCGCGCACGACGACAGCGCCGATGAATCCGTGACGCCGGACGCACCGGACCACGCACGACCGCCCCCGCCCGCCCGTTCGACCTCCCGCCCCGCCGCCGCCGACGACGACGCGCCTGCCCCGTCGTCCGGTTTGCTGTGGGACGAACCGTCCCCGCCGGCCGCCGCGCCGAAAAAAGGCCGCCGCAAGCGCGGCGTGCTGCCTGCGCCGATCTCGGCCGACGTGGCCGCCGCCGCGGCCGGCCTGCCGCCGAACGTGCGGCTCGGCACGTCGTCGTGGTATTTCCCCGGCTGGAACGGCATCGTCTTCGACGGCGATTTCGCGCAGACGAAGCTGTCGCGCGAAGGGCTGCAAGCGTACGGCGCGCATCCGCTGCTGAGGAGCGTCAGCCTCGACCGCTCGTTCTACGGCCCGCTGTCGGTGGCCGACTACCTGCGCTACGCGCAGCAGGTGCCCGACGATTTCCGCTTCGTCGTGAAGGCGCCGGCCGCGGTGACCGACGCGGTGATCCGCGGCCGGCGCGGCGAGCCGTCCGGGCCGAACCCGACCTTCCTCGACGCACCGCTCGCAACCCGTGAATTCGTCCAGCCGTGCCTCGACGGGCTCGGCCGGAAAGCCGGCGTGCTCGTGTTCCAGTTCTCGCCGCTGCCCGATCAACTGCTTGCGGCGCCGGCCGCGCTGATCGACCGGCTCGCGGCGTTCTTCGCGGCGCTGCCGCCGCTGCCGCCGGATGCCGACGGCCCGCGTTACGCGATCGAGATCCGCGACGCGAGCCTGCTCACGCCGCGCTTCATCCGCGCCCTGGCCGCGCTCGGCGTGCGCTATTGCGTCGGCCTGCACGCGCGGATGCCTGACCCGCTGCGCCAGGCCGCCGCGCTCGCACTGCTCGACGGCGACGCGCCGGGCCCGCTGATCGTGCGCTGGAGCCTGCACGGCGGGTTCAAGTACGAGCAGGCGAAAGCGAAATACGAGCCGTTCGACAAGCTCGTCGACGAGGATCCCGCCACCCGCTCGGCGCTCGCCGAACTGGCCGCGCGCTACGCACTGGCCGGGCAGCCGGTGATCATCACGATCAACAACAAGGCGGAAGGCTCCGCGCCGCTGTCGTGCATCGCGCTCGCGCGCGAAATCGCCGCCGCGTGCGCGCAGTGGCGCAACGAGGCGGCGTGATCGCGGCTTGCGCCGTCGACGCTCACGCGCCGCGCAGCGACTTCAGCCGGTGCGCGAACTTCTGCCGGAATTTCGCGAGCTTCGGCCCGATCACGACCGAGCAGTAGCCCTGCCCCGGATTGCGCGCGTAATAGTTCTGATGATAGTCCTCGGCCGGCCAGTAATTGCCGTCGAGCGGCACGACCTGCGTGACGATCGGCTGGCCGAACACCTGCTCGCGCTCGAGCTCGCGGATCACGTCGAGCGCGGTATCGCGCTGCGCATCCGAATGCGTGAACACGACCGACCGGTACTGCGTGCCGACGTCGTTGCCCTGCCGGTTCAGCGTGGTCGGATCGTGCGTCGCGAAGAATATCTCGAGGATCTCGCGATAGCCGATGCGCGCCGGATCGAACGTCACGTTGACGACTTCCGCGTGGCCCGTGTCGCCTTCGCAGATGTCGCGATAGCCGGGATTGCGCGTATGGCCGCCCGCGTAACCCGACTGCACGGCCGTCACGCCGTCGACGTCGAGAAACACGGCCTCCGTGCACCAGAAACACCCGCCTCCGAGCGTCGCGGTTTCAAGCATCTCGTTCCCCATGAAATCAGTCCCTCGTGGATGACGGCAGCCGGCACGCCCGTGCCGGCGCCATCGTTTCGCGTCGCCGTTGCCCGCCCGCGAGGGGGAGGCAGCGGCACTTCGTCAAGTATCTCACCCGCGCGCGCAACTGGCAGATCGGACAGGGCGCCGCACGCGCCCGCCGCGGGTTTCTCGTCTACACTTAGGCACGCGCAAGCGACGGCCAACCCGTCGCGCCCGCACAGCGTCCGATGCATGCCCGACCCCGATGCCACCATCATCTGCCGGAACATCGATATGCACGCCTTAACAGACATCGCCTGCGTCGCGGGCCCGGTCGCCGCTCCGTCGATCGCACCATCGCAGTGGCGCGCGCCGGTTTCGCGGAGCGCGCCGCGCGGCACCCCCTCGCCTTTTCCCGCTTTCACGACCTGATGCACGGCATCGCGCGCGTCGCCGACGCGCGCGGCCACCGCAGTCCGCACGTCCGCAACGAACGGCCGTGCGTCCACGATCCGACACCATCCGGAGGACATCACCATGAGCATGCGGCCCGACCCGACGTTTCACGCTTCGCCCGAACTTGCGATGCAGGCGCCGGCGGAGGAGTTTGCCTATACGTTGTTGCTGAGCCCCGATTTTTCCAGACCCGACGCGCTGGCCGTGATCGACGTGAAGCCCGGTTCGTCGACGTACGGCAAGATCGTGCACACGGTGACGATGCCGAACACCGGCGACGAGTTTCACCACTTCGGCTGGAATGCGTGCTCGTCGTCGCTGTCGCCGCTGACCGGCCATGCGTTCCTCGAGCGCCGCTTCCTGATCATTCCCGGCCTGCGCTCGTCGCGCATCTACGTGATCGACACGAAGCCGCATCCGACGCAGGCGCGCATCCACAAGATCATCGAGCCCGACGAAATCTTCGCGAAGACCGGCTATTCGCGACCGCACACCGTGCATTGCGGACCCGAGGGCATCTACGTGAGCACGCTGGGCGGCGCGGGCAAGGACGGCACCGACGGCGCGCCTGGCATCTTCATCATGGATTGCGAGACCTTCGACGTGCTCGGCCGCTGGGAGATCGACCGCGGCCCGCAGGACAAGCATTACGACTTCTGGTGGAACCTGCCGCGCGACTACATGGTGTCGAGCGAATGGGCGCTGCCGCCGCAATTCGAGAACGGGATCGTCCCGGAGGATCTGCTCGCGAACAAGTACGGGCACCGGCTGCATTTCTGGGACCTGCGCGCGCGGCGCAACGTGCAGACGATCGATCTCGGCGCGCAGCACCAGATGGCGCTCGAGGTGCGGCCCGCGCACGACCCGGTGCGCGAATACGGATTCGTCGGCGTCGTGGTCGATACGACCAATCTCGAAGGCTCGATCTGGACCTGGTGGCGCGAAGGCGGCAAGTTCCATGCGAAGAAAACCGCGACGATCCCGGCCGAACCGGCCGCGGCCGACGAGCTGCCGCCGCTGCTGCAAGGATTCGGCGCGGTGCCGCCGCTCGTGACCGACATCGACCTGTCGCTCGACGATCGCTTCCTGTACGTGTCGTGCTGGGGCACCGGCGAGATGCGCCAGTATGACGTGTCGGACCCGCACCACCCGGTGCTCGCGGGGTCGGTGCGCATCGGCGGCATCGCGCGCCGTGCGCCGCACTCGAACGGCCGCACGTTCGCGGGCGGCCCGCAGATGGTCGAGATCAGTCGCGACGGCCGGCGCGTGTACTGGACCAACTCGCTCTATTCGACGTGGGACGACCAGTTCTATCCGGACGGCGTGCCGGCCGCGCAGGTGCTCGCGCACGCGGGGCCGGACGGCGGGCTGACGCTCGCCGACGACTACTGGGTCGAGTTCCCCGACGGCTACCGCGCGCACCAGATCCGGCTCGAAGGCGGCGACTGCTCGACCGACTCGTTCTGCTATCCGTCGGTCAAGCGTTGAGCACCGGCCTTCACGCGTCGTTCGCGCTGTGGGCGGCCGTGCTCGCGAGCGGCGTCTATCACGGACTCAACCCGGCGATGGGCTGGCCGCTCGCGGTGTCGAACGCGCTGATGACGCGCCGCGGCGGCGCGCTCGTCGCGGCGCTCGGCTATCTCGCGCTCGGTCATGCGCTGGCCGTTTTCGCAGTGATGCTGCCATTCGGGCTGCTCGCCGCGCTGCTCGCATGGCAGTCGGCGATCCGGATCGGCGCGAGCGCGCTCGTGATCGGCTTCGGCGCGGTACTGCTGATCCGGCGCCGGCATCCGCGGGCGCTCGCACGGATTCCGCCGGCGCGGCTCGGCCTGTGGTCGTTCGCGGTCGCGCTCGCGCACGGCGCGGGGCTGATGCTCGTGCCGATCTACCTCGGCCTGTGCGGGCTCGACCGGGATGCCGGCCACCGCGCGGCGGCGCTGCTCGTCGATGCGCATCTCGGCATGGCGCTCGTCGTCGCCGCCGTGCATGCGGCCGCGATGATCGCCGCCGGCGGCGGGCTCGCGTGGCTCGTGTACCGTTATCTCGGGCTGAAGTTCGTGTCGCGGAGCTGGTTCAATCTGGATGCGGTGTGGGCGTCGAGCCTGATCGTGACGGGAGCGTTGTCGCTCGGGCTGGCGGCGGCGCGATAGCGCGGGCAGCGATGGCTCGCTGGCGCGACGAGGTGCCGGGCGCAACGGCCGCACCGTTAAAAAACGTGACGGAACGGCGCTGCCGGCCGCGCGCCGCAGTGTTCGCTACGCCACCCTGCCGTCGCGATGCGCCGCCCGACCGGGTCCGGCGCCCTCGATTCCGTTAAAATCGGGCCATGCGCACCCCTTCCCAATCGACCGCCTCGTCGTCTTTCGTCCGCCGCGCCCGTCACCCCCGTGCCGTGTCGCGCCCGCCCGTCCCGTTCCGGATGGCTGCCCGATGAGCCACGCCAATCCGCCGGATTTCGACTCGGCCGCCTTCCGGCAGGCGCTCGGCCAGTTCGCGACGGGCGTGACGGTGATCACGACGCGCGCGCCGTCCGGCCAGCTGATCGGCATCACCGCCAGTTCGTTCAATTCGGTGTCGCTCGATCCGCCGCTCGTGCTGTGGAGCCTCGCGCACAAATCGGCGTCGACGCCGGTGTTCCGCGGCAACAGCCATTACGTGGTGAACGTGCTCGCGGCGTCGCAGTTGGACCTGTGCAAGCGCTTCTCGACCTACAAGGGCGACCGCTTCGAAGGGATCGCGCATGCGGCCGGCAACTCGGGGATGCCCGTGCTCGACGGCGCGCTCGCATGGTTCGAATGCCACAACCGCAGCCGCTACGACGAAGGCGACCACGTGATCTTTGTCGGCGAAGTGGAACGCTGCGGCGTGCGCGCCGTAACGGAAACGGCGCCGCCGCTCGTGTTCCACGGCGGCGGCTTCCACGGCCTCACACCGCTTTGATCGCCCCCGTGCGCGCGAGCCCGACCGGCGCGCCGGCTTCGTCCTTCAGCGTCTGCAGCACGATGTTCGACCGGATGTCCATCACGCCCGGCGCCTTGTAGAGGCGGTTCAGCACGAAATCCGAATAGTGCTTGAGGTTGTGCGCGAGCACGCGCAGCAGATAGTGGCTCTCGCCCGTCACGACGAACGCGCCGACCACCTCCGGCCATTCGCGCAGCGCTTCCGCGAAGCGCTCGTGCCATTGATTCTCTTCGTTGCGCATCGACACCTGCACGAACGCCTCGAGCTCGAAACCGAGCTTCTCGCGGCTCAGGCACGCGCGATAGTGCTCGATCACGCCCTGCTCCTCGAGCAGGCGCATGCGGCGCAGGCAGGCGGATGGCGAAAGCGAGATGCGTTCGGCCAGGTCGAGATTGCTGATTCTGCCCTCCTCCTGCAGTACCGCCAGAATCCGGCAGTCGGTGGCATCGAGCGTGATCGCGTGCATTTTTGGTCCCCGTTTTCCCTCTGAGTCGAATTATCTGCCAATCCGGCGGATTGTCCATGTTTATTTCGCAAGCACTTTCTGCGAGCGTCCACCTATCATTCGAAGGATCGACTCACGCTTCGTCATGCCATGGACACACTCTGGGACATCTCACCGCCCGTCAGCCCCGCCACCCCCGTGTGGCCGGGCGATACGCCGGTTGCCGTCGAGCGCGTATGGCGGATGGAGGCCGGTTCGCCGGTCAACGTCGCGCGCCTGACGCTGTCGCCGCACACGGGCGCGCACTGCGACGCGCCGCTGCACTACGACGCCGACGGCGCGCCGATCGGCGCGGTGCCGCTCGACACCTATCTCGGCCCGTGCCGCGTGATCCATTGCATCGGCGCGGCGCCGGTCGTGCGCCCGGCCGACGTGGAAGCCGCGCTCGACGGCGTACCGCCGCGCGTGCTGCTGCGCACGTATGCGCGCGCCGCGGTCGAGCAATGGGACAGCAATTTCTGCGCGGTCGCGCCCGACACCGTCGACCTGCTCGCCGCGCACGGCGTGAAGCTGATCGGCATCGATACGCCGTCGCTCGACCCGCAGGAATCGAAGACGATGGATGCGCATCGCCGCGTGCGCGCGCACCGGATGGCGATCCTCGAAGGCATCGTGCTCGACGACGTGCCGCCCGGCGACTACGAACTGATCGCACTGCCGCTCAAATTCGCGACGCTCGACGCGAGCCCCGTGCGTGCGGTGCTGCGCGCGCTGCCCGCGCAGGCTTCCTGATTACCCGACCTACGACCTCACATCATGATGATCAAGACCCGTGAAGACGCGCTCGCGCTCGACCGCGACGACCCGCTGGCCCCGCTGCGCGACCAGTTCTCGCTGCCGGACGGCGTGATCTACCTCGACGGCAACTCGCTCGGCGCGCAGCCACGTGCATCGGCCGCCCGCGCGCAGCAGGTGATCGGCGCCGAATGGGGCGAAGGCCTGATCCGCAGCTGGAACACGGCCGGCTGGTTCGCGCTGCCGCGCCGCCTCGGCGACAAGCTCGCGACGCTGATCGGCGGCGCGCCCGGCGAGACGGTCGTCACCGACACCATCTCGATCAACCTGTTCAAGCTGCTGTCGGCGATGCTGCGCCACCAGGCCGAGCGTGCGCCCGAGCGCCGGGTGATCGTGTCGGAGCGCTCGAACTTCCCGACCGACCTGTACATCGCGCAGGGGCTGATCGACCAGCTCGGCGGCGGCTACACGCTGCGCCTGATCGACGATCCGGCCGACCTGCCCGGCGCGCTCGGCGCGGACACGGCCGTCGCGATGATCACGCACGTGAACTACCGCACCGGCTACATGCACGACATGCCGGCCGTCACACAGCTGGTGCACGACGCGGGCGCGCTGATGCTGTGGGATCTCGCGCACTCGGCCGGCGCAGTGCCGGTCGACCTGAACGGCGCGCGCGCGGACGGTGCGGTCGGCTGCACGTACAAGTACCTGAACGGCGGCCCCGGCTCGCCCGCGTTCGTGTGGGTGCCGCAACGCCATCTCGCGCATTTCTCGCAGCCGCTGTCCGGCTGGTGGGGCCACCGCGCGCCGTTCGCGATGCAGCCGGGCTTCGCGCCCGATCCGGGCATCGCGCGCTTCCTGTGCGGCACGCAGCCGATCGTGTCGATGTCGATGGTCGAATGCGGGCTCGACGTGTTCCTGCAGACCGACATGGACGCGATCCGCCGCAAGTCGCTCGCGTTGACCGATGCCTTCATCGCGCTCGTCGAAGCGCGCTGCGCGGGCCTGTCGCTGAAGCTCGTCACGCCGCGTGCGCATCACCAGCGCGGCTCGCAGGCGAGCTTCGAGCATCCGCACGGCTACGAAGTGATGCAGGCGCTGATCGCGCGCGGCGTGATCGGCGACTACCGCGAGCCGTACGTGCTGCGCTTCGGCTTCACGCCGCTCTATACGCGCTTCGCCGACGTGTGGGATGCGGTCGAGACGCTGCGCGACATCCTCGCCACCGACGCGTGGAAGGCGCCCGAGTTCGCCGAACGCGGCGCGGTGACCTGACCGGTTCTGCGCGGCGCGCGCACCGCATGCAACGGCGGCGCGCCGCGCATTCATCATTCAAATCTGGAGAAAGTCGTGAATTCTGGTCATATGCAGCCCCCCGGCGGCGACGCGCCGGCAGGCTGCCCGTTCTCGGGCGCACGCGCCGCACAACCGGCGCAAGCCGCGCACGAAGCCCCGCACGTGCCGGGCGAGGCCGACGCTCAAGCCGGCTGGCACAACGCGCAGCTCGATTTCTCGAAGTCGATGAGCTATGGCGACTACCTGTCGCTGAATTCGATCCTCGACGCGCAGCATCCGCTGTCGCCCGATCACAACGAGATGCTGTTCATCATTCAGCATCAGACGAGCGAGCTGTGGATGAAGCTTGCGCTGTTCGAATTGCGCGGCGCGCTCGATGCAGTGCGCACGGACGCGCTGCCGCCCGCGTTCAAGATGCTCGCGCGCGTGTCGCGCATCCTCGAGCAGCTGGTACAGGCGTGGAACGTGCTGTCGACGATGACGCCGTCCGAGTATTCGGCGATGCGGCCGTATCTCGGCCAGTCGTCGGGCTTCCAGTCGTACCAGTATCGCCAGCTCGAATTCCTGCTCGGCAACAAGAACGCGCAGATGCTGCAGCCGCATGCGCACCGGCCCGACATCCTCGAACAGGTGCGCGCGACGCTCGAGGCGCCGTCGTTCTACGACGAGGTCGTGCGCCTGCTCGCGCGGCGCGGGTTCCCGATCGCGCCCGAGCGGCTCGAGCGCGACTGGACGCAGCCGATGCGGCACGACGAGACGGTCGAAGCCGCGTGGCTCGAGGTCTATCGTCATCCGCAGCAGCACTGGGAGCTGTACGAGATGGCCGAGGAACTGGTCGATCTCGAGGATGCGTTCCGTCAGTGGCGCTTCCGTCACGTGACGACGGTCGAACGCATCATCGGCTTCAAGCAGGGCACCGGCGGCACGAGCGGCGCGCCGTACCTGCGCAAGATGCTCGACGTCGTGCTGTTCCCCGAGCTCTGGCACGTGCGCACCACGCTGTAACGCACGTCACGCGCCCGCCGTCACGACGACGGGCGGGCGAGTTCCTCCCCTTCGCGCGGCGGCGCGGGCACGCGCGACAGCCGCGGAATGTGCCGCCGCACCGCGAGCAGCGCGACGCACACCACGCCCATCGCCACGGCCAGCATCGTCAGATACGCGCCCGCGCCGCCCGCCGTGATCACGATCGCGCCCGCGAATGCGCTGAGAATCGCGCCGAGCCGGCCGAACGCGAGCGCACTCGCGGTGCCTGTCGCACGCACGGCCGTCGGATAGATGTACGCGCACAGCGCATACATCGTCGACTGCACCGCGTTGACGAATAGCCCGTGCAGGCCGAGCCCGACGATCAGCCAACCCGTATGGCGGCTCGCATCGACACCCATCAGCCACACCGCGCTCGCCGCGCCGCCGATGCTGCACAGCGCGAGCGGCCAGCGCGAGCCCGCATGCGCGATCGCCCATGCGCACAACAACGCGCCGATCACGCCGCCGAGGTTGTACGCGGTGAGCCCCGAGCCCGCGACCGACACGCTCAACCCGCTCGCCGCGAGCATCGTCGGCAGCCAGCTGAACGCCGCGTACACGGCGAGCAGGCACATGAAGAACGCGCACCACAGCGCGATCGTGTCGCGCGCCTGGCCGCTCGCGAACAGCGCGCCGAAGCCCCCGCGGCTGCCCGGCGCGCGGGCGTCCTTCGTATCGGTGAACACGGTGCCCGGCGCGACCGGCCGCTGCATCCGCGCGAGCAGCGCGCCGAGTTCCGGCCAGCGTGCGGGGCGTCGCGCGAGATAGCGCGGCGACTCGGGCAACGCGCGCATCAGCACGAAGCCGAGCACGAGCGGCAACGCGCCGCCCGCGAAGAACAGCCCGCGCCAGCCGTAGCGCGGCAGCACCTCGTGCGCGAACAGGCCGGCCAGCATCCCGCCGAGCGGCACGCAGACGATCGTCGCGGTCACCATCATCGTGCGGCGCCGCGCGGGCGTGTATTCGGCGGTCATCGTCGTGGCCGTCGGCAACGCGCCGCCGATCCCGAGCCCGGCGCAAAAGCGCAGCATCGCGATCGTCGCGACGTCGGGCGCGAACCCGATCGCGCAGGTCGCGAGGCCGAACAGGAACACGCTGCCGATCACGGCCTGGCGGCGGCCGAAGCGGTCCGCGACGAGCCCCGCGCACGCGCTGCCGATGCCCATCCCGACCAGCCCCGCCGCGACGGCCGGCGCGAACGCGCCGCGCGTGATACCCCATTCGCGGATCAGCACGGGAATCGCGAAGCCGATCAGCTGGCCGTCGAACCCGTCGAGCACGATCGCGAGCGCGGCGAGCAGCACCACGCAGCGCTGCATCAGCGTGAACGGCCCGTCGTCGAGCGTCGTGCCGATGTCGATCGACGGCGGCCGCCGGCCATCCAGTGCGTCGTGCGTGCTCATGCGGCCTCCCGGGCGCCGCACGTCGGCGGCAACGTGCGCGAACGGCGCGCGGCAAGACAACGGCATTCGATGGTTTTCATGGCGTCTCCGGTTGTCCGGGCTGGCGCGCATGCGTGCCCGGATCTCGTGCTGTGCATCGACCGGCGCCCGTGCATCGGCGTCGGCGTCTTGTTCCACCCTTCACGACCCGGCGCCGTCGCCCCACGGGCGCGGCCTCCGTATCGTCATGCGGCGCGAGCCGGCCGCCGGCCTGTGGCTCAGTTCGTCCGTGCGTCGATCAACCGGACGAGCGCGAGCAGCGTCTCGGCATGCGGCACCGCGACGCCCGCTTCGCGCGCGGCCGCGACGACCTTGCCGCTGATCGCGTCGATTTCGGTGCGGCGGCCCGCGAGCACGTCCTGCAGCATCGACGGGCGATGGCCGCGATGGTCGCGAATCGCATGCTCGACGTTGCGTGCGACGCGCTCGCCGTCGACCGCAATGCCCTTCGCGCGCGCGACGGCGGCCGTCTCGGCCGCGATCGCCAGCGCGAGCCGCGGCCCGTCCTGATGATGGCCGAGCTGATCGACGGTGCAACCCGTCGTCGCGCACAGCGTGTTGAGCGCCGCGTTGAACGCGACCTTCTCCCAGATCGCGGCCCACACGTCGGCATCGAGCGTGCAGGCGAGCCCCGCGCGCGACAGCGTGTCGGCCACGGCCGTCGCGAACGGGCGTGCCGCGCCGTCGGCCGTCATCATGCGGATCGTGCCGGCGCCGTGCGAGCGCACGTGCGCGGGCCCGGCCGCATCGGCCGGCCACGTCGTCACGCCGACCAGGATGCGCTCGAGCGGCACGAACGCATTCAGCGTCTCGACGTTGCCGAGCCCGTTCTGCAACGTCAGCACGAACGTGTCCGGCGTCAGCAGCGCGCGCACGCCGTCGAGCGCGGCGCGCGTGTGCAGCGATTTGGTGAAAACGATCAGCAGATCGAACGGTGTGTCGGGCGCGGCGGCCGCGGCCGCATTCGCGGCGTCCGGCCGCACGGCCTGCAGCGTGCGAATGCGTCGTTCGCCGCGGTCGTCGTCGATGCGCAGCCCGTCGCGGCGGATCGCATCGAGATGCGCATCGTTCACGTCGATCAGCGTGACGGCTTCGCCGCTTTCGGCCAGCCGCGCGCCGAACAGCGAGCCCATCGCGCCGGCGCCCAGAATTGCAATTCTCATCGTCGGCGGCCTCGTCAGAACGGATAGTGGCGCGGCGCCGTCTGCACGGTGATCCAGCGCAGGTCGGTGAACGCGGCGATGCCTGCCTTGCCGCCGAAGTGGCCGAAACCGCTGTCCTTCACGCCGCCGAACGGCATCTGCGCCTCGTCGTGCACGGTCGGGCCGTTCACGTGACAGATGCCCGATTCGATGCGCGCCGCGACGCGCAGCGCCCGCGCGACGTCGCGGCTGAACACGGCCGACGCCAGCCCGAACGCGTTGTCGTTCGCGCAACGGATCGCGGCCTCCTCGCCGTCGACGCGCACGATGCCCTTCACCGGGCCGAACGATTCTTCCGCGTAGATGCGCATCGCCGGCGTCACATGGTCGAGCAGCGTCGCCGGGAACAGCGTGGTGTCGGCCTTGCCGCCGCACAGCAGCGTCGCGCCGTGCGCGAGCGCATCGTCGATCAGCGCGTTGCAGCGCTCGACCGCCTTCGTGTCGATCAGCGAACCGAGCACGACGGGCCCGTTGCGCGGATCGCCGAGCGGCAGCGACGCGGCCTTGTCGGCGAGCTTCGAGACGAACGCATCGGCGATCGCCGCGTCGACGACGATGCGCTCGGTCGACATGCAGATCTGCCCGGAATTCGCGAATGCGCCGAATGCGGCCGCGGCGACCGCCGCGTCGAGATCGGCATCGTCGAGCACGACGAACGGCGCCTTGCCGCCGAGTTCCAGCACCGACGGCTTCAGGTGACGCGCGCACGCTTGCGCGACGAGCCGCCCGACCCGCGTCGAGCCGGTGAAATTCACGCGGCGCACGGCCGGATGCGCGATCAGCGCATCGACGACGGCGCCCGCATCGTCGGGCGCGTTCGTCACGAAGTTGACGACGCCCGGCGGCAGTCCGGCCTCCTGCAGCGCCTCGACGATCAGCCCGTGCGTGACGGGACACAGCTCCGAGCCCTTCAGCACGACCGTGTTGCCGCACGCGAGCGGCAGCGCGAGCGCGCGCGTCGCGAGGATCACCGGCGCGTTCCACGGCGCGATGCCGAGCACGACGCCGGCCGGTTGCCGCACGCCCATCGCGAGCGAGCCCGGCACGTCGGACGGAATCAGCTCGCCGCCGACCTGCGTGGTGAGCGACGCGGCCTCGACGAGCCCGCTCGCCGCGAGGTGAACGTTGAAGCCGGCCCACAGCGCGGACGCCCCCGTCTCGGCCGCCATCGCCGCAACGAACTGGTCGTGCTTCGCTTCGAGCGCGGCGGCCGCCTTCAGCAGCAAGGCGCGCCGCGCGCCGGGCCCGAGCGCGGCCCAGTCGGGAAATGCACGGGCAGCCGCATCGGCCGCCGCGCGCGCATCGTCGACGGTGCATGCGGGCGCTTCGGACGCGACTTGGCCGTCGAGCGGGTTGCGGCGCACGAAGGTCGCGCCGCCGGACGAGTGGCGGCGTTCGCCGCCGATCAGCATCGCTACGGTTTGCATGGAATCTCCGGAAGGACGCGCGCGGCGCGTCACGCAATCTCGACTTCGACGACGACCGGCGTCGCGGCACGCAGCGCGTCGGTCAGCGTGTCGCGCAGCTTCGCCGCTTCGGCGACGCGCACGCCGCGGCAGCCCATCCCTTGCGCGAGCGCGACGAAATCCAGGTCGGGCAGCTCGGTGCCCTGCACCGGGTCGCCCGGACCAAAGCCGAACACGGGCGCGAAATCCTGCAGCGCCGCGTAACGCCGGTTGTTCAGGATCACGAACGTGATCGGCAGTTTCAGCTGCGCGGCGCTCCACAACGCCTGGATCGAATACAGGCTCGAGCCGTCGCCGATCAGCCCGATCACGCGCCGGCCCGGCTGCGCGAGCGCGACGCCGACCGCGGCCGGCATCCCGTAGCCGAGCCCGCCGCTGTCCATCGTGTAGAACGTGCCGCTGCGCGTGAACGGCAGATGCTCCTGCATCACCGGCCGCGCGCTCGGCGCCTCCTCGACGACGATGTCGGACGCGTCGCGCACGTCGGCGAGCGTCTGCAGCGCGAACGCGACCGACATGCGCTCGCCGGCGGCGGGCGCGTCGACGCGTACCCGCGGCGCGCGCGCCGCGGGCATCGGCCGCTCGGGCGGCGCCGGTCGCGCGAGCAGGTCGCGCGCGGCGAGCCGCAAATTGCCGACGACCGCATCGCCCGACGGCGTCCACGCGGCGACGCCCGGATCGTCGACGAGCTGCACGAGCGTCGCGCCCGGCGGCACGTGCGGGCCGAAGCCTTCGATGTGATAGGTGAACGCGGGCGCGCCGAACGCGAACACGAGATCGTGCCCGTCGAGCCGCGCGATGATCTTCTCGCGAATCGCGGGCAGGAAGCCGGCGAACAGCGGATGGTCTTCCGGAAAGCTGCAGCGCCCCGACATCGGCGCGACGTACACGCGCGCCCGGTGCCGCTCGGCCAGGCGCACGACGTCGTCCCATGCTCCCGCGCGATCGACGGCCGCGCCGACCACGAACGCCGGGCGCCGCGCGGCGTCGAGCGCGTCGCCGAGCCGCGCGAGCGCGTCGGGATCGGGCCGCACGATGCTGCTGACGTCGCGCCGCGGCAGCCGTTCGGCCGGCTGGTCCCAGTCGTCGACCGGGATCGACACGAACACGGGGCCGCGCGGCTCCTGCATCGCGATGCGGTACGCGCGCGCGATCGCGGCCGGCACGTCCTGCGCCCGCGCCGGCTCGATGCTCCATTTCACGTACGGCTTCGGCAGCTCGGCGGCCTGCGTCGCGCCGAGGAACGGATCGAACGGCAGAATCGCGCGCGCCTGCTGGCCCGCGGTGACGATCAGCGGGGTGCGGTTCTTGAACGCGGTAAACAGATTGCCCATCGCGTTGCCGACACCCGCCGCCGAATGCAGGTTGACGACCGCCGCATTGCCGGTGGCCTGTGCATGGCCGTCGGCCATCCCGACCACGACGGCTTCGTGCAGGCCGAGCACGTAGCGGAAATCGTCGGGGAAGTCGCGGAACATCGGCAGCTCGGTCGAACCGGGATTGCCGAACACGCGGTCGATGCCGAACTGCCGGAGCAGGTCGACGACCGCGTCGCGGACGGTGATCGATGCGGAAGGGGGCGGATGGCCGGACATGCTCGGGTGTCTCCTCGATGACTGGGCGGTTTCCACAGTATCGAAGTGCAAGCCATTCTCGGATACTGTATTTTCTGCAAAAAGCCATTACGATTCGGCATGACTTTCGATCTCCGACAATTACGCGCGTTCACGACGATCGTCGCGTCCGGCAGCCTCGGCCGCGCGGCCGACGCGCTGCACGTCACGCAGCCGGCGTTGAGCCGGATCCTGAAGCGGCTGGAGGAACAGGTCGGCGCGCCGCTGTTCGAGCGCCATTCGAAGGGCGTGCAGCTCACCGCGTTCGGCGAGGCGCTGCTGCCGCATGCGACGCTGCTGCAGCATGAGGCCGAGCATGCGCGCGAGGAGCTCGACGCGATGCGCGGCTTCGCGAAGGGCACGATCAAGGTCGGCGCGGTGGGCAGCATCGCGAGCCTCGTGCTGCCGATCGCAGTCGGCCGCGTGCTCGACCGCTGGCCGAACCTGCGCGTCGAGATCATCGAAGGCGTGTGGGACCGGCTCGCGGAAGGGCTGATCAAGCACGAGATCGACCTCGCGCTGTCCGCGCACGGGCCCGATACCGACGAGATCGTCGCGATTCCCGAGTGCCGCTGGGAAGACCGCAGCCATATCGTTGCGGCGCCGCACCATCCGCTGCGCGCGCTCGGCCGCCCGCCGACGCTCGCCGATACGCTGCACGCGCGCTGGGCGATTCCGCCGCGCGGCACCGCGCCGTTCGACCACATGCGCGCGACCTTCGACGCGCACGGGCTGCCGCTGCCCGACATCGCGGTCGAGACGCGCTCGGTCACGACGCTCAAAAGCCTGGTCGCGCACGCCGGTTTCCTGAGCTGGATGGCCGAGCCGATGGTCGGCGCCGAGCAGCGCGCCGGCACGATCGACACGCTGCCCGTGCGCGAAGTGGTCGCGGTGCGCACGCTCACCGCGTTCCGGCGCCGCCACGGCATCCTGCCGGGGCCGGCCGGCAAGCTGCTCGACGAACTCGTCGCGCTCACGCGCGAAGGACGCTGACGTTCGTTTCCTGCCGGCTCCGCGTCCGCCCTGCCCGCGCGCCGCCGCAGCGCACCATCGAAATGCCGCGTCCCCGCCTTGACTTTCGTTCGCCCGAATACGATCATTCGCTCACATAAAGAGCAAATGATCGTATTCGACAGGACAGACAAGCAGGAAAAGGAGACACCGGATGAGCGAATCGCCCTCCGCCCACGCGCCCGTGCTGCTGCACATCGGCGCCGGCTCGTTTCACCGCGCGCATCAGGCGTGGTATCTGCACCGCGTGAACGCCGCCGTGCCGGCCGACGAGCGCTGGTCGCTGACCGTCGGCAACATCCGCGACGACATGCGCGCGACGATGGACGCGCTCGCCGCGCAGCACGGCGCGTACACGCTCGAAACCGTCACCCCGCAGGGCGAGCGCGCGTACGAGACGATCCGCGCGATCACGCGCGTGCTGCCGTGGTCGATCGACCTTGCCGCACTGATCGACGCCGGCGCCGATCCGGCCTGCCGGATCGTGTCGTTCACCGTCACCGAAGGCGGCTACTACCTCGACGAACACAACCGGCTCGACGTCGCCAATGCCGATCTCGCCGCCGACCTGCAGGGCGCGCGCACGACGCTGTACGGCGCGCTCGCGGCGCTGCTCGCCGAACGCGTGAAGCGCGGCGCGGGCCCGCTCACGCTGCAAAGCTGCGACAACCTGCGCAACAACGGCGCTCGCTTTCGCGCCGGCATGCGCGAATTCCTCGAACGGCGCGGCGAAGGCGGCCTGCTCGCGTGGTTCGATGCGCACGTCGCGACGCCCAGCGCGATGGTCGACCGCATCACGCCGCGCCCGACCGCCGACGTGCGCGAGCGCGTCCTCGTGGCCACCGGCGTCGACGATGCGTGCCCGGTGATGGGCGAATCGTTCATCCAGTGGGTGATCGAGGACCGTTTCGCGGCCGGCCGGCCACGCTGGGAGCTGGCCGGCGCCGAACTCGTCGACGACGTGCATCCGTACGAGGAAGCGAAGATCCGCATCCTCAACGCGACGCACAGCTGCATCGCATGGGCCGGCACGCTCGCGGGCCATACCTACATCCACGAAGGCACGCACGACCCGGCGATCCGCCGCTTCGCGCACGACTACGTGACGCAGGACGTGATCCCGTGCCTCACGCCGAGCCCGCTCGATCTCGCGCGCTACCGCGACGTCGTGCTGGAGCGCTTCGGCAATCCGTACGTGCTCGACACGAACCAGCGCGTCGCGGCCGACGGTTTCTCGAAGATCCCCGGTTTCATCGCGCCGACGCTCGTCGAATCGTTCGCGCGCGGCGCGGCACCCATCGCCACCGCCGTGCTGCCCGCACTGTTCCTGCGCTTTCTCGAACGCTGGGCGCGCGGCACGCTGCCGTATGCGTACCAGGACGGCGTGATGGACGACAGCAGCGCCCGCGCGATCGTCGGGGCCGCAGACCCCGTTGTCGCGCTCGGCGCGAACCGCGCGCTGTGGGGCTCGCTCGCCGGCAACGCGGCGCTGTTCGACGCGCTGCGCGCCGGGCTCGCGCGCGTCGACGCATGGCTCGCCGCACGCTGATGACCCGCGCGCGGCGCCCGGCCGCGCCACCGGGCGAACCCGCTTGGCACATGCCGTGCGGCACGGCTAAAGTAGCGGCTCCTCTCTGACGGAACGGATCGCTCATGTATCTCGGCATCGACCTCGGCACCTCGGAAGTGAAGGTGCTGCTGCTCGCCCCGGACGGCGCGGTCGTCGGCACCGCCGGCTCGCCGTTCAGCGTGTCGCGACCGCATCCGCGCTGGGCCGAACAGCATCCGGACGACTGGTGGCGAGGCACGCTCGCCGCGCTCGCCGCGCTGCGCGAACGGCACCCGCAGGCGTTCGCGCAGGTACGCGGCATCGGCCTGTCGGGCCAGATGCACGGCGCCGTGCTGCTCGGCCGCGACGATCGCGTGCTGCGCCCCGCGATCCTGTGGAACGACATGCGCAGCGCCGACGAATGCGCGCTGCTCACCGAACGCGCGCCCGATCTCCACGCACTGGCCGGCAACCTCGCGATGCCCGGCTTCACCGCGCCGAAACTGCTGTGGGTCGCGAAGCACGAGCCCGACGTGTTCGCGGCGACCGCGTGCGTGCTGATGCCGAAGGACTACCTGCGATTCCGGCTGACCGGCGCGAAAGTGTCCGATCCGTCGGACGCGGCCGGCACGCTGTGGCTCGACGTCGCGCGCCGCGACTGGTCCGATGCGCTGCTCGACGCGTGCCGGATGACGCGCGGGCAGATGCCGCGCATCGTCGAAGGCAACGCGCCGTCCGGCACGTTGCGCGCGGACGTCGCGCGCGAACTGGGGCTGTCCGAGGCCGTCGTGGTCGCGGGCGGCGGCGGCGACAACGCGACGAGCGCGCTCGGCATCGGCGCGATCCACGCGGGCGACGGCTTCGTGTCGCTCGGCACGTCCGGCGTGCTGAGCGTGGTCGGCGACCGCTTCATGCCGAACCCCGCGTCGGCCGTGCATGCGTTCTGTCATGCGATTCCCGACCGCTGGCAACTGATGAGCGTCGTGCTGTCGGCCGCGAGTTGCCTGCGCTGGGTCTGCAAGCTGACCGGCACCGACGAGCCCGCGCTGCTCGCCGAAGTCGAGGCGCTCGACGCCGACGCACTCGCGGCGGCGCCGCTGTTCCTGCCCTACCTGTCGGGCGAGCGCACGCCGCACAACGATCCGTACGCGCAAGGCGCGTTCTTCGGCATGACGCACGCAACCGACCGCGCGCACCTCGGCTACGCGGTGCTCGAAGGCGTGACGCTCGGCCTCGCCGACGGTCTCGACGCGCTGCACGCGGCCGGCGTCGAGACCGACCAGTTGTCGCTGATCGGCGGCGGCGCGCGCAGCGCGTTCTGGGCGCAACTGATCGCGGACGCGCTGAACGTGCGCACGCGTCAGCACGGCGGCGGCGAAACCGGCGCGGCGCTCGGCGCGGCACGGCTCGGCTGGCTGGCCGTCGGCGGCGATCCGCATACGGTGCTGACCAAGCCGCCGGTACGCGCCGAATACGCGCCGGACGCCGCCCGCCATGCGCGGCTGCGCGAACGCCTCGACGCGTTCCGCACGCTGTACCGCCACGTGCGGCCGCTGTACGAACCGTCGCGCGCACGACTCGCGTAGGCGCCGCGCTCGCGCGACCGGCCGCCGGCCGCGCGCGCGACATGCGGTACAGTGGATGCCGTCATGCGGCCCGCCGGCCGGTCCGCGGGGCGGCCCCCAGATCCGAACCGAATCGCTATCGTGTCCAAGTCCTCAGAAAAACTCGATCTCGCCACGCGCGCCGCGTGGCTCTATTACGTCGCGGGCGACACGCAGAACGAAATCGCCGAAAAGCTGCAGGTGTCGCGCCCCGTCGCACAGCGCCTCGTCGCGTTCGCGGTCGAGAAGAACCTGATCCGCGTGCGCGTCGACCATCGGCTCGCCGACTGTCTCGATCTCGGCGCGCAACTGTCGAAACGCTACGGCCTCGCGATGTGCGAAGTCGTGCCGGTCGACGCCGATGCGCCCGACGCGATCGACCGCAAGCTCGCGGTCGCCGGCGCGCAGGTGATGGAGCGCTACCTGAACGAAACGCGGCCGATGGTGATCGCGGTCAGCAGCGGCCGGACGCTGAAGGCCGCGGTCGCGCAGATCGCGCAAATCGACCGCCCGCAGCACCGGCTCGTATCGATGGTCGGCGCGATCGCGGCCGACGGCTCGTCGAACCGCTACGACGTCGCGCAGTACATCTCCGAGAAAACCGGCAGCAAGCACTTCCTGCTGCCTGCGCCGCTGTTCGCGGACAGCGACGCCGAACGCGCGCAGTGGTGCAATCACCGGCTGTACCGGATCGTCGAGGCGCTGTCGGGCAAGGCCGACGTCGCGTTCGTCGGGATCGGCAACATCGGCCCGCACTGCCCGCTCTACGAAGACGGCTTCATCACCGAACAGGAGCGCGACGAGATGACCGCGCTCGGCGCGGTGGCCGAACTGCTCGGCGTGCCGATCGACGCGCAGGGCACGCAGATCACCGTGTCGACCAGCGCGCGCGTGACGAGCGTCGCGCTCGCCACGCCGCCGAAGCTGCCCACGATCGCGTTCGCCGGCGGCCCGAAGAAACACGACGCGGTGATTGCCGCGCTGCGCGGCGGCTGGCTGTCGGGGCTCGTCACCGACGAAACCTGCGCGCGCGCCGCGCTCGCCGCGAAGGCGGCCTGACGCCGACGTCGCCATCGCGCACGCCGGCTCAGGCCGCGCGCGGCGCCGGAAATGCATGGCGGCGGGCGCGCCACGCGCCGACCCACGCCAGCGCCAGCAGCACGACGAGCACCCACGGAATCGCGCCGGCGCCCGTCGCGCCGAGCAGCATCCCGCCTGCGATGCCGCCACCGGCGATCGCGAGATTCCAGACCGTCACGAGCATCGACTGCGCGACGTCGGCCGATTCCCCCGCCGCGTTCGCAGTGGCGGTCTGGAACAGTGTCGGCGCACCGCCGAACGCGAGCCCCCACAGCACGACGCCCGCATAGACGACCGTCATCCCCGAGCCGGCGCCGAGCATCGCCGCCGCCAGCGCGAACAGCGCGATGCTGGCGAGCGTCAGGCGTCGCTGCGCGGCGCCGATCCACGCGCCCGTCAGCGCGATGCCGACCAGCGACGCGACGCCGAACACGAACAGCACCACGTCGACCTGCGCGCCCATCCGCACGCCCGCGAGGAACGGCGCGACGTACGTGTACAGCAGGTTGTGCGCGAGCACGTACGCGAACATCACCGCCAGCACCGGCCGCACGCCGGGCAGCGTCATCACGCCGAGCACCGGCTCGCGCGCGCCGGCCGCCTGCCCCGGATAGTCGGGCACACGCAGCCGGATCCAGCCGATCAGCACGAGCGCCGCGAGCGTGATGCCCGCGAACGCGATGCGCCAGCCGAACATCGCGCCGAGCGCGGTGCCCGCCGGAATGCCGATCGACATCGCCGCCGGTATGCCGAGCATCGCGATCGCGATCGCACGGCCGCGCAGCGACGGGTCGACCAGCCGGCTCGCGTAGCCCGCGAGCAGCGCCCACAGCAGCCCGGCCGACATCCCCGCGACGAACCGCGCAGCCAATGTGAGCGCGTAATACGGCGACCCGGCCGTCAGCGCATTCGAGACGACGAAGCCGGCCAGCGCCGCGAGCAGCAGCCGGCGCCGGCGCATCGCACGGGTCGCGGCGACGAGCGGGATCGCCGCGACGATCGAGCCGAGCGCGTAGACGGTCACCAGTTGGCCGATCAGCGCCTCGGTCACGTGCAGGTCGGCGCTCATCAGCGGCAGCAGGCCGGCCGGCAGGGCTTCGGTGAGCACCGTGATGAAGCCGGCGGTGGCGAGCGCGAGCAGGTTCGCGACGGGCAAGCGTGCGCGGGCCGGCGTGGACGGATCTGCCACACGATCGATGGCGCGGTCGGAGACGGATGCGCACTCGCTCATCGCGCGCTCCGGTCGCCGACGCCATACACCGCATCGCGCACGTCGGTGACGATGCGCCCGTGCATCCCTTCGTACAACGTATTGGTCAGCGCGACGACCGTCAGCCCGGCCGCGCGGTCGACGAACCACGCATGCCCGTACGCACCGCCCCAGCGCCAGGTGCCGACCGATTCCGGCGATTGCGCGGCCACCGGGTCGTGCAGCACGGAAAAGCCGAGCGCGAAACCGAATCCCGGCGCATCCGGCAAGTCGTGCGCGCCCGGCTGCACCCGCGCCATCTCGTCGATCCAGCGCGGTGCGAGCCAGCCGTCGAGGCCCGTGCGCAGCGTATCGAGCAGCGTCAGGCAATCGTGCGCGGTGCCGACCATGCCCGCGCCACCCGACGGCCACGCGGTCGCATCGAACGCGCGCGCCGGCTCGAAGCGGATGCCGACCGTGCCGTCGAATACCGGCACGAGATCGTCGTCCGCCATCCGGCGCGGCACGTCGGGCGTACTGACGTAAGGCGTCGCCAGACGCGCCGCGTCATGCGTGAAAAATGCCGTGTCGGTCATCCCGAGCGGCGTCGTCACGAGCGCCGCCACGGCGTCGGCGAGCGGCCGGCCGTCGACCGCCTCGATCACCGCACCGACCACGTCGGTCGCAAGCGAGTAGCCCCACGACGTGCCGGGCGCGAACTGCAGCGGCACGCTGGCGATGCGCCGGACGTTCTCCGCCAGCGACACGCCCGCGCGGTCCATCCCGTCGGACACGCCCGCGCGCGCATACGGGCCGTCGGCGTCGGCTTCGAGAAAGCGATAGCCGAGCCCGGCCGTATGCGACAGCAGATGCCGCAGCGTGATGTTCGCCGGCGTGCCGTCCGCGAGCGTCGGCGTGAACGCGGGCAGCCAGCGCGCGACCGGCTCGTCGAGCCCGATCTTCGATGCCGCGACCAGCCGCATCGCGGCGGCCGTCACGATCGGCTTGGATACCGACGCGAGCCGGAACAGCGTGTCCTCGCGCATCGGCGTGCCGGCTTCGCGAGCGGCCAGCCCGGCCGCGCGTGCATAACGCAATTCGCCGTCGCGCGCGACCAGCACGACCGCGCCGACCGCGCGCGCATCGGCCAGCGCGCGGTCGAGCACGGCATCGAGCCGGGCGCGCAGCGCGGCATCCGGTTCGGCACGGCGGGCGGTGACAGGCAGTGATGACATGGCGTGACCTCGAACAGTGAAGGAACGCCCATCGTAGGGAGCCGGCACGAGAAGAAAAATCGGGTTAGAGTTCCGGACACTCCGGACATGGGTGTCCGCAATCGAGAACCTGCATGGAAAATCTTGGCGGCTTCGTCGTGTTCGTCCAGGTCGCGGAAACGCGCAGCTTCGTCGCGGCCGGCCGTGCGCTCGGACTGTCGGCGTCGGCGATCGGCAAGCGCATCGCGCGGCTCGAGGCACGCCTGAACGTGCGGCTCTTTCACCGCAGCACGCGCAGCATCACGCTGACGGCCGAAGGCGCGCGCTTTCTCGAACGATGCCGGCGCGTGATCGCCGAAATCGACGCAGCCGAGCGGGAACTCACGCAGAGCGTCGAGGCGCCGCGCGGGCGGCTGCGCGTGAGCCTGCCGACGATCGGCACGTTGCTGTTGCCGGTGCTCGCCGACTTCATGGCCGCGTATCCGGAGATCGAGCTCGACATCGATTTCAGCGACCGGATCGTCGACGTGATCGACGAAGGCTTCGACGTGGTACTGCGCACCGGCCATCCGACCGATTCCCGACTGTCGTCGCGGCTGCTCGGCCACTTCCGCCAGCACCTGGTCGCGTCGCCCGACTATCTCGAACGGCACGGCACGCCGCGCACGCCGGCCGACCTCGCGCAGCACCGCTGCCTGCATTACCGATTCCCGAGCAGCGGCAAGCTCGAGATCTGGCCGCTGCGCGCGCCGCGCGCCGGCACGCCGCCGGAGGTACCCGTCTCGATGGTCAGCAACAACGCCGAGACGCGCCTGTGCTTCGCGCTGCGCGGGCTCGGCATCGCGTGCCTGCCCGAGTTCTTCGTGCGCGACACGCTCGCCGACGGCAGGCTGCGCGCAGTGCTCGACGATCACGTCGCGAGCCGCACGCCGTTCTACGTGCTGTGGCCGTCCGGCCGCCATCCGCTGCCCAAGCTACGCGCGTTCGTCGACTACATGGCCGAGCATTTGCGGCTGTAACCGGCGCGCCGCCGTCACGCCGCCTTCGCGTGCGCGCTCAGCCGCCGGAACGCCTGCCCGTTTTCGTCGAACAGGTGGCAGTGCTCGGGCTGCGCATGCACGCGCAGCGCCTCGCCGGTGCGGTACGTGTCGAGCGGCGGAATCCGCGCGATCAGCCCGTCCGGCGCGACGGCCGACTCCGCATACAGGTACGCGGCATCGCCGAGCGATTCGACCGCCATCGTCCGCGCGGCGACGCCCGCCGCCGCCGCATCGACCAGCAGGTGCTCGGGCCGCACGCCGACGGTCACCGCCGCGCCGCGCTGCAGCCCCGCCGCGTCGACCGCCACGCGCTGCGTCTCGCCGCTGTCGAAGCGCACCAGCACGCCGCCCGCATCGGCCGATTCGACCGTGCCCTTCAGGAAGTTCATCTTCGGCGAGCCGATGAAGCCCGCGACGAACAGGTTCGCCGGTGCGTGATACAGCGCGTTCGGCGTGCCGACCTGCTGTACCGCGCCGCCCGACAGCACGACGATCTTGTCGGCGAGCGTCATCGCCTCGACCTGGTCGTGCGTCACGTAGATCATCGTCGTCTTCAGCTCGTCGTGCAGCCGCGCGAACTCCAGCCGCATCTTCACGCGCAGCGCGGCGTCGAGGTTCGACAGCGGTTCGTCGAACAGGAACACCTTCGGCTTGCGCGTGATCGCGCGGCCGATCGCGACGCGCTGCCGCTGGCCGCCCGACAGCTGCTTCGGCTTGCGATCGAGCAGGTGGTCGATGTGCAGGATCTTCGCGGCCTGCTTCACGGCCTGGTCGATCTCGGGCTTCTTCGCACCCGCGAGCTTCAGGCCGAACGCCATGTTGTCGTACAGCGTCATGTGCGGATACAGCGCATACGACTGGAACACCATCGCGATGCCGCGCTTCGCGCTCGGCACGTCGTTGACCTTCGCGCCGTCGATCAGCAGGTCGCCGCTCGAGATGTCCTCGAGGCCGGCGATCATCCGCATCAGCGTGGATTTGCCGCAGCCGCTCGGGCCGACGAACACGACGAATTCGCCGTCGGCGATGTCGAGGTTCACGTTGCGCAGCACTTCGGTGTCGTCGTAGCGCTTCGCGATGTTGCGCAGGAGCACGCTTGCCATGATCTGTCTCCGTTCGTTCGTGATGCGCCGCCGTGCAGGCAGCGCCTGATCGTTGCTAGTGGGGCAGCACCGCGCCCGTCGCCTGCCAGCGCGCGACGTAGCCGGGCAGTTCGTGCATGTCGTCGAATACGTGACGCGCGCCGATGCTGCGCAACGCGTCGATCTGGGCCGCCGATGCGTGCCCGCCGCCGACGAAGCCGAGCACGGTCATGCCGGCCGCCGCCGCCGCGGTGATGCCGGTCACGCTGTCCTCGACGACCAGGCAATTCGCGGGCGCCGCGCCGAGCGTGCGCGCGGCCGCCAGATACACGTCCGGCGCCGGCTTCGGCCGCGCGACCGAATCCGCGCAGAACAGCCGGTCGCCGAAAAAGCGCGCGAGGCCGGTGCGTGCGAGCGCCGCCTCGACGTACGCGCGATAGCTGTTGCTCGCGCAGGCCGTCGTCAGTCGAATCGCGGCCAGCGCCGCATCGATGCCGTCGACCATCGGCGCGTTGACGGCCGCGGTCTCCACCGCGCGGCGGATCGCGTCGACGTCGTCGGCCGACAGCGTGCGGCCGACCGCATCGGCCGCCCCGGCCAGCACGCGCTCGATGCGCAGCCCGAGCAGCGGCATCACGGCCGGCCGCGCGTCGACGCCCGGCCAGCGCGCATCGAGTTCGCGCACGATCACGTCGGCGGCCACGGCCTCGCTGTCGATCAGCACGCCGTCGCAGTCGCAGATCAGCACGTTCACGCCATGATTTGCCGCGCTCATTTGACCGCCCCGAACGTGAGCCCGCGCACGAGCTGCTTCTGCGACAGCCAGCCGACGATCAGGATCGGCGCGACCGCGAGCAGCGACGCGGCGGACAGCTTCGCCCAGAACAGCCCTTCGGGGCTCGAGTACGACGCGATGAACACGGTCAGCGGCGCGGCGTTCGAGCTCGACAGGTTGATGCTCCAGAACGCCTCGTTCCACGACAGGATCACGAGCAGCAGCGCGGTGGACGCGAGCCCCGGCAGCGCCATCGGCATCAGCAGGTAGACGATTTCCTGCCACGTCGACGCGCCGTCGATGCGCCCGGCCTCCAGGATGTCCTTCGGGATCTCGTTGAAGTACGTGAAGGTCATCCACACCGCGATCGGCAGGTTGATCAGCGTGTAGACGATCACGAGCCCCGACACCGTATCGAGCAGGCCCGCGTTCTTCCACAGCAGGTAGATCGGCACCAGCACGCCGACCGACGGCATCATCTTGGTCGACAGCATCCACAGCAGCACCTTCTGCGTGCGGTGGTTCGGGAAGAACGCCATCGCGTACGCGGCCGGCACCGCGAACAGCAGCGAGATCACCGTGACGCCGGCCGAGATCAGCACCGAATTCCACGCGAACGCGAAGTAGTTGCTGCGCGCGAACACCTCGCGGAAGCTGTCGAGCGTCGGCATGAAGAACAGCGACGACGCGTACGCCTGCTGCTCGGTCTTGAACGCGGTGATCGCCATCCAGAAGATCGGGAAGAACAGCAAGAGCGCGATCAGCCACGCGAGCGTGCCGGGCAGCGCGCGCCGCACGAGGTCGAACGCGGCCGGCGCGCGCCGGCCCGAGAAGGTCAGGTCGCTCATTTCTCGTATTCCCCTTTCAGGTTGCGCGCGAGCATCCGCACGAGGAAGAACGACACGACGTTCGCGACCACGACGGCGATGATGCCGCCCGCGGATGCGAGGCCGACGTCGAACTGCTGCAGGCCGAGCGCGTAGATCAGGTACGACAGGTTGGTCGTCGCGTCGCCGGGGCCGCCGCCGGTCGTCGTGTAGATTTCCGCGAAGATCGACAGCAGGAAGATCGTCTCCATCATCACGACCACGGCGATCGCGCGCTTCAGGTGCGGCAGCGTGATGTAGAAGAACATCGCGATCGGGCCGGCGCCGTCGATGCGCGCGGCTTCCTTCTGCTCCTGGTCGAGCGACTGGATCGCAGTGAACAGGATCAGGAACGCGAACGGCAGCCATTGCCACGCGACGATGATGATCACCGCGGTCAACGGGTAATCGGCGAACCAGTCGATCGGCGTCATCCCGAGCGCGCGCATCGCGTTCGCGACGAGCCCGTACACCGGATGCAGGATCATGTTCTTCCAGATCAGCGCGGAGACGGTCGGCATCACGAAGAACGGCGCGATCGCGAGCAGGCGCGCGACGCCCTGCCCGTAGAACTTGCGGTCGAACAGCACGGCCATCAGCACGCCGCCGACCACGGTGATCGCGAGCACCGCGCCGATCAGCACGAGCGTGTGCCAGATCGCCGGCAGGAACGACGGATCGGTCGCGAGGAAGCGGTAATTGTCGAACCCGGCGAAGCCCTTCACGTCCGGGTTCAGCAGGTTGTAGCGCGAGAACGAATACCAGATCGTCATCGCGAGCGGAATCGACATCCACAGCAGCAGCACCGCGACGGACGGCGACACGAGCCAGCTCGCGCCGCCGCGCGCGCGGCGCGGCGCGCCGGGCGGCGACGACGCGTCGCCGACCGACGGCGCGTGAGCGTGACTCAGGGGAAGACGCAGGTGACGCATGATCGGAGTCCCTCCGGTTGATGCGCGGGCGCGAACGGCCGCCCGCCTGTCCGCCTCGCCGGCCCGCGCCGTGTGCCACGGCGCACGACGCGGGCCGCGCGACGGCTTGCGCGTTACTTCTTGTAGCCGGCCTGCCGCACCGCGCGGTCGGCCGCGGCCTGGCCCGCGGCGAGCGCCTGGTCGACCGACATCTGGCCCGCGACCGCGCCCGCGATCGACTGGCCGACCACCGTGCCGAACGACTGGAATTCAGGAATCCCGACGTACTGCACGCCCGTGTACGGCACCTTCTTCAGCGACGGATCGTTCGGGTCGGCCGTCTCGATCGCCTTCAGCACGAAGTCGGAGAACGGCGCGGCGGCCTTGTACTCGGCGCGCTGATACGTCGACGTGCGCGTGCCCGGCGGCACCGACGCCCAGCCTTCGTCCTTGCCGACCATCTCGATGTACTGCTTCGACGTCGCCCACGCGATGAACTTGCGCGCGGCGTCCTGCTGCTTCGACGTTTTCGGCACGGCGAGCGCCCATGCCCACAGCCAGTGCGAGCCCTTCGGCGTCGCGGCGACCGGCGCGGCCGCGAAGCCGATCTTGTCGGCCACCTGCGACTGCTGCTTGTTGTAGAGCATCCCGGCCGCGACCGTCGCGTCGATCCACATCGCGCACTTGCCGGACGCGGTCAGCGTCAGGTTCTCGTTGAAACCGTTCGAGCTCGCTCCGGGCGGGCCGTTCTTCTTCAGCAGGTTCACGTAGAAATTGATCGCCTTCTTCCATTCGGGCGACGTGAGCTGTGCGTTCCAGTTCTCGTCGAACCAGCGCCCGCCGAACGTGTTCACGACCGTCGACACGTACGCCATGTTCTCGCCCCAGCCGGCCTTGCCGCGCAGGCAGATCCCGTAGGTGCCCTTCGACTTGTCGGTGAGCTTGTCCGCGAATTCGGCGATCTGGTCGTAGGTCGGCTGGTCAGGCATCTTCAGCCCCTTCGCCGCGAACAGGTCCTTGCGGTAGAACGTCATCGAGCTTTCGACGTAGAACGGCAGCGCGTAGAGCTGGCCGTTGTACGACAGGCTGTCGCGTGCGGTCTTCACGATGTCGTTCAGGTCGTAATCGGCCGGCAGGCCCGTGATCGGCGCGAGCCAGCCGCGCTTGCCCCACTGCGGCGTTTCATAGGTGCCGATCGCCATCACGTCGAACTGGCCGCTGCCGGTCGTGATGTCGGTCGTCGCGCGCTGGCGCAGCACGTTCTCCTCGAGGATCACCCAGTTCAGCTTGATGTCGGGGTTCGCCTTCTCGAACGCCGGCGACAGCTTCTTCAGCTCGATCATGTCGGGGTTGTTCAGCGTCGCGATCGTCAGCGTGCCGGCGGACGCCGCGCAGGCCGCCGTCGCGAGCGCGGCTCCGGCGAAACAGCGGGCGGCGGCGTCGAGCATCTTTCGTTGCATGGCATGTCTCCTGTGATTGTTCGAAATGTCGTCGGTCTTGCGTCGGTGTTGCGTCGTTTCCTTCGCGGCCCGTCATGCCGGCCGCTGCATGCCGCACGCGCGCGCATAGTGCGCGATCACGTCGCGTATCCGGTGGCGCACCCAAGCGCGCGGCGCCTTCGCGAGGCCGCCCGCGCGGCATGCCGCGTAGACATCCGGCAGCCACTGCGCGACGAGCGTCTCCGGCACCGGCTGTCGCGCGAGGTTGTCGAACAGCTGCTCGACCGCGGCCGCGACGGCCGGCTGCAGCCAGTAATAGCGGATGCGGTCGCTGTAGCTGAACTGGCGCGCGAGCCGCTGCGCGGTCTCGTCGCCGCGGTAGTACGGCGCCCAGTGTTCGGGCTGCGCGCGCATCGCCGCATCGACGACGTCGCGCAATCGCGAGCGCTGCGCGACGTCGTCGATCAGCGCGTCCTCGATGAACGTCAGCGCGAACAGCGCCTCGCGCAGCGCGAACGTCAGCGCGGGGCCGACCTTCAACACCGCGAAGTGGTCGCGCACCAGCGCGGCGAGCGCCGCCTCGGTCTGGTAGTCGGTCGAATGCGCTTCGAACACGAGGCGCGGTGTCTGCAGGATACTCGCGCCCAGTGACGCTGCCTTGGCACTGTCGTAATCGAGCACGTGGCGATCGTCGAAGTCGACGCCCGGCTGCGCGACGACCGCGACGACGCGCGTCCACGCATCGTCGAGCCCGGCCGCGGAGAACGCGCGGCGGTGCGCATCGAGCGTCGCCGCGATGCTGTCGCTGCGCGTGACCGCGATCCGTGCGATCGCGTCGTTACTTGCGTCGCCGCTCACCTCGCCGCCCGGCGTCGGCACCTCGGTGCCGATCACGTAGACCGGCGCGATCCCGACGCGCGTGGCCGCGTCTTCCGCGACACGGCACAGCTCGGCCGCGCGCGCGGCGATCGTGCGATCGTCAAGCCGTGCCGGATCGTCGGCGCACGCCATGCTCGCATCGAGGTGGATCTTTTCGAAGCCGGCTTCGACGTAGGCCGCGACCATCGCGGCCGCTTCACGCATCGCGTCGGCCGCGCGACGGTGCCGCCACGGATTCGGGCCGAGATGGTCGCCGCCGAGCACGAGCGCCGACGGCGCGAGCCCGCAGCGCGCGGCGATCGCATCGACGTCGCGACGAAAATCGGCCGGCGTCATGCCCGTATAGCCGCCGAGATGGTTCACCTGATTGCAGGTCGCCTCGATCAACAGCGGCGAGCCGTCCGCGCGCGCCGCTTCGCACGCGGCCTCCAGCACCAGCCGGTGCGCGCTGCAGACCGAATAGATGCCGCGCTGCGCGTCCGCGCGGTTCGCGTCGAAGATCATCCGCAGCACGGTGTCCGCGTGCGCGGTGCGCGTGCGTTCGGCAACGGTCGTCAGGCCGGACATGCGATCCCCCGTTCGGTCAGGAAGCGGTCGATCTCGGCCGCGCTGCTGTTGCCTTCCATCGGGCCGCGCCGCGTGACCGCGATCGCGCCGGCCGCGTTCGCGCGACGCAACGCGACGTCGACGGCCAAGCCCGCGACGAGGCTCGCGACCAGCGTGCCGCCGAAGCAGTCGCCGGCGCCGGTCGGATCGACTTCGTCGACCGCAAACGCCGGCGCGTCGGCCCGGTACGCGCGCTCGAACGCGACGCTGCCTTGCGCGCCGCGTTTGAGCACGACCCGCTCGAGCAGCGGATGGGTCGCGAGCAGGCCGGCGATCGCGCGCTCGGCCGGCTGCGGCCCGCAGAAGAACGGCAGGTCGGCTTCGCTCGGCAGGAACAGGTGGCACGCGGCGAGCATCTCGTCGAGGGCCGCGCGCATCGGGCGGAAACTCAGCATTTCGGGCCGCACGTTCGGATCGAACGACACCTTGGCGCCGGCGCGCGCAGCCTCGATCACGCCGCGCTGCACCGCGGCGATCGCCGATTCGCTCGTCAGCGACGAGCCCATCACGTGGAAGTAGCGGCAGCCGTCGAACATCGCGGTGTCGACGTCGGACGCATCGACGCACGCGGCCGCGCTGGTGGAAAGCGTGAAGACGAAACTGCGCGAGCCGTCGTCGCGATACGCGACGAACGCGGTGCCGGTCGGGCGGGCGACGCGGCGGATGCGCGCGACGTCGACGCCGTCGCGGGCGAGCCGCGCGACGATCGCGTCGCCGAACGCATCGCGGCCGACACAGCCCGCATACGCGACGCGCGCGCCGAGCCGGGCGGCCTGGTCGGCGAAGATCGCCGGCGCGCCGCTCGGGAACGGTCCGGCGAACAGGCCCGGCGTATCGAAACCCTGGCCGCGCTCGGCGGCGACGAATTCCGCCAGCAGTTCGCCGGCGACGACGATCTCGGCCATCAGGCGAGCCCTCCTCGTGCGACGGCGGCCGCGGCGTCGCGGGCCGGCCGGCGGGCGGCGCGTGCGAGCGGCGCCACGTCAGCTCATCCAGTTGCCGCCGTCGACGTTCAACGTCTGGGCGGTGATGTAGTCGGCGTCGGCCGACGCGAGGAACAGCGCGGCGCCCGTCAGGTCGCCCGGCACGCCCATGCGGCCGAGCGGCACGGCTTCGCCCACGAGCCGCTTCTTCTCGCCGAGCGGCCGGTTCTCGTAGCGCGCGAACAGCGCATCGACCTGCTCCCACATCGGCGTGTCGACGACGCCCGGCGCGATGCCGTTCACGTTGATCCGGTGCGGCGCGAGCGCGAGCGCGGCCGACTGCGTATAGCTGATCACCGCGGCCTTGGTCGCGCAGTAGTGCGAAACGAGTGCCTCGCCGCGACGGCCGGCCTGCGACGACATGTTGACGATCTTGCCGCCGCGCCCCTGCTCGACCATCCGCTGCGCGACCGCCTGCATCAGGAAGAACAGCCCTTTCACGTTGACCGAGAACAGCCGGTCGAACACGTCCCACGATTCGTCGAGGAGCGGGCGCATGTCGAACAGCGCCGCGTTGTTGAACAGGATGTCGACGCCGCCGAAGCGCTCGACCGCCGTGGCGACGATCCGCGCGATGTCGTCGCGGCGCGTGACGTCGGCCGTGACGGCCACCGCGCGGCCCGGGTTGGCCTCGATCAGCCGCGCGAGCGAGCCGCCTGCCGGCTTCACGTCGACGAGCACGCAGCGCGCGCCCTCGTCCAGATAGCGTTGCGCGACCGCCTCGCCGATGCCGCTTGCGGCGCCCGTCAGGATCGCGACCTTGTCTTCCAGTCTCACTGGCTGTCTCCGGTTCGTTCTGCTGTACGACGGTCACGAGGTGAGCGAACGCTCGCAAACCGATCAATTGCTCTGTTAGTGATCGAATGATCGGATACGCGATACGCGCTGTCAAGACGACGCGACGGCTTTCTATGACGCGCTGCGGCACGGCGGCGCATGGCGACGCCCGGTCGCGCCCGCGCGGCAAGGTGCGGCGCGCACGGTGCGGCGCAGTGGGAGCGGTCATGAAGGGGACGGAGCGCCGGCGGAACGCGGAATTCGCGCTGCACGGCGCGGCGATACGTTATATCATCGCCGTACTGTGTTTCATCGCCTGCTTCACGCCATGGCTACCTCATCGCCCATTGACGCCCGGCTGTCCCGAGCCGACGCATTCGCCGCCGAACACGGGCTCGCGTGGACACCGCTGCGCCGCCAGGTCTACGAACGCGTGCTGGCCGCGCAGCGCCCGATCGGCGCGTACGACCTGCTCGCCGAACTCGAACCGCAACGCGGCCGCGTGCCGCCGACGACCGTCTATCGCGCGCTGGATTTCCTCGTCGAGCACGGCTTCATCCACCGGATCGAATCGAAGAACGCATTCTTCGCGTGCTGCGAGATCGGCGTGCCGCACGAAGGCCAGTTCCTGATCTGCGATTCGTGCGGCGACACCGTCGAGATTCCCGGCGGCGACCTCGCGAAACAGTTGTCCGCGAGCGAGCCCGCGCACGGTTTCGAAGTCCACCACCAGGTCGTCGAGCTGAGCGGCCTGTGCGGAC
This sequence comes from Burkholderia cenocepacia, assembly GCF_900446215.1. Taxonomy (GTDB): domain Bacteria; phylum Pseudomonadota; class Gammaproteobacteria; order Burkholderiales; family Burkholderiaceae; genus Burkholderia; species Burkholderia cenocepacia. The sequence goes on along the minus strand of NZ_UAQZ01000012.1, from coordinate 957,793 downwards.
ACTGCAAGCGCAAGCCCGCGCAGCGCTGACGCCGAATCGCGGCGTACGCGCCGCCCTTCCAACGAGGAGTTCCATGTCAATTGCCCTGAAGCGCGCGCCGCGGCGCGCCCTGTCGCCTGTCCGCTGGCTGGCCGCCGCCGTCGCCGCGCTGTCGTTCGCCGCGCCCGCGTTCGCGCAGGCCGCGACCGTCAACGTCGTCGCCGCCGAGAATTTCTACGGCGACGTCGCGTCGCAGATCGGCGGCCGCCACGTCGCGGTCACCAGCATCCTCAGCAATCCGGATCAGGATCCGCACCTGTTCGAAGCGAGCCCGAAGACGGCCCGCGCGCTCCAGCACGCGCAGGTCGTGATCTACAACGGCGCCGACTACGATCCGTGGATGAGCAAGCTGCTCGGCGCGTCGAAACAGGCGAAGCGCGCGACGATCGTCGTCGCCGATCTCGTCGGCAAGAAGGCCGGCGACAACCCGCACCTGTGGTACGACCCGGCGACGATGCCGGCGGCCGCACGCGCGATCGCGGCCGAACTCGGCCGCGCCGACCCGGCGAACAAGGCCGAATACGAGGCGAACCTGCAGAAGTTCGTCGCATCGCTGAAACCCGTCGACGACCAGGTCGCCGCACTGCGCGCCAAGTTCAAGGGGGTGCCCGTGACGGCCACCGAGCCCGTGTTCGGCTACATGTCGGACGCGATCGGCCTCGACATGCGCAACCAGCGCTTCCAGCTCGCGACGATGAACGACACCGAGGCGAGCGCGCAGGACGTCGCCGCATTCGAGAACGATCTGCGCAAGAAGCAGGTGCGCGTGCTGATCTACAACAGCCAGGCCGAGGAGCCGATGACCAAGCGCATGCTGAAGGTCGCGCGCGACGGCGGCGTGCCGACCGTCAGCGTCACCGAGACGCAGCCGGCCGGCAAGACCTTCCAGCAATGGATGAGCGGCCAGCTCGACGCGCTCGGCAACGCGCTCTCAGCCGGCAAGTAACCGACAACCGTAACGTCATGACCGCCACTCCCCACGCCCTCGCCGTCGATCGCGTCACGCTCGAACTGGGCGGCCGCACGATCCTGCGCGACGTCAGCTTCTCGATCGAGCCCGGCGAATTCGTCGGCGTGCTCGGGCCGAACGGCGCGGGCAAGACGACGCTGATGCGCGCGGTGCTCGGCCTCGTGCCCGTGTCGGCCGGCACACTGTCGGTCGGCGGCGTGCCGGTCGTGCGCGGCAACCCGTCGATCGGCTACATGCCGCAGATCCGGAGCGGCCTCGCGAACCGCCGGATGCGCGGCTACGACTTCGTCGCGATGGCCGCCGACGGCCACCGCTGGGGCCTGCCGCACACGAACGCGGCCACGCGCCGCGACGTCGATCGCGTGCTCGACCTCGTCGGCGGCCCGTCGCTCGCGCGCCGCCCGCTGTCCGAACTGTCGGGCGGCGAGCGGCAGCGGCTGCTGCTCGCGCAATGCCTGCTCGGCGACCCGAAGCTGCTGCTGCTCGACGAGCCGCTGATCAGCCTCGACCCGAACCACCAGCGCGGCGTCGTCGAGCTCGTGCGCAACGTGCAGCGCGAACTCGGCATCACCGTGCTGTTCTCCGCGCACGAATTGAATCCGCTGCTGAACGCGCTCGACCGCGTGCTGTATCTCGGCAACGGCGTGGCGGCGCTCGGCACCGTCGACGAGGTGATCACGAAACCCGTGCTGTCGCGGCTCTACGGATCGCCGATCGACGTGATGCGCGTGAACGGCAAGATCTTCGTGATGTCGGGCGACGTCGAGATCGAGAAGCACGATCACGAACACGAGGACGACGACGGCCATTCGCACGGCGGCGGCCACGGCCACCACCACCACGGACATGCTCATCCCGGGCATTCGCACGATGTTTGAATACGACTTCATGATCAATGCCTTCGCGGCGTCGGGAATCGTCGCGGTGCTCGCGGGCATCGTCGGCTACTTCCTGGTGCTGCGCGGGCAGACCTTCGCCGGCCACGCGCTGTCGCACGTCGGCTTCACCGGCGCGACGGGCGCGGTGCTGCTCGGCGTCTCGCCGATCTGGGGGATGGTCGGCTTCACGCTCGCGGCCGGGATCGGGATGGGCGCGCTCGGCGAAAAGCTCGCGGGCCGCGACGTCGCGATCGGCGTGATCCTGTCGGGCGCACTCGGCTTCGGCCTGTTGTTCCTGCACTTCTACACGTCGTTCGCGACGCAGGTCACCGCACTGCTGTTCGGCAACGTGCTCGCGGTCAGCCACGACACGCTCGCGGTGCTCGCGGGCATCGGCGCGGTGAGCCTCGCCGCGCTCGCGCTGATCGCGCGGCCGTTGCTGTTCGCGTCGCTGCAGCCCGAACTGGCCGAAGCCAAGGGCGTGTCGCTGCGCACGGTGTCGATGCTGTTCCTCGCGGTGTGCGCGCTCGCGGTGGCCGCGGCCACGCAAATCGTCGGCGTGCTGCTCGTGTTCACGCTGCTGGTCGGGCCGGCGGCGGCCGCGCAGAATGTGTCGACGCGACTGTCGACGGGCGTGCTGCTCGCCGCGCTGTTCGCGCTGTTCGAAGCGTGGGCCGGCATCGTGCTCGCGTATCACACCGACTGGCCGACGAGCTTCTGGATCACCGCGCTGTCGGCGCTCGTGTACGGCGCGAGCCTGTTGCGACGCAACTGATCGCGGCCCGGCGCATCGCCGCCCGGTGCCGATCAAAGAAAACGCCGGCGTGCCCGAGGGCAGCGCCGGCGTTTTTTCATGCGCTCGCAATCGCGTGCGGCGCGCCGTGTGCGTTACCGGCTTGCGCCCTTGCTCACCGCGCCAGCACGCGCGCGTGATGCGCGAGGTGATCGGCGATGAACGTCGAGATGAAGTAGTAGCCGTGGTCGTAGCCCGGATGGCGGCGCAGCGTCAGCGGCTGGCCGGCCTTCGCGCACGCGGCTTCGAATACGTCCGGGTTCAGCTGGTTCGCGAGGAACTGATCGGCCAGCCCCTGATCGACGAGGATGCCGTCCGCGAACTTCGGCGCATCGGCGCGCGCGACCAGCTCGCTCGCGTCGTGCGCCTTCCACGCGTCGCGATCGGCGCCGAGATAGCCGGAGAACGCCTTCTCGCCCCACGGGCAGCGCGTCGGCGCGGCGATCGGCGCGAACGCCGACACCGACCGGTACAGCCCCGGATGACGCAACGCGAGCGTCAGCGCGCCGTGCCCGCCCATCGAGTGGCCGAAGATGCCGAGCCGCGCGCCGTCGATCGGCAGTTCGGCCGCGACGAGCTCGCGCAGCTCGCCCGTCACGTACGACTCCATCCGGTAGTGCGTCGACCACGGCGCTTCGGTCGCATCGACGTAGAAGCCCGCGCCGACGCCGAAGTCCCACGCATCGGTCTCGCCCGGCACGCCCGCGCCGCGCGGGCTCGTGTCGGGCATCACGAGCGCGATGCCGTGCTGCGCCGCGTATTGCTGCGCGCCGGCCTTGATCGCGAACGTCTCGTCGGTACTCGTGAGCCCGGCGAGATAGAACAGCGCCGGCACGCGGCCGTGCGCGGCCTGTGGCGGCAGGTACACCGAGAACTTCATCGGCAGGCCGATGACTGCCGAATCGTGACGGTAGAAGCGCTGCTCGCCGCCGTGGCACGCATGCGAGGAAACGAGTTCGAGCATGACGATTCGCTCCCGGTCAGTACAGCACGACCGAGCGGATCGACTCGCCGGCCTTCATCAGGTCGAAGCCTTCGTTGATCCGCTCGAGCGGCAGCGTGTGCGTGATCAGGTCGTCGATGTTGATCTTGCCTTCCATGTACCAGTCGACGATCTTCGGCACGTCGGTGCGCCCGCGTGCGCCGCCGAACGCCGAGCCCTTCCATTCGCGGCCCGTCACCAGCTGGAACGGGCGCGTGCTGATTTCCTCGCCCGCTGCCGCCACGCCGATGATGAACGACTGGCCCCAGCCCTTGTGCGTGCACTCGAGCGCCTGGCGCATCAGCTTCACGTTGCCGACGCATTCGAACGAGTAGTCGGCGCCGCCGTCGGTCAGCTGCACGATGTGGTCGACGACGTTCTCGACCTCGTTCGGGTTGATGAAGTGCGTCATCCCGAACTTCTTCGCGAGCTCGACGCGCTTCGGGTTGATGTCGACGCCGATGATCTTGTCCGCGCCGACCATCTTCGCGCCCTGGATCACGTTCAGGCCGATCCCGCCGAGGCCGAACACGACCACGTTCGCACCGGCCTCGACCTTCGCCGAGTACACGACCGCGCCGACGCCCGTCGTCACGCCGCAGCCGATGTAGCAGATCTTGTCGAACGGCGCGTCCTCGCGCACCTTCGCGACCGCGATCTCCGGCACGACGATGTAGTTCGAGAACGTCGACGTGCCCATGTAGTGGAACAGCGGCTTGCCGTCGAGCGAGAAGCGCGACGTCGCGTCCGGCATCAGGCCCTTGCCCTGCGTCGCGCGGATCTTCTGGCACAGGTTGGTCTTGCGCGACAGGCAGAACTTGCACTCGCGGCATTCGGGCGTGTAGAGCGGAATCACGTGGTCGCCCTTCCTCACGGTGCCGACGCCGGGGCCGACGTCGACCACCACGCCCGCGCCTTCATGGCCGAGGATCGCCGGGAAGATCCCTTCCGGATCGGCGCCCGACAGCGTGTAGTAGTCGGTGTGGCAGATGCCCGTCGCCTTCACTTCGATCAGCACTTCGCCGGCGCGCGGCCCTTCGAGATCGACTTCCTCGATCGTGAGCGGCGCACCGGCCTTCCATGCAATCGCGGCTTTCGTCTTCATCGTGTCACTCCTGTATGTCTGTGAGATCGGCCCGGGCCGGCGGATCGGCGCCGGCCGGGGTTTCGTGCAAAGCGGTCGAAGCCGTGCCGCGGGGCACGGCGAAAGAATCTCGTGCTCGCCATGATGGCCGCTCCCGCCGCGCATCGCGTGCGGGAAACGGTCGCCGGCTTGCCAGGATGCGTCATCGCTGACGCAAAAGAACAAGTGCTCGAGTTTAAACGCCCGTCGTGAACCATGCATCCGTGCGAACGTACAGATCGACGAAGCGCGCGTGGCGGGCAGCCAGCCGGCGATCGTCGTGCGGGGTCGCGACCGGCGACGCAGTCGGCGCCAGCGCGCGCAACGCATCTTCACGCCAATGTCCGATCGCGACGCCTGCGAGCAACGCGGCGCCGCGCGTCGCGGCGTTCGGGCAATCGATCGCGTGCAGCGACGCGCCGAGCGCGTCGGCGAGCAACTGGCGCCAGCGCGGATCGACCGAGCCGCCGCCCGCGAGACGCAGCGTCGTCACGGCATCACGGCGATCGGCGTCGCGGATCGCATCGAGCCCCGCGCGCAACGCGAACGCGACGCCTTCGAACGCGGCGCGCATCATCGCGCCGCGCGTGTCGCCGAGCCCGAGGCCGAGCCAGCCGCCGCGCGCATCGGGGTTCATCCATGGCGAACGTTCGCCGGTCAGGTAAGGCAGGAAGCACAGCCGCTCCGACGCCGGCTGCGCGAACGCATCGTCATATGCATCGGCCCATCGCGCGTAGCCGAGCCAGCCGCGCACGGCTTCGAGCGCGAGCCCGACGTTCTGCATCGCGGCCATCGTGTAATAGCCGCCGCCGGCCGCCGCACGATAGCGATGCAAGCCGCGCCGCGCGGGCGGCAACGCGTCCGCGAGCACGACGATCTGCCCGCCGCTGCCGGTCGTCAGCAGCGCGTCGCCTGCGACGGCCAGCCCGCTGCCGAGCGCCGCGCACGCGGTATCGGCCGCGCCCGTCGCGAGCGGCACGCCGGCCGGCAGGCCGAGCGCGGCGGCAGCCTGCGCGCCGAGCACGCCGCAGCGCGCGGTGGACGCACGCACCGGCGCGAAGCGGTCGGTCGGCAAGCCGAGCGTGTCGATCAATGCGTTGTCCCACGCGCCGTCGGGCGTCGCGAGCGCGGTTGCGCACGCGTCGCTCGGATCGGCCGCGACATCGCCGCCGAGCGCGATGCGCAGCCAGTCCTTCGGCTGCACGGCCCAGCGCGCGGCGCGCAGCGCAGCGGGTTCGTGCGTGGCCAGCCAGCGCAACAGCGGGCCGGCCATGCCGGGCGCGACGGGATTCGGGGCGACGGGCAACCCGGCGACGGGCGATCCGGACGCCGGCCAGCTCGCTGCATCCGCCTCCCGCACCGCGCGCGTGTCCGGCCACAGCAGCGCGGGCCGCACCGGCTGGCCGGCCGCGTCGATCAGCACGACGCCATGCATCTGGCCCGAAAAGCCGATCGCCGCGACCTGCGCGCGCTCGTCGGCCGGCAGCCGCGCGGCCGCGCGCACCAGCGCCTGCCACCAGGTGTCGGGCGCGATTTCCGCCCAGCCCGGCTGCGGCGACGACAACGCATAAGGTTCGCTCGCGACCGCCCGCTCGACGCCGTCGGCATCGAGCGTGACGAGTTTGACGGAGCCGGTGCCGAGGTCGATTCCGAGCAGGCGCATGACGTGAGGGGGATTCGTATGAACGGATGTCGATGATAACGGGATCGCGATGTGCGCCCCGTTTTTTGCCGTCACGTCGACGCGTCGAAACGGCGCTCGGCCGGCGGGTTTGACCGGGCTGCACCTTGCACGCAAAAGCGGCCGCTCGCGGGTTAACCCGGCACGCTTTCCGCCCCCCCCTTTTTGCCACTATGCGGCCGACCCGATACACACCATAAAGCGGCCCATATTTGACATGGGGGCCGGCGCTATTTTGAAGCGCTATAAAACCGGTGAACCTCACTCCTGCGGCAGTTTCCCGATGATCGCCCCCCTGCTCCATGCCGAAATGGCATATCGAACCAGCAAAGAACGGAATAGAACCCAGTGCTCTTGTTGCATGGATTCATTCCGAATAACTTCGTATCACCCCGAAAACAAGATCATGGAGTGAGACAGATGCAATCGAACACGGTCCATCCGTGCGATGAGGTGCTGCCGACCGGCAAGCTGGTAACGCTTGGCCTGCAACACGTCCTCGTCATGTACGCCGGCGCCGTCGCCGTGCCGCTTATCGTCGGCGCCGCGCTCAAGCTGCCGAAAGACCAGATCGCGTTCCTGATCAGCGCCGATCTGTTTTCGTGCGGCATCGCCACGCTGATCCAGACGCTCGGCCTGTGGATCTTCGGGATCCGCCTGCCCGTCATCATGGGCTGCACGTTCGCGGCCGTCGGCCCGATGATCGCGATCGGCACGAACCCCGGCCTCGGCATTCTCGACATCTTCGGCTCGACCATCGCGGCCGGCATCATCGGCATCGTGCTCGCGCCGATGATCGGCAAGCTATTGCGGTTCTTCCCGCCGGTGGTCGTCGGCACGGTGATCGCCGTGATCGGGCTGTCGCTGATGGAAGTGGGCATCAACTGGGCAGCCGGCGGCGTCGGCAACCCCGAGTACGGCAGCCCGGTCTATCTCGGCCTGTCGCTGCTCGTGCTCACGCTGATCCTGCTGATCAACAAGTACGGCCGCGGTTTCGTCGCGAACATCTCGGTGCTGCTCGGCATCGTCGCCGGCTTCGCGATCGCCTTCGCGATCGGCCGCGTGAACACCGACGGCGTCGCGCATGCGCCGTGGGTCGGCTTCGTGATGCCGTTCCACTTCGGCCTGCCGCACTTCGATCCGCTGTCGATCGTGACGATGGTCACGGTGATGTTCGTCACGTTCATCGAATCGACCGGCATGTTCCTCGCGGTCGGCGACATGGTCGATCGCCCGGTCAATCAGGAGCGCCTCGTGCGCGGCCTGCGCGTCGACGGCCTCGGCACGCTGATCGGCGGCATCTTCAACTCGTTCCCGCATACGTCGTTCTCGCAGAACGTCGGCCTGATCGGCGTGACGGGTGTGAAGAGCCGCTTCGTGTGTGCGACGGGCGGCGTGATCCTCGTGCTGCTCGGCCTGTTCCCGAAGATGGCGCAGGTCGTCGCGTCGGTGCCGCCGTTCGTGCTCGGCGGCGCAGGCATCGTGATGTTCGGGATGGTCGCCGCGAACGGCATCAAGGTGCTGTCGAAGGTCGACTTCGTGAACAACTCGCACAACCTGTTCATCGTCGCCGTGAGCGTCGGCATGGGCCTCGTGCCGGTCGTGTCGCCGCACTTCTTCTCGAAGCTGCCGCCCGCTCTCGCACCGATCCTGCATAGCGGCATCCTGCTGGCATCGGCCTCGGCCGTGATCCTGAACATCGTGTTCAACGGCGTGAAAGGCGAAAAGGATGCGCGCTGCGAGATTCGGCGCGCGGGACACGACTTCGACGGGCGGCCCGCCGACGTGCACCACTGATCGCGCCGCGCCGGACGATGGCGCGAAGCGGTGACGGCGGTAACGAGAAACGCCACGGCATGCCGTGGCGTTTTGTTTTGGGGGTGCGGGACCACGCGTGGTGCGGGGGTGAACGCGCTTCGCGCGAGCAGATGGATCGCCGGCGCATGATGCGGAATGCCGACTGACCGCCAGGCGTGACGCGGTTGGTGCGGTCGGCGTGATCGGTACCAGCGGAACGCCGCGCACGCATCGTCACGACGACAGCGCCCGTCCCCCGCACGATTCGACAACACAAAAGAAAACGCCACGGACCTTCGTCCGTGGCGTTCTCGTTTCCGCATACAGCCGGTTCGAAGCGCAAGCGCGATAACCCGCGCCTGCCTTCTCGGTGCTTACCCGTTCGTCGCGGTTGCCGACGCGGGCGCCGGCGCAGCCGCCTTGTCGTAATCGACCGGCGCATCCGGCGCGCGCGGCGTCTCGCCGGCGCGCTGGATCCACCCGCCGCCCAGTGCGCGGTACAGGTCGACCAGATTCGTCCAGCGTGCCAGACGTGCGCTGATCAGCGACTGCTGCGCGGCGTACAGATCCGTCTGCGCGGTCAGCACCGACAGATAGCTGTCGACACCGTTCTTGTAGCGCAGGTCCGACAGATCGAAGCGTCGCTGCTGCGCGTGCTCGTTGCGCTCGAGCGCCGCGATCTGCTGGTCGTACGTGCCGCGTGCGGCCAGACCATCCGACACTTCGCGGAACGCCGACTGGATCGCCTTCTCGTAGTTCGCGATCTCGATGCGCTTCTGCACGTTCGCGAGATCGAGGTTCGCGATGTTCTGCCCGCCTTCGAAGATCGGCAGCGCGATGCTCGGCGCGAACGACCACGCCGCCGTGCCGGCCTTGAACAGGCCGCCCAGCGTCGGGCTCGCGGTGCCGAACGCGCCCGTCAGCGAAATCTTCGGGAAGAACGCCGCGCGCGCCGCGCCGATGTTCGCATTCGCGGCCAGCAGCGTCTGCTCGGCCTGCATCACGTCAGGACGACGCGTCAGCAGGTCCGACGGCAACCCGGCCGGCACGTCCGTCAGCAGGTTCTGCGCATCGAGCGGCATGCCCGCCGGCAGATCGTCCGGCAGCGGCTCGCCGATCAGCAGCACCAGCGCGTTCAGCGCCTGCGCGCGGGCTCGCGCCTGCGCCTGCTGGTTCGCGAGCGCCGTCTCGACCACCGTCTGCGCCTGACGCAGCTCGAGCTCGGAGCCCGTGCCGTTGTCGAACTGCAGCTTGGTCAGGTCGTACGATGCCTGCGCGGTCTTCAGCGTGTCCTCCGTGACCTTCAGCAGATCATCGGTCGACAGCAGCGTCAGATATTGATCCGCGACCTGCGACACCAGCGAGATCTCGGACGCCTGCCGCGCGTACGACGTCGACAGGTATTGCGCGAGCGCCTGATCCTTCAGGCTCTGCACGCGGCCGAACAGGTCGAGTTCCCATGACGCGGACAGCCCGACGTTGTAGGTCGTCGTGATGTTCCGGCCCGGCACGGCCGTCAGCGAATTCGGCAAACGCTGACGGTTGCCCGTACCCGTACCGTCGAGCGTCGGGAACAGCCCCGCACGCGTGATCTGGTACTGCGCACGCGCGGCCTCGATATTGAGCACCGATACGCGCAGGTCTCGGTTGTTTTTCAGCGCGATCTCGATCAGCCGCTGCAGGCGCGGATCGACGAAGAATTCGCGCCAGCCGATGGCAGTCGCCGCCTGGCCATTCGCGCTGCGCGCGCCGGCCGCGCCCGGCTGCGTCGCGTAGACGCCGCTGGCCGGGTACGCCTGCGCGACGGGTGCGTCGGGCCGCTTGTAGTGCGGCGCCATCGTGCAGCCCGTGGCAAAGAGCGCGACTGCGATTGCAGTCAAAGCGTGTTTTTGCATCATCACTGTCCCTTGTTGCCTTCGTCGCCGTTGCCCGGCTTCTCTTCGTGGTGCGAGTGCTCCTGAGCCAGGCGCAGCGCCTCGTCGACGTCTTCCTTCTCGCCGCTGAAGATCGCGCGGATCTTCACGAAGAACATCGGGATCATGAAGATCGCGAGGAACGTCGCCGTGATCATCCCGCCGATCACGCCCGTACCGATCGCGTGCTGGCTGGCCGAACCCGCGCCGTTGCTGATCGCGAGCGGCATCACGCCGAGAATGAACGCGAGCGACGTCATCAGGATCGGACGCAGCCGCAGGCGCGCCGCTTCCAGCGCGGCCTCGATCGGCCCCATCTTCTCCGTCTGCTGCAGTTCGCGCGCGAACTCGACGATCAGGATCGCGTTCTTCGCGGACAGGCCCACGGTGGTCAGCAGGCCGACCTGGAAGAACACGTCGTTCTCGAGGCCGCGCATCGTGGCCGCGAGCAGCGCACCGATCACGCCGAGCGGCACGACCATGATCACCGAGAACGGGATCGACCAGCTTTCATACAGCGCCGCGAGACACAGGAACACGACGAGGATCGAGATCGCGTACAGGATCGGCGCCTGCGAACCGGACTGGATTTCCTGGAACGACAGGCCCGTCCACGAATAGCCGATACCGACCGGCAGCTTCTTCGCGAGCGTTTCCATCGCGGCCATCGCCTGACCGGTCGACTTGCCCGGTGCGGCCTGCCCCTGGATTTCCATCGCCGACACACCGTTGTAGCGCTCGAGCTTCGGCGAACCGTACGTCCAGTGACCGGTCGCGAACGCGCTGAACGGCACCATCCCGCCCGACCCGTTGCGCACGTACCAGATGTTCATGTCTTCCGGCGTCATCCGGAACGGCGCATCGGCCTGCACGTACACCTTCTTGATCCGGCCGTCGGTGTCGAGGAAGTTGTTCACGTACTTCGACGCCCAGGCGATCGAGAACGTCTGGTCGATCGCATCCGCCGTCACGCCGAGCGCATTCGCCTTCTCGCGGTCGATGTTCACCTTGTACTGCGGCGTATCGTTCAGGCCGTTCGGACGCACACCCTGCAGCGTCGGGTCCTTCGATGCCATCCCGAGCAGCTGGTTACGTGCGGCCATCAGCGCGTCGTGGCCGAGACCGGCGTTGTCCGTCAGCTCGAAGTCGAAGCCGGCAGCCGTACCGAGCTCAGGAATCGACGGCGGGTTGAACGGGATCACGAGCGCGTCCTTGTAGCTCCCGTAGCGCCCGAACATCCGGCCGATCAGCGCCTGCACCTTCTGGTTCGCATGCTGACGCTGCGAGTAGTCCTTCAGGCGGACGAACACGAGACCCGAGTTCTGGCCGCGACCCGCGAAGCTGAAGCCGTTGACCGTAAACGCCGATTCGACGATTTCCTTCTCGTCCTTCAACAGGTAGTCGGAAATGTTCGCGAGCGTCTTCGCGGTCGTTTCCTGCGTCGAGCCCGACGGCGTCTGCACGATCACGAACATCAGGCCCTGGTCTTCATCGGGCAGGAACGACTTCGGCAGGCGCACGAACAGCAGCCCGACCGCGACGATCACGACCAGATAGATGATGAGCCAGCGGCCCGAGCGCTTGATCACGTGGTGCACGCCGACGTGGTACTTGTCGCGGCTGTTGTTGAACGTGCGGTTGAACCAGCCGAAGAAGCCCTTCTTCTCTTCGTGATGCCCTTGCGGGATCGGCTTGAGGATCGTCGCGCACAGCGCCGGCGTCAGAATCAACGCGACCAGCACCGACAGCACCATCGCCGACACGATCGTCAGCGAGAACTGACGATAGATCGCGCCGACCGAGCCGCCGGAGAACGCCACCGGCACGAACACCGCCGACAGCACGAGCGCCACGCCGACGAGTGCGCCGGTGATCTGGCCCATCGCCTTGCGGGTCGCTTCCTTCGGTGACAGCCCCTCTTCCGCCATCACGCGCTCGACGTTCTCGACCACCACGATCGCATCGTCGACCAGCAGGCCGATCGCGAGCACGAGGCCGAACATCGACAGCGTGTTGATCGAGAAGCCGACCATCGACATGATCGCGAACGTACCGAGCAGCACGACCGGCACCGCGATCGTCGGGATGATCGTCGCCCGCAGGTTCTGCAGGAACAGATACATCACGAGGAACACGAGCACGATACCTTCGAGCAGCGTCTTGACCACTTCCTCGATCGACAGCTTCACGAACGGCGTCGTGTCGTACGGATACTTCACGACGAGGCCGTGCGGGAAGAACGGTGCGAGCTCGTCGATCTTCGCGCGCACGGCCTTCGCGGTCGCGAGCGCGTTCGCGTTGGTCGCGAGCTGGATACCGAGTGCCGCGGTCGGCTGACCGTTGTACTTCGTGTCGAAGTTGTAGTTTTCGCCGCCGAGGCCGATCTGCGCGACGTCCTTCAGGCGCACCTGCGAGCCGTCCTGGTTGACCTTCAGCAGGATGTTGCCGAACTGCTCGGGCGTCTGCAGCAGCGTCGATTCGGTGATCGTCGCCTGCAGCACGGTGCCCGGCGTGGCCGGCGTGCCGCCGATCTGGCCGCCCGCGATCTGCACGTTCTGCGCGGTGATCGCCGAACTGACGTCGACCGGCGTGAGGCCGTAGTTGGTCAGGCGGTTCGGGTCGAGCCAGATCCGCATCGCGTACTGCGAGCCGAACAGCGTGACGGTACCGACGCCGTTCAGCCGGCTGATCGGATCCTTCACGTGCGACGCCACGAAGTTCGCGAGGTCGTACTTGTTCATGCTGCCGTCTTCGGAGTTGAAGGCGAGCACCAGCAGGAAGCTGCTGCTCGACTTCGTGACCGACAGACCGAGCTGCTGCACGACCTGCGGCAGAACCGGCGTCGCGAGCGACAGCTTGTTCTGCACCTGGACCTGCGCGATGTCGGCGTTGGTGCCCGGCGCGAAGGTCAGCGTGATCGTTGCGTTGCCCGAATCGTCACTCGTCGACGACATGTACAGGAAGTTGTCGAGACCGCTCATCTGCTGCTCGATCACCTGCGTCACCGTGTCTTCCACCGTCTTCGCGGAAGCGCCCGGGTAGTTCGCGGTGATCTGGATCGATGGCGGCGCGATCGTCGGATACTGCGAGATCGGCAGCGTGAAGATCGCCGCAACCCCGGCCAGCATCAGGATGATGGCGATCACCCACGCGAAGATCGGGCGATCGATAAAAAACTTTGCCATGAAACAGGCTCCCTGTTATTTCGCGCTCGAAGCAGCGGCAGCACTCGCCGGCGCGGCGCCCGATGCGGCGGCACCGGAAGCGGCAGCGGCGCCGGACCCGGCAGCGGCCGGCGCGGCGGGGGCAGCAGCGCCCGAAGCGGCATCGGCCGCCGGGGCGAGCTGCGCGGGGACCGTCTTCACGGTCGCGCCCGGGCGCACCTTGTCGACGCCTTGCACGATCACGTGATCGCCCGCCTGCAGACCGCCTTCGACGACCCAGTTCTGGCCTTGCATGCCGGTGGTCTTCAGCGGACGCGGCTCGACCTTGTTGCTGGCGTTCACCACCATCGCGATCGCCTGGCCCTTCTGGTCGTGCGTGACGCCGATCTGCGGCACCAGGAACGCGTTCTCGTTCACGCCTTCCTCGATCCGTGCACGCACGAACATGCCCGGCAGCAGCACGCGATTCGGGTTCGGGAACACCGCGCGGATCGTCACCGAGCCGGTGGTCTGGTCGACCGTCACGTCCGAGAACTGCAGCTTGCCCGGCTCCGAATAGGTCTTGCCGTCTTCGAGAATCAACGACACCTTCGCCGCGCCCGGACCGGTCGTCTTCAGACGGCCGCTCTGCACGTCCTGACGCAGCTTCAGCCCTTCGAGGCTCGACTGCGTGAGGTCGACGTACACCGGATCGAGCTGCTGCACGGTCGACATCAGCGTCGCCTGGCTCGCCTGCACGTAGGCGCCCGGCGTCACTTGCGAGATGCCGACGCGGCCGGTGATCGGCGACACGACATCCGTGTAGCCGAGGTTGATCTGCGCGGTGTCGACCGCCGCCTTGCCGGCCGCGACGTCCGCCGCGGCCTGCCCTTGCGTGGCGACCGCGTTGTCGTAGTCCTGCTTGCTGACCGCGTTCGCGGCGACCAGCACCTTGTAGCGCGCGACCAGCGCGTTCTGCGTGACGAGGTTCGCCTGCGCCTTCGCGAGCGTCGCCTTCGCGCTGTTCAGGGCCGCGATGTACGGCGCCGGATCGATCTTGTAGAGACGCTGGCCGGCCTTGACGTCGGTGCCCTCGGTGAATTCACGACGCAGCACGATGCCGTCGACCCGCGCGCGCACCTGCGCGACGAGGAATGCACTGGTGCGGCCCGGCAGGTCGGTGAAGACCGGTACGGATTGCGGCTGGACGGTGACGACGCCGACTTCCGGCGTTTGCGGCGGCGGTGCCGATTCTTTTTTCCCGCACGCGGCCAGGAAAACGGCGGCCGTCGCGACAGTGATTAAGCGGTATGGAACCCGTTCGACGCGCATGGAGCGACCTCTGTGTATAACCAATGGAATAAGTGCCACGCCCGACCGGAGCGCAACACGGATGCGCCTCGCGGCGCAGATCGAACACCTGAATTACTGGACTGCCAGATACAGCACGTCGGCACGAGACCTCCGTGCCGACGGGGATGCCGCGAACTGCGGACTGGTACTAGGGCGGGAATCAGCAGAGTGGGATATTAACTGATTGCCACTTGGGTCATTCGATCGTAGGGTGGTATTGTATATACATTCACGAATGTATGTAAAAAGCCCGTTTGTACTCCGCCCGCTGTCCAGTCTTACAGATTGTTACCAGCAGCAAGCATAGCCCGTCTGCGTGACGGCGACGAGGGGTTGCGGACCCTATATTCACCTACGATCGATCCAATCAGGCCTGCACATGGTCAGACGTACCAAGGAGGAGGCGCTCGAGACGCGCAATCGCATTCTCGACGCCGCCGAACACGTGTTCTTCGAGAAAGGCGTGTCGCACACGTCGCTCGCGGACATCGCGCAGCACGCCGGCGTGACGCGCGGCGCGATCTACTGGCATTTCGCGAACAAGAGCGAACTGTTCGATGCGATGTTCGACCGCGTGTTCCTGCCGATCGACGAGTTGAAACGGATGCCGCTCGACGCGCCGGGCGGCAATCCGCTGGAGAAGGTGCGCCAGATCCTGATCTGGTGCCTGCTCGGCGTGCAGCGCGACCCGCAGCTGCGCCGCGTGTTCAGCATCCTGTTCATGAAGTGCGAGTACGTCGCGGACATGGAGCCGCTGCTGCAGCGCAACCGCGCGGGGATGAGCGAGGCGCTGCACATGATCGACGCCGATCTCGCGGTGGCCGTGGGGCTCAAGCTGCTGCCCGAGCGGCTCGACACGTGGCGCGCGACGCTGATGCTGCACACGCTGGTCAGCGGCTTCGTGCGCGACATGCTGATGCTGCCCGACGAGATCGACGCCGAGCAGCATGCGGAAAAGCTCGTCGACGGCTGTTTCGACATGCTGCGCTACAGCCCGGCGATGCTGAAGGACCGCGACTGACGGCACGGCGCATCGCGCGCCGCGTCGCCGTGCCGGGTCAGGCCGCCTTCGCGCGCCGCGCGCGGGCCCGCCGGTTCGACGCGGCCACCGAATCGCGCGCCGGCATCGGTGCGCCGGCGAGCCCCGCGATCCACGCGTCGGTCGACATCACCGCCGCGAAATTCGACTGGAACACCACCGCGTACGTGCGGTGAATCTCTTCGGCGCTCACCGCCCCCGCTTCGTTCTCGTAAGGCAGCGCGCCCGTCGCGTCGTTCAGGTATTCGACCTTCAGCCCCGCATGCGCCGCGTGATAGACCGTCGACGCATTGCAGTTGTGCGTCATGTAGCCGGTCACCGCGAGCGTGTCGATTCCGTGCGCGTCGAGCCACGCGGCGAGATCGGTGCCGGCGAACGAGCTCGCTTGCGCCTTCTCGATCAGGTGCGCGTACGGGCGGCTGGTGACCACCGTGTGCAGCGCGACGCCGTCGGTGCCGGGCGCGAAGATCGGCGCACCGGCCGGCGCGACGTGCTGAACCACGATCACCGGCACGCCGGCCGCGTGCGCGGCGTCGATCGCCCGGCCGATGTTCGCGAGCGACACGTCGAGCGGCGGATATTCGATCGGCAGGTTGCCCGTCACGTATTCGTTCTGCACGTCGATCACGATCAGTGCGCGGCGGGCAGCGGGACGGGAAGCGGATTGCGGGACGGCGGGCGACGCGGCGGCAAGCATGGCGGACTCCTGGTCGGGAGGCGCTGCCCCGCCCCGGAGCAGGGCGGCCAGCAGTGCGATGGGATGCATTGTCGGACCGCAGCGCGTATGCCGATAGTGGCCCGATAGCCATTCTTCGATAAAATCGGGCCATCGCCTTTCCGGAATCCGCCATGCTCGCCGCCGCGTCGCCCGCCCCGTCCGTTCCGACCATCGTCGCCGTGATCGCGTACGACGGCATCAGTCCGTTCCACCTGTCCGTGCCATCGGTCGTGTTCGGCAAGGAGCGTGATGCGGCCGCGTCGCCCGCGTTCGAGTTCCGCGTCTGCTCGGCCGAGCGCGGCCCGCTCGCGACGACAGGCGGCTTCACGATCACCGCACCGTACGGGCTCGACGCGCTCGACGACGCGGACATCGTCATCGTGCCGTCCTGGCGCGACCCGGACGAAGCGCCGCCCGACGCGCTGCTCGATGCGGTCCGCGAGGTCGCCGCGCGCGGCGCGGAGCTCGTGGGCCTGTGCCTCGGTGCCTACGTGCTCGCCGCGGCCGGCCTGCTCGACGGCCGTCCGGCCACCACGCACTGGGCGTGGGCCGACGATTTCGCCCAACGCTTTCCGCGCGTGAAACTCGATCCCGACGTGCTCTACGTGGACGACGGCAACCTGATGACGTCAGCCGGCACGGCCGCCGGCCTCGACTGCTGCCTGCACGTCGTGCGGCGGCGCTTCGGCTCGGACGCCGCGAACCGGATCGCGCGCCGCCTCGTGATCCCGCCGCACCGCCAGGGCGGACAGGCCCAATACGTACCGCAGCCGGTCGCCGCGCACCCGCGCGATGCACGGCTCGCGGGCCTGCTCGACTGGGTGCGCGCGCATCTCGACGCCGCGCACAGCGTCGATTCGCTCGCCGAACGCGTGCTGATGAGCCGCCGCACGTTCACGCGCCACTTCCGCCAGGCGACGGGCACGACCGTCACCGCGTGGCTGCAGGCCGAACGGCTCGCGCGTGCGCAGCATCTGCTCGAAACCACCGGGCAGTCGATCGACGCGATCGCGCAGGCGGCCGGCTACGGCTCGAGCGTGTCGCTGCGCCAGCATTTCGCGGGCGCGCTCGGCACGTCGCCGTCTGCGTATCGAAGGGAATTTCGCGGCGCCGGAGCCCGTGCCGACGCGGGACACTGACGCCGGCCGCGCGCGTGGCGGGCAGGCCTCGAAGCGGAACCGGGCAGCCGCTCAGCCGCCGTTGATCCAGCGCGCCGCGTAAAGCAGCAACGCGACGAACACGATCATCGCCGCCCAGGCCCATACGGGCACGGTGCCCGAATCGCGATGCGGAAGCGCGCTCGCCGCCCGCCCGCTCAGCGCGCCGCCGAGATGCGGCGGCAGCGAACGCTTCGTCGCGGCCACCAGCGACGCCGGCCGCAGGAAGACATGCTGGCGGCGCTGCGCGGGGGCGCGCGCGCGATTCGGCGCGAGACCGTGCTTCGCCTGCACGACCGCGCAGAACTCGCGAAAGAACGTGTCGGTCCATTCGCGCAGCGCATTGTCGATCTGCCGCGCCGGCAACTCCGCGAGCGGCCCGCTCGCCGTCGCCCAGACCACGTATTCGATCCGCGTGGCGTTCGCATCGTCATCCGGCGTCAGCACCAGTTCGACCTGGCCGCGCAGCGCGCCGAGGCCGTCGGCCCGCGCCTTGAAGTTGAGCACCCGGCGCGGCCGACCTTCGGCGTCGCCCTGCTCGGCGGCCGCATGCGCGCGCACGTCGTAGCGGGCGCGCAGCGGGCCGAGCGGCACCGTGATCGTCAGCGCGAACTCGCCGTGCGCGAGTTTCACGAACGATTCGCAATGGTCGAAGCTCGCTCGCAGCAGCGCGAGATCCTCCAGCGCATCCCGCACGACAGGCGGCGCGAGCGGTACGCGTAACGTGTCGTTCAGTTCCATGACGCCTCCCCGATGAACGCGCGCCGCATCAGGACGTCTCGACGAGACTGTCGACCCGTGCGACATCGAAGGCGACGTAGTGCGCGAGCACGGCCGCCGCCTCCTTCGGTTCTTCGTAACTCCATGCGGCGTTCTCGATCACGCCGTCTTCCGTCTGCAAGTCGAAATGCACGGCTTGCCCCCTGAACGGGCAGGCCGACGTGACGCCCGATTTCACGAGCCGGCGCATGTTGACGTCGCCGCGCGGCAGGTAATGAATGTCCGGGAGCCCCGCCTCGCGCACGGTCAGCGCGCCGTGCGAATCGGCATAGGTGATGCCGCGATGAATCACGCGCACGCGATGACGGTTCGGCACGATTTCGAGTCGGGGGTCGGCTGCATCGGACATCGTTTCTCCTTCGGGCGGCGTCAGGCCGGGGGCAGGAAACGAAAAAGCCACGGCACGCATGCCGTGGCTTTCATTATGGGCGAAACTTCGTCCGATTGCGCGACCGGGAGCCCGGCCGCGCGCGACGGGCTACTGCGCACTCCACTGGAACGCGGCTTTCGCGCCGCCCTTCGCGCCGACCGTGACGGCGCGCGATTCGTCGCTGCCCTGGTACGACGCGTGCACCGTATAGCGCCCCGGCGGCACCTTCACGAGCATGTACGGCCCGCGCGTGTCGGTTTTCAGCACTTCGGCGCCCTTGCCGTCGACGATCCGGACATGGACGTCGGCCAGGAACTCGCCGCCCTTGCCGGTGAAGCGCAGCGCCAGCGGCCACTGCGACTCGTTGCGCTGGAACGCCGTCGATTCGTCCTGCCCGACACCGCCGGACACGAAGGTGACATCGCCTTGCTGGCGCGCGGCGGGCAAGCCGTCCGACTGCGCGTACGCGCCGGTCGCACCGGCTGCGAGGCCGGCGGTCAGCGCCGCGGCGACGGCAAATCGGGACACGTTGCGTAGATATTGCATGGCTCTCTCCTTGGGGTCGGAACACATACGGGGCGCGGCGTCACGCGATCGATCGAGCGGCGGCGGCGCCCGCCACGGCCGGCCGGGCCGGCCGTCGGCCGTGGCCGGTCAGCTCAGGTCGACCGGCACGAAGATCTGTGCATTATCGCGCTGGATCAACAGAGCAAGACTGTTGCCCGCGCCCTTCACCGCGTCGCGCAACTGCTCGGGGCTCGTGACCGGACGGCCGTTCACCGCGAGGATCACGTCGCCGGGCTGGATGCCCGCGTTGGCGGCCGGCCCGCCGGCCTGCTGCACGATCAGCCCGTGCGACAGGTTGTCGGCGCTGCGTTCCTGCGGCGACAGCGGCCGCACCGCGACACCCAGGCGGCCCTGTTCGACCGGCCCGCCGTCGTTCGACGCGAGCTTCGCGTCGGCCATCGCGCCGAGCGTCACGGTGATCGACTTCTTCGACTTGTCGCGCCAGATCTGCAGGTCGGCCTTCGAACCCGGCTTCAGGTTCGCGATCTGCGCGGGCAGCGACGTCGAATCGGCGACCGGCGAACCGTTGACCGACAGGATCACGTCACCCGGCTGCAGGCCGGCCTTCGCGGCCGGACCGTTGGCGTCGACCGAGCTGACGAGCGCGCCGTCCGGCTTCTGCAGCCCGAACGAGCTCGCGAGCGTCTGGTTCAGCCCCTGCACGGCCACGCCGAGCCGGCCGCGGCTCACGTGGCCCGTCTTCACGAGCTCGTCCTTCACCTTGATCGCCTCGTTGATCGGGATCGCGAACGACAGGCCCTGGAAGCCGCCCGTCTGCGAGTAGATCATCGAGTTGATGCCGATCACCTCGCCCTGCAGGTTGAACAGCGGGCCGCCCGAGTTGCCGGGGTTCACCGGCACGTCGGTCTGGATGAACGGCGTGTAGTTCTCGTCCGGCAGCGCGCGCGACTTCGCGCTGATGATGCCCGACGTGACCGTGTTGTCGAAGCCGTACGGCGAGCCGATCGCGACGACCCACTGACCGACCTTGCTCTGCGCCGGATCGCCGATCTTCACGATCGGCAGGCCGCTCGCGTCGATCTTCAGCACGGCGACGTCGGACTGCTTGTCGGAGCCGACGACCTTCGCCTTGTATTCGCGCTTGTCGGTCAGCTTGACCGTGACGACGTTCGCGCCGTCGATCACGTGCGCATTGGTGAGGATGTACCCGTCGGAACTGACGATGAAGCCCGACCCGAGGCTCGCGCTCGGCTGGTCGTCCGGCTGCGCGTCGCCGCCCATGCCCGGCACCTGGCCGTAGAAGTGCTTGAAGAACTGGTAGAACGGGTCGCTCGGATCGATCGGCAGTTGCGGCTGCGGCGCACGCCGCGCCACCTGCTTCACGACATGCTTCGCGCTGATGTTCACGACCGCCGGGCCGTAGGTCTCGACGAGCCCGGAGAAATCGGGAATGCCGGTCTTGGCGGCAGCTTCGGCCGGCATCAATGCGGCCGCCTGCGCGGGCGTGATGATCTGCGGATCGGCGCGGCGGGTGCCGGCGAAATAGCCGGCCGACAGGGCGGCCGCCACGGCGACCGCGACGGCGCCGCGCGCAAGGAATCGGGTGTTCATCGTAGGACCTCCTCTTTGTTAGGACGCAGCGTAACGACCCTGACTTAAAGGAGGCTTAATCAGCCTTAAGCGGGGCTTAAGCGGCTGCCCGCGCCGCCCCTTCAGACGGTTTCGGACGGCTGCGAAGCCGGGGCCGGCATCTCGGCATC
The DNA here is from genome assembly GCF_900446215.1 of Burkholderia cenocepacia. Taxonomy (GTDB): domain Bacteria; phylum Pseudomonadota; class Gammaproteobacteria; order Burkholderiales; family Burkholderiaceae; genus Burkholderia; species Burkholderia cenocepacia. Next base: position 936,769 of record NZ_UAQZ01000012.1, on the reverse strand, counting down.
GCGGAACACAACGCTGACGAGCAGGCCGCCCGCGGCCGCATCGCCGAGCGACACCGTCGCGCCCTGCTGCGCCGCCACGCGCTTGACGATCGCGAGCCCGAGCCCGCTGCCCGACACGTCGGTGCGTGCCCGTGCCGTGCTGTCGCGATAGAAGCGGTCGAACACGCGCTCGCGCTCGTCGGCCGGAATGCCCGGCCCGCTGTCGCCGATCTGCACGCAGGCGCGGCCGGCCGCGTCGCGCGTCAACGATACGTCGATGCGGCCGCCGTCCGGCGTGTATTTCACCGCGTTGTCGAGCAGGTTGCCGAACATCACGCGCAGCGCGCCAACGTCCGCGACGACGCTCGCCGCGCGCGTTTCCTCGAAGCCGAGATCGATGTCGCGCCGCTGCGCGAGCGGCGCATGCGCGGCCACGCATTCGGCGAGCAGCGCCTGCAGGTCGACCGGCTCGCGCATCGTCGCGCCGTCCGGCTCGGCGCGCGCGAGCGCGAGCAGTTGCTCGGTGAGCCGCGTCGCGCGCGACACGCCGTCCTGGAGATCTGCGATCGCCTCGCGGCGCGACGCATCGTCCTTCGCGCGCGCGACGAGCTGCGCCTGGATCTGCACGGCCGCGAGCGGCGTGCGCAATTCGTGCGCGGCGTCGGCGACGAACGCCTTCTGCGTGTCGAGCGCTGCCGACAGTCGCGCAAGCAACCCGTTCAGCGCCCGCACGAGCGGCTGCACCTCGAGCGGCAGGCGCGCGTCGGGCAGCGGATCGAGCGCTTCCGGCCGGCGCGCCTCGACCGCGCGCGCCACGCGGCCGAGCGGCGCGAGCCCGCGCCCGACGATCCCCCACGCGGCCGCGCCGAGGAACGGCAGCGGCACGATCAGCGGCCACAGCGTGCGCAGCGCGACGTTCGCCGCGAGCCGGTTGCGCACCGACAGCGGCTGCGCGAGCTGCACGACGTTGTCGCCGACGATCGCGCCGTACACGCGCCATTCGCCGCGATCGGTGCGTTCGGTCGAGAAGCCGAGCTCCGCGCGCGGCGCGATCGGCGCACGCGGATGCGAGAAGTACATCAGCACGCCGTTGCGATTCCAGATCTGGATCACGATGCCTTCGTCGCCGTTGGTGCGCGAGCCGAACACCTGCGAGAACGGCTCCGACGGCAGCGCCGCGGCGATTTCCTGCAACTGGTAGTCGAACAGCTCGTTCGCCTCGGCGAGCGCCTGCCGGTAGATGAGCCAGCCCGCGGCGCCCACGCCCGCGACGACGATCGCGAGCAGCCAGATCAGCAGTTGATGACGAATCGACCGCACGCGTCAGCTTTCCTTGACGACCATGTAGCCGAGCCCGCGCACGTTGCGGATCAGGTCCGAACCGAGCTTCTTGCGCAGCGCGTGGATGTAGACCTCGACCGTGTTGCTGCCGATCTCCTCGCCCCAGCCGTACATCTTCTCCTCGAGCTGGCTCTTCGACAGCACCGCGCCCGGCCGCGCGAGCAGCGCCTCGAGCAGCGCGAACTCGCGCGCGGACAGCGCAACGGGCGCGCCGTCGAGCGTCACCTGGTGCGACGCGGGATCGAGCGTCAGCGCGCCGTGGCGGATCAGCGACTCGCTGCGCCCCGCTTGACGGCGGATCAGCGCGCGCATCCGTGCGCCCAGCTCGTCGAGATCGAACGGCTTGACGAGGTAATCGTCGGCGCCCGCGTCGAGCCCCTTCACGCGATCGGCGACGGCGTCGCGCGCGGTGACGATCAGCACCGGCAGCGCGAGCCCGCGCCCGCGCAGCGTGCGCAGCACGTCGATGCCGTCGCGCTTCGGCAGGCCGAGATCGAGCAGCAGCAGATCGTACGTCTCGCCGCCGAGCGCCGTCAGCGCGGCGTCGCCGTCCTGCACCCAGTCGACCGCAAAGCCGTCCGAGCGCAGCGCCTTGCGCACGCCCTCGGCAATCATTCGATCATCTTCGACAAGCAGAATCCGCATCGGGCCACGCATCCATGGGGCGAGTCAAACACGGCGACCATTGTAGCGCCGCGAATCGGGTGCGCGGCACCATGCAATGCAACAGTAAGGCGGATTGCAAGGGGCCTGCCCCGACTTGTCTCTACAATGTGCGCTTCGGCGCCCCCGCGCGTCCTGCCCGAGCCCCCTGCTTTTCCCGTATTCGCCCATGCCGATTTCCGATCTTTCCGCCCGGTTCGCCCCCCGCGCCCGCGTCTGCCTGCGCGCGGCCGCCGTCGTCGCCACCTGCACGGCCCTCGCGTTCGCGCCGTCCGCCCAGGCCCGCAAGAAATCCCACAAGGAAACGCGCAAGACCGCCGTCGTGTCGCCGGCCGCGCGCGCGGCCGGCCTGCCGGCCTCCGTGCTCGTCGCGCTACAGCGTGCGAAGGTGCCGGCGTCGGCGATGAGCGTGGTGGTCGAGCGCGTCGGCGATCCGCAGCCGCTGATCGCGTGGAATGCGAGCCGGCCGATGCTGCCGGCCTCGACGATGAAGCTCGTGACGACCTTCTCGGGCCTGTCGATCCTCGGCCCCGACTACCGCTGGCGCACCACCGCGTACACGGACGGCACGGTCGACCCGGACGGCACGCTGCAGGGCAACCTGTACATCAAGGGCACCGGCGATCCGAAGCTCGTGCCCGAGGAGCTGATCGACCTCGTCGACAAGCTGCGCAAGGCCGGCGTCAAGCGCGTGGCCGGCGGCCTCGTGCTCGACAAGAGTTATTTCGCGGCGTCGACGCGCGACCTGCCGTCGTTCGACGACGATGCCAGCGCGCCGTACAACGTCGGCCCCGATCCGCTGCTGTACGCGTTCAAGGCCGTGTCGTTCACGGTCACGCCGGGCGACGACGGCAAGGTCGCCGTCGACGTGTTGCCGCCGCTCGCGGACCTGTCGATCGACAACCAGCTCGTCGAAGGTTCGGGCTCGTGCAGCGCGGCCGCGCGCCCGACGCTGACGGCCGGCGGCGGAATCATGACGGCGTCGTTCGCCGGCGACTACCCGCTGCGCTGCGGCGCGCACACGACCAACCTCGCGATCCTCGATCACACGACCTTCTTCGCGCGCGGCTTCCTCGCGCTGTGGCAGCAGGACGGCGGCACGATCGCCGGGCCCGTGAGCGAAGGCAAGGTGCCGACCACCGCGCGGCCGCTCGCCGTGCATCACAGCCCGGTGCTCGGCAGCATCGTCTACGACATCAACAAGTTCAGCAACAACGTGATGGCGCGCAACCTGTTCCTGACGATCGGCGCGGTCAGCGGCAAGCCGCCCGCGACGCCCGAGCAGTCGAGCCGCGCGATCCAGGCATTCCTGCAGAAGAACGGCATTGCGATGCCCGACCTCGTGCTCGAGAACGGCTCGGGGCTGTCGCGCCAAGAGCACGTGAGCGCGCTGTCTCTCGCCGCGCTGCTGCAGGCCGCGAACGCGAGCCCGGTCGCGCAGGCGTTCATCGATTCGCTGCCGATCGCGGGCATCGACGGCACGATGAAGAACCGCCTCACCAACGCGGGCGTGCTCGGCAACGCGCACATCAAGACCGGCACGCTGCGCGACGTGCGCGCGATCGCCGGCTACGTGGCCGGCGCGGACGGCCAGAGCTACATCGTCGTCAGCTTCATCAACAACGATCACGCGGAAGCCGCGCGCGCCGCGCACGACACGCTGCTCGAATGGATCTACGCGGGCGCGCACTGACGATCCGCGCACCGCGCGGCGGGCCGTCGTGACACGGCGGCCCGTGCGGCCCCGCAGTACGTCACCCGCGAAATTTCGCGCCGCGCGGTTTGAAACGCGCGCCGCCACCGTCGCGCGGCGCCTCGCGCGCTCGCCCCATCCTCAAAACGGGGCCACACCGCCCGGCCCCGTGCAGTACGGATTCCGTAGAAACCCTGTCCTCAGAGGGAACCCTCTACGCTGCCCCCTCGCCTAGCGCGTAGCGATTGCGTAGGCTGTTGGCCTGACGATATCTACAACGGGCCACACGCCCGGCCTGATGGCTTGCAGGGGAACGAAGGAGACACACGCCCATGCGATTCGACGTCGAATTGCTTCTGCTCGCGCTGGCGCCCGTCTTCCTGCTCTGCATCGCGTGGGAGGCCTGGCACCTCGCCCGCACCCGTGCGCAGGACCGTATCTATGCGTGGCGCGACACGCTGTGCAACGCGGCGCTCGCGCTGATGCACCAGGGCGCCGACAAGATCGCGTGGCTGTTCGTGATTCCTGTCTATGCGTACTGCTACCGGCACTATCGCGTCTACACGTGGCACGACGGCTGGCTGTCGTTCGCCGTGCTGTTCGTCGCGCAGGACTTCCTCTACTACGTGTTCCATCGCGCGAGCCATCGCGTGCGCTGGCTGTGGGCCGCGCACGTCGTGCACCACTCGTCCGAGCGAATGAATTTCTCGACCGCGTTCCGCCAGAGCCTGATGTACCCAGTCGCGGGCATGTGGCTGTTCTGGCTGCCGCTCGCGTTCGCCGGCTTTCCGCCGCAACAGGTCGTCGGCGTCGTGCTGATCAACCTCGCGTTCCAGTTCTTCGTGCACACGCAGGCGATCGGCAAGCTCGGCTGGCTCGAATACGTGCTCAACACACCGTCGATCCACCGCGCGCACCATGCGCGCAACGCGCGCTACATCGACCGCAATTACGCAGGCGTCCTGGTGATCTGGGATCGCCTGTTCGGCAGCTATGTCGAGGAAACGCCCGACGATCCGCCGCAGTACGGCATCGTCGAGCGGCTCGGCTCGAACAACCCGCTCGTCGCGACGTTTCACGAGTGGGTGTCGATGGCGTCCGACGCGTTGCGCGTCGGCGGATGGCGCAACAAGCTGCGCGCGATTTTCGGCCCGCCCGAATGGGCGAGCGCTTATCATGCGCAGATTGCCGAGGCCGCGAACCAGGATCCGCGCACCGTGCCGCTGGCGGCTGTGCGCGATCGATAAACCGTTTCAGCCAACGGCCGCCGCGCAGCCCGGAACCGAGCAGGCGCGCGGCAGATGAGCAACACATCAGGCCATATCTACGAGGAGATCGAACGATGCAGACACAACAACACGCACCTTCCCGCACCCGGCAGCGCATGCTGCGCACCGCGCAGGTCGCGATCGCCGGCGCCGCGCTCGCGCTGCTCGCCGCATGCGGCGGCGGTGACGACAACAACAGCAGTGCGTCGAACACGCCGCCGTCGGGCGTGAAGATGCAGATCGTGTCGTTCGGCGACAGCCTGTCCGACGTCGGCACCTACTCGCAGATCAAGCTCGGCTTCGGCGGCGGCCGCTTCACGACCAACCCGGGCCAGGTATGGACGCAGAACGTCGCGCAGTACTACGGCGACACGCTGCAGCCCGCCAACCAGGGCGGCTTCGGCATCCCGCTGCAGGCCACCGGCGGTCTCGGCTACGCGCAGGGCGGCTCGCGCGTGACGCTGCAGCCGGGCATCGGCCATGCGGACGCGAGCGTGCCGAATCCCGACTACGCGCAGGCGACGACCACGCCGATCGCCGACCAGGTCAAGCAGTACCTGTCGCAATACGGCAGCTTCAACGCCGGCCAGATCGTGCTGATCAACGGCGGTGCGAACGACATCTTCTACCAGGCCCAGGTCGCGCAGGCGCAAGGCAACACGCCGGCCGCGCAGCTCGCGGCGGCGCAGGCGATCGGCCTGGCCGCGCAGCAGCTCGGCGGGATCGTCCAGCAGATCGTCGCGGCCGGCGCGACCCACGTGTTCGTCGCGAACGTGCCGGACATCGGCGGCACGCCGCTCGCGCTGCAAGGCGGCACGCAGGCCGCGTTCACGCAACTGTCCGGGCTGTTCAACAAGACGCTCGTCGGTACGCTCGCCGCGCTGAAGGTGGACCCGACGAAGTATGCGGTGGTCGATTCGTTCACGTGGCAGGACGGCATCGCGGCCAACTACCAGTCGAACGGTTTCAGCGTGTCGAACACCGACACCGCCTGCAACCTGAAGGCGATGGTCCAGGCCGCCACGCAGTACGGCGTCGCGAACGCGACCGCGTTCGGCTCGTCGCTGTTCTGCTCGCCGCAGACCTACACGGTCGCGAACGCGGACCAGACCTACATGTTCGCCGACACGGTCCACCCGACGACGCGCCTGCATGCGCTGTTCGCGCAGTACGTCGAACAGCAGATCGCGAAGTCCGGCGTCGGCAAGTAAGCCGCCCACTACGCGCCCAAACGAAAACGCCTGACCGGTTCGCGCCGGTCAGGCGTTTTTTGTTTGCGTGGACGGATGCGCGTGGCTGCGTCAGTCGCGCGCTTCGAACGCCGCGGCCGCGCGGCCGAGGCGATCGTTGACCGCGATCCATTCGACGGTCTCGGGCAGCTTCTCGACGAGAATGCGTGCGACCTGCGCCCGGTCGAGCGCGCGCAGCATTCCGTACAGGTCGCGCGCATAGGCTTGCGGATCTTCCGGCGCCGCGACGAAGTGCACGCCGTCAGCCTGCGCCCAGCGTCCCGCACGCGACGCGCGGGCGACGAGCGCGATGCGTTCGCCGTCGGTTTGCGCGGCCGCGAGCAGCGGCTCGAGCGCGTCGAACGGCAGCAGCGCGAGCGGCGTGCGCGGCGCGTAATGCGCTTTCAGCGTGCCCGACGCGCGTGGGGCCGTCGCATCGCTGCCGTCCGGCAGCTTCGGGGCGCGGCCGAGCACGTCGGCGATCTGTTGCGGCGTCACGTGCCCCGGGCGCAGCAGCGCCGGGAAACCACGCGACAGGTCGAGAATCGTCGACTCGATGCCGACTTCGGATGCGCCGCCGTCGAGCACGTGCACGGTATCGCCGAATTCGTCGCGCACGTGTTGCGCGGTCGTCGGACTCACGTGGCCGAACCGGTTCGCGGACGGCGCAGCCACGCCGCCGTGGCCGCCGCGCCGCGCGCTGAACGCGGCCAGCAGCGCCTGCGCGACCGGATGCGACGGGCAGCGCAGCCCGACCGAATCCTGCCCGCCGCTCACGGCATCCGGAATGCGCGCGTGGCGCTTCAGGATCAGCGTCAGCGGGCCCGGCCAGAACGCGTCGATCAGCGCGTGCGCGTCGGCCGGCAAGTCGTCGGCCCAGTAACCGGGATCGCCGCCCGGCGGCAGATGCACGATCACCGGATGGTTCGCGGGCCGCCCCTTCGCCGCGTAGATGCGTGCGACGGCCTCGGGGTTCGCCGCATCGCCGCCGAGCCCGTAGACGGTTTCGGTCGGAAACGCGACGAGCTGGCCCGCGTCGAGCAACGCGGCAGCCGCGTCGATCTGCGCGGGCGTCACGTGCTTCGGGAGATCGCTGGACATCGGCCGGCGCCTCAGTCGAGCGGCACGCGCAGCAGTTGCGCGCACGCGGTGGCAGCGGCGACGGCTTCGTCGCGCGTCTCGGCCGTGAAGTTCACGTGGCCCATCTTGCGGCCGACACGTGCTTCTTCCTTGCCGTACAGGTGCAGGTGGGCGGCCGGCATCGCGGCGACCGTGTCCCACGGCGGCGTGACGGCATCGGCCGCCGCACCGTTGGGGAACCACACGTCGCCGAGAATGTTCAGCATCGCGGCCGGCGAATGCTGGCGCGGGTTGCCGAGCGGCATGCGCGTCATCGCGCGCACCTGCTGCTCGAACTGGCTCGTTGCGCACGCATCGACCGTATAGTGGCCGGAGTTGTGCGGGCGCGGCGCCATTTCGTTCGCGACGAACGAACCGTCCTCCAGCACGAAGAATTCGACGCACAGCACGCCGACGTAGCCGAGCGTATCGGCGATCCGGATCGCCGCCTGCTGCGCTTCCTCGACGCGGGCCGCATCGGCGGCCGGCGCCGGCACGACCGTCAGCGCGAGGATGCCGTTGTGATGCACGTTCTGCGCGAGCGGGAAGGCGGCCGAACGGCCGTCCGCGCCGCGCGCGATCAACGCCGACACTTCGTATTTCAGCGGCAGGCGCTTCTCCAGCACGCACGGCACGCCGCCGAGCGCGGCATGCGCGTCGCGCGCTTCCTGCGCGGTGGCGACCCGCACCTGGCCCTTGCCGTCGTACCCGAGGCGGGCCGTCTTCAGGATGCCCGGCAGCACCGCGTCGAGCGCCGCATCGTCAAGCGCGGCGAGCGCCGCCGCCGATTCGATCACGACGTGCGGCGCGACCGGCACGCCCGATGCCGCGATGAAACGCTTCTCCGCGATCCGGTCCTGCGCGACCGCGACGCAGCGGCCGGCCGGCGCGACGAACGTCGTGCGCGCGAGGAAATCGAGGCTCGCGGCCGGCACGTTCTCGAACTCCGTCGATACGGCCTCGCACAGGCCGGCCAGTTCGGCGAGCGCAGCTTCGTCGTCGTACGCCGCGCGCAGGTGGCGATCGGCGACCGCGCCGGCGGGGCTCGTCGGATCGGGATCGAGCACGGCGACGCGATAGCCCATCGACTGGGCGGCAAAGCAGAACATGCGGCCGAGCTGGCCACCGCCGACCATGCCCAGCCACGCGCCGGGCAGGATCGGGGAAACGGAATCAGGAGTTGCGGTCATGTCAGTGGTCGGTCGCGGCGGAACGCGGAACGGCCCGCCGCAGTGGGAAAATCCGGCGCCGGCCGCGTCGTGCGGCCGCGCGCCATGCCGTCATTCCAGCGGCGGCAGCACCATCGCGTGCGCGGCTTCGTTCTGGCGCACGCGGAACGCGGCGAGCCGGTTCGCGTAGTCGACCGAGTTGCCGGACAGGATCGACACCGCGAACAGCGCGGCGTTCGCGGCGCCGGCCTCGCCGATCGCGAACGTCGCGACGGGCACGCCCTTCGGCATCTGCACGATCGAGTGCAGCGAATCGACACCCTTCAGGTACTTGCTCGCGACCGGTACGCCGAGCACCGGCACCGTGGTCTTCGCGGCCAGCATGCCGGGCAGGTGCGCGGCGCCGCCGGCGCCCGCGATGATCGCACGCAGCCCGCGCTCGCGCGCCTTCTCCGCATAGTCGAACATCTCGTCGGGCATCCGGTGCGCGGACACGACCTTCGCTTCGTACGGCACGCCGAATTCCTGCAGGATGGCGACCGCATGCTTCATCACGTCCCAGTCGGAACTCGAGCCCATCAGCACGCCGACGAGCGGCGCGCTGTGCGTGTGGGCAGTCTGGATTTCGCTCATGTCGTATCTGTCCCGATCAGGCGAGCGACTGGCCCGTGATGCGCTCGAGCGCTTCCTGGTACTTCGCGGCCGTCTTCTCGACGACGTCGGCCGGCAGCGCCGGCGCCGGCGCCGTCTTGCCCCACGGCTGCGCCTCGAGCCAGTCGCGCACGAACTGCTTGTCGAACGACGGCGGGTTGGTGCCCACTTCGTACTGGTCGGCCGGCCAGAAGCGCGACGAATCGGCGGTCAGCACTTCGTCCATCAGGTACAGCTTGCCGTGGTTGTCGAGGCCGAATTCGAACTTCGTGTCGGCGATGATGATGCCGCGCGTCGCCGCGTAGTCGGCCGCTTCCTTGTACAGCTTGATCGAGATGTCGCGGATCGTCGCGGCCAGCTCGGTGCCGATGCGGCGCTCGGTTTCCTCGAACGTGATGTTCTCGTCGTGCTCGCCCATCTCGGCCTTCGCGGCCGGCGTGAAGATCGGCTCCGGCAGCTTCTGCGCGTTCTGCAGGCCTGCCGGCAGCTGCACGCCGCACACGGCGCCCGACGCCTGGTATTCCTTCCAGCCGCTGCCGGCCAGGTAGCCGCGCACGACCGCTTCGATCATGATCGGCTCGAGGCGCTTGACGACCACGCCGCGGCCCTTCACCTGCTCGACTTCGTCGGCCGCGACGACCGCTTCCGGCGCGTCGCCCGTCAGGTGGTTCGGCACGATGTGCGCGAGCTTGTCGAACCAGAAGTTCGCCATCTGGTTCAGCACGCGGCCCTTGTTCGGAATCGGCTCGCCCATCACCACGTCGAACGCCGACAGGCGATCGGTCGTGACGATCAGGAGCTTGTCGTTGCCGACCGCGTAGTTATCGCGAACCTTGCCGCGACCGAGGAGCGGCAGCGAACGGAGCGTGGATTCGTAAAGGGTAGACATCGTCTTTTCGCAGATAAGGAGCCAAACAAAAAGGGAAACGCCGTTCCCCGCGGCAGGCGGGAACGGCGGTCTTGCAATACGTCGGCGAACCGGCGGGCGCAGCGCCCCGACGGCTGCCGGCCGGCCCTTGTTCGGCCGGACGGAACGGCTGCCGGGGCCGGATCAGATCCGGCCAGCCGGGCGGCCAGCCCATGCCCGGCGGCAGAACCGGGCGGGGCAAATCGTACTACAGTCTCAGCGCACGACCTGTGCGAGCGCGCCCGACTTGTACTGCTCGGCGATCTTGTCGAGCGACACCGGCTTGATCTTGCCGGCCTGGCCTTCGCAGCCGAACGCGAGGTAACGGTCGACGCACACCTTCTTCGCCGCTTCGCGCGCGGGCTTCAGGTAGTCGCGCGGATCGAACTTGCCCGGGTTCTCGAACAGGTAGCGGCGGATCGCGCCGGTGATCGCGAGACGCAGGTCGGTGTCGATGTTGATCTTGCGCACGCCGTGCTTGATGCCTTCCTGGATTTCCTCGACCGGCACGCCGTAGGTTTCCTTCATGTCGCCGCCGAATTCGCGGATCTCGGCCAGCAGCTCCTGCGGCACCGACGACGAACCGTGCATCACGAGGTGCGTGTTCGGGATGCGCGCGTGGATTTCCTTGATGCGCTGGATCGACAGGATGTCGCCCGTCGGCTTCTTCGAGAACTTGTACGCGCCGTGCGACGTACCGATCGCGATCGCGAGTGCATCGCACTGCGTGAGCTTGACGAAGTCGGCGGCCTGCTCCGGATCGGTCAGCAGCTGCTCGCGGGTCATCGTGCCTTCCGCGCCATGGCCGTCTTCCTTGTCGCCCTTCATCGTCTCGAGCGAGCCGAGCACGCCGAGTTCGGCTTCGACCGTCACGCCGATCGAGTGCGCCATCTCGACGACCTTGCGCGACACGTCGACGTTGTACTCGTACGACGCGACCGTCTTGCCGTCGGCTTCGAGCGAACCGTCCATCATCACGCTCGTGAAGCCGCTGCGGATCGCGGCCGTGCAGACGGCCGGCGACTGGCCGTGATCCTGGTGCATCACGACCGGGATGTGCGGATACGATTCGACCGCCGCTTCGATCAGGTGGCGCAGGAACGGCTCGCCGGCATACTTACGCGCGCCGGCCGATGCCTGCATGATCACGGGCGCGCCGACCTGGTCCGCCGCCGCCATGATCGCCTGGACCTGCTCCAGGTTGTTCACGTTGAAGGCCGGCAGGCCGTAACCGTGCTCTGCCGCGTGGTCCAGCAATTGACGCATTGATACGAGAGGCATTGTGGAACTCCTTGGAATGAAAACCGGTGCGCCCTGACGCCGGCGCGGCACCTGCCCGGGGTCTGGATCTGGGCAGCGCGGCGCGGCTGAGCGTCGAATAGCCGCATTTTATCGCGAAGCGCCTCCGATTCCGACCGCCCGGTGGCCCCCGCTCGCAATTTGTTACGTTCGCACGGCACAATGCGGCCAAAAAGGAGAAAAAAAGCCGCGCGGGGCTTCGGACCCCGCGCGGCTTTTTGCGCAAAAATGGTGCCGGATCAGCCTCGACCGATCCGGGTCGCCGGCTCGCAGGCCGGCTCAGCGAGGCTCAGCCGGCGCTCAATAGTGCTCGCCGACCCGCACGATCTTCAGCGTGTTGGTGCCGCCCGCCTGCCCCATCGGCTCGCCGACGGTCAGCACGACCATGTCGCCATGCTGCACGTAACCCTGCTTGACGACGATCTCGAGCGCCGCCTGCAGTGCCGAATCGCGGTCGCTGTTGAAGTCGACGTGCAGCGGCGTCACGTTGCGGTACAGCGCCATCGTGCGCTCGCTGCCGACGCGCGGCGTCAGCGCGAAGATCGGCACGTGCGTGTAGTGACGCGACATCCACAGCGCGGTCGCGCCCGATTCGGTCAGCGCGACGATCGCCTTCGCGCCCAGGTGGTACGCGGTGAACAGCGCGCCCATCGCGATCGACTGGTCGATCCGCGTGAACGTCCGGTCGAGGAAATCCTTGTCCAGCTCGACTTCTTCGGATTTTTCCGCTTCGACGCACACGGCCGCCATCGTCTCGATCGTGACGACCGGGTACTTGCCGGCGGCCGTCTCGGCCGACAGCATCACCGCGTCGGTGCCGTCGAGCACCGCGTTCGCGACGTCCGACACTTCCGCGCGGGTCGGCACCGGTGCGTGGATCATCGATTCCATCATCTGCGTCGCGGTGATCACGAGCTTGTTCGACTCGCGCGCCATCCGGATCATGCGCTTCTGCAGCGCCGGCACGGCCGCGTTGCCGACTTCCACCGCGAGGTCGCCGCGCGCGACCATGATGCCGTCGGACGCGTCGAGGATGCTCTGCAGCGCCGGAATCGCCTCCGCGCGCTCGATCTTCGCGATCATCTTCGGCTTGATGCCGTACGGCGCGCCCGCGATGTTCGCGAGCTGGCGCGCCATTTCCATGTCGGTCGCATTCTTCGGGAACGACACCGCGACGAGGTCCGCGCCGAGCGACATCGCGGTGCGGATGTCTTCCATGTCCTTCGCAGTCAGCGCCGGCGCCGACAGGCCGCCGCCCTGGCGGTTGATCCCCTTGTTGTTCGACAGCTCGCCGCCCACCTTGACGATCGTGTGGATCTCGTCGCCGAGCACGCGCTCGACGGTCAGCACGATCAGGCCGTCGTTCAGCAGCAGCAGGTCGCCCGGCTTCAGGTCGCGCGGCAGTTCCTTGTAGTCGAGGCCGACACGCTCGTCGTTGCCGAGTTCGCAGCCCGCATCGAGGATGAACGGCTGCCCGGGCACGAGCGTGGTCTTGCCGTTCTCGAACTTGCCGACGCGGATCTTCGGGCCCTGGAGGTCGGCCATGATCGCGATCTCGCGGCCAACCTTGCGGGCGGCCTCGCGCACCATTTCGGCGCGCTGGCGGTGATCGTCGGCCGTGCCGTGCGAAAAGTTGAGCCGCACGACGTCGAGGCCCGCCTGCATCATCTGCAGCAGAATCTCCGGCGAACTGGAAGCCGGGCCGATCGTGGCGACTATCTTGGTGGCGCGCTGCATGAAACTCCTCATCTGGATCAAGGTGGATGCGCTGGGTGAAACGCTGCGAGAGCCGGAATCGGCGGGCCCAGCGGCGGCCGTTCCGGGGGGCGTGCCGGTGCTTGCGCCCGGCATCGCTTTGTTCTGGATCTCGTGGTGCTGTGCGGCCGCGTCGCCGGCAGCCGCCGGTGCGCGCGGGGCGGTGTTCGCCCGCGCGGGCGCGCGTTTGCGCTTGCCCGCGCCGGCCGGCTGCTCCGCTTTCGCGGAGCGCGCGGCCTTCGTCACCCCTGCGCGCGCCGCCACGCTCAGGCCGCCCGCGTTTCGAGCACTTCCACCGCCGGCAGCTTCTTCCCCTCGAGGAACTCGAGGAAGGCGCCGCCGCCCGTCGAGATGTAGCTGACCTGGTCGTGAATGCCGTACTTCGCGATGGCCGCGAGCGTGTCGCCGCCGCCCGCGATCGAGAACGCGGACGATTTGGCGATCGCTTCGGCGAGCGTCTTGGTGCCGTTGCCGAACTGGTCGAACTCGAACACGCCGACCGGGCCGTTCCACACGATCGTGCCGGCCTTCTCGAGCTGGCTCGCGAGTGCCTTGGCCGTATCGGGGCCGATGTCGAGGATCATGTCGTCCGCTTCGATGTCGGCGACCTGCTTCACCGTGGCCGCGGCCGTCGGCGAGAATTCCTTGGCGGTGACGACGTCGGTCGGGATCGGCACCGACGCGCCGCGCTCGCGCGCTTCGTCGATGATCGCCTTCGCCTCGGCGACGAGATCGGCTTCCGCGAGCGACTTGCCGATCGACAGGCCGGCCGCGAGCATGAACGTGTTCGCGATGCCGCCACCGACGATCAGCTGGTCGACCTTGCCGGCCAGCGACTTCAGGATGGTCAGCTTGGTCGACACCTTCGAGCCGGCGACGATCGCCACCAGCGGGCGCGCCGGGTTGCCGAGCGCCTTGCCGAGCGCGTCGAGTTCGGCGGCCAGCAGCGGGCCCGCGCACGCGACGGGCGCGTACTTCGCGATCCCGTGCGTGGTCGCTTCCGCGCGGTGCGCGGTGCCGAACGCGTCGTTCACGTACACGTCGCAGAGCTTCGCCATCTTCTGGGCGAGCTCGTCCGAATTCTTCTTCTCGCCCTTGTTCACGCGGCAGTTCTCGAGCAGCACGACCTGGCCCGGTGCGACGTTCACGCCGTTCTCGACCCAGTTCGACACCAGCGGCACGTCGCGGCCGAGCAGCTCGGCGAGACGCTTCGCGACCGGCGCGAGCGAGTCTTCCGGCTTGAATTCGCCTTCGGTCGGACGGCCGAGGTGCGACGTGACCATCACGGCCGCGCCGGCGTCGAGCGCGGCCTGGATGGCCGGCACGGACGCACGCACGCGGGTGTCCTCGGTGATGTTGCCGTGATCGTCCTGCGGGACGTTCAGGTCGGCGCGGATGAACACCCGCTTGCCGGCGAGCTGGCCGGCGGCGATCAGGTCGGTAAGACGCTTGACTTGGCTCATGTTGGACAGATTGAAGTAGTGGATGGGGAAAGGGGGTTCACGCTGGACGTGCGCGGGCTGCCGCGAAAGGGCGCCGGATGCGGCCGTGGCTGGCGGTTCGCATGACGCGCACGGGTAAAAAATCTCGAACGGGCATTCTAGCCGATCCACCCGGCAGACTGACCCGTGCGGCGGCGAATTCCGCCTATTTGGGATCGCGCGCTGGAACCGACATATTGCCGCAACGCAACAATTCGCCGACGCAACCGGGCGGCGCCGGGCGAGCCGGAACGGCGGCCCATCAGAAGATCAGGCGCAACGCGGTGAAGACGAGCATTCCGACGACGATCGTACCGAGCATGCTGCGCCGCCACAAAAACCAGCCGAGGCCGGCGAGCGCCGCGTAGAACGGATGGTTGGACAGCGCGAACGACAGGCCGGCCGGCGTTTCGAGCACGTCGGGTAGCACGACGGCGACCAGCGCGGCAGCCGGCGCGTAGCGCAGCGCGCGCTGCGCGCGTTCGGGCAGCACGGTGCGCTCGCCGCCGATCAGGAACAGCGCGCGCGTGACCGCCGTGACGATCGTCATCCCGACGATGACGATCCAGATCTCGGTCGCGCTCATTCGATCTCCTTTTCGTGCACGGTTTCGGTACGGATGCGCCGCCAGTCGGCCCGCTCGACGAAGAAGTCGGCCGTGCAGCCGGCCGCGAGCGCGGCGAGCACCGCGAGCGGCAGCGCAAGCCGGTACGGCAGGTCGAACGCGACGAGCGACACGATCCCGGCGACCGCGACGGCCGCGAGCGTCGAGCGGTTCGCGACCGCCGACACCATGATCGGGATCAGCGCGAGCGTGCCGGCCAGCTCCAGCCCCCAGCTCGCGGGAAAGAAGCTCGCGAGCAGGATGCCGGCGAGCGACGACACCTGCCACGACGCCCAGCTCGCGAGCGCCATCCCCCAGAAATAGGCTTCCTTGCCCGGCACGCGGCCGTACGCGAAGCCCTGTTTCTGGAACAGCAGGTAGATCACGTCGCCGTTGAAATAGCCGATCGCGAGACGCCGCCACAGCGGCAGGTAGGAAAAATGCGGCGCCAGCCCGGCGCTGAAGATCACGAAGCGCATGTTGACCATCGCGGCCGTGAGCAGCACGGTCCAGATCGGCAGCTTCGCCGCGAGGAGCGGCAGCACCGCGAGCTGCGACGAGCCCGCGTAGACGAACAGCGACATCGCGCTCGCCTGCCCGAGCGTCATCACGGACTTGCTCATCGCGATGCCGGTGACGAGCCCCCAGGACAGGATCGCCATCAGTGTCGGGGAATAGTCGCGCGCGCCCTGGATCAGCGCGAAGCGGTCGGTGGCGGACAATCGAGCGAGCATGGGAAAGCGGGCCGCAGCGGGCGGTTCGTCGGGACGCCGGCGCCTCCTGCCGGTGCGACCCTTCGTTATTGGAATCGGTACCGGACGATTATAGCGCCGGCCCCGCGCCGTCCGACCGGATCGTCGCCAAATGACGCTAAAATACGCGTCTTTCCGGCTCAACGCTGCATACAACCCGCAGCACCTCACCGCTTCCAGGAGAATCCTATGTCAATGGCCGACCGCGACGGCAAGATCTGGATGGACGGCAAGCTGATCGACTGGCGCGACGCCAAGATCCACGTCCTGACCCACACGCTGCACTACGGCATGGGCGTCTTCGAGGGCGTGCGCGCGTACAAGGCGGCCGACGGCAGCACCGCGATCTTTCGCCTGCCCGAGCACACCAAACGTCTGCTGAATTCGGCGAAGATCTTCCAGATGGACGTGCCGTTCGACCGCGAAACGCTCGAAGCCGCGCAACTCGCGGTCGTGCGCGAGAACCGGCTCGAGTCGTGCTACCTGCGCCCGATCATCTGGGTCGGCTCGGAAAAGCTCGGCGTGGCGGCGAAGGGCAACACGATCCACGTCGCGATCGCCGCATGGCCGTGGGGCGCGTACCTCGGCGAAGACGGCCTCGCGAAGGGCATCCGCGTGAAGACGTCGTCGTTCACGCGCCACCACGTGAACGTGTCGATGGTGCGCGCAAAGGCGTCGGGCTGGTACGTGAACTCGATCCTGGCGAACCAGGAAGCGACGGCCGACGGCTACGACGAAGCGCTGCTGCTCGACGTCGACGGCTACGTGTCGGAAGGCTCGGGCGAAAACTTCTTCCTCGTGAACAACGGCAAGCTGTACACGCCCGACCTGTCGTCGTGCCTCGACGGCATCACGCGCGACACGGTCATCACGCTCGCGAAGGACGCCGGCATCGAGGTGATCGAGAAGCGCATCACGCGCGACGAGGTCTACACGGCCGACGAAGCGTTCTTCACCGGCACGGCCGCCGAAGTCACGCCGATCCGCGAGCTCGACAACCGCACGATCGGCAGCGGCGCGCGCGGCCCGATCACGGAAAAGCTCCAGTCGGCGTTTTTCGATATCGTGTCGGGCAAGAACGCGAAGTACGCGCACTGGCTGACGAAGGTCTGAGTAACCGTCTTCCGAGTCAAGCCCGATGAAGTGAATCGTCCCAAGGCGTGTTGGTTTTGACCATGGCATTGAGCATGGTTAGGAGCTTGCGCATGCAGGCAACAAGCGCGACCTTGGACAGTTTGCCGGCGGCCTTCAGGCGTTGATAGAAGGCTCTGATGGCGGGGTTGTAGCGTGTGGCAGTCAATGTAGCCATGTACAGCACGCGACGGATCGCGAAGCGGCCACCTTGAACCCGTCGTCGCCCATTACGTAAGCCGGAATCGCAAGCAATGGGAGCGACGCCAACGAGGGCTGCAATCTGACGGCGATTGAGCCGGCCCAATTCGGGCAGTTCTGCGATCAGGCAGGCGCTGGATACCGGGCCAATTCCATGTGTGGACTGCAACAGGCGGTCGAGTTCACCGAAGTGCTGGCGTACATGAGCGACCATCTGAGCGTCAATGTCATCGAGTTGTGCCTGGATGGCGGCAATGATAGCCAGCAGACTTGAATGCAGACCAACCGGCGTGATCTGGAGCCGCTGTCGCTCCGAAAGGAGCATGGTGAGTAGTTGGCGCCGTCGGGTCACCAGTGCAGCCAGCCACTGCTGCCGCTCGTCGGGAACGGGACGTAGCAAGCGGGACAGATCGTCCCGACGCAGTAGCACGGAAGCCAGTTCGGCAAGCATACGTGCGTCGATGGCATCGGTTTTCGCCAGACGTCCCATCGAGCGGGCAAAATCGCGTGCTTGCCGAGGGTTGACGACAGCGACCGGCAAACCCGCACCTTGCAAGGCGCACGCCAGCTCGGTCTCGTAGCCACCGGTCGCCTCCATCACGACCAACTGCACGTTCAGCGGCTGAAGGGCAACAGCCAGGGCCGAGTGGCCCTCGGCATCGTTGTTGAATCGACGGATGTCCAGATTGGCACCCAGTACGGAAACATCGACGTGAGCTTTTGCGACGTCAATGCCGACCGTTACGGCAGAAGGAGCAGACATGATCTTCGGATCCCATGCTTGTACATGCGCACTCGATGTAAATGGCGCGCGTAACCGTTCGGGCTTCAGGAAGACCAGCACGGCAACCGTGCGTTTTGTACTCAGTCACGGGCTCCAACACCCAAGCGCGGGGCAAACTGCACGGTCTCGTCTGGCTACCACCAGACTTTACCGTACTGGTCAGTACTGAACATACAAGCGCGCCGCGTCACGCACGACCACACGCTGCAGAGCGCGCGCGGGTGCCGTAGACTGCGGTACGCGCGAGTGCGCATTTCACAACCCCTATCGCTTTCCGCCATGTTCACGCTGTCCAACGACCCTACCGCCTCCAAGGCCGATCAATACGCGACGCTCGTCGAGCAGGCGCGCGCGCTCGTCGAATCCGAACGCGACCTGACCGCGAATGCGGCGAATTTCTCCGCGCTCGTCTATCACTCGCTCGATCGCCTGAACTGGGCCGGCTTCTACTTCTTCGACGGCACCGAGCTCGTGGTCGGACCGTTCCAGGGCAAGCCCGCGTGCGTGCGGATCGCGCTCGGCAAGGGCGTGTGCGGCACGGCCGCGCAGACCCGCGAGACGCAGGTCGTGCGCGACGTGCACGACTTCCCCGGCCATATCGCATGCGATGCGGCGTCCGAATCGGAAATCGTCGTGCCGCTGGTCGCCGGCGACGGCACGCTGATCGGCGTGTGGGACGTCGACAGCCCGGTCGCCGCGCGCTTCGACGACGAAGACCGCCAAGGGATGGAAGCACTCTGTCGCGTGTTCGTCGAACACGCTTGGGAGAAGGCGCGCGGTTAAGCGCCGCGGCGTCGCGGCGCCGGCCGCCGTGAACGACACGGGCCCCGCGAAGGGGCCCGTTTCATTGCAACGCTTCCATTGCAACGCTACGCCGCCGTGCGCGGCGCACCCCTGCCAGTGTCAGGCAGCGTGCGTGCCCGGAAGCGCCGAGAACGCCTGGGGCTTCGCGTCCTCGGTGAGCACCTCGAAACCCGTTTCCGTCACGACGACCATGTGCTCCCATTGCGCGGACAGCGAATGGTCCTTCGTGACGACCGTCCAGCCGTCGGCCAGCACGTGGGTGTCGCGCTTGCCCGCGTTGAGCATCGGCTCGATCGTGAAGATCATCCCCGGCCGCAGCGGCAGGCCGGTGCCCGGGCGACCGTAATGCAGCACCTGCGGCTCGTCGTGATAGACGTCGCCGATGCCGTGCCCGCAATACTCGCGCACCACGCTGAACCCTTCACGATGGGCGACCTGCTGGATCGCATAACCGACGTCGCCGAGCGTCGCGCCGGGACGCACCGCGCGAATGCCGGCGTGCATTGCCTCGTAGGTCGCCGCGACGAGCCGCCGCGCGAGTTCGTTCGGTTCGCCGACGAAGTACATGCGGCTCGTATCGCCGAACCAGCCGTCCTTGATCACCGCGATGTCGAGGTTCACGATGTCGCCGTCGCGCATCGGCCGCGACGTCGGAATGCCGTGACAGACCACGTGGTTGACCGACGTGCACAGCGTCTTCGGATAGCCGTGGTAGCCGATGTTCGCGGGAATCGCGCCCAATTCGTCGATGATGTATTCGCGGCAGCGTGCGTCCAGCTCATCGGTGGTGACGCCCGGCTTCACGTACTCGGTGATCATCGTCAGCACCTGCGACGCGAGCTTCGCGGCTTCGCGCGACTTGGCGATTTCCGCGGCACCGCGGATCGGAATTTCACGTTTCGCCATCACGCCACCTGCTCGATGCCGTGCGCGGCCGTCTCCGCCGGCCCCACGTCGCCGCCCCGCGCCTCGGCCTCGATCAACATCTTGCAGATATCGCCGTAGGACAGCGCCGGGTTGAGTTCCGCCAGCATCCCGACACGCAGCCAGTGTTCGGCCTGCGCGTTGATCGAACGGCTCAGCGCCGTGCTCGTCGAGCGCAGCCGCTCATGCATGTGCTCGGAAATCTTGATGATGCCCATATATCCCCAATTAAACTAAACGTAGCTGTTTCGTATATTACGCTGCGCAAGACGACCGGGCAAGCCGTTCGTGTCTCGCCTCCTGCCGCCCCGCTGCGGGAAATACCGTTGACATCGAATTCCAGCTTGCTGGACAATAAATCCATTATGAAAGAATCAGCGATCACCGCGGCCGACGATACCGGCATCAACGAGCGCATTGCCCGGCGCGTGCGCGGCCTGCGCGCCGTTCGAGGCTACACGCTCGACACGCTGGCAGCGCGTTCCGGCGTCAGCCGTTCGATGATCTCGCTCATCGAACGCGCGTCGGCCAGCCCGACGGCCGTCGTGCTCGACAAGCTCGCGGCCGGCCTCGGCGTGTCGCTGGCCGGACTGTTCGGCGGCGACCGGGACGACGCGCCCGCCCAGCCGCTCGCACGGCGCGCGCAGCAGGCCGAATGGCGCGACCCGGCGTCCGGCTATGTGCGCCGCAACCTGTCGCCGGCCGGCTGGCCGTCGCCGATCCAGCTCGTCGAGGTCGATTTCCCGCCCGGCGCGCGCGTCGCGTACGACAGCGGCGGGCGCGAAAGCGCGCTGCATCAGCAGGTGTGGATCATCAGCGGCCGCGTCGACGTCACGTTCGGCGACGTGCTGCACGAACTTCACGAAGGCGACTGTCTGGCCATGCGGCTCGACCAGCCGCTGATCTTCAGCAATCCGTCGTCGCATGCCGCGCGCTATGTCGTCGCGATCTGCGATGCCTCCGCCGCCGGCGTGCGGAGCACGTGACGCGCGCATCGTCTGTGGAACCGATTCAGAGCCAACAGGAAGGAACCCGTATGAATTCCCCGACGCAGCGCGACGACGTGCGCCTGATCGATTGCAGCGAGGCCGAACACGCGGCGGCCATCCTCGAGATCCTGAACGACGCGATCGTGAACTCGACCGCGCTGTACGACTATCGACCGCGCCCGCCGGAAGCGATGGTCACGTGGTTCGCGACGAAACGCGCGGGCGGCTTCCCGGTTTTCGGCGCCGTCGACGCAGCGGGCGAACTGCTCGGCTTCGCGAGCTGGGGTACGTTCCGCGCGTTTCCGGCGTTCAAGTACACGGTCGAACACAGCGTCTACGTGCGCAACGACCAGCGCGGTCGCGGGCTCGGCGAACGGCTGCTGCGCGAAGTGGTCCGGCGGGCGCGCGAAGCGCAGGTGCACGTGCTGGTCGGCTGCATCGACGCGACCAATGCCGGCAGCATCGCGCTGCATACGAAACTGGGGTTCGTGCACGCGGGCACGATCGCGGAGGCGGGCTTCAAGTTCGGCCGCTGGCTCGATGCGGCGTTCTATCAGTTGAAGCTCGAGACGCCGGCGCAGCCGGTGGATGGGTGATGATGGCTTGCGACACGTCGCGTGCGCCGTGCGCGACGGCTTCAGGTGATGCAGGAAACCTCTCTTCCGGTCGTCAGGCCGCAGGATCATGAGCTCACCGCCCGGCAATCGCGCGTATGGCCTCCGCAAAGACATCTGGCGCCTCGCGCGGGACGAAGTGTCCTATTCCATGCAGCAGGCGGCGTTCATAGTGCCCGGAAAAGTACCGCTCCTTGTTTTCAGACGTGACGGGCAAATTGTCACGATCTTCCGCACCCTGGAGCATGATGGTGTCGACAGGGATCATCGGCGAAGCCGCCAATTGTCGTTCTATCTGCTCGTGCTGACCTGCGCCCGGCGCATCATGCCAGCGCTGTCGGTAAGCATGAAGGCTGATGTCGGCCCAGTCGGGATTGTCGAGAGAGCCGATCATGGCTTGAAAGTCGCTCTCCCTGTCGGGCCAAGCGGGCGACCAGCTGTGCCACAAGTATCTGCACAACCGTTCGCGATCCTCTCGATAGGCCTTCATTCCATACGTCGTCGCGACATACCACTCGTACCAATACGCGTTGGCCAGTTCATAGGGCATTTCGTTGGCCGGCATCGCGGTGGCATAGCCCGCCGCGGCGGTAACCATACCGTTTATTCTTTCGGGAAACAGCGCCGCGACGCCGTACGCCGCGCGCGCTCCCCAGTCGTACCCGGCGAGGAGGACGTTCGTCAAATCCAGCGCTTCCACGAACTGCGACAAATCAAGGGTCGGCGCTGCAATTGCGCCGCTGCGCATCGTGTCGCCATTCAAGAAGCGTGTCGGGCCCGATCCACGCAGATAGGGCGCGTAGATTCGGAACTGCTGACCACTCGATCCGAGGTCCAGGATAGTCTTGTCCCAGCACTGAACATCGTCGGGCCATCCGTGGACAAGGACCAGCGGCGGTCCGTCAAGCGGGCCCGATACTTCGTAGGCCACGTCGAGTTCGCCGGTGCGACATGTCAAGAAATTTCGTGGCGATCCGCGTGTGCCCCGCTCATTCGCATCTGAAGTCATATCGATCTCCGGAAAGACGATTCAAAGATGCCGGCAAGCAGCAGCATCGCTCATTCCCGTTCGACATGACTTCCGACCGAATTTCGCGCGCAACGATTCGTCATGGAATCGTGCGTCTACGTAGACGCACCGACATACCCGAGCCCAAAGTAACGTTGAGACTCCTGCTCGGGTCCAATCACCGTCAAATCGACGACTGGAAAGCGGAAACCTTGTTCCGACCGGCTGCCTTCGCGTAATACAACGCCTCGTCGGCCGCCTTGATGACCGCACCGGGATCGCCGTCCTGATCCGGTGTCCAACTCGCCAACCCGATGCTGGCAGTCACACGCCCGTATTCGCTTCCGGCGTGCTCGAGCGCCAGTTCGTTGATCGCCGCGCGTATTCGTTCAGCAGTCTGGGCTGCCCCCGTCGGTGGCGTGTCAGGGAGCAACACGACGAATTCCTCTCCGCCGTAGCGAGCCGCCGTATCGGTCGGTCGGCGAATGTTTTCGCCGATGCAGCGCGCGACTGCAGCCAGCGCATCGTCCCCCGCCTGGTGACCATAGGTGTCGTTGTAGGCTTTGAAACGATCGACATCGACAAACAGCAATGAAAAAACGGAATGGGCTCGTCGCGCACGGCGCCACTCCCGGTCCAGAACTTCCCCAAAACTGCGGCGATTGTTAAGACCGGTGAGCCCGTCGGTGCGTGCCAGCAACTCAAGCTCGGATTCCGCGCGCATCCGACGCCGCAGTTGCACACCGAGAAACACGGATAGCGCAATGAACGCTGCGCCGAACGTCGCAACCAGCAGGCCGATCGTCTCCGCACGACGTCGCCACGCAGCATAAATATCCTGCTCCGCCTCCGCGACCATGATGATCAGAGGCAGCGTCGGCAAATTCTTGAAGTAGTAGAGACGGCGCACGCCGTCGATCGATGCCGTTTCCGAGAATGAACCCTCGGGCGCGCTCCGGAAGCGCTGGAAGGTTGCCGCTTTGCCGATATCGCGACCGATGGTCCGGACGTCGTACGGCTGCCGCATGACCATGATGCCGTCCTTTCCGATCAGCGATATCGAGCCGTGTTGTCCCAATGACAACCCTGCGAACAGCTTGTGGAAATATTCAAGGTTGATGGCGATCAGCGCGATACCGGCAAACGAACCATCCGGATTCGATATGCGCCGCGACAGCGCAATGCTGAGCATACCGGCGCGCAAGCGCGACACGAATGGATCGCTGACGTAAAGCCCCACGTTCGGATTGTCGCGGTGGATCGTGAAGTATCTGCGATCGGCGAAATTGCCCTTGCGCGGCACGTCGTTGGCCGAATCCAGAATGATATTCCCGTCGGCATCGAGCACCAGTTGCGAACCGATGAATTGCGCCGTCATTGCATGATCGAACAGCGCTTCCCGCCGCAGCGCGGGCGCCGCAGCCATCACGTCAGGCCGCTGCAGGCCATGGATCAGCGCCTGCAAGGACAGATCGTAGAGTTCGAGGTTGCGCTCGATGTCGCGCTCGGCCATCAGGCCGAGATTGCGCGAGGTTTCGCTGGCCCGCTCCAGGGCGTCGTGACGGCTTTGGAATAGCTGTAGCACGCACAGGCCCATCAGCGCGCACGCGATCACGATACCGACTGCCACAACGAAATAAGGGGCTGCCGTCCGGTGTTGCATGGATCTCCTCGCTGCAAATTGTGCACATCCGGGTCGGACGTGATTTCGCATACAAAGTCTCGGTCTGGCGCATTGACATGTGCTGCACCAAACTGACCGGAACCGAAAACGGCTGGAGTCTATCGAACGTGATGCGCCGACAACCCGCTACCGGTCGCGCCCTCCTCCGAAATGATTAAATTACATGAGGAAACCACGCTTCCGGGAGAATATGTGAGGCGCGCCACGATCCGCACACCGATCAAGATCCCGCCAGTTTCTGCTGACGGGCGAGCGAGGATGCCGCGACGATAGTCCCTGCCGGCATCCTCGGTGGAACTGCCCCACGGGCTGTGCGGCGTCATCCCTGAAGATGATCAGCCCGTTTCGTTCAGCCGCCTTTCCGCGCGCATGCTCAGAATGTCCGCGATGCTTTGGCGCCAGATGATCGAGTCCGCCGCATCAGTCGGCCCGTGCGTCGGGCAACCCGGTCGCGATCTCGCCGGGATTCGACCGGCCAGAGCCACCGCGCCACGCCGTGTCAGCTGGGCGCGACGAACGCACCCGCGGTGCCCTCCCAGAGGGTGCCCACGGCGCGACCTCTTCGTCCACGGGGGAAAGCGGCGCAGAAAAAAGAAAAGCCCCGCCGAAGCGGGGCTTTTTCTGGAGGCGCGAGCCGGAGTCGAACCGGCCTAAACGGCTTTGCAGGCCGCTGCATAACCGCTTTGCTATCGCGCCAAAAGCGGACTGTCCGGATGCCGTGAGGCAAGCGACAGATTTTCATTCGAGGACCGGAGGTCCATCAAATAAAAAGGGAAGCGTGGCTTCCCCATTACTTGGAGCGGGAGACGAGTCTCGAACTCGCGACCTCAACCTTGGCAAGGTTGCGCTCTACCAACTGAGCTACTCCCGCATTGTCCTGCACCTGCAGCGCTTCGCCGTACTACACGCTGCCAGAAAAATCTGGAGCGGGAGACGAGTCTCGAACTCGCGACCTCAACCTTGGCAAGGTTGCGCTCTACCAACTGAGCTACTCCCGCATTGTCCTGCACCTGCAGCGCTTTGCCGTACCACGCGCTGCCAGAAAAAATCTGGAGCGGGAGACGAGTCTCGAACTCGCGACCTCAACCTTGGCAAGGTTGCGCTCTACCAACTGAGCTACTCCCGCGTATTGCTACGCTCCTGCTTCCCCGTCACACACTTACTTCGTCGTGCAGCGGAGAAGCGAGATTATGTCGAAGGCACATTCGTGTGTCAAGGGCTTTTCCAGCCCTTTTTACAAAAACCGCCGCCGCACAGGCGATGCGGGTCAGGCGCCGCCACGCTCGCGAATCTGCGGCCATGCGAGTTTCATGTAGTACAGCATCGACCAGATGGTCAACACCGCGGCCAGATACATCAGCCACTCGCCCCACACGCGCGTGTCGATCGTCACGATCCCCAGCGGCAGCGGCCCGTAGAACAGCAGCATCGGAATCGCGACCATCTGGCACGCGGTCTTGAACTTGCCGAGCTGGTTCACCGCCACGCTCTTCGACGCGCCGATCTGGGCCATCCACTCGCGCAGCGCCGAAATCGCGATCTCGCGACCGACGATCACCAGCGCGATCGCCGCGTCGACCCGCGAAATCTGCACGAGGATCAGCAGCGCGGCCGTCACCATCAGCTTGTCCGCGACCGGGTCGAGGAACGCGCCGAACGACGACGTCTGGTTCCACTTGCGGGCGAGGAAGCCGTCGAACCAGTCGGTCAGCGCGGCGAGGATGAAGATCGCCGCCGCCGCGAGATTGCGGTGCGCGCCGCCCATCACCGTGTCCGGCAGATAGAACACGCCGACGACGAGCGGAATCAGCACGATCCGTACCCACGTCAGGAAAATCGGGAAATTGAACGGCATGGCATGCGGGACAGTAAAGGATTCGCAATTGTGCCGTGTCGACCGGCCTGCCACAAGAACGCTGGCAACGCCGCCGGCCGCACGGCCGCGTCAGTGAAGCTGCTTGTAGATCTGCTCGGCGAGCGCGTGCGAAATGCCCTCGACGCTCGCCAGTTCCTCGACACTCGCGGCCACCACGCCGCGCAACCCGCCGAAGCGCGCGAGCAGCCGCTGCCGGCGCTTCGCGCCGACGCCCTCGAGTTCCTCGAGTCGCGACGTCTGGCGCGCCTTCGCCCGCTTCGCCCGCATGCCGGTGATCGCGAAACGGTGCGCCTCGTCGCGGATCTGCGCGACGAGCATCAGCGCGGCGCTCTCCTTGCCGAGTTCGAGCGGCGTGCGGCCGTCCGCAAACACCAGCGTTTCGAGGCCGACCTTGCGCCCCTCGCCTTTCGCGACGCCGACCAGCATCGACGTATCGAGGCCGAGCTCGGTGAATACCTGCCGCGCGATCTCGACCTGGCCCTTGCCGCCGTCGATCAGCACGATGTTCGGCAGCAGGCTCGACGCCTCGGCCTGGCGCGTCGACTCGCCGTCGATGCCGGCCGCTTCGTCGACGGCCGCCGCCTGCGCGGCCTGCTCGACCATCTTCTCGTAGCGGCGCGTGAGCACCTGCCGCATCGCCGCGTAATCGTCGCCCGGCGTGATGCCCGTGATGTTGTAGCGGCGGTATTCGCCCGACTGCATCTTGTGATGGTGATAGACGACGCACGACGCCTGCGTCGCCTCGCCCATCGTATGGCTGATGTCGAAGCATTCGATCCGCAGCGTCGCGAGATCGTCGCTGTCGTAGCTGAGCGCGTCCGCCAGCGCGCGCGTACGCGCCTGCTGCGAGCCCTGCTCGGACAGCAGCCGCGCGAGCGCGAGGCGCGCGTTCTGCTCGGCCATCGACAGCCACGCGCGCCGCTGCCCCTGCGGCTGCCGCACCAGCGACACCTTGTGGCCGGCCTGCTCGGACAGCAGCTCCAGCAGGTCGCGGCTCGCCGGTGCATGGCTGACGACGAGCACGGGCGGCACGCGATTGCCGAGATAGTGCTGCGCGATGAACGCGTCGAGCACCTCGGCCTCGACCGACGCCGCGGCCGCCGTGCCGCGCGCGCTGCCGGCCTCTTCCGCGGGCAGATCGGGCACCGCGTCGGCCGTCGCATCGACCGCCTCCGCCGGCTCGGCCTCTTCGCCGAGACCGCCCTCGGCGAGCGTCAGTGCGCTTTCGACGTGCGTCGGGAAATAGGCCTTGTCGCCGAGGTGCCGGCCGCCGCGCACCATCGCGAGGTTCACGCACACGCGCCCGCCCTGCGCGACGACGGCCAGGACGTCGACGTCGCTGTCGCTGCCGACCTCGATCGCCTGCTGGTGCAGCACCGTCGCGAGCGAGCTCATCTGGTTGCGCACGGCCGCCGCCTGCTCGAATTTCAGTTCGGCCGCGAACGCGTGCATTTTCTGCTCGAGCTCCTTCATCACTTCGGACTGCCGGCCGAGCAGGAACCGCGCGGCGTTCGACACGTCGACCGCGTAATCCTCGTCGGAGATCGCGCCGACGCACGGCGCCGTGCACCGCCCGATCTGGTGCAACAGGCACGGCCGCGTGCGGTTGTTGAAGACCGAATCCTCGCAGGTGCGCAACTGGAACACGCGCTGCAGGATCTGGATGCTCTCGCGCACGGCCCACGCACTCGGGAACGGCCCGAAATACTGGTTCTGCTTGTCGACTGAGCCGCGGTAGTAGGCCATCCGCGGAAAGCGGTGCGCGGTCAGCTTCAGGTACGGATACGATTTGTCGTCGCGAAACAGGATGTTGTAACGCGGCGCGAGCGCCTTGATCAGGTTGTTCTCGAGCAGCAGCGCTTCGGCTTCCGAGCGCGTGACGGTCGTTTCGATGCGCGCGATGCGCGTGACCATCATCGCGATGCGCGGCGACAGTTGCGTCTTCGTGAAATAGCTCGACACGCGCTTTTTCAGGTCGCGCGCCTTGCCGACGTAGAGGACGGCGCCCGCCGTGTCGTAATAGCGATAGACACCCGGCATGTGCGGCAACTGCGCAAGGATCTTCTTCGGTTCGAACGGAATATCGGAAGCTTCTGGGGATGTCATGCGTGATCCGGGCGCCTTGTAACGCGGAACGGGTCCATTAGAATCGCCAGTTTAGAGCATTCACCGGCCCGCTTCGATGCCACGCACCACCGCTGCCCCACTCTCTTCCGCGCCGCTCGCGCCGGGCGAACCGATCGCCTGCGACCTGTTCTGCACGGTGATCGACAATTTCGGCGACATCGGCGTGTGCTGGCGCGTCGCGCGTCAGCTCGCGCACGAGCACGGCTGGCAGGTTCGCCTGTTCGTCGACGACCTGCACACGTTCGCGCGCCTGCTGCCGGAAGTCGACCCCGACGCGACCCGGCAGACGGTCGACGCGATCGTGATCGAGCACTGGCATGCGGAAGTCGGCGACGCGCTGGACATCGCCGATGTCGTGATCGAGGCGTTCGCGTGCGAGCTGCCCGGCCCGTATCTCGCGGCGATGGCGCGACGCGCGCGCCGCCCCGTGTGGATCAACCTCGAATACCTGAGCGCCGAGGACTGGGTCGCCGATTTCCATTTGCGGCCGTCGCCGCATCCGCGCTACCCGCTGCTGAAGACGTTCTTCTTTCCGGGCCTGTCGGCCGGCACCGGCGGCGTGCCGAAGGAGCGCGACCTCGACGCACGCCGCGCGGCCTTCGACGCCGACCCGGCAGCGCGCGCCGCGTGGTGGCGGCACGCGACCGGCGGCGCGCCGCCGGCGCCCGGCACGACGGTCGTCAGCCTGTTCGCCTACGAGAACCCGGCCGTCGACGCGCTGCTCGCGCAGTGGCGCGACGGCCCGTCGCCGGTCCTCGCGCTCGTACCCGCCGGGCGCGTGTCGCCGGCCGTCGCGCGCTTTTTCGGGGTCGAATCATTCGCGGCGGGCGCGCACGCGCGCAGCGGCAACCTGACCGCCCACGGGCTCGCGTTCGTTCCGCAGCCCGACTACGACGCGCTGCTGTGGGTCGCCGACCTCAACTTCGTGCGCGGCGAGGATTCGTTCGTCCGCGCGCAATGGGCGCGCAAGCCGTTCGTGTGGCACATCTACCCGCAGGCCGACGACGTGCACCTGCCGAAGCTCGATGCCGCGCTCGCGCACCTGTCGGCCGGCCTCCCCGATGCGCCGCGCGCGGCGCTCGAACGGTTCTGGCATGCGTGGAACGGCGCCGGCACGCCCGACTGGGCCGATTTCTGGCAACACCGCGCCGCGCTGGACGCCAATGCGATCCGCTGGGCCGACGCGCTCGCGGCCGTCGGCGATCTCGCCGGAAAGCTGGCGGAATACGCAAAATCTCAGTTAAAATAAGCGGTTATCCGACGGCTGACCACGCAAGCGCTCGCGTTTGAGCTTTGGGCGCCCACCGGAACGCATCTGCTTGGCGCCTCACCCGTTGTGCACCGCTCAGGCACCTATTTATTTGATTTGATCAGGACAGTGTTTTTATGAAAACCGCACAGGAACTCCGCGTAGGCAACGTCGTGCAGATCGGCAGCGACGCCTGGGTCATCGCAAAGACGGAATACAACAAGTCGGGCCGTAACGCCGCCGTCGTCAAGATGAAGATGAAGAACCTGCTGTCGAACGCAGGTCAGGAATCGGTCTACAAGGCCGACGACAAGTTCGACGTCGTCGTGCTCGACCGCAAGGAAGTGACGTACTCGTACTTCGCCGACCCGATGTACGTGTTCATGGACGCCGACTACAACCAGTACGAAGTCGAAGCCGAAATGATGGGCGAAGCGCTGAACTACCTCGAAGACGGCATGGCTTGCGAAGTCGTGTTCTACAACGAGAAGGCCATCTCGGTCGAACTGCCGACGATCCTCGTTCGCGAAATCACCTACACGGAACCGGCCGTCAAGGGCGACACGTCGTCGGGCAAGGTGCTGAAGAACGCGAAGCTGGCGACCGGCTTCGAACTGCAGGTGCCGCTGTTCTGCAACACCGGCGACAAGATCGAAATCGATACGCGCACGAACGAATACCGCAGCCGCGCGTAATCGTCTGCGATATCCGCATCGAACAAAGCGCCCTTCGGGGCGCTTTTTGTTTGCCTGGCGTCAACAGCTGCCACAAGCCGGCGCCATAAGCAGCACAAAATCCACCGGTAAAGATATTCAATTTGTATCATCGGTAACTGTTTTATAGCGCCGGAGAAATAATGCGCGTGACGCGTTCGGCGGGGCATAAAATCAGTCTTTAATCCGACATGCGGCTGCGGCCCGCTGGCCGACAGCCCGCCTCTCTTGACTCGACTCGCGTCCACCATGCCACACGCCCTGATTGTCGAAGACGATCCCAACAGCCTGTCAGGCCTCACCGCGCTGCTCGCCGCAGACGGCTTCTCGGTCGACACGGCCACGTCGCTCGCCGAAGCGCGCACGGCGCTCGGCCGCTCGATTCCCGACGTCGTGCTCGTCGACCTGAACCTGCCGGACGGCAGCGGCTTCGACCTGCTCCAGCACCTGCCGCAGCAACAGCCGAACGGCTCGCTGCCCGTGATCGTGCTGACGGGCAACGCGACGGTCGAGAGCGCCATCGAGGGTTTGCGCCACGGCATCTGGGACTACCTGCTCAAGCCGATCAACATTCCGCGCCTGCGCAGCCTGCTCGCGCGGATTCCCCGCCCGTACGAACTGATCGACGAAGTGCAGTCGCTGCGGGCATCGCTGCGCCATCTGGGCCGCTTCGGCGCGCTGGTCGGCCGCAGCGACGCGATGCAGCACGTGTACGACATGATCGAGCACAACGCCCGCACCGAGACGGCCGTGCTGTTCTCGGGCGAAGCCGGCACCGGCAAGAAGCTGGCCGCGCGCACGCTGCACGAGCTGAGCCGGCGCCGCAAGGGGCCGTTCGTGTCGTTCGACTGCCGGATGCTCGCGCAGGCCGGCCGCCATGGCGCGTCGCTCGACAGCGTGCTGTTCGGCCACGAGCGCGGCGCCTTCGACGGCGCGGAGCGCCGCGAGTTGGGCCTGTTCGAGCAAGCCGGCGGCGGCACGCTGTTCCTCGACGAAATCACCGCACTGCCGCTCGTGCTGCAGGAAGCGCTGCTGCACGCGCTCGATTCGCAGAACTTCATGCGGATCGGCGGTACGAGCTCGATCACCAGCGATTTCCGGCTGATCGCGGCCACGCGCCGCCCGGCGCGTGAAGCGGTGGCAAACGGCACACTGCGAGAGGATCTGTGGCTGCGCCTCGATGCGGCATCGATCACGATGCCCCCGCTGCGCGAGCGCGACGGCGACGCACTCGCGATCGCGGATGCGCAGATCGACGAACTGAACCGCGAAGCGCGCGCAACCGGCCGCAGCACGACCGACAAGCGCGCGGCGCCAGGCTTCGTGCGCGAATGCCTGTCGTACGAATGGCCGGGCAACGTGCGCGAGCTGCAGGAACGCGTGCGCTTCGCGTACGACGCATCGGGCGACTTCATCGAGACGCTGCGCGCGGGCGAGGCCAGCTTCTCCGCCGGCGCCGCGCTGAACGGCAGCAGCGTGCAGATCAAGGTCGGCACGCCGCTGTCCGACGTCGAGGATCTGCTGATCCGCGCGACGCTCGACGCGGTCGGCGGTACGCGCCACCGCGCCGCGACGCTGCTCGGCATCAGCCCGAAGACGCTGTACAACAAGCTGCAGCGGATGAAGGTGAACTGAGCGAACGGCGCCCTGGATACGGGCGCTGGCTGGATCTGACCGTTAGTTGCGTTCAAATCCGTGCCGGCGACCATTCGAATCAGGCTGTCGCCACCCGTAAAAAAGCCGCGCGATTGCGCGGCTTTTTCATTTGGAGCGACCGGAACGACACGATCCGCGCCCGCCCTGCCCGCTTACGCCAGCGCGCTGCTCAACAGCGCCTGTGCCTGCAGATACTCGGGCTGCGCGATCAGCTTGTCCCACTTGAGCGCCTTGCCGCGCGCACGCATCCGCTTGATGCGCCGCACCGACTCGGCCGAGGCCCGCGCCTTCAGTCCGTTCAGCACGACTTCGGCTGCATCCGGCTGATTGCAGACGAGCACCATGTCGCAACCGGCGGCGAGCGCGGCGTCGGCGGCCTGCGTGAGCGTGCCGCCTTCGCGGGCAGCCTCCATCGACAGGTCGTCGCTGAAGATCGCACCCGTGAAGCCGAGCTTGCCGCGCAGGATGTCCTGCAGCCACACGCGCGAAAAGCCCGCCGGCCGCTTGTCGACCTGCGTGTAGATCACGTGCGCCGGGATCACCGCGGCCAGCGATAGCCCGAGCCAGTCGTACGGCGCGACGTCCTGCTCGAGGATCGCGTCGAGCGTGCGGTCGTCGGTCGGCAGCGCGACGTGCGAATCGGCCTCCGCGAAGCCGTGCCCGGGAAAATGCTTGCCGCAGTTTGCCATGCCGGCAAGCGACAGCCCATGGTTCAGGCTCTTCGCCAGCAGCGTGACGACGCGCGGATCGCGATGGAACGCACGATCGCCGATCACCTTCGAGTGCCCGTAGTCGAGATCGAGGACGGGCGTGAAGCTCATGTCGATCCCGCACGCGCGCAGCTCGGCGGCCAGGATGTAACCGACGGCGGTCGCGACCTTCGTCGCGAGCAGCACGTCGCGATCCCACAGCTCGCCGAGGCGACGCATCGCGGGCAGCACCGTGAAGCCGTCGGTGCGGAACCGCTGCACGCGCCCGCCTTCGTGATCGACGGCGATCAGGATGTCTTCGCGCACCGCGCGGATCGAATCGGTCAGCGCGGTCAGTTGCGCACGATTCTGGAAGTGCCGCGCGAACAGGATCACGCCGCCGGTATTCGGATGCGCGAGGCGCCGCGCATCGTCGCGCGACAGGGTCGTGCCGACGACGTCGAGCATGACCGGGCCGGGAGTCGTTTTCATCGAATCGTGAATTCCGTCAGGAAGAAGTTCGGGAAACAGGTGCAGTGCCAGGCGCGGCGTCCGTTTCGGCGACCACGAACGACACCGCGTAGTCGCGTTCGTCGCTGACCGTCACACGTGCCGTGATGCCGCGCGCGGCCAGCCATTCAGCCAGCTCGCCGGATGCGACCACGTACGGCTCGCCGCTTGGATGATTGAGCGTCTGCAGCGCGCGCCACGTCATCGGCCAATGCATGCCGAGCCCGATCGCCTTCGAGAACGCTTCCTTCGCGGAGAAGCGCGTCGCGAGAAACGCGATGCCGCGCGCCTCGGAGCGGGCGCGCCGGGCGTGGAACACGCGCAGTTCGTCGGGGCCGAGCACCTTCTCGGCAAACCGGCCGCCCGTGCGTTCGAGCACGGCCGCGACGCGGCTCACCTGCGCGATGTCGGTACCGATGCCGTAGATCGCCATGTCAGTCTCCGCCGGGGTGGCCCGGCGAGGCCGGGTCAAACGCGTCGCCAACGGCGTGCGGGGCGCGGCGGCCTCGCATCGTCAGCGCGCGCCGCCATGCAGCGCGGCGACGCGTGCGGCGACCATGATCGCCTTCATCTCGCGCACCGCGTTGTCCCAGCCCGCGAAGATCGCGTGCGCGACGATCGCGTGGCCGATGTTCAGCTCGACGATGCCGTCGATCGCGGCGATCTGCTGCACGTTCGTGTAGTGCAGCCCATGGCCCGCATTGACCTTCAGGCCAAGCTGCGCGCCGGCCTGCACGCCCGCGACGATACGCTCGTATTCGCGCTGCTGCTCCGCTTCGTCGTGCGCTTCCGCGTAGCGGCCCGTATGCAGCTCGATCACCGGCGCGCCCGCTTCGTGCGCAGCGCGGATCTGCGTGTCGTCCGGGTCGATGAACAGCGACACGCGCACGCCCTCGTCGGCGAGCTGCTTGCATGCGGCGCGCACCGCCTCGAAGTGGCCGGCCACGTCGAGACCGCCTTCGGTCGTCAGTTCCTCGCGCTTCTCCGGCACGAGGCATGCGTCGTGCGGACGCACTTCGCAAGCGATGTCGAGCATCTCGGCCGTCACCGCGCATTCGAGGTTCATGCGCGTCTTCAGCAGCGGGCGCAACTGGCGCACGTCCGCGTCGACGATGTGACGGCGATCCTCGCGCAGGTGCAGCGTGATCGCGTCCGCGCCCGCCTCTTCGGCGGCGAGCGCCGCGCGGATCGGATCGGGATAGCGCGTGCCGCGCGCATTGCGCAGCGTCGCGACGTGGTCGATGTTCACGCCGAGGTCGATGGCGGTGGGCGTTGTCAGGAAGAAGCTCATAGGTTTTGCAGGTCGATCAGGATCTGACGCGTGGCGAGCGGCGTACCGCCGAGATAGGTGTTCAGCAGGAAGCGCATCAGCGTCTTGCTCTGCGCAACCGTCTGGGCTCGATGGTAATCGTCCTGCTCCATGTCGAGCAACGTCTGGCCGGTGATGACCGGCCAGTGCGACGGCACGTCGTCGTCCGCATTGCGTACGCCACGCTCCGGATCGAACACGTAGCGGCGCTCGGGTTCGACCGCGCGACGGGCGACCGTGCGGTTCAGCGCCATCGCATAGCCGGTCTCGCGCAGCAGCACGCGTTCGAACGAGCGCAGCACCTGCACCGCGGGCTCGCCGTGCGCGAGACGCGTGAGGGTCAGCACGTAATGATTGAACAGCGGCGGCTGCGGATCCTCGCGGGCGCAGAATTTCACGAGCAGCTCGTTCGCGTAGAAACCGCACAACAGGCCGTCGCCGCCGAGCGGCAGCATCCCGCCGACCCACTCGGCGCCCGTCAGCGTGCGCACCTCGGATTTGCCGGACCAGGACAGCAGCAGCGGCTGGAACGTCTGCAACACGCCGCGCAACGCGGAGTGCGGACGCTTCGCGCCTTTCGCGACGAGCGCGAGCCGGCCGTGGTCACGTGTCAGCACGTCGACGATCAGGCTCGTTTCCCGATACGGATAGCTGTGCAGCACGAACGCCGGCTGCTCGGCGACGCGGAAATCGGACGTGCGAGACGTCGCGCGCCGCGCCTTGCGCGGCGGTTCGGGCGGTGCCGGCAACGGCGCGTCGTTCGCGCCGGCCGCCACCGCGTCTTCGGTCGACGTCAGCGCGTCATTCGTACCCATAGGCACGCAGCCCCGCCTCGTTGTCGGCCCAGCCGCTCTTCACCTTCACGAAGGTCTCGAGGTATACGGGGCCGTCGAACAGCTTTTCCATGTCCATCCGCGCCTCGGTGCTGATCTGCTTGAGCTTCTCGCCCTTCTTGCCGATCACCATCGCCTTGTGCGAATCGCGCTCGACGAGGATCGTCGCGAAGATGCGCTTCAGGCGCCCCTCCTCCTCGAACTTGTCGATCAGCACGGTGCTCGTGTACGGCAGCTCGTCGCCGGTCCAGCGGAACACCTTCTCGCGCAGGATTTCGGCCGCGAGAAAACGCGAGCTGCGGTCGGTCAGCTCGTCCTCGCCGTAGATCGGCTCGCCTTCCGGCAGGTACGGCTTGATCGTGTCCAGCAGGCGCTTGATGTCTTCCGGCTTCTGCGCCGACAGCGGCACGAGCTCGGTGAATTCGCGCAGTTCGCTCACCTTCTGCATGAACGGGAACAGCGACGCCTTGTCGTTCACGCGATCGATCTTGTTCGCGATCAGCAGCGTCGGCATGCCGGGCGGGATCAGGTCGAGCACCTTCTGGTCGTCGGGGCCGAAGCGGCCGGCCTCGATCACGAACAGGATCACGTCGACCGACGTCAGCGTCGACGTGACCGCGCGGTTCAGCGAACGGTTCAGCGCGGTGCTGTGACGGGTCTGAAAGCCCGGCGTGTCGACGAATACGAATTGCGCGTCGTCGAACGTGTTGATGCCGGTGATGCGGTGGCGGGTCGTCTGCGCCTTGCGCGACGTGATGCTGATCTTCTGGCCGACGAGTGCGTTCATCAACGTCGACTTGCCGACGTTCGGGCGGCCCACGATCGCGATCATGCCGCAACGGAAACCGGTAGGAGCGGGAGTGTTCATATCGTTTGGGAGACAGGTTCGGAAACGGCCGCGCGGCGCGCGGCACGATCGCTGGGCAATTCAGTGGTCGGCATCGGCCACGCGCGCCTGCGCGGCAGCAAGACTCGCGCCGCCGGGCGGCGTATCGGCGTCGGGCGCCGCGGCATCGCGTGCGCGCGCGGGCGTGCGCGCGGCGGAATCGGCACTCGCGGAGGGCTTGTCGGCCGACGAGGGCGCCGGATCGGTTGCCTGGCCGGCCGGCTTGTCGGCTGCGCGCGGCGCGGCCTCGGCGGACTTTTCCGCGGCCTTGTCGGGCCGCTCGGCCGGTTTGTCGGCCACCTTGTCGGTCGCCGGCTTCGCCGCCCGTTCGCCCTTGTCCGCCGCCGGCTCGACGTGCGCGGCCCGGATCGCGGCCATCGGCGCGACGGCCGGCTCAGCGCCCGCCGCTGCAGCCGCCGCGGCGGCCCCCGGCGCCGCGCCGGCCGCCCTGGCCTCGCGCGCCGCCGCACGTTCCTTCCGCTCGGGCGAGCGCAGGTCGAGCGCTTCCTGCACGCCCTTCACGCCCGGCACGATCTCGGGTTCGACATGCTTGGAGCCGCGCGCGTTTTTCGAGCGCTTCGGCTTCGCGGCCAGCATCGGTGCGGCCGCCATCACCTCGTCGAGCGCCTTCTTCGCGGCGGCCTGCTCGGCCGCGCGCCGGCTCGCGCCGGAGCCCGATACCTTCACGTCGAGCTTCGGCACCGTGCACTCGACCTCGAACTGCTGATTGTGCGCCGCACCATGGGTCGCGACGACCGTATAGGTCGGCAGCGCGATCTTGTGCCCCTGCAGGTATTCCTGCAGCAGCGTCTTCGCGTCCTTGCCGAGCGTGCGCGGATCGATGTGGTCGAGAATCGGGATATAGAGCCGCTTGATGACCCCTTGGGCGGCTTCGAAGCCCCCATCGAGGAACACGGCCCCGATGATGGCTTCGAACGCGTCCGCGAGGATCGACGGGCGACGGAACCCGCCGCTGCGCAGTTCGCCCTCGCCGAGCCGCAGGCCGTCCGAGATATTCAGGGCCTGAGCAATTTCGTACAGCGACTGCTGTTTGACGAGGTTGGCGCGTACGCGCGACAGGTCACCTTCGTCCAGCTTGCCGAAACGCTGGAACAAAAGAGCGGCCACCGCGCAATTCAGAACGGAATCGCCGAGAAACTCGAGCCGTTCGTTGTGCGTGGCACTGTGACTGCGATGGGTCAAAGCCTGGCGCAGCAATTCCGCATTGCGAAATTCGTAGCGCAGCCGGCTTTCCAACTGGGATAGGGGCATGTGCAGGAGTATAACGCGGGCGCCGGTCGGGCCGAAACGGCACGGCCGGACCCGAAAAGGCGTGACGAGGCGGTGTTACCGCCGGTTCTTAAAGTAGTTCGGCAATACGCGACGCGGCCCGTGCGTCGCGTATTGCGTGTGAGTCGAATGCGATCAGTTGAAGGAACCGATGCGCTTCAGGTCGCTGAAGTTCATCCAGATGAAGAACGCGCGGCCGACGATGTTCTGGTCCGGCACGAAACCCCAGTAGCGGCTGTCCGCGCTGTTGTCGCGGTTGTCGCCCATCATGAAGTAGTGGCCGGGCGGCACCTTGCAGATCACGCCGCGGCTGTTGTACGTGCAGTTGTCGCGATACGGATAGTCGTATGCGCCCATCACGAACGGCGGCACGGCCGGGTTGTTGAGGATCGCGTTCTTCTTGTTGCCGATCGTTTCCTCGAACTGCTTCGCGTAATTCTGGCGCTCGTCGTCGAAGAAATCGGGCAGCGGCGTTTCGGGCACCGGCTGGCCGTTGATCGTGAGCTGCTTGTCCTGGTACGCGACCGTGTCGCCCGGCAGGCCGATCACGCGCTTGATGTAGTCGACCGACTCGTCCTTCGGATAGCGGAACACGACGACGTCGCCGCGCGACAGCGGGCTGCCCTGCGTGATCTTCGTGTTGGTGACCGGCAGGCGCAGCCCGTACTCGAACTTGTTGACGAGGATGAAGTCGCCGACGAGCAGCGTCGGCACCATCGAGCCCGACGGAATCTTGAACGGCTCGACGACGAACGAACGCACGACGAACACGGCCAGGATCACCGGGAAGAAGCTCGCGGTGTACTCGAGCCACCACGGCTGGCGCAGCTTTTCGTCACGCAGCTTCGAACGCGTCTGCGCGGCGTTTTCGTCCGCGAAACGCTTGTCGATGCGCGACTGCTGGCGATCGAACTCCTCGATCGCCGAGTCGGCCGCCTTGCGACGCCGCGGCAGGAACACCAGTTTGTCCAGCACCCACGCTACGCCCGTCACGACGACGAGCACAAAAAGAATCAGCGCAAAATTCATAAAAGGATCAGTCCTGTTATTTGTCTTCGACGCGCAAGATCGCGAGGAACGCCTCCTGCGGGATCTCGACCGAACCCACCTGCTTCATGCGTTTCTTACCTTCTTTCTGCTTCTCGAGCAGCTTCTTCTTTCGCGTGATGTCGCCGCCGTAGCACTTCGCGAGCACGTTCTTGCGCAGCGCCTTGATGTTCTCGCGCGCGACGATGTGCGCGCCGATCGCGGCCTGGATCGCCACGTCGTACATCTGGCGCGGAATGATCTCGCGCATCTTCGCGGCGACTTCGCGGCCGCGGTATTGCGACTGCGACCGGTGCACGATGATCGACAGCGCATCGACCTTGTCGCCGTTGATCAGCATGTCGACCTTCACGACGTCCGACGAACGGTATTCCTTGAACTCGTAGTCCATCGACGCATAGCCGCGCGACACCGACTTCAGGCGATCGAAGAAGTCGAGCACGATCTCGGCCATCGGGATCTCGTACGTGAGCTGCACCTGGCGGCCGTGATACTGCATGTTGATCTGCGAGCCGCGCTTCTGCTCGCACAGCGTGATCACCGAGCCGACGTAATCCTGCGGCATGTACAGGTTCACGGTGACGATCGGTTCGCGGACTTCGGCGATGCGGCCGGGCTCCGGCATCTTCGCCGGGTTCTCGACCATGATCGTCGAGCCGTCGCTCTGCACGACCTCGTAGACGACCGTCGGCGCGGTCGTGATGAGATCCATGTCGAATTCGCGCTCGAGCCGCTCCTGCACGATTTCCATGTGCAGCAGCCCGAGGAAGCCGCAGCGGAAACCGAAGCCGAGCGCCTGCGACACTTCCGGCTCGTACTGCAGCGATGCGTCGTTCAGCTTCAGCTTCTCGAGCGATTCGCGCAGCGCGTCGTACTGGTTCGCCTCGACCGGATACAGCCCCGCGAACACCTGCGGCTTCACTTCCTTGAAGCCCGGCAGCGGCTCGGCAGCGGCCTTGGCCGCGTGCGTGACGGTATCGCCGACCTTCGCGGCCGTCAGTTCCTTGATGCCGGCGATGATGAAGCCCACCTGCCCGGCCGACAGCGACTCGAGATTGCGCGACTTCGGCGTGAACACGCCGACGTGCTCGACCGGATACTGCGCGCCGGTCGCCATCATCTTGATCTTGTCCTTCGGGCGCAGCGTGCCGTTGACGATACGCACGAGCATCACGACGCCGACGTAGTTGTCGAACCACGAATCGATGATCAGCGCCTG
This sequence comes from Burkholderia cenocepacia, assembly GCF_900446215.1. Lineage (GTDB taxonomy): Bacteria > Pseudomonadota > Gammaproteobacteria > Burkholderiales > Burkholderiaceae > Burkholderia > Burkholderia cenocepacia. Next base: position 897,315 of record NZ_UAQZ01000012.1, on the reverse strand, counting down.
CAGCGGCGCGGTCGGATCGCCCTTCGGCGGCGGCACCTTCGCGATCAGCGACTCGAGCACGTCTTCGACGCCGAGGCCGGTCTTCGCGCTGCAGCGCGTCGCGTCGGTCGCGTCGATGCCGATCACGTCCTCGATCTCCTCGATCGCGTTCTCGGGGTTCGCGGCCGGCAGGTCGATCTTGTTCAGCACGGGCACGACCTCGACGCCGAGCTCGATCGCCGTGTAGCAGTTCGCGACCGTCTGCGCCTCGACGCCCTGGCTGGCGTCGACGACCAGCAGCGCGCCTTCGCACGCGGACAGCGAACGGCTGACCTCGTACGAGAAGTCGACGTGCCCCGGCGTGTCGATCAGGTTCAGGTTGTAGACCTTGCCGTCGCGTGCGCGATAGGTCAGCGCGGCTGTTTGCGCCTTGATCGTGATGCCGCGCTCGCGCTCGATGTCCATCGAGTCGAGCACCTGCGCTTCCATTTCACGGTCGGCGAGGCCGCCGCATACCTGGATGATGCGATCCGCGAGTGTCGACTTGCCATGGTCGATGTGGGCGATGATCGAGAAATTGCGAATATGATCCATTCAGTGCCGATCAAGCGAAAAAGGCGCGCTCACGACTGCGGAGCACGCCTTGTAAGTCGGTGAAAAAACGGCTTATTTTAGCCGAAAAGGCTTTTGCCGGGCGGGATTTCGGACGCCCTGCCACGCGGGGCGGGCGCCCGCCGGATCGAACCCCGTGCGAAAACGGCGTCGGCCGGCGGCGGGCCGGATTCAGCGCCGGGCCGCCAGCGCGTCGCGCACCCGCGCGTCGTCGAACCGGTGGCGGCACACTTCCGCGCCGTCCAGCAGCAGCACGGGCACGTCCTCGTCGTAACGCGCGACCAGCGCTGCATCGGTGTCGATGTCGATGTAGTCGACCGCGACACCGAATTCGGCCGCCACCGGCGCCAGTGCGTCGCGCATGTCGTCGCACAGGTGGCACCAGCCGCGGCCGTAGAGCGTGAACATCGACGCGTTACTTCTGGCGCGGCCGCACGGGCACGAACTGCGTGTTGTCGCCACGCCGCACGAGCACCGCGACCGCCTTCTGCGGATCGAGCTGCGCGGTCACGTCGGCGAACTGCTTCGCGCTCGTGATGTCGGTGTCGCCGACACGCAGCACGATGTCGCCGCGCTGCAGGCCCGCCCGGGCGGCCGGGCCGTCGACGCCGTCGATCTGCACGCCGTTCTTCAGCTTCAGCGTCTTCATCTGCTCCGCCGTCAGGTCGCTGACCGTCAGCCCGAGCGAATTGGTCTGGCGCGGCTTCTGCGGCGCGTTCTTGCGCTGCTCGGCCTTCGCCGTCGACTCGGCCGGCGTCTCGGCGATCGTGATCGGCAGATCGCGTGCCTGACCCTTGCGCCATACGCTGACCGTCGCCTTCGTGCCGGGCTTCGTGTCGCCGACCATGCGCGGCAGGTCCGACGCCGCATCGACCGGACGGCCATTGAACTTCAGGATAATGTCGCCCGGCTGGATGCCTGCCTTGTCGGCCGGGCCGCCCGGCTCGACGCTGCTGACGAGCGCGCCTTCGGCCTTCGGCAGCCCGATCGAATCGGCCACGTCCTTCGTCACCTCGCCGATCGCCACCGCGATCCGGCCGCGCGTGACCTTGCCGGTCGCCTTCAGCTGGTCGGCCACGCGCATCGCCTCGTCGATCGGAATCGCGAACGAAATGCCCATGAAGCCGCCGGTGCGGCTGTAGATCTGCGAGTTGATGCCGATCACCTCGCCCTGCATGTTGATCAGCGGGCCGCCCGAGTTGCCAGGGTTCACGGCCACGTCGGTCTGGATGAACGGCAGGTAGTCGCCCGTGTTGCGGCTCTTCGAGCTGACGATGCCGGCCGTGACCGTGTTGTCGAGGCCGAACGGCGAACCGATCGCGACGACCCACTCGCCGACGCGCACCTTGTTCGAATCGCCGATCGCGACGACCGGCAGGTTCGATGCCTGGATCTTGACGACCGCGACGTCCGTGCGGTCGTCGACGCCGATCAGCTTCGCCTTGAATTCACGCTTGTCGGTCAGCGTCACGTAGATGGTGTCCGCATCGTCGACGACGTGCGCATTGGTCATCACGTAACCGTCGGCCGACACGATGAAGCCCGAGCCGACGCCGCGGTTCTGCTCGGTATCGGGCGGATTGTCCGGCGCCGGCGCGTTCTTCGGGTTGCTGCCGTTGCCGGGCGCCTGCGGCAGCGGGATGCCGAAGAAGCGCCGGAAGAATTCCGACATGTCGCCGTTGTCGAAGCCGGGCGGGAGCATGCCGCGCGGGCCGCTCGTCGGCACGTTGGCGGTGGTCCGGATGTTCACGACGGCCGGCCCGACCTTTTCGACCAGATCGGCAAAGTCGGGCAGGCTTGCGGCGGGAGGCGTGACCGCGACCGCGGTTTGCGGGACGAGCGGCAGGCAGGCACACAGCGCCGCCGCCGCGAGCACTTTGCGCAGCGTGAGTTTCGTCATGTCGGAAGCCGTAGCGTTACTTGGAAGCCTTGTATTCTATGGCAGACGCGAACTGCTGCAACGTCGCCGGCGGCACTTCGCCGAGCACGGTGATCCAGTAGTCGCCGCGGCGCTTCACGAGAACGTGCGTCGCCCCGGTGCTGCCCGCGCCTTCCTTGCGCGTATTCTTTTCGGCCGGCTCGATGAAAACCGAGATCGTCGCGAGGCCGTCCGTGAAGACCGCCTGATCGACCGGGATCGGCGGATCGCCGGCATCGCGCGCGGCCATCGGCCGGCGCACTTCACGAATCTTCTGGAAGCCGGCGACGCTCGGCGCGAGCTGCCAGCCCTGCGCTTCCATGTCGACCGTCGCGACCGGCGGGCGCACGACCGTCCAGCCGCTCAGGTTGCGCATGCCGGCTGCGATCGCGGCCTTGTCGCCGCTTGCGCCGCCCGTCTGCAATTGCGAGAACGCGATCTGCTCGAGCACGTGATCGTTCGCGTCGAGCGTCTGCGAACGCAGCAGCAGCCCGGTGCGCGCGTCGGCCCACAGCTTGTACGTGAAACGGTACGCATCCTTCGGCACGAGCTCGACGACCTGCGCGTCGATCCCGGCCACGCGGTCCTTGCCGAGCGACTTCGCATCGTAGACGGACATCACGTGTTCGCCGCTCGCGCCGAGCAGCGCGGGAAACGAGTCGCGCGTCTGACGGCGCTCGACCACGCACAGCTTGCGCTCGGGCACGAACGTGTACAGCTCGTCGTTGTGCCGCAGCAGCTTGCGCGGCTTGCCGTCGAGCGTCTCGATCCGTTCGAACTCGCCGTCGCGCGACGCGACGTGCGCGATGCGCGACGACTGCACGTACCCGCCGCGCTGGTAGACGAACGTACCTTCGTAGCTCTGCTGCTGCGCCGCCTGCTGGACGCGGTCGAGCCAGTCCGCGGCGCCCTTGCGGGTCGCGACGGGATCGTCCGGTTGCTGGGCGCTGGCGGGAAGGGATTGAACGGACAACAGGGCGGCTGCGCAAAGCAGGAGGGCCGGCAGCCGCTTCCATCCGGAGATGGCGTGATTCAACTGCAATGTCCGCATCGGGTTTATTGGCCTGGCGTGGTGGTCACGGCAGCGCGGATCAGCGGCATCGAACCCGTGACGACGGGCTGCTGGGCGAATTGCTGGTGCGCTTCAAGGTATTGGTCGAGGCTGGCGTCGCGAATGATGTTGACGTCCTGCAGGCCGGGCTGGGCCGATGCCTGCGCAACCGTCACGCGCTGCAGGTTGCCGCCCTGCTGCGCGCCGATCGAGGCGACCTGGACGGCGCCCGGCGTACCGGCCGTCTGCATTTGCGGGACGACGACCCAGGTCAGCGTGGCCGCCGCGGCGGCCACCGCGAACGCGGGCACGACGCGCCGACGCAGCGACAGCAGCTTGCGCGCGGCCGGCGCGGCCGCCGGAGCCAGCAGGTGCGGCTCGCTTTCGAGCGCGGCCGACATGCGTGCGGTAAACGCGACGCTCAGCGCGGGCGGCAGCGCGAGCTCGTCCGAGCGCAGCGCATCGCCGATCAGGTGGTAATGGGCCCACGCAGCGCGATCCGCGCGGTCGAGCTCAGCCAGAAACTGCCCGTGATCCGGGCCATCGAACATTTCGCCGTCGACCAGCGCGGAAAGGCGCTCGCCGCGCGAGCACGCTTGCGATTGCGTATTGACCGACCCCATGATGCTCCCCATCTTGCACACCCCGTCGTGACTTCACGACTCTATCCGTAACTAGACCCCGACCCGCGTCGTTCCGCCCGTCGCGCTTACCAGCGCTTGCCTTCGGGCGTATCGAGCAGCGGACGCAATTTGGCAGCGATTGCCTCGCGCGCACGGAAGATCCGCGAGCGGACCGTCCCGATCGGACAGCCCATCATTTCCGCGATCTCTTCGTAGCTCAGGCCCTCGATCTCGCGCAGTGTGATTGCCTGGCGCAGTTCTTCGGGCAGCAGAGCCATCGCAGCGTTGACCGTCTCGGCAATCTGCTTGCTCATCAACATCGACTCAGGCGTGTTGATATCCCTTAGTTGGTCTGCGTCCGAGAAAGTTTCCGCTTCCTCCGCATCGGCCTCGGTCGAGGTCGGCGCCCGGCGGCCTTGCGTCGCAAGGTAGTTCTTCGCCGTGTTGACGGCAATTCGGTACAACCACGTATAGAACGCCGATTCGCCGCGGAATTGCGGCAGCGCACGATACGCCTTGATGAACGCGTCCTGGGCCACATCCTCGACCTCGGCGGGATCCCGCACGAGGCGCGAGATCAGCCGGATGATCTTGCGGTGGTATTTGGAGACCAGGAGTTCGAACGCCGCCTTGTCGCCCTTCTGTACGCGCTCGACCAGAGCCTGATCGATTTCTTTTTCACTCACCTGACAAATCCGTTAACTAGGGATGCAACGCGGAGCGTTATTGTAGCGTTCCGGCGCCGGCCGCTGGTTACGGTCGGTAACCGCGCCGCCGTCATGCCTGCCCCGCCGCCCCGGCCGTTCTCGCCAGCACCGACAGCGCGCTGAACGACGCGGCGTCGAGCGCGTCGGCCGGAATCAGCAGCGGCCGCGCGCGCCGGGCGCCCTGCCCGATCGACAGCACCAGCAGCAGGCTGCTCCAGTGCGCATGGCCGGTCACGCGACCGCGGGCCAGCAATCGCCCGGTGCGGCCAAACGCCGCAATCTCCCCGAACGCATCGATCCGCAGCTCGGCCGGCAGCCGGCGGGCGCAGGCCCGCGCCGCCCATACGGCCAGCAGTGCCGCCGTCGCGGCCGACACGCCGGCGCCGGCGACAGCGCCCGCGCGCGGCGCGCAGAACAGGTACGCCGACGCGGCAGCCGATGCGACGAACGCGGCCAGCACGAGATACGACACGGCCGAGGCCCGCAACGCAAAGCGCTGCGGACGCCCGGCCGGAGCATCGAATGGACTCGTCAAGCGATTCGACGTCAGACGCGCTTGAACACCAGCGTGCCGTTGGTCCCGCCGAAGCCGAAGTTGTTCTTCACGGCAACGTCGATCTTCATGTCACGCGCGGTGTTCGCGCAGTAATCGAGATCGCACTCGGGGTCCTGGTTGAAGATGTTGATGGTCGGCGGCGACACGTTGTTGTGCAGCGCCAGCACCGTGAACACCGATTCGAGGCCGCCCGCGCCACCCAGCAGGTGGCCCGTCATCGACTTCGTCGAGTTGACCACCATCTTGTACGCGTGCTCGCCGAAGGCCGCCTTCACCGCGTCGGACTCGTTCTTGTCGCCCAGCGGCGTCGACGTGCCATGCGCGTTCAGGTACTGCACCTCGTCGGCATTCAGGCCGGCGTCGCGCAGCGCCGCGACCATGCAGCGGCGCGGACCGTCCATGTTCGGCGCGGTCATGTGGTACGCGTCACCCGTCATGCCGAAGCCCACGACTTCCGCGTAGATCTTCGCGCCGCGCGCCTTCGCCGCCTCGTACTCCTCGAGCACCATCACGCCCGAGCCCTCGCCCAGCACGAAGCCGTCGCGGTCCTTGTCCCACGGACGCGACGCGGTGGCCGGATCGTCGTTGCGGGTCGACAGCGCGCGCGCGGCGGCGAACCCGCCGATGCCGAGCGGCGACACCGTCGATTCGGCGCCGCCCGCGACCATCACGTCGGCGTCGCCGGCCTGGATCAGGCGCGCGGCGAGGCCGATGCTGTGCAGGCCGGTCGTGCAGGCCGTGACGGCCGCGAGGTTCGGGCCCTTCAGGCCGAACATGATGCTCAGGTGACCCGAGATCATGTTGATGATCGAGCCCGGCACGAAGAACGGCGAAATCCGGCGCGCGCCACGATCGACGTAGGTCTGGTGCGTGTCTTCGATCATCGGCAGGCCGCCGATGCCGGAACCGACCAGCACGCCGATGCGTTCCGCGTTGGCTTCGGTCACTTCCAGCCCGCTGTCCTTGATGGCCTGGACGCCGGCGGCGATGCCGTAATGGATGAACGTATCCATGTTCCGGGCTTCCTTCGCCGGGATGTACTCCTCGGCGCTGAAGCCCTTCACTTCGCCCGCGAAATGGCAGGCGAGGTTCGACGCATCGAACTTCGTGACGGTGGCGATACCGGACTTGCCGGCGACGAGATTGGCCCAGCCGTCGGCAACATTATTGCCAACAGGCGAAATCAGCCCCAGGCCTGTAACGACAACACGACGGCGGCTCACGGTAACCTCTTTTCCATTATTGGATGACAAAAACAAAAGCCACAGTGGCCACAGGAACCAGCCCTGCGAGCCCTGTGGCTGTTAGTCCGTCCGGCGCGAAGCCGGCAGGATGGCGCGTCAATCGCGAAGATCGCGGCGACGTGGCGGACAAGCGCGAAAGGCGCTTACGCCTTGACGTTTGCGCGAGCGTAGTCGATCGCTTGCTGAACGGTCGTGATCTTCTCTGCTTCTTCGTCCGGGATTTCCATGCCGAACTCGTCTTCGAGAGCCATCACCAGTTCGACCGTGTCGAGCGAGTCCGCGCCCAGGTCGTTCACGAACGAAGCTTCGTTCTTGATCTCGGCTTCCGCGACGCCCAGTTGTTCAGCGACGATCTTCTTGACACGTTGTTCGATGTTGTCCATTACCCCTCCGAGGGAAAGTTCAGATTTACAAGTGCGCGCATTTTATCAGGTTTGCTGACGCCAAAACGCGCGTTGGCTTGATGGTCGATCAAGCGCCGATCCGCCTGAAAAACGGGATACGGCGCGGATGGTAAACGAAAACCGTTACGACATGTACATGCCGCCGTTCACGTGCAGCGTCGTGCCGGTGATGTAACCGGCCTGCGGCGATGCGAGGAACGCGACGGCATGGGCGATGTCCTCCGGGCTGCCGAGGCGGCCGAGCGGAATCTGGGTCTTGAGCGCGGCCTGCTGTTCTTCCGGCAGCGTCTTCGTCATGTCGGTGTCGATGAAGCCCGGCGCCACGCAGTTCACCGTGATGCCGCGGCTGCCGATTTCGCGCGCGAGCGCACGCGTCATGCCCGCGACGCCGGCCTTCGCGGCCGCGTAGTTGACCTGACCCGGATTGCCGGCCGAGCCGACCACCGACGTGATGTTGATGATACGGCCGCCGCGCGCCTTCATCATCGGGCGCAGCACCGCGCGCGACAGGCGGAACACCGACTTCAGATTGGTGTCGATCACCGCGTCCCAGTCCTCGTCCTTCATCCGCATCGCGAGCTGATCCTGCGTGATGCCTGCGTTGTTGACGAGCACGTTCAGCGCGCCGAATTCCTTCACGGTCGCATCGATCAGTGCCTCGGCGGCTGCCGCGTCGTTGACGTTCAGCACCGCGCCGCGGCCCGTGACGCCCGCTTCCGCGAACGCCGCGGTGATCGCGGTGGCGCCCGATTCGCTCGTCGCCGTGCCGATCACCGTCGCGCCCAGGCGCGCGAGTTCGAGCGCGATCGAACGGCCGATGCCGCGCGACGCGCCGGTCACGATCGCAACCTGTTTATCGAGAGTCTTGTCCATGAATCGAATGTCCGTTGCTTGGGAAAAGGCGCCGCGTCAGGCGGTCGCGAGCTTGAGCGCTTCGTCGAGCGAAGCCGGATCGAACACCGACGCACCCGTCAGGTTGCCATCGATGCGCTTCGTCAGGCCGGCCAGCACCTTGCCCGGACCGCATTCGATCACGTGCGTGACGCCCGTGCCGGCGATATGCCGCACGCACTCGACCCAGCGCACCGGGCCCGCGGCCTGGCGCACCAGCGCATCCTTGATCGCGGCCGGATCGCTGACCACGGCAACGTCGATGTTGTTGACGACCGGAATCTGCGGCGCCTTCACGTCGACGTTCGCGAGGTAGTCGCGCAGCTGGTCCGACGCCGGCTTGAGCAGCGACGAATGGAACGGCGCCGACACCGGCAGCGGCAGCGCGCGCTTCGCGCCCTTCGCCTTCGCGATCTCGCATGCCTTTTCGACCGCGGCCTTGCTGCCCGCGATCACGACCTGCGCCGGAGCATTGAAGTTCACCGCTTCGACGACGCCCGCCTCCGCGGCTTCCGCGCATACCGCGCGCACCGTGTCGTCGTCGAGGCCCAGGATCGCGGCCATGCCGCCCTGGCCGACCGGCACGGCCGTCTGCATCGCCTGTGCACGAAAGCGCACGAGCGGCACCGCATCCTTGAACGCAAGTGCGCCGGCCGCGACGAGCGCCGTGTATTCACCGAGGCTGTGGCCGGCGACGATCGACGGCGCCGGGCCGCCTGCCTGCTGCCACGCGCGGTAGCACGCATACGCCGCGGTCAGCATCACGGGCTGCGTGTTGGTGGTCAGGTTCAGCTCTTCGGCCGGGCCTTCGGCGATCAGCTTGCCGAGATCCTGATTGAGTGCATCGGATGCTTCCTGGAGCGTCTCGCGCACGACGGCCAGATCGGCGAATGCGTTGAGCATGCCGATCGCCTGCGAGCCCTGCCCCGGAAAAACGAATGCAAATTTCATATCGTCCCCAATTGAATCGATTCGGACGGCGCGCACGAACGGCGCGCCGATGGGATCCGCGCGCGGCTTGTCGCGCGCCGCGGATCAGAAGCGGAAGACCGACGCGCCCCAGGTGAAGCCGCCGCCGACGCCTTCGATCAGCACGTGCTGGCCACGCTGGATGCGACCGTCGCGCACCGCGGCGTCGAGCGCCAGCGGGATCGACGCGGCCGACGTATTGCCGTGCTGGTCGACCGTCACGACCATGCGCTCCTGCGGCAGGCCGAGCTTGCGGCAGGTGCTGGTCATGATGCGGATGTTGGCCTGGTGCGGAATCAGCCAGTCGATTTGCTCGGGCGCGAGATTCGCCTTCGCGAGCGCTTCGATCGCGACCTTTTCGAGCACGTTGACCGCGAGCTTGAACACGGCTTGTCCGTCCATGTGCAGGAACGCGCTGCCGTCGATCACGCCGCGGTTGACGTTGCCCGGCGTACACAGGATGTTCGAGTAGCTGCCGTCCGCATGCAGCGCGCTGCCGAGCACGCCCGGCTCTTCCGACGCGGACAGGATCACCGCGCCGGCACCGTCGCCGAACAGCACGCAGGTCGTGCGGTCCTTGAAGTCGAGAATGCGCGAGAACGTCTCCGCGCCGACCACGAGCGCCGTACGATGCTGGCCGCTGCGGATGAAGCTGTCGGCCGTCGCCATCGCGTACGCGAAGCCCGAACACACGGCCTGTACGTCGAATGCCGCGCCGCCGTTCTTGATGCCGAGCTTGTTCTGCAGCAGGCACGCGGTGCTCGGGAACACGAAATCGGGGGTCGAAGTCGCGACGATGATCAGGTCGATCGACTGCGGATCGACACCGGCCGCTTCGATCGCACGACGCGACGCCTCGAGCGCGAGATCGCTCGTCGTGACGTCCGGTGCGGCGAAATGGCGCGCATGGATGCCCGTGCGCGCCACGATCCATTCATCGCTCGTCTCGATGCCTTCCTTCGCAAGACGATCGGTCAACTGCTGGTTCGTGACGCGGTCGGGCGGCAGGTAGCTGCCCGTGCCGAGCACGCGGGAATAGAGAGTCGATTGGGCCATTTATGCTTTAGAGGATTGCGCAGCGGAAGGTTCGGCGTGATGGCCTGCGGCCGGGCTTGCATGGCCCGCGCCGCCCGCGTCGTGTTCGCCGTCGCCGAGCGACACTGAATTATCCGCCATCGCGCGCGCGAGGCGCTCCAGCACCCCGTTTTTGACGGCATCATACCCGCGTTTGATCGCCCACTCAAACGCGTAGGCGTCGGCCGAACCGTGGCTCTTGATCACGAGGCTCTTCAGCCCCAGCAGCGCCGCGCCGTTGTACTGGCGGTGGTCGACGCGCTTCTTGAAGCGCATCAGCACAGGCAGCGCGAGCAGCGCCATCAGCTTCGACATCAGCGAGCGGCCGAACTCCTCGCGGATGATGTCCGACAGCATCTGCGCGAGCCCCTCGGACGTCTTCAGCGCGACGTTGCCGACGAAGCCGTCGCACACGATCACGTCGACGGTGCCCTTGTAGATGTCGTTGCCTTCCACGTTGCCGCGGAAATTGAGCGTGCTGGCACGCAGCAGCTCGCCTGCGCGCTTGATCGTCTCGTTGCCCTTGATGACCTCTTCGCCGATGTTCAGCAGGCCGATCGTCGGGCGCTCCTTGCCTTCGAGCGCGGCCACGAGCGCGTGCCCCATCTCCGCGAACTGCAGCAGGTGCTGCGGTTCGCAGTCGACGTTCGCGCCGAGGTCCAGCATCATCGTGTAGCCGGTCGGGTTCGGCAGCGCGAACGCGATCGCGGGCCGCTCGATGCCGGGCAGCGTCTTGAGTACGTAACGGGAAACGGCCATCAGCGCGCCGGTATTGCCGGCGGAGATGCAGGCCTGCGCCGCGCCGTCCTTGACGTGGTTGAGCGCGACGCGCATCGAAGAATCCTTCTTCTTGCGCAGCGCCACTTCGACAGGATCGTCCATCGCCACGACTTCGGTGGCGGGCACGATGGTCAACGCGGGATCGTCGAGGGCTTTCAGCTTCTTCAGCTGAGCGCGAATCGCGCTTTCGATGCCGACGAGCATCAGGTGCGCATCGGGATGCGCGCGGACGAACTTGACTGCCGCGGGAACGGTCACGGACGGGCCGTGGTCGCCTCCCATGCAATCGATTGTGAGCTTTACGGTCATGGAATGCGACGAATTTCAGGCACAAAAAAGCGGCAGTTGAATGCCGCCTTTTTGTTGAGCCAGGAAAGTGTCAAGCGAACCAGTTGTCACGCGAACGGCGAGCGTAGCGCGCAACGCGTGACTTGACGCTTAGTCGTTCTTCGTCTTGACGACTTTCTTGCCGCGATAGTAGCCGTTCGGGCTGACGTGGTGACGCAGGTGCACTTCACCCGTGCTCGGCTCGACTGCCAGCGGCGCTGCCGTCAGGAAATCGTGCGAACGATGCATGCCGCGCTTCGACGGCGACTTCTTGTTTTGCTGGACTGCCATGACTAACTCCTAAATAATTTTCCGGATTCTAACACAGCCCGATCCGGCGCTTAACTACCCTGGCCCAAAGCCCTTACGCCTTCCCGCGCCACAACTGCTTAGTGTTTCTTGGTGCCGTCACCGTCCTTCTTCAACGCTTCCAGCGCTGCGAACGGATTCGGCCGTTTGCCTTCGTCCCCGGCTTCGTCGGACGCCTCGTCCGTCTCTTCCGTGGGACCGCTCGCGCCCGACACGAGGCTTTCGTGAACTGCCGGGCAAACCTCGTGCTTGGGCACGAGCGGCAACGAAAGCAGCAATTCCTCTTCGATCAAGTCGACGAGATCGAACTGGCGTGAGCCCACGATCACATCGGCTTCATCGTCGTCGAGCGGAAATTCTTCAGCTTCTTCTTCGGTCGCGACGATCCGGTACGTCATGTCGACGTCGAACGTCTGGTCGTACGGCGTCATGCAGCGCTGGCACGTGAGCCACGCATGGCCGTGCACCGCGAGGCGCAGATACGGCTGCTGCCCGTCGGTGCCGTCGTCCTGCAACTCCTTTTGCGTGAACCCTTCCGCCTGCCACGTGAAGACCGTGTCGCGATCTGGCGCGTCCGTCGGCACTTCGTTTAACATGCGCGGCAGTTGCGAGAGGTGCACCGCGCCGGCTGCCTGCCGCCCGCTGCGGGCAAACTCGAACAGGTCGACCGCGTGCGGATCGAGCGCCGCCGCAGGTTTGCCAGAAGAAGTGTTCATGTGCGCTCCTGCCTACAGGCTGACTTGCGGGATCCGGCTTGGCACCGCTCGCGTACGGCTCATCGAAGGATGACGTACTTTACTTCCGAAGACCCGGCAGGCGCCACCACACGAAAGCCTGCCGACGAAAAGCGGGAAAGCATACCTGTTTTACCTTTTGCGGTCAATCACTTAAGCTTGCGTCCGCGCAACGCCGCGCCACACCTGACGACTCACCGATCCAACCGACCATGCCGGATACCGTTTGCCGCCCGCCGCGGCTGATTCTTGCTTCCAGTTCCCGTTACCGCCGAGCGCTCCTCGAGCGCCTCGGCGTGCCGTTCGACGTCGTGTCGCCCGACCTCGACGAAACCCCGCTCGCCGGCGAAACGCCGGCCGCGACCGCGCTGCGCCTCGCCGCCGCGAAAGCACGCGCGGTGGCCGCGACGATCGACGCGCCGGACGGCGTGCTCGTGATCGGGTCGGATCAGGTCGCGACCTTCGACGGCCACCAGATCGGCAAGCCCGGTACGCACGAGCGCGCGCTCGCGCAACTCGTGTCGATGCAGGGCCGCGAAGTCGAATTCCACAGCGCGCTCTGCCTGTACGACAGCCGTACGGACGAAGCGCAGGTCGAGGACATCGTCACGCACGTGCGCTTTCGCTCGCTGCCCGAGGCCGAACTCGACGCCTACCTGCACGCGGAAACGCCGTACGACGTGGCCGGCAGCGCGAAATCCGAAGGGCTCGGCATCGCCCTGCTCGACGCGATCGACTCGGACGACCCCACCGCACTCGTCGGCCTGCCGCTGATCGCCCTCACGCGGATGCTGCGCGCCGCCGGCTACCCGTTGTTTGCAACCACTCGTGGAGACCGCGCATGACCGCCGGCACGCTTTATCTCGTTCCGAACACGCTCGGCGAAGGCGACGAATCGATGCTCGCCGCCGTGCTGCCCGCCGCCGTGCAGGCGCGCGCCGGCACGCTCGGCTATTACATCGGCGAGAACGCGAAAACGACCCGCGCGTTTCTGAAGAAGATCGGTACGACGCGGCCGATCCAGGAAATCGAGATCAGCGAGCTGAACGTCAATACGCCGGCCGGCGCGATCGACCGGCTGCTCGCACCGGTGCTGGCCGGCGCGGATGCCGGCCTCGTGTCGGAGGCCGGCTGCCCGGCCGTCGCCGATCCCGGCGCGTTGCTGGTGCGCCGCGCGCACGAGCGCGGCGTGAAGGTCGTGCCGCTCGTCGGACCGAGTTCGATCCTGCTCGCGCTGATGGCGTCGGGCCTGAACGGCCAGAGCTTCGCGTTCAACGGCTATCTGCCGGTCGATGCGGCCGCGCGCGCGAAACGCCTGCGCGAACTCGAGCAACTGTCGCGCAAGGCGCGCCAGACGCAGATCTTCATCGAAACGCCGTACCGGAATCACGCGATGCTCGACACGCTGGTCGCGACCTGCGCGCCGTCGACGCAGATCTGCGTCGCGGCCGATCTGACCCTCGCGACCGAGACGATCGCGAGCCGCACGGCGGCGGACTGGAAAAAGGCGCCGGCGCCGAATCTGCACAAGCGCCCCGCGATCTTCCTGCTGCTCGCGAACTGATTGATGCCGCGACCGGCGATCCACCGATGAATGAAAGGCGGGCCATCGCGGCCCGCCGATCGCCGCCGTCAGCGCAGGCTGACTGACGCGCCGCCAGCCGTCAGCGCCTTCATCGCAGCGCCGCCGACGGCCGCGCCGAACTTGCGCGCGACACGGTTCGTCAGGCTTTCCTTCACCGTATAGTCGACCAGATCCGGCGCCTTCAGCACGTCGCGCGCGACCGTGTCGGTGGTGCCGTAGCCGTCGGCGAGCCCGAGCTCGACGCTCTTCTCGCCGGTCCAGAACAGGCCGGAGAACATGTCCGGCGTCTCGTGCAGCCGCTTGCCGCGGCCATCCTTCACGGCCTTGATGAACTGCGCATGCACCTGGTCGAGCAGCTCCTGCGCGTGCGCGTCCATCTTCGGCGTTTCCGGCGAGAACGGATCGTAGAAGCCCTTGTTTTCGCCCGACGTATGCAGGCGCCGCTCGACCCCGAGCTTGCCCATCAGCCCGGTGAAGCCGAAGCCGTCCATCAGCACGCCGATCGAGCCGACGATGCTCGCCTTGTCGACGAAGATCTTGTCGGCCGCGGACGCGATGTAATAGCCGCCCGATGCGCACATGTCGGTCACGACGACGTACAGCGGCTTGTCCGGATACTTCTTGCGCAGCCGCCGGATCTCGTCGTAGACCATGCCGGCCTGCACCGGGCTGCCGCCCGGGCTGTTGATCCGCAGCACGACGCCGACCGTGCCGTCGTCGTCGAACGCAGCGTCGAGCGCGGTGTTGATGTCGTCGGCGTTCGCGTTGACGCCTGCCGCGATCTCGCCGTCGATCGTCACGAGCGCCGTATGCCGCCCGCTCGACGAGAACTTCGAATCGCTCGAGAAATCGATCAGCGCGAACGCGAGCAGCACGAACACGGCGAGAAACGCGAAGCGGAAGAAGATCTTCCAGCGCCGTGCGGCACGCTGCTCCTTGACGGCCGCGAGCGCGATCCGCTCGAGCGCTGCGCGCTCCCAGGCCGGTTCACGGCTGTCGGGACGGGAGGAGGAATCCGGGGAATTCGGTTGGTCGGCCATGCAGTGGTGTCGTCAGTCGGTCGTGGCGGGCGTGGCGGGATGCAGGTCCGCATCGGGCACCCAGAATACCGCACGGCCGTCGGGCGTGTCGCGCTCGTCGACCTCGACCGGCCGCAGGCGGCCGCCGCGGCACGGGCCACCGACGCACTTGCCGGTATCCGGCGCGTAGATCGCGCCGTGCGTCGCGCACATCAGATAGAGGCCCGACGACTCGAAGAATTGCCCTTCGGCCCAGTCGAGCTCCATCGGCACATGCGCGCAGCGGTTCAGGTAGCCGTAGGCGCGGCCGTCGTAGCGCACGAAGAACACGACCGCCTGCTCGCCGCGCAGCGTCGCGTCGACGCGCACCCCGGCGCCGCCGTCGGTCAGCGCGTCCGACGCGCACACGCGCACGGCGTCCGGCGCCGCGCTCATGCGTGCTCCCGCAGCCATGCGGCCAGCGCACCGACGTCCGGCGCGACGAAGCGCGGCGTGAGCGCCGCCAGCGCATCGGCCGTGTGCGCGCCATACGCGACGCCGACGCCGGCCGCGCCGGCGCTGGCCGCCATCTGCAGGTCGTGCGTCGTATCGCCGATCATCACGGTGCGCGACAGGTCCTGCCCCAATTCCCGCGACAACTCGTGCAGCATCGCCGGATGCGGTTTCGAGAACGTTTCGTCCGCGCAGCGCGTCGCGTCGAACCAGCTCGTCAGTTTCGACTGGTCGAGCACGCGATTCAGCCCGACCCGACCCTTGCCGGTCGCGACGGCGAGCAGATAGCCCGTATCGCGCAGTTCGGCGAGCAGCTCGCGCACGCCGGCGAACAGCTCGATGCGCTGGTCGTCGAGCAGGTAGTGATAGCGGTAGCGCTCGGCCAGCCGTGCGTAGTCGGACGGATCGAGGGTCGGCGCCGTGATCTGCAGCGCGTCCCGCAGGCCGAGGCCGATCACGTAGCGGGAAGCTTCGTCGGACGGCGTGGGCAAGCCGAGATCGCGGCATGCCGCCTGGATGCTGTGCGCGATGTGCGCAGTCGAATCCATCAGCGTGCCGTCCCAGTCGAAGACGATCAGGTCAAATTGCTGTCGGGCCATGCGGTTCAGGCGGTATCGCGCAATGCGCTGAGTTGATCGAGGAAGCGCCGGCACTCGGCCGGCAGCGGCGCATCGAACTGCAGCGCCTCGCCGGTCAGCGGATGAGCGAGCTTGAGGCGGTGCGCATGCAGGAACATCCGTTTCAGCGACGGCTGCGCGTTCGCGCGCGCCAGCGCCTTGTTCAATGCGAAATCGCCATACTTGGCGTCGCCGGCGATCGGCAGGCCGAGATGCGCGAGGTGCACCCGGATCTGATGGGTCCGACCCGTTTTGAGTTCCGCTTCGACGAGCACGTAGTTCGGCCAGCGGTCGACGAGATTGAACACCGTATGCGACGCGAGCCCGTCCTCCTGCACCCGTACGCGGCGCTCCCCTTCCGGGGTCGAATACTTGAACAGCGGCGCCTTCACCGCGCGGCGCCGGCCCCAGTCGGGCTGCCATTCGCCGTGCGCGCACGCGAAGTAGCGCTTGTCCATCCGGTTCTCGCGGATCTGCTCGTGCAGGCCGACGAGCGCCGTGCGCTTCTTCGCGAGCATCAGGATCCCGGACGTCTCGCGGTCGAGCCGGTGCACCAGTTCGAGGAATTTCGCGCGCGGACGCGCCTGGCGCATCTGCTCGATCACGCCGAACGCGACGCCGCTGCCGCCGTGGACCGCGACCCCGGCCGGCTTGTCGATGACGAGCATCGCGTCGTCCTCGTACAGCACGTCGAAATTCGCGGGCGGCACGACGGGCGTGTCGGCGCGCGCGAGGTCGGCCGCCGCCACGCGCACCGGCGGCACGCGGACGAGGTCGCCGAGCTCCAGGCGGTACTGCGCGTCGATCCGGCCCTTGTTCACGCGCACTTCGCCGCTGCGGAGGATCCGGTAAATATGGCTTTTCGGCACGCCTTTACAGACGCGCAACAGGAAGTTGTCGATGCGCTGACCGGCCGAGTTTTCGTCGATCTCGATCATCGATACCTGGCCGCTTGCGACCGAATTCTGGGATATTTTGCCTAACTCATTCATACTGAATATAATTTTGCCCAGCCTGACGTTGTGGGTGGCCTGACCGGCCGGCCCCGGCTGAATCGGGCAAGGCGCAAGCGCAAACTGCTATTTTACTTGCGCCGGGGGTCCGCTGCTCGCCCCTAATCAAAGAGAAGCAGCAAGTTGCACGCACGGCGCCGCCCGTCGGCAAGGATCGCGCCCACAGGCGGATTCGGTCGGCAAGGCGCCGCGGTAACGGAAAGTTGGTTGAAAAGAATTTGATCGGCAGCCGACGGCGCGCAGTGCGTCCGCAGGCTGCCGGTTGCGAAAATTACGGCGTTGCGCCCGATTTGGCCCCGCGAAGCGTGCGGGGCTTGGCGACGTCAAACCAGGGAAGTACACCCCAAGCGGGAAAGTCGGGCTGGATTCGATACTCCCCGCTGCGGCCCAAGCCGCAGCATCTGCCGCCCGTCGGCGCGCGCGACGCATTGCGCGCGCCCGTGGCAATGCCCGGACAGGCTTAGCGCGCTTTTGCAGCGTGCGGTGTGTGAACGCCGTGCTTTGAAGCCGTATTCGCAGGTGCCCTATGGCCGCCGGCCCCGTCTTTCGGGCCCAAGCGCCTCTTCAGGCAATTCTCCCCGCCAGCATTCCCGCTCCAGCGTGCTCGTGACAACACAACAAGGTGCGGCCTGTCGTCGTTCCCGCCCTCGCGCCTGACAACCGCGAGGCGCCGGCAGCGGAGCCGCCTGGAGTCGTTCATGAAACGCATGCTGTTCAATGCGACGCAGCAGGAGGAGCTGCGCGTCGCCATCGTCGATGGGCAAAAGCTCATCGACATCGACATCGAAACCGCCGGGCGCGAACAGCGCAAAGGCAATATCTACAAAGGTGTCATCACCCGTATCGAGCCGTCGCTCGAAGCGTGCTTCGTCAACTACGGCGAAGACCGCCACGGCTTCCTGCCGTTCAAGGAAGTCGCCCGCCAGTACTTCAAGGAAGGCATCGACATGCGCTCCGCGCGCATTCAGGATGCGCTGCGCGAAGGCCAGGAGCTGATCGTCCAGGTCGAGAAGGAAGAGCGTGGCAACAAGGGCGCCGCCCTCACCACCTTCATCTCGCTCGCCGGCCGCTATCTCGTGCTGATGCCGAACAACCCGCGCGGCGGCGGCGTATCGCGCCGAATCGAAGGCGACGAGCGCCAGGAACTGCGCGAAACGATGGCGCAGCTGCAGATTCCGGACGGCATGAGCATGATCGCCCGTACCGCGGGCATCGGCCGCAGCGCCGAGGAACTGCAGTGGGACCTGAACTACCTGCTGCAACTGTGGCGCGCGATCGAGGCTGCCTCGCAAAGCGGCAACGCCGGCCAGCCGATGCTGATCTATCTGGAATCGAGCCTCGTGATCCGCGCGATCCGGGACTATTTCCAGCCGGATATCGGCGAAATCCTGATCGATACGAACGAAATCCATGATCAGGCCCGTGCCTTCATGGACATCGTGATGCCGGACAACGTCGCGAAGGTGAAGCGCTATCACGACGACGTGCCGCTGTTCTCCCGCTTCCAGATCGAGCACCAGATCGAAACCGCGTACTCGCGCACGGTCCCGCTGCCGTCGGGCGGCGCGATCGTGATCGACCACACCGAAGCGCTCGTCGCGATCGACGTGAACTCCGCACGCGCGACCAAGGGCGCGGACATCGAGGAAACGGCCACCCGCACGAACCTCGAAGCGGCCGACGAAGTCGCCCGCCAGCTGCGCCTGCGCGACCTCGGCGGCCTGATCGTGATCGATTTCATCGACATGGAATCGGCGAAGAGCCAGCGTGAAGTCGAGCAGCGCCTGAAGGACGCGCTCAAGCACGACCGTGCGCGCGTGCAGATGGGCAAGATCTCGCGCTTCGGCCTGATGGAACTGTCGCGCCAGCGCCTGCGCCCGGCGCTGTCGGAAGGCAGCCACGTGACGTGCCCGCGCTGCAACGGCACCGGCCACATCCGCGATACCGAATCGTCCGCGCTGCAGGTCCTGCGGATCATTCAGGAAGAAGCGATGAAGGAAAACACCGCGGCGATCCACTGCCAGGTGCCGGTCGAGGTGACAGCCTTCCTGCTGAACGAAAAGCGTCAGGAAATCAACAAGATCGAGTCGCGCTTCAAGGTCGGCATCGTGCTGATCCCGAACAAGCACCTCGATACGCCGCACTACAAGCTCGAGCGCCTGCGTCACGACGATGCGCGCCTCGACGATCCGCGCGCATCCTGGAAGATGGCCGAGGAAGCGGCCCGCGAGCTCGAGTCGGAAACCGGCTACAGCAAGCGGGCGGCCGAAGTGAAGCCGAAGCAGGAAGCCGCGGTCAAGGGCATCACGCCCGAGCGTCCGGCACCGAGCCCGGCTCCGCAGCGTCCGGTCGAGCCCGTTGCCGCCCCCGCCCCGGCGCCCGTCGCCGCGGCAAGCGGCGGCTTCATCGGCTGGCTGAAGGGCCTGTTCGGCGTGTCGCCGGCACCGGCGCCCGCACCGGTCGCGCCGGCACCGGCGAAGGAGCAGGCAGCCCGTCCGGCGCGTGAGCGCACGGAAAAGACCGAGCAGCGCGGCGGCGATCGCAATCGCAACCGTCGCGGCGGCGCCCAGCAGGCGCAAGGCGGCCGCGACCCGGCAGCCGCAGGCCGTGGCCAGCCGCAACGCCAGGAACGCGAAGGCAAGGAAGTGCGCGAATCGCGTGAAGGCCGTGAGCCGCGCGAGGGTCGTGAGCTGCGTGAAGGTCGCGAGGGCCGCGAAAACCGCGAAGGTCGTGAAAACCGTGAGGGTCGCGAAGGTCGCGAGGGCCGTGGCCCGCGTGAAGGTCGCGAGCCGCGTGAAGGCCGTGAGCCGCGCGAACCGCGCGAGAACCGCGAACCGCGCGAGCGTGCCGAACAGCCGGAAGGCGTCGAAGCAACCGGCCGTGGCGAGCGTCAGGAACGCGGCGAGCGTCGCGAGCGCGGCGAACGCCGCAAGCCGACCCAGCACGCAGCCACGCTCGAAACCGTCACCCGCGGTGAAAACCATCCGGAACCGGAAACCGACAAGGTGGCGGCAGAAGCCCTGCCCGGCGCGGAACTGGCAGCCGATGCGGAAGCCGGCGCACGTGACGGCGAAGAACGCCGCCGTCGCCGTCGCGGCCGCCGCGGCGGTCGTCGCGAGCGCGAGGAAGACGGCGCAGTCGAGCAGGCCGAACAAGGCGCCGAAGGCGAAGTCGCCGCGCAAGCGGTGACGCCGGCCGCCCCGGTCGCTGCCGAACCGGCTCACACGGCCGCGCCGGCAGTCGTCGCGGCCGTGGCAAGCGCGGTCGCCGTGGAAGCCGTCGCCGAGCAGCATGCCGCACCGGCCGCTGTCGAAGCGCAGCCGGCACCGGCCCTCGCCGAAGTGGCTCCGGCCGCCTCGGTCGAGCCCGTCGCCGCCCAGGCAGCCGAACCGGCACCGGTCGCACCGGCCGTCGCGGAAGCAGGCCCGACGCCGGTCGCGGTGTCGCCGACCGATGCGTTCGAAGTGCCGGCCGCCGCTCCGGTCGCTGCCGAGGCGCCGCAAGCCGCACCGGTCGAGCAGGCCGCACCGGCTGCCGTGGCGATCGAGACCGCTCCGGTGGTGGTCGAAGCCGCGCCTGCGGTGGCCGAGGCACCGGTCGCAGCCGCGCCGGTCGAGGCCGTCGCCGCACCGGCACCGGCTCCCGCCCCCGCACAACCGGCAGCCGCGCCCGCTTCGGCGAGCCTGGACGTCGTGCTGGAGCAGGCCGGTCTCGTCTGGGTGAACACGGACGCCGACAAGTTCGCGGCCGCGCAGGAAGCCGCATCGCGACTCCCGCGCCCGGCCCGCGTGCCGCGCGAACGCAAGGTGCTGCCGCCGGCCGATACGGCGCCGATGCAGCAGGTCGAAACGACGCACCACTAACGGCGCATCGCCCGACCAGGAAAAGCCCGCCTCCGGCGGGCTTTTTCATGTCCGCGCTGCGGGTTTCCGCCCACCGGACCCACCGGCCGGTTGCGGCTAAAATAGAGGTCTGGTCCGCACTTCTTCCAACATGTCCCGACGCATCATTCCTCTCGCCGACGTCAGCGGGATGCCGGACGTCTCCGGCGTCGCGCATGCCCCCGACGGCACGCTGGCCGACACGTTCGCCAGGCCGCTGCGCGACCTGCGCATTTCGGTGACGGACCGCTGCAATTTCCGTTGCGTGTACTGCATGCCGCGCGCGGTCTTCGACAAGGACTACCCGTTCCTGCCGCACAGCGCGCTGCTCACGCACGAGGAAATCGAGCGCGTGGCGCGACTCTTCGTCGCACACGGCGTCGAGAAGATCCGTATCACGGGCGGCGAACCGTTGCTGCGCAAGAACCTCGAATTCCTGATCGAGCGCCTCGCGCGCCTGACGACGCATGCCGGCCGCCCGCTCGACCTGACGCTGACGACCAACGGCTCGCTGCTCGCACGCAAGGCGCGCGCGCTGAAGGACGCCGGGCTCACGCGCGTCACGGTCAGCCTCGATGCGCTCGACGACACGCTGTTCAAGCGCATGAACGATGCGGAGTTCGCGAGCGCCGACGTGCTCGACGGCATCTTCGCCGCGCAGGCCGCGGGCCTCGCGCCGGTCAAGGTCAACATGGTCGTGAAGCGCGGCACCAACGACAGCGAGATCCTGCCGATGGCCGAGCGGTTCCGCGGCACCGGCGTGATCCTGCGTTTCATCGAATACATGGACGTCGGCACGTCGAACGGCTGGAACATGACCGAGGTGCTGCCGTCGGCGGACGTCGTCGCGCGCATCGCCGAACATTTCCCGCTGGTGCCGCTCGAGCCGCACACAGCGGCCGAAACCGCGCAGCGCTGGGGCTATGCGGACGGCAGCGGCGAGATCGGCGTGATCTCGAGCGTCACGCAGGCCTTCTGCGGCGATTGCACGCGTGCCCGGCTGTCGACCGAAGGCAAGCTGTACCTGTGCCTGTTCGCGTCGGCCGGCCACGACCTGCGTGCGCTCGTGCGGGGCGGCGCAAGCGATGCAGAGATCGCGACTGCGATCGCGCGCATCTGGCAGGCGCGCACCGATCGCTATTCGCAGCTGCGCGGCAGCGCCTCGGCCGACGCCACGCCCGACGGCGCCGGCAAGCGCGTCGAAATGTCGTATATCGGCGGCTGACGCCTCTTTCCGCCTTCACACGATGCCCGCTCCCGCTTCTCCGTCGATCGCCGGCCTGCTGCTCGCAGGCGGCCGAGCGACCCGCATGGACGGCGTCGACAAGGGCCTGCAACTGCTCGACGGTACGCCGCTCGCGCTGCACGTGCTGCGCCGGCTGTCGCCGCAGGTCGACGAGACGCTGATCAGCGCGAACCGCCATGCCGATCGCTATGCCGAGCTCGGTGCGCCGTTCGACGCGCGCATCGTCGCAGACGAAACGCCCGACTTCCCCGGGCCGCTCGCGGGCCTGCTCGCCGGCATGCGCGCGGCGCGCGCGCCGCTGGTCGCGTGCTCGCCGTGCGATACGCCGTATCTGCCCGCCGACCTCGTCGCGCAACTGCATACGGCGCTGGACGCACAGCAGGCCGACATTGCGATGGCGGTCACCGTCGACGCGCAGCAACTGCGCTCGCCGCAGCCGACGTTCGCGCTGCTGCGCACGTCGCTGGCCGACGATCTGGCCGCGCGCCTCGCGGCCGGCGACCGCAAGGTGCGTGCGTGGTACGCACGCCACAAGACGGTCGAAGTCGAGTTTCGCGACGAGCGTGCGTTTTACAATGCCAACTCCTGGCAGGAACTCGCCGCGCTGGCCCGCCGCTGACGGCCCCGTGCCGTTCCCGCCCGGCGCCCGCCACACGCGAAACCCGCGCCCAGGCACCCTCCTCGCGCCACCGGCCACGAACCCGATACGCCTTGCGGCGCAGTCCGACTGATGATCACGCAATCCTCGCCCGCCTCCCGAACCGCACCCGACCCCGACGTCCCGCTGTCGCTCGCCGACGCGCAGGCGCTCGCGTGCCGCTTCGCGGTGCCCGTCGACGCGTGCGACACGGTGACGCTGCGCGATGCGCTCGACCGCGTGCTCGCGGTCGACGTGAGCGCGCCGTTCGACATTCCCGCGTACGACAATTCGGCCATGGACGGCTATGCGTTCGACGGCGGCAGCGCGGCACTCGCGTCGCCGCAGGGCGAGGTCGCGATGCCGGTCGCCGGCACCGCATTCGCCGGCCATCCGTTCGACGGCGCCGTGGCAGCCGGTGCATGCGTGCGGATCATGACCGGCGCGCCGATGCCGGCCGGATGCGACACCGTGATCCCGCAGGAACGCGTGCGCGTCGAGGGCGACACGATCCGCTTCGCCACGCGCGACGTCGCGCGCGGCGCGAACTGCCGCAAGGCCGGCGAGGATCTCGCGCGCGGCGCCTGTGCGCTCGCCGCGGGCCGCGTCCTGCGGCCGTCTGATCTCGGTCTGCTCGCGTCGTTCGGCGTCACCGACGTCATGGTGCGCCGGCGCGTGCGCGTCGCCGTGTTCTCGACCGGCGACGAGCTGCGCGAGCCCGGCGAACCGCTCGGCCGCGGCGCGCTGTACGACAGCAATCGCGGGATGCTGATCGCGATGCTCGAACGCCTGCACGTGGATGCGATCGATCTCGGCATCGTCCGCGACGACCCGGCCGCGCAGGCCGATGCGGTCGTCACGTCGGGCGGCGTGTCGGTCGGCGAAGCCGACTTCACGCGCGACGTGATGGCGCGGCTCGGCGACGTGACGTTCGCGAGCCTTGCGCTGCGGCCCGGCCGGCCGCTCGCGTGCGGCACGCTCGCACGCGCGGCCGACGGCGCCGGCCACGCGCTGTTCTTCGGGCTGCCCGGCAATCCGGTCGCGTCCGCCGTGACGTTCTACGCCATCGTGCGCCCCGCGCTGCTGACGCTGGCCGGCGCGCAGACGCCGCCACCGGCGATGTACACGGCGCGCAGTACGCAGCCGTTGAAGACGCGCCCCGGTCGCACCGAATACCTGCGCGGCATCGCGACGCGCGCCGCCGACGGCCAATGGCACGTCGTACCGGCCGGATCGCAAAGCTCCGCGTCGCTGAGCGGCCTCGCAGACGCCAACTGTTTCATCGTCCTGGGCCACGATACCGCGGCAGTCGACGCGGGCGCCCCAGTCGACATCCTGCCGCTCGACGGCCTGATCTGAATTCCACTATCGGTATATCTCTACGGGGGCAATCCGCACATGAAGAAACAAATCTCGTCGATCGCCGCGGGACAGACCGCGAAGGCGCTGATTCTCGTCTACCTGACGTTCAGCGTGCCGATCGTGCTGCTCGGCATTCTCGTCGCGTACATCCGCTACGGGATGGTCGAACTGAGCACGATCCTGAGCGCGCTGCTGCTGAACGCGATCCTCGGTTTCGTGCTGCTGTGGATTGCGTGCCACGCGTACAACTGGGTCGCGTCGCGCTTCGGCGGCATCGAAATCGTGCTGTCCGATCCGCCGGAGGAAGCGTGAGCGGCACGCCGCTGATCCGCGCGGCCGCCCCGCGCGACGTCGGCGCGATCCTCGCGCTGATGCGCAAGCTGGCCGAGTTCGAGAAGCTCACGGATCTGTTCGTCGCGACCGAAGCCGATCTCGCCGACGCGCTGTTCGGCGAGCACCCCGCGGCCGAAGCGCTGGTGGCCGAGCGTGACGGCGCGATCGTCGCGTACGCGCTGTTCTTCCACAACTATTCGACGTTCCTCGGCCGCCGCGGGCTCTATCTCGAGGATCTGTACGTGCAGCCGTCGCAGCGCGGTACGGGCCTCGGCACCGCGATGCTGCGTCATCTCGCGGCACTCGCCGTCGAGCGCCGTTGCGCGCGCTTCGAGTGGTCGGTCCTCGACTGGAACCAGCCGGCAATCGATTTCTACGAGAAGATGGGCGCGACCGTGCTGCCGGAGTGGCGCATCGTACGCGTGACGGGTGGCGCGCTGGACACGCTCGCCGCGCATTGAGCGCGGGCCGGCCACGCCGGCGATCGCTGCAAAGGAAAACGGGCGCCGCGGCGCCCGTTTTTTCTGTCCGGCGGCGGCCGGCAACGCGTGTCATGCATCGTCCGCATCGGCGCCTTCGGCCCCTTCCGCGCCGAGCAGCCCGGCCGCCGTATCGCCCGGCAACGCCTCGACCTGCTTGAGCTTGCGGTTCATCACGCGCGTGCGCTGCTCGGCCGCCTCGATCGAACGCGTGACCGTTTCGAGCTGCGACTTCGTGCGCGCGAGCACGTCGCCGAACTTGCCGAACTCGGTCTTGACCGCGCCGAGCACCTGCCACACCTCGCTCGAGCGCTGCTCGATCGCGAGCGTGCGGAACCCCATCTGCAGGCTGTTCAGCAGCGCGGTGAGCGTGGTCGGCCCGGCGACCGTCACGCGATAGTCGCGCTGCAGCAGGTCGGTCAGCCCCGGGCGGCGCAGGATCTCCGCATAGAGCCCCTCGGTCGGCAGGAACAGCAGCGCGAAATCGGTCGTGTGCGGCGGCGCGACGTACTTCTCGGCGATCGTGCGCGCTTCCATCCGCACCCGCGCCTCGAGCGCACGCGCCGCCTCCTCGACCGCCACCGCATCGGCGCGCTCCTGCGCGTCGATCAACCGCTCGTAGTCTTCGCGCGGAAATTTCGCGTCGATCGGTAGCCACACCGGCGGCGCGTCGCGCGTGCCGGCATCGCGGCCCGGCAGCCGGATCGCGAATTCGACGCGCTCGGTACTCTTCGGCACCGTCGCGACGTTCTTCGCGTACTGCTCGGGTGTGAGCATCTGTTCGAGCAGCGCTTCGAGCTGCACCTCGCCCCAGGTGCCGCGCGTCTTCACGTTGGTCAGCACCTTCTTCAGGTCGCCGACGCCGGCCGCGAGGGTCTGCATCTCGCCGAGCCCGCGATGCACCTGCTCGAGCCGGTCCGACACGAGCTTGAACGATTCGCCGAGCCGCTGCTCGAGCGTCGCGTGCAGTTTCTCGTCGACGGTGCGGCGCATCTCCTCGAGCTTCGCCGCGTTGTTCGTCTCGATTTCCTTCAGCCGCTGTTCGAGCGTCGCACGCACTTCACCGATCCGGCGATCGTTCGCCTCGGTCAGTTGCGTGAGCTGCCGGTGCAACGTGTCGCCGAACAGCCGCAGCGCGCCCGTCTGCTCCTCGCGCGCCTGCTGGGCTTGGCGCTGCACGCTCTCGCGCATCGCGTCGAACTGCTGCGCGTTGCCGGCGACGAGCTTGCCGAGCTGCTGCGCGAACCCCTCGATCTGGTTGTTCTGCACGGTCGCCACGCTCGTCAGTTGCGCGGCGAGCGTCTGCTGCAACTGCGCGAAGCTGCCGGCCAGCTCGGTACGCGAGCCGCGCGCATTTTCGACGATCTCGCCGCGCAGTTCGCGCTCGAGCCGCTCGACCGCGCGCGCCTGCGCATGCGCGGCGTCCTCGATCTGGTCGCCGAGCACGGCCGCATCGTCGTGGCGGCCGCCGCGCACGAGCGCGACGATCGCCACCGCGAGCGCGACAGCGAGCACGACGACCGCCGCAAGCAACAACGTCATCGTCATGCGCGCGGCTTCCCGATCACGTCAGGGTTGATCGGATTCGGCGGCCGCCCCGCCCGCGGCCCCTCGCCCAGCGCGGCGATCAGGTTGTCGGCGGCGAGATCCGCCATCGCGCGGCGGGTCTTTTCGGTGGCGCTTGCGATATGCGGCGTCAGCACGACGTTCGGCACCTCGAGCAGCGCCGGATGCACGCTCGGCTCGCCCTCGTACACGTCGAGGCCGGCCGCGGCGATCGTCCCGTCGCGCAGTGCGACGGCCAGCGCCGCATCGTCGACGATCCCGCCGCGCGCGATGTTGGTCAGCGTCGCCGTCGGCTTCATCTTCGCGAGCTCGGCCGCGCCGATCGTGTGATGGTTCTCTTTCGTGTACGGCAGCACGAGCACGACATGATCGGCGCGCGCGAGCAGCGCATCCTTCGACACGTATTCGGCATTCAGCTCGGCTTCGATCTCGGGCGCGACCCGCGACCGGTTGTGGTAGATCACCTGCATCCCGAAGCCGCGCGCGCGGCGCGCGAGCGCCTGGCCGATGCGACCCATCCCGATCACGCCGAGCGTCGAGCCATGGATGTCGGCGCCGAGAAAGCCGTCGTACGCCCACTTCTGCCAGTGGCCGGCGCGCAGCCAGTGTTCGGATTCGGCGATCCGGCGCGCCGCGGCCATCATCAGCGCCCAGCCGAAATCGGCGGTCGATTCGTTCAGCACGTCGGGCGTATTGGTGCCGAGCACGTTCGCCGCGTTGAATGCGGCCATGTCGAAGTTGTTGTAGCCGACCGCCATGTTCGCCACGACGCGCAGACGCGGTGCCGCCGCGAGCGTGGCCGCGCCGACCGGGTCGCCGGCCGTCAGCGCGCCGTCCTTGTCGGCCAGACGCGCGGCGAGCGCGTCGGGCGCGAGCGCGTCGCCGTCGTTCCAGTCGACTTCGAAATACTGCTTGAGCCGTTCGATCACGTCCGGAAAGATCGGACGCGCGACCAGAATCTTCTGCATCGCCATCTCCGCATGCCGCGGACGGATGGCGGCGCACCATGCGCCGCCGGGACCGCCCGCTCGGGGTTGAAAATCGTCAGCTTACGCCGTGAAGAAAAGCCACGACGTCAGCAGGAATACCGGTATCAGCACGACGAGCGCCCAGCCGAGGTACGCGAAGAAGCTCGGCATCTTCACGCCGCGCGATTCGGCGATCGCCTTCACCATGAAGTTCGGCGCGTTGCCGATGTAGCTGTTCGCGCCCATGAACACCGCGCCGGCGGAAATCGCGGCGAGTGTCGACGCGCCGGTCGTCATCAGCGTCTGCGCATCGCCACCCGCGAGGTTGAAGAACACGAGATAGGTCGGCGCGTTGTCGAGGAACGACGACAGGATGCCGGTCGCCCAGAAGTACATCGCGTCGATCGGCTTGCCGTCGGGGCCCGTGACGAGATGGACGATCTGCGCGAACGCGCCATCCGCGCCGGCGCGCAGGATCACGATCACCGGCGCGATCGTCACGAAGATGCCCGCGAACAGCTTCGCGACTTCCTCGATCGGCGCCCAGTTGAACGCGTTGCCCTCGCGCGCGGAACGCGGCGTCAGCGCGAGCGACACGAGCGTCACGACCACGAGCGCGACGTCGCGCACGAGATTCTGCAGCGCGACGTGCGTGCCCCACACGTCGAACGAGATGCCCGGCTTCCACACGCCGCTCATCAGCACGAGCGCGATCACGGCCGCCAGCAGCACGAAGTTGACCTTGCCGTCGATCGACAGCGCCGCACCGTCGGGCGTCGGATCGAGCGCGGCCGGCCGCTCCTCGCCGCCCTTCCGGTAGAAGTACGTATCGAGCGCGAAGAACAGCGTCAGCAGCACCACGCAGATGAACAGCATCGGCAGCGCGAGATGCGTGGTCGTCCAGAAGAAGCTCACGCCGTTCAGGAAGCCGAGGAACAGCGGCGGATCGCCGAGCGGCGACAGCGAGCCGCCCGCGTTCGCGACGAGGAAGATGAAGAAGATCACGACGTGCACGACATGCTTGCGGTTGTCGTTGGCGCGCAGGAGCGGCCGGATCAGCAGCATCGCGGCGCCCGTCGTGCCCATCACGCTCGCGAGCAGCGTACCGAGCGCGAGGATCGCGGTATTCAGTTTCGGCGACCCATGCAGGTTGCCGTTCACGCAGATGCCGCCCGCGACCGTATAGAGCGCGGTGAGCAGCACGATGAACGGAATGTATTCCTCGAGCAGCGCATGCACGAGCGTGCCGAACGCGGTGCCGATGCCGAACGCGACCGCGAACGGCGCGAGGAACACGATCGCCCAGCCGGCGGCGATCTTGCCGAAGTGGTGATGCCAGAACACGGGGGCGACGAGCGGGAACAGCGCGATGGACAGCAGGATCCCGGCGAACGGGATGCCCCAGAGCGCGGACAGCGTGGCACCGTCGAGCGTGGCGGCCGATGCAAGCGCGGGAGCGGCGCCAAGCGCGATTCCCGACGCCATGCCCGCCCAGGCGGCATGTCGTTTCATGCAGAACTTCCTTGTTCGAGTAGGGGTGAATGCAGCGGGCGCGTCATGCGCCCCGTACGACGATCGCGTGCACGCGGTACGGGCCGTGTGCGCCCAGGATGATCGTTTGTTCGATGTCGCCCGTGCGCGACGGGCCGGACACGAAATTGACCGCGCGCGGCAGCTCGCCGCGCTCCGCGCGAATCAGCGCGAACGCGTCTTCATGACCGGCGACGATGCGCGATGCCGGCACGATCGCGATGTGGGTTTCCGGCAGCAGGCCGGCCGATGCGTAAGTGTCGGGGCCGGACAGCAATACCAGCGACCCCGTTTCGGCGGTCGCGCAAAAGCAGCCGGTCAGGCCGACCAGATCGCCGTCGCGCGGCTTGCGGCACTCGACCGACAGGCCGGCGCCGGCCCAGTCGAGATCGGCGAGCGTGCGCCAAGCGATGGCCTGCGTCGGCAGGCCGTGAGCGGCAAGATAGCGGGCGGCGGCGGCAGGCACGTCGGCCAGCGTCGCGACTTCGTCGACCGTGGTCGACAGGCGCGCCGCTTCGTCGACGAAAGCGGCGACGAGGTCGGCCGGCGCCGGCGGGCGCGGCCCCTCCGGATGACGGGCGAGATAGTCGGCGACGCCGTCGCGCTCCGCTGCATCGGGTTCGGCCGCGCGCCCCTGCGCTGCGCGAATGCGCGCGAGGATCTGGCGACGGGCAGCGGAAGTGTCCATGAACGGTCCTCGTGACGGTGGCGGGCAATACGTCGGATTATACCGACCGCCCCTGCCGCGACGCACCTTCGGCCCAACGGCCGGCGCCTACTTCGACGCGTCTTCCTCGACCGGCTGCGCGATGCCGAACACCTGCCGCAGGTACGCGAGATACGCCTTGTCGTCGCACATGCTCTTGCCCGGCGAATCGGACAGCTTCGCGACCGGCTGCCCGTTGCAGCGAACCATCTTGATCACGATCTGCAGCGGCACGTAGCCAAGATCGTTGGTGAGGTTGGTGCCGACGCCGAACGCGAGCTTGCAGCGGCCGCGGAACCGTTCGTACAGCTGCATGACCTTCGGAATGTCGAGCGCGTCCGAGAACACCAGCACCTTGGTGCGCGGGTCGCACCGGTTCGCTTCGTAGTGGCGCAGCATCCGCTCGCCCCACTCGAACGGATCGCCCGAATCGTGGCGCGCGCCGTCGAACAGCTTGCAGAAGTACATGTCGAAGTCGTTCAGGAACGCGTCCATGCCGTAGACGTCCGACAGCGCGATCCCGAGGTCGCCGCGATATTCCTTCGCCCACATCTCGAAGCCGTAGATCTGCGAATCGCGCAGCCGCGGGCCGAGCGCCTGGCACGCCTGCAGATACTCGTGCGCCATCGTGCCGAGCGGCGTGATGTCGTGCTTCATCGCGTACAGCACGTTGCTCGTGCCCGCGAACTGCGGGCCGAGCCCGTCACGCAGCGTGAGCGCGACTTCCTCGTGCCAGACCTTCGAGAAGCGCCGGCGCGTGCCGTAATCGGCGATCTTGCAGTCGGCGAACTCGGGCTTCGCGCCGAGCAGCTTGATCTTCTCGCGCAGCCGTTCGCGGCCTTCGCGATAGTCGGGCTCGCGCTGCGTGTTGCGGAAATAGACTTCGTTGACGATCGCGAGCACCGGGATCTCGAACAGGATCGTATGCAGCCACGGCCCCTCGATCACGATGTCGATCTCGCCGTTGCCCTTCGGCGACGGCGTGACCGAGATGTACTTCTCGTTCAGGTGGAACAGCGCGAGGAAATCGACGAAGTCGCTCTTGATGAAGCGCATCCGCCGCAGGTAATCGAGTTCGACGTCGGAAAAGCGCAGCGAGCACAGGCCGCGCACCTCGTCGCGAATCTCGTCGATGTACGGCACGAGATCGACGCCGGGCGTGCGGCACCGGAAGCGGTATTCGACGTTTGCAGCGGGAAAGTGATGCAGGACGACCTGCATCATCGTGAACTTGTAGAGATCCGTGTCCAGCAGCGAAGTGATGATCATGATGACGGCACCGCCAATATCATGACCGGGCCCCGGCGCACCGCGCGCCGCCCGGTCTGTCGGTCATGTTACCCGAATGCGGGCCGGACCATCGTGAAACCGCCCTCGCCGCCGGGTGCGCGGGTATCCGCGTTGCGCCTGCCATAAACTAATCACGAAACGATATAAGCCGGATAGCCGACCACGTCATGCGGGTTTTGCGCTTCAGTTACAATGCCGCTTTTGGCGCAAACGCCACCCCATATATACCGCCAAGCAGGAGCGTTTTAATGACTCACGTTGTGACCGAAGGCTGCATCAAGTGCAAATACACGGATTGCGTGGATGTGTGCCCGGTGGATTGCTTCCGTGAAGGTCCCAACTTTCTCGCCATCGATCCGGACGAGTGCATCGACTGCGCCGTGTGCGTCGCCGAATGCCCGACCAATGCGATCTATGCCGAAGAAGACGTTCCGACCGACCAGCAGCAGTTCACCGAGCTGAATGCCGAGCTGGCGAAGAATTGGCCGTCGATCACGAAGACCAAGCCGGCGCCGGCCGACGCGGACGAGTGGAAGGACGTGCAGGAGAAGCTGCACCTGCTCGAGCGCTGATCGCGCGGCGGCCGCAAAAAATTTCATGCGGCGCGGCTCCAAGGTGTTGACAGGTTAGCGAACACTCCATACAATCTCGTTTCTCTGCTGTTGCTTGTTTGTTCCCCGATAGCTCAGTCGGTAGAGCGCCGGACTGTTAATCCGTAGGTCCCTGGTTCGAGCCCAGGTCGGGGAGCCAAAAACGCAAAGGCCACGTTGAAAGTGGACGGGTTTTTTGTTGGAACACACAACACGCAGATGTACCGATTTATTCCCCGATAGCTCAGTCGGTAGAGCGCCGGACTGTTAATCCGTAGGTCCCTGGTTCGAGCCCAGGTCGGGGAGCCAAACAGCGAAAGGCCCGTCATTCGACGGGCCTTTTGTTTTTCCGGCCGCCGTTCCCTCTTCCCGCTTTTCGTGGTCCGGTCATGCGCATGCTAGAGTTTCTGTCCCGCATTCGCATCCGGTTCCGTCGATGAAGCATCGCCTCTTCCGTTTCGCCCCCGTCGCCCTCCTGTTCTCCGCCGTCGCCGCCGCACCGTTCGCGCACGCGGAGGAAGTCGGCAGCGTCAATACCCATTTCCGCGTCACGGGCTCCGATCGCGTGGTCGTCGAGGCCTATGACGATCCGGTCGTGAATGGCGTGACCTGCTACGTGTCGCGCGCCCGCACCGGCGGGATCAAGGGCACGCTCGGCGTCGCCGAGGATCCGAGCGAAGCGTCGATCGCGTGCCGGCAGGTCGGCCCGATCAGCTTCAAGGAACCGCTCAAGCAGCAGACCGACGTGTTCAGCGAACGCATGTCGTTCATCTTCAAGACGCTGCACGTCGTGCGCGTGATCGACAAGAAGCGCAACACGATCGTCTACCTGACCTACAGCGACCGTATCGTCAGCGGCAGCCCGAAGAACGCCGTGACCGCGGTGCCGATGCCCGCCGGCACGACGATTCCGGTCAAGTAAGCCCGCTCCCGCGCCCGATCATGTCCGCCGCCCGCCTCCCCGATTCCGCACGCTACTGGCGCACGCCGCTCGTGCCGGACGCGGATCTGCTCACGGCCACCTATCGCGATCACGCGTTCGCGCCCCACTGGCACGACGCGTACACGATCCCCGTGATTCTCGAAGGCGCGGAACGCTTCACCTATCGCGGCACCGGCTACGTCGCCGAAACGGGCACCGTGCCCGTGATCAATCCCGGTGAAGTGCACACGGGCTCGCGTGCCGCCGACGAAGGCTGGTGCTATCGCGTCAGCTACATGCCGGTCGAATTCATCCACGAACTCGCGAGTACGATCGCGGGCCGCCCGCAGGATGCACCGTGGTTTGCCCCCGACGTGATCCGCGACGCCGATCTCGCGGCCCGGCTCACGCTCGCGCACCGGATGCTGGAAGCCGGCAGCGAGCGCGCGCTGTCGTCGCAGGCCGATGCGGCCGGACAGCCGGCCGGCGATCCGGCCACCGGCGCGCCGCGCATCTACGATCCGCTCGCCGCCGAAACCGCGATGCTCGACGCGCTGTCGACGCTGATCGTGCGCCACGCCGACGTACGGCCGCGACCCGCGCCGCTCGCGGCCGACGAGCCACGCGTCGACGCGATGCGCGAGCGGCTCGCCGCCGACCTGATGTCCACGGTGACGCTCGACGAGGTCGCGCAGGCGGCCGGCCTGTCGCCGTTTCACGCGGCGCGCCTGTTCACGCGTACGACCGGCATGCCGCCGCATGCGTGGCGCAACCAGTTGCGGCTGCAGCGTGCGCTGGCGCCGCTGCGCGCGGGCGTGCCGGTCGCCGATGTCGCGGCGGCCAGCGGCTTCGTCGACCAGAGCCACTTCACGCGGCATTTCAAACGGATGTTCGGCGTGCCGCCCGGGCGCTGGCAGGCAAGCTGACGCGCGGCTTCCCGCCGTCGTCGGCCGCACGGCCGCCCGCGCCGGCCGGCACGCGGGCACCGGCCCCGTTCCGGCGGGCGCAAGAACATACAAGCCGGCCCGCCACCGGCCCGCTATCCTCCCGCTCATGGAGGAGCGCTTCTTGAACAAGACACCCGCATCGCCCCCGCGCCGCCCGCTCAACGAATGGCTCGACGGCGCGCGCGACACGATTCCGATGATGATCGGCGCCGCACCGTTCGGCGTGATTTTCGGCACGCTCGTCGGCGGCGGCCCGCTCGCCGCCTGGCACGGCGCGTTGATGTCGCTCGCCGTGTTCGCGGGCTCCGCGCAGTTCATCGCACTCGGCCTGATCGCCGGCAGCGCGAGTTTCGTCGTCGTGCTCGCCACGACACTGATCGTGAACCTGCGCCACCTGCTGTACAGCGCGACCCTCGCGCCCTATGTCGCGCACCTGCCGCTGCGCTGGCGCGCGACGCTCGGCGCGTTGATGACCGACGAGGTGTTCGCGGTCGCGTACGGGCACTACCGGCACTACCCGCCCGGCACGATCGGCCCCCACTACTTTTTCGGCTCCGGGCTCGCGATGTACCTGAACTGGCAGGTCTGGACGCTCGCGGGCATCGGCTTCGGCGCGGCATTCCCGGGCCTGCAGTCGCTCGGCCTCGATTTCGCGATGGCGGCGACCTTCATCGCGATCGTCGTCCCGCAGCTCGGCACGCTGCGCTATTTCGCGGCGGCCGCCACGGCCGGCACGCTCGCGTACTTCTGGCAGGGCTGGCCGTACAAGCTCGGGCTGCTCGGCGCGGTCGCCGTCGGCGTCGCGATCGGCGTCCTGCTCACGCTGCTGCACGATCGCACGCGCGCCGGCTCGCGCTCGGAGGCCGCATCGTGAGCTACGCGCTGTTGATCCTCGGCATGGCCGTCATCACGTATGCGATCCGCTCGACGTTGTTCCTGTTCGGCGAGCGGCTGACGTTCCCGCCGCTCGTGCGGACCGCGCTCGGCTTCGTGCCGGTCACCGTGCTGACCGCGATCATCGTGCCGATGACCGTTTCCCCGCACGGCGGCACGGCCGAGCTGACCTGGCGCAATCCGCAACTCGTCGGCGCGCTCGCCGCCGTGCTGGTATCGGCCACGACCCGCCGCCCGCTCGTGACGATCGCCGCCGGACTCGTGGTGTTCTTCCTGTGGCAAGGGGTCGTCCTCCCGCACTGGCTGCCCGCCTGAGCGCACGCTCGATCGCGCCCGCTCAAGTTTCCGCCCGGTGCGCCGATATAGGAGATGAAGACCCGCCACCGGCCTCGGCGCGCACCGGTCAGTCGACGCTGCGCCCGCCCCGGTGCGCCGTGCCGGCGCCGGCCTGCGCGGGCCGCCATCGAGACGATTCATGGGCCAGATCACCCTTTCCCTCAAGGACGACACGCTCGAGTCCCTGCGCAAGGACTACGATGCGTTCGTTCGCGTGTCGCTGAAACTCGACCCGCAATTCGCGACGCCGTCGTTCGAGGATTTCCTGCGCGCCAAGCT
Organism: Burkholderia cenocepacia; assembly: GCF_900446215.1. Taxonomy (GTDB): domain Bacteria; phylum Pseudomonadota; class Gammaproteobacteria; order Burkholderiales; family Burkholderiaceae; genus Burkholderia; species Burkholderia cenocepacia. Next base: position 862,445 of record NZ_UAQZ01000012.1, on the reverse strand, counting down.
GCTCGACAACATGGTGCCGCTGACCGAGCACGCCGTGCAGCGGATGCTGCAGGGCGGCCAGTACGCATGGGCGAAGCGCACGCTCGACAAGGAATTCCCGGACGTCGTCGCGATCCTGATGCGGCAGGCCGGCGAATTCGGCTTCGGCTTCGCGTCGCGCTCCGAGTGGACGCCCGACGAACTCGCGAAGGCCTGCCGCGACTGGGCGAAGGCGATCGTCGCCGAAGCGCAGGGCGACGCGTCGCTGATCGATCCGCTCGCGTCGCAGATCAAGGGCGCGGCGCAGGACATCCAGACGCTCGAGGAATCGATGCAGACGCCGGCGTGGCGGCTCGCGGAATCGCTGCGGCAACGGATCTACGAAGCCAAGCTCGCGTGCGAGATGAGCGTCGGCAGCACCGCGCGCGACAAGCTCGGCGAACTGCGCGGGCTGCTGCGGCTCGGGCTCGCGCACGGCTCGTTCCAGAAGCAGGAAGCCCAGCAGATCATGGAATACCTGCGGCTGCTGAAGCCGGAGATCTTCGTCGAGGAACCGTACGACGTCTTCGCGCGGCTCGCCGCGTGGCTGCGCAGCGTGTTCACACCGGCCGCCGTGCGGCCGGCCCAGGGGCAGGGACAAGGGCAAGGCCCGCGCCGGCCGTGACGGCTCGCCCGTCCCGCTGAACCTTTTACCTCATGAAAAAGGCCCGGCTCGCGTCAAGCGAACCGGGCCGCCGGACGATCGCCGGTCGCGACGCACCGCCCGAAGGCGAGCGTCGCGACAAGCGCCGGGCATCGCTTACTGCGTGGCGCCCTGGGCCGATGCACCGCCCTGCGCGCCGACCGATGCGCCGCCCTCGGTCGCCTCATCGGCCTTCGCCTTGGCCGAACCGGCATGGCTCTTGGCCGACTTCGCCGCATGCTTCGTGTGCTTCTTGGTCGAATGGACGGCCGACGACGTCGTATCCTTCGCGCCATCGGCTGCCGCGCCGACCGCATCGGTCGCAGCACCCGTCGCATTGCCCGACGCGTTCGCGCCGGCCCCGCCCTGCGCGCCTGCACCGACACCGGCCGCCGGCGTCTGCGCCTGCACGCCGGCACCGGCTGCGCCTTGCGCCGTCGTGCCCGTCTGGGCGAATGCGGCCGAAGTGGCGAACGCCGTCAGCGCGGCACCGATCAGCATCGTACGAATCTTGGACATGGCAATTCTCCTCAAGAAGTTGTCCGCCCGGGCCGCCGTTGCGGTCCGTCGCGTCCCCACCGCAACACGCAGCAGGTACGACAGAAGACCGGCGGCCCGCGCGGCCGGTTCGCCAATCTCTCAGACTGTTACCCACCGTTTCATTTGCTGACGAATCGCTCACAGTCCTTTACATCCGCCGGCAGCCGGCCGCGCTCGCGTGCCGGCCCGCGGTACCGTATGATGCGGGGCGTTTCCTCCCGCGCGTCGCGCACCTTCCTCGTCATGCCCAATCTGGATTTCACGCTGACCGGCGAATACGTCGAGCTGCACAACCTTCTCAAGATCACCGGCCTCGCGGACAGCGGCGGCACCGCGAAGCTGATCGTCGCGTCCGGCGCCGTGAAAGTCGACGGCGCGGTCGAGCTGCGCAAAACCTGCAAGATCCGCGCGGGCCAGGTCGTGCTGCTCGGCGACACGCGCATCGCGGTGCGCGAGGCCTAGCCCCGCCGCGTTCCCCCTGCCTGCGACATGGCCATCGATGCACGCGTTCGACACGGTACGAATAAAGCCGTAAGCTAACCGTCTCTCAAAATAAATACATATAGCGCGGGCCCGCACCCGCGCGAGCGCCCATTCCATGTCGCATTCCGGTTTCACGCGGACGGCCGCCGCGCCGCCGTCCCTGTCCAGTCATGCCGCCGATACCGCGCGCCTCGCCGCGCCGCTCGCGATCGCGCAACTTTCCCAGATGGCGATGAGCGTCACCGACACGGTGCTGCTCGGCTCGCTCGGCCCCGATTCGCTCGCGGCGGGCGGGCTCGGCGCAAACTTCTTCTTCGTGATCGTGACGATCCTGCAAGGGGTGCTGTCGTCGGTCAGCGTGAGCGTCGCGCATGCGCGCGGCGCGCAGGCCGAGGACCGCGTGCCGTACATCTACTGGACGGGCTTCGCGCTGTCCGTGCTGCTCGCGATTCCGGCGATCGTCGCGCTGTCGCTCGCCGAGCCGATCCTGCTGATGTTCCACGAGCCGCCGCTGCTCGCGCATCACGTCGGCGAATACACGGGCATCCTGCGCTACGCGGCGCTCGGCAGCCTGATCGGCGTCGGGCTGATGCGCGCGTTCCTGCCGGCGATCGGCGCCGCGCGGCGGCTCTTGTGGGTGTCGATCGGCGGCGTCGGCGTCAACGGCGTGCTGAACTACGGGCTGATCCACGGCGCATTCGGGTTGCCACGCCTCGGTTTTCTCGGTTCGGCCGTCGCGACGACGATCACGATCTGGCTCACCGCGCTCGCGCTGATCTGGCTGCTGCACGGCCGGCAGCGCTTCCGCCATTTCGTGACCGCGGCGCGCCCGAAGCTACCCGTGATGGGCGAGCTGATCGGCATCGGCTGGCCGGTCGCGATCACGTACGGGGTCGAATCGACGCTGTTCCTCGCCACCGGCCTCACGGTCGGCGTGCTGGGCGCGACGTCGCTCGCCGCGCACCAGATCGCGCTGAACGTCGCGTCGGTATCGTTCATGGTGCCGCTCGCGATCGGCCAGGCGGCCAACGTGCGCGTCGGCTACTGGGTCGGCGCGGGCTCGCCCGTCGCCGCGCGGCACGCGGGTTTCGTCGCGCTCGCGCTCGGCGTCGGCTTCATGTCGCTGTCGGGCCTCGTGATGATCGTCGCGCCGCACACGATCGTCGGCCTGTACCTGCACCTCGACGACCCGGCCAACGCGGCCACGGTGTCGCTCGCCGCGTCACTGCTCGGCATCGCCGCGGTATTCCAGATCGTCGACGGGATGCAGACCGTCGCGTCGGGTGCGCTACGCGGCCTGAAGGACACGCGCATCCCGATGCTCGCCGCGACCTTCGGCTACTGGGGCATCGGCTTCCCGACCGGCTACTGGTTCGCGTTCCACGCGGGCCTGGGGGCGCGCGGCCTGTGGTGGGGGCTCGCGGCCGGGCTCGCGAGCGTCGCCGCGCTGATGGCCTGGCGCTTTCACCGCAAGACCCTCTCGCTCATCGCGACGGCGCGCTAGGGCCGGTTCCCGCTCGTCGCGGGCTTGCGCCGGCCCCAGGCGCGACACGACGCAAAATCGCGGCCGGCGCTATGCTTGTCGGTTGAACACCTCGAGACGCCGCGCCAGCGGCGCGACTGCCTCACGATACGTCTGATTACGCCTGACGCCGCGCGACGACGCGCGGCCTTTCCCCTTTCCAGGAGGAGTGCATCATGAATGAAGCAGTTCGGATGGAACGCGACACGTTCGGCGAGATCGCCGTGCCGGCCGATCGGCTCTGGGGCGCGCAGACCGAGCGCTCGCTGCAGAATTTCCGGATCTCGACGGAGAAGCAGTCGCCCGAGCTGATCCACGCGCTCGCGATCGTCAAGCGCGCCGCGGCGGCCGTCAACCAGTCGCTCGGCGTGCTCGCCGACGACAAGGCGCACGCGATCATCGCAGCCGCCGACGAGATCATCGCCGGCAAGCATCCGCGCGAATTCCCGCTCGCAGTGTGGCAGACGGGCTCCGGCACGCAGACCAACATGAACCTCAACGAGGTGATCGCGAACCGTGCGAGCGAACTGATGGGCGGCGAGCGCGGCGAAGCGCGCAAGGTGCATCCGAACGACGACGTGAACCGCGGCCAGTCGTCGAACGACGTGTTCCCGACCGCGATGCACGTGGCGGCCGCGTATGCGATCGTCAATCACCTGCTGCCGGCGCTGCGCACGCTGCGCGCGACGCTCGACGCGAAGTCGAAGGCGTTCGCCGACATCGTGAAGATCGGCCGCACGCACCTGCAGGACGCCACGCCGCTCACGCTCGGCCAGGAATTCTCCGGCTATGTCGCGCAGCTCGACCAGGGCATCCGTCACGTCGAATCGGCGCTGCCGCATCTGTACGAGCTCGCGCTCGGCGGCACCGCGGTCGGCACGGGGCTGAACGCGCACCCGGAATTCGCGGTGCGCGTGGCCGACGAGATCGGCCGGCTCACGAAGCTGCCGTTCGTGACGGCGCCGAGCAAGTTCGAGGTGATGGCGGCCGCCGATGCGCTGGTCTTCGCGCACGGCGCGCTGAAGACGGTCGCGGCCAGCCTGATGAAGATCGCGAACGACGTGCGCTGGCTCGCGAGCGGGCCGCGCTGCGGGCTCGGCGAGCTGTCGATTCCGGAAAACGAGCCGGGCAGCTCGATCATGCCGGGCAAGGTGAACCCGACGCAGTCGGAAGCGGTGACGATGCTGTGCTGCCAGGTGTTCGGCAACGATGTCGCGGTCAACGTCGGCGGCGCGAGCGGCAATTTCGAGCTGAACGTGTTCCGGCCGATGATCGCGCACAACGTGCTGCAATCGGTGCGCCTGCTCGCCGACGGCGCGCAGAGCTTCAACGATCACTGCGCGGTGGGCATCGAGCCGAACCGCTCGCGGATCGACCTGTTGCTGAACGAATCGCTGATGCTCGTGACGGCGCTCAATCCGCACATCGGCTACGACAAGTCCGCGCAGATCGCGAAGAAGGCGCACAAGGAAGGCACGACACTGAAGGCGGCCGCGCTCGCGCTCGGCTACCTGACCGAGGCGGAATTCGATGCCTGGGTGCGCCCCGAGCAGATGATCGGGACGCGGTAACGGCAGGACGGCGGGCGCGGCGCGACGAGCGCGGCGCCCACGGCACTCAGACGGTGCCCTTCGCGACTTCTTCCGGCTTCATCTCGACGATCTTGTCGAGCGCGGCCCGCACGTCGGCCGCATATTTCGCGAGCACGCGCTGCTCGTCGGTTTCGGGCACGAACGGCGGCACCGGCACCGGGTTGCCGTTCTCGTCGACCGCGACGAACACGACGAGGCAATCGGTCGTCTGGCGCAGCACGCCGCCCTTCGGATCGCCGGCGTGCACCGACACGTGGATGTGCATGCTGGTACGCCCCGTCGCGACGACGCGCGCCTTCAGCTCGACCAGATTGCCGACCAGGATCGGACGCTGGAAACGGATGTTGCCGACGCTGACCGTCACGCAATAGCGGCTCGACCAGACCGCCGCGCACGCATACGCGACCTCGTCGATCCACTTCATCAGCGCGCCGCCATGCACCTTGCCGCCGAAGTTCACGGACGAAGGCTCGGCGAGGAAGCGGAATACGGTTTCGGTGCGGTCGAGGGCGGCCGGCACGGGGGACGGTTGGGACATTGTTCTGGCTCCAGGCGACAGGGGCGCTGTGATCGGCCATTATACGTTGCACTGCGGCAACGCGTCGCGGCAAGCCCCGCGTGGCGGGGCTGCGGCGGTCATGCCGACGCGCGCGGGGAGCGCCGCCGGTCAGCGGCGCACCGTGATGCCCTGGTCGATCGTCCCGTACATCTCGATACTGCCGCCGCGCTCGCCGGTCGCGCCCGCGCCGCCCTGCGCACACGCCGCGCATACGAGCGCGGCGGTCAACACACAGAAAATCGTCTTCATCGTTGCATCGCGTCACATGCGGCGGCCCGCTGCCGCCGCGTCCGGCCATTCTACGCGTGCCCTGCAACCGGCCGCAGCCCGTCCCCGCAGGGGCGTCGCGGCCGCATCCGACATTTCATCCGGAAGCGAAACATCGAATGCGCGCACCGACTACACTGCCTTCATCCCGCTCGACGAGGCACGACGATGACCGATCAAGACGACCACCATTTTCCGGGCCTGAGCCGCATCGGCGCACTGATCGCCGATCCCGGCCGCGCCGCGATGCTGTGGGTGCTGATGGACGGCAGCGCGCGGCCGGCCGGCGAACTGACGATGATCGCGGGGCTGTCGCCGTCCGCGGCCAGCGCGCACCTCGCCCGCCTGACCGAGGGCGGCCTGCTGGCGCTCGACGTGCGCGGCCGGCATCGCTACTACCGCATCGCGTCGGCCGACATCGCGGCCTCGCTCGAAGCGCTGGCGAACGTCGCCCGCGCGGCCGCGCCGCACCGTCCGGTTCCGCCGCCGTCGCGCGCGGTCCCGGCCGAACTGCGCTACGCCCGCACCTGCTACGACCACATGGCAGGCGAGCTCGCGGTGCGCATCTTCGACGGCCTCACCGCGCGCGGCTGGCTGCTCGCGAACGGCGACGCGATCGAGACCACCGAGCTCGGCACGCAGGCGCTCGCGCGATGGGGCATCGACGTCGCGCAACAGCGCGCGCGCCGACGCCGCTTCGCGTGCGGTTGCCTCGACTGGAGCGAGCGGCGCTCGCATCTCGGCGGCGCGCTCGGCGCGGCGCTGCTCGAAAGCTTCTGCGCACACGGCTGGATCGAGCGCGCTGCCCGGCCGCGCGTGCTGCGCGTCACGGCGTCCGGCCGGCAGGTTTTCGATGCGTGGCTTACGTCCGCTTGACGCCGGCATTGCAGCCGCACGACAACGGCGCGCGATGGACAGGTTTTGTTACATCGCATGCCATTCGACTTACAAAACACCGTGCCTTGAAACAGGCCAAGCGGATATTGTGAACTCGACGGCACGAATCGACGCGCCGCGATCACGACAATGACGCTCACCATGGCCACCCTGTTCACGCTCAAGCGCACCGCCCGCTACACGCTGCTCGCGTTCGTCGCGCTTGCGGCGCTGCCGCCCGCCTTCGCGCAATCGGCCGATGCGCCGCCGAATATGGCCGCGGCACGGCAACCGGGCGGCGATCCGCCCGGCCGCGTCGCGCGGCTCAATTACCTGTCGGGCGCCGTGACGACCGAACCGGCCGGCACCGATGCGTGGTCGTATGCGGCGGTGAACCGGCCGCTGACGACCGGCGACCAGCTCTGGAACGATGCCGGCGCGCGCTCGGAACTGCACATCGGCTCGACCGCGGTGCGGCTCGGCGAGTCGACGAGCCTGTCGGTGCTGAATCTCGACGACACGACGACGCAGTTGAAAGTGGGCCTCGGCACCGTGTCGACGCACGTGCGCGATTTGCCGGCCGGCGGATCGTATGAAATCGACACGCCGAACCTCGCGCTCGGCATCACGGGCCCCGGCGACTATCGCGTCGATGTCGCGCCGAACGGCGCGAGCACGACGGTGACGGTGCGCAGCGGCAGCGCGACGGTCTACGGCAGCAACGGGCAGTACCCGTTGTCGCCCGGGCAGCAGGTCGTGTTCACCGGCACCGACCTGCAGGTCGCGCAACAATCGGCCGCACCGGGCCCCGATGCGCTCGACCAGTGGGCGGCCAGCCGCGACGCGGCCGAAGCGCGCTCGGTGTCGGCCCGCTACGTGTCCCGCGACATCCCCGGCTACCAGGATCTCGATGCGAACGGCACGTGGCGCGAAACCCCGAACTACGGCGCGGTCTGGGTGCCGAACGACACGCCGGCCGACTGGGCGCCGTATCACGACGGCCACTGGATCTGGCAGGCGCCGTGGGGCTGGACCTGGGTCGACGACGCGCCGTGGGGCTTCGCGCCGTATCACTACGGCCGCTGGGCGTACGTGGACGACAGCTGGGCCTGGGTGCCCGGCCCGATGGTCGTCAGCCAGCCGCCCGTCTATGCGCCGGCGCTCGTCGCCTTCGTGGGCGGCGGCGGTGGCGGCGGTTCCGACTGGAATGTGGCGCTGACGGTCGGCGGCGTCGCCGCGGCCGGCTGCGCATGGTTCGCGCTCGGCCCGGGCGAGCCGTGGCATCCGGGCTGGGGCGGCTGGAGTCCGCACTACTACGAGCGCGTCAACCGCAACATCGTGGTGAACAACGTCAACGTGAACAAGACCGTGAACGTGACGAACATCACCAATATCACCAACATCAACAAGACGTACGTGAACTTCCGCGCGCCGCACGCGATCACGGCCGTACCGGCCTCCGCGTTCGTGCACGGCCAGCCGGTCGCGCACTTCTCGCAGCACGTCGATCCGCAGCAATGGCGCAACGCGCATGTCACGCCGGGCACGCCCGGCATCGCGCCCGTGCGCCAGAGCTTCACCGGCGGGTTGCGCAATGCCAGCTACCGTCCGCCGGCGGCGATCGCGCAGCACCCGTACGTCGCGACCCGCAATCCGGCCGTGCCGGCCGCATATCGCGACCAGGCCGCCGCCCACCTCGCGCAGCAAGGCGGGCGCGTACCGGGCGCCGGCGCACCGGTCGTGAAGACCAACGTGCCGGCCGACTATACGGCTCGTCCGGTCCGCGTGCCGGGCAAGCCGGGCGGCGGCGCCTGGGCGATGCACAACGTGCAGCTCGTGAATCCGCACGGCCCCGTCGTGCAGCCGGCCCGCGCGCCGCGCGAAGGCCAGCCGGCCGGCGTGCAGGCCGGACGGCCGGAGGCGCCGACGCCGGGCATGCCGAATGTCGCACGGCCTGCAAACGGCGAAATCCCGAACGCATCGCGTTTCGCCAATGGCGGCACGCCGCAGGCATCCGGCAACCCGATCCCGCATCAGGCATTCGCGACCGGCAACGGCGTCCCGCATCCGCCGGAAGCGAACAACGCTCGGTCGGGCATCGGTCAGGCGCGGGCAGCCGACGCGCCGTCATCGCCCACGTGGATGCAGCCGCACACGCCGATGGAACGTCAGCGCCCTGCTCCGCCCACCGCGCTGCACGCGGCCGGCCAGAACGCGCTGCCGCCCGTGCGCAGCGCCGCGGTGCCGCACCCGGACGGCGTGCCGGCCCCGCAGGGCATCCAGCCCGGCGGCCGCAACGAAGCGCCGCGCGCGCTGCCGCAACCGCAGCCCGACCATACCGCGCAGATTCCGCAGCCGCGTCCGCGCCCCGATTTCCCGACGCCGGCCCGGCATGCGCAGCCGCAGCCGCAACCGGAACGGGCCGCCCCCGCGCCGCAGCCGCGCCCGGACTTCGCTCAACCGGCGCCCCATCGCGAAGTCGCGCCGCCGCGCGTGAACGAGTACCGTCCGCCGGCGCCCGCCGTGCACGACGTGCCGCGTCCGCAGCCGCAGGCGCCGCGGATGGAGCCGCGCCCGGCGATGCCCGCTCCGCGGATGGAACCGCGGCCGCAGCCGGCGCCGCACGTCGAGGCGCCGCGCCCGAGCAACCCGCCGCCGCAAGGCGGCCACGAGGAGCGGCATCGCCAGTAAGTGCAGCAAACCTGAAACAAAAAGGCTCGACCGGTATCAGCCGGTCGAGCCTTTTTGCAGGGTGCGGAGCGATGGACCCGCGCGGCCCCGGCCGCGCGATCAGACCGCCATCGGCGCGGTCAGCGGCTCATGGTGCCGATAGCCGACGAGCGAGAAATCGGACGGCTCGACCTGCTCCAGCCATTCCGGCGCATAGACGCCCGTCTTCGCGTAGTCGGGCACGCGCTCGGCAATTTCCAGCCGCGGGCTTTCGTACGGCTCGCGGGTGAGTTGCTGCTGCAGCATGTCGAGCTGGTTCTCGTAGATGTGGGCGTCGCCGATGAAATACGTGAACCAGCGCGGCGTGTAGCCCGTCAGCCGGCCGACGAGCGACAGCAGCGCGGCCCCTTCCGTCAGGTTGAACGGCGTGCCGAGGCCGACGTCGTTGCTGCGGATGTACAGGCACAGCGAGATCTCTCGCTTCGTCGCGTTCGGCAGGAACTGGTACAGCAGATGGCACGCGGGCAGCGCGATCTGGTCGAGCACGGCCGGATTCCATGCGTGAAACAGGATGCGGCGATCGGACGGGTTCTCCATGATCGTGTCCAGGCACTGGCGCAACTGATCGATCGCCTTGTACAGCAGCACCTTCGGCGCGCCGTCTTCGTCGAAACGCGTGACGATCCGGAAGCCGCGGCGGGTCGCATCGGCGATCTGCGCGTCCGCGCCGGCATCCAGCACCTTGTAGCCCGGCCACTGGCGCCATTGCACGCCGTAGACGTCGCCGAGATCGTCCACGCCCTGGCGATACGGGTTCGCGAGCCACTGTGCGTTCTCGTTCGCGTTCGCATCCCACACCTTGCAGCCGAGCGCACGGAAATCGGCCGCGCTGCGCGACGCGCGCAGGAAACCAACCAGTTCGCCGATCGCGGACTTGAACGCGAGCTTCTTGGTCGTCACGGCCGGGAAGCCTTGCTGCAGGTCGAAGCGCAGCATCGCGCCCGGCATGCTGATGGTGCGGATTCCCGTCCGGTTCTCCTGCCAGCTGCCGGTATCGAGAATGGTACGAACGAGATCGAGATACTGTTTCATGCGGGTTCCTTCGGCCGCGAGGGCGGCCGTACCCGCCAATTTTAACAAGCGTGACGCGGAAGCTCCGGCAACGGCGCCGAAAACCCTCCGAGCGTGTCGCCGCGATCGCGCATCCCGTGTGCGCACATCAGCCGGTAGAGCGTGACGCGCGATACGCCGAGTTCGCGCGCGGCATCCGCGAAACGGCCGCGATGGCGCAGTAGCGCCTGCTCGATCGCCTGCCGTTCGGCCGCCTCGCGCGCCTCCAGCAGCGACACCGGCGCAAGCGCCGCATAGTCGTTCAGTTCGAGATCGGCCGACGTGATCATCCGGCCTTCCGACATCACGATCGCGCGGCGCACGCGGTTGATCAGCTCGCGCACGTTGCCCGGCCACGAATAGCCGTACAGCGACGCGACCGCATCCGGGGAAAAGCCGCGCAGACGGCGATGCGCATCGCCCTTGAAGCGCTCGAGCATGTGGCGCGCGAGCACCTCGATGTCCTTGCCGCGCGCGCGCAGCGGCGGCTCCTCGATCTTCAGCACGCACAACCGATGAAACAGGTCCTCGCGGAAGCGCCCTTCGCGCAGCGCCGCTTCCATGTCCACGTGCGTCGCGCAGATCACGCGCACATCGACCGGCACCGACACGTGCGCGCCGAGCCGCTCGATCTTGCCTTCCTGCAGGAAGCGCAACAGGCTCGCCTGGCTTTCGAGCGGCAGATCGCCGATCTCGTCGAGAAACAGCGTGCCGCCGTTGGCGGCCTCGACGCGACCGATCTTGCGCTGGTTCGCACCGGTGAACGCGCCGCGTTCATAGCCGAACAGTTCGGCCTGCAGCAGCGTCGACGGTATCGCGCCGCAATTGATCGCAATGAACGGCGCCTGCGCGCGCGACGAGCGCTCGTGAATCGCGACCGCCGTCAGCTCCTTGCCCGTACCCGATTCGCCGGAGATGAATACCGGTGCGTCGGTCGCCGCGACGCGGCGGATCGTCCTGAAGAGCCCGAGCATCGCATCGCAGGTGCCGACCATCTCGCCTTCGCTGCGTCCGGCGCCGACGGGCGGCGCAACGGGATCGGTCAGGGCGACCATGCCGTGCGCATGACCGACCGTCTCGACGATCCGCGCCGTTTCGTACGGCATCGTCACGTAGTCGAAGCAATAGTCGCGAATGAGGTGGCGCAGCGTCGCGTCCTGCAACTGGCCGCGCCGCGTCGCCGCGATCCAGCCGATGTGCTGGATGCTCAGGCAGGATTCGAGTTCACGCAGATCCGACGGCTTGAAGCCCGGCGAGAAATCGAGCAGGCCGGCGGTTGCGACGCCATGCTGCACGACGCGCCGCACATCGCGCACGGTCTCGGCCAGATCGACGCGCCAGCCGCATTCGTCGAAATGGCCGCGCAACGCGTCGTTCGGTTCGCGCGAATAGTAGATCACGTGCCGCTGATCGGCTCCCATATGCTCACCCCGTTCATCAACCGTCTAACGATTGCCGCACACGTCAAGGTCACGTGCAAAAGGATCGAATCGGGTCAGCCCAAGGTGGCTCGATTCGCCATGCCGATGCGCGGCAACGACACAGCCTCGCATGATGGCGCTTATCTCGCGTCCAGTTATTTTTGATCAAGACTGCTTGGTTATAGGCACCGAATACGACAAAGCCGTTTCAGTGCCGATGGCGATGCGGCCGAATCGCTCAGGAGGTCGATGCAGATCAATCATCTGCACATAGCCCATGCGCAGGAAGGGTTTCGTCATCAACACACGCGCCGATTTTCATCCTTGAAGCGTATCGATTGAATCAGCAGTATTCCCGAGCCCCCTCGTTTCAGGCCTGAAACATTTTCAGGCGTTTTTGGCCACAATTCGCAACGCTTGAGCAGGAATCGCAATGGCGGCAATGGTCCCGGTACCGTGGCATGTATTTCGCTGAATACGGGAACGACCGGAGACAGTCGCCATGCGAAAACATCTTTTACTTTCTTTCGTGCCGATGACGCTCGTGCTCTCGGCAGCCGGCCCGCCCGCACCGGCATGCGCGGACGAAGGCATGCGGCCGGATCGCGCCATGCTGGTTGCCGAGCCTGTGCCGAGCATGCAGCTCGGCGACGGCTTCAGTATCGTGACCGTGTCGGCGCCGCAACCGCTGCCGGCCGCCCAGGCCTCCGTGACGCTGTGGGACGAGATCCCGCCACCGCCCCAGTTGCCGATGCCGCTGCCGGCGCCGCAACCGTCGGACATGCGGCACGCGATGGGCGGCAACGCGCGAGGCAGTACGCATCCTTGATGCTCGCGTCGCTTCGATTCGATCAGGATTCCGTATTGAACTGACGATCCGGTCGAACGCGCTGCCCTCGATCGGAACCGGTATCGCCGATCTCGCGGCACAAAACGTTTTTTGTGCTCCGTCCCCCGGCGGGCACTCTTTTTATTCGAACGGTCGCCGCGACGCGGAGCATCACGCGTCGCGGCGCACGACACGGGAAACGCCGACGTCCCTACCGGCGTGCGGAATCCGGAGCGTGCCGCCGTTCCGGTAAAATCGGCCCATTCCGTTTTCCCTCTTCCCCGACCTTCATGACGACGTTGACCCTGATCGTCGCGCGTGCCCGCAACGGCATCATCGGCCGCGACAACCAGTTGCCCTGGAAACTTCCCGAGGATCTCGCGTTCTTCAAGCGCACGACGATGGGCGCGCCGATCGTGATGGGCCGCAAGACCCACGAGTCGATCGGGCGGCCGCTGCCGGGCCGCCGCAATATCGTCGTCACGCGCGACGCGACGCGCCGTTTCGAAGGCTGCGACACAGTCACGTCGCTGGCCGATGCGCTGGCGCTCGCCGCGCGCGACGGCGCACCCGAGGCATTCCTGCTCGGCGGCGCGCAACTCTATGCGGAAGGTCTCACGCTCGCCGACAAGCTGGTCGTCACCGAGATCGATGCGGACTTCGACGGCGACGCATCGTTCCCGGCGCCCGACGCCGCGCACTGGCAGGAAATCTCGCGCGACGCACATCAGGCAGCCGCGCCGAACACGTTCGGCTATGCGTTCGTCGTCTACGCACGCAAGCGCGGCTGACGCCTGCTTCCGCACGATGAAAAAAGCCCGACCGGTTTGCGCCGGTCGGGCTTTTTCGTTTCCAGGCGGCCGGTGCCGCGTGCGGCTTACTGCCCCGCGATCGTCATCTGCTCGATCAGCACCGAGCCGGTTTCCTTCGTCCCGCGCACGATCGAATCCGCACCGATCGCGACGATATGGCGGAACATCTCCTGCAGCGTGCTGGCGACGGTGATTTCCTCGACCGGATACTGGATCACGCCGTTCTCCACCCAGAAGCCCGCCGCGCCGCGCGAATAGTCGCCCGTCACGTAGTTCACGCCCTGCCCCATCAGTTCGGTCAGCAGCAGGCCCGTGCCGAGTTTCTTCAGCATCGCGTCGAAGTCGTCGCCCGCCTGCGTGTTCGAGCTGCGCAGCGCGAGGTTGTGCGAGCCGCCCGCGTTGCCGGTGGTTTGCGTGCCGAGCTTGCGTGCCGAATAGGTCGACAGGAAATAGCCTTCGACGACGCCGTCCTTCACGACGCTGCGCGCACGCGTGCGCACGCCTTCCTCGTCGAACGGTGCGCTGCCCATCGCGCGCGGCACGTGCGGATCCTCGACGACCTGGACGTGCGGCGCGAACACCGGCTTGCCGAGGCTGTCGACGAGGAACGACGTCTTGCGATACAGCGCGCCGCCGCTCACTGCCTGCACGAAGGCGCCGAGCAGGCCGGCCGCGAGCGGCGCCTCGAACAGCACGGGCACCTTGCGCGTGTCGAGACGGCGCGCGCCCATCCGCGCGAGCGCGCGTTCGGCCGCGTAACGGCCCACCGCTTCGGGCGCGGCGAGATCGATCGCGCTGCGCTTCGACGAATACCAGTCGTCGCGCTGCATGTGGCGGCCGCTGCCCGCGATCGGCGCGCACGCGATATAGTGGCGCGAGTACGGATAGCCGGCGAGGAAGCCGCGCGACGTCGCGAGCACGAATTGCGAATGCTGCGCCGACACGCTCGCGCCTTCCGAATTGCGGATCTGCGGGCTGACCGCGAACGCGGCGTCTTCCGCGCGGCGGGCGAGCTCGACGGCTTCGTCGGCGCTCAGCGCCCACGGGTGGTACAGATCGAGGTCGCGCGGGTCGGTTTCGAGCAGCTCGGTTTCGGCGAGACCGGCCGCTTCGTCCTCGGCCGTGAAGCGCGCGATGTTGTACGCGGCAGCGACGGTGTCCTTGATCGCGGCCGGCGAGAAGTCCGACGTGCTCGCGTTGCCGCGCTTCTTGCCGATGAACACGGTCACGCCGACCATCTTGTCGCGGTTGTGCTCGATCGTTTCGACTTCGCCGCGGCGCACCGACACCGACAGGCCGTCGCCCTCGGAGATTTCGGTCGCGGCGTCCGTCGCGCCGAGCGCCTTCGCATGGCGAAGGATGTCCGATGCGATTTCCTTGAGCTGGTCCTGCGTGTGCGGGAAATAGCGCGCTTGTACGTCGAGATTGGCTGCCATCGTCTTGGTATCCGGTGGCGGGCGGGCGCCCGCATGGTCAAAATGTTGCGTATCCCGCGATCATAGCAAGGTCCGGGGCCGGACACAGACAAGCTTGGGGTGTCCGCGCCGCGATACAATGCGGCCCATGACACGCAAAACCCGAATCCAGCCGATCGAACATGCCGTCGAGGACGACGACAATGGCTACGATCGCCCCAGCAAATCCCAGTTGAAGCGCGAAATGCACGCGCTGCAGGAACTCGGCCAGGCGCTCGTCGACCTGCCGAAGGACGCGCTCAAGCGCATGCCGATGCCCGAAGATCTCGCGGACGCCGTGCGCGAGGCGCGCCGGATCACCGATCACGAGGGCAAGCGCCGCCAGCTCCAGTACGTCGGCCGCGTGATGCGCTCGCTGACCGACGACGAAACGGCCGCGCTGCGTACCGCGCTCGACGCGCAACGCGGCGTGAACAAGGCCGCGACAGCCCGCCTGCACTGGATCGAGCGCACGCGCGAGCAGCTGCTCGCGAGCGACGACGCACTGACCGAATTCCTGCGCCAGCACCCCGACGCCGACATCCAGGAAGGCCGCACGCTGATCCGCAACGCGCGCAAGGAAGCGCAGCAAGGCAAGCCGCCGCGCTATTTCCGCGAGCTGTTCCAGTGGATCAAGGCCGCGGGCGGCGCATCCGACAGCGACGACGAAGCGGCCGGCGACGCCGGAGACGACCATGACGACGAAGCGTAACCACCCGGACGAACTCGTGGTCGGCCTCGTGTCGATCAGCGACCGCGCGAGTACGGGCGTCTACGAAGACAAGGGCATTCCGGCGCTGCAGGAATGGCTCGCCGGCGCGCTGGTTTCGCCGTGGCGCGCCGAAACGCGCCTGATCCAGGACGATGCGCCGACGATCTCGGCCACGCTGACCGAGCTCGTCGACGTCGCCGGCTGCGACCTCGTGCTGACGACGGGCGGCACCGGCCCCGCGCGCCGCGACGTGACGCCGGAAGCCACGCTGGCCGTGGCGACGAAGGAAATGCCGGGATTCGGCGAACAGATGCGGCAGATCAGCCTAAATTTCGTGCCGACCGCGATCCTGTCGCGGCAGGTCGCGGTGATCCGAGAAACGGCCGACCATGCGGCGCTGATCATCAACCTGCCCGGCCAGCCCAAGTCGATCCGGGAAACGCTGGAAGGGCTGCGCGACGCCGACGGCAAGCCGACCGTGCCCGGCATCTTCGCCGCGGTGCCCTACTGCATCGACCTGATCGGCGGCCCGTATGTCGAGACCGACGCCGCGGTGGTCGCGGCGTTCCGGCCGAAAAGCGCGCGGCGCTGAGCGTTTGCCGGGCGCTGCGCGCGTGCCGGCCCGCTCACGCGGCCGGCGCGGATTCCCCTGCCGACACCGACGCGGCCGGAATCAGGAAATGCTCGCGGTAATACTTCAGCTCGTCGATCGATTCGTGGATGTCCGCGAGCGCAGTGTGCATCGCCCGCTTCTGGAAACCCTTGTAGATGGCCGGCTGCCAGCGGCGGCACAGCTCCTTGAGCGTGCTGACGTCGAGGTTGCGGTAGTGGAAGAATCGCTCGAATTCCGGCATCCAGCGCGCCATGAAGCGGCGGTCCTGGCAAATCGAGTTGCCGCACATCGGCGACTTGCCGGGCGACACGTACTGCGCGAGGAACGCCTGCAGTTGCGCGGCGGCGTCCGCCTCGGTCACGGTCGATGCGCGCACGCGGTCGATCAGGCCCGAACGGCCGTGCGTCGACTTGTTCCAGTCGTCCATCTTCGCGAGCGTCTCGTCGCTCTGGTGGATCGCGAACACCGGGCCCTCGACGGCAATGTCGAGCGTGGAGTTGGTCACGACGACCGCGATCTCGATAATGCGGTCGTTATCCGGGTCGAGGCCCGTCATCTCCATGTCGAGCCAGACGAGGTTCAACTCGTTGCGCACGAGCGCGGGCTGGCTGGCGGAAGCGGCGGTATCGGTCATGATTCATCCTGGAAAATGGCGGACCGGGCGCGCCGATGCAGCGCCGCCCGGGCGGCCGGCATCGCATCAGCGGGGCCGGTCCGCAAGAACATATAATTCTCGCATAGAACCCTTTGGCGCCTTCGATGTCACCCTTTTCGTTCACCCTGCTGTTCGCGCTCGCCGTACTCGCGATGGTCGTCACCAAGCTGTGGCTCGCGTCGCGGCAGATCCGCTTCGTCGCCGCGCACCGTAACGGCGTACCCGCGCAGTTCAGCGCCACCATCCCGCTGACCGCCCACCAGCGCGCGGCCGACTACACGGTCGAGCGCACCCGGCTGACGATGCTCGAGATCGTCGTCAGCGCGGCCGTGCTGGTCGGCCTCACGCTGCTCGGCGGCGTCGGCGCGCTCGACACGCTGCTGACCGGCTGGCTCGGCCGCGGCTACGGGCAGCAGGTCGCGCTGGTCGCCGCGGTGCTCGTGATCACGAGCGTGATCGACGTGCCGTTCGAGTATTACCGCCAGTTCGGGATCGAGCAGCGCTTCGGCTTCAACCGGATGACGAAGCGGCTGTTCTTCACCGACATGCTGAAGAATTCGCTGCTCGGCGCCGCGCTCGGCCTGCCGCTGCTGTTCGTCGTGCTGTGGCTGATGAACCAGGCCGGCAGCCTGTGGTGGCTGTGGACCTGGATCGTGTGGGTCGCGTTCCAGATGCTCGTGCTGCTGATCTACCCGACCTTCATCGCGCCGCTCTTCAACAAGTTCGAGCCGCTGAAGGACGACGCGCTGCGCGCGCGCATCGAGTCGCTGATGAAGCGCTGCGGCTTCGCGGCCAAGGGGCTGTTCGTGATGGACGGCAGCCGCCGCTCCGCGCACGGCAACGCGTACTTCACGGGCTTCGGCGCATCGAAACGAATCGTGTTCTTCGACACGCTGCTCGCGCGCCTGTCCGGCCAGGAGATCGAGGCCGTGCTCGCGCACGAACTCGGCCACTTCAAGCGCCGCCATGTGATGAAGCGGATGCTCGTGTCGTTCGTGCTGAGCCTCGTGCTGCTGGCGCTGCTCGGCTGGCTCGCGCAGCGCACG
This sequence comes from Burkholderia cenocepacia, assembly GCF_900446215.1. Classification (GTDB taxonomy): domain Bacteria; phylum Pseudomonadota; class Gammaproteobacteria; order Burkholderiales; family Burkholderiaceae; genus Burkholderia; species Burkholderia cenocepacia. The sequence goes on along the minus strand of NZ_UAQZ01000012.1, from coordinate 844,623 downwards.
TGGTTCTATACGGGGCTCGGCGTCACGCCGTCGCTCGACACCAGCAACGCGGGCGCCGCGCTCGTCCTGTTCTTCCTCGCGATTCCCGTGTTCCTGTTCTTCGCGACGCCGTTCAGCAGCCTCACGTCGCGCAAGCACGAATTCGAGGCCGACGCGTTCGCGGCCAGCCAGACCGACGCGCAGGATCTCGTCAGCGCGCTCGTGAAACTCTACGAGGACAACGCGTCGACGCTGACGCCCGACCCCGTCTACACGGCCTTCTACTACTCGCATCCGCCGGCCTCGCAGCGGATCGACCGCCTGCTGCAGCACGCATGAGCCGGCCGACCTCCCGCAAGCCGGCCCCGCGCGCGTCGAGCGCGCAACGGGCCGAAGGCCGCGTGATCGCGGCGCACGGCCGCCACTACATCGTCGCCCCCGACGACGGCGGCCCGATGCTGCAATGCTTCCCGCGCGGCAAGAAGAGCGACATCGCGGTCGGCGACCGCGTCGCGTACGAACTCGCGTCGGCCGACCAGGGCGTGATCGTGGAAATCGGCGAACGGCGCAACCTGCTGTACCGCTCCGACCAGTTCAAATCGAAGCTGTTCGCCGCGAACCTCGACCAGTTGCTGATCGTGCTCGCGACCGAGCCCTATTTCAGCGAGGATCTGCTCGGCCGCGCGCTGATCGCCGCCGAAGCGAACGAGCTGAAGCCGCTCGTCGTGCTGAACAAGATCGACGTCGAGGCCGCGCTGCCGGTCGCGCGCGAACGCCTCGCCCCGTACCGCGCGCTCGGCTACGACGTGCTCGAGCTGTCGGTGAAAGGCGCGCCGGACGATGCGCGCGCGCAGCTGATGCCGCACCTCGCCGGGCATTCGACGATCCTGCTCGGCCAGTCCGGGATGGGCAAGTCGACGCTCGTGAACCTGCTCGTGCCCGACGCCGAAGCCGCAACCCGCGAAATTTCGGCCGCGCTCAACAGCGGTCGTCACACGACGACGTTCACGCGCCTGTACCCGCTGGAAGGCGGCGGTGCGCTGATCGATTCGCCGGGCTTCCAGGAATTCGGCCTCTACCACCTGACCGAAGGCCGCCTCGAGCGCGCGTTTCCGGAATTCCGGCCGCTGCTCGCGGACTGCCGTTTCTATAATTGTCATCATCTGCACGAGCCCGGCTGCGCGATCCTCGAAGCGGTCGCCGACGGCCGTATCGCGCCGTCGCGGCACGCGCTGTACGCGCAGCTCGTGCACGAGGCGAGCCAGATCGTCCGCTGACCGCGCGACGTGCACGACGGCCGGCCGGCGCCAGCCGGGCCGGCTTTCATCGACAGGAGCCGCGATGCGTTTCAAGGCACCCGACCTCGCGACCGCGCAGCATTGGGCCAACGTGCTCCAGGTAGCCGGCATCGGTTGCGAGCTGCACAACTGCTACGCGACCGGCGCGCTCGGCGGCCTGCCGGCCGATGCGTGCACGCCCGAGCTGTGGCTCGACGACGAACGTGACGACGCGTTCGCCCGCCGGCTCCTCGACGCCGCGTCGCACGGCCCGTCGGCGGGCGCGGCGCCCTGGCGCTGCCGGCAGTGCGGCGAAGCGCTCGAAGCGCAATTCACCGCGTGCTGGCAATGCGGCGCCGTGCGTGACCCGCTCGATGACTGAATGCACCGCGCTGACACACAGCGAAAAGGCCGGCATCGAGCCGGCCTTTTCATTTCATCGCGCGTCAGGCTGCCCCGTCACGACACCCAGACGGCAAGCGTCAGCATCAGCAGCAGGATCATCCACAGAATCACCGCGCGCCATACGAGGCCGACCGCCGACTGCAGCGTGCGCGGCGTGCAATCGTCACCAACCGTCAACGGGCCGCTGTCGCCGACTGCCAGCGCATCGAGGCTCGACGGTTCCGCGAGCGGCCCGGCGAGACGCGCGCCGAGCGCCCCGCTGCCGGCGGCCAGCAGTACGCCGTCGTTCGGGTCGGGCCACTGGCGCGTGTGATTGCGCCACGCGTAAATCGCATCCTCGAAATTGCCGACGATCGCGAAACCGAGCGCCGTCAGTCGGGACGGAATCCAGTCGATCACGAAGAACGCACGCTGCGCGAACGTCGAGAACGCGGCCGTACGGTCGTCGCCCGGCGTCGCCCAGCTGCGCGCGAGATATTCGGAAATCCGGTACAGCACGGCGCCGGCCGGGCCGATCGGCAGCACGTACCAGAAGAACACGCCGAACACGTGGCGATGCGACGCGACGACCGCATGGATCAGCGTATGGCGGACGATTTCACCCACCGGCATGTCGACCGTGTCGATGCCCGTCCATTCATGGAGGATTTCACGCGCGCGCGGCACGTCGTCGTTGTTGAGCGCGAGGTGGATGTCGGTGAAGTAGTGGCTGAACTGGCGGAAGCCGAGCGTGAAATACACGACGGCGACGTTCCACAGGAACGCGAGCACGAAGCTCACCTTGTACAGCAGGAAATAGATCAGCGCGACGATCAGCACCCACGGCAGCACGACCGCGAGCCATGCGAGGATCCCGTGCTTCTGCTTGCCGGCGTCGAGGCCATGCGCGACGGTTTCCGCATGAAACTGGAACAGCGCGAATACCGGATTGCTCGGCGACAACGCGCGGACCTGTTCGATGATGAGAGCGAGGAGAACCGAAAAGAAAGTCATGCGTGGCGCCGTCTTCGGAGTTATGTCATTTTTTGCATAACGATAGCACAGCGTCAGCCGCGCATGGCTGCCGGCGCGGTTGCCCGGCAGCCGGTCGCGCGCGCCAGTCGGCGCGCCCGCCTAGCCGGCGGCCAAGAAGCGATACAGATTGCGAAACATGCCGGCAGTTGCGCCCCAGATGAAGTAATGCCCGCCCGGTTCGCCATTCGGATAGGGCATGGCAAAAAAACGACGCTCGCCGCCTTCCCACCGGAACACGCGGACCTGATGGTTCGCGGGATTCATCACGAACGCGAGCGGCACTTCGAAAATCTCGGCGACTTCGAACGTATCGGCCTGCACGGTAAACGGCGGATGCACGAGGCCGACGACCGGCGTCACGCAGAAACCCGTGCCGGTCAGGTAGTCGGGCAGCGCGCCGAGAATCTCGACGCGTTCGGCGGCCAGCCCGATCTCTTCCTTCGCCTCGCGCAACGCGGTGGCGGTCGCATCGCGGTCGAACGGCTCGCGACGGCCGCCGGGAAAGCTGATCTGTCCGGCGTGGTCGTTCAGGTGATCGGCGCGCTGCGTCAGCAGCACGGTGAGGCCTGACTCGCGGACGACGAGCGGCACGAGGACGGCCGCGCTGCGCGGATCGACGCCCTCCTGCAGCCTCGCCTCGCCGGGCTCGACGCTCCATTCGAGCGTGCGCGCAAAACGTTCGCGCAGGCCGGACGGCGTCATCAGCCGGGAGTCGATGACGGGCAGGCCGGCGCCGGTGCCTTCGACCGGCAAGACTTCGGGATCGATGATGGGGCGGCGATTCAATGGGGCTCTCGGGTTCGTGTCGTATCGAGCATATTGTCGCGCCAGAATGAAAAAAGCACCCGGTTGGGTGCTTTTTCCTTACAGCTCTTACTCTTGGGAAGCTGCTGCGGCGCGATCCTTCGACACCAGCTTTTCCTTGATACGAGCCGACTTGCCCGAACGCTCGCGCAGGTAGTACAGCTTCGCACGACGCACATCACCGCGACGCTTCACGACGATGCTTGCCAGCAGCGGCGAGTACGTCTGGAACGTACGCTCGACGCCTTCGCCCGACGAGATCTTGCGAACGATGAAGTTCGAGTTCAGACCACGATTGCGAATCGCGATCACGACGCCTTCGTAAGCCTGAACGCGCTTGCGGTTACCTTCAACCACGTTCACGTTCACGATCACCGTGTCGCCCGGGGCGAAATCGGGGATCGTCTTGCCGGCGAGCGCGCGCTCGATTTCTTCCTGCTCAAGTTTTGCGATCAGATTCATTACTGACTCCTTATGCCATCGTGTCGGCGTTGGCACCCGCCTGCTTCCAGGCCTGGCCCCGATAGAGGATGGATTCACATCAGGCACCGTACACGCATGTACGGCACCGCCAATTCCCGCTCGCGCAGCCGCCTCAGGAGGCGTCCTTCGCTTCGCGTGCGAGGTTCGCAAGCCACGCCTCGTCGGCCCGGCTCAACAACTTTTCGCGGCGCGCCCGGACGATCAGGTCCGGCCGCTTCCGCAACGTATTCCTCAATGCTTCCTGACGCCGCCACTTCTCGATCTCGGCATGATGCCCGCCGAGCAACACGTCCGGCACGCGCACGCCGTCGTATTCCTCGGGACGCGTGTAGTGCGGACAATCGAGCAGACCATCGGCGAAGCTGTCCTGCACGGCCGACAGCGAATCGTTCAGCACACCGGGCAGCAACCGCACGACTGCATCCATCATCGCCATCGCCGGCAGCTCGCCGCCCGACAGCACGAAATCGCCGAGGCTGATTTCCTCGTCGACGCAACGGTCGAGCAGGCGCTGATCGATCGCTTCGTAACGACCGCACAGCACGACGACGCCGGGTTCCTGCGCCATCCGCACCGCGCGATCATGCGTGAGCGGCGCGCCTTGCGGCGACATCATCACGACGCGCGTGCTCGCGATGCCCTGCTCCGCCTGTGCCGCTTTCGCGGCATCGATCGCGGCTTCGAGCGGCCTCGCCAGCATCACCATGCCCGGACCGCCGCCGTACGGACGATCGTCGACCGTGCGGTAGTTGTCCGTCGTGAAATCACGCGGGTTCCAGGTGCGCAGCCCGAAGCGCCCCTGCTTGACGGCCCGGCTGGTGATTCCCCAGTCGGTCAGTGCGCGGAACATCTCGGGAAAGAGCGTGATGACGTCGAACTGCACCGCGCTCTCGGTAACCTGGTTCATTTCAGTAATCGGCTTCCCAGTCGACGACGATGCGACGCGCCGCCTGATCCACCGTTTTGACGTAGACGCCGACGAACGGAATCAACCGCTCGTCGGTGGTCGGCCGACCGTCTTTGCCGGTCGCCGGATACTCGACACGCATGATCGAATGCACGCCGTTGTCGATCATCCCGCTCACCTTCCCGAGCGCCACCGATTGCTCGTTGACGACCTCGAGACCGATCAGGTCGACCCAATAGAATTCGTCCGCGGCCAGTGCCGGGAAATCTTCCCGGCGCACGAACACGCGAAAGCCGCGCATGGACAGCGCAGCATCGCGGTCGCTGACGCCCGCGGGTTGCGCAACGACAGTGTCGCTGTGCGTCTTCGACTGCATGATGCGGACGGAAAGCCGCTCCGCACCGCGTTCCAGCCACCAGCGACGCGCATTGAGCAGCGCGTCGCCACCGCGACCGGCATCGGCATGCGCCGCCACCTTGACCCAGCCTTTCAGGCCGTAGGCGTCGACCACCGCCCCGACCTCGACGGCATCGTCGGGCCAGGTTTGCGTCGCGTCGGGGCCGCCTGGTTCGGCAGCCTGACCGGCGTTCGCGACCATGTCGCGCTCGACCGGTTTGCGGACGAATGCGCCGAATGACGCACGCCCGCGCCTTGCATTACCGGAATCGTGACCCGCCATCAATGCACCTCATAGCCGGCACGACCGGCACACCGTGCCATGTTAGGCAGCCGGTTGCGCCTTTTGCGCTTCCTTCACGAGACGCTGGACGGTCGGCGACAGTTGCGCGCCAACGCCTTGCCAGTACGTCAGGCGATCCTGAGCGATACGCAGCGATTCGCCCTTCGTGGCGACCGGGTTGTAGAAGCCGACGCGCTCGATGAAGCGGCCGTCACGACGGTTGCGCGAATCGGTAGCAACGATGTTGTAGAACGGGCGCTTCTTCGAGCCGCCACGAGCCAGACGGATGATAACCATATGATGTCCTTCGGGAAAACCGGGTTCGAAACTACTGAAACACGCGATTATAGCCGGAAACCAGAGGTACAACAAACACTTACGCGTAAAAATCCGCGGACGGCCCGTCCGCCGGGCCTACAATCGTCGTGTCCAGGACGCTCCCGACCGTCATGTTGCCCCTTCGCGCCGCCCTCGTGCGCCGCGCACGGCGCCCATTCGCGACGCTGCTTGCCGGCCTTGCTAGCTCCGTGTCCGCGCCGGCGTTTACCGCGCCGCTGCCGGTGAACGAACTCGTCGTGCCGCCCGGCTTCCACGTGGACGTGCTGACCGACGCCGTACCGGCCGCGCGCGAAATGGCGTGGTCGCCGCGCGGCATCCTGTATGTCGGCACACGAGACGGCCGCGTCCACGCGTTCGTCATGCACGAGGGCCGGATCAGCGCGCGCTACGTCGTCGCGTCCGGGCTCGACATGCCCGTCGGCGTCGCCTACCGCGACGGCGCTCTCTATATATCCGCCGTGTCGCGCATCGTGCGCATCGACCATATCGACGACCGGCTCGCCAGACCGCCCGCCCCTGTCGTGGTGACCGACGCGCTGCCGACCGACCACCATCACGGCTGGAAATTCATCGCGTTCGGCCCCGACGGCAAGCTGTACGTGCCGACCGGCGCACCGTGCAACGCCTGCCTCGCCGATCGCAACCGCTACGCGATCATCGCGCGAATGAACGCCGACGGCAGCGGACGCGAAGTGGTCGCCCGCGGCATACGCAATACGGTCGGCTTTGCATGGCACCCCGATTCGGGCGAGCTGTGGTTCACCGACAACGGGCGCGACATGATGGGCGACGACGTACCCGACGACAAGCTGAACCGCGCGCCCCGCGCCGGCCTCGACTTCGGCTTTCCCTACTGCCACGGCGGCGATACACCCGACCCCGAATTCGGCAGCGCCGAGGTTTGCCGCCGTTACGTGCCGCCCGTCCTGAAACTCGGCGCGCACGTCGCGGCGCTCGGGATGCGCTTCTATACCGGGCCGATGTTTCCGGCGTCGTATCGCAATAATGTCTTCATTGCCGAACACGGCTCGTGGAACCGCAGCACGAAGGTCGGCTACCGCGTGATGCGCGTGTTCGTCTCGGCGGACGGCAGCCATGCACGCCAGACGCCGTTCATTACCGGCTGGCTGCGACCCGACGGCACGGTATGGGGACGCCCGGCCGATGTACTGCCGCTGCCGGACGGCTCGCTGCTCGTCAGCGACGATTACGCAGGCGCGATCTATCGCGTGACCTATGCGGCACCTTGACGCAGGCGAGGGGTGACCGGGCCCGACCGGGCATCGTAGAATGCGTGCCGGGCCGCGCGCCCGCGCCGGCCTGCCGGCCCCGCCCATGCCAACGACAAGACGCCGCCATCCATGTCCAGCAGCACCGCATCGCCCCGCCGCTTCCGCTCCAAGACGCTCACCGCCGCCCTCGCGTTCCTGCTCGGATCGCTCGGCGCGCACCGCTTCTATCTGTACGGCTTTCGCGACGTGTACGGCTGGGCCCACCTGCTCGCGACGATCGTCGGCATCCCGGGCTTCCTCCTGCTCGCGGCTACCCAGCGCAGCGCCGGCCTCGGCTGGTGGCTCGCGGTCCCCGGCGCAATCTCGCTGCTGGCGGCGTTCCTCGCCGCACTCGTCTACGGGCTGCGTCCCGACGAAAAATGGGATGCGCAATTCAACGCGGACACCGGCAAGCACAGCAAGTCGGGCTGGACCGTGATCTTCGTCGTGATCTTCTCGCTGCTGATCGGCGCGTTCCTGTTGATGACCGCGCTCGCGCTGTCGTTCCAGACTTACTTCGAATCGCAGGTCGAAGCAGCCAAGCAGATTTCGCAGTAAGCACCACCGATACGGTCGATACGGCACACCGGCAACCGTATCGCTCGTCCATCAGAACAGGCTCAACTGCATGTCGTCGCGCGGCTTCGCGCCGGCTGAGCGAACCGCAACACGCGGCGCCGGCACCGCAGCGGCCGGCGCCCCGCTGAACCGCGACAGATCGAGAATGCCGTTCGTGCGCTCGTTCAACCCGAGCCGCTTGACCGCCTGACGGAAGCGCTGCCGCAACAGGTCGGCCCAGATCCCCTCGCCCTTCATCCGTTTCGAGAAATCCGAGTCGTAATCCTTGCCGCCGCGCATGTCGCGCACGCGGTTCATCACGCGCTCCGCACGATCGGGAAAATGCGCGGCAAGCCAGCTCTTGAACAGCGGCGCGACCTCCCACGGCAACCTCAGGATGATGTAGCTCGCATGCGTCGCACCGGCTTCCGCGCACGCCTCCAGCACGCGCTCCATGTCCGGCTCGGTCACGAACGGAATCACCGGCGCGATGCTCACGCCGACCGGCACGCCCGCCTCGCGCAGCGCGCGGATCGTGCGCAACCGCCGCGCCGGCGTGGCCGCGCGCGGCTCGAGCATGCGCGCGAGTTCGGCATCGAGCGTCGTGATCGTGACCGCCGCCATCACCTGCCCGCGTTCGGCCATCGGCGCGAGCAGGTCGAGATCGCGCTCGATCAGCGACGATTTCGTGATCGCCGCGAACGGCAGCCCGCGATCGTGCATCACCTGGACCACGCTGCGCGTGATGCGCAGGTCGCGCTCGACCGGCTGGTATGCGTCGGTGTTGACGCCGAGCGCGATCGGCTCCGGCACGTAGCGCTTGCGGGAAATCTCGCGTTCGAGCAGCTCGGCCGCGTTCACCTTCGCGTAGATGCGGCTTTCGAAATCGAGCCCCGGCGACAGCCCGAGATAGCTGTGCGTCGGCCGCGCGAAACAGTAGATACAACCGTGCTCGCAACCGCGATACGGATTGAGCGACACGCTGAACGGAATATCGGGCGACTGGTTGTGCGTCAGGATGCTCTTCGCCCGCTCCTCGAATACCTGCGTGCGCAGCGGCGCGGGGAAATCGGCATCGTCGGACTCGTGCGTCCAGCCGTCGTCCACCGCTTCGCGCTGCGCGAGTTCATACCGCCCCTGCAGGTTGTCGACCGCACCGCGCCCCTTGCGGGGCACGGGCGGCGCTATCGGAAATTCGTTGTCGGACCGATCGTCCATGTGCCCACCCATTCGCCTGCGCCCAATACTGTACATTTATACAGTATTGGGCGCAGCATGCCAAGGGCGGGATAAAGGGCCCGACAACGGGCCGCCGGCACGTCATTCGCCGACGGCGATCGTCAGCGTTTCCTTGATTTCTTCCATCACGACGTAGCTCTTCGACTGCACGGCGCCGGGCAACTGCAGCAGGATGTCGCCGAGCAGCTTGCGGTAGTCGGCCATCTCGCCGATCCGCGCCTTGATCAGATAGTCGAAATCGCCGGAGACGAGATGGCATTCGAGCACCTCATCGATCTTCATCACTTCCCGGCGGAATTGCTCGAACATGTTGCCGCCCTTGTGGCCGAGCGTGATCTCGACGAACACCAGCAGCGCGGCGCCCAGCTGGCCCGGGTCGACCCGCGCGTGATAACCGGTGATCACGCCGTCGCGCTCCATGCGCCGCACACGCTCGATACACGGCGTGACGGTCAGGCCGACCTGTTCCGCAAGGTCTTTCATCGCCATCCGGCCGTCGTCCTGGAGCAGTTTCAGGATGCGTCGGTCGAGCTTGTCGAGCGAGCGTACGGGCTGACGTTGCGTTCTCATTTGTTTATGCTGAAAACCGAAAAAATACGATAACAAAAACTGCACATTCGACAATACCATAGCTCAAAAAACTAGATCAGCTAGAGGTTACACGGAGCCGCAGGGTGCGCCCGGCCTCAACCTGGTCCCTTCCATCTGGAGCAGCTATGCGAGTCGTCATTCTGGGCAGCGGTGTGGTGGGCGTGGCAAGCGCGTATTACCTCGCGCGCGCCGGCCATGAAGTCACGGTGATCGACCGGGAAGCCGGCCCGGCGCTGGAGACGAGCTTCGCGAACGCAGGCCAGATCTCGCCCGGCTATGCCGCGCCGTGGGCCGCGCCCGGCGTGCCGCTGAAGGCGGTCAAGTGGATGTTCGAAAAGCACGCGCCGCTCGCGATCCGCCTCGACGGCACGCGCTTCCAGCTCCAATGGATGTATCAGATGCTGCGCAACTGCACGGCCGAGCGCTATGCAGTCAACAAGGGCCGCATGGTCCGTCTCGCCGAATACAGCCGCGACTGCCTGCAGGCGCTGCGTGCCGATACCGGTATCCAGTACGAAGGCCGCACGGGCGGCACGCTGCAACTGTTCCGCACGCAGCAGCAGCTCGACGGCGCGGCGAAGGACATCGCCGTGCTGCAGGAAGCGAACGTGCCGTTCGAACTGCTGTCGCCGGCCGAACTGAAAAAGGCCGAACCGGCGCTCGCCGCCGTCTCGCACAAGCTGACGGGCGGCCTGCGCCTGCCGGGCGACGAAACGGGCGATTGCCAGCTGTTCACGACGCGCCTCGCCGCGCTCGCCGAATCGCTTGGCGTCAAGTTCCGCTACAACACGCCGATCGATGCGCTCGCGATCGCGGGCGGCAAGATCGCCGGCGTGCAGTGCGGTAGCGAGACGGTACGCGCGGACGCGTACGTCGTCGCGCTCGGCTCGTACTCGACGAGCTTCATCTCGAACCTGATGAAGGTTCCGGTCTATCCGCTCAAGGGTTATTCGATCACCGCGCCGATCGTCAACGAAGCCGCCGCGCCCGTGTCGACCGTGCTCGACGAGACCTACAAGATCGCGATCACGCGCTTCGACCAGCGCATCCGCGTCGGCGGCATGGCGGAAATCGTCGGCTTCGACAAGAAGCTGCGCGCGGCACGCCGCGAAACGCTGGAGATGTGCGTGAACGACCTGTTCCCGGGCGGCGGCGACACGTCGAAGGCGACGTTCTGGACGGGCCTGCGCCCGATGACACCGGACGGCACGCCGATCGTCGGCCGCACGCCGGTGTCGAACCTGTTCCTGAACACCGGCCACGGCACGCTCGGCTGGACGATGTCGTGCGGCTCGGGCCAACTGCTCGCGGACCTGATCTCGGGCAAGATGCCCGCGATCCAGGCCGACGACCTGTCGGTGCATCGTTACCTGAAGGACGTGCCCGGCCAGACGCGCCCGGCATACGCGTAAGTCGGAACGGCCCGCGGCGATGCGGGCCCGTTGCATCAGCGAGAAAGGCGCCCGAGGGCGCCTTTCTCTTTTGGGCGACTGCGAGCGTGCGAGCGCCGCTCGGCACGAGACGATCGCGGATCGTCCAGGCGCACGCCGCTCGCGCCTCTTCCGCGATGACACAACAAAAAGGGGCGCTCGTCGCGCCCCTCTTCTCGTGTGCTTACCGCTGAAGCATCACACCGCGTCAGCCGAGCTCGGTCACGAGTTCCGGCACGAGCGCGAACAGATCGCCGACGAGGCCGTAATCGGCCACGCTGAAGATCGGTGCTTCGGGATCCTTGTTGATCGCGACGATCACCTTCGAATCCTTCATGCCGGCCAGGTGCTGGATCGCACCCGAAATGCCGACCGCGATGTACAGCTGCGGCGCGACGATCTTGCCGGTCTGGCCGACCTGGTAGTCGTTCGGCACGTAGCCGGCGTCGACTGCCGCGCGCGATGCGCCGAGCGCTGCCGACAGCTTGTCGGCCAGCGGCTCCAGCACCTTCGTGTAGTTCTCGCCGCTGCCCAGGCCGCGGCCGCCCGACACGATGATGCTCGCCGACGTCAGTTCCGGACGGTCCAGCTTCGTCACTTCGCGGCTCACGAACTGCGACTTGCCGGCGTCGGCCGCCGCTTCGATCTTGTCGACCGCCGCGCTGCCGCCTTCCGCCGCCACCGGATCGAAGCCCGTTGCACGCACCGTGATGACCTTGATCGGGTCGCTCGACTGCACCGTCGCGATCGCGTTACCCGCGTAGATCGGGCGCTCGAACGTGTCGGCCGAATCGACTGCCGTGATGTCCGAGATCTGCGCGACGTCCAGCTTCGCCGCGATACGCGGCGCGATGTTCTTGCCGTAGGCCGTCGCCGGCGCGAGGATGTGCGAGTAGTCCTTCGCGATGTTCAGCGCGGTCGCTTCGACGTTTTCCGCCAGGCCTTCGGCCAGTTGCGGCGCGTCGGCCAGCAGCACCTTCGACACGCCTGCGATCTTCGCTGCAGCGTCTGCCGCCGCTTGCGCGTTGTGGCCCGCGACCAGCACGTGGATGTCACCACCGATCTTCGCTGCCGCCGCCACCGTGTTCAGCGTCGCGGCCTTGATCGACGCGTTGTCGTGTTCTGCAATCACCAGAATCGTCATTTCTTTCCGCTCCCTCTTACAGCACCTTGGCTTCGGTCTTCAGCTTCTCGACCAGCGTCTTCACGTCCGGCACCTTCACGCCGGCTGCGCGCTTCGGCGGCTCGACCACCTTCAGCGTCTTCAGACGCGGCGCGACGTCCACACCGAGGTCTTCCGGCTTCACGGTTTCCAGCGGCTTCTTCTTCGCCTTCATGATGTTCGGCAGCGTCACGTAGCGCGGCTCGTTCAGGCGCAGGTCGGTCGTGACGACCGCCGGCAGCGTCAGCGACAGCGTTTCCGCGCCGCCGTCGACTTCGCGCGCCACCGTCGCCTTGCCGTCGGCCACCGTCACCTTCGACGCGAACGTCGCTTGCGGCAGGCCTGCCAGCGCGGCCAGCATCTGGCCCGTCTGGTTCGAATCGTCGTCGATCGCCTGCTTGCCGAGGATCACGAGCTGCGGCTGTTCCTTGTCGACCAGCACCTTCAGGATCTTCGCGACGGCCAGCGGCTCGACGCTGTCGTTCGACTCGACGAGGATCGCGCGATCCGCGCCGATCGCCAGCGCCGTGCGCAGCGTTTCCTGCGCTTGCGTGACGCCCACCGACACCGCGATCACTTCGGTCGCGACACCCGCTTCCTTCAGGCGCACGGCTTCTTCAACGGCGATTTCGTCGAACGGGTTCATCGACATCTTCACGTTCGCGATGTCGACGCCCGTGTTGTCCGACTTCACGCGGACCTTCACGTTGTAATCGACCACTCTTTTCACTGGCACCAGGATTTTCATGCACACGCTCCAAAGTTACGAATACGACCAGAGGCCATTTTATAGCGAGGCCTCATGACTGCGCGGCCAGGCGGACCCAACCATGATGGTTGTCGAGGATACCGCTTCTTGGCGACGCGCCAATGATAGCGAACGGTCGTTCTATTTTAAAAGAGAAAAAACCCGGACGCAAAGCCCGGGTTTTCGATCATCGACTCTAATCCCGCCGGGCATCCCGTGCTTCGCCCGTTACCAGGCGGCGATGACCGCGCCGCCGAACTTGCCTTCGATGAACTGCTTCACGTCGGCCGAGTGATACGCCGCAATCAGCTTCGCGACCCACGGCTTGTTCCGGTCCGCCTCGCGAATCGCGAGGATGTTCGCGTACGGGCCGTTCGGGCCCTCGATCGCGATCGCGTCCTGTTTCGGCTTCAACCCCGCTTCCATCGCGTAGTTGGTGTTGATCGCGGCCGCGTCGACGTCGCCGAGCGAGCGCGGGATCTGCGCCGCGTCGAGCTCGACGATCTTCAGCTTGCGCGGATTGTCGACGATATCGAGCGGCGTCGCCTTCAGCCCCGCATCCGCGCGCAGCTTCAGCAGCCCCTGCTTCTGCAGCAACAGCAGCGCGCGACCGCCGTTGGTCGGATCGTTCGGAACCGCGACGCGCGCGCCCGGCTTCAGCTCGGCCAGCGACTTCACGCGCTTCGAATAGATGCCCATCGGGAACGTGACGGTATCCGCGACCTTGATCAGCTTGTAGCCGCGATCCTTCACCTGCGCCTGCAGATACGGATCGTGCTGGTAGCTGTTCGCGTCGAGGTCGCCCGACGCGAGCGCGGCGTTCGGCTGCACGTAGTCGGAGAATTCGACGATGCGGATCTCCAGGCCGCCCTTCGCCGCGACCTGCTTCACCACTTCCATGATCTGCGCGTGCGGGCCGCCCGTCACGCCCACCTTGATGGTTTCGGCCCGGGCGTGCGCGCCCGCGAACAGTGCGGCCGCGCCCAGCGCCGCGGCAAATTTCAGCATGAAGCGTCGTTGCATCGTGTCTCCCCTATCGGATCGGTCTGTCTTATTTGTGGCTCAGCCGGCGCACCAGCCAGTCGCCGAACGATTGCACGATCTGCACGAACACGATCAGGATCGCGACGACCGTCCACATCACTTCCGGCAAATAGCGCTGGTAACCGTAGCGGATGCCGAGATCGCCGAGGCCGCCGCCGCCGATCGCACCCGCCATCGCCGAATAGCCGACCAGCGACACGAACGTGATCGTCAGGCCCGCGACGACGCCCGGCAGCGATTCGGGCAACAGCACCTTGAATACGATCTGCGACGTGGTCGCGCCCATCGATTGCGCGGCCTCGATCAGCCCGCGGTCGACTTCGCGCAGCGCCGTTTCGACGAGACGCGCGATGAACGGCGCGGCCGCGAGCGTCAGCGGCACGACCGCCGCGGCCGTGCCGATCGACGAGCCGGTGACGAGCCGCGTGAACGGAATCACCGCGACCAGCAGGATGATGAACGGCGTCGAGCGGACGGCGTTCACGATGCCGCCAAGCACGCGATTCACCGCGAGGTTCTGCAGCACGCCCTGGCGATCGGTCAGGTAGAGCAGCACGCCGAGCGGCAGGCCGACGAGCGCGCCGACCGCTCCGGAGATGCCGACCATGATCAGCGTCTCCCAGAAGGACTGCACGAACATATCGAACATCTCACTCAACATACGAAAGCTCCTCTACCACCACGCCTTGCTCGCGCAGGAACGCGAGCGCCTGCCCGACCTTGCCCGGCTCGCCGCCCGCGAGCACCGCGAGCGAACCGAATGCCTGCCCCTGGATCTCGTCGATCTGGCCATGCAGGATGTTGAAATCGAGTTCGTACCGGCGGATCGTCTCCGACAGGATCGGCTGGTCGACCCCCGAGCCCGTGAAGGCGAGCCGCAGCAGATGGCCGCTGCCCGTCTTCAGCCGCTCGGCCACGCGCGCCTTCAGCGCGGGCGGCAGCTCCTGCGCGATCACGTCGCCGATCAGCGCGCGCGTCACTTCGTGATGCGGCTGCAGGAACACGTCGATCACGCGACCTTCCTCGACCACGCGTCCCGCATCGAGCACCGCGACGCGATCGCAGACCTGCTTGATCACTTCCATCTGGTGCGTGATCAGCACGATCGTCAGGCCGAGCTCGCGGTTGATGCGCTTCAGCAGGTCGAGGATCGAACGCGTGGTTTCGGGATCGAGCGCGGACGTCGCTTCATCCGACAGCAGTACCTTCGGCTGGCTCGCCAGCGCGCGAGCGATGCCGACGCGCTGCTTCTGGCCGCCGCTGATCTGCGATGGATAGCGATCCTTCTGCGCGGACAGCCCGACCAGATCGAGCAGCGGCAGCACGGCGGCTTCGATGTCGGCACGGCTCGCACCGGCCAGTTCGAGCGGCAGCGCGACGTTGTCGAACACCGTGCGCGACGACAGCAGGTTGAAGTGCTGGAAGATCATGCCGATCTCGCGGCGTGCCTCGCGCAGCGCACCGGCCGACAGCAGCATCAGGTCGCGCCCGCCGACGACGACATTGCCTTCGTTCGGCCGCGTGAGCAGGTTGATGGTGCGCACGAGCGTGCTCTTGCCGGCGCCGCTTCGGCCGATGATGCCGAACACCTCGCCTTGCGGGATCGTCAGGTTGACGTTGCGCAGCGCATCGACCCAGCCGCCCGGGCCGGGGAAACGCTGCGAGAGATTGCGTAATTCGATCATGTAAACAAAACGGCGGCCGGCCGGCGAGTTGGCCCGCCAGTCGGCCGCCGATGCATCTGGAATAACCGGCGATTTTACCGCAAACCCCTCATTCCCCTTAATAATCGATTTCGATCTTTTCATAACCGGACGAAATTAGAGGGGCGCCGCTGGGCTCGCGCGGGAAGGCCGCGTCTATGATCCGGAACACCGACCAACGAACAGGGGACACGCCAGATGAGTATCACCACCACGCCGGCCGCCGCACCCGCCGCCACCGGATCGGCACCCGCGCCGCGCATGGGCCGGCTGCGTACCGCGGACGGGCTCGAATTGGCGTCGTACCGCTGGCCGGCCGGCGACGGCACCGCGCCGCCGCGCGCGACGATCGCGCTGGTGCATGGCCTCGCCGAACACGCGGGCCGCTATGCCGCGCTCGCCGGCCGGCTGAATGCAGCCGGCATCGACGTGCTGGCGATCGATCTGCGCGGGCATGGCCAATCGCCCGGCAAACGCGTGTGGGTCGAGCGCTTCGACGGCTACCTGAACGATGCGGATGCGCTGGTCGCCGAAGCCGCGCGTGGCGATGCGCCGCTGTTCCTGATGGGACACAGCATGGGTGGCGCGGTCGCGGCGCTCTATGCGATCGAACGCGCACCGGCCCGTGGCCATGGGCTGACAGGCCTCGTGCTGTCGAGTCCGGCGCTCGCGCCGGGGCGCGACGTGCCGCGCTGGATGCTTGCGGTCAGCCGCGTCATCAGCCGGGTGTGGCCCACGTTCCCCGCGATCAGGATCGATGCGGCGCTGCTGTCGCGCGATCCGGCCGTCGTCGCCGCCAATCGCGCCGATCCGCTCGTGCATCACGGCGCGGTGCCCGCCCGCACCGGCGCGGAGATTCTCGACGCGATGGCGCGCATCGAGAATGGCCGCGGCGCGCTGCGGGTACCGGTGCTCGTCTATCACGGCACCGAGGACAAGCTGACCGAACCCGACGGCAGTCGCGCGTTCGGCGCGCGCGTCGGCTCGCCCGACCGTACGCTGACGCTGTACGAAGGCGGTTTCCACGAAACGATGAACGATCTCGAACGCGATCGCGTGATCGACGCGCTGATCGCGTGGATTCATGCGCGCGTGCCGGCGCACTGAACACGCCGGCCCGCCGGTCAAGCGGAAATCAGATCCCGGCCAGCACGCGCAGGTGCGCGACTACGCTGCGCCCGAGCGCGGACAGGTTGTAGCCGCCTTCGAGGCAACTGACGATGCGGCCCTGCGCATGCCGGCGCGCCACGTCGACGATCTGCGCGGTCAGCCATTCGAAGTCGGCTTCGACGAGGCCGAGATTGCCGATGTCGTCCTCGCGATGCGCATCGAAGCCGGCCGACACGAACAGCATCTGCGGCTTGAACGCGTCGAGACGCGGCAGCCAGAACATGTCGACCGCTTCGCGGATCGCCATCCCGTTGCTGCGGGCTGGCATCGGCAGGTTGACCATGTTCGGCGCCTGATGATCGACGCCCGAGAACGGATACAGCGGATGCTGGAAGAAGCTGCACATCAGCACGCGCTCGTCGTTCGCGAACGCCGCCTCGGTGCCGTTGCCGTGATGCACGTCGAAATCGATGATCGCGACACGCTCGATGCCGTGTACGTCGAGCGCATGCCGCGCGGCGATCGCGACGTTGTTGAAGAAGCAGAAGCCCATCGCGCGCGCCGGCTCCGCATGGTGACCGGGCGGACGGACGCCGCAGAACGCATTCGCATAGCGGCCTTCGATCACCGCGTCGGTCGCCGCGATCGCCGCGCCGGCCGCGCGCAGTGCCGCGCGCCACGTGTCGCGATTCATCAGCGTATCGGGATCGATCTCGACGTAACCGTCGACCGGCGTCATGCTGCGGATGTAGTCGATGTGCGCCTGCGTATGCACGCGGCCCAGCGCGACCTCGCTCGCGAATGGCGCGGTTTCGTGCACGATCAGGTCGTCGATGCGGCTCGCAATCAGTTGATCCTGGATCGCCGACAGGCGGGCCGGACATTCCGGATGCCATTCCCCCATCTCGTGCAGCATGCAGTCGGGGTGCGTGTAGAAAGCGGTTGCCATAAGCTGTCATCCGCGGCGCACGATGCGCCGCAGGTCTCCCTCAATGATGTCCATCGTCTGCCGCGAATTCGCCGCTAACTTACCACAACGGGGGCCAGCTTCGTCCCGGCGCGCCGGATGCGTCGGGTATACTGCGCCGAACACCATCGCCCTGTCCGCCCGCTTCGACATGAATTCCAGCAAGCCTGCCGCCCTTCTCTCCGCGCTGTTCCGTGTTCGCGCTCCGCTCGTCGTCGCTGCCATCGCCGCGGCTCTCGGCACCGCGCCTGCCATGGCGCAGACGCAGCCTGCGAAGTCCGCCGGCACGCTCGTCGCCCAGGCCCAGCCGCAGCAGCCGACACCGCAAGGTCAGACCTTCGAAGAGGAAATCGTTCCACAGCGTTACGCGAGCAACGCGAAGGTCGACGCGTTCATCGACGAGATGGTGAGTCGCAACGGCTTCGATTCGGCGAGCCTGCATGCGCTGTTCTCGCGCGTCAGCTACTCGGCGACGGCCGTCAAGCTCGTGAGGCCGGCCCCGTCGCCGACGGTCAAGAACTGGCGCGTGTATCGCTCGCGCTTCATCGAGCCGATCCGCATCAACGCGGGCGTGAAGTTCTGGAAGGCGAACCAGGCGACGCTGCAGCGCGCATCCGAGCAGTTCGGCGTGCCGCCCGAGGTGATCGTCGGCATCATCGGCGTCGAGACCATCTACGGCCGCTACATGGGCAATTTCCGCGTGCTCGACGCGCTGACGACGCTCACGTTCGACTACCCGGACACGCCGAATCGCGACAGCCGCCAGGCAACCTTCCGCAAGAACCTCGAAGACTTCCTGGTCTGGACCCGCGACAACCAGCTCGACCCGACCACCGTGCTCGGCTCGTACACCGGCGCGATCGGGATTCCGCAGTTCCTGCCGAGCAGCATCCGCGAATATGCGGTCGACTTCGACGGCACGGGCCATGTCGATCTGCGCAGCAGTCCTGTCGATGCGATCGGCAGTGTCGCGAACTACCTGAAGCAGCACGGCTGGGAAACCGACCGCCCGGTGGTCTGGCAGATCACGCCCGACACGGGCAGCCTGGGCATCGCACAGGCCGCCGCCGACGGCCAGCCCGAACCGCACTGGGCGCTGTCGCAACTGCTGCGCGCGGGCATGACGCTGAACGAGCCGACGGTCAACATCACGACCGAAGCCGGCACGCCGGTGACCGTGGTCGACCTGCCGACGCCGGGGCGCGCGACCGAATACATGCTCGGCCTGAAGAACTTCTATGTGCTGACGCGCTACAACCGCAGCTTCTTCTACGCGCTCACCGTGTACCAGCTCGGCGAGGCCGTGAAAGCGCAGATGGAAGCGAGCGGCGCGCTGCAGCCCGCCGCTGGCGAGGCTCAGTCGCAATAAGCGCCGGCCAGCCAAAGAAAAAGCGCCGCACGAGCGGCGCTTTTTTTATCGCGGCGCGAATCGCGCCTCTCTCTCGCTCAAGCCGGAAACACGCCCGTGGACAGGTAACGGTCGCCGCGATCGCAGACGATGAACACGATCGTCGCATTCTCGACCTGACGCGCGATGCGCATCGCGACTTCGCATGCGCCGCCCGATGAAATCCCCGCGAAGATGCCTTCGACCGCCGCGAGCCGGCGCGCCATCGTTTCCGCCGCGGCCTGGCTCACGTTTTCGACGCGATCGACGCGGCTGCGATCGAAGATGGTCGGCATGTAGGCTTCCGGCCACTTGCGAATGCCCGGAATACGCGAGCCGTCTTCCGGCTGCGCACCGACGATCTCGATCGCCGCATTCTGCTCCTTCAGGTAGCGCGATGTGCCCATGATCGTGCCCGTCGTGCCCATGGCGGACACGAAGTGCGTGACGCGCCCTTCGGTATCGCGCCAGATCTCCGGCCCCGTTGCTTCGTAGTGCGCGATCGGATTGTCGGGGTTGCCGAACTGGTCGAGGATCACGCCCTTGCCTTCGCGCTGCATCTGCTCCGCGAGGTCGCGCGCCAGTTCCATCCCGCCCTTCACCGGCGTCAGGATGATTTCAGCACCATAAGCCGCCATGCTCTGGCGGCGCTCGACCGACAGATCCTCCGGCATGATCAGCACCATCTTGTAGCCGCGGATTGCTGCGGCCATCGCGAGCGCGATGCCTGTGTTGCCGCTCGTCGCCTCGATCAGCGTATCGCCCGGCTTGATGCGCCCGCGCGCCTCGGCCTTGCTGATCATCGACAGCGCCGGGCGATCCTTCACGGAACCGGCCGGATTGTTGCCCTCGAGCTTCGCGAGCACCACGTTGTTGCGAGCGCGAATCTCGTCGTCCGGCAGGCGGACCAGTTGCACGAGCGGCGTATTGCCGATCGTGTCTTCGATAGTTTTGTAAGCCATGGGTATACCGTGAGTACGAGGCCGATCAATCGATCGATTGTAAACCAGCACCGGCACGCGCGCCGGCAACCCCATTGCGCCGATGGAATACGCGTGCCGCGGTTCGTGATCGCCCCGCACGCCGCCCCACGCAAAAAACCCGCGGCATGCCGCGGGAAGCCGTCGCAACGACGGCGACTGAAGGAGCGCTTTGTCGGTTGCGTGACGCGTTATTTCTGCGCGGTGCGGGCCGGTGCGACAGCAGGCTTCGCTGCCGCCGGCTTGCCCGCGGCGGCGGGCGTCGTACCGGCGCCGGCCGCCGCACCGATCGTCAAGCCTTCCTGCTGAAGCCGCTCGACGGTGTGCCCGCCCATGCCCTTCACACGCTTGGCGAGATCGTCCGCATTCCTGAACGGACCGCGTGCGCCGCGCTCGTCGAGAATCGCCTTCGCGCGTGCCGGGCCGATGCCCTTGATGCCGACGAGCGCATCCTCGTTCGCGGTGTTGACGTCGACGGCCGCCCAGGCCGACGCTACTGCGCCGAGCATGACCGCTGCGGCAAACCATTCCCTGAACATGTGCTGGATCTCCGAAGAAAACGGCCGGCGGCTGCCGACCGTGAGACCCAGTCTATCGATGCAACGCGCCGGTTTAAACCTGGCCGGATAGCCAACGCACGTAACGATCGACGCCTTCCTGCACGGTCAGGAACGGTGCGTCGTAGCCAGCCGCGCGCAGTTTCGTCTGGTCGGCCTGTGTGAAGCACTGGTACTTGCCGCGCAGCGCATCGGGGAACGGCACGTACTCGATCAACCCTTGCTCGACCTGCTGCGCGAGCGTCAGCGGCGGCTGGTTGTCGAGCGCGCGCAACGTGTTCACGACCGTCGAAGCGATATCGTTGAACGGCTGCGCCCGGCCCGTGCCGAGATTGAAGATGCCCGACTTCTCCGGATGGTCGAAGAAGAACAGATTCACCTTGGTCACGTCCTCGACCGACACGAAATCGCGCGTCTGCTCGCCCGGCGCATAACCGTTGTATTCGCCGAACAGCTTCACCTTGCCTTCCGCGCGGAACTGGTTGAAGTTGTGAAACGCGACCGACGCCATGCGGCCCTTGTGCGTCTCGCGCGGGCCGTACACGTTGAAATAGCGGAAGCCCGCGATCTGGCTCTTCGCGCTCGGCAGCACGCGACGGATCACCTGGTCGAACAGGAACTTCGAATAGCCGTACACGTTCAGCGGCGCCTCGACGTCGCGCTCCTCGACGAAACGCGTCGAGCCGCCGTAGATCGCGGCCGACGATGCATACAGGAACTGCGTGCCCTGCATGAGGCAGGTATCGAGCACCGCGCGGCTGTAGCGGAAGTTGTTGTCCATCATGTAGCGGCCGTCGGTTTCCATCGTGTCCGAACAGGCGCCTTCATGAAATACCGCGCGTACCTTGCCGAAATCGCCGCGCGCAAAGCGCTCGACGAATTCGGTCTTGTCGAGATAGTCGTCGATCTCGCAATCGACGAGATTGCGAAACTTGTCTGCGCGGGTCAGGTTGTCGACCGCGATGATGCGCGTCTCGCCGCGCTCGTTGAGCGCCTTGACGATGTTCGCGCCGATAAAACCGGCTGCGCCGGTGACGATGAGGGTCATGATCGTCCTGCCTGAAAAGTGCGAGCCCACTCGGGCGACGCGCTCGTCGCGCCGCCGAATGCGCTCAGTGAAACAGTTCGTCGTAATCCACCGTGGCCGTGCCGAGCTTGCCGACCACGATGCCTGCCGCGCGATTCGCGAGCACCACCGCGTCGACGAGCGGCACCCCGGCGCCGAGCATCGTCGCGACCGTCGCGATCACGGTGTCGCCCGCGCCCGACACGTCGAACACTTCGCGCGCGAGCGCCGGCGCATGCAGTTCGCCGCCTGCGGAAAAGAGCGTCATGCCCTCTTCCGAACGGGTGAGCAACAGTGCGTCGATGTCGAGCTCCGCACGCAGATTCGCGACGCGCGCGCGCAGGTCGTCTTCCGATTTCCACTGCCCGACCACCTCGCGCAGTTCCGCGCGATTCGGCGTGATCAGCGATGCGCCGCGATAGCGTGCCCAGTCGTCACCCTTCGGGTCGACCAGCACCGCCTTGCCCGCCGCACGCGCCTTCTCGATCATCGTCGTGACGTGCGTGAGGCCGCCTTTGGCGTAATCCGACATGAGCACGACGTCGTGCTGCGGCAGCAGCACATCGAAGCGCGCGAGCCCCGCAAGCAATACCTCGTGCGTCGGCATCGCCTCGAAGTCGACGCGCAGCAGTTGCTGCTGGCGCGCGAGCACGCGCAGCTTGATCGTGGTCGGCAGCGCCGGATCGCGCTCGAGATGCGGCGTCACGCCGCTGCTGCCGAGCAACTCGACGATCCGCTCGCCGGGTTCGTCGCAACCGACGACGCACAGCAGCCCGGCCTGGCCGCCGAGCGTCACGGCATTGCGCGCGACGTTGGCCGCACCGCCGAGCCGCTCCTCCTGACGCTGCACGTGCACGACCGGCACCGGCGCCTCAGGCGAAATGCGGTCGACGTTGCCGAACCAGTAACGGTCGAGCATCACGTCGCCGACGACGAGCACACGCGAGCGCGCGAGTTGCTCGCGCGGCACCGGAACGACTTCGCGAAGAGTATTCATCGTAGGTTCAGCCACGGGAGGACAACTGGGGATCGACATACGGCCGGCCGATCGCGTAGTAGTCGATGCCCAGCTCGGCCATCGCATCCGGCTCGTACAGGTTGCGCCCGTCGAAGATCACCGGTGCCTTCAGCTCCGCCTTCAGGCGCGTGAAATCTGGGCTGCGGAATTCCTTCCATTCGGTCACGATCACGAGTGCATCCGCACCGGTGACCGCGACGTCCTGCGTATCGACGAGATGCAGCCGCGCCAGTGCGTCCGCATCGTCGCCGAAATCCAGCGCGAACACGCGGCGCGCTTCGTCGACTGCGACCGGATCGTAGGCGCGCACGGTCGCGCCGCGTTCGAGCAGCGCGGCGATCAGGCGACGGCTCGGCGCTTCGCGCATGTCGTCGGTGTTCGGCTTGAACGCGAGGCCCCAGACCGCGAATTCGCGGCCCGTCAGGTCGGCGCCGAAGCGCTGCTCGATCTTGCCGATCAGCACGTCCTTCTGCGCATGGTTGGCGGCCTCTACGGCCTCCAGGATACGCAGCGGCTGGCCGTTCTCGCCCGCGGTGCGGATCAGCGCCTGCACGTCCTTCGGAAAGCACGAGCCGCCGTAGCCGACGCCGGCATACAGGAAGTGATAGCCGATGCGCGGATCGGAGCCGATCCCGCGGCGCACGGCCTCGATGTCGGCGCCGACCTTGTCGGCGAGATTCGACATTTCGTTCATGAACGAGATGCGCGTCGCGAGCATCGCGTTCGCCGCATACTTCGCGAATTCCGCCGAACGCACGTCCATGTAGATCGTGCGCTCGTGGTTGCGGTTGAACGGCGCGTAGAGCTTCTTCATCTTCTCGCGCGCGATCGTGCCGGTTTCGTCGTCGTCGACGCCGATGATGATCCGGTCGGGGCGCATGAAGTCCTCGACCGCGGCGCCTTCCTTCAGGAACTCCGGGTTCGACACGACCGAGAAGCGGTGCGCGACGCTGCCCGCGAGCCCGCGTGCCGCAAGCGCTTCGTCGACCACGCCGCGCACGCGCTGCGCGGTGCCGACCGGCACCGTCGACTTGTCGACGATCACCTTGAAGCTCGTCATGTGGCGACCGATGTTGCGCGCGGCCTCGAGCACGTATTGCAGGTCGGCCGAGCCGTCCTCGTCGGGCGGCGTGCCGACCGCGATGAACTGGATCTCGCCATGCGCGACGCTCGCCTCGATGTCGGTCGAGAAGCGCAGGCGCCCCGCCGTGCGGTTGCGCGCGATGATGTCCAGCAGCCCCGGTTCGTGAATCGGCATCCCGCCGTTGTTCAGGATGTCGATCTTGCGCGGATCGACGTCGAGACAGAAGACGTCGTGACCGATCTCCGCGAGGCAGGCGCCCGTGACGAGACCGACATAGCCGGTGCCGATGATGGTGATTTTCATAGATGTTCCGGTACTTCCCGGTAATGGACTAACTTGGCCGCCGGGACGAGCCCGGCGGCAACCGCAGCGCGTTGGCTCCGCGTGCCGGGATCAGCCCGGCATCGCAGGTTCGACGCGGCGCGGCGCATAGGTTTCCCAGCCGCTGCATCCGGGGCACTGCCAGTAGAAGAGCCGTGCCCGGAAACCGCAATTCTGGCACGTATACCGTGGCAGATTTTTCGTGCGCTGCTTGATCAGCGCACGCATCATTTCAAGTTCCTTACGACGCGGTTCGTCGGCCGCCGCGATCTGCGCATCGAGCAGATGCAGCATCCCGGACAGGTTCGGCGACTTTTCCATTTGCGTGCGCGCGAGCGTGTGGGCCGCATCCTGGCCGCACAATCCGGCGATATGCTGATAGGCGATGTCGAGCAGGTCGTTCGACGGATATCGATCGACGTACCCCATCAGCAATTCCGCGCCCTCGACGTTCTTGCCAAGCGCGACGTACGCCTTCATCAGCTTGTCCGCGACGAGCGGCAGATACGCCGGATTCTGCGCTTCGACGCGCTTCCAGTGCTCGATTGCGGCCGCGTGATCGCCCGCCGCCTCGGCCGCGTCGCCGGACAGGACCGTCGCCCGGACGTTCTGCGGATTCACCGTCAGCGCGAGGCGCAACTGTTCGGCCGCCGCGGCGGCGTTCTTGCGCTGCAGCGCGTCCTGCGCGAGTTCGCAGTGGAACTGCGCAATTTCGGTGCCGAGCGGCTTGTCGCTCATCGATTCGATGCGCCTCGCGGTATCGATCGACTTGTTCCAGTCCTTCTCGATCTCGTAGATCGTCAGCAGCGCCCGCTGTGCGCCAAGCGCGTAGTCGCCGTCGGCGAGCTTGTGGAACGCCTCTTCGGCGCGATCGAGCAGGCCGGCTTTCAGGAAATCCTGGCCGAGCTCGTACAGCGCGTGGTCGCGCTCGTTGACCGGCAGATCGGTGCGGCTCAGCAGGTTCTGGTGCACGCGGATCGCGCGATCGGTCTCGCCGCGACGGCGAAACAGGTTGCCCAGCGCGAAGTGCAACTCGACCGTTTCGGGATCGAGCTTGGCCACCTCGATGAACGCATCGATCGCCTTGTCGGGTTGTTCGTTCAACAGAAAATTCAGGCCGCGAAAATACGAGCGCGGCAGGTTGGCACTCTCCGACAGGAGATTCTTCAGGTCATAGCGTGACGCCGCCCACCCGAGCGCGAACGCGACCGGAATCGCGAGCAACCACCAGAAATCCAGATCCATGCGAAATATCGAAGCAGAGACGAAAACCGCGCGATGATCGCGCGGCGTCCGTGTTAAATGACGGGCGGCATCGGCGGCTGGTCGATGACGGCAGGCGTTTCGCGCGCCGCACGCAGATCGCGCTTCAAACGCCCGTTCTCGATGCGCAGCCGGAAGATCGAAGGCAGCGCGGACAGCAGGCCGGCCAGCAGCCCCACGGCGAAGAATGCCAGGCCGATCAGGATCAGCGGCGCTTGCCATGCGTAGCCGGCAACGAAATTCAGCGTCGCGGTTTGTGTATTGGCCAGCGCAAGCACCAGCAGCAGGACGAACACCAATACCCGGATCAGCCAGACGATAAACTTCATGAAGCCCTCTCTTTGTTGAGGTTTGCCGCGGCGCGCGACTCCCCTTCGTCGCACCGAATCGACCCGTATTGTAAAGGAAGCGTTTCCGCGACTGCGCAGATCCTGTGCGCCACGTTGCGCGTCAGGTTGCCGGAAATGAAAAAAGCGCCCGCAAGGGGCGCTTTTCTTTTCAGCCTTCGCCGGACAGGTTCCGGGTAAACCGAACGACGCTCAACGCTCGTCGTCCGGATCGTCAGCCTTCAGCGGTTCACCGGCGCGGCCGTCGACGCGTTCACGCAATTCCTTGCCAGGCTTGAAGTGCGGCACGAACTTCTCGGGCACCTGCACTTTCTCCCCCGACTTCGGGTTGCGTCCGACGCGCGCCGGGCGACGATTGAGGCCAAAGCTGCCGAAACCCCGAATTTCAATGCGATGCCCTTTCGCCAGGGCGTCGGACATCGCATCGAGCATCGTTTTCACCGCGAAATCCGCGTCCTTGAGGACAAGTTGCGGAAATCGCGATGCCAGCTGCGCGACCAACTCGGATTTGGTCATACTTCAGCAGACCTCGTAAGGCTTACTGGTTCTGGCCGTCGAGCTTCGCCTTCAGCAGCGCGCCGAGGTTGGTCGTACCGGTCGCAGCAGCGCTGGAGTCCGACTGCAGGCCGCGGATCGCTTCCTGTTGTTCAGCCGAATCCTTCGCCTTGATCGACAGGTTGATGCCGCGCGACTTGCGATCGATGTTGATCACCATCGCGTTGACCTTGTCGCCCTCCTTCAGCACGTTGCGTGCGTCTTCGACGCGATCCTGCGAGATTTCCGACGCACGCAGGTAGCCTTCGACGTCGCCCGTCAGCGTGACGACCGCACCCTTCGCATCGACCGTCTTCACGACGCCGTCGACGATCGAGCCCTTGTCGTTCATTGCAACGTAGTTGCTGAACGGGTCGCCTTCGAGCTGCTTGATGCCGAGCGAAATGCGCTCCTTCTCGACGTCGATACCGAGCACGATTGCTTCGACTTCGTCGCCCTTCTTGTACTTGCGAACGGCTTCTTCGCCGGCTTCGCTCCACGACAGGTCCGACAGGTGGACCAGGCCGTCGATGCCGCCCGGCAGACCGATGAACACGCCGAAGTCGGTGATCGACTTGATTGCGCCCGTGATCTTGTCGCCCTTCTTGAAGTTGCGGCTGAAGTCATCCCACGGATTCGGCTTGCACTGCTTCATGCCGAGGCTGATACGACGACGGTCTTCGTCGATCTCGAGGACCATGACTTCGACTTCGTCGCCCAGCTGGACAACCTTCGACGGCGCAACGTTCTTGTTGGTCCAGTCCATTTCCGACACGTGGACGAGGCCTTCGATGCCCGATTCCACTTCGACGAATGCGCCGTAGTCGGTGATGTTCGTGACCTTGCCGAACAGGCGCGTGCCCGACGGGTAACGGCGCGAGATGCCTTCCCACGGATCGTCGCCCAGTTGCTTGATGCCCAGCGAGACGCGGTTCTTCTCTTGGTCGAACTTGAGGATCTTCGCGGTGACTTCCTGGCCAACCGACAGGACTTCGCTCGGGTGACGCACACGACGCCATGCGATGTCGGTGATGTGCAGCAGGCCGTCGATGCCGCCGAGGTCGACGAACGCGCCGTAGTCGGTGATGTTCTTGACCACGCCGTTGACGATCGCGCCTTCCTTCAGCGTCTCGAGCAGCTTCGCGCGCTCTTCGCCCTGGGTTGCTTCGATCACTGCACGACGCGACAGCACGACGTTGTTACGCTTGCGATCGAGCTTGATCACGCGGAACTCGAGCGTCTTGCCTTCATACGGGGTCGTGTCCTTGACCGGACGCGTGTCGACCAGCGAACCCGGCAGGAACGCGCGGATGCCGTTGACCATCACGGTCATGCCGCCCTTCACCTTGCCGGTGATCGTGCCGGTGACGAGCTCGTTGTTGTCGAGCGCCTTTTCCAGCGACAGCCACGATGCAAGGCGCTTCGCCTTGTCGCGCGACAGGATCGTGTCGCCGTAGCCGTTTTCGAGTGCGTCGATCGCGACGGACACGAAATCGCCCGACTGCACCTCAACCTCGCCCTGATCGTTCAGGAATTCCTCGATCGGAATGTAAGCCTCGGACTTCAGGCCTGCATTGACGACCACGAAGTTGTGGTCGACGCGCACGACTTCGGCGGAAATCACTTCGCCGGCGCGCATGTCTTGGCGGGTCAGCGACTCTTCGAACAGAGCCGCAAAGGATTCGGTATTCGGGTTGGAGGTTTGCAGGTCGGACATAAAAATCTGATTGTGCATGGCTCGCTGTGCCACGCCGGCCGGAATGGCAGGCTGAAAGGGCCAGATCGAGGACCACACGGGGTTAAGGGTTCGAAACACGCTCCGCGCTTGCGACGCGGAGCACCTACCGCTGCCCGCCTACTCAGGCGGGCTGGCCGAGCGCCCGGTACCACTGCAGCACCTGATCGACGGCTTCATCGACCGAAAGTGCCGACGTATCGAGCAGCTTGGCATCTGCCGCAGGCTTCAGCGGCGCGGCCGCGCGATTGCTGTCGCGCGCGTCACGTTCACGAAGATCCCGGAGCAAGTCATCTATATTAGCAGAAAAACCTTTTTGCATCAATTGCTTATGCCGCCTGGTCGCGCGCGCCTCGGCGCTGGCCGTCAGGAACACCTTCAGCACGGCGTCCGGGAAGATCACGGTGCCCATGTCGCGCCCGTCCGCCACGAGGCCCGGCGTCTTGCGGAACGCGCGCTGGCGCGCGACGAGCGCGGCGCGCACGGGGCCGTGCACGGCAATGGCCGACGCGCGGTTGCCGACCGCTTCGGCGCGAATGTCGTTCGACACGTCGACGCCGTCGAGTTGCGCGCACCCCTCACGGAACGTGATGTGCAGATCGTCGATCAGCTTCACGAGCGCGTCGATGTCCTCCGCCGCGATGCCGTAGCGCACGCTCGCGAGCGCCGCGAGCCGGTACAGCGCGCCGCTGTCGAGCAGGTGGAAGCCAAGGTGCGCGGCGACGAGCGCCGCGACGGTGCCCTTGCCGGAAGCGGTCGGGCCGTCGATCGTGATGACGGGAGTCGGGTGAAAGGGTCGGGTCGATTTCATCGGAACAGTCGGGTCAGGCTTTGGCGAGCGCGGCGAAGCGGTCGAAATAGTCGGGGAACGTCTTGCCGACGCACTTCGGATCGTTGATCCGCACGGGCACGCCGCCCAGGCTGACGAGCGAGAAGCACATCGCCATCCGGTGATCGTCGTACGTATCGATCGCCGCGTTCGGCGTGAGCTTGGCCGGCGGCGTGACGACGAGATAGTCGGGGCCTTCCTCGACGATCGCGCCGACCTTGCGCAGCTCGGTCGCCATCGCGGCGATGCGGTCCGTCTCCTTCACGCGCCAGCTCGCGATGTTGCGCAGCGTGCTCGTACCGTTCGCGAACAGCGCCGCGACCGCGATGGTCATCGCGGCGTCGGGAATCAGGTTGAAGTCCATGTCGATCGGCTCGAGCTTGCCGTGATCGTGGCCGATGCCGCGCACGTCGATCCAGTCGTCGCCCATCGTCACGTTCGCGCCCATCTGCATCAGCGCATTCGCGAAGCCGACGTCGCCCTGGATGCTCGCGCGCCCCACGCCCTCGACCCGCAGCGGGCCGCCGCCGAGCGCGCCGGCCGCGAGGAAGTACGATGCGGACGACGCGTCGCCCTCGACCATGATCCGCCCCGGCGAGCGGTAGCGGACGCCGGCCGGCACCACGAAGCGCTGCCAGCCGTCGCGCTCGACGGTCACGCCGAAGCGCGCCATCAGCCGGATCGTGATGTCGATGTACGGCTTCGAGATCAGCTCGCCGTCGACTTCGACGACGGTCCGGCCGTCCTTCGCCTTCACGAGCGGCAGCGTCATCAGGAGCGCGGTGAGGAACTGGCTCGACACGTCGCCGCGCACGCGGATCGGCGCATCGACCGAAATCGTCGCGGGCTTGATCCGCAGCGGCGGGTAGCCTTCGTTCAGCTCGTAGTCGATCTGCGCGCCGATCTGGCGCAGGCCGTCGACGAGATCGCCGATCGGCCGCTCGTGCATGCGCGGCACGCCGTGCACACGGTAGTCGCCGCCGTTCACCGCGAGTGCGGCGGTCAGCGGCCGCACGGCCGTGCCCGCGTTGCCGAGGAACAGATCGGCCGTCTTCGCGGTGAACGCGCCGCGCGTGCCGGTGACGACACAGGTGTCGCCGTCGCGCGCGAGCTTCACACCGAGCTTGCCGAGTGCGTCGAGCATCACGCGCGTGTCGTCGGAGTCGAGCAGGTTGGTGATCGTCGTTTCGCCTTCGGCGAGCGCCGCGAGCAGCAACACGCGGTTCGAAATGCTCTTCGAGCCGGGCAGGCGCACGGTGCCCGATGCGCTGGAGTACGGGCCGAGATCGAGGTAGTCCATGGGAATCGTCCTGTTATTTCTTGACCGGTTCGGCAGCGGGCGTGCCGCCGCGTTCCTGCCATGCCTTGCGCGCGGCGCGCGAGCGCGTGAAGACGGCTTCGAGCGCCGCGCCGTCGCCAGCATCGATCGCCGCGCGCAGCCGCGTGAGCACGCGCGTGTAGCCGTCGAGTTCGTCGAGCAGCGCCGCGCGGTTCGCGACGCATACGTCGCGCCACATTTCCGGGTTCGACGCCGCGATGCGCGTGAAATCGCGGAAACCGCCGGCCGCGTACGAGAATTTCAGCTCCGCGTCGGCCTCGCCGAGAATCTGCTCGACGAGCGCGAACGACAGCACGTGCGGCAGATGGCTGATCGACGCGAATACGCGATCGTGCTGTTCGGTGCTCATCATGCGCACGTCGGCGCCGGTCGCGCGCCACATCGCGTCGATCCTGGCCACCGCGTCGGGCGCATTCTCCGGCAGCGGGCACAGCACGACGTTGCGGCCGACGTAGAGGTCGGGCAACGCCGCCTCGACGCCGCTCGACTCGCGCCCCGCGATCGGATGACCCGGCACGAACTGCGCGATCCGCGCGCCGAGCGCGTCGCGCGCGGCCGCGACGACATCGGACTTGGTGCTGCCCGCATCGGTGACGATCGTCGCGCCGTCGAGCCACGGCGCGATACGCGCGAGCAACGGGCCCGTCTGCGCGACGGGCGCGGCCAGCAAGACGAGATCGGCGCCGGCGAGCGCGTCGCGCACCTGCACGTCGTCGTCGAGTGCCGCCGCGCGATCGATCACGCCGAGCGACAGCGCGCGCTCGACCGATGCGCGCGAGCGGCCCACGCCGACGATCTCGCCCGCGCCGCCCGGCGCGCGCTCGCGCAGCGCGCGGGCCAGCGATCCGCCGATCAGGCCGACGCCGAAGATGACCAGTTTGTTGAATGCAAAGCCTGACACGACAAGAGCCAAGTTACGCGCACGAAACGACGCCCGCACGCGGAATTCCAGATTCCGGGCACCGGGCCAGCACCCGGCGCAGCCTGCACCGGATACCGCCCGAACCCGCCTTCGGCAGCGCCGACCGGCCTGCCCCACCCGCCCGGCCGCCACGCCTGCCTCAAGCAGGCGCTGGGCCGCCGCGCGTCAGCGTGCGCGCGGATACGAACCGAGTATCTTCAGGAACGCAGCCTTCTGGCCGAGCTCCGTCAGTGCGGCCGCCACCGCCGCATCGTCGCGGTGCCCTTCGATGTCGATGTAGAAGTAGTACTCCCACGTGCCGACGCGCGCCGGACGCGATTCGAAGCGCGTCATCGACACGCCGTGCCGCGCGAGCGGCTCGAGCAGCTTGAACACGGCGCCCGGCTCGTTCTTCACCGACACGATCAGCGACGTCTGGTCGTGACCGCTCTGGCCGGCCGGCTGCTTGCCGATGATCACGAAGCGCGTGCGATTGTGCGGATCGTCCTGGATCAGCGAGAACGCGATCTGCAGGCCGTAATGCGCGGCTGCACGATCGCCCGCGATCGCGGCGACGGTCGGATCGGCCGCCGCAAGACGCGCGGCCTCCGCGTTGCTCGCGACGGCCTGCCGCTCGAGCTGCGGCGCATTCGCCGCGAGCCACTGCTGGCATTGCGCGAGTGCCTGCGCGTGCGCGCAGACGCGCTTCACGCCGTCGAGCGTGCCGCTCTGCGTGAGCAGGTTGTGATGGATCGGCAGCGCGAGCTCGCCGCTGATCAGCAGCTGGGTCTGCAGCAGCAGGTCGAGCGTGCGCGATACGGCGCCTTCGGTCGACTTCTCGACCGGCGCGATGCCGAACGCGGATGCCCCAGCCTCGACCGAGCGGAACACCTCGTCGATCGACGGGCACGGCAGCCCTTCGATCGACTGGCCGAAATACTCGAGCATCGCCTGCTCGCTGTACGTGCCGACCGGCCCGAGGAACGCGACGTGGATCGTCTGCTCGAGCGCGCGGCTCGCCGCCATGATCTCGCGCCAGATCGCGCTGATGTGCTCGCTCGCGAGCGGCCCGGCGCTCATGTCCTGCAGCCGCGCGATCACCTGCAGCTCGCGCTCCGGCCGGAACACCGGCGCGTTGAAATGCTTCTTGACCTCGCCCACCTCGAGCGCCACCGCGGCGCGCTGGTTCAGGAGCGCGATCAGCTGCGCGTCGATCGCGTCGATGCGGTCGCGCAGCGGTTTCGGGCGGGAATTCAGTTCGTCGTCCATGCGTTTTGCCGTGCTGATTGAACAGCGCCGCCGTCAGGCGTCGCGCTGCTCGAAGTCCTTCATGTACTCGACGAGCGCCTTCACGCCCTCGAGCGGCACCGCGTTGTAGATCGACGCCCGCATGCCGCCGACGGACTTGTGGCCCTTCAGCTGCAGCAGCCCGCGCGCCTTTGCGCCGGCAAGGAAGTCTTCGTTGCGCGTTTCGTCGGCCAGGAAAAACGGCACGTTCATCCGCGAACGTGCTGCCGGCTCGACCTTGTTCAGATAGAAACTGCTCGCATCGATCGTGTCGTAGAGCAGCTTCGATTTTTCGATATTGCGGGCCTCGATCGCTTCGAGGCCGCCCTGCCGCTTCAGCCACTGGAACACGAGGCCCGCGATGTAGATCGCGTAGGTGGGCGGCGTGTTGTACAGCGAGTTGTTCGCGGCGATGGTCTTCCATTCGAACGCCGACGGGCAGATCGACAGCGCACGATCGAGCAGATCCTCGCGCACGATCACGACCGTCACGCCGGCCATCCCGATGTTCTTCTGCGCGCCGCCGAACAGCACGCCGTACTTCGCGACGTCCATCGGGCGCGACAGGATGTGCGACGAGACGTCCGCGACCAGCGGCACGTCGCCGAGATCGGGGATCTCGAACGTCTCGACGCCGTCGATCGTCTCGTTGGTGCACAGGTGCACGTAGGCCGGATCGTCCGACAGCTGCCATTCGGCGCGCGTGGGCGCACGCGTGAAGCCGTTCTCCGTCTTGCCGCTCGCGGCGAGATGCGGCGTGCAGAACTTCTTCGCCTCGCCGAACGATTTCTGCGACCACGAACCCGTCACGACGAAGTCGGCCGTGTTGCGCGCGCCGAGCAGGTTCATCGGCACGATCGCGTTTTCCGCGATGCCGCCGCCCTGCAGGAACAGGATCCGGTGGCTCGCCGGCACGCCGAGCAGGTCGCGCAGGTCGGTCAGCGCGGCCTCGTGGATCGACATGAATTCCTTGCCGCGATGGCTCATCTCCATCACGCTCATGCCGCTGCCATGCCAGTCGAGCATTTCGTCGGCGGCCTGCCGCAGCACTTCCTCGGGCATCGCCGCAGGGCCGGCGGAGAAATTAAAGACGCGCATCGTGAAAACCTCGGGAGGGACGCGACCGGCTTGCCGCCGGCAAAACGCGCCAGAAAAGAAATGGCCGCTTGCGCTCGCGCGCAAACGGCCATTATCGCACTGTCGTCAGGCTCCCGCCAAACCCGGCCGAACGGCCGGGGGCGCGCCCGGACAGCTTACTTGCCCGGCTTGACTGCTGCGACTTCCTTGTCAGCCTGCGTACGCGTTGCCTGGATCGCTTGCGGCATGTACTTCTGCATCAGGCCGTTGACCACGTCGCGACCGACCTGATCCTGAACCTGGATGAACTTGCGGCCCGTCGGGCTCTTGTAGAACGTCGTCAGATCCTTGATCTCCGACGTGCTGTAGTACTTCGCGTACGCGTCGTACTGAGCCGACATCGCGTCGCTCTGGAACTGTTGCGTGCCGAACACCTTGCCTGCGCCGTCGACCAGCTTCGGCACCGCGTTCTTCTGCAGCGTCGGAACGGCAGCCTGCTTCTGCTTGTCGTTCAGCGTCTTGTTTTCCGACAGCGCGTCCGACAGGATCGCCGGCACGAGTTGCTTGGCCTGCATTTCGGCGCTGTTGCCGATTGCCGACACGAGCTTCGGCGCGTCGATCGCGTCGAGCAGATCCTTGATCGCCGCCTTCTTGTCGGCGTCGATCGGCGCAGCTGCCGCCGGTGCAGCCGGTGCGGAATTCGACAGCGCCTGCGCCATCGCGAACGTCGGCACCAGTGCAGCCAGCAGGACCAGTTGCTTGAATTGCTTTTGCATCATCACTCCCTTTTGGAAATATGAATGGTTGCTCGCCGGCCGCGGCGCTTTTCGCCCGCGGCGGCCAGAGTCTCATCCGTTCTTCAGGCTTCGCCGTCCGACGCCTCGTCGGCCTCGCCCTCTCCCTCTTCGGCCTCGGCGATCTGCTGCAGGCCAGAGAGCTTGGTACCCTCATCGAGACTGATGAGTGTAACACCTTGCGTGGCGCGCCCCATCTCGCGAATCTCGGATACGCGGGTGCGAATCAACACGCCGGCCGTCGTGATCAGCATGATCTGATCCTCGGCGTCGACGAGCGTTGCAGCCACGACCTTGCCGTTGCGCTCGGACGTCTGGATCGCGATCATACCCTTCGTGCCGCGGCCATGGCGCGTGTACTCGGTGATCGGCGTGCGTTTGCCGTAGCCGTTTTCGGTAGCGGTGAGCACGGTCTGCTCCTCGCTGCCCGCGACCAGCAGCGCGATGACCTGCTGCCCGTCCTCGAGCTGCATGCCGCGCACGCCTCGCGCCTCGCGCCCCATCGGGCGCACGTCGTTCTCGTCGAAACGCACGGCCTTGCCGGAGTCCGAGAACAGCATCACGTCGTGCGCACCGTCGGTGATCGACGCGCCGATCAGGTAGTCGCCCTCGTCGAGGCCGACCGCGATGATGCCCTTCTTCATCGGGCGGCTGAACGCTTCGAGCGGCGTCTTCTTCACGGTGCCGAGCGACGTCGCCATGAAGATGAACTTGTCGGCCGAGAATTCCTTGACCGGCAGCACGACGTTGATCTTCTCGCCTTCCTGCAGCGGGAACATGTTGACGATCGGACGGCCGCGCGAGTTGCGCGAGCCTTGCGGCACCTCATAGACCTTGACCCAGTACACGCGGCCGCGGTTCGAGAAGCACAGGATGTAGTCGTGCGTGTTCGCGATGAACAGCGTCTCGATCCAGTCGTCTTCCTTCATCTGCGTCGCCTGCTTGCCGCGACCGCCGCGCTTCTGCGCGCGGTACTCGGACAGCGGCTGCGACTTCACGTAGCCCGCATGCGACATCGTGACGACCATGTCCTGCGGCGTGATCAGATCCTCGGTGTTCAGCTCGGTCGCGTTCAGCTCGATCCTCGAGCGGCGCGCGTCGCCGAATTCGGCCTTCACCGCGGTCAGCTCCTCGCCGATCATCGTCGTGATCCGCTCGGGGCGCGCGAGGATGTCCAGCAGGTCGGCGATCTGCGCCATCACGTCGCGGTACTCGCCGATGATCTTGTCCTGCTCGAGGCCGGTCAGGCGCTGCAGGCGCATCTGCAGGATTTCCTGCGCCTGCGTGTCGGACAGGCGGTACAGCCCGTCGGCCTGCATCCCGAACGCCGGGTTCAGGCCTTCCGGACGGTACGCGGAACGGCCGCCGGCCGCCGCGTTCTCGCTCTCGGCGCGCGTCAGCATCTCGCGCACGAGTGACGAATCCCACGGCTTGGCCATCAGTTCCTGCTTCGCGATCGGCGGCGTCGGCGCGGCCTTGATGATCGCGATGAACTCGTCGATG
Source organism: Burkholderia cenocepacia (assembly GCF_900446215.1). Lineage (GTDB taxonomy): Bacteria > Pseudomonadota > Gammaproteobacteria > Burkholderiales > Burkholderiaceae > Burkholderia > Burkholderia cenocepacia. The sequence continues at coordinate 808,891 of NZ_UAQZ01000012.1, read as the reverse complement.
TTCGCGAGCGCGACCGCGAGACCTTCGAGCACGTGGCCGCGTTCGCGGGCCTTGCGCAGTTCGTAGATCGTGCGGCGCGTCAGCACTTCGCGTCGGTGCGACAGGAAGCACTGCAGGATTTCCTTCAGGTTCAGCAGCTTCGGCTGACCGTCGACCAGCGCGACCATGTTCATGCCGAACGTGTCCTGCAGCTGCGTCGCCTTGTACAGGTTGTTCAGCACCACTTCCGGCACTTCGCCGCGCTTGAGCTCGATCACGACACGCATGCCGCTCTTGTCGGACTCGTCGCGGATGTCGGAAATGCCTTCGAGCTTCTTCTCGTTGACGAGCTCGGCGATCCGCTCGAGCAGCGAGCGCTTGTTCACCTGGTACGGCAGCTCGTCGACGATGATCGCCATCCGCTGGCCGCGGTCGATCTCCTCGAAGTGCGTGGCCGCGCGCATCACGACGCGGCCGCGCCCGGTGCGGTAGCCGTCGCGCACGCCGGCGACGCCGTAGATGATGCCGGCCGTCGGGAAGTCCGGCGCCGGGATGATCTCGATCAGCTCGTCGATCGTCGCTTCCGGGTTGCCCAGCAGGTGCTGGCACGCGTCGACGACTTCGTTCAGGTTGTGCGGCGGGATGTTGGTCGCCATGCCGACCGCGATGCCCGACGAGCCGTTGATCAGCAGGTTCGGGATGCGCGACGGCAGGACCGACGGCTGCATTTCGTTGCCGTCGTAGTTCGGCTCGAAATCGACCGTTTCCTTGTCGATGTCGGCGAGCAGCTCGTGACCGATCTTCGCCATGCGAATTTCGGTGTAACGCATCGCCGCGGCATTGTCGCCGTCGATCGAGCCGAAGTTGCCCTGCCCGTCGATCAGCATGTAGCGCAGCGAGAAATCCTGCGCCATCCGCACGATCGTGTCGTAGACCGCGGTATCGCCGTGAGGGTGGTATTTACCGATCACGTCACCGACGATACGCGCCGACTTCTTGTACGCACGGTTCCAGTCGTTGTTCAGTTCGTGCATCGCGAACAACACGCGCCGGTGCACGGGCTTCAGGCCATCGCGGACATCAGGGAGGGCACGTCCGACGATCACGCTCATCGCGTAATCGAGATACGAACGGCGCATTTCCTCCTCTAGGGAGGTGGGCAGGGTCTCTTTGGCGAATTGATCCATGTATCCGTATCGTTTCGGAGCGAAGACGGCGAACGCCTTTCGCGTGGGCGCTGCATGCGCAACGCAACGCGAGATTCTAACATGCGCCCATCAGCCGCCAATTCGCCTTCCCCTCTATATATAAATAGTAAAAATCGCGGCCGCGACGAATCGGCCGCAATCGCATCGCACCCACGCGTGGGCGACTCGGCGTGTGCGACTCGACGTCGCAGGCGATCGCATCACCGTGTTTCACGCACACGAGTAAACAACTGCACGCATTCGCGCAATTTCGCCGCCCCACTCTTGACAATCTCTAAAAGTTACGGCAGGCCGGTGTTGCGCATGCACCACAAAGTTGAAGCGATCTTGGGGTGGGGAGGATTTTTTTTCGTAGGAAGGGAACGATATGGCAAAATGCCAACGCACTGAAAGTTAGACGCTGCTCGAAGTCTACACAGAGCGGTGCCGCGTTTTTTGTGCCGCACCAATGTTATACTTCGAGCAATGTATGACTTGTCACCGTCAACAGGCTCGCAGTAAACCTGCGGTAATCTCAATTTCGAGAGGAGAAATATGAATAAACTTTCAAAGCTCGCGTTCATTGCAGCTACCGCAGTTATGGCTGCATCCGCTTCGGCACAGTCGGTGCCGGCGTCGCGTCAAGCCGTCAATGACAACTGGGTGAACGGCACGGGCGAATGGGTGTGGATGAACGGCACGAACGAGCTCTGCTGGCGCGATGCGTTCTGGACGCCGGCCACCGCCAACGCGAAGTGCGATGGCGCACTGGTCGCCCAGGCACCGCAGCCGCCGGTCGCTCCGGTCGCTCCGGCCATCACGAGCCAGAAGATCACGTATCAAGCTGACGCACTGTTCGACTTCGACAAGGCAACGCTCAAGCCGCTGGGCAAGCAAAAGCTGGACGAACTGGCTTCGAAGATCGAAGGCATGAACACGGAAGTGGTCGTCGCAACGGGCTACACGGACCGCATCGGTTCGGACAAGTACAACGACCGTCTGTCGCTGCGCCGTGCGCAAGCCGTGAAGTCGTACCTGGTCAGCAAGGGTGTGCCGGCCAACAAGATCTACACGGAAGGCAAGGGCAAGCGCAACCCGGTTACGACTGGCTGCAACCAGAAGAACCGCAAGCAACTCATCGCCTGCCTCGCACCGGACCGCCGCGTGGAAGTCGAAGTGGTTGGTACGCAGCAAGTGCAGAAGACGACCGTTCCGGCAAACTAAGCCGCGGTTTTCGACTGCTTCAAAGCCCCGCTCCGGCGGGGCTTTTTCATTGACGCCCGTCCAGGCGCTCGCTGGCCTCGTGGTCCGCCCGCTTATATACTCGGGGCTGACGCACCGAAGCACCGCCCTCCTCTCGTAGCCCGTTTGCCGACATGACCAACGCCGATCCGCACGAACTCCAGAAATTCAGCGACCTCGCCCACCGTTGGTGGGATCCGAATGCCGAATTCAAACCGCTGCACGACCTGAACCCGGTCCGGCTCGGCTGGATCGACGCGCATGCGCATCTGGCCGGCAAGCGCGCACTCGACATCGGCTGCGGCGGCGGCATCCTGTCCGAATCGATGGCCGGGCTCGGCGCCCAGGTGAAAGGCATCGACCTGTCGACCGAAGCGCTCGGCGTGGCCGACCTGCACAGCCTCGAAAGCGGCATTTCGGTCGATTACGAGGCGATCGCCGCCGAAGCGATCGCCGCGCGCGAACCGGGTACCTACGACGTCGTCACCTGCATGGAAATGCTCGAGCACGTGCCGTCGCCGGGCGATGTCGTGGCTGCGTGCGCGACGCTCGTGAAGCCGGGCGGCTGGGTGTTCTTCTCGACGCTGAACCGCAACCTGAAGTCCTATCTGTTCGCCGTGATCGGCGCCGAGTACATCGCGCAAATGCTGCCGAAGGGCACGCACGATTACGCGCGCTTCATCCGCCCGTCGGAGCTGGCCGGCTTCGTGCGTGCGACGGATCTGCACATCGTCGAGATCAAGGGCATCACGTATCACCCGATCGGCAAGCGCTTCGCGCTGTCGAACGACACCGACATCAACTACCTCGTCGCGTGCCGCCGCGGCGCGTGACTCCCCGACCGGCATGACGACTCCCCTTTCGACCGTGCGGATCGCCGACGAACCGCGCCTGCTGCACTGCGATGCGGTCCTGTTCGACCTGGACGGCACGCTCGCCGACACGGCGCCCGATCTCGCGGCAGCCGTCAACAAGATGCAGCGCGAACGCGGCCTGCCCGAAACGTCGCTCGACGTGTTGCGGCCGCTGGCCTCGGCCGGCGCGCGCGGGCTGCTCGGCGGCGCGTTCGGTATCGACCCGCACACGCCGGGCTACGACGCGATGCGCGACGAGTTCCTCGCCAACTACGCGACCGATCTGTGCGTGCATACCACGCTGTTCCCGGGTATCGGCGACGTGCTCGACGAACTCGATGCGCGCGGCGTGCGCTGGGGCATCGTCACGAACAAGGCGATGCGGCTCACGGCACCGCTCGTCGAGCTGCTCGGCCTCGCGTCGCGCGCCGCATGCGTCGTCGGGGGCGACACAACGCCGCACTCGAAGCCGCATCCGGCCCCGCTGCTGCATGCAGCCGGCCAGCTGACGCTCGCGCCCGCGCGCATCGTCTACGTCGGCGACGACCTGCGCGACATTCAGGCCGGCAGCGCCGCCGGCATGGCCACGGTCGCGGCCGCATACGGCTATTGCGGCGACGGTATCGCGCCGACCGACTGGCAGGCCCAGCACCTCGTCGACACGACGCAGGAACTGCGGGACCTGCTGCGCGATGTTGGGCTATAATGTTTGATCTTATCCGCGGGGGCGACCTGGTTTCGACAGGGGTTGTGAAGCGGCTAGGGCATGTCGAGGACCCGTCACCTCGTTAATCAATGGGAAAATCGTAACTGCAAACGACGATACGTTCGCACTGGCAGCCTAAGGGCCGCCGTCCTCTGCCTAGTTCACTGACGGGCTAGTGTCGCAAGACCGGTAGCAATACCGACAGAGGTCATTTACGTCAGTTAAGCCCTGTCGGCGTCGCGACGCCAGGGTCGAAAATCTAGCGAATCGCCGTAGTGCAGCGTGTTCGTCCGCGTCGCTGCGGTTAAATCAAAAGACTGGACTAAACATGTAGAACTAGTCGTGGAGCGCTTCTGGACGCGGGTTCGATTCCCGCCGCCTCCACCAAATTCCCGCCAAAGCTTTACCAGTGACAGCAAGAAACCCGTGACAGCTCAAGGCTTCGCGGGTTTTTTACTTCCAGCAACGCCAAAGTTTCACCATCGACAGCCGGGGGTATTTGGGGGTATTTTCGGGGGTATCAGACATACCCCCGTGCACAGATACCCCCATGCCACTGACCGACACGACCATCCGCAACACGAAGCCGGCCGAGAAGCCCGTGAAGCTGTTCGACGGCGGTGGCCTGTTTCTGTTGGTCACGCCGGCCGGACAGCGCTATTGGCGACTCAAGTACCGCGCTGCCGGTAAAGAGAAACTTCTGGCGCTCGGCGTCTATCCTGACGTGACGCTAGCGGCGGCGCGCCGTAAGCGCGACGAGGCCCGGGAAAAGCTGGCCGCTGGCATCGATCCAGGCGAGGCAAAAAAGGCCGAAAAGCGTACGGCCAGGCTGAGTGCCGAAAATTCGTTCGAGGCTGTCGCGCGCGAGTGGCATATCAAGTATGCGCCCACCTGGTCGGAAAGCCACGGCTCGCGAATCCTGCGCCGCCTAGAGGTAGACGCCTTTCCGTGGATTGGCAGCAAGCCCATTGCTGAGCTCGCCCCACCAGACGTGCTCGAAGTGCTGCGCCGGGTGGAAAAGCGCGGCGCACTCGAGACGGCGCATCGCCTGCACGCGAACGTCAGCCAGGTGTGTCGCTATGCTGTCGCGACCGGCCGCGCCCAACGAGACGTGACGGCCGATCTCCGCGGAGCCCTTCCGCCAGTGCAACAAGAACACATGGCAGCGGTCACCGACCCGAAACAGGTCGCCGAGCTGCTGCGCTCCATAGACGGCTATCAGGGCACATTCCCCGTGCTGTGCGCGTTGCGCCTCTTCCCACTGCTCTTCCAGCGTCCCGGTGAGCTGCGCGCCGCCGAGTGGTCCGAGTTCGACCTAGACGCAAGCACGTGGGAAATTCCGAGCGAGCGGATGAAGCGCACCAAGCAAGGCAAAGCGTCCGGCGGCGCGCACATCGTCCCACTGTCGGCACAAGCGGTCGCTATCCTGCGCGATCTGCACGCCTTGACGGGCAACAGCCGGTTCCTGTTTCCGAGTGTGCGGACGAAGGACCGCCCCATGTCCGACAACACCATCAACGGTGCGCTGCGCCGGCTCGGCTACGATGGCGACACGATGACCGGTCACGGCTTCAGGGCGATGGCTCGAACGATTCTCGATGAAGTGCTCGGCGTGCCGGTTGCGATTGTGGAGGCACAACTGGCGCACGCCGTGAAGGATCCACTCGGCCGTGCGTATAACCGCACCGCTCACCTGCCCCAGCGCCGCGAGATGATGCAGCGCTGGGCCGACTACCTCGACCAGCTCAAGGCAGGTGCCGAAATCATCCCCATCACGGCCGCGATGGGCAAATGACGTCGGACAGCCTGATATGGCTGCATGACTCTTCTCTAACGTCGGAGAGATCGGCTGGGCTGCGTGACAAATCCTAGCGCCGCGATGCATGGATCGCGCTATGACCGCGGCTCGCAAGCGAAGGCACAACGGCATACGTCAGCGTCGCACGTTGGTAGCGGCAGCTCAGGAGCCTCCTCGAGCGGCAACCTTCGGCGCAGCCGTTTCGCCGCGGCGCACGCGTCGGGATCGCCCAACGGCTCGATTGTCACGAGGCCCCCGCCGGCTTTCCGGAAGCGTGTCAGGGCTCGGCGGCGCGACACCTCGAAAGACACTGCGTCCAGAATCTGTGCCAGCGCCGATTTCGGTTCGATAGTCGGCAACACTTCCGGCCGGAAAAATTCGACAAACTCGCGTGTGTATTTCATCCGCGTATTCAGGCCCAGCGCACGTTTCTCCCCGACGGAAAGCGGCTCGTCGCCTTGCGTAGCGCCGGCGATGCTGGTTCGCTGAAACAAACCGATGTTGCCGCGCAACTTGGTCATCAACTCTGGAATTTTTCCGGGTACGACGAGGCCGGACGCCTCGATTCGGGACTGGAGTAACCGAGTCACTTCGTCGGCGTCGTCCCGCGCCTCCCGAACCATCTCTGCATCAGGCTCGATCGCTACCGGATTGGAGCGCGCCGCCGGCATCTCACGAGGGGCTTCCTTGCCTCCACCGAAAATCCATCTGAGCAGTCCCATGTGCCTCCCCCGCCCGGCCAATCCGGGATCGCTCAGTATCGCAAAAGCAGGCCGCGCGCGCACGGCTAACACAATCGATGTGCAACAAGTGCAACGCGTGCAACACGACGATCAGCAAAGGAGCGCAGGTGTTGCACGTCGGCTCGATCGCGTGCAACCGGTGCAACAGCAGCGCGCGACCCTGTACAAAAAAACAGTACAGAGAATTACAATGTCCGGCAATCTTTGCCAATTGTAGGCAACAGACCGTTCAAACCGCGCCTAGGGTAGCTCCCGAAACCCCGGTCCCTTGCCGGGTTGGCGCGGTTCCCACACAGGGGGCTTTGCGTGAAGGGACGCAATGGGTATCAAAGAGGACCTTGCCGAGCGTAAGGCCGGCTTCGTCAGTTTGCGCGCGCTGCTGGAAGACATATGCGCCCATGAGAACGTGACGCTTCAGGAGGCCGCAACTTGGCTTTCCGAGAAGCTGGCTCCGCTGGATGAAGACGATTCGCCGACATGGCATGAATTTGAGCCGGGAAGAGGCGTTCACGGTATTACCGGATCGCGCTCGACGACCGCGTGGCGCGCGCTTCAACACATCGTCCGCGAAGGAAAATTCGCAACATCATGGGAGCTCAATCCTGATGACATTCCGTTCTAGCGAGTACGACCAGCTTGGCTTCAAGGCTGACGAGATTTATCCGTTTCTCGAGCGACACGGGGTTAAGTTGCCGCGCCAGGGAGGCGTAAGTGCACCGACGGATGAGCGGCCGGCCCAACGAGAATTTCCCGGTTGGAAACGCGTGATGAGCGTCCTTCCGTACTTGTCGTTGAGCGAAGCGGCACACGCCTTTGCCGACGTAGACCCGCACGCTTCCGGATACAAATCCGACGACGAAGAGGCGGAAATTCATAGATGGCGCACCGTGCTTTCCCGCGCGCTCTACGCCACCGATTCCGGCGATCGCCTTGAGGCTGAATCGGAAGGGGGAGACACGCCTGATTGGTACATCAAGCCGGCAAATCTAGCGGCGTGGTGCGCAAGGAAAGGACTCGAGTGTCCGCTGCCGGCCTCCACTGCTCTGCCCTCCACCTGTTTCGAATCGCTTGACCACTTGCGCGCCATAGAGACCGAGCGAGATGCAAAACGAGCAGAGAACGATCGCCTTCGTACGGAGATTGCACGCCTCTCCGAACGCATCGTCGGAAAAAATCGTGAAATCGCCAGCCTCGAACGCACAATCGTACGAAATTCTCTGTTGGCGTCAGCGCGTCAAGAGGATCTGGAACGACGACTGGCTGACGCGACGGCGATGCGCTCGAATCATCCGCCCAGACTAGACCAAACATCGGGCGGCTCCATGTCACGAGAAATCGACGAACTCAAAGCACTCGTGCCCCCACAGCCGATGTGGCTCATGGAAATATCAATCGCAGTCCAGAGGCGCTACTGGGGTGATAACTGGAAAGCCGATGACCGCGACACATGGGCATCGCAAGCCGACATTCTCGAATGGCTCAAGCAGACTTACCCTACCTTGAGCGAAGCGCAGCGAAAGGCGGTGGAACTGGTCGCCTGCCCCGTTGACCGTAATCCTGCCGCCAAAAGACAACCCTGATGGGTGGGTGTGCGTACCCTGAGGGTCACAGTCATCAATGCAAGAACCATTAGGGAGAAAATCCTTATCCCACAAGGCTGCGAACAACCCTGAGGGTTCGGCGATCCGCCGACCCTGAACCTTCAGGGTATTGCCCTGAGGGTAGCGTCGTCGCTTTCAATGCAGCCATTGCAAACAACGCCCAACCGGGCAAAGGAACTGCAATGGCAAGCAATGCCGCAACCGCGCAGCCAGCCGGCGGCGCACCTCTTCCCGTTCCCTCGGCGCTCCCGGCCGATGGCTTCACGCGCTGGAACGACCTGAAAGCCTTCGTGCCCTTCTCGCGCGAGACGCTGCGAAAACGTGAGCTCGAAGGCCGCTTTCCGCGCCGCCAGCACCTGTCCCAACGCTGCGCAGCATGGCCGAATCGCGAACTGCATCGTTGGTTCGCGGATCCCAGCGGCTACCGCGCGGAGGGTTGATTGATGGCAACGACCCTCCAAAAGAAAAAGGGCCGCACTCCCGCGAAGAGTGCAGCCCCGACGACCCGCGCTGATGATAACAGGGCGGTGCGCTTCCTGAGCGTCGAGTTCGACGGCGAGCCGGTGCAGTTCACAGCCGACGACTGGATCAACGGCACTCAGGTCGCTGAACGCTTCGGCAAGCGGTTGCGAAACTGGCTGCGCCTCGCTGAAACGAAGGCATACATGCGCGCCTTGGCCGCTGCTATAAATAGCTCAGATGTGAGCGGTTTAATCCGCCGTCAGCCAGGCCGTGCCGGTTACACGCTCCTGCACCCGAAGCTCGCCGTGGCGCTGGCCCGCTGGTGCGACGTGGAGTTCGCCGTCTGGTGCGATCTGCAGATCGACCACATCCTGCGCGGCGGAGTCAGTCTCTGGTGCAAGGCTACTGCCGAGCGTAGCGATACGACCGACCGCGAACCCCTGCTGACCGCCGCCGCCGCGATCGTCGCCCGGCATCGCCTCCCGTTCGGCCCCGTGTACGAAGCGCTCGACCTGTTCGTCGGCGTCGCCCATGCGCGCGAAATGACGTGCGAGCAGGTCGCGCAGGCAACCGAGTTCGGTAAGCGCCTGCTCTCGGGCAATGCGACGCCGGAGGATTTTGCCGCCATCGAGCGCAACCGCGCCCAGCTCGGCAAGGCAACGACGCAACTCCCGCTGATCGGAGGTGCGGCATGAACGCGCGTCAGCACGCCCTTTCCCTGATCCTCGCCCGTCTGCCCGGCAACGATGCCGGCACGCAGCGCGCCCGGATGCTAGCCGCGATGCGCGAGCTTGGCAGTATCACGACCTTCGAAGCCATGCGATTCCTTGACGTGTTCGACCCGCGGCCGCGCATCCACGAACTGCGCCATCGGCACGGCCATCACATCACGACCGCCATGCGCGCCGAACAGACCGAATCCGGCGTCCTGCATCGCGTCGGCGTCTACTTCCTGTCATCGGGCGGAGGTGGAACATGCTGAACGTTGCCGGTACTTGTAAACCTCTGGCGATCCGCTATACTGGCTTTGCGTCCGAGACAACGGGCGCCGGGCGTGGAAACCCGTGGACCATAGGCGGACGAACCGCCGCACACGCGGCTATTTTTTCGTTTGCGCGCTTCTGCACGCCAGTTTTCTATGGCGGGCCGGGCGAGGGCCAGCTTCGGCTGGGCCGGTTTCCTATGGGCCGGTTTTCCACCCCTTGCCGTCGGGCCCGCCACCCCTCACGTGGAAATGAGCGGCGGGCCTCCATTCAGACCATAGGAGGCCGCTTCATGCGCCAGCTTCAACACGCCCATGCTCCGGGCATCACGTACCGCTCCCAGACCCCGAATAGCGCTGCTGTCCTCGAGATCGTGTCGGCAACTCTGCGCGCCGCCGCGCTCGCGCCGACCGTCGATGCTGCGCTCGACACCTGCGGCGACGCCCTCGCCCGCGTGGCTGACCTTGCTCGTGCGGAGGTGCGCCATGGCTGACAAGATCACGACGCTCGATGACGCCCTGAGCGACAGTATCGATAGCGCCAGCTGTTCCAAGGAAGGTTTCGAGCAGCTCGCGAAGATCCTCGAAGCGATCGAGCACGTTGCAGGCCTCACCTGCTCCCCGCACCTCCAAACCATCGCCCAAGCCGGCATAGAAACGGCCGAGCGAGCCTATAGCGATCACCGCCGGTTCGAAAATGCCCGCGGGGAGGTGTTGCATGGCTGATTTCCGCTGCCGACCAGGCGATCTGGCCCGCGTCGTCCATTCGACCAATCCCTCCCTCATCGGTCGAATCACCATCGTTGAGAGGCTTCGCTCGGACACTCGGTGGAACGTCACGTTGCTCGGCGATCCCGCCTTTGGTTTCGCGCGCAACGGAGCGCCCGTCATCACCAACAATTTCGCGTTCCGCGACTCGTCGCTGGTGCCGCTGCGTGGCGAAGAGCCAGAATCGACGGAACAAACGCGCGAGGTGTCCCATGACCATGCGTAAGACCACCTCCCCCGATTTGCCGAACACCAGCGTCGAACTGCAATGGCTCGGCGATTCGCTGCTGGCCGACCCGCTACCGGTCGCCTCCAAGTTGGCAGCCGAGACGGGCGCATTGTTTCCCTTTCGTTGCGGGACACGCTGGCGTGCGCCGACCGCGTCGACACATTGGGATTGGTCCGTATCGTGTCAGCGCTGGAACACAAAAGCGCTAACGGCTCCCTTCTCGTCGACGACCTGGCCGCATGGCGCGCCGACCGTGAGCGTGTCATTGCACTGCTATCGGCACGCAAGGCACGTGTGTCTTTGCGTAGAAATCACGATGAGGACTACTTACCTGAGGAATCTGCATGAGCGCTGTCTATGACGAGCAACAGCGTGTCGAAGCCGCACTCGCCTGTATCCCGCCGGATGTGTCGCGCGAGACGTGGTATCGCATCGCCGCCGCTCTCAAACATGAAATGGGCGATGCTGGTTTCGATCTGTTCGACGGATGGAGCCGCGGCCATGACGGCTACGCAGCGTCCGACGCGCGCGACACGTGGCGCTCGCTCAGCACGTCGGGCGGCATCACGATAGGTACGTTGTTCCACATCGCCGAGCAACACGGTTTCAACACTCGCGCGCACCGACCGACGCCGGCCGATCCTGCCGAGCTGGAGCGGCGGCGCGCAGCACGTCAGGCCCGCGATGACGCCGAAACGCAAAAACGCGAGCTGGCCCGGAACAACGCGGCCGCGCTCTCTCTGACGCTCTGGATGAAATCGGAAGCCGCACGCGACGACCATCCCTATCTGATGCGTAAAGGCCTGTCCGCGCCGCCCACCCTGCACGAAATCGACGCCGACAAGCTGGCGCGGTTGCTGAACTACACGCCCAAGGCGAACGGCGAGCCGCTTAGCGGCCGGGTGCTGCTGGCTCGCATCCACATCGGCTCGATGCTCACCAGTCTCGAGCTAATCGATGAGGCAGGGCGGAAATCGGCATTGGCTGGCGGCGCAAAATCGGGCGGTTGGTGGGCCGTTACGCCGCTCCCGGCATCGATCGACCGGCTGCTGATCGCCGAGGGCGTGGCAACCACCCTGTCCGCGCACGTCGCGACCGGCATCGCCGCCGTTGCGGCGCTCTCGTGCGGCAATCTCAAGAAGGTTTCGGAGGCAATGAGGCAACAACACCCCCATGCGGAAATCGTAGTTCTGGCAGACCTCGGTAACGGGGAGCAGGATGCCGAGCGCGCCGCGCTAGCGGTCGGTGGCAAGCTGGCCCGCCCCGACTTCGGCGATGCGCGACCAGACGACGCTACCGACTTCAACGACCTGCACGTGATGCGCGGCGCGGATGCCGTACGCGCGTGCATCGACGCTGCGCAAGCGCCGGCCACTGAGCCGACCGCCGCGGCGAACCTGATAAAACCTGATGCCGGCGACGATCTGACGTTTCCCGGACTTGACGAGCGCCCGTGCTGGCGTGTGTATGTCGCCTGGATTGTGGTGAGTGGAAACAGGATCAAGCCGGGCGTCTACTGGCACGGTGTGAAGCCGGGCCGGGGTGACGCGCCGCCGGAGCTGATCGACAAGTGGATCTGTTCGCCGATGAAGGTCCACGCCGTGACACGCAACCGGGAGGATGCCGAGTATGGCCGCCTGCTGGAAATCCTGTCCCCTGCCGGCCACTGGAAGAAATGGGCGATGCCCATGTCGATGCTGGCGGGCGACGGGAGCGAGGCCCGTGCCGTGCTGCTCAGTGAGGGGCTAGTGTACGATCTGCACGACCGCAGCGCGATCCTGCGCTATATCGCCGGGCAGTATCCGAAATTCACGATGCGCGCCGCCAGCGTGACGGGCTGGCACGACGATGCGTTCGTGCTACCCGACACCGTGATCGGCGCGGACGACATTTGGTTTCAGGCGTCCGGCCGCGTGGCCCCCTACGCCACGGCTGGCACGTTCGAGGGATGGCGCGAGCTGGCAGCACTGGCGGTCGACAACCCTCTGTTGATGCTCGCCATGTCGGCAGCAATGGCCGGCCCCCTGCTCGGCCCGCTGAACATCGACGGCGGCGGCGCGCACCTCTACGGCGACTCGTCGTGCGGCAAGACAACCGCCTTGCTGGCTGGTATCAGCGTATGGGGCGGCGCGTCGTTCAAGCGCACCTGGCGGGCGACGGCGAACGGTCTTGAGGGTGCCGGCTCCCTGCACTCCGACACGCTGCTCGCACTGGATGAGCTTGGCGAGATCGACCCGCGCAACCTGTACGAATCCGCGTATGCGCTCGTCAACGGCATGGGAAAAACGCGGGCCAACCGGCACGGCGAGGCACGGCAGCCGGCCCGCTGGCGCGTGTTCCTGCTGTCCACGGGCGAACTGACCATCGCGGCCCGCATGAGTGCCGGTGGGATCGAGGCGAAGGCCGGGCAGGAGCTGCGCATCCTCGATATTCCGGTGACGGGTGCCTACGGTCTGTTCGAAACTCTGCACGGTCGAGCATCCGGCGGCCTGCTGTCGGACGACGTGCGCAATCTTGCTGCGAAGCACTACGGCCACGCCGGGCCGCGCTTCATCGAGGCGCTGGTGCGCGAACTGCGCGCTGGCTTCCGCCCGGCCGACGCCCTGCAACCGCTGATCGAGAAATTCGACGCGGCGGAAGGTCAGGAACGCCGGGCGGCGCGTACCTTCGCCGTGTGTGCGCTGGCGGGCGAGATGGCCGTCGCATGGGAAATCGTGCCTTGGGGCTCAGACGAGCCGACGCGCGCCGCCATTCACGCTTTCAACCTCTGGCGTGGCCGGCGTCAGGCCGGCGGCCAGAGCGCCGAACACGCCGCCATCCTACGCGCCGTGTCCGACTTCATCGACCGGCACGCCGACAGCAGGTTTTCGAACATCGAGGGCGGCGCCGACATGATCCGCGACCGGGCTGGTTACTGGAAGCAGGACGGCGAGCGGCGTCTCTATCTGTTCACGTCAGGTGGATTACGCGAGGCAACCAAGGGCCACGACTTCAGCCGGGCGCTGGGCGCATTGGACCAAGCAAAGGCGATCGCAGCACGAGACGCGGGAGACAAGGGGAAGCGCTCCAAAAAAACGCGCATCCCGGGCGGCGACTCGATTTCGCTCTACCACATTGACCGCAGCGTGCTCGGGGAGGATTCGCAGTGACCCGCCATACCTTCAACCAAGGGAACACGGGGAACAGAGGGAACACCCCCGCCGGACAAGGGTTTGCGCCGTTCCCCGCCCTCCCTGTCGCGGGGGAACGGAGGGAACAGCGCGGGTCGTCGTTCCCTCTGTTCCCCGCATCGAAAACCAGCAGGGAACGCCCGAAAGCCTTGCTGCATAAGGCCGTTCCCTGTGTTCCCTCTGTTCCCCTCGATTTGGGAGACAGACATGCGTGCTGATGAGAATCCGCGCCGCCCGGTCGGCTGCGAGTACGGGGCCGAGCTGATGCTTGCATGGGGGCGGCGCGTATCCGCCGCCGAGGTTCGCAACATGCGCGGCGAGCTGTTCGACCTGATCCATGAATTGGCCGAGGTCGAGGGATGGGCAGACGAACGGCGCGACCGTGTGCTCTACCCGGCGTTGTGCGGGTCGCTCGGCGACCTGCTGCCGGACTTGCATCACTTCCGCCAGCGCGTGGCCGACACTCGAGCGGCAACCGCGGCGCGCAATGTGGCGGAAATCGTTGAATCGGGGCTGCTGCTCACGAAAGCGCCCCGGCACCCCTGAAAACTGGAGGAATCATGGCGAAAGAGAAAGACGATGACTTTTCTTGCGAAATGGCGACGAACGGAAAGAACTCGTTCTGGCGTGTCGACGACAGCCTCGGGCGCGATCACGGCACCTACGACCGTGCACACGCCGCCGATGTGCAAGATCGCGTCTGGAAGGAGAACCCGGACCTCGAATGGGTATGCATGACTCTCGTTCCCGCAGTCGGCGCAACACATTGAGAAATCGGAGATTGAAATGTCAGTGGAACAGTACCTGCGGAAAGCGTCGCTTGTGATCGGCGGCGACGACGGGAACGGCCTGGACTTCTCAGATATGCGATTCACGTTCGAGATCCGGCGGGGAGATGCTGAAACGCCGAACTCCGCCCGCATCAATGTCTATAACCTATCCAAAAACACCGCAAACCGTGTCGGTGACGAGTTCTCGCGCGTTGTTGTGTCGGCAGGCTACGAAGGCGGCTGCGGGCTGCTGTTCGACGGATCCCTGATTCAAGCGAGACAAGGACGCGAAAGCCCCACCGACACCGTGCTACGCCTCACATGCGCCGACGGAGACCGGGCGTACAACTTCGCCTATGTCAACACGACTCTCGCGGCAGGCGCGACGCACGCCGATGTGATCGAGGCTGCGTTGACGGCGATGCAGCCGAAAGGGGTTACACGCGGCTATATGCCAGATCTGCCGGGCAACCCATACCCGCGCGGGCGAGTGCTGTTCGGCATGGCGCGCGACGTGATGCGGTGCACGGCGCGCGACTTGGACATGGACTGGAGCATCCAGGACGGGAAGCTGACGATGATTCCGAAAACGTCGTTCATTCCCGGCGAGATTCACGTCGTCACAGCCGAGACCGGCATGATCGGTATGCCCACGCAGATGAAGAACTACATCGTGGTGAAGATGCTGCTGAACCCGCGTATCAGAATTGGAAGCGTAATTCAGCTCAAAAATGCGAGTGTGCAGCAATACGAGTTTGGCCTAGGCATCAAGGATCAGCCACAGAATCGATTCGATGCGCTGCATAACAAACTAAACAATCCGACCGGAGAATACGGCTTCTATCGCGTCATGATTGCAGAACACCGGGGTGACACCCGCGGCAACGACTGGTACACCGAAGCAACGTGTATCGCTGTGGACGCCTCCGCACAAGTCGATCTATTGGGAAAGGGAACGCGAGATGCTATTGCGCCCGCCCCACCAAAGATCGACCCCAACAACCCGTTTCCCCGTCCGGGCCCGGTAAATCCCTACGGCTGATACTTGCTGTAGCTCGGATATTGAAGCGTCGCGCTACCGTCTTTGTTGAGGGTCGCCCGTCCGAACACCACTGTCGACATTTCCTTTTGCCTACCGTCCGGATCAATGAGAACCACGGAATCTCCCAGCAGAAGCCCCCAGCAGCCGACAGAAAGGCCATCGCCGGTTCGCACTTCCAAGCGTCGCATATGTTCTGCGTTCACGATGGGCAAGGGACATTTCTTGCCAGCGTACAGCGTATATATCATGTTTTGAATATCGATCACGTCACCGGCTTTCGCTTGACCAGTCGGCGCCACAAACACGTCATTGGACGATTGCTTTGGCGGTGCGGCAATAGCCAAGGTCGTTGCAAACAGTGCGGCGACGGCAACAATTTTTCTCATCATTTAGGTGCTCAATGGACAAAATCGAGATGGCTGGAGATTTACTCGAGATGACTCGTACGATCAAGGATAGCGTGAAGCGTGAAACTTGGTCTGCGCTGCCTGGGGTAATCGAATCCTTCAACCCGGATGCGATGACGTGTACGGTTCAGCCGGCAATCAAATTGCGGTCGCGTGACGAGCAAGGTCAACTCAGCAGCCTTATGCTTCCGCTGCTGGTCGATTGCCCCGTCTATTTTCCCGGCGGCGGTAGATGCACCTTGACCTTCCCAGTCACACGTGGCGACGAGTGCCTGATTGTGTTCGCGGATCGCGCCATCGACGCCTGGTGGCAGTCGGGAGGCGTGCAAGAGACCGTCTCGACGCGCGTTCACGATCTGTCTGACGGCATGGTGTTCGTCGGCTTCCGATCCCGGCCGCGAGTGCCGGGTGCAATCAGCACGACGACCACTCAGCTCCGCACCGACGACGGTTCGATGCACGTCGAGCTCGACCCGGCCGGCGGCGTGGTGTCGCTGAAGGCACCGACAGAGATCCTGATGGACGCTCCTGTCGTTCGCCTCACCGGAGCGATGGCGGTCGAGAATCAGGGCGGCGCGGATACGTCCGTGTCGATCAACGGGAAAACGAGCTTCAACGGCCAGGTCTTCGCGAACGGCAAGCGCGTCGACGACACGCACACGCACCCCGACGCCCAGGGCGGCAACACCGGCCCGGTCAACTAATGGAGGCATGATGATCGACGGACTGATTAGCGGGAAACTCTACGGCACGGCAGCCGAGCGCACCGGCCAGAGCGGCAAAACCTTCGTGACGGCGAAGGTGCGCGCCGCCACCGGCGAGGGCGAATCGCTGTTCGTGAACGTCATCACGTTCAGCACAACCGCGGCCAACGCCCTGCTCGCGCTTGACGACGGCGACTCGGTATCGCTGGCCGGCTCGCTGATGCCGAAGGTATGGACGGACAAGCACGGCGACGCCCGACCAGCGCTCGACATGGTAGCGCACGCGGTGCTGACGGCCTACAACGTGAAGCGGAAGCGCGCCGCCGTGCAGGGCCGCCCATCCGCGCCCGAGACGACGAACGGTGCCGAGCAGGCCGGTCGCATGTACGGCGGAGCGGATGACATGAACGATGATCTGTGAGGTAACCATGAACGGACAACCACGAAAGTGCTGCGCAAACTGCACCTCGTTCGATCAAGCCGAGGGCTGCTGGAACGCCGTGAGCTTCATCGAGCTCAACGGCGAGCGCCGCCGTGCGATGGCCGACGACTGCTGCCACGACCACGAATTCAAACTGCCTGAGTTCCACATCGTCGGCCATCGCCCGCAAGGGGGTAGACATGGCCTGCATTGAACCCGAGGCAGTTGAGCCGCAGCGCCTCGTCCCGCTCGACACGTGGATTTACGAGAACCGCTACATGCAACGGAAGCGGGAGCCGTGACGAGCAAGGGCAATGCATGGCGACTGATCGAACCGGGTTGCACGGAAGCATTGCGGGCCATCCTGACGGATGAGTGCGTGCGCCCAAGCCGCAAGAGGCGTAAGTGATGCCCGCGCACGACGATGCGCGACGCCGGCAGTTCCGCGCCCACTATGCCGAGTGCGAGCGGGTGCGGGCCGAGCGTGAGGCGATCGAGCTCGAGGAACATGAGCGGCTGATACGGGAGGGAACGCGGCGGCGCGCGCCGCCGCCGATGCTTCCGCCGCTCCCATCATTTCCCGATGAGCTGCGCGGTCTCACGTGCGGGGCGAAAACCCGCGCCGGCACGCCCTGCAAACTCACGGCGCTGTACCGCAATGGCCGGTGCAAGCTGCACGGCGGGCTGTCCACCGGGCCGCGCACCGCTGAAGGGAAGGCACGGGCCGCGCTGAACGGGCGAGCGCTGAAACGGAAGCAAACCCCATGAACAGGTGGAAAAAGTTGTCCTGCGCACGTCGCTTAGGTTGCTGGGACGTTGAAGATTCCGCGGCGGCCACTTTCCGGACAGCCTTGCTATTGCGACCGCAAGCCTCCGGCCAGGCGTTTCTTGAGCCCACAAAAAGGCGGCACAACCGCCAGATGTTTGAAAAAGAATCAACGGAAATCAATGCCGGCGGACGGTCATGCGCATACGCAAATCGACATCGCCACCGCCATGCTGACCGGAGCGTCTTGCTCGGATTTCAAATCTGATTTTCCCGAAGCGCTCGAAGCGCTTCTCGTAGCGACGGATCAACTTGATGACACTGGCGTGCTGCTGCTCGACACCTCGCGCGATGATTTCTGACGAAGCGCGTGCCTCTCCTTCGATCGGCACGGCCAGAGGAAACGGAAAATCTTTCGTGGGCCTCTCCCTGCGAAGCGCGGCCCTCGAGTTGCGACCGCGGTATCCGGGCCGGTGTCCACGGAAACCGGGTTTACCACGTGATGGTTACCACCGTTTGGGCCTGTTTTGGGCGGTGCGGTGCGGCGCGACGCCACTCCCACGAGAACGGTGCGTGCGAGCCCCGATGCCGGCACGATCCGCGCCGAATTAAGCCGCGGCCGCGCGTTCGAAACGCCAATCCGCCTTCCCACTCCCTCGAAAGGAACTGCATGACAAAACGTCACGACGCATCATTCTTCGAGCGGCTTACCGCGCCCATGCTTCGTCACCTCCGGTATATCGCCAAGCTGACCCAAGGCGAACACACTGTCGACGACCTGAAAAGCGAAGCCTGGATCATCGCTGAGGAAATCAAGGCTGAACGGGGCGGAGAGGTCGAACCGGAGGACACCGATCTTCAGGAAACTGTCGTCACTCGACTCCACAAGCTGTTCGGCCAATTTGTGAACCGCGCGATGCGTTTTGCCGCGAGGCTGGACCAGGAGGATCAGGACGACGACGGGGACACTCGGGAAAACGCCCTTGCCGCCCGCTTAGCCGGCCCGGCCCACTATGAGCCGCACTCCGCGCTCGAGCGCGAAGAGGAAATCAAGGAAACCGCGCAAATCGTCGCTGCGCAGTTCTCTGAAGCGGTCGCGTACTTCCACATGTTCGACCAGTTCGACGGCGATAGCGCCGCGCTGGCGAACCACTTTGCGGTGAAGGGACGCACGCTACGCACACGTCTCCGGCGGGCAGAAAGGACCGCGCGCAATCAGCCGTCAGTTTTCGACCGGGTAGCAGCTATCCCGCCCGACTTCATGGCGCCCCGCGGTACATGGGGCCGACAGCCTGCCCTCAACCAGTTCCGCCGTATCTGCGGATCCGCTCGCCCTGCGCAGTTGCATCTCTTTCTGCGATTCGGGACGGTGTTTGGGCCGACGACACGCCGCTATGCGGGCCGCGCATCAACCGTGGCGATCGAGGGGTAGCATCGAGAGTCTGGGGGTATTTCTGGGGGTACATTTCAAAGCATAAATGCCTACACCCTTTACTGACGTGGCCTATACGCCACAATTCGAGTGACGCCGCCCCACCAAATTCCGCGCTCGTCGCACGAACCCCGCAAGACGCAAGTCTGCGGGGTTTTTTGTTGCCGACGAAACGCACTCCGATCCCTTCCAAAAAAGCGCCCAGCCACGGGCGGGCCGGGCGGAATGCCGCCGGCGTTCCGGCGACAGGAGGTGACGGATGTTCTGCCGCGCCCGCGGCATCATCGCTTGCGCGGGGCAGCGGCCGGCCCGGCGGTCAGGCGTCGCGCCTGCCCGCACCGGGCGATGTACGACTTAGCTGCCGCGATACAGCGACTTCATTTCTTCCGCGCTGGCCGGGCGCACGCCCATCGCACGCGAACCCGATGCCGATGCGCCCTGTGCCTGCGCACCGTAGCCGCTGACGTCGGCGCCTTGCGCTTGCGCCAGTGCACTGCGCTGCTGCTCCGCGATACGCGCCGTTGCGGCCTGGATCGCTTCCGGATAATGCGGATCTTCGCCACGGGCGGAGTTGTAACCGGCCTGCTGGAGCTGAACCAGTTCGGCACGGACCTGCGCACGGGTGATCGTCGAACCCGACTGGGCGAACGACACGACCGGGGCAACGAGAGCGGCAGCAACGACAACAGCTTGAACGAGCGACTTCATGATGACCTACCTCCAGGTTTGTCTGATTCGGCGGTGAACACGTTGATCAGCGCCGACAAACCGAAGTTTATGTAGGTGGATGCTTAAGAATAAGGCAGGTTTCAGGAAGACATCCTTCCTGATTTACGGGTTAACCCTGAATCACCGTCGATATGGCAATGCGGGCGAACGGTCGCTTGGTCCGTCCCCGCATTGCAGGAAATGCCTGCCCCAAAGCACGAGCCCCGCGAAGCGGCAGGCTTCGCGGGGCTCGAACAAAGCGGAACGGGCGCAATCGGTTGTCAGTTGATCCTGCTGCTGTCCTGAAGACAGGCGCCCCGCCCGGGCGCAAACACACAGCCTGCGCGTTACCGGCTATCCATCGGGCACTTCAGGTTGCAGCCGTTCGGATCGCCCAGGTCCCCCTTGCGGCGCAATGCCGACTTCTTGCTGCCCTGGTATTTCTGCGACGGCGCCGACGCCGCGAAAGGCATCTGCGGATGTTCGTTCAGGCGAAACTGTTCGCTCAGGATCCCGCCGGGCACACCCGGGGAATTCTGCGCGAACGCAAACGGCGAAGCGACGACCAGCAGCCCCGCGGTCAACGCTGCCGCGGCAAGGGGAACGGAAAATTTCATGGCGGATGACGCCTGAACGGCGTGCTTGTTGGAACGTTGATCAAGCGGCAAGCGTAGCGCAAATCCCCCACTGCTGCAGCGCGGTTCGATCGCGTCTTCGTTACCGGGCATTGCCGTCAGACGCGCTCGCGCCGTCGCTGCCGGCCAGCCCGGTCGCGATGCACTCCAGCGCGCCGCACGCGGCCGGATCGTAGCCGTCGAGATGCGCGACCCGTTCGACGAACCGTGCGTCGCGCAGCAGCGCCAGCACGTCGGCGAGCGGCCGCACATCGAGCCGGGCGCGCTCGCAGGCGAAGTAATAGTCCTCGTCGACGACCGGAATGAAGTCCAGCCCGAAATGACGGGCGGCCGGCTCGACACCGAAACCGAGATCGGCCATGCCGCTCGCGACGAACGCCGCGATCGCGGAATGCGTGAGTTCGGCCGACGCATAGCCGTCGATGCGCTCCGGATCGATGCCGATCGCGCGCAACGCGAGATCCAGCAGCATGCGCGTGCCCGACCCCGGCTGGCGATTGACGAAGCGGATGTCGTTGCGTGCCAGATCTGCCAGCCCGCGGACCTGCTTCGGATTGCCGCGCGGGACGAACAACCCCTGCTGGCGGCGCGTCAGATGAATCAGCACGTGGCGCGTGTCGTCGAGCCAGGGCCGGTAGATTTGCGCGCACTGCGCGCGAAACGCGCCGCGCGGCAAATGAAAGCCGGCGAGGTCGCATTCGCCGCGGACGAGCGCCTGCACGGCCTCGACGCTCTCGCGATACTTGATGTCGACGGCCGCCTGCGCATCGACGAGCGCGGAGACGAGCGCCGCGACCGCGTAACCGTGCGACGCATGAATGCGCACGGCGCCATCGCGCTGCGCGAGCCGCCGGTTGAGCTCGCTGGCCACCTCGGCCGCCAGCGTACGCAGGTTCCCGTCGAGGCGGCTGCGCGCCAGACGCTGCGCATCGACGACCGCCTGCCCGAGCGCCGACAGCGTCGAACCCTTGCCGCGTGCGGTTTCGATCAATTCCCCGCCGATGCACGACTCCAGCGCGCGCAGCATGCCCCACGCGTGCCGGTACGACAGTCCCTTCGCTTGCGCGGCCTGTGCAATGCTGCCCGTATCGGCCACGAGCTCCAGCAGCGGCGCGACCTCGGACAGACTGGCCGAGCGGCCTTCCGTGTCGCGTACGGTCAGATACGCGTCGCATTCGATCCGAATCAATTATGCACTCCGATTTCCTATTGCGACCGCGAAATCTTCCGCTTATCGTTGATCAAAATCAATCAGAACGAAGTCCCGATGCGCACTATATGAATTTCGAGCACATATGAGACTTTGGAGGAGCATAACCGATGTCCCCGAATTCCCCTGCGCCCGACGCGCTCGTCGGGCGCCATGCGCGCGCCGGCCGGTCGCTCGTCGCGATCCTGCACGCGATCCAGAACGACGCGGGCTACGTGCCGCCGGGCTGCGTCGCGCCGCTCGCCAAAGCGCTGAACCTGTCGCGCGCGGAAGTGCACGGCGTGCTGACCTACTACCACCATTTCCGCACCGCGCCGCCCGCGCGCGTGACGATCCAGATGTGCCGTGCCGAAGCGTGCCGCAGCATGGGCTGCGAAACGCTCGCCGCTCATGCGGAAGCCCGCACGGGCTGCCGGTTCGATGCCGCGCACGGCGATGCCGCCGCGCCCCACGCGCCGGACGACGTCGCGCTCGAATCGGTCTACTGCCTCGGGCTATGTGCGCAATCGCCGTCGATGACGGTCAACGGCGTGCTCCACGCGAAGGTCACGCCGGAGAAGTTCGACGCGCTGCTGGCCGACGCGGTCGCCCACACGCAGGAGCTGGCATGACGACCCGCATCTACGTTCCGCGCGATTCGTCCGCGCTGGCGCTCGGCGCCGACGCGCTCGCCGCCGCGATCGTGGCCGAAGCCGAACGGCGCGGCGTCGCGATCGAACTGGTTCGCAACGGTTCGCGCGGGCTGCTGTGGCTCGAACCGCTCGTCGAGGTCGGGACGGCCGCGGGCCGCGTCGGCTATGCGAACCTGTCGGCCGCCGACGTGCCGGCCCTGTTCGACGCCAACTGGCTCGACGGCGGCACGCATCCGAGCAGTGTCGGCCTCGTCGACGCACTGCCCTACCTCGCTCGCCAGCAGCGACTCACGTTCGCGCGCATCGGCCTGACCGATCCGCTGTCGATCGACGACTATCTGCAACACGGCGGCCTCGCCGGCCTGAAGAACGCACTGGCGCTCGACGGCGATGCCGCCTGCGAAACGCTGATCGAATCGGGGCTGCGCGGCCGCGGCGGCGCGGCGTTCCCGGCCGGCATCAAGTGGCGTACCGTGCGGCAAGCACGCGCCGCGCAGAAATACATCGTCTGCAACGCGGACGAAGGCGATTCGGGCACGTTCTCCGACCGCCTGCTGATGGAGTGCGATCCGTACTGCCTGATCGAAGGAATGATCATCGCGGGCGTCGCCACCGGCGCGACGGTCGGCTACATCTACGTGCGCAGCGAATACCCGCACGCGATCGCCACGCTCGAAGCCGCGATCGTCCGCGCGCGTGAAGCCGGCTGGCTCGGCGAGCACGTGCTCGGCTCCGCGCATGCGTTCGAGCTGCAGGTCGCGAAAGGCGCGGGCTCGTACGTGTGCGGCGAGGAAACGGCGCTGCTCGAATCGCTGGAGGGCAAGCGCGGCGTCGTGCGCGCGAAGCCGCCGCTGCCCGCGCTCGCGGGCCTGTTCGGCCAGCCGACCGTCATCAACAACGTGATCACGCTCGCGACGGCGCCGGTGATCTTCGCGCGCGGCGCCGCGTTCTATCGCGATTACGGGATGGGCCGCTCGCGCGGCACGCTGCCGTTCCAGCTGGCAGGCAACATCCGTCACGGCGGCCTCGTCGAGCTTGCGTTCGGCGTCACGCTGCGCGAGCTGCTGTTCGACTTCGGCGGCGGCACGGCCAGCGGCCGGCCGGCTCGCGCCGCGCAGGTCGGCGGCCCGCTCGGCACCTACCTGCCCGACCATCAGTGGGACGTGCCGCTCGACTACGAGGCGTACACGGCGATCGGCGCGGTCGTCGGCCACGGCGGCATCGTGCTGCACGACGACACGTCGAATCTCGCCGAGCTGGCCGAATACGCGATGAAGTTCTGCGCGATCGAATCGTGCGGCAAGTGCACGCCGTGCC
The DNA here is from genome assembly GCF_900446215.1 of Burkholderia cenocepacia. Lineage (GTDB taxonomy): Bacteria > Pseudomonadota > Gammaproteobacteria > Burkholderiales > Burkholderiaceae > Burkholderia > Burkholderia cenocepacia. The sequence goes on along the minus strand of NZ_UAQZ01000012.1, from coordinate 785,126 downwards.
GGATCGGTTCGACGCGCGGCGTCGAGACGATCGCGCGGATTCGCGACGGCGACACGTCGGAGCGGCAGGTCACGCTGTTGCGCGACCTGTGCGACACGATGCTCGCCGGTTCGCTGTGCGCGATGGGTGGCATGACGCCGTACCCGGTGCTGTCCGCGCTCGACCATTTCCCCGAAGATTTCGGGCTCGCAGCCGGCAAGGATGCCGCGTCGGGCCCGGTCAAGGCTGCGGCCTGACCCAGAAGGAGCCCTGCATGTCCCTCGACACGAACAACGTCCGCCAAGGCGGCTGCGGCTCGGGCCAATGCGCGTGCAAGAGCGCCGCGCAGGCGCGCGCATTCGACCCATTCGACGAAACCGACTACGGCACGCCGCAACGGCATGCCGACACCGACGTCACGCTCGAAATCGACGGCCAGCCGGTCACGGTGCCGGCCGGCACGTCGGTGATGCGCGCGGCGATCGAAGCCGGCGTCAACGTCCCGAAGCTCTGCGCGACCGATTCGCTCGAACCGTTCGGCTCGTGCCGGCTGTGCCTCGTCGAGATCGAAGGCCGGCGCGGCTATCCGGCGTCGTGCACGACGCCCGCCGAGGCCGGCATGAAGGTGCGCACGCAGTCGGACCGGCTGCAGTCGCTGCGCCGCAACGTGATGGAGCTGTACATCTCCGACCATCCGCTCGACTGCCTCACCTGCCCCGCCAACGGCGATTGCGAGCTGCAGGACATGGCCGGCGTGGTCGGACTGCGCGAAGTGCGCTACGGCTTCGATGGCGCGAATCACCTGAAGGACGCGAAGGACGAATCGAATCCGTACTTCACGTACGATCCGTCGAAGTGCATCGTCTGCAACCGCTGCGTGCGCGCGTGCGAGGAAACGCAGGGCACGTTCGCGCTGACGATCGCCGCGCGCGGCTTCGAATCGCGCGTCGCCGCCGGCGAAAGCGAATCGTTCATGGCGTCGGAATGCGTGTCGTGCGGTGCGTGCGTCGCCGCCTGCCCGACGGCCACGCTGCAGGAAAAATCCGTCGTGCAGCTCGGCCAGGCCGAACACTCGGTCGTCACGACCTGCGCGTACTGCGGCGTCGGCTGCTCGTTCAAGGCCGAGATGAAGGGTACGCAGGTCGTGCGCATGACGCCGCACAAGAACGGTCTCGCGAACGAAGGCCACGCCTGCGTGAAGGGACGTTTCGCGTGGGGCTATGCGACGCACAAGGACCGCATCACGAAGCCGATGATCCGCGAGAAGATCACCGACCCGTGGCGCGAAGTGAGCTGGGACGAAGCCCTCACCTACGCGGCGACGCAATTCCGCAAGCTGCAGCAGAAATACGGCCGCGATTCGATCGGCGGCATCACGTCGTCGCGCTGCACGAACGAGGAAACCTATCTCGTGCAGAAGCTCGTGCGCGCCGCGTTCGGCAACAACAACGTCGATACCTGCGCACGCGTGTGCCACTCGCCGACCGGCTATGGCCTCAAGACGACGCTCGGTGAATCGGCCGGCACGCAGACGTTCGCATCGGTCGGTCAGGCCGACGTGATCGTCGTGATGGGCGCGAACCCGACCGACGGCCATCCGGTATTCGGCTCGCGACTGAAACGGCGCGTACGCGAAGGCGCGAAGCTGATCGTGATCGACCCGCGCCGCATCGACGTCGTCGACGGTCCGCACGTGAAGGCCACGCACCACCTGCAGTTGCGCCCGGGCACCAACGTCGCGATCGTCAATGCGCTGGCGCACGTGATCGTCACCGAAGGGCTGGTGGCCGACGCATTCGTCGCCGAGCGGTGCGAGACGCGCGCGTTCGAGCAATGGCGCGACTTCGTCGCGCAGGCCGACAATTCGCCCGAGGCGACCGCCGACGTGACGGGCGTGCCGGCCGAGTTAGTGCGCGAGGCCGCGCGCCTCTATGCGACGGGCGGCAACGCCGCGATCTACTACGGCCTGGGCGTCACCGAACACGCGCAGGGCTCGACGACGGTGATGGGCATCGCCAACCTCGCGATGGCGACCGGCAACGTCGGCCGCGAAGGCGTCGGCGTCAATCCGCTGCGCGGCCAGAACAACGTGCAGGGTTCGTGCGACATGGGCTCGTTCCCGCACGAATTGCCCGGCTACCGGCACATCGGCGACACGGTCGTGCGCACGCAGTTCGAGCAGGCGTGGTCGGCCACGCTGCAGCCGGAGCCGGGGCTGCGCATCCCGAACATGTTCGACGCGGCGCTCGACGGCAGCTTCAAGGGACTCTACTGCCAGGGCGAGGACATCGTCCAGTCGGACCCGAACACGCAGCACGTCGCGGCCGCACTGTCCGCGATGGAATGCATCGTCGTGCAGGACATCTTCCTGAACGAAACCGCGAAATACGCGCACGTGCTGCTGCCGGGCTCGACGTTCCTCGAAAAGGACGGCACGTTCACGAACGCGGAACGCCGGATCTCGCGCGTGCGCAAGGTGATGCCGCCGCTCGCGGGCTACGCGGACTGGGAAGTCACGCTGCTGCTGTCGCAGGCGCTCGGCTACGACATGCACTACACGCATCCGTCGGAAATCATGGACGAGATCGCGCGGCTCACGCCGACCTTCTCGGGCGTGTCGTACGAGAAGCTCGACGCGCTCGGCAGCATTCAATGGCCGTGCAACGAACAGGCGCCGGACGGCACGCCGACCATGCACATCGACACGTTCGTGCGCGGCAAGGGCCGGTTCGTGATCACCAAGTTCATTCCGACGCCGGAGAAGGTCACGCAGCGCTATCCGCTGATCCTGACGACGGGCCGCATCCTGTCGCAATACAACGTCGGCGCGCAGACGCGCCGGACCGAGAACGTTCAGTGGCATGAAGAGGATCGCCTCGAGATCCATCCGCACGACGCGGAAGATCGCGGGATCCGGACCGGCGACTGGGTCGGCATCGAGTCGCGTGCCGGTCAGACCGTGTTGCGCGCGCGGGTGTCCGACCGCATGCAGCCGGGCGTCGTGTACACGACGTTCCACTTCCCTGAATCGGGGGCGAACGTGATCACGACGGACAGTTCCGACTGGGCGACGAACTGCCCCGAATACAAGGTGACGGCCGTGCAGGTGATGCCGGTTGCGCAACCGTCCGACTGGCAGCGCTCGTATGCGCGCTTCAACACGGAGCAGCTCGACCTGCTCGAGCGCCGCGCCGCCGCGCCGGCCGCCGTGACGACAGGCAAGTGAGGCAACCATGGACAACGACCACCTGATCGACATGGCCAACCAGATCGGCGCATTCTTCGAATCGATGCCCGATCGCGACGAAGCGCTGACCGGGATCGCCGAGCATATCCGGCGCTTCTGGGAGCCGCGGATGCGTCGCGCATTCCTCGCCGCGCTCGACGATCCGTCGAGCGAAGCCGGGCAACGCGCGGCGCCGATCGTGCGCGACGCGATCGCCGCGCATCGCGCGGCGCTCGTCCCCGCGGCGGCGCCGGCCTGAGCGCGGCTACGCGGACACCGACATGCCCGCGAACCAGCTTTCGCAGTGGCGCAGCAACGCGTTCGCGTCGGTTGCCGTACGCCCGCGCGCGGCGACATAGCCGTCGGGCCGCAGCAGATAGAACGACGGCCGCGAGCGGCCGTATTCCTGCGCGAGCCCCGCCGCCCCGTCGCCTTCGGCATCGGCGACACGCCACACGCGCACCGCTTCCGGCATGATCCGCTCGAGCCCCTGCACGAGCACCTGCGCGTCGGCCGAGATCGGCGGTACCTCGCCGGCGTCGGTATTCACCGGCTCTTCCAGCAGCAACAGCGTGAAGCTCGCCGGATCGTGAAGATCGTATAGCCGCGCCGTGCCGGGCGCGCGACCGAGCGGCCCGTCGAGCACGTGCACGAGTGCATCGGGCGCGCGTTCGCCGGCGCGCGGGCCGCCGTCGAGCACGCGCTCGAGCGTGAGCGGACTCTTCCGGTACTGCACGCCGAGCTCGCTGACCGTGCGCCTGACCGCGTCGCGCATCGGCCCGAACGACGCCAGCAGCGGCACGACATGATCGCGCAGCAGCTTCATCGCGCCGCGCTCGGCTCCGACGACCTGCGTGACGAAACCGGTCTGCCGCAACACGTCGCGCTCGATCGGGTGGCGCTCCGCGTGATACGTGTCGAGCAATCGCTCGGGCGCGCCTGCACGGAGGACGCGGGCGAGCTTCCAGCCCAGGTTGAACGCCTCCTGGATGCCGGTGTTCATGCCCTGCGCGCCGGCCGGACTGTGGACGTGCGCGGCGTCGCCCGCGAAGAACACGCGGCCGTGACGCAGCCGGTCGACCATCCGGCTGTGCAGGTGGAAATAGGACGACCATGCAAGATCGCTCGGCGCGATCGATGCGCCGACGCGCGCGCGGATGATCGCGTCGCATTCGTCGAGCGACGGCGCCGGCGCGTCAGGCGACGCATCGCTGCCGGGCGGCCGGTCCGCGACGAGCCGGTAACGACCGCCCCCCATCGGAAACAGGCCCGCGATGCCCGCGGATGTCGTAAACAGGCGGATCTCTTCGTCCGGCCAGTCGGGTATCGCCGCGAAATCGGCAAGCAGGAACGTCTGTTCGAACGCATGCCCGGCAAAGCCCAGGCCGAGCAGATGCCTGACCGTGCTGTGCGCGCCGTCGGCCGCAATCAGGTACGACGGCGTGAACGACTCGTCGCGGCCGTCGGCGCGGCGAAGCGTCACGTCGAGCGACGTGCCGCCCGCGTCGCAGGCGGTCAGCGTCGTACCGCGCTCGACGCTCACGCCCATCCCGGCCAGATGCTCGGCGAGCAGCCGCTCGGTGATGCTCTGGTCGAGGAACATCAGATATGGATAGCGCGTTTGCAGCGGATCGAAATCGAGCCGCGCGATCACGCGGCCGTCGGCATGCAGCTCGGCCGCATGCGCGCGATGACCGAGCGCGAGAAACGGCTCGACCGCGCGATGCTGCTCCAGCAGTTCGAGCGTGCGCGCCTGGATGCCGATCGCACGCGAAAACGGCGCGGGCGCGACGAGACGATCGATGATGCGCACCGGCACGTGGGCCCGCGCGAGGCTCATCGCCGCGGCAAGGCCGGTCGGTCCCGCGCCGACGATCAGCACGGGCGGGATATCGGACAGTGTGTCAGCCATGAGGACCTCGATGACACGCGATCATGCAAGTCTACGCCGCTCCGCGTGACGGGGCCATATGCCGACCGGCCGATCCGCGGCCCCGCCGCGCGGTGTGGGAAAATACGCGCTTTCCGCCAGTTTTCGCGTCATGGATTCCGCATTCGACCAGGCGTACGCCGCACACCGTGCGGGCCGCCTCGCCGAGGCCGAGCACGGCTATCGCAACGCGCTCGCCTCCAACCCCGCCGACGCCGACGCGCTGCACCTGTTCGGCGTGCTGCGGCACCAGCAGGGCCAGCACGCCGAGGCGGCCGATCTCGTCGGCCGCGCCGTCGCGCTGCGTCCGGACGATGCGGCGCTGCAGCTCAATCTCGGCAACGCGCTGAAAGCCCTCGGCCGGCTCGACGAAGCGATCGACCGCTTTCGCAACGCGCTGACGCTCGCGCCCGAATTTCCGCTCGCGCACTACAACCTCGGCAACGCGTATGCGGCGCTGCAGCGCCACGACGATGCGATCGACGCCTTCCGCCGCGCGCTGCGGCTCACGCCCGACGACGCGTCGATCCACAACAATCTCGGCAACGCGCTGAACGCGCTCGGCCGCCACGACGACGCGCTCGCCGCGTTCGGTCGCGCGCTCGAGCTCCGGCCCGGGCACGCGGGCGCGCACAACAACCTCGCGATGGCGCTGAACGCGATGGGGCGCGCCGACGATGCGATCGCACACTTCCAGGCCGCGATCGCCGCGCAGCCGCGGTTCGTCGCCGCGCATTTCAATCTCGGCAATACGTTCGATGCGGTCGGCCGGCATGCCGAGGCGGCCGCGGCATTCGAAGCCGCGCTCGCGCTGCATCCGCCGTTTCCGCTCGCGCTGTTCGGGCTCGCGAATGCGCTCTGCGCGCAGGCGCGCCACCGCGACGCGCTGCCCTACTACGAACGCGCCGTCGGGCTCGATCCGTCGTTCGGGCTCGCGTGGCTGAATCTCGGCAACGCGCATCACGCGCTCTGCGCGCACGAGATGGCGCTGCGCGCATACGACCAGGCGCTGCGCGTCGCGCCCGATCTCACGCTCGCGCGGCTGCACCGCGCGGTCACGCTGCTGACGCTGCGCGACTTCACGCGCGGCCTGCCCGCCTACGAAGCGCGCCACGAGACGCCCGGCGCGACGCCGCTCGGCACGCTGCCGCGCTGGCAGGGCGAGCCGATTGCGTCGCGCACGCTGCTGATCCGCGCGGAACAGGGGTTCGGCGACACACTGCAGTTCGTCCGCTTCGTGCCGCTGGTCCGCGCACGCTGCGCGCGCGTCGTCCTCGAAGTCCAGCCGGAGCTCGTCGCGCTGCTGGCGCCGGCCGCGTCGCGCTGGCGCGTGACGCTCGTCGCGCAGGGCGCCGCGAAGCCGCCTGCAGCGGACGTCGCCTGCACGCTGATGAGCCTGCCGTTCCTGCTCGGGCTTCAGCTGGACGACATCGCCGGCTCGCGCTACCTCGACGCCCCCGACGGCGCCCGCCGGCGCTTTCGCGGCTCGCTCGGCGGACAGTCGAAGCGCAAGTTCGGCCTGGCCTGGTCGGGACGCCGCCAGGCGCAGGAAAACCGCTCGATGCCGTTCGACGCGCTCGCGCCGCTGCTCGCGCTGCCGGACATCGACTGGATCGTGCTGCAGCCCGCGCTCGACGACGACGAACGGGCGCGCGTCGACGCGCATCCGCGCGTGCATCGTCTCGACGGCCGGCTGGACGACTTTGCCGATACGGCCGCGCTGATCGAGCGCCTCGACGGCGTCGTCACGATCGACACGGCGGTCGCGCACCTCGCGGGCGCGCTCGGCAAGCCACTGTGGGTCATGTTGCCGTTCGCAGCCGACTGGCGCTGGTTCACCGGCGACGACTGCCCGTGGTATCCGCGGGCCAGGATCGCGCGCCAGCCTGCACCGGGCGCGTGGCGCGACGTGGCGGCCGCGGTGGCCGACCTGCTGCGCGAAGCATGACCGCAAACGAAACAGGGAGCGCATCGCGCTCCCTGTTTCGATGTGATGCGCGGCCGACGCCGCGCGCTAGCCCTGCCGCCGTCAGACCGACTTGTACTGGTTGCGCGCGTCGGCCGTGCGGTACAGCACGAGCGTCGCGATCAAGCCGCAGATCGCGGCCACGCTCAACCACAGCCCCGGCGCCGCCTTGTTGCCCGTCTGGTGGATCAGCAGCGTCGAGATCGCCGGTGTGAAGCCGCCGATCGTCGTGGCCAGGCTGTACGCGAGCGAAAAGCCGGCCGTACGCACGTCGGCCGGCATCACTTCGGTCAACGCGACGACCATCGCCCCGTTGTACGACGCGTACAGGAACGACAGCCACAGCTCGACCGCGAGCAGCCGCAGGAACGACGGATCGCCGACGAGCCACAGCACGGCCGGGTAAGCCGACAGCAGCGTCAGCACGGTGAACGCGATCAGCACCGGGCGGCGGCCGATGCGGTCGGACAACGCACCGGACAGCGGCAGCCACACGAGATTCGAGATCCCGACACAAACGGTCACGACGAGCGCATCGAGCGACGACAGGTGCAGCACTTCCTTGCCGAAGGTCGGCGTATAGGCGGTAATCATGTAGAACGACACCGTCGTCATGATCACCATCCCCATGCCGGCCACCACGACACCCCAGTTGTCGAGCATCGAGCGCATGATCTCGCCCATCGTCGGACGGTGACGCTTCGCCAGGAATTCGTCGGTCTCCTTCAGCGACCGGCGGATCAGGAACAGGAACGGCACGATCAGGCAGCCGATCAGGAACGGAATGCGCCAGCCCCACGCGGTCATTTCCTCGACCGGCAGCGCGCGGTTCAGCACGACACCGACGAACGCGGCGAACACGACGGCCACCTGCTGGCTGCCCGACTGCCACGACGTATAGAACCCCTTGTGCCCCTTCGTCGCGATTTCCGACAGGTAGACCGACACGCCGCCGAGCTCGACGCCCGCCGAAAAGCCCTGCAACAGCCGGCCGAGCAGCACGAGCACCGGCGCGAGCACGCCGATCGTCGCATAGCCCGGTATCGCGGCCACCGTGAGCGTGCCGATCGCCATCAGCCCGAGCGTCAGGATCAGCCCCTTGCGGCGGCCGTGATGGTCGATGTACGCGCCGAGCACGATCGCGCCGACCGGCCGCATCAGGAAACCCGCGCCGAATACCGACAACGACAGCATCAGCGATGCGAAGGCGTTGCCGCTCGGAAAGTACGTTTTCGCGATGGCCGACGCGTAATACCCGTAGACCATGAAGTCGTACATTTCCAGGAAATTGCCGCTGACGACCCGGAATACGGTGCGGACTTTCGATTCCTGCGCGATGGCAGGGGACGCTGTGGACATGTTTTCTCGCTCAGCTCGGATGGCGCGAATACCGCGCCGCATGAATCCGGCGATGCGCGACGCGCCGGGTTGACCCCCGCGCACGGGCATCGCTGCCCGCCGACGGCACGGCGCGTAACGACGCGCCGCCGGCATGATTCGCGAATCATGCCACGCCAGGCCGACATTTGCCTTGTGGCGCGCCCGTCCCGGCTGTCGCGGCACCCACCTCGTACCAGTCGCCCTCAAACGGGCACAAGAATCAGATTGATCTGATCGACCTGCCTTCGCCGGCTGACCACAATGTCACGATTTGCAACGACATTTCCGCGGCGCGCCGGCACGGTTGCCCGTATCGCACGGTGTACCCCTTTCATGACCCCATCGCCCCTCGTCCCGATCGAAGGCGCGCTCGCCCGCCCGCGCGTCAATCCGCTCGATCACGTCCCGCCGTTCGGCCGCGAATGGCGGTTTCTCGGCGCACCCGGCGCACGGCCCGGCAAGCACGGCCTCGCGACCCTGACGACGTCCTGCGTCGATGTCGGCTCGCCGCACCGCGCATGCCGGTGGCAACCGCTACCGGCGGCCGCGCTGCCGGCTTCGGGCGGGCGGGCTGTCGCGCCGGCTGCGGCCCCTGCCCGGCGGTTGCGCCATCCCGCGCGCCGCCCTCGCGACCGGCGCGCGATGTACGCGGTCTGCTGGAGCATCGGCGCGCTCGGCATCATCGGCTGGCTGATCGGCACGTACGACCCGCCTGCGGGTTTCGGGCCCGTGCATGCGATTCAAGCGACCGGCCGTACGTCCGATCACGTCACGACATCGACCGGCTCGATACGTGTCGCCTCGGCACAGCCGGATACATCGACGCGCGTCATGCCGCAGCACAAGATGGCGACGCCCGTCGCGCACACGGTCGAATCACCGCCAGCCAGGCACCGCGTCGCGCTTCGACCGGCAACGCTTCACCCGCAAGCGACGGCCGACGTGCGGCACGTCACGCCTGCTTCACCACGTCGAGCAACCGGCCTGCGCACGACGAAGTCACCGACCCGCACACCGGTCGTGCCGCGGCTCGCTGCGCATCCGACGATTCCGCATCCGCCGATCCCGCGCGACGCGGCCGGCACCGGCACACGCGATCGACTCGCTCCGCCGCCGCGCATCGCCAACACGCGCGATGCACGCGGCTCGCTCGACGATCCGGCCACGTTGATCGCAATGGCGAACGCGCTGCGCGCCACGCAGCCGGCCCGCCCGGCACACCCGAGCGCGGCCGGTTTCGACTGGACGTCGCAACTGTCGCACCGCCGCGTGACCGACACGCCGGACGCGTTCACGCACTGACGCCCGCGCAATAAAAAACCCGGCGAAGATCGCTTCGCCGGGTTTTCGCTCGTCTCGCTCCGTCCGTTCGACGAACCATTACTTGTGCGCGGGCAGCCCCGTCTCGGTCTGTCTCTCGAGTTGCCGCACCTGCTCCTGCAGATCGCGCAACTGCAACTGCGCAGCCCGCTTCTCGACCTGCAGCACCTGCGCCTGCTCCTGCGCCGACTTCTGCCGCTGCGCGACTTCTGCCTGCTGGCTGCGCGCGACGCTCAGATCGGCCTGCAACTGTTGCGCACGATTCGCCTGCAGCGCGATCACGCGCTCGAGAAATGCCTTCTGCGCCTGCAACTCGGTTCGGCGGATCTCGATATCGGCGAGCTGCGCGGTCTGCTGCACGAAGTTCGCGTACACCGTCTCCGCGCGATTCTTTTCCTGCGAACGGATCACGCGCCACAGGTTCTTGTCCTGGAACAGCGCGACGTAATACGTCATCTCGCGCGGATCGAACATCAGGCTCGCGCCGTAGCTGCCGTTGTACGTGGTGCGCATCTCGACGATCCGGCCGTCGTGCAGCATCTGCGTCAGCTCGGCGACGTTGCCTTGTGCGGCGGCGTCCGTCGCGACCGCGCCCGATGCCGCCGATGACGCGCCGCCGCTTAGGCTCGTGACCGCCGGACGCGTGCCGGCAACAGGTGCGCTCGCGTCGGCGGACCAGGCCGCGCCCGCTTGCGCGCAGGCAACCAGCGCAACGATCCACGTTGCGCATCGTGCAGGGGAAAAGTTTCGGAAAACCAACGTCAGACTCCGGCGAACGAATCGGAACTCGCGATTATCGTTCAAAACGAAACGGCCCCATCTCGAATTTATCGGGATGCGGCCGGCCTTCGTGCAACACGGAAAATGCGGCGTGCTACAGACGCGTTTCACGCGCCGCGCGCAGGAACGCATCGAGCAGCGGCGTGCAGTCGAGCAGTTCCGAGCCGCCCGCGCGATGGAACTCCGGATGCCACTGCACGCCGACGACGAACGGCGAGCGCCGATGGCGAATGCCTTCGATGATTCCATCGCCGGCCGATACGGCCTCGATGTTCAGATCGCGGCCGAGATCGCGAATCGCCTGGTGGTGAATCGAGTTGACGATCGCTTCGCTGCGCCCCGGGAACATGCTCGCGAGCGTCGACGAGTCGGGGAAGCGGATCGCGTGACGATGCTGGTCGTAATGCTCGCTCACGTGCGCATTCGCGGTCGGCACGTCGGTGGCGATGTCCTGGTACAACGAGCCGCCGAACGCGACGTTGATCAGCTGGCAGCCGCGACACACGCCGAGCACGGGTTTGCCGGACTCGACGAATTCGTGCAGCAGCTCGAGCTCGTACATGTCGCGCACGCGATCGCCGGGCCATTCGGGACGCGCATCCGACGCCGCGTAGGTCTGCGGCGACACGTCGGCGCCGCCTTGCAGCAGCAGGCCGTCGAGATGCTTCGCGTAATCGCGCAGGCGGATGTTGCTCGGATGGATCATGCCTTGATGGCCGACGGTCGGAATCATGAACACGAGCACGTCGCGCGACATCACCCAGTGAGCGATCGATTCCTCGAGATACTGCAGCGTCTTGCCGCGCAGCCCCTTCGCGCCCGGCTCCGGATGGAAGATCCGCGCCGACACGCCGATGCGCAGCGTGCGCTGCGTGATGCGCTGGCCGGCGCGGTCGAACAGCCGCCGCGCGCGCGCCGCGACGATCCGGCCGAACACCGACCACGGCGTGTCGCTCTGCTTCAGGTAGGCCGGCGGCGCATTCTGCGCGTTCGCGGGCGGCGGCCGCGGCGTGTCGAAATCGGGCTGCGCGCCGAATCCGGGCGGCGGCGCGCCGGGCTTCGGCGGCGCGGCCGCGGCAGCGCCATCGCCTACGGCGCCTGCCGCACCGGGCGCGCCCGGCTCGGACGCGGCCGTGACGGGCGACGCGCCGTCGTCGGCGACGTTGTGCGCGGCGGCCTGCGTGGCCGGCGCATCGGGCGTTTTCTCCGGATCGGGGCGGGGGGAATCGGAAGAAGCGGAAGAGGTGCCGGGCAGACCGGCCGGGGAAGGCGTGGTTTCGCTCATGACGATGGTCTGGTACGTCGCTCGCGCGTATGGATTGACGAAGATTCATTATGCTTCAGTGCACGATCGCGCGGCAAACCTGCAACATCCTGTCGATATTGTTGCAAGTCGGTGGCAAGTCGTGCCGCGGGGCGGCTCCGCTCACGCGCCGGCACCGGCTTTCCCGATATCTTCCGCAGTGGACATCCGTGATATATCACAATAATATCCAGAGATCGTCCACGCCTTCCGAGCCTCCGCGTCATGATCGCGCCCCCTCCGGCCCCGCTGCCGCCGCCCGCATGAGTACGCTGACCGACGTCGCACGCGACCGCCCCGCCGCATCGCCGGCCAGCCTTGCCGAGCGCGCGTACGCGCTGATCCAGCGCGACATCATCACGATGCGCTTGAAGCCGGGCGCCGCGCTCAACGAAGCCGACCTCGTCGCGCGCACCGGGATCGGCCGCACGCCGGTGCACCAGGCCGTGCATCGGCTTGTGCTCGAAGGGTTGCTGTCCGTGATGCCGCGCAAGGGCCTGATGGTGCAGCCGCTGTCGCTCGACGACATCGTCGCGGTGATCGACGTGCGGCGCATCAACGAAGCGCACTGCGCCGAACTCGCCGCGCGCCATGCGACATCCGACGATCTCGCGCACCTGGCCGCGCTGCTCGACGACGGGCAGGCCTGCGTCGACACGCACGACGTCGAAGGCATGATGGAGCTCGACCGCGCGTTTCACCAGACGATCGCCGCGGCCGCGCGCAATGCGGTGCTCGCCGACATCCTGCGCGCGCTGCACGAGCGCTCGCTGCGCTTCTGGTTCGTCACGCTGTCCGAACCGCACCATCTCGCCGACGTCCAGCACGAGCACCGCGCGCTGTTCGACCGGCTGTCCGCCCGCGACGCCGCCGGTGCGCGCGCAGCCGTCGAAAGCCACATCGATTCGTTCCGCTCCACGCTTGTCCAACATCTTCGCCCCTGAGCCGCCATGACCACTTTCACGCCGTTCCCCCCGCTCGCCCAGCTCGCCGCCGACCTCGCCGCCGGCCGGACCACGAGCCGCGCGCTCGTCGACACCGCGCTCGACCGGATCGCCGATCCGGCGGGCCAGGGCGCGGTCGTCTTCACCGAAGTCGATGCCGACAACGCCCGCGCGGCCGCCGACGCGCACGACCGGCTGCGCGCCGCGGGCACCGTGCTGTCGCCGCTCGCGGGCATTCCGGTATCGGTCAAGGACCTGTTCGACGTCGCGGGCCAGGTGACGCGCGCGGGCTCGCGCGTGCTCGACGGCGCACCGGCCGCGCGCACCGATGCGGTCGCCGTCGCGCGGCTCAAGCGCGCGGGCGCGGTGCTGGTCGGCCGCACCAACATGAGCGAATTCGCGTTCTCGGGGCTCGGGCTGAATCCGCACTTCGGCAATCCGCGCTCGCCGTACCACCGCGACGTGCCGGGCGACGCGCGGATTTCGGGCGGCTCGTCGTCGGGGGCGGCCGCGTCGGTCGCCGACGGGATGGCCGCCGTCGCGCTCGGCACCGACACCGGCGGCTCGATCCGCATCCCGGCCGCGCTGTGCGGGCTCACGGGCTTCAAGCCGACCGCGAGCCGGATCCCGACGCAAGGCGGCGTGCCGCTGTCGACGACGCTCGACTCGTTCGGCCCGATCGGCCTCACGGTCGCGTGCTGCGCGCTCGTCGACCGGATGCTGGCGGGGCTCGAGCCGCACGTGCCGGCCGCCCGGCCGCTCGAAGGCGTACGGCTCGGCGTGCTGACGAACTACGTGACGGACGGCGTCGATGCCGATGTCGCGGCCGCGCTCGACACCGCGCTCAAGCATCTGGAAGCCGCCGGCGCGATCGTCACCGAAGTGCGCTTCCCCGCGCTCGACCGGCTGCCGGAGATCAACCGTTTCGGCTTCTCGCCGATCGAGGCGTACGCGTGGCATCGTCCGCTGCTCGCCACGCACCGCGACCAGTACGACCCGCGCGTGCTGACGCGGATCCTGAAGGGCGAACCCGCGAGCGCCGCCGACTATCTCGACCTGCTCGCCGCGCGTGCCGCGATGCTCGACGAAGCCGCGCACACGGTCTGGTCGCGCTTCGACGCGCTCGTCGCGCCGACGGTGCCGGTCGTGCCGCCGCGCATCGCCGAACTCGAAACGGACGACGACGCGTTCACGCGCACCAACGCGCTGATCCTGCGCAACCCGAGCGCGTTCAACTTCCTCGATGCGTGCGGGCTGTCGCTGCCGTGCCATCCGCGCGACGCGGCGCCGGTCGGCCTGATGCTCGCGGCGGCGCCGCATCGCGACGACGCGCTGCTCGCGATCGGCCAGTCGGTCGAGGCCGTGCTGAACACGATCCGCTGACCGCGCCCGCCGATCGTCGGCGGACCGAGCGCGGTGCGGCAGGGTGCCGCACGCGCGCTGTCAGTTTCGTGCCAGACCGTTCGCGCTAAAATCGCGCGATTGTTTTCCGGACCGACCGACGAGGAACCCCGCCGACATGAACGACTACACGCTTGCACTACGCCGCGAACGCCGCCTGCTGATGCTGCTCGGATGGGTGTGCATCGCCCTGCTGGCCGGCGCGCTGTACCTGCAGTACGTGAAGAACGAAGACCCGTGCCCGCTGTGCATCATCCAGCGCTACTTCTTCTGCGCGATCGGGATCTTCGCGTTCCTGGCCGCCGGGATCCGCAACTGGCGCGGCGTCTGGGTGCTCGAGCTGCTGATCGCGATCGCCGCGGCCGGCGGTGTCGGCACGGCCGCACGGCACCTGTCGATCCAGATGAATCCGGGCTTCAGCTGCGGCTTCGACACGCTGCAGCCGATCGTCGACAGCCTGCCGCCCGCGCAGTGGTTCCCCGGCATGTTCAAGGTCGCCGGGCTGTGCGAGACCGTCTACCCGCCGATCTTCGGCATCCTGCTGCCCGGCTGGGCGCTGATCGGCTTCGCCGTGATCCTGGTCGCGGTCGTCGCGAGCCTCTGGCGCCATCGCCGCAAGCTCGCGGGCTGACCGGCCGGCCGCGTTTTGGCCCATGGCCTGCGCGGCCCCGCCGAACGGGCCGCGCGCCGCCGGCAAGTCGTCGCCCGGCTGCAGCCGACGCCTCCGGCGGCCCTGCCCGGCCGCCGCGCGTAAACACCTACCCCGCCGTCGCCTGGATTTCCGGGCGAGCGCGTGTCGCGCGATTGCCGCGCCCCCGCCCCGCCACGCATGCGTTTCGGCCCGATGTGCATGCATCGGTCCCCCGATCCCGCGCGGCGGGCCTATGATCGACATGATCGCCTCCTGATAGCCCGGATCACCGCCCGGCCATGTTCCGGCCGCGTGGCGATGCTATCTTCGGGACTGGATGGCGATCTACGTGCGCGAGGCCAGGCGGTCTCACCGCTCCCTGCGTAACGCGCGCCCGATCCGCAATGTCGACTGGATTCATCATGACAACGCAAACCATCCGCATCCGTCACCCTCATGGCGTCCGCGCGTCCGGCGGCGCCGCACGCGCACGCCGTCAGTCCGCGGCCACCGCACGGCATCGGCCCTGCAGCCGGCCGGCCCCGCTCCCGTCCGTCCTCGTTGCCGCCGCGCCCGCCAGCCCGCGCCGCGTGTCGTGCCGCGTCGTCCCGAACGGAGCGTGCTGATGGAAGCCTGGCTCGGCGATCTGCAGCAACTGCTCGCGCACGGCGAAGCGGCCGTGCTCGTGACGGTCGCGCACACCGACGGCTCCGCGCCGCGCGAAGCCGGCACCAAGATGCTCGTCACGCGCGACACGGCCCGCCATACGATCGGCGGCGGTCATCTGGAATGGAAGGCGATCGAGATCGCGCGGCACCTGCTGAAGGACGGCGCGCACGTGCCGCACGCCCGCCGGCTCGAGCGGCTCGCGCTCGGCCCGAGTCTCGGCCAGTGCTGCGGCGGCGCCGTGGTGCTCGCGTTCGAGCGGCTCGACGTCGGCGATCTCGGCTGGATCATGTCGCTCGCGAAGCGCGTCGCGGCCGGCGCCGCGACCGTGCGTAGCGTATCATTCGGCCCCTCGCCGGGCGCGCCGCTGTTGAGCGAGCCCGAATCGGAAGCCGCGCGTGCCGACTGCCTGCTGTGGGAAACCGGCGGCGTATCGCTGATGACCGAGACGATCGCGCCGTATGCGTTCCCCGTCGTGCTGTTCGGCGCCGGGCACATCGGCACCGCGCTCGTGAAGGTGCTGGCGACGCTGCCGTGCCAGGTGCGCTGGATCGACGGGCCCGATGCGGTGTTCCCGCCGGCCGACGCGCTCGCCGGTATCGGCAACCTCGTGATCGACGCGGCTGCGTCCCCGGCGGACGCGGTCGACGCCGCGCCGCCGCAGTCCTACTTCGTCGTGATGACGCACGACCATGCACTCGATTTCGTGCTGGCCGAGCGCATCCTGCGACGCGGCGACTATGCGTACTTCGGGATGACCGGCTCGCACACGAAGCGCGTGCAGTTCGATCACCGGCTCGCCGCGATCGGCATCGACCCGGCCCAGGTCGCGCGGATGCGCTGCCCGATCGGTGTCGAAGGCATCATCGACAAGGCGCCCGAAGTGATCGCGATCTCGGTGGCCGCGCAGTTGCTGCAGGCCGTCGAGGCGAATGCGTCCGCGCAGGCTTCCCCTACCTACTGACCGACCAAGAACGACGCCATGACCCCGACATTCAAGGACAAGATTGCCCGCGCGCCGAAAGCGGAGCTGCACATCCACATCGAAGGCTCGCTCGAGCCCGAACTGATCTTCGCGCTCGCGCAGCGCAACGGCGTGAAGCTCGCCTACGACTCGATCGATGCGCTGCGCGCCGCGTACGCGTTCACCGACCTGCAATCGTTCCTCGACATCTACTACGCCGGCGCGAGCGTGCTGCTCACCGAGCAGGATTTCTACGACATGACGGCCGCGTACTGCGAACGCGCGCTCGCCGACAACGTCGTCCACACCGAACTGTTCTTCGACCCGCAGACGCACACCGAGCGCGGCGTGCCGATCGAGACGGTCGTCGCGGGCATCGAGCGCGCGCTCGCCGATGCCGAACGACGCGGGCTGTCGAGCAAGCTGATCCTGTGCTTCCTGCGCCACCTGTCGGAAGAGGATGCGCTCGCGACGTTCGAATCCGCGTTGCCGCTGTTCGAACGCTATCGTCATCGCCTGATCGGCGTGGGCCTCGATTCGTCTGAGCTCGGCCATCCGCCGACGAAGTTCGCGCGCGTGTTCGAGAAGGCCCGCGCACTCGGGCTGAAGCTCGTCGCGCATGCGGGCGAGGAAGGCCCGCCCGCCTACATCTACGAAGCGCTCGACGTGCTGAAGGTCGACCGGATCGACCACGGCGTGCGCAGCATCGAGGATGCCGCGCTCGTCGAACGCCTCGCCCGATCGCGCACGGCACTCACCGTCTGCCCGCTGTCGAACCTGAAGCTGTGCGTGTTCGACGACATGGCGAAGCACACGCTGAAGGCGCTGCTCGACCGCGGCGTCGCGGTGACGATCAACTCCGACGATCCGGCCTATTTCGGCGGCTACGTCAATGAAAACTACTTCGCGACGGCCGAAGGGCTGCAACTCACGGATGCCGAAGTCCATGCGGTGATTCGCAACGGCTTCGAGGCGTCGTTCATCGAACCGGCGCAGCGCGACGCACTGTACGCGCGCCTCGACGCGTACTGGCAGGCCGCGTGACGGCCCGCATCGAGGAACGCTAGACAGATGAAACACGGCAACGGCATCCGCTTCGCGCTCACCGGCTCGGCCTGGCGCCGGGCCGGTGGGCTGCGTGCATGCGGCGCGACGGCGCCGTGCGTCGGCGCTTGTGCGCACCGGCCGTCGCGGCTTGCCGTGCCGTTCGCCGCCGCACCGGATGCGGGTGCAACGGCCGCGAGGTGCGCGGGCAACCACTTGCGGGCGGCTTCGGCCGCCACGTTCGCCCATGCCATCGCCGCCGGCCGCGCCGCACGCCGCGTGCCGATGCCGCTCGCGACGCACCGTCCCGCCGCCGTGCTGCGCCGATCGCTTTCTTCTGTTCGCCTTACCTTGATGCAGGACCATTCGTCATGACGCAAACCGCTTTCCGTTCCCAGCTGCTGACCTTCAACGGCGACCCGGCGCAATCGAGCCAGGCCGCGAACCACGAGACCGACGGGCTCCTGATCGTCGACGACGGCAAGGTCGTCGCGGCCGGCCCGTATGCGGCGCTCGCCGCGACGCTCGCGCGCGATGCGGTGGTCCACGACCTGCGCGACAAGCTGATCGTGCCCGGCTTCATCGACACGCACATCCACTATCCGCAGACGGACATGATCGCGTCGCCGGCGCCGGGCCTGTTGCCGTGGCTCGACAAGTACACGTTCCCGACCGAGCGCCAGTTCGGCGACCCCGAGCATGCGCGCGAAGTCGCCGACTTCTTCGTCGACGAACTGCTTGCGTGCGGCACGACGAGCGCACTCGTCTACTGCACGGTGCACAAGCAATCGGCCGATGCGCTGTTCGCCGCAAGCGACGCGCGCGACCTGCGGATGATCGCGGGCAAGGTGCTGATGGACCGCAACTGCCCCGAATTCCTGCGCGACACCGCGCAGTCGGGCTATGACGACAGCGCCGAGCTGATCGACCGCTGGCACGGCAAGGGCCGCCAGATGTACGCGCTCACGCCGCGCTTCGCGCCGACGTCGACCGAGGCGCAGCTCGAGGCGTGCGGCGAACTCGCGCGCCGCCATCCGGACGTGTTCGTGCAAAGCCACGTCGCGGAAAACGTCGACGAGGTGAAATGGGTGGCCGAGCTGTTCCCCGGCCATCGCAGCTATCTCGACATCTACGACCGCTACGGGCTGCTGCGTCCGCGCGCGGTGTACGGTCACTGCATCCACCTCGACGACGAGGATCGCCGCCGGATGGCCGAGACGCGCACCGTCGTCGCGCACTGCCCGACGTCGAACTTCTTCCTCGGCAGCGGGCTGTTCGACTTCGACAAGGCCGGCGAACACGACGTGCCCGTCACGCTCGCGACCGACGTCGGCGGCGGCACGTCGTTCTCGATGCTGCAGACGATGAACGAGGCGCACAAGGTCGCGCGGCTGTCGGGCCACCACCTGACCGCCACGCGGATGTTCTGGCTCGCGACGGCCGGCGCCGCGCAGGCGCTCGACCTCGCCGACACGGTCGGCACGCTCAAGCCGCGCACCGAAGCCGACTTCGTCGTGCTCGATCCGCAGGCGACGCCGCTGCTCGCGCGCCGTACGAAGCGCGCGGAGTCGCTCGAGGAACTGCTGTTCGCGTTCGCGCTGCTCGGCGACGACCGCGCGGTATACCGGACCTACGCGGCCGGCGAACTCGTGCACGAACGCGGCGCCGCGCGCCGCCCGGCCGCCGCGTAACGACCCGCGGCCGGCACGTTCCGACACGCGCGGCAGCTTCGCCGCCGTGCATGTCGGCAATCGAAGCCGCTTCAGTGCGCCGCACGGCGGCCCGGCCGCTTTCCGGCGCGCAACGCGCCGTGCTAGAATGCGCCGCTCATTGGGGAGTAGCCGCTCCGCTCGATGTCCCGCGCCCCCGGCGCGCATCGTGACGGAGGCGTCCGTCAACAGACTTGGCCGTTCGGCCATGGCGGACGCAGCCACGTTGGCCTGGCGAGACCGATGGTTCACTGCGCGCCGCATCAGGGCCCGGCGCGCGGTGGATCGTCGCTCGCACGCACAACAACGGCCCGCGGAACCCCATTCGTGTCTCAAGCCTTCCTGATCTCCACCGGCGCCGTCGCCCTCGCTGAAATCGGCGACAAGACCCAACTGCTTTCCCTCGTGCTGGCCGCGCGCTATCGCAAGCCGGTGCCGATCATTCTCGGCGTGCTCGTCGCGACGCTCGTCAACCATGGTTTCGCCGGCGCGCTCGGCGAATGGCTGGGCGCGCTCGTCACGCCGTCGATCATGCGCTGGGCGCTCGCGTTCTCGTTCATCGCGATGGGGCTGTGGATTCTCGTACCGGACAAGCTCGACGAGGACGAAGCCAATGCGACCCGCTCGCGGCTCGGCGTGTTCGGCGCGACGCTCGTCGCGTTCTTCCTCGCGGAAATGGGCGACAAGACGCAGATCGCGACCGTCGCGCTGGCCGCGCGCTTCCAGGACTACATCGGTGTCGTGGCCGGCACGACGTTCGGGATGATGCTCGCGAACGTGCCGGCGATCCTGCTCGGCGACCGCTTCGCGCACCGTCTGCCGACGAAGCTCGTGCACGGGATCGCAGCCGTGCTGTTCGTCGTGCTCGGCGCGCTGGCGCTGCTGGGTATCGGGGTCTGACGGAAAGGAAAGTGGCCGGCGCGGCCGGGCGGCCGCGCCGGAGTGGATGCCGCTTTACTTCGCGACGGCCGCGCCCGAGGCGGGCGCCGCCGGCACCGCGCGCTCGTTGGCGGCCGGCGCCGCCGGCCCGCCGCGCTTGTCGACCGGCAGCCGAACCGAGCGGACCGCGCCGTTCGACAACGGGAAATCGGCGAGCGCGCTGCGCGCGAGGAACGGCATCGCGTACAGCAGCGTGCCGTTGTCGCCGGTCGTGCGCGCGGACACGTTGTAGACCTCCTTGCCCGTCGCGCGCTCGGTGATGCGGATACCGAGCATGTAGTCGAACACCTGGTACGTCTGCGCGACATAGCCGGCCGGCATCGGCCCCCAGGGCCCCCACGGGCCCCAGGGATTCCACGGCCCGCGCCGCCAGTACGGCCCGGGCGCGAACCACGGATCGTAGTAGACCGGCTGCGGCACCGTCACGAGATCGCTGCCGACCGCATAGGTCAGCCCGACGAGATAGCGGGCCTGCGACTGCGGCACCTGCCGGAACGCGTACGCGGACAGCTCGTTCGCGACGATCGGCTCGTAGGTCGACTGCTCGATGCTGTTCTTCTGCGCGTCCGTGCGCGTGAACGCATAGGTGCGCGTCGCGTCGCTGCCGCTCCAGTCGGAGAAGGCCGTGACCTGGGTGGTCACGTAGCTGGTGCAGCCGGTCAGCAGCGCGACGCACAGCGCCGCCGCCCAGCCCGCACCGCGAAAAATCCAATCGCGTTTCATGTTGATCCTCGTCGATCCGTCACCCGTTCGTCGCACCGCGCGAACCACAACGGGATGCCGATAATACGCGGACTGGCGGAAGCGGTAAAAAGTTCGCCCGACACGCAGCCGCAAGCCTTTGTACAATGGCCCGGTTCGCCTGGCCCGCGCGACGGGCCCGTCCCCCACTCCACCGATCTCGACGACCATGTCCGACAACGCCTCCTCCACCGTGATCCGCCGCGCCGACTACACGCCGCCGGCCTTCCTCATCGATTCCGTCGCACTCGAATTCGATCTCGCGCCGGCCCGCACGATCGTCAGGAATACGATGCGCGTGCGCCGCAATCCGGATGCCGCGCCCGCACCACACCTGGAACTGATGGGCGAGGCGCTCGAATTCCTCGGCGCGCGGCTGGATGGCGCACCGCACGGCGCGGTGCGCGCGCACGAGCACGGGCTGACCGTCGAGAACGTGCCCGAGGCATTCGAGCTGACGCTCGAAAGCGCGTGCGCCCCCGACCAGAATACGACGCTGTCGGGCCTCTACGTGTCGAGCGGCAACTTCTTCACGCAGTGCGAAGCCGAAGGCTTTCGCCGCATCACCTACTTCCTCGACCGCCCCGACGTGATGGCGTCGTACGTCGTCACGTTGCGTGCCGACAAGGCCGCGTACCCGGTGCTGCTGTCGAACGGCAATCTCGTCGATTCGGGCGACCTGCCCGACGGCCGCCACTTCGCGAAATGGGAAGACCCGTTCCGCAAGCCGAGCTATCTGTTCGCGCTGGTCGCGGGCAAGCTCGTCGCGATCGAGGAAACGATCACCACCGGCTCCGGCAAGGAAAAGCTGCTGCAGGTGTGGGTCGAACCGGCCGATCTCGACAAGACGCGTCACGCGATGGATTCGCTGATCCACTCGATCCGCTGGGACGAAAAGCGCTTCGGCCTCGAGCTCGATCTCGACCGCTTCATGATCGTCGCGGTCGGCGACTTCAACATGGGCGCGATGGAGAACAAGGGGCTCAACATCTTCAACACGAAGTACGTGCTGGCGAACCCCGAGACCGCGACCGACACCGATTTCGCGAACATCGAATCGGTGGTCGGCCACGAATACTTCCACAACTGGACCGGCAACCGCGTGACCTGCCGCGACTGGTTCCAGTTGAGCCTGAAGGAAGGCCTGACGGTGTTCCGCGACCAGGAGTTCTCGGCCGACATGGCCGCGGGCGACGCGGTCGAATCGGCGGCCCGCGCGGTCAAGCGCATCGAGGACGTGCGCGTGCTGCGCCAGCTGCAGTTCGCGGAGGACGCCGGCCCGATGGCGCACCCGGTGCGCCCGGAGAGCTACGTCGAGATCAACAACTTCTACACGATGACCGTCTACGAGAAAGGCTCGGAAGTCGTGCGGATGTACCAGACGCTGTTCGGCCGCGACGGCTTCCGCAAGGGGATGGATCTCTACTTCAAGCGCCACGACGGCCACGCGGTGACCTGCGACGACTTCCGTCACGCGATGGCCGACGCGAACGGGCGCGACCTCGCGCAGTTCGAGCGCTGGTACAGCCAGGCCGGCACGCCGCGCGTGTCGGTACGCACCGCGTACGACGCGGCCGCGCGCCGCTATACGATCACCCTCGCGCAGGGCTACGGCGACGCGTCGCCGGCCGCGCGCGAAACGCAGCAAGGGCCGCTCCTGATCCCGTTCGCGATCGGCCTGATCGGCCGCGACGGCCGCGACCTGCCGCTGCGTCTGGACGGCGAAGCCGCCGCATCGGGCACGACGCGCGTGCTCGAGTTCACCGACACCGAGCAGACCTTCACGTTCGTCGACGTGCCGGAAGCGCCGCTGCCGTCGCTGCTGCGCAACTTCTCGTCGCCGGTGATCGTCGAGTACGACTACAGCGACGACGATCTCGCGTTCCTGCTCGCGCACGACAGCGATCCTTTCAACCGCTGGGAGGCCGGCCAGCGCCTCGCGACGCGCGCGCTGCTGACGCTCGCCGCGCGGGCGGCCGCCAACGCGCCGCTCACGCTCGGCGAGAACTTCGTCGCCGCGTTCCGCCGCGTATTGACCGATGAAAGCCTGTCGCCGGCGTTCCGCGAACTCGCGCTGACACTGCCGTCGGAAACCTATCTCGCCGATCAGATGGCCGAGGCCGATCCGGCCGCCGTGCATCGCGCGCGCCAGTTCGTGCGCCGCCAGCTCGCGACCGCGCTGCGCGCCGACTGGCTCGCTACGTACGAGCAGCACCAGACGCCCGGCGCCTACGAGCCGACGCCTGAAGCCTCGGGCCGCCGCGCGCTGAAGAACCTCGCGCTCGCGTATCTGGCCGAACTCGACGATCCGGCCGATGCGGTACGCCTCGCCACGGCCCAGTACGATGCGGCGAACAACATGACCGATCGCGCGGCTGCGCTCGGCGCGCTGCTGTCCGCGGCCGCCGCGGGCGCGAACGGGCCGGCCGAGCACGCGCTCGACGACTTCTACCGCCGCTTCGAGAAGGAAGCGCTCGTGATCGACAAGTGGTTCGCGATGCAGGCGGCGCAACGCGGTACGCCCGCGCAGCCGACGCTCGCGAAGGTGCGCAAGCTGCTCGCGCACCCGGCGTTCAATCTGAAGAATCCGAATCGCGCGCGCTCGCTGATCTTCAGCTTCTGCGCGGCCAATCCCGCGCAATTCCACGCGGCGGACGGTTCGGGCTACGCGTTCTGGGCCGAACAGGTGCTCGCGCTCGACGCGATCAACCCGCAGGTCGCCGCACGCCTCGCGCGCTCGCTCGAACTGTGGCGCCGCTTCACACCGGCGCTGCGCGACCGGATGCGCGAAGCGCTCGAACAGGTCGCGGCCGGCGCGAAATCGCGTGACGTGCGCGAGATCGTCGAGAAGGCGCTCGCGTAACTTGCGCGTTCGACCTGTCGCGTCCGCGCGATCGAGCCGGTGCCGCCTCACGCGGCGCCGGCTTTTTTATTGCACGAGCACGGCTGCAACCGCACGCGCTCGCGGGGTCGGACCGCTCGGGCGGCCTCCGCGGCGAGGCGCACCCCGCCCGGCGTCGCCGCCCGATACCGCGCCGCTTCGGCCACCCGGCCATGTAACCGGACGAAAAAAGCCGGCGGCACCGGAGGCGCGACGGGTAAAATTGCGGCCATTCAAGGATTCTTTGGCCTTTCGGAGTCTGTCATGTCCATTGCCCGCCGCACCACGCTGTCGAAGTTCCTGATCGAACAGCAACGTGAGACCAACAACCTCCCCGCCGACCTGCGCCTGCTGATCGAAGTCGTCGCCCGCGCGTGCAAGGCGATCAGCTACAACGTGTCGAAGGGCGCGCTCGGCGAAGCGCTCGGCACCGCCGGCAGCGAGAACGTCCAGGGCGAAGTGCAGAAGAAGCTCGACATCCTGTCGAACGAGATCCTGCTCGACGCGAACGAATGGGGCGGCAACCTCGCCGCGATGGCGTCGGAAGAAATGGAAACGTTCTTCCCGATCCCGGCGAACTACCCGCGCGGCGAATACCTGCTCGTGTTCGATCCGCTCGACGGCTCGTCGAACATCGACGTGAACGTGTCGATCGGCACGATCTTCTCGGTGCTGCGCTGCCCGGACGGCAAGCAGGCGACCGAGGAATCGTTCCTGCAACCCGGCACGCAGCAGGTCGCGGCCGGCTACGCCGTCTACGGCCCGCAGACGGTGTTCGTGCTGACGACCGGCAACGGCGTGAACTGCTTCACGCTCGACCGCGAAGTCGGCTCGTGGGTGCTCACGCAGAGCAACATGCAGATCCCGGCCGACACGCGCGAATACGCGATCAACGCATCGAACGCGCGCCACTGGTACGACCCGGTCAAGCGCTACGTCGACGAGCTGAACGCCGGCAAGGACGGCCCGCGCGGCGACAACTTCAACATGCGCTGGATCGCGTCGATGGTGGCCGACGTGCACCGGATCCTGAATCGCGGCGGCATCTTCATGTACCCGGCCGACAAGCGCACGCCCGATCGTCCGGGCAAGCTGCGCCTGATGTACGAAGCGAACCCGATGTCGTTCATCGTCGAACAGGCAGGCGGCGCCGCGACGACCGGCACGCAGCGCATCATGGAAGTTCAGCCGACCGGCCTGCACCAGCGCGTGCCCGTGTTCCTCGGTTCGAAGAACGAAGTCGAGCGCGTGACCGGCTATCACGACGAAGCAAAATAATTGCACTGCAGCACTGGACGAGGGTGCGAGACATCAGTACAATCGCGCCTTCGCGATGTGGCCCTAACGGGTTGCATCGCAGTGAAGTGAAAGCGGAAAGTCCGCCGGATCGAGGGTTTCGCGAAGCAGCCGCAGCAAGCTGAAAAAAATTCGCAAAACCTATTGCCAAGATCGCGGATTTCACCATATAATTTCATTTCTCTGCTGCCGGTGTAGCTCAGTTGGTAGAGCAGCGCATTCGTAATGCGAAGGTCGTAGGTTCGACTCCTATCTCCGGCACCAAGACATAAAGGTCTGACAAGCATCGCTTGTCAGACCTTTTCTATTTTCCGGCGCCGAAATCGTGCGCCCGTCCGCTTTCCGACTCACCCTCGTTTGCGGGCATCTCCCGACTCCCGCGCCGCGTCCCGCCGATTACAATCGCCGGACCATTCCGCCCTCTCCCCGCACCATGCGCACCTGGCGTCTCGAGCGACCGACTTTCTCCGCGCAACTGGACGTGTCCCGCGCGACGCGCCTCGTCGCCGCGATCGGCGGCAACGAACCCGACGCGTTCGCCGGCGAAATCCTGAGGCTGTTCGACGATGCACTGTCGATCACGCAGTGCACGATCTTCGCGTACGAGTTCGGCAACCGCCCGCGCACGCTGTCCGTCGCCGATCATCGCGGCGGCCGCTATCTGCGCGACGTCGCCGACACGTACGCGCGACACTTCTACGCACTCGACGGCAACCAGCCGATCGTCTCGGCCGCCCGGCGCGGCACGCACCGGCACGGCGTGCTGCTGCACCAGCAGGCCGGCGACGAAATCGATCACGAAGCGTATCGCGCGGCGTGCTATCGCGGCCCCGACGTATCCGACCGGCTCGCGTTGCTGATGCAGCCCGACGATGCAACCTGGCTGTCGATCAACCTGTATCGCGCGCATCGCAGCGGCGCATTCCAGCCGCGCGAGATCGCGACGATCGAGGCGCTCGCGCCGCTGATCGCGCAGGCCGCCAAGCATCACTACGCGCTGGCCGGCGCGGCGCAGATCGGCATCCCGCAACGCATGCTCGCGCGACTGCGTCATGCGTGCCCGGCATTGTCGAAGCGCGAACTCGACGTGTTGCGCGGCGTGCTCGAAGGCCAGACCGCGCATGACATCGGCGAGACGATGGGCGTAAAGGCGTCGAGCGTCGTGACCTATCAGAAACGCGCGTATCGGCGCCTCGGCATTTCGAGCCAGCGAGAACTGTTCGCGCTGTGCATGCAGCCCTGAAACGCGTCGGCTCGCACCGGGCGTAGCGCGACCGCCGCCGTACCCGAAATGGGGACAACGGCGGCACGACCGGCTTCCATACTGGATCGACCAGCTGCCCACATCGCTTCACCGATGCGGGCACGTCGAACCGGACCACCCTGGAAGCCAACGATGGATATCGACTTCAAGCCCTACCCGTTCGTCGCCGAGCGCCATCCCGCGCATCTGCCGGAGCGTGACGGCGGCATCGACACGCGCCGGCATCGCGTCGCGATCGTCGGCGGCGGCCCCGTGGGCCTCGCCGTCGCGCTCGGCCTCGCGAATCACGGCATCCGCAGCGTGCTGATCGAAGCCGACGATTCGGTCTGCCACGGCAGCCGCGCCATCTGCATCTCGCGCCGCAGCCTCGAGATCGTCGAGCGGCTCGGCGCGCTCGACGATTTCCTGCGCACGGGGCTGCCATGGACCGGCGGCCGCAGTTTCTACCGGCGCGACGAAGTGCTGCATTTCACGATGCCGCAGGACGCGAACCAGAAGCTGCCGCCGATGGTGAATCTCGCGCAATATCACATCGAACAATTCCTGCTCGATGCCGCGCTGCGCCAGCCCGACCTGATCGAGATCCGCTGGCAGACGAAGGTGACCGGCGTGACGCGGCTGCCGGACGGTGTGCGCATCGACGTCGACACGCCGCTCGGCGGCTACGCATTCGATGCCGACTGGGTCGTTGCGTGCGACGGCGGCCGCAGCACGATGCGCGACGCGCTCGGCCTGTCGCTGCGCGGCACGACCTACGAGGGCCGCTACGTGATCGTCGACATCGCGCTCGACAGCGACCGGCCGACCGAACGCCTGGCCTACTTCGATCCGTCGTCGAATCCGGGCTCCACCGTGCTCGTCCACAAGCAGCCCGACAACGTATGGCGGATCGACTACCAGTTGTGTGACGACGAGGATCCCGCAGCGGCCGTGAAGCCGGAGAACGTGATCCCGCGCGTGCAGGACCTGCTCGACATGATGGGCGAGCGCGGCGCGTGGTCGCCCATCTGGATTACGATCTACAAGGCGAACGCGCTGACGCTCGAACGCTACCGGCACGACCGCGTGCTGTTCTGCGGCGATGCCGCGCATCTCGTGCCGATCTTCGGCGTACGCGGCGCGAATTCGGGCATCGACGATGCCGACAATGTCGCGTGGAAGCTCGCGTACGTGATCCGCGGCATCGCGTCGGACGCGCTGCTCGACAGCTACTCGGACGAGCGCGTGTTCGCGGCGCACGAGAACCTGCGCTACGGCACGAAGAGCACCGAGTTCATGGCGCCGCCGTCGTTTGCGTTCGCGCTGATGCGCAAGGCCGTGCTGACGCTCGCGGTCCGGCATCCGGCACTGCGTTCGCTGATCAACCCGCGCCAGACATCGGCCATCGCGTATGCCAGGTCGCCGCTCAACACGGCCGAACGCGACACCTTCGCGGCCGGCCCGGCGCCCGGCACGGTGCTCCCCGAGTGTCCGTTGACGCTGTACGGGGCGCATGGCGACGATACGCACCGCGGCCACCTGACCGATCTCGTCGCGCCGCGCTTCACCGCGTTCTGCTTCACGGCGGACAGCGTGCCCGATCCATCGCTCGCCGCGCTCGAGCCACGCCTGCAGGCAGCGCACATACCGTTCGCGCTCGTCACGCTCGCCCGGCATGCGGCGACCGTGCGGCATCCAGCCTGCCGCGGCCACGACGACGACGGGCGGCTGTTCGACATGTACGGCGCACGCGACGGCACCGTCTATCTCGTGCGTCCGGACGGGCACGTGCTCGGCCGCTGGCACGATGCGCGGGCCGACGACGTGAGCGCCGCACTCGATCGCGCGCTCCATCCGCACGCCTCGATCGAAACCGATCTTCAGGAGACCGCATGATGACGGACACCGAACGCGACACGCTCTACACCGCTCTGTGCCACACGATGACCCGGATCGGTGAAGCCGATGCGTCGCTCTTCCTCGCCCGTTTGGCGCTGCTGTCGATCGAGGCGATCGACGATGCCGCGACCGTCGCGCGGCTGATCGCCGACGCAGCCGATGGACTGCCGGAGGCCACCCTGTCCACGACGACGCACGAGAGATAACGCGTTCGACCGATCAGCCGCAGCGGCGACCCGATTCTTACAAATTCATTTCGCCATGCGTCGCATGCGCACGAATCGTGCCGTACGCAGACAAATCACCTGGAAAATCTGCTTAAGGGTGCATAACATTACTTAACGATTCTGACCCGTCTATCGCGTTACATTGCGTGGGCGGCGCGGCGGTCGCAGCCGCTTTCAACCAGCTTGCGGCGCGCGGCGGCCGGTACGCGGTCATTTCGACTCAACCCAAGGAGAGGACCACCATGACTCATGGCTTGATTATGTGGCTCATCATCGGCGCGATCGCCGGCTGGCTTGCCGGCTTGCTCGTGAAGGGCGGCGGCTTCGGGCTGATCGTCGACATCATCGTCGGGATTGTCGGCGCGGTGATCGGCGGCTGGCTTGCCGGGTTGCTCGGCATCAGCATCGGCAGCGGCTTCATCGGTTCGGTGATCGTCGCGGTCATCGGCGCGGTGATCCTGCTGTTCGTGATCCGGCTATTCAGGCGAGCGGCCTGACGTTTCTCTCCACGCGCCTTCGGGCGCGTTTTCGCATCGGGCCGGCGCGCGGCCGGTTCGCCGCGCGCC
Source organism: Burkholderia cenocepacia (assembly GCF_900446215.1). Taxonomy (GTDB): domain Bacteria; phylum Pseudomonadota; class Gammaproteobacteria; order Burkholderiales; family Burkholderiaceae; genus Burkholderia; species Burkholderia cenocepacia. Next base: position 756,091 of record NZ_UAQZ01000012.1, on the reverse strand, counting down.
GGCCCGATGCGTCACCGCTTCGCGTGCTGCAGCCAGCCGTCGAGCACGTCGGCCGTCAGCAAGCCGCTGCGCGCGTCACGCACGCCCTCGCACCCGATCCACACGGTGCGCGGCATCTCCCCTCGCCATCCCGCATCGAGCGCCGTTCGCAGCCGCTCGGGCATCGGCTCCGCGTTCGCATACTGCGCGACCTGCGGCGGCAGATTCATCTGCGCCAGCGCCTGCGCGATCGCCGCACCGTTGTCGTCGTACGCATCCATCGCGACCATCGCGAGCTGCACGCCCGGATGACGGCGCTGCCACGCGACCAGATGCGCGGCGTTCTCGCGACAGTATCCGCAATCGAGCGACCAGATCTCGACCGCCAGCGGCCGCTCGCGCGCCGCCGCGTACAGGCGCGCGACGTCCGCCGCGCGCAACGGCTGCAATGCACCGCCGCCCGCCCATGCGGGCAGGCTCGCGAGCACGATGCCGAGCCATGCCATCAGCCGCTTCATTGCACTCCCTCCACGGCGATCAGCCGATAGCCGTCGTTGCGCGTGCGCCACGACAGGTAGATGCGGCCCGCATCGTCGAGCAATTGCGGGTTGTCGCTCGCGCCCGCCGTCGACGCGATCACGCGCGGCGCCGACCAGTGCTCGCCGCGGTCATCCGACCGACGCAGCTTGATCTGCATCGTGTCGCCGTCGAACGCCTTCCAAGCGAGCCACACGACGTCGCCGTGCGCGACGAGCGCCGCATGCGACGCCTGCTCGCCGGGCACCGCGGGATTCGCGCCGAATGCCCACGGTGTACCGCGCGGCTGGCCATCGGCGCCGATGCGCGAATAGAACACGTCGGCGCGACCGTCGACGACGCCGAACCACGCCACATGTCGCGTGCCGTCCGGCGTGATCGCGAGCGCCGGCCCGTGTTCGGGGCACGCCTCGACGTGCCAGTTCGAGAACGTCGCGCGTATGGGCAGGACCGGCTCGGACGCCGATACGGGCAGCACCGCGAGCGCGTGATCGCGGATCTGCCCCGGAAACACGTTGCGCCACACGGCCTCGATGCGCCCGGCCGGATCGATCGCCATCGCGATCCGGCAGCATTCGCAGGTGTGGTCGGTCACCTTGCGCTCGGGGTCGAACGACGCGCCGCCGTCGCGTGACACCGCGTAGTAGACGGCCGCGCCTTCGTACGTCTGCCCGGCCGCCTTCGCCGCGACGAGATCACGCTTGTCGATCCATGCGATCGCGATGTTGCCGGCGGGATCGACGGCCATCATGTCGAAGCGGTGCGTGATCGCCTGCCGGTCGCGATGCACGGTCACGGGCACGCTCCACGTCGCGCCGCCGTCGAGCGAGCGCGAGAAGCGCACCATGCCGGTGTACGGCGCATCGAGCGGCATCGACCACGACACGTACACCGCGCGCCCGTCCGGGCTCGTCGCGAGCTTCGGGCGATTCTCGGCGCTCGTGTAGATCGGCTCGGGCATCGCATTGACGGTGACGGGCGCGGACAGCGTGCGCCCGGCGTCGTCGGAATGCGCGACGACGACATGCGCGCCTTCGACCCATGCGACCCACAGCCGATGACGCGTATCGAACGCGGCGCCCGTCGCGAGCGGCTGCTTCTGCTGCGCGGGCGTCGCCTGCATGCTCGTGTGCGCGGCGTGCGGATCGGCGGCTTTCGCCACGCTGGACGCATCATGCGCGCCGGCGGTCGAGAGCGCCGCGAGCCACAGCGCGCAGCCCGCCGCGAACGATCTCACAGCGACCATTTCAGTTCTCCATAGAAAGTGCGGCCCGGATACGGGTGGAACGTGTAGTAGCGGCGGTCCGTCAGGTTGTCGATGCCGGCCGACGCGGTCCAGTGACGATCGAAGCGGTAGCGTGCCTTCAGATCGACGACCGTGAACGAGCTCGTGCCGCCGTAGACGTCCGGATTCACGTCGCTGTTGTCGAGCGTGTTGTACTGGCGGCCCGAGTAGCGCACGCCGACGCTCGCGAGCCAGTGCTCGTCGAAGCGATACGACGCGAGCAGGTTCGCGCGCATGCGCGGAATGCGGGGGAAACGCGACCCGACGTAGGCCGGGTTCGCGGCGTCGGCAAGGATCTGCGCGTTGCTCGCCGACACGTTCGCGTCGAGGTTGAGCCCGCGCAGCCCGACGTTCTCGCCGCTGAACGCGAGCTCGACGCCACGCACGCGCACGCGGTCGACGTTCGAGATGTTGGTGACGGTCGTCGCGCCCGACGCCGTCGTCTGGCTGTAGATCGAATCGCGCAGGTCGCTCTGGAACACGCTGGCGCGCACGACGCCGACGCCCACGTCGCGTTCGGCCGTGAAATCCCAGTCGATCGCCTTTTCGGGCCGCAGGTTCGGGTTGTTGTTGACGATCGCGTTGTTCGAAATCGTGCCCTGGAACAGCTCGCCGACCGTCGGAAACCGCGTGCCGGTCGCGAACGACAGCCGGAAGCGCCAGACCTCCGTCGCGTCCCACTGCAACGCGACTTTCGGCGACAGCGCATTCGCGCTCCGGTCCGCATAGCCGAGCGTGCCTTTCGCATTGCCGAGCGCGCCGCCGTACGCATCCCAGCGCTCGTAGCGCAGCCCGAGCGTCGCGAGCCAGCCCGGCGCGAAGCGCCACGCGTCCTGCCCGAACAGCGCCTGCGTGCGCGTGTCGCCACGATAGACGCTCGCGAGCGACGTGGTCGGCCCGGCCAGCCAGTCGGCGGTGTTATACGTGACGTTGCGCAGGAAGTAGTTGTCGTAGTGATAGCCGAACGTGAACGTATGGCCTTTCACTTCCGGCGCCTCGGCCTTCAGGTCGAGCGTGCGCCAGCCGGTGCCGTCGCCCTGGAACAGCGTGCCTGCCCCACCCTGCACGGTCGAGGCCGCGCGCAGCACGTCGCGCGACACGTCGTACGCGGATACCACGCCCGACAACCGCCAGCCGGAATCGAGCCGGCCGTTCAGCCCGAGCGCGTACAGCCAGTTCTCCTGGTCGCCGCGCTGCGGCGCGAACGCGTTCGGCGCGACGGTCATGTTCTGCCCGCCGATCGACACGTTGCCGCCGTAGACCGGATTGCCCGTCGCATCGCGCAGGAAGGTCTCGCCGTGCTGCCGGTAATGGTTCTCCCAATGCCCGAGCGTCAGCGTCGCATCGACGTGATCGGTGAACGCATAGCCCATCCGGACCGTCTCGTTGAGCTGCTCGGTCCGCTCGATCGTCTGCGCGCCGACGATGGTCCGCGGCTTGCCGTTGGGGCCGATGTCGGTCGCGGCGCCCGTCACGGGCACGGCGGCGCCCAGCCTCGGGTTGTAGGCCGAAGCGGGGCTCGCATACTGCATCGGCTGGCCGTTGTTCTCCAGCCGGTCGAGCGACAGCGCGAACCAGAACCGGCCGACGCGGTTCGCGATCCGCGCGGTCTGATGATTGCCGCCGAGGCTATCGGCAAAGCCGTAGCCGTCGTGGTAGCGCTGCGTGAAAAACTGCGTCGACAGCGACGCCTCGAGCTGTTCCGGGCGGCGCGTGGTGAGCAGCACGGTCGAGCCGATCGAATTGCCCGGATACAGCGCGGAAAAGGGGCCATAGAGCACGTCGACGCGCGCGATGTCGTCGGGCGGAATCAGCGACCAGCGCGGCGGGTACGCGTAGCTCGACCCGAGCAGGTTCGACAGCAGCACGCCGTCGGCATAGACGAGCCCGCGCGCGCTCTGCAGTTCGTTGAAGTCGCGGCCCGCGAAGATGCTGTTGCGGTCACCGATGTAGCGCTTGCGGACCATCAGGTTCGGCGCGTACTTCAGCGCGTCCTCGGTGGTGACGTTGGTGTGCGCATCGATCTGCTCGCGGGTGATCGACGTGACGACGGCCGGCGTATCCGGGTCGACCGGTTGCCGCTGCGCGGTCACGCTGACGGCGCTCAGCGTGTCGCCGGCCGGTGTGGCCGATGCCGCGACACCGGCGGAAGCCGGCGTGGCGATGGCGGAACGATCGGCGCCGCCGCCGCGGGCGGCCTCGGCGCGTGCATCGTCGGTCGAAGCCGCGTGAGCGGCCGGCCATGCGAAAGCGGTCGCGCATGCGAGCGCGAGCCGGCCGCGCGACGGCCGCGCGGCAAAGGTAGACGACATGAGTGAATTCCTGAAAACGTGATCGGACGCCGCCGGACACGGGTGCGCGAGCCGCGCACGAACGACGCGACGCGCGGACCGGGGCCACGGGCGGCTCGCGCGCCACCAGGGCGCGCGGACGACATCAATCAGATCGGGAGGTTTTCAGGCGGGGCGCGCGGCTGCGCGAGACGGATGCCCTTGCGGGGTACATCGGGAACGACCGGCGCGGCCACCCGATACGCGAACGTCCGCACGAAGCCCGGCATCGCGGGCAGGCTCGTGCCCAGCGCGACGTTCGCCGCGAAGCCGGGGCAGTACACGCAGTGCGGGACGCCGGCATGGTCGAACGACGACGTGTCGCGGTCGTCGCCCGCTTGTGCGAGCACGACCTGACGGGCGCCCGCTGCACTGCACAACTCGAGCGTGAGCGCGCCGGAGCCGCTCGACGCGAGACGCGCGTAGCCGACGACGGGCGACAGTACGTTCAGTACCAGCGCCAGCCATACGAGGCCGATCCATCGCGTCGTTCGTCTCATCGCGGTCCAGGAAAAAGTGCGCGCAAGTATAACAAGCGGCCCGATTGTTGCCGATCGTGCAGCGTGCAATACCGGGCATCGCACCGCGCGCCGGAGCGCATGTGCCGTTAATACAACAGAGACAAAATCTAACGATTCGCCGCTGGCATAAATCCGAGCGCGAGGTTGATAATCATTGAACCTGCTGGAGAAACGATCATGGACGAAAGACCCACTCGCATGCCACCGCCCGAGCAAGTGATGAGCCCGGATCCGGAACCCGTCGGCGTGGAATTCCTCGCCGAGCTGCCCGAGCACGTTCGGGCATTCTTCGACGAGCAGCACAAGCTGTACTCGCCGAAGTGAACGTCAGTTCGGTTCTGTAACCGCCACGTGTCGATCATCGCTATCGTGCGGTTCATCCGTGCGCTTCGCGCGCAATTCGCCTCGCACACGGGCCGCAACAGCCTGACGGTGCCGGATCAGCTCGCCTGCTGATTCTCCTGTCGCGACGCTACGCCGCGCGACTGTCTTCGTCTATCCTTCTGGTTTTCCACGTCCGGCCCGCCCGGGTCTCCCGATCGTTCCGATGAAGCAAGCCATTCGTGCCAGCCTCGCTGTCGCCGCGCTCGGCGTCGCCCTCCTTTCGTCTCCGCATCCCGCCCGGGCAGACGGCGACGACACCGCCCTCACCAACATCGTGGCGCTCGCGTCGCAGCGCCTCGCGCTCGCCGAACCGGTCGCGCGCTGGAAATGGGCGAATCACAAGGCCATCGAGGACCGGCCGCGCGAAGCGGCCCTGCTCACGGCGGTCGAACAGCGCGCCGTTCAGGCCGGCATCGATCCCGCGTTCGCCCGTACGTTCTTCGAGGACCAGATCACGGCGAGCAAGGACGTGCAGAATGCACTGTTCGCGACCTGGCGCACGACGCGGCCGCCGGAAGGCACACCGCCCGATCTCGCGACCAGCACGCGGCCGGCGCTCGATCGGCTGACGCAGAAAATGCTGACCGGTCTCGCGCAGGTCGCCCCGCTACGCGCGGCGCCCGATTGCCAGGCGCGGCTCGCGCGCAGCATCGCGAACTGGAAGACGCTCACCCGCTACGATTCCACGCAGACGCAGGCACTCGATACCGCGCTGTCGCACGTCTGCTCCGCCGGCGGAGCCAGCGCGATCGGCTGACGCGCCGTGGCGCTCAATCCGCCGGCGTGAGCGCCATGAGCGGAATCACCTGCAGGCCGCGCGCGAGATGCGTCTGCAGCAGGCGATGGGTGAAGGGTTCGAACACACTGGCCGCCGCGTCGGCCACGAGCCGCGCGGCCGCATCGAGCGATTCCGCCGAACCGAGATAGCACCAGCCGTCGATCACATGAAACAGGCGGCGCTCGCCGTTCGCCTCGAACGCGACGGCGCCTTCGAACGGCCAGGGCGCGCCACCCGCGCGGGTAGCGTCGGCCGTGGGGCGCCGGTTGTACGACGGGCGCAACCGGGCAATCCATTGCGCTTCGGCGAGCATCGCCCCCAGCTCATTGCCGGTCTCGCGCCATTCGACACGGCGCACCTGCTGCGCCAGCCGCATTTCCTTCGACGACCGGCGTTCGCCGGTCAACAGCGCGCGCAGCCGCTGCCGCACGCGCACGCTGCGGCCGACATACAGCGCTTCGTCACGCTCCCCGAACAACGCATACGCGCCGCACCCTGCCGGCGCGGTATCCAGCCACGCCTCGGTCAGATCGCCGCCCAGACGGAAGTGACGCGTCGTCCGCGCGATCTGGTCGCGCAGCCGCTCGAGCGGCACGATCTCGTGCAACTGGCGCCAGAACTGCCAGAGCAGGTCGGCATCGGCCAGCGCCCGGTGGCGCGCGGCCGGAACGAGCCCATGCCGTTCGATCAGCGCATCGAGCCCGTGCCGCGATTCGCGCGGAAACAGCGCGCGCGACAGCCGCACCGTGCAGAGCACATCGGGATTGAAGGTCAGCCCGGCGCGCTCGAACTCGGCGCGCAGGAAACCGCGGTCGAAGCTCGCGTTGTGCGCGACGAACAGCTTCCCGTCGAGCCGCTCGAACAACGCCGGCGCGAGCGACGCGAACGTCGGCGCGTCGCGCACCATCGCGTCGGAGATGCCCGTCAGTTGCTGGATGAACGGCGGGATCGCCTGCCCCGGATTGACGAGACTCGTCCACGTCGACACGCCGAGCGGTCCGATTTCGACCACGCCGATTTCGGTGATGCGGTGGTCGGCGGACGAGCCGCCGGTGGTTTCGAGGTCGACGAAGACGAGCGGCTGTTCGCTGGCGGGATCGGACGGACGGGAATCGGACATGAAAAGACTGGGAAACGATGCTTCCGTGAGTATGCACCGGCGGGCGTACTCGCGGCCAGCCCGGACCGGTTTGCTCCGTCCCCGGAAAACAAAAAGCCCCCGCGATGCGGGGGCCGGACGTGATCGGCGATGCGTGGCGCGTCAGACCGCCTGGATATTCGCTGCCTGCTTGCCTTTCGGGCCGACCTTGACGTCGAACGAGACACGCTGGTTTTCCTTCAGCGTCTTGAAGCCGTCCATCCGGATTTCGGAAAAGTGCGCAAACAAATCTTCACCGCCATTGTCCGACGTAATAAAGCCAAAACCTTTAGCATCGTTAAACCATTTCACGATACCGGTATCCATGTCTTCGTTCCCCACTCGATAAGATCAAAAAAGCTATTTTTATAGCCGTTACCCGAAATCCCGAAACATTGCGCCAGCACCCGCACCAGCACGCCGCCCGAGGACGGAGTGCTGACTTTATAAATTGGACAATCCGGGTGCGTCAAGAAAATTTTTGGCGACCGTTTTATCGAAAAGACGCTAATAGCACTGGAATCGGTACACCATCGCCTTTGATTAATTGATTCGCATCAAAAACCTGTCAATATTACCGGGACCGGATCGCCAATAATCCGGGGCGTGAAATTCCTACCGGGGACAAATCGATTCGGTAAAATCCTCGGGTTTTTTCCGGGTTGCAGAAATGCGGGGACGTTGCGATCCTGAATCAACACCGAAAGGAAGGAGAGGGTCATGTGGCTGGACGGAATCAAGCGCTTCGCGAGCCGGCTCGGACGCGTACGTCGCAAGTCCCGCGCCTTGGCCGAGTCCGCGCGCGAAGCGCCATGCGACACCGAATTCGATATGACGTGGCACGGCGATCACTGGCAGAACCTGCTCGCATCGCCCCTCGACGCCCGTCACTACGTGATGGAAGACTGGACCTATACGCCGCCGCCGATCGAGGCAGAAGAAGCCGTGCCCGCGGGCAAGCGCAAGCGCCGCTCGTACACGCAGTAGCGCACCGGGCAGCAGGGCAAAAAAAAAGCGCGACTGGGAAGTCGCGCCGACAAAGGTTTGGAGATCTTTTCCGTCAACGAAAAAGTCTGCTTCGGAAAGCAGAGATCGCAGTATAACGAGAGAACTACCTTTCATTATCCATGCTCCACACAAACCTCTATTGCCGATGTGTCAATAATCGCGCTATAGCTGCCGCCGCCCGTTGCTGACCGTCTGTCGCAATCGCGCAACGCCCGTTACGTAGTCCTGAGTTCCATTTCATTTCGCTGCACTGCCGCAAACCCTTGCGGAGCAACCGTTTGCGCGCTTTTTTCGATTTTTGCGGATTCCAAAATACATTGTTTCTTAAAGTGCGAGCCGTCCCCGCTTCGCGCCCTCCGTACACTGCACATGGCTTTCTGATAAGCGCACCGCCGTTCTGCGGGACCGGCTACAGCGTCAAGCAAAACACGGCCAGTCCGCCGCAGGTTCGATCGACATCATCCTGTTTGGAGACAGATCCATGAAAAAAACCCTGATCGTCACCGCGTTGTCGGGTGTATTCGTTACCGCAGCCCATGCTCAAAGCAGCGTTACGCTGTACGGCCTGATCGACGCAGGCATCACCTATACGAACAATCAGGGCGGCCACAGCTCGTGGTCCGAACGCAGCGGCCAGATCAACGGGAGCCGCTGGGGTCTGCGCGGCACGGAAGATCTCGGCGGCGGCCTGAAAGCGATCTTCGTGCTGGAAAACGGCTTCAACATCGCCAACGGCACGCTCGGCCAGAATGGCCGCGAGTTCGGCCGCCAGGCATTCGTCGGCCTGTCACAGGAGCAGTTCGGCGCCATCACACTCGGTCGCCAATACGATAGCGTCGTCGACTATATCGGCCCGCTGTCGCTGACCGGCACGCAATTCGGCGGCACCCAGTTTGCCCACCCGTTCGACAACGACAACCTGAACAATTCGTTCCGGATCAACAACGCCGTCAAATATACGAGCGTCAATTTCGGCGGGCTGAAGTTCGGCGCGTTGTACGGCTTCTCGAACAGCAGCCAGTTCTCGAACAACCGTGCATACAGCGCGGGGGTGTCGTACACCTACGCCGGCTTCAATATCGGCGCCGGCTATCTGCAGTTGAACAACGACATCTCGGGGCTCACGTCGGCCGCGGTCACCAACGGCGCCGGCGCGGTGGCAGGCGACAACACGTTCGTCGGCAAGCGTCAGCGCGTGTTCGGCGGTGGCCTGAACTACACGTTCGGTCCGGCAACGGCCGGCTTCGTCTTCACGCAATCGCGCGTGAACCGGGCGCTCGGCATCTCTGCCGGTGCGTCGGGCGTGTCGACCGGCCTGGGTCTCAACGGCACGTTTGCCCGCTTCAACAACTACGAAGTGAACGCGCGCTACGCGCTCACGCCGGCGTTGTCGCTGGCCGGGTCGTACACGTACACCGCGGGCTTCCTGGACGGCCGTCATCCGGGCTGGAATCAGTTCAACCTGCAGACCGACTATGCGCTGTCCAAGCGGACCGACGTGTATGTGCAAGGCGTGTATCAGCGCGTCAGCACGGACGGCCTGGGCATCGGCGCCTATGTCAATGGCCTCGGTGGCGCTTCGTCGAGCAACAAGCAGATCGCCGTGACCGCCGGCCTGCGTCACCGTTTCTGAGCCACCGGCACCGCACCATACACCGGAACGGAAAAGCGCCCCGTCGGGGCGCTTTTTCTTTGCCGTGCCGCACCGTCGACGCTCAGGCGTCGCCCCGTGCCGGATACCGGACGTCGAGTATGTCGATCGGCTGGGGGCCCGCCGGCGTCATCAGCGTGACGGTATCGCCGATCTTCGCCTTGATCAGCGCACGCGCGACCGGCGAAATCCAGCTGACGCAGCCGCGGTCGAGATCGACCTCGTCGATCCCGACGATCGTCACCGTATGATCCTCGCCGTCCGGCGTCTCGTAATCGACCGTCGCGCCGAAAAACACCTGGTCGACATTCTCCTGTCGGCTCGCGTCGACGACTTCCGCGAGGTCGAGCCGCTTCGTCAGGAAGCGGATGCGGCGATCGATCTCGCGAAGCCGCCGCTTGCCGTAGATGTAGTCACCGTTCTCCGACCGGTCACCGTTCGATGCGGCCCACGACACGAGCCGCACGACTTCGGGACGCTCGACGTCGATCAGGTTCAGCAGCTCGTCCCTCAGCCGCTTGTGGCCGGCCGGCGTGATGTAGTTCTTCGCGCCCGCCGGAATCGCGGGTTGAGCCGGGTCGAGATCGTCGTCGTCACCGTCCGACTCTTTGACAAACGCCTTGTTCATGATGCAGATTCAACGTGGATGACTGATCCCCCCAAGGGTACACGAAGGGGGCCGGCCAAGGTCATGCGCCCTAATTCGCGAATAAGGCTTCCCTTTTTATACGACTCTGCTATACTTCCGCTTCTGCGTGCGGCTGTAGCTCAGTTGGATAGAGTACTTGGCTACGAACCAAGGGGTCGTGGGTTCGAATCCTGCCAGCCGCGCCACTTTTTCGAGGGCCTTCCCAACCGAAGGCCCTTTCAGTTCGAAGCAGTAGAAGTTTGTTGTTGCGTGCGGCTGTAGCTCAGTTGGATAGAGTACTTGGCTACGAACCAAGGGGTCGTGGGTTCGAATCCTGCCAGCCGCGCCACTTTTTTGGGGGCCTTCCCATCGCAGAAGGTTCCGACAGTTGAAGCAGTACCGTTTTGCGTGCGGCTGTAGCTCAGTTGGATAGAGTACTTGGCTACGAACCAAGGGGTCGTGGGTTCGAATCCTGCCAGCCGCGCCACCTTAAAAGGGCTTTCCTCCGGGAAAGCCCTTTTTCTTTTTGCGCCCCTCCTTCGTTCGCGCCATCATCCGCACGCCTTGGGCAAAGCACCGGCAACGTCGCGCGCGCTTTCGCCGGCCCCAATGAAAACGGCGGCCATCGGCCGCCGTCCGTCGATCAACGCATTCACCCGCGAGGGTGCGCGTCAGCGTCAGTAATCCTGCCGCTCGCGCTCGATTCGCATCCCGCCGTCATGGCGCGCATGCGCACCGTCGTCAGTCCAGCGCTCGCGCATGATCCGCATCACGTCCGGATTGGTTCTCACGCGCCGCATCACGTTCGCGAGGTGCACGCGGTCGCTGACCTGGATCACGAAGCGCAGCACCGTCGATTCGTGCGTCAGATCCTCGTCCATCGCAATATGGACGATGTTCGCGTCGGCCGACGTGATGTCCGCGGCGACGCGCGCGAAGATGCCCTTCGTATTCTTCACGAGCGCCTTCACCGCGACATCGAACAGACGGCCCGGCTGCGGCGCCCATTCGACGTCGATCCAGCGGCCCGGATCGCGGCGATGGATGCGCTGCGCGACCCGGCAATCCGTCGTATGAATCGCCATGCCCAGACCGATGCCGATGTAACCCATGATCGCATCACCCGGAATCGGCCGGCAGCATGCGGACAACTGCACGGACATCCCTTCGGTGCCGGTGATCACGACCGGCGGCGCATGATGCGCGGGATGCCGCTCGGACTTCGGCAGATCGTCGTCCGCATCGCGGCCGCTCATCAGCACCTCGATGCGCTTGGCCATCACCGCGGCGACGCGACGGCCGAGACCGATATCCGCGAAGATTTCCTGACGGCTCTTGTTGCCCGTCCACTGCACGAGCTTCTCCCACACTTCCGGCTCGACGTCGGCCAGCGCGAGACCATAGCCCTTCAGGCTCTGGTCGACGAGCCGCTCGCCCAGTTGCACGGACTCGTTCAGGCGCATCGTCTTCAGGTAGTGACGGATCGCCGAGCGCGCCTTGCCGGTACGCACGAAGCCCAGCCACGCGGGGTTCGGCTTCGAATACGGCGCGGTGATCACCTCGACGATGTCGCCGCTCTTCAGCTCGGTGCGCAACGGCAGCAGCTCGTTGTTGATCTTCACGGCCACGCACTGGTTGCCGAGATCGCTGTGGATCGAATACGCGAAATCGAGCGCCGTCGCGCCGCGCGGCAGCGCCATGATCTTCGACTTCGGCGTGAACACGTAGACCGCATCGGGGAACAGGTCGATCTTCACGTGCTCGAGGAATTCGCTCGAATCGCCAGCCTCGCTCTGGATGTCGAGCAGCGACTTCAGCCACTGGTGCGCGCGCTTCTGCACGTCGCTGAGATCCGCGCTGCCGTTCTTGTACAGCCAGTGCGCGGCGACCCCCGCCTCGGCGATCTCGTGCATCTTGCGCGTACGCACCTGGAACTCGATCGGCGCGCCGAACGGGCCGACGAGCGTCGTGTGCAGCGACTGATAGCCGTTGATCTTCGGGATCGCGATGTAATCCTTGAACTTGCCGGGCACCGGCTTGTACAGCGCATGCAGCGCGCCGATGCACGTGTAGCAGTCGAGCGGGCTGTCAACGACGACACGGAAGCCGTACACGTCGAGCACCTGCGAGAACGACAACTGCTTGTCGCGCATCTTGCGATAGACGCTGTAGATGGTTTTCTCGCGGCCGGTGATCTCGGCGTCGATCTTCGCGTCGGCCATCGCGCGCTGCGCGGCCTCGAGGATCTTGCTGATCACTTCGCGGCGATTGCCGCGCGCGGCCTTCACGGCTTTCTCGAGCGTCGCGTAGCGATGCGGGTTGAAGTTCGCGAAGCTCATGTCCTGCAGCTCGCGATACGTGTTGTTCAAGCCGAGCCGGTGCGCGATCGGTGCGTAGATGTCGAGCGTTTCCCGCGCGACGCGGCGGCGCTTTTCCATCGGCACCGCGCCGAGCGTACGCATGTTGTGCAGGCGATCGGCGAGCTTGACGAGAATGACGCGCACGTCGCGCGCCATCGCGAGCAGCATCTTGCGGAAGTTTTCCGCCTGCGCTTCCTCGCGGCTGCGGAATTCCATCTTGTCGAGCTTCGACAGGCCGTCGACCAGCTCGGCGACCTTCGGGCCGAATCGCTCGGCCAGCTCGTTCTTGGTCACGCCCTGGTCTTCCATCACGTCGTGCAGCAACGCGGCCATCACGGCCTGCGCGTCGAGCTTCCAGCCGGCGCAGATTTCCGCGACGGCGACGGGATGGGTGATGTAGGGCTCGCCGCTCTGGCGATATTGACCGAGGTGGGCTTCGTCGCTGAAGTGGAACGCCGCCTTGACCTCTTTGATTTCGTCCGGACCGAGATACTCGGCAAGCGCGGCGGTCAGTTTCGCGATCGAAACGACGCCGTGCTTGCGCGGCTGCTCCGGCGTGGCGGTCGGCCCGAACAGATGCCGGAAGGACTGTTCGAGGACCGCGTCGATGTACTGGCGCGCAGGCGACTGGGCCGTGGCTTCGGTGGTCGAATCCGCGGAGGCGGACGATGGGGTGGTGCTCATATTCGCCTCCAGGTCGAGTCGTTGCGCGCGTGGACTACATGGCTGGAACGGGCCGGATGCGCGTTACACCGGCACCTTCTTCAGCATCTCGACGCCGACCTGGCCGGCAGCGATTTCGCGCAGCGCGACGACGGTCGGCTTGTCGCGGCTTTCGATTTTCGGCGTATGGCCTTGCGCGAGCTGCCGCGCGCGATAGGTGGCGGCGAGCGCCAGTTCGAAGCGGTTCGGGATTTGCTTCAGGCAGTCTTCGACGGTAATGCGAGCCATGTTGGTAATTCCTTCTGAATATAGTCCTTATTCTACCTTATGTCCCTCGTGCCCCGCGTCATTCCGCGTGGGGCAGATGGACGCCGAGGTCGATGAACAGCTCCGTGTGTCGCGCGTACTGCGAAGCAAAACGCAGGCGCGTCGCCGCGACGATGCATTCGAGTTCCGCGAGCGCACGCTCGAAATTCTCGTTGATCACCACGTATTCCGCTTCCGACGCGTGCGCGATCTCGCTGCCGGCGGCCAGCAGGCGTCGCGTGATCACGTTCGGTTCATCCTGGCCGCGCTTCTTCAGGCGCTCCTCGAGGGCGTCGAGCGACGGCGGCAGGATGAAGATGCCGACCGCGTTGCGGAACTGCTTCTTCACCTGCAACGCACCCTGCCAGTCGATTTCGAGCAGCACGTCGTGACCGTTCTTCATCTGCTCTTCGATCCAGACGCGCGACGTGCCGTAGTAGTTGCCGTGCACTTCCGCGCTCTCGAGGAATTCGTGCGCCGCGTGACGCGCGCGGAAATCCTCGACGGTCGTGAAGTGGTAGTGCTGGCCGTCCTGCTCGCCCGGGCGCGGCTTGCGCGTCGTGTACGAGATCGACAGGCAGATGTCGCTGTCCTTCGACAGCAGCGCGTTCACGAGCGTCGACTTGCCGGCGCCCGACGGCGCGACGACCATGAACAGGTTGCCGGGATAGACGCCGCCATGCAGCGAATGCGACGCGTGGCCGTCGCGGTTAAGGTCGGTCATGTTGCTGTTACTCCAGGTTTTGCACTTGCTCGCGCATCTGCTCGATCAGCAGCTTCAGCGCCATCGACGCATCGGCGAGTTCCTTCGCCGCCGCCTTCGAGCCGAGCGTGTTCGCTTCGCGATTCAGTTCCTGCATCATGAAGTCGAGACGCTTGCCGACGCGGCCGCCCTTCTCGATCACGTGACGCGTTTCGTTCAGGTGCGCGGTGAGCCGCGACAGCTCTTCCGCGATGTCGATCCGGATCCCGTACATCGTCACTTCCTGACGGATGCGCTCCGCGGCTTCCTCGCGCGTGACGACCGTCGAGCCGCCTTCCGGCGCCGCGAGGCCGAGCGCTTCCTGCAGCCGCTCGACGATCTTCTGCTGATGCTTCGCGATCAGCTCCGGCACGAGCGGCGTGATGCGCGCGACGATCGCCTCCATCTCGGTAACGTTCGACAGCAGCATCGTCGCCAGTTGCGCGCCTTCGCGCGAACGCACGACGACGAGCTCGCCGATCGCTTCCTTGCCGCAGGCGAGCACCGCGTCGCGGATCGCTTCCGCGGACACGCCGCTCTCGGCGAGCACGCCGGGCCAGCGCAGGATTTCGCCCGCGCGCAGGCGGCCGACGCCCGGGAACGAATCGAGCACCGCGCGCTCGAGCTCGGCAAGCTGGCCGAGCGCCGACTGGTTCAGCGCGCCCGCGCCGATGCTCTGCTCGCCGCGCTGCAGGTTGATGCGCACGTCGACCTTGCCGCGCGACAGCTTGTTCATCAGCATTTCGCGCAGCGCGGGTTCGCACGCGCGCACGTCGTCCGGCATCCGGAAATTGAGATCGAGGAAGCGCGAGTTCACGGTGCGCAGTTCGACCGACACGCTGGTGCCGCCGTTGCCGGTGGCCGTCACGAGTTCGCGCGTCGCGCTCGCGTAGCCCGTCATGCTGTAGATCATGGTTCGTCTCGCCGTCTGGTGCCCTCGCGGGCGGGGGGGATATGTCGAGGCGCCCGGCGCGTCGGAAAGCGCGGGGCGGCAAGCGCGCATTATCCCATTTTTGCGGACCACCCCGCCGGGCGCGCCCGCCGTTCGGCGCTAAAATCGGGGTTTCCTCTTCTTCCGCGATTTCCCCATGACGTCTTCCGTTTCCCGCCCGAGCGGCCGCCGCGCCGACGAACTGCGCAAGGTCGCCCTCACGCGCCACTACACGAAACACGCCGAAGGCTCCGTGCTGGTCGAATTCGGCGACACCAAGGTGCTCTGCACCGCGAGCGTCGCCGAGCGCGTGCCCGAATTCCTGCGCGAGCGCGGGCAAGGCTGGCTGACCGCCGAATACGGGATGCTGCCGCGCGCGACCCACACGCGCAGCGACCGTGAAGCCGCGCGCGGCAAGCAGACGGGCCGCACCCAGGAAATTCAGCGCCTGATCGGCCGCGCGCTGCGCGCGGTGTTCGATCTCGAGGCGCTCGGCCCGCGCACCCTCCACATCGACTGCGACGTGATCCAGGCCGACGGCGGCACGCGCACGGCCAGCATCACCGGCGCGTTCGTCGCCGCGCACGACGCCGTGTCGACGCTGATCGCGGCCGGCAAGCTCACGCGCTCGCCGATCACCGATCACGTCGCCGCGATTTCGGTCGGCGTGTACGAAGGCGCACCGGTGCTCGACCTCGACTACGCGGAAGATTCGCGCTGCGACACCGACATGAACGTCGTGATGACGGGCGCGGGCGGCTTCGTCGAAGTCCAGGGCACGGCCGAAGGCGTGCCGTTCTCGCGCGCCGAGATGAATGCGCTGCTCGACCTCGCGCAGGGCGGGATCGCCGAGCTCGTGCAGTTGCAGAAAGACGTCCTGGGTGCGAGCCATGCCTGACGACCGCACCGTCGCGCCGCTGTCGCGCATCGTTCTCGCGTCGAACAACCCGGGCAAGCTGCGCGAATTCACCGCGCTGTTCTCGACGGTCGGCATCGAGATCGTCCCGCAGGGCGACCTCGCGGTGCCCGAGGCGGAAGAGCCGTTCGGCACGTTCATCGAGAACGCGCTGACCAAGGCGCGTCACGCGTCGCGGCTCACCGGGCTGCCGGCGATCGCCGACGATTCGGGCCTGTGCGTGCGCGTGCTGCGCGGCGCGCCGGGCGTCTATTCGGCCCGCTACGCGCAGCGCGCGGGCCGCGACAAGGGCGACGCGGCGAACAACGCGTATCTCGTCGAGCAACTGCGCGGCATCGACGACCGGCGCGCATACTACTGTTGCGTGCTCGCGCTCGTCCGCCATGCGGACGACCCGGAGCCGCTGTTCGCCGAAGGTCGCTGGGCCGGCGAGATCGTCGACACGCCGCGCGGCGAACACGGATTCGGCTACGACCCGTATTTCTACCTGCCGTCGCTCGGCGCGACGGCCGCCGAACTCGAACCCACCGTGAAGAACACGCACAGCCATCGCGCGCTGGCGCTGAAGGCGTTGCTCGCGCGGCTCGCGGAGGAAGCATGACCGTACCCGACACCCATTCGCTGCGGGAGGCCGCATGAGCCAGGCTGCGGAAACCGGCGCGCGCGTCGTCGCGACCTTCACGTCGCCCGGCCAGGTGCGCCTCACGTCGCTGCCACCGCTCGCGCTGTACGTGCATTTCCCGTGGTGCGTGCGCAAGTGCCCGTACTGCGATTTCAACTCGCACGAATGGAAAGGCGAGCGGTTTCCGGAAACCGAGTATCTCGACGCGTTGCGCGCCGATCTCGAGCAGGCGCTGCCGCTCGTGTGGGGCCGGCAGGTGCATACCGTGTTCATCGGCGGCGGCACGCCGAGCCTGCTGTCGGCGGCCGGTCTCGACCGGATGCTGTCCGACGTGCGCGCGCTCTTGCCGCTCGACGCCGATGCCGAGATCACGCTCGAGGCGAATCCGGGCACATTCGAAGCCGCGAAGTTCGCGCAGTTCCGCGCAAGCGGCGTGAACCGCCTGTCGGTCGGCATCCAGAGCTTCAACGAGGGGCATTTGAAGGCGCTCGGCCGGATTCACGACACCGCGCAGGCACGCGCGGCCGTCGAGATCGCCGCGAAGAACTTCGACAACTTCAACCTCGACCTGATGTTCGCATTGCCGAACCAGACGCTCGACGAATGCCGCACCGACATCGAGACCGCGCTGTCGTTCGCGCCGCCGCACCTGTCGCTGTATCACCTGACGCTCGAGCCGAATACGCTGTTCGCGAAGTTCCCGCCGGTGGTCCCCGACGACGACGCGTCAGCCGACATGCAGGAATGGATCCATGCGCGCACGGCCGAAGCCGGCTACGGGCGCTACGAAGTGTCCGCGTACGCGAAGCCGAATCATCAGTGCAAGCACAACCTGAACTACTGGCGCTTCGGCGACTATCTCGGCATCGGCGCGGGCGCCCATACGAAGCTGTCGTTCCCGAACCGGATCCTGCGGCAGGCACGCTACAAGCATCCGGCGACCTTCATCGAGCAGGCGAAGGCCGGCGCGGCCGTGCAGGAAGAGCGCGAAGTCGGCGCGCGCGACCTGCCGTTCGAATTCATGCTGAACACGCTGCGGCTCGTCGAGGGCTTCCCCGTGCACAGCTTCGCGGAACGCACCGGCCTGCCGATGAGCACGATCGAGCCGGCGCTGAAGGAAGCGGAGCGGCGCGGACTGATCACGCGCGATTTCACGCAAATCGCGCCGACGCCGCTTGGCCAGCGTTTCCTCAACGACCTGCAGGAATTGTTCCTGCGCGACGACTGAACGCATGAACGAGGCGGCATTTCGGTTACAATGCCGCCTCGTGTGGAAGCGTGGCCGAGCGGTTTAAGGCACTGGTCTTGAAAACCAGCGACGGGAAACTGTCCGTGAGTTCGAATCTCACCGCTTCCGCCAGGAAGTTCGCCGAACCCCGTCCATTCGCAGAATGACGGGGTTTTTGTTTGTCCGCGCGCGTGCGCCCCGCACTTCCCGACGCGCCCCGCCGGATGCCGTTACAATCCGGCGCTCCGATTCGCGAAACGGGAAATCCACGTCATGAAGCCCTTCCTCGTCTCGTCGCTCGTCGCCGTGCTGGCCGCCGCCAGCATGCATGCAGCGGCCGACACCGCCTCCGGCAGCGACGCGCAGGCGTCGTGCGCGATCGCGTACGTGACCGGCGTCGGCGGCTCGCCGCGCGGCCTGAGCGAATACCTCGCGAGCCCGTCGCCCTACAACTACCTGAAGGACAACGACCTCCAGTGCAAGGTCGGCGACGACGGACGCACGTCGAACTGCACCGGCGTGACCTATCTGCGCAACGAACAGGTCAGCGTGTACGACGATTCCGATCCCGCGACGCTGACCGTCGTGGCGCGCGTGGAGCTCGATCATGGCCAGAAATACCCGGTGATCATCGTCGTGCAGCGCAAGAACGCGCGCTGCAAACAATGACGCAGCGCGGCGCGCGAACCCGTCCATCGGAGCTGCACGCGCGTTCGTGCCGAACCTCGCGCGGCATCTGAGCCACGGGCCCGGCAGCGGCCCGTCGTTGCGTCGCACCGCGCCGGACGCCTCCCGGCCCGCCCCGCCATCGCCTAGAATTCGTTCAACACGGCGACACGAACGCCGCCGCGTATTCGATGCCGCACGCGTCACCCTGCGCGCGGCACACGGAGATCGCCATGACCGACCTGTCGAGCGCGACGGAACCCGTCGATTACGAAGGCTTCGAGATCCATGTCGTGCCGGCCGCGATGCCCGGCAGCGACACGCGCTATACCTACACCGGCTACGTGTGCCATCCGGGCGTGAATCCCGCGCTGCCCGGCCATGCGGTGCCGTTCCACGCGGACGGCGAGGAAAGCTTCGCGAGCCTCGACGAGGCCACCCGCGAAGCCGTGCACATCGGCAAGAGCATCATCGACGGCACGCATCCCGACCTGTCGGTACTGTCGCTCGTCACGCACGGCTTCTGAGCCGGCCGGCATCGCTTGCCAGCGTGCGCGCGGCAAGCCGAGGTTGCCGCATCAGATGACCGCGTCGCCCGGCCGGACGAACGCTGCACGCCATCGCTTTCAATCTTCCAACAGGCGCGTCCACCGCGCACGCTGTCACCTGGCGCGTCACATCGCGATGTGCAAGGTACGACGCGGCACCCGGCCGTCATCATCAGCAATAGCAGCGACCGGTCCCGCGCGTTATGCGTTTCTCCCCATATCGCCGCGCGCCGGTACGCCTATCATTTTTTTATCGTCCCTCCTGGCCATCACCTCATGCGCCCCCTTCTCCGTCCGCGCGTCGCGCGGCTTCGTGTTGCGACGCTGGCCGTCGTCGCCCTGCTTGCCGCGTGCACGATCACGCCGCCCTCGTCGCTACGCTCGGTCCTGACGATTCCGTCGGTCACCCGCAGCGGCAGCCTCGACCAGTATCGCGTCGAGGTTGCCCATCGTGTCGCCGAACGCAATCCGTCCGGCATGCTGCACGGCACACCGCAGGCGATGCTGCGTTCGCTCGTCGTCGTCGCCTTCACCGTCGATGGCAGCGGCCGCGTGGTGAACGCATCCGTCTACCGCAGCAACGGCGACAGCGAAGCGGAAGCGCTCGCGCTCGCGTCGCTGCGCCGCTCGGCACCGCTGCCGGCCCCGCCGTCGCGGCTGCTCGACGGCAACGGCCGGCTCGAACTGATGGAAGGCTGGCTCTTCAACGACGACGGCCACTTCCAGCTGCAAAGCACCGCCTCCGCGCAGGCGCAATCGATCGATTGACGCGCCGCCGCAGCCCGATTGCCGGTGAGCGGCGGCGCTGGCTATAATTTTCCGCACTCGCGCGGCCATCACGCCGCGCGTGCGTTCGCGCGCCCCACCCGGCAAGCGAGCCGACCACGCCGGCACCGGGCGGCGGCGACGTACCCGTCTCCATCGTCGACCGGCGGGTGACGTCCGCGCCACGGCGCGCGTCCACGCCGCCACCGCGTCATCCGCATCATCCTCTGCTCGGCTGCGCCCGGCAGGTCGTCGCCTGCCCGAGCGCACGCTCAGCCGACCGCCCCAACGACAAAACGGAGACATCCATGTCCGCATCCCCCCCGGCCGTTGCACACGCAACCGGTTCGGCCGGCGCCGTCAGCCACCGGCGCATCGTGTTCGCGAGCTTCATCGGCACCGCGATCGAGTTCTACGACTTCTACGTGTACGCGACGGCCGCCGCGCTCGTCATCGGCCCCGTGTTCTTCCCGCACGGCTCCGCGACGGCGCAGGCGCTGTCCGCATTCGTCACGTTCGGCATCGCGTTCATCGCACGCCCGATCGGCTCGTTCCTGTTCGGGCACTTCGGCGACCGTATCGGCCGCAAGTCGACGCTCGTCGCCTCGCTGCTCGTGATGGGCGTGTCCACCACCGCAATCGGCTTCGTGCCCGGCTACGACGCGATCGGCGCGCTCGCGCCGGTGCTGCTGTGCGTGCTGCGCTTCGGTCAGGGGATCGGCCTGGGCGGCGAATGGGGCGGCGCGGCGCTGCTCGCGACCGAGCATGCGCCGCAGGGCAAGCGCGGCTGGTTCGG
The DNA here is from genome assembly GCF_900446215.1 of Burkholderia cenocepacia. GTDB lineage: Bacteria > Pseudomonadota > Gammaproteobacteria > Burkholderiales > Burkholderiaceae > Burkholderia > Burkholderia cenocepacia. The sequence continues at coordinate 735,309 of NZ_UAQZ01000012.1, read as the reverse complement.
GATGTTCCCGCAACTGGGGCCGTCGGTCGGCTTCCTGATGTCGAACGGGCTGTTCTTCGCGCTCGCGCTGTCGCTGTCCGACGAGCAGTTCCGCAGCTGGGGCTGGCGCATTCCGTTCCTCGTCAGCGCGGTGCTCGTCGCGCTCGGGCTGTACGTGCGGCTCAAGATCACCGAAACGCCCGCGTTCCAGGCGGCCCTCGAGCGCAACGAGCGCGTGCGCGTGCCGGTCGCGACGCTCGTCACGCAGCACTGGCAGCCGACGCTGCTCGGTGCGCTCGCGATGGTCGTCTGCTACACGCTGTTCTACATCTCGACGGTGTTCTCGCTGTCGTACGGCGTGTCGGCGCTGCATATTCCGCGCCAGAGCTTCCTCGGCCTGCTGTGTTTCGCGGTCGTCTTCATGGGGCTCGCGACGCCGCTGTCCGCATGGGCGTCGGACCGCTTCGGCCGCAAGCCGGTGCTGGTCGTCGGCGCGATCGCCGCGCTGCTGTCGGGGTTCGCGATGGAGCCGCTGCTCGGCAGCGGGTCGATGCCGCTCGTCGCGCTGTTCCTGACGATCGAGCTGTTCCTGATGGGCGTGACGTTCGCACCGATGGGCGCGCTGCTGCCGGAACTGTTCCCGACCAACGTCCGCTATACGGGCGCGGGCGTCGCGTACAACCTCGGCGGGATTCTCGGCGCGTCGATCGCACCGTATATCGCGCAACTGCTGGCTGCGCGCGGCGGCCTGTCGTGGGTCGGCGGTTACGTGTCGGTCGCGGCGGCGATCAGCCTGATCGGCGTACTGCTGATGCGCGAAACGCGCGACGCATCGCTCGTCTGACCCTCCGGGGCGACCCGGGTTGTGCGGCGGCGGGCGATGCCTATACTCGATCCTGGGCGCGTCGTCGCGCGCCCGGTCCCGCCCCGACAAGGAGCCGCCGCGATGAATATCCGCCTCGCCAATGCCGACCTCGTCCTGATCCTCGCGCTCGCGCTGGGTGGCGCGTTGCTGCTCGCGCTGCGGTTCCGGCCAAAGACCTGGCGCGGCCTCGTGTTCGAGGCGCTGCTGGCGAATCTCGCGGCGATCGCCGCCGTCGTCACGGTCGAGGCGCTGCTGGCGTAACTCCGCCCGGCAGCCGTCAGGCTACCGCCCGCACCGGCAACACGTCGTAGACCGGTCCCACGGTATCGATTGCCTTCATCGCGTCGTCCACGCTCGGCGCGGCGCCGGACTCACCGATCGACAGCGCGTGCGGTGCGCCGCCGATGCCGAAGTGGGCGCGCGAGGTGGCCACGAAAATCATCACCGTCGGACGCCGCAGCGCGTGCGACAGATGCACCATCCCCGTATCAACACCGATGACCAGCGCCGCCCGGCTCATCGTCGCGGCGAGTTCGCCCAGCGACATGGCCGGCAGCACGACCGCGCCAGGCGCCTGCATCGCGATCTCCTGCGCGTCGCGGTGCTCGGACGACGAGCCCCATGGCAGCAGCACGCGCAAGCCGCGCGCCATCATCCGGGTAGCCAGTTCAACCCAATGGCCGGTCGGCCATTTCTTGTCGGAATTCGACGTCGCGTGGAACAGCAGCATGAACGGCGCACCCTCGTTAACTGCGGGCGGCAACGTGACGTCGGGCGGTTCGATCCCGTACGAGGCGATACCCTCGGGCGCATAGCCGAGCGCTTCGCCCGCGCTGATGCGCATGCCGTGCCACGCATCGCATGCAGGCTTCGGGCCAAAACGATGCGAATACGCAAAACGCGCCCCTGTCTCGCCGAGATCCGGGGTCCGGTAACCGACGCGGCGCCCGGCGCGCGCCAGCGCCGCAATGATCGCGCTCTTGTAGACGCCGTGCAGATCGATGACCGCGTCGTAGCGGTGCGCACGCAGCGCACCGATCGACGCCGAGATCGCCTTCAGGTCGCCGGCGTTGCGCATTTTCTTGAAGCGGCGCAGCGGCGCGCACAGGACGGTGCTCACTCCCGGATGCCAGCGCACGATCTCCGCACACGATTCGTCCACGGCCCAGTCGACCGACACGCCGGGAAAGGCGCGATGCAGGTCGGCGACGACGGGCAGCGTCTCGACGACGTCGCCGAGCGATGTCACTTTTACGATAAGAATGCGTTTCACGATGTGCGGTATTCCTGACTGGCCATTCGGCATGCTAACGACGGTTGCGGTGCGCATACATTACGTCAACATTACATTTGCAACAAATTGCATCTCTTTTGTGAATTTTTGTCGCGCCTTGCGGGCGTTTGTCGTCCCCGCTGGCATCCGGTTCTTTTTATAATTCATTCTTTGCCTCCGGCCCGAGCCAATGCCGCGCCCCGCCCTTCCCTCGCTGTTCCCCGCCCTCACCCGCCGCTCGCTGCGAATCTGGCGCCAATATGGTGTTTTCTGGCTCGGCGCGATCGTCGTCGGCCTCGCCGCCGTACTGTACGCCCGGTTGATCGACTGGGGCTACGAGACTTTCCGCGCGATGCGCGATCACGCCGTCTGGCTGCCGCTGCTGCTGACGCCGGCGATCGCCGCGATGTCGGTGTGGGTCACGCGCCGTTTCTTCCGCGGCGCCGAGGGCAGCGGCATCCCGCAGGTGATCGCGACGCTGCATGCGCGCCCGAGCGCATTCGGCGCCCGGCTGCTGACGCTGCGCATCCTGTTCGGCAAGATACTGATCTCGTTCCTCGGCATCCTCGGCGGCTTCACGATCGGTCGCGAAGGGCCGACGGTACAGGTCGGCGCGGCGCTGATGTTCAACCTGCGGCGCTTCTACCCGCGCTCGAACGCGCAGATCGAACGCCAGCTGGTGCTGGCCGGCGCGGCGGCCGGGCTGTCGGCCGCATTCAATACGCCGCTCGCCGGCATCGTGTTCGCGATCGAGGAGCTGACCCGCAGCTTCTCCGCGCGCGCCAGCGGCGTATTGATCACCGCGATCATCCTCGCCGGCGTGGTCGCGCTCGGCCTGAACGGCAACTACACGTATTTCGGCACCATCGACACGGGCCTCCATTTCCCGAAACTGCTGGCGGTCGCGGTGCTGGTCACCGCGATCGTGACGGGCATCGCGGGCGGCCTGTTCTGCTGGCTGCTGCTCAACACGGGGCGTTGGCTGCCCGCGCAACTGCTGGGCCTGTATCGCGAGCGGCCGGTCACGTTCGCCGCGCTGTGCGGCTTCGCGATCGCCGTCGTGGGGCTCGTGTCCGGCGGCACGACGTTCGGCAGCGGCTACGCCGAAGCGCGCGGCCTGCTCGACGGCAGCCAGCAGTTGTCGGTGTTCTATCCGTTCCTGAAGATGGTGTCGATGGTCGCGTCGTACCTGCCGGGCATCCCGGGCGGGATCTTCGCGCCGTCGCTGTCGATCGGCGCCGGCTTCGGCAATCTGCTGCATGCGGTGTTCACCAACATGAGCCTGCCGATGCTGATCGCGCTCGCGATGGTCGGCTATCTGGCCGCCGTCACGCAGTCGCCGATCACGTCGTTCGTGATCGTGATGGAAATGATCAACGGTCATGCGCTCGTGATTTCGCTGATGGCGACCGCACTGGTATCGAGCCGCGTCTCGCGCTTTTTCGCGCCGCCGCTCTACGAAACGCTCGCGCAGCGCTATCTCGCGCCGCCCGTCGCGGCCGCCGCACCGGCCGCGGCAACCGCGGCGGCCGCTGCGAGCAACGTGACCGATGTGACCGAACCCCAAGACGCGAACGCGGCCCCTGCCGATCCGCTCGATACGCTGCGCGACGAAGATGGCAGCGAGCCGGCCGCTACTGCGGCAGCCGACAGCGCCGCGCATGCGCCGGCGCCGGCGCCGCACGATGCCGGACCGGCTGCGACCGACGCGAACGGTCCGGCGCAACAGCACGGCCCGCGCGACGCTCAATAGATCACGACGGGCGCCGGCCGGTAGTAGACCGGCCGCGCCGGCACGACGATGCACCCGGCCAGCGTGATCGCGACGAGCACGATGGCGATTGCGGTTCTTTTCATCGCGCGCCTCCATCAGGCCCAGTGGCCACGCGTCCAGAACCAGTTCGGACCGCGCTGGTCCCAATGCCCCGGCACCCATTGCATGCCGACGCGCTCGGTTTCCCAGTGGCCGCCGATCCATACGTAGCGGCCATGATCCCAGCGCCAGTGTCCGCGCTCCCACACATAGCCCACGCGCATGGCCGGTACGACCTCGTAGCGCACGGGCGGTGGCGCATTCGGCGCGACGACGACGATTTCCTCGGTGCGCACGGCAACCGGCTCCGCGATCACCATGCGGCCCTGCGGCGCGACCACGGGCGTGCCGACGAGAATCTCGTCGGCCTGCGCGGCAAACGGGGCGACGACGGCCGACAGGCCCGCGGCGAACAGCGCGAGCGAAACGATACGACGGGAAACGGTAGGGACAGCCATCGGAACCTCCTGGTTGAACAAGTCACGCGAGCGTATTCGTTCAATGCGGGAAGGTCGATTACGGCCGACAGGCGCCGTGTTACGGCGTGCCCGAAAATGCAACAGGGCGTAAGACGCGCACGGCGGCGGACGCCGCCGTGCGGAGGGACACGCGCCAAGCGTCAGGCTTGCGGGATCTCGATCTTCACTTCGAGGACTTCGAGATCGTCCTGGCGCTCGAGGCTCACGCGGATGTCATCGTTCGAAATATGGACGTACTTCGAGATGACCGCGACCAGCTCTTTCTGCAGCGCCGGCAGGTAATCGGCCGGCGGCCGGCCGCCGACCCGCTCGTGCGCGATGATGAGCTGCAGGCGCTCCTTCGCGACCGATGCGGACTTCTTCTTCTCGCCGAGGAGAAACGAAAGGATGGACATGGGCGGCCTCCGTTACTTGCTGCCGAAGAGGCGCTGCAGCAGGCCCGGCTTCTGGTAATCGGTGAAGCGCAGCGGCTTGTCCTCGCCGAGGAAGCGCGAGACGACGTCCTTGTACGCTTCCGCGACGTCGGTGCCGTCGATATGCACGGCCGGCAGACCCTGGTTCGACGCGTGCAGCACGGCTTCCGACTCGGGCACCACGCCGATCAGCTTGATGCGCAGGATCTCGCTGATGTCCTCGAGCGACAGCATCTCGCCTTCGCTCACGCGCTTCGGGCTGTAACGCGTGATCAGCAGGTGTTCCTTGATCGGCTCCTTGCCTTCCGTCGCGCGTTTCGTCTTCGACGACAGGATGCCGAGAATGCGGTCCGAGTCGCGCACCGACGACACTTCCGGGTTCGTGACGATCAGCGCTTCATCGGCGAAGTACATCGCGTGCAGCGCGCCGGCCTCGATACCGGCCGGCGAATCGCAGACGATGTATTCGAAGTCCATCGCGACGAGGTCGTTCAGCACCTTCTCGACGCCGTCGCGCGTCAGCGCATCCTTGTCGCGCGTCTGCGACGCCGGCAGGATGAACAGGTTCTCGCACTTCTTGTCCTTGATCAGCGCCTGGTTCAGGTTCGCTTCGCCCTGGATCACGTTCACGAGGTCATACACGACGCGACGCTCGCAGCCCATGATGAGATCGAGGTTGCGCAGGCCGACGTCGAAGTCGATCACGGCCGTCTTGTGGCCGCGCAGCGCGAGACCCGACGCGAAGCTCGCGCTCGTCGTCGTCTTGCCCACGCCGCCCTTGCCCGAGGTCACCACGATGATTTTTGCCATTTACCCAATACCCTGTGTTCGTCAATGAGAGCCGACCGATCCGGAGCGCACCGCGTGAATCACGTCAGGCGCAGCGGTTCGATCATCAGTTTTTCCTCTTCGAGCCGGATCTGCACCGATTTGCCCAGTACGTCGGCGGGCAGCGGGTTCTCGGTCGTTCGATAGATACCCGCGATCGAAATCAGTTCCGGTTCGAGACACGTGCAGAAAATGCGCGCGTCGTGATTGCCGTGCACGCCCGCGAGGGCGCGGCCGCGCAACGGCGCGTAGATGTGGATATTGCCTTCCGCGATGATTTCCGCGCCGTGACTGACCGGCGCGAGCACCACGAGGTCTCCTTTCGCGTAAATCTGCTGCCCCGAACGCAACGGCCGGTCGATCACCAGCGTCTGGCCTCCGGCCTGCAAGAGCGTCGGCACGGGGTCCGACGACTGTTCGGGCGCCGCTGCGGCTGCCGGAGCGGCGGCGGCCTCGACGGCTAGCACAGCCGCCGGTTCCGCTTCGTCGGCAGGTTTCGCGGCCGGCGCGCGGCGATCGCGCGCCTCCAGCAACGGCAGGCCGGCTTCCCCCGCCCAGCCCTGCGTTGCCAGTGCGACGACGCCCACCGGACGCATCCGCACGTCGTTCAGCATCTGGCGGATGTCCGCGAGCGCGACGCGTTCGCCGTCAGCCAGGCGGCGGACGTCGATCGCGACGACATCGTCGGCGAAAAACTCGGGAGTCGCTTCGAAGCGCTTGACCAGTTCGGTACGCAACGCATCGAGATCGGTCGTCTTCACGGTGAACAGCAACGTATCGACCGATCCGCTGCGCAGCTCGAAGAATGGCGATTTTTTAAGCGACATGGACACTCTGCAAAAAATTTTTGCGTATTTTACAGGCGTCCACGCGTGCGGCCATTATTTTTGGGACTCGGGGTCGCGGCGGCCCGGGCGGACGCGCGACCGGCAGGGGGCAGGCAGGCGGGCGACCGGGCTGTCATCGCGCCGCGCGGCTGGCGTTTCGCGGTCGCGTCAGTGCTTCACCTGCGATACGAACAGCGATTTCATCGCGCCGGGCATCCGGGCGATCGGCGCATGTTCGCCGGTGTTGCCGAAACCCGCGCGCTCGTAGAAGCGGATCGCGTTGCGGTTCGCATCGGCGATCCACGCGTAGACGTCGGTGGCGCCGCGCTCGGCGAGCCACGCGGTGGCCGTCTCCAGCAGCAGCACGCCGCCGCGCAGGTGACGCACCGCGTGCGCGACCCACAGTTCGCTGACGAACGCGCGCCGATCGGGCGTGTTGTCGAAATACGCGCCGATCATGCCGGCCGGATGGCCTTCGGTGTACAGCAGGAAAGTCGTCGACTCGTCGGACACGGCGCGCTGCGCGGCGATCGCCGACGCTGCGTCCGCTTCGACGGTCAGCAATTCGGCCTCCGGCGCTTCGCCGGGCGCGTAGGGCTCACGCAGCGATGCAGCGCGGAGTTCGCGATACACGCCGCCCTGATCGGCAGCGATACGACGAACGGTCAAGGTCGAACTCATGCAGGCACAGCCCCCTTCGGACAGCAAGCTATTAGCTTCAACCGAAAGCGGGGCATGAGTCAAATCGTAATTTTCAAATGGCGGCGCGGATCGAAAGGCAGCAAGTGTCATCAGCGACGACACGCGCCGATCGGTGTGCAGGTGCAGCATCGGTGCATCGACGCAGGCGGTCGGACGGTGAACGTGCCGCCCTCGCTTGGCGCATCGCCTCGTTCTCCTTGCCATGCATGGCCACCCGGTTTCAAGTCGCGCTGAATGGCCGCGCGGCGGCCGTAATGCTGCGTAATATAACCAAACGAAAAACACGCTGTGCCAATCCTTCGTCACCGTCTTTATTGCGACGCAACATTTGTTGCAGCCCCATCACCCGGCATGCGTTCGCCGCGCGCCGGGCCATTCATCCGACGAACGCGACGCTCCGTGCGGGTCGATCCGCCCTCGCCTGCATGTTTCAATCGGCGCGTGTCGGCCCTTCCCGGCGCGCGGTGCGCGCACCCCGCCGTTTGGAGCGCCGCGCCTAGCGCCGGCGTTTGGCAAGCGCGCGCACCGGTCGTATAACAGGCAGAACCGGGCGACGATCCGGAGGCCGCCGCGCACGTCGCGGACCACGAGGATTCGAACAATCTTGCATGCGGCCGCCCGCGGGCCGGCCGACTGGAGGGAGACAATGGCAATGACCGACGAATCGGCTTCGGGCTGGTCGGATGGCAAGCGTTACCTGTGGCTGCTCGGCGCGCTGACGATCACGCTGCCGATCCTCGCTGCACAGCTCGCGCTGTCGACGGGCCTGCATGTGTTCTGGTGGTTCGGCCCGCTGTTCGCGTTCGGCGTGATCCCGATCCTCGACACGCTGATCGGCGACGATCGCGACAATCCGCCCGAGGCCGTCGTGCCGCATCTCGAACGCGAGCGCTATTACCGGTACATCGTCTATCTCGCGACCTTCGTCGAATACGTCGCGTTCTTCATGTGCGTGTGGATCGTCGGCACGCATGCGCTCGCGTGGTACGACTATGTCGGCTTCGCGCTGTCGCTCGGCGCCGCGACCGGGATCTCGATCAATACCGCGCACGAACTCGGGCACAAGACCGACCGCTTCGAACGCTGGCTCGCGAAGATCACGCTCGCGCCGGTCGCGTACGGCCACTTCTACGTCGAGCACAACCGCGGCCATCACGTGCGCGTCGCGACGGCCGAGGATCCGGCGAGCGCGCGCTACGGCGAGTCGTTCTGGGCGTTCCTGCCGCGCACGGTGACCGGCAGCATCCGCTCGGCGTGGCGGCTCGAAAAGGCGCGCCTCGAACGGCTCGGGCAGTCGCCGTGGACCTGGCGCAACGAAGTGCTGCACGCGTGGGCGATGACCGCCGTCGTGTGGGGCATCGCGATCGCGATGGCCGGCAAGGTCGTGATTCCGTTCCTCGTGATCCAGGCCGTCTACGGCGCGTCGCTGCTCGAAGTCGTGAACTACGTCGAGCACTACGGGCTGGGCCGTCGCAAGCTGCCGAGCGGCCGCTACGAACGCTGCACGCCGCAGCATTCGTGGAACAGCAATCACGTCGTCACGAACCTGTTCCTGTACCAGTTGCAGCGACACGCCGACCATCACGCGAATCCGACGCGCTCGTACCAGGCGCTGCGCCACTTCGACGATGCGCCGCAATTGCCGGCCGGCTACGCGACGATGATCCTGTTCGCGTACGTGCCGCCGCTCTGGTATCGCGTGATGAACCCGCGCGTCGTCGCCCACTATCGCGGGGACATGGCGCAGTCGAACATCAAGCCGTCGATCCGCGACAGGGTGCTGGCGCAGTATCCGGCGGCGGCGTGATGGTTCTGTGAGGGCTGCGTAGAAACTGGTGGGCGCACCGGCTGCCGGTTTTGCACGCGTGCGCGGTGCGGCAGCCATGCAACGACTGTCAGGACTTCCGACGACCGGTTCGTCACGGGGCGATGGTGTTCATCATGCAGCCGGGCTGCATCGAAGATGCGACCCGATCCGGGCGCGCCGCCGGCCCAAAACGAAAAACCCCTTGATCCTGCCGGATCAAGGGGCTTCGTATTTTGGCGGAGAGGGTGGGATTCGAACCCACGGTACGGGGAAACCGTACGCCTGATTTCGAGTCAGGTACATTCGACCACTCTGCCACCTCTCCTTCCTTACTGCATTTCGCGGCTGGTCGTTTCCGCGAGAAAAAGATTATAAGACGATCACTTCGCGGCTGACAAGCCCTTTCTGCAAATTTTTTTGCGAGGGCTTCGAAAGACCCGCGTTACGACGTCTGTGCCGGCGCGTCGATCCGCTCCATGCCGCCCATGTACGGACGCAGTACTTCCGGCACCGTGACCGAGCCGTCCGCGTTCTGGTAATTCTCCAGCACCGCGACGAGCGTGCGGCCGACCGCCAGACCCGAACCGTTCAGCGTATGCACGAGCTCCGGCTTGCCCTGCGCGTTGCGGAAGCGCGCCTGCATCCGGCGCGCCTGGAACGCCTCGGTGTTCGAGCAGCTCGAGATCTCGCGATAGGTGTTCTGCGCGGGCAGCCACACCTCGAGGTCGAACGTCTTCGCGGCCGAGAAGCCCATGTCGCCCGTGCACAGCGTGATCACGCGGTACGGCAGGCCGAGCTTCTGCAGGATCGCTTCCGCGTGGCCGACCATCTCGTCGAGCGCCGCGTACGACGTTTCCGGCGCGACGACCTGCACCATCTCGACCTTGTCGAACTGGTGCTGACGGATCATCCCGCGCGTGTCGCGGCCGTACGAACCGGCTTCCGAGCGGAAGCACGGAGAATGCGCGGTGAGCTTGATCGGCAGCGCGGCGCCGTCGACGATCGACTCGCGCACGGTGTTCGTCAGCGAAATCTCGGACGTGGAGATCAGGTATTGCGTGACCGTGTTTTCCGCGCCGCCCTTCTCGACGCGGAACATGTCGTCCGCGAACTTCGGCAACTGGCCCGTGCCGTACAGGATCTCCGGGTTCACGATGTACGGCGTGTACGTTTCGGTATAGCCGTGCTGCTGCGTGTGCGTGTCGATCATGAACTGCGCGAGGGCGCGGTGCAGGCGCGCGATCGGGCCGCGCAGCATCGTGAAGCGCGCACCGGCGAGCTTCGCGCCCGTCTCGAAATCGAGGCCGAGCGGCGTGCCGACGTCGACGTGATCCTTCACCTCGAAGTCGAACTGGCGCGGCGTGCCCCAGCGGCGCACCTCGACGTTGTCGGCCTCGTCCTTGCCGACCGGCACGCTTTCGTGCGCGACGTTCGGCATGCCCAGCATCAGGTCGGACAGGCGCGCCTGGATCTCGCCGAGCTTGGCTTCCGACGCCTTCATGTCGTCGCCGATCCCGCTGACTTCGGCCATCACGGCCGACGTGTCCTCGCCCTTCCCCTTCATCGCGCCGATCTGCTTCGACAGGCTGTTGCGGCGCGCCTGGAGCTCTTCGGTGTGGGTCTGGATCGCGCGGCGTTCCGCTTCGAGTGCGGAGAACGCGGCGACGTCGAGGGTGTAGCCGCGATCGGCGAGGCGCTTGGCGACGCCGTCGAGGTCTTTGCGCAGCAACTGGATGTCGAGCATGGGAGGACTTGGAAAATCGTTGTGTAAGACGGGAATTCTAACGCACCGCGCGGCCGCCACGGCACCGTCCGGACGGACAATGCCGCAAATGGGGCGAGCATGGCAGTATCGCATTGCCGGTCTGCGCGTCGGCGGCCGGCGAATTGCCGCGCGACGCGCCATGGCGGATCGCAAACCGCCCGCGCCGGCTGGCGCCAACCGATTCAGGCGGCGCGCCGGCTCCGTATCACAGCACGCCAGGGAATCCGATGACCATCGAACTCGACAAGGATGTACGCGACCGTGCGATCGCGTCGCTGCAACGTTATTTCACAGAAAACATGGACGAGCCGATCGGCAACATCCAGGCCGGCGCGCTGCTGCATTTCTTCGTCCAGGAAATCGCGCCGGCGATCTACAACCTCGCGATCGCCGACGCGCAGGAGCGCCTGCACGCGCGGATCGCCGAACTCGACATCGAATGCCACGAAGAACCGTTCGAATACTGGAAGCAGCAGCCGGGCCGCAAGCGCTGACGCGTCCGCGAGGCGCAGGCCGAACCGGGCCGCGCGGCCCCGTCAGTCCTTCTTGCCGGCTTCGCGATCGAGCTCGCGCAGCCAGGCGAGCTTCTCGGCGATCTTCGATTCGAGCCCGCGCGGCACCGGCTGATACCAGCGCGGCTCGCGCATCCCGTCCGGCAGGTACGTCTCGCCGGCCGCGTACGCGTTCGGCTCGTCGTGCGCGTAACGATACGCGTGGCCGTAGCCGAGTTCCTTCATCAGCTTGGTCGGCGCATTGCGCAGGTGCACGGGCACCTCGCGCGACTTGTCCTGCTTCACGAACGCCATCGCCTGGTTGAACGCGTTGTAGCCGGCGTTGCTCTTCGCCGCGCACGCGAGATAGATCACGGCCTGCCCGAGCGCAAGTTCGCCTTCCGGCGAGCCGAGCCGTTCGTAGGTCTCGGCCGCGTCGTTCGCCACCTGCAACGCGCGCGGGTCGGCCAGCCCGATGTCTTCCCACGCCATCCGCACGATGCGCCGCGCGAGATACTTCGGATCCGCGCCGCCGTCGATCATCCGGCAGAACCAGTACAGCGCGCCGTCCGGGCTCGAGCCGCGGACCGACTTGTGCAGCGCCGAAATCTGGTCGTAGAAGTTGTCGCCGCCCTTGTCGAAGCGCCGCGCGTTCAGCGTCATCGCGCTGCTGACGAAATCGGCATCGATCGTCGCGACCCCGGCCGACGTCGCCGCCGTCTGCGCCTGTTCGAGCAGGTTCAGGAAGCGGCGCGCGTCGCCGTCCGCGTAGCCGACCAGCGTGTCGATCGCCTTGTCGTCGAACGCGAGGCCGTCGAGCGCGATTTCCTGCGCGCGCTTGAGCAACTGACGCATCTCGTCATCGTTCAACGATTTCAGCACGTACACCTGCGCGCGCGACAGCAACGCCGAATTGACTTCGAAACTCGGGTTTTCGGTCGTCGCGCCGATGAAGGTGACGAGACCCGACTCGACGAACGGCAGCAGCGCGTCCTGCTGCCCCTTGTTGAACCGGTGGATCTCGTCGACGAACAGGATCGTGTGGCGACCGGTGCGGTTCAGCGTGTCCTTCGCCTGCTCCATCGACTCGCGGATGTCCTTCACGCCGCCGAGCACCGCGGACAGCGCGATGAACTCGCAGTCGAACGCGAGCGCGGTGAGCCGCGCGAGCGTCGTCTTGCCGACGCCGGGCGGCCCCCACAGGATCATCGAATGCGGCTTGCCCGATTCGAACGCGAGCCGCAGCGGCTTGCCTTCGCCCAGCAAATGCGTCTGGCCGATCACCTCGGCGAGCGTTTTGGGCCGCAGCGCCTCGGCGAGCGGGCGGCGCGGCTCGACTTGAAACAGGTCGGACATGAACCCTCGCTCCACATCAAACGATAGCGGCCGAACCGGCCGCCGGACCCGACATTATGACAGCCGCGCGAGCGCGCCGCCGGGCCCGGGGGTGCCCACGCCTGTTACCCGCGCCCGGAAACGACACGGGCCTGCCGTCGCCGGCAGGCCCGTTGCAGGAGAACGGCGCGCGGCGCCGGTCAGCCGTTGATCACGTCCGCGCCCTTCGGCACGACGAACTTGAACGTATCGCCCTTCAGCGCCGGGTTCGTCTGGATGTTCGTGAAGGTCAGCAGCGTGACGTTGCCGAACACGTCGTGCAGCTCCATCGCGGCGAGCGTGCCGTTGCGGAAGCCGATACCGATCCGCTGGAACTGCGTGTCCTGCGCCTTCGGCAGCATCTCGAGCCACTCGATGCCGCCCTTCTCGCCGGCATCGCGCAGCGTGTAGTTCTTGTCGAGATCGTTGCTGCCGAACAGGATCGCGGCGGGGCTCGCGCCCAGCGCGCCGTTCAGCTTGCGCTCGGTGACCTGGTTCAGGTCGCGGTCGTACACGTAGAGCTTGTCGCCGTCGGCCTGCAGCACCTGCTGGTACGGCTTCTGGTACGTCCAGATGAACTTGCCCGGACGCGCGAACACGAACGTGCCGCTCGAATTGTCGGTGGGCTTCGGTGCGGCCTGTGCGGCGCTCGCGCCCTTGGCCGGCGCCTTGACGATCTGCTGCGTGAAATCGCCCTTCGCCGAACGCACCTGCGACACGAAGGCCTTCAGTTGCTCGGTGCCGCCCGCGAACGCGTGCGTCGCCGCGAGCATCAGCGATGCGCCGGCGAGCGCCGCGCCGAGCCAGCGCCGCGTCGAACGAAGGAAAGGGACGAACGAAAGTTGCTGCATATTGCGGTTTTCTCCCTGGGTGGCCGGCGCTGCGGGCGCCGCGGACTCATTCCGCGTCGCGCGCCGGCACAAGAATTTCGCGGTTGCCGCTCGACGACATCGCCGACACGAGCCCCGACTGCTCCATCTGCTCGAGCAGCCGCGCCGCGCGGTTGTAGCCGATCCGCAGGTGACGCTGCACGAGCGAGATCGACGCGCGGCGGTTCTTGATGACGATCTCGACCGCCTGGTCGTATAGCGGATCAGACTCGCCGCCGCCTTCGCCGGTTCCCGCGCCGGCCGAGCCCTCGTCGCCGTCGGCGGTGCCGCCTTCGAGCAGGCCCTCGACGTAGTTCGGCTCGCCCTGCTCCTTGAGCTTCTCGACGACGCGATGCACTTCGTCGTCGGCGACGAACGCGCCATGCACGCGCACCGGCAGCCCGGTGCCCGGCGGCAGGTACAGCATGTCGCCCATCCCGAGCAGCGATTCGGCGCCCATCTGGTCGAGAATCGTGCGCGAGTCGATCTTCGACGACACCTGGAACGCGATCCGCGTCGGCACGTTCGCCTTGATCAGGCCGGTAATCACGTCGACCGACGGACGCTGGGTCGCGAGGATCAGGTGGATGCCGGCCGCACGTGCCTTCTGCGCGATCCGCGCGATCAGTTCCTCGACTTTCTTGCCGACGACCATCATCAGGTCGGCCAGCTCGTCGATCACGACGACGATGTTCGGCAGGCGGCCGAGCGGCTCGGGATCTTCCGGCGTCAGGCTGAACGGGTTCGGGATCTTCTCCTCGCGCTTCGCCGCGTCGTCGATCTTGTTGTTGTAGCCCGCGAGGTTGCGCACGCCGAGCTTGCTCATCAGCTTGTAGCGGCGCTCCATCTCCGCGACGGTCCAGTTCAGCGCATGGCCGGCCTGGCGCATGTCGGTGACGACCGGGCACAGCAGGTGCGGAATGCCTTCGTAGACGCTCATTTCGAGCATCTTCGGATCGATCAGGATCAGGCGCACCTGTTCGGCGGTGGCCTTGTACAGCAGCGACAGGATCATCGCGTTGATCCCGACCGACTTGCCCGAGCCGGTCGTACCGGCCACCAGCAGGTGCGGCATCTTCGCGAGATCCGCGCACACCGGCTTGCCGCCGATGTCCTTGCCGAGGCTCAGCGTCAGCGCCGACGACGCGGCCGCATACACCTCGGAGCCGATGATCTCGGACAGGTGCACCGTCTGGCGGCGCTGGTTCGGCAGCTCGAGCGCCATGTAGTTCTTGCCGGGAATCGTCTCGACGACGCGGATCGACACGAGCGACAGCGAACGCGCGAGATCCTTCGCGAGGTTGACGATCTGGCTGCCCTTCACGCCGGTGGCCGGCTCGATCTCGTAGCGCGTGACGACCGGGCCCGGATACGCGGCGACGACGCTCGCCTCGACGCCGAAGTCCTTCAGCTTCTTCTCAATCAGGCGCGACGTGAATTCGAGCGTATCGGCGGAAATCGCTTCCTGCGTCTTCGGCGCGGGGTCGAGCAGCGACACCGGCGGCAGCGTCGAATCGCCCGGCAGGTCGGTAAACAGCGGCACCTGGCGCTCGCGCTCGACGCGCTCGGACTTCGCCGGCGTGACGACCGGCGGCACGATCGTCACCGGCTCGTGGTCCTCGATGCGCACGCGCTCCTCTTCGACCTTGCCTTCGCGGCGCACCGCCGCGGCCTCGCCGAGCTTGCGGTCGCGCTCGGCCTCGCGGCGCAGCTTCGCGACGTTGACGGCGGACAGGATCGCACCGCCGACGCGCTCGGCGACCGACAGCCACGAGAAGCGGAAATACAGCGACAGGCCGATCGCGAGCGCGATCAGCAACAACAGCGTGCCGCCCGTGAAGCCGAACGCATGCGACATCGCGCCCGCGACGGCTTCGCCGACGACGCCGCCCGGTGCACGCGGCAACTGCACCTTCAGCGACCACATGCGCAGCGCCTCGATGCCGTCGCACGCGAGCACGACCAGCACGAACGCAAAGATTTCGGTGAGCCAGCCGATCGGCCGCTCCGGTTCGTCGGGAATCGCCTCGTGGCGCGTGATGCGGCGGTAGTTGACGGCGATGCGCCGCCCGAGCGGCACGATCAGCCAGTAGGCCGACAGGCCGAACAGCAGCAGGATGATGTCGGCCGTCCACGCGCCGACGCGGCCGGCCCAGTTCGAGATGTGATCGACCTGGGCGGCGTGCGTCCAGCTCGGATCGCGCCGGCTGTAGCTCAGCAGGGCCATCACAAGAAAGGCGCAGAGCGCGACCTGGAGAATCCAGCGGATCTCCGTGAGGAGCTTCGACATCCGGTGCGGCAACGCCTGTGCCTGGGCGGAATAAGGAGCTTTTGCCATGAATCCGTATAAAGAGGACGGGCCGTGCGCCCGCCTGTCGTTCGATCGCGCTTATTGTAAACGCTGCACCGCGCCGCCAAGTGTAAATGACGGTTACATCACGGGGACGGAGCGCCGAACCGGCGCCGCCGACGGCCGCAAGCCGGCCGGATGTCCGCGCGTGCGGCAACGCGCCGCCACCCCGGCCGCCTGCCGTCCGGCCCGCGGCCCCGTGTGGGCGAGGCGCCGCGAAACGCTATCGGCACGATTGAAACTCTCGTTCGGCAGCGCAGCAACGGGGCCTTTATAATGCGCGTCTGATACCCATCTACGACGGCATCCCGGTCAATCCCGGATCGTACGGCGAGCCCCACCCCGCCCGCCGCGGCCGCCTTTTACGGATTCGCACATGTCCACGCCCAAACACGCCAAAGTCCTGATTCTCGGTTCCGGCCCCGCCGGCTACACGGCTGCCGTCTACGCGGCACGCGCCAACCTGTCCCCGGTGCTGATCACCGGCATCGCGCAGGGCGGCCAGCTGATGACCACGACCGACGTCGAAAACTGGCCGGCCGACGCGAAAGGCGTGCAGGGTCCGGAGTTGATGGCGCGCTTCCAGGAGCACGCCGAGCGCTTCAACACCGAAATCGTCTTCGACCACATCCACACCGCGAAACTGCACGAAAAGCCGATCCGCCTGATCGGCGACTCGGGCGAGTACACGTGCGATTCGCTGATCATCGCGACCGGCGCGTCCGCCCAGTATCTCGGCCTGCCGTCCGAGGAAGCGTTCATGGGCAAGGGCGTGTCGGCCTGCGCGACCTGCGACGGCTTCTTCTATCGCAACCAGGAAGTCGCGGTGATCGGCGGCGGCAATACGGCCGTCGAGGAAGCGCTTTACCTCACCGGCATCGCGAAGAAGGTCACCGTGATCCACCGCCGCGACAAGTTCCGCGCGGAGCCGATCCTGATCGACCGCCTGCTGGAGAAGCAAAAGGAAGGCGTCGTCGACATCAAGTGGGATCACGTGCTCGACGAGGTGACGGGCGAGGAGTCGGGCGTCACGGGCCTGCGCATCAAGAACGTGAAGACCGGCGCGACGGAAGACCTGCAGGTGCAGGGCGTGTTCGTCGCGATCGGCCACAAGCCGAACACCGACCTGTTCCAGGGCCAGCTGGAGATGAAGGACGGCTACATCCTGACGAAGAGCGGCCTGCAGGGCAATGCGACGTCGACGAGCGTGCCGGGCGTGTTCGCCGCGGGCGACGTGCAGGACAACGTGTACCGCCAGGCGATCACCAGCGCGGGCACGGGTTGCATGGCCGCGCTCGACGCGCAGCGCTACCTCGAAAGCCTGCACGACAAGAAGTAAGCCGGAAGCCTTTTCGCGGCGGGCGCTACAATGGCGTCCGCTGCCGCGAAGCGGGCTCGACCGGAAAGCCGCTGCCGCCGCGCAGCGGCTTTTTTGTGCCCGCGCGCCCAAACGCGCCTGCCCTGTTATCGAATCATGGCGAAGAACCAGCCCCATCCGAGCGATCCCGCGAAGCGGAAGATCGCTGCCCGTCCCGTGACCCCGGCGCCCGAGGCCCCGCCGCCCGCCCTCGATGCGGCCGCGTTGCGCGGCCAGGGCCTCGCGGGCCTCGGCGCGTTGCGCAAGTCGCTGCAAGGCGAAGCCGATCGTCGCGAACGCGCGCGCATCGAAGCCGCGCAGGCCGAGCGCAAGGCGGAAGCCGACGCGAACCTGTTCCGCAACGAAATCGGCGCGATCCGGCCGCTGAACGCGCCGCCGCGCGCGTCGTCCGGCCGCATGCCGCCCGACCCGGTGCCGAAACAGACGCAGCGCGACGAGGAAGCCGTGCTGAACGCGACGCTGTCCGACGAATTCGATCCCGAGACACTGCTCGACAGCGACGACTCGCTGTATTACCACCGCCCCGGCATCAGCCGCGACGTCGTGCGCAAGCTGAGAAGCGGTGCGTGGATCGTGCAGGCGCAGATCGATCTGCACGGGATGCGGCGCGACGAGGCGCGCGATGCGCTCGCCGAATTCATCCGCGAAGCCGGCAAGAAAGGGCTGCGCTGCCTGCGCGTGATCCATGGCAAGGGGCTCGGCTCGATCGGCAAGGAACCCGTGCTGAAGGGCAAGGTGCGCGCATGGCTCGTGCAGAAGGAAGAAGTAATCGCATTCTGCGAGGCGCGCGGCCACGACGGCGGCGCGGGCGCGGTGCTCGTGCTGCTGCAGCCGCACGCGGCGCCGGCCGACCGGGGGCCGCGTGCCGCATCCTAGGCTGACGCTCGCGATCGCGGTACTGGAGGCGATCGCCACGCTGGCCTTCGCGATTTCGGGGTTCATCGAGGCGCGCAAGAACCGTCTCGATTCGGTCGGCACGTTCGTCGTCGCGCTCGCGACCGCGTTCGGCGGCGGCACGCTGCGCGACATCCTGCTCGAGCGCCGGCCGTTCTACTGGGTCGTGCACGACGACTACGTGATCGCGATCTTCGTGCTCGCGCTGTTCGCGCCGTTCGTGCTGCGCATGCTGTCGCGGCTGTCGGCCGAACGGCTGCTGCTGATCGCCGATGCGATCGGGCTCGGCATCTTCAGCATCTCGGGCACGGCGATCGCGCTCGACGCCGAGATGCCGCGCTTCATCGCGGTGATGATGGGCGTGATTACCGGTGTGGTCGGCGGGATCGTCCGCGACGTGCTGTGCAACGACATTCCGCTGATCCTGCGCGATTCGCGGCCGTACGCGACCTGCGCGTTCGTCGGTTGCTGGTTCTACCTGCTGCTCGTGTGGCTGCAGTTCGACTCGGTGTACAGCGTGCTGCTCGCGACCGGCTTCATCCTCGTCGCGCGGCTCGCGACGTTCAAGTTCGACGTGCGGTTGCCGCATTGACCGACGCGTCCGCGGACGCGTCAGCCGCAGCGCCGAAACGAAAAAAGGGGCCGTTCGATACGGCCCCTTTCTGTTTCGTTCAACGCAAGCGCCCGTCACGCGATCCGCTCTTCCGATGCCGGATCGAACAGCACGGCCTTCGACACGTCGAACAGCAGCGACTGCGTCTGCCCCGGCTGCGGATTCGCGGCCGGATGCACGCGGCTCACGATGCGCTTGCCGTTCACCTGCGCGAACACGTGCGTGTCCGGCCCGGTCGGCTCGGTCACGTCGACGCGCACGTCGATCGGCTGCAGGTTCGACGCCTCGCCGTTGTGCGCGTTGCGTGCGTCGGTGATGCGTTCCGGACGCAGGCCCAGGATCACCTCGCGGCCGACGTGCGACTTCAGCTTCGCCGCGTCGAACGGCAGGATCAGCGCGCTGCGCGCGAGGCCCGTGTCGATCTCGAGCGCGATTCCGCCGCCCTGCTCGACCAGCTTGCCGTTGATGAAGTTCATCGGCGGCGCGCCGATGAAGCCCGCGACGAACAGGTTCGACGGCGAATCGTAGATCTCCTGCGGCGCGCCGAACTGCTGGACCACGCCGTCCTTCATCACCGCGATCCGGTCGCCGAGCGTCATCGCCTCGATCTGGTCGTGCGTCACGTAGACGATCGTCGTGCCGAGACGCTGGTGCAGCAGCTTGATTTCCGCGCGCATCTCGATGCGCAGCTTCGCGTCGAGGTTCGACAGCGGTTCGTCGAACAGGAACAGCGACGGATCGCGCGCGAGCGCGCGGCCCATCGCGACGCGCTGCCGCTGGCCGCCCGACAGCTGGCCCGGCTTGCGGTCGAGCAGGTGCTGGATCTGCAGCATCGCCGACACGCGGTCGACGATCTGCTGCTGCTCGCTCTTCGACACCTTGCGGATGTTCAGCCCGAACGAAATGTTCTCGCGCACCGTCATCGACGGATACAGCGCGTACGACTGGAACACCATCGCGATGTCGCGATCCTTCGGCGACAGGTCGTTGACGACCTTGCCGTCGATGCAGATCTCGCCGCTCGTGACGGTCTCGAGCCCGGCGATCATGTTGAGCAGCGTCGATTTCCCGCAGCCCGAGCCGCCGACCAGGATCAGGAACTGTCCGTCCTCGATCTCGATGTCGACACCCTTCAGGACCGGCACCCCGTTCGGGTAGGTCTTGTACACGTCACGGATGGAAAGGCTTGCCATGCTGTGAATCCTCTGTCTCGTCTCGCGCGGCGCGCTCGGGCGCCGCGTCGGGTTCGTTTCGATGCGCCGCGCGTCCTGCGCGGCCGGTTCGTCGTATCGGATGAAGCCGCGCTTACCCCTTCACCGCGCCTGCCGTCAGCCCGCGCACGAAGTAGCGGCCGGCGACGATGTAGACGAGCAGCGTCGGCAGCGCGGCGATGATCGCGCCGGCCATGTCGACGTTGTATTCCTTCACGCCCGTCGACGTGTTGACGAGGTTGTTCAGCGCGACCGTGATCGGCATCGAATCGACGCCGGAGAACACGATCCCGAACAGGAAGTCGTTCCAGATCTGCGTGAATTGCCAGATCAGGCACACCATGAAGATCGGCAGCGACACCGGCAACAGGATCTTCGTGAAGATCGTGAAGAAGCCCGCGCCGTCGATGCGCGCGGCCTTCACGAGTTCGGCCGGCACGCTCACGTAGAAGTTGCGGAAGAACATCGTCGTGAACGCGATCCCGTACACGACGTGCACGAACACGAGGCCCGGAATCGTGTTGGCGAGGCCGAGCATCCCCTGCAGGCGCGCCATCGGCAGCAGGATCACCTGGAACGGAATGAAGCAGCCGACCAGCATCATCGTGAACAGCGCGTCCGCGCCGCGAAAGCGCCAGTGCGTGAGCACGTAGCCGTTGAACGCGCCGATCAGCGACGAGATCAGCACGGCCGGGATCACCATCTGCAGCGAGTTCAGGAAGAACGGCTTCATCCCGTCGCAGCGCACGCCGGTACAGGCGCCGCTCCAGGCCTTCACCCACGGCTCGACGGTCCACGTGGTGGGCGGCGTCAGCAGGTTGCCGGTGCGCAGCTGGTCGAGGTCCTTGAACGACGTCGACAGCATCACGTAGATCGGGAACAGGAAATACAGCGCGAACAGGATCAGTGCCGCATAGATCACTGCCCGGCTGATCGTCATCTTAGGCTGCATTGCGGGTGCTCCTCGATTCCATATACATCAGCGGCACCAGCACCGCGACCACGGTCGCGAGCATCATCACCGAGGACGCCGCGCCGAGCCCGAGCTGGCCGCGGTTGAACGAAAACGTGTACATGAACATGGCCGGCAGCGACGACGACGTGCCCGGGCCGCCCGCAGTCAGCGCGACGACGAGGTCGAAGGTCTTGATCGTGATGTGGCAAAGGATCAGCAGCACCGAGAAGAACACCGGGCGCATGCTCGGGATCACGATCTTGCGGTAGATGGTGGGCAGCGTCGCGCCGTCGACCTGCGCGGCCTTGAAGATCTCGCCGTCGACGCCGCGCAGCCCCGCGAGGAACAGCGCCATCACGAAGCCGGTCGACTGCCACACGGCCGCGATCACCACGCAGAAGATCGCCTTGTCCGGATCGTCGAGCCAGCCGAACGAGAAGCTCGTCCAGCCCCAGTCGTGCATCACCTTCTCGAGGCCGAGGCCCGGGTTCAGGATCCACTGCCACGCGGTGCCGGTGACGATGAACGACAGCGCCATCGGGTACAGGAAGATCGCGCGCAGCGCGCCTTCGTTGCGGATCCGCTGGTCGAGCAGGATCGCGAGGAACAGCCCGAGCCCGACGCAGATCGCGATGAACGGAATCCCGAACCAGCCGAGGTTCGCGGCGGAGGTCCACCACACGTCGTTCTGGAACAGGTCCGTGTAACGGCCGAAGCCGTCGAATTCGTAGTTGGGCAACAGCCGCGAGCGGGTCAGCGACAGATAGCCGGTAATCAGGATGAAGCCGTAGATGAACACCACGGCGATCGCGACGCTCGGCGCGAGCACGAGCTTCGGGATCCAGCGATCGGCGAAGGCCGACATCGGCGACGTACGCCGTGCGGCGGCAGCGCCGGATCCGTTTCCGCTAAGAGGGGCAGCCACTTGATTCGACTCCTGGAACGAGGGCGGCGCAGGCCGGGCCGGCGCCGGGTACGGCACGGACCCGCGGGCGAGCCCGTTTGCTGCACATGCAAAAACGCCCGGCCGATGAAGCGTGTCCGGCCGGGCGCCTGGCGCGCGTTACTTGACCTTCGCGGCCTTCGCGAGCGCGGCGACCGCGCTCTTCGAATCCTGCTGCGAGTTCATGAACTTCGTCACGACGTCGGTGATCGCGCCGGCGGTCGCGTCGCCTTGCGCCATGCCGTGCGCGAGCGACGGCACGAAGCCGCCCGACTTGATCGCGGTCTGCTCGTCGGCATACGACTTCTTCGCGCAGTCGTCGAACTTGTCCATCTTCACGCCGAGACGCACCGGCACCGAGCCCTTCAGCAGGCTGAACTGCTCCTGGAAGTCCGGCGTCATGATCGTCTTCGCGAGCGCGAGCTGGCCCGGCGTCGCGTTCTTCTCGCCCTTCTGCTGGAAGAACACGAACGAATCGACGTTGAACGTGTACGAATTCGCGGTGCCCGGCACCGGCGCGCAGACGTAGTCCTTGCCCGCCTTCTTGCCGGCGTTTTCGAATTCGCCCTTCGCCCAGTCGCCCATGAACTGCATGCCGGCCTTGCCGTTGATGACCATCGCGGTCGCGAGGTTCCAGTCGCGGCCGTTACGGCCGGTGTCGAAGTAGCCCTGGATCTTGCGCACCGTGTCGAACACCGACAGCATCTGCGGCGACGTCAGCGTCGCCTGGTCGAGGTCGACCAGCGCCTTCTTGTAGAACGCCGGGCCCTGCGACAGCACGACGTCTTCCCACAGCGTCAGGTCCTGCCACGGCTGGCCGCCCATCGCGACCGGCTGGATGCCCGCGGCCTTCAGCTTGTCGGCCACCGCGAAGAATTCGGGCCAGGTGGTCGGCACCTTCGCGCCGACCTTGTCGAGCGCGGCCTTGTTGATGTACAGCCAGTTGACGCGGTGCACCGAGAACGGCGCGGCGACCGTATGGCCCTTGTACTTGATGATCTTGTCGATTTCCGGCGGCAGGTTCTGCTTCCAGTCGCCGGCGGCCGAATCGATGTTGACGAGCACGCCCTGGTCAGCCCAGTCCTGGATCAGCGGGCCCTTGATCTGCGCGGCCGACGGGGAATCGCCGCTGATCACCTTGGTCTTCAGCGCGGTCATCGCCGCGGCGCCAGCGCCGCCCGCGACCGCGAAGTCCTTCCACACGTAGCCCTGCTTCTGCAGGTCGTCCTTCAGCACGCCGACGGCCTTCGACTCGCCGCCCGAGGTCCACCAGTGCAGCACGGTTACGTTCTCGGCTGCCTGCGCCGCCACGGCGCCAGCCATCAGACCCGCGGCGCAGAGCGCGCCCATGATCGAGCGAACTTTCATTACTTATCTCCTCCAGACTGAATCAACTCGTGAGGTTCCCCGACGGGGAACCGGCTTCTTGATAAACGACGGGGAAATCGAGCCGCGGGACGCATGCAGCGTACGGGGCCGATGACCGGCCGGGCTCTTACAGAAAGCGTGAATCGAGATTCAACGGCGTGTCTCCTCTTTGTGTTTCTGGCCCACCGCGATGCCGCGGCGCGAGCCCGGGGGCGACGGCGCGCGATGATGCGCTCCGTCAATGTCCGATACCATTCGGCACAAGGCGTTCCCGAAGGCGAAGCTCGCGCAGTTCATCGACCGCACTTCTTTTTTTCTTCACCCAGGTGCTACCCCTTGCGGCGGATTGTAGTTAAACTACAATTCAGTGTCAAAAATATTTTTATCGCACTACGGATCGCTTCCCAGCACCCCCAACACGGCGGAGACACATGCATACCGATTCCAGCTTTACCTTCGTACTTTTCGGCGGCACCGGCGATTTGTCGATGCGCAAGATCCTGCCCGCGCTGTTCGAAGCGCACCGCGCGAACATGCTGGCGGACGGCGGCCGGATCGTGGCCGTCGCGCGGCACGAATCGGATCGGGCAGGCTATCTCGAATGGGTCGATACGCACGTGAAGCCGCATGCGGCGAAGGCGGCCGGCAACGCGTTCGACGACGCGGCATGGAAGTCGTTTCTCGAGCGCATCGAATACGTGAAGCTCGATCTCGGCCGTGCGGAGGACTACGTCGTGCTGCGCGACGCGATCGCATCGCTGCCCGGCATCCGCGTGTTCTATCTCGCGACCGGCCCGTCGCTGTTCGTGCCGATCTGCAAGGCGCTCGCGTCGGTCGGCCTGAACGAAGGCTCGCGCATCGTGCTCGAGAAACCGCTCGGCTACGACCTGAAGTCGTCGAACGCGATCAACGACGCGGTCGGCGAGATCTTCGCGGAAGGCCAGATCTACCGGATCGACCACTACCTCGGCAAGGAGCCGGTACAGAACCTGCTCGCGCTGCGCTTCGGCAACGCGCTGTTCGAGCCACTGTGGCGCCGCGAATGGGTCGAGAGCATCCAGATCACGATCGCGGAAGAGCTCGGCGTCGAGGCGCGCGGCGATTTCTACGACAATACGGGCGCGCTGCGCGACATGGTGCAGAACCACCTGCTGCAGCTGCTGTCGATCGTCGCGATGGAGCCGCCGCACTCGATGGATTCCGACTCGGTGCGTGACGAGAAGCTGCGCGTGCTGCGCGCGCTGAAGCCGGTCGATCCGCGCGACATCGGCAAGGTCGCGGTGCGCGGCCAGTATCATGCGGGCGTGATCAAGGGCGCGCAGGTGCCGGCCTACGCGACCGAGCCGGGCGTGAAGCCCGACAGCCAGACCGAAACCTTCGTCGCGCTGAAGGTCGAGATCGAGAACTGGCGCTGGGCCGGCGTGCCGTTCTTCCTGCGCACCGGCAAGCGTCTGGCCGACCGCGTCGCGGAGATCGTCGTCAACTTCCGCCCGGTGCCGCATTCGGCGCTCGGCCCGACCGCGCTGCGCCCCGGTTCGAACCGTCTCGTGATCCGGCTGCAGCCGAACGAAACGATCCGCCTGTACTGCCTCGCGAAGCAGCCGGGCGAAGGGATGAACCTCGCGAGCGTGCACCTCGACCTCGCGTTCGACCAGTTCTTCAAGGAAGGGCAGATGGAGGCGTACCAGCGCCTGCTGCTCGACGTGATCAACGGCCGGCTCGCCCTGTTCGTGCGGCGCGACGAACAGGAGGCCGCATGGCAGTGGGTCGAGCCGATCCTGAACGAATGGGCGCGCACGCTGAAGCCGCCGAAGCCCTACGCGGCGGGCACGTGGGGGCCGGCCGCGTCGAGCGCGATGCTCGCGCAGCACGACACCTGCTGGCTCGAAGAAGAAAACTGATGCAGACCGTTGCCCCACGATTCGTACGATTTGAACAGACAAAGCAGTCCGGAGGAGATGTGATCGAGATCCACGCTTTCGACACCCAGGAAGCGCAAAGCGAAGCGCTCGCGCGCGCCGTCGGCGACGCGCTGCGCGAGGCGCTCGCCGGCCCCGCGCGCCCGACGCTCGCGGTGTCCGGCGGCACCAGCCCGCGCCCGTTCCTGCACACGCTGTCGCATGCGGCGCTCGACTGGGCCGGCGTCGACGTCACGCTGGTCGACGACCGCTGGGTGCCGGACGACGACGCGGCCAGCAATGCGCAACTCGTGCGCGACACGCTGCTGCAGCACGCGGCGGCCCCTGCCCGCTTCCTGCCGCTCGTCGACACGCGCAGCACGCTCGACGCGCACGTCGCCGCGTTGAACGCGAACCCCGACTACCGCGTGCCGACCGTCGCCGTGCTCGGCATGGGCGAGGACGGCCACACCGCGTCGATCTTCGCCGACGCACCCGAATGGGACCACGCGATCACGACGCCCGAGCGCTTCGTCGCCGTGCATCCGGGCGCGGCGCCGCATGCCCGCGTGAGCTTTTCGCTCGATACGCTCAAGCGCGTCGACCGGCTGTTCCTGCTGATCGCGGGCGCCCGCAAACGCGACGTGCTCGACGCCGCGGCCGCGTCGCTGCAGAAGAACGCGATTTCCCAACTGGCCAACGACAAGGGGACCCAGCTCGATGTCTACTGGTGCGCAAAGTAAGGCGGTCGTCGCGGGTCAGCATGCCGACGGCCCGCGCCTGCTCGCGGACGTCGGCGGCACCAACGCGCGCTTCGCGCTGGAAACCGGCCCCGGCGAGATCACGCAGATCCGCGTCTATCCCGGCGCCGACTATCCGACGCTCACCGACGCGATCCGCAAATACCTGAAGGACGTGAAGATCAGCCGCGTGAACCACGCGGCGATCGCGATCGCCAATCCGGTCGACGGCGACCAGGTCACGATGACCAACCACGACTGGAGCTTCTCGATCGAGGCGACGCGCCGCGCGCTCGGCTTCGACACGCTGCTGGTCGTCAACGACTTCACCGCGCTCGCGATGGCGCTGCCGGGCCTGACCGACGCGCAGCGCGTGCAGATCGGCGGCGGCACGCGCCGCCAGAACAGCGTGATCGGCCTGCTCGGGCCGGGCACCGGGCTCGGCGTGTCGGGGCTGATTCCGGCCGACGACCGCTGGATCGCGCTCGGCAGCGAAGGCGGCCACGCATCGTTCGCGCCGCAGGACGAGCGCGAGGATCTGGTGCTGCAGTACGCGCGCAAGAAGTTTCCGCACGTGTCGTTCGAACGCGTGTGCGCGGGCCCCGGCATGGAGATCATCTATCGCGCGCTCGCCGCGCGCGACAAGAAACGTGTCGCCGCGACCGTCGACACGGTCGAGATCGTCGAGCGCGCGCATGCGGGCGACGCGCTCGCGCTCGAGACGGTCGAATGCTTCTGCGGGATTCTCGGCGCGTTCGCGGGCAGCGTCGCGCTGACGCTCGGCGCGCTCGGCGGCGTGTACATCGGCGGCGGCGTCGCGCTGAAGCTGGGCGAGCTGTTCACGCGCTCGTCGTTCCGCGCACGCTTCGAGGCGAAGGGCCGCTTCACGCACTATCTCGAGAACATCCCGACCTACCTGATCACCGCCGAATACCCGGCGTTCCTCGGCGTGTCGGCGATTCTCGCGGAGCAGTTGTCGAACCGCTCCGGCGGTGCGTCGTCGGCCGTGTTCGAACGGATCCGCCAGATGCGCGACGCGCTGACGCCGGCCGAGCGCCGCGTGGCCGATCTCGCGCTGAACCATCCGCGCTCGATCATCAACGATCCGATCGTCGACATCGCGCGCAAGGCCGACGTGAGCCAGCCGACCGTGATCCGCTTCTGCCGCTCGCTCGGCTGCCAGGGGCTGTCGGACTTCAAGCTGAAGCTCGCCACCGGGCTCACCGGCACGATCCCGATGAGCCACAGCCAGGTGCATCTCGGCGACACGGCCACCGACTTCGGCGCGAAGGTGCTCGACAACACGGTGTCCGCGATCCTGCAACTGCGCGAGCACCTGAATTTCGAGCACGTCGAGAACGCGATCGAGATCCTGAACGGCGCGCGCCGCATCGAGTTCTACGGGCTCGGCAACTCGAACATCGTCGCGCAGGACGCGCACTACAAGTTCTTCCGCTTCGGGATTCCGACGATCGCGTACGGCGACCTGTACATGCAGGCCGCGTCGGCCGCGCTGCTCGGCAAGGGCGACGTGATCGTCGCGGTGTCGAAGTCGGGCCGCGCGCCCGAGCTGCTGCGCGTGCTCGACGTCGCGATGCAGGCCGGCGCGAAGGTGATCGCGATCACGTCGAGCAACACGCCGCTCGCGAAGCGCGCGACCGTCGCGCTCGAGACCGACCACATCGAGATGCGCGAGTCGCAGTTGTCGATGATCTCGCGGATCCTGCATCTGCTGATGATCGACATCCTCGCGGTCGGCGTCGCGATCCGTCGCGCGTCGACGAACGGCGAGCTGCCCGAGGCCGTTGCCCAGGCGAAGGCGCGCGCCAGCGACGACGAAACGGCAGACGTGCTCGACTGGCTGAGCCACGGCGCGTCGCCGGCGGCGAAGGACGTCGCGCGGGACTGACGCATCGCGCGGCGTCCGCCCGCTTCACGCGTCCCGACGAACAACGCCACCGGCGCATCTGAACTGAACCCACGAAGTTGGACGGTTACCGGCTAGGCCGGATGAGGCTGAGTCCTGTATTGCACAGGACTCAGCCCTTTCAGTTTGAGCTTGATGCGCTCGTGATTGTAGTACCGGATGTAGCGCTTCAAGCCGATGCGTAGCTGTTCAATGCTGCTGAAGTGGTTCAAGTAGAAGAACTCGGATTTCAGCGTGCCGAAGAAGCTTTCCATGGCAGCGTTGTCCAGGCAATTGCCTTTACGCGACATGCTTTGCGCCAACGAGCGTTGCTCGAGCATGAGCCGCCAGCCGGGCATTTGATAATGCCAGCCTTGATCAGAGTGCAACATGGGTCTTTCGTCGGGTTGCAGGCGACGCAAAGCCTTGCGCAACATGTCAGTAACCATCTGGAAGGCTGGCCGAGTATGCGTCTGGTACGCGATGATCTCCCCGTTGTACAGATCCAGCACTGGTGACAGATACAGCTTTTGGCCACCTACGCTGAACTCGGTGATGTCGGTAACCCACTTCTCGTTCGGACGGGCGGCATGGAACTGGCGCTGGAGCAGATGCGGGGCCGTCTTGCACGTGTTGCCCCTATACGCACGGTACTTCTTGACCCGCACGCAGGACTTCAACTGCATCTTGCGCATCAGGCGTGCAACCGTCTTGTGGTTAATCATCTGCCCCAGACGGCGCAGCGCCAGCGTGATGCGTCGATAGCCATAGCGCCCCTTGTGCTGCTCGAACAGTGCTCGAATTTTCGCTTTCACACTCGCATGCCGATCGGGAGCGGCCAGCGCCTTGCACTGGTAATAAAACGTGCTGCGAGCCAGTCCGGCCACCCGGAGCAAGCCAGCCAGCGGGAATTGTTGCCTTAGCTCAAGCACTATTTGCGCTTTTTGCGCGGTACAGCCTGCGCCTGAACCAAGGCCCTCAGCTTTTTTAGATACGCGTTCTCCATGCGCAGGTAGTTCAGTTCCTGAAGCAGGTCCTCGCGGGTACGGGTATCCGTGCCATCGGTAGGGTTCAGAGGCTGAGCAGGCGGTGTTTTTGGCATTGCGGTTGGGCGGCGGCCTTTGGGCCTCGGCGCGAGGGCAGTCAAACCACCATCATCATAGCGGCGAGCCCATTCGAGCACCGCGCTCGGATTGCGAATATTGAACCGCGCCGCCGCTTCCTTGCTCGACACGCCATGCTCGCGCATGTGCTGAACAACTTTGAGCCTGAACGCCACATCGTATGAGTTGTACTTCCTACGCACGCCGTCCTTACCATGAGCCTGGTATGTGGCGTACCACTGGGAAACCGTCGAGTGACTCAAGCCATGCGTTCGCGCCACCGCGCGTATGGCTTCCCCCCCGATGCACCGCTTCACTACCGATAGCTTGAACTGCTCGGTATATCTCGCCATGAAAAAACCCCAAAAGTTGGCGTCCAACTTTTGGGGTTCAGTTCACATCGCGCGCGGTGGCGTTTTTCATCGTGCGGCCCGCCGGGCGATGCGGTTCAGGCGCCCGCTTTCACCGGCCGGCCGTGCCAGCGCAGCACGAGATAGCGCCCGGCGAAGCACAGCACGCCGCAAACGCCGATCGTCACGCCCATCGCGAACGGCGTGCCGTCCGCGAGCGCGCCGATCGCGACGCTCGCCAGCGCGCCGAGCGCGAGCTGCATCGCGCCGAACACGGCCGCCGACGCGCCCGCGTTGTGCGGATAGCGGTGCATCAGGTCGGTCGTGCAGTTCGCGGACAGGATCCCGACCACGCCGACGACGAAGAACAGGCACACGACGATCGACCACAGCCCGCCCCACCCCGTCAGCGCGACGAGCGCGACCGCGAGCGACGCGATGCAGCTCACGAGCGACGCGGCCGCGATGATGCGCAGCGAACCGATGCGGCCGACGAGGCGCGTATTCGCGAAGTTGCCGATCATGATCCCGACGACGTTCAGGCCGAACAGCAGCCCGTAGTGCTGCGGCGACACGTGGAAATACTCGATGTACACGAACGGCGTCGCGGTGATGTACGAGAACATCGACGCGAACGCCATCCCGCCGCACAGCATGTGCCCCCATGCGACGGGGTCGGACAGGATGCGCCCGTACGACGCGAACGACGCGAGCACGGCCGCGCTCTTGCGCCGCTCCTTCGGCCAGGTTTCGGGCACGCGCAAGTACGCGGTCGTCGCGCAGATCGCGCCGAACACGGCCAGCACGACGAACACGCCGCGCCAGCCGGAGAAGCGCAGGATCTGGCCGCCGATCAGCGGCGCGAGCAGCGGCCCGACCGCGGTGACGATCGCGACCATCGACAACACCTTCGCCGCGTCGCTCGGCTCGTGCGCGTCACGCGCGATCGCCCGCGCGAGCACCGACGCGGCACCGGCGCCGAGCGCCTGCAGAAAGCGCACGACGATCAGCATGTCGATCGAACCCGACACGAAGCAGCCGATGCTCGCGAGCGTGAACAGCGCGATCCCGCCGAGCAGCACGGGACGGCGGCCCCACGTGTCGGACAGCGGGCCGTACAGCAGCATGCCGATCGAGAAGCCCGCCATGAAGCTGGTCAGCGTGCGCTGCGCGGCGCCGGGGCTCACGGAGAAGCTGTCGGCGATCGACGGCAGGCTCGGCAGGTACATGTCGGTGGCGATCGGCCCGCAGGCCGCGAGCGCGCCGAGCAACAGGATCAGCCGGGCATCGGGCCGGCGCCGGACGACGTGGGACATGGGTATCCGGAATGGGAGCCCGCGCGCATCGGGGCGCGCGTGGCGGTGAAGACGGGAAGCCGCGCCGCAAGCGGCGCGTTCAGGCCCATGATTGTACGCGCAACTTTTTTGCCTGCCTCGGGCCGCGTCCGGCGGCGGGCGCGGCGACGCCCACGCCTGCCGTTTGCCGGACGAACGCGCGGGCGGATTCGATTAAGCTTGCTGCTGCTCGTTTCTCTTGTCTGACCCATTCGACGTACGACCGAACCGATGACCGCTTTCCTGCTGATCTGGAGCCCCAAGAAATGGCCGTGGCCCGAGTTGCCCGACGTCGCCGCGCGCGTGAAGGCCGGCGAGGCCGTGCATGACGTGTGGGGTTGCGGCTTCGCGCGCGGCATCCTGCCGGGCGACCGCGTGTTCCTGCACCGCGTCGCGAAGGAGCCCAAGGGTGTATTCGGCTCCGGCTACGTGACGCGCGCGCCGTACGAGGTGCCCGATCCGTCGACGAAGCGCGGCTACCGGCTGTGCATCGACTTCGTGTACGACTGGCTGGTCGATGCGCACCAGGACGTCGTGATCGCGCGCGACGCGCTGCGCGTTCACCCGTATTCGGTACAGACCTGGGATGCACAGACGTCCGGCACGTCGATCAAGCCGATGGTCGAAGGTCCGCTCGAAAAGCGCTGGGCCGAGTTGACCGGCAAGCGCAAGCCGCCGCGATAGCCGAAAACCGGGTCGAATCCCGCGCGCCTTTTTCGTGCGGCCGATTCCCCCGCGCGCCGAAAGGCCGCAGACCGGCCCGCGGGCCTGCCGTGCGTGTCTCCGGTACAATCGGACGATCGTTCCGCCCAGGCGCCGCGCGGCCCGTGCACAGGCCTCCGCGCCCTTCTCTCGCAGGTTTCGCCCATGTCCAACAATCAGATCCTCTTCGAACGCGCCCAGAAGACCATTCCCGGCGGCGTCAACTCGCCGGTGCGCGCCTTCCGCTCGGTCGGCGGCACGCCGCGCTTCGTCGCGCGCGCGCAAGGCCCGTATTTCTGGGACGCCGACGGCAAGCAGTACATCGACTACATCGGCTCGTGGGGCCCGATGATCGTCGGCCACGTCCATCCGGAAGTGCTGTCGGCCGTGCAGAACGTGCTCGCCGACGGCTTCTCGTTCGGCGCGCCGACCGAAGCCGAGATCGAGATCGCGGAGGAAATCTGCAAGCTCGTGCCGTCGATCGAGCAGGTGCGGATGGTGTCGAGCGGCACCGAGGCGACGATGAGCGCGCTGCGTCTCGCGCGCGGCTTCACGGGCCGCAGCCGCATCGTCAAGTTCGAAGGCTGCTACCACGGCCACGCGGACAGCCTGCTGGTCAAGGCCGGCTCGGGCCTGCTGACGTTCGGCAACCCGACGTCGGCCGGCGTGCCCGCCGACATCGCGAAGCACACGACCGTCCTCGAATACAACAACGTCGCCGCGCTGGAAGAAGCCTTCGGCGCGTTCGGCGACGAGATCGCCGCGGTGATCGTCGAGCCGGTCGCCGGCAACATGAACCTCGTGCGCGGCACGCCCGAATTCCTGAACGCACTGCGCGCGCTGTGCACGAAGCACGGCGCCGTGCTGATCTTCGACGAGGTGATGTGCGGATTCCGCGTCGCGCTCGGCGGCGCGCAGGCGTACTACGGCATCGCGGCCGACCTCACCTGCCTCGGCAAGGTGATCGGCGGCGGGATGCCGGCCGCCGCGTTCGGCGGCCGCCGCGACATCATGGCCCACCTCGCGCCGCTCGGCGGCGTCTACCAGGCCGGCACGCTGTCGGGCAACCCGATCGCGGTCGCCGCGGGCCTGAAGACGCTGCAACTGATCCAGGCGCCCGGCTTCTACGACGCGCTCACCGCGCAGACGAAGCGGCTCACCGACGGCCTCGCGGCGGAAGCGCGCGCGGCCGGCGTGCCGTTCGCGGCCGACTCGATCGGCGCGATGTTCGGCCTGTACTTCGCCGAGCGCGTGCCGACCAGCTTCGCGGAAGTCACGAAGAGCGACATCGCGCGCTTCAACCGCTTCTTCCACCTGATGCTCGACGAGGGCGTGTACTTCGCGCCGTCCGCGTACGAAGCCGGCTTCGTGTCGAGCACGCACGACGACGCGGTAATCGACGCGACGCTCGCGGCCGCGCGCCGCGCGTTCGCGGCCCTCGCCGCCTGACCCGGGGCCGCGCGCATGTTCTCGGATACCGATTTCGCCCACATGCAGCGCGCGCTCGCGCTCGCCGCGCGCGGCATGTACACGACCGCGCCGAATCCGCGCGTCGGCTGCGTGATCGTCAAGGACGGCGACGTGATCGGCGAAGGCTTCACGCAGCCGGCCGGCCAGGACCACGCGGAAGTCCAGGCGCTGAAGGACGCGCGCTCGCGCGGCTACGACGTCGCGGGCTCGACCGTCTACGTGACGCTCGAACCGTGCAGCCATTTCGGCCGCACGCCGCCGTGCGCGAACGCGCTGATCGACGCGCGCGTCGCGAAGGTGGTCGCGGCGATGGAAGACCCGAACCCGCAGGTGTCGGGGCGCGGCCTCGGAATGCTGCGCGACGCCGGCATCGACGTGCGCTGCGGGCTGCTCGCGCATGAGGCCGGCGAACTGAACATCGGCTTCGTGTCGCGGATGACGCGTGGCCGCCCGTGGGTGCGGATGAAGACCGCCGCGTCGCTCGATGGCCGCACCGCACTGCCGTCCGGCGAAAGCCAGTGGATCACCGGCGAGGCCGCGCGCCTCGACGGCCACGCGTGGCGCGCCCGGGCGTGCGCGATCCTCACCGGTATCGGCACCGTGCGCGAGGACAATCCGCTGCTGACCGTGCGCGGTATCGACACGCCGCGTCAGCCGCAACGCATCCTGGTGGACAGCCGCCTCGACCTGCCGCTCGACGCGCGGCTGCTCGAAGGCGCGCCGCTGCTGATCTTCTGCGGCCGGCTCGACGCCGCAGGCGAGGTACGCGCGAACGTGCTGAAGTCGCGCGGCGCGGAAATCGTGCCGCTCGCGAATGCGCACGGCAAGGTCGACCTGCCCGCGATGCTGGCGGCGCTCGGCGCGCGCGGCGTCAACGAGCTGCACGTCGAGGCCGGCCACAAGCTGAACGGTTCGCTGCTGCGCGAGCGGTGCGTCGACGAATTGCTGGTATATCTGGCGCCGAGCCTGCTGGGCGCCGACGCGGCCGGCATGTTCGATCTCGCCGCGCCGGCCAGCCTCGATGCGCGTACCCGGTTGTCGTTCCACGGTATCGAGCGGATCGGCGACGATCTGCGGATCCTCGCGCGTATCGCGCCGCCCGACGCCTCTCACTGAACGGAATCGTCACGATGTTTACCGGAATTGTCGCGGCCGTCGGCCGCATCGAATCGATCGCCCCGCTCGGCACGTCGGCCGACGCCGGTGTGCGCCTGACCGTGCAGGCCGGCGGGCTGGACCTGGCCGATGTCGCGCTCGGCGACAGCATCGCGATCCAGGGCGCATGCATGACGGTGATCGAGAAGACCGACACCACGTTCGACGTCGATGTGTCGCGCGAAAGCCTGAACCGGACGGTCGGCCTCGCGCAACCCGGCGAGGTGAACCTCGAGAAGGCGCTGCGCGCGCACGACCGCCTTGGCGGGCATATCGTATCGGGCCATGTGGACGGACTCGGTACCGTGTCGCGCTTCGCGCCGGTCGGCGAGTCGCACGAACTGCGAATCGTCGCGCCGCGCGAACTCGGCCGCTATCTCGCGTACAAGGGCTCGATCACGGTGAACGGCGTGAGCCTGACAGTGAATGCGGTCGACGATCGCGCGGACGGCTGCGAATTCTCGATCAACCTGATTCCGCATACGGTCGACGTCACGACGCTGCGCCACGTGAAGGCCGGCGACAAGGTCAACCTCGAAGTCGACATGATCGCGCGCTATGTGGAGCGGATGCTGTCGGCGTCGCAGGGCGTGCATCAGGACTGACCGGGCAGCGCCGCCGCGTCCTGTACAGGGAATGACGGCCGACGGTGCGGCCGGCCGCCGCATCAATCGTCGGCGTCGGCCGAGCGGGCCGCGCCGAGCAGGGATCCCGCCCTACTTCGTGCCGTGCCACTCCGTCGCCGGCCATTCGACACGCTTGCATCGGAATCGCGTTCGGTCGATGGCCGTCGGGCCAGCCGACACCTGGCCGAACAGCCAACGACGCGCACGGGTCATGCCGTCGCGCTAAGATGCGTCGACAGCGGTTTCCACGCCGCCACGCACGACGCGCCGCATCGCGGCCGCGCCTCTTCCCACAGGAGTTCGTCCCCATGTCCATCTCGATGTACCAGGCTTCGCTGCCCGTCCTGATCCGCGGCCTCACCAACCTGCAGCACATCCTCGGCAAGGCGCAGGCGCATGCGGCCGAAAAGCAGATCGACCCGTCGGTATTCATCGGCGCACGCCTCTACCCGGACATGCTGCCGCTCGTCCGTCAGGTCTACATCGCGACCGACACGGCGAAGGGCTGCGCCGCGCGGCTAGCCGGCGCCGAGATCCCGAGCTACCCGGACGTCGAGCAGAGCTTCGACGAGCTGCACGCGCGCATCCAGAAGACGATCGACTACCTGAAAAGCTTCGACGCCGCACAGATCGACGGCAGCGAGACGCGCCAGATCGTGCTGAAGATGCGCGTCGGCCCGATCGAGTTCACCGGCCAGTCGTACCTGCTGAACTTCGTGCTGCCCAACTTCTTCTTCCACGTGACGACCGCGTACGACATCCTGCGCCACAGCGGCGTCGAGCTCGGCAAGCTGGACTACCTCGGCGGGCGCAACGAGCAAGCGTGACGCCCGGCCCGCAACCGTCCGCGCCCGCGCGCAGGCCGGCCGCAGCGCTTTCCGGAGCACGCGCGGGCCCCGCGCGGCCCGCGCCAGCCGAAACGCCGTCCGGCTGGCGTAAAATACGCACTTTCCTCTTTCTCGCCCCCTTATGACGCTCGCCTCCACGCTCGACATCATCGCCGAGCTGAAAGCCGGCCGGATGGTGATCCTGGTCGACGAAGAAGACCGCGAAAACGAGGGCGACCTCGTGATCGCCGCCGAATTCGTCACACCGGAAGCGATCAACTTCATGGCCAAGTACGGCCGCGGCCTGGTTTGTCTGACGTTGACGCAGGAACGCTGCAAGCAGCTTCACCTGCCGCTGATGACCTACCGCAACGGCACGCAGTACGGCACCGCGTTCACGGTCAGCATCGAAGCGGCCGAAGGCGTGACGACCGGCATCTCGGCCGCCGACCGGGCGCACACGATCGCCACGGCGGTCGCGCACGACGTGCGCCCCGAGCACATCGTGCAGCCGGGCCACGTGTTCCCGATCCTGGCGCAGCCGGGCGGCGTGCTCGTGCGCGCCGGCCACACCGAGGCCGGCTGCGACTTCACCGCGCTCGCGGGCCTCACGCCGGCCGCGGTGATCTGCGAGATCATCAAGGACGACGGCACGATGGCGCGCCTGCCGGACCTGATCGAATTCGCGAAGGAACACAACCTGAAGATCGGCACGATCGCCGACCTGATCCAGTACCGCAGCCGCACCGAATCGATCATCGAGCGGATCGCCGAGCGCACGATGCAGACCGCGCACGGCACGTTCCGCGCGGTGCTGTACCGCGACCAGCCGAGCGGCTCGCCGCACATCGCGCTGGTGCGCGGCGCCCCGTCGCCTGACGTCGATACGCCGGTGCGCGTGCACGAGCCGCTGTCGGTGCTCGACCTGCTCGAAACGGGCGTGTCGACCCACTCGTGGACGCTCGACGCCGCGATGCGCGACATCGCGGAACGCGATCTCGGCGTGATCGTGCTGCTCAATTGCGGCGATACGAAGGAACACCTGATCGACGTCTTCAAGGCGTTCGACGAGGAAGAAAAGGCCGCTGCGCTCAAGCGCCGGCCGGTCGATTTCAAGACGTTCGGCATCGGCGCGCAGATCCTGCGCGATGTCGGCGTCGGCAAGATGCAGGTGCTGTCGAA
Source organism: Burkholderia cenocepacia (assembly GCF_900446215.1). Taxonomy (GTDB): domain Bacteria; phylum Pseudomonadota; class Gammaproteobacteria; order Burkholderiales; family Burkholderiaceae; genus Burkholderia; species Burkholderia cenocepacia. The sequence continues at coordinate 698,819 of NZ_UAQZ01000012.1, read as the reverse complement.
TCCGCGCAAGCTGGGCAGCATGTCCGGCTACGGCCTCGAAGTCACGGGCTTCATTCCGATGCCCGGCGGCGAAGCCAAGTCCTGCCCGGCGTCCCACGCGTAACCCGCCACGGCGCTTTCGCCCTATAACCGTTCATCCACACCACGGACCAGATCATGGAAATCGGACAATACCAACCGAATCTCGAAGGCGACGGCCTGCGTATCGGCATCGTGCAATCGCGCTTCAACGAACCCGTGTGCAACGGCCTCGCCGACGCGTGCGTCGAAGAACTGGAGCGCCTCGGCGTCACCGGTGAAGACGTGCTGCTCGTATCGGTGCCCGGCGCGCTGGAAATCCCGCTCGCGCTGCAAAAGCTCGCCGAAAGCGGCCAGTTCGACGCGCTGATCGCGCTCGGCGCGGTAATCCGCGGCGAGACCTACCACTTCGAACTCGTGTCGAACGAGAGCGGCGCGGGCATCACCCGCATCGGCCTCGACTTCAACCTGCCGATCGCGAACGCGGTCCTGACCACCGAAAACGACGAGCAGGCCGTCGCGCGCATGACCGAAAAGGGTCGTGACGCCGCACGCGTGGCCGTCGAGATGGCCAACCTGACGATGGCGCTCGATCAGCTCGGCGACGACGAGGACGAAGAGGAAGACGAAGACGACGAAGAGGAGCGCGCATGAAGAAGAGCGCCCGCCGACAATCGCGCGAGCTGGCGACGCAGGGCCTGTATCAGTGGCTGCTGTCGAACGCGCCCTCCGGCGAGATCGACGCGCAACTGCGCGGCGCGCTCGGTTACGACAAGGCTGACAAGGAACTGCTCGAAGCGATCCTGCACGGCGTGATCCGCGAGCATGCGACGCTCGTCGAAGCGCTGGCGCCGTCGCTGGACCGTCCGATCGATCAGCTGTCGCCGGTCGAACGCGCGGTGCTGCTGATCGCGACGTTCGAACTCACGCACCACGTCGAAACGCCGTACCGCGTGATCATCAACGAAGCCGTCGAACTCGCGAAGACGTTCGGCGGCTCCGACGGCTACAAGTACGTGAACGGCGTGCTCGACAAGCTGGCCGCGAAGCTGCGCCCCGCCGAAACGCAGGCGCGTCGCAACGGCTGATACCGTTGGTTGGTCCACGGGCGCGCAAGCGCCCGTTTTTCATTCCTTTCTCCCTCCGCCCTGCCCGCCGATGAATACCACCGCCGATTCGCTCGTCACGCTCGCCGCACGCGTCGACGCGATCCAGCCCTTTCATGTGATGGAACTGATGAAGGAGGCACAGCGGCTCGAGTCCTTGGGGCGCGATGTTATCCACATGGGCATCGGCGAGCCCGATTTCACCGCGCCGGAGCCGGTGGTCGAGGCCGCGGCGGCCGCGCTGCGCCGCGGCGTCACGCAATACACGAGCGCGCTCGGGATTGCGCCGCTGCGCGAGGCGATCGCCGCGCACTATGCACACGCGTACGGCCTCACGATCAGCCCCGAGCGGATCGTCGTGACGGCCGGCGCATCGGCCGCGCTGCTGCTCGCGTGCCTCGCGCTGGTCGGCCGCGACGACGAAGTGCTGATGCCCGACCCGTCATACCCGTGCAACCGGCACTTCGTCGCGGCGGCCGAAGGCCGTCCGGTGCTCGTGCCGAGCGGCCCGGACGCGCGCTTCCAGCTCACCGAGCACGACGTCCGCACGCACTGGAACGACCGCACGCGCGGCGTGCTGCTCGCGTCGCCGTCGAACCCGACCGGCACGTCGCTCGAACCGGACGAACTGAAGCGGATCGTCGAAGCAGTGCGCGCACGCGGCGGCTTCACGATCGTCGACGAGATCTACCAGGGGCTCAGCTACGACGCCGCCCCCGTGTCGGCGCTGTCGTTCGGCGACGACGTGATCACCGTGAACAGCTTCTCGAAGTATTTCAGCATGACCGGCTGGCGGCTCGGCTGGCTCGTCGTGCCGCCCGCCCTCGTCGGCACGTTCGAGAAGCTGTCGCAGAACCTGTTCATCTGCCCGTCCGCCCTCGCGCAACACGCGGCGCTCGCCTGCTTCGAACCGGCCACGCTCGACATCTACGAAACGCGCCGGCTCGAATTCAAGCGCCGCCGCGATTTCATCGCACCGGCGCTCGAGCGGCTCGGCTTTACGGTGCCGGTAATGCCGGACGGCGCGTTCTATGTGTATGCGCATTGCGGCGGCGTCGCCCACCCGGCGGCCGGCGACAGCGCCGCGCTCACGCAGGCGATGCTGCACGACGCAGGCGTGGTGCTGGTGCCGGGCATGGACTTCGGCGTCCATGCCCCGCGCGACTATATCCGCCTGTCGTATGCGACGGCCTACTCGCGGCTCGAAGAGGCCGTCGACCGGCTCGCGACGCTGTTCGGCGAGCATTGACGCCGCGGCGAGCACGCCGGCCGCTTCCCGCACCGCAAAAGAAAAAGGCACCCGAATCGGGTGCCTTTTCTTCATCTGCGCTTCATCTGCGCCAGCCGGAGCCGCACGGAACGCGACGTTACGCGCCGAGCTCCGAATGATCGCCGTGCGACTGCTTCGCGGTATCGACGCTCGCGTCGTCCTGCGGGGCCGCTTCCTTCGGCGCTGCCTTGACCGTCGTCGCGCCGTCGAGCGTCGCATGCACGCGCTTCGCGCCGCCTGCCGCGGCCGTCACGGCTGCGGCGGTGACGATCGGCTTCGCGGGTTGCGCGGGCGCCTGCGGTGCGTTGATCGGTACGCTGCGGCCACGCGCGACGTCGCGCAGGCGGCCGCGCTCGGCCATCACCTTCGAACCGTAGCCGTTGTCGTCGGGATTCGTCGAGCCGTTGTACAGGCGCAGGCCGTTCGCGAGCGAGCCGCCGCGCGCGATGCAGTCCTTCAGCACGAGTGCGCCGACCTGCAGGTTCGCGAGCGGTTGCAGTGCGGTGTCGGTGCCGCCGAAATACTCGAACTTGTCGGAATGGACCTTCGACATCACCTGCATCAGGCCCTTCGCGCCGACGCCGCTTTCGGCGTACGGGTTGAAGCCCGACTCGATCGCCATCACGGACAGCAGCAGCAGCGGATCGAGGCCGACGTCACGACCGGTCTGGAACGCCGCCTTGACGAGCTGGCCGAGCGGCTCCTGGGCGACGCGGTAACGGCGCGACAAATACGTGGCGACGAGCGCCTGTTCGCGGTTCGACGCGAGCGCGCGATCGTCGCGGGCATCGGCCGCCACGCGCTGGATCGGAATCAGCTTGGCCAGTGCGACCGGCGACGGGCCGTTGCGGGCCGGATCGGACGCATCACCCTGGACGCCTTGCGCGGCGGCTTCCGGTGCGACATCGAGGCCGACCGCAAGCGCATCCGTTTCGGGCGCGTCGTCCTGCTGCGGCTGCGCACCGGCAGGCGCGAAGTTCGGCAGCGGATGGCCGGACAGCAGACGGGCCGGACCAGCCTGCACGGCCGCGGATACGACCGGCATCAGCTTCGCGGCGAGCGTGCCGCGGACGGTTGGCAGCAGCCACAGTGCAAGCGCAACCGCGACAGCGAAACAGCCGACAACGCTGAATAGATGGTGACTGACACGCGTCCCGCGACGCAGCAAGTTGCGCACGATTTGCGCATGCTGCTCAGTGGGACGCCACGATAACCAAGCGTTCATTCAGATCATCTCCCATGAACATGACTCGTGCGGCTCGCTCAGCTCGATGGCGAGACAGAAAACGCGCCGCGGAATCACGACGCCGCACGCCTTGGTTGGGACGCGCAAGCATCGGGGAAACGGTATAAGTACCGTTCGAGGCCACGGTGTAAGAGGGCCGGCGCCTTCGCACACTGGGCGAGGCGGGCATACGCGGTGGCACCCACGCAAAAAACCAGCGTCTGGTGGCGCTGGCTGGGACTACGACAAAGGCCGTCGAAGACGCCGTGCAGGATTCGGCGGACGGTGACGCGCTGCGTCAAAGATCGGTGATTGGCGGCTCGAAGCCTTTTACCCTGCAACCAATGTGAGCGGATTCTAGCAGGGTTTTATAGATCGTCAACACTATAAAACCTCGAAATTATAACAAAAAGTAATTTAAAACCCCTCTTCAGAACGCAAGCCCCGTGCCGTAGGGGGTTTGCGCGCGGTCGACTTTTTTCTCCGCCGGGCGGTCGCGCGGCTGCCCGGGTAAAATCGTCGGTCGATTCGGGGTCGCAGCCGGCCGCTGCGCCCGCCCATCGCTGCCCGTGCATACGGGCGGCCCGGACCTTCTTCATGAAATACAAAGACTTACGCGATTTCATTCAGCGCCTCGAGGCGCTCGGCGAACTGCGGCGCGTCACGCAACCCGTGTCGCCCGTGCTCGAAATGACCGAGCTGTGCGACCGCGTGCTGCGCGCCGGCGGCCCCGCGCTGCTGTTCAACGCGCCGCCCGGCAATGCATTCCCGGTGCTCGGCAACCTGTTCGGCACGCCGCGCCGCGTCGCGCTCGGGATGGGCGTCGATGCGGGCGACGATGCCGCGCTCGGCTCGCTGCGCGACCTCGGGCGCCTGCTGTCCGCGCTGAAGGAGCCTGATCCGCCGAAGAGCCTGAAGGATGCCGGCAAGCTGCTGTCGCTCGCGAAGGCCGTGTGGGACATGGCGCCGAAGTCGGTGTCGTCGCCGCCGTGCCAGGAGATCGTCTGGGAAGGCGCCGACGTCGACCTGAACAAGCTGCCGATCCAGACCTGCTGGCCCGGCGATGCGGGGCCGCTCGTCACGTGGGGCCTGACGGTCACGCGCGGGCCGAACAAGTCGCGCCAGAACCTCGGCATCTACCGCCAACAGTTGATCGGCCGCAACAAGCTGATCATGCGCTGGCTCGCGCACCGCGGCGGCGCGCTCGATTTCCGCGAGTTCGCGCTGCAAAATCCGGGCAAGCCGTATCCGGTCGCGGTCGTGCTCGGCGCCGATCCGGCCACCACGCTCGGCGCGGTGACGCCGGTGCCCGATTCGCTGTCCGAGTATCAGTTCGCCGGCCTGCTGCGCGGCAGTCGCACGGAGCTCGCGAAGTGCCTGACGCCCGGCGTCGACACGCTGCAGGTGCCCGCGCGCGCGGAGATCGTGCTCGAAGGCTTCATTCATCCGCAGGACGGCGCCCCTGCCCCCGCTCCGGCCGGCGCGCCGCCGCGCCCGGCCGGCAACGCGGCGGCCGCGTACGAGCACGCGCTCGAAGGGCCGTACGGCGACCACACCGGCTATTACAACGAGCAGGAGTGGTTTCCGGTGTTCACCGTCGAGCGCATCACGATGCGCCGCGACGCGATCTACCATTCGACCTACACGGGCAAGCCGCCCGACGAACCCGCGGTGCTCGGCGTCGCGCTCAACGAGGTGTTCGTGCCGCTGCTGCAGAAGCAGTTCACGGAAATCACCGACTTCTACCTGCCGCCCGAAGGCTGCAGCTACCGGATGGCCATCGTCCAGATGAAGAAGAGCTACGCGGGCCATGCCAAGCGCGTGATGTTCGGCGTGTGGAGCTTCCTGCGGCAGTTCATGTATACGAAGTTCATCGTGGTCGTCGACGAGGACGTGAACATCCGCGACTGGAAGGAAGTGATCTGGGCGATCACGACGCGCGTCGACCCCGTGCGCGACACTGTGATGGTCGACAGCACGCCGATCGATTATCTCGACTTCGCGTCGCCGGTGGCCGGACTCGGCTCGAAGATGGGGCTCGACGCGACCAACAAGTGGCCGGGCGAAACCAGCCGCGAATGGGGCCGCCCGATCGAGATGGACGCGGCCGTGAAGGCGCGTGTCGACCGGCTGTGGCAGAAGATCGGCCTCTGACGCCAGGCGACCGGCGCCCGCCGGCTCGCGCATCGCAATCGCCGCAAGCACCCAGAAGATGAGCTTTCCGCCCGCCTCCATGCTGTCCGACGGATTCTTTCTGTCGCTATCGTTGTGTCTCGACATCGGCCTCGTGAACGTCGCGATGCTGTCGCTCACGCTATCGCACGGCTTCCGGCCGGGCTTCTGGCTCGGCCTCGGGTCGTGCGTCGGCGATCTCGTCTATGCGGCGCTCGCGCTCGCGGGAATGGCCGTGCTGCTGCAGTTCGAACCCGTGCGCTGGATCGTGTGGATCGGCGGCGGCGCGGTGCTGCTGTTCCTCACATGGAAGATGGCGCGTGAAGCGCTGACGCCGGTCAAGGCGGCCAGCGACGAAGCAGACGACGCCCCCCAGCCGCGGGCGAGCGCGCGGCGCAGCTTTCTGCGCGGGATGCTGCTCGCGATGTCGTCGCCGAGCGCGATCCTGTGGTTCGCGGCGGTCGGCGGCGCGCTGATCGCGAAAGCCGGTGCGACCACCCCGGCGACCGCGTCGGTGTTCCTGTCGGGCTTCTTCCTCGGCGGCCTCGCATGGACGCTGTTCATGTGCACGCTCGCGAGCCAGGGCCGCAAGCGCGCGGGCGCCGGGCTGATGCGGGCCTGCCACATCGCGTCCGCGCTGCTGTTCGCGTACTTCTCGTACAGCGTGATCGTCGGCGGCTACCGCGACCTGATCGTGCACGCGGTGTAATCGCGGCCGCCCTGCGCGAGCCGGGCACGGTATCGCAGCCCCCAAAGAAAAACGGCGCAGCGCCCCTCGCGGGACGTTGCGCCGTTTTGCCACGCGCGGTCAGGCCGCGCGGGACGAATCAGCGACGCCAGTAGCCGTGATGGCCCCAGCCGCCATAACCATGGCGCCAGTACGGGCGACCGTAGTAACCGCCGACGACCACGGCGGGCGGCGGCGCATAGTAGGCCGGCGCGGGCGCGTAGTACACGGGCGGCGGCGGCGGCGCGTAGTACACGGGCGGCGGCGGTGCATAGACGGGATACGCGGGTGCGACCGGGATACCGATGCCGACCCCGATCGACACGTGAGCCTGCGCGGCGCTTGCGGCACCCAGGCCCAGCGCGGCGGCGGCGATGAACGGAATGAGCTTTTTCACTTCGATTCTCCTGCTGGAGCGGTATTTTAGGCGCTCCTGTCGGCAACGGCGGGCATGCACGTCGCATGCAAGCAATGTAGCGAAAACCCGCCCCGCGCGTATCGTGCATTTGTTGCAAATTGCAATTGCACGCGGCCGGAGCCGCCGCGCGGCGCGGCGCCCGGTGCGGGCGATGACCCTTGCGGGTCGCGCGATTCCGTCCGAGGAGTCGGTTCGCAACACGACGGCCGGTCAGTCTTACCGGATCCGGCGCGTGCAACCGGCCGGCATGCGTAATGAACGATTACAAATTCGAGACAAGATGCCGACGTTTCAAGCGGGAGCAGGCGCGCGCCATTTTGGGGTCGGATTCCATGATCCTGATGCCGCTGCGATATCGGCCGTCAGCCTGCGTAGAGATCGCCGCGCCTACCGGTAATTCATACATGCGACCGCTCCGCAACCGGCCTTCCACGATACCGCCGTCATTCCTGCGATACTGGCGGTTGCTTCGTTTTTGCTTACATCCGCTGCCATGCCCCTTCCGGACCCACCCCGCCTCGGCTTCATCGGCGCCGGCCGCCTCGCGCGCTGTGTCGCGCAGCGCTTCGCGCAGGCCGGCTTCCCGGTCGTCGCGATCGCGAGCCGCACACCCGCGTCGGCCGCCGGCCTCGCCGCGCGCATCGACGGCTGCCGCGCGGTCGACACCGCGCAGCAGGTGGTCGACGCCGCCGACCTGATCTTCCTGACGACGCCCGACGATCATCTCGCGTCGAGCGCCGCCGCACTGCGCTTCGACGCATCGCGCGCCGCCAGTCAGGCGCTCGTCCATTGCAGCGGCGCGTCGGCGGTCGCGCTGCTCGATCCGGCGAAGCAGCAAGGCGCGGCCACCGGCGGCTTTCATCCGCTCTATCTGTTCGGCGGCACCGACGCCGACCTCGCGCGCATCGACGGCTGCTCGGTCACGATCGAAGCGGACGGCGCGCTGCACGCGGCGCTGATGCGACTTGCCGCCGCACTCGGCTGCCATCCGCTGTCGATCCCGGCCGGCGGCCGGATGCTGTATCACGCGGCCGCGCACTACGCGGCGAGCTTCGCGCTGTGCGGGCTGTCGGAAGCGGTCGAGCTGTGGCGCGGCCTCGGGTTCGACGAGGACGCCGCGCTGCGTGCGCTGTTGCCGATGCTCGCCGGCACGATCGAGACCGCGCGCGACAAGGGGCTCGCGAATGCGCTGTCGGGCCCGGTGTCGCGCGGCGACACGGGCATCGTCGAGCGCCAGCTGGCGCTGCTCGAGGCGCGCGGCGGCGATCACGCGGCGCTGTATGCGCTGCTGACGCGCCGCGCGGTTGCGCTCGCGGCGAAGCGCGCGACGCCGCCGGCGTCGTTGCCGGCGCTGGCCGAAGCTGTCGAAACCTCGCTCGCACGGGTGGCCGCGCGCCCCTCCCCGTCGCGCGACGAGGCGTGATAAGGTGTCGGCCGATGCGCCGCCAACCGGCGTTGGCGGCCGCACGCTACTGACTGTATAAAAAGGATGCCAACGATGTTCGGCGAGATCGCCCGTTTTCTGCTCAACACCGTCTTCACGCTATTCGGCGCCGCGCTGATCCTGCGCGTCTGGATGCAGGCCGTCCGCGTGCCGCCGTACAACCCCGTCACGCAAGCCGTGCTGCAGGCGACCAACTGGCTCGTGCTGCCGCTGCGCCGCGTGATCGCGGGCGTACGCGGCATCGACTGGGCCAGCGTCGTCGCCGCGCTGCTCACCGCGCTCGTCTACGTCGTGCTGATGGTCGTGATGGCCGGCTTCGATCCGGCCGCCGTGATCGCGACGCTCGTCGTGGTCGCGCTGCTCACCGTCGTGAAGTGGGCGCTCAACCTCGTGATCTGGATGACGATCCTGATGGCGCTGCTGTCGTGGCTCAACCCGCGCTCGCCGGCGATGCCGATCCTCTACCAGCTCACCGCGCCGTTCCTGAACCCGCTGCGCCGCGTGATCCCGAATCTCGGCGGCATCGACCTGTCGCCGATCCTGCTGTTCGTGATCGTGCAGGTGCTGCTGATGATCGTCACGCGCGCCGCCGTGTCGCTGACGATGTTCGGCATCTGATCGGCGCGGCGCCCTACGCCGCCGGCCCCTGCGCCGGCGGTGCGCCGAGCGTGTCGATCACGCCGAACTGCGCGGGCATCATCGCGTAGCACACCCGCACTTTCTCGCGCGACAGCCGCTGGAGCAGCCGCTGCGCTTCGTCCTCGGTGACGATGAATTCCACCTCGACCGCCAGCGAACCCTGCAGCTCGAAGAAGCGATCCTCGTGCAGCACGCGATGCTGGCCGAAACCGGCCATCGCGCGAAACGCGGAACCGCCCGCGACGCCCATCCGGTTCGCCTCTTCCAGCAGCCATTCCCACAGCGGCTTCCAGTGCAGCCGGTGCTGCTCGTGCACATAGAAGCGCAACAAGACCCTGTCCATCGCTCCCTCCGATGGCGGCCCCGCTCAGGCCGCAGCCAGCCACGCGCGCGCGGTCCACATGCCGAGCGCCGTCAGCGCGAACGATCCAGTCAAGTGTAGGGCAGCCACCGCCAACGCCCATCCGAATTCGCCCTCGAGCGCGTGCGTCATCACTTCGACCGAATAGGTCGAGAACGTCGTGAGACCGCCGAGAAAGCCCGTGATCACGAACAGCCGCCACTCCGGCGGCAACCCGACGCGAACCGTGAATACGACCGCAGCCACGCCGATCACGTAGCCGCCGAGCAGGTTCGCCGCGAGCGTGCCGAGCGGCACCGCGGGAAAGAACGCGTTGAGCGTGAGGCTCAGGCACCAGCGCAGCAACGCGCCGAGCCCGGCGCCGACGAAGATCGCGACGATCGAATAGAACAAGGGCACTCCTCACTGACGGCGCCGCGCGGCGGACGCGGCCTACGCTGAACTGTATGCGGAATCGCGCCGCACTGGCAATGCCGGCGGCCCGAACCGGCAGGCAGCGCGCCGGCGCTCGTGCAGGCGCTCGTCGCGCGGCCGCAATCGCGCGACGTCGGCCAATCGATACGAGGCGCGGTGCTCAGCCGCCGCGCCACGCGCAATCGAGCGCGTTCAGCGTCGCCAGCGCACCGCCCTTCAGCCCGATCACGTCCGCGCGGCGCGCATGCGCTTCGCGCGCGTTGATGCGGATCACGTCGGCACCGAGCCGTTCGCTCAGCAGGCGCACGGTCGGAATCGCGGTGCCCGCGCCGATCTCGACCACGGCGACACGCCCCGCCTGCGCGATCCAGTCTTCCAGCGTGCGCTCCTGCGCGCCGTAGCGCGCACCGAGCCAGCCGGTGTCGCCGAACATCAGGATGTTCGGCCGCGCGAGCCCGCCGCAGTGCGGGCAGCGCGGCATGTCGCCCACCAGGCGGCACGTCGCTTCGTCGACCACCGGCACGAACGGCGCCGCGCTCCACGTGTCGTCCGTGCACGGTCGCAGGCACTGCATCGCATGAATCGAACCGTGAATCTCGACGATGCGCGCCGGATCGAAGCCGGCTTTCTGGAACTGGCCGTCGACGTTGCTCGTCAGCACGAAGCCGCCGTTCGGCATCGCGTCGATCCAGCGACGCAGGATCGCGAAGCCCGCGTGCGGCACCGTCGCGCGGTAGAGCGCGAGACGGTGCCCGTAGAACCCCCATGCGAGCGGCGCACGCGCACGAAACGCGTGCGGCGACGCGATCTCGTGGAACTCGAAACGCTCGTGGCGCAGTGCCGGATACGCACGCCAGAAACCGTCCGTACCGCGAAAATCGGGCAGCCCGGAATCGACGCCGATGCCCGCGCCGGCCGTGACGAGCAAGGCGTCGGCGCGCGCGAGCGCGTCGACGGCGGACGCGACGAGAGCGGCGGGAAGCGACGCGGCGGCGGCGTCGGAATCGGCGGGATCGGAAAACGGCATGATGGAGAAGCGGTGGCGTCAAACGTTGCGCGAGTGGCGTCGCGATCATACGCCGGTTCGGGCGTCGCGCAGCATCGACCCAGCAATCGCGTGACGCCGCGCGCGTACGGCTACCGGCAGTGCGACCGCCGGCTGTCCGCAAGCACCGCACCGGCGATGCCGCGACCCGGCGCCCACGCTTGCTCAGTCAGCCGCACCGTCCTGCGCGACCGGCATCTCGTCGACCGAGAAATAGACCGGCTTGCCGAGTTGCCGCGCCAGCGCCACGTCCGTATCCGCGCCGCGCGACGCGCCGTCGATGCGCAGCACCGCATCGCAGCGGCGCAGCAACCGGTGCGCGGCCGGATACAGGAACGTTTCGCCGATCGCGTCGCCGACCTGCGTCGACCCGGCCGCGGCCGCGAGCGGCAACGACAGCCATTCGCCGATCATCGGCACGTGCCCGCGGCGATACACGGCGAGCGCTGCCGTTTCCAGCCGGTGCAGGTTCGCGGCGATGCGCGCGGGGTCGCCGTCCGTGCCGCTGCGATAAGGGCCGGCGACCAGCACGAGTTGCGGCGTCATGCGGCGCGTGCGCCAGCGGTTTCCCGCAGCGCGACGTACTGGAGCAGCATGATCGTCTTCGCATCGACGATCTCGCCGCGCTCGACCGCGTCCAGCGCCGCCTGCAGCGGCATCTCGACGACCTCCAGATCCTCGCCCTCTGCCGCGACGCCGCCGCCCGCGCCGGTGCGCAGCGACGCATCGTATTCGCCGACGAAGAAATGCAGCTTCTCGGTCACGGAACCCGGGCTCATGAACGCCTCGAACACCTTGCGCACGCCGCGCACGCGGTAGCCGGTCTCTTCCTCGGCTTCCGCGCGGATGCGCGCTTCGGGCGTGGCGTCGTCGAGCAGCCCGGCGGCCGCTTCGAGCAGCATGCCGTCGTGCCCGCTCACGAACGCCGGCATCCGGAACTGCCGTGTCAGCAGCACGTCGCCCGTCTCGGCATGACGGAGCAGGATCGTCGCGCCGTTGCCGCGATCGTAGGTCTCGCGGCTCAGGCGCTGCCACGTTCCGTCGCGGCGCAGGAAATCGAACGTCACCTTCCGCAGCACATACCAGTCGTCGGACAGCACCGTCGTATCGACGATGCGCACCCGCTCCCGCGTTGCAGCCATTGCAGCCTCCGGTTCGACAAAGGACGGCGCCCATGGTAACGTGCAGATTCGTGCAATTTCAAGAATTTTCGTGCAATCACGATGCTGACGACGCAACGCAAGAAAGCGATCCTCGATGCGCTCGCGCGCGACGGCCAGGTACTGGCCGCCGAGCTGAGCGTGCAATTCGGTGTATCCGAAGACACGGTGCGCCGCGACCTGCGCGAACTCGCGGCCGAAGGACTGCTGCAGCGCGTGCATGGCGGCGCGCTGCCGGCGTCGCCGGCCATCGCTCCGTTCGCACAGCGCGAGGCGCTCGAAGCCAAGGAGAAGCGGCGCATCGCACGGCGAGCCGCGCAGATGATCGCGCCCGGGCAGGTGGCGATCGTCGACGGCGGCACGACCTCCGCGCTGCTCGTCAGCCAACTGCCGACCGACCTGCGCGCGACGATCGTCACGCACAGCCCGAGCGTCGCGGTTGCGGTGGCCGCGCATCCGTCGATCGACGTGATCCTGATCGGCGGGCGGCTCTACAAGCACTCGATCGTCGCGGTCGGCGCGGCGGCGATGGAAGGCATCGCGCGCATCCATGCGGACCTGTACTTCATGGGCGTCACGGGCGTGCATCCGGTCGCCGGCCTGAGCACCGGCGATTTCGAGGAAGCGGCGATCAAGCGCGCGCTGGCCGAACGCGCGGCCGAGACGGTGGTGCTCGCGTCGCAGTCGAAACTGCGTGCGGCGTCGCAGTTCGTGATCGGTGACATCACGCTCGCGCAGACGGTCGTCGTCGAACAGGAAACCGACGCTGCACTGACGAAGCCGATCGAGGCCGCGGGCGTGACGGTGGTGTGCGCGTAGCGCGCGGTACAGGCGGGCCGCCCGCGCAATCGAACTGCGAATGCGTCGACGCGGTGCGTGATCGATACGCGCGCGTTCAGGCGCGACCGCTGATCGCCCCCGGCGTGCGCATACTCGGCGGCGCATAACGCGTGCCGCCATCGTCACACCGAAACCCCGCCGGTCCGCCTAAATCCCGCGAAACGCCGGCGCGCGGCGTTCCGCGAACGCACGCAGTCCTTCGTCGAAATCCGCGCCTTCGCACGCGTGCCGGCGCAACTCGGCGATCCGTTCGAACGCATCGGCCGGCAACGGCCGCGCATCCTGCAGCACGCGCAACTGCTCCTTCACCGCGTGCACCGCGAGCGGCGCCTTCGCGGCGATCGTGCGCGCGACGTCGAGTGCCGCGTCGTCGACCTCGCCGGCGTCTGCCAGCCGGTTCACGAGCCCGTGATGCGCGGCGCATTCCGCATCGAGCGGCTGCGCGCAGAAGAACATCTCCTTCAGCACATGGATCGGCAGGTTGTCGTAGAAGCGCAGCAGGCCGCTCGTCGAATACGGCAGGCCGATGTTCGCCGGCGTCATCGCGAAGCGTGCGTCGCGCGCCGCCACGACGAGATCGCAGCTCATCACCAGATCGACCGCCCCGCCCCATGCCGACCCCGCCACCGCCGCGATCACCGCGCCGGGATAGGTCCGCACGCGCCGCAGCGCGCGTTCGAGCGGCTTGCCGTACGCGAGCGGATCGCGGTCGTCGGCCAGCTCGCGCAGGTCGTGCCCCGCGCTCCACACGTCGCCGCTGCCGTCGTTCGACAGGATCACGACGGGCGGCGGACGGCGTGCGGCCAGCGCATCGAGGTGCGCAACGAGCGCATCGAGCAACGGTGCGTCGAGCGCATGCCGTCGCGCCGGATTCGCGAACCGCACGCGCGCGATCCGCTCGCCGATCAGGTCCACCGTCACGGTCGACGCCGCGTCGTGTTTCGTCATGTCGGTCATTGCACGGCCTCCGCCACCGCATCCGCCTGGAAGATCGCGCGCGCGGCCAGCAGTGCGTCGATCGCCTCGTCGCCGTAGCCGGCTTCGCGCAGCACGTCGACCGTATGCTCGCCGAGCAGCGGCGGCGCATGGCGCGTGCGCGGCGCCGGCACGTCGTCGCCCATCCCGCCGAGCGGCGTGACGACCTGGCGCAGCGTACCGAGCGTCGGATGCGCGACCGGCTCGACCAGCCCGCAATGCGCGAGCTGCGGATCGTCGAACACTTCGTCGAGCGTATGGATCGGCCCGGCCGGCAGCCCGGCCTCGACGAACCGCTGCGTCCAGTCGCGCTTGCCGCGCGTGCGCAGCCGGTTTTCGAGCAGCGCCTTGAGTTCATCGCGATGCGCGACGCGCGCGTCGTTGGTCGCGAAGCGCGGATCGTTCGGCAGCTCGGGCAGATCCAGCAACTGGCACAGCCGCAACCACATGTCGGTCGTGATCGGCGCGAGATTGAGCGGGCCGTCGGCCGTCTCGAACACGCCGTACGGCGCGATCACCGCATGCGCATTGCCGGTGCGGCGCGGCACGTCGCCGAGGCTCAGGTAGCGTTGTCCGTGCACGCTCAGCAACGCAACGAGGCTTTCGAGCAGCGACGTGCCGACATGCTGGCCGCGCCCGGTACGCTCGCGCTCGAACAGCGCGGCCATCACGCCGGTCGCGACCCACATCCCCGAGCTGAGATCGCCGATCGCGGTGCCCGTGCGGGTCGGCTCGCCGTCCGGGAAGCCGGTGACGCTCATCAGCCCCGCATAGCCCTGCGCGATCTGGTCGAAGCCCGGCCAGGCGCGCAGCGGGCCGCGCGGGCCGAACGCGGTGACGCTGCCCATCACGAGCCGCGGGTCGCGCGCGCTCAGCGCTTCGTAGCCGAGCCCCATCGCGCCCATCGTGCCGGCCTTGAAATTCTCGATCACGACGTCGGCCTGCGCGATCAGCCGCCGCACGACGTCGAGGCCGGCCGGCTGCCGGAAGTCCACGCAGATGCCGCGCTTGTTGCGGTTGCAGGACAGGTAGTACGTGCTCACGCCGCGATCGAACGGCCCCCACGCGCGGCTCATGTCGCCGTGCGGCCCCGACTCGACCTTGATCACGTCGGCGCCGAGATCGGCGAGCACCATCGAGCAGAACGGCCCCGACAGCGCGCGACTCAGATCGACGACCCTGATTCCTGTTAATGCCTGCATTCCGGACTCCTGATAGGGATGACGAGATGTGTGTTGTTTGCGAACGACTGCCGCGCGCCGTTCATTCGGGCAGCGTCTGATGCCGCGTTTCGACCGCGAACGGCAGGATCAGGATGCCGAGTCCGAACACGGCCGCGGTCCAGGCGACCGGCACGCCGAGCGATCCGTAACCGTGTATCGCCGCGCCGAGCAGGAAGTTCACGCCCGCGCCGATGAAGCGGCCGACCGACGCGTTGAACGCGAACGCGGTGGCCCGCACGCGCGTCGGATATTGCTCGGGCAGCCACAGCGAGAAGATCGCGAAGTTGCCGCCGAAGAAGCCGAGGAACGCGAGCGACACCATGAAGGCCGCGAGCCCGTTCGGCTGGTAGAACGCCCAGCCGAACGCGAACACGATCGAGCCGGCCATCCCCGCAAAATACACGCCGAGCGCGGTACGCCGGCCGAGCCGTTCCGACAGCCACGGCGCCGCCAGGCAGCCGGCGATCGTCGCGCACGACAGGATCGCCGCGCCGATCGACGCAAGCCGCAATGCGCCGACGTGATCGATGCCCGCGCGCGCCGCCAGCGTGGTGACCGCGCTCGCCTCGTAGACGGAGCCGGCCCACAGCCCGACGATCGCGACGCCGACGAGGCTCGCGCTCGTCAGCGTGCGGCGCAGGAACGCCGGCGCGAAGATCTCGCGCAGCGGATGCGCGCGCCGCGTGTCGGCCACGTCGCCGTCGCGCGCATCGTGCCGGCGCCACTGCCCCGGCTCTTTCACGCGCATCACCGTGAACACCGCGAGCAGCGCGGGCGCCAGCCCGCACAGGAACATCGCGCGCCAGCCGTAGGTCGCGCCGATCGTGTAGTTCAGGCAGGCCGCGATGAAGAAGCCGAAGTAGTAGCCCGTCTGCAGGTAGCCGGCGCCCATCTTGCGGCGGTCTTCCGGCCAGCTCTCGGCGACGTAGGTGCCGGCGAGCGCCCATTCGCCGCCGACGCCGATCCCGGCGATCAAGCGGCACGCGGCCAGCGCCCACACGTCGTGCACGAACGCGGCCGCGCCGGTGAACACCGAATAGATCAGGATGCTCGCGGCGAGCGTGCGCACGCGGCCGAAGCGGTCGGCGAGCGGCCCCCAGATGAACGACAGCCCCCAGCCGATCAGGAATAGCGCGAACAGGATCGAGCCGTACATCCCGAGGTTCGCGGGCGTCGCCGCGATGCCGGAGGCCGGCAGCAATTCGGTCAGCGCGGGAATCAGCACGAGCGCGTAGATCACCGAATCCACGCCGTCGAGCACCCAGCCCGCGTACACGGCCCAGAAACCCTTGACCTGCTCGCGCGTGAGCGGCGTGCGCCGCGGCTTCGCGCCGGCCGCCGGCGCGTCGATCGCCTTGAACATCTTCGTCTCCTTGCCGGCGGGGCCGGCTCCGTCGCCGCGTCCGGTCCGGGATGGCCGGCAGTCGGGCTCTTTTGTGAGACGAGTATAGAAACACCATCGATCGCTGAAAAATATGATATTCATCTTATTCGATCGGATTGGCTTATGGCTCGAAACGCGCGTGAATCGGGGAGACGGCGGCGATGGACTTGAGACAGTTGCGCTATTTCGTGAAGGTCGTCGAATGCGGCAACGTCACGCATGCGAGCGAGGCGCTGCACGTCGCGCAGCCGGCGGTGAGCCAGCAGATGCGCAATCTCGAGCAGGATCTCGGGATGCAGCTGCTCGAACGGAGCGTGCGCGGCGTCGCGCCGACCGCCGCCGGCCGCACGCTGTACCAGCACGCGCTCGAACTGCTGCGCCAGGCCGACGGCATGCGCGAGCTGCTGCGCCGCGACGCCGATACGCCGCAGGGCCGCGTGACCGTCGGCATGCCGTCGAGCACCGCGCGCGTGCTGGCCATTCCGCTCGCCCGCGCGGTGCGCGACCGCTTTCCCGGCATCATGCTGGAGCTGATCGAAGCGCCGAGCGCCGATCTCGACACGCTGCTCGAGCGCGCGCGGCTCGATCTCGCGATCGTCGTCGATGCGGTCGATACGCGCGGGATCGCGACCCACCGGCTGCTGACGGAAACGCTGTACCTGATCACGTGGCCCGAATTCCCGGTGCCGGACGACCCCGTGCCGCTCGACGCGATCGCGCGGATGCCGCTCGTGCTGCCGAGCGCGCCGAACACGATCCGCAACCGCGTCGACTGGGCGATGCGCGAGGCCGGCCTGTCGTATGAGATCAGCTTCGAGGCAAGTTCGACCGGGCTGCTGTTCGCGGCCGTGATGGCGCAGCTCGGCGTGACGATCCTGCCGTGGACGGCCGCGCACGTCGAGATCGAGGAGCGCAAGCTGAAGCTGTCGACGGTCGCGCACCGGCTGTTCGCGCGCGACCTGTCGCTGTGCTGGCACGACACGGCGCTCGTCAGCAACGCGGTGCAGAAGGTGAAGGGTGAAATCGTCCGGCTGTTCGACACGCTCGGGCAGCGGCCGGAATGGGCGGCCGGCCGGGCATTGACAACGCCCCCCAGCGCCCCTTAACGTGGCTCCATCGTAACCATCACCGGTTCAGCTTAAGAGGTTGTCGGCCCGCTCGTGCTCGACACCTCTGCCTTCCTCGAAGGCCTGCTGCTTGGCGCAGGCCTGTTCACGTCGGTCGGTCCCAAGGACGCCTTCGTCATCAAGCGCTCGCTTTCGAGCCCTCACCTGCTCTCCATCGCCCTCGTCTGCGCAGGCAGCGACGCATTGCTGATCGTGCTCGGCGCGCACGGGCTGTCGGCATTGCTGTCGCGCCATGCCGCCGTGGTGGCAGCCGCGCTGTGGGCCGGTATCGCGTATCTCGCCGGCTACGGCCTGCTCGCGCTGCGCTCGGCGATCGTCGGACGGGAGCCTGAGCATGTAGATGGCTCACGCGTCGCTAGCGAACCCATGCGGTCGCGCACGCTGCTCGCGACCGCCGCGGTTTCGCTGCTCAATCCGTATGCATGGATCGATACGGTGCTGCTGCTCGGGACCGTGATCGTGAGCCACGCGCCGTCTGCCCGCGCACCGTTTGCGATCGGCGCGATGACTGCTTCGCTGGCGTGGTTCCTGATGCTCGTCTATGGCGCACGCGCGTGCCGTGCGTGGTTCGCCCGTACGCTCGCGTGGCGCGTGCTCGATGGCTTCGTCGCGGTGATGATGCTCGGCTTCGCGGTGCGTTTCGCGATCGACGCGCTTTAGGTATCAGCGGCCCGATAGCCCGATAGCGATATCGCGCGGAACGCGTCGTGTGCGTGGGCATGCAGCTCGAATCCGATACCCGGTGCCTGCGGCACGCGCGCGTATCCCGCGTCGACGATTTCGCCATCGGCCAGTCCGCTGAACGGCTGGAACGCGAACGGGCTGATTTCCGCGCCGCCAAGCCCGAGCGCCGCGACGACGTGCAACGAGAACAGATGGCCCCCATGCGGCCAGAACGCGTCGCGCCGCCAGCCGCGCGACACGAAGTGATCGACGATCTGCAGATAGCCCGGCAGCCCGTAGCTGTGCACGGGATCGAACACCAGCACGTCGCGGTCGGCACGCAAGCCGCCGTAGCGGTCGAGCAGCTTCGCTTCCGCGAGCGAAAACAGCGCTTCGCCTGCTGCGATCGGCGGTGCGTATCGCGTGGCGACGTCTGCCTGGAGCGGCAGGTCGAGCGGGTCGCAGATGTCCTCGAACCACCAGAGGCCGAACGGCGCGAGCATGTCGGCCGCCTCGTGGGCGGTCGTCGCGTCGTACGTGTTCATCGCGTCGACTGCGAGATGCGAAGGGCCTGCCAACTGCGCGGCCGCGGCGTCGATGCGGCGCCGGTCCTGATCGAAATTCGCCCCGCCGATCTTGATCTTCGCGTGCGTGTAGCCGAGATCGACGATCCGTCGTATCTCGTCCGACAGGCGCGCGAGATCGTCATGCGGATAGCGGTAGCCGCCGCCCGCGTAGACGCGCACGCGTGGTGCTGCCGTGCGTTGGAGACGATCGGCGAGAAAGCGATGCAGCGGCAGATCGGCGATCTTCGCGGCGGCGTCCCAGATCGCCATGTCGAGCGTGCCGACCGCAACGCAGCGTTCGCCGTGCCCGCCCGGCTTCTCGCCGGCCATCATCGCGCGCCATGCGCGGAACGGGTCGAGGTTCGTGCCGGCCTCGTCGGCGAGCGTATCGGCGGCGGCGAGCAGACGCGGCGCGAAGCGTTCGCGGATCAGGCCGCCCTGCGCGAAGCGGCCGATCGACGCGTAGCCGTAGCCCGTCACCGGGCGCCCGCCGCGCACGACGTCGGTGACGACCGCGACGACGCTCGTCGTCAGGCCGCCAGACGGAATCGCCGGATCGGCATAGCGGGATACGGGAATCGCGCG
The DNA here is from genome assembly GCF_900446215.1 of Burkholderia cenocepacia. Lineage (GTDB taxonomy): Bacteria > Pseudomonadota > Gammaproteobacteria > Burkholderiales > Burkholderiaceae > Burkholderia > Burkholderia cenocepacia. The sequence goes on along the minus strand of NZ_UAQZ01000012.1, from coordinate 679,457 downwards.
TTCGTGGATCGCGGTGATGCGCATGGTCGGGGTTCCGAAGGGGCGTCCGGCGCAGGCGGGAGATTCGTGCGCTGCAGCGGAAACGGTGGACGGATCGCTGCATCTTAGGGGTTTGCGCGACCGCGTGCACGACCGGCGAGCGTCATCGTGTCGCCGCCGGACAACCGCGCGTTGAATTCAGCACCGGGTACGGTCGGATAGCGAGAGCCGCCGAGCGGGTGACCATGCTCGGCGCGCCATTTTTCGAACCGGATCGAGTCCGATTGAACCGGCATCCGCCGCTTGCCCTCCCGGCTCCGTGAACCGGAAGGATGTCGAGCGACGACGGTATGCTTGGATCGACCAGCCCGCTCAGGCGAAGACGAAGTACTTGCGCACCGTCTCCACCACTTCCCATGTCCCTTTCATGCCGGGTTCGATCACGAATACGTCACCGGCTTTCAGGTGCTGCGGCTCCTCGCCTTCCGGCGTGATGATGCAGTAACCATCGAGGAAGTGGCAGTACTCCCATTTTTCGTAGTTCACCTCGAACTTGCCCGGCGTGCAGATCCAGGTGCCCATGATCTTGCTGCCGTCCTTCGAGACGTACGCGTTGAGGTTGACGGTATGCGGATCGCCGCCAATGCGCCTCCACTTGGTCGCATCGAGGACAGGCGTCGGGCAGGTTTTGCGCAGAACGGTGATGAAATCGGACATGTCGGCTCCAGACTGACGATCGTGTAAGAGGCTTGTCACGTTAGTTCGAAAGCGTTGTCGCGACTTGTATGCTTCCGACACCGACTCGTCTATTTTCGACATGGGCTTGCGTGCAAAGGAAGGCAGGTTTCCTCCTCTGTCGGAAAGCTGCCATCCCGGTAACGCATGTCTTCCCACAGCAGTCGCCAGCGCACCGCATATTCGTCGTTGGTACCTTCCAGCAGGTACTTGTGAGCCACGCTGCCCTCGAGGAAGTAGCTCGGACAACCGACCTTGCCGCCCGGAAACCATGGCTCCCAGATACCGTCGACAGGGATCTCCCGATCGCTGCAAATCTCGCCGCTTGCGGATTCGTTCCTGGGCGGACACGGAGGAAGCGATGCCGGATATGCACGACCGAGAGGCCAATAGCGCCACGCAGGAAGGGGCGCGTCCGCGAACATGGATTCATAGGTCCAGTGCTCGAAAACACGGGTTCCGCCATCCGCACGCGTTCCGTATGCAAGCATCCCGGTAAAACCGGATCCGACCGTGCACTTGAACGCGTAGCAAATCAATCTCTCGATCCATACGCCCTCCGCGAACCCGGTGGCATACACGGGATCCGCGAAGCTGGTGTCCTTCAGTCCCAGCGAATGGAAAAACGGATCGTATTTCCGGCCGATTTCAAGTGCGCTCCGTCCAAACAACAGGTCGCCGCCTTGCTGACTTCCTGCAAGCAGCGCGTCGTATGCCGCTCGTTTGTCGAGACCTCGGCGTAATGCGTCAATGCCCCGCTCCATTTGCGCGAGTGCCGCCAGGAAATCGTGCGTATACGCGGCCTCCAGCTCTGCCTGATTTGGGCTCGGTGTGTTCAATTGTTTGGCGTACGCGCCGAGGAAATCCCGATACAGACCAACGGCGTACTCGAGGAACGTGAAGCTCGTCCATTGCTTGAGCAGATAGAACGCCTTCGCCCGCGCTTCGTGTTCCTGCCCGGGAGTGATCGTCAATGCATTCAACATCATGGAACCTGTCCGCCCGTGGCCTCTTTGCCGGCATGAGCCACCGCTCGCCGCGCGTGGGCCTGTCGCCTGATCTTGGCCGATCGTTCGCGCTCTGCCGGGAAGAATGCCCGGGCCTCTGCTGGCGACTCGGCCATGAAATCCGACATCGATGCCACCGCTCCGCCCCGGATCCGGACTCGATTCGATACCGTCAGCCGAAACTCCCCGCTTGCCATATCGACTCGAATCCTTGTAGAATTACGCGTTCTGCGGGCGTCGTATAATGGCCATTACCTCAGCTTCCCAAGCTGATGACGTGGGTTCGATTCCCATCGCCCGCTCCACCTCGAACCTAACCGGTTGATTTTGTTCCGGTTACGGTCCTGACAGCACGAATACTCCGCGAGACTACTACAGTGGTGGTCCGTCATGCAGGGTATGTCCTGCCTGTATCGTCGCTCAAGCGGCATCTACGCTGTTCGTCTTGTCGTCCCTAAGCGGTTGCGCGAGTCCATCGGTAGGACGGAAATACACACGTCTACCGGCGTCCGAAGTCTGGCGGTTGCGAAGACTGAGGCGCTTAGAATCCAGCTTCACTGGCGCAAACACTTTCAGGCGATGGACGCGGAAAAACTCAGGAACGAAAGCCCGCTGATTGCTGGCGACGGCATGATTTCAATCACAGCGGCGGCGGAAGCTATCGGTATCTCACCCGGCGCACTTGCTGGCGAACTGCTGAATGATGGGGCGCAGGTCTATACACACGTTCAGGGTCTACGCGGTTGGACGGTTCCTGACTTGAACGACATCGAGCGCGACTATGGCGGCGGCCTCATCCTGAATGACGTTGAGCGCAAAGGCGTCGAGACGATCCATTCCGGCATGGTGCGATTCCTCGATAACCGTGCGACGCTTGGCCGGTTTGTCGCGGGTGAGAGATCCGTAGAGTCCGTTTTGCGGCACGGTGAGCGCGCCGCCGTCATTCTGGATGACGAGCTGGAAGTATCGCTCTCCGAGTGCGTCACGACCAAAACCGCCGTCGCGCAGGTTCGTGCCCGCCTTGCCTTGTATGTGCCGCCAGCAAGCCCTGTCGTGCCGACTGCCACGACGATGCCGCCCGCGCCGCCAGCAAGCCCCGCCGTGACGCCTAGCATGGCGACGCATAGCCCAGACCCAATCACGAGGCGGCAAGGCTCCAAGCGCTTTTCAGACCTGTTCGAGCTTTACAAGCAGGATCGGAGCTGGAAAGAAGAACAGACCCGCCGCATGACAACCGAAGCCGGTCTGTTCGCGGGTCTGATGGATGATCCCGCGCTAGGCGACATCGAGAAAGAGACCGTGCTGGAGTTCGCGCGACTGCTCGCCTTGCTGCCGACAGACCTCCACGATGCACGGCGCAAGTATCTTCGCGAGACCGGCGAGACCAAAACCCTCCACGAGCTGATAGAGCTTGCGAAGCGCGACGGGCTGAAACTCAAGAGTGAAGAGACGGTGAAACGGCACGTCGGAAACGTTAGCCAGATTCTCGGCTACGGCGTCAAGGCGGGCTTGATGCACTTCAATCCGGCATCGGGCTACAAGCGTGGGCGCAGTGCGGGCGCGGGTTCGCGTCCGCAGGACGACCGGCAGACGTTCGAGCCTGACGAACTGGAACGCATCTTTTCGCAGGACTGGTTCACGCGTGGCGCAGGAACCATCACACGCGACGGGTCCACGCGCTGGCGACCGCACTACTACTGGCTGCCGCTGTTGGGCCTGTTGACGGGTGGGCGCATCAATGAACTGTCACAACTCTACCTTGATGACGTGCGGCAGTCTGAGACCGGGACGTGGTTTCTGGACTTCAACCTTGACGGCGACAAGGTGGAGGAGGCGGACGTGCCCGACAAGTCACTGAAGACGGTCAATGCGGAGCGGGTCGTTCCGCTGCATGCCGAGCTGGTGCGTCTCGGCTTACCCGAGTATGTCGCGAGGCTAAGGCGGGCGGGCCATACTCGCCTGTTTCCAGAGCTGAAACGTGACCCCGTGAAGGGCTACGGCAAACCGGCTGGATCGTGGTTCAACGAGCGCTTTCTAGGCAAGAAGCTCGGCATCAAGCGCAACGGGATGAAGACGTTCCACTCGTTCCGGCATACGTTCGTTACAGCACTTGAACGGCTTGACCTGCCAGAGCGCGTGCTGGCGCAGTTCGCAGGCCATGAGCGCGGCACCACGCAGGCCGGAAGCCGCTACGCGAAGGACCGCAGCGCCGACGAGCTGGCGAAGAATCTTGCCGGGCTGCACTTTCCCGCACTCGCTGGCGTAGCGCCGATCAGGATTGACGATGCTTTGGCCGCGATCAAATCGGCAGTGGGGCAGAAGCGACGCGAACCGCGTTGATTCTGCGCTGCGCGCCGTCGGCCACCTCTACTAATCGTCGTCCTCGAAAAGAGCGCTCACTTCGACGCCCAACCCTTCCGCGATGGTTTGAATTGCATCGAGTGATGGGTTCGCCTTGCCCGTTTCGACCCGACCGAAGTAGGAGCGGGCAAAGCCGACTTTATCGGCGAAGGCTTCTTGGCTAAGGTCCGTCTTCTCTTTCCGAAGCTGTCTAACGCGCGCTCCGAAGCGCTGCCGCAAGGATGTGTGGGTCTTCATCCGCGTGATGTTGCGGGGTGGGTATAATCTCGACCACGCACTATTCAGCGCCGCCCCAATAGGGGGCGCTCTAAAAGTGGCGAAATGTGCGTTCATGTGATCTCTGGTGCATAAAAGATGAGCAAAAAAGAAAAGGCCAAATGCTGTCCTGGTTGCGGCGCGGACCAGATCAAGAAAGCATCGCTAGTGCATGCCGAGGGCGTTGGGTTGTCTGCCGGAGCGCTCGCAGGGTCGTCGGGAATCAATGCCGGGATCGGCGTCAATGCTTCAGCTTTGGCCCTCAGGGCCGCGCCTCCCAAGCGGGGCAGCGCATTCAAAAACTTCTTTTGGCTTCTAGTTATCTGGGCGAATGGCTTCGCGTTCGGGCCGAAATGGCTTGGCCTCGACGCTGATACGAGCTTTCCGGTGTGGTGGTTCTTCGGCGGAATTTTGGCAATGGTCGGCGTCGTGGCTGCCAATCGCTCAGAAGCAAAGAAGGTCCACGCCGCTGCACTTGCCGAGTATGAGAAGGTCTTCATGTGCCTTCGTTGCGGGACGTTCTACAAGCCTTTCGAAGACCAAACCGGCAGCCGGACTGTTTGACACCTAGCATTCGCCGCAGTCGCGGCACAAATCGGGGAAACAAAAATGAATATCAAAAGAATCGCCGTGCTGTCCCTTGCTTCATTGGCGGTGAGTGCCTGTATGACTATTGGACATAAGTTCGACCCTGACGCGCTGGACTCGATGCGTCCGGGCGTGACCACAATTCAGGACGCAGAAACCGCGCTGGGCAAGCCCGCATCGTCGTCAGCGGTAGCGAATGGCGGCACGTTGCTGCAATGGATGTATTCGCAGGGCTCCGTGATCGGGGCTTCGGGGGCGCACGTCGCAGTCCTGTTTGATAAAGACGGCAAGATGGTGCGAGTCATGCATCGGAATCAGATGTAACCACGCATATCGCCGCGCTGTCGGGAGCGTCCGGGTCCGGGTGCTCTCTTCCCGTGTATCTTGGCCCGCCGTATAAGGTTTCGTAAAAACTGCCGCCAGTTGAAACACGGTATCCCTTCGAGGTCGGCTATTTCTTCTAGGGGTCTTTACCGCTTCGTGCATGCCGCTTTTTTGTTGCGTGGCGGCAGTGCTGCGTTTCATCCTCTCGGGGCCGGGCGTCGCTTTGCCTCACCCTCTCATGTTCCCGTGAATACAGGGAATGCAGCATGAGAGAGTGTGTGTCAGTGCTGCATGCATATGGTTTACAGTTATTAGGCCCGCCAGACCACCTCTAGGCCCAGCAAGAGCTGGGCGGGATTGAGGTCGTTTTTTTCGCCCCTTTTTTTGGAAAAACCGATCAGGGCTTCAGGTGGCGCAAGGCATCCTTTACCGCGCGCTGAAGCTCGTCGTCCGCTTGCAGGTGGCTGCTCTCGCTTCGTAGGCGTTGCTTCTTGTCGCGCTGCCCTACTGACCGGAAGCTGTGCAGGCCGCGTTCCGGCGTTGCGTCTTTCAAGCGCCTGTTGATCTTGATCGCCTCCAGCTTGAACCGATCCCCTTTGGCTTGTATCTCGGGATCAATGGGCATGCGGAACCGGAAGAAGCGCGCAAGGTTCGTGAACTTGTATCCATCAAGGTCCGCCAGCTTGACTAAGCCAGTGCTCTTGAGTGCATCGCCTTGCAAGGTGACCTCGACGCGTGCGCGCCATTCGTTCGGCGGAAGCGGTTGGCCGCCATCCGTGCGCTTCCAGTAGCACTGCCACGACACGTCATCCCCTTTGTTGCCTTCGCGATAATTTAGAAGCGGGTCTAGCCGCGCTCCCCGCACATCCATGAAGCGATTGGCCCAGACTTGAGGATCGAACTGACGGGGTTTGCTTCCGTCCGTCAGCAAGCTCGATTGCAGGCGACGGGTCATTTCGATAGTTGATGCGTCGCGCTCCACCTCTCCGGTATGCAGGAAGTCGCACGCGACCTCAATCGCTACGATTTCCGGTTCGTGGGTGAGCGGATACGGTGCCGCGAATTCCGCCAATACCTTACTGAGTGCCGCGTAGTTGTTCGCCAACCTGTCGGTTGCGCGCACAACGAACGTATCCGCTACACCACCGGGGCCATCGTCAATAGCGAGGACGTAGAGCTTCCCCGCACCCGCTGCGTCGAGCGCGGATTGGACGTGCTGGAACTGTGTCGGACGTGAGGTGCGAAGCCTCACGTCCAACCAGTCCACACAAGCCTTTCGCCGGAAGTTCTGAAGCGCGACCATGATGCTATGTGCGCGCGGCCAGAGCCGGAGCGGTTGCGATTTTCTGATGCCGCCAGTTGACGTCAGGATCGAATTCGACAACGATGCCCTGCGGCGCTTGCTTCGCGACCGCAAGCGTTGTCGATGCGTGGACGGCCTTGATAAACGCTTTGATTGCACTGCTTGCATACATTGGACGCCACGCGCGCCCGTCGTGGTATCGCACGGCAGGCGTCAGCACATGACCGCACACATCGGTCTTGCCCTTGCGCATGTCGGCGAGAGCGTCATCCCACGACCGCATCGCGCCGAGGAAGTCGCGCAGAATCACGGCGGTTTCGCCCGCTGGATAGATGGTTTCCTTGACCTTCATGCTTTCCCCCTCACGCCGTAGCTCGTTTGCAAACGTCAACGGCTGCTGACAGTTCTTTCAGGACGGCAACCGCGTCCGCCACCTCGATCCGGTAGACCATCAGAGGGTCATCGGTGATTAGCTGGACATATGGCTTCCCGTCCTCGTCCACCTGCGGGTGGATACCGGACACCTTCAGCTTTCTGCCGGTCGTGCTGCCGCCCTTCTCCCCGATGCCATACGCGCGCATGACTTCAGCCGCGCGTCCTGTGAGCGTGACGCTGCCGAGCTGCCGTTGCTTCTCGAACTCGACAAACCGGGCAAGCTCATCCACGACATAGTGAGCCGCCTTGAAGCCCACTACCGTTTGGAATGGGATGCGATACGGGACACGCCTCGTTTGACTGCGATTATTAGTCAGCCAGCGTTGCCAATATCCAACCGACTGCCCCGGCAGGGCCTCATTCAACCATTCCGCTGCCGCCTTGCTGTTCAAAAGTTCCACGTCCTGCTCCTTCAATTTTTCGATAGAGCTATTCTACACACTACTCAAAAACTATTCAATATTTGATTTGAATTAGGTCGTTTTCGGTTATACTGGCCTCACATTAAACGTTCGTCTCGTCGTGAGGCCGCTTGCAGGAGGATGAAATGGCACAAGGGAAATTCGTCGCTTACTACCGCGTCAGCACGGCGCGTCAGGGCGCGTCCGGTTTGGGTCTCGACGCACAGCGCGAAGCGGTTGCCCGCTACCTGAATGGTGGCGAATGGGAACTGGTGGGCGAGTTCACGGAGACAGAGACCGGCAAGGGCGCTGACGCGTTGGCGAAGCGTCCGCAGCTTCGTGCCGCGCTTGAACTGTGCAAGCGCCGTGGCGCGACGCTCATCATTGCGAAGCTCGACCGGCTCGCCCGCAACGTGCATTTCGTGTCGGGCCTCCTGGAAACCGGATGCGACTTCGTAGCCGCTGACATGCCGCAAGCGAACAAGGTCATGATCCAGATGCACGCCGTGATGGCCGAGTGGGAACGCGATCAGATCAGCAAGCGGACAAAGGACGCTCTGGCGGCAGCAAAGGCGCGTGGCGTGAAACTCGGAACGGCAGGAGCCGCGAACCTCAAGCCGAACGTGGAAGCCCGCCAGCGCGCCGCCGACGCCTTTGCAGTGAAGCTGGCAGGCATGGTGGCAGGATTCCGGGCGCGGAACCTCTCTCAGCGTGACATGGTGGCCGAGCTGAACGCTCTTGGCATCAAGACGGCGAACGGCGGTCAGTGGCACCGAGGCCAACTCTGCCGACTGCTCGAACGGATCGAAGCGGCGAACATGCGGCAACAGGTAGACGCCAGCACAGCGCCGACGGTCTGATATACTCCGCGCTACATTTGTTGGTTCCAGCGGGCGAAGTCGCCCACTGGATGTTCCTTTGTAATCAATGGTTTGCGTAGTGTTCGACGCGAGGGTTCGATTCCCATCGCCCGCTCCAGTCCTTCTCAAACCCTTGCCGCGCAAAGCTCACTGGGTTTCCGGCAGCCGCCGAATCTCCCCCCTTCCAGCGATATCCGCCCCTGAATGTGAGTGGCGAAGCATTTCCGTCGCTCGTCCGTCGCAAGATCACCCAATCGCTCGTTCGTGACGAAAAATCCGGCGCCTGCTCCAGCCGCCTCGCGCACGCCGCCTCTACCTTGCAGCAAGAATCACGACGAGAATGGGCAGACACAGCAAACCGTGAAGCACGATCGCGCAATACGCCGGCCTTGCATCCGCTCCAGCATCGCCGTTCGCGTGGAGCAACGCACCTATCGCCCAAACGAGCCCACCGAGCGAAACGACGCCGCACAGGGCCACGACCGCCAGCGCCGCGCCGATCGCGCCGAATCCCGACGAACCGGCAAAGCTCCCCGAATCATCCACGATCGACATGCCGGCGATACCGGCGATCACGCACTCGGCCAGCGCGAGCATGGCCGGGCTGCTGCCGACCTTGCGGCGCACGGAAATCGTTTCACTCATGGCTTTTCTCTCCAAACGCCATTGATCGTGGTTCAAGCCGACGCATCATTTCTCACGACCGTTGCGAAAGCAACCACCGGAGGAACATGAAGCGCCATGTCGGCCGTTACCGCTTCTTGTCGTTCCAGTTGAACTGAAAACGCGCACGGTTCATTGTCATCATGCTGCGCGCGCGTCTGACACGTCCAGCCATGCCGGCTGCGTCAGCGATTCTACTCAATCGCCCCGCAGCGAGACATGGCCGTGCACTCACGGTCCGCACCAAGAAAAAAGGACACGCCCTCCGTCACCGGGAAAGCGTGTCCTAAAACCAGTGCCAGGGAGTGCGCCGTCAGCGCCGGCACCGGTCAACCTTGCGTCGCGCGAGCCGATCGCTCAGCTACCCTGCGCCACTTGCCAGGCCTCGTACAGATCGGGCCCGTCATCACGCGCACGGTGATAAACCAGCTTCATCTCGCGCTCATGCAGCGGCCGCGCAATCTCTACATACCCGCGCGCGGCCGACAGGTCGTACGGCTCGCCGTCCTCGTTCGAATACGCGTAATACACCTCGCTGACGCCCGCCAGATACATCGCCGACAGGCACATCGAACACGGATACCCGCTCGCGTACATCACCGCGCCGCTCAAATCGGTGCTGCCGAGCGCCTTGCTGGCGGCACGCACGGCCTGCATCTCGGCATGCGCGCTCGGGTCGCACGTCGCCTCCACTTCGTTGACCGAACGCGCGAGCACCTTGCCGTCGCGCACGAGCACGGCGCCGAACGGCCAGGTCTTGCGTTCGCGCACGTTCTCCATCGCGAGACGGATCGAATCGACGAGGTAGGTTTCGGTATGAGACATCGGCTTCTCCATTCAGGTGAGGTCAACTGCCGCGGTACGTCGAGAACGACCACGGCGAGCAGAGCAGCGGCACGTGATAGTGCTGTGCCGGATCGAATACGGTGAAACGGATCGGCACGACGTCGGACAGCGCGCTCGCGTCGTTGAAATGCGTGCCGATCGAGAAACGCAGTTCGAACTGCCCGGCCCGGGCTGCTTCGCTGCTCAACATCGGCGCGTCGGTGCGCCCGTCGGCGTTGCTGACCGTCCGCTTCAGCAGACGCGGCGGCGTCACGCTCAGGTCGTAGAGCTCGATCGGCACGCCGCCGATCGGCTTGCCGGTCGTCAGGTCGAGAACATGGGTGCTGATGCCAGCCATTCGCTTGCTCCAATTCGGGTCGGGGGAATCCGCAAAGAACCTGCCGCTCAGCTGCCGCGGTAGTACGTGTAGTTCCACGGCCCGAACTGCACAGGCAGATGCAGCCGCACCGATGCATCGGTGATGCGGAAGCGGATCGGCACCTCGGACAGGAACGCCGGCGACGGCAACCGCACGCCCTTCGTCCGGAAGTAATCGTCGACACGCATCAGCAGCTCGTAGTCGCCGGCCACGTACGTATCGCCGATCAGCAACGGTGCGTCGGTCCGTCCGCTCCGGTTGAGGACTGCGGTGCGGATCGACACGGGTTCGCCCTTCTCGATCCGCGAAAACTCGACGTGCATGCCGACTGCCGGCGCACCATGGTAGGTATCGAGCAGGTGGATGGTCAGCCGCGGGCTCTCGCCATGCTGCGAAATCGGATCGGCAGCCTGCGCGGGTTGCAAGGCATCGCCCTGCCCCGCCGGCAGCGTCGCGGCCTGTACACGGCCGGCCAGCAGCACGCCGCCGGCCGCGGCCATCGACGCCATCACGAACTGCCGGCGCTCACGCTTGATGATGTCGCTCATGATCAGGACTCCTTCGACTTGCGGGCCTGCACGATGGCGGTCACGACCAGGACGGCGGCCATCAGCTCGATCGCCGCGACGAGGTAGAGGCCCGGCGCGAGACTGCCGGTCGCGCTCTTGACGAGCCCGAGCACGTACGGCGCACCGAAGCCGGCGAGGTTCGATACCGAATTGATCAGCGCGACGCCGATCGCCGCCGCACTGCCCGCCAGATACAGGTTCGGCAATTGCCAGAACACCGGAATCGCGCTCATCGTGCCGGCCAGCGCGATGATCATCGCGGCGATCGTGAACGCAGGCGCGACACCGGGCATCCCGAGCAGCACAGCCATCGCCGCCATCGCCAGTGCGCCGCATCCGGCGGGCACCGCGAAATGCCAGCGCACTTCCTGGTTCCGGTCGGAACGCGCGCCGTTCAGGATCATCCCCGCCGCGCCGAACACGTAAGCCAGCGCGGCGATCCAGCCGATCACCACCGTCGCACCGAAGCCCGAGTCGCGAATGATCGTCGGAATCCAGAACGTCAGCGCGGAGTTCGCGCACAGCAGGCAGAAGAAGATCGCGATCAGCAGCCACACCTTCGGATTACGGAACAGCGTGCGCCAGTCGTGGCCGCGCTCGCCGAGCTCGCGTTTGTCCGCGTCCAGCGCGTTGCGCACGACCTGCTGCTCGGCAACGGACAGCCACGTCGCCTGCTCGGGCCGGTCGGTCATGTAGAAGTACGCGACGACGCCCGCCAGCACCGACGGGATGCCCTCGATGACGAACAGCCATTGCCAGCCGTGGAAGCCGTGCGCACCGTCGAGCGACGTCATGATGCTGCCGGCCAGCGGGCCGCCGAACACGCCGGCGATCGCCGACGCCGACATGAAGGTGCCGAACGCCTTCGCACGCCGCGAACTCGGATACCAGTAGGTGAGGTACAGGATGATGCCGGGGTAGAAGCCGGCTTCGAATGCGCCGAGCAGAAAGCGCAGGATGTAGAACTGCGTCGGCGTCTTGATGAACGACTGCAGGATGCAGATGATCCCCCAGCCGATCGTGATGCGCATGATGGTCTTCTTCGCGCCGATCTTCTGCAGCAACGCGTTCGATGGCACTTCGAAGAAGAAGTAGCCGAGAAAGAAGATGCCGGCGCCGAGCCCGTAGACGGCCTCGCTGAACTTGAGCGTATCGAGCATCTGCAGCTTCGCGAAGCCGATGTTCACGCGGTCCAGCCACGCGAGCACCCACAGAGCGCAGAGAAACGGCAGAAGGCGCCACGACACCTTCCGGTAGACGTGCTCCTCGAGCGTCGGCTCGACCGCCGAATAGACTGACGAATGCTGTTCCGTGACCGACACAGGTGTCTCCTGAAATGACGCGGCCGCGCTGCACCGGCGACGCGACCGCCCGTCCCGCGGCCATGCCATGCGGCGGATCGGGTCGAGCATCGGCGGCTTGCAAGGCCGTGATCTTGTTGTGAAGCCCGACCATATCGCAGGGCTCCCGCAGCAGACAGGCGCGGGTTGTTATAGGCCCCATAGCAAACCGCGCTGCTGGCCGCCCCGTACCGCTTCGCGGGGCGTCACCCGTCATGCGCGGCGGTTGTTTCGCCCGGCTCGGCGCCGCTCCCTGCCATCTCGCCATTGCCGCACGCCCCGTTGACGCCGTTCGGCACTCGACGGCAAAGTGGAGCCGCTCAACGAACCCGAAATCACCATGCGCCACGACGACCCGCTCGACACCTACCTGCTTCGCGTGCTCTGTACGCTGGTCGAGGAACGCAGCGTGTCGCGCACGGCGATCCGGATGAATCAGTCGCAACCCGCGCTCAGCAGCGCGCTGAAACGCTTGCGCAAGCTGTTCGACGATCCGCTGCTCACGCGCGAAAAGAACGAGATGGTACCCACCGAGCGCGCGCTGCAGCTCGCGCAGGACGCGCGGGTCGCGCTCAACGCGCTCGACAAGATGTTCAGCGCCGACGACGCCTTCGATCCGCAGCGCACCGACCGCACGTTCACGATCGCGATGCCCGACTACCTCGCACCGCCGTTCTTCGCGGACCTGGCGCGGCGGTTCCGCCAGCACGCGCCGAACGCGAAGCTCGTGACGCTGCCGATGGGGACCGACTACGACTACGAGAAAGCGCTCGCGGAAGGACAGGTCGACGTGGTGATCGGCAACTGGCCGACGCCGCCCGAGCATCTGCACATGAACGTGCTGCTGGAGGACGAAATCGTCTGCCTGATGTCGAAGGACAATCCGCTCGCGAAGCCCGGCAGGCTGACCGCCGAAAGCTATATCGATGCGTCGCACCTGGTGCCGCTGCCCTATTCGAGCTCGCAGCGCGGCGTCGTGGAAAGTTCGCTCGCGACGTTGCGCCTGAGCCGCGGCCGGCAGATGTCGTGCCCGTACTTCAGTCTCGCGCCGTACCTCGTCAGCGAGTCCGACCTGATCCTGACCACCGCGCGGCATTTCGCGGCCTACTACGCGCGCCGCCTGCCGCTGCTGATCCGCCCCGCGCCGTTCAACTTTCCGCTGATGCGCTTCTACGTGCTGTGGCATCCGAACAAGCATCGCTCGAACGCGCACGCGTGGCTGCGCGGGCTGCTGTCGGACAGCGGCGAGCGGCTGACGTCGATCGCCGGCACCGCGTGACGCGCACCACGCGGCAGGCCTGCAACGGCCGGCATGCGGGGTCGATGCGTCGACTGGTATACGGCCAATAGGTCTTGCCCACTTCTGGTCGGACCGGCGCGATTCCTATACTCGGAACCTCCATTCCCGCTCGAAGGTTCCTGCAGACGATGTCCTCGACTCCACTCGACACCACCCACCTCGCCGCGCTCAACGCGATGACGAAGGACCAGTTCGTTCAAGCCCTCGGCGACATCTTCGAGCACTCGCCGGACGTCGCCGAAGCCGCATGGGCCGCGCGCCCGTTCGCGTCGGTCGACGCGCTGCACGACGCGATGATGGCCAGCATCCGCGCGCGCAGCATCGACGCGAGAAAGGCGTTCTTCGATCGCCATCCGGAGCTGTCGGCACAGGCGGTACGCGGCGGCGGACTGACGCACGCATCGGTCAGCGAACAGACGAGCGCCGGTCTCGACGCGCTGACCGACGACGAGGAAATCCGCCTGCAGCGGATGAACCGCGCGTATCGCGAGCAACACGGTTTCCCGTTCATCATCTGCGTGCGCCACTACACGAAGGCCGGCATCTTCTTCGAACTGGAAAGCCGGGTGGCGCGCGACACCGCCTTCGAACTCGACTACGCGCTGAACCAGATCAAGGCGATCACGCGCCGCCGGCTCGATCAGCGCGTCGCGTGACGCACGCCGTGCCCGGTCGCGGAAACGAGGGCCGAAGCGGCATGCGCGTCGGCCCTCGGGCCATTTGACCCCGGCCCGGAGCGCGCCCGGCCGGGCGAGCGGCGCGCCGGCGGCGACCCGCACAACCTTGCCAGCCCGATCAAACCAGTCCATAATCCGGCTCTTTCCGGTTGGCTGAACGGGAAATCCTTAAGGATCAACGGCTTGACGGCGTATCGCCGCTCCCGTCGCCACGTTCCGCAACCGCGCGCCAGCCGCCTCGTCGAAGGCGGCTTTTTTGTACCGCGCCGGCGCTTCCCGCGCGCCCGATGCCCTCGCCCGAACCGAGCCTTTCTCTGTACCGATGATGCACGACGATCCGAACGAAGCCGGCCTGCCGCCGCACGACGACGCCATTCCCGACGCAGCCGACCAAGCCGCCGAAGGCGCCGACGAAGTCAACCCGCTGCACCGCCGCCGCATCCGCAGCTTCGTGACGCGCGCCGGCCGCGTGTCGACCGGCCAGCGCCGTGCGCTCGACGAATTCGGCCCGCGCTTCGTGGTCCCGTATGCGCCGGAGCTGCCCGACTGGGACGCGATCTTCGGCCGCAGCGCACCGCGTATCCTCGAGATCGGTTTCGGGATGGGCGCGTCGACCGCGGAAATCGCCGCGCACCGCCCGGGCGACGACTTCCTCGGCGTCGAGGTGCACGAGCCGGGCGTCGGCGCGCTGCTGAAGCTGATCGGCGAGCAGGATCTGTCGAACATCCGCATCATCCAGCACGACGCGGTCGAGGTGCTCGAGCACATGATCGCGCCGGCAAGCCTCGACGGCGTGCACATCTTCTTCCCGGATCCGTGGCACAAGGCGCGTCACCACAAGCGCCGGCTGATCCAGCCGCCGCTCGTCGCGCATCTCGCATCGCGCCTGAAACCCGGCGCGTACCTGCACTGCGCGACCGACTGGCAGAACTACGCGGAGCAGATGCTTGAAGTACTCGGCGCGGAACCGACGCTCGAAAACACCGCCGCCGATTACGCACCGCGCCCCGACTACCGTCCGGTGACGAAATTCGAACGGCGCGGGCTGCGGCTCGGCCACGGCGTGTGGGACTTGGTGTTCCGCAAGCGCGCAAGCTGAGCGGCTTCGCCCCACGCAAAATGAAAAAGCCCGACCGGCATCTCTCGCCGGTCGGGCTTTTTCATGGGCCCGCGCATCGGCCCATGCTCGGCATCACGCCCAGTTCAGCCAGCCGCTGTAACCGACCAGCAGCACGAACAACCCGAACGCGATCCGGTACCACGCAAATACCGTGAAATCGTGCGTCGCGACATAGCGCAGCAGCCAGCGCACGCACACGAACGCGCTGACGAACGCGGCGACGAGCCCGAGCGCGAACAGCCCGAGCGAATCGACGGTGAACGCCTGCCAGTCCTTGACGGTTTCGTACAGCGTCGCCCCGAAGATGATCGGAATCGCGAGAAAGAACGAGAATTCGGTGGCCACGCGGCGGTCGAGACCGAACAGCATCCCGCCGATGATCGTCGAGCCCGAGCGCGACATGCCGGGCACCAGCGCGAAGCACTGCGCGATCCCGACCTTGAACGCATCGAGCGGCGTCAGCGCATCGACCGACAGCACGCGCGGCGGCTCGCTGCGTTCGCGCTGCCGCGCCTCGGCCCACAGGATGATCGCGCCGCCCACGACGAGCGCGAACGCGACGGGCACCGGCGAGAACAGCACGGCCTTGATCTTCTTCTCGAACAGGAGGCCGAGCGCGATCGCGGGAATCGTCGCGATCACGACGTTCAGCGTGAAGCGCTGTGCGTCGGGCCGGCTCGGCAGCCCGGACACGACGGATACGATCCGCTGCCGGTATTCCCAGCAGACCGCGAGGATCGCGCCGAACTGGATCACGACGTCGAACGTCTTCGCGTGCGAATCGTTGAAATTCAGGAAGCTGCCCGCGACGATCAGGTGACCGGTGCTCGACACCGGCAGGAATTCCGTCAGCCCCTCGACGACGCCGAGGATCAATGCCTTGCAGATCAGGATCCAGTCCATCCGTGGCCCAACTCCGAAATGGTCGAAAGAAAAGGCCACTCTTGCGCGCGCGGCCCGCCCGGCCGTGCGCGCGCCGTCGTCACTTTTCGACGATCGCCACGCGTATGCCGTTTGTAAGAATCGTAATTGTACCGGGTTCGTAGTTCACCCCGGCAAATTGGAGCTGTTCGGGCTTGAACGTGTAGATCGGATAGTTGGTCAGCAACTGCGTCGCCAGCAGGCCGGCGGCCGCGCCGACCTGCTGCGCGTACATCTGCGCATCGCCGTCGAGCATGAGGCTGTCGACGGCCGGCGCCTTCAGCACGACCGAGCGGCTCGGCGCGTCGTACGCGAGCTGGCCCGACACGGTGAACTTGCCGCTGACGGGCCCGCGCAGGAACGGGCTCGCGAAATGGGCGTCGAGCTGCACGGCGACGCGGTTCTGGTCGGGCAGCAGGTTGACGGCCGGGTTCGCGAGCGACACGTCGACCACCTGCGCGACCGTCTTCTGGTAAGGAAACTTGCGCGCGACGGCCTTCTGCACGTCGCCGCGCGAGAACGTGTAGTGATCGGGAATGAACGGGAACGTCGACGCGCACGCGGCAAGCGATACGCACACGCCGACGGCGCCGATGGCGGCAGCGAGAAAACGGCGCCGGCCGGGCGCGCGAGCAACGGTCATGCTGAACCCTCTCCTGGATGCGCCGGCCGCGTCGCGGCCTCGAGGCGCGTGAGCCACGCGAGCGCGTCGTCGCGCGACGCGCCGCACATGTCGGCGGACGGCTGCAGCCCGGAACAGCACGCGGGGCGCTCGGGCCGGCCGAAGATCATGCAGCGCAGGTCGTCGCCCAGCTGCACGCAGCGCACGCCGGCCGGCTTGCCGTCGGGCATGCCCGGAATCGGGCTGGAAATCGACGGCGCGATGCAGCACGCGCCGCAGCCCTCGCGGCACGCATGCGGCGGCGGGACTTCGGCGGGTGCCGGACGGACAGGCATTTCGACGGACACTCGGCTCTCTCGACGAACAACGAAAAACGGTGCGGCAACCGGACGCGGCGTCCGGCAGCCCCACCCCGCATTGTGCCATCGCCCGCTGCGACGTTATTACACAATGCAGCCCGATCGCGCGTTCATATACTCGGAAGCATCCCAAAAAGCGCGAGACCGCCATGCGTTCTGGTTCTGCCGACACGATGTTCCGTCCCGATTTAGTCGCGAAATACGGCGCGAACGGGCCGCGCTATACGTCGTACCCCACCGCGCTGCAGTTCCGCGACGATTTCGACCCGGCCGACTACGGTCGCGCGGCGCGCGACCCCGGCGCATCGTCGAGCGACCTGTCGCTGTACTTCCACATCCCGTTCTGCAACACCGCGTGCTTCTACTGCGGCTGCAACAAGATCGCGACCAACAACCGCCGCCGCGCGCGCCCGTATCTCGACCAGCTCAAGCGCGAAATGGCGCTGCAGGCCGCGCTGTTCGATCCGTCCCGCCCCGTCACGCAACTGCACTGGGGCGGCGGCACGCCGACCTTCCTGTCCGACGACGAAACGGCCGAACTGATGGCGGCCACGCGCGAGCATTTCTCGCTCGCGCCGGATACCGACGCCGAGTTCTCGATCGAAATCGACCCGCGCACGGTCACGCCGGCCACGCTCGTGCACCTGCGCACGATCGGCTTCAACCGGTTGAGCCTCGGCGTGCAGGATTTCGACCCGGTCGTGCAGCAGGCGATCAACCGCATCCAGCCGCTCGCGATGACCGCCGACCTGCTCGGCGCCGCGCGCGCGACGGGCTTTCATTCGGTCAGCGTCGACCTGATCTACGGGCTGCCGCACCAGACGGTCGCGGTGTTCGCGCGCACGCTCGAGACGATCATCGAACTCGCGCCCGATCGCCTGTCGGTGTTCGGCTACGCGCACATGCCGCACCTGTTCAAGATGCAGCGGCAGATCGACGACGCGACGCTGCCGCCGCCCGAAACGCGCATCGCGCTGCTCGGCCTCGCGATCGACATGCTGACGTCGGCCGGCTACGTGTACATCGGGATGGACCACTTCGCGCGGCCGTCCGACGAGCTGGTGCGCGCGCAGCGCAACGGCACGCTGCAGCGCAATTTTCAGGGCTACAGCACGCGTGCGGATACCGACCTGATCGGCTTCGGCGTGTCGTCGATCGGCAAGGTCGGCGACGTCTACGCGCAGAACGCGAAGGACCTGCCCGCGTACGGCGCCGCGCTCGACGCGGGCCGGCTGCCGATCGCGCGCGGCGTGCGGCTCACGCCGGACGACCGGCTGCGCCGCGACGTGATCACGCAACTGATGTGCAACCTGGAACTGCCGTTCTCGCATGTGGAGGCCGCGCACGGCATCCGCTTCGCCGATCATTTCGCACGCGAGCTCGACGCGCTGCGCCCGTTCGAGCGCGACGGGCTGCTGACGATCGCGCGCGACCGCCTGACGATCCACCCGGCCGGCCGGATGGTCGTACGCAACATCGCGATGGCGTTCGATGCATACCTCGGCCAGACGCCGCGGCAGCGCTACTCGCGCACGGTTTAGTGCCGGTTCGCGCCGGCCACGGGCGGGCCGCCGGCCGCAAGCAGGCGGCCGGTTTGATACAGTGTGAGGCTTACACCCGCTTCGCCAGCCCCCAAGATGCGCACCACCAAAGCGACCCACGCGGTCGAACGCCTGAAGACCCGCTCCGGCAACCCGCAATTCGCGGCCGTCGCGATGGCGGGCGGCCTGTTCTATCTCGTCGACCGCTCGGGCGGCACCGCCGAGAAGCGCTGCGAGCCGCTGCCGCTCGACGAATTCGTCAAGTTCGTCGACGAATTCGGCCCCAAAAAACCGCGCAAGGCGAGCAAGCTCGACCTCGCGTTCGAGGCGCAGATCAAGAAGAGCAAGGGGTAAAGGTCTGTTGCAGGCCGCCTGAAGGCTTCGCGGCCGTGCCCTTTGGTACAATCACGAAGTTTCTCTATCCCCGCTGATGGCCGACCTGGCTGCGTGACCACACCATGAATATCGAAAACGCGCGTTTCAACATGATCGAACAGCAGATCCGTCCGTGGGACGTGCTGGATCTGGATGTCCTGGGCCTGCTGTCGATCGTCAAGCGTGAAAACTACGTTCCGGCCCAATACCGCGATCTCGCATTCGCCGATCTCGAGCTGCCGCTGCCCGGCGGCGCCAGCAAGATGCTGTTCCCGCGCGTCGAAGCGCGCGTGCTGCAGGAGCTGGGCGTCAAGAAGCACGAGAACGTGCTGGTGATCGGCGCGGGCTCGGGTTACCTCGCCGCGCTGTTCGCGCATCGCGCGCAGCACGTGACGGCCGTCGAGATCGATCCGGCGATCGCGAAATTCGCGGAAGACAACCTGCGCAACGACGGCGTGACCAACGCCGAAGTCGTGCTCGGCGACGGTTCGCGCGGCTGGGCCGCGAAGGCGCCGTACGACGTGATCTGCGTCGCGGGCGGCCTGCCCGTCGTGCCGCAGGAAATGCTCGAACAGCTCAAGGTCGGCGGCCGCCTGTCGGCGTTCGTCGGCGGCCGTCCGGTGATGAAGGCGCAGATCATCACGCGCATCGACGACAAGCAGTACCGCGTGGCCGACGTGTTCGAAACGTACATCGACCACCTCGTCAACGCGATCGAGCCGTCGCGCTTCAAGTTCTGAGCGGCGGAGCCTCCATGCAGATCCTGACGCCCGCGATGCTCGCGGAATGGCTCGGCGACACGGCGCGCCCCGCGCCGGTCGTGCTCGACGTGCGCGAGCCGTGGGAAATCGCGACCGCGCAGATCGCCGGCAGCGTGTCGATTCCGATGCAGCAGATTCCGGCGCGCAGCGAAGAGCTCGACGACGAAGCGGAAATCGTCTGCGTGTGCCATCACGGGATGCGCAGCGCGCAAGTCGCGATGTTCCTCGAATCGCGCGGCTTCACCAAGCTGTACAACCTGCAAGGCGGGATCGACGCGTGGTCGCGCGACGTCGATCCGTCCGTGCCGCGCTACTGACCGATCCTTCCGGCCGCGCATCACGCGCCGCCGCGCCGCCCGGCCCCCGCCGCCGGCCGCACCGATCCGCCGAACGGGCGCGCATTGCGCGCCCGTTTCTCTTTTCCGCGCGCCGTTCCGTCGTTTCCCGCGTCGCGGCGCCGCGGCACCGCCGTGCACCATTTGCGCCCGCGCGTCTGCACCGCAACGGACCGCGCATGCTGCACCACGCGTCATCCGCACCGCCCCGATGCCCGCCGATGCCCCGCGCAGGCACGCCGGACGTGCATCCGCGCGACTGGCACATGCCTTGCGTTACACGATGGCCGGCGCCGCCACGGCGCACGCACATCCAACACGACAAGGGGATCCCGATGAAACGTCGCAGTCTGTTGAAGTTCGGTTCGATGGCCGGCGCGCTCGCGCTGGCGGGCAAGAGCCCGTTCGCGCACGCGGCCGATGCGGGCACCGGCCCGATCAAGGTCGGCATCCTGCATTCGCTGTCGGGCACGATGGCGATCTCGGAGACGTCGCTGAAGGACACCGCGCTGATGACGATCGCCGACATCAACAAGAGCGGCGGCGTGATGGGCCGCAAGCTCGAACCGGTGGTGGTCGACCCGGCGTCGAACTGGCCGCTGTTCGCCGAGAAGGCGCGCCAGCTGCTCACGCAGGACAAGGTCGCGTGCGTGTTCGGCTGCTGGACGTCGGTGTCGCGCAAGTCGGTGCTGCCGGTATTCGAGGAGCTGAACGGGCTGCTCTACTACCCGGTGCAGTATGAAGGCGAGGAAATGTCGCGCAACGTGTTCTACACGGGCGCCGCGCCGAACCAGCAGGCGATTCCCGCCGTCGAGTACCTGATGAGCACGGAAGGCGGCGGCGCGAAGCGCTTCTTCCTGCTCGGCACCGACTACGTGTATCCGCGCACGACCAACAAGATCCTGCGCGCGTTCCTGAAATCGAAGGGCGTGAAGGACGCCGACATTCAGGAGGTCTACACGCCGTTCGGCCACAGCGATTACCAGACCATCGTCGCGAACATCAAGACCTTCGCGCAGGGCGGCAAGACGACCGTGGTCTCGACGATCAACGGCGACTCGAACGTGCCGTTCTACAAGGAGCTGGGCAACCAGGGGATCAAGGCGACCGACGTGCCGGTGGTCGCGTTCTCGGTCGGCGAAGAAGAGTTGCGCGGGATCGATACGAAGCCGCTCGTCGGCCACCTCGCCGCGTGGAACTACTTCATGTCGGTGAAGAACCCGACCAACACGAAATTCAAGGACCAGTTCGCCGCGTGGGTGAAGGCGAACAACCTGCCGGGCGGCGCGAAGCGCGTGACCAACGATCCGATGGAAGCGACCTACGTCGGCATCCATATGTGGAAGCAGGCCGTCGAGAAGGCGAAGAGCACCGACGTCGACAAGGTGCGCGTCGCGATGATCGGCCAGACGGTCGCCGCGCCATCGGGCTTCACGCTCGCGATGGACGGCAACCATCACCTGCACAAGCCGGTGATGATCGGCGAGATCCGTGGCGACGGGCAGTTCAACGTCGTGTGGAAGACGAAGACGGCCGTGCGCGCGCAACCGTGGAGCCCGTTCATCGCGGGCAACCAGGGCAAGCCGGACGTCGTCAGCTCGATTCCGGCGTTCCTGCGCCGGCAGCGCGCCGCGCTGGCCTGACGTCGAGCGGCGCGTCGCGCTTCGTGTGCGACGTGCCGCCCGCCCGCTGCCGATGCGCCGGCCACGCTTGCCGTGACGGACCGTCGGCAACGGCGCAGCGCCGCCCCACTCCGCTTCCCACGCCCGACAGGATTTCCCGATGCCAACACGCTTTCGCCGAGCCGCCCGCGCGATCGCGGCATGCGCCGCCCTCGCGGGCCTGCTGCCGCACGCCGCGTTCGCGCTGACGGCGGCCGATACCGCCGCGCTCGCCGGCGACGACTTCGACGCGAAGACGGCCGCGATCGAACGGCTCGCCGCCGACACCGATCCGCGCGCCGTTGCGGTGCTCAATGCGCTGTCGAGCGGCGATGCGCTCGCGACCGGCGACGGCCGCCTGCTGATCCAGTCCGGCGACACCGCGCACGACGCGCTCACGCAAGCCGCGACGCCGGCCGGCGACGCGCAGCCGGTGATGCTGAACAACCTGCTGCGCACGAAGATCGCCGGTGCGCTGTCGGGCCTCGCGCTCGCGTCGCCGGACGTGGCCGCGCGCCGCGACGCGATCGACGCGCTGCTGAAGTCGCCCGACCCGGCGCTCAAGCCGATGATCGACCGCGCCCGCGCGAAGGAAACCGATCCGGCGCTGAAACGCCGCCTCGATGCGCTGTGGGCGATCGCCGCGCTGCACGATCCCGATCCGGCGAAGCGCCTCGAAGCCGTGCAGGTGGTGGCCGCGCGCAGCGACCTCGACATGATCGAACAACTGCGCCCGCTCGTCGCAAAAAACGCGGACGGTAGCTACGCGGAGCCCGACGCGCGCGTGCGCGAAGCCGCGCAACACGGGCTCGATACGTTGCACGCGCTGCAGCGCCGCGGCGAAATCGTCGGCACGGTGTTCGCCGGCCTGTCGCTCGGCAGCGTGCTGCTGCTCGCCGCGCTCGGCCTCGCGATCACGTACGGGCTGATCGGCGTGATCAACATGGCGCACGGCGAATTCCTGATGATCGGTGCGTACGCAACCTATGTCGTGCAGACGCTGATCCAGCGCTACGCGCCCGGCGCATTCGACTGGTATCCGCTCGTCGCCGTGCCGGTGTCGTTCGCGGTGGCCGCGCTCGTCGGCATCGTGCTCGAACGGCTCGTGCTGCGGCACCTGTACGGCCGCCCGCTCGAAACGCTGCTCGCGACCTTCGGCGTGAGCCTGATCCTGATCCAGGCGACGCGCATGCTGTTCGGCGCGCAGAACGTGCAGGTCGTGAACCCGTCGTGGATGAGTGGCGGCGTGACGGTGATGCAGAACCTGATCCTGCCGTACAACCGGCTCGCGATCCTCGCGTTCGCGCTCGCGGTGGTGGTCGTCGCGTGGGCCGTGCTGACGAAGACGCGGCTCGGCCTGTTCGTGCGCGCGGTCACGCAGAACCGCCGGATGGCCGCCTGCGTCGGCGTGAAGACCGCGCGGGTCGACGCGTATGCGTTCGCGTTCGGGGCGGGCATCGCCGGCCTCGGCGGCTGCGCGCTGTCGCAGATCGGCAACGTGGGCCCCGATCTCGGCCAGAACTACATCATCGACTCGTTCATGGCCGTCGTGCTCGGCGGTGTCGGGCAGATCGCCGGCACCGTGCTCGGCGGCTTCGGGCTCGGCCTCGCGAGCAAGGCGATCGAACCGTTCTGGGGTGCCGTGCTCGCGAAGATCGCGGTGCTCGTGATGATCGTGCTGTTCATCCAGAAACGCCCGCAGGGCATGTTTGCCCCGAAGGGCCGCAGCGCGGAGGCTTGACGTGACTTCATTCACCGATTCGATATCGAACCCGGTCGCCGACACGTCGAAGCCCGCTGCCGCCGGACGCGCGGTGGACGGCTTCGCGCTCGGCCTGCCGCCCCGCCCCGCGCTGCTGTCGCGCCGCGCATGGCTCGCGCTCGTCGCGCTGTGCGTGGCGATCGGCATCGGCGTGCCGCTCGCCGCACTCGTCGCGCCCGAAGCCAGCGCGTTCCACCTGTCCGCGTACGCGATGACGCTCGCGGGCAAGCTGATGTGCTACGCGATCGCCGCGCTCGCGCTCGACCTCGTGTGGGGCTACTGCGGCATCCTGAGCCTCGGCCACGGCCTGTTCTTCGCGCTCGGCGGCTATGCGATCGGCATGTACCTGATGCGCGAGATCGGCCGCGACGGCAAGTACGGCAGCGACCTGCCCGACTTCATGGTGTTCCTCGACTGGCACCAGTTGCCGTGGTACTGGAGCGGCACGCAGCATCTCGCGTGGGCGCTCGCGCTGGTCGTGCTCGTGCCGGCCGTGCTCGCGTGGGTGTTCGGCTTCTTCACGTTCCGCTCGCGCGTGAAGGGCGTGTACCTGTCGATCATCACGCAGGCGCTGACGTTCGCCGCGATGCTGCTGTTCTATCGCAACGAGACGGGCTTCGGCGGCAACAACGGCTTCACCGACTTCAAGCGCATCGCCGGCTTCGCGATCACGTCGCCGGGCACGCGCACGGTGCTGTTGCTGCTGACGTTCGCGACCCTCGTGCTCGCGTTCATCGCCGCGCGCGCGATCGTCACGAGCAAGCTCGGGCGCGTGGTGACCGCAGTACGCGACGGCGAGACGCGGCTGATGTTCCTCGGCTACAGCCCGCTCGCGTACAAGCTGTTCGTGTGGACCGTGTCGGCCGTGCTGTGCGGCATCGCCGGCGCGCTGTACGTGCCGCAGGTCGGCATCATCAATCCCGGCGAGATGTCGCCCGGCAACTCGATCGAAATGGCGATCTGGGTCGCGGTGGGCGGACGCGGCACGCTGATCGGGCCGATCGTCGGCGCGTTCGCGGTAAACGGCGCGAAGAGCGTCTTCACCGCGTACTTCGCCGAATACTGGCTGTTCTTCCTCGGTCTGATCTTCGTGCTCGTGCCGCTCTTGCTGCCGCGCGGGATCATGGGCCTCGTCGAAACCGTGCTCGCGAAGGGGAAACGCGCATGAATGGAACGGCGCTCTACCAGTTCACGCCGCCCCCCGAGGACGAGCTGACCGTCAGCGGCAGCGCGTCGATGGGGCGCGTCGTGCCGCCCGGCATCGATACGTCGCACGGCACGATTCTCTATCTCGAGGACATCGAGGTGAGCTTCGACGGGTTTCGCGCGCTGAAGAAGCTGTCGCTCTCGATCGACGCGGGCGAGCTGCGCTGCGTGATCGGCCCGAACGGCGCGGGCAAGACGACGATGATGGACGTCATCACCGGCAAGACGCGGCCCGATGCGGGCAAGGTGTTTCTGGGCCAGACGATCGACCTCGCGCGGATGAACGAACCCGAGATCGCGCGGGCGGGCATCGGCCGCAAGTTCCAGAAGCCGACCGTGTTCGAACAGCATCCGGTATGGGAAAACCTCGAACTCGCGATGCAGACCGACAAGGGCTGGCTCGCGTCGCTGCGCGCGCGGCTCGACCGCACCGCGCAGGCGAAGATCGAGGAGACGCTCGCACTGATCGGCCTCGAAAGCCATGCGTATCGCGCGGCCGGCGAACTGTCGCACGGCCAGAAGCAGCGGCTCGAAATCGGCATGCTGCTGATGCAGCGCCCCGCGCTGCTGCTGCTCGACGAGCCGGCGGCCGGGATGACCGACCACGAGACGATGGAACTCGCCGAGCTGCTGAACACGCTGCGCGGCACCTGCTCGATGATGGTCGTCGAGCACGACATGGAATTCGTCGCGGCGCTCGCGGGCGACACGGGACGCGTGACGGTGATGGCCGAAGGCGCGGTGCTCGCGCACGGCACGCTCGACCAGGTCAAGCGCGACGACGCGGTGATCGAGTCTTACCTCGGACGATGATGCGATGCTGAAAATCGAAGCGCTGAACCAGTACTACGGCGGCAGCCATATCCTGCGCAACGTGAACCTCGTCGCCGACGACGGCAAGCTCACCGTGCTGCTCGGCCGCAACGGCGTCGGCAAGAGCACGCTGCTGCGCTGCCTGATGGGCGTCGTCGCCGCGAAAAGCGGCAGCGTGTCGTGGCGCGGCACCGCGCTCGGCGCACTGCCGCCGTATGCGCGCGTCGCGGCGGGGCTCGCGTACGTGCCGCAGGGCCGCGACATCTTTCCGCGGCTCACCGTCGAGGAAAACCTGCTCGTCGGCGCGGCGAGCCGCAAGGCGCCGTCGAAAGTGCCCGATCGCATCTACGACCTGTTCCCGGTGCTCAAGGACATGCGCGCGCGGCGCGGCGGCGACCTGTCGGGCGGCCAGCAGCAGCAGCTCGCGATCGGCCGCGCGCTGATGAGCGAGCCGCAGTTGCTGATCCTCGACGAGCCGACCGAAGGCATCCAGCCGTCGATCATCCAGGACATCGGCCGCACGCTGCGCCAGCTCGTCGACGAATCGCGGATGACCGTGCTGCTCGTCGAACAGTATTACGATTTCGCTCAATCGATCGCCGACCGGTACTGGGTGATGAGTCGTGGCGAGATCGTCGCGGGCGGGGAAGCACAGGACATGGAGACGAACGGGGTGCGGGAGCTGATCGCGGTGTGATGGGCGGCACCGCGGTAGGCACGGCGGTAGGCACGGCGAGGGACACGTACGGTCGGCTCGCGGGACGCGCACACGCGGCGCTTCCTACGAACGCGGCATCTGCATTATTGTTCCGGTAGCATCCACGTTCTTCGCACCCGCTTCCTCGTTTCCCGTTCGCCGCCGATGTCCGCCCCCGATTCGCACGCCTCGCTGTCCCGCCCCGCCGTCGCCAAGTCGTGGCGCGGCCGCCTCGAACTCGGCTTCGAGCGGCATGGTGCGCGCACGACGCTCGCGCACCGGCTGCACGACGGCCCGCTGCGCGTGCAGCGGCCGCTGTACCCGGAAGGCGACGCGATCTGCCACGCGGTGATCGTGCATCCGCCGGGCGGCGTCGCGGGCGGCGACCGGCTCGACATCGACATCGCGCTCGGCGACGGCACGCACGCGGTGCTGACGACGCCCGGCGCGACCAAGTGGTACAAGTCGAACGGCCTCGACGCGACACAGCGTATCGGCATCGCGGTCGGCGCGCATGCGAAGCTCGACTGGCTACCGCAGAACAACCTGTTCTTCGACGCGGCGCACGCGGCGCTCGACTTCACGGTGACGCTCGGCGCAGGCGCGAGCGCGATCGGCTGGGACGCGACGCAGCTCGGCCGGCAGGCGGCCGGCGAAACCTGGTCGGCAGGACGCATCGCGTCGACCTCGGCGCTCGTCGATGCCGACGGCCGGCCGCTGTGGACCGAGCGCGCGCTGCTCGACGCGCGCGACCCGCTGCGCGGCGCGCTGCAGGGCCTCGCCGGTTTTCCCGTCTACGGCACGCTGTGGGCCGCCGGCGCCGCGTGCGACGCCACGCTCGCCGAAGCGCTCGCCGCGCGCATGCCGTTCGACGACACGCTGCGCGCGGGCGCCACCTGCGTGACGCCCGGCATCGTGCTCGTGCGTGCGCTCGCGACGTCGATGGAAGCGCTGCAGCGCCACTTCACCGACTGCTGGCTGCAGTTGCGGCCGATCGTGCACGGCGTCGACGCGCGGCCGCTGCGTCTCTGGCAAACCTGAACGCGCGCATCACGCACCGTTTCGGCGCAGCGCGCGACACGCGCCGCACCCTCTCCATGCATCGCGCACCACGAACGCGCATCGCACCGCGTGCGATGCACATGGCACGCACCTTGCTCCTTACATAAGCGATACACGACGCACGCAAAACAGCGCGGTGCTACGATGAACCGCGCGCCCGCCCGTTGCGTGCGCACCGATAAAAATTACGTTTTCCTGAACGTCTGCCTTCATGAAACTGACTCCCCGCGAAAAGGACAAGCTGCTGATCTTCACGGCGGCGCTGCTCGCCGAACGCCGCCGTGCGCGCGGCCTGAAGCTCAACTATCCGGAGGCGGTCGCCTTCATCACCGCGGCGCTGATGGAAGCCGCGCGCGACGGCAGGACGGTGGCCGAGGTGATGCACTACGGCACGACGCTGCTCACGCGCGACGACGTGATGGACGGCGTGCCGGAAATGATTCCCGACATCCAGGTCGAAGCGACCTTCCCCGACGGCACGAAGCTCGTGACCGTCCACCACCCGATTCCGTGAGGCCCCGCATGATCCCCGGCGAAATCCTCACCGACGACGGCGAACACGAACTGAATGCGGGCCGCGCGACGCGCTCGCTCGTCGTCGCGAACACCGGCGATCGCCCGGTGCAGGTCGGCTCGCACTATCACTTCTTCGAAGTCAACGACGCGCTGTCGTTCGACCGCGCGGCCGCGCGCGGCTTCCGGCTCAACATCGCGGCCGGCACGGCCGTGCGCTTCGAGCCCGGCCAGACGCGCACCGTCGAGCTCGTCGCGCTCGCGGGCGAGCGCGCCGTCTACGGTTTTCAGGGCAAGGTGATGGGGCCGCTGTAAG
The DNA here is from genome assembly GCF_900446215.1 of Burkholderia cenocepacia. Taxonomy (GTDB): domain Bacteria; phylum Pseudomonadota; class Gammaproteobacteria; order Burkholderiales; family Burkholderiaceae; genus Burkholderia; species Burkholderia cenocepacia. The sequence goes on along the minus strand of NZ_UAQZ01000012.1, from coordinate 651,392 downwards.
CCGCGCCCCGCTCTTCAGGAACAGCAACATGACACTACGCTTGAGCCGCCGCGCGTACGCGGAAATGTTCGGGCCGACGACGGGCGACCGCGTCCGGCTCGCCGATACCGAACTGCTGATCGAGATCGAACGCGACTTCACCACGTACGGCGAGGAAGTGAAATTCGGCGGCGGAAAAGTGATCCGCGACGGGATGGGCCAGTCGCAGCGCGTGGCCGCCGACGTGCCCGACACCGTCATCACGAACGCGGTGATCCTCGATCACTGGGGCATCGTGAAGGCCGACATCGCGATCAAGCACGGCCGCATCGCCGCGATCGGCAAGGCCGGCAACCCCGACATCCAGCCGGGCGTGACGATCGCGATCGGCGCCGCGACCGAAGTCATCGCCGGCGAAGGGCTGATCGTGACCGCGGGCGGCATCGACACGCACATTCACTTCATCAGCCCGCAGCAGATCGACGAGGCGCTCGCGTCGGGCGTCACGACGATGCTCGGCGGCGGCACGGGGCCGGCCACCGGCACCAACGCGACGACCTGCACGCCGGGCCCGTGGCACATGGAGCGGATGCTGCAGGCCGCCGACGGCTGGCCGATCAATCTCGGCTTTCTCGGCAAGGGCAACGCGAGCCTGCCGCAGCCGCTCGTCGAGCAGATCGCGGCCGGCGCGATCGGTTTGAAACTGCACGAGGACTGGGGCACGACGCCCGCCGCGATCGACAACTGCCTGTCGGTGGCCGACGACACCGACACGCAGGTCGCGATCCACACCGACACGCTGAACGAGGCCGGGTTCGTCGAATCGACGGTCGCCGCGTTCAAGGGCCGCACGATCCACACGTACCACACCGAAGGTGCGGGCGGCGGCCATGCGCCCGACATCCTGAAGGTGTGCGGCGAGATGAACGTGCTGCCGTCGTCGACCAATCCGACGCGCCCGTACACGATCAACACGCTCGACGAGCATCTCGACATGCTGATGGTGTGCCATCACCTCGATCCGTCGATCGCCGAGGATCTCGCATTCGCCGAATCGCGCATTCGTCGCGAGACGATCGCGGCCGAGGACATCCTGCACGATCTCGGCGCGCTGTCGATGCTGTCGTCCGATTCGCAGGCGATGGGCCGCGTCGGCGAAGTGATCATCCGCACCTGGCAGACCGCGCACAAGATGAAGGTGCAGCGCGGTGCGCTGCCGGAGGACACCGCGCGCAACGACAACTTCCGCGCGAAGCGCTACGTCGCGAAGTACACGATCAACCCGGCGCTCACGCACGGCATCGCGCACGAAGTCGGTTCGATCGAACCGGGCAAATGGGCAGACCTCGTGCTGTGGGAACCCGCGTTCTTCGGGATCAAGCCGTCGATGATCCTCAAGGGCGGCATGATCGCGCTCGCGCAGATGGGCGACCCGAACGCGTCGATCCCGACGCCGCAGCCGGTTCACTATCGCGAGATGTTCGCGACGCGCGGCGGGGCGCTCGCGCGCACGTCGCTGACCTTCGTGTCGCAGATGGCGGCCGATGCGGGCATCGCGGAGCGCTATGGCCTCGCGAAGCGGATCGTGCCGGTGCGCAACTGCCGCAACGTGACGAAGGCCGACATGATTCACAACGCCTGGCGTCCGTCGATCAGCGTCGACCCGGAAACCTACGACGTGATCGCCGACGGCCAGTTGCTCACCTGCGAGCCGGCGACTGTGCTGCCGATGGCGCAGCGCTATTTCCTGTTCTGATTCGAGATCCTCGGTTTCATGCGCACCCTCGACAAACGTATTGCCCCGAACGTGAAACTCGCCGCGTCGCTCGTCGCGCGCGCGCCGACGCTCACGCTCGCCTATGACGCCCGCTGCAAGAGCCGCCTCGCGGCGACGCTCGATACCGGCGAGGACGTCGCGGTCCTGCTGCCGCGCGGCACCGTGCTGCGCGACGGCGACGTGCTCGTCGCCGACGACGGCGCGCTCGTGCGCGTCGCCGCGGCGCCCGAAACCGTGCTGCTCGTGTGCGCGGCCGACCCGCTCACGCTGATGCGCGCCGCGTACCATCTCGGCAACCGTCACACGCCGGTCGAGATCGGCGACGGCTACCTGAAGCTCGAAGCCGATCCGGTGCTCGCGGACATGCTGCGCCGGCTCGGCACGCGGGTCGAAGACGCACGCGCGCCGTTCCAGCCGGAAGCCGGTGCGTACGGCGGCGGCCACAAGCACGGGCACGACGCGACGTTCGCCGAGGATTATGCGCTCGCGCAGCAGGTGTTCGGCGAACATCACGGGCATGCGCATTCGCACGATCACGATCACGATCACGATCACGATCATCAGCATGGTCCCGGCTGCACGCACGGCCACCACGGTCATGACCACCACTGAACTCGTCGCGCTGCTGCACCTCGCGTCGCCGGCGCTGCCGATCGGCGCATACAGCTATTCGCAGGGCCTCGAAGCCGCGCTCGACGCGAACCTGATCCGCGATGCCGATTCCGCGCGCGACTGGATTGCCAGCGGCCTGACCGACGTGCTCGCGCACGGCGAACTGCCGTTCCTCGCACACCAGCTCGCGCGCTGGCAGACCGACGACACGCACGCGCTCGCCGCCGAGAATGCGTGGTTCGTCGCGAGCCGGGAATCGGCCGAACTGCGCCGCGAAACCGAACAGATGGGCTGGTCGCTCGCGCAGCTGTGCGCGTCGCTCGAATGGGGCGACGCCGCACGCCGCGCGACGCTCGCGTCGCTGTCGCCGATCGCGCTGCCGACCGCATTCGCGTACGCGGCCGCCGCACACGATGCCAGCGCCGACGCGACGCTCGCCGCGTATGCGTTCGGCTGGGTCGAGAACCAGACGTCCGCCGCGCTGAAGGCCGTACCGCTCGGCCAGCTCGCCGGGCAACGCATCATCGTCGCGCTGCGCGGCGCGATCGACGCGGCCGTGCGCCGCGCGCTCGCGACACCGCCCGACGCCGTCAACACGTTCGCGCCGCAGCTCGGCATCCTGTCCGCGCGGCACGAAACCCAGTACTCGCGGTTGTTCCGCTCCTGAACCTCTTTGCCCGACCATGAACGCACCTGCCCCCTCCTCCGTCCGCCGCACGAAGAAACTGCCGCCGCTGCGCGTCGGCATCGGCGGCCCCGTCGGCTCCGGCAAGACCACGCTGCTCGAAATGCTGTGCAAGGCGATGCGCGACCGCTACGACCTCGTCGCGATCACCAACGACATCTATACGAAGGAAGACCAGCGACTGCTGACGGTCGCGGGCGCACTGCCCGAGGAACGCATCATGGGCGTCGAGACGGGCGGCTGCCCGCACACGGCGATCCGGGAAGATGCATCGATCAACCTCGAAGCCGTCGACCGGATGCTCGCGCGCTTTCCCGATGCCGACATCGTGTTCATCGAGTCCGGCGGCGACAATCTCGCGGCGACCTTCAGCCCCGAGCTGTCGGACCTGACGATCTACGTGATCGACGTCGCCGGCGGCGAGAAGATTCCACGCAAGGGCGGCCCCGGCATCACGAAGTCCGACCTGCTCGTGATCAACAAGACCGACCTCGCGCCGCTGGTCGGCGCGAACCTCGACGTGATGGCGTCCGACACGCGGAAGATGCGCGGCGAGCGGCCTTACGTGATGACGAACCTGAAGGCGCTCGACGGCGTCGCGGACGTGATCGCATTCATCGAGAAGAAGGGTTTGCTGACGGTGTGAGCGGCGCGGCGGCGCCCTGCGACGCCGCCACGCGAGTCCGGGCGGCATCGCGCCGCCCGCGCCGTCTATGCGTCGTCGTCCGGAGCGTCCTGCACGTCCGGCAGCGCACGCGCGCCGGTTGCGGCAGGCGGCAACAGCGCGGCGAGCACGTCGACCGTGCGCGCGGTCGCGCCGCGGTGACGCGATGCGAAGGCCGCGCCGGCCGCGCCCATCGCGATGCGCCGCGCGTTGTCGGCGAACAGCGCGTCGAGCACGTGTGCGAGATCGAGCGGATCCTCGACCTGCATCGCCGCACCGGCCGCGACCGCATCGGCGGTCGCCTGCGTGAAGTTGAACACGTGCGGCCCGATCAGCACCGGCACGCCGACCGCGCACGCTTCGATCAGGTTCTGCCCGCCGAGCGGCAGCAGGCTGCCGCCGATGAACGCGATGTCGGCCGCCGCGTAGTACGCACCGAGCTCGCCCATCGAATCGCCGAGCAACACCGTGACGTCGTCCGGCAGCGGGTCGGCCGCCGGCCGGCCCGCTGCGAGCGCGGCCGCATCGGCCGCCCACACCGAGCGCCGCACGCACTTAAGCCCGCCGCGCGCGACGAGCGCCTCGACCTCGGCGAAGCGCTGCGGATGACGCGGCACGAGCACCAGCAGCGCGCCGGGCGTACGCATTTCCGCGAACGCCTGCAACACCAGCGCCTCTTCGTTCTCGCGCGTGCTGGCGGCGACCCACACCGGCCGCGCGCCGATCGCGTCGCGCCACGCATGGCCGCGTGCCGCGAGTTCCGGCGGCGTCGTCATGTCGAACTTCAGGTTGCCGAGCACGGTCACGTTGCGGGCGCCGAGCGACGTCAGCCGCTCCGCATCGGCCGGGCTCTGCGCGAGCACGCGCGAGAAGCCGCCGAACACGTCGCGCGTCGCCGCGCCGAATTTTGCCGCGCGCCGGAACGAACGCGCGGACATCCGCGCATTGGTCAACACCAGCGGCACGTCCGCGCGGCGACACTCGTCGATCAGCGTCGGCCACACCTCGGTTTCCATCACGAGGCCGAGCGTCGGCCGCCATGCACGCAGGAAGCGCCGCACCGCGCCCGGCATGTCGTACGGCAGGTAGCAGCGCAGCACGCGATCGCCGAAGATCTGTTCGCCCGTCGCGCGGCCGCTCGGCGTCATGTGCGTGAGCAGGATGTGCGCATCGGGGCGTGCGCGCATCAGCGCATCGATCAGCGGCTGCGCGGCGCGCGTCTCGCCGACCGACACCGCATGCACCCAGATCAGCGGTGCGCGGTCGTCGCGCGAGCGGCCCGCGACGTGACCGAAGCGCTCGGCGATATGCTCGCGATAACCGCGCTCCTTGCGCGAGCGCACGTAGAGCCGGATGACTGCGGCCGGCGCGACGAGCCACCACAGCGCGCGATAGATCGCCCTCAGCATGCGGCCGCCCGGGTATTGCGTCGAAGCAGGCGCGCGCTCAAACCAGCGCCCTGCCCGTCAGGCGTTCGAGAATGCCGAGCGGCGCGCATTCGCGGCGAACCATCGCGTCGACCGGCAGGAAGAAGGTCTGCTCGAGCATGAACTGGCCCGACATCACAGCGTGCGAAGTCTGATCGGAGAAACATATCCACACGCTGCCCGGCGGAAACGGCATCGTTTGCTGCGGACACGTCTTCTGGTAGTCGAGATCGGCCTTCATCCCGTCGTGCAGGTTCAGCATCAGGTGGTCGTATGCGCTGCGCGGCGATTTCGTCACGTGCAGCAGGTTCAGCAGCCACGCCGAGCCCGGGAACTGCGGCCGGATCTTGGGCAGGAAGCGCTTCGCGACGTCCTCGAACGGCTCGCCGACACGCCACACGCGCGGCGCGCCGGCCGGGTTCACGTTCGTGAACACGCGCAGGATGCGCTCGCCGTAGTTCGGCCGCGACGGGAACGCGTCGACGTGCAGCCGGCTGTCGTCCTTGCGCCACGACGTCTGGCGCGTTTCGACCTGCATCAGCCGCAGGCTCGTCGGCGCGACGCGCAGCTTGCCGCGGTATTCGGGAAAGAGGCCGTCGACGAGCGTGCCGGCCTGCTGCTGGAAGCGCGCGACGAGCGCGCGCACGGCCGACTGCGTGACGCTGTCGCCGAGCACGCCGGCGAGCGCGCCGCCGTTCGGCGCGAGGCTGATGTTCTTGCGTTTCGGATCGGCGAGCGCCGGATCGAGCAGCGCTTCCTCGCCGCCTTCGATCGCGAAGCGCAGGTGCGGGAAATACAGCACCTTGCCTTCCTCGACCGCGGCCAGCAACTGCTCGCGCGGCGCCGACAGGTTGTGTCCGCTCCAGTCGGCGGACGGGACTTCGATGATCTGGGATTCGCTCATGATCGGTTCGCGTGTGGACAGCGTTACAGGAGGCCGAAGCCCGCGAGCGCCGACTTCACCTGCGCGATCGACGGGGGCTGCCCCGCCGTGCCGAGATTGACGACGTTCGGCGACCAGTAGCCGCCGGTCCGCCAGGCCGTCGCGAAATTGTACAGTTCGACCGTCGGGCGCTTCAGCGCGGCCGCGATGTGAACCAGACCTGTATCAACCCCGACCGTCGCGGCCGCGCCGTCGATCAGCCCGACCACGGCCGGCAGCGACAGCTTCGGCGGCACGATCGCCGCCGCGCCGAATTCCTTCGCGAGCCGCTCGCTGGTCGCGCGTTCCGCGTCGTTGCCCCACGGCAGCACGAGCGACGCGCCGCGCCGCACCAGCGCCTGGCCGAGCTCGATCCACGCGGCGTCCGGCCACTGCTTGTCGGCGCGCGACGTCGCGTGGACGAACACGACGTACGGCACCGGCAAGTTCAGGCCGAGCGCGGCCACCGCGAGCGCTGCCGCCCGCGTGTCGAGGCCGAACTCGACGGGGTCGGCCGGGGTCGGCGCCGGGTCGTCCAGCGCGGCCGCGACCAACTGGCGCGAGCGCTCGACGACGTGCGTGCGCGGCGCGATCGGCACGCGCTTGCGGTAGAAGAAGCGCACCGGCCATTCGTAGCCGGCGCCGTCGGTGCGGTTGCCGAGCCCGACGAGCGGGCCGCGGGCCCAGCTCGCGACCCACGCGGTCTTGATGAGGCCCTGGCAGTCGATCACGAGGTCGTACTGCTCGGCCGCGAGGCGCCGGCGGAACGCGCGGATCTCGCGCCACGTGGCCCCCGAGAACGGCTTCTTGCGCCAGCGGCGCAGCGAGAACGGCAGCACGTTGCGCACGCCGTCGACGAGCCGTACGAGGTCGACGAAGCTTTCCTCGACGAGCCAGTCGATCTGCGCATCGGGGTGGCGGCGCCGGATATCGGCGATCACCGGCATGTTGTGCACGACGTCGCCCAGCGACGACACACGCACGATCAGGATCTTTTGCACGCTGAAAAAACGCCGGCTGGCAGCCGGCGACAGACATAAAGGGGGGATTTTATCCCGCCCGGAGGGCCGGACAGACAAAAAGCGGCCACGCGCCCGGGGCGCGCGCCGCTTTTCAAGATAAACCCGGCCGATGAGCCGGCCGTCGTACGGGCGGCCCGCCGGCCGCCGGTGCTCAGAACGGCAGCTTGACGTCCGGCTTCGCGGCCGTCAGCACGCGGCGGAAGTCCTCCTGGATGCGCTTGAGCCCTTCCTGCGTCTCGGCTTCGAAGCGCATCACGACGACCGGCGTCGTGTTCGACGAACGCGCGAGGCCGAAACCGTCCGGGTACTCGACACGCAGGCCGTCGATCGTCACGACTTCGTCGGCGCCGTCGAACTTCGCTTCCTTCTGCAACTGCTCGATCAGGCGGAAATTCTCGCCTTCGTCGAGCCAGAGCTGCAGTTCCGGCGTGCTCATCGCGTCCGGCAGGCTGTTGAGCAGCGCGCTCGGATCGGCCGTCTTCGCGAGAATTTCCTGCAGGCGCGCGCCCGTGTACAGGCCGTCGTCGAAGCCGTACCAGCGATCCTTGAAGAACACGTGGCCGCTCATTTCGCCGGCGAGCGGTGCACCCGTCTCGCGCAGCTTCGCCTTCACGAGCGAATGGCCCGTCTTCCACATCAGCGGCTCGCCGCCCTTCGACTTCACCCACTGCGCGAGGTGGCGCGTGCACTTCACGTCGTAGATGATCTGGGCGCCCGGATTGCGCGACAGCACTTCTTCCGCGAACAGCATCAGCTGGCGGTCCGGATAGATGATCTGGCCGTCCTTCGTGACGACGCCGAGACGGTCGCCGTCGCCGTCGAACGCGAAGCCGAGCTCCGCATCGGTGTCCTTCAGCGCCTGGATCACGTCCTGCAGGTTTTCCGGGTGGGCAGGATCGGGGTGGTGGTTCGGGAATGTGCCGTCGATGTCGGTGAAGCGCTCGACGAGTTCGCAGCCGAGCGCCTTGAACAGGCGCGTCGCGAGCGGGCCCGCGACGCCGTTGCCGGCGTCGACGACGAGCTTCAGCGGCCGCGCGAGCTTCACGTCGCCGACGATGCGCGCGATGTACTGATCCGCGACGTCGATTGCTTCATACGTGCCGCTGCCCGTCTCGAACCGCTCGTCGACGATGCGGCGGTACAGCGCCTGGATCTGCTCGCCGTAGATTGCGGCGCCGCGCAGCACCATCTTGAAGCCGTTGTAGTCGGGCGGGTTGTGGCTGCCCGTGACGACGATGCACGAATCGACGCGGCGCTCGCCGCCCTTCAGCGCGAGCGGCACGTTCGCCGCGAAATAACCGACCGGCGTCGGCACCATGCCGACGTCGACGACGTCGACCCCGGCCGCACGCAGGCCGTCGGCCAGCGCGCCGACCAGCTCCGGTCCGGACAGGCGGCCGTCGCGCGCGACGACGACCGCATCGCCGCCCTGCGCACGCACTTCGCTGCCGAATGCCCGGCCGATCCCGCGCGCCGTGTCGACGTCGAGGGTCTTGCCGACCACGCCACGAATGTCATATGCCTTGAAGATGGATTGGGAGATCATCGATTCTCTTCTCTCGGTTGCGTGCATGAAAAATTGTCTGGCTTGCGCGGCCGCCGCTCGCGGGTGCCGCGCATGATACATGCCTGCCGGCGGAACACGGGGCGCAACGGCTGGAGCGGCCGCGATCCCACTTATAATCGCGGGTTTCGATGACGCGCATGTCGCCCATTTTAATGCCTAGCCGCCCCGCCGCCGCCCACCTGCCGCCTCCGGCCGCCCCTCGCGCGCGCCGCCGCTGCCGCGCATGCTGAAGCGCTTCGGCAACCCGGACGTCGCGAAGGCCGTCGCGAACCTCGTCTGGCTGGGGCTCGAACGGCTCACCCAGATCGGCGTCGCGATCGCGATCAGCGGCCTGCTGGCCCGTTATTTCGGGCCAGATCTGTTCGGCAAATGGCAGTATGCGAATACGCTTCTCCTGGTACTGGCGCCGCTCACCTGGGTGTGCGGCGCGGAAATCCTCGTCCCGACCATCGTCCAGCGCCCGCCCGCGCAGCTCGGCGCGGTGCTCGGCAGCGCGTTCGTGCTGCGCATCGCCGTGTCGGCCGCCGCGCTCGCCGCGACCTGGATCGCGATCGCCGCGGGCGCCTTCGACCCGCTGGTCGGCGCGATGCTCGCGGGCCTCGCGGTCACGATGGTGTTCCGCGAGCCGTTCGTCGGCGTGATCAACGCGTGGCTGCAGAGCATGACCTACAGCAAGCCGCAGCTCGTCACCAGCATGGTCACCGCGCTCGCCAAGGCGCTGCTCGTCTGGCTGCTGGTCCGCGCGGCCGCCGGCCCCGCCCGCTTCGCGTGGCTGTGGGCGCTGGAAGCCGCCGCGATCGGCTTCGCGCTGCTGCTGTACTACCGCCATCGTAACGGCGGTGCGCTCGGCTGGACGTTCGACAAGCCGCTGTTCCGGCACTTTGCAACGGCCGGCACCGTGTTCTGGCTCGGCCTCATCTGCATGTACCTGTTCCTGAAGCTCGACCGCCTGATGCTCGAGCGCCACGTGTCGTTCGCCGATCTCGGCCGCTATTCGGCCGCGCAGCAGCTCAACGAAAACTGGATCACGCTCGCGCTGATGCTCGCGCAGACGATCGCGCCCGCCTTCGTCTACCGCGTGCAGGACGTCGCGCGGCTGCGCCGCAACATCGTCCGGCTGATCGCGATGACGGCCGGCCTGATGACGGCCGGCGCGCTCGTGCTCGACGCCGCCGCCCCGCTGATCGTCGGCAAGGTGTTCGGCCGCGGCTACGAGGCGTCGGTCGACATCTTCCGCTGGGCCGTCTGGCTGTCCGTGCCGGCCGGCATCGAGGCGATAGGCAATCTTATCGTTCTCAAATATCAAGCAAAATTCGTGTTGCTGTCGAAATGGCTGCTCGCGCTGGCCATCGCCGCGCTCGTCAACCTGTTCGCGATCCCGCGGCTCGGCCTGTACGGCGCGCTCGTCGGGCTGGCGGCCGGCTACCTGGCCGCGGCCGCCGTCAACTTTTATTACATCCGTTTCAAGCTGCGAACATGACGTCCCCTGCTTGCCCGACCCCGCTCGACGACGTGGCCGTGCTGATGCCGGCCTACAACGGGCACGACGACGTCGTCCGGACCCTCGCGTCGTTTCGCGAGGACGCGCCCGTGCACGTGCTGATCGTCGACGACGGCAGCACGCCGCCGATCGTCGCGCCCGATCTGCCGGGCCTGTCGATCGACGTGCTGCGCATGCCCCGGAACGGCGGCATCGAACGCGCGCTGGCGGCCGGCATCGACGCGCTCGCGGCACGCGGCTTCCGCTACGCGGCCCGTATCGACGCCGGCGATCTCGCCGCGCCGCAGCGCCTCGCGAAGGAGCGCGCCTATCTCGGCGCCCACCCGCGCGTAGCCTGCGTCGGCATGTGGACGCAGGTCGTGTCGCGCGCCGGCGAGCCGCGCTTCATGCTCACGCCGGCCGCCGATCCGCGCACGCTGCGCCGCACGCGCTTCCTGCGCTCGCCGCTCGTGCATCCGTCTGTGATGTTGCGCATCGACGCCGTGCGCGAAGTGGGCAACTATCGGGCAAAGTACCGCGCGGCCGAGGATCTCGATCTTTTTTTACGGTTAATGCAACGCTACGATTGCGCGAACCTGCCGGAACTCGGCCTGTATTACGAGCTTAACGAGGGCGGGATCAGCGCGACCAAACGCCGGCGCCAGCTGGTGTCGACGCTCACGCTGCTGCTGCGCCACTTCAACGTGCTGAACCCGTACGACTGGGCCGGCCTCGCCAAGAACCTGCTGCATTTCGTGACGCCGTACCGTACGCTGCAGCGCATCAAGCAGACGCTGTTCGCCGCGCGGCCGTCCGCCTGACGTGCATCCGGCCCGTTCGGCAATTTCGACGCTTTATTTTTTCTTTTTTTCATGTCCGCCACCTCCCCGCTGCGCATCGCGCTCGTCTGCAACACGGCCTGGGCGATCCATACGTATCGCCACGGGCTGATCCGTGCGCTCGTCGCGCGCGGCGCCGAGGTCGTCGTGATCGCGCCGCACGATCGCACCGTGCCGTTGCTCGAGCAGATGGGCTGCCGCTACGTGGCGCTCGCGGTCGCGTCGAAAGGCACGAGCCCGCGCGAGGATCTCGGCACGCTCGCCGCGCTGGTGCGCCACTATCGCGCGCTGCGGCCCGACCTCGTGTTCCATTACACGATCAAGCCGAACATCTACGGCTCGGTGGCCGCGTGGCTCGCGCGCGTGCCGTCGATCGCGGTGACGACGGGCCTCGGCTACGTGTTCATCCAGAAGAGCCGCGCGGCGAGCGTCGCCAAGCGCCTGTACCGGTTCGCATTCCGCTTCCCGCGTGAAGTGTGGTTCCTGAACCGCGACGATCTCGCGACCTTCACCGACGAGCGCTTGCTCGCGCACCCCGATCGCGCACGGCTGCTGCACGGCGAAGGCGTCGATCTCGAACAGTTCGCGCCCGTGCCGCTGCCCGCCGGCGACGCGCCCGTGTTCATCCTGATCGGCCGGCTGCTGTGGGACAAGGGCGTGCGCGAATACGTGGAGGCCGCGCGTCTCGTGCGCGAGCGCTTCCCGAACGCGCGCTTCCAGTTGCTCGGGCCGCTCGGCGTCGACAATCCGAGCGCGATCGGCCGCGCGGATGTCGACGCGTGGGTCGACGAAGGCATCGTCGAATATCTCGGCGAAGCGCACGACGTGCGACCGCACATCGCGGCGGCCGACTGCGTCGTGCTGCCGTCGTACCGCGAAGGCGTGCCGCGCACGCTGATGGAAGCATCGGCGATGGGCCGCCCGATCGTCGCGACCGACGTGCCGGGCTGCCGCGACGTCGTCGCCGACGGCGAAACAGGTTACCTGTGCCGTGTGCGCGACAGCGCGAGCCTCGCGGAGCAATTGACTCGCATGATCGAACTCGGAACGGCCGGACGCGAAGCGATGGGCGCGCGCGGCCGGCAGAAGGTCACGGCGGAATTCGACGAACAGCAGGTCGTCGAACGCTACCGGCGTACCATCCACTCGTTAACCGGTATCACCCTCTGAAGGAGCGCATCAGCAATGACCGCTAAAGGCACCATCCTCGTCACCGGCGGAGCCGGCTATATCGGCTCGCACACGACCGTCGAGCTGCTCGACAACGGCTACGACGTCGTGATCGTCGACAACCTCGTCAACAGCAAGGCCGAATCGGTGCGCCGGATCGAGCGGATCACGGGCAAGACGCCCGCGTTCCACCAGGTCGACGTGTGCGACGAAGCCGCGCTCGCGAAAGTGTTCGACGCGCATCCGATCACCGGCACGATTCATTTCGCGGCGCTCAAGGCTGTCGGCGAATCGGTCGAGAAGCCGCTCGAGTACTACCAGAACAACATCGGCGGGCTGCTCGCCGTGCTCAAGGTCATGCGCGAGCGCAACGTCAGGCAGTTCGTGTTCAGCTCGTCCGCGACCGTGTACGGCGTGCCCGAGCGCTCGCCGATCGACGAATCGTTCCCGCTGTCCGCGACGAACCCGTACGGCCAGTCGAAGCTGATCGCCGAGCAGATCCTGCGCGATCTCGAAGTCTCGGACCCGTCGTGGCGAATCGCGACGCTGCGCTACTTCAACCCGGTTGGCGCGCACGCAAGCGGGCTGATCGGCGAGGATCCGGCCGGCATCCCGAACAACCTGATGCCGTATGTCGCGCAAGTCGCGGTCGGCAAGCTGGAAAAGCTGCGCGTGTTCGGCTCGGACTACCCGACGCCGGACGGCACCGGCGTGCGCGACTACATCCACGTCGTCGATCTCGCGAAGGGGCACATCGCCGCGCTCGACGCGCTCGCGAAGCGCGACGCGAGCTTCGTCGTGAATCTCGGCACCGGGCAAGGCTACAGCGTGCTCGAAGTGGTGCGCGCGTTCGAGAAGGCGTCGGGTCGTCCGGTGCCGTACGAACTCGTCGCGCGCCGCCCGGGCGACATCGCCGAGTGCTATGCGAACCCGCAGGCCGCGGCCGACATCATCGGCTGGCGCGCGACGCTCGGCATCGAGGAAATGTGTGCCGACCACTGGCGATGGCAGGAGGGGAACCCGCGCGGTTTTGTATAATCCGCTGTCCATTTTCCGAGCGGTCCCATGCTCAGCTTCGCGTCCGGCTTCATCGTCTCCCTGCTCGTCACGCTGTTCATCGTGCGCTACGCGCACCTTCACGAGAAATTCTCGATCGACAGCGACCTGGCCGGCGTGCAGAAATTCCATGTGCGGCCGGTGCCGCGGGTGGGCGGCATCGGGATCCTCGCCGGGGTCGTCGTTGCCGCGCTGGTGCTGTTCCGGCGCTATCCGACGATCTCCGGCAGCATTCTCGGGATCGTTGCGTGCGGGATGCCGGCTTTCCTGTCCGGTCTCGTCGAGGATCTGACCAAGCGCGTGTCGCCGCGCGCGCGGCTGCTCTGCACGATGGGCGCGGCCGCGCTCGCATTCTGGCTGATGCACATCGCGGTCACGCGCATCAGCGTGCCGCCGCTCGACTTCCTGCTCGGCTACGTCGCCATTTCGGCGTTCGTCACCGTGCTCGCGGTCGCCGCGCTCGCGAATGCGATCAACATCATCGACGGCTTCAACGGGCTCGCGTCGATGGTCAGCTTCATGATGTTCGCGTCACTCGCGTATGTCGCGTTCCACGTCAACGACCCGGTCGTGATGTCCGCGTCGATCATCATGATGGGCGCGGTGCTCGGCTTCTTCCTGTGGAATTTCCCGGCCGGGCTGATCTTCCTCGGCGACGGCGGCGCGTATTTCATCGGCTTCATGCTCGCGGAACTCGCGATCATGCTCGTGATGCGCAACCGCGAAGTGTCCGCGTGGTACCCGGTGCTGCTGTTCATGTATCCGATCTTCGAGACCTGCTTCTCGATCTACCGGAAGAAGTTCATTCGCGGGATGTCGCCAGGGATTCCGGACGGCGTGCACCTGCACATGCTCGTGTACAAGCGGCTGATGCGCTGGGCCGTCGGTACGAAGCATGCGCACGACCTGACGCGGCGGAATTCGCTGACTTCACCTTATCTGTGGTTGCTGTGCCTCGTCGCGGTGATACCGGCGACGCTGTTCTGGCGGCATACGGTGCACCTGTTCGCGTTCGTCGTGCTGTTCGCGGTGACTTATGTGTGGCTTTATCTCAGCATCGTGCGGTTCAAGGCGCCGAGGTGGATGGTGGTGAGGAAGCATCGACAGAGCCGTTGAGCGATACGCTCGCTTCCGAACAAAAAAGCGCCCAGCCGGGCGCTTTTTTTACCACTCGGGTTCCGGCCTGGAGCCACGTCACCCGTTCGATGCGACGCGCACCGACGGCACACTCTGCAACACGGGAGCAACCGCCGTCTGGTATTCCGGCACCCAGCGCCGCAGGTCGCGCCGCACTTCGTCATCCGACAGCACACGATGCTGCATCAGCCACGGCAGCAGTTCGTCGAGGAAATTGTCCGGCACTTCGCGCGCCCGCGCGATCCGCAGTTTCGGGTGCGGCGTGCGCGTCGTCGCCTCGTCGTCCGCGAGCAGTTCCTCGTAAAGCTTCTCGCCCGGCCGCAGCCCGGTGAATTCGATCCGGATCTGTTCTTCCGAGAAACCGTACAGGCGGATCAGGTCGCATGCGAGATCGACGATCTTCACCGGTTCGCCCATGTCGAGAATGAAGATCTCGCCGCCGTGCCCCATGCTCGACGCCTGCAGCACGAGCTGCGACGCTTCCGGGATCGTCATGAAGAAACGCGTGATCTCCGGATGCGTGACCGTGACCGGGCCGCCCTTCGCGATCTGCTGCTGAAACTTCGGAATCACGCTGCCCGCGCTGCCGAGCACGTTGCCGAAGCGCACCGTCTCGAACTGCGTGCGCCCGCTCGTCTGCTGCAACGCCTGGCAGGCCATTTCGGCGAGACGCTTGCTCGCGCCCATCACGTTGGTCGGATTGACCGCCTTGTCGGTCGAGATCAGCACGAAGTGACGCACGTCGTGGCGGATCGCCGCCCGCGCCACGCGATAGGTGCCGAGCACATTGTTGCGCAGCGCCTGCCATGCGTTGTGCTCTTCCATCAGCGGCACGTGCTTGTAGGCGGCCGCATGGAACACGATGTGCGGCGCATGGCGCGACATCACCTGATCGAGCAGCAGCGAATCTTTCGCGTCGCCGATGATCGGCAGCACGGGCAAATCCGGAAACCGCTCGCGCAATTCCTCGGTAAGCCGGTACATCGCGTATTCCGAGAGGTCGAACGCAACGAGCTGTGCAGGCGCGAAGCGCAAGATCTGCCGGCACAGCTCGGAGCCGATCGAGCCACCCGCGCCCGTCACCATCACGACGCGGCCACGCAGCAGCGCCTCGACGTGCGGCGTATCGATCGTCACGGCCTCGCGGCCGAGCAAATCCTCGAGATCGATGTTCCGTACCTGCGACAGGAAGCCCTGCCCCGGCATCAGCGCGGTCAGCGACGGCAGCACCATCGCCTTCACGCCGGCCCGCACGCACAGGGTCGCGACGCGGCGCTGGGTTTCGACCGACGCCGACGGAATCGCGATGATCGCGTATTCGACCTTCATCGCATCGGTCCAGTGTTTGAGGTCGTTGAACGAGCCGAGCACCTTGTAGCCGTAGATTTCGCGGCCCTGCTTCGTGACGTCGTCGTCGAGCAGGCCGACGAGGCGCCACTCGCCGGAGCGCGACAGTTCGCGCGCCAGGCTCGCACCTGCCGTGCCGGCGCCGAGCACCAGCACCGGCTTGCCCTTGCCGACGAGTCCGCCGTACAGGTAGTACTCCTTCGTCGCGCGATACAGTGCGCGCGCGCCGCCCATCGCCAGGAACAGCATCAGCGGCGACACGAGCAGCACTGAGCGGGGGATGATCGGTGCCGGCTGGAACATCACGGCGCCGATCATCACGATCATGCCGCCGCCGGTCACCGCTTTCGCGATACGCATCAGGTCGGGCAGGCTCGCGAATACCCAAAGCCCGCGATACAGGCCGAACCCGTGGAACATCAGTGCGTAGACGGGTAGCACCCAAGTCAGCGCCATCAACGCACCGCTCAAGAAGTCATGCGGAACGCTGCCGTTGAAACGGACGAGATAGGCGAATAACCATGCGGCGACAACCGCCGTCAGGTCGAACAGGAAAGCACTCAGGGACAGCCAAGATGCTCTGGATTGCAACATCGGCGGGAAACCTCAAGAATTGTTTTCGGCAGCCACTTGAACCCGGCGCCAACGCATGTCGATCAACCATCCGAACCATGCCAGGACGCCATACCACGCGAGGAACGACAGCCATTGCTGCAGTTCAGGGCGGCCCTTTGCCCACACGGCGACAATTATGCCGGCGAGCATGATGAGGTACCAATAAAGAGCGGTCCGACCGTGGCTGACGCCCGATCGAACCATCCTTTGATAATAATGCTCGCGATGCGCCTGCCAGAACTTTTCTCCGCGTAACAAGCGTCTCAGAAGTGTTACAGATGCATCGAGAATAAAGGGCGAGAACACCATGGCCGGAAACCAGATCGGCCAGACATTGGTACGCCAGCCCCAGTAGCCCAGCGCACCGGCCAGGAAGCCGAGCGGAATCGAGCCGGCGTCGCCAAGGAATAGTCTCGCCGGGTGGAAATTGAGCAGAAGAAAGCCCAGCGCCGCGCCGGCGACCGCCGCTCCGGAAACGACGAGATCGGGCGACTCTTGTGCGCCGCCCAGCGCCGCGACCGCATACCCGCTGAAGCCGAACAACGCCATGCCTCCGGCAAGCCCATCCGCACCGTCCATGAAGTTGTACAGGTTCGTCAGCCAGACCATCGCGAAACCCACGCCAGCGAGCAGCCACCAGGGCGCGTCGACGGGAAAGACGACGATCAGTGCGACGACCGCCACCAAGTGTGCAGAAAAACGCACACGGGCTGGCAGTCCGCGCCGGTCGTCGATCTGCGACATCGCAGCCAGTCCCGCGGCGGCAATCGCGATCAGCCACAGTCGCGGCGCCAGCGTGAGCACTGCAACGACACAGACCGGCACGATACCCCATCCGCCAACGCGGGGTGTAGGCAGCGTATGCAGCGAACGATCGTTCGGAATATCGGTCGCGAGTCGCCAGGCCAGCCCCGTGATGAGTAGCGTCCGCAGGATGAGTGTCGAGGCGACGGCGGCGGCCAGAGCCACTCCCGTCGGCGTAAGCCACGTAGTAATCACGGAATGCATATTGTCTATTTCTGTATGTCGCGCGAACGATACCACGCTGCGGACGCTTCGAGGCCCTCCCGCGTCGTATAGGGCGGTCGCCAGTCCAGTGTGCGCTTTATGCGTCCGGCATCAAGTTGCAGGCTCCCCGTCAGACGATCGACGGCGGCGCTGCGGCCTGTCAGCCTGCCAAGCGCGTACAGCAGCGCGGTGGGGACCGGGAACAGCCGCGCCGGTCGGCCCAGTGCATCGCCGACCATCCGCAGCAATTCTGCAACCGATGGCGCATCGTCATCGGCGACATGAAAGCACTCGCCCGCGGCCCGCGGATCGATTGCGCAACGCAGCAGCGCGTCCCCAAGATTGTCGACATAGACCAGGCTGCGGCGCGCTGCAATCGCGCCCAGCGGAAGAGGCAGCCCCCGCGACACAGCGTCCATCATCCGCAGAAAGTTTGCTCGCACGCCGGGGCCATAGACAAGCGGTGGACGAACGACGACCACATCGAGCCCAGTGCTCGACCCAAATTGCGCGAGCGCCCGTTCCGCATGCAATTTCGAACGGCCGTAGGGATCCCGAGGTTCGGGCGCGACGTCTTCCGCAAGCGGCACGCCGCGGTCGCCTTCGCCGACCGCCTTGATGCTGCTGGCAAACACGAACCGGCGGACACCGTGTGCGCGCGCCGCTTCGGCCACGCGCAGCGTCCCTGTAACATTAGTCGCCTCGAACGCCGCGTCGGGATCGGGAGACTCGTCGCGCATCACGTGAACGCGCGCAGCCAAGTGGATCACACTATCAGCTTCGAGACCGGCCGGCCACGCGTCGACGAGCTCGGCGAAATCCGGCTCGTCATACACCCATTCGCGAACGCCGTCGATGCACCTGCCGGGACGGCGCACCAACGCAGTGACCGTATGCCCTGTGGTCAGCGCCAGCCGGCAGACCGCGCGGCCGACGAAGCCACTCGCGCCCGTCACGACGATGCGGGTCACCACAGCCTCCAACCAAAGCGATTGTAGAACTTGAACGCCGACACCGCGAACATGCGAATGTGCGCTGAGCCCTTGCGGGACGCGCCGCCGCCATGGTGGACCACGCGCGCCAGCGGCACATAGACGGTGCGCGCACATTCGGCAGCCCGCAAGCTGAGATCATAATCCTCGAAATACAGGAAATAGCGCGGATCGAAGCCCTGCAGGCGCGCCAGGACGTCGGTTCGGAACAGCATGAAGCAACCGCTGACAATCGGCGGATCCCATACGACGTCCGTTTCGTTGATGCAGTCGCGCATCTCGTAGCTGGCCAGTCGGCGCTCGAACGGCGACCGCAGGGCCGACGGTAAGAAGCCTCTGACCAACAGATCCACCAACGCAGGATAGCGCCGGCACAGATGCTGGATCCGGCCCGACTCGTCGTCGATGCGCGGTGTCAGCAGGCCTGCTTTCGGATGCACGTCGAGAAAGTCGAGCGCCTGCAAGAGTGTATCCGTCTCGAGGTCGATATCGGGATTCAGGATCAGGTGATAGCGGCTGCGCGCCGCAGTGATCGCGAGGTTATGCCCGCGTCCGTAGCCGACGTTGCCGTGACCGGACAGCACGCTGCACCGGATATCGGCCTCCTCGAAGGCAGCGAGATCCGTCGCGAGATCGGGCAGGCCGCCATTATCGATTACGCAAACGCTGATCGCACTGCCGCCGCGCACGGCATGGAGACGCGCGCACGCAGCGCGGAGACTGGAGAGCGTCCGGGCGAGGAGCGCCTTGTCCGGGTAGTACGTCACGATGGAAACCGACAGTGTTTCGTCGACGGAATGCGGGGAGCGAGAAGATGCTTGCGGAGGAGATGTCACGTGCTGACTGTCGTTTTCCATTGACGTGAAGGACACCCGCAGTGTGCAGGTTGAATGCCCGTCCGTGCAACCGAGATTGCTATTTGTAGCAATTATGCCGTGGCCATTCGTGCCACAGGCATCCAGCGACGAAAAAAGGGCCACAATTTCGGTACGGCGTCTACGGGACACGAACGCCGCCTCTTCGCACCGGCTGCCTTTCCATCACACAACACGCGTTCCCCCGGCAACATCCCTTAGTTGCTTGCGCGTCGCTCGTACCGTTAGACTGATTCCCTTCAGATTGGAGTGAATGATGGAGCGAATCGCTATTTACGGGTGCGGCGGGTTTGGGCGCGAGATTCTGCCGCTGGCACGACGGCATCAAGCCCGAACCAACACAGGATCGGTATCCGGAATCGTATTTGTCTCCGACGCGCCATCGGAAATCGGCACCGTGCAAAACGGTATCGAAGTCATCTCGTTCGATACGCTCGTCTCGCCAGAGCATCGCGATCGCACAGTCGTCGTATCGCTCGGGTCATCGGCGGCGCGACGTGCCCTGGTTCAGCGCTGTGAAAGCGCAGGCCTCACGTTCGGCTCGCTGACGGCCAGCACGCATGTGTCGCTCGACAACATCGAAGTCGGCGAAGGCGCCGTGTTCTGCGATTTTTCGATGTGCACATCGGACGTCAGAATTGGTCGACATTTCCAGTGCAACATCTACAGCTACGTCGCACACGACTGCATCGTTGGCGATTTCGTGACATTTGCTCCACGGGTCTCGTGCAATGGCCGAATCGTGATCGAGGACGACGCCTACATCGGCACGGGTGCCGTCCTGAAGCAAGGTACGCCCGACAAACCGCTGACGATCGGCAAAGGCGCGGTGATCGGCATGGGTGCCGTCGTGACCAAGGATGTGCCGCCGGGTGTAACCGTTGTCGGCAATCCGGCGGTGCCATTGATGAAACGGTCGGCCTAAGCGGATACGAACGCGGGTCGCCCCGCGCTCGCCCGCATACGCTGTCAGCCGTGCCGCTCTGGCGCTTGTGCAGCCAGCACGCCGGGTGGCACATAGCCGAGCAGACTTGCGTACGCTTCTGCACTCACCCACTCGATCCGGTCGAAGTAGGAATTGAATTCCCGCATAAAGTTGAGCACGGGCACGGAAGCATCCGCCGCGATCAACATCTCACATCGTCGGCCCTGGCGCCACGCCTCTTTGAGTTCATCGATCGACGGCATTTGCCCGGCCTCGCTGGAAAAACGCAATACCGGCCCGCTCCGGTCACGTCCGCCGGCCAACCAACGGGTAGTAAACCGCCGCCGGACGATATTGGTCTTCCTGAATTGACCGACACTATCCGACGACGTAACGGACCGCGTATGGACTCGATGCCGATAGAGAGGCTCGTGCAAGTAGTGAAATCGGCCGAACTCCGCGATCTTCAAGGCCAGTTCCCAATCCTGGATACCGGAAAAGGCGTCGTCGGATCCGCCGGCCTTGAGATACGTGCTGCGTCGAATCACCTTTAGATGCGACGCTACCATGCCATCAAGCAGATCGTTCTTGATGTTCATGTCATCCCTGAACGCGATGTTCGGATAGCCGCCATAATCGGCACGACGAACTTCGTCGCCGTTTTCGTCGATATCGAACCGGTCGGTGAACAGATAATCGCATTCCGGCATCTCCGCCAACACTCGCACGACGCGCGCAAGCGCTCCAGGCACCAGCGCATCGTCGCAATCGACGAACGCGATGTATTCTCCCCTCGCGTGCTGGACCGCCTCGTTCTGCGTGTTCGAAATGCCTTTGTTCTCGTCGTTGAGAATGATCCGAACATTCGGGTGGCGCGCTTGTAGGGCGGTCAGCAGCGCCGTCGTACGCTTGTCTGGTGAACAATCGTCGACGCAAACGATCTCGATCGCAACACCCTTCTGCTCGATCACGGACAACAGGCAACCGTCGATGTAGTCGAAATGGTTGTATGCTGGGATCACGACGCTGACAAGCGGCGCTTCCGCAGACATCTCGGCGAGAGCAACTTGCAGCCGCTCAAGCTTCTGCGAGTGCTGCTCCTCCGATTCAGCTTGCCGACCGGATACGCCCGACGCCCCCACCCCCACCTCGTCACGCAGTTGCGCAATTTCTTCGACGTAGGCAGGATGCTTTCGATAAAAATTCTCGAACCAATCGACCGCGGATTCAAAAAAAGCGGGCTCGCGCGCCGAAACCATCGCATCGATCTTCGCCGCAGCATGCAGCCAGCTCTTTCCCATCCTCACATACGACCGGCGCATGCTCTGCGCATGCTGCCGGTAGATCGCATTATGTGCATTGACGTAGGCCATGCGTGCGCCGCGCGCGCTGAGTCCGCACCAGAAGAGCCAGTCTTCCTTCGCACGAGCCGACGTGTCAAATGGATTCTCCGGGAGCGCCGCTCGCCGAAACAGCGCGCAGTGGATCGGAACGGCAAAGCCCCGCTCCCATTTGTAGAGGAAGTCCTGCAAATCTAGCGTAGAATGCGCGATGGCTTCGTCATGCTTAGAAAACACGGTCCGCGAGTCATCGCAGAGCAGGAAATTCGAAATCGACACATCGAGAGCATTCCCCACCCGGAAATGGGCGACCTGTAGGTCGAGCTTCGGCGGAATGATCAGATCGTCCGCATCGAGCAGTTGGATGAACTCCCCTTTTGCGGCCGCAATGCCCGTATTGCGCGCGCCAGACAGGCCTGCGTTGGGTTGTGAAATCACCTGCACGACGGGCGACAGCGCTTCTGCCGCACGCAGATACGCGCCCGTTCTGGCGGCGGTGCTGCCGTCGTCCACAATGATGATTTCCAGCGGCCCGCTATACGCATCCAGCGCTGACGATACAGACTCGATCAGGTACTGCGCCTGGTTGTAACACGGAATCACCACCGACACGAGTGGCAACGACGGGACGTGCGAATCGTTCGACACCATATTTTGTCGGTCAAACTCCATAACCTTCCAACTCCCTAACACACTCCACGAACCGAGGCCACGTATGGCGCGTACCGATCAAATCGACGAGCGCGCGCGCACGCGCGTCCGTCGTGTCCGGATCCGCGATCATCGCCTCCATCGCGACCCGATAGTCGTTTGCAGTCGGGCTCTCGGACAATAGGTATCCCGTGGCACTGGTGATCAGTTCTCCTACGCCACCGACCGCGGGTGCCACGATCGGCACGCCAAGCGCACCGATCTCGAGAAGAATGTTCGGCATTCCCTCCCACTTAGACGTGAAGATAAAGCCGGTATACAACCGGTCCACGACAAGCTCAGCCGGGGATGAGAACGGACCTTCCAGATGCAGATTGGACAGCTTCGGCAACAGTTCGCCCGAATCGACGACCGATTGTCCATACACGTAAAAATCGAACTGCGGGCACACCTTGGCAAGCGCCACCAGCAGATCGATACGCTTCTCCTTGTCGAGTCGACCGGCCCAAAGGAACGCGGGCCGTTTTCCCGACAACGCGGCACTGCGGCGGGCGATACGATCGAGCGCCACATCACGCCAATTCTCCCCCAATGCACGGCTCGGGTTGTAGATCGCATGCAACTTCGCTCCTTGATCGCCGAGTTGATAGACGACGCGGGCGTCCGTCACAAATCGCTGATTGTCGGAGAGCAGAGCCGTCAAGGCCGGCAGACCAGGCTGCAAGAAATATGCGGCGTAACCGGTCTTGCTTTTTCCATCCTCGGCAAACTGGAATGCGAAGATGCATGCAAAAAGCTTGGCAATCCGCTTGAGGTGCTCGCCCGACTCGATGATGACGCTCCAGCCGACCTCGCTATTGATATTGTGAAACACCGCAGGCTTGATCGCCACAATCAGGTCACACAAAAGAACCTGTTTCAACTCATACGAATCGCTGTTCGTGAAATCGCCAAGCACCACCACATGTACGCCGTTGATCTGAACGACACGTTCGTCCACGTGCGACCGGTCGGCTACCACGAGCAATACCTGCTGTTGTGGGTACAATTCACGCACAGCTCGGGCGAAGTTCAGCGCCACGTTCTCCGCACCACCGGTTCCCATAAACGGGACGGCAATGATATGACTTAGAGACGGTTTCAAAAAGGCCCGGTGGGGCTGTTAACTTGCGCGGCGAGCTGTTAACCTCAGGCATCGGAACAACTGAGACCGAGGAGATGGCCAAGCCGATCATTGACGACGAACTGTGGACATTGATCGAGCCGTTATTGCCGCCACCCAAGCCGCGGCGCGAGAAAAACCCAGGCCGCCTGCCTGTTTCGAATCGCGCCGCGCTGACCGGCATCCTGTTCGTTCTCAAGACCGGACTGCGCTGGCGCGACCTGCCCGCCGAGATGGGCTGCGGCTCGGGCGTGACTTGCTGGCGACGGCTACGCGATTGGCAGGCTGCGGGCGTATGGGATCGCCTGCACGAATTGCTGCTTGCGAAGCTGCGAGCAGCAGACCAAATCGATTTCTCGCGAGCCGCAGTCGATTCCTCATCGATTCGCGCCGTTGGGGCGGGCCAAAAACTGGGCCAAACCCCACCGATCGCGCGCGACCAGGTTCTAAGCACCACATCGTCACCGACGCCAATGGCACGCCGCTCGCGGCGATCCTGACCGGCGCGAACGTTCACGATGTCACGCAGCTGCTGCCGCTGATCGATGCGATTCCGCCAATTCGTGGGTTGCGCGGCCACCCACTGCAGAGACCGCGCGTGGTCTACGCCGATCGCGGTTACGACTCTGAGCGGCATCGACGCGCGTTGCGCGATCGCGGTATCGAGCCGGTTATCGCCAAGCGCCGCACCGAACATGGCAGCGGCCTTGGAAAATATCGCTGGGTCGTTGAACGCACGCATGCCTGGCTGCATCACTTCCGTCGTCTCCGCATTCGTTTCGAGCGCCGTGCAGACATTCACGGCGCGTTCCTCAAACTCGGTTGCTGCCTGATCTGCTGGAATACCCTTCGGCGGGCCGACCAGTCTTTATGAAACCGTCTCTTACGTTCTTCACGCCACGGCGGGCTAGGTCGAGTAACAGATTCTGCAAGCGCAATTCCCGCACCCCGTCGCGAAGCATCGGCGGCTGAACGAACGCCGCTTTCAGCGCTCGGCCGATCGATGGGTTCTCCTGTCGCAGCGACAGTAAAACTGGCAGGATCACCCTGCGAATACGCCACTTCATCTGCTGCTGCAGCGGCAGGCGATGATAGACCCGTTGCGCAAAGAACAAAAATTTTTGGTATCGCGGCATAGTTCAGTACCTTGATTTCCCGAATCCAGTCAAATCCGCCCGCCGAGACGCCGATACAACCTGTCTGCCTTGCCCCAAACCGTCCCCCCGATACGTTCGAGCTCAGTCCGAAGCGACGCAATCTCCGCCTGCAACCTCGCATGTTCGGCCTTGAGTGCAACCTGTTCCGATTCAAGCCGCGCCTCTCGCTCGGCACCGGAACGGACCGCTGCTTCGGCATTCTCGAGGTCGCGACGTGCCTGATCCCGCTCGTTACGTACAAGCAGCAAAAACGTCGATGCATCCACAGTGGATAGGGCTATCGTCCGTTCGCGATCGGCGCTCTCTGCCGCGAATTCAGACGACAGCGGTAACGTACCGGCAACCATTTGCGGAGACCACCCGCGCGCAAGCCTCGCGACAAGTGCCGTCAACTCGGGATCGTCGAACAGATGCGACGGAATCGCGAATCGATCACTGTGAGCATTACGCCAATCGAGCAGATCCATCAATTCAAGATATCGGCGCCAGTCGCCATCGACCTCGAAGAATCGCTTGACGAAGATCTGAACGTTTTTCGCGATCAGATCGGGGCGACCCACACGCATCAGATAAGGATGCAGCGTTCGCGCGGAGGTATCCGCGTACTCCCACATTAAGGCATCGAAATTCCGGTGTGTAATGTTGCTTCCGTGGGACCTGTACCGGACAAGCTCCTGCGGAATCACATGAAAAGTCGCCCCGGCCGTCAAGGCGCGTAACCAGAAATTCCAATCAGGCGAATACGTCAGTTCTTCGCGAAACGAGCCGACGCGGTCGTGCACAGACTTTCTCATCAGCACGCCGGAATGGCAAAGATGGTTCTCCCAGATCCAGCAATCAGGCGAATTGAGATCCAGTTCCTTATTGAACCACGGCGCGTACATGTGGCTTTCGCTCGGCACCGGATTGCCCGCATCGTCGATTTCTTCGAGGTACGTACCGCAGATATCGACTTCCGGATGTTGGTCCAGGAATGCCACCTGGACGGCAAGTTTGTCCTCGTTGAATACGTCGTCGGAATCCAGGCTTGCAATGAACTCCCCTCTCGCAAGGCTGAGCGCCGTGTTGTATGCGGCACATGCACCGCGGTTCTTGTCGAAGCGGACTGCATGAATACGTCGGTCCTGAAACGCCTGAATGACGTTCCACGAATCGTCTGTCGAACAGTCGTCGACGATGATCAGTTCCCACGAGTCGAGGGTTTGGTCGATGACGGACCGGATGGTCTCACCAATGAACCGCGCATAGTTATAGGACGTCACGATAATGCTCACACGTGGTCGTCCGCCGTTCCCCGATTGGTTACTTGCCATTACAAATATATTTAACAATATCAACGATACGATGTGCGCCTGCTTCGCCCAGCTCCCCGAACAAGGGCAATGCAAGAACGTCGCGAGATACGCGCGTTGCGACCGGGAGCCGCCCTGGATCGGCGCTAGGCAACGCTCGATAGCAATTGTGCTCACTGCAAAGCGGATAAAAATAGCGACGCGCGAATACGTTGAACTGCTTCAGTCGTTCGTAGAGGTGGTCGCGTGTCACACCACATATTTGTGCATTCACACGAATGATGAAGTACTGCATGCTGTGGCTCACGCCGACCGGCAACCGGAAGCAGCGGACTCCAGGAATCTCCTCGAGCCGATCGAGATAGACTTGGGCAACGCGCTGGCGCGCGTCGTGTTCCGCGTTGTAGTGAGACAAGTTGACAAGTCCGAGCGCTGCCTGAATCTCGTTCATCTTGCCGTTGATTCCAGGCATGATCACGTCGGTTTCGTTCAAAATTCCAAAATTCTTCAGCAAATCGACGCGCTTCTTCAGTGCAACGTCCGCCAGTGCCAAACCGCCGCCTTCCGCCGAATTAAACAACTTCGTCGCGTGAAAGCTGAACATTGTCGCGTCACCGAAACGCGAGATCGGCACTCCATCGATTTCCGTGCCGAATGCATGAGCCGCATCGTAGAGGACCTTGATCCCGTAGTTCTCGCGGATGCGATCGAATGCGGCCACGTCGCACGGCATGCCGTACACATGCACGCCGAGCACGCCGGTGGTACGCGAGGTAATCAATGCCTCAGCGGCCACCGGATCGAGCGTGAGCGTTTCCTCGTCGATATCGCAGAACACCGGCGTCACGTTGTTCCAATGAAGCACATGGGGTGTCGCCGGAAACGTAAACGGTGTCGTGATAACCTCGCCCGCAAGCCGCAACGCCTGGCATGCGACCAGCAAAGCGCTCGTCCCGTTATTGAAGAGCGAAAAATGCGGTGCGCCGAGCCTATCCGCCAGCGCGGCCTCGAGCGCCGCATGCTTCTGCCCACCATTCGTCAACCACGCGCTACCCCATATGTCCGCCAACTGCGCCGAATATTCGTCGAGCGGCGGCAACATTGGCTTGGTCACATAGATCGGCTTGTCGAATACGTCCGGCTTCTGATTCATCCTGCTCTCCACTCCATCCCGTCAGGTTTGCCCGTCGACGCTAAACTCATCATCATCTCGATCACGCTGCGGCCTTCGACAGCAAGCGCGCATGCACCTTGTTCTCGAGGTGGACGGCGCCATACAGTGGCAAATGCGTGCCACGCGACACATTGAATTGCACGGCGATCGGAACGTGATCACATGTGTCGACCTGACCGATGCTTAGATCGATAGGAACCGCCGCCACCGCACTGATGCTGTATTCGCCCGCGCGCAATGGAATCTGGAACGTCCAGTCGACCACATGCACCTCCCCCGCACGGACGTCATAAAGATGAGCATGTTCGAGCCCCGTATCCGAATAGGCGATATCGAAGCCGTTCTTGTCCCGAAGGTGGTAACCGAACGCGAGCGTCGACAGATCCTCTTCCACGTTCACGACCATCCGCAGCGTCACTGTGTCGCCGTAAGTTACCTGTCGCGTCACCCGATCCAGTTCGTCGATCAGTTGCACGTTGACGAACGTCGCGCGGCCATTCCGGATTCGCTGAAATCCGGCACGCTTCTGGAATTCCTCTGCACCAGTACTGATATCAGCGTCCAGTTCGAGCGGTTGCGTCACGGCTTGTGCTTCATCGGAAACGACACGTTGCCTCTTGCGCACGTAAGACGAGTAGTAGGCCTCAATAACGTCATCCGTCGAGCCGCTCGCCAGCATGTTGCCGTGATCGAGAAGAATGGCTCGGTCGCAAAGCGCCTTCACCGCACCTGGATCATGACTGACGAACAGTAGCGTCGTACCCCGGTCCATCAGTTTCTTCATGACGGCCATGCATTTCGCCTGGAACATCGCGTCGCCGACGGACAACGCCTCGTCGACGATCAGAATGTCCGGATTGACGTGAATCGCAACGGAGAACGCCAGCCGTACATACATCCCGGATGAATACGTCTTCAGCGGCTGATCGATGAAGCTCTCGATCTCCGAAAATTCGACGATCGCCGGATACTTCTCTTCGATCTCCTCTCGGCTCATTCCGAGGATCTGACCGTACAGCATCACGTTCTCCCGGCCGGTGAATTCTGGATTGAACCCGGAACCAAGCTCCAACAACGCTGCGACCTTGCCGCTCGTCGCGACGCGTCCGGCACTCGGTGTCAACGTGCCTGAAATCACCTGGAGGAGCGTGGATTTTCCCGACCCGTTGTGACCTACGATACCGACGGTTTCGCCCGGTACGATATCGAAGGAAATATCGCGCAACGCCCAGAATTCCCGATAAAACTGCTTTCGGGAGCCAAGTAGCATCTGCATCAGCCGAGCCCGCGGGCTATCGTAGATGTGAAATACCTTACTCAAGTTCTCTACACTAACCGCAAGATTAGAGGACATCGGCAAATCCCTTCCTGGTACGGTTGAACCACTGGTACCCCAGAGCCGCGACTATGGCGCTCACCAAAAGCATCTTCAACACGCCGAGCCAGTTCGGCGCAGTGCCCCAGATCACGACATTGCGGCTTTGCTCGATGACGAACGCGACGGGATTCAACGAAACGATATGCTGATAGTGGGCTGGCAGCGAACTGACCGGGTAGAACACCGGGGTCAGGAACATCAATACCGTCGTCACCAAGCCAATCGACTGACCGATGTCCTGAATATACACACCGAGCGAAGCGAGAAACCAGCTCAAGCCGAGCGTGAACAGCAGGAACGGCAATACCACCAACGGGAAATAGAACACGGTTGCCGGCACGCTGAATCCCAGCACCACCATCGCGAGCAACAACACGCAAAAGCTGATCGCTGCATGGAAGAGCGCTACGAGCAGAGCCACCGCCGGAAGAACCTCCAGCGGAAACACCACCTTTTTCACATAGTTTGCGTTACTGATGATCAATGACGGAGCACGATTGATCGTTTCGGAAAAGACTTGAAAGACGATCATTCCCACGAACAGCACGACGGCGAATTCGGTCTTCGAGTCGGATCCGGTATTCCATCGTGCCTTGAAGATAACACTAAACACGAACGTATATACGGCCAGCAGGAGCAACGGGTTGAAGAAGGACCACAGCAGCCCGAGCACCGACCCGCGATACCGACCGACGACCTCGCGACGCGTCATTTGATAGATCAGGCGGCGATGCCGCCAGAGGGGAAAGGAACTTTGAATGTTATCCCGCATGACAAACTCTAACTAAACAAGATACCCAAGCGACGCGCCGCACCTTGCGCCATCATCCCGAACAACGTCAGGTGCCGTAATACTCATCGAGAACGAGCGCCAGCGCGTCCACCCATTGCGGGCGATACAGTCCGAAACGTTCATCAAAACGCATATTATCCAGCACCGAATACGTTGGACGTGGCGTCTTGGTCGGATACTCTGCAGCGGGGATAGGGGTTACCTCCCGGATCGCGAGATCGCACTGCGGGGACACACGTCTCGCGCCGGTGAAGATAGCTTCGGCAAACTCGTGCCATGTCGTCGTACCGCGCGCCGTCATATGGTAGACGCCACTCTCAAAAGTACCGGCACGCCGTTCCGCGAGGGACTTCGCGATCGCGTGCACCGTCAGATCCGCGATCGTCCGCGCACTTGTCGGCGCACCATATTGATCGTTGACGACGGACAACGCCTCACGGCTGGTGCCGAGCCGTAGCATCGTGCGCAGGAAGTTTTGCCCACGGGATGCGTAGACCCACGACGTCCGGAACACGAGCCAGTCACCTCCAATATCGGCCACGGCCTGTTCGCCGGCCAGCTTACTTGCTCCGTATACGTTCAATGGACCGATGTCGTCGCTTTCCGAATAAGGTGCCTGCTTGCTGCCGTCGAATACATAATCGGTCGAAAAATGGACCAGCAACGAGCCGCGCGCTGCGGCAACGCGTGCCATCGCACGCACTGCGTCGCGGTTTACGGCAAACGCTGCATCGGGTTCGTTCTCTGCACGATCGACTGCCGTGTACGCCGCCGCGTTGATCACGATATCCGGTGCGACTGTCTCGACAAAGCGCCCTACGGCGGCCGCATCCGCGAAGTCGACGTCGCTGCGTGTCGCGGCCACCACCTTGCCCAGGGGTTGCAGCGCACGCACCAGTTCCCACCCCACCTGACCATTTGCGCCAGTTACGAGAATCGTCGGTTTCCAGCTCATCGTTGCCTCACGCATAGACGTCGGCCTCGCTCAGTTGCTTGCCGGCCGCATCCTTGACTGCCAACAACGGCTCGAAATCGATCGGCCATTCGATCCCGATCTCCGGGTCGTTCCAGACGATGCTGCGCTCATGCTCCGGAAACCAGTAATCAGTCGTCTTGTAAAGGAACTGCGCGGCGTCCGACAGCACGACGAAACCGTGTGCAAAACCAGGCGGCACCCACAACTGCCGATGGTTGTCGTCCGACAGGACAACCCCCACCCACTTGCCGAAGTTCGGCGAATTCTTGCGAATGTCGACGGCGACATCGAAGACCTCACCCTCGACCACGCGAACAAGCTTGCCCTGCGCGTGCTGGATCTGATAGTGCAGGCCACGCAGCACGCCCTTCGACGAGCGCGAATGGTTGTCCTGTACGAATTCGACACCGGGTTCGACCCGCTCGGCGAACTCCTTCCCGTTGAAGCTTTCGTAGAAGAACCCGCGCGCGTCGCCGAACACCCTCGGTTCGATGATCTTGACTTCGGGCAGGGCTGTCACCGTTACTTGGATGGCCATGCAACTTGATCCGTGAGAATATTTTTGAGGTATTGACCGTATGCGTTCTTCGCGAGCGGCTGTGCCAACTTCAGCACTTGCTCCGCGTCGATCCAGTGGCGGCGATAAGCGATTTCTTCCGGACACGCAACCACGAGACCCTGCCGCTTCTGCAACGTCGCGATAAAGCTGGCTGCCTCGATCAGCGAATCGTGCGTGCCCGTATCGAGCCACGCATAGCCGCGCCCCATGATCTCGACGTTCAGGGCGCCGCTGTCGAGATAGCACGAGTTGACGTCAGTGATTTCCAGCTCGCCGCGCGGCGACGGCTTGATGTCGGCCGCGATGTCGCATACGCGATTGTCGTAGAAGTACAGGCCCGTCACCGCGTAGTTCGAACGCGGCTTCGCGGGCTTCTCCTCGATCGACAGCGCGCAGAACGACTTGTCGAATTCGACGACGCCGTAACGTTCCGGATCGTGCACGTGATACGCGAACACGGTCGCGCCCGTTTCCTGCGCATGCGCGCGCTCGAGCTGCTTCGCGAGGTCGTGTCCGTAGAAGATGTTGTCGCCAAGGATCAGCGCCGACGGATCGTTGCCGACAAACTCCTTGCCGATGATGAACGCCTGAGCGAGACCGCCGGGCGACGGCTGTACCGCGTACTGGATGTTCATCCCCCACTGGCTGCCGTCGCCGAGCATCAACTCGAAGCGCGGCGTGTCCTGCGGCGTCGAGATGATCAACACGTCGCGAATGCCCGCGATCATCAGCGTCGACAGCGGGTAGTAGATCATCGGCTTGTCGTACACCGGCAGGAGCTGCTTCGATACGACGTGCGTGATCGGATACAGCCGTGTGCCGGAACCGCCGGCGAGAATGATGCCTTTACGTGCCATCGCTTCTCTCCTCAGGTGCGTTTCGCGTAGTTCGTTTCGACCCACTTGCGGTACTCACCCGATGCGACCTCATCGGCCCAGACCTGGTTGTCGAGATACCAGTCGACCGTCTTCGCCATGCCGGTTTCGAACGTCTCTGCCGGCTTCCAGCCCAGTTCGCGTTCGAGCTTGCGCGCATCGATCGCATAACGACGGTCGTGACCGGGACGATCCGTCACGTAGGTAATCTGGTCGCGATACGAGCCGGCCGCTTTCGGACGGGCGCGGTCGAGCAGATCGCAGAGCGTATGGACGACTTCGAGGTTCTTCTTCTCGTTCCAGCCGCCGATGTTGTATGTCTCGCCGGGCACGCCGCGCGCGAGCACTTCGCGAATCGCGCTGCAGTGATCGCCGACATACAGCCAGTCGCGCACGTTCTGGCCATCGCCGTACACCGGCAGCGGCTTACCCGCGAGCGCGTTCGCGATCATCAGCGGAATTAGCTTTTCGGGGAACTGGTACGGACCGTAGTTGTTCGAACAGTTCGTCGTCAGTGTCGGCAAGCCATACGTATGATGGTAGGCGCGCACCAAGTGATCCGAGCCGGCTTTCGTCGCGGAATATGGGCTGTTCGGCGCGTACGGCGTCGTTTCGGAGAATTGCGGGTCGGTGGCCGACAGCGAACCGAACACCTCGTCTGTGGACACATGCAGGAAGCGGAAGGCCGCCTTGTCGTTGTCGCTCAGGCCGTTCCAGTATTGACGGGCGACCTCCAGCAGCGTGAACGTGCCGACCACGTTGGTCTGGACGAAGTCCGCCGGACCGTGGATCGAGCGATCGACGTGGCTTTCCGCAGCGAAGTGCAGCACGGCACGGGGCTTGTGCTCGGCAAACAGCGTGTCAAGCGCACCGCGATCGCAGATGTCGACGCGCGCAAAAACATGTTTCGGGTTCCGGTCAAGCGACTGCAACGTGCGCAGGTTCCCGGCGTACGTCAGCTTGTCGACGTTGAGCACGGCTTCGTCGGATGCGCGCAACCAGTCGAGTACATAATTGGCACCGATAAAACCCGCGCCGCCCGTAACCAGGATCATGAGGCTCCCTTTAGTAATACACGGTGAACACCCTCGAGGCGCTCGCCGCATCAAATTCGCAAATGCTCGTCACTGGCAACTTGTGACTACTACGCCAAACCGCGGATTTTAACCGGTCGACATGGCCTCCAAAGTCATCAAATGCTAATTTTGTTGGGGAGAAGCACAATTATAGGGAGGCGCCTCACGCAAAAGCCATGCCGCTAACAACTTGATACAGCGCTCCGAACCCGTACTGACCATGAAATTTTATGCCAATTCGTTGAGATTTTTTCATGGAAAATTGTGCGAAATAATGTCAACTCGACCAATATTCCTACGCAGCCGAAACACGGAACCTACGTCGCCTCATGACTCATACCCCCATCGCCATCGGCGACATCCAAGGCTGTCACTCCGCTTTCCAGGCGCTGTACGAAAAGCTTTCGCCCCCCGCCGACACGCCGCTCTGGATCGCCGGCGACGTCGTCAACCGCGGCCCCGGCTCCCTCGCCGCACTGCGTGCGCTCGTCGACCTCGGCCCACGCGCGACCGTCGTGCTCGGCAATCACGACCTCCACTTGCTCGCGGTTTCCGCCGGCCTGCGCACCGAGCGCCTTGGCGACACCATCGGCGAGATCCTCGATGCGCCCGACGCCGACGCGCTGCTCGACTGGGTCCGCCACCGCCCGTTCGTGCATGCGGAGCACGGAATGCTGCTCGTGCACGCGGGCGTGCTGCCGCAATGGGATGCCACGCTCGTGCTCGAGCTGGCGGACGAGCTCCAGCGCGCGCTCCGTGCCCCCGACTGGCGCGACACGCTGCAAGGCCTGTACGGCAACGAGCCGAATGAATGGAGTCCGAACCTGAAAAAACGCGACCGGATGCGCGTCGCGTTCAACGCGTTCACGCGCCTGCGCTTCTGCACGCCCGACGGCGCGATGGAGTTCAAGGCGAACGGCGGCCCCGACAGCGCGCCGCCCGGCTACCTGCCGTGGTTCGACGTGCCCGGGCGCCGCACCGAGGACGTGACGGTCGTGTTCGGGCACTGGGCCGCGCTCGGCCTGATGCTGCGCGACAACGTCGTCGCGCTCGATTCGGGATGCGTATGGGGAAACCAGTTGTCGGCCGTGCGGCTCACGGCCGATCCGGCGCAGCGCACGGTCACGCAGGTGCAGTGCGAAGCGTGCCGCTCGCCGGGCGGCGAGTGACGGCACGCTGATTGGCCGGCCCCGGCCGGGCGGCGCGTCAGCCCTCTCGCCCCGGCACGGGCGCGTCGGTCGTCGCCTCGCCCGCCGCACCGGCACCGAGCTCGGTCGCCGGATACGCATGCTTCTGCAATTCGGCGAGCGACTCGGCCGTCGGCTTGCCGACCTTCTCCTGCAGCGTCGCCAGTGCAGCGGCGATCGCGTCGCGCGCCGCCGCGGACGTCGCGCGACGGTCGCCACCCGGCGCGATCGGTTCGCACACGTAGAGATGCGCGACGAGCGGGCCGCCGCGCAGCACCATGTCGAGCGACTTGCCGAGCGACAGGTCACCCGTGTAGGCCGGCGCGACCGACTGTCGCCCGCTCGCGTCCTCGTACATCAGGCAGATCGGCTGCACCGCGCAGCCGGCCGAGACCGCGGCCTGGAACAGGTTCGCATGGAACGGCAGCAGCTCCTGGCCATCGGACGTCGTCCCTTCCGGAAACACGCACATCAGCCCGCCGGTGCGCAGGCGCTCGGCCATCTCGTGCATGATCCGCATCGCCTCGGTGCGCTTCTCGCGCTGCAGGAACACGGTGTCGAGCTTCTCGGCGAGCCAGCCGACGACCGGCCATTGCCGCACCTCGGCCTTCGACACGAACGGTGTCGGCCGCCACGCGTTGACCGCGTAGATGTCGAGCCACGACACGTGGTTGCCGACGACGAGCGCGCTCGCGTCGAGCCGCGCGCCGTCGTTGTGGACGACGAGGCGCATCCCGCAGATCCGCAGCATCTTGATCGACCAGCGGCGCGTCATCTCGGCGCGGCGCGCGGGCGTGACATGCGAAAAACGCAGCGCGACGATCACCATGCCGCGCAACAGATGAAAGACGAGACGCAGCTTGCGAAAGGCGATCATGGCGAAGGTCCGGCGAGGTTCAGTGGCGCTCGAACGCGACCTGCCCGGCCACGAGCGTGGTACGCACGGTGGCCGGCAGTTCGTAGCCGAGGAACGGCGAGTTGTGGCCCTGGCTCTTCAGCGCACGCGGCTCGACACGCCAGTGCGCGCGCGGATCGAACACGCACAGGTCGGCCGCGCCGCCTTCGGCGAGGCGGCCCGCCGGCAGTTGCAGCACGTCGGCCGGCGCGGACGTGATGCGGCGCAGCGCCTGCGCGAGCGGCGTGCGCGTCTCGTCCGCCCACTTCAGCGTCAGCGACAGCAGCAGTTCGAGCCCCGTCGCGCCCGGCGTCGCTTCGCCGAACGGCAGCAGCTTCTCGTCGTCGTCGACCGGCGTGTGATCCGAGCAGATCGCGTCGATCGTGCCGTCGGCGAGCGCCACGCGGATCGCTTCGCGGTCGCGCTCGCTGCGCAGCGGCGGATCGAGCCGGAACTGCGAATCGAAGTAGCCGATATCGACGTCGATCAGGTGGACGTGGTTCACGCCGACGTCGCAGGTCACCGGCAGCCCTTCCGCCTTCGCCGCGCGCACGAGCGCGAGGCCGGCCGCCGACGACAGCCGCGCGAGGTGCACGCGTGCGCCCGTCACGCGCATCAGTTCGAAAATGGTGTGCAGCGCGATCGTCTCGGCCGCGACCGGCACGCCGGACAGCCCGAGCCGCGACGCAAGCGCGCCGCTCGCGGCCACGCCGCCGCGGCCGATGAACGCGTCGAGCGGACGCAGCCACGTCGTGTAGCCATAGGTGCTCGCGTACTGCAGCGCGCGCAGCAGCACCTGCGTGTCGCGCACCGGCACGTTGGCGTGCGTGAAGCCGACACAGCCGGATTCCGTCAGCGCGACCATCTCGGTGATCACCTCGCCCTTGAGGCCGACCGTCAGCGCGCCGAGCGGATGCACGTTCGCCTGGTGGAGGTTGCGCGCACGGAACTTGAGCATTTCGACGAGGCCCGGCTCGTCGAGGACGGGATCGGTGTCCGGCGGGCACACGAGGGTCGTGACGCCGCCCGCGACGGCCGCGGCCATCTCGGACGCGAGCGTCGCCTTGTGTTCGTAGCCGGGCTCGCGCAGCCGCGCGCACAGGTCGACAAGGCCGGGCGCGACGACCAGGCCCGACGCGTCGATCGTCTTGTCCGCGTTGAAACCGGCGGGCGCGCTGCCCAGCGCGGCGATCTTGCCGTCCGCGACGAATACGTCGGCCTGCCCTTCGGTACCGGCGACCGGGTCGATCAGCGTGCCGCCTTTGATATGAATCTTCATGCGCTGTCTGTGAATGCGTTGATTGCGTTGAATGCCTGAACGAGGAGGCGCGAAAGCGGGCTCAGTCGCTGTTGCCGGCGACGATGCCCATCACCGCCATCCGCACCGCGATGCCGAACGTGACCTGGTTGAGGATCACCGACTGCGGACCGTCGGCGACCTGCGAATCGATCTCGACGCCGCGGTTCATC
Organism: Burkholderia cenocepacia; assembly: GCF_900446215.1. GTDB lineage: Bacteria > Pseudomonadota > Gammaproteobacteria > Burkholderiales > Burkholderiaceae > Burkholderia > Burkholderia cenocepacia. The sequence goes on along the minus strand of NZ_UAQZ01000012.1, from coordinate 615,308 downwards.
GGCCCCGGGTGCATCACGATCGCGTCGGGCGCGGCGAGCGCGAGGCGCTCGGGCGTCAGGCCCCACGTCTTGAAATACTCCTGCGCGGACGGCAGCAGCGCGCCGCTCATCCGTTCGTTCTGCAGGCGCAGCATGATGATCACGTCGACGCCCTTCAGTCCCTCGTCGAGGTTGTGGAACACCTTCACGCCCATCTGTTCGAGGCCGCCCGGCAGCAGCGTGCGCGGGCCGATCGCGCGCACTTCCGGCACGCCGAGCGTGGTCAGCGCGTGGATGTCGGAGCGCGCGACGCGCGAATGCAGGATGTCGCCGACGATCGCCACGCGCAGCTTCGTGAAGTCGCGCTTGTAGTGACGGATCGTGTACATGTCGAGCAGGCCCTGCGTCGGGTGCGCGTGGCGGCCGTCGCCGGCGTTGATCACGTGCACGTGCGGCGCGCAGTGCTCGGCGATCAGGTACGGCGCGCCGCTCGATGCGTGGCGCACGACGAACAGGTCGGCATGCATCGCCGACAGGTTGTTGATCGTGTCGAGCAGCGATTCGCCCTTGCTCGTCGACGACGCGTTGATGTTCAGGTTCAGCACGTCGGCCGACAGGCGCGTCGCGGCGATCTCGAAGGTCGTGCGCGTGCGCGTCGAGTTCTCGAAGAACAGGTTGAACACGGACTTGCCGCGCAGCAGCGGCACCTTCTTCACCTCGCGGTCCGTCACGCTGACGAACTGCTCGGCCGTATCGAGGATGTGATTGACGATCGAGCGCGGCAGACCCTCGATCGACAGCAGATGCTTCAGCTCGCCGTTTTTCGTGAGCTGCGGGTTGCCCTTCAGGAACCCGTAGCGAAACCGGTCGGGGCTCGCGGCCGCCGCGGGATTGCCGGTGCGGCCAGTGGTGTCGGTGGTCATGGTGTGCGTGATTCCAACTATGCAAACGGGCCGCGGTGCAAACCAGCGGCCCGGGATACGGTTCGCGTGTCGTTCAGGCGCCGTGCGACTCGCTCTGGGCCTCGATACGCAGCGTGAATCGCGCATCGTCGCGCGCGAGCACGAGCGTCGCGTCGGCCGGCACGTCGAGCGCGCCGCCCGCGAAGCGCGCAGCGACCGGCAGCTCGCGGCCGCCGCGATCGGCCAGCACCGCGAGCTCGACCGCGGCCGGACGGCCGTAGTCGAACAGCTCGTTGAGCGCCGCGCGCACGGTGCGCCCGGTGTACAGCACGTCGTCGACGAGCACGATGCGCGCGCCGTCGATCTCGAACGGCAGCGACGTCGGGCTGGCCTGGCTGTGCAGCCCCTTCTTCGCGTAGTCGTCGCGATGCAGCGCGACGTTGACGACGCCGAACGCCGGTGCGCCGAGATCGCGTGCGAGGCGCTCGGCGAGCCATGCGCCGCCGCTGTGAATGCCGGCGAGCCGCGGGCCGCCCGGTGCGGCGAACGTCGTGCCGTATGCGGCGCGGATCTGGTCGAGCAGGACGCGGTAAAGCGCCTCGGCGTCAATGGTGCTCATGGTCGGACAATTGATCGAGATACTGTTGAAGGATGACGCGCGCGGCTTCGGCATCGAGCATGTCGGTGCGTGCGCGGCCGCGCACGTTACGCTCGCGCAGTCCGGCCTCGGCCTCGACCGACGAATAGCGCTCGTCGACCCACGTGACGGGCAGCCCGAAGCGGCCGTTCAGCTGGTTGCCGAAGCGCTTCGCCTGCTGCGTCATGTCGTGCGGCGTGCCGTCCGGATGCATCGGCAGGCCCACGACGAGCGCGTCCGGCCGCCATTCGGCCAGCAGGTCGCCGACCGCCTTGAAGCGGTGCTCGCGGTTCAAATTCTGGATCACGACGAGCGCGCGGGCCGAGCGCGTCAGTGCGTTGCCGATCGCGACGCCGATCCGTTTTTCGCCGTAGTCGAACGCCAGGAGCGTCGCATCGCGCGCGCTCGCGCCACTCATGCGTGCCCTGCTTCGCCGGACAGCATCGACGAGCTGACGCCGAGCAGGCCGAGCGCGGCTTCGAAGCGCTCTTCGGCCGGCGTGTCGAACACGATGCGCGGATCGGCGGCGACCGTCAGCCAGCCGTTGCGGGAAATTTCTTCCTCGAGCTGCCCTGCCCCCCAGCCTGCATGGCCGAGCGTCAGCAGGAAGCGCTTCGGGCCGGTGCCCGTCGCGACCGCCTCGAGCACGTCCTTCGACGTCGTCATCTCGAGCCCGCCGTCGACGGACATCGACGAGTTGTAGCTCGCGCCCTCGACCGGCTCGTGCAGCACGAAGCCGCGCTCGGTCTGAACCGGGCCGCCGAAGTACACGGGAATGTGCAGCAGCGGCTCGATGTCGAGCTTCAGGTCGATGCGGTTGAACAGCGATTCGAGGTCGATGTCGGTAGGACGATTGATGACGAGGCCGAGCGCACCGCGCTCGCTGTGATCGCAAAGATAGACCACCGTTCCCGAGAACGTCGGATCGGCCATGTTGGGCATGGCGATCAGGAACTGGTTGGTGAGATTGATGCGATCGGAAGGCTTTGACATGGTTTGAATTTTAGCAAAGACGCCGCGACCTGACCGGGCCGCGATCAACAAGCAACGCCGCGCCACGCTGGCAACGGCGCGCGCGGATCACACGGCACTCTAACACGCGCGCGGGCGCTGTCGGCAGCGTGTTGCAGGCCCGCGCGACAAGGGCCGCCGTCGCGTGTCCGTCCCCTTGTTCGTCAGCTCCGGCCGAGCGCCGTACCGAGCGCTGCGGACGCCGCGGTGAGATCCGGCGGCGCGACGCCGGCCGCGATCTTCAGGAGCGCCGCGCGCAGCATGTCGGACGCGTGGCGGTGCGCGTCGAGGCCGCCGTCGGCGAGCGGCACGCCGTGCGCCGCGCGGCGCCACGCTAGGCCGAGCGTGTCGGCGAGCAGCGCCGCGTGGCCGAGCCCGAGCGCGCATGCGGCCGTGCCGACCCGATAGGCCGCGCCGGACGCGTGCCACGCGGCGCCGGCGTCGGCCGTGGCCGGGTCGGCCGCCAGATCGGCCATCGACGCATCGGCGGTCTGCAGGAAATCCTCATAGGCATGCGCGTTGACGGTCACGACGCCGAGCGCGCGAGTGGGCGCGGCCGCGACCGCATCGCGCTCGGCCCGCGCGGCATCGGCCTCCCACAACGCTTCGGACGCGGGCGTGCCGGCGACGTGCCAGTCGACCGTCAATCCGTAGTCGTGCAATACGTCGACGAGCGCGACGTCCTCGGCCGCGGCGCCGAACAGCGCAAAATCGCGCCACAGCAGCGCCACCGTCTCGCGCACCAATTCGGGCGGCGCGCTGCGTCGGCCCTGCGCGTGTTCGCCGAGCAGCAGGTTGGTCCGCGCGAGAAAGCGCTTCAGCTCGGGCGCGCCGCTTGCGCGCAGCGCGCGCGCACACGCGGCCGCGAGCCGCCAGAAATCGTACGGCCCGTCGTCGGTGAGCGCGGCGAGCAGCGCGGCGAGTTCGTCGAGCGCGGCGCCCGGCGCGCCGTGTTCGGCCCGCAGTACGCCGAGCAGCGCCTGCTCGTAACGGGCGCGAATCCGGGGCGCGAATGCGCCGGGCAACGCGCGCAGCGTGGCGGGCGGCACCGCGCGGCCGACCAGCGCGAGCGCATCGGGCGGCGTGCGCGTGCGCAGGTCGGCGGCGCTTTGCGCGCGCAACGCACGGAAATGCTCGAAGAGAACGGGCGAGCACGCGAGCTCGCGCAGGTTGTGGCGTCCGACGGCCGCACGAAAATCGCGCAGCGCGGCACGCCAGCCGGCCGAGGTCGGTTCGGTGACGACGAGCGGCACGGCGGCCGACAGTTGCCCGGCAAACCGTGCGGCCGGCAACCAGCCGGCTTCCGCCAGCACGGCCGCGGCCGCGGAAAGCGGCGCCGCTGCGTCGTCGCGCCGCTCGAATGCGTCGGCGGCCGCCGCCAGCCACGCGTCGGCCGCGCGCACGGCTCCGCCGCGCGGGTTGGGCAATGCGTCAGGGTGGGGAACGTTCGCCGGATCGGACGTCATGGACACGCGCGCCTGTCATCGTCAAGTCGCTCGCGCGAACCGCGGCGCGCGAGCGCCGGGCCGGTGCGAGGCCTGAGCGGAGTGTCCGTGGGCCAGCGGCCCGGTCAGATCTGGACCATCTCGAAGTCTTCCTTGCGGGCGCCGCATTCGGGACACGTCCAATTGATCGGGACGTCTTCCCAGCGCGTGCCCGGGGCGATGCCCTCTTCCGGCAGCCCGGCTTCTTCGTCGTAAATCCAGCCACAAATCAGGCACATCCAGCTCTTGTATTCCATCTTAAGCCGCGTCGGGGAAAAGTCGGTAAATTCGGGAGCCATGATGGTACCGTGTCGGGGCCGGACTGCCTAGCAATCGCGCTGGAGGACGGCAACTACGTTGCGCTGCGCTAAAAATTCCGTCGTACCGGCCGGATTCCACCGCATAATGGTTGAAAAGTGCGGCCTGCCGGGCAACACAGGGCAAAAAAAGCCCATTCGCCTCGCCGTCCGCATTTCCGTCGCTTGTCCGTTTTTCTCTTGCCCCATTTTTACATGTCCAGCAACGCCCCTCCGATCGTCCTCACCTTCGGCCTGTCCGATCCCACCGGCGGCTCCGGCCTCCAAGCCGATCTGATGACCCTGGCGAGCATGGGCTGTCACGGCGTGTCCGTCCTGACCGGCTATACCGTGCGCGACTCGGCCGCCTGCGATGAAGTCACGGGCCTCGATCCCGACGTCGTCGCCGCGCAGGCGCGCATGCTGCTCGAAGACATGCCGGTTGCCGCGTTCAAGATCGGCGCGGCGACGCGTGCGGAAGTCGTGAGCGCGATCGCCGAAGTCGTCGCCGACTACGACGGCGTGCCGCTCGTGCTCGCCCCGGACTTCACGCTCGACGACGAGCACGTGCTCGCCGCCGACGACCTGCGCGAATCGATCGCCGACCTGCTGGCGCCGCAAACCACCCTGCTGGTCGCCGACCACGCGACGCTGATCGCGCTCGCCCAGCCGGACGGCGATGCCGAAGCGCCGAATCTCGACGCGGCCGTATCGCACCTGCTGTCGCAGGGCTGCGAATACATCCTGTCGTCGGAAACCGGCTCGCACCGGCTCGTCAATACGCTGTACGGCGAAGAAGGCCAGCTGCGCGAAGACATGTGGGATCGCTCGCCGCACCGGCTGATGGGCATCACCGACACGCTCGGCGCGGCCATCGCGGCGCTGCTCGCGAACGGCCAGGAGCCGCCCGAAGCCGTGCGCGAGGCGCAGGAATACCTGTACCAGGCCGTGCGCGACGCATTCCGGCCCGGCATGGGCGCGTACCTGCCCGACCGGTTCTTCTGGGCGCGCAGCAACGACGATTCGGATACGCCGCCGGCCGTGAAGGCCGACCCGGCGCCGAGAACGTCGCACCGGCATTGAGTCGCGACGCGGCGGGCAGGTCCCGCCGTCGCACGCCGCGCCTCGACGCTTTGAGGCGTGGCGTATCCGGCCGCCTCGCGTACGCATCGAAAACCGCGCACATAAAAAAAGACCCGCATCGCTGCGGGTCTTTTCTTTTGGCTGGAACGCGCATCGCTGCGCGCCCCGGACACCGTCGACCGAAGTCGATTACATGTCCATGCCCATGCCGCCCATGCCGCCCGGCATGCCGCCCGGCATCGGTGCGTCTTCCTTCGGCAGTTCTGCGACAGCTGCGTCCGTCGTCAGCAGCAGGCCTGCCACCGAAGCTGCGTTCTGCAGCGCGGTACGCGTGACCTTGGTCGGGTCGACGACGCCGGCTTCCACCATGTCGACGTACTCGCCCGTTGCTGCGTTGTAGCCGTAGTTGCCCTTGCCTGCTGCAACTGCCGCCACCACGACGCTCGCTTCTTCGCCACCGTTCGTGACGATCTGGCGCAGCGGCTCTTCCATCGCGCGCAGCACGATCTTGATGCCGGCGTTCTGGTCGGCGTTCGCGCCGGTCAGACCTGCGATCGCGGTGCGTGCACGGATCAGCGCAACGCCGCCACCTGCCACGATGCCTTCTTCCACAGCTGCGCGGGTTGCGTGCAGTGCGTCTTCGACACGGGCCTTCTTTTCCTTCATTTCGACTTCGGTCGCAGCACCGACCTTGATCACTGCAACGCCGCCTGCCAGCTTGGCCACGCGCTCTTGCAGCTTTTCACGGTCGTAGTCCGACGTCGCTTCCTCGATTTGCGCGCGCACTTGCTTCACGCGTGCTTCGATGCTTGCAGCTTCGCCTGCGCCGTCGATGATCGTCGTGTTTTCCTTGCCCACTTCGATGCGCTTCGCCTGGCCCAGTTCCGCCAGCGTTGCCTTCTCGAGCGTCAGGCCGGTTTCTTCCGCGATGACTTGACCGCCGGTCAGGATCGCGATGTCTTCCAGCATCGCCTTGCGACGATCGCCGAAGCCCGGCGCCTTGACCGCAACGGTCTTCAGGATGCCGCGGATGTTGTTGACGACCAGCGTCGCGAGCGCTTCGCCTTCGACGTCTTCTGCGATGATCAGCAGCGGACGGCCAGCCTTCGCGACTTGCTCGAGCACCGGCAGCAGATCACGGATGTTCGACACCTTCTTGTCGTGCAGCAGCACGAACGGGTTGTCGAGGACGGCGACTTGCTTGTCCGGGTTGTTGATGAAGTACGGCGACAGGTAGCCGCGGTCGAATTGCATGCCTTCGACGACGTCGAGTTCGTCGGCCAGCGACTTGCCGTCTTCGACGGTGATGACGCCTTCCTTGCCGACCTTGTCCATCGCTTCAGCGATGCGATCGCCGATCGACGAATCGCTGTTCGCCGAGATCGAGCCGACTTGTGCGATTTCCTTGTTGGTCGTGCACGGCTTGCTGATCTTCTTCAGCTCTTCGACAGCCGCTGCGACTGCCTTGTCGATGCCGCGCTTCAGGTCCATCGGGTTCATGCCCGATGCGACGTACTTCATGCCTTCGCGAACGATCGATTGCGCGAGGACGGTTGCCGTCGTCGTGCCGTCGCCTGCGTTGTCGCTGGTCTTGGAAGCCACTTCCTTGACCATTTGCGCGCCCATGTTCTGGAGCTTGTCCTTCAGCTCGATTTCCTTCGCGACCGACACACCGTCCTTGGTGACCGTCGGGCCGCCGAAGCTGCGCTCGAGCACGACGTTGCGGCCCTTCGGACCCAGCGTGACCTTGACTGCGTTGGCGAGAATGTTCACGCCTTCGACCATCTTCGAACGGGCGGAATCGCCGAATACGACGTCTTTAGCTGCCATCTTCTAACTCCTTGAATTCTTGGGAATATGTACCGTCGGATGACGCTTACTTGGCGTTGACCACGGCCATGATGTCTTCTTCGCGCATGACCAGCAGTTCCTGGCCGTCGACCTTCACGGTCTGGCCTGCGTACTTGCCGAACAGGACGCGATCGCCGACCTTCACGTCGAGCGCGATCGGCGCACCCTTGTCGTCGCGCTTGCCCGGGCCGATGGCCAGGACTTCGCCCTGATCCGGCTTTTCAGCAGCGGCGTCGGGGATCACGATGCCCGAGGCGGTCTTGGTTTCCTGATCCAGGCGCTTGACGATCACGCGATCGTGCAAAGGACGAAGGTTCATATTCACTCCTCTCTTGACTGAGATTGAAGAACGCTTAGGGAATCTGCCCGGCTCATCGCCCGGCAGAGAATTGTTAGCACTCTCGTGCAGCGAGTGCTAATTATATGGACGGGTTTTGACAAATTCAAGAAGGGGAACCGGAGGAATTTTCGGGGCGGCGGCGCAGCGGGGAAAACAGACAAAAGCGACAAAAAACCCTTTTAAAACAAAGACAAACCGAACACATCCTGCTCCGCCCGCGGGCTCGTGCGGCCCGCGCATCTCATCCAGCCCCGTTTGGACACCGGGTAAGCCCGGAGTTCCCGAGACCGCTGACATCGCATCGAAAAAACCGCACGGACGCCGATTTCGTCCGTCGCGACGCGTCCGTCACTCGGCTTCGCCGGGCCGATCCTCACGCATCGGCGCAGTCCGCGCCCGACAGCGGCCGAAAGGTCCTGCCGTCCGTCTCGACGGTCGCACCGAGCCGCCGTGCGAGCCCTTTCGCGCCTTCGCGCATCACGACGTCGTGATTCCACCGGAACAGCGGCCGCGCGAGCGGTTCCAGCCAGTTCATCCAGCGCGCGTGCGTGCGGATGTGCCAGTCGTAGCGCACGACGGTGCGCGCGCCGTCGGCGACGAACGACCAGCGGCCGTCGCCCTCGATCGCGCCGCTCGCATGGCCTTCGAGCGCATGCGGCCGCTCGACGCGCCGCACGCGCATGTCGAAGGTCAGCCGGTACGGCAGCGCGCCCTTCCAGGTATACCGGTGCAGCGCGCCGACGCCGCGCGCGTCGCCGGGCTCGAGCTCGACGGTACGCACGGCGCCCTTCCACCAGTCGGGCCAGCGGTCGACCTGGTAGATCGCGTCCCAGACCGCCGCGAGCGGCGCATCCACCCGCCAGGTCGTCGAAAACCGGTACTCCGCCATGCAGCCTCCGGCATGCGCGTCAGGAACGCGGATGGCGCGCCGTCAGGGCGCGAAGAAACGCTCGGGAAACGCGACGTCGATCTCCACGTCGTCGAGCGTCACGGTTTCGAGCGGCGTGTCGTCATCGCTCGCGTAGCTGATGACCTTCAGCGGAAAACCGTCCGCGGCGTCGAGCCACAGCCGGTAGCGATGCACGCCGTCGACCGCGTGCGCGGGCGCGCCCGTGACCAGCACGCGCAGCGCGGTCCGGCCACCGACGGCCTCCTCGCCTTCGGTCACCGTCGCGCCGCCCTGCTGCAGCGCATGCACGTTGCGCAGCAGTTCGCCGACGTCCGAGCGGTCGACCCGGTGGCCGGTGCGGTCGCGCACGAGCGGATTGGACGGCGACAGCGTCAACGCGGGCGGCGCATGCGTGCCGAACGGGCGCAGCCGCACCTTGCCGTCGCCGGGATCGTACGCGAGCACCGCGCCGCGATGCGGCGACACGAAATCCATCCGGACGAAGCCCGGTTTCAGGTACGCGTAGCGGATTTCGGTGTGCTCGCCGTCGCGCGCCGACGAGCGAATCGTCGCGCGGTACGAGCGGACGTGGTCGAAATGCGCCTGCGCGACGGTCACGGGATCGGCTGTCATGCTCGCTCCTATCAGGCTCGCGGCCAGCAACGCGGCGATCATGGCGCCGCCTCGACATCGAGCACGCCTTCCATTCCGCGCGCGCGATGGCTACCGAAAAACAGCAGCCGGTGCGTGCAATAGTAGGCGAACCGCCCCGGCTGCTGCGGCGTGAAACGAAACGTTCTCGGCGTCGTACCGAGTTCGGTATGCACCGCGATGCCCGCCTGCGGCGGCGCGTCGATCTCGAAGCTGTGCGGCACGACGCCGGGTTCGGCCGATACGGTCAGCTCGACCGGCACGTGCGCGCGGACGATCACGTGGTTGGGCCGGAAGAAATAGCTGCCGCCGACGATCGTCACCCGCTGCACGCCATCGGCATCGACCGGCACGCGCACCGGCGCATCGCCCTGCGCTCGCGCAAGCATCGTGCCCGCGACGCACGCCGCCAGCACGAACCCCTTCATCGTCGCCGTCTTCATTGCCTGCTCCCTGCGGGCGCCGCGCGTCATCCCTTCCACGCGTCGGTCGGGCCGCCCAGCGCACCGCATGCGTCGATCGCGAGTTCGCGCAGACGCCGTTCGTCGCCACGGCCGGACAGCGCATAACCCATGCCGCGATCCGACCCGAAATACGTGTAGCGACCGTCGGTCGACATCGCCCGCGGCGCGAGGCGGCGCGCATCGTATGCGGTCATGTACAGCGTCACGCGCGCGCCGTCCGCACGCTGGTACATGAGCTGCGCGGCCGGCCCCGCGTCGCCGGGCAGCAACCGGCCGCCCAGCAGCGCGTAACCGTATTCGTCGAGCGACGGCGCGCGCACCGGCCGGCCGATGCGCGCCGACAGCCACGCGGCGAGACGGGCGGGATCGGCCGCACCCACCTCCACCGGATGCTCGCGGTCGGCGGCGTACACGGCGTACGCGACATCGGCGCGCGCGGCGAACGCCGGTGCGCGGCCGAATGCCGCCCAGCCCGCATGCAGCGCGACGCCGATCAGCAGGCCGGCCGCCAGCCCCGCGAATGCATGCGCGACGGCGCGCCAGCGCGGCGCGCGGCGCTGCACGAACAACGCGGGCGCGGCACCCGGCAACGGGAACAGCGCCTTCAGCGCATCGCGCTGCGCACGGTAATGCGCAAATCGTTCGGCTTCCTGCGGATCGGACTGCAGGCGCTCGAGCATCTCGCGGCGTTCGTGCCCGGACAATTCGCCGTCCAGCAACGCGGACAGCAGTTGCGCCGACGCATCGTCGTCCTGCTGGTTCGAAGGCTTGCGCGGATCGTCCATCATGGCTTCCCGATCACCCGTAACGTGGCCGTGCCGTGCGCCGGCGGCGCGTCCGACAGCAACGCGCGCATCTGCGCGCGCGCCCGTGCGAGCCGCGACATCACCGTGCCGACCGGCACGCCGAGCACCTGCGCGGCATCGCGATAGCTCAACTCCTCGAGCGCGACCAGCAGCAGCACCTCACGCTGTTCGACCGGCAGCCGGTACAGCGCGCGCTGCACGTCGCGCAACTCCAGCCCGCCGACCGCGCCCGCAGGCGCGGCCATCGTCTGCCACGGCGCCGTCGCGTCGTCGACCGCGATCTCGTGCCGCGCGCGCAACTGGTCGATGAAGCGGTGCCGCAACAGCGTCAGCAGCCATGCGCGCAGGTGGCCGCCGTCGCGCGGCGGCCGGTTCAGCGCACGCTCGAGCGTGTCCTGCACGAGGTCGTCGGCCCATGCGCACTCGCCCGTCAGCGCACGCGCATAGCGCGTGAGATGCGGGAGCCACACCAGCAGGTCCGACTCATAGCTCATCGGGATGCCTCGCGCGTCGCCGCGCGGTCATGGCCGCGCGACGTGCCACATGCCGCCGATTCCGTCGCCGCCCGCGTCGCCAGCCTTGTGGTCCATCTTCCAGCGATACAGCGGGCGGCCGCGGTACGCCCACTGCTTTTTGCCGTCGTCGCGGGCGACGAGGCTCAGCGCGCCCGACGCCTTGTCGTACGCGTCGGCGAGCGCGGGCGGCCAGTTGGCCGCGCACGTGCCGTCGCACATGCTCTTGCCTGGCGCATCGCGATCGAATACGTACAGCGTCATGTGGGCTTCGTCGACCAGTTTCCCGTCGCCGGCCTGTGGCGGTTCGGCGGCCGCCGGCCGCACGATCGCCGCCGTCAGCGCGGCAGCGAAGATCATCCGTTTCATTCCCGTTCTCCTTGGCGTCGTGTCGCGACACGGCGCCGCCGGACGGGACGATCGGCTGCGTCGCGATCATTATCCCGCCGGCCGGCGGTGCCGGAACTCGGTATGTAAACGGACGGCGACGGCCGGTTATTCCATCCGGCAGCGCGACGAGCGGCGACGATCGTTCATGCGACGAAAGAAAGCGACAACGCGGCATGACATCGCTGTCATGCCGCGTTGCGCGACCCGTATTGCACGTCCGTTTCGCACGACGGCCGATGCAGCGCCGTCGTGCAGTTTCGGCCGGTTTCGGCCGCTTACCTCGGCAGTGCGCCGGTCAGCGACTGGAGCAGCGTCGTCACCGGTGCGAGCGGGTTGTTCGGCGAGCTGTTGCCCGAATGCGGCGTCACCGACAGGCTCGGCGCGGAACCGAGCGCCGTGCCCACCGACGTGCCGACCGCGTTGACGACCGTCGCCGTCGAGTTGGCCCCCGTCGTCAGCAGCGAACCGACCGCGCCGGCCGTACCGCCGGCCGCGTTCGCGCCCGCGCCGAGCAGGCTGCCGCCCGCCGCTGCCGTCGAACCGGCCGCCCCCGACAGCGCGCCGGCCGCCTGGCCGAGTGCCGCCGGGCCGGATCCGAGTGCGCCCGTCACCGAACCGAGCGCACCGGTCAGTGCGCCGGCCGGGTTGCCGCCGCCCGTCAGGCCGCTCACGAGGTTCGTGATCGGCGCGATCGGGCCGTTGCCCGCAGCGCCGGACAGCGTGCCGACCACCTGGTTCACGACGCCTTGCACCGGCGCCAGCGGGTTGGAGCCGCCGAGATTGCCGAGGGCACCCGTCACCGAGTTCAGCGCGCCCGTCAGTGCACCGGCCGGATTGCCGCCGCCGAGCGTGCCGACGACCTGGTTCACGACACCCTGCACCGGCGCCAGCGGATTGGTGCCGCCCAGTGCGCCGAGCGCGCCCGCCGCCGAGCCGACCGCGTTGCCGAGGGCGCCCGTGGCCGTGCCGATCGCGTTGCTCAGCGTGCCGGCCGGGTTGCTGCCGCCCAGTGTGCCGACGACCTGGTTCACGACGCCTTGCACCGGCGCCAGCGGGTTGGAGCCGCCGAGATTGCCGAGCGCGCCCGTCACCGAACCGAGTGCGCCGGTCAGCGCGCCGGCCGGATTACCGCCCGGCAGCGCATTCTGCAGACCGTTGACGAGGTTCGTGATCGGCGTGATCGGGCTGCCGCCGCCCGTACCGGACAGCGTGCCGACGACCTGGTTGACGACACCCTGCACCGGCGCCAGCGGGTTCGCGCCGCTGAGCGCGCCCGTCACCGAGTTCAGCGCGTTCGTCAGCGCACCGGCAGGATCGCCGTTGCCGAGCGTGCCGGCGAGCTGCGTGACGGCACCTTGCACCGGCGCGAGCGGGCTCCCGGCGCCGCCGACGTTGCCAAGCGTGCCCGTGATCGTGTTGACCGCGTTGCTCAGTGCGCCGGCCGGGTTGCCGCTGCCGAGCGTGCCCGTGACCTGGTTCACGACGTTCTGGATCGGGGTGATCGGGTTTGCGCCGCCGCCGAGGTTGCCCAACGCGCCGGTTACCGTGCCGAGGGCACCGGTCAGTGCGCCTGCCGGATTGCCGCCGCCGACGCCACCCAGTGCGCCGGTTACCGTGCCGAGGGCACCGGTCAAGGCGCCTGCCGGATTACCGCCGCCAACGCCGCCCAGTGCGCCGGTTACCGTACCGAGGGCACCGGTCAAGGCGCCTGCCGGATTGCCGCCGCCAACACCGCCCAGTGCGCCGGTTACCGTACCGAGGGCACCGGTCAAGGCACCTGCCGGATTGCCGCCGCCAACACCGCCCAGTGCGCCGGTTACCGTACCGAGGGCACCGGTCAGTGCGCCTGCCGGGTTGCCGCCGCCAACGCCGCCCAATGCGCCGGTTACCGTACCGAGGGCACCGGTCAAGGCGCCGGCCGGATTGCCGCCGCCAACGCCACCCAACGCGCCCGTCACCGTGCCGAGCGCGCCGGTCAGTGCGCCTGCGGGATTGCTGCCGCCAAGTGCACCCGTCACGCCGTTCACTACGCCTTGCACCGGCGCCAGCGGGTTCGAGCCGCCGCCAAGGTTGCCCACCGCCCCAGTGATCGTGCCCACGGCGCCAGTCAGCGCACCGGCCGGATCGCCACCGCCGATTGTGCCCGTGAGCCCGTTCACGACGCCCTGAACCGGTGCCAGCGGGTTCGAGCCGCCGCCGATGCCGCTCAGCGCGCCCGTTGCGGTGCCGAGTGCGTTGCTCAGCGTGCCGGTCGCCGTATTCAGCGCGCCGGTCAATGCACCGGCCGGGTTGCCACCGCTCAGGGCACCCGTTACTTGATTCACCACACCCTGAACCGGTGCCAGCGGGTTCGAGCCGCCACCGATGCCGCCCAGCGCACCCGTTGCCGTACCGAGCGCGTTGCTCAACGTACCGGTTGCCGTGTTCAGCGCGCCAGCCGGATTGCCGCCGCTCAACGCACCCGTTACTTGATTCACCACTCCCTGAACCGGCGCCAGCGGGTTCGAGCCGCCACCGATGCCGCCCAGCGCGCCCGTTGCGGTGCCGAGCGCGTTGCTCAGCGTGCCGGTTGCCGTATTCAGCGCGCCGGTCAATGCACCGGCCGGGTTGCCGCCGCTCAACGCACCCGTTACTTGATTCACCACACCCTGAACCGGCGCCAGCGGATTCGCACCACCGCCGATACCGCCCAGCGCACCCGTTGCCGTGCCAACCGCATTGCTCAGCGCGCCCGTCGCCGTATTCAGCGCCCCGGTCAGCGCGCCTGCCGGGTTGCCACCGCCGAGCGCCCCGGTCACCTGATTCACCACGCCTTGCACCGGCGCCAGCGGCTGCACCCCGCCGCCACCGCTGAGTGCGCCCGTCACCGCCCCCACGGCGCCGGACAGCACGTGTCCCGGATCACCGAGCGACGTCTGAATCGCCCCCGACCCGCCCGCCGTCACGGTGACCGAGCCCAGCGGCGACGTGCCCGTCGCGACCAGCCCGACCGACACGCTGTTCGTCGGCGGATTGACGATCACTTGCGGTATCGGCAGCGAGTCGAGCGCCCCCGCCATCGCGGAACCCGAAGCCAGCACCCCGAACACCGTCGCGACCGACAGCGCCACACCCGTCAATTTAAAATTCTGTCCCATCTTTATTTTCCCCATCTCGGTTGGCACTACGTTGACAAAGCATGGGGACGGATTGCACAAAGCGTGCCAATTCCAAAAACGGGATTGATTCGTCTGCCTAATGACCGGTAATAACGTTTTTTAATCGATTTCAGGCGAAATTCGTGAATTGCGGAGCCCGAATCGTCTGATGAAAAAGGTCGCCGGAACGCGGATGTAACGTAACGTTTGCGAGCCCCGTAGTAACGTGTTCCGGTACATTCCGCGTAACGTCGAAACACGCGGGCACGATGAGACCCCATACCGCCATGACGGCCTGCCCATTACGCATTTCAGCAATATGAAAATGCATTGATAAATAGCGAATTTGCTGATTTTCTTTTATCGCGCGATTTTCTTTCTTATCGATTACGCAGATCATTTACGATTGCGTGGATTTCGATAACCCGGATAGCAGAATGAAAAACTGTGAAGCATGCGCATGGCCACCGGCGCGTGCCGGCGGCCGAAGCCGCATCTGCGTGCCGCAGGCTCAGCCGAAGCGTGCGGGCCGGTACGGATGGGGATCGATATAGGTCGGCGCGCCCGTCATCATTTCGGCGAGCAGGCGGCCGGTCGCGGGCCCGAGCGTGAGCCCGTGATGGCAATGACCGAACGCGAACCACAAATGCCGGTGGCGCGGCGCGGGCCCGATCACCGGGCGCATGTCGGGCGTGCACGGCCGCAACCCGAGCCACGGCTCCGCGTCGAGCCGCTCGCCGATGCCGAACGCGTCGCGCGCCAGCGGCTCGGCGCGCGCGAGCTGCACGCCGGTCGGCGGCGCGTCGCGCGGCGCGATCTCGACGCCCGTCGTGAGCCGCAGGCGGCCGCCCTCCATCGGCGCGACGACGAAGCCTGCCTCGGTATCGCATACGGGCACGTTCAGCGGCGTGCGCGTCGGCCGGTAATGCATGTGATAGCCGCGCTTCGCGCGCAGCGGAATCCGGTAACCGAGCGGCGCGAACACCTGATCGGACCACGGGCCCAGCGCGACCACGGCCGAGCGTGCCACGAGCGGCCCGTGTTCGGTCCGGACCTGCCAGCCGTCATCCACCTGCACGAGCGTCGTCGCGTCGCCGCGCACGAACGTGCCGCCGTCACGCTCGAACAGCCGCGCATAGGCCTTGGTCAGCCCGCCCGGGCTCGACACGGTCTTCGGGTCCTGCCAGTGAAACGCGCCGCAGAAGGCGTCGCCGATACCGGGCTCGCGCGCGCGCAGCGCATGCGCGTCGAGCACGGTCATCCGCAGCCCGTGCGCGTCGGCCACGCGCTGCTGCGCGCGCGCTTCCGCGTCGAACAACGCGGGCGAACGAAACGCCTCGATCCAGCCGCCGTCGTGCACGAGCGGCTGCGCGTCGGTGCGCGCGAGCAGCGCATCGTGCTCGACGACGCTCGCCGCGACGAGCGGCAGCAGGTCGCGCGCGGCGGCCGCGAGCCGCTGCGGCGACGATTCGCGCCAGAAGCGTGCGAGCCAGCCCGCATACGCGGGCAGCGCGCGGTAGTCCCAATAGAGATCGACGGAGCGGTTGCGCGCATAGCGCAGCAGCGTGCCGAGCCGGCGCGGAAACGCATACGGCACGACCGACGAGCGCTCGATCAGTCCCGCATTGCCGTGGCTGGTTTCCTCGCCGGGCGCGCGCCGGTCGACGAGCGCGACGCGCAGCCCGCGATCCTGCAGATGCAGCGCCGACGACACGCCGACGATGCCGGCCCCCAGAACAATCACGTCGAAATCCATGGTTCCCCGCACTGCGTCGAGATGGGATGCGCCGTGCGCCGGCCCCGCGGCCGGCACGCGGCGGCGCTTACTTCGCGATGATGTCGCGCTTGAAGTACTTCTGCGACAGCGCGCTCAGCGTGCCGTCCTTCTTCAGCGCGTCGAGCGCGCCGACGATCTTCGCCTGCAGCGCCTTGTCGTTCTTGCGCATCCCGAAGCCGGTGCCTTCGCCGAGCGTCGCCGGATCCTTCAGCGGTTCGCCGACGATCTGGTAGTCGCGGCCGGCCGGCTTGTCGAGGAACCCGTCCTGCGCGGTCTGCGCTTCCTGCACGGCCGCGTCGAGACGCCCCGCGACGAGATCGGCATAGATCTGGTCCTGATCCTGGTACGACACGACGGCCACGCCCGCACTGGCCCAGTGCGCCTTCAGGAAATCCTCCTGCGACGAGCCCTGCAGCACGCCGACGTGCTTGCCGCGCAGGCTCGCGACGTCGGGCTTCAGCGGCGAGCCGTGCTTCGCGACCATCACGATCGGCACCACGTAGATCGCCGGCGTGAAATCGATGCTCTGCTTGCGCTTCGCGGTGATGTTCATCGCCGAGTTGATCGCGTCGAATTTGCGCGCCTGCAGCGCCGGGATCAGCCCGTCGAACGAATTCTCGACCCACACGCACTTCATGTTCAGCTTCGCGCACACCGCGTTGCCGACGTCGACGTCGAAACCCTGCAACTGGCCGGCCGGCGTCTTGCTCTCGAACGGCGGATAGGCGGCTTCGATCCCGAAGCGCAACGTGGTTTCCGCATGGGCCGTGACGGCCGCGCACGCGAGCGCCGCAGCGGCGCAGAGGGAAAGTTTCCAGTTCATGACGGTCCTTCTGTTCTGGAGTGTGGCGATGAAGATCGGGTCGTACGGCGCGCCGGGTCGGGCGCCGGGTCGGCATTCGACGCAGGTGGCCGCCGCATGGCGACGTGTCGGGTCCCGCACGCAGAAATATAGACTTAAAGTCTACTATAGACCATAGGGGATACGAGGAGATCGCGCTGCTTCTTCACGTCGAAATTTCGTCACCCGCTCTTAATACCGTTGATTTCATGGTGTTTTTTAGGACGACGGCAAAGAATCTCTGTCCCGAAAATAAAAATCCTCCCGATTTCATTTGTCTATATTAGACTTTTCGTCCATAACAGACCCCACCGGACGCCGTCTTTCGAGACTTTCTGTCCAGCCCGAACCGGAGATGTCCTCATGACGCAAACCGTCCCTACTCTGCCGCTGACCGTCGACGAGGCCGCGGTGCGCGCGGCGCTGCCGTCGCTCGACGTGCTCGGCACACTGCGCCGCATGTTCGCGTCGCTCGCCGCGGCGCGCGCGGTGCAGCCGCCGCAGACGCTCACGCTGTTTCCCGACCAGGCCGGCGACTTCATCACGTATCTCGGCGCGCTCGCCGACGCACAGGTATTCGGCGCGAAGCTGTCGCCTTACGTCGTGACGGGCGGCAAGCCCGACGGCAAACCGATCGTCACCGCGTGGACCGCGCTGATGTCGATGCAAACCGGCCAGCCGCTGATGTGGTGCGACGCCGGGTTGCTGACCGTCGAACGCACGGCCGGCACGACGGCGCTCGCGGTCGACTGCCTCGCGCCGCGCGACGCGCGCCATCTCGCGATCGTCGGCGCGGGCGCGGTCGGCCTCGCGCACCTGAAGCACACGGCGGCGCTGCGCGACTGGGACGCGATCCGCGTGTACTCGCCCGCGCTGGCCGGCAACGCGGCGCTGCAGGCGGGCCTCGCCGCGCTCGACCCGCGCACACGCGCGGCGGCGAGCGTCGAGGCCTGCGTGCGCGACGCGGACGTGGTGATGCTGTGCACGTCGTCGGGCACGCCCGTGCTCGGCGACGGAATGCTCACGCGCCCCGCGCTCGTCACGTCGATCAGCACGAACGTCGCGCGCGCGCACGAAATCCCGCCCGCGTGGCTGCCGGACATGGACGTCTACTGCGACTACCGGCACACGACGCCCGCGAGCGCCGGCGAGATGCAGATCGCCGCGGCCGAGCACGGCTGGGATGCCGGCCGGATCGTCGGCGACCTGCCCGCGCTCGTCGCCGGCAGTTGCGCCGCGCCATCGCGCACGCGTCACGCGTTCTTTCGCTCGATCGGCCTCGGGCTCGAGGACATCGCGATCGCGCACGCGCTGTACACGCATCTGACGCGTGCATGAGCGGCACGCGCACGCGGGGCCGATACAATGGCGCAACCGCCGCGGCGGCCGCGCGCGCGCACGGGCATGCCGACCGACGGTACGCCGGCTCGCCGGCCCGGCACGCTGCCCGGCGCCCGCCCACCCGAGATCGCGACACCGATGCGCAAGAAGAAATCTCCCGTCAAAGACCTGCTGCTCACCCGCTATGCGCCGATCGCCGACGGTATCGCCGCGCTGTTCTTCCCGTACGCGGAAGTCGTGATCCACGACCTGCACGACCAGACCGTGCTGTATCTCGCGAACAACCTGTCCAAGCGCGAGGTCGGCGACGATTCGGCGCTCGAGGAAATCGATCATTCGGCGCGCGAGCGCGTAATCGGCCCGTACGAGAAGCTGAACTGGGACGGCCGGCGCATGCGCTGCGTCAGCAACGTGCTGTTCGACGACGAAGGCCGGGCGGCCGGGATGATGTGCATCAACTTCAACATCGCGGTGTTCGACGAGGTACGCGCGACGCTCGACCTCTTCATCAAGGGCGCGGGCGTCGTCGCGCAGCCCGACGAGCTGTTCCGCGACGACTGGCAGGAGCGCATCAACACGTTCCTGCACGGCTGGCTGCGCGAGCGCCAGGTCGGGCTGAACGGGCTCACGCGCGAACACCGGCGCGAGCTCGTCGAGGCGCTGTACGCGGAAGGCGCGTTCCGCGGCAAGAGCGCGGCGAACTACGTCGCGAACGTGCTCGGGATGGGGCGCGCGACGGTCTACAAGCACCTCAAGCATCTGAAGGAAACCCAAGGCGACGCCTGAGCGCGACGCGGCGAGCGTAATGACGGCCGGCCCGGTCATCGGTACCGGGCTGGACTGCCGGTTTCGCGTCCATGCTTCGCGACAGGTGGGCGCGGCCCCTTCCGCACGGTCCCCCGGACGACGAAACGTCGAAACATAAAGTGATATAGTCTCGGTTACATTTTTTGCCGCCCCGGACCGCCCATGACGACCGCTCCCACCCCGACTGCCCGCCCGACCCTGACCGTCGAAATCTGGTCCGACCTGATCTGCCCGTGGTGCTGGATCGGCAAGCGCCGCTTCGACGAGGCGCTGGCCGCGTTCGCGCACGCCGACCGCGTCGACGTCGCGCTGCGCGCATACCGGCTGATGCCCGGCCAGCCCGTCGAGCCGGTCGAGGCGATGCTGGCGGGCAAGTACCGGATGTCGCCCGCGCAGGTCGACCAGATGCTGCGCCAGGTGACCGAGGCGGCGGCGAGCGTCGGGCTGCGCTACGACCTGCCCGGCACGCTCGTCGGCGACACGCTCGACGGCCACCGGCTCGTCAAGCTCGCGGAAGCCACGGGTCGCGCGCATGCGCTGACCGAGCGGCTGTATCGCGCGTATTTCTGCGAACACGGCTCGCTGTTCGATCATGCCGCGCTGACCGAATTTGCGGTCGAAGCCGGGCTCGAGCGCTCGGCCGTCGAAGCGGTGCTGCACAGCGACGCGCACCGCGACGAAGTCGAGGCCGACATCGCGCGTGCCGCGCAGATCGGCGGGCGCGGCGTGCCGCTGTTCGTGTTCGGCGGCCGCTACGCGGTGTCCGGCGCGCAGCCGGCCGACGCGTTTGCGCAGGCGCTCGACCGGGCGTGGCGCGACGGCATCGTCGAACTCGGCGGCAGCGACGCGGCCGCCTGCGGCCCCGACGGCTGCGAATTGCCCCGGTCGTAACGCGCCGCCCGCTGCACGCGCGCCGGGCCGGGCGCCACTACGCGACGCTCCTGCCACAAACCGGCAGGAAGCCCGCGCCGTCGACGTCTACAATGCATCCTTTCAAATAACTATCAGAAGGCTGCAGGCCCATGACCCACGGGATTCACGGCGAGAAGCGCTGGTACGCGCTGATCGTGCTCTGTCTCGGCGTGCTGATGATCGTGCTCGACAGCACGATCGTGAACGTTGCGCTGCCGTCGATCAGCACCGACCTCCACTTCACCGAAACGGCCCTCGTGTGGGTCGTCAACGCATACCTGCTGACGTTCGGCGGCTGCCTGCTGCTCGGCGGCCGGCTCGGCGACCTGTACGGCCAGCGACGCATGTTCCTCGCGGGCCTCGTCGTGTTCACGCTCGCGTCGCTCGCCTGCGGCCTCGCGCAATCGCAGGCGATGCTGATCGCCGCGCGCGCGGTGCAGGGGCTCGGCGGCGCGGTCGTGTCGGCCGTCTCGCTGTCGCTGATCATGAACCTCTTCACGGCCCCCGGCGAACGCGCCCGCGCGATGGGCGTCTACGGCTTCGTGTGCGCGGGCGGCGGCAGCATCGGCGTGCTGCTCGGCGGGCTGCTGACGAGCTCGCTGTCGTGGCACTGGATCTTTCTTGTCAACCTGCCGATCGGCGTCGCGGTCTACGCGATGTGCGTCGCGCTGCTGCCGCGCACGCGTGCGCCGGCCGGCACGGCGCGGCTCGACGTCGCCGGCGCGATCACCGTGACCGCGTCGCTGATGCTGGCCGTCTACGGGATCGTCGGCGGCAACGAGGCCGGCTGGCTGTCGACGCAGACCGTCGCGCTGATCGGCGCGGCCGTCGTGCTGCTCGCGCTGTTCATCGCGATCGAATCGCGCGCCGCGCATCCGTTGATGCCGCTCACGCTGTTCGCCGCGCGCAACGTCGCGCTCGCGAACACGATCGCCGTGCTGTGGGCGGCGGCGATGTTCGCGTGGTTCTTCCTGTCCGCGCTGTACATGCAGCGCGTGCTCGGCTACGGGCCGCTGCAAGTCGGCCTCGCGTTCCTGCCGGCGAACCTGATCATGGCCGCGTTCTCGCTCGGGCTGTCGGCCCGGATCGTGATGCGTTTCGGGATCCGCGGCCCGATCGCCGCCGGCCTGCTGATCGCGGCATGCGGCCTCGCGCTGTTCTCGCGCGCGCCAGTCGACGGCGGTTTCGTGTGGCACGTGCTGCCCGGCATGACGCTGCTCGGCATCGGCGCGGGCGTCGCGTTCAATCCGATGCTGCTCGCCGCGATGAGCGACGTCGACCCGGCCGATTCCGGGCTCGCGTCGGGCATCGTCAACACCGCGTTCATGATGGGCGGCGCGCTCGGGCTCGCGGTCCTCGCGAGTCTCGCCGGCGCCCGCACCGACGCGCTCGCGGCAGCGCGGGCCGCGCCGCTCGACGCGCTGAACGGCGGCTACCACGCGGCCTTCGCATTCGGCGCGGCGTTCGCGGCCGTGGCCGCGCTGATCGGGTTCGCGCTGCGGATCCGGCCGCCACGCGCGGTCGAAGGCGCCGGCCCGGCGCTGCACTGACCGTCGGCAGCCGAACCGGGAGCCTGCATCGAATCAGGGCGCGCAGTGTCGCGCCCTTTTTTGCGCGCGGCGGAGGCGCGCGGTTCGTCATATCTGTCAGGCTGACGACGATCCTCGCCCCCGGCTCAAACGCCCGTTTCACATCCCGCCGGCCGCCGCCCGCGCGAGCCTTCCCGGCCGATTTTTAACGCGGTCGTACATTGACGCGCCACTTTTGCGACAATGGCGGACTTTGATGCGCGCCGCCGCGGCCGCGCGCCGTCGCCGAACGCCGCATAACCGCCTGCTTCCGATGTCGCTTCCCCATATCGATCTGCTGTACTCCCTGTCCGGCCTGTTCGTCGGCATTCTCGTCGGCCTGACGGGCGTCGGCGGCGGTTCGTTGATGACGCCGATTCTCGTGCTGCTGTTCGGCGTCCACCCCGCGACGGCGGTCGGCACCGACCTGCTGTACGCGGCCGCGACCAAGGCCACCGGCACGCTAGTCCACGGCCTGAAAGGCTCGATCGACTGGCGCATCACCGGCCGGCTCGCGGCGGGCAGCGTGCCGGCCGCGGCGCTCACGCTGTGGTGGCTGCACACGCACGGGATGAACACGCCGGGCACCGCGCGGATGATCCAGCTCGTGCTCGGGGTCGCGCTGCTGCTCACGTCGCTCGCGTTGATCTTCCGGCCGCAGCTCACGGCATTCGCCGCGCGCAACCCGCTCGCGCCGAACCCCGCACGCACGCTGTGGTCGACCGTGCTGACGGGCGCCGTGCTCGGCGTGCTCGTGTCGATGACGTCGGTCGGCGCCGGCGCGATCGGCGTGACCGTGCTCCTGCTGCTGTATCCGCTGCTCGCGACGACCCGCATCGTCGGTTCCGACATCGCGCATGCGGTGCCGCTCACGCTGGTCGCGGGCATGGGCCACTGGCTGCTCGGCTCGGTCGACTGGTCGATGCTGCTGTCGCTGCTGCTCGGTTCGCTGCCCGGCATCGTACTCGGCAGCCTGCTGTCGGCGCGCGCGCCCGAGCGGCTGCTGCGCAACCTGCTCGCCGCGACGCTCGTCGCGGTCGGCGTGCGGCTCGTGCTGGCGTAAGCAGCCTCTCACGCCTGCCGAAAAACGCCGCCTCAGTGGGTACCCCCACAACCATCTGTCGCCTGTCTTGACGGACGACCAAGCGGTTTCACGACATACCGGTCAGCGCACGTGCAATAGGCAGGTATTTCTCCAGGATGCCCAGCATGGTGGCGGCCTCGGCTTTCGACACCGGCGGAAACGGCGAAACGTACGACGTGCCGTTGCGTCGCTCGTGGGCCTTCGTGATGAAGGCGAATTCCGGGGGGCTCACACCCAACGAGGTGGAAACGCGCTGGATAGCCAGATTGCGGCCGGCATCTTTGGTCCTCACCTCGTAGAACTCGAGAACAGCCTGTACGAGCTGGAAGTAGCCTTCGTAGGCCAAGGTAAATACCTGCAAATGCCGGGTGGGATCCAGTTCGTCGGCAGTGGCCTTGTAGTCCTCCGCATTGCGCAGGAAGCCCGCGATTGCCCCGGGCGTCGGCGCAACCGCCTCGAAGGCTCTCGTCTTGACGAGGTTTTCGTATTCGGTCGGACGCGGCATCACAGAATCCTCAAAGTCGGGCCCTGGGCGATCTGCGCGATAACGGGATCGCTATCGACCAGCGCGGCCCATTCGGCAGGTTCGTACAACGAGAAGTTGATGGGACGCCGCAGATCATGCTCGGCCGCGTGCAAGGCTTCGGATAGATCGAGAAGTTGGGCGTCGCCGATGACGATCAGGTCGATGTCGCTTCGGCTGCTGTCGGTACCCTTGGCCACCGAGCCAAACACGAAGGCCGTGGAAATATGCCCGGCAAAAGGCAACAAGGCGTCCTTCAACGGCTCCGCGACAGCGAACGTCTTTCGCGCGATCTCGACGAGTTCCGGATAGAGGACGAAGTCCGTATTTGCGCGGATGCTCCGCTGCCGGCCTCGGCGCGCGTCCTCCTTGAGTACGCCGGCCTCAATCAGCCGGTCTATCTGCTTTTGAGCGCTGCCGTGTCCACTGCTTGCCAGACGCAGCAATTCCTGCAGCGTAAAGCAGCGGTCGGGTTCTAGCAGCGTGGCACCCAGCACACGTTGCATACCGGGTGTGAGGAGAAAGTCGGCGACGCCCACAAAAATCCTTGGATCGGGGATGACTGTCCTCATTATGAGGATATTTCACCTAATCCTCAATAGAGGGATATAAATCCCTATTTCAAGGATTAAGTGTGCCATCACCCGCAACTTCCGGGGCGACGCCCGTCGAACACAAAAGCCGATGCCCCGGGAGTCCATGACTCACGGGGCATCTGGAACAACAGCGACGCCACCAACGCACGAGACCGGAAGCACCGGCCCGCATTGCGCGAGTGCACTTTTTCGTCGCGTCGCGGCGGGCACCACCCGCCGCCCGCCGCGCTTACTGCCCCTGCTGCTGCAGTTTCTGCTGCTTCAACTGCTGCGTGCGCGCCTGCAGCTTCAGCACGCGCTGCAGCGCGGTGCGGTTCGCGAGGATGCCGTCGTAGAAGTTGGCGAGGTCGCCCTTCAGCGCGGTCCGCGACGCGTCGTTCAGGTAGATCATGTGGCCCGACGGGTAGTTCTTGATCGTCAGGTTCTGCGCCTTGAGCGTCGGATCGAGCGGCATCTGCGCGAGCGTCAGCTCCGTCTGGTGGAACGGCGTGACGGCGTCGAAATAGCCGTTCGCCGACAGCACCTTCAGGTCCGGGTTCACGCTCATCGTCGACGCCAGGTCGCCGGCCGTGTACAGCGTATTGCCACCGCCCTTGTTCGCGCCGGTCGGGTCGATATGGCTGAAGTCCCAGTTGTTGAAGACCTGGTCGTTCAGGTCCACGAACGACGACGTCGACGTGTACTTGAGGTCGGTGTTGATGTAGCTGTTCCACAGCACCGTGTACGCGCCGCCGACGTTCGTGATCGACGGATCGTTGCTGCCGGAGTTCGGCAGGATGTACGGCGCGATGCCCTTGCCCGTGAAGTTCGCGCGACCGTCGTACTGGCCGATCTGCGTGCCCGGCACGAGCGTCAGGAAGAACGTGTACGGCGGGTTGTCGTCCGACGACGGCACGTTGCCGAGCGCGGCCGGGTTGCCGAAGGTCTGGATCAGCGACGTCGGGTCCGTGCCGATGTAAGCGCCCATCTGCTGCGCGGTCGCGAGCTTTAGGTTCAGCCGCACGTTCACGAAGCCGCCGTCCTGCGGGTTCGGCTTCTGCGCGAGCGGCGCGAGCGTGTTGTCCGCGTAGTTGCGGGCCTGGACCATGTACGCGTCGAGATCGGTCGGCGTCGGGTTCAGCGTCGTCTTCTTCCAGTAGAACGCGTCGGCCGCGAGCGTCGGGAACGTGCCCGGGGCGGACAGCGCGTTCGCGTAGTCGAGGATCGACGACTGCAGCGTGATCCCGTTCAGGTCGATGCCGTCCTCGTGCAGCACCCACGACACGACCGCGCTGCGCGCGGTGCCGTACGACTCGCCGTACAGGAACTTCGGCGAATTCCAGCGCGAATACTTGGTCAGGTAGCGCTGGATGAAACGGTCGATCGAGCGCGCGTCCTGGTCGGTGCCCCAGAAGTCCTTGTTCTTCGCCGGGGCGATCGCAGTCGAGTAACCGGTGCCGACCGGGTTGATGAACACGAGATCGGTGCGGTCGAGCAGGCTGTCCGGGTTGTCGAGCAGCTTGTACGGCGCGGGCGGCGTGAAGTTGGGGAACGACGACTGCAGGCGCTTCGGCCCGTACGAGCCGAGCAGCAGGTAGACCGACGACGAGCCGGGGCCGCCGTTGTAGAAGAACGTGACCGGGCGCGGCTTCGACGGGTCCGGATTGTCCTGCGTGTACGCGACGTAGAACATCTTCGCGTTCGGGGCCGACGTGATCGGATCGATCGTCGTCAGGTGGCCGGTGGTGGCCGTGTACTTGATCGTCTTGCCGCCGATCGCGACCTGCCGGTGCACGACCGCCGCGCCTTCCGTCGAGTCGGTGACCGCGTCGTTCGGCCCGGTGCCGTACACGTCGGTGTCGACGTACGGCTGGTCGGCCGCGGTGGCGGTCGTGGCGTCGGCGGTGGCCGACGTGCTGCCGCTGGACGTCGCGGCCGCGGTGGCGGCCGCCGCGCTCGGGCTCGGCCCGTCGTCGCCGCCGCACCCCGTGACGAGCAGCGCCGCGGCCGCCGCGGCGGCGAGCGGTACGCTCAAGGTCGTTCCGAATAGCGCGAAACCGTCTTTCAAGGACTTCCGTGTCGTCATTATTGCCTCTCGAACAGAACGATAAATACCGCCGGTCGCAAAGGATCATTTGCGCCGGCGCTCCGCACCAGGAATGCATTCGTTATGCGACGCACTCCGAGTTTTTTACCGGATCGGCGCATACCGACCGGCACGATTTACCCCACCCATGTTTTTGCAACCGCACAATGGAATCAATTCCATTGCAAACAACCATTCAACGGTTCGCGGCAATATGAATTCATTTCACGAATTCGCACGCGCACGAAATCGATGACGAAGAATCACCCCGTGAAGCCCGCCCACCGGGGCGCCTTCACTTCGAACGGACGAACGATTCCCGTCGGCGAGACACCAATTAATCGCGAAACGGCGATCAATCGCGACTCGAGCCGATTGAATAAAACCGAAAGGATCGATTAACTAAACGGAAAGGAATATTCTCGTATCAGTAATTTATTAAATTAAGTGAAAATACCGGCGCATATTAGGTTCCGGATTTATCGCCGTAAAGTAATAATTTGTTACAGCGCTCGCCATTCGGATGGAAGGCGGTACGGGACCGATTCCAGGCGACGTCGATAAAAAAGCCGGACGGCTGTCCGGCTGGCGGGAGGGGGCGCGACGGCCCGGCCGTCAGAGCGGCACGTCGATCGTGCCGGCGCCGACGGAAATCGCGTTCGCGCCCGGCGCGGCCGAGATCGGCGGCAGGTTCGCGCTCGTCAGCGCGGGCGCGGCGCCCGGCGTGCCGCCGCGCGGCACCGTGCGGATCACCTGCGACGGCGGCAGCGGCGCGCCGTTCTTCAGGTGCTGCCACATCAGGTTCAACGCCTGCACGTTGTAGTAGTGAACCGGCACGAAGCGCGTGTCGAATCCCGGCACCGACAGGAACGCGTCGAAGTGCTGGCCGTTGGTCACCTCGTAGAACACCAGCTGGCTGCGCCCGGCTTCGCTGATGCCGTTCTGCGCGACGTACGCGCGCGACGCGTGGTTCACCGGCACGAGCGCGTCGCTGCGGCCCTGCACGATGATCGCCGGCTTGCCGTGCAGGTTCGCGTTCACGCGCACTGCATCGACGTTCGCGGGCATCCCGAGCATCCCGTTGGTCCACAGCTGGCGCAGGCACAGCGCGCCCGCGAAGCTCGCATCGGGCGTCGCGAGCCGGTGGTCGACGCCGGCGCCGTTGTTGAACACGAGATTGATGCCGGCCGTCGGCGGCACGCCGTTGCCGGCGCCGAACACGGCCGGCATCGGCGACGCGGCGGGTGGCGCGACCGCGCCCGTCGCCGGGTTGGTCGTCGCGAAGCTGAAGTTGCACAGGTTGTCGGTGACGCGCGAGCGCGTGTACGCGTTCGCATAGGTGACCGCGATCGCGGGAATCGCCTGCGAATCCCACATCGACGCCTGCAGCAGGTCGGAATCGGCCAGATAGCCGGCCGCGTGGAGCTGCGCGAGCGCGTCGGCCGCCTGGCTCTGCGTGTCGGCGCCCGCCACCAGCCCGGCCGCGGCGAGCGTCGCGCAGCGCTGCGTGCGGATCGACTGCGTGGTCGCGGCCGGCAGCGCGCTCAGGTACGGTGCGCCGGCGAGCGACGCCGACGCGGCCGCGCACGGTTCCAGCAGGTTCGCGAGCGTCGCGTAATCGGCCAGCGGCCGGCCGAACGACGGCACCGCCTGGCCGCCCGCGCGAACCACCACATTCGGCGCCATCCGCACGTTGATCTGCGGCTCGCCGACCACGACCGCGGTAATCCAGCCGCGGCTGTCCTGCTCGGCCGCCGCGAGCGACGCGCCGCCGCCGTTGCTGACCGACGCGGCGATCGTCGTGATGTCGCCCGCGCGATAGCGCACGCCGTGATGCGTACCGTCGATCACCGGTCCGAACTGTTCGTTGAGCGCCCAGTACGCAAATTCGACCGACTGCAGCGTCGCGCGCCCCCAGTCCTGCTCCGGGTTCTGCTGCGAATGCGCGTGCTTGAACGCGTAGCGGTTCGGGAAACGGCTGTTGAACGCGGCGAGATCGCCGCTCGTCACGTTCGCGGTGAACAGGCTCGCGGTGCCGGCCAGCACCGCGTTGGCGAGCGTGCCGTCGATCAGCGTGACGGTGTCGGAGCCGAGTTCATGCGCGCCGTTGCCGCCGCCCTTGTCGTTGTAGGCCACCGCGCAGCCGCGCTTGAGCGCCCACTCGCCGGCCGCGGAAATCGCGCCGTACACGCCGCGCGAGCCGGACGACGTCGCGGTGACGATGCAGGGCTGCGCGGGATCGAAGCGGGCGGGTACCTGCACGAGCAGCGTCACGTTCTTCGTGCCGCTGCCGTCATCGGCGTACGCGAGATATTCGGCGCCGGCGATCTTGCCTTCGCCGAGCGTATCGTTGCCGTCGAGGTCGACGTTCGGCCCCCATAAGCGGCCGTAGCCGCCGTTCGCGCTCATGTCGACGAGCGCGCGGTAGTTCGACCAGATCGCGAGGCGGCGCAATTCCGCGCTGGTCGGCCGCGCCGGGTTCGCGAAGCCGGGCGCGCTCGCCGCGGCAAGGCCCGTCTTGCCGAGGCCGGCCGTCAGCAGGTCGTCGCTCGCGCCGTCGTAGGCCGTCGTGCGCACGCTGCCGGCCACGAAGCCGGGCAACCGGTTGCGCTCGGCCGAATCGTCGCCGTTGCAGGCGCCGAGCATCGCGACCGCGGCCAGCGCCGCCCCCCACACCACCCGCCTGCCCCACCCGAGCTTCGTCATCGCCGCCCTCTCGATATCGTTATCGGTCCGCCGCCGCGTCCCGCGGCTTTCGGCCTCTGAAGCGCAAACGGGCCCCGGCATGCCGGGGCCCGCCTGGAACGGGCGTGCGCGGCGCTCGCGCGCCGCCGCCCGGCGTTACTGCTGCTGCACCGTCAGCTTGTTCGAGACCGACGTCACGCCCTTCACGCTCTTGGCCGCCTCTTCCGCCTTGTCGATCTGTGCCTGGTCGGGCACCGTGCCCTCCAGCGAGATCGCGCCGCCCTTCGAGCGCACGACGATGTTCGCCACGTCGATGCCGCCGGCCTTCGTAATGGCCTTGCGCACCGCGTAGCCGAGCTTGCGGTTCGCCTTCTTCGCGGTTTTCGCGGCGGCCTTCGGCGCGCTCGTCGCGGCCGCCGGCGCTTCCGTTGCCGCTGCGTCGCTCGACTGCGCATACACGCTGCCCGACAGACAGGCCGCCACGGCGGCGACGCCCAACGCTCTCAACACGATCGACTTCATGCTATCTCCTTATCACTCCGGAACGGCCGTGCACAGTACGGCCGGATACCCCCAAAAACAGCCGGCCCGCGCGCGAACGGGCGGGACAGCCGGTGTTTTCCACGGCGATACGAGAGAGGCGTCACGGGCCGGCGGCCGGCGCACGCGAAAGCGGGCCGGCCGGGCCGGACAGCCGCCGGCCGGACGCGCCCGGTCTCATCACCTGCCGGGTCGCGCGCGAATCGGGCGCGGCTGCGTCGCACAATGTAATCCAGCGCCCGCGGAAGCGCAAAGTTTTTGACGCGGCGGCGCCCGCCGCCGTCGCCGCGCAGCCGCGCGAGCCCGCCCGACTCGCGCATGCGCGGGGAAACCGGTTACCATCGCCGCGAGAATCCGCGTCGTCCCGCGACGACCGTCACCGATGCGTCACGCCAGCGTCATCCGCCGATCCCATGAAGCCTGCCCGCCCTCGCCCGCCGCGCCGCATCCTCGCCCGCTTCGTCGCCGTCTCGTGGCGCGACCTCGCGCTGTCGATCGGCCCGACCGTGCTGCTCGCCGGCGCGGCCGTCTGGCTCGCGGTCAAGCTGATCCAGCCGGCGCCGCCGTCCACGCTCGTGATCTCGTCCGGGCCGCCCGGCAGCACGTACTGGAACGCCGCGCAGAAATACAAGGCGATCCTCGCAAAAAACGGCGTCACGCTCGACGTTCAATCGTCCGAAGGTTCCGCGCAGAACCTCGCGCGGCTGTCGAACCCGAACGCGCCGGTCGACGTCGGTTTCGTGCAGAGCGGCATCGGCCCGAAGGAGCGCGACGAGCATCTCGTGTCGCTCGGCAGCATCGGTTACGTGCCGCTCGCGATCATGTACCGCGGCCCGGTCGTCGCGCGCCTGTCCGACTTCAAGGGCAAGCGGCTCGCGCTCGGCGCGGAAGGCAGCGGCGCGCGCGAACTGAGCCTCGCGCTGCTGAAGATGAACGGCATCGTGCCGGGCGGCCCGACCGAGCTGTTGCCGACCGCCGGCGAGGACGCCGCGACCGCGCTGCTCGACGGCAAGATCGACGCGGCCTTCCTGTCCGGCGACTCGACGCAGATCCCGGTGATGGCGAAACTGTTCCGCGCGCCGGGCGTGCACGTGTATTCGTTCACGCAGGCCGAGGCCTATGCGCGGCGCTTTCCGTACCTGACCGCGATCACGCTGCCGATGGGCGTCTACGACCTCGGCCGCAACCTGCCGCCCGCCGACATCCACACGGTCGCGCCGACGATCGAACTCGTCGCGCGCGACTCGCTGCACCCCGCGCTGTCCGACCTGCTGATCGAGGCCGCGCGCGAAGTGCACGGCCACGCGACGATCCTGCAGCATGCCGGTGAATTCCCGTCGTCCGTCACGCGCGGCTTCCCGCTGTCGGACGATGCCGCGCGCTACTACAAGTCGGGCAAGACCTTCCTGTACCGGCGGCTGCCGTTCTGGGTCGCGAGCCTCGTCGATCGGCTGCTGGTGGTGGTCGTGCCGCTGATCGTCGTGCTGATCCCGGGGCTGCGGCTCGTGCCGTCGCTGTACGGCTGGCGCGTGCGCTCGCGCATCTACCGGTGGTACGGCGCGCTGATCGCGCTCGAGCGCAGCGCGCTCGGCGAACATACGGCGGAGGAGCGCGTCCAGCTGCTTGACGAGCTCGACGACATCGAGGAAGCCGTGAACCGGATGAAGATGCCGCTCGCGTACGCCGGACAGTTCTACGTGCTGCGCGAGCACATCGGCTTCGTGCGCGAACGGCTCACCGCGCACGACCACGACGCGCCGGCGGGCCCGCCCGGCGCCGGCAGCGCGCCGCAGGGGCGCACCGACCCCGCGCCGCCGGCCAGCGACGCCCCCCGGGCGACTCCCGGTTCCGCGTGAGCGGACGATCCGCGATCATTGCTGCATGCGCGTGCCGCCGCGTAACATGGAGGCCGCCGCCAGGCGCCGCACGCCCCACCTTCTGGAGAACGACATGACAACCGGCCTCGATACCGCCCAACCCGCCTGGTTCTTCGACTTCGTGTCGCCGTTCTCGTATCTGCTGCTCGAGCAGCACGACAAATGGCCGGACGTGCCGTTCGACCCGGTGGCCGTGTCGCTGCCCGACCTGCAGCGCCACTGGGGCCAGCGCTCGAGCGCCGACGTGCCGGCCAAGCGCGTGTTCACGTACCGCCACGCGCTGTTCCGCGCGGAACAGCTCGGCATCCGCTTCAAGATGCCGCCCGCGCACCCGTTCGATTCCGACAAGGTGCTGCGCCTCGCGATCGCGCTGCGCGCCGATATCGTCACGGTGCTGGAAATGTTCCGTTTCATCTGGCGTGAAGGCAACGATCCGTCGACGCCGGAAGGCTTCGCGGCGCTGTGCGAACGTGTCGGCGTCGGCCACGGCGACGAGCTGATCGAATTCGAGGAAACCGCTGCGCAGCTGTCGCGCAACACGGCCGACGCGATCGCGCTCGGCGTGTTCGGCGTACCGACGTTCTGGATGAACCAGCAATTGTTCTGGGGCGAGGACGCGCTGCCGATGGTGCTGTACTGCGCACGCACGCCGAACTGGCTCGAATCGCGCGAGGTCAAGCGGATCAGCACGCTGCCGAAGGGACGTACGTGATGGCCGGTATCACGCACGGCAACGCGCGGCTGCGGTAAGGTTACGCGTCACCCGAATCACCCTCCACGAATGGACGACGACCGTACCGCCTCGCTCGACATCTGGCTCGTGCGCGTGTTGCGCACGCTGCTGCTCGAGCGCAGCGTCACGCAGGCCGCGCTGCGGCTGAACCAGACCCAGCCCGCGATCAGCACCGCGCTGCGCAAGCTGCGCGAGACGCTGAACGACCCGATCCTCGTGCGCGGCAAGTCGGGCATGGTGCCGACCGAATACGGCGCATCGCTGCTCGAAGCCGCGTCGCGCGCGCTGCGCGAGGTCGACTTCATCGCGACGCCGCACGGCGACTTCGATCCGTCGTCCGCGCGGCGCACGTTCCGCGTCGCCGCGCCCGACTACCTGAACGATTTCTTCATGCCGACGCTGATCGAGCGTTTTCGCGACGCGGCGCCGCATGCTCATCTGGAAATCGATTCGCTGAATCCCGCGCTCGACCACGCGGGCGCGCTCGAATCGGGCGCGCTCGATCTCGTGATCGGCAACTGGCCGAAGCCCGACCCGCAGTTCGCGCGCCAGGACCTGTTCTCCGACACGATCGTGTGCCTGATGCGCGACGCGCATCCGCTCGCCCGCGCACCGCTCACACGCGAAGCGTACGCGTCGGCCGCGCACGTCGCGCCGACGCCGTACACCGGCGACAAGCGCAACGCGATCGAGATCGGCCTGGCACGCGCGCGCCTCACGCGGCGCATCGTGACGACGCTGCCGTACTTCGGCATCGTGCCGCAGGTGCTGCTGCAGTCGGACCTGATCTTCACGACGACGCGCCGCTTCGCGACCCACTATGCGCAACTGCTGCCGCTCGTCGTCGCCACGCCGCCCGTGCCGTTCCCGCGCATCAAGAGCTACCTGCTCACGCACCCGCAACCCGATCGGCCGACCGACATCGCGTGGCTGTGCGCGCTGATGCAGAGCGTGTCCGACGAGCTGACGGTCGTCCGCACGCGCAAGCGCTGACGCCGCGGCCGGCGTGAAGCGCGGCTGGTCAGGCAGCGCGGCCGCTCAGGCCGTGCAGAAGGTTTCCTGCAGATGGGACCAGCGCACGACGCCCGCCGCATCACGCGTGAACACGGCGGTCGCGCGGCGCGCAGGCAGCTCGCCCGCTGCCGCGTGCTGCGCTTCGAGATAGGTGAGCACCGCATGCGCTGCGTCGGCCGCGAGCACGCGGATCTCCGACAGCGTGATGCGCAGCCCCGGCTTCGCGCCCGCCAGCTTCGCGAACAGCGCGCGCGTGCCGTCGTGGTCGACCACGCGGCCGTCGGTCAGGATCATCGTGAATTCACCGGAAAACGCCGCGAGCAGCGCGTCGAGCGCCGCCGGCGCGGTATCGACGCCGGACAGCCAGCGCTCGATGGCGACGAGGCTCGCGTCGAGCGCGTCGAGATAGACGGAGTGATCGGACATGGGCGCGTGCACGTTGAGATGAAGCGCGGCCCGCTGCCGCGCGTTGCCGTGCAGTGTAGGCAAAAACGCGCGGCCGTGCGCCGGCCGCGCGGGGTCGGCGTCTTATCGCACGCAACTCACATCGTCGCGCGCGCGCCCGGCCGCGACTGCCTTCGCAGCGGCCACCGGCATGCCCGAGCGGGCCTGCAGCAGCTCCGCGCAGACGGCCACCGCGATCGCGCCCGGCGCCTTGTCGACGATGCCCGCGACGCCGATCGGGCACACCATCTCCACGAGCCGCGCGGGATCGACGCCGCGCGCGGCGAGCCGGCGCTCGAACTTCACGCGCTTGGTGCGCGAGCCGATCATCCCGAAGTACGCATAGTCGCGCCGCCGCATGATCTGCGCGGCGAGCGAGAAGTCGAGCGCATGGTTGTGCGTCATCACGAGGAAGTACGCGCCGGGCGGCGCCGCGTCGACGACGGCCTCCGGCGTGTCGGTCGGCTCCGGCTGCACGTTCGGCGGACATTCGTCCGGGAACAGCTCGTCGCGCGTGTCGACCCACTGCACGACGCACGGCAGCGCGCCGAGCAACGTGACGAGCGCGTGGCCGACGTGCCCCGCGCCGAACAGCACGACGTGCATCGGCGCCGGCGCGCCGGTCGCGCGGTTGCGCTGGCCGGTGCCTTGCGCGAACGGCGGGTTCGACGGCCGCGCGTTGCCGCACGCGCCGTCGCAGCCAGCGGCGAACGCGTGGGGCGCGGGATGCGGTGGACGAGCGGGCCCGTTCACGTCAGCCTGCCCGCGCGGCGCTCGCCGCCCGCACCGCGCCGATCGCGCGCAGGATCGACTCGCCGGTGGCCGGCGCGTCGAGCGGCGGGTTCACCCGGTAGTCGCCGACCGCGGCCACGGCGTCGCGCACCGCGAAGAACACCGAGAACGGCAGCAGCAGCGGCGGTTCGCCGACGGCCTTCGAACGGTGGATGCTATCCTCGACGTTGCGGTTCTGGAACAGCCGCACGTTGAACTCGGGCGGCGTGTCGTTCACCGTCGGGATCTTGTACGTCGACGGCGCATGCGTCATCAGCTTGCCGCCCTGGTTCCACCACAGCTCCTCGGTCGTGAGCCAGCCCATCCCCTGGATGAACGCGCCTTCGACCTGGCCGATGTCGAGCGCCGGGTTCAGCGACGCGCCCACGTCGTGCAGCGCGTCGACGCGCAGCGTGCGCATCTCGCCCGTCAGCGTGTCGATCACCACTTCCGACACGGCCGCGCCGTACGAGTAGTAATAGAACGGCCGGCCCTGCAGCTTCGACTGGTCCCAGTACAGCTTCGGCGTCGCATAGAAGCCGTCGGACCACAGCTGCACGCGCGCGAGGTACGCCTTCGCGATCACTTCGCCGAACGGCACGCCATGGCCGCCGACCCACACGACGTCGTTGCCGAACTTCACGTCGGCCGCATCGACCTTGCCGTCGCCGAACTGCTTCGCCGCGAACACCGCGAGCCGCTCGCGCAACTGGCGCGCCGCATCCTGCGCGGCCTTGCCGTTCAGGTCCGACCCGGTCGACGCGGCGGTCGCGGACGTGTTCGCGACCTTGCTGGTATCGGTCGCCGTCACGCGGATCCGGCCGAAACGGATGCCGAGCTCGTGCGCGACCACCTGCGCGACCTTCGTGTTGAGCCCCTGCCCCATCTCCGTGCCGCCGTGGTTCACGAGCACCGAGCCGTCGGTGTAGATGTGCACCAGCGCGCCGGCCTGGTTGAAGTGCGTGACGTTGAACGCGATGCCGAATTTCACCGGCGTGAGCGCGATGCCCTTCTTCAGCACCGTGTTGCGTGCGTTGAAGGCGCGCACGCCCGCGCGCCGCGCACGGTAGTCGCTCGTCGTCTCGAGTTCGCCGAGCAGCTCCTGCAGCACGTTGTCCTCGACCGTCTGCCCGTACGGCGTCACGTTGCGTTCGGTCTTGCCGTACAGGTTCGCGTAGCGCACGTCGAGCGGATCGCGGCCGAGCGAGCGCGCGATGTCGTCGAGGATGTATTCGATCGCGAACGCGCCCTGCGGGCCGCCGAAGCCGCGGAACGCGGTGTTCGACTGCGTGTTGGTCCTGCCGCAGTAGCCGGCGATGTCGACGTCGCCGAGCCAGTACGCGTTGTCGAAGTGGCACACCGCGCGCGTCATCACCGGGCCGGACAGGTCGGCCGAGAAGCCGCAGCGCGACGTCATGTCGAGCGCGACGCCGTCGATGCGGCCGTCGTCGTCGTAGCCGACGTCGAAGCGGTAATGGAAGTCGTGCCGCTTGCCGGTGATCATCATGTCGTCGTCGCGGTCCGGGCGCAGCTTCACCGGGCACAGCAGCTTCCACGCGGCGAGCGCCGCGCAGCACGCGAACAGGCCCGACTGCGATTCCTTGCCGCCGAACCCGCCGCCCATCCGGCGGCATTCGACCAGCACGTTGTGCGACGCGACGCCGAGCACGTGCGCGACGAGGTGCTGCATCTCGCTCGGGTGCTGCGTCGAGCAATACACGTGCATGCCGTCGTCGTCCTTCGGCACCGCGTACGCGATCTGCCCTTCCAGATAGAACTGCTCCTGCCCGCCGAGCAGCATCTCGCCCGACTCGCGGTGCGGCGCGACCGCGAGCCGCGCGGCCGCATCGCCGCGTGCGAGCTTCAGCGGCGGGATCACGTAAGTTTCGGCCGCGCGCGCTTCCTGCGCGGTCAGGATCGCCGGCAGCTCCTCGTAGTCGACCTGCGCGCGACGCGCGGCGAGCCGCGCGATGTCGTGCGACGTCGCGACGACGATGAACATCGGCTGGCCGACGAACTGCACGACGCCCTTCGCGAGCACCGGATCGTCGTGGATGATCGGACCGCAATCGTTGACGCCCGGAATGTCGTCGGCCGTGAACACGGCGACCACGCCCGGCGTCGCGCGCACCGCGTCGAAGTTCATCGACACGATCTTCGCGTGCGGCTTCGCCGACAACCCGAGCGCCGCGTGCAGCGTGCCGGCGACGATCGGAATGTCGTCGGTGTAGGTGGCGCGCCCGCTCACGTGCAGATGGGCGGATTCGTGGGCGCGCGACACGTGCACCTGCGCGGCGTCGGCTTGCGGGTCGAGGGTGCTCAGGAACGGTTCTGCTTGCTGGTTCATGTTCGGTGTTCTCCGTCTTCAGACGCGCGCCGATGCATCGGCAACGTCGGCGCCGGCTTCGGCGGCCACTTCACGCACGTTCAGGGCTTGCGGCGGCAGCGGGTCGTGCGGACGCGTCTCCAGCCAGAACCGGTACACCAGGTTCTTCGCGGTATCGAGCCGATACCCGCTCGTCGCACGCATGTCCGACAGCGGCTGGTAGTCGCGCTCGAGCGCCTGCATCGCGGCCTGCGCGGTGGCTTCGTGCCACTGCGCGCCGTCGAGCACCGCCTCCGTGTGGGTCGCGCGCTTGGGCGTCGCGGCCATCCCGCCGAACGCGATGCGCGGCTCGCGGATCGTGTCGCCGTCCGCGATGAACGCGAATGCCGCGCACACGGCCGAGATGTCCGAGTCGAAGCGCTTCGACAGCTTGTAGGTGCGGAACTGCAGCTGTTCGCGCGCACCGGTGCGGGTCGGCACCTTCAGGCCGACGACGAATTCGTGCGGCGCCATGTCCTTCTGCTGGTAGCCCGTGTAGAGCGCCTCGAGCGGCAGCTCGCGCACCGTGTCGCCGCCGCGCAGCACCACGCGCGCGCCGAGCGCGATCAGTCCCGGCATCGAATCGCCGATCGGCGAGCCGTTCGCGACGTTGCCGCCGATCGTGCCCGCGTTGCGGATCGGCAGCGACGCGAAGCGCTTCCACATCTCGGTCAGCTCCGGATACGTGCCGGCCAGCGCCGCATAGGCCTTCTCGACCGTCACGCCCGCGCCGATCTCGATCCAGTCGCCACGCTCCGCGAGCCGCTGCAGTTCGGCGATCTGGCCGACGTAGATCAGATCGTCGAGCCGGCGCATCTGCTTGGTGACCCACAGGCCGATGTCGGTGCTGCCGGCGAGAATGCGCGCGTCGGGACGCTCGGCCTTCAGCGCGGCCAGCGCGTCGAGCGTGCGCGGCGCCGCGAAGCGTGCACCGTCGACCGTCGTGTAGTCGAACGTGTCGTCGCGCTTGAGCGACGCGAGCGTGCGGGCCAGCGCGGCCGTGTCGACCGGCGCCGACGGGGCCGGCGCGCCTTCGCCGGTCGCACCTTCGCCGGCCGCACCTTCGCCGGCCGCGTCGAACATCCGCACCGCCGCATCGACGATCGGACGATAGCCGGTGCAGCGGCACAGGTTCCCGGTCAACGCGTCGGCGATCTCGGTGCGCGTCGGCACGTCCTTCGCCTTCGCGCACGCGCTGCCGCAGCCTTCGTGGCCGTGCTTCTCGTACAGCGCCCACATCGACATCACGAAGCCGGGCGTGCAAAACCCGCATTGCGAGCCGTGGCAGTCGACCATCGCCTGCTGCACCGGATGCAGCGTGCCGTCCGGCTGGCGCAGGTCCTCGACCGTCAGCAGCGCCTTGCCGTCGAGCGTCGGCAGGAACTGGATGCACGCGTTGACGGCCTTGAACTCGACCGCGCCGGCGTCGGTCAGCTCGCCGACGACGACCGTGCACGCGCCGCAGTCGCCTTCCGCGCAGCCTTCCTTGGTGCCGGTGCAATGCGCGTCCTCGCGCAGGTATTGCAGCACGGTGCGGGTCACGTCCGCGCCGCTGACTTCGCGGATCGCGTGACGATGGTAGAAGCGGATCGGCTCACTCATGTCTCGATGGTTCTTCAAATGGGGGGCAAGGCGGCCTGCGCGGAGCGCTCGACCGACGTTTTTCTGACAGTTTGCACGCTATCACCGTCAAATTCCGCAACCCATAGCCCATCACGCATGCGGCCCATATAACTGCCGCGATATGCGCACCGCGCCGGCCGACAGCCTTGTCGCATGGCGCGCCCGGGCCCGCCCTGGTCGCCCGCGACCGTTCGTGATCCGCCAGAACAAGGTTCGATTAACTAAATGGTACCTGCGGGAAAACCGGTTCCATGGGAAAATCCCGATTCCCTTTTCCGCCGTTTTCCGTTCGTTTCACCATTCGTTCCGACCCCATGTCAACCGATTCCGCCACACCGCCGCGCAGCGGGCTCGCGGTCACGCTGCAAATCGTGTCCGTCGTCTGCTTCACGTTCATCTGCTACCTGACCATCGGCCTGCCGCTCGCGGTGCTGCCGGGCTTCGTCCACGACGACCTCGGCTTTTCCGCGATCGTCGCGGGCGGCGCGATCAGCGTCCAGTACTTCGCGACGCTCGCGTCGCGGCCGCTCGCCGGGCGCCTCGCCGATACGCTCGGGCCGAAGCAGACGGTGCTGCGCGGGCTGATCGGCTGCGGCGTGTCGGGCGTGCTGCTGCTCGTCGCGCTGCTGCTCGCGCACTGGCCGGTCGCGAGCCTCGTGCTGCTGGTCGCGAGCCGGCTCGTGCTGGGCGTCGGCGAAAGCCTGTGCGGCACCGGCGCGATCCTGTGGGGCATCGGCCGGGTCGGCGTCGCGCACAACGCGAAGGTGATCTCGTGGAACGGCATCGCGACCTACGGCGCGCTCGCGCTCGGCGCGCCGGTCGGCGTCGCGATCGCGCATACGCTGAATCCGGCGCTGATCGGCGTGATCGTCATCGCGCTGGCCGCGCTCGGCTTCTACCTCGCCCGCCTGATCGATCCGGTGCCGCTCGTGCACGGCGAACGGATGTCGTACGCGAGCGTGTTCACGCGCGTGCTGCCGCACGGCCTCGGCCTCGCGCTCGGGTCGGCCGGCTTCGGCTCGATCGCCACCTTCGTCACGCTGTACTACGCGGCGCGCCACTGGCCGAACGCCGCACTGTCGCTGACGGTATTCGGCACGCTGTTCATCGGCGCGCGCCTGCTGTTCGCGAATACGATCAAGACCTACGGCGGCTTCCGCGTCGCGATCGTGTCGTTCGCGTTCGAATGCTCGGGCCTCGTGCTGCTATGGCTCGCGCCGGTGCCGCACGTCGCGCTCGTCGGCGCGGCGCTCACGGGCTTCGGCTTCGCGCTGATCTTCCCGGCGCTCGGCGTCGAAGCCGTCGCGCTCGTGCCGCCCGCGAGCCGCGGCGCGGCGCTGTCCGCGTACTCGGTGTTCCTCGACCTGTCGCTCGGCATCACCGGCCCGCTCGCCGGCTATGTCGCGGGCGCGTTCGGCTATCCGCAGGTGTTCCTGTTCGCGGCGGTGGCCGCCGCCGCGGGCGTCGCGCTGTCGATGATGCTGTACCAGCGACAGGCGCGCGTGGCGGGCAGCGGCGCGGCGGCCTGATCCCGCCGGCACCGTGGCAGCCCGGCGGCCGGTCGCGAACGTCGCACCGCCGCCGGGCCAAAAGAAAACGCCCGCGCGATGCGGGCGTTTCGTCATCCGTCGACCGGGTACGGCGGCCGCGCGGCCCGATCAGGCCGTGCGCAGAAACAGCCGGCGCGTGAGGTCGAACGCGACGAGATTGCCGGCCACCACGAGCAGCAGCCCGATCACCGCCAGCGGCGACCACTGGTAGCCCTCGAACACCGTCGACACGGCCAGCGCGACGATCGGGAACAGCACCGTGCAGTACGCGGCGCGCTCCGGCCCGATCCGGCCGACGAGGGTCAGGTACGCGGTGAAGCCGATCACCGAGCCCGGCACGGCCAGGTACACGAGCGCGCCGAGATAGCGCGGGCTCATGTCGGGCGTGAACGGCATCCCGGCCAGCGCGCTGCCGACGGTCAGGATCGCCGCGCCGATCAGCATCGCCCAGCCGTTGGTCGCGAGCGGGTGCAGCCCCATCGACTGCATCCGGCTCGACAGCAGGTTGCCCGCCGAGAAGCACATCGTGCCGGCGAACGCGATCGCGAGCCCCGTCCAGGTCGCGTGGTCGTCGAGATGGCCGGCCATCTGCTGCCAGAACAGGCACGCGATGCCGGTCAGGCCGAGCAGCGCGCCGGCGATCGCCGACGGCCGCAGCGGGCGGCCCATGAACAGCCGCCCGTTGATCGAGTTCAGCAGCGGCGCGGTCGAGAAGATCACCGCGACGAGCCCGCTCGGCACGACCTGCTCCGCGTAGTAGAAACACAGGAAGTTCAGGCAGAACAGCGCGAAGCCCTGCGCGACGAGAAAGCGCCACGCTTCGCGCGGCGGGCGCGCCGGCCGGCGCATCACGCGCAGCAGCGCGAACAGCACGGCGGCCGCGAGCCAGAAGCGCCACGCGATCGATACGGGCGGCGGCACCGAGCCGAGTTGCCACTTGATCGCGATCCAGGTGGTGCCCCAGATCAGCACGGTGACGAAATAAAGCGACAGGTTCATGGCGGCAATCCGGAAAATCGGGTGAATCGGGATCCCGACTATGCCGCCGCACGGCGCGTGCCGATTGTCCGGAATTGCGGTCTTTTTCGGCGCGCCGCACGCGCCGCCGCGCGCCCGCTTATACTCGACGCATCATGAGTTTCTCCCTCTGCGCCCCGCCCATCGACCGCGCCGCCGCCCTGGCCGGCGGCGATCTGCCGTTCGGCCTGCAATCGGTCTGCCGCACGCTCGCCGACGCCAACGCGACGCTCGAGCGCTTCGCGTGGCTCGGCGACCATCTCGCGATCGCCGAATGGACGCGGATCACCGACGAAAGCGAGACGGTCTACGAGCAGCCCGGCCACCACACGCTGTCGTGCTATCTCGACGGCGGCTACCGGACCGAGCGCCAGCGCGTGCCGCGCTACGGCGCGCCGAGCCTGCTGTGCGCGCTGCCGGGCGACCATGAATCGCGCTGGTGGGTGCGCGGCGAAATGCATTTCGTCCACCTGTATTTCCTGCCCGAGCACTTCACGCAGCGCGCGATCCGCGAGCTCGATCGCGAGCCACGCGAGCTGAAGCTCGCGGATCGCACCTACTTCGAGGATGCCCGGGTCGCCGCGCTGCTGCGCTCGCTCGCGCTGGAGGGCTGGGACGATGCCGACGAGCGGCTGCGCGTGAACGAGACCGCGCACGACGTGCTGAGCCTGCTGTTGCGCGGGCAGAGCACGACGCGCACCGATACGTCGTTCCGCGGCGGGCTCGCGCCGGCCGTGCGCCGCCGCGTGCGCGACTACATCGACACGTATCTCACGCAGCCGCTGACGCTCGGCGAACTCGCCGAGGTCGCCGCGCTGTCCGAATACCATTTCTCGCGGATGTTCCGGCTGTCGTTCGGCCGCGCGCCGCACGCGTGGGTAGCCGAGCAACGGCTCGCCCGCGCCCGCGAGCTGCTGCGCACGACGGCACTGCCGCTCGCGCAGATCGCGGCCGCCTGCGGCTACGCGAACGCCGGCCACTTCAGCCATCGCTTTCGCGACGCGCACGGCACGACGCCGAATACGTACCGGCGCGCGATGCAGGGCCGCTGAGCGCGGCCCGCTTCCTCGTTTCGTCGCGGCGTCGCGCTTACGCGCCGCGCCGCGACAGTTCCTGCTCGAGCGCCGCGACGCCGGCCGGCAGGTCGACCGGCACCTTCAGGTCGACCATCGTGCGGCCGAACGCATGCAGCGTGCGGAACAGGTTGTGTTCGCGGCACTGCTCGCCCATCTGGCCGATCCGCACGATCGGCAACCCGAACGAACCCGAGATCTCGACCTGGTACTGCTTCGAGATATGGCCGCAGACCATCCCGGGCGTGAGCCCTTCCGGCGTCTCGATCCCGACCACCGAATTGAGCCGGCAGTCCTTCGGCGCATAGAGCTTGAGCCCCATCGATTCGACGCCCGCCTGGAGCGCCAGCGAGCAGCGCAGATGGCGCGCGAAGCGGCTCTCGAGCGTCTCCGCGCAGACGAGCCGCAGCGCCTCGTGCAGCGCGAGCACGCCCGACACGGGCGCCGTGTAGTGATAGCCGGCGTTGTGCCAGAAGTTCTCCGCGAGCGCCATGTCGAGGCACCAGTGCGCATTCGGCTCGGGGCGATTCTTCATGCGCTCCCACGCGGCGTCGGAGAACGCGATCAGCGACACGCCCGGGATCGACGACAGCCCCTTCTGGCCGCCGGTGATCACCGCGTCGATGCCCCATGCGTCCATCTCGAGCGGCATCGTCGACAGCGTGCACACCGCGTCGACGACGACCAGCGCGCCGGCCGCCTTCGCGAGCGCCGCGATGTCGCGCAGGTCGCGGTTCCACACGGTGTTCGACGTTTCGCCCTGCACGATCGTGACGATCTCGGGCCGCTCGCGCGCGATCGCGTCGGCGATCTCGTCGAGGCTCGCGACCGCGCGATCGGCCACTTCGAGCGTCGCGACGTCGGCGCCGACGCGCGTGGCCATCTCGGCCATCCGCGCGCTGAAGAAGCCGTTGCGGATCGACAGCACGCGCGTGCCGCGCCATGCGAGGTTCGAGATCGCCATTTCCATCGCGGCCGAACCGGGGCCCGCGACACCGAGCACCCACTTCGTGCGGGTCTGGAACACGTAACGCGCCATCTCCTTCACCTGCTCGATGATCTTCGCCATCGTCGCGCCGAGGTGGTTGATCACGATCGTGTTCGCCTTGGCCACCGCGGCCGGGATCGGGACCGGGCCGGCCCCCATCATCAGCAGCGGTTCTTCGGGCAGGATCGCGTCGAGCGGCACGACGACGGGACAGGGAATCGGCGAGTAATCGATGGACATGGCTGGAAAAAGATGAGGAAAGGAAGTGCCCGGACGCGCCGCGGCCCTGCGCCCGCAGCACCGCGCCCGTGGCACGGCGCAGCGAACTGATCGATCATTCCGCGTTCCGCCGCCTCGCGCAAGAGGCACGCACGTGCGGACAGCGCGACGCTGGCCCGGTCCCCGGACCGGGCCAGCCGGACGCGCACCGCGCGCGCGATGGCCTTCCGGATTGAAAAAACGATTGGCTGCCGGGTGCGAAACGGTTCCATTCGGGTTCCGGACGCGCGATTTTCTCGGCCAATATCGAAACGATTCTTCGAAACCGGTGGTTCAGCGCCTTTCGTGGATCGAACGAAATACACCGACCACCTGATACAAATCGCGGAGCGAATTCGATACACAAAATCCGAACGTGGAAAAAACATCCACCATTGCGGTATGTATTGGGGAACGACTCCCGAATTCGCCGTGCCCCGGCGCGTCGCAATTTACCCCAACCCATTGATTGGAATATGGAATCCTCGAAACAGCGACGCATATTCGAATACCGCGACGGTTTTCCAGCGCACGTCCTTGCTGCATTGCAACCTTAAACCGGTACCCGCGATTTCGATTTTACGCAAGCCGCCCGTTTTCTCAGGTTGACGGATATCGGTTCCGCATTTAACAATTGTCTGCGGAATCGAAAAATCTCATTTTCGATACGAGAGCGAACTGGGGCCGCGCGATGCGTTTTCGACGTTGCGTGGCAAAAAATCACAACCAAAATCAATCAACCGGGCCAGAAATACGCAAGCCATGAACCAGATTCAGACCATGCGTGTATTCGTCTGCGTCGCCGAGCAGCAAAGCTTCCGGCGCGCGGCGCACCATCTCGGCGTGTCCAATGCGCTCGTCACGCGTTCGATCGCGATGCTCGAGGGCCACCTGAACACACGGCTGATCCATCGCACCACGC
Source organism: Burkholderia cenocepacia (assembly GCF_900446215.1). GTDB lineage: Bacteria > Pseudomonadota > Gammaproteobacteria > Burkholderiales > Burkholderiaceae > Burkholderia > Burkholderia cenocepacia. Next base: position 571,502 of record NZ_UAQZ01000012.1, on the reverse strand, counting down.
GCAACCTGTCGCTCACCGAGGCCGGCGTGCGCTACCTCGATGGTTGCCGCGCGCTGCTCGAGGAATTCGACCACCTCGAATCGTCCGTCGCGCATGCCGTGCGCGAGCCGGCCGGCACGCTGCGCGTCGTCGCGTCGGGGCTGCTGTCGCCGCTGGCGCTGACGCCGCTCGTCAGCAGCTTCCGGCACCGCTACCCGGAGCTGCGCGTGCAGTTGACCGTCGCCGAAGGGCCGCTCGACGTGCTCGATTCGGGCTACGACGTCGGCATCGTCACCGGCACCCGGCTCGACGGCAACCCGTCGCTGATCGGCCATGCCCTCGCGCCGAACCCGTTCGTCGCGTGCGCGGCGCCGGCCTATCTCGACCGCCGCGGCGAGCCGCGCGTGCCCGACGACCTCCCGGGCCACGACTGGGTCACGCTCGCGCCGCACCAGCACGCGCCGACGTGGCAACTGGTCGGCCACGACGGCGTCGCCCATTCGGTCACGGTGCGCCCCGCCTGCACCGTCAACCAGCTCGCGCTCGTCCAGGCGGCGGCCGTGGCCGGCGCCGGCATCGCGATCCTGCCCGAGCCGTGCGTGGCCGATGCCCTCAACCACGGCACGCTCGTGCGGCTGATGGCCGGCTACCGGATCGACGATCCCGACGCGCAGTTGTCGCTCGTCTATCCGAACCGCCAGTACGTGCCGGCCCGCACGCGCAGCTTCGTCGAGCACGCGCTCGAGCACTTCAGCGCGCCGTCCGCCCGCGACCACACCGACTACGGCTTCCTGCGGCCGGTGCGCGGCCCCGAACGTTCCGACATCGTCACGGGCCTGCAGTAAACTGCGCGCGTCAGCCATCGGAGGTGCAGCGTGCGCGTGATCCTGTTCAGCAGCCGGCAGTACGACGACGATTCGTTCACCGCCGCCAACCGGCCGTTCGGCTATCGGCTGCACTTCCAGCCGTCGCACCTCGACGCGGAAACCGCGATCCTCGCGCACGGCTATGACGTCGTCTGCCCGTTCGTCAACGACACCGTCGACGCGGCCGTGCTCGAACGGCTCGCCGACGGCGGCACGCGGCTCATCGCGCTGCGCTCGGCGGGCTTCAACCATGTCGACCTCGCCGCCGCCGAGCGGCTCGGCATCGCGGTCGTGCGGGTGCCCGCGTATTCGCCGCACGCGGTCGCCGAGCACGCGGTCGCACTGATCCTCGCGCTCAACCGCCGCCTGCCGCGCGCCGTCGCCCGCACCCGCGAAGGCGACTTCTCGCTGAACGGCCTGCTCGGCTTCGACCTGCACGGCAAGACCGTCGGCGTGATCGGCACCGGCATCATCGGCAGCGTGTTCGCGAAGATCGTGATGGGCTTCGGGATGCACGTGCTCGCGCACTCGGTGCCGCCGTACAACGACGAGCTGATCGCGTTCGGCGCGCGCTACGTCGAGCTCGACGAACTGCTGCATCGTGCCGACATCGTCAGCCTGCATTGCCCGCTGCTGCCGTCGACACACCACCTGATCAACGAGCGGACGCTCGCGAGAATGAAGCACGGCGCGATGCTGATCAACACCGGGCGCGGCGGCCTCGTCGATGCGCAGGCGCTGGTCGACGCGCTCAAGAGCGGCCAGCTCGGCCATCTCGGGCTCGACGTGTACGAGGAGGAAAGCGGGCTGTTCTTCGAGGATCACTCCGACCTGCCGCTGCAGGACGACGTGCTCGCGCGCCTGCTGACGTTCCCGAACGTGATCGTCACGTCGCACCAGGCGTTCTTCACGCGCGAGGCGCTGGCCGAGATCGCGCACACGACGCTGCTGAACATCGAGGCGTGGCATGCGGGCGCGCCGCAGAACGTCGTGACGGCAAATCGCTGAGAAACGGCCAATTCGACGGCCCGCAGCGCATCCGCAATCGTTTGCTTGCGCCCCATGCCGCGCACCACCCCTTTCTTCGTCAACAATTCCGCGCATTGTTTCGAATGAAGTAACGTTTCGCGCGCGCCGTCTGCTATCGTTGCGCCGACGTCATCCCTGCCTTCGCCGCTCATGCGTTTCGACGATTCCGACATCGCCGCCGTCTACCGCGCCATCTTCGAACGGCGCGACATGCGCCACTTCACGCCGGCGCCCGTCGATCCGGCCGTGCTCGCGCGCCTGCTGCGCGCGGCGCACCACGCGCCGAGCGTCGGCTTCATGCAGCCGTGGCGCTTCATCCGCATCACCGATCCCGCCTTGCGCACCGCGATTCACGCGCTGGTCGAGGCCGAGCGCCGCGCGACGGCCGACGCGCTCGGCGAGCGCCAGGACGAATTCATGCGGCTGAAGGTCGAGGGCGTGCGCGAATGCGGCGAGCTGCTGGTCGTCGCGCTCGCCGACGGCCGCGAACGCCACGTGTTCGGCCGCCGCACGCTGCCGGAGATGGATCTGGCCTCCGCCGCGTGCGCGATCCAGAACATGTGGCTCGCCGCGCGCGCGGAAGGGCTCGGCATGGGCTGGGTGTCGTTGTTCGACGTCGATGCGGTGCGCACGCTGCTGCGGATGCCCGACGGCGCGAAGCCGATCGCCGTGCTGTGCGTCGGGCACGTCGATGCGTTCTATGCGAAGCCGATGCTCGAGGAAGAACGCTGGGCCGCGCGGATGCCGATCGAAGCGTGCCTGTTCGAGAACGGCTGGGACGCTCCGGCGGCCATCGATGGGGCCGATTCGGCTGCGTCGCCCGCAGGCCCGGACAGCGAAACGAAGCACACCCCGGACGCGATGCCCGACCGGTCGTCCGAACGCATCGCGTGATCGACGGCCGGCGGTCGCCATCATCCCGGCCCTGACACCGCCCAAATCCCACACTGTGAGCTTCCCGGTCGCTGCCTCGTCGCCCGCCGGCAACAAGCGCTCTGGCCCCAAGCATAGGGGTTTTCACTGAAGTAGAATCGCGGCTGACGTTCGCCTCATCCCGCCCGTCCCGCGCATCCTGCGCCTGGCTCGAGCGGCATCTTTTCCCGAGCCTACCGCGATGCCCCTGCCTCTTTTCGCCCTTGCCGTCGCCGCATTTGGAATCGGTACCACCGAATTCGTGATCATGGGCCTGCTGCCCAATGTCGCGCGCGACCTCGGCGTGTCGATCCCGGCCGCCGGGATGCTCGTGTCGGGCTACGCGCTCGGCGTGACGATCGGCGCGCCGATCCTCGCGATCGTCACCGCGAAGATGCCGCGCAAGCGTGCGCTGATGGCCCTGATCGGGCTGTTCATCGCCGGCAACCTGTTCTGCGCGATCGCGCCCGGCTATGCGGTGCTGATGGCCGCGCGCGTCGTCACCGCGTTCTGCCACGGTGCGTTCTTCGGCATCGGCTCGGTGGTGGCCAGCAACCTCGTCGCGCCGAACCGCCGCGCGCAGGCGATCGCGCTGATGTTCACCGGGCTCACGCTCGCGAACGTGCTCGGCGTACCGCTCGGCACTGCGCTCGGCCAGGCGTTCGGCTGGCGCGCGACGTTCTGGGCCGTCACCGGCATCGGCATCGCCGCGGCCGCCGCGCTCGCGGTGTGCCTGCCGAAAAACCTCGCGATGCCCGATACCAGCATCACGCGCGAATTCAGCGTGCTGAAGCACCCGCAGGTGCTGATGGTGCTCGGCATCAGCGTGCTCGCGTCCGCGAGCCTGTTCAGCGTGTTCACGTACATCACGCCGATCCTCGAGGACGTGACAGGCTTCTCGCCGCGCCAGGTCACCTACGTGCTGCTGCTGTTCGGCCTCGGCCTGACGGTCGGCGGCACGCTGGGCGGCAAGCTCGCCGACTGGCGGCGGATGCCGTCGCTGATCGCGACGCTCGCGCTGATCGGCATCGTCCTCGCGCTGTTCGCGGGCACGATGCATCTGCCGTTCGCCGCGCTCGCGACGATTTTCGTGTGGGGCATCCTCGCGTTCGCGATCGTGCCGCCGCTGCAGATCATGATCGTCGACCGCGCGAGCGACGCGCCGAACCTCGCGTCGACGCTGAACCAGGGCGCGTTCAACCTCGGCAACGCGACCGGCGCGTGGCTCGGCGGGATGGCGATCGGCTCGGGCGTGTCGCTCGTGAGCCTGCCGTGGGTCGGCGTCGCGATGGCGGTCGCCGCGCTCGCGCTCACGCTGTGGTCGGCGTCGCTCGAACGCCGCCCGGTGGCCGTGCCGACCGAATACGTGTGACGCGGCCCTGCCGCGATCGTTGCGTACGCAACTCCATTCGAACGTGACGGCCTTCATGGACCTTTCAACGGTCGCGGTGTAGCATCGCGGCCGATGAAAGCCATTCTCAATCGCGATTTCCTCGCGCTGATCCTGAGCGTCGCGGTCGTCGGCCTCGGGACCGGCGCCACGCTGCCGCTGACCGCACTCGCGCTCACCGAAGCCGGACACGGCACCAACGTCGTCGGCATGCTGACGGCCGCGCAGGCCCTCGGCGGTCTCGCGATCGTCCCGTTCGTCACCGCGCTCGCGCGGCACATCGGCGCGCGCCGCGCGATCGTCGTGTCGGTCGTGCTGCTCGCGGCCGCCACCGCGCTGATGCAGTTCACGTCGAACCTGATCCTGTGGGGCGTGCTGCGCGTGCTGTGCGGCGCCGCGCTGATGCTGCTGTTCACGATCGGCGAAGCGTGGGTCAACCAGCTCGCCGACGATGCGACGCGCGGGCGCGTCGTCGCGATCTACGCGACCAATTTCACGCTGTTCCAGATGGCCGGCCCGGTGCTCGTCAGCCAGATCGCCGGCGCGACGCACATCCGCTTCGCGCTGTGCGGCGCGCTGTTCCTGCTCGCGCTGCCGACGCTCGCGACGATCCGCCGTGCGCCGCTCGCCGGCGACGACGCGCATCACGAAGCACACGGCCGCTGGCTCGACGTGCTGCCGCGCATGCCCGCGCTGATCATCGGCACCGGCTTCTTCGCGCTGTTCGATACGCTCGCGCTGTCGCTGCTGCCGCTCTACGCGATGGATCACGGCGTCGCGAGCGCGACCGCCGTGCTGCTCGCGTCGATCATGCTGTTCGGCGATACCGCGATGCAGTTCCCGATCGGCTGGCTCGCGGACAAGCTCGGCCGCGAGCGCGTGCACCTCGGCGCCGGCTGGATCGTGCTGGCCGGCCTGCCGATGCTGCCGTTCGTGATCGCGAATCCGTGGCTGTGCTGGCCGCTGCTGTTCGTGCTCGGCGCGGCGGCCGGCAGCATCTATACGCTGTCGCTCGTCGCGTGCGGCGAACGTTTCCGCGGCGCGGCGCTCGTCACCGCGAGTTCGCTCGTGTCGGCGTCGTGGAGCGCCGCGAGCTTCGGCGGCCCGCTGGTGGCGGGCGCGTTGATGGAGCAACTGGGCAGCAATGCGCTGGTCGGCGTGCTGGTCGCTTGCGTCGCCGCGTTCGTCGCGGCGGCGTTGTGGGAGCGGCGCGCCGCAGTACAACGCGCGGTCTGACGCCGATCGGCGTTGGCGTTGGCGTTGGCGTCGGCGTTGGCGTTGGCGTTGGCGTTGGCGTTGGCGTCGGCGTCGGCGTCGGCATCATGCACCGATACGCATCGGGCCGCTCGCGCCCCCTCCTCCGGTAAACGAAAAACGGCCCGCGCAATGCGGACCGCCCTGTCCTTCCGGACTACGCGTGATCTACACGTGACCTACGCGTAACGTTTCGCGCCGCGATCCGTCACGCACTCCGCGCCGGCAAGATCCTGCCCGCACACGTGCCAAAGCCGACGCGATACCCATCTCCCTGGCACCAGCCGGCGAGCGTCAGCTCGTCGCCGTCCTCGATGAACGTGCGGCTGCCGCCGCCGTTCAGCGCGACCGGCTCCTTGCCGTTCCACGTCAGTTCGAGCAGGCTGCCGAACGAATCCTTCGTCGGCCCGCTGATCGTGCCCGAACCCATCAGGTCGCCCACGCGCGTGTTGCAGCCGGCGACCGTGTGATGCGCGAGCTGCTGCGCCATCGTCCAGTACATGTGCCTGAAGTTCGTGCGGCAGATCGACGTGGCCTCGGCCGCACCTTCGGCGCGCAGCGTCACTTCCAGCGCGATGTCGAACGCATGCTTGCCCGCATGCCGCAGATACGCGAGCGGCTGCGGCGACTGCTCGGGCTGCGCGACGCGGAACGGTTCGAGCGCATCCAGCGTGACGATCCACGGCGAGATCGTCGTTGCGAACCCCTTCGAGTTGAACGGGCCGAGCGGCACGTATTCCCACTGCTGGATGTCGCGCGCGCTCCAGTCGTTCAGCAGCACCATCCCGAAGATATGCGCTTCCGCGTCCTCGCACGCGATCGGCTCGCCGAGCGCGTTGCCCTTGCCGACGATGAAGCCCGTTTCCAGTTCGATGTCGAGCTTGCGGCACGCGCCGAACACCGGGCGCTCCTGGTCGGGCAGCTTCAGTTGCCCGTTCGGGCGCCGCACCGGCGTGCCGCTCACGACCACCGACGACGCGCGGCCGTTGTAGCCGATCGGCATCTCCGACCAGTTCGGCAGCAGCGCATTCTTCGGATCGCGGAACATCGAGCCGACGTTGGTCGCGTGTTCCTTCGACGAATAGAAATCGGTGTAGCCGGGAATCTCGACCGGCAGATGCAGCGTCGCGTCGCGCTGCGCGACGAGCACCTGCGCGCGCAGCGCCGCATCGTCACGCAGTGTCGCGTCGTCACGCGAGAACAGCGCCGACAGCTGCACGCGCACGCTGCGCCACGCGTCGCGGCCGAGCGCGATGAACGCATTGAGCGTCGGTGCGGCGAGCACGTCGGCGCCGGCCGGCAGCGTGACGAGGCCCGCACGCGCGAGCGCCGCGAGATCGACGATCTGGTCGCCCAGCGCGACGCCCGGGCGGCGCGCGCCCTTCGCATCGCTGAAGATGCCGAACGGCAGGTTCTGGATCGGGAAATCGCAGGCGGGATCGTTCGCGGTCTCGATCCAGCTCTTGCGAGCCGGGTCGAGCGTCGCGCGCCAGTCTTGGGTGTCGCTCATCGTTGCTCCGGATTGAAGTGTTTCTTGATGCCTTGCCAGCATTCGAAGTAATCGGCCTGCAGCTGCGCGGTGTCGAGCGCGTAGCGCGTCGGCCGGATCAGCGTGCGGGTTTCGAACATGAACGCCATCGTCGCGTCGACCTTGTGCGGCTTCGTCGTGTCGCTCACGGACGCCTTCTCGAACGTGTCCGCATCGGGTCGGTGGCCCGACATGCAGTTGTGCAAACTCGCGCCGCCCGGCACGAAGCCCTCGGCCTTCGCGTCGTACGCGCCGTGCACGAGGCCCATGAACTCGCTCGCGACGTTGCGGTGGAACCACGGCGGGCGGAACGTATCCTCGGCCGCGAGCCAGCGCGGCGGGAAGATCACGAAGTCGATCGTGTCGACGCCCGGCGTGTCGCTCTGCGCCTGCAGCACGAGGAAAATCGACGGATCGGGATGATCGAAGCTGATCGAGCCGATCGTGTTGAACAGGCGCAGGTCGTATTTGTAGGGCGCGTAGTTGCCGTGCCACGCGACGACGTCGAGCGGCGAATGGCCGATGTCCGCGCGCCAGAGGCGCCCGTTCAGCTTCGCGATCAGCTCGAACGCGCCTTCGCGGTCTTCGTAGGCGGCCTGCGGCGTCAGGAAGTCGCGCGGGTTCGCGAGCCCGTTCGAGCCGATTGGGCCGAGATCCGGCAGGCGCAGCAGCGCGCCGAAGTTCTCGCAGATGTAGCCGCGCGCGTCGCCGTCCGGCAGCGCGACGGCAAAACGCACGCCGCGCGGGATCACCGCAATCTCGAACGGCTCGACGTCGAGCCGGCCGAATTCGGTCGCGATGAACAGGCGCCCCTGCTGCGGCACGATCAGCAGCTCGCCGTCGGCGCTGTAGAAGAAGCGGTCCTGCATCGAGCGGTTCGCCGCATACAGGTGGATCGCGCAACCGTTCATCGCGGCGGCCGACCCGTTGCCGGCCATCGTCACGAGGCCGTCGACGAAATCGGTCGGCTCGACCGGCATCGGCAGCGGATCCCAGCGCAACTGGTTCGGCGGCGTGGGCGGCACGTCGGCCGAATCGCCGAACTCCGACACGAGCCGCTGCGCGCCCGCATACGGCTCGAACGGCCGGTGCACGGCGGCCGGGCGAATCCGGTACAGCCACGAGCGGCGGTTGTGGCCGCGCGGCGCGGTGAACGCGGTGCCCGACAGCTGCTCCGCGTACAGCCCGTACGGCGCGCGCTGCGGCGAGTTGCGGCCGTGCGGCAGCGCGCCGGGCAGTGCCTCGGTCGCGAATTCGTTCGCGAAACCGCTCAGGTAGCCGGCGGTTGCCGGTTTCGACAGGTCAAGCGTCATCGTTTCCTTTCTCCATCAATTCATCACGGTGTTCGGCGCCTGCGCGCCGCTGCGCCGCGTGACGCCTGCGAGGCCCAGCACGAACAGCGCCGAGCACAGCACGGGCACCGCGGCCGCATGGAACAGCGCGCCGTTCGACCAGTTGAGCGCAATCAGTTGTCCGCCGACGAGCGGCCCGAGCACCGAGCCGATCCGGCCGATGCCGAGGCTCCAGCCGATGCCCGTCGAGCGCAGCGACGTCGGGTAATACTGGCCCGCGAGCGCGTTCACGGCCGGCTGCCCGCCGACCACGCAGAACCCGCCCGCGAACACGACGACCAGCAGCCACGGCAGCGCATGCGCGACCGAGCCGATCAGCCCCACCGACACGGCCGCGCACGCGAAGCACGCGAACAGCACGCGCACGAAGCCGTAACGTTCGATGAACCAGCCGAGCGACAGCGTGCCGATCACGCCGCCCGTCTGCAGCACCGTGCCGACGATCACCGCAGTGCCCGGCGAATAGCCGGCGTCGCGCATCACGGTCGGCAGCCAGTTCGACAGGAAGTACAGGTCGATCAGGTTCATGAAGCTGATCGACCACAGCAGCAGCGTGACCGGCAGGCGGCCATGGCGGAACAGCTCGGCGACCGGCGCGCCGCTTGCCGCGCGTTCGCGCACGACGAGCCGCGTGTTCGCATCGATGCCGGCTTCCGGCGCGAACCGCGCGAGCCAGTCGCGCGCCTGCACGACACGCCCTTTCAGCACCAGGAACTGCAGCGACTCCGGCAGCCGCGCGACCATCGCGATCGTCAGCACGAGCGGCACCGCGCCGCCGACGAAGAACACCGAACGCCAGCCGAGCGCCGGAATCAGCGCCGCGCTGATGAAGCCGCCGATCGCCGCGCCGAGCGTGAAGCCGCACGACACGATCATCATCCGCTTCACGCGATGCGCGGCCGGGCTGAACTCGCCGACCAGCGCCATCGCGTTCGGCATGATGCAGCCGAGGCCGAGCCCCGTGACGAAGCGCAACGCCATCAGCACGGGGATCGAGCCCGCGAACGGCGTCGCGAGCATCGTCACCGCGAAGAACAGCGTCGAGCCGATCAGCACCGGGCGCCGCCCGATCCGGTCGGCGAGCACCGACAGCCCGAGCGCGCCGAGCAGCATCCCGAACAGGCTCGCGCTGAACACGGGCCCGAGCGCCTGCTTCGGCACGCCCCATTCGGCGATCACGCTCGGCGCGACGTAGCCCATCGCCTGCGCATCGAAACCGTCGATCACGAGGCACAGCCCGCACAGCGCGAGCAGCATCCAGTGAAACCCCGGGCGACGAGTCTCGTCGATCACGCGCTCGACTTCGAGCACGCGCGCGTCGGCCGGCGCCGCGCTCATTGCGCCACCTCGGCGGCCGGATGCACGGGCGGCGTCACGCCCTGGCGCGCGAGCGCCATCGCTTCGCGCAGCACGTCGGCGTCGCCGACCTGGTTCGCGAGCAACAGGATCAGCTTCGCGTTGACGAGCTGGCTGTCGGCGTCCGACAGGTCGCGATGCATGTCGATCAGCGCTTCGTAGAACGCGTCGGGATCGGCCAGGCGCGGGCGGGTGTCGAGTGAGGGCATGACGGTGTCTCCGGTATCTTGGTCGTATCAGCGTGCACAGGTCGCGCGCGCCAGTGCGTCGGCAATCGCCTGACGGTCGAGCGTGCGCGTGCGGGCGCAGACGTGCTGGTCGGGACGCAGCAGGTAGAACGTGCCAGGCTGCGCGTCGTAGCGCCGCGCGGCGAGCCCGTCGACGTCCTCCACGACGTCGACGCCGGCCACCGGCTGCGCGTGCCCGGCCGGCACGACGAGCACGGGACGCACCGGCAGCGCGAGCCCGTCGACGGCCTGCGCCAGCGCGGCCGCATCGCCCGGCAATCCGAACAGCACGCCGGTGAAACCGTCGCGCAGATGCTGCAACAGCCAGCCCGGCGCACCCTGCGCACGCACCGGCGCATCGGCCGCCGCCGCGCCCGGCCGCATCGCGCACGCGAATGCGTCGCCGCCGCGGTCCGGCGTGTTGAGCGGCGAATCGGCCAGCACGGCCGGCACCGACAGGCGCCCGCTGTTCACCAGCTTGCGCGCGAACTCGCAGTCGCGCGCGAGCTTCAGCGTCGCATCGCGGAACACGCGCGACACCGCGCTTTTCGGCGTGATGAAGTCGGTCGAGCGCGTCGAATTGCGGATGTTCTCGTCGGCCGCGAACTCGCGCTCGCTCGCATACGTATCGAGCAGGCGGTCGTGCGCGCGGCCGTCGAGCACCAGCTTCAGCTTCCACGCGAGGTTGTCCGCGTCCTGCACGCCGCTGTTCGCGCCGCGCGCGCCGAACGGCGACACGCCATGCGCGGAGTCGCCCGCGAACAGCACGCGGCCGTGCCGGAACGTCTCCATCCGCTGGCAGCGGAACGTGTAGACGCTCACCCACTCGAGCTCGAACTCGACGTCTGGCCCGAGCAGCGCGCGCACGCGCGGGATCACGCGCTCCGGCTGCTTCTCGGCGACCGGATCGGCATCCCAGCCGAGCTGGAAGTCGATGCGCCACACGTTGTCCGGCTGGCGGTGCAGCAGCACCGACTGGTTGCGGTGAAACGGCGGGTCGAACCAGAACCAGCGCTCGGTCGGAAACTCCGCCTTCATCTTCACGTCGGCGATCAGGAAGCGGTCCTTGAAGGTGCGGCCGCGGCTCTCGAGGCCCATCATCGTGCGCATCGGGCTGCGCGAACCGTCGGCCGCGATCACGTACTGCGCGCGCAGCGTCGCGACGCCGTCCGGCGTCTCGATCGTCAGCACCGCATGTTCGGCCGACTGGTCGACGCCCGTCACCTTGTGCTTCCAGCGGATGTCGATGTTCGGCAGCTCGAACGCGCGGTCGGCCAGATACCCTTCGACGTAGTACTGCTGCAGATTGATGAACGCCGGGCGCGCATGCCCTTCCTCGGGCAGCAGGTCGAATGCGTAAAGCTGCTCGTCCTGCAGGAACACCTTGCCGACGTGCCAGCTCACGCCCTTGTCGACGAAGCGCTCGCCGCAGCCGAGCCGGTCGAAGATCTCCAGCGTGCGCTTCGCGAAGCAGATCGCGCGCGAGCCGGTCGACAACGTGTCGTCGTCGTCGAGCAGCACGACCGGCACGCCCTGTTGCGCGAGGTCGATCGCGGCCGCGAGGCCGACCGGCCCCGCGCCGACGACGACCACCGGGTGGACGGCCGCGTCGTGCACGCGGGCGCGGTACTCGAACTTCAGCGTCTGGTAATCGAGGCTCATGGTCGCCATCCGCGCGTCAACCCCGCCCGTGCGCGCACCGCCGCGCCCGTCGTCCCGTCCGTCTCCTGCCGGCGCGCCGGCCCGCCTGTCCTGTCAACCGCCACGTCTCGCTCCTTGCTTCCTGTTGATTCGTGAACGGCGCCGTTTCGCGGCGCCCGCATGCCGCATTTCTTGATCGGCGACAAATCCTTGGATTTACGAATAGTAAAACCAATTACGAATAGTGAAATCAACGTAAACCCTAGGCGTTGGCGCGAGGACGGGATAACCATATGAGTGAAACGCCAAGCCGAGCGCGGCGCGCGCTGCTAATATCAAGTCAAGAGGCGGCCCTTTCGGCCGCCATTTTTCCTTCTCACGCCGATGATTCCGCCTACCATCCCCGAGCTGGTCAGCCGTGCCGGGCAACTGCCGTATCTGCGGGAACACCTCGCGCTAGCCGAAGGCGGCACCGCGTGCGCGAATCTGCCCGAGCGCACGCTCGCCAGTGCGTACGAGCCGATCTACGACGTGACGATGCCCGGCGCGCCGCAATCGACGTCGTTCGCCGACGCGATCGAGCGCTACGGCGACGAGCTCGGCTTCCAGGCCGTCACACTGGTCACGGGGGCGCAGCACGATCCGGTCGACGCGGCCGTCGACGACCAGACGCTGGTCGCGATCGACCGCCTGTCGCGCGCGCTGCATGCGATCAATTTCTTCGGCGCGCAACGCCACGGGCTGCTGTTCCTGCGCGTGCACGAGCGGCTGCTCAAGAGCGTGAAGTACGACCACGGCAAGCATTTCTCGTCGGTGCTGCAGCGCTTCGGGCTGCCGCCCGAGCGGATCGTGATCGAGCTGCCGGCGGTCGCGGTCGCCCACAAGACGTTCCTCGGCTACCTGACGCGCAGCTACCAGCATCACGGTTTCAAGGTCGCGGACAAGCTGCCGGACCCGGGCCGCATCCTCGCGGTCGAATCGGACATGGCGCGCCCCGACTACATCAAGATGGATGCGGGCATCGCGTTGCGCGACGGGATGGTCAAGGCGCTCGTCGCCTATGCGCAGCGCGTGCGGATCCCGCTGATCTTCGACGGCGTCGTCGACGAGACGCAGTGCGAGCTGCTGCGCCAGCACGACGTGCGGTTCATGCAGGGGCCGGTGTTCGCGAAGGTCGTGACGGCCTGAACGATTCGCGGAGAAGGCGCGCGCGGGGAGCGGCGCGCCGGATCGCGGATTCCGGAGTCGTGCTGCTTCGGGAAGCGGGTTTCAGCACGCGGCGTCGCTCGACGCCGGCCGGTTCGCTGTTCGTTCACGCAGAAAGATCGGCCGTGCGTGCGCGCGCGATCGACATCGGTGTATCGGCGCGGATGAGCCGCCTATTCTCTTCCACCGTCGTCGTACTTCGGCAAATCGTCGCCGATCTCGACACCCGGCAAACGATCCCGATACCAGACGTGCCACGCCGGACGCAACCGCGACGGTTCGTCGAGCGTCGCGTAGTTGATCTCGACCGTCTGCGGCGCGTCGGCGCGCCGGTATTCGAGTTGCGCGCCGCAACGGCCGCAGAAACGCCGCTCGCCCCATGCGCTCGACGCGTAGACGGTCGGTTCGCCCTGCAGGTATTCGAACGCGTCGATCGGCACCGTTGCCGACGCGACGACCGCCGCGCCGGTCGTGCGCTGACAGAGCCGGCAGTGGCAGAAGCCGGCATCGGTCGGAACGTCGGCGATACGGTAGCGGATCGCGCCGCACGCGCATCCGCCTTCCATCGATTCGGGGTGCGCCATCGCAGACCTCGTCGTCGGTAAGCAGGCGAACGATGATGAGCGCGGTTCGCCCATCGCGCAATACGCCACCGCGCCGCCTCTGCATCCGCCGCGCACGAGCCGATTGCCGCGCGGCGGCAACAGCCGCACGCACGCGTGGCTCAGACCGTCTGGCCGAGCCGCTGCGCGAGCGCCTTCAGTTGCGGCCCGACCTGCGTGCGAAACACGCCCTCGTCCATCGACGACGCCGGGCCGCTGCAGCTCAGGATCAGCCAGCGTCCCTCGCGCGGCTCGCGAAACGGCACGGCCGCCGCGTTCACGTCCATGTGCCACGCACGGAACGAATAACAGCACCCGCCCGCCGAAAATTCGGCCACCGCCTGCTGCGCGGCGGCGACGAGCGCATCGGCGTCAGCCGCGCCGCCGGCCGCACGGTGCAGCTCGGCATAGAGCGCGCGGCGCACGTCCTCCGGCTGCACGGCCAGGTACGCGCGCCCCATCGAGCTCGTCAGCATCGACAGCCGCGAACCGGGCGCGAGCCCGAGCGTCAGGGCGGTCTCGCTGCGGATCGTCTCCAGATAGATCATGTCGAGCCCGTCGCGGCAGCCGAGCGACACGGCCGCGCCGATCTCCCGCGCGAGCGCCTGCATGTGCGGCCGCGCGAGATCGATCGTCCCGAAACCCGACAGCAGCGCGTAGCCGAGCGACAGCACGCCGGCGTCCAGCGCATACTTTCCAAGCGTCTCGTCGTAGCGCAGATAGCCGAGCACGGTGAGCGTATAGGCGAGCCGGTTCACCGTCGCCTTCGGCAGCCCCGTGCGTTCCGCGAAATCGCGATTGCCCAGCATCGTCTCGCCGGGCCGGAAGGCGCGCAGCAGGTCGAGCCCGCGCGCGAGCGCGACGACGAACTTGCGCTCGTCGATCGTGGTGTCGTCGATGGTTGAAAGTGTCATCCGGTGCTACACTGGGTTCGATTTGCAAAACATTGTTCCGCACAGCGGAACGCGAGTCAAGCAAACTTTGACACGGGGCCGGCTCGAAGACCGGACCAACAGGAGATGAGACGATGAGTGCTGCAACTTTTCATTGGGACGATCCGCTGCTGCTCGACCAGCAACTGACCGAGGAAGAGCGGATGGTCCGCGATGCCGCGCAGGCGTATGCACAGGACAAGCTCGCGCCGCGCGTCACCGAAGCGTTCCGCCACGAACGCACCGACGCGGCCATCTTTCGCGAGATGGGCGAGGTCGGCCTGCTCGGCCCGACGATTCCCGAGGAATACGGCGGCCCCGGCCTCAACTACGTGAGCTACGGGCTGATCGCGCGCGAAGTCGAGCGCGTCGATTCCGGCTACCGGTCGATGATGTCCGTGCAATCGTCGCTCGTGATGGTGCCGATCTTCGAATTCGGCTCGGACGCGCAAAAGCAGAAATACCTGCCGAAGCTCGCGAGCGGCGAATGGATCGGCTGCTTCGGCCTGACCGAGCCGAACCACGGCTCCGATCCGGGCAGCATGGTCACGCGCGCGAAGAAGGTGCCCGGCGGCTATTCGCTGTCCGGCGCGAAGATGTGGATCACCAACTCGCCGATCGCCGACGTGTTCGTCGTCTGGGCGAAGCTCGAAGAGAACGGCAAGGACGCGATCCGCGGCTTCATCCTCGAGAAGGGCTGGAAGGGCCTGTCGGCGCCGGCGATCCACGGCAAGGTCGGGCTGCGCGCCTCGATCACCGGCGAGATCGTCCTCGACGAGGTGTTCGTGCCGGACGAGAACCTGATGCCGAACGTGAGCGGCCTGCGCGGCCCGTTCACGTGCCTGAACTCGGCGCGCTACGGGATCGCGTGGGGTGCGCTCGGCGCCGCCGAGTCCTGCTGGCACACCGCGCGCCAGTACGTGCTCGACCGCCAGCAGTTCGGCCGGCCGCTCGCCGCGAACCAGCTGATCCAGAAGAAGCTCGCCGACATGCAGACCGAAATCACGCTCGGCCTGCAAGGCGTGCTGCGCCTCGGCCGGATGAAGGACGAAGGCACGGCCGCCGTCGAGATCACGTCGATCATGAAGCGCAACTCGTGCGGCAAGGCGCTCGACATCGCCCGCCTCGCGCGCGACATGCTCGGCGGCAACGGCATCTCCGACGAATTCGGCGTCGCGCGCCACCTCGTGAACCTCGAGGTGGTCAATACGTACGAAGGCACGCACGACATCCACGCGCTGATCCTCGGCCGCGCGCAGACGGGCATCCAGGCATTCTTCTGATGATCCGGCCATGACGCACGCGGCAGCGTTGCCGCGCACGTGCGCGCCGCCAAGGAAAAAGCCCGCCCGGCATCGCTGCCGGGCGGGCTTTTTTCAGCGGAGCCGCGGCTGCGGGCCGCCGATGCTTACTTGTTCGGCTGCGGCGTCAGGCGCAGATACGGACGCACCGCGTTGAAGCCCTTCGGGAAGCGCTTCTTCAGTTCTTCCGGATCCTGCAGCGACGGGACGATCACGACGTCGTCGCCATCCTTCCAGTTGCCGGGCGTCGCGACCTTGTAATTGTCGGTCAGTTGCAGCGAATCGATCACGCGCAGCACTTCGTCGAAGTTGCGCCCCGTGCTGGCCGGATAGGTGATCGTGAGCCGGACCTTCTTGTTCGGGTCGATCACGAACAGCGAACGCACCGTCAGCGTTTCGTTCGCGTTCGGGTGAATCATGTCGTACAGCTGCGACACCTTGCGGTCCGCGTCGGCGATGATCGGGAAGCCCACGACCGTCGACTGCGTTTCGTTGATGTCGTTGATCCAGCCCTTGTGCGATTCGACGCCGTCGACCGACAGCGCGATCACCTTCACGTTGCGTTTCTCGAATTCGCCCTTCAGCTTCGAGGTCAGCCCGAGTTCGGTCGTGCACACCGGCGTGTAGTCGGCCGGATGGGAGAACAGGACACCCCAGCTGTTGCCGAGCCACTCGTGAAACTTGATCGTGCCCAGGCTCGATTCCTGCTCGAAATCCGGTGCGATGTCGCCAAGACGCAGACTCATGATGTTCCCTCCTCGAACGATGCTGGTTGAAACCGCGCGCTGGACAGCGCGGGGCAGTCCATCAGCTTACGGGAAGCAATGGGCCGTGCGAACGATTATTCCGTTTGATATTCATACTTTTTTGTCATTTTTACCCGGCGTCGTGGCAGGACGGCGGGCTGAAGAGGAAACTTTTCAACCCGTTTGCCGCTCTGTTCATGATTACAAGTCGTTTACCATGCAGTCTTGCGCTGCCGCCGTGTGTCTTCCCGGCTCGCCAGCAGGCAGGGGTTTCGCTACGATGTGAACCTGCAGCATGACAGCACGAAGGGAGTTGCAATGTCGGAAATCAACAAGGAGAAACTGATGTCGGATATCAAAACCGTTCTCTCGGACGCCGAAGACCTGCTCAAGCAAGCTGCGAGCAGCACGGGCGACCGTGCGGCCGAGCTGCGCGAGAAGGCCATGTCGCGCCTCAAGCAGGCCAAGGAAAAGGCAGCCGACGTCCAGGTCGTGGTGGTCGAGAAAGGCAAGAAGGCCGCGCGCGCGACCGACGACTACGTGCACGAGCATCCGTGGACGTCGATCGGCGAGGCCGCCGGCGTCGGCGTGCTGATCGGCCTGCTGATCAACCGCAAGTAACGCGCTCTGCGCCGTTTCGTCCCGCAGGCCGCATGTGCGGCCCGCGGGCGTCGAAGCCTGCCGGTCTGCGCCGGCCGGCTTTGTCCTAGCTGCTCACTGCACGCGCAAGCACCTCATCCATGACGACAGACACCCACTCGCAGCCGTCCGGTCAAGGACCGCTGCGCCGCCTCGTCGGCTCCGCCATCGGCCTTCTGCAGACGCGCCTCGAACTGGTGGGCATCGAGCTTGCCGAGGAGAAGGAGCGCCTGATGGGCGTGCTGTTCCTCGGTCTCGCCGCGATGATGCTCGCGACGATGGCGCTCATCAGCCTGACCGTGCTGATCGCGATCGCGTTCTGGGATACCTACCGCTGGCAGGCGCTCGCCGCGATCACCGCACTGTATGCCGTTGGCGGCATCGTATGCGCGCTGAAGGCGCGTTCGGGCCTGCGCGACGCGCCGACCGTGTTCGAGGCGACGCTCGCCGAACTCGAGAAAGACCGCGACCTGTTCCGCGGCAAGCCGTGAACGCCCTCGCGCTCATCCCTCTCACCTACTTCGCCGACGCGCCATGAGCCAGAACATCACGGGCAATCCATCCCGCTCCCATTCGTCGCGATCGCACTGGAGTGCGTCGCAGCACCGCGCGCTCCGCAAGGAATTGCTGATCCTGCGATCCGAAGTCGAGCGGCTCGAACTCGCGGAAGCCGCCGCCGAAATGCGTCAGGCCGTCACGCGCTTCAGTTGGCTCAAGGTGTTCATCCCCGGCCTGTCCTCGCACAAGTTCGGCCAGTCGGCCAAGAACCTGAACGCAAGCCTCGGCCAGCTCGTCAACCAGTATCCGATGCTGAGTTCGCTCGCGTCGCTCGTGCTGGCGAAGCCCGTCCGCTCGCTGCTGCGCGCGAGCGCGGGCCCCGCGTTGAAGTGGGGCACGCTCGGCTTCGCCGCATGGGAGGTCTACCGGATCTGGAAGCAGTCCCGCGACGAGCGCGGGCTCGACGCACACGACGACTGATCGTCGGCACTCCGCGCGCACGGCCATGCGCCGGTGCGCGCCTTTCTTGCGAACTCAGCGCACGCCCCAGCACGCAGCACCCGGTTCGTCGGCGCCATCGCCTCCTGCGTTGCCTTTCGTTCCGTCCGAGCGCAGCGTGAACGTGCCGCATGTATCGTCGCGCATCGGCCCGGTGTCGAGCGGCGTCGCCGTCAGTTCCTAGCTCACCGGCGAACCGTCGCCGTCCGGCGGCGTGTGCGCGAGCGCGAGCGCGTCCGACAACGCCGGGGGCGGCGCCATGTCGAGCACCGCGAGCGACATGGCGACCATCAACTCGACGAGCGTGAATCCGCACGATCGTTGCACCACATTCTTCAAGGGTCGAGCGCCCCGTTCCATCGCAATCGCCCTCCGCCACGGTGATGCGACGACTGTAGCGGCGCGTGCAAACGTGCGCCATTTGCCTAACGGCCGAGGCGACATGCGATCGCGACCGACACAATCGGCGCGAATCGAACCAATGGAGCAGACGATAAACGGACGCAGCGCGTCAGCGCTTACGTGGAGTCTTGGCGGGGGAGGCGCGACGGAACTCTTCGATCACGTCGGCAAATTCGGAAACGTCCTCGAACCGGCGATACACCGATGCAAAGCGGACATAGGCGATCGTATCGAGGCCGCGCAACTCGTTCATCACGAGCTCGCCCAGCTTCTCGCTACGCACTTCGCGCTCGCCGGTGGCGAGCAGTTGATATTCGATGCGGGCGACCGCCGCGTCGATCGCGTCGGCTGCAACCGGCCGCTTGCGCAGCGCGAGTTGCATGCTCGCGACGATCTTGCGACGGTCGAATTCCGTGCGGCTGCCGTCCTTCTTCACGACGAACGGCAGGGACAACTCGACCCGCTCGTACGTCGTGAAGCGCTTGTCGCAAGCCGAGCAGCGACGGCGCCGCCGGATCGCGGCGCCATCCTCGGACACACGCGAGTCAACGACCTGCGTGTCGTCATGCCGGCAGAACGGGCAGCGCATCGGCGATCAGCGATAGACCGGGAAACGCTTGGTCAGCTCGGCGACCTGCGCGCGCACGCGCTCGATCGTCGCTGCGTCTTCCGGGTTCTCCAGCACGTCGGCGATCAGGTTGCCGACCTGCTCGGCTTCCGCCGGCCCGAAGCCGCGCGTCGTCATCGCCGGCGAGCCGAGACGGATGCCGCTCGTCACGAACGGCTTTTCCGGGTCGTTCGGAATCGCGTTCTTGTTCACCGTGATGTGCGCCGCGCCGAGCGCCGCTTCCGCCGCCTTGCCCGTGATGTGCTTCGCGCGCAGGTCCACCAGCATCACGTGGCTTTCCGTACGGCCCGACACGATCCGCAGCCCGCGCTTGACCAGCGTTTCGGCCAGCACGCGTGCGTTCTCGACCACCTTCTGCTGATATTCCTTGAACTCCGGCGACAGCGCTTCCTTGAACGCCACCGCCTTCGCCGCGATCACGTGCATCAGCGGGCCGCCCTGGATCCCCGGGAAGATCGCCGAGTTGATCGGCTTCTCGTATTCCGCCTTCATCAGGATCACGCCGCCGCGCGGGCCGCGCAGGCTCTTGTGCGTCGTCGTCGTCACGAAATCCGCGTGCGGCACCGGGTTCGGGTACACGCCCGCCGCGATCAGGCCTGCGTAGTGCGCCATGTCGACCATCAGGTATGCGCCGACCGACTTCGCGATCTTCGCCAGACGCTCGAAATCGATCTTCAGCGCGAATGCCGATGCGCCCGCGACGATCAGCTTCGGCTTGTGTTCGTTCGCCAGCTTCTCGGCCGCGTCGTAGTCGATGTCTTCGTTCTCGTTCAGGCCGTAGCTCACCACGTTGAACCACTTGCCCGACATGTTCACCGGCGAGCCGTGCGTCAGGTGGCCGCCGTGCGCGAGGCTCATGCCCATGATCGTGTCACCCGGCTTGAGCATCGCGAAGAACACGCCCTGGTTCGCCTGCGAACCCGAGTTCGGCTGCACGTTCGCCGCTTCCGCGCCGAACAGCTGCTTCACGCGGTCGATCGCCAGCTGCTCGACCACGTCCACGTACTCGCAACCGCCGTAGTAGCGCTTGCCCGGATACCCTTCCGCGTACTTGTTCGTGAGCTGCGAGCCCTGCGCGGCCATCACGGCCGGGCTCGTGTAGTTTTCCGACGCGATCAGCTCGATGTGATCTTCCTGGCGGCGGTTTTCCTGCTCGATCGCTGCAAAGATTTCGGGATCGACGTTCGCGATGGTGCTTTGGGCTCTGTCAAACATACGGTTTCCGTTAAGTGTGTACAGGTTGACCGGAGTGGCCGAGTACGGTGCGCTGCTGGCGGGACCAGCTCGACGTGGCGGAGGAATCCGTATGACGCGAGGCAGGACAGCCACCGGCGATGCACGCAACGGCGCACAACGGCTGCCCAGGCGAACGGCAAAAACGGCGCCCCGCGCTTCACGGTGGGATGCTCCACCTTGAACCCGATGGGTTCTATCGCCAGTCACGCAGGGGTGATGAGCGCATTAGTGTATTGGATGCGTCATGAATAGGCAACCGCACGGCAGTGCGCCCGAATCAATTGGGGCCAGACTCTACGCGCCCGTGCCGAAACGCTTTGCCGCCTTGCCGCGGTGCGGCATTCTCAGTAGGCTTGCGGGATTCCACCCGCTATCACGTTACCGACCAGGAGCAGCAATGATCGTGTTCGTCACAGGCGCGTCCGCCGGCTTCGGCGCCGCCATCTCCCGAGCCTTCGTCAAGGGAGGCCATCGCGTCGTCGCGACCGCGCGCCGCAAGGATCGTCTCGATGCGCTCGCCGCCGAACTTGGCGACGCTCTTCTGCCGCTCGAGCTCGACGTGCGCGACCGCGCGGCCGTCGAGGCCGTGCCGGCCGCCCTTCCCGCCGAATTCGCGGCGCTCGACGTACTGGTCAACAACGCCGGCCTCGCACTCGGCGTCGAGCCGGCCCACAAGGCCAGCCTCGACGAATGGCGGACGATGATCGACACGAACTGCGCGGGCCTCGTCACCGTCACGCACGCGCTGCTGCCCGGCATGGTCGAGCGCGGTCGCGGTCATATCTTCAATATCGGCTCGGTTGCGGGTTCGTACCCTTATGCGGGCGGGAACGTCTACGGCGCGACCAAGGCTTTCGTCAGGCAGTTCAGCCTGAACCTGCGCGCCGACCTGCTCGGTACGCCGTTGCGCGTCACCGACATCGAGCCCGGCCTGTGCGGCGGCACCGAGTTCTCGAACGTCCGCTATCGCGGCGACGACGCGAAGGCGGCGAACGTCTACAACAATGTCCAGCCGCTGATGCCCGAAGACATCGCCGACACGATCTACTGGATCGCGACGCGCCCGGCCTACGTCAACGTCAACACGATCGAGCTGATGCCGATCGCGCAGGCGCCCGGCGGCCCGATCGTCCACCGCGGCTGAAACCCCGCGGGCCCGGCCCCGGGGCCGGGCCCGCGGGGTGCCACGACGCACTACATTCCGTTACGAATCGGTTACGAATCGGGTCTTTGCCTTCCGGTAGAATGCGCGCCATGACTCAGCCTACCCGCTCCCCGGAAGCGCCCCCCGGCTTTACCTGGCCGGTGCGCGTGTACTACGAGGATACCGATGCAGGCGGCATCGTCTTCTATGCCAACTACCTGAAGTTCTTCGAGCGCGCCCGCACCGAGTGGCTTCGCGCATGCGGCGTCGACCAGCGCCAGCTCGCCGACGATACCGGTGCGATCTTCATCGTGCGCAGCACGTCGCTCGACTACCGCGCGCCGGCGCGACTCGACGACACGCTGACGATCACGAGCCGGCCCGGACGCATCGGCCGCGCGTCGGTGGAATTCACGCAGGAAGCCTGGTGTGGCGACACGCTGCTCGTGGCGGGGCACATCCGCCTCGGCTGCGTCGACCGGCACGGCATCCGGCCCGCGGCCATCCCGCCGGCCGTGCTCGACGCGCTGCAACGCGGGCCCGTCATCGACGCCGGGCAGACTGTATTGTCAACGAAGCGCGCATGAGCGCCGTTTAGACAAAGCCTATGAACTTGCCGTTCTGATTCGATACTAAGCAAGGTTCGGCGTCAGGCATGGCCGGCGCGCCGCGCCGCACGCACGCCGGACACCCTTGCCGGGCACCCCCGAAGGGACGTTACTCAAACCTCTATGAACACTTCTCAAGACCTGTCGATCATTTCCCTCGTCCTCAACGCGAGCGTGCTGGCCCAGGCCGTGATGGGACTGCTGCTGTTGCTGTCGCTGATGTCGTGGACCTTCATCTTCCGCAAGTGGTTCGCGATCCGCCGCGCACGCGCACAGACCGAACGCTTCGAGAAGGATTTCTGGTCGGGCGGCGACCTGCAGGCGCTGTATCAGAGCGCGGCGAACAACCGCCACACGATCGGCGCGCTCGAGCGGATCTTCGAATCGGGGATGCGCGAATTCCTGAAGGCGAAGGAAAAGCGCCTCAGCGATCCGGGCCTCGTGCTCGACGGTGCCCGCCGCGCGATGCGCGCATCGTTCCAGCGTGAAATGGACGTGCTCGAAGCCAACCTCGCGTTCCTCGCGTCGGTCGGCTCGGTCAGCCCGTACATCGGTCTGTTCGGCACGGTCTGGGGGATCATGAACTCGTTCCGCGGCCTCGCGAACGTGCAGCAGGCCACGCTCGCGAACGTCGCGCCCGGCATCGCCGAGGCGCTCGTCGCCACCGCGATCGGCTTGTTCGCCGCGATTCCCGCGGTGGTCGCATACAACCGCTACGCGCACGACATCGACCGCCTCGCGATCCGTTTCGAGACCTTCATCGAAGAGTTCTCGAACATCCTGCAGCGTCAGGCCCAGTAAGGAGCGCGCCATGGCAGGAAGCCCCATCCGATCCAGCATGCGCGGCGGCCGCTCGCGGCGCGCAATGGCCGACATCAACGTCGTGCCGTACATCGACGTGATGCTGGTGCTGCTCGTGATCTTCATGGTCACCGCACCGCTCGTCGCCCCGTCGATCATCAACCTGCCGACCGTCGGCAACGCGGCGCCGCAGGAGCAGACGCCGCCCGTCGTCGTCAACATCAAGGCCGACCGCACGATGAGCGTCAAGTACAAGGGCGACTCGGGCGCGACCCAGGAAGACACGATGACGAAGGCCGAGCTCGACAGCTTCATTTCGGCCCGGCAGGCCGACCACCCCGACCAGCCGGTCGTGATCGCAGCCGACAAGACGGTGCAGTACGATGCCGTCATGACCGTGATGTCCGATCTGAAGGCGCGCGGCGTCAAGCGCGTCGGCCTCCTCGTCAAATCGCAATGAACCGGCAGCAATCCACGCGCAGATCCGCCTACCCGCTCCAGCCGCCCCGCGAGCGCGGGACGTGGCGCGCGTTCGCGCTCGCCGCGCTGATGCATGTGCTGCTTGCGCTGTTCCTCTATCACGGCGTGCAGTGGCAGAACAGCACGCCGGCCGGCGCCGAGGCCGAGTTGTGGACCGAAGTGCCCGACGTCCCCGCGCCGCGGCCCGTCGTCACGCCCGCGCCGCCCGCCAAGGTCGCGCCGCCCCCTCCCCCGGTGCGCGACGAGCAGGCCGACATCGCGCTGCAGCAGAAGAAGCGTCAGCAGGAAGCGGCCGCGCGCGAAGCGCTGCTCGAACAGCAGCGCCGTGCGCAGCAACTGAAGGCCCAGCAGGAAGAGGAAGCCCGGCGCGCGCAGCTCGCCGCGCAACAGGCCGCCGCGCTCGCCGCACAGAAAGCCGCGGAACGCGACAAGCAGAAGCAGGCCGAGAAACTCAGGCAACAGCAGCTCGCCGAGCAGCAGAAACTCCAGCAGCAAAAGCAGGCGCAACTCGAAGCGCAGCAGGCAGCGAAGGCCAAAGCCGACGCGGCCGCGAAGGCCAAGGCGGAAGCCCAGGCCAAGGCGAAGGCCGAAGCCGCAGCGCGCGCGAAGGCCACTGCGGCGGCGAACGCGAAGCTCGACCGCGAGCGCAGCGCGCGCCTCGCGCAGTTGCAGGGCCTGTCCGGCGCCGGCGAAGGCGGCGGCGAAGGCCTCGCGAAAAGCGGCACGGGTACGGGCTCCGGCGGCAATGCCGCCACGCCCGGCTATGCCGACAAGGTGCGCCGCCGCGTCAAGCCGAACATCGTTTGGGGCGGCGAGCGGGCAGGCCTGACCACCGTCGTCAAGATTCGGTGCACGCCGTCCGGTGACGTATTGAGCGCATCGGTCTCCCGCTCGAGCGGGAATTCGGGGTGGGATCAAGCCGTGGTCAATGCGATCCACGCATCGGTCCCGTTACCGCCCGATTCTAACGGTCGTACCCCGTCTGACATTACGATCACCTTCAAGGCGGCGGAGTGAAAGGAAATGCGCTTACACTCCGGGCGTCGCTGTCAGGCGGGAACGAATCGGGTATTTTTACTGTCTCTGCGGTTGCGCAGCGATCCAAGCCATACGGGAAGCAAGAAGCATGAGTTTGATGACAAAGCTAGGTTTCAGGGCACTCGTGGCCTCGTGTCTGATTACGGCGGGCAGCGCCGCTAACGCCCAGGTCAACGTGCTGATCACCGGTGTCGGGTCGACCCAGTTCCCCATTGCCACCGCCAATTTCACGAACGAGGCGAACCTGCCGCAGCAGGTCACGTCGATCGTCCGCGCCGACCTCGCCCGCAGCGGTAAGTTCACCAACATCGACGCAGGCAGCACGCCCGTGCCCGAGACCGCATCGGTCGATCTCGGCGCATGGAAGGCCAAGGGGGCGAATGCATTCGTCGCCGGCAGCGTGAACCGCGAGGCGAACGGCCAGTACAAGGTCAACTTCATCCTGTACGACACCGTGAAGCAGCAAAGCCTCGGCGGCCTGTCGCTGACGGCCACCGACACCACGCTGCGCACGGCCGGCCACAAGATCGCCGACTACATCTACCAGAAGCTGCTCGGCGTGCGCGGCGTGTTCGCCACGCGCCTGTCGTACGTGATCAAGACCGGTAACCGCTACCAGCTGCAGATTTCCGATTCGGACGGCCAGAACGCGCGCATCGCGCTGTCGAGCACCGAACCGATCATCTCGCCGGCCTGGTCGCCGAGCGGCACGAAGGTCGCGTACGTATCGTTCGAGCGCAAGAAGCCGATCGTCTACATCCACGACCTGCCGACCGGCCGCCGCTACATGGTCTCCGACCAGAAGGGCAACAACAGCGCACCGGCGTGGTCGCCGGACAGCAACACGCTCGCCGTCGCGCTGTCGCTGACGGGCAATACGCAAATCTATACGGTCAACGCGAACGGCGGCGGCCTGCGCCGTCTCACGCAAAGCAGCTCGATCGACACCGAACCGTTCTACTCGCCGGACGGCCGCTGGATCTACTTCACGAGCGATCGTGGCGGTGCGCCACAGATCTACCGGATGCCCGCGCAGGGTGAAAGCGCCGGTGCCGCGCAGCGCGTGACCTTCACCGGCAGCTACAACACCAGCCCGCGCGTGAGCCCGGACGGCAAGCTGCTCGCTTACATCTCCCGCACGGGCGGGGGCTTCAAGCTGTACGTTCAGGATCTGCAGACTGGCGCGGCGAACGCCATCACGAATACCAATCGCGACGAATCGCCGAGCTTCGCGGCAAACGGCCAGTACCTTCTGTACGCTACCCAGTCGGGTGGTCGCAACGTTCTGGCTGCAGTGCCCTCCGACGGCAGCGCGCCGCCGCAGATCCTGTCCGTCCAGGGCGGCTCCGTTCGCGAGCCGTCGTGGGGGCCCTTCATGCAATGACCACAAGGAGAGTAACCATGATGTCGAATAAAGCTCGTCTGGCCCTGGCCGTGATGATGATCAGCGCGCTCGCAGCGTGTAAGTCGGGCGTGAAGCTCGACGACAAGGCAAACAATGCGGGCGCAGTCAGCACGCAACCGAGCGCCGACAACGTCGCGCAAGTGAACGTCGATCCGCTGAACGACCCGAACAGCCCGCTCGCGAAGCGCAGCATCTACTTCGACTTCGACAGCTATTCGGTGAAGGACGAGTACCAGCCGCTGATGCAGCAGCACGCGCAGTACCTGAAGAGCCACCCGCAGCGCCACGTGCTGATCCAGGGCAACACCGACGAACGCGGCACGAGCGAGTACAACCTCGCGCTGGGCCAGAAGCGTGCGGAAGCCGTCCGCCGCGCGATGGCACTGCTCGGCGTGAACGATTCTCAAATGGAAGCCGTGAGCCTCGGCAAGGAAAAGCCGCAGGCAACGGGTCACGACGAAGCATCGTGGGCGCAGAACCGTCGCGCCGACCTCGTCTACCAACAGTAAGTAACGGAAGAATCGCCGTATGACGCACCGTTCAACCTGGCTGCGCGTTGCCGCAGCATTCTGCGTCGCGGGCGCGGCGTGGTCGGCCGCGCCGGCGCACGCCGGCATGTTCGACGACAACGAAGCGCGCCGTGCCGTGCTCGATCTGCGCAGCAAGAGCGACAACCTGTCGAGCCAATTGTCGGCCGCCCAGCGTACGATCCTCGATCAATCCGGCCGTATCGACCAGCTGAACCAGCAGGTCGCGACGCTGCGCGGCGAGAACGAGGATCTGACGAACCGGCTGACGACGCTCGAGCGGCAGCAGAAGGAGTACTACCAGGATCTCGACACGCGGCTCAAGAAGTTCGAGCCGCAGCAGGCGACGATCGATGGTGTCGAAGGCACCGTGCAGCCGGGTGAAACGGATGCGCTCAGCGCGGCGCAGCAGCAGTTCCGCAACGGCAACTTCAAGGCGGCCGCGGCTTCGTTCCGCGCGTTCATCGCGAAGTATCCGCAGAGTCCCTATCAGCCGACCGCGCAGTACTGGTACGGCAACGCGCAATACGCGCTGCGCGACTACCGCGGCTCGACGGCGACGTGGCAAGGGATCGTCAGCAAGTTCCCGCAACACCCGCGCGCGGCCGACGCCCTCGTGGCGATCGGCACGAACCAGCTCGAGCAAGGCCAGAAGGCGGCCGCGAAGAAGACGTTCGAGCAGGTCGTGTCGCAGTACGCCGGTTCGAATGCGGCGCAGACGGCGCAGGGCAAACTCGAAACGATCAAATAATTATCGTGACGCGTTGTTGACAGCCCCGCAACCCGTCGCTATAATCTTTTGCTCTTTGGGTCGTTACCCAAGTTGTTGAAGCAACGAACCAAAACAAGTTTCAAGAACGTGGGGTGGTAACTCAGTTGGTTAGAGTATCTGACTTTTAATCAGAGAGTCGAGGGTTCGAGTCCCTCCCACCCTACCAACTATCTTCGATAGTGCAAAAAGCCTCCCTCGCGGAGGCTTTTTTGCGTCTGTCGCCGGGCGGCGTATGCTGCTCATTTCCACTTCCCGGCTAAACGCCCGTCGCCCCTCCCCTTGATCGCATCGCTACCACGGTTAGTCCGGCTTCTCCTGGTCGGCACCTGATATCGCGACGATCAGGTCGCCGATCCAATACCGCCCCTCCAACACGACGCCCACTGCCAAAAAGCGGGATGAGCAACTATTGCGACGACCGTTCAGTAATTGCCTCTATCAGTGCCAAAATCACCTCGCGTTTTCGCGCGTCGAGCGCTCGAAATCCAGAGACGATCCGCTGCTCGTCTGGGTTTTCGAGCCGGGCGCCCTCTTCACCGGTAAGCACGTACCAGACATCGACGCCAGCAAGTGCAATCGCGCTCAAGTAGTCGGAGTTCGGGCGCCTCATGCCCTTTTCGTACTGAAATTGCGCGTGTTTCTGGACCCCTCCTAGCGCCGCCAGTTCAGTCTGATTGAGCCCCAAACGCAGTCGTTCCCTTTTTAGTCGCACTTCAAAATCATTCATTTGATATTTTTTTCCCTTGACAATATATCAAACGACTCTAAACTGGAATCCAGAAGTATCCGATTGCTAGCAAACCTCCCGATCGTGGGGCGTTTGTGCGGGCCGACGCTGGCCAGGATCCCTCGATGCGGAGGTTGCATGTCCCTCACCTATGAAATATGCGGCTCACTGTCTGTACGCGGCAATTTCCGGCACTACCATGCGCAGCAATTCGCTCGGAGCATTGCCGAGCCCGCAGACATCTACTTCGCGACCGATGCCGTCACGCGATCTCTCGTGATTCGCATTCGTGGCGCACTGACAGACGACGAAATGAAATCGGTGGACGGTGCATTGGAACAATTCTCCCAGAAATGGGCGCAGACCGGCGCAATCTTCAGGCGAGTGCGCTATGGCGAGGTGTCGTTCGTGCCTGTTGGATTCGCTTTGCATACTGAATTGCTCCAGAAGCTCATTGATGAACAGACTCAACTGGAAGCCCTTCTACAGCGTCAAGCACGGATTCTCGAAAAGTTTCGGCCTACTGCGAGCTAGCGTACGGGCCCACCAACATTGGAGCGCCAACTGCAGCGGTATGGAATCAAACCAACGGAGGTTCAGCATGAAAGAGGTAGCGCCTTATGTCCTGACCGGCGCTCTGGCCGTGCAGGACGATTTGGAAGACGAGCAACTCGATCGCGTATCCCGCCATCTAGGGGGTATCGCCACGGTGTATGCGAAGCACGACAAGATTGCCCACACTGTCGCACTGCGGATCTCGGGCACGCTGGTGCGTGACGACGTGCGCTATATCGAGCAGCGCGTGGAGCGGTTTGCCGAGGAAAACGC
This sequence comes from Burkholderia cenocepacia, assembly GCF_900446215.1. GTDB lineage: Bacteria > Pseudomonadota > Gammaproteobacteria > Burkholderiales > Burkholderiaceae > Burkholderia > Burkholderia cenocepacia. The sequence goes on along the minus strand of NZ_UAQZ01000012.1, from coordinate 542,950 downwards.
CCGCGTCGCCGCGATTCTCATCAGCGAATGGAATGGTGTGACGAGCGAGCTCGTTGTCGGTATGAACTGGGACGCACAATGTCTGCTCAGGCTCGGCGCTGCACAGGAACAGCTCGGGAAGCTCACGGAACAGTACTTCGACTTTTTGCTGCGTATCGAACCCCCAAGTTCCCCTGTCAACGGTAGTCCGCTCGTGCGTGTCGCGATCGAAGCACAAAACGCTTAGTGTTCGATGAATGTTCGATGAACAGGTTCGCACCCTGACCCTGGCTCCGAGATCCCAGTTTGAAGGCCCCCGTTCAAGGAAGGCCGCGTCTCATTGAACCGTTACATGTAACGCTGTATCCTTCGTTACATGTAACAGGAGAATTGAAATGAACGCGTCCCACCCGTGAACGTGAGAGCAGAAAAAGGGGTGGACCCTCACGGGCCAACGGCATCGATGTGCCCAAGTGGAAAATGCACGCATTTCCCGGCAACCGGAGGATCCACGATGAACAGTATGGCCGTAGGAGTCGACGTCGCCAAGCAGGTTTTCCAAGTGCACTACGTTGATAGGGAAACCGGCGGGATCGTGAATAAGGCAATCAAGCGGGCGAAATTCCTTGAGTTCTTCGCGAACCGCGCGGCCTGTCTTATCGGGATGGAAGCGTGTGGCGGAGCCCACCATTGGGCGCGGCAATTGACGCAGATGGGTCACGAGGTCAGGCTGATGCCGGCCGAGTTCGTGAAGGCGTTCAACATCCGCAACAAGAACGATGCGGCGGACGCACGGGCGATCTGGCTGGCGGTACAGCAACCCGGCAAGCCGGTGGCGGTGAAGACCGAGATGCAGCAGGCGATGGTAGCACTGCACCGGATGCGCGAGCAGTTGGTGAAGTTCCGCACGATGCAGGTCAACGGATTGCGAGGTTTGCTGACGGAATACGGGGAGGTAATGAGCAAGGGGCGGGCGAAGCTGGACAAGGAAATACCGGTCGTGCTTGGCCGAATCGCGGAGCGCTTGCCAGCGGCGCTAATCGATACGTTGCGCGAGCAATGGAACGGGTTGGCAAAGCTCGACGAGCAGATCGCGGAAATCGAACGCCGGATGCGCGAATGGAAGAAGGAAGACAAGGCGGTGAAGGCGATTAGCGAGATACCGGGCGTAGGTTTGCTGACGGCCACCGCAGCGGTAGCAATGATGGGCGACCCGAAGGCGTTCAGCTCGGGACGAGAGTTCGCGGCGTGGGCCGGGTTAGTGCCGAAGCAGACCGGCTCGGGCGGTAAGGTGAACTTACACGGGATCAGCAAGAGGGGCGACATGTATCTGCGCACGCTACTGATTCACGGGGCACGAAGCGTGCTGACGCATGCGAAAGAGCCCGGTGAGTGGATCGAGCAGATGAAGAAGCGGCGACCGCCGAATGTGGTGATCGTCGCACTGGCCAACAAGATGGCACGGACGATCTGGGCTGTACTGGCCCATGACCGGCCGTACCAAAAGGGTTACGTGAGCGTGAAGCCGGCCTGATCGGTGAATGCCACGTTGAAGATCAACGTTTAACACTGGGTGAACGTCGAAAGGTTGCGCAGGAATCGAGTGTGATGACAAGCCAGGTAGGACCGGGACTCGCTAAACCTGAATCGTGGTAAGAGCTTCGAGCTCGCCAGGAGAATGAGGCGCGAGTCAGCGAATTTCATAGGGGCCCGCAGCGGCAGTACTGGCTGCAACAAGGCCGGATATAGAGCTGCAGCCCATCCTGTCTGTCTGAACACACGAAAACTGTTGCAAACGGGACGCGTTCATATAGGCCACAATGGCAGCTACCACTTCCGAGCGTGTTCGAATTCACCGCGAGAATCTTCGTGCGGCCGGGCTACGTCCAATTCAGATATGGGTGCCGGACGTCCGCCAGCCGGGTTTCGCCGATGAATGCGCTCGGCAATCGCGCATGGTCCACCAGAGCATCGACGAGAACGATCTGCTCGATTTCATTGAACAGGTTACGGACCTCGGACACTCACAATGAATCGCGGGAGCATTGTCACAGTCGCGCTCCAAGGTGACTTCGGCAAGGCTCGGCCGGCGCTCGTGGTGCAGTCGGACCTGTTTGCCGAACATCCCAGCGTAACGTTGCTGCTAATGTCGAGCGCAATGGTCGATGCGCCCTTGATACGCATTACTGTTGTCCCATCCGAGCAGAACGGCTTGCGCATGCCGTCCCAGATTGCCGTAGACAAAATGTTCACCGTGCGCCGCGAGAAAATCGGTCGCCCCATCGGCCACCTCGAAGATGAACTGATGGTTGCCGTCAATCGTTCGCTACTCGTTTTTCTAGGACTAGCGTAACCGAGCCGCAAAAACAGCGGGCGGATTGCAGTACAAGACAAGGCCCCCTCTCCGATCACTGCATCAGTGACAGTCGGCACTTACCGCCCTTGATCGCGACCTTTTTGTTTGCCGGAGACAACTGCACACTATGGTCGCCGTGCGTACGCCTGTCAACGCCAAACCTACCCAGTTGCCACGCTGGTACTCCCTCCGTAGATTCGAACCAATGCAGCGATCCATCTGCGTGCCTTGCAAGGTCGGGTAAGCGACGCGCTTGCAATACGTCGTCACCGTCGTCGCTATCCGCGCACCACACCGCTTCCAACATGCGCCGAACATGTGCAAACAAGCCCGAGCCAGACTAAGCGTTGAACTCGGCCCGCTAAAGCGGGAGTGGGACGCATATTGTGCACAGCGTGGCCTGACACCCAGTGAGGGTTTGCGGCAGTTCGTTGCGAAGGTCATAGCAAACGCTACAAATCAACCGCAGCCACATCAGCCCCTACCGCCACGACAAGGCCCATGCAAACAAATTGGGATCGCGTTGACCCACGCCGAGCTCGCACGCGTAAAAAGTGCGGCCTATCTTGACGGCTTCACGGCAAATCGATGGATTGTGGCACTGATCCGCGCATACCTGACGGACGAACCGCAGCTGGGTAACCGAGAATTGACGCTTCTCGCCGAATCAAACCAACAGCTCGCGGTAATTCGGAGGCAGCTGGGCGAGCTTGCAAGACACGTCAACGCAACCGGGTGTATAGACGGGCTCGATGGAGAGCAAATCCGTGCCACGATCGACGCCCATCTACGTACCGTGGCGAAGCTGCTGCGCAGAAACCTCGATCGCTGGAGCCGGTGATATGTCTTTTCCGAGAGTCTACGTCGACGAACTTTTGCTCAACTGGGGAGATCGCCTGTTTCACGATCCCCTACGGCATGTTCAGCCGCCGCGCCTTTCGGAGTGGGCGTTCCACCGAGACGCAATGCATCTGCGCGAGAAGCTGATGATGACACTTCGAGGCGCCCCCGAAGTGATGGTCAAGATCAGCAATAGGGCATCCGGTCCGCAGGGAATGAGCGTCGTCCGTCGTCACTTGAAGTACATTTCGCGCGACGGTTGTGTCGAACTGGAGGGCCAGGACGAATGCCTGATTGCCGGAAAGCAGGCATTGGATGCTCTGATCGAACAATGGCATGTAGGCGGATGGGGCATCCCTCAAGAAAGCAAACGTCGAGAGACTCTCAACGTCTTGCTATCGATGCCCCCGGGTACCGACCGCCAGGCAGTATGGGACGCGGCACGGGCATTTGCACACGAAACTTTTGGTGACGGACGTCCGTATGTCTTCGCGAAACACGATGACGAGGCACATCCCCACGTACATATGAGCGTTCACACCCGTGGTCCGGACGGCCGGCGACTCAATCCACGCAAACGAGATTTGCATCAATGGCGAGAAGCCTTCGCCCAACAACTTCGCGCACGCGGCGTCGACGCAAATGCAACGCCCAGAATGGCACGCGGCCAAACGCGGCGTCTTTCGAAGCAGGCAGCTATTTGGGGGATGCTACAAGAGACCCCAATACGCTCTCCCGTAATCGACGACGGGACACGCCATGACTTGTGGAAAGCACATATCGAAACCTTGAGCGCCTGGCACCAAATTGCACGCACATTGGCTAACTCCAATGCCCCCAAAGATCGGGCGATGGCGATAGGCGTCGTAGAGTTCGTACGGCAAATGCCCATTTGTTCATTGGGCCCGACGAACATCCCGGGCTCACTGCCATGGCCGACCCAGTCGACGGAGCGAGGGCGTTCACCAGCGGTACCAGACCTGCAACTGGACAGAAGTCGCCTGCCATCATTAGATGTTGAGCGCTGATGACCGACCGCCACACGGGCACATGAACAAAGGACAGTGAACCCGCGGCACACCGACGAACGCGGCCATCGCGGACATCATCGCTCAGCAGACGGCTTCGGCGGCGCACGCCCCGCAAGTCGTCACTCTTGAATTGACTGCGCGGAATCGGCGTCGATATAACGCGGCTTCGCGTTCTGCAAGTCGCGCGTGTTCTTCTGCACGGCCACCGAGCCGAACAGCGCGAGCACGAACGACATCGCGTAAAAGCCCTTCTCGCTCAATTGCAGCGTCGCGTTGAAAAGGCCGACGATCAGCAGCGCGATCGACAGTAGCAGCGCGATCCAGCTGAGGCCGTAGTAGATGCCGGTGACGGGAATGCCTTCCGCGCGGTCGCGCACGCTCTTCTGCAGCGAGATCGCCGCATAGAGGCCGAACACCAGCACGGTGAAGTAGTAGCCCTTCTCGTTGAGCTGCATGCCGGCGTTCCAGAGCCCGATCAGGAAGGCTGCGAAACCGGCGAGCAGCGCGGCCCACGATGCGGCCACGAACGCGAACGACGGTTGCTGGATGGTGGTCTGGTTCATTGCTGTGCCCTCTCTTTCTTGTTGTTCGAAATCGTTTTCGTTGAACTGCGTTTCGCGCATGGTAGCAGCTTTGGCGCGTGTCCCGACGGCCGTGTTTGCACGCTTACGTTTCGCGCCGCGCGCGCCGCCAGCGCCCCGGCGTCGTGCCGAGCACCGCGCGAAACGCCTTGCCGAACGCGGCCTCGGACTGGTAGCCGACCGCCTGGCCGATTTCCGCCTGTCCGCGCTGCGTGTCCTGCAGCAGCGCGCACGCATGCATCATCCGGATCTGCGCGACGAACGCGCCGACGCTCATCCCCGCCTTCTCGCGGAAATGCCGCGCGTAGGTCGCACGCGACATCGCCGCCGCGGCGCCGAGCGATTCGACCGTCCACGGTTGCGCCGGCGCCTGCAGCACGGCCTGGACCGACGGGCCGAGCCGCGCATCGGCCGCGAGCGCGAGCCAACCGGACGGCACGCGCGCGCCGCGACCGTATGCGCGCAACGCATATGCGAGCAGCGCCTGCCCGAGCGCATTCACGATCGCGCCAGCGCCCGGCTGCACGTTCGACGCCTCGGTACGCAGCACACTCGTCAGCAGTTGCAGCGGCACGGCCCCCGAGGTGTCGCGCAACCCGACGTGCAATACCTGCGGCAGCGTACGCATCAGCAGTTCGCCCGCGCCGCGTGCATAGATGAACCGCCCGCAGAGCAGATCCACGCTCGCGTTGCCTGTTACGGCCGGATCGACATTCGACTTGACCGGCAGAACCACACCGTCGCCGGCCCCCGAATCGCGCAGCGGCGCGAGCGGCTTCGACCGGTGGCCCGCTGCGTCGAGCAGGTCGTGCGCGCCACCTGCAGGCAGCAGCACGAAATCGCCGTCGGCGAGTTGCAGCGTGCGCCCGTCGGCGGCGCGCAGCCGGCAGGTTCCAGCCAGCACCAGGTGGAACGCCGCCTCGCCGGGCGGCAGCGGATCGTGCGGCATCGCGAACGGGCCGTCGAGCAAGCACCGCACGTCGAGCTCGACATGGCTGCGCCCCAGCGACAGCAGTTGACTCAATGCATCCATGAGACGATCGCGCTAAAAATTGACACTCTAACGTATCGAAACCCTCAGCGCGAGCGATCAGAATAGCCTTGCATCGCACGAGATCGCGGCACCCGCCGCCCTCCTCACTCTTCTCGAAAAGGACGCATCATGCTGAACTGGAACGAATACCGGAAGGAACTCTCGACGCGTATCGGAGACATCGCCAAGCTGTCGCCCGATACGCTGGCCGGCTACAAGGCGCTGTCCGGCGCCGGGGCCAAGACCGGCCATCTCGACGCGAAGACGCGCGAGCTGATCGCGCTCGCGGTGGCCGTCACGACACGCTGCGACGGTTGTATCGCCGTGCACACGGCCGAAGCGGCCAAGCATGGCGCGACCAAGGAGGAAGTGGCGGAAGCGCTCGGCGTCGCGATTGCGCTGAATGCCGGTGCGGCGCTCGTCTATTCGGCGCGGGTGATGGACGCGCTCGGCGACTGAGCCGGCGGGTGCGGCACGATCAGCGGGCCGCACCGCATTGCATCGTATGGCGTTGCGTGGTGCCCGGCCGCATGGCCGGGCGGCTGCGCATCGCGCGTACGGGCCTGCCACGCATGACGATTGTGGGCGACTCGCCTGGACGCGCCTGCGTCGCGGAGTCGGCTACCATGCGCAAACGATACATCGTGAAGGAGCGCTCCATGTGCCGCTGGCTCGCCTATACGGGTAATCCGATCCATCTGGAAACCGTGCTGTTCCGCGCGAAGCATTCGCTGATCGACCAGAGCCTGCATTCAGAGCTGGGCGCCACGACCACTAACGGCGACGGCTTCGGCATCGGCTGGTACGGGCATCCCGACGAACTCCCGTTCCGCTATCGCTCCGTGCATCCCGCGTGGAACGACCGCAACCTGCGCGAAGCCGCGCGTGCGATCCGCTCGCGGATGTTCATCGCGCATATTCGCGCGGCGACCGACACGCCCGTTCAGGAAACCAACTGCCATCCGTTCCGCCACGGTCGCTGGCTGTTCGCGCACAACGGGCTGATCCGCGATTTTCACAAGCTGCGCCGCGACCTGACGATGAAGGTCGATCCCGCGCTGTTCCCGACGCTCGAAGGCTCGACCGATTCCGAGTTGATGTTTCGCCTCGCGCTGACGTACGGCCTCGAGCAGGCGCCGCTGCCCGCGCTCGAACGGATGGTCGGTGTGGTCGAGGAAACCGCCGCGCGGCATCGCGTCGCCGACCCGCTCAACATGACGATCTGCGCGACCGACGGCGAACGGATCGTCGCGGTGCGTTACTCGAGCGAGCGGCAATCGCGCTCACTGTTCCACAGCACGTCGTTCAAGCATCTGCACGAGCTGTATCCGCACAACCCGCGTATCGCCGAAGCCGGCGATGACGCGTTCATGGTCGTGTCCGAACCGCTCGTCGACTTGCGTGGCGCGTGGGAGGAAGTGCCGGAAGGGATGGCGATCGTCGCGCATGGCGCGGATGTGCAGCAGCGGCCGTTCACGCCGCGGCACAAGTAGCGGCCGCGCCGTTGATCGCGTCGAATGGAGAAGCCAAACGTATGCGGAGGAACGAATTCGTGAAAAAAGAGCGGATTGCAAACTTTCCGGCGCGTTACAATTGTCAACAGCAGTTAACGAAGTTCGCACAAAACCGCTGCACGACGCCCGCACCTCCGATCGGAAATGATCCAAGATTCCAGAAATCAGCCGTCCGCCATGATGGCGGACCATGAATCCACACATCCTCGTCTGAAACAGCATCGAGCCTTCGTGGTGTGGCTGACCGGAATCTCCGGCGCAGGCAAATCGACACTGGCGAATCTGCTAAAGGAACAGCTCGATGCGCGCGGGCTTCGCACGTATCTACTGGACGCCGATCGTCTGCGTGAGGGACTGAACCGGGATCTCGGATTCAGTGACGCCGACCGCCATGAAAATATCCGACGAACCGCCGAAGTGGCCAAATTGCTGGTGGATGCCGAATTCATCGTCATCGCCGCGCTGATCTCACCGTTTCAGGAAGCACGCGAGAAGGCCCGTGCTTGCTTCGACGCTGGCACGTTTGTCGAGGTCTTTGTCGACGTTGCACTGGACATCGCCGAGGCACGCGACCCCAAGGGACTTTACGCGCTGGCCCGACAAGGCACCATTCGCCAGTTTACCGGCATCGATTCCACCTATGAACGGCCGCGATCACCTGACGTGCACGTCCGAACGGCCGAGGCCAGTCCTTCGGAGTGCGTGGACGCGATCCTCCGGAAACTGCCGCTCGACAACTGACGCCGTCGAGATGGCCATCGTTACATGGTTGTCGGCTCGCTGCGAAGGGAACGGCACTCACTTCCGCGCGTGCCACCCATGTGCAGAAGCGGTCAACGCCAATCGCGCCATCAGCCGCGGCCCGCAAACCTCATCCGAACCGACTCAAGCTCACCCGGCAACCTGCGCGAACGCGTGCGCCGCCGCGGCAGCGCGACGAACCCCAGGCGTTCGTACAGCGCCCGCGCGCGCACGTTGCGCGTCAGCACGTCGAGCACGACATCGCGATCGCCATCGGCCGGCAACACGCCGGTATCCAGCGCATCGCGAAACAGCGCGCTGAAAACGCCGGTGCCACGCTGGCGTTCATCCGTCGCGCAATGCGCGACGAGGATCTGCGAACGCTTCGGCGCCGGAATTTCCGTTTCGAGGATCAGCCCGCGCAACAACTGGCCGATCGTGCGGCGCACGCCGAAAAAACGCGAGAGTGCCCACACGACATGCAGGTCGTCGAACATCGTCTGCTGCCCGTCGTGAATCGCCAGCACGCCGAGCACGGTGCCGTCGTCGGCGACCGCGACACGATGCCGGCGCCACGAGAAGCGCCCATGACGCGACCGGAACGCCTGCTGCAGGAACGCGATGCAGCGCGCGTCGCTTTCGCCGAGAAAGAACCCGAATTCGGCCACGCCGGACGCAAACACGAGCGGCGCGCACGCCGCCGCGTCGGCCGCCTCGGCCGCACGAAACCGCACGCGCTCACCGGCGCGCGGCACCGCTTGCGCGAACGCACCGGCCAGCGTCATGCGCTTCGCCCCGCGAGTCGCGACAACACCCCGACCGTCCGGCTGATCTGCTCGGGCTCATGCGTCGAGCAGATGAAGAAGCGCAGGCGCGCGGCCTTTTCCTCGACGGCCGGATAGAAGATCGGCTGCACGTTGATTCCTTCATCGAACATCGCGTTGGCCCATTGCGCGGCCTTCAGCGAGCTCCCCGTGATCACCGGCACGACCGCGAACCCGGCGCTCGTGCCCGTGTTCAGCCCGGCGGCGCGCGCCTCGGTCAGGAACTGCCGCCCGCGCGCCTGCAGTTGCGCGACGCGCTCCGGCTCGGCCTGCAGGCGCTCAAGCGCGGCCAGCGACGCTTCGGCGAGCGTCGGCGCGAGCCCGACGCTGTACAGGAAGCCCGGCGCCAGGTGCCGCAGCATGTCGACCAGCGGCTGGCAGCCGGCGATGAAGCCGCCGCAGCCGGCCAGCGTCTTGCTCATCGTGCCCATCCACATGTCGACCTGGTCGGGCGCCACGCCGCAATGCTCGCGAATGCCCTTGCCGGTCGCGCCGAGCACGCCGAGCGAATGCGCCTCGTCGACCAGCAGGAATGCGCCGTGGCGCGTCTTCACGTCGACGAAGCGCTGCAGGTCGGGGAAATCACCGTCCATGCTGTACAGCCCTTCGATCGCGATCAGTACGTGCCGGTATTCGCGGCGCACGCGCGACAGCAGCTCGTCGAGCGCCTGCCAGTCGTTGTGCGCGAAGCTCAGCCGCTTCGCGCCGCTCAGCTGCGCGCCCTGCACGATGCTGTTGTGCGCGAGCGAATCGTGGACGACGAGATCGCCGGGGCCAAACAGCGCGCCGATCACGGTCACGTTCGTCGCGTGGCCGCTCACGAACGCGACACAGTCGTCGGTCTCGTAGAACGCAGCCAGCGCGCGCTCGAGATCACGCTGCACCGGGCGCTCGCCCGCGACCATCCGGCTCGCGGAGGCCGACGTGCCGTAGCGGTCGATCGCGGCTTTCGCACGCGACGACACGGCCGGATCGCCGGCCAGGCCGAGGTAGTTGTAGTTCGCGAAGTTCAGGTACTCGCGGCCGCCGATCTGCGTCGTCGCGCCGGCCACGCCTTCATGCACGCGGAAGAACGGCGAGTCGACGCGCAGCTTCTCGCCCATCTCGCGCATGATCCGGACCTGCTGATACTGCGGCATCGATTCGAAGCGGCTGCGCGCCGATGCGGTCTGCGCGGCCAGCGTGCCGGGCACGCCCGGTGCCGCGGCCGCATCGGTCGCGCGCTCCAGCTGCCGTTTCAACGCTTTCGCCGCCAGTTGCTGGCGAAGATGCTCTCCCAGTGCCATTGCTTCCTTCGCTTGTATCTCGAAAAGGCGCTATGTTACGCCGAGCATCATGAAAAAGCGTGGTGTCACGCGTCGGGAAACTCGGCCCACTGCCATGCGTCGGATTCGGCCAGCAGCGCGTCCACCAGCCGGAAATTCATCTCGTGGCTCGGCCGCAGTGCGCTCACGCGCGCCAGCAGCGGCGCGCCGGCCAGCGCGAGATCGCCGACCAGGTCGAGCACGCGGTGGCGGACGAACTCCTCCGGCAGCCGCATCCCGCCCAGCACGCGATTGCCGACGATGGACGCCGTGCACGACGGTCGCGCGCCGCGCAGGATCGGCACGCCGCGCAGATAACCGGCGACGATCGCGGGTACCGCCCACTTCACGCGGCCATACGAGCGCGACGGCGCGATTTCGGTCGCGAATGCGGCCGGCGTCAGCGCCCCATCCCAGTGCATGTCGCCGAAGCCGCGCAGGTCGTTGCGCACGCTCAGTTCGTAACGCGGCGCCGGTTCGATCCGCATTTCGCGCCGCTGGTCGCCCTCGCCGTCCGTGACGACGACGGGCCGCAGCACGCGGATGAAGCGTTTCGGCGCATCGAGCGCGACACGGCCGCACGCGCGGATCGCATCCACCCAAGGTGCCGCGCTGCCATCGAGAATCGGCACTTCTTCCGCATCGATCTCGACGATCGCGTGATCGATCTCGCATGCGAGCAGTGACGCAAGCAGATGCTCGATCGTGCGAACGCCGACGCCGTCGGCGTTGCGCAGCATCGTGCACAGCGGCTGCGCGCGGCGCAGCGCGGGATCGACCGGCAGCGTCGCGAGCGTGCGCCCCTGCGCGACGCGACGGAACGCGATGCCCGTCACGCCCTCTTCCGGACGCCCGGGCAGGATCCGCACACCCACCCGGCGCCCCGTGTGCAGCCCGTGACCGTCGATCGCCAGCGGACGTGCCAGCGTGCCCTGACGCGTCGCCCAGCCGGACGGCGCGCTCATCGCGTGACCTCCAGCGTCGGCGACGCCTGGCCCGCGGCGGGTGCCTGCCGCGCATCGAGCATCGCGCGCGCTTCGCCGTCGATCGCATGCTTCGCCGCGAGCGCCGCGACGGCCTCCTGCGCGGCATCCGTCGCGGCATCCGTCGCGGCGCCAGCATCCGCATCGGTCGACGCGCCGATCGAATCGACGATACGCCCGGCCAGCGTCGTCACCGACGCGCCTTCGGCAATCGCCATCACCGACAGCTTGACCTCGAACGCTTCCTCGACCGCGAGGCCGAGTTCCATCCCCATCAGCGAATCCATGCCCATGTCGAGCACCGACTTGTCGAGCGCAATGCGATCGGGCGTCATATGCAAAATCCGCGCGATCTGCGCCTGCAGCGTCCGCGCCACCAGCGCGATCGCTTCGTCGCGCGGCAACGCCAGCACCTCTTCGCGCAGCTGCGTGCCGCCATCGCGCGCATCGCCGCCGCTCGCATGCGATTGCAGCAGCGAGTACCGGCGCGCCTTCGCGGCCGGCATCCCGCGCGCTACCGCGTGCCAGTCGAGCCGGACCACGGCTTCGCCGGCCGCGCCCGCGACCAGTGCGCGCTCGAGCGCGACCATCGCCTCGTCGGACGTGATCGACGCACCGCCGATCCGCGACTGCAACGCCTCGCGCGTATCCGCGTGGCGCGCGAGGAAGCCGACGTCCTCGAGCGGCCCCCAGGCCATGAACGTGCCCGGCAACCCTGCCGCGCGACGATGTTCGACGAGCGCCTCGAGGAAGGTGTTGGCCGCGACGTAGTTCGACTGCCCCGGATTGCCGAGATAGGTCGTCGCCGACGAATAGACCACGAACAGGTCGAGCGGCAACGCGCGCGTCGCGCGATGCAGGTTCCACGCGCCGGCCAACTTCGGTGCGAGCACCGCGACCATCCGCGCGTCGTCGAGATTGCGCACGAGGCCGTCGTCGATCGACATCGCGGAATGCAGCACGCCCTTCAGCGGATGGGCGCCTCGGACGATCGCGGCAATCATCGCGTCGACCGCTGCGGCATCGGTCACATCGCACGACACGACGTCGACGGTGACGCCGAGCGACGCGTGCCAGCGCGCCACCTCGGCGCGCGCCGCGACAGTGAGTTCGCCGGAGCGGCTCGCGAGCGTCAGCCGGCGCGCGCCATGCTCGACCATCCAGCGTGCGCTCGCGAAGCCGAGGCCACCCGTGCCGCCGACCACCAGGTAAGCACCATGTGGATCGAGCGCGAACGACTCCGCGCGCGCGACGCCGCGCGTCGGCGCGGGCGTGCCCGACGGATAGGTCACGAGCACCTTGCCGATCTGGCGCGCCTGCTGCATGTAGCGGAACGCATCCTCGGCCCGCTCGGCCGGGAACGCGCGATACGGCAACGGATGCAGCACGCCTGCCGAGAACAGCGCCATCACTTCGCCGAACAGCCGCGCGGTCAGCTCCGGCAACGCACCCATCAACTGGTCGGCGTCGATGCCGAAATAGCTGATGTTGTTGCGGAACGGACGCAGCCCGATATGGCTGTTTTCGTAGAAATCGCGCTTGCCGAGTTCAAGGAAGCGGCCGAACGGACGCAGCGTATCGATGCTGCGCACCATCGCTTCGCCGGCGAGCGAATTCAGCACGATGTCGATGCCCTCGCCGCCCGTCATCGCGCGAATCTGATCCGCGAACGCAAGGCTGCGCGAATCGAGCACGTGATCGGCGCCGAGCAGGCGCACGAACTCGCGCTTCTCGTCGCTGCCGGCCGTCGCGAACACTTCCGCGCCGAAGTGGCGCGCCAACTGGATCGCGGCGATCCCGACGCCGCCCGCGCCGCCGTGCACGAGCACGCGCTCGCCGCGGCGCAGCCGCGCGAGTTCGACGAGCGCGTAGTACGCGGTGAAGAACGTCGTCGGCACGGTCGCCGCTTCCTCGAACGACAGGCGTTCGGGTTTCGGCGCGATGGCCTGCGCGCGCGTCCTGACACGCGTCGCGAACGACGCCGGCGCAAAGCCGAGCACCGCATCGCCCGGTGCGAACTTCGTCACTGCCCTGCCCACCCGGACGACGCGGCCCGACAATTCCATGCCGATCGTCGCGCCCGCGAAGCCGGTCTCGACCGCTTCATCGGACAGGAGCCCCATCGCATACATCACGTCGCGGAAATTCAGGCCGGTGGCCACCGGCTCGATCTCCACCTCGTCGTCGCCCAGCGCGCTTTCCGGCAACGCGAACCATTCGAGATTGCGCAGCGAGCCCGGTGCGTCGAATGCCAGCACCGACGCGCGTGCAATCGCGCCGTCGCTGCGCGCCGCGGCCTGTGCGGCCGTCAGCATGCGCGGCACCAGCCGCCCGTGCGCGCTCAGCACGACTTCTTCCTCGACCGCCGCGCCGGTCAGCTCGCGAATCAGCGCATCGGGAATCCCGTTCGCCGCGGGGTCGACGTCGATCAGGCGGCACGCGAGTTCGGGATGCTCGTTCGCCAGCACGCGACCGAGGCCCCACAGCGTCGCCTGTTCCGGATGCGCGTTCGCGGCGCCGGCGAACGGCGCGCCGCCGCGCGTGACGACGGTCAGCCGCGTGGCCGCGTTCGGCTGCGCACCGAGCGCGCGCACCAGCGCCGCCAGCGCGATCACGCCGTGACGCAGCGCGGCCATCAGGACGTCTCCGGTCGTCGTATCGGCAAGCGGCGTTTCCGGTGCGCAGAACACGACATGCGCGGGCTGCCCGACCGGCAACGACGCGATCGCATCGGCTGCGTGCGTGACGTCGACGATATCGGCCGGATAGCCGGCGTGCGCGAGCGCATCGGCCAGTTTCCCGCCGAAACCGCCGGCCTCGGCCGGGGCGTGCATCACGAGCCATTGTTCGCTGCGGGCGAGCGTATCGAGATCGTTCGGTTCCTCGCCGCGTTGCGCGACAACGGCGCTCGCGGGGTTGCGCGCGATGACGAACGTCGGCGTGCCGTCCAGATCGAGCGATTGCTCGACGTGCCGCACGACATCGACGAAGCCCGCGCGTTCGAGTGCCGCATCGAGATCCGCCGGTGTCAGCGGCACGGGTGCATCGGCGTCCGTCGACGAAGCCTGCGCGCCGAATACGATGTCGGAGAAACGGCCGCGACGCGATTCGGCCAGCAGCAGCAATCCGCCGGGCGCCAGCCATGACCGCATTGCATTCAACGCGTCGGCCACATCGTGGCGGCCGCTCAACGCGCGGTTCGCGACGATCAGGTCGTAAGGGCCGGCTTCGTCGGCCGCCAGCGACAGCCGCTCGCCCGATTGCAACGCAACCGTGCGCACCGCCGCTTCCGCATCCGCGTCGAACCCGGCGAGTTGGCCGGCAGTCCCGGCGATCGTGTGATCGCAACGTGCGGCCGCGAGATGCATGCCGAGCGTCTGCAGCACGTCGCCATCCGTCGCGCCCAGCTCGAGCACGCGCAACCGGCGTGCCGGTTGCCATTCATCGACCGCCTGCTCGACGCTCGCCGTCAGCAACGCGTGCACGTGCTGCCACGTCGGCGATGCGGCCAGGAGTTGTTCGACCAGGCTGTGGCCGGTCGGCGACAGCAGGCGTGCGCCGTCCTTCGCGCCGTTCAGCACGTCCGGCAACGCCGCGCCGCAATGCGCGAGCAGCGTCAGCTCGGCCACGTGCCCCGGCGATTCGGCCAGCAGCCCGCGCCACAGCTCGTCGAGCGGCGGCAACGCCGCGCACGCCGCGTCGTCACGCACGAGCAGCGCGCCATCGCGATGAGCGAGACCGTCTTCGACCAGCATGTCGGCAAGACGTGCGGCCAGCACCTCACGCCCGGCCGCCGGCTGCCATGTGCCGGCGAATGCGCCGAGCGCATCGAACGCGCGGAGCGCGTAGAGGCTCGCCAGCACGTCGAGCAGCGGCAGGATTTCGGTCAGATGCTGCGTCCGGCGGCCGTCGTGCCCGGCCGCGTCGAGCCGCGCGGCTGCATGCGCGAGCAACGCGTCGGGGGCCGGCAAACCGGCTGCATCGACGTCACCCGGCAGTGGCACCTCTTCAAGGCGGTAGACGAAGCGCGCGGGCAGGTTCTGCCGGCGGCCGACGAGATCGACACGCCGGAACCGGCATGCGCCGAGCCGCGCGACGATCGCGCCGCGCGCATCGAGGAATTCGAAATGCGCGACGATCGAATGCGGGCTGTGCCGGTCGATCCGCACGAGCACCCGCTCGACCGTGTCGCCGCGCAGATAGTCGACCCGTCCGATCTGCACCGGCACGTAAGCCGGATGCTCGCCTTCGCGCGCATGCGCCGCAAGGAGTGCGAACAGCGGATGAAACCCGCTGTCCATCAGCGCCGGATGCAGCAGATAGGTGGACAATGCCCGCGCGTCGCCGCATGCGGCCGGCGCGGCGACGTCGGCCAGCGCCGCGTCATCGTCCGCGGCGACCCGCACGGTGCGGACCCAGCGGAATGCTGGCCCGTAGCTGAGGCCGATGGCCGCCGTGTTTGCATACAGCGTGTCGCCGTCGGCGGCGGGCAACGCGAGCAGGCGATCGAGCGCGCCCGGCGGCACGACGCTCGCATCGCCGAGCGTGTTGCCGCTTTCCAGCATCCGCCCCGTCACGTTCAGCGTCCATGCACCGTCGGACATCCGGTCGCGCGTCTCGATCGTGAAGGTCGCGGTACGCGACTCGATCACGAGCCGGAACAGCTTCGCCTGCTGCGGCTGGAATACCACCGGCGTGCGGATTTCGACGTTTTCGAGCGCCGCATCCGGCATATCGAAGAAGGTGCGTGCCGCGGCGAGTGCCATTTCCACGTAGCCCGCCCCCGGGAACGCCACGCCGCCGTCGACGACGTGATCGGCCAGCATCGGCAGCTTCGCCGGATCGAGCTGGTTTTCCCACGCGAATGCGTGCTCGTGCAGGCGATAGCCGAGCAGCGGATGCTCGCGGCGACGATTGACGAGGCCGTAGCCTTCGACGGTCGGCGTCAGCCAGAAGCGGTCGCGCTGCCACGGATAGGTCGGCAATGCAGCGCGCGATTCGCCCGGCGCGAAGCGGTTGGGATCGACGCTCGCGCCGTGCGCGATCGCCGCGAAGATCGCTTGCCGCAGCGTCGCCGCGCTGCCGTGATCGCGCTTGAGCGTCGGCAGCGCCATACCGGTCACGCCGGCGGCCGCGAATGCCTGCTTCACGTACGTGCGCAGGATCGAATGCGGCGAGACCTCGACGAACAGCCGGACGCCCTGCTCGATCAGATGCCCGATGCCGTCGCCGAAGCGCACCGGCTCGCGAATGTTGCGCCACCAGTAGCGGGCATCGAGCTCGGTGCCGGCCAGCGCGCCGCCGGTCACGGTCGACACGAACGTGCCGTTGCCCGGCTGCGGCCGCAGGCTCGCCAGCTCGGCCAGCACGACCGGCTCGATGCGGTCCATGTGGCTGCTGTGGAATGCGTAGTCAAGATCCAGCATCTGGAAGAACTTGCCGCTGCCGCGCAGCGCGGCCTCCAGTGCCTGCAAGCCCTGCAGCTCGCCCGCAAGCGTCACCGCGTCGGGGCTGTTGATGCCCGCGATCTCGACGCGCCGCGCCAGCCCGTGACGCGCGATCAGTTCGCGCGCCGCCGCATCGCCGATGCCGACGGCCGCCATCCGGCCGCTGCCGCGCGTCATCGCCTGCGCGCGGCTGCGGATCTTGATCACGCGAACCGCGTCGGCGAGCGACAGCGCGCCCGTCACCCACGCCGCGGCAATCTCGCCGACGCTATGGCCGATCGCCGCGTCGTAACGCATCCCGCGCGCGTCGATCACGCGAATCATGCCGACCTGGATCGCGAACAGCAGCGGCTGCGCGTTCTCCGTCGCGGCGAGCCATTCGGCGCCCGCGCCGGCCAGCCATTCCGCGCTCGGGCCGCCGCGCATCACGTCGACGAGCGACGGGCTGCCATCGGCGCACCACAGCGCGTCGACTTCGTCGAGCGCCGCGCGGAACACGGCGTTCTCCGCATAGAGTTCGTTGCCCATCCCGACCCACTGGCAGCCGTTGCCCGAGAAGACGAGCGCGGTGCGCACCGCATCGGCCGGCGCCTGGCCGGTTGCCACGCAGGCCGGCAGGCCTTCCTGCGCCGGCTGGGCCAGTGCCGCAAGCGCGGCGCGGCCTTCGGCTTGGTCGGCCGGGGCAACGATTGCGCGATGTTCCAGCCACTGGCGACGACGTGCGGCCGCGGCGGCTAGTGCCTGCCAGTCGCCGCCGTTGTCGAGCATCGCCAGATAGCGGCCCGCGAGCGCGCCGAGCGCATTCGAGCTGCGCGCGGTCAGGACGAGCGGAGACAGTTGTGCTTGTGTCGGCTCGGGCTCACGCGCGGCCGCCGACGCCGCGTTTGCAGCCGGCGCCTCCGTCAGCACGACGTGTGCGTTCGTCCCGCCGAAACCGAACGAGTTGACGCCGACCGTCAGCGGCGCGTCACCCGTGTCGAGCCGCATGTAGCGATCGACGACACGCAAACGCCCGCCGTCGAAATCGATCCCAGGATTGGGCGTGACGAAATGCAGCGAGCGCGGTACCGCGCGATGCTTCAGGCACAGCACGGCCTTCAGCAGCCCGGCCATGCCGGATGCCGTCTCGAGATGGCCGATGTTGGTCTTGACCGAGCCGATGAGCAGCGGACGATCCGCCGGGCGCTCGCCCGACACGACGTCGATCAGCGCACGCGCTTCGATCGGATCGCCGACCGCCGTACCGGTGCCGTGCGCTTCGAGATAGGCCAGCGACTGTGGATCGATGCCCGCGCGGGCGTACACGCTGCGCAGCAGCGACGCCTGCGCGGCCGCGCCCGGCACGCTGATGCCGCCCGGCGAGTGGCCGACCGAGTTCACGCCGGAGCCGGCGATCACCGCATGGATCGTGTCGCCGTCGGCGAGCGCGCGATCGAGCGGCTTGAGCAGCACGAACGCGCCGCCTTCCGAGCGGACATAGCCGTCGCCGGTCGCATCGAACGCCCGGCAACGGCCGCGCGGCGACAGCATCGACGCCTTCGAGAAGCTGACGAAACCGAACGGGTGCAGCAGCAGGTTGACGCCGCCTGCGAGCGCCACGTCGGCTTCGCCGGACTGCAGCGCCTTGACGGCCTGGTGGAGTGCGACGAGCGACGACGAGCAGGCCGTATCGACGGACATGCTCGGGCCGCGCAGGTCGAACAGGTAGGACACGCGGTTCGACGCGATGCTCAGGGTGTTGCCGGTCGCCGAATATGGATCGATCACGTTCAGATCGTCCATGTTGCGGTTGCCGTAATCCATGCTGGCGGCACCGACGAAGACGCCGCAGTTGCTGCCGCGCATGTCGGCCGGGCGCACGCCCGCGTCCTCGAATGCTTCCCATGCGAGTTCGAGCAGCAGGCGCTGCTGAGGGTCCATCTGGGCCGCTTCGCGCGGGGAAATGCCGAAGAATGCGGCATCGAAGCCGGCGACGTTGTCGAGCACGCCGGCAGAGAACGTATAGCTCTTGCCCGGCTCGCGCTTGGACGGGTGCTGGTAGAAATCGGTGCCGAAGCGGTCGGCGGGGATTTCGGTGACGGCGTCGCGTTCGTCGCGCAGGAGTTGCCAGAAGTCGCCGAGATTATTCGCGCTTCCGGGAAACCGACAAGCCACCCCAATTATTGCAATCTTACTGTTCATCTTTTATGTCGCTTTCTCGGATGCGTGCGGTTCTTCCGCGCGATTTCCGTCGTCTTGTGTCACGTGCAGCAATACCGCCCCTAACTCCTCCGCCGGCAAATTTCGGCATTCGGGAGCAACTGCGCCGTAATTCCGCCAGATGAAATAATCGCTGTGTTGCGGATTTACGTCCAGTTTATGAAAAACATGAGGCAGCGCGGGAACGTGATCGCCGTAGAAACAAACGACCGTTTCACGATTGCTGGTACGCAAATGATCGAGCAATCGTCCGATCATCGCGTCCGCATTTTCAATGTGCCGCAAGTATGCTGTAAGGTCTTGCCAGGAGGCATCTTCGCCGAGAGTATGCCTTGAACACGATTCTCCGGGTAATACCTGCTCCAGATGCAGCGGGCCATGGTTCTCCATCGTCATCGAGAAAATGAAGCGCGGGCGGCCGCCAGGCGCATCGAGCGCGGCAATAATCGCATCCGCCACCGCGTCATCGGAAACATAGGGCCCGGAGCGGGACGCCGCCGCAAAATGTTCGATATCGAGGAATTGCTCGAATCCAAGCAACGGAAATACCCGGTTTCGCCCGAAGAAGTCCGCATAGTACGGGTGAATCGCAAGTGTTTCGTAATTTCCGCGCCCGAACCAGCGGGCAAGCGATGCGCAGACACTGCGTACGAAAGTGTAAGGATAGAAACGCGCATACCCCAACGCCGCCTGGGGCACGCCCGTCAACACCGCAAATTCGGTGCGCATCGTGTTTGCCCCCCAGGCCGGCACGGTCAACTTGCCGTGGCACACCGACTCGCGCCGCGCCTCATCGAAGCGCGTGTACACCGCCGAATCCACCGCCCCGCTGACATGGCGCACATCAAAGTACGACTCGCTCTGGATCACGATGACGTCGGGACACTTCACCGGCTCGCCGGTCGCAAACGGACTGGATTCGTTGGCACGCGCGAACGAGTCGAACGTCGCGGGACGCAGACCATTGAGCAGATAAGCCACGAACACCGCAAAAAAGCCGTGGCGCTGCTGATCGGCTATCGGATCAAGCGTCAGCGGCAGGCGGGCTGCAAGCCCTCGGCACAGTAAGAATGTGACTCCGGGGACAATCGCGAAGGCCAGCCATGGGCGCGGAGAGATCGCGGGCTCGGACAGGTAACCAATCAGCACGATCAACACGCCCGCCACGATCGCAATCACCTTGTCGAGGCTCAGGAACGGCAAGTAGAGTCGAGGGTGGGAAAACAACTGGCTGAACAGGCTAAGATCGGTAAAGACAAAGGGTTCGCGTAAGGATTCGTATTTCGCGTTGCTGACAAGCTCGACCAAGCCAACGAGTGCGATCGCGACGAACGCGGAAAAAATCGGACGGGCAGTGACGAAGAGGAGCAGCGACGCGATGAATAGAACTGCGAGTGCGCGGACCAATGCCCCGGCAAGCGAACGACGCTGCGGGAAACGGGGCACTGCGATGCGATCGGGCGCGAACGACAGGATAGCGGCAGCAATACATGTCAGCCAGGGCATCGCAGTCACTTGATGTCTTCCTCCCTGGGAAAATAAGACAGCTTGTCGAGAATGGCGTCAGCGAGTGACGACGGCAACAGCGGCAACAAGCGCATTCCGAACGCCAGCAGACCGGGAAACGCAACTTCGGCGCGCCCGGCTGCGAGTTTGCGACGGATATATGACGCCGCCTTGTTCGCTGTCCAGAGAAATGGCTTGTCGCTGGGAAATACGTCGCTCATTGACGTTTCAACGAATCCGGGCAAGACCACCGACATCCGGATGCCATTGCGCTTGAGCAACGGCCGGACGGAATCGGCATACGCCTTGATCGCCGACTTGCTCGCACAATAGGCCGGCGAGATCGCCATCCCGCGCAGCGCGGCCAGCGACGCGACCATAACGACATGGCCCTGCTGTCGTCCGCGCATCCGGTCGACGACAGGCAGCACGGCATGCAGGGCGCCATAAAAATTCGTGTCGACCACCCGCGCCGTGCGCTCCAGCCCCTCCCAGTCGTTCGCCGTGGCAAGCGTACTCGCAACTCCCGCGTTCGCGATCAGCAGATCAATCGGATGGGCGTCGTCGAAGCCGTCAAGCCACACTTTTGCACTGTCGGCATCGCGCACGTCAAACTGCCCCGTAACAACAACAGCACCGCGAGTACGGCATTCCGAGGCACTTGCGTCGAGCCGCTCGATATCGCGGCCGACGAGACCGAGCACGACACCCGGCCGGGCGTAAGCCAGCGCAAGCGCACGGCCGATACCGGCGCTTGCGCCAGTGATAACGACATTACGTGGTTGGGCAAGGCTACCCATGCACCTCCTCCACTCGGGCGACGACGCCCGCCACAGCCATCTCGATACCGGACTTTGTGTAGAAATCGCCGTTAATTTGCGTGTGATGCATCACGTAATCGAGAAAGGCACGATAGAGATGCATGTCCGGGCCGTCCGCCTGCGTCCAAAAATCGTCGAGACTACCCTGCCAGGTCAGGCCGGGTATCGCGTAAATCGCCGTGCCAAGCGCGATCAGGGGCCGCTCGTGGTGCAAGGCAGACAAACCCACGGTGCTATTGACGACGACTACCCCACGGGAATGGTCAAGCAAGGTGGGAAGATGGCCGGCATCGATAAAAATCATGCGCTGATCGATGCCGAGTTCCCGAGCCAGTGTCGCTGCGAATTGCTTGTAGGCGATCAGGCCCGTGTCCAGCGGATGGTTCTTGATGACAAGCCGTGCACGAGACGGGGCGTGGCGAGCAAATGAACGCAATACGGCCGAAATGGCAGCGCAAATGCCGTCGAATGGAGAATGCGCGACGATCTGCGCGTCGGAGTTCAGTTGAAGCGGGAACAGGTAATACTCTCGCTTCTCGTCCAGCAATTCCCTGACGACCCGATCGGCCTCCCAGGCATGAACGCGCGACTGGGCGGCGCGATAGGCCAGACCAGCGTATTCCTGGAAACCATTTTTGGGGCGATGGCTCCGGTAGTACGGAAACCGGCGGGCGTGCAACGCGTTCGCCAGACGGTAGGCGATATCGTGGTACACGCGTACCTTCAGGTTATAGCCGGTCGGGTGGCCAAAGCCCGCGGGCGGGACATGCTTGCGTTGGTCGCGATACCAGTCCGGGTCGCGCGGCAGCAACGAGCGACCATTGACGCCGTGATGCTCCATCGTGATCCAGTGGGGACGAACATAGCCCTCCTCGAAAACGTGTACGCGCAGGCCGAGATCCTGTGACCTGCCCCCATCAATAGGGCCAATGGGCTTCTAGCAAAGTCCCTTTAAACCAACTCCTGGAAAGCGGCAGGAGTATCCGCGGTTGCCCGATGTTTCGCCGCAAACTCTGACGGCGCAAGGTAGTTCAGTGCGCTGTGCGGCCTTTGCTCGTTGTAGTCCTGACGCCATGCCGCGATGACTGCCCGAGCATGCGCGAGCGTCGTGAACCAGTGCTCGTTAAGGCATTCGTCGCGGAACTTGCCGTTGAACGATTCGATGTACGCATTCTGCGTTGGCTTGCCCGCCTGAATCAACTTCAGAGCGACGCCGTTCGCATACGCCCACTGGTCAAGCGCGCGGCTCGTAAATTCGGGGCCCTGGTCTGTTCGCACCGCCTTGGGATAGCCACGGAAGCGAGCTGCGCGGTCCAATGCCCGAGCGACATACAAACCTGAGATGCCATGGTCGACAACGATGTCGACAGCCTCTTTCGTGAAGTCGTCGACGACGGTCAGGCACTTCACGCGCCGGCCGTTGGAAAGCGCATCCATCACGAAATCGATTGACCACACCTCGTTGGGGGCGCCCGGCAATGCCAGTTGCTCGCGCTCAATCATTACGCCGTGGCGCTTGCGACGGCGCCGCACAGCCAGCCCTGCCTCACGGTACAGGCGATAGATGCGCTTGTGATTGGCGTGCGTGCCTTCGCGTTCCACTAGGGCGTGCAATCGGCGGTAGCCGAATCGACGACGTTCGTGTGCCAACTCCACCAGACGCGCCGCTAGCACCTCATTCTCGTGGTCTGGCTTCGCGTCGTAATGCAGCACGCTGCGAGAAAGCCCGACAAGCCGGCAGGCGCGGCGCTCGGAGATGTTGACCTTCCCCCGAATCGCCGATACTGCTTCGCGTTTGGCTTGCGGGCTCAGGGCTTTCCCTTGACGACGACCTTCAACGCTTCCATATCGAGCATTGCTTCGGCCAGCAGCTTCTTCAGCCGGGCATTCTCCACCTCGAGGTTCTTGAGCCGGCGGGCTTCCGAGACCTCCATGCCGCCGAACTTCGCACGCCAAGTGTAGAACGACGCATCACTGAACCCGTGCTTCCTGCACAGTTCCTTGACCGGCATACCGGCCTCGGCTTCCTTCAGAAACCCGATGATTTGCTGTTCCGTAAAGCGCTTCTTCATGTTCGTCTTCTTCTCCGAAAACGAACTTTACTAGACTCCGGCTGGCCCTGTTTGCAGGGGGCAGGTCACCTGAACGACTGCATGTATCGGTCGATGGATTTCGCGGCAATCGCCAAACAGGAAGACATCGGTAAAGTCGTTGGCTTCGACGATGTGACGGTACCAGGCCGACAAGCCTTCCGCCTTGTCACAATAATTCCAAGCCGCGCCCCCACCGGCGTAGGCCAGGTCGCCGCCACAAAAATTGACGCGGGTCACATGGTGGCCGCGGCTGCCAAGAACATGCGCGAGCTGGCTGAAAAAAGGGGACGCCGTGCCTTGCAAGGCAAGGAAAGAACGACTCATAGATCAACTATGCAGTAATGGAAAAACCGGCAAACATCGCCATCGAGGCAATATCAATGGGTGCGTTCGGTGAACCGGCATCTTGCCGAGTCGTGTCGATCTTGGTGGAGATCAGTGAGTTGACGCGTCTCACCTTTCAACTTGCCGCTGTTCATCGATTGTCACATTGAGAGATGGCTATTTTTATTCGGAGAGTTGTAGTGGATCTGTAAGTGGAGCGCCACTGCCAGGCTGTGGATGTGACGGCAAGCAGCGCCCTGAAGTATGCCTTATTCCGCCCCTGAGCCGTTAGGGCTGCACGCACTATCGCTCACCGCAACCGGGCATCGGGCGTGGCAGAGCGCCCTGCAGTCGGGTTAATAGATATCTTTGTCTCATTTGCGTCACATCCTGGCGAATGCATTACCAGACGCCGACTCGCAAACGGAGTGGCGAGGGACTCATCAGGTGCATGACAGAGGACCGGCCAGCATTAGAATTGGGCGGCACTGAAGCCGCCGCCCCCGGGTATCGACACCCCTACCGATTGGCTTCCACACTCGTTCTTATGACGATTGCAAGCGATTGACCCGTGCCAGCCAGCGGGAACGAGAGCGGCCTCTCGAAATATCCGTAGCGGCAAGATTCCAGCGTCGACGCAACACGCTGGCCGCATCGCCCGGCAGATGCGGGCGTTGCGCGCGGTCGTCTCGTGGACGCCACGCCGTGCGATGCGGGCGAGGGCGTGGTGACGCACACCCTCGCCCTGCCGCAAGCGCTTATTCAACTGGTGCGGCCGACAACGAGATCGAGATCGCGCATGACATTTGAAGGCGCGCACTGCCCAGGGGCTGGTGATCGCCGCAAAACGCTCTGACAGGATCATGAAATCCCGATGCGCCCAGCTCGCCAGGACACTCGCCCCCCCTACCGCTACACCGCAATCAATCGCCGCCAGAATCGCTTGGTCTTCCCGATTCCCTTGATAACAGGCCGCCACGCCCTGGCCAGCGGAAGCACATCGCGCAAGGCCATGGGCCCTTCGTCCAACCGCAACTCGTTAAAAAGACGGTCCCGTTGAGAACTCAATTCATCATGCCTGCGCGAGAGATCGATGTAAGATTTTTGTAATTCTTCTAGCGCCAGGATGGTCGCAGCATTTTCAGCAAGCGCGTTGTCTCGAGCTTCCGAGATCGTCGCCAGTTCCTGCCTGTGACATTCGCTTGCAATACGCGCGTTTTCGATCTCGCGAGCCGATATGGACTCCCGCTCGGTCACAAGATTATTGAGAGACGAATGAAGGGCGTCCCGATCATGCACCAAGCTATGGCGCTCTTGAATCAGCCCGTCTCGCTCGTGGATCAGCGCATTTCGTTCATGAATCAGCCCGTCACGCTCGTGGATCAGCGCATTTCGTTCATGAATCAGCCCGTCACGCTCGTGGATCAGCCCGTTTCGCTCATGAATCAGTCCATCCCGTTCGTGGGTCAGCCCGTTTCGCTCATGGACCAGCCCGTCACGCTCGTAGATCAGCCCGTTTCGCTCATGAATCAGCCCATCCCGCTCGTGGGTCAGCCCATTTCGCTCATGGACCAGCCCGTCACGCTCATGGACCAGCCCGTCACGCTCGTAGATCAGCCCGTTTCGCTCATGAATCAACCCATCCCGCTCGTGCACCAACCCGTCGCGCTCATGGATCAGCCCATCCCGCTCGTGAATCAACCCCTCTCGCTCATGGATCAGCCCATCCCGCTCCTGAACCAATCCGTCCCGCTCTGAATGAATAGCCAGGCGGCGGCTTGCTCTTTCCCTATATATATTGAATGTGACTTCCGAGATCAGGTCATCGCTAAACCTCATCAGCCCCATTAATTTGTAAGCCGCGTAATCGTAAAACTCTTCGATCGGGTGAAATTTCGCCTCACCATACGGGGCATCAAAAGATGTGATAGAAAAACGCCCGTTCAAGTCAAGAACGTTCAATTTCGCCATCAAGCCATCAATTTTCTTCCAAAGCAGATCAACCCACCAATTGATTTCGGACGATTCCGGATCACCCAATCCGGTTACGCCTTCGCCAGTGATTTTATTGACGCAAGTTCGCCGCTTCATAATAATAAGCGGGACACCGATCTCTTCGGATAAAGCAATGAGATCTTTCAGATAATGGAGATAAATCTCCAGGTACTGATGGCTTGTTGGAGAAATCCTGGTCCAACTACCGTCCATGAACCCGTCCGGCCATTTCCAGTGCGGACCCAGCGCCCCCGACTCCATGTCGGATATAATGCAGCCGTCTTTCTCGTAATAATCGTTGGTGAAATCGCTCGTCGGATCGAAAAGCAAAAACTCATACGAACCCTTTTTGAGTTTGTGGAGTGCCTGCTTCGTCAGCTCGAAATTGATCCGCTCAGACAACTGGTGCTCGGAGGATCCGAAGTATGTGCGTCCGTCAACTTTATTCGACATCAAACAAGGCACACTTACACGCCACAGATGGGTAACATCCGCCAACCGGCTCATTCTTCCAGCCAGAACCTCGGTAACGCACCCTCCGATGCTCAATATTTTGGGCTTTCGCAAAACCGAGACTGGAGCCTGCCCGGCTTCGGTAATATCGGTCCCACCCACTCGAAAAATTTCGCTGATGCTCATGATCTCTTGATTGCCACGATCGCGCCGGCTGGAGCGACACATTCGTGGTCGCCCCCCTTTCGGCCGCAGCAGCACAACTCGACCGTCAGACGAATCGGGCTGCCTACAGGCTTATACTTTCCGTACAGAAAACCTTACAATTTGCATATATTGACACATCAGATCGAGATTTCTCGACAAATAAGAAAGAAAACAAAACAAACTCCGGCGCCGACGTTGCAATTAAGCCACGTCGATACGAAATGCACGCCGCACTCCTTGACAGACGCAAATTGACCGGATTGAAAGGTGAGCAGGGCGAAATTCACAATCGCCCCTGTATAGGCATGAATCGTCAGACTCGATTCAATCTCCGACGACCTGGGATGCTAATACCGAACGCGGGATTCGACCGTCAAGACCGGCCGAAAACGGATCCTGGTCAGGCCTCGGGCGCAAATTTCCGGACAGCGGGCACGACCGTTGCCATGTCCGACAGGTTCAGAAGATGCAATTCAGATGCCTCATCGACGGAAGTATCGTGAGACCTGGTGACCTATGGAGTGCGGGTTGATGCTCGCGACCGGACTCAATTACATACAACACTTCGATCATCAGTAAAAACATGACGCGAGCGCTTGCACCAATTGAAGCGTGTCCGCACGGAGCCTGATTCGGAATCTGAAGACCCCACCGACAAACGTTTGCGCAGCCGGCAAAAAAAACGGCAGCGGTAGGAACACGTTTGCCGGGCATACTAAGGAAGCCACATGAGTAACGGCGGAACGGATTCAAACCATCCCGCACCACTCAAATACTGCGCCAATCTTGCCGGTAGTTCGCGAAACTGAATCGAATCAAATCGATCATGACGCGTCGTGAGAATTGGTGATCCGTCGAAATCCCACCGAATCCCGCAATATACAAGGTCGCAACTTGTCGCCGCTCACGCAGCTCAGAATACGCAAACAAGGGAGGGAAATCAGGAGTAGACCATCAAACCCGGCGAACCACCTTCCCCGTCACCGACCGGATATCAGCCCGATTGCCACATCTTTTGCTTTTTATCTCAAAAATTGGCAACGCTCAGCCGATCTCCAGCCCTCGAATTTATTCAAAAGGTCGCTTCACCGACATGCCAAGCTTCTTTAAAAGAGAAAAATCAAGAACATCTGCCTTTCTCTTTCCGAGAGACTCAACCTGGTAAACCTCCAGGGATTTGAACGCCAGCCCAAGTGCACGCTCATCGTCGCTCTTTTCAAGCTCCGACGGTCGCGTAGCGTGATGAATCAGGAACTCCAATGTAATACCATTCGACGCGTCCGACTCCGCAGGCCTGAAGAATATTTGCTCCTGCACCCACATATTCTTCTCGGCAAACGTCCATCCGGCAGCTCTAACACCGTTCGCAAAGAGATCAACCTTCTGCTCTTTCACGGTAGGCGGGACGAATGCCGAAATGTTGATATCAATTCTCATGAGCGTTCGCGGAGCAAGCGCGTGCCCGGGCACGACAAGCCTCACCACCGACTCCTTGGACCAACGCCCAAACGACTCGGCAAACGACAGGCCCTCACAAGCGATCGAAACAGGATCTTTGGAAAAATCAGCAACCAAAGTTTGCCTTATTTTCCCCGGAACAACATCGGACCGCATAACACATTCCCCTTCAAATTAAGGTACAAAACTCGACAAAGTCATCAAATGCTGACTTAACTCCGACGAACCACTATCTCGAATCGCCTCGCCCAAAGCATCGAGCGACCCATTGACAACGGGTACATCATTGAATCACGTCGTTCGTGAAGTCGGTGGCACGCCCGCATTCGAGGATGCGTAATTCTGCACCATCCCGACCGAGACCGCGAGTGCAATCTGCCGACACACGTTGAAAATAAGTAAAATTCAACATTATGGCGATAATGTAAGCGCGATCCATGCCGGAAGCTCCGGAACTGCACCACCATGGCACACGCCGTCACGGTCATGAAACCCTGCATCCGAGAAATAGTTCCGGCAGGTCACATTTCTCTCGGCAACATTACGAATAGCTTTCACTTCGTCATGGTTAGCGAGTAACCGAGTCATCACAAAGTTTAACAATGCCACCTCAACACCCAAGCCGAAGACGCGACAAGACATTACCACTTGCTCAATGATACTGTCGCGAATCACTGCGACCGCCACTATCCCGTGCCCCGCATGTTTATCCACCATGTCAAAAGCAAGGAACTCTCCACCCGCAGCGAACAGCGCCTCGCACTCCTGCTCGGTCCAACGCTTTCCGGTCGTGTTGAATTGATTCGTCTTATTTAACAATTCGAATGATCTGACGTATTTTGCATCATCGCGGCGATTAATTACTCCTGGCTTTACCCGGATCTCCAGGGATTGCAAATAGGCCTGACGATCCACGCCTCGAGAATTGAGCTCTCGATCGATCTTTGCTCGAATCAGCCCTGTACGCGCCTTCGACTCATCTGTCACGACCGACACCTGCGTTTCTGGCGAATAATGAAGAATCATCCTCCATCGACGCTGATCGCCCGTGAGCATCCGCATCTCCGGGAACGCCCGCCTGACCTCGTCCAGCTCTGCCGGATTATCATCGATAAACAGCACATTCTGCGGAAGTACGTTGACTTCTCGCAGAATCTCCTTGATTGAATCGGACTTCGCCCCCCAATTCACCTTAATCGAGCAAAAATCCTCGAGAGAAATACGACTCCCCCAAACCCTTGAAAAATTCTCAAGAATAAATTTCTCGTCATTCTTACTTGATATAGCCAATAGAATGCCTCGCCTCTTGCACTCCAGGAGTGCTTCCGCGTATCCAAGAGGCCAACCTTCGACGAGCGACGCACTGACAATCTCATCCTCCTCGGCCAAAACCCCTTTCCACAAGGTATTATCAAGATCGGTGACAATCAGTTTTATCGGATTTTTTGATTTCAAAATCCTTAGCGCCTGATCAACGCGCGAAATCAATGCCAGATAAAACTCCGAGCTATCGTTGGCAGCATGAGTAAAATGATTGAAATACCCGTCGTAGCTGAACATATCACCATAATGCTGGCGAAGGTCATTTAACTCAACATAGTACCCGTCATGAGTATGATCCAGAATCTCGGCCAGGCGATCGTTCATGGAACGAACGAGCACATACAAAGATGTTTTTCGATTATTCCAGAACACCCCCCTGTGACTCGCTATCGGCTCGATAAATGAAGTGAAGAAGACAGGCACACCCGCCGGAAGGGCCGACATGAACTTGTTTACAAGTTTCTCCAGGAGTTCGCCGGCATCTCTCAATAGGGACGCCTGCTCCTTCTCCGACATCTTCACATGCATCAAGTCATCCTCGTGGCGAGAGATGACTTGGTACAGGACAAAACGCAATGTCAACTGGACCAGGACCGCATCGTAGTGTTGCCCTGAAATATCCGGAATTTCATTGGGCAACCACGAATTCATTAAAAAATGATCCGCCCTGTGCGAAGTATTGCGGACAATATCCGTCAGCATTTCCGCCGTACATGTTCCGATAACAGCGAAATTTCTTGATTCGCCCTCGTCCAAATCCAATTCGCTTGGAAACATCCATTTTGGATCTGGGCGCATCCTCGTGCTCTCCGACGGATACCACGCCCCCGTTAGCAGCCCAAGATCAAGGACATCGCCATCGACATGCTCTCCCGCCTCAATTTGATAAACATCTAGCGACTTGAGCGCAAGGCCAAGTGAGCGAGAATCGTCAAGCGAATGATCGACATCCATCGGCCTGGTTGGATGATGGATAATAAATTCGAGGGTTACACTACCCACCCCACCATCCTTCGTCACCTTAAAATAGATGCTCTCTGTCTTATTCTTATTATCTTCGTTAAAAGACAATGTCTTTGCCCTAACACCATTTAGTAAAACATCGGCCCTTTGACACCCAACACCCGGAGATATGAATGCCGAAACATTCACCTCGATCTTCATGACGGCACGGGTAGAGACAATTTCGGCCGGCAGGCCAACCTTGGCGATCGTTCCATCAGTCCATCGACCGAACGACTCGGCGGAACATATACCACTGCTCGTACACGGTAACACTTCATCCCGAAAATCAATCCTCAGAACTCGCATCATTTGCTTTCTCGCTCGGATTTCTTTCAGTTTTTTCGGAATACGCCACAGTCGCATGATCAATAGATTTGTCAAATTTTCTTAATTTTACTAAAAACAATCCACGCCGCTGAACATCTGTCTCGACGCCTGGATCACCGACGACGACCAAGCCTCCCTCCCCCTTCACCATTCTCGCGTCGAACTTGTGCATCTTTTCCATCGTCACCCTCTACGCCATCGGATTCTAACCTTGAAGAGAAATTACGATAAAGATTGGCATTTTTCCCAATTCGAAGCCGAACTGGAATTCGCGATATTACGATGTGACACCCAGCGACATGCTCTCGAAACCACCGATCTTGACTAAGACGTTGCCCGACCACTTTGCCCAGTTTTTCCAGCTATACCGTGTCGAACTCGAGGAGATAGCCACGCGCACGGTTACGGCTCACCGAACCCTGACGAGTATGGCGCTAGCTGTCGGCCGCAACGGGCGCTCATCTCCCGGATCAGAGATTGCACGTCGCGATACTCACGGTCTGGTCGACGGTACAACCGCTTCAGCGACATCGTTCTTACGATGCTCGCCTGACTTGCTCATAGGGTGACAACTCTCGGTGACTCCAACTCTGTCGCCACCGTACACGATACCGATCGCATCAACGCGCCTGGATCGGCCTTCCCCGACCCGATAAGCCAATCGTTGAGCAATGAACACGGTCAATTGATAGCGTGATCGGCGCCGCTTTGCGCCGTGACTGGCGGCAACTTCCTTTGGCGGACCGACTTCGGCGACAGCAACGGCCGAGAATTCCTTAGAAGGAGCAGCCCGAGCTGAAGACGGTACGCCAGCGCGGTCACAGGCTTGCCGCGCCCCCTCAACTTGCGAGAGGTCGATTCCGCTCGTATCGAGCCGGCACCGCCAAGCCGCGCACATATTCGATGCATGGACGACATGCACGGACTCAGTGCAAGATTCCGCGATGCGCACCCTTCAACCTCGTGCGTCACAAGTCTCTTGCTCAGGAGCCGTCCGGTTAAAATAGCGCACGCATCAAATTTCGCAGCACTCGGAATCTCATCTTATGGCCAAGGCGACACACCAGACCGTCGACATCGCGTCGAACCGCCGCGCGGGCGGTCTATCACGAAGACGAAAGGCGTCTTGGTTCGAGCGCCGTTGCTCCCGTCAGCATGCTCGGGAAATCCTCGTCCCGGCCGTCCAGACGCAATGCCTCAACGACCTGTCGCTCCCCGAACAGCAATCGACAGCTTCAACGGTGAAGATCGCCTATCGACCTGACGACGCCTACAGCCGAAAGCCGCTGACCGCGGCTGAGCGGCGCGTACTCTGGACGTCAGGGTCCCGCTCGGCCGACAACTTGGTAGAAGCATATGGCCGCGAGCAAGTGATGGGCGTTGACAACATGGACGGCGCCCCCTGCAGAACGGCAGCCGCACTAGGGAATCCGGAGTTGACGCATGCAACGCCACTTGATGAAAACCTCAGCATGAGTACCCCTCTCCCCGACATCAGGCCACAACGATCGGGCGCCCTCTCGGCATGACCCCACTTCCATCGCCGGCGCGCTTCGGATGACATTTGCCCCCGGAGAATTGAGGGCTCGCGCTACAGTGCTCCCATCATTGAGCCGGGTATCGACAGAGGATAGAATATTTATAGCGCCATCAATCCACTCCAGGCAGAAAGACGGAGACATATTTTGGAATTTATTTACAAGCGGAATTAACAAAGAGGCGTGCAAATGGACATCAAAAGCATAATCGATAATCCGCTTCGATTTAAGTTGGGCGACGGCAGCATTTCAAAAAACAATCTGATACTTCGAAGCAGCGGCGAAATTGAAGGTGGACTCGACGAAATTTCGTGGAAAACCGAAGACGGCGCGCTCCTGTTTTTTGACAAAGAAGGCAAAAACTGCACCAAATTCGATTCGATCATATTCGAATCTCCTGAACGGTGGCAGATGTATGGAAGCGGATTTTCACTTGAGAAAAAGAGTCGATCGATCCGCATTCTTGAGCCACTGACGGCCGGCCACTGGAACCATCTCGTTAGTAAAATCAACATCGAAATCGGGAAGAATTTCGAATCCGAAGCGCTTCTAGTTATATTTAACTCCGCAGGTTGCTCTTTTGGGTCGAGAGGCCCCGGAGGAACAAGATGGGAATTTTTTGGCCTCCCAATTGCCCTCAGCATGGATTTCGTCCGCTTTTCCGAAAGCGGCCCCGCCCACTGGTATCTCTACGACGTTCAATATATATTGGACTCAATAACCGGCCTAATAAACAGCGGAAAATACAAGCACGTATTCATGTGCGGAATGAGCTCGGGAGGCTATGCCGGGATATTTTATTCCGAGAAACTATCCGAACTACACCCGGCCGTTAACTTTGTCAGTCTGGCCATTAATCCACAAACAGGTCACGCACCAGAACATCGAAAATTCCTCCGGGAAAGCATTAAGGAGAATTTGCCCGCGATCATATCGGATGACTGTTATGACGCACGCTCTCACGACGAAACCGATATAAGAAAT
Organism: Burkholderia cenocepacia; assembly: GCF_900446215.1. GTDB lineage: Bacteria > Pseudomonadota > Gammaproteobacteria > Burkholderiales > Burkholderiaceae > Burkholderia > Burkholderia cenocepacia. Next base: position 510,084 of record NZ_UAQZ01000012.1, on the reverse strand, counting down.
ATCATCCTAAATCGTGGCGATCGAACAAACTTAAAGCATAAAATATTTTACGATAGCCTCAATGCTGCGGAACAGTATTATGCTGAAATGCTGACCGGCCTGAAGCAAGTGAACGCCTTTCCACACAAACTCGGAATGAACCACTTCGACGGCTGCATGACGCTATTTAATCTCGACGTAATATCAAATGGAATTCTAGAAGAGCTGGGCGGAGAAAAGCTCAATCTCGACTATATATACTAATTCGCGCATTAGACAGGTGATGGAATGATTGCTTTTTTGAAGAAAAAGCAGGCAAGTGAAGTAGCAGAAGAAGCGCAGCGGAACTGGGAAAGCGTCACCATTGAAAATAGTGACGCCATCGTTGTGATCGGCGACAGCCACATGGATGGCTATTTCTCCCTGCGAGACAAATCCGCCATTAGCCTGCTTTCCTCCTTAACGAAATATCAGGTTAAGAATTTCTCCGTCGCCGGAAACGACTGCTTGACGATGATGAAACGAATCATCGATGACGAGCCTTATTTTGACGGGAAGAGATTCAGCGATTTTAACGCGAAATTCGCTGTAGTCATTAGCAGAGACAATGACGAGTGGATGCGAGCAGCTGGCATGCGACACTGGCAATTCGCCATTGAGCGTTTAATTCGCACCGTCCGCTGCTTTGGCATCGAACCCATCCTCGCCACAGAATTTCGCGGCAGTGCGACAGAGTACTCAGCACTTCGATACATCGCGGATAAACATAACGTGATGTTCGTCGACTCCATGACGCACAACCAGCAAATTGGAGAATTGACGCCAAGCCCATTCTTTGGCGCCAACGAAATTCATACCGGCACACGATCCAATGGGATATTGTGGTTCAATATCGCATCCGCACTCAACAGCTTGCCGGCACCGGATCGGTCGTTAAAACTCTACCGGCCCCGCCATCAAACTACGACCTATCAGATCGAAGATCTAATTAATCTCGACAACTTCGACCTGCTGAACAAATGGAAAGAGATATCAATCACTCACAGCCATCTGCACCGATCGAAACAGAGAGATTACGATTGTGTAGATAACATGTCGGTGGGTGACAACTCGAGAAAGACAGACGAGTATTTTCTACTTGAAAGCAAGCAATCCCTTTTGTTCCCCAATGTCGGTCTGGTAGAGGCAACCCTACCCGGTACACCGAGAACATTAGATGAAGTTAAAGTCGAAGTTAGCACTTTCGAGCAAGGCGTCAGAATTTTTGTTCACGACCACCTCGACGCCGGCTCATTCATTTCCAACCAGGAAAAGTATCAATCAGGACGTGGGGTAGTTAACGGTGCATGGAGGGAGATCGGAGTTTCAAATGAACCGATCTATATTTCGAAGAAAGAATTGCCTCGTGCCATGTGCAATGACAGCATTTCTTTGCTTATCGAAAGCCCTTCGCCCTGGAAGTTAATGGATGTCAAAATCTCGTACCGAGGCAGCCTGGGTAAGCCATCTCTCCCGGCCAAACCTGTATTCCGGGAGTTTGGTGGAGAAATGCTGGTGAATCCGGGCCTTGATCTGACTGATGGCTGGTCGATCACGGGGGAAATCGAACGCATCCAGCCGATTGATGCAGTCAATTTGCCCTTGGCCCCGGACGGAACCGATGGTCATTCTGCCTATCGTCTGGATATTGGCACAGCCCTTGGTCAATCAGTCCGATTGCAGCGGCCGGTGGTGGAGCGCCGCTATCGTTTGACGGTATGGGCCCGCTGCTTCCCCCCAGCCTTTGTCGACCCCGATAAAATCGATCCCACCATCGGTGAAAATAGAGAATTTATCGATCGATCGACTTACAAAGGCCCCCCCCCCATCACTTCAGCTACAAATGATCTGAAGATGCTCCGCCTCGAGTATTCATTTGGAAATATTATTCCAAACGGCGGCGGCATATATATGGAAAATTTTGTTCCGCTGATATGGGCTCCGATATCATTTGATTTTGTTTACCCTGCATTCCCCCGTGACAACGCATGTTTCACATTCCGCTGCTCTGCCCCAAGCGGAGAGATTCAAATTTCAAAAATGTCACTTAGAGAAGTACGCTAAATTTCAACGGAAATTGGCTCGTTTCGTGCGTCTGGAAAGATAGTGCAATAGGAATATCGGAGCGGATATCACTTGGGGTACCGCTCCGCCGTTCGCTGATCTTGCTGACATCCGAAGGCGGCCTCGTTGACCATGACGCGCACGAAATGCTGATGCGGCGCCGAACCCACTGCCCGGCGCCGACAAGCTTGGCAAGGTCAATCGATCCGCCACCGGAATGTTGATCAGTTCGGCCGAAGAGCCAAATTTGCATCGACATCGGTGCTTCGGGATTTCGGGTCGAATCCGGCTGCCGCTTCCGCAATCCGGGCCGTGTGGGTGCGTCCCAAACGGGTAGCAAGCACGGCCCTCAGACCGCATGAGTCGGCTGCGCCGGCTACGAGAGAAATCCTGTTCATTGCATAGTTCTCGAGCCCTCGCCAGGATCAAGGTTGCTTCGGGTAATTCCACATCTAGACGAGCCCGATAACCGTATCAAATTTCTTTCGTGATTTTTAGATACACTCGTTTCGACGCAATCAAATGCTCTGCACGTATTTTCGAACGAAAGCGATTATCTCGGCAGCTCAAGGTATTTCAAGCGCCCTTCCCGAAGCTAGCACCGATGACAGATGTGCCCTCCGGTTCTAACAGCGCTCTGAAGAATGGACAGTACAGAAACCGCGAACCTGCAACCGAGATGATCTATACTTTGACATTCGGCATTGGTATGGCCCAAGAGATGGCAATTGATCTTGCACGACGGTCCCGGGAAGATATCGCTTCTGAGATCAGCTCGTAGAGTTCCTGCCGCGCGTTGCCCATCACAATCGGAACTTGACTGATATGAGAAGTAAACGGCAATTCCCGTTGAGTGCGGCACATCCGCTTATCCGGATGATCCGGACGCGATAGAAGCGATGCCCGCGCAAGCCATCATTCGGAAATTTGATGCCCACGGACATGCGATCCTATTGCAGTAACGCTTCGTGAAGAGAACCCACCTCAATGGCCAACAGCGCTATTTTTTCGATCTGCACACCTAGCCACATCGGGCAAGCATCCGTATTTTTCAACAGCCTGAACGATGCAGATCCTCAAAACAGAAGCAACATCGACAGATATTTATTTGTAGTCGGCGCACCCGCTGATTTTTCGCTTGACGAGTCATTCTGCGACAAGATCATTCGTGCAGAAAGCGTAACCCCACCTCAATTTATAGAGAAGCTTTCAACTCAATACACTCCCGCCGAACTCTGCTGGTCACTCAAACCGGTAATGTTTAAGAAAATATTGGAGAAATACGAATCGGCGCTATATTTCGACACTGACATATGGTTTACAGGAAAAATCGCTGGTATTTTTACCGATTTTCGCGATTCGGATATATTGCTCACGCCGCATTACCTCGAACCGTTCAATCACCAAACGCCATTTGGAGTCAAGGCGCTTAGCCTACTCCGTGGCGGCGTTTTTAACGCCGGATTCATCGGAGTTCGGCGAGGCACTCAGGGTATTTCGTTCCTTGATTGGTGGGCGAGTCAGGTAATCAGATACGGTAGAAATGATCCAGATAAGGGGATGTGCGGCGATCAACGCTGGCTCGATCTCGTTCCGGCACTATATCCGAGTTGCAAAATCTCTCGCCACCCAGGCATGAACGTAGGATATTGGAACTTACACGAGCGACATATCGATCTCACTCAAGGGCAACTTACAGCCAACGGGCGCGAGCTTATTTTTATTCATTTTAGTGGATTTGATCTGGAGCGACCGGAATCTTTCTCCACTCACCTCCCCGCATTCAAGGCACAAGAGCCACTGCTGTCAATCGTTTTGGCTTATAATGCTGCCCTCAAGAAATCCTCAGCCCTAGATAAAAACATCTATATTTATAAAAAATGGTGGCATAAGCAGGTCAAATTTTACAGACGAATTCGAGATGCATACAAAAACCCGCGGGATCAGTTCTCTTCCTAAGCCGCGCACGGCAGCGATCCTTGTGACGTACAATAGATGCGACTATTTGAAGCTCGCTATCAATTCGCTCGAAAGTCAAATTAAGCAAGTTGATTCGCTCTATATCGTTAACAACGCCAGCACCGATGGCACTGCAGAGTACCTGGCCAGCAGCGGGTACAACTCCGATCCTCGCTTCAAAATAATAAATTCAACTCGCAATGAAGGTGGGGCGGGAGGATTTCATCGCGGAATGCGACAGGCAATCGAGGATGGTTACGACTGGCTTTGGCTTCTCGACGACGACTGCGTAGCCCATCCAGCCGCTCTTTCCGAGCTAATGAAAATCGCCATCGGTCCGATCAACAATATCGGATTCGTCTGCAGTCATGTGGTTTGGAAGGACGATAGCCCACATGAAATGAATCTTCCAGGGATTCGGCTACATTCATCGGGCCAACCATTCAATAAGCTTCTTGAACACAATGGCCTACTGGTACGCTCTTGCTCGTTCGTTTCGGCTCTCATCTCCAGAGATGCAGTTCTAAAATTCGGCCTCCCATTTAAAGAAATGTTCATTTGGGGCGACGATATAGAATACACCGAGAGAATTACGAATGGGGAAATGCTTGGAATTTACGCATTCAAGAGCGTCGTTACGCACCTGACGGATAAAAACGAGAGCGACGATCTACTTCGCGCCTCGCCCGAGAAATTCAGAAAACACTATTACGGGATAAGAAATAATCTTTTCAGAAAGAGAATTTCAAAAGGATGGCGACCGTACCTGCTAGATCTCGCTGAAAGTATTTTTATTTATAATGCGAAAATAGCATCCGAACGCAGCAACTCGAGATTGTCTGCCATTTCAACAAACACGCGCGCATCTTTGGCGAGCTTGTTCTTTCGACCATCTGTCGAATATCCCGATCAAGCACGACGCCCCAATCGCAAAGAAAACAGTTCGTCGTGCTAGTTCCTGCCCTGTAAACTTCCAAATTTACAGGGCGACTGGAATGATGGGTTACGCGAGCGGGTCGACTACAAAAGGCGACATCGGAACTCCCGATTTAACCGCGGACAGATACTGCTCCGCGACATCAAGCGCCTCTCCAATCGTTACGTGCATATCCAGGTAGCGATAGGTGCCCAATCTCCCGACGAAGGTCGTATTTTCTTCCTTTCGCGCCAACGCGACATAGCGATTCAGTAACTCCTTATCGTCGACCAGGCGGACAGGATAATAAGGGACGTCGTCCGGACCGCAAGTCCGACTGTGCTCCTTATAAATCACCGTCTTTTCATGCTCCTCCCACGGAGAAAAATGCTTGTGCTCGGAGATACGCGTCCAGGGCACATTTTCTTCGCAGTAGTTGATTACAGCATTTCCCTGGTAGTCCCCTTCGTGCCGCTCGGTAACAAAATCGAGCGTTCGATAGCCCAGGCGACCGTATTCGAAGCCGTACCATGCGTCCAACGGGCCGCTGTAAAATACGTGATCGTAGCTCTCAAGAGTATCTTTTTCAACTTTCGTACCGAGATGCACCTTGATGCTTGGGTGATCAATCATCTTCTCGACGATGTACGTATACCCGTGCTTCGGCATCCCTTGAAATTTGCTTGCGTAATAATTGTCGTCGTAATTGAAACGAATCGGCAATCTTTTCAGAATGCTCGCAGGCAGAACTGAAGGATGCAAGCCCCACTGTTTCGTCGTGTAGCCCTTGAAGAATGCTCCGTAGAGCTCTTTCCCGACAAACCTGAGCGCCTGCTCCTCAAAAGTTTGAGGATCTTCGATAGTTTTATCACCGAGCTCGGCGACAAATTCCTTCGCCTCGTCCGGAGAGAAAGTCTTATTGAAGAAATTATTAATCGTGAAGAGATTAATCGGCAACGAATACACCTTGCCACCGGTTATCGCCTTTACCCGATTTGTGAACGGCATAAATTCATCGAATTGCCGGACATAGTTCCAGACTTTTTCGTTACTGGTATGGAAAATGTGGGGCCCATAAACATGGAGCATCACCCCGGTTTCCGGATCCCGTTCCGAATGGCAATTACCCGCAAGATGATCACGGCTTTCAAATATATCAACGGTCATGCCTGCCAAAGCCAACTCACGAGCGATGACCGCACCAGAAAATCCAGCACCAATAACGCAAATTTTTTTCACGTCAACGTAAGCGGCCAGCCAACCCGTCTTGAGTTTGGCCGAGGCGCTTGGGAGTATCGTGTCCACTTAACGAATAAGCGGACACGTGAACACTATCGAATCGGAATCACTCCCGGAGCGTCGTCGTCGGCAACGCTATAGTGAGGAGTTCAAGGCGCAGGTGGTAGCGGCCTGCCAGGGAATCGGCGTATCGGTTGCGGCGGTCGCTCTGGAACACAGGCTCAACGCGAATCTGCTGCGGCGCTGGATCGATCAGGCGGAAGGCCGACTTCCCAAGAGACCGCTGGGCCGTCCGCCGGCCACGCCACCGTCGCTGCCAGCCTTTGTGCCGGTGGCATTGGGAGCGCCGAGTCCGCATTCGCCGGAGATCCGCATTGAGATTCGCCGAGGAGATCAGTCGATCACGGTGAGTTGGCCGGTATCCGAGGCAACCCAGTGTGCCGTCTGGCTGCGCGAGTGGCTGCGGTGATTCGTGTCGACGAGATCTGGCTGGCGGTCGATCCACTGGACATGCGGGCCGGTTTCGACACGGCCCTGGCACGTGTGGTCAAGGTGTTCGGCGCCGCGCACCCACACCATGCCTATCTGTTCGCCAATCGGCGCGCCACCCGCATGAAGGTCCTGATTCACGACGGGATCGGCATCTGGCTGGCCGCGCGACGCCTGAATCAAGGGCAGTTCGCGTGGCCGCACATCGGCAGCGAACCGAAGCAGCGTGTCTTGACGCACGAACAACTGGCCGGCCTGGTGCTGGGCTTGCCCTGGCAACGCATCGGCGAGGATGGCGTGATCCGTGTCGTCTAAATCCGGCGGGGAGGTAAACAGTCACGCTTCCTCCGTCGGCAGGGTTCTGGCAGACTGACCCGCATGAACCCCGCCGACCTCGACGCACTCAACCCGGAACAGTTGCGCGCCCTTGCCGCGCAACTGATTGCCGAGGTCAAGGAGAAGGAGCGGGAAGCGAGTGAACGAGACAGGGAGCTACGCTTCCGGCAGACCCGTATCGATCAACTCACCCATGAGGTCTCGATCCTCAAGCGCCAGCAGTTCGGCCGGCGCAGCGAACAGCTCAACAGCGAGCAGATGAACCTGCTCGACGAGGCCATCGATGGCGACTTGGTTGCCATCGAGATGGAACTCGAGCAACTCGAGCCGACGCGAGCTGAACGGCAACGCGAGCAACCGAAACGGGCACTGCTGCCGCCGCAACTGCCACGCACCGACGTCCATCACGAACCGGACAGCACAACGTGCCAGTGCGGTTGCGAACGCATACGGATCGGCGAGGACGTGAGCGAGAAGCTGGACTACACGCCGGGCGTGTTTACGGTGGAACGGCACATCCGCGGCAAGTGGGTGTGCAAGGCGTGCGAGACGCTGATCCAGGCGCCGGTTCCACCGCATGTGATCGACAAGGGCATGCCCACCGCCGGGTTGCTCGCGCAGGTACTGGTCGCTAAGTACGGCGACCACTTGCCCCTGTATCGCCAGGAACAGATCTTTGGTCGTGCGGGACTGGCCATCCCGAGATCCACGCTGGGTGCCTGGGTGGGCCGGTGTGGCGTGCAGTTGCAGCCGTTGGTCGACGCACTCGGCCAGGCCATCCGGCAACAGGCGGTGTTGCACGCCGACGAGACGCCGGTGCAAATGCTCAGTCCCGGCAAGGGTAAAACGCACCGGGCATACCTGTGGGCGTATACGTCGACTCAGTTCAGCGAACTGCGCGCGGTGGTCTACGACTTCGCCGAGAGCCGCGCCGGTGCGCACGCTCGCACGTTCCTGAAGGGCTGGCACGGCAAGCTGGTATGCGACGACTACAGCGGGTACAAAGCCTCGTTCCAGCACGGCATCACCGAGATCGGATGCGCGGCCCATGCCCGACGCAAGTTCTTTGAATTGCACGCCAACCACAGCAGCCAGGTTGCGGGGCAGGCCCTGCCGTTCTTTACCGCGCTCTACGACATCGAACGCGAAGCCGCAGCACTGGATGCCGACGAACGGCAGCGGCTTAGACAGCGTCGGGCCAAGCCGGTGTGCGACGCCCTCTATGAATGGCTGATGGCGCAGCGCAAACTCGTTGTGGAGGGCTCGGCGATTGCGAAGGCGCTGGACTACAGCCTGAAACGATGGGATGCACTCACGCGCTATCTCGATGACGGGAATGTGCCGATCGACAACAACTGGGTCGAAAACCAGATCCGTCCGTGGGCAGTCGGGCGGTCCAATTGGTTGTTCGCCGGATCACTGCGTGCGGGTCAGCGCGCGGCCGCCATCATGAGCTTGATCCGCTCGGCACAACTGAACGGGCTCGAGCCTCTCGCCTATCTGAAGGACGTGCTGACGCGCTTGCCGACCCACAAGGCCAACGACATCGACGCGCTGCTGCCGCATCGCTGGCAGCCACTCTCGGCCGCCGCCTAAACTCGCTCGTCAAGATGGGTTGGCTGGCCGCTTACACGTCAACAACCTCAATATTCTGAAATAATATTCAAATGACTCAAACATTTCACCCAGCCTCTATCTAGACTGGAAACGCAAAAATTATGAATACAATTTCTTGTTGATCAGATAAAGTGAATTTTCCGTAACCCTGGATTGAACCTTTCCGACAAATTCGTTCCGAATCGGAAGAATACTGATAAGCAACCGCATGAGAGGCGTACGGAATATCTTGCCTTTACGAAGATAGGCATCCAATGCCTCAAATGGTATTTTATTCCCTTTTGCCTCACCCGAAATACGCAGCCTCTCAAGAATATCTGCCTTGGCAATCCCCGCGCGCAAGAGATCCGTGTAATGCCTCAACCCATCAGGATCGGCTGCTCTGCGCAGAAGTACCCAATAGACGGCGTGGATAAAATCAGCGTCGTGAAGCTTCAACAGATTTCGCAAATCACTTTCGTCGTATGCCGACTTCACCACCGGGATAAGCTCCCGCCTACCGGACAGGTACTCGATTTCCGTGAAGAAATGTGGATCCAGGTTAAGAAACTCGGTGAACTTCACGCTTAATGACGGAGTAGTCAGCGACGTCACCTTATTTTCAACAGGCGCCATCTCGGGCATCGCAATCTCGGTACCCTTTGGCTTTGATTCGTTCGCAGTAACCGCAGCCAGGATTTCAGAAAGCGAGGGACTCGTAATTACGCGAATGATCGGCAACACGAATTTCTGATAATAGTCATTCAAATCCGGATGAAGACTCAGCTCATCTGGATTGCACCCATTCGAAACAGCCTCATCAATCGTTTCCTTGGCGCTCGCGTAAAAACTAAGAAGCGCCTCACCCTTCAATCGATTCGAATGAAAGACGAAATCGAAGAATTGGTGAATGTAGTAGAAATTCGAAAATTTCTCGAACAACCCCATCCGCAGGAGTTCATCCTTGATTTTTCCGTAATTTACAAAATGCGCTTTTTCCTTTCCGTTAGCCGCGCTGGACGATCCAGCAGCAAACACTCGATAGTTGTAGAAAGGACGATCAACCAAGATCACTTCGTCAGCACTGGCGTAGGTAACGAACTTCCAGACCACATCCTGGAATGCCGCGCCACTGGTCTCAAGCATCTTTATCTGATGCTCATCCAGAAAGCTCTTTTTGTAGATGGCCGACCAGATCGACGACTCATAGATCATCAATTCGAGTGACTCGACCGGCTTCACCGAATTTTCGCCTGGTCGAACGACGTGCCGGAAATTATGAGGCGCGGGCGGCTTACCATCGTGATGCTTTGCGAAACTCCCTTTCACGATATTGGCATCGGATTCCTTTGCCTTCTCGTAAAGAGTCTCGAGCATATCCGGCTCAACCCAATCGTCGGTTTCGACAATCGCGATGTATTCGCCACGCGCCTGCATCAAGCCCGCATTTACAGCCGCACCATATCCCCGATTTGGTTGATGAATTGGCTTAACCCGGAAATCTTCCGACGCAAACCTATCCATGATTTCACCGCAACGATCAGGACTTCCGTCGTCGACCGGGATAATTTCGATATTTCTAAGAGTCTGATTGGTAACACTCGAAATGCATTGCTCGAAATATTTCTCGACCTTGAAAGTCGGCATCACCACCGAGATCAAAGGTCGCACATCGGCAATTTGCTCGACATACTTTCCAAAGGAAAGTTTTTTCGACAAATTGTCAAAGACGGCGCGACTTTCTTGCCAGATACTTTCGAGCTGACCGCTGTTCACCGCCAGGTCTTCAATGAACGTAGCAACGCTCTTGATAGAATCAGCCTGATGATAAGGAGCGGAAACCGGAACGCCGGTACTTGCATGTTTCGTGCAGATAAACGGGACGCCAAATGAAAATGCTTCAATGCATTTGATTTTGATTCCGGAAATCAGGGTGTCAGGATTGACAAATACGTTGCAATCCCGATAAAAATCCACAAGGTTATCCACTCGACCGACAATTTCGACTTCCGGCGGCAGAGTTTCGTTTTTTAACGCGGCGTAAATCGATCCCGCGATCTTAAATTTAATTGGAAGCGAGAAATCGATTTTTGAGATCAGATCCAGTACCGCGACAACGTTAGGCGCGTGACTGGACCCGATATAACCGACCACTAGTTTTTTGTCGATTGGACGCAGGTCCAGGTAGCGCTTCGGCGGCAGGTAATAGACGGTATCAACCTTCTTTCCCTCTTGCACGAGTTCACTGAAAAAGTCTGCTTCTTCAGGCTGCAGTGCAACGACATAGTCGGCGCGATTCAAGGCTACAGCTTCCGACTCACGGGTAACCGAGAAATCGAGATTAGTTACACCCCGATCCGAGAGCTTTTTGTTTCTATTAGTGAAAACGTCGTGAGTACAGAGAATTTTTTTAGTCTTTTCTTTCAGCCCCAGAAATGCACGAGACAGGAAAATATAGTTAACGACGCAAATATCAAAATCGAACTCAGCATCGAGCTGCTCGACAAACGACGGCAGTTCCTCACCGGCCCAATCGTCGATACCGTTCGAATAATCTGCCGTGGCGTCGGCCGGCCTTTTCCAAAGCTCGACTGACTGGGCTTTCAGGCAATAGACATGATGCCAATAGTGGTTACCTGGCCGATAGCTCGCGTCGTTATACGTAAGCGCGTGCACAATGTAGCCCAAATCATACAATGCGCGAGAGAATTCACTAAAAATAAGGCTTGCAGCATCCGGGCCGAAAAACGGCATGATGATCAATGCGTGTCGTGCCTTCTTTGCCGCCACGTGCGGAATCGGCGGATAAATGTAACTGCCAGCCATCAAAATCCCCTGTTGAGAAATTAGAGCGATTCGTAAATTTTAATTGCTTCATCAACCGTATCGCAAACCTCGAGTACGCCCTTATTCAGTACTGCGGCATGGTCACAATGGTTGCGAATTAGATCGGTTTGGTGCGCGACGATGATCATGGCTCTATCGGCACGCTTTTCAAATAATTCGACATTACATTTCTGATGGAATCGATGATCGCCGACAGACATACCCTCGTCAATCAGGAAGCAATCGAACTCAATCGACATTGAAATAGCAAATGCCAAACGGGAAGCCATACCGGACGAATATGACTTGACCGGCTCGTTGAGATATCCGCCAAGCTCGGCAAAATCCTCAACCATATTGAGGGTTTTTCGGTAATCTACATTGTAGACACGCGAAATCAGACGTATGTTGTCCTTCCCCGTCAGACTTCCCTGGAATGTCCCACCGAAAGCTAAAGGCCATGAAACGGACATGGTCTTGACGATCTCACCCGAATGCGGCCGGTCCGATCCGCTGATGATTCGGATTAGCGTTGACTTGCCGGCGCCATTGCGACCAAGGATCCCCCATTTTTCTCCGGACTGAACGCGAAAATTGATACCTTTCAGCACTTCGCGCTCCGCCCTCCCATGATGTATAGGATAACGTTTATAGACGTTCCGCAATTCGATCATGGAGCACTCCTAGTGCAACTGCACGCGCCGGATGGCAACATGAGCTATCGACAAAGCGAATAGCGTAAAAATTGACAACACGAAACACGTATATTCGAGGTTATACATCGTAGGCATCCGCGCCCCATAATATCCGTGATGGAAATATTCAACCGCGTCAACCAGCGGAAAATAAATCATCATCTCGCCGATGTGAGGCGGCAGAAGATATGTCGGCACGAAAACCCCGGTAAACGGCAACATCAAATACAAGATTACGTGGGACACTCTTTCGACACTTTCACTCAGCTCCGACAGCGCCGCCATGGTTATCACAAAGCAAAATGAAAACCACATTACCAGAAAATACCCGACCAGCATCGCCAGCAAATCCGCCGGAAGATGGCAAATCCCTATTACGACCAGCACCGCATACAAAACAAGAAACGATGCCGTCGCGCCCGCAAACTCCAGAATGATGCGCGCGTAGAGAATATCCATCGGCCGGATAGGATTGTGATGCAGCAACGCCCGATTGTATTCAATGGCCTTCAATAATCGGGCCGCGGTATTTCGCCAAAACAATATTGTTGGATAGCTAACCGCAAGATACTCGGCAACCGAGTACCCCGTCATCTTCTCGGTGTGGCTAAAAATCAACATGACGCCAACGACAAACATTGCCGGCTCGGCCATCATCCACAATACACCAATCCCCTCCCGCCCGAAACGAGTGATCATTTCACGCATGACCAGCGCCCAAATTACCCGGCACTGAATGCGTAATTGGGTCAGAAATGCAGGCGAACGGGAATTAGCGGTCATAATGCTCTTTTACCCCACCAATCACGATGGTCAACACGCCCCAAAACACTAGCCCAAGCAAGAAGGTCGCAAGAATATTGCGGCCACGGCGCGGGGACATCGCATAATCCGGCAGACTGGGGGCCGCAATTCGCTCCAGATAGAGTTGCTTTCTCTCGGCTTCAGTTCTGGCCTGCTCCAACGAACTGATGGCGCTGGCGAGGATTTTATCAGCAAACTCTTTTTCCAATGTCAGTCGTTGAAATTCCGCAGCCTTGCTCGCGAGGGAATTTCCAGACTCACTGGCGACATGCTGACTAACCTGATCGATGGCCTTTTGCAGCAGAATCGCTCGTTCCCGCAAATTGGGAAGCCCAGGGTTTGCAGGCGACAACCGCTCCATTTCGGCAATTTGTACACGCGTCGTGATCAATTGATCTTGCAACTTGCCGACTTGCTGCAACGGAATCGAAGACTGACGTTCCGGATCGATCACTCCAGCCGTATTTCGATATTTCGCCAGTGCAAGCGCTGCGACACGATCATTTTCTTTGGCAATGTCGACATCTCGTTGAGCCGAGCTGATCAGGTCGAGGCGGGCGCGCTCATTCATTTGATTGACGACTTGCTCGCTCAAATCCAGCAGGCGCTTGTTTATGTTCCACGCGAGTTTCGCATCGAAGGCGTGAGTGTTGAGCGTAACGATTGAAGCGGTTGCGTCAACCTGTACGTCAACAATTTTCTCCGTGTAGTAGCGATAAAACTCTTCGAGGCTATCGCTCCAGCTGAAGCCGGCAAAGCGATTGAAAGGATCGATCGGGCCGTGCTGGAACGCCGACTTGATGTTCTGCTCCTTGTTCAACAGCATCATCGCGTCGCGAGACAGGATGTAATTCTGCACGGTATACGAATCATCCGCCGATCGGGAGAAGCCCCCGACACCTTTCAGCAACCCGCCCAACGTCGGTGAATTAGAGGTTGCCGGGCTGCGAATGAGAAAACTGCTTACGGACGTGTATTCGTCACTCGCAATCAGACCGAAATATACCAATGAAATTCCAGTAGGGATCACGACCGTAAAGAGAAACAACCGATTAATACGCCGCAAAAAATTCATAAACAGTCCGCGATAGATCTTTGATAAATATTTTCTGCTTTTCAGCCAATTTCCGGCAACCTACCACACCTGCTTACTTGAACGTCTGAACGCCGGACACAATCGGATACGCGACAGAGAACACCAGATTCAGTACTTTTTGAAGCTCCGTGATCGGTGCATTCGAGACGTAGAGAAGATCCTTGTTGTTCATCATGAAGCTTTGCGCCACAAAGAAGGAATTCGGATCCTTCAAGTTAACGCGATAAATGACAGGAACCTTTCCGTCAACAGTCGTCCGAACCGGCTCGGTCGGCCAGTTGAGCGCCCGCTGATCCTCCAGCCGGAAAACGAATACACCCTGGACGTCGGCACGAGAATCTTGCAAGCCTCCCGCCCGCGCCATCGCCTGCGCCAGGGTTATGCCCTGACCCTCAAAGTTGATTTCCGCGTTCTTGCCGGTTGCCCCAAAGGCCGTGAGACTGTAAGGCTCGTAGAGCGCAGTCACGACATCCCCGGCGCGGAGATGCACGTTCTGGCGGGGATTGCGGATGATCGACTGCAAGGGCTCCGACGCCACCGCCTGACCGCGCGTGACCTGGATCAACACCTTGTCGACAGGTTGCTTGGCGCCGCCCGCAGATGCAAGCGCATCAAGGACCCGCTCCCGTCGCGCGCTGAGCTGCATACGGGTACTGCTGACCACATCCCCCACAACCGTGACATAGGATGTTTCGTTGCGAGCCAGTTGAACCAGAACTTGAGGGTCGTGCGCAATCGGTTTCAGACGACCGGCGATATAGGCCTGCAATTCGCTCGGCGAACGACCTCGCGCCTTAACCGCTCCGACGAACGGTATGTTGATGTTCCCATCACCATCGATGACCTGAACCGGCAGCTTGGTCACGCGCGCACCGGTCGGCACGCTCCCGGTGGCCATGTCAGCCGTGCTGCCCCCGAACAGGGTCGCCGGCGGCGCCTCCCAGATCGACACCTCAACGACGTCACCCACGCCAAGTTGCTGCTGAAATGACGTATCGTCACCCAATACCGACGCAAAATCTGCGTTGCTACGTTCAGCGTAGAGCCGGCGAGCGACTTGCTCCGTCAAGTCAACGATCTGGATTCCCTGAGGACTATTCTGCGCACCGGCATCGCTGATCTGCGAGCGGCTCGGCCCCGAAGTCGGGATACTCGAACAGGCGCTTAGTCCTATCACACCACCGGCAATAAGCGTCGCCCACGCACTGCGATATACACTAGACATATTTTTGGAGGTCCGTTCTCGTCATTCAAATAGCGACCCGGATTGTCTCACGAGGTAGATTAATTTTGCGTTTCCTAGTCAGAATTCGTAGAATGGCGGGATTCGAACGGCCCGGCCTGCAATCAGGTCGCTCACAAAGACATTACACTCCGCCGTGTTGAATATCTGCCTTGATATTTCCAGATTGCTGTCGCGCCTTGCAGACGGCTTGTTGCCAACTGGCGTCGATCGCGTCGGCCTCGCATATGTTGAGCATTATCGACCTCGTGCCCGCGCGATTTTGAGTGAACTCGGCTATTCGAAAGTGCTCTCCCGAGCAGACTCTGAACGAGCTTTCGATCTGCTGCTCGGTCCGACCCCCACCCGCACCACGATTCGAACGCTCGTCATGCGTGGCCTCCTGGCGCCGCGCCGCGAGCGATTCGACGATGCGGTTCTGTTGCATACGAGTCACAGTGGCATGGAGCGCCTCCGCTACCACCGTGCAATGCGACAGCGCAATATCCGGTCGGTCTTCATGGTGCATGACCTGATCCCGCTCACTCACGCAGAATACTGCCGCCCCGGCATCGACTCGGCGCATCGCCAACGTATCCATACTGCACTACGTCACGCCGACGGCCTGATCGCAAACTCCCAGGACACGCTGGACGCGCTCGAGACCGAGGCCAATCGCGCCGCTCTTCCACTGCCCCCCAGCGTCGTGGCCCGGCTCGCACCAGGCATTACCTCCCGCGACAACGCGCCGCCTCCGCTCGATGAGCCGTACTTCGTGATGCTCGGTACGATCGAACCACGCAAGAATCACTGGTTCATGCTGCATGTTTGGCGCCGCCTCGTCGAAACGCTCGGTGAACGTGCACCCAAGCTCGTCGTCATCGGGCGCCGCGGCTGGGAATGCGAGAACGTCGTGGACATGCTCGAGCGCTGCGACGCGATCAAAAGTGTCGTCATCGAAGAATCGAGTTGCAGCGACACCCGTCTGCGCGCCTGGTTGCAACACGCGCGTGCGCTGCTCTTCCCTTCGTTCGTCGAGGGTTACGGCATGCCGCTTGTCGAGGCGCTTACGTTGGGCGTTCCGGTATTGGCCAGCGATCTCGGCGTATTTCACGAGATCGCGGACGACATCCCGGATTATCTGGACCCGCTCGACGGTCCCGGCTGGATTGCACGGATTCGCGCCTATTCGCAAAGCGACAGTGCCGAGCGCACCGCTCAACTGACTCGTATCGCTCACTTCCAGGCACCGACGTGGCATCAGCATTTCGAGCAGGTGGATCGATTTCTGGAAACGTTTTCTCAATGAGCGTCGCCCCCTTCGGCCCCGCCAGCTCGCACCTGCATCTCTGGTCGAACGGCATCATGCCTCGTCGCGCCGGTCCCGATTTGTCGTGGTTCGCCGCGCCGCTTGCCGAGCGAACTCCGCAGGCCTGGATCGCCTGCATCGACGCCGCGCTGGCCGAAGGCCGCACACTTCACGCCCCTCAGGATGTACGCGCGTTGATGGAGCGCTTCCGCGATGCGTGCGTGTTCGATCCGCCCAACCTTGCGCCGCGCGCTCACCCCGATCTGCTCGAACGCACCGGTACCACGCGAGTGCTCCTGATCGACGAGCCGCTGCCGGACAGCTTGAGCCGCTCGAAACCCGGGCGAATCAGGCAGTTCACCGATATGGTCGACGCCGTTCATCGCGAACATCCCGACTCGGAAATCTGGCTCGCCCGTAACGGCGTCCGACGCGTTGGCGAATACCTCTCTTCGCATGTTTCCCTGCCGGCAAAGACGCTTCGGCAACTCGACGCAAACGGATCCCTTTGCGCATCCATCGCATACTTCGATCACGTCTACACGGTTTCCGCCGGGGAAGGCCTGCAGGCCTTGCTTCACGGCATTCCGTTGCATGTGTTCGGAACCCCGTACTACGCGGGGTGGGGCCTGACTCACGACCATGTCCCCCAACCGGCGAGAAACACGCAGGCGTCGCTGGACACCCTCTTCGCCACCGTATTCCTGCGCCTCGCGCGCCACGTCGATCCGGTCACGCGCGATCCAGGCACGCTCGACGCGCTTCTCGCCACGATCGAAGCTCATCGTGCGGCGATACTGCGCCTCGCCGACTTCCCTCGCCTCGCCGGCATCCGTTTCCAATGGTGGAAGCGCCCCTACGCCACGCCATACCTGACAGCCGGTGGCGCCTCCCTGCGCTGGATCGACAAGCCGGAGCAAACGCGCAAGGATGAACACGCGGTTGTATGGGGCGGACGTAGCGCAACCGGGCTGCCGAAAGACACGCCCATGATCCGACTCGAAGACGGATTTTTTCACTCGACAGGCCTCGGCTCCGATCACATTGCGCCGTGCAGCCAGATCATCGACCGGCGCGGCATCTACTTCGACGCGACCCGTCCGAGCGAGCTGACCGCCATCCTCAACACCGCGCACTTCACCGACGCCGAACTGTCCCGCGCGCGCCAGCTGCGTCACGATATCGCCAACCTGGGCGTCACCAAATACAACCTCGGTCGTCGCCGCCCCACGTGGAGCGCCCCGCGCGACCAGCGCATCGTGCTGGTGCCCGGCCAGGTCGCCGACGACGCGGCTGTCCGCCTTGGCACGCAGCACATCGCGACTGCCGAGGATCTGCTGCACGAAGTACGCCAGCGCTGCCCGGACGCGTTCATCGTCTATAAGCCGCATCCCGATGTCCTCTCGGGCAATCGACGCGGCCTGATCGACGCGGCGTCGCTCGCCAATGCCGTCGATCGCGACTCCGACCTCATTTCCCTTATCGAGATCGCCGACGAAGTGCATACGCTCTCGTCACTATCCGGCTTTGAGGCCCTGATTCGCGGAAAGCGCGTCCATACGTATGGACTTCCTTTCTATTCCGGCTGGGGGTTGACACACGATGCGCTCGAGCAACCGTGGCGCGACCGCGAGCTGACGCTTGACATGCTGACGGCCGGGGTACTGCTCCGGTATCCGCTTTACTGGGACTGGTCGCTCCGACTATTCACCACGCCGGAGGCAATCGTGCGGCAGCTTGCAAGTACAGCGTCCCGGCCTCTGGAAAAAATAGAAGGCGACCGCCTGCGGCTGTTGCGTAAAGCCATCCGCTGGAGCAGAAACGGCCTGTGGTACCTCGCATGGCAATGTCGGAAAAGTTTTGAATTGCGAACGCAACCGGACACGACGCCACAACGCACATTTCGCTCGGTTCATGGCAAGTAGACCAATCGACGTTGAACCGAAGGGGACTCGGATACTGAAAAACTCATTGTTCGTGCCTTCCGGAAAATACTACCTGGATGGGTCAGTCGATCATCGAGAAATCCCGGCTGAACACCGTCGGGCCGTACACTGGCATGCCCCGGGCGGTCGGCCACTAAAGGCTGGACATGCCACTGGATTTTCCAGGTAAGTCCGTAGCCGCTGCAAAGGCACCATTGCATTCAGGCACCTTGCCGAAATGACAAATCACTTGGGCCAGCATGAAAGCAAGCGGCCCGCACATGGAAAATATTGTTTCGTTGAAAGCTTGTGTATTTGCTTCAACGTCACACTGCGGTCACGAGAATGAAGGATTTGAAGGAAAAATTACGTAAAAATACGATGCCCACAAAGCGTTCGCACAGCCCGGCGTGGCAGAATGCGAATCAATTGTTCGATCTTGCACTGCCTGACATCTCTCTATGAACATTTATCCGGTAATCCTGTGTGGCGGCAGTGGCACCCGCCTGTGGCCCATGTCACGCGGCGGCTATCCGAAACAATACCTGAAGCTGACGGGCGACCAGACGCTCGTCCAGCAGACGGCAATCCGCCTTCAGCACATTCCCAGTGCGGCGGCGCCCATCGTCGTCACCAACAACGAACAACGCTTCCTGGTCGCGGAACAACTTCGTCAGGTCAACATCACGCCATCGTCGATCGTGCTCGAACCGGTCGGCCGCAACACCGCGCCCGCCATCGCGATCGCGGCGCTGCTCGCCATGCGCGAATCGCCCAACGCGCTGCTGCTGGTGCTGCCGTCGGACCACGTCATCCTCAACGAGCAGGCATTCATCGCTGCAGCCGGTGAGGCAGCCGCCATCGCAGCAGATCAGCGCCTCGTCACGTTCGGCATCACGCCGACGGAAGCGCACACCGGCTTCGGCTATATCCGCCGCGGCCCGGCCGTCGCCGACGGCAAGCAGGTTTACAAGGTCGACGCGTTTGTCGAAAAGCCCGACGCGCCGACGGCCGAGCGCTTCCTCAGCGACGGCAATTACTACTGGAACAGCGGCATGTTCATGCTGAAGGCGTCCACGTACATGGAGGAATTGCATCGCCATGCGCCGGAGATCGCCCGTCAGGCGGAACTCGCATTCGAATCCGCCAAGCGAGACAACGACTTTGTCCGTCTGGACGCGGACGTGTTCGCAGCCTGCCCCAACGTCTCGATCGACTATGCGGTCATGGAAAAGACCGAACGCGCCGCAGTTGTCGCGGCAGCGGACCTAGGCTGGAACGATATCGGCTCGTGGAGCGCGCTTGCGGAAATTGCTGACGCCGACGAGCAGGGCAATGCGCTCATCGGCGACATCTTTACCGACGCGGTGAAGAACTCGTACATCCGCGCGGAACACCGGATGGTTGCCGCTATCGGCCTCGACGACATCGTCATCGTGGAAACCGCCGACGCCGTGCTGGTCGCGCATCGCGACAAAGCGCAGGACGTCAAGAAAATCGTCGAGTGGCTGAATGCGTCCGGTCGTCACGAATCGGTTACGCATCGTCGCGTTGTCCGCCCGTGGGGCTCCTACGAGGGTATCGACCAGGGTGACCGCTTCCAGGTCAAGCGCATCATCGTGAACCCCGGCGCGCAGTTGAGCCTGCAGATGCACCACCATCGCGCCGAGCACTGGATCGTCGTGAAGGGCACCGCAATGGTCACGAACGGCGACAAGGAAATCATGCTGACCGAAAACCAGTCGACCTACATTCCGCTCGGCGCGACCCATCGGCTGACGAATCCGGGCAAGATCCCGCTCGAACTGATCGAAGTCCAGTCGGGCGCATATCTTGGCGAAGACGACATCGTCCGCTTCGAAGACACGTACGGTCGCGCAGCGAAGTAAACACGGCAATTTCCGGTCACGCGCCGTAACCGGCGCCGATCCGAAGCACCAGATGGGCAGCACGCACACGCGTCCTGCCCATTTCTCATTACGTCAACCAATGTCAGCCCGGTTGCCCGCCCCTCCCAGGTCAGGTTATAAAAGCGCCACCCATCCGGTGCATGCGCCGCCCTTTCTACCCCTGACTTCGGAGAACGCATGATCGATCTCGCCACAGCCCAGCAATTCCTGATGACCCGCGGTCTCGACTTCGGCCTCAACCTCCTCGCCGCGATCGTATTGTGGTTCGTCGGTCGCTGGGCGATCCGCATCGCCACGCGCCTGCTCGGCAAGGTCGTGCGCCGCAGCGGCAAGGTCGACCCGACACTGACCGACTACCTGACCTCCGTCGTCGGCGTGCTGCTGACGATCCTGCTGATCCTCGCGATCCTGCAGATCTTCGGCGTTCAGACCACCTCGTTCGCTGCCCTGCTCGCCGGCCTCGGCCTCGCGATCGGCACGGCCTGGGGCGGCCTGCTCGCGCACTTCGCCGCAGGCGTGTTCATGCAGGTGCTGCGCCCGTTCAAGATCGGCGACGTGATCAGCGCAGGCGGCGTCACGGGCACGGTGAAGGAGCTCGGTCTGTTCGGCACGACGATCGTCACCGCCGACAACATCGTGACGATCGTCGGCAACAACAAGATCTTCTCGGACAACATCGCGAACTACAGCGCAACGTCGTACCGTCGCGTCGACCTGACCGCGAAGATCGCGAACGGCGTCGATGCGGTCGACGCGATCAACCGCCTGAAGACGTCGATCCAGCAGATCCCGAACGTGCTGAGCACCCCGGCGCCGGACGTCGGCGTGCTGCAGTTCACGCCGGAAGGCCCGCTGCTGTTCGTGCGCCCGTCCACGGCGCCCGAGAACTACTGGCAGGTGTACTGCGACACCAACCGCGTGATCCTCGAGACGTTCCGCGACGCGCAATACCCGACGCCCGAAACGCCGCTCCTGCATCGAAGCGCATGACGGCGGTACCGGACGAAAAAAAGCGTGGCACTGAACTGACCCCGCAAAGTTGGACGGTTAACCGCTAAGCGCCCAAGGGCTGAGTCCTGTATTGCACGGGACTCAGCCCTTTCAATTTGAGCTTGATGCGTTCGTGGTTGTAGTAGTGGATGTAGTGGTCGAGCGTGTCGCGTAAATGGCTCACGCAAGTGAAACGATGACCCTTGTAGCACTCGGACTTGAGCGTACCGAAGAAGCTTTCCATCGCGGCATTGTCGAGACAGTTGCCCTTGCGCGACATGCTCTGGGTCAGCTTGCGCTCCTCCAGTTGCCGGCGATACGCCGGCATCCGGTATTGGGCGCATTCAACCGGTCGTCGCAACACCTTTAATCGAAGAGGTGTTGCATGAAGCGAACGGCGGGACGGGGATATCAACTGACGGGGCGAGAAGCGATGCCTTCGCCGGGTGCCCCATCGCTTCGGAATGAGATCGAGCGTAGGTTTTGGGAACTGAGGTTCCCTCGGTTTTTCGCCTTCCAACGGTCCCGAGTTATGCAGCCGCATCCTTGGTCTGCTGAGCTTTGATCCAGTCCCGAAGGAACTGCTCCGGAGAAACGAGGCCGAGAGACGAATGGCGACGACTGCGGTTGTAAAACACTTCGATGTATTCGAACAGATCGGCCTTCGCGTCCTGATGCGTCCGATAGCGCGTGGCGTGGACCCGCTCGTTCTTCAAACTGTTGAAGAAGCTTTCCGTCGAACCTGTCCGCATTTTTGTGGGCGAGGCGGTTGAACAGCACGTTATCCACGCGCCTGCATAAATCGCTCGCCGAACAGGATAGCAAACTGGTTCATTGCTGATTTCCAGTCGAACGCGGACCGCACGGTCTTGGCCAGTACGTTGCGCAGCGCCAGCCAGAGCAGCTTGATTGCCGCCTCGTCGTTCGGGAAGTGACCACGGGTCTTGATGATCTTGCGCAGTTGCATGTTCAGACTCTCGATGGCGTTTGTCGTATAAACGACCCGTCGAATCTCCGGCGGAAACACGTAGAACGGCACGACGTGCTCCCACGCGCGTTGCCACGACTGCACGATCGTTGGATACTTCACGCCCCAAGGCCCGTCGGCGAAGTCTTGCAGCGCCTGCCGTGCCGCCTCTTCGCTGGCAGCCGCGTAGATCGGGCGCAGCGCGGCGGCGAGCACCTTACGGTCCTTGTAGCTGGCGTACTCCAGACTGTTGCGGATCAGATGCACGATGCAGGTCTGAACGGTGGTCCGCGGATAGGCCGCGCTGATGGCCTCGGTCAGCCCCTTCAATCCGTCCACCACGGCGATCAGGATGTCCTGACAGCCGCGCGTCTTCAGTTCGTTGAACACCTTGAGCCAGAACTTGGCGCCCTCGGTCTGCTCGATCCAAAGGCCCAGCACATCGCGCTGGCCGTCGGCCTGAATGCCCAAGGCCAGATAGACAGCCTTGTTGCTGACCACGCCGTCGTCGCGGATCTTGACCCGCAGTGCATCGAAGAACACGACCGGATACATCGTCTCAAGCGGGCGGCTCTGCCAGCTCAGCGCCTCGGCCATCACCTCGTCGGTGACCGAACTGATGAAGTCGGGAGATACCTCGGTGCCGTAGCTCTCAGCCAGAAAGGCCTGAATCTCGCGCACGCTCATGCCGCGGGCGTACATCGCGATGATGCGTTCGTCGAAGCCGGTGAAGCGGCGCTCATGCTTTGGAATCAGGATCGGTTCGAAGCTGCCGTCGCGATCGCGGGGGACTTCGACCCGAACCGGGCCCCGATCGGTGATGACGGTCTTGCCGCTGGCGCCGTTGCGCTCGTTGGCTTGCCCGGCCGGCTTAGACTGGCCCGACGGGTAGCCCAGATGCAGATTCATCTCGGCACCCATTGCGCGTTCGATGACTGCTTTGTTGAACGCCAGCATCAAATCCTGGACCTCGGTCGGCGTCATCGGCCCCTTGACCAGTTGGTCCAGCAGTTCCTTGGGCAGTTCAGGCAGCGGCCCGCGGGCCGCTGCCTGACGCGCTACAGTTTGCCTTTTCTTCTTCATTGGCATATCCATGACCTTTACACCTCATGATATGCCCCGCCCACGAAATCACGGATAGGCCCTTTCCGTCGGGGCGTTATCCCAACAATTTCCCTTGCGGCTCATCGAACAGCGCATACCGTAGCTGGCCAGTTTGCGCTGGAACTCGTGACTCGCGTACTGGCTGCCCCGATCCGAGTGGCACAGTGCGCCCGGCGCGGGTCGGCGGCGGAACCAAGCCATCGTCAGCGCGTCCGTCACGAGATCCGCCGTCATGCGCGGCCTGATCGACCAGCCAACCACCTCCCGGTTGAACAGGTCAAGCACCACGGCCAAGTACAGCCAACCCTCGTCGGTCCAGATGTACGTGATGTCCGAGCTGAACACCTGATTCGGCTCGGCGGGCGTGAACTCGCGATTCAACAGATTCGGCGCAACCGGCAGCTTGTGCTTCGAATCGGTCGTCGCTCGGTAACGGCGCTTGTGCCGGGCCCGGATGCCGTTCTCACGCATCAGCCGTTCCACGCGCTCCTTGCTGGCTGGAAAGCCGCGCTCACGAATTTCCTTGGTCATGCGTGGCGAGCCGTATGCACCCTTGGCCTCGGCGTGCACCGTCCGGATCAGCGTCAGCAATTGCGTGTCCGTCAATCGCGTTCGACCCGGTCTACCGCCGCGCTTCCACGCGCGATAACCGTTCACGCTAACCGACAGCACGTAGCACAACGACGACAGCGGATATTGCCCGACCTGCCGGTCGATCCAGGCATACCTCACAGCAGGTCCTTCGCGAAGTATGCTGCCGCTTTTTTTGCGATCTCAAGCTCCATCTGCAGGCGCTTGTTCTCCGCTCGCAGACGCGACAGTTCCATCTGCTCCGGCGTGACCGGCTTCGCTCCGGCGCCGTTGAGCTTGCCCGACGCTTCGCTCTTCACCCAGTTGCGAAGCGTCTGCTCAGAAATGCCCAACTCGCGGGCCACCACGGCCACTCTCTGGCCATCCTTGACCCGCCGTACGGCGGCCAACTTGAACTCTGCCGTGTACGACTGTTTCGGTACCTTGAACATGCCTGATTTCCTTCCTTTCCGTCGAGTTTACACACGACCTATTGGAAGGCGAAATTTCAGGGGAAGCTCAGTCCGATCATGCTCGCTTCACTATCGAGTCCGGTGTACAGGTATTTTTCGCCGACCCACATAGTCCATGGCAACGTGGCACGAATGAGAATACGAACGGCCTATTGCGACAATACTTTCCGAAGGGTACAGACCTATCCCGATGGAGTGCACGAGAGATCCAAGCCGTTGCACATACACTGAACACAAGGCCTCGAAAGGCGCTCGGGTGGAAGACGCCGGCAGAAGCTCTGAACGAATATCTAAAATCTGATCAACAATCGAGTGTTGCGACGACCGGTTGAATGCGCCTTGCCAGCCTTGATCCGAATGCAATAACGGTTTGTCCTTGCCTCGCAGCTTGGCTAGCGCCTTCTTCAGCATGTCGCTGACCAACTTGAAGGTTGGACGTTGA
The DNA here is from genome assembly GCF_900446215.1 of Burkholderia cenocepacia. GTDB lineage: Bacteria > Pseudomonadota > Gammaproteobacteria > Burkholderiales > Burkholderiaceae > Burkholderia > Burkholderia cenocepacia. The sequence goes on along the minus strand of NZ_UAQZ01000012.1, from coordinate 485,134 downwards.
TCCATCTGGTAAGCCACGATCTCGCCGTTGTATAGATCCATCACCGGCGACAGATACAGCTTCTGCCCGCCGACGTTGAATTCCGTCACATCCGTCACCCACTTCTGGTTGGCCTGCGTGGCACTGAACTGACGTTGCAGCAGGTTGGGCGCGGCCTGACCGACCTCACCTTGCCAGGAACGGTATTTCTTCGGGCGCACCAAGGACTTCAGTTGCAACTGCTGCATCAGCCGCTGCACGGCCTTGTGGTTGACGAGATGCCCGGCTTGCCGAATCGCGGCCGTGACGCGTCGATAGCCGTAGCGTCCCTTGTGATGGTCGAACACCGTCCGGATCTTTGCCTTCAGATCAGCGTGACGATCGTCGGCATTCAGCGTCCCGAGCTGGTAATAGAACGTGCTGCGCGCCAAACCGGCCACCTTCAGAAGTGCTGCTACCGGATGATGCTGTCTGAGCTCGCGCACTATTTGCGTTTTTTCTTTTGCGCTGCCTGCTTCTTGGCCAGCAGCGCATCGAGCTTTTTTAGGTACGCCACCTCCGCACGCAGATACTCGTTTTCCTTGAGCAATTCCTCGCGCGAGCGTTCATCCGGTGTGCCGGCTTCGGTGGGTTTGGGTGGAGGTGATGTGACCATCTGTCGGGAGCGCCCTCGCGGCCGGGGCGTCAAAGCGTTTATACCGCCTTCATCATACAGACACGCCCAACGGGCCACACTACCCGCATCACGAATGTCATACAGCGCCGAGACTTCACGCAGCGACAACTCATCGCGCTGCATGTGCTGCAACACCCGCAGCTTGAATGGTGCGTCGTAACTACTGTATTTGCTCTGCAGTCCCGCACGGCCATGCGCGCGATACGCCGCAACCCAACGCTGCAACATTCCGGAATGGATGCCGTGACGGGCTGCCAGTGCGTCAAAACCACTATCGCCACGCAAATATGCGCTGACCACCTGTTGCTTGAATTGCTCGTCGTACTTCGTCATGAAAAACACCCCAAAGATTGGATCGGTGTCCAACTTTTGGGGTGCAGTTCACACCCGCCACGCTTTTTTATTGACTGAAGCAAAGCTCCCGCTCAACGCCCACCCGCCTTCGGCACATTATCCGACTGCTTCCCGCGCACCAGCTTCCACACCGCGCCAAGCGCAACCGGCACGACCGCCGCTCCGATCCCGACCAGCACGATCACGTTCAGGTACTGGCGGATGAACGGGATGTTGCCGAAGAAATAGCCGAGCAGCACGAGCAGCAGCACCCACACCAGCGCACCGATCACGTTGAAAAGCTGGAAACGCGCGGCGCTCATCGACGACGCCCCCGCCACGAACGGCGCGAACGTCCGCACGACCGGAATGAAGCGTGCGAGCACGATCGTCTTGCCGCCGTGCTTGTCGTAGAACGAATGGGTCTTCTGCAGCGCGGCGCGATCGAGGAAGCGCTCGAGCACCGGGATATGCGTATTGAACACCTTCGGGCCGATCCAGCGGCCGATCATGTAATTGACCGTGTTGCCGGAAATCGCCGCGACGAGCAGCAGCACGATCAGCAGGCCGACATTCATCTCGCCCGTCGCCGCGAACGCGCCGCCGATGAACAGCAGCGAATCGCCGGGCAGGAACGGGAACACGACGAGCCCCGTCTCGCAGAACACGATCAGGAACAGCACGAGATAGACCCACGCGCCGTACTGCCGGATGAAGTCGCCGAGGAAGGCGTCGATATGCAGGACAAGGTTGACGAAATGAAGCAGCGTATCCAAATGCGATTCCTCGAAGGCGATAGGGCCGGAACGGCCGAAAAAGGCTGAAGCGCCCGCCGGTCAAGGCCGGGCGTGTTACGGACCCATGATACAGAAACTACCTTAAGGCTCCGTGAAAAAACGTAACCGCCGGTCGCCCCGGCACGCATTCGCCGCCTCGCTATAATTCGGCCATGTCCGATATCACCGAAACGGCCGCGGGCGCCGCGCCCGCCCCTGCTCCGCGCCCGCTGCGCGCAATCCAGCCTCTGCCCGACCAGCTGATCAGCCAGATCGCCGCCGGCGAGGTCGTCGAACGCCCGGCGTCGGTCGTCAAGGAGCTGCTCGAGAACGCGATGGACGCCGGCGCCAGCACACTGCGCATCGTGCTGGAAGAAGGCGGCGTCAAGCGCATCTCGATCACCGACGATGGCTGCGGGATCCCGCCCGACGAGCTGGCGCTCGCGCTGATGCGCCATGCCACCAGCAAGATCCGCTCGCTCGAGGAGCTCGAAGCGGTCGCGACGCTCGGGTTCCGCGGCGAAGCGCTCGCGTCGATCGCGTCGGTCGCCGAGATGTCGATCACGAGCCGGACGGCCGATGCCGCGCATGCGATGAAGATCGACGCGCAGACGGGCGTGCTGTCGCCCGCCGCCGGCGCGACCGGCACGACGATCGAGGTGCGCGAGCTGTACTTCAACACGCCCGCGCGGCGCAAGTTCCTGAAGAGCGAGCAGACCGAGTTCGGCCACTGCCTGGAAATGATCCGCCGCGCGGCGCTCGCGCGGCCGGACGTCGCGATCTCGGTGCTGCACAACGGCAAGGCGGTCGAGCACTGGAATGCGACCGAGCCGGCGCAGCGCGTCGCGAAGATCCTCGGCGACAGCTTCGCGACCGCGCACCTGCCGCTCGACGAGCAGGCCGGCCCGCTCGCGGTCTACGGCTGCGCCGGCCTGCCGACCGCAAGCCGCGGTCGCGCCGACCAGCAATACTTCTTCGTCAACGGCCGCTTCGTACGCGACAAGCTGCTGACGCACGCGGTACGCGCGGCCTACGAGGACGTGCTGCACGGCGACCGCTACCCGTCGTATGTGCTGTTCCTCGATCTGCCGCCCGAAGCCGTCGACGTGAACGTGCACCCGTCGAAGATCGAAGTTCGCTTCCGCGATTCGCGTTCGATCCACCAGTACGTGTTCCATGCGGTTCAGCGCGCGCTGGCGCGCCACGCGGGCGCGTCGCCGGAAACCACCGCGGGCGGCCATGCCGCGCAACTCTCACCGGTACCGCGCGGGCCCGCTTCGTTCCTGGACACACCGCTCGGCCAGAGCCAAGGCCACGCAACCGGCAGCGGCGGTAGCGGCTTCTCATCGCCGTCGTCGTCCTCGTCCTCGTCGTCGGGCAACACGTGGATGCGCCAGGCGCGGATGACCCAGGGCACGCTGCCCGTCGCGCAGCCGCTCGCGCTCTATGACGCGCTGTTCGGCCGCAAGGACACCGGCGCGGGCACGCCGGACGGCACGACGACCCTCGCACGCGATTCGGCCGACGCGCCAATCGCACCGCTGTCGGGCTTCACCGCGTCGCCGATCGCAACGACCACGCACGACGAGCAGCCGCTCGGCTTCGCGCTGGGTCAGATCCACGGCATCTACGTGCTCGCGCAGAATGCACACGGCCTGGTTATCGTTGACATGCACGCGGCGCACGAGCGGATCCTGTACGAACAGTTCAAGAACGCGCTCGCCGACCGCTCGGTCGCCGTGCAGGCGCTGCTGCTGCCGATCTCGATGACGGCCACGCCGGTCGAGATCGGCACGGTCGAGGAAGAACGCGACACGCTCGAATCGCTCGGCTTCGACCTGGCGGTGCTGTCACCGACGACGCTCGCGATCCGCGCGGTCCCGGCGCTGCTGAAGGATGCCGACCTGCAGTCGCTCGCGCGCGCGGTGCTCGCCGACCTGCACGCGTTCGGCGGCTCGCGCGTGCTCACCGAGCGTCAGCACGAACTGCTCGGCACGCTCGCGTGCCACCACGCGGTGCGCGCGAACCGGCGCCTGACGCTCGACGAGATGAACGCGCTGCTGCGGCAGATGGAAGCGACCGAACGCGCGGACCAATGCAATCACGGCCGGCCGACGTGGTATCAGCTCACGCTGAACGATCTCGACCGCCTCTTCATGCGCGGACAATGAGCGCGGTACCGCACGCCACCCCCAGCCCGACGACGATCGCCTGCCTGCTCGGCCCCACCGCATCGGGCAAGACGGCCGCGGCGCTGGCGCTCGCCGCGCGTCGCCCGATCGAGATCGTCAGCGTCGATTCGGCGCTCGTCTACCGCGACATGGATATCGGCACCGCGAAGCCTTCGCGCGACGAGCGCGCGAGCGTGCCGCATCACCTGATCGACATCATCGATCCGGCCGATGCGTATTCGGCCGCGAGTTTCCGCGCGGACACGCTGCGCCTGATCGGCGAGATCGCCGCGCGCGGCCGCACGCCGCTGCTCGCGGGCGGCACGATGCTGTACTACAAGGCGCTGACGCAGGGGCTCAATGACCTGCCGGGCGCCGATCCGGACGTGCGCGCGACGCTCGATGCCGAAGCCGAGCGCGATGGCTGGCCCGCGCTGCACGCGCGGCTCGCGCAAGTCGACCCCGACACGGCCGCGCGGCTCGCACCGAACGATTCGCAGCGGATCCAGCGTGCGCTCGAAGTGTTCATGCTGAGCGGGCAGCCGATGTCGGTGCTGCTCGCCGCACCGCGTCGCACGGACGATGCGGCTGCGGCTTACCGCTTCGTGCCGGTCGCGCTCGAACCGTCGGATCGCGCGGTATTGCACAAACGGATCGCACAGCGCTTCGATGCGATGCTCGACGCAGGCTTCATCGACGAAGTCGAGCGGCTGCGCCGTCGCGAGGATCTCCATCCCGACCTGCCGTCGATGCGCTGCGTCGGCTACCGGCAGGCGTGGGAATTCCTCGACGGCGATACCGACTACCGGACGATGCGCGACAAGGGCATCTTCGCGACGCGCCAGCTCTGCAAGCGCCAGATCACCTGGCTGCGCGCGATGCCGGAGCGGATCGTCGTCGACTGCATCGCGCCGGACTCGACGGCCCGCGCACTCGACGCGCTCGAACGCGTGCTCGACGGCCGCACGCCGGGCTGACCGCGTCAGCCGCGCGCTCGCGCTGCCAGATGCGCGCGGGCGCCGTCGACGATCAAGGCCACACCACGCTCGAACGCTTCATCGCCGCCGCGCGCGCGCAGCGCGGCCCAGCCCTTCGCGAGTAGCGGATACTCGGCCGCGTCCGGCAGCGGCGCATCGGCGTCGCCGTCCGCTTCCGCCTGCTCTTCCAGCACCCATCCAACCACGAAGCGACCCAGCGCATACATCACGTCGACCGCGTCGTCCGGCGCGAAACCCGCGTCGCAGAGCAGCGCGACCTTGCGTTCGATCGAGCCGAAATGCAGCGCGCGCGGCCGCGTCCCGGCATGCAGGCGCGCGTCGTCGCGATAGGCCAGCAGCGCACGACGGAAACTGCGCGCGTTGTCCAAAAGCCACGCATCCCACGCTTCGCCCGGCCGCGGCAGCGACGCATCGTGACGCTCGAGCATGATCGCCTCGGCCATCGCATCGAGCAGTTCGCCCTTGTTCCTGAAATGCCAGTAAAGCGTCGGCGACTGCACGCCGAGCCGCTCGGCGAGCTTCCGCGTCGACAGCCCGTCGATGCCGACTTCGTCGAGCAGCTCGAGCGCCGCGCGCAATACCATGTCGCGCGTCAGCCGCGCTCCTGTGTCCTTCATCTCTATCACCGATAGGGAAAGCTGTGGAATAATTGCCACTCTATCACCGATAGAGTCACGCTCTTGAATCCGTCCCTGATTGCCATCCTGACCACGGTCCTGCTCGACGCGATCGGCGTCGGGATCGTGATGCCGATCCTGCCGGGGCTGCTGCGCTCGCTCGCCGACGCGGGCAGCACCGATACCCACTACGGGATCCTGCTCGCGCTGTACGCGTTCGCGCAGTTCCTGTGCGCCCCGCTGCTCGGCGCGCTGAGCGACCGCTTTGGCCGCCGGCCCGTCCTGCTCGCGTCGCTCGCGGGCGCTGCGCTCGACTACCTGCTGATGGCGCTCGCGCCGACCCTCGCGTGGCTTTACATGGGGCGGCTGATCGCAGGCATCACCGGCGCGAACGTCGCGGTCGCGACTGCCTACGTCACCGACGTCACCGCCGAACCCGATCGCGCACGACGCTTCGGCCAGCTCGGCGCGATGATGGGCATCGGCTTCATCGCGGGCCCGCTGATCGGCGGCCTGCTCGGCGCGCTGCACCTGCGTGCACCGTTCGTCGCGGCCGCCGTGCTCAACGCGCTCAATCTCGTGCTGGGCTGGCGTGCGTTGCCGGAATCACGGGCGCCTTCGGCCCGCGAAGGCCATGCAGTTGGCGCGCTCAATCCGTTCGCCAGCCTGCGCCGGCTGACCGGCGCGCCCGCGCTCGCACCGCTGATCGGCATTTACGTGATCGTGGCGCTGGTGTCGCAGGCGCCCGCAACACTGTGGATCCTGTACGGCCAGGAGCATTTCGGCTGGTCGACGCCGATCGCGGGGCTGTCGCTGGCGGGCTACGGCGCGTGTCACGCACTCGCGCAGGCATTCGCGATCGGGCCGCTGATCGCGCGGCTCGGCGAGCGCCGCGCGCTTGCACTGGGCCTCGCGGGCGACGCGCTCGGGCTCGTGGCGATCGCGTTCGCGACCGCCGCGTGGGTGCCGTTCGCGCTGCTGCCGCTGTTCGCGGCAGGCGGCAGACGTTGCCGGCCCTGCAGGCAATGCTGGCGCGGCAGGTCGACGATGCGCGCCAGGGTGAACTGCAAGGCGCGCTCGCGAGCGTGGCCAGCCTGATCGGCGTCGCGGGGCCGCTGGTCGTCACCGCGACCTATGCGGCGACACGCGCGACGTGGCCGGGGCTCGTCTGGGCCGCGGCCGCGCTGCTTTATCTGCTCGTCCCGCCGTTGCTGGCCGGTGCCCGGCCGGCGGGCGCGGCACGGCCGTCGGCATGAGCGTTGGCGCGCACCGTCGCGCTCACTGCGCGAGCGTCACCAGATTCGCGTCGCGCACGAGCTGCCAGCGGCCGTCGGCCTTGCGGACGATCGTCAGCGTATGGCCCGACCGGCGGATCGTCTCGCCGCCCGGCGGGGTCGCCTCGATCTCGATGAAATTGCGCATGTACGCCCAGTCGCCCAGCACGCGCAGCTCGTCGATCCGGTAACGGCCGTCGATCTTCGGCGCGTTGCCGCCCCCGGCGTTCGCGTCGCGCGACGCGGCCGCGAACGCCGCCTTGTCGAACGGCGGCTTGCCGGCCACCATGAAGATCGCGTCGTCGGCGATCAGGTCGAGCACCGTCGCCAGATCGCCGCGCCGGCTCGACACGAACCAGTTGTCCACGAGCTCGCGGATCGCGTGTTCGTCTTCGGTCATCGTCGTCCCTCCTTCGTCGGCGCGCGCCCGTACGCCACGCGGCGCCCGAAAAAAAACCGCCCGGATCGACTCCGGGCGGTTTTCCGTGCTGCATCTACTGCAGGCAGTGCGTCAGACCACGACCGTCTGCGCCTCACCTTCGCGGGTCGCACGCACGGTGCCGATCTTCCACACCTGTTCGCCGGCGGCGGTCAGGTCGGCGATCGCTGCGTCGGCATCGGCCGCCGAAACGATCACGGCCATGCCGATGCCGCAGTTGAACACGCGGTGCATTTCCGCATCGGCGACGCCGCCGTGCTCCTGCAGCCACTTGAACAGCGGCGGCAGCGGCCATGCGTTCTGGTCGAGCTCGGCGGTGAGGCCTTCGCGCAGCACGCGCGGGATGTTCTCGACGAGACCGCCGCCCGTGATGTGCGCCATGCCCTTCACCGACAGCTTCTGCATCAGCGCGAGCAGCGGCTTCACGTAGATGCGGGTCGGCGCCATCAGCGCGTCGGCCAGCGAGCGGCCGTGGAAATCGGCCGACAGGTCGGGGTTCGCGCGCTCGATGATCTTGCGCACGAGCGAGAAGCCGTTCGAGTGGATGCCGCTCGATGCGAGGCCCAGCACCACGTCGCCTTCGGCGATCGTGCTGCCGTCGATGATCTTGCTCTTCTCGACCGCGCCGACCGCGAAGCCGGCCAGGTCGTATTCGCCGTCCGGGTACATGCCCGGCATTTCGGCCGTTTCACCGCCGATCAGCGCGCAGCCCGACAGTTCGCAACCCTGCGCGATGCCCTTGACGACCGTTGCCGCGGTATCGACGTCGAGCTTGCCGCACGCGAAGTAGTCGAGGAAGAACAGCGGCTCGGCGCCCTGCACGAGGATGTCGTTCACGCTCATCGCGACGAGATCCTGGCCGACGGTGTCGTGTTTGTTCAGATGAAACGCCAGCTTGAGCTTGGTGCCCACGCCGTCGGTGCCCGACACGAGCACGGGCTCCTTGTACTTCTTCGGCACTTCGAACAGCGCGCCGAACCCGCCGATGCCGCCGAGCACGCCGTCGCGCAGGGTTTTCTTCGCAAAAGGCTTGATCTTGTCGATGAGTGCGTCGCCCGCGTCGATGTCGACACCTGCGTCGCGATAGGACAGACCCTGAGCGTCGGGAGCGGATTTCGGAGGATTCATGGGGGAATGCGAGAAGGTCGGTAAAATGCGATTTTACCCGAAGCCGGCCCGTTGGCCGGAATTCCCAGCACCGAATCGTCAGGGATTGCATCTTGGTCAACACGTCCCCGTTTTCATCGCCGAGCGAACCGCGCCGAAACCGGCGTGGCGCCGTGCGTGCGGCCGCGCGTGAAGCCCGTGAGGATACAAGCCCCGGCGCGTGCCCGGCGTACGGCGCGCGTTTTTTCAACCGACCCGCATTGTGACTGTTGTGTCTCGTCAACTGACGCTCGATCTCGGCACGCCGCCGCCCGCCACGTTCGACAACTTCATCATGAACGAGGAGAACGACGAGCTCATCTCGCGCCTGCAGAAGCTCGACCTCGCGCTCGCGGCGGGCCCCGTGCCGGACCGGTCGTTCTACATCTGGGGCGAGCCCGGCTGCGGCCGCACCCATCTGCTGCAGGCGCTCGTGAGCGACGCGTCGTACGGCTATGCGCGCTACCTGACGCCGCAGAGCCCGCTCGGCGCGTTCACGTTCGACCCGCGCATCGGCATCTACGCGATCGACGACTGCGACCGGATGAGCGACACGCAGCAGGTCGCGCTGTTCAACCTGTTCAACGAAGTGCGCGCGCACCCGTCGAGCGCGTTCGTCGCGGCGGGCCCCGCGGCGCCGCTCGCGCTCGACGTGCGCGAGGATCTCCGCACGCGCCTCGGCTGGGGGCTCGTGTTCCACCTGTCGCCGCCTTCCGACGCCGGCAAGATCGCCGTGCTCAAGCTCGCGGCGAAGGAGCGCGGGATCGCGCTGACCGACGACATCGCCGCGTACCTGCTGACCCATTTCCGCCGCGACATGCCGAGCCTGATGGCCTTGCTCGACGCGCTCGACCGCTTCTCGCTCGAGCAGAAACGCGCGGTCACGCTGCCGCTGCTGCGCCGGATGCTCGCGCGTCCCGGCGACGACATCACACCACCGGGCACGGGCCCGAACCGCTTCGAGTAAAATGCGCTTCCATGACTAATCTGGCACTCTTTGACCTCGATCACACGCTGATCCCGACCGATAGCGACCACGAATGGGGTCGCTTCATGGTGAAGCTCGGCATCGTCGACGCGGAAAGCTTCTCGCGTCAGAACGACCAGTTCTTCGCCGACTACAAGGCCGGCCAGCTCGATATCCACGCGTACCTGTGCGCGATGCTCACGCCGCTCGCGAAGTATTCGCGCGCGCAGCTCGCGCAATGGCACGAGCAGTACATGCACGAGGTGATCCGGCCCGCGATGACGCCCGCCGCGCTCGAACTCGTGCGCCGGCACCTCGATGCGGGCGACCTCTGCTGCGTCGTGACGGCGACCAACGAATTCATCACGCGCCCGATCGCGACCGCGTTCGGCGTCGACACGCTGATCGCCTGCGAGGTCGAGACGACCGACGGCCACCCCGATTCCCCGTACACGGGCCGCCCGACCGGCACGCCGAGCTATCGCGAAGGCAAGATCGTGCGGACCGAAGCGTGGCTCGCGTCGCTCGGCAAGCACTGGGACGACTTCGAACACAGCTACTTCTACAGCGACTCGCACAACGACATCCCGTTGCTCGAGAAAGTCACCGACCCGATCGCGACCAACCCTGACGACACGCTGCGCGCGCATGCAAGCAACCGCGGCTGGCGTATCCTCGATCTCTTCTGAACGTCGTGATCAAAAAATTCATCCGCAAGCTGCTCGGCCAGGACGAAACCGAGCAAACGCCTCCCGCCGCTGCCCCGGCCGACGCAGCGGCCCCTGCTGCCCCGCGCACTCCGAAGGGCGCCCGCGGCGGCGGCGCGAAGAAACCGCGCAGCAACCATGAGCCGACCGTCGTGCCGGCCAGCGTGCACGGCATCAACCCGGCGCTGATTTCGAAGAACGCGGTGCGCGTGACCGACACGCTGCAGCAGGCGGGCTTTCGCGCGTTCATCGTCGGCGGCGCCGTGCGCGACCTGCTGCTCGGCATCGCGCCGAAGGACTTCGACGTCGCGACCGACGCGACGCCGACCGAGGTGCAGCGCCTGTTCCGCCGCGCGCGCCTGATCGGCCGCCGCTTCCAGATCGTGCACGTGCAGTTCGGCCAGGAACTGATCGAGGTGTCGACGTTCCGCGCGCTGGTCGACGCGCCGCCCGAGGCGGCCACGGCCGAACCGCCGAAGCGCCTGAAGCGCGACGAACTCGATCGCCGCACGCACGCGGTCGACGCGAGCGGCCGCGTGCTGCGCGACAACGTGTGGGGCGAGCAGCACGAGGACGCCGCGCGCCGCGACTTCACGATCAACGCGATGTACTACGACCCGTCGACGCAGACGGTGCTCGACTACCACGACGGGATGGCCGACGTGCGCGCCCGCCTGTTGCGGATGATCGGCGATCCGGCCACGCGCTTCCGCGAGGATCCGGTGCGGATGCTGCGCGTCGTGCGCTTCGCGGCGAAGCTCGGCTTCGAGATCGAACCGCATACGCGCGAGCCGATCCACGCGCTCGCCGACCTGATCAACAACGTGCCGGCCGCGCGCCTGTTCGACGAAATGCTGAAGCTGCTGCTGTCGGGCCACGCGCTCGCGTGCCTGCAGCGGCTGCGCAAGGAAGGGCTGCACCACGGGCTGCTGCCGCTGCTCGACGTCGTGCTGGAACAGCCGCAGGGCGAGAAGTTCATCACGCTCGCGCTGAACAACACCGACGCGCGCGTGCGCGCCGGCAAGCCGGTGTCGCCGGGCTTCCTGTTCGCGACGCTGCTGTGGCACGACATGCGCCAGCGCTTCGAGCAATACACCGCCGCGGGCGAGATCCCGGTGCCGGCGCTCCATCGCGCGATGGACGACGTGCTCGACATGCAGACCGAGAAGCTCGCGATCCACAAGCGCTACTCGGCCGACATGCGCGAGATCTGGGGCCTGCAGCTGCGCCTCGAGAAACGCTCGGGCCGCAGCGCGATGCGGCTGCTGGAACACCAAAGGTTTAGAGCGGGGTATGATTTCCTCCTGTTACGCTGCGAATCCGGCGAGCTCGATGCGGAAGTCGGACAGTGGTGGACGGATTTCATCGAAGGCGACGCGGCCGCTCGCGAGGCATTGCTCACGCAGGGCGGCTCGAAGGAAAAATCGCCCCGCAAGCGGCGGCGCCGCGGCGGGGCGCGCAACCGCAAGCCGGGTGAAGGTGCCGCCGAGCAGGCACCGGATACCGCAGGCGATACCGCGAGCGGTTCCGACGACTGACGCGCGCGCCGGCGAACGACGTAGGAAGTGATGCCATGACGGTTGCATATATCGGACTGGGGGCGAATCTCGGCGATGCGCGCCAGACCCTGAAGGACGCGGTGGTGTGCCTCGCGCAGCAGCGCACCATCTCGATCCTCGGCAAATCGAGCCTGTATCGCACGGCGCCCTTCGAAGCGGGCGGCGACGATTACTACAACTGCGTCGTCAAGCTCGACACGACGCTGTCGGCTCGCGAGCTGCTCGCGCTCTGCCAGAAGATCGAACATCACTTCGGCCGCGAGCGCCCGTATCGCAATGCGCCGCGCACGCTCGACCTCGACATCCTGCTGTTCGGCGCCGATTCGATCGACGAGCCCGACCTGATCGTCCCGCACCCGCGCCTTACCGACCGCGCGTTCGCGCTCGTGCCGCTCGTCGAGATCGAGCCGGCGCTCGACATCCCCGCGCGCGGCCGGGCCGACGCCTTTCTCGCCGCCGTCGCGGATCAGCGCGTCGAAAAGGTGCAGACCTGCCAGTGCCTGATGCAAAAGGCGCTCGCTGCCGGCGAAGACGCCGACAAGACCCGCTGCCGATGAACGCCACTCCGCTGACCGTCACCGCGCCCGACCTGCGCGCCCCACACCGCTATCTCGTGATCGAAGGCCCGATCGGCGTCGGCAAGACGACGCTCGCGCGCCTGCTCGGCGAGCGCTGGTCGATGCAGACGCTGCTCGAGCGCCCGCAGGACAACCCGTTCCTCGAACGCTTCTACCGCGACACCGCGCGCTACGCGCTGCCGGTCCAGCTGTCGTTCGCGCTGCAGCGCGCGCAGCAGGCGCGCGAGTTGATCGGCGCGCTCGACACGGGCCGCCCCGTCATCGCCGATTTCATGCCGCAGAAGAACGACATCTTCGCGCGGCTGAACCTGCCGGAAGACGAGTGGCAGTTGTACCGCTCGGTCGCCACGCACGTCGACGTGCCGCAGGCGCCGTCGCCCGATCTCGTCGTCTATCTGCAGGCGAGCCCCGAAGTGCTGTTCTCGCGCATCCAGAAGCGCGGGCTGCCGATGGAATTGCAGATCAGCGACGCGTACCTGCGCTCGCTCGTCGACGCGTACAACGAATTCTTCTACCACTACGACCGCACGCCGGTGCTGACGGTCGCAGCCGAACACCTGAACCCGCTGGATTCCCCCGAAGATCTCGCCCTGCTGGTCGAGCGCATCGAAACGATGCGCGGCCGCAAGGAATTCTTCGTCAAGGGCGAGACGACGCGCTGACGCGTCCCGCCTGTCGCTCTTCACCCATCGACCCGGATTTCCCATGACCTATCTCCAGGAATCGAGCCGGCCTGCCGTGACGGTACCCAAGCTGCAGGCAATGCGCGACGCCGGCGAGAAGATCGCGATGCTCACCTGCTACGACGCGAGCTTCTCCGCGCTGCTCGATCGCGCCGGCACCGACGTGCTGCTGATCGGCGATTCGCTCGGCAACGTGCTGCAGGGCCACACGACCACGCTGCCGGTGTCGCTCGACGACATCGCGTACCACACCGCGTGCGTCGCGCGGGCCCAGCCGCGCGCGCTCGTCGTCGCCGATCTGCCGTTCGGCACGTACGGCACGCCGGCCGAGGCGTTCGCGAATGCAGTCAAGCTGATGCGCGCCGGCGCGCAGATGGTCAAGCTCGAAGGCGGCGAATGGCTCGCCGATACGATCCGCTTCCTCGTCGAGCGCTCGGTGCCCGTCTGCGCGCACCTCGGCCTCACGCCGCAATCGGTGCATGCGTTCGGCGGCTTCAAGGTCCAGGGCAAGACCGAAGCCGGCGCCGCGCAGCTGCTGCGCGATGCGCGCGCGATCGAGGATGCCGGCGCGCAACTCGTCGTGCTCGAAGCCGTGCCGACGCTCGTCGCGTCCGAAGTCACGCACATGCTGAAGATTCCGACGATCGGCATCGGCGCGGGCGTCGACTGCTCGGGGCAGGTGCTCGTGCTGCACGACATGCTCGGCGTGTTCCCCGGCAAGCGGCCGCGTTTCGTGAAGGATTTCATGCAGGGGCAGCCGAACATTCAGGCGGCCGTCGAAGCCTACGTGCGCGCGGTGAAGGATCGGTCGTTCCCCGGCCCCGAACACTCGTTCTGACGTAGAAGCCCGGATGTAAAAAAGCGCGGCGCCCTTTGCGGGGCGCCGCGCTTTTTTTGCGTGCGGCATGGACGACCGGCTCGCGGCTCCAGCGCCCGCCCGTCGCGTCGTTACTTCAGCACCGCGTCGAGCGCACCGCGCAGTGCATTGGTCAGCAGCAGCCCCTGCGCGCGCGCCAGATCATCGCAGGTCACGACGCGCTCGACCGCTCCGAATGCGGGATCGTCGAGCAGCACGCCGCGCATCACGCCCGGCAGCACGCCGGACGCCAGCGGCGGCGTCACCCACTGGCCATCGAGCTTCACGAACAGGTTCGAGCGCCCGCCTTCCGTCACCTCGCCGCGCTCGTTGACGAACAGCATGTCGAACCCGCCGAGCGCCTCCGCCGCCTGCCACGCGCGGTCGTATTCGGCGCGGCGCGTGGTCTTGTGCAGCAGCAGCGCATCGCTCGCGCGGGTCGGCGCGAAGCCGTGGGCCGACGCGAGCATCGCGCCGACCGGCCCCGCCGGCAGCGGCTTGAGCGGCGCGGCGACGATCTCGATCGTGCCGTCCTTCGCCAGCGCGAGCTTCATCCGGTACGCGCCGTTGCCGTCGAGCGCCGCGCAGCGTGCATCGATCTCGCGACGCAACGCGTCGGCGTCGAAGCGGAAGCCGAACGCATCGGCGCTTCGCTGCAGCCGCGCAAGATGACGATCGAGGTGGCGGATGCCGTCCGCCCGCGTGGCGGCCGTCGTTTCGAACAGCTGGAAGCCGGGATCGGCATCCGTCAGGAATCGCGCTTTCAACTCGCACTCCGCATATTCGTCGGCCGCGACGCTGTCGAGCACGATGCCCGCGCCGACGCCCATCGTGCCACGCCGCCGGCCGGCAATCGCCGTTGCCGCGTCGCGCGTGGCGCTCGTCGCGACGGCATCGGCTGCGACCGCCTCGAGCGTCAGCGTCCGGATCGCGACCGACAGGCAGAAATCGCCGCAACCGGGCGCGCCGTCGGGCGCTGCAGCACCTGTCGGCGCGGCCTCGTCCTGCGGCGCATCGAGCCAGCCGATCGCGCCCGTATAGAGCCCGCGCGGCGTCGACTCGATCGTGTCGATCAGCTGCATCGTCTTGTACTTCGGCGCACCGGTGATCGACCCACACGGAAACAGCGCGCGCAGCATCTGCGCGAACGTCGTGCCGTCGCGCCAGCCGGCTTCGACCGTCGACGTCATCTGCCACACCGACGCATAAGGCTCGGCGGAGAACAGCGCCGGCACCTTGACGGTGCCCGTGCGCGCGATCCGCGACACGTCGTTGCGCAACAGGTCGACGATCATCACGTTTTCCGCACGGTTCTTCGGATCGCTCGCGAGGAACGCGGCGGCCGCCGTGTCTTCACGTGGATCGGCCGAGCGCGGCGCGGTGCCCTTCATCGGCCGCGCACGCAGCACGTCGCCGTGCTTCTCGACGAACAGTTCGGGCGAGCACGATACGACCCATGCGCCGCCCGGCAGCGCGATCAGCGCGCCGTAGCGCACCGGCTGACGCGCGCGCAGCCGCCGGTACAGCGCGAGCGGCGTGCCGAACACGTCGAAATTCAGCCGGTACGTGTAATTGACCTGATACGAATCGCCTGCGCGCAACGCGTCGTGCACCGCGGCGATCGCCGCGTCGAACGCATCGCGCGACACACTCTTCGCGACATGCGCGACACCGGCGATCGACGGCGTGCCGCCGCCGTCCTGCTGCGCGAGCCACGCATCGACTTCGTCGCGCGACAGCCGCTCGCAGCGCGCATACAGCAAAAAGCGCAGCGGGGCATCGCCCGGCTGCGCCCGTTGCAGGTTGCGTCCGAATGCGTAATCGCCGACGACGACCGCATGCAGCCCGTCGCGCAGATCCTGCGCGAGCGCCGCATCGACCGCGTCGAGCTGCGCCGGGTCCGTGCACACGCGTTCGCGCACGAAGCCCGAATACAAACGACTCGACCGCGCGGACGCGGTCGAGTCGCAATCGTCCAAGAGCGCGAACGACGCGCTCTCGTTGCCTTCAGTCATGCTTTACTCGAAGAAGCTCTTCACACGGTCGAACCAGCTCTTGCTCTGCGGGCTGTGACGCGCGCCGCCCTCGGCCAGCGACTTCTCGAACTGCTTGAGCAGATCGCGCTGCTGGTCGGTCAGCTTCACGGGCGTCTCGACCTGCACGTGCACGTACAGATCGCCCGCAATGCTCGAGCGCAGCCCCTTGATGCCCTTGCCGCGCAGGCGGAACGTCTTGCCCGACTGCGTGCCTTCCGGCACCGGGAACGACGCACGGCCGGCCAGCGTCGGCACCTCGATCTCGCCGCCGAGCGCGGCGGTCGTGAACGGGATCGGCATCTGGCAATGGAGATCGTCGCCGTCGCGCTCGAACACCGAGTGCGGCTTGATGTGGATCTCGACGTACAGGTCGCCCGGCGGCCCGCCGTTGATGCCCGGCTCGCCGTTGCCGGCCGAACGGATCCGCATCCCGTCGTCGATCCCGGCCGGGATCTTCACTTCGAGCGTCTTGGTTTCCTTCACCTTGCCCGACCCGTGGCAATGCGCGCACGGCTCGGGGATGTAGGTACCCGTGCCGTGGCACTTCGGGCAGGTCTGCTGGATGCTGAAGAAGCCCTGCGACATGCGCACCGTGCCTTGGCCGTGACAGGTCGGGCAGGTTTCCGGCTTCGTGCCGGGCTTCGCCCCCGACCCGTGACAGACTTCGCACGACACCCAGCTCGGCACGCGGATCTGCGTGTCGTAGCCGTGCGCGGCCTGCTCGAGCGTGATTTCCATGCTGTAGCGCAGGTCGGCGCCGCGATACACCTGCGGGCCGCCGCGGCCGCCGCGCGCGGCGCCACCCGCGGCCTGGCCGAAGATGTCGCCGAAGATGTCGCCGAAGGCATCCGCGAAGCCGCCGAAGCCCTGTGCGCCCGCACCGCCCATGTTCGGATCGACGCCCGCGTGGCCGTACTGGTCGTACGCCGCCCGCTTCTGGCCGTCCGACAGCATTTCATAGGCTTCCTTCGCCTCCTTGAAATGCTCTTCCGCATCCTTGCTGTCCGGATTGCGGTCAGGGTGATACTTCATCGCAAGCTTGCGATATGCCTTCTTGATTTCGTCGTCGCTCGCATTCTTCGCGACGCCCAGAACCTCGTAGTAATCCCGTTTCGCCATATCGATTCACTGTGCCGCCACGCATCGCGCACGCGGCGGCTCCTTTCGCCCGCAGTAAAGTCTCTCGACTCGTCTGGCGCTGCACCGTCCGCGGACGGCTCGCGCAGCACCCGCCAAAAAACAAATGTGCCCGGAGGGCCGCAAGGCCCGCCAGGCGTGGAGTCGATCCGGCCATCCGGAAGGAAAGACAGACCGCTTGTCAGCCGCGCCGCGCGCGTTTCGCGCGCGGCGTACGGTGCCATTGCAACCCGGCTCAGTCCTTCTTCACTTCCTTGAACTCGGCGTCGACGACGTCGTCGGCAGCCTGTTGCGCACCGCCCGCATGGGCCGCGCCTTCCGCTGCACCGGCCGCGCCGGCGGCACCTGCCTGCTGGGCCTGCATGTCGGCGTACATCTTCTCGCCGAGCTTCTGCGAGACCTTGCCGAGCTCCTCGACCTTCGCGTCGATCGCCGCCTTGTCGGCCGACGTGTCCTTCAACACGTCCTCGAGCGACTTCAGCGCGGCTTCGATCGCTTCCTTCTCGCCCGCGTCCAGCTTGTCGCCGTACTCGGTCAGCGCCTTCTTCGTGCTGTGCACCAGCGCGTCGCCCTGGTTGCGCGAATCGGCCAGCTCGCGCAGCTTGTGATCTTCCGCTGCGTTCGCTTCCGCGTCCTTGATCATCTGGTCGATTTCAGCCTCGGACAGGCCCGAGTTCGCCTTGATCGTGATCTTGTTTTCCTTGCCGGTCGCCTTGTCCTTCGCGCCGACGTGCAGGATGCCGTTCGCGTCGATGTCGAAGGTCACTTCGATCTGCGGCACGCCGCGCGGTGCCGGCGGGATGCCTTCGAGGTTGAACTCGCCGAGCAGCTTGTTGCCCGCTGCCATTTCGCGTTCGCCCTGGAACACCTTGATCGTCACGGCGCCCTGGTTGTCGTCCGCCGTCGAGTACACCTGGGCGTGCTTCGTCGGGATCGTCGTGTTCTTGTTGATCATCTTCGTCATCACGCCGCCGAGCGTCTCGATACCGAGCGACAGCGGGGTCACGTCGAGCAGCAGCACGTCCTTGCGGTCGCCCGACAGCACCTGGCCCTGGATTGCCGCGCCGACCGCGACGGCTTCGTCCGGGTTCACGTCACGGCGCGGATCCTTGCCGAAGAACTCCTTCACCTTCTCCATGACCTTCGGCATGCGCGTCTGGCCGCCGACCAGGATCACGTCGTCGATGTCCGACACCTTGACGCCTGCGTCCTTGATCGCGATACGGCACGGTTCGATCGTGCGCTCGACGAGATCCTCCACCAGCGCTTCCAGCTTCGCGCGGGTGATCTTCAGGTTCAAGTGCTTCGGGCCCGACGCGTCCGCCGTGATGTACGGCAGGTTGATTTCGGTCTGCTGGCCCGACGACAGCTCGATCTTCGCCTTTTCGGCGGCTTCCTTCAGGCGCTGCAGCGCGAGCACGTCCTTCGACAGGTCGACGCCCTGCTCCTTCTTGAACTCGCCGATGATGTAATCGATGATGCGCTGGTCGAAGTCTTCGCCGCCGAGGAACGTGTCGCCGTTGGTCGACAGCACTTCGAACTGCATTTCGCCGTCGACGTCCGCGATCTCGATGATCGACACGTCGAACGTACCGCCGCCGAGGTCATACACGGCGATCTTGCGGTCGCCCTTCTCGGCCTTGTCGAGGCCGAACGCGAGCGCCGCCGCGGTCGGCTCGTTGATGATCCGCTTGACTTCGAGGCCCGCGATGCGGCCGGCGTCCTTGGTCGCCTGGCGCTGGCTGTCGTTGAAGTACGCCGGCACCGTGATCACGGCTTCCGTGACCGGCTCGCCGAGGTAGTCTTCGGCGGTCTTCTTCATCTTGCGCAGCACTTCGGCCGAGACCTGCGGCGGCGCGAGCTTTTCGCCGTGCGCTTCGACCCATGCGTCGCCGTTGTCGGCCTTGATGATCGAGTACGGCATCAGGCCGATGTCCTTCTGGACTTCCTTCTCTTCGAAGCGGCGGCCGATCAGGCGCTTCACCGCGAACAGCGTGTTCTTCGGGTTGGTCACCGACTGGCGCTTGGCCGGCGCGCCGACGAGCACTTCGTTGTCGTCCATGTACGCGATGATCGACGGCGTGGTGCGCGCACCTTCCGAGTTCTCGATGACCTTGACCTGGTTGCCTTCCATGATGGCGACGCACGAGTTCGTGGTGCCGAGGTCAATACCGATGATCTTTCCCATTTTTTCCTAATCTCCAGAAATGCTTGTTTGCTGCGCGAAACGCCGCGTTTTTGGGCGGTTTCGCACGCCAGAATTCAACTCTGTTCCCGAAATGCGTCCGTCCGATCCGTTTTCAAGACCGGACGAGCGATGCGGATATTAAATTTTTTCAATCGCCGCCGGCTAGCGGATCGTGTGGGCCATCGGTGCCGTCGCCGGCCGGCGCACCGGCCGCCGCGGCGATCTTCGCGCGTGCCGCCGCGACGGCTGCCTGGAACTGCGCGAGGCCATGCCAGCCCGTCGCGCGACCGAGCCGCTTGCCGCGGTGGAAGAAGAACCACGTCGGCACGCCGTGCAGCCCGAAGCGGCGCCCCAGCTCGCGATGTTCGTACACGTTGCAATGGAACCACTTCAGGCGGAGCGCACGGATGGCATCGGGCTGCGCGAGCATCGCCTTCTTCGCGATCTCGCAGTTGAAGCAGTCGACGCCCCAGAAGAACACCACCGCCAGCGCTTCGCCCGCGCCATCGATGGCCGCGTCGAACGTGCCGGCGTCGAGCGCCTGCATGTCGAACGCGTCGAACGCGGCCGGATCGACGCCGGCGGGCACCATTTCCGCTGCCTTACTTCGACTGCGCGACGGTGACGAGCGCCGGGCGCAGCACGCGGTCGGCGATCATGTAACCCTTTTGCAGCACGGTGACGACGGTGTTCGGCTCCTGCTCGGCCGGCACCATCGAAATGGCCTGGTGCTGGTGCGGATCGAACTTCTCGCCGACCGGGTTGATCGCGACGACGCGGCCCTTCTCGAGCGCGCTCGTCAACTGGCGCAGCGTCAGCTCGACGCCTTCGCGCACCTTCGCGATGTCGCCGGAGGTATCGCTGACGGCCGCTTCCAGGCTGTCCAGCACGGGCAGCAGGTGTTCCGCGAAGCTCTCGATCGCGAACTTGTGCGCCTTCGACACGTCGTCCTGCGCGCGGCGGCGCACGTTCTCGGTCTCGGCCTTCGCCCGCAGGAAGCTTTCCTGAAGCTCGGCGACCTTGGCTTGAGCCTCCGCGAGCGCCGCGTCGGCGGCTTCGGCGGCGGGTGCGGCGCCTTGCGCCGCCTGCTTCTCGCTGCCGATGTCTTCGGCCGATGGGGTAGCCGGGTTCTCTTGCGTGTTTTCCATGTCGCTGAAAGTCGATTAGAGGTTGAAGCCAAATCGGCAACCGCCGGACGTATACCCGGCGGCACCGCACATTACTGGTGCAAATAAGGGCGAAAACTGCGATTTCAAGAGGGTCATTCGCCGGCATTCGCCAATGCCGCGAAACAACCGCGCATTTTCCGGTGCAGGCGTCGCATAGTCCGCCGGATCGGGCGAAACGGCCTGTAACAACGCTTACCCGGCAAGGACTAGCTCCGCACAGGCCGGCTGCACTACACTCCATTCAAGCGTCGGAAAGCGTGTTTACCCTGAGCTGACCGCCGCCTGACATCCACCTGGCGCCGTTTTCACCCTTGTTCTCGAGGGGAGTACCGTGAAACTGACCTTTGCGATATCGGTGGTCGCGCTGGTACTCATTGCCGGCACCACCACCATATGCCTGTCGGGAGCCGTCACCGACCGCACGACCGAGTACGGAAGCGCGCGGGCGACGTTCGACCAGATGTTCAGCTCCCACCAGAAAATCTGTCGATGATGCGCCGGTCGCGCTTCGTCGGCCGGCCGTGCAGTTCGGCCGCCGGCTCGCGATACGTGCGGCGCCGCTCCAGTTCGGCGAGCCGCGCGGCCCGCCCCGCTTCCGTTTCCTCGTAGAGCGTCTGCGCGACGCTCGCGGGCCCGCGCACGTCGCATACGCCCAGCACGGCAATGTGCCAGACGATGCCGTCGATCGCAATCTCGACCTCGTCGCCCACCCGCACGTCCTTCGCCGGCTTGACCGCCGCGCCGCCGATCTTCACGTGGCCCTTGTCGACCGCGTCGGTCGCGAGCGAGCGCGTCTTGAAGAACCGGGCCGCCCACAGCCATTTGTCGATGCGCAGCTTCGCGCCCGGCTCGGTGGAAATCTTGTAGTTCATGATCAGTTGACCGGTTCGGGCTGCGCAGCCTTGACGGGCCAGCCCTGCAGATTCTCCGCGACGATTTCACCGAGCGCGCCGATCCATGCGGACGCGCCGTTCAGGCACGGAATGCGGTGGAAGGTCTTGCCGCCGCCCGCAAGGAACTCGTCGCGCACTTCCATGCCGATTTCCTCGATCGTCTCCAGGCAATCGGCCGTGAAGCCGGGACAGAACACGTCGGCCCGCCGCACGCCGGCCTCGCCGAATTCGCGCAGCGTCGGCGCGGTGTACGGCTGCAGCCATTCGGCCTTGCCGAAGCGCGACTGGAACGTGACGCGGCACTCGGTGGTCGACAGCCCGAGCGCGGCCATCAGCAACGCGCCCGTCTGCTGGCACTGGTCGTGATACGGATCGCCGAGGTCGAGCGTGCGCTTCGGCACGCCGTGGAAGCTCAGCACCAGCTTGTCGCCGGCCGCGAAATCGGGCCGGCCGTGCTGCGCCCAGTACTGGCGCACCTGCTCGGCCAGCGCGTGGATATAGGCCGGATGGTCGGCATAGTGCCGCACCGTGCGCACTTCCGGCTGATTGCGCATGCGCGCGAGCGCGTCGAACGCGGCATCGAATGCGGTGGCCGTGGTCGACGCCGAGTATTGCGGATACATCGGCATCAACAGCACGCGCTCGACGCCCGCGCGCTTGAACTGGGCAAGCGCGTGCGAAATGTTCGGGCTGCCGTAGCGCATCGCGTAGTCGACCGTCACGTGATAGCCGTTCGACGTGAGCAGATGCCGCACGCTGTCGGTCTGGCGCTCGGTGTACACGCGCAGCGGCGAACCCTCGGGCATCCAGACGGCCGCGTACTTCTTCGCGGACGCGCGGCCGCGCAGCGGCAGGATCAGCGTGCGCAGCAGCACCTGCCAGACGGCCTGCGGGATTTCGACGACCCGCGGATCCGACAGGAATTCGGCCAGATAGCGCCGCACCGCGCGCGGCGTGGGCGCGTCGGGCGTGCCGAGATTGATCAGCAGCACACCGATGCGGTGGGCGGCCGCGACGCTCGAAGGCGGCTCAAGATCGAAACGCATGGGCAAGAACGTGCTCGGGGCACGGGACCGGACGGCCCTCAATTATAGCGGGCCGCCCCATGCCGTTCGGCCGACTGTCGCCGCGAGCGGCGCCGCGGCACGATAGCGGGGCGGGATCGAGACGGTGATTGCCTGCAATCGCCGGCGATCGCGGGTTATTGCTGGCTCAGCGTGAGCGACAGCAGGCGCGCGGTGATGTCGACGATCGGTATCACGCGGTTGTACGCCATGCGGGTCGGGCCGATCACGCCGAGCGTGCCGACGATCTTGCCGTTCACCTCGTATGGTGCGGTCACGACGCTCATTTCCTCGATCGGCACGAGCGTCGATTCGCCGCCGATGAAGATCTGCACGCCCTGGGCGTGGCTCGATACGTCGAGCAGTTGCAGGAGGCCCGTCTTTTGGTCGAATACGTCGAACAGCTTGCGCAGCCGCGCCATGTCGGACGAAAGGTCCGCCACTTCGAGCAGGTTGCGCTCGCCGGAAATCAGCACGGTGTCCTCGGTGTCGGGCACCTCGGTGCTGGCCGTCACGGCCGCGTGCATCAGCGTCGTCATGTCGCCGCGCAACTGGTCGATCTCGTCGCGCAGGCGGCGGCGCACCTCGTCGAACGACAGGCCGGCGAAATGCGCATTGATGTAGTTGGACGCCTCGGTCAGCTGCGACGGCGAATAGTCGCGCGGCGTCGCGAGCATGCGGTTCTGCACGTCGCCCTCGGGCGTGACGATGATCAGCAGGATGCGCTTGTCGGACAGGCGCATGAACTCGATCTGCTTGAACACGTGGCTGCGGCGCGGCGTCAGCACGACGCCCGCGAACTGCGACAGGTTCGACAGCACGCTCGCGGCGGCCGCGACCACCCGCTGCTGCGGCTCGCCGGCCTGCAGCGTGTTCTGCACCTGGCGCGCGACGGCCTCGGCGTCGATCGGCGCCTCGACCGTCAGCATCGTATCGACGAACAGCCGGTAGCCGCGCGGCGTCGGAATGCGGCCGGCCGACGTGTGCGGGCTCGACACGAGGCCGAGCTCCTCCAGGTCGGACATCACGTTGCGGATCGTCGCCGGGCTCAGCTCGAGCCCGGAGTAACGGGACAACGTGCGCGATCCGACTGGCTGACCGTCGGCGATATACCGTTCGATCAGGGTTTTCAGGAGGGTTCGTGCGCGAGGATCTAGCATGGTGGAAAATTTTAGCGCAACCGCGCGACCGCGGCGAGTACCGTCCGCCACCGTTGCGCGGGCCGGCCCGATCCGGCCCCGTCGGCGCACAGCCGGTTCTTTTCGTCAACGAGCTATGGTGTAATGCCGGCATGAAAACCGGTAATCAGTTCAATACTGTCGCGCTCGTCGGCCGGAGCAACACGCCCGGCATCGCCGAGCCGCTCGCCACGCTGGCGGACAGCATCGCCACGCTCGGCTTCGAGGTCGTCTTCGAAGGCGATACCGCGCGGGAAATCGGCATCGCCGGCTACCCGGCGCTCACCCCGGCCGAAATCGGGGCGCGAGCGGACGTGGCGATCGTGCTCGGCGGCGACGGCACGATGCTCGGCATCGGCCGCCAGCTCGCGCCGTACCGGACACCGCTGATCGGGATCAACCACGGGCGGCTCGGCTTCATCACCGACATCGCGGCATCCGACATGCAGGCGCTCGTCCCCGTGATGCTGGCCGGCAAGTTCGAGCGCGAGGAGCGCTCGCTGCTCGAGGCGCGGATCGTGCGCGACGGCGAACCGATCTACCACGCGCTCGCCTTCAACGACGTCGTCGTGAACCGCAGCGGCTTCTCCGGGATGGTCGAGCTGCGCGCGTCGGTCGACGGCCGCTACATGTACAACCAGCGCTCGGACGGGCTGATCGTCGCGACGCCCACTGGCTCGACCGCGTATGCGCTGTCGTCGGCCGGCCCGATCCTCCATCCGCAGCTGGCGGGCATCGTGCTCGTGCCGATCGCGCCGCACGCGCTGTCGAACCGGCCGATCGTGCTGCCCGACGATTCGAAGATCGCGATCCAGATCGTCGGCGGCCGCGACGTCAACGTGAACTTCGACATGCAGTCGTTCACGTCGCTCGAACTGAACGATACGATCGAGGTGCGCCGCTCGAAGCACACGGTGCCGTTCCTGCACCCGATCGGCTACAGCTACTACACGACGCTGCGCAAGAAGCTGCACTGGAACGAACACGCATCGAACGAAGACGACAAGGCGTCCTGACGCCGCTGCTCCCGACACCATGCTCCGCCACCTCTCGATCCGCGACTTCGTCATCGTCGCCGCGCTCGATCTCGAATTCGACAGCGGCTTTTCCGTCTTTTCCGGCGAAACCGGCGCCGGCAAATCGATCCTGATCGACGCCCTCGCCCTCGCGCTCGGCGAACGCGCCGACGCGAGCGTCGTGCGCACCGGTTGCGGCCGCGCCGACATCACGGCCGAATTCACGCCGCACGACCGCGTCGCGCGCTGGCTCGACGAACACGCGTTCGACGCCGAGGACACCGTGATGCTGCGCCGCGTGATCGACGCGAACGGCCGCTCGCGCGCGTTCATCAACGGCACCAGCGCGACGCTCGCGCAACTGCGCGAGCTCGGCGAGATGCTCGTCGACATCCACGGCCAGCACGCGCACCAGCTGCTGATGCGGCCCGACGCGCAGCGCGAGCTGTTCGACACGCATGCGGGGCTCGTCGCCGATGCCGCGAACGTCGCGCGCGCATGGCGCGTGTGGCGCGACGCGACGCAGGCGATCGACGCCGCGAAGGCGCACGAGCGCGAATTGCAGCTCGAACGCGAAAAGCTCGCGTGGCAGCTCGCCGAGCTCGACAAGCTCGCGCCGCAAGCCGGCGAATGGGACGAAGTCAGCAACGAACACAAGCGCCTGTCGCATTCGGCGAACCTGATCGAAGGCGTGCGCGGCGCGCTCAACGCGCTGTCCGAGTCCGACGACGCGATGCTCGCGCAGCTCGGCGCGATCGTGTCGAAGCTGCGCAGCCTGGCCGACTACGACACCGCGCTCGGCGATGCGCTCGCGTCGCTGGAGCCGGCCGAGATCCAGTTGCAGGAAGCCGTCTATTCGCTGTCGCACTACGCGCAGCGCGTCGATCTCGACCCGGAGCGGCTCGCGCAGGTCGAAGCGCGGCTCGACGCGCTGCACTCGACCGCCCGCAAGTTCCGGCTGCCGCCCGATACGCTGCACGAAGAGCATGCGGCGCGCCGCGCGCAGCTCGCCGCGCTCGACGCGGCCGCCGATCTCGGCGCGCTCGAGGCCGCGCAGGCGAAGGCGCGGGAAGCCTATCTCGCCGACGCCAAACGCCTGTCGAAAGCGCGCGCGCAGGCCGCGAAGGCGCTCGGCACGGCCGTCACGGCCGGCATGCAGGAACTGTCGATGGCGGGCGGAAGCTTCGAGGTCGCGCTCGTGCCGCTCGCCGACGGCGGCCCGCACGGGCTCGAACAGGTCGAATTCCGCGTGGCCGGGCACCCGGGCGTGCCGCTGCGGCCGCTCGCGAAGGTCGCGTCGGGCGGCGAGCTCGCGCGGATCAGCCTCGCGCTCGCGGTGATCGCCAGCGCGGCGAGCCCGACGCCGACGCTGATCTTCGACGAAGTCGACACGGGGATCGGCGGCGGCGTCGCCGAAGTGGTCGGCCGCCTGCTGCACCAGCTCGGGCGCGACCGCCAGGTGTTGTGCGTGACGCACCTGCCGCAGGTCGCCGCGCGCGGCGACCATCATTTCCAGGTGGCGAAGGGCGCCGACGAGCGCGGCGGCACGGTATCGACCGTTGTTGCACTCGACCGCGCGAACCGGATCGAGGAAGTCGCGCGGATGCTCGGCGGGCTCGAAATCACGGCCACCACACGCAAGCACGCGAAGGAAATGCTGGCGGCCTGATGCGAGGCGGGAGCCGTCCCGCGCAAGCCGAACGGGCTCGCTCCTTCGATTCAGGGCGGTACGCGGATCGATGCCGCGCCCCGCCCTGCTTTCTTCAAACGGCCGTTTCAACCGCACCGAATACGCGTGTCCACAACGCCGTCACGGCCGCCCGCTCGTCGGCCACCACCGCCGGGTCGACGCGCGCCTTCTCCATCCCGTCGAGCCGCAGCTTGTGCTGCAGCTTCCGGTACTTGCGGTACGCCGCGCCGACGCGCTCGGCCTCGTCCTGGCCCATCAGCCCGAAGCGCGCGACCTCGCGCAGCAGCGCGATGTTGCCGGTGTTGCGGATCAGCTCGGCGTCGCTCGACGCATGCAGCAGCACCCAGTACTGGACGATGAACTCGATGTCGACCATCCCGCCGCGATCGTGCTTCAGGTCGAACAGCTCGGTCTGGTTCGGGTGGCCGGCAAATACCTTGCCGCGCATGTCGACGATCTCCTTCGCGAGCACGCCGCCGTCGCGCGGCGTCGTCAGCACCTGCTGGCGGATCGCCTCGAAATCCGCGCCGATCTGCGCGTCGCCCGCGCTGTAGCGGGCGCGCGTCAGCGCCTGGTGCTCCCACACCCACGCGGTATTCGCCGCATCGCCCTCGCGCAGTTGATAGCGGCGAAACGCGTCGAGATCGGTGACGAGCAGCCCGGCCTCGCCGTTCGGCCGCAGCCGCAGGTCGATGTCGAACAGTGCGCCCGCGCCGGTCGCCGTCGTGAGCCAGGTGATCAGGCGCCGCGTAAAGGTGGTGTAGACGTCCGCCGCGCGTTCGTCCGGATCGTCGTACAGGAAGATCAGGTCGAGATCCGACGCGTAGCCGAGCTCCTTGCCGCCCAGCTTGCCGTACGCGATCACCGCGAACTTCGGCACGTCGCGATGGCGCTTCGCGAGCTGCGACCAGACGACTTCGATCGTCACGTCGAGCACCGCGTCGGCCAGCTCGGACAGCCGGTCGCTCACATGCTCGACCGACAGTTGGCCGGCCAGATCGATCAGCAGGATCCGGAACACCTCGGCGTGCTGCGCGTGGCGCAGCAGGTCCATCTGCTGCTCGGGGCCGTCGGCCGCCGCGAGCCGCGCGCGCAGCGCATCCTTGAACGCGGGCCAGTCGAACGGGCTCGCGATCGCCTCGTCGTCGAGCAATTCGTCGAGCAGTTGCGGGTGGCGGATCAGGTAGCCGCCGCCCCAGCGCGTCGCGCCGAGCACCGACAGCACGCGGTCGAGCGCGGCCGGGTATTCGGTCAGCAGCGCGAGATAGACGCCGCGCCGGCTCACCGTCTCCAGCAGGTCGAACAGGCGCACGATCGTGTCGTCGCGGCGCGCGGCGTCGATCTTCGGCGCGGCGTCGAGCGCCCGCTGCGCGACGCTGTCGAAGCGCTGCCGGCTCTTTTCCGGCAGCCCGGTGTAGCGCGACGATTGCCAGATCGCGCGCAGCCGCGCGAGCACGGCGGCCGGATCGGTGAAACCCAGGCCGTCGAGGCGCGCGACCAGCGCGTCGTCCTCGCCGTCGTCGGCCAGCGCGCCGCTCCAGATCCACGCGGCGGCCGTGTCGTCGCCGGCCGCGCACGGCGCGCCGTTCGCCTTGTCGGCAAAAATCTGGTCGAACTGCGTTTCGACGAACGTGCGGTGGCCGTCCAGCACCGTCATCAGCGCCGCATAGTCGGCAAACCCGAGCGACGCGGCAAGCGCCGCACGTTCGTCGGGCTCGACCGGCATCGCATGCGTCTGCGCGTCGTTGCGGTATTGCAACCGGTGCTCGAGCGTGCGCAGGAAGTTGTAGGCGTCGGTCAGCCGCGCGCATACGTCGTCACCGATCAACCCGCGCGCGTGCGCATGTCGCAGCACCGCGAGCGTCGGCCGCACGCGGAATTCCGCATCCTGGCCGCCACGGATCAACTGGAACACCTGCGCGCTGAACTCGATCTCGCGGATCCCGCCGCGCCCGAGCTTGATGTCGTCGGCCTTGTCGGGCCGCATCGACGCGCGGCGCGCGGCTTCTTGCCGGATCTGCTGGTGCAGCGAACGGATCGCGCCGATCACGCCGAAATCGAGATAGCGGCGGTACACGAACGGCTTGACGATCGATTCGAGCTGCGCCGCGAGCCGCTGCGCGGCGTCGCTGTCGCCTTCCGACACGAGCCGCCCCTTGATCCACGCATAGCGCTCCCATTCGCGCCCCTGCACGTAGAAATATTCCTCGAGCATCCCGATGCTGCAGACGAGCGGCCCCGAATCGCCGTTCGGCCGCAACCGCATGTCGACGCGAAACACGTAACCGTCGGCCGTGACCTCGGACAGCACGCCGATCAGGCGCCGGCCGAGCCGCGTGAAGTATTCCTGCGTGGACAGCGGCGAACGCGCGCCGCCGGTGGTCTCGCCGTCGTCCTCGTAGACGAAGATCAGGTCGATGTCCGACGACACGTTGAGCTCCCGGCCGCCGAGCTTGCCCATCCCGACCACGCCGAGCACGACGCGCTGGCCGTCGGCGCCGCGCGGCTCGCCGTACAGCGCCTCGAGTTCGGCCGACAGCAGCGCGAGCGAGCGCTGCACGGCCACTTCGGCGAGGTCGGTCATCGCGCCCGTCACCTCGGCGACGTCGGCCAGCCCGCGCAGGTCGCGCTCCGCGACCGCGCCGAACGCCTCGGCGCGCAACTGCCGCAGCGCGCGCTTCAACTGCTCCTCGCCCGGCGCCGCCGTGCCGGCGGGTGTCGCGAGCAGCTCGGTGAGGCGCGCGTCGAGCTGCGCGCGGCCGAGCGGCGCGGCCGCCCACGCGGCGATCTGCTCGGCCAGCGCGGGCCGCGCGGCAGCGGCGCGGGCAAGGTATCGGGAATAGGACGTGCTGATCAGGGCGGAAGCGTCGGTCATCGAGAAGCGGGCCTGGCGAAAAGGCCGGCAGGCTGCGGGCCGGCGCGTACGCGCCCCGCTGCCGACCGGCCCCATGGACTCGGCGCGGCACCCGCCGGACGCGCGCGCGCCCGTCGCGACACCGCGCGCCGGAAAGCCCGTGCCGTGCTGCCCCAACGGCCGCCGGCACGAACCCGTGTGATACATTTCAACGTCAGTCTGCAAAACTACCATATCGCCGCCCGTCCGCCGCATGTCCGACCGTCAGGAATCCGCCGTAGCTGCGCCCGAAGCGGGACCTCCGAAGCACGATCATCCGGTCCTGCGTCGCGTGTTCAGGGTGACGCTGGCAGTCGGGATCGGCACCTACTTCGTCGCGTCCGGCGCCTTCCTCGGGCTGCGCTACGTGCTGCTGCCCCGCATCGACGAATTCCGCCCGCGCATCGAGCGCGCGGTGTCCGACAAGCTCCACGCGCAGCTTTCGATCGGCAAGCTTTCCCCGAACTGGTCCGGCATGCAGCCGGGCGTCGAACTCACGAACCTGACGATCCGCGGCCGTGACGGCAAGGTCGCGCTGTCGGTGCCGCATGCGACCGCCGCGCTGTCGTGGATGTCGCTGCTGCGGCTGTCGCCCGCCCTGTCGAGCCTGATCGTCGACCAGCCCGACCTGGTCGTCGCGCGGGCGGCCGACGGCTCGCTGAGCGTCGCGGGCGTCGGCGTGGCCACCACCCACGGCGGCAACGACACGTTCGGCACCTGGCTGCTGAAGCAGGAGGCGATCGTGCTGCGCGGCGGCACGCTGCGCTGGCGCGACGCGCAGCACGACGCACCGGAGCTCGTGCTGTCGGGCATCCGGCTCGCGGTGCTCAACGACGGTCGCGTGCACAAGGCGGCGCTGCAGGCGCCGGCCAACGGCACGCTGCTGCTCGGCCCGCTCGATTTCCGCGCACGCTTCAAACACAAGCCGCTCGCGCCGATCGGCAAGCCGGCGAACTGGACCGGCGACGCGTACCTGTCGACCGGCCCCGTCGACCTGCAGACGCTCACGCGCTATCTCGACGTGCCGCTCACGATCCACGCGGGGCGGATCGACAACGCGATCTGGGCGACCTTCGGCGACGGCCACTTGCGCTCGGCGGGCGGCGACCTGCAAGGCGCCGACGTCGCGCTGCGCGTGCGCCCGACGCAACCGCGGCTCGACGTGCCGACGGTCGGCTTCGGCTGGGACATGGTGCTCGACTCGGGCCACGACTACACGCTGCACCTGACGCGCTTCAATGCGGAACTCGGCCAGCCGCCGCTGCCGGACGGCACGCCGCTCGCGCGCTCGCTCGCGCTGTCGACGCTGACGGCGCGCTACCGCGTGCCGACCGCGAACCAGGGGCAACTGCTCAGCGTGGTCGGCGACCGCGTCGATCTCGGCATCCTCAGCGAATTCATCCGCGGGCTGCCGCTGCCGGCGCGCCTGCGCAACGAGCTGATCAAGATCGACCCGCGCGGGATGGTGTCGAACTATCACATCGAGGTCGAGCGCGCGAAACCCGCGCACCCCGATCTCGCCGACGAGGAGCGGCGCATGGGCGCCGCACCGATCGTCCGCTACCGCTTCCTCGGCGATCTGCAAGGCATCAGCTTCGCCGCGCAGGAGCCGCCGCCCGGGCTCTCGCCGCGCGGCCACCCGCGCGCCGGCTGGCCGGGCGTCGAGAACCTGTGGGGCCGCGTCGATGCGAACGAGACCGGCGGCGCCGCGCATATCGACACGGTCAACGCGGCCGTCACCGTGCCCGGCGAATTCGACGAGCCGCGCCTGACGTTCGACCGGCTGCGCGGCAATGCCAAATGGACGATCACGCC
Source organism: Burkholderia cenocepacia (assembly GCF_900446215.1). Classification (GTDB taxonomy): domain Bacteria; phylum Pseudomonadota; class Gammaproteobacteria; order Burkholderiales; family Burkholderiaceae; genus Burkholderia; species Burkholderia cenocepacia. The sequence goes on along the minus strand of NZ_UAQZ01000012.1, from coordinate 454,296 downwards.
CGCGCCCGGCGACAAGCACGCGCGCGTCGACGTGTCGCTGCCCGACCTGCTCGTGTCGAACCCGGATGCCGAAATCGCGGTGTCGGGCTCGTACACGAACCCCGGCCACGGCCGCGGCTCGCTCGACCTGCGCGCCGATTTCGCGCGCGCGTCGGTCGCGCGCATTCCGCGCTACCTGCCGACCGGGATGTCCGAGCACCTGCGCGACTATCTCGGCCACGCGCTGCAGGACGGCAAGGTGACCAAGGGCGCATCGATCGTCGCGCGCGGCCCGCTCGAGAAATTCCCGTTCGAACACGAGCCGGACGCCGGCGTGTTCCACATCGTCGCGCCGTTCACCGGCGGCCGCTTCGAGCCGACGCCGTACCCGCCGCGCAAGCTTGCGAACGGCACGCCGAGCGTCTGGCCGGCGCTCGACGGAATCGACGGCGTGTTCGAGCTCGCGCAGAACAAGCTGCGTTTCGACATCGACCGTGCACACTACAAGCGCGTCGCGCTGACGAAGGTCGCGGGCCGCATAGACAACCTCGGCAATCCGTCGCACTCGCCGCTGATCATCGACGGCCATGCGCAGGGCCCGCTCGCCGACCTGATCGACTACGCGGACAACAGCTCGCTCGGCACGATGAGCAACCACATCGGCCAGCGGATCGACGCGCAGGGCCCCGCGTCGCTCGCGCTCAAGATCACGATTCCGCAGCACGTCGCCCATCCGCACACGCACATCGAAGGCGCGCTCGGGTTCGGCGGCAACACGCTGTCGACGAGCGGCGTGCCGCCGCTGTCGGCGCTGCGCGGCAGCGTCCGCTTCACCGAGGCGGGCGCGTCGCTGCACGCGCTGTCGGGGCGCTTCCTCGGCGGCCCGGTGCGCGCGAACGGCACCTTCCAGTCACACGGCCCGTACGCGGTGGACGTCGACGGCCGGCTCGCGCTCGACGCCGCGCGTGGCCTGAACCTGCACGGCGCGGCCGCCGCGCTGCTCGAACACGTGGTCGGCGACGCGCCGTACAAGGTCGCGGTGCGCGGCGCGCCGGGCCGCCTGCCCGACGTCAGCGCGCAATCCGACCTGACCGGCGTCGCGCTGAACTTCCCGGCGCCGTTCGCGAAACCGGCCGGCACGCCGATGCCGTTCCGCTTCACGCTGCAGCCGGCGCCGCAGGCGGACGGCAAACGCCTCGAACATGCCGACCTGACGCTCGGCCCCGTGTCCGCGACCTACCTGCTCGACGCGACGCGCGGCCAGCCGCTGCGCGCGGTGCGCGGCGCGATGGGCATCCACCGGATGCCCGACATGCCGCAGGACGGCGTGAGCGCGGCCGTCGACGTCACCGAGCTGGACGCCGACGCGTGGCTCGCCCTCGCCCACACGCTGCAGCCCGACACGCCGCGGGCGCCGGAACCGCAAGCCGCGCCGCGCGTCGATTTCGCGAGCTTCGCGCCGAAGCGCTTCGCGTTCCACTTCGGCACGCTGAAGCTGCTCAAGCGCAACTGGGAGAACGTGATCGTCGGCGCGTCGCACGTCGACGACCTGTGGCAGGCCAACATCGCGTCGAACCAGGTGTCGGGCTACCTGTCGTGGGCGCCGGGCGGCGGTCACAACGGCGCGGGCGTGCTGAACGCGCGGCTCGCGAAGCTGGTCGTGCCGCAGAGCTCGCAGCACGACCTCGTCGGCCGCGCGATGAACCTGCCGACGCCGACCGACCGGCCGATGCCGTCGATCGACCTGATCGTCGACCAGGTCGTCGCGCGCGATCACGACATCGGCCGGCTCGTCGTCAACGCACGCAACATCGACGAAGACGGTACGCCGGTGTGGCAGCTCGACAAGCTGGAACTGTCGAACCCGGCCGCGAAGCTCACGGCGACCGGCAACTGGCGCACCTCGCGCCGCGCACTGGCCCGCGGCGTCGACGAAAACGACGCGCCGCGCCGGACCGTGTTCGACTTCAAGCTCGACATCGACAACGCGGGCGCGCTGCTCGACCGCGTCGGCCTGCCGCGCACGCTCGCGGACGGTCACGGCTCGGTCACGGGCAAGGTCGGCTGGCGCGGCGGCCCGACCGCGCTCGACTTCCCGTCGCTCGGCGGGCAGGTCGCGCTCGACCTCGAACACGGGCAGATCCTGAAGGTCGATCCGGGCGCGGCGAAACTCCTCGGCGTGCTGAGCCTGCAGAGCCTCGCGCGCTTCCTGACGCTGAACTTCCGCGACGTGGTCGGCAAGGGGCTGCCGTTCGACAAGATCACCGGCACCGGCCGAATCTCGAACGGGATCGCGCGCACCGACGATTTCTCGATGATGACGGGGCCCGCGAACGTCACCGTGCGCGGCGCGGTCGATCTCGGCACCGAGACACAGGACCTGCATGCGCACGTCGCGCCGAAAATCAGCGCGGGCGCGGCCGCGATCGGCGCGGCCATCATCAACCCGCTGCTCGGCGTCGGCGTGCTGGCCGCGAACTACGCGCTGTCCGAGACGCTGTCGCGCGCGTTCGCGCTCGACTACGCGATCACCGGCTCGTGGGCGTACCCGCACATCGAGCGGGTGCGGAGCGATCAGGGTAAGATGAATCACGGTCCGGCCGATGCGGCGAACCATTGAGCGCGCATCGCACCACGCAGGGCGCCGGGCCGCACCCCATTTATGACGCAACCGATTCCGCGATGACCGACCACGCCCGTTCCGCCACGCCCTTCCAGGTCGCCGCGCTGCAGATGGTGAGCACGCCGGACGTCACACGCAATCTCGCCGAAGCGCGCCGCCTGATCGCGGAAGCCGCCGGCGAAGGCGCGCAGCTCGTGCTGCTGCCCGAGTATTTCTGCTTCATGGGCCACCGTGACACCGACAAGCTCGCGCTCGCCGAACCGTACCGGGACGGCCCGATCCAGCAGTTCCTCGCCGACGCCGCGCGCCGCCACGGCATCTGGGTGATCGGCGGCACGCTGCCGCTGAAGGCGCCCGAACCCGATCGCGTGCTGAACACGACGCTCGTGTTCGATCCGTCCGGCAACGAAGCCGCGCGCTACGACAAGATCCACCTGTTCAACTTCGAGAAAGGCGACGAATCGTTCGACGAGGCGCGCACGATCCGCGCGGGCGACACGGTCGTCGCGTTCGATGCGCCGTTCGGGCAGGTCGGCCTGTCGGTCTGTTACGATCTCCGCTTTCCGGAGCTGTATCGCCGCATGGGCGACTGCGCGCTGATGGTCGTGCCGTCGGCGTTTACGTATACGACGGGCCGCGCACACTGGGAAACGCTGCTGCGCGCGCGGGCCGTCGAGAACCAGTGCTACGTGCTCGCGGCCGCTCAGGGCGGCAAGCACGAGAACGGCCGGCGCACGTGGGGCCACAGCATGCTGATCGACCCGTGGGGCGAGATCGTCGCGGTGCGCGACGAGGGCGCCAGCGTCGTGCTCGGCGCGATCGATCCGCAACGCATCGTCGACGTACGCCAGAGCCTGCCTGCGTGGCGGCACCGCGTGCTGACCTGAATCCGCCGCACCGCTTGAAACGCCGCGCGGCCCACCTATCTGCCCGGCAGCACCCGACAACTTTTTGAGAAACCCCGATATCCGCATGAACATCATCGAACCCGGCATCCGCAATCTCGCGCTGGCGAAGGACATCCTGCTCACGCCGTACGGCCTCGACGAAAGCCTGCTCACGCGCACGATCGCCGACATCTTCACGCATCGCGTCGACTACGCGGACCTGTACTTCCAGGCAACCCGCAGCGAAGCGTGGAGCCTCGAGGAAGGCATCGTCAAATCGGGCAGCTTCAGCATCGACCAGGGCGTCGGCGTGCGCGCGGTCGCGGGCGACCGCACCGCGTTCGCGTACTCGGACGACCTGTCGCCCGAAGCGATCGCGCAAGCCGCCGCCGCCACCAAGGCGATCGCGGCGGCCGGCGGCGGCCGCCAGAAGATCAAGGCAGCCACGTCGCTGACGGGCATCTCGGGCCGCGACCTGTACCTGCCGTCCGACCCGCTCGCGTCGCTCGACGCGACGGCCAAGGTCAAGCTGCTCGAACGCATCGAGCAGATGGCGCGCGGGCGCGATCCGCGCATCACGCAGGTGATGGCGGGCCTCGCCGGCGAATACGACGTCGTGCTGGTCGCACGCAGCGACGGCGCGCTCGCGGCCGACATCCGCCCGCTCGTACGCGTGTCGGTGACGGTGATCGCCGAGCAGAACGGCCGTCGCGAGATCGGCTCGGGCGGCGGCGGCGGCCGCTTCGACTACGGCTACTTCACCGACGACGTGCTGTCGCGCTACGTCGACGACGCCGTGCACGCGGCGCTCGTCAACCTCGATGCACGTCCCGCGCCGGCCGGCGCGATGACGGTCGTGCTCGGGCCGGGCTGGCCGGGCGTGCTGCTGCACGAGGCGATCGGCCACGGCCTCGAAGGCGACTTCAACCGCAAGGGCTCGTCCGCGTTCGCGGGCCGGATCGGCGAGCAGGTCGCCGCGAAGGGCGTGACGGTGGTCGACGACGGCACGCTGCCGAACCGCCGCGGCTCGCTGAACATCGACGACGAGGGTAACCCGACGCAGTGCACGACGCTGATCGAGGACGGCATCCTGAAGGGCTACATCCAGGACACGCTGAACGCGCGCCTGATGAAGATGCCGGTGACGGGCAACGCGCGGCGCGAGTCGTACGCGGCGCTGCCGATGCCGCGCATGACGAACACCTACATGCTGAACGGCGACAAGGATCCGCAGGAAATCATCGCGTCGGTGAAGAACGGCCTGTACGCGGTGAACTTCGGCGGCGGCCAGGTCGACATCACGAACGGCAAGTTCGTGTTCTCGGCGTCCGAGGCGTACATGATCGAGAACGGCAAGATCACCTACCCGGTGAAGGGCGCGACGCTGATCGGCAGCGGCCCGGAATCGCTGAAGTACGTGAGCATGATCGGCAACGACATGTCGCTCGACACGGGCGTCGGCGTATGCGGCAAGGAAGGCCAGAGCGTGCCGGTCGGCGTCGGCCAGCCGACCCTGCGGATCGACAAGATGACGGTCGGCGGTACGGCATAACCGCATCGCGGCGCAGACAATCCGCGCAGTTTGACGAAAACACGCGGATTGTCCGCATTTTCGACGGTTCCCGGTTGCCAGCCGGCCGGGGACGGGGTATAAATTCCGAATCAACTTTTTTGACGAGCCGAATTTCCGTCATGTCCGCCAAGTTTTACTTTTACTTTTTTTGGTATCTCAGACCGCTGGCGGATCGAGAGGGTTGATGGCGCGTAAAGCGCAACCGAAATTCCCGAAAAAACCGCCGGCGAACCCGGCGGTTTTTTTTCGCCCTTCGCCAGCCGGTCGCCGCCGCAGCCGTTCAGCAGCCCCGACCGACACCACTGAATCGCCCGAATCGATGAATCTGCCGCACGCCCACTGACCGAACGGCGCCCGGAAAATGAGGAGAAACAGCATGCCCCCGCACAACACCGACGACGTCCGCATCCGCGAACTCAAGGAACTGACGCCGCCCGCCCACCTGATCCGCGAATTCGCGTGCTCCGAAGCCGCGTCCGAGCTGATCTACCACTCGCGCCAGTCGATGCACCGCATCCTGCACGGGATGGACGACCGGCTGATCGTCGTGATCGGGCCGTGCTCGATCCATGACACGAAGGCGGCGATCGAATACGCGGGCCGGCTCGTGAAGGAACGCGAGCGCTTCAAGGGCGAACTCGAAATCGTGATGCGCGTGTACTTCGAGAAGCCGCGCACGACGGTCGGCTGGAAGGGGCTCATCAACGATCCGCACCTCGACAATAGCTTCAAGATCAACGAAGGGCTGCGCACCGCGCGCGAGCTGCTGCTGCAGATCAACGAAATGGGGCTGCCGGCAGCAACCGAATACCTCGACATGATCAGCCCGCAGTACATCGCCGACCTGATCTCGTGGGGCGCGATCGGCGCGCGCACGACCGAGTCGCAGGTGCACCGCGAACTCGCGTCGGGGCTGTCGTGCCCGGTCGGCTTCAAGAACGGCACCGACGGCAACGTGAAGATCGCGGTCGACGCGATCAAGGCCGCGTCGCAGCCGCACCATTTCCTGTCGGTGACGAAGGGCGGCCATTCGGCGATCGTGTCGACGGCCGGCAACGAGGACTGCCACGTGATCCTGCGCGGCGGCAAGGCGCCGAACTACGACGCGGACAGCGTGAATGCCGCGTGCGCGGACATCGGCAAGGCCGGCCTCGCCGCGCGTCTGATGATCGACGCGAGCCATGCGAACAGCTCGAAGAAGCACGAGAACCAGATTCCCGTGTGCGCCGACATCGGCCGCCAGGTCGCGGCCGGCGACGAACGCATCGTCGGCGTGATGATCGAGTCGCACCTGGTCGAGGGCCGTCAGGACCTGAAGGAAGGCTGCGCGCTGACCTACGGCCAGAGCATCACCGACGCGTGCATCGCGTGGGACGACAGCGTGAAGGTGCTCGAAGGCCTCGCGGAATCGGTGAAGGCGCGCCGCGTCGCGCGCGGCAGCGGCAATTGAAGGACGCGTACGGCCTCGCCTGGCGGCAGATTGGCCACCCGGCCAGCCTGCGGTCGGCGCGTCGCCCTGCCAGACTAGCTAACACTACCTAGCTAATCAGAGGCCGACCATGCCGACCGTCAACATGCACGATGCCAAGTCGCGGCTTTCGAGCCTCGTCGAAGCGCTTGAATTGGGGCGGGAGTCCGAAGTCGTGATCGCCCGCAATGGGCATCCGGTCGCCCGGATCGTTCCTTACGCCGCGCCGAAGCGGATCGGCGCAGCCCGTCAGCTGCTGGCCGGATTGAATATCCCGACAAGCGTCGACGCATTCAATGCCGGCGATGAATCGATCGCCGCCGACTTCGATGCCAGCTCGGATCACGGGCTCGCGCCGTGAAGCTGCTGCCCGACACGCACATCGCGCTCTGGGCGGCTGAAGGCGCGCCGCAACTGTCGGCAACCGCGGCCGCGTTGATCGAACATCCCGAAAACAGGCTGTACGTCAGCGCCGCGTCAATTTGGGAAATCGCGATCAAGTACCGCACAGGCAATCTGCCCGTCCATCCGAGAGATGCACGTTCGGCCTTTCGGCTTGCGGGTTTTGCGGAGTTGCCGATCAGCAGCGATCACGTCGAAGGCGTCGCCGTACTGCCCGACTTTCCCGATCATGCCGATCCATTCGACCGCATGATGGTCGCGCAGGCACTCCATGAAGGGATACCGCTGATCAGCGCCGATGCCAAGGTGTGGCGCTATCACCCCACCTTGATGCTGCGCGCCTGACGTGCCATCCGCAACGAAGAAGCCCGGCTCGCGCCGGGCTTTTTTATTGGCCGGAGACCATCGGTGCGCGCATCACTCGAGCGCGCCCGAACCGAAGATCTCGGTATTCACGCGCTCCGGCGCGACGCCCAGCGCGACGAGCGCGTCGCGCTGGGCCTTCATGAACGCGACCGGCCCGCAGATGTAGTAATCGGCGTCCGCCACCAGCGCGTACTGCTGCACGCGCTCCGGCGTGAGGCGCCCTTCGAGGTCGTGGTCGATGCCGACGCGATCGTTCGGGCCGACCAGTTCGTACAGCACCGTGCGCTTCACGTTCGCGTGCTCGCCGACGGTGTCGTTCAGCCAGTCGCGGAACGCGTGCACCGCGCCCGAACGGCAGGCGTGGATGAACCGCACGTCGCGCGGGCTGCCCGCCGCGATCAGCGCCGACGCCATCGACATCATCGGCGTGATGCCGACGCCGCCCGAGATCAGCACGACCGGCGTATCCACGTCGCGCTTCAGCGAAAAGTCGCCCATCGGCGCGGTGACTTCGACGATCGCGCCCTCTTCGACGCCATCGTGCATCAGCATCGACACCTTGCCGGCCGGAATCGCTTCCGGCTTGCCGGCCTCGCGCTTCACCGAGATGCGCAGCCACTGGCCGTGCGGCGCATCGGACAGGCTGTACTGGCGCGGCTGGTCGACGCCGAGCTCGCCGACGAAACGCTTCACCGTGACGTACTGGCCCGGCTCGAACGTCGGTGCTTCGCCGCCGTCGGCGGGCGTCAGGTAGAACGACGTGATCTCGTCGCTTTCACGCACCTTGCGCGCGACCTTGAACGGACGGAAGCCGCTCCACGCGGCGTTCGCGTACAGATCGGCCTCGGCGCCGATCATGATCTGCGCGAGCTGGCCGTATGCGACGCGCCAGGCTTCGAGCGTGTCGGCATCGACCGCGTCGCCGAGCACCTCGACGATCGATGCGAGCAGGTTCTCGCCGACGATCGGGTAATGCTCGGGGCGGATGTTCAGGCTCGCGTGCTTGTGCGAGATGCGCGACACCGCGCCGCCCAGCGCGCCGAGGTTGTCGATGTTCGCCGCATACGCGTAGACGGCCTTCGCGAGCGTCTCGGGCTGGCTGCCGGTCTTCTGGTGCGTCTGGTTGAACAGGTTCTTCAGTTCCGGATGACGCGCGAACATGCGCTGGTAGAAGTGCTTCGTGATCGTCGCGCCGTGCTCGGCGAGGACGGGGGCGGTGGCCTTCACACGGGCCATCTGGTCAGCGGTGATGTGGGTCATGTTCGTTCTCCGTTAAACATGCACAAACAATACATGTTTAAAAACGGACGCCCCCCGGGCAAATTGTCGCAGTGCGCAAAAACGCGACGGCGGGCTAGCGGACGCGCCCGCGTTCCCACAGCACGTCGGCGCCGCCGCCGGCGCGGTTCAGCACGCGCGCCAGCACGAACAGCAGGTCGGACAGCCGGTTCACGTACCGCCGCGGTGCGTCATTGAGCGTGTCGCTACGCCCGAGCGCGACGATCGAGCGCTCCGCACGGCGGCACACGGTGCGGCAGACGTGCGCGAGCGACGCCGCGCGCGAGCCGGCCGGCAGGATGAATTCCTTCAGCGGCGGCAGCGTCGCGTTGTAGTCGGCGAGCCACCGGTCGAGCCGGGCGAGATGCGTGTCGTCGAGCACCGCGTGGCCGGGAATGCACAGCTCGCCGCCGAGATCGAACAGGTCGTGCTGGATCGTGACGAGCGCCGCGCGGACGTCGTCCGGCAGCGTCTCGGCCAGCAGCACGCCGAGATTCGAGTTCAGTTCGTCGACGTCGCCGATCGCGGCGATCCGCGCGTCGTCCTTGCCGATGCGCCGCCCGTCGCCGAGGCCGGTGGTGCCGTCGTCGCCCGTGCGCGTCGCGATCTTGCTCAAGCGGTTGCCCATGCGAATGTCCTCTCGTGCGCGGCCGCCACGCGGCCCGGTTGGCTGGAACGCGATTATCGCAGCCCGCGGCGGCAGGCGCAGCGGACGTTACAGCGTAGAATGGGCCGACAGTTCGACAAGCAGTCAGGAGACATTCGTGAATCACCCTGCCCCGCCGGCCGCCACGCGCCGCCCGCTGCCCCCCGCCATGCTCGATGCACTGCGCGCCGCCTTCGGCGAGCGCGTGTCGACCGCCGACGCGGTCCGCGCCCATCACGGCCGCGACGAATCCCCGTTCGATCCGCAACTGCCCGACGCCGTCGTGTTCGCGCACAGCACCGACGACGTGCGCGAGGTCGTGTCGCTGTGCTCGCTCTACAGCGTGCCGCTGATTCCGTACGGCGCCGGCTCGTCGCTCGAAGGCCACCTGCTCGCGGTGCGCGGCGGCGTGTCGCTCGACCTGTCCGAAATGAACCGCGTGCTGTCGATCAACGCCGAAGACCTGACCGTGACGGTCGAGCCGGGCATCACGCGCAAGGCGCTCAACGAAGCGCTGCGCGACACCGGCCTGTTCTTCCCGATCGATCCGGGCGCCGACGCCAGCATCGGCGGGATGACCGCGACCCGCGCATCGGGCACCAACGCCGTACGCTACGGCACGATGCGCGAGAACGTGCTCGGCCTGACCGCGGTGCTCGCGGACGGCCGCGTGGTGAAAACCGGCTCGCGCGCGCGCAAGTCGTCGGCCGGCTACGACCTCACGCGCCTGTTCGTCGGGTCCGAAGGCACGCTCGGCGTGATCACCGAGATCACGCTGCGCCTGCACCCGCTGCCCGAGGCCGTGTCGGCCGCGATCTGCACGTTCCCGACGATGGGCGACGCGGTGCGCACGGTGATCGAGACGATCCAGATCGGCGTGCCGATCGCGCGCGTCGAATTCGTCGATGCGCTTGCGGTGCGCTCGATCAACCGTCACTCGAACCTGACGCTGACCGAGGCGCCGACGCTGTTCTTCGAGTTCCACGGCACCGATGCCGGCGTGAAGGAACAGGCCGAACTCGTGCAGGCGCTCGCCGGCCAGAACGCCGGCCAGGGCTTCGAATGGGCGACCCGTCCCGAGGATCGCACGCGGCTCTGGTCCGCACGCCACAACGCGTACTTCGCGATGCTGCAGTTGAAGCCCGGCTGCCGCGCGGTGACGACCGACGTGTGCGTGCCGATCTCGCAGCTCGCCGCGTGCGTCGAGGAGACCGAGATCGACCTGCGCGCGTCGTCGCTGCCCTGCCCGATCGTCGGCCACGTCGGCGACGGCAATTTCCACGTCGCGATCCTGATCGATCCCGACAAGCCCGAGGAACTCGCCGAAGCCGAACACATCAACGACCGGATCGTCGAGCGCGCGCTGCGCCTGGGCGGCACCTGCACGGGCGAGCACGGCGTCGGGCTGCACAAGATGCGCTTCCTGCCGAAGGAGCACGGCGACAACGCGATCGACACGATGCGCGCGATCAAGCTCGCGCTCGATCCACGCAACCTGATGAATCCAGGCAAGATTTTCACGTGCTGACCGGCGGCGCGAGCTCGCGCCTCACGCAGGAGACTTCATGAACGCTCCCGTCGAACTGTCGAGCGCCGCACGCGCGCAGCGCCAGCGCGAAGTCGTGCAGGCGCTGATGGCCGTGCTGCCGACGCACTGCCTGCTGTACCGCGACGAGGACACGGCGCCGTACGAATGCGACGGCCTGTCCGCGTACCGCCGGCTGCCGCTCGCGGTCGCGCTGCCCGAGACGGAATCGCAAGTGCAGCGGATCGTGCAGATCTGCCGCCGCATGGAAGTGCCGATCGTGCCGCGCGGCGCCGGCACGAGCCTGTCGGGCGGCGCGCTGCCGATCGCGCTCGGCGTCGTGCTGTCGCTCGCGCGCTTCACGCGCATCGTCGAAGTCGACCCGTACGCGCGCACGGCGACCGTGCAGCCCGGCGTGCGCAACCTCGCGATCTCGGAAGCGGCCGCGCCGTACGGCCTGTATTACGCGCCCGATCCGTCGTCGCAGATCGCGTGCACGATCGGCGGCAACGTCGCGGAAAACTCCGGCGGCGTCCACTGCCTGAAATACGGGCTGACCGTGCACAACGTGATGCGCGTGCGCGCGGTGACGATCGACGGCGAGGTCGTCGAATTCGGCTCGCTCGCGCTCGACATGCCGGGCCTCGACCTGCTCGCGGTGATGATCGGCAGCGAAGGGATGTTCGCGATCGTCACCGAGGTCACGGTGCGGCTGATCCCCAAGCCGCAGACCGCGCAGCTCGTGATGGCGAGCTTCGACGACGTCGTCAAGGGCGGCGAGGCGGTGGCAGCGATCATCGCGTCGGGCATCATCCCGGCCGGGCTCGAGATGATGGACAAGCCGGCCACGCAGGCCGTCGAGGCGTTCACGCACGCGGGCTACGACCTCGACGCGAAGGCGATCCTGCTGTGCGAATCGGACGGCACGCCGGAAGAAGTCGCCGAGGAAATCGTGCGGATGACGGCCGTGCTGCGCGAACACGGCGCGACGCGCATCCAGGTGTCGCGCAACGAACATGAACGGCTGCGCTTCTGGTCCGGCCGCAAGAACGCGTTCCCGGCCGCCGGGCGCATTTCCGCCGATTACTACTGCATGGACGGCACCGTGCCGCGCCGCGCGATCGGCCCGCTGCTCGCGCGCATCGAGCAGCTCGAAACGCGCTACGGGCTGCGCTGCATCAACGTGTTCCATGCGGGCGACGGCAACATGCATCCGCTGATCCTGTACAACGCGAACGATCCGGACGAGCTGCACCGCGCCGAGCAGTTCGGCGCGGAAATCCTCGAATGCTGCGTGGAATTCGGCGGCAGCGTGACGGGCGAGCACGGTGTCGGCATCGAAAAACTCAATTCGATGTGCGTGCAGTTCTCGCCGCAGGAGCGCGACGCGTTCTTCGCGGTCAAGCGCGCGTTCGATCCGGCCGGGCTGCTGAACCCGGACAAGGGCATCCCGACCCGTGCGCGCTGCGCGGAATACGGTCGCCAGCACGTGCGCGGCGGGCTGCTGCCACGCCCCGACCTGCCGCGCTTCTGAGCGGCGTGCGGGCCGTGGCCCGCACCGGTGGCCGCGGTCCGCGGGTCTGCCGCGCCCGCGCGGCGCGTTCGCGCGCCGGCGCGAGCCTGCCGCACGCGATACGGGGCTTAGGGATAGTCGCGATGTGGAATCGCGCCACCCCGGTACAATCGACCGGACAACGAGACGAGAAAGCAACGGAACATGGAAGAGGACGACATCGTCGCCGGATGGGCCGAGCGCATCCGCGCCGCCAGTGCCGACGGCCGGCCGCTGCGGATTCGCGGCGGCGGCACCAAGGACTGGTACGGCCAGGCGCTCGAGGGCGAAATACTCGACACGCGCGCGTTTCAGGGCGTCGTGTCGTACGACCCGGCCGAACTCGTCGTCACGGTCCGCGCGGGCACGCCGCTCGCGCAGCTTGAAACCGTCCTCGCCGAGTGCGGCCAGATGCTGCCGTTCGAACCGCCGCATTTCGGGCGCGCGGCCACCGTCGGCGGCTGCGTCGCGGCCGGTCTCGCGGGCCCGCGCCGCGCCACCTGCGGCGCTCCGCGCGATTTCGTGCTCGGCACCACGCTGATGAACGGCCGCGGCGAGATGCTGCGCTTCGGCGGGCAGGTGGTGAAGAACGTCGCCGGCTACGACGTGTCGCGGCTGATGGCCGGCGCGCTCGGTACGCTCGGGCTGATGCTCGACCTGTCGATCAAGGTGCTGCCGATGCCCGTCGCCGAAGTCACGCTGAAGTTCGAGATGACCGCGACCGACGCGGTGCGCAAGCTCAACGAATGGGGCGGCCATCCGCTGCCGGTCAGCGCGAGCGCGTGGCGCAACGGCACGCTCGTGCTGCGCCTGTCGGGCGCGGAAGCCGCCGTCAAATCCGCGAAAACGCTGCTCGGCGGCGAAGTCGTCGACGCGGTCGAGGCCGAGCGCTTCTGGTCCGGTCTGCGCGAGCACACCGACCCGTTCTTCAACGGCATCCCGCCCGGCTACGCGCTGTGGCGCCTGTCGCTGCCGTCGATCACCGAACCGATGCACCTGCCGGGCACCCAGTTGATGGAATGGGGCGGCGCGCAGCGCTGGTGGATCACCGACGCCGACGCGCAAACCGTGCGCATGAGCGCGAAGCAGGCCGGCGGCCATGCGACGCTGTTCCGCGCGGGCGACACCTACGACCGCAGCGCGGGCGTGTTCACGCCGCTGCCGGCGCCGATGATGAAGATCCACCGCGGGCTGAAAAGCGCGTTCGATCCCGCCCGCATCTTCAATCGCGGCCGGCTTTACCCTGAGCTCTGAGGGCTGGATGCAAACGAATCTCGCCGATTTCATCCGCAATACGCCCGACGGCGACGAGGCCGACGCGATCCTGCGCAAGTGCGTGCACTGCGGGTTCTGCACCGCGACCTGCCCGACCTATCAACTGCTCGGCGACGAACTCGACGGCCCGCGCGGCCGCATCTACCTGATCAAGCAGATGGTCGAAGGCGCGGCCGTCACGCGCAGCACGCAACAGCATCTCGACCGCTGCCTCACGTGCCGCAGTTGCGAGACGACCTGCCCGTCCGGCGTCCAGTACGGCCGGCTCGTCGAGATCGGCCGCAAGCACGTCGAGGCGCAGGTGGAGCGCCCCGCGCAGCAGCGGCTGATGCGCCGCGTGCTCGCGAGCGTCGTGCCGAACGCCGCGCTGTTCTCGCCGATGATGCGGCTCGGCCAGCACGTGCGGCCGCTGCTGCCGAAGCGGCTGCGCGACAAGGTGCCGCCGCGCACGCGGCTGCTCGAATGGCCGCACCGCACGCATCCGCGCAAGATGCTGATGCTCGGCGGCTGCGTGCAGCCGTCCATGCTGCCGAACATCAACATCGCGACCGCGCGCGTGCTGGACGCGCTCGGCATCGAGACGGTCGTCGCGCCGGACGCGGGCTGCTGCGGCGCGATCCGCCTGCATCTGAACTATCACGACGAAGCGCTCGACGACGCACGTCGCAACATCGACGCGTGGTGGCCCCACGTCGAACAGGGCGCCGAGGCGATCGTGATGAACGCGTCGGGCTGCGGCGCGACGGTGCTCGAGTACGCGCACCTGCTGCGCGACGATCCGGCCTACGCGGAGAAGGCGCAGCGCATCGTGTCGCTGACGCGCGACATCTCCGACGTGCTGCTCGCGTTCGAGGCCGAACTCGCGACGATCGCGCGGCGCCGCGCGATCCATACGGTCGCCTACCACCCGCCGTGCACGCTGCAGCACGGTCAACAATCGCGCGGCAAGGTCGAGCGCCTGCTGGAGACGCTCGGCATCGACGTGCGGCTGCCGGCCGACAGCCACCTGTGCTGCGGCTCGGCCGGCACCTACTCGCTGACGCAGCCGTCGCTGTCGTACCGGTTGCGCAAGCAGAAGCTGCTGAAGCTCCAGGCGCTCGAGCCGCAGATGATCGTGTCCGGCAACGTCGGCTGCATCGCGCACCTGCAAAGCGGCACGCAGGTGCCGGTCGCCCACTGGGTCCAGCTCGTCGAGCATCTGCTGTACGGCTAGGGGCTGTTCGCGCCCATAACGGGCGCGCGCGGCGTCCGTATAATGAGCGGATCGATGCGCCGCGGATCGCGACGCATCGGCTTCATGCCCGCTTCCGTGCCGCTCCCGTGCCTGCTTCCGTGCCCGTCATGTCCGATCTCGCCGCCCGTCTCGACTCCGTTCACCGCCGCATCGCCGACGCCGCCCGCGCGGCCGGCCGCGATCCCGCCACCGTCGCGCTGCTCGCCGTGTCGAAGACGTTTCCGGCCGACGACGTGCGCGCCGCGCATGCGGCCGGCCAGCGCGCCTTCGGCGAAAACTACGTGCAGGAATCGATCGACAAGATCGACGCGCTCGCCGACCTGCGCGCGAGCCTCGAATGGCATTTCATCGGCCCGCTGCAATCGAACAAGACGCGCCCCGTCGCCGAGCGCTTCGACTGGGTCCATTCGGTCGACCGGCTGAAGATCGCGCAGCGCCTGTCGGAACAGCGCCCCGCGCACCTGCCGCCGCTCAACGTGTGCGTGCAGGTGAACATCAGCGGCGAGGCGTCGAAGAGCGGCGTCGCGCCGGCCGACGTGGCCGAAGTCGCGCGGGCGGTCGCCGCGCTGCCGTCGCTGCGGCTGCGCGGCCTGATGGCGATTCCCGAACCGGCCGACGACCCCGACGCGCAACGCGCGCCGCATCGCGCGCTGCGCGCGTTGTTCGACACGTTGCGCGCCGGCGGCCTGCCGCTCGACACGCTGTCGATGGGCATGTCCGCCGATCTCGATGCCGCCGTGCTCGAAGGCGCGACGATCGTGCGCGTCGGCACCGCGATCTTCGGCGCGCGCGATTACTCGCACTGAACGCCGCGCCCTTTTCCGGCTTTCCGTTCACTCACTCGCTCATTCCCGACATCATGAAAATCGCATTCATCGGCGGCGGCAACATGGCCGCGGCCCTGATCGGCGGCCTGATCAAGCGCGGCGTCGCCGCGGACGGCCTGTATGCCATCGACGTCAACGAAGAAGTCCGCGCGCGCGCGGCACAGCAATTCGGCGTGCACACCGGCGCGGCGATCGACGCGACGCTCGCCGATTACGACGCGATCGTGCTCGCGGTGAAGCCGCAGGTGCTGCACGACGTCGCGCAGGCGCTGGCGCCGCACCTGAAGTCGCAGCTCGTGATCAGCATCGCGGCCGGCATCCGCGGCACGGATCTCGCCCGCTGGCTCGGCGGCTACGCGCGCGTCGTGCGCACGATGCCGAACACGCCCGCGCTGGTCGGCATGGGCGTGACGGGCCTGGCCGCGCTGCCGGGCGTCGACGCCGCCGGCCGCGAACTCGCGTCGAACGTGCTCGGCGCGGTCGGCGAGATCGTGTGGTTCGACGACGAAGCGCAGCTCGATGCGGTCACCGCGATTTCGGGCAGCGGCCCCGCGTACGTGTTCTATTTCATCGAAGCGCTGCAGGAAGCCGCGCGCCGCCTCGGCATGAACGACGAGCAGGGCCGCGCGCTCGCGGTCGCGACGTTCACCGGCGCCGCGCAACTGGCCGCGCAGTCGGGCGAGCCGGCCAGCGTGCTGCGCGAACGCGTGACGTCGAAGGGCGGCACGACGGCCGCCGCGCTCGCGGCGTTCGACGCGCAGGGCGTGAAGGAAGCGATCGTGCGCGGCGCGCTCGCGGCCGAAGCACGCGCGAAGGAAATGGGCGACGAGCTCGGCCGCGCGTAAGCGTGACGGCGGCGCCGGTCATGCGTAAGCACGAGACCAGTACCGTCTGTGAACGCTCGGTGACGAGTGCCATGATGTCCTGTGAAGGACACGAATGACCGGTCGTGTCCACGATAGGAGTTGTGGACAGAGTGACTCAGACAGTCGAGATCCCGCCGAAACGGCAAACTCGCCGACATCCGACGGAATGGAAGCGGACCATCGTCGCGCTGACATTCGAGCCCGGCGCGTCGGTCGCCCGTGTTGCTCGCGAGAACGGCATCAATGCCAATCAGGTGTGGGCATGGCGCCGCCTCCATGCGCAAGGCCTGCTAACGGACGATGCGATTCCAGACGCAATGCTGCCGGTTGTCGTCAACGAACCGTCTCAGCCGTCGATGGCGCTCGAGGTGCCGACTGAGACCGACAACATACCGTCCGGCTCGATCCAGATTCAGCATGGCAAGACGTCGATTCGCATCGAAGGCGCGCCGGACCCCGACGTGCTGCGTTCTGTTCTCGATCGCATTCTACGATGATCGGTCTGCCTCAAAACACGCGGATCTGGATCGCGGCGGGCGTCACCGATATGCGATGCGGCTTCAATTCGTTGGCCGCGAAGGTACAGACGGTGCTGGAGAAAGATCCGTTCTCTGGACACGTGTTCGTGTTCCGGGGCAAGCGCGGTGACCTGCTGAAGTGCTTGTATTGGAGCGACGGCGGGCTATGTTTATTGGCGAAGCGGCTCGAAAAAGGACGCTTTGCTTGGCCCCGTGCCGACTCTGGTGTGGTCGCGCTGACAACCGCGCAGCTGTCGTTGTTGCTCGAGGGCTTCGATTGGCGACAGCCGGTCGAAGCCGTGCGTCCACGTAGCGCGCTGTAAACCATTGTTAACTGGCGTTCGCGTGATCGCGGGCAGTCGTAAACTGTCCTCATGGAATCAACCTCGACCGCGCTGCCCGACGACATCAACGCTCTGAGAGCGTTGCTGCTTGAGCGTGATGCTCAGGTAGCTGAGCTGCGAAAGCAGCTCTCGTCGCGGGCTCTCGAAATCGAGCATCTGAAGCTCACGATCGCGAAACTGCGCCGAATGCAGTTCGGCCGGAAATCGGAGAAACTAGATCTCCAGATCGAACAGCTCGAATTGCGGCTGGAGGATCTGCAGGCTGACGAAGGCGCCGCCGATGCGTCTGCCGCTCCCGAGGCAAAGCGGCCGCGCCGCGAAGGTGCGAGCCGCAAGCCGCTACCCGGACATCTTGAACGCGAAGAGCGCGTCCATCTGCCCGCCGATGATGACTGCCCCGATTGCGGTGGGCAGCTCAAGCCGTTGGGCGAAGACATCGCGGAGCAACTCGAATACGTGCGTGCGCACTTCCGTGTGATCCGTCATCGCCGCCCGAAGCTGGCCTGCGCGCGCTGTGACCGCATCGTGCAGGCCGCGGCGCCGAGCCGCCCAATCGATCGGGGCATCCCGGGTCCGGCGCTGCTCGCCCACATCGCCGTGTCGAAGTTCGCATACCACCTCCCGCTGCACCGCCAGGCGGTGATGTACGCGCGTGACGGCGTCGAGATCGATCCCGGCGCGATGGGCTACTGGATGGGTAGCATCACGGCGCTGCTCGCACCGTTGGTCGACGCCGTGCGCCGCTACACGTTGGCCTGCGGTAAGGTGCATGCGGACGACACTCCGCTACCGGTGCTGGTGCCGGGCAACGGTCGTACGAAGACAGGACGCCTCTGGGTCTACGTGCGCGATGATCGGCAGAGTGGCTCCGACGAACCGCCGGCGGCCTGGTTCGCCTACACGCCTGATCGCCGTGGTGAGCATCCGCAGCGACATCTCGCTGACTTCGCCGGCGTGCTGCAGGCTGACGCGTTCGCTGGCTATGCCGAGCTGTATCTCGACGGCCGCGTCCAGGAAGCCGCATGTATGGCTCACGCGCGCCGGAAGATCCACGACCTGCATGCGGTGCGCCCCAACGCCGTGACGGAGGAGGCGCTGCGGCGGATCGGTGCGCTCTACAAGATCGAAGAGCAGATCCGCGGCAAGCCGCCCGACGAACGGCGCAGTGTGCGCCAAGCGCGGGCGGTGCCGCTACTCGACGACATGAAGCGCTGGTTCGAAGCGACGCTTGCCACGCTCTCTGCAAAATCTGACACGACCAAGGCGATTCGGTACGCGCTGAATCGCTGGCCGGCGCTCGTCTACTACTGCAGCGATGGGTGTACGGAGATCGACAACCTGATCGCCGAGCGAGCATTGCGAGGCGTCGCTCTCGGACGGCGGAACTATCTGTTCGCCGGCGCCGACTCTGGCGGCGAACGTGCCGCCGCGATGTACAGCCTGATCGGCACGGCACGTCTGAACGGCCTCGATCCCGAGGCGTATCTCGCCTACGTGCTCGAGCGCATCGCCGACCATCCGGCCAACCGGGTCGACGAACTGCTCCCGTGGAACGTCGCACCATCGCTGCCGCCTACTGCTCGCGTCGAGCCCATCCGATAGCGTCGCGGAGCTCCGCGGTCAACAACCTGCACTACGGTACTGCTCGGGCGCTTACGGTCATGCCGGCGCCGGATGTAAAAAAAGCGACCGTCAGGTCGCTTTTTCGTTGGCGCCGCGAGAAAGAGCGCGCGGTGTGTCGTTCAGTTGCCCGCCAGCAGGTAATGCGCGGCGATGCCCGCGAACAGCACGCCGCCCAGCCAGTTGTTGTGGCGGAACGCCGCGAAGCACGGCATCCGTTCGCGGTCCTTGATCAGCGTGTAGTGATACAACGCGCAGCCGAGCGCCGCCGCCCAGCCCACCCAGTACGCGGGACCGAAGCCGAGCGTCACGCCGATCCACACGTAGATGCCGAGCGTCATCGCGTAGCACGCAATCACGGCCGCGACGTCGAAACGGCCGAACGTCAGCGCGGACGTGCGGATGCCGATCTTGATGTCGTCGTCGCGATCGACCATCGCATATTCGGTGTCGTACGCGACCGACCAGAAGATGTTCGCGACCAGCATCACCCACGCCAGCATCGGCACCGTATCCTGTACGGCCGCGAACGCCATCGGGATGCCGAAGCCGAACGCGATGCCGAGATACGCCTGCGGAATCGCGAAGAAGCGCTTCATGAACGGATAGGAGCCGGCGACGAACAGCGCGACGACCGACAATTGTTTCGTCAGCGTATTGAGCGGCAGGATCAGCAAAAACGCGATGAACGACAGCCCGACCGCGATCGCGACGGCTTCCCATGCGTGGATCTTGCCGGACGTCAGCGGCCGGTCGGCCGTGCGCTTCACGTGACGGTCGAAATCGCGGTCGGCGTAGTCGTTCATCGCGCAGCCGGCCGAGCGCATCAGCAGCGTGCCGAGCGTGAAGATCACGAGCAGCGGCCAGCGCGGGTGGCCGTCCGACGCGATCCACAGCGCGTTGAGCGTCGGCCACAGCAGCAGCAGGCTGCCGATCGGCTTGTCCATCCGGACGAGCCGCAGATACAGGGGAAAGCGGGCAAGCATGGCGAAACACCGGGAAGAGAATCCCGGCATTTTAGAGCCGAGCGGTGCTTCGCGTCATGTCGGCACGACGCGCCGCCGGTGACCGCAGCGGGCCGGCGGGCCGCCGCGACCCGCTACGCGCGGCCACGCAGCGGCGCGCATCAATCCGGGGACAGATGCAAAGCCGCTCCGAAGCAGGCCGGCTGCCGTCCCCGGCCGCGTGCGGCTTACGCGAGCAGCGACCGCAGCATCCATGCGGTCTTTTCATGCGTCTGCAGGCGCTGGGTCAGCAGGTCCGCGGTCGGCTCGTCGCTCGCCGCATCGGCGATGGGGAAGATTTCACGCGCGGTGCGCACGACCGCCTCGTGCCCTTCGACGAGCTGACGGATCATTTCCTCGGCGGCCGGCACGCCCTTCGCTTCCGGCACCGACGACAGTTTCGCGAACTCGCCGAACGTGCCGGGCGCGACGACGCCCAGCGTGCGAATGCGTTCCGCGACGGAATCGACCGCGAGCCACAGTTCGTTGTACTGCTCCTCGAACATCAGGTGCAGCGTGTTGAACATCGGTCCGGTCACGTTCCAGTGGAAATTGTGGGTCTTCAGGTACAGCGAAAACGTATCGGCGAGCAGGCGCGACAGGCCGTCCGCGATGTTCTTGCGGTCCTTGTCGCTGATACCGATGTTGATCTGCGTGGCGTTGCCTTTCTTGGCCATCTTCGGGACTCCTCATTCGAAATGTTGAACCGGCGAAAATGCGTCGAGCAATCCGCATGCCGCGTCGCGCGGCATCCGTTCGCGACTCGCCAGTCTAGCGTCGCGAAATCGTCGCTGCCCTCGCTGCCATCGTTGTCGTCAGCCGCCTGCGGCCGACACGACCGGCGCGAGCGCGTGCAGCGCCTGCGAGACCAGCTCCACCGCCCCGCCGACGACGATCGCGAAGCCGACGGCGTAGCGCGCCAGTTCGACCGGCGAGCGCAGAATGGGCGACGCGGCGGCACGCATGTTGAGCATCATTTGCGTCATGGTCACTCCTTCGACAAGACATCGTTCCGAGAAGAAACGGCCGGTCGTTCGACCGGCCGTTTCAGGTTACTGCATCACTGCTTTACTGCATCACCGCATCACGGCCAGGTTCATGCGAGGTCGAAGCGGTCGAGGTTCATCACCTTGTTCCAGGCGGCGACGAAGTCGCGCACGAACTTCTCCTGCGCATCCGCGCTGCCGTACACCTCGGCCAGCGCGCGCAGTTGCGAGTGCGAGCCGAAGATCAGGTCGACGCGCGTGCCCGTCCACTTGACCGCGCCCGTCGCGCGATCGCGCCCTTCGAACACGTCGTTCGCGGCCGACACCGGCTTCCATTCCGTGCGCATGTCGAGCAGGTTCGCGAAGAAGTCGTTCGACAGCGTGCCCGGACGATCGGTGAACACGCCGTGCTTCGAGTCGCCGACGTTCGCGCCGAGCACGCGCAAGCCGCCGACCAGCACGGTCATCTCCGGCGCCGTCAACGTCAGCAGTTGCGCCTTGTCGACCAGCAGCGCCTCGGCCGGCGTCTTGTACGGGTGCTTCAGGTAGTTGCGGAACCCGTCGGCGAGCGGCTCGAGCACGGCCATCGCGTCGACGTCGGTTTCTTCCTGCGACGCATCCATCCGGCCCGGCGCGAACGGCACCGTGATCGCGATGCCCGCGTTCTTCGCCGCCTGCTCGACGCCGGCCGCACCGGCCAGCACGATCAGGTCGGCCAGCGACACCTTCTTGCCGCCCGTCTGCGCATCGTTGAACGCCTTCTGCACGCCTTCGAGCGCTTCGAGTACCGCCGCGAGCGCCGCCGGCTGGTTCACTTCCCAGTCCTTCTGCGGCGCGAGGCGGATGCGCGCGCCGTTCGCGCCACCGCGCTTGTCCGACCCGCGGAACGTCGCCGCGGACGCCCAGGCGGTCGACACGAGCTGCGACACCGACAGGCCCGTGGCCAGCACCTTCGCCTTCAGCGCGGCGACGTCGGCGTCGTCGATCAGCGGATGATCGACGGCCGGGATCGGGTCCTGCCACAGCAGGTGTTCCGCCGGCACTTCCGGGCCGAGGTAGCGCGAGCGCGGACCCATGTCACGGTGCGTCAGCTTGAACCACGCACGTGCGAATGCGTCGGCGAATTCGGCCGGGTTCTCGTAGAAGCGGCGCGAGATCTTTTCGTAGGCCGGGTCGAAACGCAGCGACAGGTCGGTCGTCAGCATCGTCGGGCGATGCTTCTTCGACGCGTCGTACGCATCGGGAATCACCTCGTCCGCATCCTTCGCGACCCACTGGTGCGCGCCGGCCGGGCTCTTCGTGAGCTCCCACTCGTAGCTGAACAGGTGCTTGAAGAAGTCGTTGCTCCACTTCGTCGGCGTCGAGGTCCACGTGACTTCGAGGCCGCTCGTGATCGTGTCCTTGCCCTTGCCGGTGCCGAAGGTGCTCTTCCAGCCGAGCCCCTGCTCCTCGAGGCCCGCGGCTTCCGGCTCGGGGCCGACGTTCGAGGCCGGGCCGGCGCCGTGCGTCTTGCCGAACGTGTGACCGCCCGCGATCAGCGCGACCGTTTCCTCGTCGTTCATCGCCATCCGCGCGAACGTCTCGCGGATGTCGTGCGCGGCGGCGACCGGGTCGGGGTTGCCGTCCGGACCTTCCGGGTTCACGTAGATCAGGCCCATCTGCACCGCGGCGAGCGGGCTTTCGAGCTCGCGCTTGCCCGTGTAGCGGCTGTTCGGGCCGCCGCTCAGTTCCAGCCAGATCTTTTCCGAGCCCCAGTAGACGTCGTCCGGTTCCCACGTGTCGACGCGGCCGCCGGCATAGCCGAACGTCTTGAAGCCCATCGATTCGAGCGCGACGTTGCCGGTCAGGATCAGCAGGTCGGCCCACGAGATGTTGCGGCCGTACTTCTGCTTGATCGGCCACAGCAGGCGGCGCGCCTTGTCGAGGCTCACGTTGTCCGGCCAGCTGTTGAGCGGCGCGAAGCGCTGCTGCCCGCCGCCCGCGCCGCCGCGGCCGTCGGCCGTGCGGTACGTGCCCGCGCTATGCCACGCCATGCGCACGAACAGACCGCCGTAGTGGCCGAAGTCGGCCGGCCACCAGTCCTGCGACGTCGTCATCAGCGCGTGCAGGTCCTGCTTCACCGCGGCGAGATCCAGCTTCTTGAACGCCTCGGCGTAGTCGAAATCCGGGTCCATCGGATCGGACAGCGCCGAATGCCGATGCAGGACGTTGAGGTTCAGCTGATTCGGCCACCAGTCCTTGTTCGTCGTGCCGCTGCCTGCGGTGTGGTTGAACGGGCACTTGGTTTCGTTCGACATGCTTTTTCTCCTTTACTTGCTCGTAGGCCCCCACGTGCCGGGCGCGGTTCGTGGAGCATTGCGGGGGGTAAGAAACGGAACAGGCGGCTTCTCCTGTCGTACTACGGGATGTCGTGCGCGGCCTTCGGCACGCGTTCCCGCTGCAACGCGCCGCAGGCGGGGCGCTCGGGGACGCGGCGGCCGGCAGTCGTCATGCCGGCGCGGCGGGTGGTTTTTCGTGTATCGGACATGCAATGCTCCCTCATGGCTTGACGGCGGGTGAATCGGGGGAACACAGAACCGGTGCGCGGCGGCACTCATCCGCCATACACACGGTCCGCCAGGTACGCGAACGCAATCGGACGCAGGCCGCGAACCGCCGCCCTGGCGCGATGTACGACCATGTCGCGCGACGGGATGTTCCGTTGCGCGTGCTGCAATACCGACCGCATCATAACATCCTCCTTTGACGTTTGCATTCAACGTGCATCCCGCACGTCGGCTACGACGCCGATCCATGTAGAGGATTCTATCTTCATCTATCAATTATTTGAATTTGATAAATTTCATCTATGCGATAGGGAAAAATAAACGGGGCCGCAAGGCCCCGTTCATCATGCCGCCACACCCGCATGCGCGGGCGTCAATTCATCGTGGCCGGCATGTCGAGCTTCGCGACGCCGGGCAGCTCGCAGGCAGAGATGGCGTCGCTGATCGCGTCGATCGCGGGCATCCGCGTGAAGCTCTTGCGCCATACGAGCACCACACGCCGATCGGGCACCGGTTCGTTGAACGGCACGTACGACAGCAGTTCGGCATCGGGACCGTTCGCGCGCGGGCCGATCTCGGCGACCGACATCCGCGGCAGCACCGTGATGCCGACGCCGCTCGCGACCATGTGGCGAATGGTTTCGAGCGACGAGCCCTCGAAGGTCTTCTGGATGCCGTCGGCCGTCTGCGAGAAGCGCATCAGTTCCGGACACACGCCGAGCACGTGATCGCGGAAGCAGTGGCCGTTGCCGAGCAGCAGCATGGTTTCCTGCTTCAGGTCCTCGGCGTCGATCTCGTCGCGCTTCTCCCACGGGTGGCCCGCCGGCAGCGCGACGACGAACGGCTCGTCGTACAGCGGCCGCACCATCAGGCCGGTTTCGGGGAACGGCAGCGCCATGATCGCGGCGTCGATCTCGCCCTGCTTCAGCAGTTCGAGCAGCTTCAGCGTGTAGTTCTCCTGCAGCATCAGCGGCATCTGCGGGACACGCTGGATCATCTGCTTGACGAGCGTCGGCAGCAGGTACGGCCCGATCGTGTAGATCACGCCGAGGCGGAACGGGCCGACGAGCGGGTCCTTGCCCTGCTTCGCGATCTCCTTGATCGCGAAGGTCTGCTCCAGCACGCGCTGCGCCTGGGTGACGATCTGGTCGCCGATCGGCGTCACGCTCACTTCGCTCGCGCCGCGCTCGAAAATCTGCACGTTGAGCTCGTCTTCGAGCTTCTTGATCGCCACCGAGAGCGTCGGCTGGCTCACGAAGCACGCTTCGGCCGCGCGGCCGAAATGCCGCTCGCGCGCAACCGCGACGATGTATTTCAATTCAGTCAGCGTCATTGTGGGTCAATCAGAGATATACAGGCGATAGGTTTAATTTATACACCTGTTGGCACCGGTTCGCCAAGTTTCTCTGCATCGCAAGGCGTCGATTGGCGTCGATCGGCGGCTTTCGATCCGGCCCCGGGCCGCTCGATCAGGCCTTCAGGTACTGTTCGCGCGCGCCGAGCCAGCGCGCGAGATGCTGCGTGACGACCTCCGGGTACGCGGCAATCAGCCGCGCCGCGGCCTCGCGGGCCGGGTCGATCAGCCAGCCGTCGGTCTCGAGGTTCGCGAAACGCAGCATCGCCGCGCCCGACTGGCGCGCGCCGAGGAATTCGCCCGGGCCGCGGATTTCGAGGTCGCGCCGCGCGATCTCGAAGCCGTCGGTCGTCTCGCGCATCGTCTTCAGCCGCTCGCGGCCGGTGAGCGACAGCGGCCCGCTGTACAGCAGTACGCACACCGACGCCGCGGTGCCGCGCCCGACCCGGCCGCGCAGCTGGTGCAACTGCGCGAGGCCGAAACGTTCCGCGTGCTCGATCACCATCAGCGACGCGTTCGGCACGTCGACGCCCACCTCGATCACCGTCGTCGCGACCAGCAGCTGCACTTCGTTGCGCGTGAACGCCTCCATCACGGCCGCCTTGTCGGCCGGCGACAGCCGGCCGTGCACGAGCCCGACCTTCAGCTCGGGCAGCGCCGCGGCCAGCGTCTCGTAGGTTTCGACGGCCGTCTGCAACTGCAGCGTCTCGCTCTCCTCGATCAGCGGGCACACCCAGTACACCTGGCGCCCGGTGAGCGCGGCCTCGCGCACGCGGGCGATCACCTCGTCGCGCCGCGCGTCGCCGACGACGCGCGTCAGCACCGGCGTGCGGCCGGGCGGCAACTCGTCGATCGTCGACACTTCGAGATCCGCGTAGTACGTCATCGCGAGCGTGCGCGGAATCGGCGTGGCCGACATCATCAGCTGGTGCGGCTGAAAGTCGCGCGCGCCGTTGGCCGCGTTCGCGGCCTTCGCACGCAGCGCGAGACGCTGCTCGACGCCGAAGCGGTGCTGCTCATCGACGATCACGAGGCCGAGCCGCGCGAATTCGACCGTGTCCTGGATGATCGCGTGCGTACCGATCACGAGCTGCGCGGTGCCGAGCGCGGCCGCCTCGATCGCCGCGCGCTTCTCCTTCGCCTTCAGGCTGCCCGCGAGCCACGCGACCGTGACGCCGAGCGGCTCGAGCCATGCGCGCAGCTTGCGCGCGTGCTGTTCCGCGAGGATTTCGGTGGGCGCCATCAGCGCGGCCTGGTAGCCGGCGTCGATCGCCTGCGTGGCGGCCAGCGCCGCGACGACCGTCTTGCCGCTGCCGACGTCGCCCTGCAGCAGCCGCTGCATCGGGTGCGCGAGCGTGAGGTCGTGCGCGATCTCGTCGACGACGCGCGCCTGCGCGCCCGTCAGCGTGAACGGCAGCGCCGCGTAAAGGCGCGTGGTCAGCGCGTCGGCATCGCGCGCGGTGCGGCGCGGCATCGCGGGCGCGGCGCGCGTGCGGCGCTCCTCGTGCGCACGCTTGAGCGACAGCTGCTGCGCGAGCAGTTCCTCGAACTTGATGCGCGTCCACGCCGGATGCGAGCCGTCCATCAGCGCGGCTTCGTCGGAATCGACGCGCGGGTGGTGCAGGATGCGCACCGCCTGCTCGAGCGTCGGCACGTCGAGCGGCTTCAGGTAATCGCGCTGGATCTCCGGCGGCAAGAGCTCGGGCAGCGGCGTGCGCTCGACCGCGTTCTCGATCGCCTTGCGCAGATACGCCTGCGACACGCCGGCCGTGCTCGGGTAGACGGGCGTGAGCACCTGCGGCAGCGGCGCATCCGCTTCGACGACGCGCACGGCCGGATGCACCATCTCCATCCCGAAAAAGCCGCCGCGCACGTCGCCGCGCACGCGCAGCCGCTGGCCGACGGCCATCTGCTTGACCTGCGACCCGTAGAAATTCAGGAAGCGCAGCACGAGCTGCTCGCCGTCGTCGTCCCGGATCTTCACGACGAGCTGGCGGCGCGGCCGGTACGCGACCTCGTTGTCGAACACGACGCCTTCGGTCTGCGCGATGCCGCCCGGCAGCAATTCGCCGATCGGCGTGAGCGTGGTTTCGTCCTCGTAGCGCATCGGCAGATGCAGCACGAGATCGATCGAACGCGTGAGCCCGAGCTTCGCGAGCTTGTCGGCGGTTTTCACCGGCTTGTCGGCGGCCGGCTTCTTCTTGCGCTTCGCACCGGCCGCGCCTGCCTCGTCGCTCGCGGCGGCGCCGTCGGCGTCGGGCGCGGCGGCCGCGGGCTGCGCGAGCCGGCCGTCGGCGCCGCGCTTCGGGCCGGCGCGACGCGTACCGGCGCCCGATGCGGACGGCACGGGCGACGCGGCATCGTCCGCGTCGAACGGATCGGCGGAATCGGCAACGGCGGCGGGAGAACGGCGTGGTGACACAGGCATCGGATCGTCTGGGTGCTTCGCAAGGCAAGTACAATAGCGGCTTTCACGTCGTCCGAACGAACGACGCCGGCCAGGCCGCGCATCCCGTCATCATAGCGGCTCGCGCGCCCCGATTACGCGTTTCCGCCCTGCCGGCGACGCCCGCCGGCCGCTTCGAACCAGCCCGCATGTTCACGCTTTCCGATTTCGATTTCAATCTGCCGCCCGAGCTGATTGCACAAACCGCGCTGCCCGATCGCACCGCGAGCCGCCTGCTCGAGGTCGACCGCAGCGTCGAGCCCGCACGCCTCGTCGACCGCCATTTCGCCGAATTGCCGTCGTGCATCGCGCCCGGCGACCTGCTCGTGTTCAACGATACCAAGGTGCTGAAGGCGCGTTTCTTCGGCCAGAAGGCCAGCGGCGGCAAGATCGAGGTGCTGATCGAGCGCGTGACCGGCACGCACACGGCGCTCGCGCAGATCCGCGCGAGCAAGTCGCCGGGCGCCGGCACGACGCTGCGTCTGGCCGACGCGTTCGACGTGACGGTCGGCGAGCGCGTCGAGCCGTTCTTCACGCTGCACTTCCCCGCGCCGTGCCTCGACCTGATCGAACAGTACGGCCG
Organism: Burkholderia cenocepacia; assembly: GCF_900446215.1. GTDB lineage: Bacteria > Pseudomonadota > Gammaproteobacteria > Burkholderiales > Burkholderiaceae > Burkholderia > Burkholderia cenocepacia. Next base: position 426,394 of record NZ_UAQZ01000012.1, on the reverse strand, counting down.
CCTGCCGCTGCCGCCGTATATCGAGCACGATCCCGATGCGACCGACGAGACGCGCTACCAGACCGTCTATGCGAGCAACCCGGGCGCGGTCGCCGCGCCGACGGCCGGGCTCCATTTCGACCAGCCGCTGCTGGAGCAGCTCGACGCGCTGGGCGTCGAGCGCGCGACGCTCACGCTGCACGTCGGCGCCGGCACGTTCCAGCCGGTGCGCGTCGACAACATCGCCGAGCACAAGATGCACAGCGAGTGGTACGACCTGCCGCAGTCGCTCGTCGACAAGATCGCCGCGACCCGCGCGCGCGGCGGCAACGTGATCGCGGTCGGCACGACGTCGATGCGCGCGCTCGAAGCCGCGGCGCGCTCGGCCGACGAAGCCGGCCGCCCGCTCGCGGCGACGCAGGCCGAAACCGACATCTTCATCACGCCCGGCTACCGTTTCCGCGTGGTCGACCGGCTCGTGACGAACTTCCACCTGCCGAAATCGACGCTGCTGATGCTGGTGTCCGCGTTCGCGGGCGTCGAGACGATCCGCGCCGCGTACCGGCACGCGATCGAAGAACGCTATCGGTTCTTCAGCTACGGCGACGCGATGCTGCTCACGCGGCGCGACACGCCGGAGGCGCCGGGCGCGTGAGCTCCGCGGGCGGCTCGTCCGCCTGGTGCGTCACCCGTTTTTTCACCGCCGCCGGGCTTCCCGGCGGCGTTTCCAACATGCGCCGGACTGTTTTCCGGTAGCGAGGAGCACGACACGATGACCGAAGGTTCATCCCACGATACGCACGCCCCCGTGCAGGACCGCCCGGCCAACGGGCTCGAATTCGAACTGCTGACGACCGACGGCCACGCGCGCCGCGGCCGCGTGAAGCTCAACCACGGCACGGTCGAGACGCCGATCTTCATGCCGGTCGGCACGTACGGCACCGTGAAGGCGATCCAGCCGCGCGAGCTGCACGAGATCAAGGCCCAGATCATCCTCGGCAACACGTTCCACCTGTGGCTGCGCCCGGGCCTCGACACGATCGACGCGCACGGCGGCCTGCACGGCTTCATGGGCTGGAACAAGCCGATCCTGACCGACTCGGGCGGCTTCCAGGTGTTCTCGCTCGGCGACCTGCGCAAGATCACCGAGGACGGCGTCACGTTCGCGTCGCCGATCAACGGCGACAAGCTGTTCCTGTCGCCGGAAGTGTCGATGCAGATCCAGAAGGTGCTGAACTCCGACGTGGTGATGCAGTTCGACGAATGCACGCCGTACGCGACCAACGGCGTGCCGACGACGCACCAGGAAGCGGCCGACTCGATGCGCATGTCGCTGCGCTGGGCGAAACGCTCGCTCGACGAATTCAACCGGCTCGACAACCCGAACGCGCTGTTCGGGATCGTCCAGGGCGGGATGTTCGAGGACCTGCGCGACGAATCGCTCGCGGGCCTCGCGGAACTCGGTTTCCACGGCCTCGCGATCGGCGGGCTGTCGGTCGGCGAGCCGAAGGAAGACATGATGCGCGTGCTGCGCCACGTGGGCCCGAAGCTGCCGGCCAACAAGCCGCACTACCTGATGGGCGTCGGCACGCCGGAGGACCTGGTCGAAGGCGTCGCGAACGGCGTCGACATGTTCGACTGCGTGATGCCGACCCGCAACGCGCGCAACGGCTGGCTGTTCACGCGCTTCGGCGACGTGAAGATCCGCAACGCGACGCACAAGAACTCGCTGAAGCCGCTCGATTCGACCTGCACCTGCTACACGTGCCAGAACTTCTCGCGCGGCTACCTGCATCACCTGCACCGGGTCGGCGAAATCCTCGGCGCGCAGCTGAACACGATCCACAACCTGCACTACTACCTGCAGCTGATGAGCGAGATTCGCGAGGCAATCGAGACGCACACGTTCGACGCATTCCGGCAACGCTTCGCGGAGGATCGCGCGAGAGGGGTCGACTGACGGGCCGGCGGCCCGCATCGCGGCCAGTCACATAGGACGTGTACTAATTGGCCTGATCAAATCACCGGTCGCGACCGCCAAACATTACAATTACCTTTCCAAACAAGTCGCAACGGTGTCGGTTCGCGCTTTAACAGCTTGATCCGAAAGCGCATTTGCCGATCCGTCTGCGCATGGGGCCGGTGGTAGAATAACCGGCTTATTTTTCGATCTTCCCCTACGGAGAGACCAACGTGCCGTTCATTTCCAATGCCTTCGCGCAAGGTGCCGGTGGCGCCGAATCGAGCCTGATGAGCTTCCTGCCGCTCATCCTGATGTTCGCGGTGCTGTACTTCATCATGATCCGTCCGCAGATGAAGCGTCAGAAGGAACACCGCAACATGCTCGCGGCCATGGCGAAGGGCGACGAAGTCGTCACGAGCGGCGGCCTCGTCGGCAAGGTGACGAAGGTCACCGAAGGCTACATCGGCGTCGAAATCGCCGAAGGCACCGAAATCACCGTGCAGAAGGCTGCCGTCACGACCATTCTGCCGAAGGGCACGATCAAGTCGCTGTAAGGCTTTCACCGAGCGTCCGGCTCCCCGCGCCGTGCCCGCCTGAGAGAGCGGGCCGCCGCGGCGCCGGACGCGACGCTTTCACGCCAACCACCCGTTCGGCCCCCTCATGAATCGTTATCCACTCTGGAAATATGTCGTGATGGTCGTGGCGCTCGCCATCGGCCTTCTGTACACATTGCCCAACTTCTTCGGCGAAGCGCCGGCGGTGCAGGTGTCGAGCGGCAAGGCCACGGTCAAGCTCGACTCGACCACGCTGACCCAGGTCGAATCGGCGCTCGCATCCGCGCAGATCAAGCCGGACGACGTCACCTTCGAGAACACGGCGACCAACGCGAACATCCGCGTGCGCCTGAAGGACACCGATACGCAGCTGCGCGTCAAGGACCTGCTGCAGAAGTCGCTGAACGCCGACCCGAACGATCCGCAGTACGTCGTCGCACTGAACCTGCAGAGCGCGTCGCCGCGCTGGCTGACCGCCCTGCACGCGCTGCCGATGTATCTCGGCCTCGACCTGCGCGGCGGTGTGCACTTCCTGCTCCAGGTCGACATGACGGGCGCGCTCACCAAGAAGCTCGACTCCGACGCCTCCGACGCGCGCTCGCTGCTGCGCGACAAGAACATCCGCGACGGCGGCGTGAGCCGCGTCGAGCAGTCCGTGGTCGTCAACTTCAGCGATGCGCAGACGGCGGAAGACGCCCGCAAGGTGCTCGCCGCGTCGATCACCGAGCTGCAATGGGCGACCCAGCCCGGCGGCGGCGGCACGCAGGTGGTTGGCACGTTTACGCCGGCCGTGCAGAAGGCCGTCGAGGACGCCGCGCTCAAGCAGAACCTGACGACGCTCCACAACCGCGTGAACGAACTCGGCGTGTCCGAGCCGATCCTGCAGCAGCAAGGCAGCGACCGCATCGTCGTCGAACTGCCGGGCGTGCAGGACACCGCGAAGGCGAAGGACATCATCGGCCGCACCGCGACGCTCGAGGCGCGCCTCGCCGACCCGATCAACACGCACCCGAACCCGAACGACCCCGTGCCGCCGGGCGAGGAGCTGTTCACGCAGGGCATCCAGGCGCCCGTGCTGCTGAAGAAGGACGTGATCTTCACCGGCGACCGCATCATCGACGCATCGGCCGGTTTCGACGAACACCAGCGTCCGTCGGTCAACATCCGCCTCGATTCGGCGGGCGGCCGCGCGGTGCGCACGGTGTCGCGCGACAACATCGGCAAGCCGATGGCGATGGTGCTGTTCGAGAAGGGCAAGGGCGAAGTGCTGACGGTCGCGACGATCCAGTCCGAACTCGGCGACCGCTTCCAGATCACGGGCCAGCCGACGCCGCAGGCCGCGGCCGACCTCGCGCTGCTGCTGCGCGCCGGTTCGCTCGCCGCACCGATGGACATCATCGAGGAACGCACGATCGGCCCGAGCCTCGGCGCCGACAACATCAAGATGGGCGTGCACTCGGTGATCTGGGGCTTCTGTGCGATCGCCGTGTTCATGATCGCGTACTACATGCTGTTCGGCGTGGTGTCGGTGATCGGCCTGTCGGTGAACCTGCTGCTGCTCGTCGCCGTGCTGTCGCTGATGCAGGCGACGCTGACGCTGCCGGGTATCGCGGCCATCGCGCTCGCGCTCGGTATGGCGATCGACTCGAACGTGCTGATCAACGAGCGCGTGCGTGAAGAACTGCGCGCCGGCCAGCCGCCGCAGCTCGCGATCCAGGCCGGCTACGCACACGCGTGGGCGACGATTCTCGACTCGAACGTCACGACGCTGATCGCCGGCCTCGCGCTGCTCGCGTTCGGCTCGGGCCCGGTTCGCGCGTTCGCGATCGTGCACTGCCTCGGTATCCTGACGTCGATGTTCTCCGCGGTGTTCTTCTCGCGCGGGATCGTCAACCTCTGGTACGGCGGCCGCAAGAAGCTGAAGTCGCTCGCGATCGGCCAGGTGTGGAAGCCGGAAGGCGCCGCTGCCGCCGCGTCGTTCACCGATGCGGACGAATCGACCGACACCGCGCGCGCCGCGAAGCTCGCCGCCCCGGCGAAGGGCAACGCGCCGCGCGCCGGCAAGCCGCAGCTGCGCAACCGCGCGCAGCAAGGCGTGTCGCCGAAGAAACCGGGCTCGACCCAATAAGGCCCCGGAGACGAAGCCATGGAATTTTTCCGCATCCGTAAAGACATTCCGTTCATGCGGCACGCGCTGGTGTTCAACGTGATCTCGCTGGTCACGTTCCTCGCCGCCGTGTTCTTCCTGTTCCACCGCGGGCTGCACCTGTCCGTCGAATTCACCGGCGGCACGGTGATCGAGGTGCAGTACCAGCAGGCCGCGGAGCTCGAACCCGTGCGCGCGACGCTCGGCAAGCTCGGCTATGCCGACGCGCAGGTGCAGAACTTCGGCACGTCGCGCAACGTGCTGATCCGCCTGCAGCTGAAGGAAGGCCTCACGTCCGCGCAGCAGAGCGACCAGGTGATGGGCGCGCTGAAGGCGCAGAGCCCGGACGTCACGCTGCAGCGCGTCGAGTTCGTCGGCCCGCAGGTCGGCCGCGAGCTCGCGACCGACGGTCTGCTCGCGCTCGCGTGCGTCGTGATCGGCATCGTGATCTACCTGTCGTTCCGCTTCGAATGGAAGTACGCGGTGGCGGGCATCATCGCCAACCTGCACGACGTCGTGATCATTCTCGGCTTCTTCGCGTTCTTCCAGTGGGAGTTCTCGCTGGCGGTGCTCGCGGCGATCCTCGCGGTGCTCGGCTACTCGGTCAACGAGTCGGTCGTCATCTTCGACCGGATCCGCGAAACGTTCCGCCGCGAACGCAAGATGAGCGTGCAGGAAGTGATCAACCACGCGATCACGACCACGATGTCGCGCACGATCATCACGCACACGTCGACGGAAATGATGGTGCTGTCGATGTTCTTCTTCGGCGGCCCGACGCTGCACTACTTCGCGCTCGCGCTGACGGTCGGCATCATGTTCGGCATCTACTCGTCGGTGTTCGTCGCGGGCTCGCTCGCGATGTGGCTCGGCATCAAGCGCGAAGACCTGATCAAGGAAAAGAAGACCGCGCACGATCCGGACGATCCGAACGCCGGCGCGCAGGTTTGAGCGCCACGCCGTTTCGGCATCGAAGCAAAGCCGGCCCTCTGGGCCGGTTTTTTATGCGCGGGCCGCCACGATGCGGCATGCCAACGGCCCGGCCGGCATCGTCACGGGTGTCGGCTACAATCGTCACCGCCCTGCCCCGCCGCCTGCCGGCCGCGCGCGTGGACCGGGCAAGCCCCCCTCTTCACCCGTCCGAACGTGCGGTCCCGATGATGCCTCCCATGCGTGTCGTTCGTCGCCTCGCCGTCTGCGCAGCCGTCGCGGCCGCGTTCCCGTATGCGCCGCTCGTCGGTGCGCAACCGGCATCCGCGCCGGCCGCCGCTTCGGTGCCCGCCGCCCCACCGCCATCGCCCTGCCCGCCCGACTGGGAGCCGCAGATCTGCGAACTGAAGGCGGCCGTCGACGTGCTGAAGCAACAGCACCTGACCGACGTCGACATCGGCGCGCTGCTCGACGCCGCGACCCACGACGGGATCAAGACGCTGCCGTACGCGCGCTTCTTCAACGCGAAGGAAGAGCAGGAACGGCGCGACGACGAGCGGCGCGCCCGCGACGGCACACCGGGCATCGGGATCGTGTTCGAAACGCGGCCCGACGGGCTGCACATCATCGACGTGGTTCCCGATGCGCCGGCGGAAAAGGCCGGCGTGCGGCCCGACGATCTCGTCGTCGCGATGAACGACCGGAGCGTCGTCGGCATCGACGGCGGCGAACTGATGAAACTCGCGAAGGGCGACGCGGGCGTGCCGCTGAAGCTCACGGTGCAGCGCGGCCCGAAGCATGCGGTGCTGACCTTCGCGCCGGTGCGGGCGATCGTCAAGCCGCGTCCGGCAACCGTGAAGCGGCTCGACGGCGACATCCTGTACACGCGGCTGTCGAGCTTTCCGGAGCCGGCGGTCGGCGACTATATCGATGCGGTGCAGGCCGCGCGTCGCGCGGGGCCGCCGGTCAAGCAGATGATCCTCGACCTGCGCATCAATGGCGGCGGCGCGCTCAATGCGGCGATCGGCATCACCGCGCTGTTCGCGGGACGCGACCGCACCGCGATGGTGACGGTCGAGCGCGGCGACACGCATCGCCGCCGCTACACGACCAACTGGCCCGACTACGAACTGCCCGTCATGCACGGCCAGGATCCGCTCGCGCCGCTGCAGGCCGACGACTGGTGGCGCACCGTGCCGCTCGTCGTGCTCGTCGACGGGCAAAGCGCGTCGGCTGCAGAAGCGACCGCGGCGGCGCTGAAGGATCTCGGCCGCGCCAAATTGCTCGGCATGCCGACCTACGGGAAAGGGCTCGCGCAGACGGGCGTCGACCTGATCGACGGCACGCGCCTGAATTTCACGTTCGCGCGCAATCTGCGGCCGAACGGCTGCCCGATGGACGGCTACGGCGTCGTGCCGGACTGGCTCGTGCCGCCGCGCCGCGATGCGGACGTCGACGGCGTGCTGCTGTGGTATCGGGAAGTCGATCTCGCCCGCGCCCCGTATGCGGACCGGCAGGCGCCCGACCCGTTCGCGCAGGTGCGCAAGGCCCGCCAGAAGCTGCGCGACGAGCGCGTGCGCGCGAAGGTCGATACGGCGCGGAGCGCGGCGCTGCCGCAGCGCGCATTCGGCACGGCGGCCGACTGGCAGCTCCGGCAGGCGCTCGATGCCCTCGCCGGCCGCCCGGTGCAGACCATCGCCGCGCCCGCGCAACTGATGCCGGCGCAGCCGGTCTGCGAGCGCGGCGGCAACTGAGCCGCCGCCCGCCCCGTTTCAGCGGAATCCGAACCGCCGCCGCAGCACGACCAGCGCCGCGAGGCTCAACACGGCCGCGAACATCAGGTAGAAGCTCGGCGCGGTCTTCATCCCGGTCTCGCGGATCAGCCACGCGATGATGAACGGCCCGAAGCCACCGAAGATCGTCACCGCGACGTTGTACGCGAGCGACATCCCGGTCGTGCGCGTCTGCACCGGAAACACCTCGGACAACAGCCCCGGCAGCGCCGCGAAGTAGCCGGTCATCAGGAACGCGAGCAGCACCTGCAGCGCGATCAGCGTGCCGAAGCCCGGATGCGCGACGAGATACGCGAACGCCGGATAGATCAGCACGAGGATGCCGACGGCCGGCGCGATCATCACGCGCACGCGGCCGTAGCGATCCGACCAGTGGCCGACGAGCGGCGCGAACGCCATCTGGATCACGCCGACCACGAGGATCGCGGCGAATGCGGCGGACGGCGCGAGGCCGAGCTGCTTCACGCCGTAGGTCGGCATGAACAGCACGAGGTAGGTGGCGACGGTGCCGAGCACGACCACGCCCATGGCCGCGACGAGGCGCGCCTTGTGCGACGCGAACGTATCGCGCAGCGGGTTGGCGGTGCCTTCGGCCGCGAGGAATTCGGGCGTCTCGTCGACCTTGGTGCGGATGTAGTACGCGACCGGCCCGAGCAGCAGCCCGAAGAAGAACGGCACGCGCCAGCCCCACGACGCCATCTGCGCGGCCGACAGCTGCGCGTTCAAGACGGTGCCGAAGCCCGCGGCGAGCAGCGTCGTGAGCCCCTGGCTCGCGACCTGCCAGCTCGCGAAGAAGCCGCGCCGGCCGGGCACGTGCTCGGCGAGGAACGCGGTCGCGCTGCCGAACTCGCCGCCGGCCGAGAAGCCCTGCATCAGCCGCGCGGCGACGAGGATCACCGGCGCGGCGACACCGATCGTCTCGTAGGTCGGCAGCACCGCGATGATCAGCGTGCCGGCCATCATCAGCAGGATCGACAGCGTGAGCGCGGCCTTGCGACCGGCGCGGTCCGCATACGCGCCAAGCACGATCGCGCCGAGCGGCCGCATGAAGAACGACACGCCGAACGTGCCGAGCGTGAGCAGCAGCGACACGGTGTCGTTGCCGGCCGGGAAGAACAGCTTCGAGATCGTCACCGCGAAAAAGCCGTAGACGACGAGATCGAACCACTCGAGCGCGTTGCCGATCGACGCGGCGACCACCGCGCGCCAGACGCGCGGCGACGAGGCAATGGAGCTGGACTGCGTGACGGCATGCATCGGCGATCTCCTTGTCGTTGTACGTTCTGTTCGAGGCGGCCGCCGTCGCGCCGTCGGCCTGCCCGGCGCCGCATGGCCACATGCGGCGCTCGGGCGATTATAGGCGCGCAAAAAAAAACGCCGCGCCCCGGTAACGGGAACGCGGCGGTTGATCCGCGGCGGCCGGCACGATGGCCGGCCGTGCCGGGAAGCCTTACTGCTGCTTGACCGCTTCGGCCGTGATCAGCAGCTTCGTCTTCATCTTGAAGCCGTACTGCTTGCCGTAGTCGAGGCCGAAATCGTCGCGGCTGAATTCGCCGACCGCGTCGACGCCGCACACTTCACGCTTGAGCATCGGGTGCGGCATGCACTTGAACGAATCGATCTTCAGCGTGAGCGGCTTCGTGACGCCATGCAGCGTCAGGTTGCCGACCACCGACACCGGCTTGTCGCCGTCGAACTTGATCGTGCCCTTGTAGTTCGCCTGCGGGAACTTCGCCGCATCGAAGAACTCGGCCGTCTGCAGGTGCTCGTCGAGCTTCGCGCTGCCCGTGTGGATCGACGCGATGTCGGTCGTCACGTCGACCGTGCCGGTCTTCGCCGCACGGTCGAGCGTCACGGTGCCGCTCGACTTGTCGAACTTGCCGCGCCAGACCGACAGGCCGCCGAAGTGGTCGGCCTCGAAGCTCGGGTACGTGTGGCTCGGGTCGAACTGGTAGGTGGCGCTTTCGGCGAAAGCCGAGAACGACAGCGAAGCGGCCAGCGCGCCGGCGGCGATGATCAGATGCTTTTTCAAACCTTTTCTCCTGGAAACGGCGCCGCGCCCTCGCGCGGCATTCAGTTGAGGCAACAACCCGCCGCCTACTTCGTGGCGACGAGATGGAACTTGATCTGCACTTCGTCCGCGACGATCGACGTGTCCTTCCACTCGCCGGTGCCGACGTTGAAGGCCGAACGCTTGATCGGCAGCACGCCGTCGAACGTCTGCGTCGCGCCGTTTTGCGCGACCGTGACGGGCACCGTGACGGTCTCGGCCTTGCCCTTGATCGTCAGCTTGCCGGTCACGTTGTACTTGTTGCCGCCGGCCGGCGCGATCGCCGACGACACGAAGGTCGCCTGCGGATAGGTCTTCGCGTCGAACCAGTCCTTGCCGGCGACCTGGTCGTTGTACATCTTGTCGCCGAGGTCGAAGCTCGCGACGTCGATCGTCATTTGCGCGCTGCCCTGCGCGGCTTTCGCCGGGTCGAACTTCACCTGCGCGGAAAACTTCTTGAACGCGCCTTCGGTCGGCACGTTCATCTGCTTCGACACGGCGGACACCTTGCTCTTCGCGAGATCGACGTCGGCATGCGCCGCGCCCGACGCGACAAGCGCCGCCGCGGCGAACGCGGTCAGCATGGAGCGGGAGAAAGACACTTTCATGGGATCCTTCATTTGGCAAAGGGAAGCATGCGCGACAGCAGGCCGTCGCGGTCCAACAGCTGGTGCTTGAGCGCCGCGAGCACGTGCATCGCGACGAGCGCAAGCAGAATGTAATTCAAAGACACGTGCAGCGTCTTGAAGGTTTCCTTGAGCGCCGGATCGGGATCGATCAGGCGCGGCAGCGGCACGATGCCGAGATAGACGACCGGGATGTTCGACGCCGAGCTGTACAGGTAGCCCGTCACCGGGATCACGATCATCAGCACGTACAGCAGCATGTGCACGCCGTGCGATGCCGCGCGCTGCCACGCCGGCGTGTCGCCCGGCAGCGGCGGCGGCACGTGGGTCGCCCGCCACAGCACGCGCACGACGGCCAGCGCGAACACCGTCACGCCGATCCACTTGTGCCACGAGAAGTACTTCAGCTTGGTCGGCGTGAAGCCGGGGATGTCCGTCATCACCCAGCCGAGCGCGAAGCCGCAGACGATCAGCAGCGCGATCAGCCAGTGCAAGGCGATCGCGGTGTGTGCGTACCGTGCCGGCGCGGCCGGCGGCGATTTCGATGCCATCTTGGATTCCTCAGTTCAGCGAACGGCTGCGCCGGTAAATTCGTCCGACGCATGTCAAGGGCGCCATGCTACCGCAACCTTTTGACGTGCGCGGACTCCGAGAACAGGCGCGCCAGCCGGCTGACGGCTTCCCGCCATGTTACCGACCGGTCACGAAACTCACGATCCTTGACGCATCGAAAAAGCCCTTTTGGTAAGATTGGCGCGGGTTCCGGCCCCGTCGACGCGTTCCCCCAGCCGTCGCGACACCGCCTTTTCCATGCAACGATACGACCTGATTGCCTGCCACGAATGCGACGCACTGTTGCATAAACCGCGCCTGAGCGGCCGCGAGATCGCGCGCTGTCCGCGCTGCGACGCGCTGCTTTATCGCAACAGCACCACGCAGATCGAGCGCATCACCGCGCTCGCGGTCGCCGCGCTCGTCACGTTCATCATCGCGCAGACGTTCCCGATCCTGGAAATGGACCTGAACGGCACGCGCGTGCAGACGACACTGATCGGCGCGATCGACGCGCTGTGGCGTCAGGACATGGCGATCGTCGGCGTGATGGTGTTCTGCTCGACCGTGCTGTTCCCGCTCGTCGAGATGGCCGCGCTGCTGTACGTGCTGCTGCCGATCCGGCGCGGCATCGTGCCGCCCGGCCTGAACCTCGTGCTGCGCACGATCCAGCTCGTGCGGCCGTGGGGGATGATCGAGGTGTTCATGCTCGGCATCCTTGTCACGATCGTGAAGATGGTGAGCCTCGCGCGCGTCGTGCCCGACGCGGCGCTGTTCGCGTTCGGCGCGCTCACGCTGATGACCGCCGTCGTGCTGATGTTCGACCCGCGCACGCTGTGGGACATCGCCGACGACCTGCGCGCCGGCCGCGCGCCGGAGCGGCCCGACGCCGCCGCGCCGCTGCCGGACGCACCCCGCCGATGACGAGGCCCATGCCGACCGCCGCCCGCGAGGGTTACGCCAGCTGCCACGCGTGCGGGCTCGTGCAGACGATCGACCAGCCGCACGCGCATTGCGCGCGCTGCGGCAGCGCGCTGCACGTGCGCACGCCGAACAGCATCATGCGCACGTGGGCGCTGCTGCTCGCGGCCGCGATCCTCTACATTCCGGCGAACCTGCTGCCGATCATGCGCACGTCGTCGATCGTCGGGTCGCAGCAGGACACGATCATGAGCGGCGTCATCTATTTCTGGACGTCCGGCGACTGGCCGCTCGCCGTGGTCGTGTTCGTCGCCAGCATTCTCGTGCCGATGCTCAAGCTCGGCGTACTGACGATCCTCGTCACCAGCGCGCAGCGTCGCGCCGCCTGGCGGCCGCTGCAGCGCACGCGTCTCTACCGGATCGTCGAGCGCATCGGCCGCTGGTCGATGCTCGACATCTTCGTCGTGACGCTGACCGTCGCGCTCGTCCATTTCCGTTCGCTCGCCGTCATCACGGCCGGCCCCGGCGCGCTCGCGTTCGGCTCGGTCGTGATCCTGACGATGCTCGCGTCGATGCAGTTCGATCCCCGCCTGATCTGGGATCCAGTCGAAACCTCAGGGAATCACCATGAATAGTCCACAAGGCCCGCAGCACGACGCGCCCCGGCCGCCCGATCCGGCGATCTCGACGAAAAGCGGCTGGCTGCCGTCGCTCGTCTGGCTCGTGCCGCTGATCGCCGCGCTGATCGGCATCGGCCTCGTGATCAAGTCCGTGCGCGAGCGCGGCCCGGAAATCACGATCAGCTTCCACAGCGCCGAAGGGCTCGAGCCGGGCAAGACCCAGGTCAAGTACAAGGACGTCGAGATCGGCATGGTCAAGACGATCAAGCTGTCGAAGGACCTGTCGCGCGTGCTGGTCCAGGTGCAGCTCAAGAAGGAAGCGGAGGACTTCGCGGTCCAGGGTTCGCGCTTCTGGATCGTGCGGCCGCGCGTCGGCGCGACCGGCGTCTCGGGGCTCGGCACGCTGCTGTCCGGCGCGTACATCGGCGTCGACGCCGGTCACGGCCAGGACACGCTGACCGACTTCACCGGCCTGGAGACGCCACCCGCCGTCACCGGCGACCAGAAAGGCACGCAATACGTGCTGCGCGGCGATTCGCTCGGCTCGGTCGACATCGGCTCGCCGGTCTACTACCGCCGCGTCCAGGTCGGCCAGGTGGTCGGCTTCTCGCTCGACAAGGACGGCACGGGCGTCACGTTCAACGTGTTCGTCAATGCGCCGTACGACCAGTACGTCGGCCTGAACTCGCGCTGGTGGCAGGCGAGCGGCGTCGACCTGCGGCTCGATTCGAGCGGCCTGAAGCTGAACACGCAGTCGCTCGCGACGGTGATCCTCGGCGGCATCGCGTTCCAGACGCCGCCGAACCAGGGCAGCGGCGCGACCGCACCGAACAACACGACGTTCCGCCTCGGCTCCGACGAGGGCGACGCGATGCGCGACCCGGACGGCCAGCCACTGCAAGTCGTGATGAACTTCAGCCAGTCGCTGCGCGGGCTCGCCGTCGGCGCGCCGGTCGACTTCCGCGGCATCGTGCTCGGCGAAGTGACGAACATCGGCATCGACTTCGATCCGAAGACGAAGAACTTCCTGATGCCGGTGACGATCAACGTGTATCCGGAACGCCTCGGCCGCCGCTTCCGCGAGACGATCGAGAGCAAGGGCGAACCGGCGCGCCGCGAGATCGTCGAGCGGCTCGTCCAGCACGGGCTGCGCGGCCAGTTGCGCACCGGCAACCTGCTGACGAGCCAGCTGTACGTCGCGCTCGACTTCTTCCCGAAGGCGCCGGCCGTGAAGATCGACACGAGCCGCCTGCCGCTCGAACTGCCGACCGTGCCGAATACGCTCGACGAGTTGCAGCTGCAGGTCGCCGACATCGCGAAGAAGCTCGACAAGGTGCCGTTCGACCAGATCGGCGCGAACCTGAACAGCGCGCTCGCGAACGCCGACAAGCTGTTCAAGCAGCTCGACACGCAGGTCGCGCCGGAAGCGCGCGACACGCTGTCGGCCGCGAAGCAGACCTTCTCGACCGCCGAGGCGACGCTGCAGCAGGATTCGCCGCTGCAGTCCGACGTGCGCGGCGCGCTGAAGGAACTCACGCGCACGCTGCAATCGCTGAACGCGCTCGCCGACTATCTGGAGCGCCACCCCGAATCGCTGCTCAAGGGCAAGCCAGGAGATAAACAATGACGACACGCGTGAACGGTTTCGCGAGCGGCGCGGCGACGGCGCTCGCCGTACTCGCGCTCGCCGCGTGCAGCTCGCCGCCCGCACGGTTCTACACGCTCAGCCCGGCCGACGCCGCGGCGCCGCTGCGCACCGCGCCGGCCAATCCGGCGTTCCTGATCGAGGTGCCGTCGGTCGGCGTGCCCGAGCAGGTCGCGAAGAGCCAGCTGGTCGTGCAGAAGAACGCCGCGCAGGTCGACGTGCTCGAGCAGGAACGCTGGGCGTCGCCGCCCGCCGACGAGATCCGCCGCGCGCTGTCGGACGATCTCGCCGCGCAGCTCGGCACGATCGACGTCGCGAATTCCGCTTACCCGCCCGGCGTGCCCGTGTACCGCATCAGCGTGAACGTGCAGCGCTTCGAATCGTGGCCGGGCAAGCGCGCCGCGGTCGACGCCGTGTGGAGCGTGCGCTCGCTCGCCACGCAGGCCGTGATGACCTGCCGCACGAGCGTCGCGGAACCGGTCGCCGACGGCTACGACGCGCTCGTCGCCGGCCACCGGCGCGCGCTCGACGTGATCGCCTCGCAAGCCGCGGACGGCGTGCGCGCGATGGCCGCACGCCGCGGCACGGCGGCGACGGCCACGCCCACGGCCGGCGGCAAGACGGCCGCCGCGCCGGTCGTGCCGTGCCCGGCCAGCCCGACGTCCGGCGGCGATGCCGGCGCGACGGGCAAGTCCGGCGCATAAGCGGACGCGGACGGCGCGCGGGCGAACGTTCGACACGACGTGCGACTGCGCGGTGTCGAATGGCGCCGCCCGGCCAGCCGTGCCCGCGAGTATCGTCGGCCGCACGCCGCCGCAGCCGGCTTCGCCGATCGCCGTCATTGGCCAAGCGGTCGTTGACATTCTTTGTCAAAGCCGCCGGAACCCGCGCCATGCAACGCGGTCGGCTTGCGTTTTCCGGCCCGATTGACGATCCTACGCACTTTCAGGCTCGCGCCGTTCGCCGTGCGCACCAGCCAGCGGCGCCGGGCCGCGTTCGGCCCGACCGCCATGCCTCCCGGCGCCCGCACGCGAATCGCGTGCATCGCAGCGGGGCAGCCGCATCGCGGGTCGCCGCCCGTCGTCCGGCACCGGCCCCGTCTCACCCGTTCTCACCGGCGCCGCGCCGTTGCTCCGGCCGGCATCCCGAACCCGCCCGTCCCGGGCTTTCGCTATTCCGTTTATGTTTCGTTCCCTGACGACCCTGATCAAGAAGTGGCGCGCGTCGCGCAATGCCGGTCACCAGCTCGATGCGCTGCTCGCGCACGCCGATGCCGACGCGTCGTACGCCGAGCGCAGCGAATGGCTGATCGAGCTCGCGCACTGGCTGCGCCGCAACGGCACGGTGCAGGACGCGCAGGCCGAACGCGACGCCGACACGCGCGCGTATCCGGCCCATGCGCGGTTGCGCTACCTGTTCCACGTGCTCGACCGCAATCCCGCGTGGAAAGCGCACGCCGCACGCATCCTGCGCGGCATCCTGCGCGAGTGCGACGGCATCTCGCTGCTGTGCGATGCAGGCATGCCCGTGCATTCGGGCTTCTTCGGCGCGCTGTTCGAGCGGATCGACTCGTCGCTGATCCCGCCCGCGCCGAACCGCCGCGAGCTGTCGGCGTTGTTCACGCTGATGTTCCCGACGCCCGAGGACGCGAAATGGATCGACGCGCTGCCCGACGACCTGCTCGCACGCCTGGCCGAGCTGATCTCGTTCGACGTCACCGAAGAAGAGCGCCACGAGCCCGGCTCGTTCTCGCGCGACCTGCTGGCCGCGCTGCACAACCTGACCTGCCAGATCAGCTCGACGGGCCTGTCGCAGACGGTGCGCAGCCGGCTGTCCGACGACGATGCGCGCAAGCCGCTCGAATCGCAGCCGTTCTACCGCCTCACGCGCGCGATGCTCGCGGTCGAGACCGCGCATGCGGCCGTCGAGGACGGCGGCGACCCGAGCAAGCTGCTGCACGAGGTGAACTACCTGCGCGTGCTGCTCGACGAATGCCGGATCGCCGTCGACGACGTGTTCGCGCACCTGTACCGCAACGGCGTGTCGGTCGACATCGTGTTCCAGGTCGAGCGGATGCGCATGCGCATCCTGCGCGCCGAAACGCTGCTGAACGCATGGATGGCGCGCGACGACCTGCATGGGATGGCGCACCTGACCGCCGAGCTCGTCGACGCGAACCAGAACAGCCAGAGCGTCGCGCACCTCGTGCGCAGCAACTTCTCGCTGTTCGCGCGCAAGCTCGTCGAGACCAACGCGGACACCGGCGAGCACTACATCTCGCGCGGCCGCGCCGAGTACCTGAAGATGCTGCGGATGGCCGCGGGCGGCGGCCTCGTCACCGTCGTGACCGTGTGCGTGAAGTTCGCGATCACGGGCGCGCACCTGCAGTCGATGCTCGAAGGGCTGCTCGCGGGCATCAACTACGCGGCCAGCTTCATGCTGATGCACTTCCTGCACTTCACGCTCGCGACCAAGCAGCCCGCGATGACCGCGCCGACGCTCGCGCGCGAACTCGACGACACCGGCCACGAGGAAGGCGTGAAGGCGTTCGTCGCGTCGGTGATCGCGCTGATCCGCACGCAAGCGGCCGCGATTTCCGGCAACGTGCTGGTCGTGCTGCCGGTGTGCCTGCTCGTGCAGCTGTTCGCGAGCAACGTGCTGCACGCGAACCTGATCTCGCCGGAGAAGGCGCACGCGACGCTGCATTCGTTCTCGCTGCTCGGCCCGACGCCGTTCTACGCCGCGCTCACCGGCGTGCTGCTGTGGGCGTCGAGCCTGCTCGCCGGCTGGGCCGACAACTGGTTCGTGCTGCACCGGGTCGGCGATGCGCTCGCGTACAACCGCCGGCTGCGCCTGACGCTCGGCGCGGCCGGTGCCGCGAAGCTCGCGCACTTCTGTCGTTCGAACGTCGCCGGCGTGGTCGCAAACGTCGGCCTCGGCCTGATGCTCGGCCTGATCCCGGCGATCGTCACCGTGTTCATGTTCCCGTTCGAGGTGCGGCACGTGACGCTGTCGGCCGGCTCGATCGGGATCGCGCTCGGCGTGCTGGGCAAGGGTGCGCTCAGTACGCCCGAACTGTGGTGGGCCGGCGCCGGCGTGCTGAGCATGGCGATCCTCAACGTGCTCGTGAGCTTCGCGCTCGCGTTCACGATGGCCGTGCGCTCGCGCAGCCTGCGCCCGACCAAGGTGCGCGCGCTCGTCGCGGCGATCGTCCGCACGGTGCTGTCGAATCCGCTCGCGCTGTTCTGGCCGGCGGGCAACCCCGCCGCGCGCGCCGGCCAGCCGGGCGCGCACTGACCTGCGGCGGGGTGCGAGGCGGCCGGTCGCCGCCGCGCCGCCCTTCCGGCGCGCACCTATGACCGTCGCGCCGGCGCCGCCGCGCCGAAACGCCGGCCCCGGTCGTCCGCGCCGCGTACAATAGTGGACTTTTGCACGTCCTCACCCGCCTTATGTCCTCGCCCACCCTGTTCGAATTCTTCGCCCCCTGCCCGCGCGGCCTCGAAGCGGCGCTTGCCGCCGAGCTGGCCGAAATCGCCGGCCGCCACCTGAACGGCGCGCCGTTCACCGCGGGCGCGCAGGTGCCGGGCGGCGTCCATTTCAG
This sequence comes from Burkholderia cenocepacia, assembly GCF_900446215.1. Classification (GTDB taxonomy): domain Bacteria; phylum Pseudomonadota; class Gammaproteobacteria; order Burkholderiales; family Burkholderiaceae; genus Burkholderia; species Burkholderia cenocepacia. Next base: position 409,014 of record NZ_UAQZ01000012.1, on the reverse strand, counting down.
CGGCGGCTGGGCCGCCGGCATGGCCGCGAACCTCCATTCGCGGATCGCGAGCCGCATTCTGCTGAAGATCGCGCACGGCCCGTACCGCAACGAGCAGGACGTCTACGCGCTCGCGCTCGAGCAGCCGTGGGAGCGCTGGTTCGCGTCGACGCAGACGCTGCGCATCGACATCACCGCGATCAAGTCGCCGCTGAAGAGCCTCGAATTCACGACGCTGCGCGTGAAGGATGCGATCTGCGACCGGATGCGCGAGAAAACCGGCGCGCGCCCGAGCATCGACACCGGTGCGCCGGACGTGCGCGTGTTCGCGTTCCTGACGGCCAACGAATGCACGCTGTACCTCGACACGTCGGGCGAGCCGCTGTTCAAGCGCGGCTGGCGTCTCGACAAGGGAGCGGCGCCGCTGCGCGAGAACCTCGCTGCCGGCATCCTGCGCCTGACGGGCTGGACGCCCGGCACCGCACTGTACGACCCGATGTGCGGCAGCGGCACGTTCCTCGCGGAAGCCGCGCAGATCGCGCTCGGCGTGGCGCCCGGCGTCGAGCGCCGGTTCGGCTTCGAAAAGCTCAAGCAGTACGACATTACCGCGTGGCAGGGGCTGAAGGTCCCGGCGCTCGACGCGAAGCGCGCGGCGCGCGCCAGGCGCGGCGAAGCGCTCGGCGTGTACGGCAGCGACATTTCCGGCGACATGCTCGAGAAGGCGCGCGCGAACCTCGAACGCGCGGGCGTGCCGTCGGTGTGGCTCAAGCAGGTCGACGCGCGCGGGATGACGCCGCCGTCCGACGGGCCGGGCATCCTCCTCGCGAACCCGCCGTACGGCGAGCGGATCGAAGTGCGCGGCCGCAGCGCCCGCGGCGAGGTGCGCGAAACCGGCCGCAACCGCGGCAACGACGACGCATTCCGCCGCACGCACACCGACGCGCCGGACAGCGAGTTCTTCAACGCGCTCGGCGATGCGCTGAAGCAGCGCTTCACGGGCTGGCAGGCGTTCCTGCTGACGTCCGACCGTTCGCTGCCGGGCCAGTTGCGCCTGCGCGAATCGGCCAAGACGCCGTTGTTCAACGGCGCGCTCGAATGCCGGTTGTTCCGCTTCGACCTGATCGCCGGCAGCGTGAAGGCGCGCCCGGCGGCCGCGGAAGGCGACGCGTAAGCCAGCCGTCCGCTGTCACGAGCAACGACGTCCAGGGGCCGCCATCGCGGCCCCTGTGCTTTTGCGCGACCGGTCAGTGCTTCGACTTCGACCAGCGCGCCATCGTGAACGGCAGCGCCTGCCCGGTCTCGAGCAGCGTCTTCAGGCTCGACAGCACGACCGGCCAGCCGCCGCGAATCCCGCGATCCATCTCCGAACCGGGCACCAGCCCGTCGTGCGTGACGGTCAGTTTCACGACGCCCTCGTACGGCTCGACCAGATAGGTCACGCGTGATTCCTCGCCCTCTCCCGACGGCGTGCGCCACGTGACGACCAGCCGGCGCGGCGGATCGTTCTCGACCACTTCGCCGACGATGTCGACCCGTGACGGGTCGTCGTAGTCCTGATGTTCCCAGCGCGACCCCGGCCGCCAGTCGGGCGACGCGTTGCGATGCCGCACCCAGTAGTCCTTCGTCAGCTCGGCGTTGGTCAGCGCATCGAACACGCGCTCGGGCGTGGCCGCGATGAAGGTCACGTACACAAAGGCGGGATTACCCATCGTCATCTCCTGTGTCGCGGGGCGCTTCCAGCCCGCGCTTGAGATCCGCCAGCGCCTGCAGGCGCTGACGCTCGAACTTGCCGATCCAGCGTTCCGCGATGTCATGGATCGGCACCGGATTCAGGTAATGCAGCTTCTCCCGGCCGCGCCACGTCGTCGCGACGAGATTCGCGGCCTCGAGCAGCGCAAGGTGCTTGCTGACGGCCTGCCGGCTCATCGCGAGCCCGTCGCACAGCTCGGACAGCGTCTGGCCGTTTTTCGCATGCAGCAGGTCGAGCAACTGACGGCGCGTGGCGTCGGCCAGCGCCTTGAAAACGAGGTCCATGCCGCTCCCGGGTCGATGACCTCATTATGCAACCAAATGGTTGCATGTCAAGGGTGACAACTCTACTGACAATACGGTGTCAGCAGCCCGCGATCACACTGCAATCCCGGCGCAATGCAGGCTGGTTTCCACACCGAATCCGCATAACAACGCAAACAACGCAACAAGGAGCTCGTCATGACGTCAGCAACCGCTACTGCCACCCTGGAACGCGCGATCGCCTGGTTCGACATTCCGTCCCTCGATTTCGACCGCGCGATCCGCTTTTACGAAACCGTGCTGCAAACCACGTTGCAGCGCGAAATCATCGGCGGCGTGCCGATGGCGACCTTCGATCGCGACGCGTCGAGCACGGGCGGCAGCATCGTGTTCGATCCGCAGCAGATGAAGCCGAGCGCGAACGGCGTGCTCGTCTACCTGAACGCCGGCGAATCGGTCGTCGCGGCGCTCGAACGCGCGAAGCGCGCGGGCGGCGTCGTGCAGGGCTCGGTCGTCGAGCTGCCGAACAACTACGGCTACGTCGGCTACCTGATCGACACGGAAGGCAACCGCGTCGGCCTGCACGCGCCGAAATGCCACTGAGCGCGGCGCTCAGCGGGCCGGCGCGGCGCTATCATCGCGAAGTCCCCGTAGCCAGAGGAATCGAGGTGCTGTCATGACCCGCCGTGCCGACCGCCTGTTCCAGATCGCCGAGCTGTTGCGCGGGCGTCGCCTCACGACCGCGCAGCAACTGGCCGACTGGCTGTCGGTGTCGCCGCGCACGGTCTATCGCGACGTGCGCGACCTGCAACTGTCAGGGGTCCCGATCGAAGGCGAGGCCGGCATCGGCTACCGGCTGAACCGCAACGCGAGCCTGCCGCCGCTCACGTTCACGGCCGAGGAGCTGGCGGCGCTCGCCACCGGCGCGCGCATGCTCGAGACCTGGGGCGGGGCGCGTTTCGCGAGCGGCGCACGCTCGGCGCTCGCGAACATCGCGTCGGCGATGCCGGCCGACAAGCGCACGGCGCTCGACCGCCTGCCCGTGTTCGCGCCGTCGTTCCACATCGACGAGACGTTTTGCGCGAAGGTCGACGCGATCCACCAGGCGATCGACACGCGCCACATCGTCAGCTTCGGCTATCGCGACCGGCTCGGCGCGCATTCGCAGCGCCGCGTATGGCCGCTCGGGCTCGTCTACTGGGGCGGGCGCTGGACGATCGGCGCGTGGTGCGAGCTGCGCGACGATTTCCGCACCTTCGACATCGCGCGGATGGGCGACATCACCGTGCACGAGCAGTTCCCGGACATGGAAGGCCGGCGGATCGCCGACTACATGCGGATCGCGGAAGCGCCGATGCGCTGACGCGACGCGGCGGCGCGCACCCGCCGCCGCCCTTCGTTTTCCGCGCGCCGTGTGGCGCCCACCTCCGCTTTCGCTACCCGCCGAATACCACGGGCCGCTTCGGCCGCTCGTCGACGTGCAGCGAAAACACGTCCGCACGCGCATAGTGGCCGACGACGTCGAAGTCGTAGCGCGCCTTCACGAGCTCGTCGGTGTCGATACGGGCGGTGACGAGCCCGGCCTCGCCGATCAGCGGCTCCGTCAACGGGTCGCCGAGCGGCCCGACGATCACGCTGCCGCCGCGGATCAGCGGCCGCTCGGGGTCCCAGCCCGGCACGTCGATGCCGAGCGCGCGCGGCGACGGCTGCACCTGGCACGCGCTCACGACGAAGCAACGCCCTTCGTGCGCGATGTGCCGCATCGAGCTTTGCCACACGTCGCGCTCGTCGACGGTCGGCGCGCACCAGATCTGCACGCCTTTCGCGTACATCGCGCAGCGCAGCAGCGGCATATGGTTCTCCCAGCAGATCGCGGCGCCCGCGCGGCCCGCGGCCGTCTCGACGACGGGCAGCGTCGAGCCGTCGCCCTGCCCCCAGATCAGCCGCTCGGTGCCGGTCGGCATCAGCTTGCGGTGCTTCGCGACGAGCCCGTCGCGCGGATCGAAGAACAGTGCCGTGCAGTACAGCGTGCTGCCGCCGCGCTCGATCACGCCGACCACGAGGCTCGCGCCGGTGCGCTGCGACAGCGCGGCCAGTTCGTCGGTTTCGGGCCCCGGTACGTCGATCGCCTGCGCGGCGTAGCGCGCATACGCGTCGCGCCCTTCGGGCAACCGGTAGCCGAGCCGCGTGCCGAAGATTTCGCCTTTCGGATAGCCGCCGAGCACGGCCTCGGGCAGCACGACCAGCGACGCGCCGCTGTCGCGGATCGCGGTTTCGTAGCCGAGGATCGTGTCGAGCGTGGCGCGCGTGCCGGCGGGCGATGCGCCGATCTGCAGCGCGGCGATGACTGACGTGGACATGAAGGCGTCTCCGGTGAATGCGGTGAATGGGATGACGCCATCTTTGTCGATATCATTTCATCGATCAAATCGATACAACGATAACTGACATGAATATGGATGATATCGCCGGGCTCGACCTGAATCTGCTGAAGGTGTTCGAGGCGCTGTACGAGGAAGGCGGCGCGAGCCGCGCGGCGCTGCGGCTCGATCTCACGCAGTCGGCGGTCAGCGCGGCACTCGGGCGGCTGCGCGTGATCTACGCCGATCCGCTGTTCGTGCGCACCGGCCGCGGGCTCGCGCCGACGCCGCGCGCCGACGAACTGAAGCCGATCCTGTCCGACGCGCTCGACCGCTGCCGCGAAAGCCTCGCGATCGCGGCGGACGGCGGCGAGCGCGTCGGCCGCACGATCTCGATCGGGCTGTCCGACGATTTCGAGATCGCGCTCGGCCGCGCGCTGATCGATGCGGTCGCGCAAGCAGCCGCCGGCATCCGGCTGATCTTCCGGCAGACCCACAGCGGCATCGCCGGCGACGCGCTGCTGCGGCACGGCGTCGATCTCGCGATCGCGTCGGGCGGATTCTCGGCGAACGGCCTCAGCAGGCACGCGGTCGCCACCGGCGGCTATGCGTGCCTGATCGATCCAGCCGGCCGCGCACGGACGCCGCGCACGCTGACGCTCGCCGAGTTCCTGCGGCGCGACCACCTGCTCGTGTCGTCGGGCGGCGTGATCGGCATCGTCGACGAGGCGCTGGCCGCGCTCGGCCACAAGCGGCGCGTCGCGGCGTCGACCACGCATTTCGCCGCGCTGCCGTACCTGCTCGCCGGCTCCGACGCGGTCGCGACGATTCCCGCGCATGCGGCGCGTGCGATCGCGCAGGCGACTTCGCTGCGCGCGCTCGCGTGCCCGGTCGACCTGCCGCGCTATCCGGTCGAAATCGGCTGGCGCACGAGCACGCAGCGCGACCCGGCGATCGTGCGCGTACGCGACGCGATCGCCGCCTGCGTCGCACGCCTCGTCACACCATGAAAAAGACCCGGCCGGCTTGCACCGGTCGGGCCTGTCCGGAGGCGCGGCGCCGCGCATCGAAGCGGGCGCCGCGTAGCCGGGGCGGGCGTTACTCGACGGCCTTCACCATGTCCTCGATGACCTTCTTCGCATCGCCGAACACCATCATCGTCTTGTCCATGTAGAACAGGTCGTTGTCGAGACCCGCGTAGCCGGCCGCCATCGAGCGCTTGTTGACGATCACCGTGCGCGCCTTGTACGCCTCGATGATCGGCATCCCCGCGATCGGCGATTTCGGATCGTTCTTCGCGGCCGGGTTCACGACGTCGTTCGCGCCGAGCACGAGCACCACGTCCACCTGGCCGAATTCGCCGTTGATGTCCTCCATCTCGTGCACGATCTCGTACGGCACTTCCGCTTCCGCGAGCAGCACGTTCATGTGCCCCGGCATCCGCCCGGCAACCGGGTGGATCGCGTACTTCACGTCGATGCCCTTCTCGACCAGCTTGTCGGTCAGCTCCTTCAGCGCGTGCTGCGCGCGGGCGACGGCGAGCCCGTAACCCGGCACGATCACGACCGATTCCGCGTTGCCGAGCATGAACGCCGCGTCGTCGGCCGAACCCGACTTCACCGGCCGCTGCTCCTGCGCGCCCGCCGCACCGCCGGCCGCCGCTTCGCCGCCGAACCCGCCGAGGATCACGTTGAAGAACGAGCGGTTCATCGCGTGGCACATGATGTACGACAGGATCGCGCCCGACGAGCCGACCAGCGAACCGGCGATGATCAGCATCGCGTTGTTCAGCGAGAAGCCGATGCCGGCCGCCGCCCAGCCCGAGTACGAGTTCAGCATCGACACGACCACCGGCATGTCCGCGCCGCCGATCGGGATGATGATCAGCACGCCGAGCACGAACGCGATCGCCGTCATGATGATGAACGGCAGCCACGCCTGCGTGATGAAGAACAGGATGCCGAAGCCGAGCATCGCGATCGCGAGCATCAGGTTGATCAGGTGCTGGCCGGCATACACGACCGGCGCGCCCTGGAACAGCCGGAACTTGTACTTGCCCGACAGCTTGCCGAACGCGATCACGGAACCGGAGAACGTGATCGCGCCGACGAACGTGCCGATGAACAGCTCGACGCGGTTGCCGTACGGGATGAAGCTCGACGACACCGCGTCCTGCGGCACGAGCCCGAACGCTTCCGGCTCCGACACCACCGCGTACGCGATGCACACGGCCGCGAGACCGATCAGCGAGTGCATCGCCGCGACGAGTTCCGGCATCTTGGTCATCTCGACGCGCGCGGCGACGAATGCGCCGACGCCCCCGCCGACGATCAGCGCGCCGAGCACGAGCGCGAGGCCGAGCGGCAGGTTCGCGCCGAGCCACGCGGCCTGCTTGACGATCAGCGCGATCGTCGTGAGGATCGCGATGGCCATCCCGACCATCCCGAACAGGTTGCCGCGCCGCGCGCTCTTCGGGTTCGACAGGCCCTTCAGCGCCTGGATGAAGCACACCGACGCGACGAGGTACAGCAGCGTAACGACGTTCATGCTCATCGCGCGCCCTCCTTGCCGCCCTCGACACGCTTGGGCTCCTTCTTGCGGAACATCTCGAGCATGCGCCTCGTCACGAGAAAGCCGCCGAACACGTTGACGGCCGCGAGCGCGACCGCGAGCGTGCCGAAGAACTTGCCGGTCGCGCCGACGGTGAGCGCGGCCGCGAGCATCGCGCCGACGATCACGATCGCCGAGATCGCGTTGGTCACGGCCATCAGCGGCGTATGCAGCGCCGGGGTGACGTTCCAGACGACGTGGTAGCCGACGTACACCGCCAGCACGAAGATGATCACGTTGATCACCGTGTGATTGATGACTTCCATGGTCTCCTCCGTTATTTGCGCGCGAGCTCGCCGTCGCGGCACAGCAGCGTCGCGGCGACGATGTCGTCGGTCAGGTCGATGTTCAGCGTGCCTTCCTTCGTGACGATCAGCTTCATGAAGTCCAGCAGGTTGCGCGCGTACAGCGCCGACGCGTCCGACGCGACCATCGATGCGAGGTTCGTGTAGCCGGCGATCGTCACGCCGTGGTGCACGATCACCTGGTCGGCGACGGTCAGCGGGCAGTTGCCGCCCTTGCGGCCGTCGATTTCCGGGCCGCGGCCGGCCGCGAGATCGACGAGCACCGAGCCGGGCTTCATCGACTGCGCGGTGTCGACCGAGATCAGCGTCGGCGCCGGACGGCCGGGAATCAATGCGGTGGTGATCACGATGTCGGCCTGCTTCGCGCGCTCGTGCACGAGCGCGGCCTGGCGGCCGAGCCACGACGGCGGCATCGGGCGCGCATAGCCGCCGACGCCCTGCGCGGCTTCGCGCTCTTCGTCGGTTTCGAACGGGACGTCGAGGAACTTCGCGCCGAGCGACTCGATCTGCTCCTTCACGGCCGGCCGCACGTCGGACGCCTCGATCACCGCGCCCAGCCGCTTCGCGGTCGCGATCGCCTGCAGGCCCGCGACGCCCGCGCCGAGAATCAGCACGCGCGCCGCCTTCACGGTGCCCGCGGCCGTCATCAGCATCGGCATGAAGCGCGGATACAGCGATGCGGCCACCAGCACGGCCTTGTAGCCGGCGATGTTCGCCTGCGACGACAGCACGTCGAGACTCTGCGCACGCGTGGTGCGCGGCGCGGCCTCGAGCGCGAAACCGGTCACGCCGGCCGCGGCGAGTTTCGCCGCCTGTTCGCCGTTGAACGGCTCGAGCATGCCGACCAGCACGGCGCCGCGCTTGAGCAACGGCAGTTCGGCGTCGGTGGGCGCCTGGACCTTCAGCACGAGGTCGGCGGCAAAAGCGGCCGACTGGTCGGTCAATTCGGCACCGGCGGCCACATAGGCTTCATCGGGATAGCTGGCTGCGCTGCCGGCCCCTTTCGCGATACTGACGCGATGGCCGGCCGCCGCGTATTTCTTCACGGTTTCCGGCGTCGCAGCCACACGCGCCTCGTTGGCCCGCGTTTCAGCAGGCACTCCAATATGCATCGTCAGTTCCTCCAGTCATTGTCAGTATTTCTTTTCTTGCGATTTTTACTGCGCAACGAGCCGGACAGGCTGACTTACCGGCTCACGAGCAACGGCTTTCACGCTGCACTTTAACCGAAAGCGATGGCCCCGCCAGCACTTTCCGCACGACCGTGCTCGAATGCGACATGCGCTTGACCCGTGCCGTCACGCATCCCCGGCACGGACGATCTGCCGGGGTCGGATTCGTCTAACCAGACGGCCGGCAGCGTTCGGGCGCAACCGGTAAAATGCCGAACCATGAAACCCGAACTCTGGACCCCGCATGTGACGGTCGCCGCGCTCGTCGAGCGCGCCGGCCGCTTTCTCGTGATCGAGGAAGAAACCTCGACGGGCCTGCGCATCAACCAGCCGGCCGGTCATCTCGAAGCCGGCGAAACGCTGGCCGACGCCGTGATCCGCGAAACGCTCGAGGAAACCGCGCACCCGTTCACGCCCGACGCGCTCGTCGGCGTCTATCTCGCGCACTACGAGCGCCCCGGCAGCGCCGGCGCGACCTACCTGCGCTTCACGTTCTGCGGCACGGCCGGCGAGCCGATCGCGGGCCATGTGCTCGACGACGGCATCGTGCGCACGCTGTGGATGACGGCCGACGAGCTGCGCGCGTGCAGCGAGCGCCATCGTTCGCCCGCGGTGATGCGCTGTGTCGACGACTATCTCGCCGGGCGGCGCATCCCGCTCGATTTCGTGCACACGCATTCGGTCGCCCCGCGCCCCGAGGCATTCGAACGTCAGGCGGTCAGCAAATGAGCAAGCGCCGTGTAGTGGTGGGCATGTCGGGCGGCGTCGATTCGTCGGTGACCGCGTGGCTGCTGAAGGAACAGGGCTACGACGTGGTCGGCCTGTTCATGAAGAACTGGGAAGACGACGACGACGGCGAGTACTGCTCGACGCGCCAGGACTGGATCGACGTCGTGTCGGTGGCCGACCTGATCGGCATCGACGTGGAAGCCGTCAACTTCGCCGCGGAATACAAGGACCGCGTATTCGCCGAGTTCCTGCGCGAATACTCGGCCGGCCGCACGCCGAACCCCGACGTGCTGTGCAATGCCGAGATCAAGTTCAAGGCGTTCCTCGACCACGCGATGTCGCTCGACGCGGAAATGATCGCGACCGGTCACTACGCACGCGTGCGCGAACGCGACGGGCGTTTCGAACTGCTGAAGGCTTTCGATCATACGAAAGACCAGTCGTACTTCCTGCACCGGCTGAACCAGGCGCAACTGTCGAAGACGATGTTCCCGCTCGGCGAGATCCCGAAGACGAAGGTGCGCGAGATCGCCGCGCAGATCGGGCTGCCGAATGCGAAGAAGAAGGATTCGACCGGCATCTGCTTCATCGGCGAACGGCCGTTCCGCGATTTCCTGAATCGCTACCTGCCGACCAAGCCGGGCCCGATGAAGACGCCCGACGGCAAGGTGGTCGGCGAGCACATCGGCCTCGCGTTCTATACGTTCGGCCAGCGCAAGGGCATCGGCCTCGGCGGCAGCAAGAGCGGCAGCGGCGAGCCGTGGTTCGTCGCCGCGAAGGACATCGCGTCGAACACGCTGTACGTCGTGCAGGGCCACGATCATCCGTGGCTGCTGTCGCGCGAGCTCGTCGCCGGCAACGTGAGCTGGGTCGCCGGCGAGCCGCCGGCCGACGGCTTCGCGTGCGGCGCGAAGACGCGCTACCGGCAGGCCGACGCGGCGTGCGTATTCGGGCTGGCCGCGACAGGCGCCGAGGCCGCCGGCCCGGCAGGCGAAGCGCGCTTCTCGCTCGCGTTCGACGACGCGCAATGGGCCGTCACGCCCGGCCAGTCGGCCGTGCTGTACGACGGCGAGATCTGCCTCGGCGGCGGCATCATCGAATCCGCGGCCACCGGCCAGCCCGGTCAGGCCACGTCGACGGGCCACGCGCCGGCACTCGCCGAAGCACGCTGACATCCATTCGGTTTAGACTTGCGGCACGTCGCGCCCGGCGGAACACGATTCCGCCGCGGCCGGCGCGCCGCCGCGCAGCGTACGCATGGCGGTATTTCAAGATTCTTACGGAGTCCCCATGCTTTCAAGACGCTACCTCGCGATGTGGTGTGCTGTCCTGCTGCTCATCGCCGCGGCCGCACTCGCGTCGATCCACGTGCTTTCGTGGCTGTGGATCATCCTCCCCGTCGCCCTCGTCGCGCTCGGCCTGTACGACCTGAACCAGGACCGCCACGCGATCCTGCGGAACTACCCGCTCTGGGGCCACTTCCGCTTCCTGTTCGAATTCATCCGACCTGAAATCCGCCAGTACTTCGTCGAGGACGACACCGACGAGAAACCGTTCTCGCGTGCGCAGCGCAGCCTCGTCTACCAGCGCGCGAAGAACGTCGCCGACAACCGCCCGTACGGCACCGAGCTGAACGTGAAGGCCGTCGCGCACGAATGGATCAGCCATTCGCTCGCGCCGACGAAGCTGCCGAACCACGATTTCCGCATCCGCGTCGGCGCGAGTCGCGCGCAACCGTACGACATTTCGATCTTCAACATCTCGGCGATGAGCTTCGGCTCGCTGTCCGCGAACGCGATCCGCTCGCTGAACCTCGGCGCGAAGAAAGGCGGCTTCGCGCACGACACCGGCGAAGGCTCGCTGTCGAAGTACCACCGCGAGCACGGCGGCGACATCATCTGGGAAATCGCGTCCGGCTACTTCGGCTGCCGCAACGACGACGGTACGTTCAATCCGGACAAGTTCGCGAAGCAGGCCGCCGATCCGCAGGTCAAGATGATCGAGGTGAAGCTGTCGCAGGGCGCGAAGCCCGGCCACGGCGGCGTGCTGCCGGCCGCGAAGATCACGCCCGAGATCGCCGAGACGCGCGGCGTGCCGATGGGCAAGGACTGCATCTCGCCCGCGACGCATTCGGAATTCTCGACGCCGCGCGGGCTGCTCGAATTCGTCGAGCGGCTGCGCACGCTGTCCGGCGGCAAGCCGACCGGCTTCAAGCTGTGCATCGGCCATCCGTGGGAATTCTTCGGGATCGCCAAGGCGATGCTCGAGACCGGCATCGTGCCCGACTTCATCGTCGTCGACGGCGCGGAAGGGGGCACCGGCGCGGCGCCGCTCGAATTCACCGACCACGTCGGCGTGCCGCTGCAGGAAGGGCTGCTGCTCGTGCACAACACGCTCGTCGGAATCGGCGTGCGCGATCGCGTGAAGCTCGGCGCGAGCGGCAAGATCATCACCGCGTTCGACATCGCGCGCACGCTCGCGATCGGCGCGGACTGGGTGAACTCGGCGCGCGGCTTCATGTTCGCGGTCGGCTGCATCCAGGCGCAGCACTGCCACACCGACCGCTGCCCGACCGGCGTCGCGACGCAGGATCCGGTGCGCCAGCGCGCGCTCGTCGTGCCCGACAAGGCCGAGCGCGTGTACAACTTCCACCGCAACACGCTGCATGCGCTGCAGGAACTCGTGCAGGCGGCCGGACTCGCCCATCCGTCCGAGCTGCGCGCGCATCACATCGTGCAGCGGGTCGCGCCGCACGAGGTGCGATTGATGTCGCAACTGCTGAAGTACCTGAAGCCCGGTGCGCTGCTCGACGGCCAGACCTGCGGCTTCTCGCTGTACGACAAGTGGTGGCCGATCGCGCGCAGCGATTCGTTCACGCTCGGCGAAGCCGTGTACGCATCGATCGAGTGACGCACGCGGCCGCTCCGCTGCGGCGGCCCACGCGACAAAAAGAAAAGCGCCCCGCGGGGCGCTTTTCTTTCGTCTGCCGAATGCGCGCGGGCCGGGCCGCGGCTCAGTTCTGCGGCAGCGTATCGGCGAACGACGGTCGCTGCTGCAGCTTCACGAAGTGCTTGTCGAGGTTCGGGTGGCGATCGCGCCAGTTGAGCTCGGGCATCCGGAAGTCGAGGTAGCCGAGCGCGCAGCCGAGTGCGATGTCGGCGAGCGTGTAATGATTACCGACGCACCACGTCTTGCCGCCGAGCCCCTGCGACATCGCGACGAGCGCATCGTCGATCTTGCGTTGCTGGCGCGCGATCCAGCTCGGGCTGCGCTGCCCTTCTTCGCGCAGCGTGTGTTCGAGACGGATCGCGACCGCCGCGTCGAGCACGCCGTCGCCCAGTGCTTCCCAGCAGCGCACTTCCACGCGCTCGCGGCCCGACGGCGGAATCAGCTTGCCGACCGGCGACAGCGTATCGACGTATTCGCAGATCACGCGGGAATCGAACACCGCGGCACCATCCTCCATCACGAGGCACGGGACCTTGCCGAGCGGATTCGAAGCATGAATATCCGTCTCCGGCGCCCACACGTTCTCGAGCTCCAGCTTGTAGTCGATCTTCTTTTCAGCAAGCACGATCCGCGCCTTTCGGACGTACGGGCTGCTGAGCGAACCGATTAATTTCATCATCTGCCTTTTTAAGGGAACCGCCGAGAGTATACGTTGTCGTCGATCATAACCGGCCGGTGCAGCCGGGTAGAAAATCGCCCGTCCGGCCTGTGGATGGTTTGCAACAGCGGCCGCGCGGGCCCAGTCGGTGCGGCTTCCGGCCCCACTCTCACGCACGGCGTCACGCGGCGCTACAATCGCACGAATGAACGCGCCCCTCGATACCGCCATCGCCGTCGATGTCTACCGCCAGCGCCGTGAACGCGTGCTTGCCGCACTGCGTGCCGCGGGCGGCGGCGTCGCCATCGTCCCCACCGCGCCGGAAATGCTGCGCAACCGCGATACGGCCTACCCGTACCGGTTCGACAGCTACTTCCATTACCTGACGGGCTTCACCGAGCCGGATGCCGTGCTCGTGCTGAACGCGGCCGCGCCGCACGGCGCGCCGGAATCGATCCTGTTCTGCCGCGCCAAGAACGTCGACCGCGAGATCTGGGAAGGCTTCCACTACGGGCCCGAGGCCGCGCGCGACGCGTTCGGCTTCGACGCGGCGTTCGCGGTCGACGTGATCGACACCGAGATGCCGCGCCTGCTCGCCGATGCGGGCACCGTCCACTACCGGTTCGGCGCATCGGCCGACTTCGAGCGCCAGCTCGCCGGCTGGATCGACGCGGTGCGCGCGCAGGCACGCGCGGGCGTCGCCGCGCCGGACGCGCTGCTCGATCTCACGCCGCTGCTCGACGACATGCGGCTCGTGAAGGACGAACACGAACTCGCGATCATGATGCGCGCCGCGCACATCTCCGCGCTCGCGCATCGCCGCGCGATGCAGGTGTGCCGCCCCGGCATCCGCGAATACGAGCTCGAGGCCGAGCTGCTGTACCTGTTCCGCAAGCACGGCGCGCAGGCGCCCGCGTACGGCTCGATCGTCGCGGCCGGCGCGAACGCGTGCGTGCTGCACTACCCGGCCGGCAACGCGGCCGCGCGGGACGGCGACCTGATCCTGATCGACGCCGCCTGCGAACTCGACGGCTATGCATCCGACATCACCCGCACGTTCCCGGCGAACGGGCGCTTCTCGCCCGCGCAGCGCACGCTGTACGACATCGTGCTCGCCGCGCAGCAGGCCGCGATCGACGCGACGCGCGCGGGCGTGCCGTTCGAGGCGCCGCACGACGCGGCGGTACGCGTGCTCGCCCAGGGGCTGCTCGACACCGGCATCATCCCGAAAACGCGCTTCTCGAACGTCGACGACGTGATCGCCGAGCGTGCGTACACGCGCTTCTACATGCACCGCACCGGCCACTGGCTCGGCATGGACGTGCACGATTGCGGCGACTACCGCGAGCGGCTCGCCGCGCGCGACGCCAACGGCGCGCTGCCGTGGCGCACGCTGAAGCCCGGCATGACGCTCACCGTCGAGCCCGGCCTGTATGTGCGCGCGGCCGACGACGTGCCGCCCGAGTACTGGAACATCGGCATCCGCATCGAGGACGACGCGATCGTGCGCGAACACGGCTGCGAACTGATCACGCGCGGCGTGCCGGTCGCGGCCGACGAGATCGAGGCGCTGATGCGCGCGGACGCATGACCGGCCGCCGACCGTACCCTCCGTTTCACGAATCAAGATGACGACCGCTTCCTCCCCGGCCACGCCGGACTACGACCTCGCCATCGTCGGCGCGGGCCCCGTCGGGCTCGCGCTCGCCGGCTGGCTCGCCCGCCGCAGCGCGACGCAGCACGCGTCGATCGCGCTGATCGATGCGCGCGAACCGGCCGCGAGCGCGAACGACCCGCGCGCGATCGCCGTGTCGCACGGCAGCCGCGTGCTGCTCGATACGCTCGCATGGCCCGCCGACGCCACGCCGATCGAACATATCCACGTGTCGCAGCGCGGCCATTTCGGCCGCACGCTGATCGACCGCGACGAACACGCGCTCGCCGCGCTCGGCTACGTGGTGCGCTACGGCTCGATCGTGCAGGCACTCGCGGGCGCCGTACGCGGCACGCGCGTCGACTGGCTCACGTCGACCACCGCGCACACGCCGCAGCAGGATGCCGACGGCGTCACGCTGACGCTCGACGGCCCGCAAGGCGAACGCACGCTGCGTGCGCGCATCGTCATCAACGCCGAAGGCGGGCTGTTCCACCAGCAGCAGGCCGATACGGGCAAGCATCGCCGCGACTACGGCCAGACCGCGCTCGTCGGCACGGTCACGGTATCGGCGCCACGCCCGAACGTCGCGTGGGAACGCTTCACGCACGAAGGCCCGCTCGCGCTGCTGCCGCTGGGCGGGCCGCGTCAGGCCGACTACTCGCTCGTCTGGTGCTGTACGCCCGACGAAGCGGCGCGACGGGCCGCGCTGCCCGACGATGCGTTCCTGCGCGAGCTCGGCAGCGTGTTCGGCGAACGCATGGGCGAATTCGTCGCGATCGCCGGGCGCGCGTCGTTCCCGCTCGGCCTGAACGCCGCGCAGACGCTCGTCAACGGCCGCATCGCGATCGTCGGCAATGCCGCGCAAACGCTGCATCCGGTGGCAGGCCAGGGGCTCAACCTCGGCCTGCGCGATGCACACACGCTCGTCGACACACTGTCCGCACAAGGCTTCGAAGCGACCGCGCTCGCGACCTTCAACGCGCGCCGCGCGCTCGACCGGCGCTTCACGATCGGCGCGACCGACACGCTGGCGCGCCTGTTTACGATCGATGCGGGCCCGCTGCCGCTGCTGCGTGGCGCGGCGCTCACCGCGCTCGAATTCGTGCCGCCGCTCAAGAAGGCGATCGCACGCCAGATGATGTTCGGCCAGCGCAACTGACACGCGGCGCGCCGCACCGCCTCTCCAGGCAAACCGGGTCAAATCGGCGGGGCATGGGAATACGGTAAAATGCCCGTTTTCCGTCTTCCCTTCCCCTGCCCGCGCGTGCCGCGGGCGGCGCCATTGCGATGCCCGTTATCGGCCCTCACGTATTGCGTAACAACCTGTTCGTCGCCCCGATGGCCGGGGTGACGGATCGTCCGTTCCGCCAGCTGTGCAAACGGCTGGGGGCCGGTTACGCCGTGTCCGAGATGGTCGCGTCGAACGCGCAGCTGTGGAAAAGCGCGAAGACGATGCGGCGCGCGAACCACGAAGGCGAAGTCGAGCCGATCGCGGTGCAGATCGCCGGCGCCGATCCGGAGATGATGGCCGAAGCGGCCCGCTACAACGTCGACAACGGCGCGCAGATCATCGACATCAACATGGGCTGCCCGGCGAAGAAGGTCTGCAACGTCGCGGCCGGCTCCGCGCTGCTGCAGAACGAGCCGCTCGTGCAGCGGATCGTCGAGGCGGTCGTCGCGGCGGTCGGTACCGGGCCCGATGCGGTGCCCGTCACGTTGAAGATCCGCACCGGCTGGGACCGCGAGCACAAGAACGCGATCACGGTCGCGCGCCTGGCCGAGGCGGCCGGCATCTCGATGCTGACCGTGCACGGCCGCACGCGCGCCGACCTGTACCGGGGCGACGCCGAGTACGACACGATCGCGGCCGTGAAGGCGGCCGTGCGGATTCCGGTCGTCGCGAACGGCGACATCACGTCGCCCGCCAAGGCGAAGGCCGTGCTCGATGCAACCGGCGCCGACGCGCTGATGATCGGTCGCGCCGCGCAAGGCCGGCCGTGGCTGTTCCGCGAAATCGATCATTTCCTGCAAACCGGCGAGCTGCTGCCCCCGCCGCGGATCGACGAGATCCAGCACGTGATGAACGAACACCTGGAAGACCACTACGCTTTCTATGGCGAATTCACCGGCGTCCGTACTGCGCGCAAGCACATCGGCTGGTACACTCGCGGCCTTTCCGGTGCCAACGGGTTCCGGCACCGAATGAACACGCTCGATTCCACCCGCGAGCAACTCGCCGCCGTCAATGCATTCTTCGAGGCGCAAAAGGCGCTGTCGGACCACCTCGTCTACGTCGACGACGAAGAGGAAAACGGCCAGGGCGAGTCGGACGACCATAACCAGTTAGCAGCATGAGCAAGCACAACATCGAACAATGTGTCCGCGAGAGCCTGGACGTGTATTTCCGGGATCTAGACGGCTCCAATCCGCACGACGTCTATGAAATGGTGATGTCCTGCGTCGAAAAGCCGATGCTCGAGGTCGTGCTCGTACAGGCCGGCGGCAACCAGTCGCTCGCCGCGGAGTACCTCGGCATCAATCGCAATACGCTGCGCAAGAAGCTGCAGCAGCACGGCCTGCTGTAGGCGGCCGTCCCGTCCCCGTTTCCCTGGCTATTGGTGGTTCCATCATGATCAAGCAAGCGCTCATTTCCGTTTCCGACAAGACCGGCATCGTCGACTTCGCGAAGTCGCTGTCCGACCTCGGCGTCAAGCTGCTGTCGACGGGCGGCACCGCGAAACTCCTCGCCGACGCGGGCCTGCCCGTGACCGAAGTGGCCGATTACACGGGCTTCCCGGAAATGCTCGATGGGCGCGTGAAGACGCTCCACCCGAAGGTGCACGGCGGCATCCTCGCGCGCCGCGACCTGCCCGAGCACATGCAGGCGCTCGAACAGCACGGCATCCCGACGATCGACCTGCTCGTCGTGAACCTGTATCCGTTCGTCGCGACGATCGCGAAGGACGACTGCACGCTCGCCGACGCGATCGAGAACATCGACATCGGCGGCCCGACGATGCTGCGCTCGGCCGCGAAGAACCACCGCGACGTGACGGTCGTCGTCGATCCGGCCGACTACGCGGTCGTGCTCGATGAAATGAAGGCGAACGGCAATACGGTCGGTTACCCGACCAACTTCCGCCTCGCGACGAAGGTGTTCGCGCACACCGCGCAATACGACGGCGCGATCACGAACTACCTGACGAGCCTGACCGACGAGCTGAAGCACGCATCGCGCAGCGCGTACCCGGCCACGCTGAACCTGGCGTTCGACAAGGTTCAGGACCTGCGCTACGGCGAGAACCCGCACCAGAGCGCGGCGTTCTACCGCGACCTCGCGGCGCCGGCCGGCGCGCTGGCGAACTACCGCCAGTTGCAGGGCAAGGAACTGTCGTACAACAACATCGCGGATTCGGACGCGGCGTGGGAATGCGTGAAGACGTTCGACGCGCCGGCCTGCGTGATCATCAAGCATGCGAACCCGTGCGGCGTCGCGGTCGGCAACGACTCGGCCGACGCGTACGCGAAGGCCTTCCAGACCGACCCGACCTCGGCATTCGGCGGCATCATCGCGTTCAACCGCGAAGTCGACGAAGCGGCCGCGCAAGCCGTTGCGAAGCAGTTCGTCGAAGTGCTGATCGCCCCGTCGTTCTCCGACGCCGCGAAGCAGGTGTTCGCCGCGAAGCAGAACGTGCGCCTGCTCGAAATCGCGCTGGGCGACGGCCATAACGCATTCGACCTGAAGCGCGTCGGCGGCGGCCTGCTCGTGCAGTCGCTCGATTCGAAGAACGTGCAGCCGCACGAGCTGCGCGTCGTCACGAAGCGGCACCCGACGCCGAAGGAAATGGACGACCTGCTGTTCGCATGGCGCGTCGCGAAGTACGTGAAGTCGAACGCGATCGTGTTCTGCGGCAATGGCATGACGCTCGGCGTCGGCGCCGGCCAGATGAGCCGCGTCGATTCCGCCCGCATCGCGAGCATCAAGGCGCAGAACGCCGGCCTGACGCTGACCGGCTCGGCCGTCGCGTCGGATGCGTTCTTCCCGTTCCGCGACGGCCTCGACGTCGTCGTGGCGGCCGGCGCGACCTGCGTGATCCAGCCGGGCGGCTCGATGCGCGACGACGAAGTGATCGCGGCAGCCGACGAGCACAACATCGCGATGATCCTGACGGGCGTGCGCCACTTCCGTCACTGATCGCCGCACGCGGCCCGCGCGGCCGCTGCACCGGAACCCGGCGGCATCATCCCCGCCGGGTTTTTTATTGCGCGACGCCTTCGCGCACGGCCGGGCAACCGGTGTGCCGCACCATTCGTTGTAGTATCGCTGCATCACGCCACTCTCCTCACTCATGCGAATTCTCGGCATCGACCCCGGCCTGCGCGTCACCGGCTTCGGCGTCATCGACGTCAGCGGCCACCGGCTCGCCTATGTCACGAGCGGTGTGATCCGCACGCCGACGGCCGACCTGGCCACCCGGCTCGGCACGATCTTCCAGGGCGTGTCGACGATCGTGCGCGAACACGCGCCCGACCAGGCCGCGATCGAAAAGGTGTTCGTCAACGTGAACCCGCAGTCGACGCTGCTGCTCGGCCAGGCGCGCGGCGCCGCGATCTGCGGCCTCGTCGCGGGTGGCCTGCCGGTCGCCGAATACACGGCGCTGCAGCTCAAGCAGGCCGTGGTCGGCTATGGCCGCGCGACCAAGACGCAGATGCAGGAAATGGTCACACGGCTGCTCAACCTGTCCGGCCAGCCCGGCTCCGATGCGGCCGACGCGCTCGGCATGGCGATCTGCCATGCGCACGGCGGCAACACGCTCAGCACGCTGGGCGGCCTCGCGCCGGCGCTCGCGCAGAAAGGGCTGCGGGTGCGGCGCGGCAGACTGGTCGGCTGACGCCGCACACCGCGGCCCGGCACGTCGGCTCGACTGCATTGGCCGCCTTGCCCGGTTTGCCCGCGCCCGCCATGCGCGCGACCCGCGCCGCTTCGGCCTGACGGCCGCGCCCATCGGCATTGCGCCGCGCGTGCGCTACACTCGCGCTTTCTTCCTCGCATCCCGTCCTCCATGATCGGTCGCATCGCCGGCATCCTGCTCGAAAAGAACCCGCCTCATCTGCTCGTCGACTGCAACGGCGTCGGCTACGAAATCGACGTGCCGATGAGCACCTTCTACAACCTGCCGCAAACGGGCGAACGCGTCGTGCTGCTCACGCAGCAGATCGTCCGCGAGGACGCGCACCTGCTGTACGGCTTCCTGACGCAGCAGGAGCGCACGACCTTCCGCGAACTGCTGAAGATCACCGGCATCGGCGCGCGCATGGCGCTCGCCGTGCTGTCCGGCATGAGCGTGCAGGAACTCGCGCAGGCCGTGACGATGCAGGACGCCGCCCGCCTCACGCGCCTGCCCGGCATCGGCAAGAAGACCGCCGAGCGCCTGCTGCTCGAACTGAAGGGCAAGCTCGGCGCCGACCTCGGCGCGCTCGCCGGCGCCGCGTCGCCGTCCGACCACGCGACCGACATCCTCAACGCACTGCTGGCGCTCGGCTACTCCGAGAAGGAAGGCCTTGCCGCGATCAAGAACGTACCGGCCGGCACCGGCGTGTCCGAAGGCATCAAGCTCGCGCTGAAGGCATTGTCGAAGGCGTAACGCGCGTTCGATCCGGCCGTCGAAGCCAGTGTCGCGCCGCCGCGCGGCGCTCGCCAGTCGGCCGTTCGGCCAGGTGGCCCGGGCTGCGTCGCGCGGTACAATGGCCGCATGATTGAAACCGACAAACTCGCCACCGAGCAGCGGATCATCGCCGCCACACCTGCCTCGTCGCACGAGGAGGTGTTCGAACGTGCGTTGCGACCGCGCCAGCTCGATGACTACGTCGGCCAGGAAAAGGTGCGCGGCCAGCTCGAGATTTTCATCGAAGCCGCGAAGCGCCGCTCCGAGCCGCTCGACCACGTGCTGCTGTTCGGGCCGCCGGGTCTCGGCAAGACGACGCTCGCACACATCATCGCGCGCGAGATGGGCGTGAACCTGCGCCAGACGTCGGGCCCCGTGCTCGAGCGCGCGGGCGATCTCGCCGCGCTGCTGACGAACCTCGAAGCGAACGACGTGCTGTTCATCGACGAAATCCACCGGTTGTCGCCGGTCGTCGAGGAAATCCTGTATCCGGCGCTCGAGGATTACCAGATCGACATCATGATCGGCGAAGGCCCGGCCGCGCGCAGCGTGAAGCTCGACCTGCAGCCGTTCACGCTGGTCGGCGCGACCACCCGCGCGGGGATGCTCACCAACCCGCTGCGCGATCGTTTCGGGATCGTCGCGCGCCTCGAGTTCTACGACGCCGATCAACTGTCGCGCATCGTACGGCGCTCGGCGTCGCTGCTGAATGCGCAGATCGATCCGAACGGCGCGCTGGAAATCGCGAAACGCTCGCGCGGCACGCCGCGGATCGCGAACCGGCTGCTGCGTCGCGTGCGCGACTTCGCGGAAGTGAAGGCCGACGGCCAGATCACCGCGGCGGTTGCCGACGCCGCGCTCGCGATGCTCGACGTCGATCCGGTCGGCTTCGACCTGATGGACCGCAAGCTGCTGGAAGCGATCCTGTACAAGTTCGATGGCGGCCCGGTCGGCATCGACAACCTCGCGGCGGCGATCGGCGAGGAGCGCGACACGATCGAGGACGTGCTCGAACCGTACCTGATCCAGCAGGGCTTCCTGCAGCGCACGCCGCGCGGGCGCGTCGCGACGCTGCTCACGTATCGCCACTTCGGGCTGTCGGTACCCGACGCGCGCCGCCCCGAACGCGACGAGTGGGATACCCCCGACGGGAAGTAATCCGTCGCCCGAGCCGCACCGCCATGACGACGCCGCCCAGCCGCCACCCCACCGCGCCCGCGCCGGGCCCGCGCTGGGCCGAGCCGATCCGCAAGCGGCTCGTGGCCGGCATCACGCACCTGACGGCCGGCGGCGGTGGCCCGTCGATCGATCTCTCCTCTCCGCCCGGAGACCCGGGGCTGTTCGGCCCCGACGCCGTCTGCTGGCGCGTGCATGCCGATTTCACGTCGATGATGACGGGCGGCATCGCCGCGTTGCTGCTGCAGGCGCTCCACCCGCTCGCGCTCGCGGGCGTCTGGGATCATTCGTCGTTCCGCACCGACATCTTCGGCCGCTTGCGGCGCACCGCCACGTTCATCACGGGGACGACGTTCGGCAGCCGCGCGGACGCGCTCGCGCTGATCGAGCGCGTGAAAGCGATCCATGCGCGCGTCACGGGCAGCGCGCCGGATGGCCGGCCGTACCGCGCCGACGATCCCGCGTTGCTGACCTGGGTGCACGTCGCGGAAGTGTCGAGCTTCCTCGCCGCGCATCTGCGTTACGTGAATCCGGCGCTGCCGGGCGAACTGCAGGACCGCTACTACGCGGAGACGGCACTGATCGCCGAGTTGCTCGGCGCCAATGAGGTTCCTCGTTCACGCGCCGAGGTGGCAACCTATCTCGCGCGCATGCTGCCCGAACTCGAAGCCGGGCCGCGTACCTTCGACGTGATGTCGATCCTGCTGAACGTGCCGGTCGCGAAGCCCGCGCTGCGGCCTGCCGCGTCGCTGGTGATGCATGCCGGGATCGACCTGCTGCCGCCGTGGGCGCAGCGCATGCTCGGCGTGTCGACGTTCGCGCCGTTGCGGCGCGCGGTGGTCCGGCCCGGCATCCGCGCGGTCGCCCCCGTGCTGCGCTGGGCGCTCGTCAACGGCGCGTCAAAGCGTGCGCGCCGCCGCGCGACGGCCACCCCGTCCGACGACACTCCGCCAGCCTGACGATCCGCTTGTTCGGATCATTTCAATTTACCGTCAAATACCTGTGACAAGCTGACGGGCTTGCACCCGCGCACGGTCGCACGTCCTGCCTGTCACGCACGCCCGTGGCCCGCGCGGTGTCCCGCCACCCGCTACCGACACCCGATGCCCGCGATGCCACGCCTGCCGATCCGTTTCGCCCTTGCCGCCAGCCTGTCCACCCTCTTCGCCCTCGCCGCGTGCGGCGGCGACGACGTCGTCGCCGTCGCACGCACGGACGCACAACCGCCATCCGGCGGCACGACGACGCCGGCTCCCACGCCGCCCGCCACGACCACCCCGCCACCGGGCAAGTGGAAGGCGGCCCGCGCCGGCGACCTGATCGACGTCACGCTCGGCGATCTCCATCCGACGCAGGGTGCGATCGGCTACGACCAGATCTACTACAAGCTCGGCCGCTACGAACTGCAGCCCGACAAGAAGTTCGACGACTTCTGCGCGGATGAAGGCCTCGGCGGCGTCGCATCAAGCGGCTACACGGCCCGATCGTCGCTGCGCGAGCCGGCCAGCTACACGTGCGCAACGACCGACGCGAACGCCCGCGACCGCTCGGTGCTGAACCCCGTCGTGATCGGCCCGAACGGCGACGCGCTGTACCTGACCGACGGCCACCACGGCCTGTCGACCTATTACGAAACGCCCGACGGCGGCCCGGCGCTGCACGTGCACGTCGTCGTCAAGGACAACCTCAGCGACTACTCGGGCGACGCGTTCTGGCAGCAGATGCAAAGCCGCGGCTACCTGCGCCTGAAGAACGGCGAAGGCAAGCCGATCACGACCGCGCAACTGCCGACCGGCCTCGGCCTGACACTCGGGATGACGAACGACCGCTACCGCTCGCTCGTCTATTTCACGCGCGACATCGGCTACAGCAAGCCCGCACAAGCGACCGACTACCTCGAGTTCTACTGGGCCGACTGGCTGCGCGCGCAGCCCGGCACGTTCGCGCTGGCGAGCTACGACCTCACGCGCGGCGGCACGACCGATCCCGACCCGGCGAAGGCCGACACCGGCTACCTGAATGCGGTCTGGAACGCATCGACGCGGATGGTCGCGGCCACCGACCCCGTGATCGACGGCAAGACGGGCGCCGACCTCGGGCGCGCCGATGCGATCAACGGCGGGAAGAAATACAGCAAGGGGGAATTCGACAAGCTGCGCCAGCCGATCACGGCCGACAAGCCCGGCAAGATCGCGTACGCGCTCGACTACAAGACGCGTCACGGGCTGCCGCAGTAAGCATCACACCGAAAGGAAGAAAGGGCACCCCGGGCCGGCCATGCCGGACGGGGGTGGCGCGCTCAAAGCACCTTGCGGTACCCGTCGTCGTCGCTCGCGGCTTCGAGATGCGACACGTCGGCCCACCGCACGACCTGCGCACGACCATCCACGTAATCGACGACGTTGATGCTGGTGTTGAGCAGCTGATAGGTACGCGGCGCCGACAGCTCGATCCCGTTCGCGAAGCGATACACGCAATCGAGCACGCCGCCGTGCGCGACGCACGCGATGCGGCCGCCCGGATGCGCGGCGACGATCGGTTCGAGCGCATGCAGCACGCGGTGATAGAACGCACGCTGCGACTCGCCGCCCTCCGGCGCGAAGCCCGGGTCGCGCGTCTGCCAGGCCGCATACGCGTCCGGAAACAGCGCCTCGATCTCGGTGCTGTCGTGCCCCTGGAATGCGCCGTACGAACGCTCGCGCAACCCTTCGCGCAGCAGCAGCGGCAACCCGAGCGCATCGGCGAACGGTTGCGCGGTCTGTTGCGCGCGCATCAGGTCGCTCGAATACACCGCGTCGATCCGCGCGCCGTCGCGCGCCTCTCTCGCGAGCCGCGCCGCCAGCCGCTGCGCCTGCTCGAGCCCGGTGTCGGCCAGCGGGATGTCGATATGCCCCTGGATACGCTTGATGCGGTTCCAGGCCGTCTCGCCATGGCGGATGAAAAGAATCTGCGTGGTGGCCATCGCGGCGAATCTCCGGGGAAGAATCAGGGCCGCACTTGCAGCCAGAACGTCACGGGGCCGTCGTTGACGAGCGACACCTGCATGTCGGCGCCGAACTCGCCCGTCTCGACGACGGGATGGCGCGCCCGCGCGGCGGCGACGAAATAGTCGAACAGCCGCGCGCCTTCGTCGGGCGGCGCGGCCGGCGTGAAGCTCGGACGCAGTCCGCTGTTGGTATCGGCTGCCAGCGTGAACTGCGACACGAGCAGCAGCCCGCCCGCGCGGCCTTCGCCGTCGATGTTCGATACCGGGAGGTTCATCTTGCCGGCTGCGTCGCTGAACACGCGGTAGCCGAGCAGCTTCGCGAGCAGCTTGTCGGCCGCGGCCTCGGTATCGCCACGCTCCGCGCAGACCAGCGCGAGCAGGCCCGCGCCGATCTCGCCCGTCGTCCGGCCGCCGACGCGCACGTCGGCGCGCGTCACACGCTGGATCAGCGCGATCATGCGGTCAGCGTGACGCGTGCGAAGCGGCGCTTGCCGACCTGCACGACGAACTCGCCGGCCTCGACCTTCAGGCCCTTGTCCGACACGGTCGCGCCGTCGATCTTCACGCCGCCCTGCTCGATGTTGCGCAGCGCTTCGCTGGTCGACGGCACGAGGCCCGCCTGCTTCAGCAACTGCCCGATCGCCAGCGGCGCGCCGGCCAGCGTGACCGACGGAATGTCGTCCGGCACGCCGCCCTTCGCGCGGTGGTTGAAGTCCTCGAGCGCGCGCTCGGCGTCGGGCTGCGAGTGGAACCGCGCGACGATTTCCTGCGCGAGCAGCACCTTGAAATCGCGCGGGTTGCGGCCGCCTTCGGCCTCGCGCTTGAAGCCGGCGATCTCGTCGAGGCTGCGGAACGACAGCAGCTCGAAGTAACGCCACATCAGCGTGTCCGAGATGCTCATCAGCTTGCCGAACATGTCGGTCGGCTTCTCGCTGATGCCGACGTAGTTGCCCTTCGACTTCGACATCTTCTCGACGCCGTCGAGGCCTTCGAGCAGCGGCATCGTCAGGATGCACTGCTGTTCCTGGCCGTACTGCTTCTGCAGTTCGCGGCCGACCAGCAGGTTGAACTTCTGGTCGGTGCCGCCGAGTTCGAGATCGGCGTTCAGCGCGACCGAATCGTAGCCCTGCATCAGCGGGTACAGGAATTCGTGGATCGAGATCGGCACGCCGCCCTGGAAGCGCTTCGTGAAATCCTCGCGCTCGAGGATCCGCGCGACCGTGTAGCGCGACGCGAGCTTGATCATCCCGTCCGCGCCGAGCGGCATCGACCATTCGCTGTTGTAGCGGATCTCGGTCTTGTCGCGATCGAGCACGAGCGCGGCCTGCTCGAAGTAGGTCTTCGCGTTCGATTCGATCTGCTCGCGCGTGAGCGGCGGGCGCGTCGCGTTGCGACCCGACGGATCGCCGATCAGCGACGTGAAATCGCCGATCAGGAAGATCACCGTATGGCCGAGATCCTGCAGCTGGCGCATCTTGTTCAGCACGACCGTATGGCCGATGTGGATGTCCGGTGCGGTCGGATCGAGGCCGAGCTTGATGCGCAGCGGCGTGCCCGTGGCTGCGCTGCGCGCGAGCTTCTGCGCGAACTCTTCCTCGATCAGCAGCTCGTCGACGCCGCGCTTCGTGACGGCGAGCGCATGCCGGACTTCGTCGGTGATCGGGAAAACGGGCTTGGAACTGGGTTCGGTGCTCATCGGTGCCAGGAAGAATGTCGCAAAAACAGGGATTTTCCCATAACTTGCGCGCGCATCGCTTAACGACGCGTCACGTTACGCGGATAATCGGGCGCAAGGCGCGCGGCACCGGCCCGCGCCGCACGATCCAGGAGAACCCAACGTGCCGCAACGACAGCCGCAGCCTGCCCATCCGGCAGACGGCATCTACTTCGGGCTGATGTCGGGAACCAGCATGGACGGCGTCGACGGCGTCGCCGTGCGTTTCGAGGCCGGCCGCGCGCCGGTCGTGCTCGCGGAAGCGTTCGTCGGCTTCGCGCAATCGCTGCGCGACGCGCTGTTCGCGCTGCAGCAGCCCGGCGACAACGAGATCGACCGCGAATCGCTCGCGGCGAATGCGCTCGTCACGCGCTATGCGGTGTGCTGTCATGAATTGCAGCGCACGGCCGGCCTGTCGCGCGACGAGATCCGCGCGATCGGCGTGCACGGCCAGACGGTGCGCCATCGCCCCGAGCGCGGCTATACGCGCCAGCTCAACAATCCGGCGCTGCTCGCCGAACTGACGCAGGTCGACGTGATCGCCGATTTCCGCAGCCGTGACGTGGCCGCCGGCGGTCACGGCGCGCCGCTCGCGCCCGCGTTCCATGCGACGGTGTTCGGCGCACCGGGCGAAACGCGGGTCGTCTGCAATCTCGGCGGGATCAGCAACATCACGATCCTGCCCGGCGCGGGCGGCGACGTGCGCGGCTTCGACTGCGGCCCCGCCAATGCGCTGATCGACGCATGGGCGACCCGCCATCTGGGCAAGCCGTACGACGACGGCGGCAAGTTCGCCGCCCGCGGCACCGTCCACGCGGCGCTGCTCGCTGCGCTGCTCGACGAACCGTATTTCACCGCGCCGCCGCCGAAAAGCACCGGACGCGACCTGTTCAATCCCGCGTGGCTCGATGCGAAGCTCGCCGCGTTCTCGCAGGTCGCACCGGAGGACGTGCAGGCGACGCTCACCGCGCTCACCGCCGTGTCGGTGGCGCGCGAAGTCGCGCAGCACGCACCCGGCTGCAAGGCCGTGTTCGTATGCGGCGGCGGCGCACGCAATCCGGTGCTGCTCGACGCACTCCGGCACGCGCTGCGTGAAGCCGGCGTGCCGGCCACCGTCGATACGACGGCCGCGCTCGGCGTGCCACCGCAGCAGGTCGAAGCGCTCGCGTTCGCGTGGCTCGCGTACCGCTTCACCGCGCGCCAGCCCGGCAATCTCGCGACGGTCACCGGCGCAGCCGGCAACCGCGTGCTGGGCGCGCTCTATCCGCGCTGACGCGATATCCGCCGCGCGGCGAGCGCTGCAGCGCGAGCGCGCATAAAAAAACGGGGCATGAAGCCCCGTTTTTCATTCCGGCGAACCGGCGCGAATCTGTCGCGCGCTCAGACCGAGAACGACGAACCGCACCCGCAGGTGGTGGTCGCGTTCGGGTTCTTGATCACGAACTGGGCGCCGTTGAGGTCGTCCTTGTAGTCGATCTCGGCGCCGACCAGGTACTGGTAGCTCATCGAGTCGATCAGGAGCTGGACGCCGTTCTTGTTCATCACGGTGTCGTCCTCGTTGACTTCCTCGTCGAACGTGAAGCCATACTGGAAGCCGGAGCAGCCGCCACCCTGCACGAACACGCGCAGCTTCAGGTCGGGATTGCCCTCTTCGTCGATCAGTTGCTTGACCTTGTCGGCCGCGGCGTCGGTGAAGACGAACGGCAGCGGCATATCGGTCGTCGTTGCTGCGGTTTCGGTAACAGCGTTCATTCGAACTCTCCAAAAAGCTTTAGCCGCTATTGTAGGGCCGATCAGAAGATCGTGCCGAAGTCCATGAAATCAATAGGTTCTTGTCGATTTCATCAAGCGTGCCCGCGCGAGCGGCCGCCGCAGCGGCCCGGGCGCGGGAAACAGCGCGCATAAAAAAACCGCCAGCGTGAAAGCTGGCGGTTTTTCCGGCGGACGCCACCCGAAAGCGGCGAGGCCATGAAGCGGAATTAACGCTTCGAGAACTGCTTTGCGCGGCGTGCCTTGCGCAGACCGACCTTCTTACGCTCGACTTCACGCGCATCGCGCGTGACGAAGCCTGCGCTCGACAGCGACGGCTTGAGCGTCGCATCGTAGTCGATCAGTGCACGGGTGATGCCGTGGCGCACTGCGCCTGCCTGACCCGTTTCGCCGCCGCCGTTGACGTTCACCTTGATGTCGAACGTCTGGCCGTGGTTCGTGAGTTCCAGCGGTTGACGCACGATCATCAGCGACGTTTCGCGCGAGAAGTAGTCAGCGATGGGCTTGCCGTTGACGATGATGTCGCCCTTGCCAGCCTTGATGAAGACACGTGCGACAGCGCTCTTGCGGCGGCCCGTGCCGTAGTTCCAGTTACCGATCATGTGGGCTCCCCTTAGATCTCGAGCGCCTTCGGCTGTTGAGCCGAGTGCGGATGCGTCGCTTCTGCGTAGACCTTCAGCTTCTTGATCATCGCGTAGCCGAGCGGGCCCTTCGGCAGCATGCCCTTGACCGCCTTCTCGAGCGCGCGGCCCGGGAAGCGTTCCTGCATCTTGCCGAACGTCGTTTCATAGATACCGCCCGGGTAGCCCGAGTGACGGTAGTACTTCTTGTCCAGCGTCTTGTTGCCCGTGACCTTCAACTTGCTCGCGTTGATGATGATGATGAAATCACCAGTGTCGACGTGCGGGGTGAACTCAGGCTTGTGCTTGCCGCGCAGACGGCGTGCCACTTCGCTGGCAACACGGCCGAGAACCTTATCCGTCGCGTCAATCACGTACCATTCGCGCGTCACCTCATGGGCTTTTGCGGAAAACGTCTTCATGATCGATCCAAAAAAAATGCTTTGCCCGATGTGTTCTTCCTGCTTGTCTGTGTGCGCTTCGAGGCGCGGTGCAGGCTCTCCCTGTTCTTTTTCCGTGGGCATGAATGCGGAAAAGCCCTGAATTATAAAGGAAATACGGTTGCGTGGTCAAAGAGAATCCACGTCCCGTGTCCGCGGCGGCCGAAATGGGCCAAAATTCGGTCGTGCCCCGACAAGCCAGGCGAACCGAGCGCCTGCGGCGGCACCCCTCGACGCGCGGCACATGACCTTGCCGCGCCAGACCGGCCGAACCCGAAAAACAACAAACCAGCATGATGAAACAACGACTTACGCCCTTCGTCGCGGCCGCCCTGCTGGCCGCCGCGGCGCCCGCCGTCGCCGCCCGCTCCGGCTGCGAAGCCAAGCTCGACGCGCTCGATGCGCGCATCGCCGAGGCCCGAACCGCCCATGCCGAAGATCGTATCGCGCGCCTGCGCGCGGTGCGCGAACGCGTCCGCCACTTCTGCGCGCGCGGCCACGGCCACGCATCGGCCGCCCATGCGCCGGCGCCCGATGCCGGCTCGCGCGGCACGCCGCCCGACGCGACCTCGCAGCCGGCTGCGCGCCAGCCGGCGTAACGGTGCCGACGCGCGCAAGCCGCGCGCCGATGTTTGCATGGGACGAAAAAAAGCCCGAACGGCTGGTTCGGGCTTAATCCACCTTAGGAGGAGGGTGGAGGAGACATTCGGAGGTTGCCGCAGCGCGACAACCAATGAGGCTCATTATACGAATGCCCCGCCGACTTCACAAGAAAATTTGCATTGCGAAATCAAATCTCATGATGCGGGATTTCGATCGGCAAGCCGAGGAAGGTAATTTTCTCTTTCAAATCATATACATAACCACCTCACACGCGACCTGAAACCGTCCTCGCCTAGAGCAAAACCCCTAAATCCGGCAGGGAAATCATCGGCCGGCGCCCCGCTCGCGCGGCGCCGGCATGGCGCGTCGTGCAGCGCATCAGCCGATCGTTGCACCGCGGGCTACAATGCCGGATCGAATCCGAATCAGGCAACGCTGGAGTGCAAGCATGGAATGCAAAGTAAGCTGGATGGGCCAGGACGGCATGGCGTTTTCCGCCGAGACCGGCAGCGGGCACCTCGTCACGATGGACGGCGCGCCGGAAGGCGGCGGCCACAACCTCGCGCCGCGTCCGATGGAAATGGTGCTGCTCGGCACTGGCGGCTGCACGGCCTATGACGTCGTGCTGATCCTGAAGAAGAGCCGCCAGGAAGTCACCGGCTGCTCGGTTACGCTGAAGGCCGAGCGCGCGAGCGAAGATCCGAAGGTGTTCACGAAGGTGCACTTCCACTTCACGGTCACGGGCCGCAACCTGAACCCGGCCACGGTCGAGCGCGCGATCAACCTGTCGCACGACAAGTACTGCTCCGCGTCGATCATGATCGCGAAGACGGCCGAACTCACGCATTCGTTCGACATCGTCGCGGCCTGACCGCACGGCGCGCAAGAAAAAAGGGCCGGCGCTCCGCAAGGAGACGCCGGCCCTTTCGCATTCGAACGGCAAAGCAGGCCGATAAGCCGGATTCTGTGCACGCCGCGCACCGAAGCACGCAACGCGTGGCAGTCATTCCTCTAGGCGCGCCATTGCTGACGCGCTCAAGCTTCCTACCCGCAGACGAGACGGGGGCCCCGTCCTGCATCCGAAAATGCGCGCCTGCCTACTTGGAATTGCTCCGGGTGGAGGTTACCGTGCCGGCGAACGTCGCCGTCGCCGCGGTGCGCTCTTACCGCACCGTTTCACCCTTACCTGATCCCGGCTTGCGCCGGGCCATCGGCGGTTTGCTTTCTGTTGCCCTGTTCCGCGTGTCGCCACGGATGGCCGTTAGCCATCACCCTGCCCTGTGGAGTCCGGACTTTCCTCGCCCCCGCGCGCCCGAAGACGGCGAGGCCGCGACTGCCTGGCCTGCTTTGCGACGCGCATTCTAGCACTGCGCGCCGCCGTCGGCAGCGCGCGAGCGGCGGCCGCGGCGAAACACGGCCGGATCGTCGTAGAACGCGGCGTCGGCGTTCGCCGCGCACCAGCCCGGCACGCCGAGCACCGGCAGCGGCGCGAAGTCGCGGCTCGTCAGCGCGCGCGTCGCCAGTTCGGCGGCGATGTGCGCGTCGACATGCGCGATCCGTCGCGCGTCGGGCCATGAAAAATAGTCGGCGCTCACTTCGACGATCCAGGCGTGCGCGGTGCAGGACTTGTACGGTACGACGAGCTGTTCGAGCAGCGCATGGCCGACGAGCCGCGCTTCGCAACGCGTGCCCCACGCATCGCGCGAGCTCACCAGCAGCCGCGGCCAGTCGAAGCCGCGCAGCGCGTCGGCGAGCGCGTGGTCGGCGGTGACGAACAGCGTGCCGTTCTCGTCGAACAACGTGAGCGCATCGCGCAACGTGCCGCGCACCGGGCCGACGCCGCCCGCCGCGTCGATCGCCGCGGCCTGGCGCGCGTTCAACGCGGCCTTGGTGCGCGGGTACGCGAACCAGACGAGCGCATTGAAGAAGTCGTGAAGATGGTGGCGGGTCGGCACCCGCCCGGTGTCGGCAATATGGGTCTCGTACGCGACGCCGGGCGGCAGTTCGGCCTGCGGCACGAAGCGCAGCGGCCTGCCGCGACCGGTGACGCGATCGCCGCCTCGCGATACGCGATCCAACGCGCCGTTCAACGCATCGAGCAGCGCGGCCGCGCCCGCACGGGCAGCCGCCTGCCACGCGCGGCCCGGCTCCGCGTAAGGCGCGAGCCACGGCGCGGACCAGTCGATCCGCGCGAAATCCGCCGCCGCGCGACCGGCCGCGGGGCCCGGTTCGCGCGGTGGCGCGCAGCTCACGCCAGTTTCCAGCCGATCGTCTCGCCGCCGCGCAGCGGCACGACCGGCGTCTCGC
Organism: Burkholderia cenocepacia; assembly: GCF_900446215.1. Lineage (GTDB taxonomy): Bacteria > Pseudomonadota > Gammaproteobacteria > Burkholderiales > Burkholderiaceae > Burkholderia > Burkholderia cenocepacia. The sequence continues at coordinate 377,300 of NZ_UAQZ01000012.1, read as the reverse complement.
CCGCGAAGATCTCGCGCGGCAGTTCCCACGGCTCGCGGCGCAGCGTGACCGTCTCGGCGCTGCGCGGCAGCCCGTAGAAATCGGCGCCGAAGAAGCTCGCGAACCCTTCCAGCTTGTCGAGCGCGCCGGCCGTGTCGAACGCTTCCGCGTACAGCTCGAGCGCGTGCAGCGCCGTGTAGCAGCCCGCGCAACCGCACGCGGTTTCCTTCGCGTCGCGCGCGTGCGGCGCGCTGTCGGTGCCGAGGAAGAAGCGCGGGTTGCCCGACGTCGCGGCCTCGACCAGCGCCACGCGATGCGTCTCGCGCTTCAGCACCGGCAGGCAGTAGTAATGCGGGCGGATCCCGCCGACGAACAGCGCGTTGCGGTTGTACAGCAGGTGATGCGCGGTGATCGTCGCGCCGAGCAGGCCGGGCGCCGCGTCGGCATCGCGGACGTAGTCGGCCGCGTCCTTCGTCGTGATGTGTTCGAACACGACCTTCAGGCCCGGGAAATCGCGGCGCAGCGGCGTCATCACGCGGTCGATGAACACCTTCTCGCGGTCGAACAGGTCGATCGACGCATCGGTCACCTCGCCGTGCACGAGCAGCGGCATGCCGGTTTCCTGCATCGCCTCGAGCGTCTTCGCACATTTCGCGAGATCGGTGACGCCATGGTCGGAATTCGTCGTGGCGCCTGCCGGATACAGCTTCACGCCGTGCACGAAGCCGCTTTCGCGCGCGCGGCGGATTTCGTCGGGCGGCGTGTTGTCGGTCAGGTACAGCGTCATCAGCGGCTCGAACGTCATCCCGGCCGGCAGCGCGGCGAGGATGCGCTCGCGATACGCCTGCGCCTGCGCGGTGGTCGTGACCGGCGGCTTCAGGTTCGGCATGACGATGGCGCGGCCGAACTGGCGGGCGGTGTGCGGCAGCACGGCGGCGAGCATGTCGCCGTCTCGCAGGTGCAGGTGCCAGTCGTCGGGACGGGCGAGCGAAAGCGTCGCCGGGGAAGAAGCGTTCGAGGCAGTCATAGGAGGCGTCGTGAGGAACGGGCGTGCCATCGGCGGGGCCGGAACGCACGTGCGCGGGCCGACTGACGGCAAACCGCAACACGGGGCCTTTGGCCAGCGGAATCCGCTTTTTACCGCTCAGGGCTCGGTGATATGCTAGAAGCCGCATTGTACCGGGGTTCGCCCGGTTCGTTACCCCCTGCTTCAGCCTGCCGCCCCACGTAAAATGTGCCAACTCCTAGGAATGAACTGCGCCGCGCCGACGGACGTCACATTCTCCTTCACAGGTTTCGCGGCCCGGGGCGGGCTCACCGATCACCATGCCGACGGCTGGGGCATCGCGTTCTTCGAAGACAAGGCCTGCCGCCTCTTCATCGATCACCAGGCATCGGCCACGTCGCCGATCGCCGAAATGGTGAAGCGCTACCCGATCAAGTCCAAGAACACGATCGCGCACATCCGCAAGGCGACGCAGGGGCACATCCTGCTCGAGAACAGCCATCCTTTCATGCGCGAACTGTGGGGCCGGCACTGGATCTTCGCGCATAACGGCGACCTGCAGGACTACGCGCCGGACATGGACGGCAGCGTCTACCATCCGGTCGGCACGACCGACAGCGAACAGGCGTTCTGCGTGCTGATGCAGGGGCTGCGCGAAGCCTTTCCCGGCGCGCAGCCGCCGCTGCCGGAGCTGTTCGAGCGGGTCGGCGAACTGACGCGCGGCATCACCGATCACGGCGTGTTCAACTTCCTGATGTCGAACGGCCAGGCGCTCTTCGCGCACTGCTCGACGCGGCTGCACTACCTCGTGCGGCGCTGGCCGTTCTCGACCGCGCATCTCGTCGACGAAGACCTGTCGATCGACTTCGCCAAATACACGACGCCCGAGGATCGCGTCGCGGTGATCGCGACACAGCCGCTCACCGACAACGAAGTCTGGACCGCATTCGAGCCGGGCGAGCTGATCATGTTCCAGTGCGGCGACGTCGCCGCGCGGATGCAGATTCCGGTGCCCGAGCGCGTGCTCGAGAAGCTGCGCAACCCGTCACTCGACGCGTCGGCGTCCGCGCCGCGCGCGGTGGTTCGCGAAGCGCTCGCTACCGCGGCCGACGGCGATTCCGACGACGCGATCGATTTCTGACGCCCGGCGCGGCATCGGCTGCGCCCGCTTTCTGCTCATTTACCGCTGGCTGCGCAGGCGTCATACCGCACTGTCGACGACGCGCGTCGTCGGCGCAAATCGCTCGGCTCCGGGCAATCGGGTTCCATTTTGAGCACCAGCCGGCGCAATCAATCGATGCCACACAACACTCGCTTGATTTTATTAAATTACAAGCGAAAATAAATAAAAGATGCAGCAAACAAAATAATCACCAATCAAAACGAAAATCCCGGATCTGCATTTTAACGCGCGCACGCCTGCCGGAACCGTGCGCTATCCCACCTACTCCGGTCACCCTACCGGATTCTCACACCCACCGCCCAAACCCGCCTCCATCATAGCTTTCGGTTCGATTACCCACACAAATCAAAAATACCACGCACTACGGTTCGCATCATTACAGTTTCCAGTTTATCGATAATCGACGCCCATTCGAATCAGTAGACTCCGCCCATCCTCGGTGTAACTAAACACGATTGGCGCGACACGCAGCCATAGCCGCCGCACGCCCCTTCGGATTATTTCCCCACCGCGGAATGCGAATTCGCCGAATGGCGGCGAATGCCACGTCAAAAGAAGAAAGAGGGGTATGTCGTGAATCACTCATTTCGATCGATATGGAGCGAGGCCGCCGGCTGCTGGGTCGCGGTGGCGGAAACGACCCGGGCGCGCGGCAAGCGCTCGGGCAGCGCATCGGGGGCAAGTCGCCGCACCGCGCACGAGGCAACGCGTCACGCCACGCGCCGGTCGCCACTGCGCGTCGCGGCGCTCGGCGCCGCCCTGGCCGCGCTGTCGGTCGGCACCGTACACGCGTCGACCTGCGGCAACGGCGCCGCAATCGCGAGCGGCGGCACCTGCGTGCTCGACAGTTTCAACCCGACCGTCAACAACGACCTCGTCGGCGCCACGACCGTGTCGGGCGGCGACCGGGTCGGCCTGACGGGCGCCTGGACGGGCGCGACCGGCGACATGGGCTACACGCCGATGCCGCTCGCCAACACGTCCATCATTTCGGGCAACTCGAATCAGCCGTTGGTCACGCTCGGCGGCAAGACGCAAAGCGTCGGCACCCCCGATTCGATCACGGGCGGTCGCACGTCCGTCGCCACCTACGACTCGTCCGCGTTCGTGTCGTCGAACGCCGGCTCGACCGTCGTGCAGGTGTACCACGACGTGAACGGCGACCAGTACGTGAACACGCGGATCGGCACGGTCGCAAGCTCGGGCGGCACGCTCGACGTCTCGATCGGCAACGCGGCGAACGCGCCCGCGGCGACCGGCAACGTGATGACGATCGCGGCCAAGCAGAGCGATCTCACCTACGCGGACGGCACCGGCTCGGTCCCGAGCGTCATCAACTGGAATTCGCGCAACCAGATCTGGTTCATCACCGGCGACTATCTCGCGAGCGGCGGCCCCGTCGGCAGCATCCAGCTCGACGTGCCGACCTACGCGGGCACCTTCACCGCGTTCGACGGCAGCACGTGGACCGTCACCGATGCCGCGTCGCTCGCCGCGTACAACGACTTTCTCGTGCGTTCGGTCCGCAACGGCGCGCTCGGCTCGCAGACCGCCTACGACAACGCATTCGGCCAGGCCGTGACGCTCTCCCCGCAGACCTTCGAGTATGCGAACAACGTGTCGCCCGGCGACAAGAACGCGCTGCCCCGGAACTACCCGTCCGCGATGCACGGCACGGGCGCAAACGCGACGCTGCACATCGGCGAGGACGGCCAGATCGACTTCCGCGGCTCCAACACGATCGACGCGAGCGCGGCGGTCGTCGCGGAGAACGGTGCGCACTTCGTCAACGACGGGCGCCTGTCGGGCGACTTCACGCTGGTGCGCCTGCTGAGCGGCGCGAGCGGCGTCAACAACGGCACGATCTCATCCGGCTACACGGCCGGCGACAACGTCGACACGGGCACCGCCCGGCCCGACAACTTCGGGCTCGGCACGTATGTCGAAGGCAGCGGCGTGTATGCGAACGGCGCGGGCACCACGTTCGTCAACAACGGCGTGATGAACGTCGGCGCGTGGGATCTCACCCGCAACCGGCTCGACCTGCAGAACTACGCGGTGGCCGCGACGGACGGCGCGCACGCGTCGAACGCCGGCACGATCAACGTCGGCGTCAACGCGACGACGCTGGACAGCCAGGTGATCGGCGGCCTCGTCGCCGGCGGCAGCTTCACGAACGAAGCCGGCGGCACGATCTATCTCGGCCGCGCCGCGCAGTACGACGTCGCCGCGCCCGAAGCCACGAACGACGTCGCGCTCGCCGCGCACGCGTACGGCATCCTGCTCGGCGCGTCGGGCACCGCGAGCAATCTCGGCACGATCGTGATCGGCACGCAGACCCAGAACGGCGCCGCGCTGGCGAGCATCGGCTCGACTTCCGGCACGCTGACCAACGCGGGCGCGATCGTCGTCAACGGCGCCGCGGCCGGCACGCCGCTCGCCAACGTCGGCATGCTGGCGGCCAACACCGCCGCGACCGTGACCAACACGGGCACGATCACGCTGAATGGCGTGAACGGCATCGGCATCATGGTCGTCGGCACCGGCACGAACGCGACGGCCGCGACGTCGACCGGCACGATCAACGTGGCGGGTGGCCTCGATCCTGCGTCGGGCACGCGCAACTATGGCGTCTGGGCCGAGGGGCCGCTCGCGAAGGCCACGCTCGACGGCGCGCTGAACCTGACGGGCGCGGGCGCGATCGGCGTGCATGCGCGTTCGGGCGCGACGATCGACGTCGGCGCGAACGCCGTGCCGGCCTTCATGTCCGGCACCAACCAGATCGGCTTCTACGCCTACGGCGCGGGCTCGAAAATCAACGTCGCCGCGCAGCACCTGAGCGTCGACACCGACGATTCGACGCTGTTCCGCGTCGCGGGTGGCGCGGCCTACACGGGTGCATCCACGGCCGGCGTGCTGACGACCGACGTCAACGGCCAGCGCTCGCGCGGCGTACTCGCAACCGACGCCGGCACCACGCTGTCGACCGGCAACGCGGTCTACGACGTCAACGGCGCGAACGGCATCGCGATCGCGGTCGAAGGCGGCGCGAAGGGCACGATCGACGCCGGCGCGACGATCAACCTGAACGCGGCCGGCGCGACGGCGGGCGTCGTCGACGGGCAGGCGCACGACCTCGCCGGCGCGAATGCCGGCGCGCCGGTCGCGACGACGCTGACCAACCACGCGGCCGTCACGTCGTCGACCGCCGGCGTGACCGGCTTCATCGCGCAGAATCTCGGCACGCTCGAGAACCGCAGCACGGTGCTGCTGACCGGCGCCGGCTCGACGGGCGTCGTGGCCGGCACGCTCGGCACGGTGAACAACGCGTCGACGATCCGCGTGACCAACGGCACCGGCGCGCTCGTGCAGGGTGCGTCGGCCACGCTCGCCAATGCGGGTTCGATCGAAGCCGACGACGGTGTCGCGGGCGTGCGTCTGACGGGGGCCGGCGCATCGGTCGCGTTGTCGGGCGCCGGCACCGTCATCGCGAACGGCAACGCCGACGGCGTGCTGATCGACTCGACCGTCACGGGCGGCGGCATCGCGGCCGGCGCGACGTCGATCGCGGTCGGCGGCTCGGGCAGCGGGGTCCGCAACCTCGGTGCGAATGCAACGATCGCGCTGTCCGGCACGCAGGTCGCCACGACCGGCAACGGCGCCGACGGCCTCACATCGACCGGCGCCGGCGCGCGTATCGCGACCGATGCGGCCACGGTCGTCCGCACGGCGGGGGCCGATGCGCGCGGCGTGTCCGTGTCAGGCGCCGACTCCACGCTCACGGCCAACGGGACGACCATCGCGACGACCGGCGCGAACGCGCATGCGATCATCATGGACGGTGGCGCGACAGCCCTGCTGTCGGGCGCGAAAGTCACCGCGTCGGGCAACGCGGCCGACGGCATCGTCGCGCAAAACGGCGGCCGCATCGCCGATACGGGTTCGTCGCTCGCCAGCGCGGCCGGCAGCGGCGCCACCGCGAACAGCGGCGGCGTGCTCGCGTTGACCGGCACGGCGCTCACGGGCGCGACGGCCGGCGTGCTGACGTCGGACACGCTCGCGAACGGCGCGACCAGCTCGGTGCTCATCGACGGCGGCAGCGTGACGTCCGCCACCGGGCCGGCCTTCGCCGCGCGCGGCGGCACGGCCGACATCGCGGTGCGCAACGGCACGGTCGTGACGGCCGGCAACGGCACGCTGCTGAATCTCGCGAACGGCAGCAACGTCACGTTCAGCGCATCGGCGGTCAACCTCGCGGGCGACATCGTGTCGGACGCGTCGAGCACCGGCAACGTGTTCCTCGCGAACGGCACCACGCTGACCGGCAAGATCGACCCGGTCGCGCTGACCGTCGACGGCACGAGCACGTGGCGCATGACGGGCAGCTCGGTGCTGAGCAGCCTGACCAACGCGGGCCTCGTCGCGTTCGCCGCGCCGACCGGCTCGCCGACGCTGACGGGCAGCTACAAGACGCTGACGACCGGCGGCTACGTCGGCAACGGCGGCACGATCGCGCTGAACACGTATCTCGGCGCCGACGCATCGCCGACCGACCGGCTGATCGTGAACGGCGGCGCGGCGACCGGCACGACCGGCCTGAAGATCGCCAACACGGCCGGCGCCGGCGCGCAGACGACCGGCGACGGGATTGCCGTGGTCGTCACGGCCAACGGCGGCACGACCACCGCGTCGGCGTTCCATCTCGCCGGCCCGGTACAGGCCGGCGCGTACGAATACCGGCTCTATCGCGGCGGGCAAGGCGATGCGAACGGCTGGTACCTGCGTTCGCAGCTCGACCCGACCGACCCGGTCGACCCGATCCACCCGTCCGGCGGCGGCGACGGCGGCAGCAACGGGAATGGCAACGGCAACGGCGGCGCGCTCGCGTATCGTCCGGGCGTCTCCGGCTACGCGATGACGCCGCTGCTGAACGCCGACTACGGCTTCTCGACGCTCGGCAGGCTGCACGAGCGCGTCGGCGACCTCTACAACGTCGAGAAGCAACAGCCCGGCAATCGCGACGGCGTGTGGGGGCGCATCGGCGGCCAGAGTCTCGATGCGAACGCGGGTCGCTTCTCGGCCGACGAACGCACGTTCTTCGCGCAGTTCGGCAAGGACTGGACGCTCGACCAGGCACCGGGCGGCGCCGGCAGCACGCATGCGGGCGTGACGGCCAGCATCGGCGTGTCGAACGCGAGCTTCAGCGACATGGCGCGCGCCGGCTCGCCGAACCTGTCGACGTCGACGGGCTCGGTCGAGATGCATGCACAGAGCGTCGGCGGCTACTGGACCCGCTACCTGTCCGACGGCACCTACTTCGACAGCGTCGGGCAGGTCACGCACTACGGCAACCGCTATCGCGACAGCTACGGCAACGAAGCGTCGCAGAACGGCTTCGGCGTCGCGCTGTCGCAGGAAGTCGGCAAGCCGTTCGCGATCGGCACGTTCCCCGTTGCGATCGAGCCGCAGGCGCAGCTGATGTATCAATACCTGAAGCTGAACGGGTTCAACGACAACGTGTCGGCCGTATCGGGCACGACGACGAATGCGCTGCGCGGCCGCGTCGGCGTGCGCATCTTCCGGCCGAACCTCCAGTCGGACGCGGGCGGCGGCGCCGCGACGCCGTACTTCACGGCCGACGTGCTGCACGACTTCCTGTCGCCGGGGCAGACCGTCGTCGGCGGCACGCCGTTCGCCACGCATCTCGGGCGCACCTGGTACGAGCTCGGCGTCGGCGTGACCGCCGGCTTCGGCAAGTCGGGCGAGCTGTACGCGAACGCGAAGATCGCGCGCAACATCGGCGGTGACTACCGGCGCGGGATCGTCGGGCAGGTCGGCTACCGGTACAGCTGGTAACGCCCGGCGGCGGACGAAAAAAAACCGCCCGGCTGCCTGCCGGGCGGTTTTCGCATGGTCGCGCGCCAAAACGCGCGAACGCTCATCAGTGCAGGATCTTCGCGAGGAAGTCCTTCGCGCGTTCCGATTTCGGATTCGAGAAGAAATCATCCTTGCGGTCGTCCTCGACGATCGCGCCCTTGTCCATGAAGATCACGCGATGCGCGACCTTCTTCGCGAAGCCCATCTCGTGCGTGACGACCATCATCGTCATCCCTTCCTGCGCGAGTTCGACCATCACGTCGAGCACTTCGTTGATCATCTCGGGATCGAGCGCGGACGTCGGCTCGTCGAACAGCATCGCGATCGGGTCCATCGACAGCGCGCGCGATCGCGACACGCTGCTGCTGGCCGCCCGACAACTGGCCCGGATACTTGTGCGCATGCGCCTTCAGGCCGACGCGATCGAGCAGCTTCATGCCCTTCTCCGCCGCTTCGTCCTTGCCGCGGCCGAGCACCTTGATCTGCGCGAGCGTCAGGTTCTCGGTGATCGACAGGTGCGGGAACAGCTCGAAATGCTGGAACACCATCCCGACCTTCGAGCGCAGCTTCGACAGGTTCGTCTTCTTGTCGCCGACCGACTGGCCGTTCACGAGGATCTCGCCCTGCTGGAACGGCTCCAGGCCGTTCACGGTCTTGATCAGCGTCGACTTGCCCGAGCCCGACGGCCCGCACACGACGACCACCTCGCCTTTCTTGACCTCGGTCGTGCATTCGGTGAGGACCTGAAACTGGCCGTACCACTTCGAAACGTTCTTGATGGAAATCATCTTGTGACCTTTTTCTGGAGACCCTTGACGAGAGCAGACGCCAACGAGCAAATCACGAAATAGCATGCGCCGGCGAACAGGACCATCTCGACGGTCGTGCCGTCGCGATCGCCGATGTTGGCGGCCGTGCGGAAGAAGTCCGCGAGACTGATCACGTACACGAGCGACGTATCCTGGAACAGGACGATCGCCTGCGTGAGTAGCAGCGGCACCATCGCGCGGAACGCCTGCGGCAGGATCACGAGGCGCATCGCCTGCGCGTAGTTCATGCCGAGCGCGAACGCGGCATTCACCTGCCCGCGCGGCACCGCCTGGATGCCGGCGCGGATGATCTCGGAATAATACGCGGCTTCGAACAACGAGAACGCGACCATCGCCGAGGCAAGGCGGATGTCGATCGTCGGCGACAGCCCGAGCACGCCCTGCAGCACCTGCGGCACGATCAGGAAGAACCACAGCAGCACCATCACGAGCGGGATCGAGCGGAACACCGTCACGTACGCCTTCGCGAACCATGCGAGCGGCTTGACGCCGGACAGCCGCAGCAGCGCCAGCAGCGTGCCCCAGACGATCCCGACCACGATCGCGATCAGCGTGATCTTGAACGTGACGACCGCCCCCGACCACAGCGTCGGCAGCGCGCCGGGAATACTACTCCAGTCGAACTGATGCATCACTTGCCTCCGATATAGCCGGGCAGCCGCGTACGGCCTTCGATCCAGCGCATGAACGCCATCACGACGAGGTTGATCAGCACGTAGGCGAGCGTGACCGCGATGAACGACTCGTAGGTCTGCGCGGTGTAGTCGACGAGCTGGCGCGCCTGCGCGGACAGGTCGAGCAGACCGATCGTCGACGCGACGGCGGAATTCTTGAAGATGTTCAGGAATTCCGACGTGAGCGGCGGCACGATGATCCGGTATGCCACGGGCAGCAGCACGTAGCGATACGTCTGCCATTGCGTGAAACCCATCGCGAGGCCGGCCGCGCGCTGGCCCTTCGGCAGCGCGTTGATCCCCGAACGCACCTGTTCGCACACGCGCGCGCCCGTGAACAGGCCGAGACAGACGATCGACGCGGTAAAGAACTGCGTGGTCGGCGGCAACTGCTTGATCCAGGTGCCGATCGACGCAGGCAGCAACTCGGGTATCACGAGATACCAGACGAAGAACTGCACGATCAGCGGAATGTTCCGGAAGATCGACACGTACACGGTACCGATCGCGGACAGCCATTTGTTCGGCACGGTGCGCAGCACGCCGAACAGCGACCCGACGATCAGCGCGATGACCCAGGCGACGAGCGACACTTCGATCGTCACCCAGAAGCCGGACATCAGCCATCCGAAATAAGTCGTCGGCTCGCCGGTCGACACGGGGCTCAGAAAGATGCCCCAGTTCCAGTGGTAAGACATGGGCAAGACTCCAGCAAAAAGAAACGGAAGAAGCAGCGCCTCTTCCGTTTCAGTAGCGTCATTTCTGCATCAACGGCCGTGTGGTCAGTCGAGCGCCTTGTCGTTCGGGTTCGCGTACAGCTTCTTCATCGAATCGGACAGCGGGAAGTTCAGGTTCAGCCCCTTCGGCGGGATCGGGTTCTCGAACCACTTCGCGTAGATCTTCGCGGCTTCGCCCGACTTCTCGACTTGCGAGATCGCGTCGTCGACGACCTTCTTGAAGTCGGCGTCGCCCTTGCGCATCATGCAGCCGTAAGCCTCTTCCGATTGCGGCGTGCCGACGATCACCCATTCGCCCGGCTGCTTCGCCTTCGCGCGCTCGCCCGCGAGCAGCGCGTCATCCATCATGAATGCGACCGCGCGGCCCGATTCCAGCGTGTTGAACGAATCGCCGTGATCCTTCGCGCTGATGATGTTCATGCCGAGCTGCTTGTCGTTGTTCATCTTGCGCAGCAGGCGCTCCGACGTCGTGCCGGCCGTCGTCACGACCGTCTTGCCCTTCAGGTCGGCGAAATCCTTGACGCCCGAATCCTTCTTCGTCATCAGGCGCGTGCCGATCACGAAGATCGTGTCGGAGAACGCAGCCTGCTGCTGGCGCTCGAGGTTGTTGGTCGTCGAGCCGCACTCGATGTCGACCGTGCCGTTCTGCACCAGCGGAATACGGTTCTGCGACGTGACGGGGATGTTCTTCACCTGCAGGTTCGGCAGGTTCAGCTTCTTCTTCACCGCGTCGACCACCTTCAGCTGGAACTCGCGCGAATAGCCGACCACCTGCTGGTTCTGGTCGTAATAGGAGAACGGAATCGACGATTCGCGGTGGCCCAGCGCGATCACGCCCGTGTCCTTGATCTTCTTCAGCGTGCCCGTCTCCTGAGCATGCGCGCCGCTTGCGAACGCGCAAAGCGCCGCGACCGTCAGGACTGCCTTGTGGAATTTCATTTTGGTCATCTCCTTGGCTAAAACCCGCGCCAGTGTATCAAAGTAATATTTTTGAAAGTACTGGTTGTTTACCGCACTACGAATCGCCCTGTGCGAAGCCTTCCTCCAGACTTCGGGCGCTCCGAATGCGCGCGCGGGCGATGCCGGATCCGGCACCGCCCGCGAGGGTTCATATCCGCAATCGGGTGGATTGCGTCATGAATCGATCATAGTCGACGATCAGGGACGCCCGGTTAGGGACGCCCGGTCAGGGACGCCCGATCAGGGGTAGAGGCCGCGCATTTCGCGCGCCATCAGGATGCGCTTGCACGCGACGATGAACGCCGCCGTACGCACCGTCACCTTGTGCTCTTCCGCGACCGCCCACACGCCGGCGAACGCTTCGCGCATCACGCGCTCGAGACGATGGTTGATCTCGTCTTCCGTCCAGAAGAAGCTCGAGAAATCCTGCACCCACTCGAAGTACGACACGGTCACGCCGCCCGCGTTCGCGATCACGTCGGGGATCACCAGCACGCCGTTCGCGCTCAGGATGTCGTCCGCCGCCGTCGTCGTCGGGCCGTTCGCGCCTTCGACGATGATCTTCGTGCGGATCTTCGCTGCGTTCTTCTCGGTGATCTGGTTTTCCAGTGCCGCCGGGATCAGGATGTCGGTCTCGACCGTCCAGAACTCGTCGTTCGGCATCGGCTCGGCGCCTTCGAAGCCCGCGACGCCGCCCGTGCGTGCGACGTGGTCGAGCAGCTTGTTCGAATCGAGGCCGGCCGGCTGGTAGATCGTGCCCGTGTGATCCTGCACCGCGATCACCTTCGCACCCGCTTCCTGGAACAGCTTCGCCGCGATGCCGCCGACGTTGCCGAAGCCCTGCACCGCGATGCGCGCGCCTTCGATCTCGAGGCCCTTCTTCTTCGCCGCTTCCGAGCCGACGACGAACACGCCGCGGCCCGTGGCTTCCTTGCGGCCGAGCGAACCGCCGAGCGAGATCGGCTTGCCGGTCACGACGCCGGTCGACGTCTGGCCCTGGTTCATCGAGTACGTGTCCATCATCCACGCCATCACCTGTTCGTTGGTGTTGACGTCCGGTGCCGGAATGTCGGTGTTCGGCCCGATGATGATGCCGATTTCGCTGGTGTAGCGGCGCGTCACGCGCTCGAGCTCACCACGCGACAGCTTGCGCGGGTCGACGCGGATGCCGCCCTTCGCACCGCCGTACGGCACGTTCACGGCCGCGTTCTTCACCGACATCCATGCCGACAGCGCCATCACTTCCGACAGCGTCACGTCCTGGTGGTAGCGCACGCCGCCCTTGCCCGGGCCGCGCGACACGTTGTGCTGCACGCGATAGCCTTCGAAGTGCGCGACGGTGCCGTTGTCGAGCTCGATCGGGCAGTCGACGATCAGGATGCGCTTCGGGCGCTTCAGCGTTTCGAGCCAGCGCGACAGCGAACCGAGGTACGGCGCGACGCGATCGACCTGCTGAAGGTAGTTGCCCCACGGGCCGAGATCGTCGGCGTGCAGGTAGGACGGGATGGACTGCTGTTGCGAAGACATGGATGCTCCAACGTTCAACGGATTGCGCACATTGTCGAAAAACCGGTTTTTTTTATCCAATGCCGTTTGTTTATTCGATTATGCGTTTCTTGCATGATCGCGATTTTTCGCAAATCCGCGGTCGATTTGCGCAAGAACGGCCGCGATCGGCCGTGCATCGCGTTCGCGAAAAATCGGATGGCGTGGATGCGTGCCGCCCGCCGGACCGCCGTCCGACAGGCGCCGCAAGGCCGCCGTCGGCCGGCCGGGCCCGGTTGGCCGGATTAACCGCCGGCGGTTAATCTGCCGTGTCGCCGGCTGTGTCGCGCAGTTCGTCACGCACGACGTCCCACAGTGCGCGCACCAGTTTCTGCCGCGGCTCGTCGCCCTGCAGCGCGAGCTTGTCGCAGTACAGCCGGATCTCCATCGTCAGCGTGAACGGATGCGCGCCGCGCGCCGACCGGTCGAGCCGGATCAGCCGGCCGCCCGCGACCGCATCGTCGACCGCGCTGTGCGGCAGGAACGCGACGCCGTGCCCCGCGAGCGCCATCGCCTTCAGCCCTTCGGCCATGTCGGTTTCGTACACGCGATCGAGGAACAGCCGGGTCGGCGCATTCGCGATGATGACTTCGGTCATCCGGCCGAGATACGCGTTCGGCGTATACGACAGGTACGGCACGCGCGCGTCGGCCGCGCCCGGCAGCGTATGGCGCGGCCGGCCCGCGCGGCCGGGCGCCGAGAACGGGCTGATCGGCTCGCTGCCGAGGATCAGCATGTCGTAGCGCGCCGGGTCGAGCGCGACCGGGTGGCTCGGGTGGTGGTAGCCCATCACGAGATCGCAGCCGCCCTCGACGAGCGACAGCACCGCGTCGTGCACGTTCAGCGCGCGCAGCCGCGTGTGGACCTGGCCCATCTTCGCCTCGATCCGCTGCAGCCAGCGCGGGAAATACGTGAGCGACAGCGTGTGCGGCACCGCGAATTCGATCGTCGGCACCGGCGCGCCGACGTGGCCACGCAGCAGCGTGCGCGCCTCGTGCGCCTGCGACAGCATCGTCAGCGCCTGCTCGTAGAAGATCTGTCCGGCCTGCGTGAGCCGCGTCGGATAGACCGACCGATCGATCAGCTCGGTCGCGAGCCACGCCTCGAGCGCCTGGATACGCCGCGAAAACGCCGGCTGCGACACGTGCCGCAGCTCGGCGGACCGGCTAAAGCTGCGCGTTTCCGCGAGGGAGACGAAGTCTTCGAGCCATTTCAGTTCCATGCAGGCGGGCGCGGCGGGCGGCGGTCGGGAAGAAGCCTGCATTCTACCGGCGGCCGGACCCGGCCGGCGGTGTCGAGCGCGGCCCGGCGAGCCGGCGCGGGCGCCCGCCGGCCGGCCATTCGCGCGTCGCTGCGCCGCCGCCCGGGCGTCGCGCGCCCGCGGCCACCGCGGCCGGACCGGTTCGGCCGGGATCGGCCCGCGCCAATGGTAAAATGCCGGATTCTCCTTCCCCTCGCTCGACCCGGCCCCAAGGCCCGCCCGATCATGTCCGACACTCGTCCCGATACGCTTTTCGCCCTCACCGCGCTCTCGCCCATCGACGGCCGCTACGCCAGCAAGACCGAAGCGCTGCGCGACTGGCTCTCCGAAGCCGCTTTCATGCGCCACCGCGTCACCGTCGAGGTGCACTGGCTGATCGCGCTGTCGCGCGCCGGCTTCGCGGAAGTCCCGCGCTTCTCCGATGCGTCGGAACAGTTCCTGCTGCAGCTCGCCGAGCGCTTCACCGCGCACGACGCCGCGCGCATCAAGGAAATCGAGCGCGTGACGAACCACGACGTGAAGGCCGTCGAATACTGGCTGAAGGAATCGGTGAAGGGCCAGGCCGAACTCGAGAAGGCGAGCGAATTCATCCACTTCGCGTGCACGTCCGAGGACATCAACAACACGTCGCACGGGATGATGCTCGCCGGCGCGCGCGAACACGTGATCCTGCCGGCGCTGCGCACGGTCTACCAGCGCCTCGTCGCGCTCGCGCACGCCCACGCCGAACAGCCGATGCTGTCGCGCACGCACGGCCAGCCGGCCAGCCCGACGACGCTCGGCAAGGAACTCGCGAACGTCGCGGCCCGCCTCGCCCGCGCGATCACGCGCATCGAGAAGGTCGAGATCCTCGGCAAGATGAACGGCGCGGTCGGCAACTTCAACGCGCACCTGTCCGCGTATCCGGAATTCGACTGGGAAGCGTTCTCGCGCGACGTGATCGAAAACCGCCTGAAGCTCACGTTCAACCCGTACACGATCCAGATCGAGCCGCACGACTACATGGCCGAACTGTTCGACGCGGTCGCCCGCGCGAACACGATCCTGCTCGACCTCGACCGCGACGTGTGGGGCTACATCTCGGTCGGCTACTTCAAGCAGAAGACGAAAGCCGGCGAAATCGGCTCGTCGACGATGCCGCACAAGGTCAACCCGATCGACTTCGAGAACTCGGAAGGCAACCTCGGCCTCGCGAACGCGACGCTGCGCCACCTCGCCGACAAGCTGCCGGTGTCGCGCTGGCAGCGCGACCTGACCGACTCGACGGTGCTGCGCAACATGGGCGTCGCGCTCGGCTACTCGCTGCTCGCGTACGACTCGCTGATCCGCGGCCTCGACAAGCTCGAAGTGAACCCGCAGCGCCTGAACGAAGATCTCGACAACTGTTGGGAAGTGCTCGCCGAGCCGGTGCAGACGGTGATGCGCCGCTACGGCATCGAGAACCCGTACGAGCAGCTGAAGGAACTGACGCGCGGCAAGGGCATCACGCGCGAGGCGCTGCAGGAATTCGTCGGCACGCTGGCGATCCCGCAGGATGCGAAGGAGCGCCTGCTCGCGATGACGCCGGCGTCGTACATCGGCAAGGCCGTCGAACTCGCGAAGCGGATCGCGTAAGCGCCGCCGCCTGACGAAAAAAGCCCGATGCGAGCAATCGCATCGGGCTTTTTGCTTGTCGGACGATCAGAACGAAATCATCCGCCCCGGGTTGAGCGCGCTCATCACGCTCATCGCCGCCTTCGCGGCCGGAATCGCGATCGGCGACAACTGCCGGCCAAGCGGAATCGCGCGATGGTCGATGCCCGTGAGCATCGAGAAATCGTCGTTGCGACCGACGAAATCGTCGCAGATCGCCTTGCCGATCCGCACCGTCTGCGCGACGCCGTGCCCGCTCCAGCCCTGCACCATGTACATCGGCACGCGGCCGTCGGTCTTGCGGCTGTCGGTGGCGCCGTTCAGCGTGAAGTCGCTGACGCCGCTCCAGCAGTAGTCGAGCGCGAAGCGGCCGTCGTGCTGCGGAAACACCGTGTTCAGCCGCGTCAGCAGATACGCGTTGACGTCGGGCTGCGCCCAGCAGGTGCCGGTGCCCTGCCCGCCGAACAGCAGCCGGTTGCCGCGTACCGGCCGGTAGTAGTCGATCTGGAACTGCGTGTCGTACACCGGCATCCCGGCCGGCATCAGCGTCGCGACGTCGACGTCGAGCGGCGCCGTCACGCTCACGTACGTGAAGAACGGCACGGTGGTCGCCGCGCCGTCGTCCAGCAGCCGGAACGTCGTGTTGTGCAGCGCGAGCACGACGCCGCGGCGCGCGGTGATCGTGCCGCCCGGCGTCGTCGCGACGACGCCCGCGGGCGTCTCGTCGAGCTCGAGCACTTCGGTGCCCTCGTACAGCGCGCCGCCGTTCAGCTGGAAGCCGTGCACGAGGCCGCGCACCAGCGCGAGCGGATGGATCTGCCCGCCGATCGCGTCGATCGCCGCGCCGTGGTACAGCCCCGAGCGCACGTATTCGTCGTGCAGCTGATGGCGGCCGACGAGCGTCACGCCCGCATCGCCGAGATGACGGCGCGCATCCGCGCCGTCGAGCAGCGCGCTCATGTGGCCGGGGTGAACCGCCGCCGTCACGTGGCCGCGCTTGCGGTCGAGATCGAGCGCGTAACGCGCGCCGATCTCGTCGATCAGGTCCATCGACTCGGCCGACGCGAAGCGCCACAGCCGCTTCGCGTCGTCGTGCGCCAGGTGGTCGATCATGTCGGCGGCTTCCCAGCGCGCGAGGCCGGGCGTCAGCTGGCCGCCGTTGCGGCCCGACGCGGCCGAGCCGACGTGATGCTTGTCGACGAGGATCGTGTCGACGCCCGCTTGCGCGAGATGCAGCGCGGCCGACGCGCCGAGCAAGCCCGCGCCGATCACGAGCACGTCGCACACGATGTCATGCGCGAGCGGCGCGCTGTTTTCATGGCGCGACAGCGACGCTTCGTACCAGTTCGCCGGATGCTCGCCGTCGTAGCGGGCCGGATCGCACCAGTTCCAGTTGTCTTTTTCGATGTTCAGTTGCGTTTGCTCGAAACGCGCTTCTCCCTGGATCAGGGGTTTGCTGTTGGACGTCATGATTGCACTTGCATGGTCTTGGGCCGCCTGTCGATGAGCCTGCTGGCTTCGCGGGTGGGGCAGCCGGTTCCACATGGGTGTCAACGAGAAAGGGGGCGCGATGGCCCGTGTTGACGGCGGGCACGCTCGTGCCGCCTGGATCCCGGACTGTGCGAAAGCACGTATTGAAAGGTGCCGGGACACCCAATTTCTACACCGCAGAAATAATTCTACAGTGTAGAATAAGCTTTCGTCAAGTTTACAACTGGCGCCGTGCCGGCCTGCCAGCCCGTCTCGATGAAAGACAAACCTGCCCAGGGGCCGCGCGGCCTCGACAAGGACGCGATCGTCGCGGCCGCGCTCGCGCTGCTCGAAGACGTCGGCGAAGCCGCGTTCAGCGTGCGCAAGCTCGCGCAGTCGGTCGGCTGCGACCCGATGAGCGTGCTGTATCACTTCAAGTCGAAGGAAGGCCTGAGCCGCGCGATCGCGAATGCGCTGTCGCGCTCGCTCGTGCCGGTCGATCCTTCCCTGCCGTGGCGCGAACGGCTGCGCGACCTCGCGCGTCAGTACCGCGCACTCGCGTTGCGCTACCCGGCCGCGTTCGCGCTGCTGCAGCGGCACATGAGTACGGGGCCGGCCGATCTCGCGCACATCGAGGCCGTGCATCGCGCGCTGACCGACGCCGGCATCCCGCGTGCGGCGCTGCCGGCGGTATGCGTCGGCTGGTACGCGAGCGTGATCGGCCTCGCCGCCGCCGAAACGGGCGGCCTCACGCGTGCCGCGAACGACGTCGAACTCGCGGAAATGCACGCGCTGTCCGACGCCGGGCATCCGCTCGTCAAGTCGGCCGCCCCGCTCTATGCGCAGCTCGATCCGGCCGTCGTGCACGACACGATGCTCGACGTGCTGCTCGACGGGATCGCGCAACGCGCGCGCACGGCCTGACCGGCCCGCGCATCGCAAACGAAAAAGGCGCCCGAAGGCGCCTTTTCCATGACGATGGCCGCGGACCGCGCTCAGTGCTGCTGCGCGAGACCGATCTTCAGCATGACCTGATCGACGATCTGCTCGGGCGTCAGCTCGATGCTGACCTCGATCGCCTCGTCCGGGCCCGGCTCCTCGAGCGTGTCCAGCTGGCTCTTCAGCAGCGACGGATCGAAGAAATGGCCGGTGCGGCTCTTCAGGCGCTCCTGCAACACTTCGAACGAACCCTTCAGATACACGAACCGCACGTCGGTGTCGGCGCCGCGCAGCACGTCGCGGTACGACCGCTTCAGCGACGAGCACGTGAACACGGCCGTCTCGCCCGCGCGCTGCTTTTCCTCGATGGCCGCGCGAATCGTGCGCAGCCACGGCCAGCGGTCTTCATCGGTCAGCGGAATACCGTGGTGCATCTTTTCCTTGTTCGCCGCGCTGTGAAACGCGTCGCCATCGGTATAGCTGCACGACAGGCGTTCCGCCAGCATTTCGCCGATCAGCGACTTGCCGGCGCCCGACACGCCCATTGCGATCAGAATCATTGACTACCCCTTGTTACAGAACCATGCTCAGCAGCAACGTGAAACTGAGACCGAGCACCGAGATGATGGTTTCAAGCAGCGACCAGGTCTTGAACGTCTGACCCACCGTCATCCCGAAGTATTCCTTGATCAGCCAGAACCCGCCGTCGTTCACGTGCGAGAAGATCAGCGAGCCCGAGCCCGTCGCGAGCACCAGCAGCTCCGGGCTGACCGACGCGCCCGACGCCGCCGCGATCGGCGCGACGATACCGCAGGCCGTCGTCATCGCGACCGTCGCCGAACCCGTCGCGAGACGCATCAGCGCCGCGACGAACCAGCCGAGCAGCAGCGGCGACAGGTGCGCATGCTTGGCGGTCTCGACGATCTGCTGCGAGATCCCGCTGTCGCGCAGGACACCGCCGAAGCCGCCGCCCGCGCCGACGATCAGCGTGATCCCGGCGATCGGCGCCAGGCACTCGCCGCAGAACTTCTGGATCTGGTCGCGGTTGAAGCCCTGCAGCTTGCCGAACGTGAAGAAGCTCACGAGCACGGCGATCAGCAGCGCGACGTCCGAGTTGCCGGCAAAGCGCAGCAGGTTGTTCGGCAGCGACTTCGGTGCGAACACCAGGTCGGCCCAGCTGCCGACGAGCATCAGCACGACGGGCAGCAGGATCGTGAACAGCGTGATGCCGAAGCTCGGCAGTTCGCGCTTGCGGCCATCCGCGTTCGAATCGACGAATTGCGACGCGAGCGGGTTGTTTTCCGGCAGCTTCACGAACTTCGAGATCGTCAGCGCGAACAGCGGGCCCGCGATGATCGCGGTCGGCACGCCGACGACGAGACCGAAGGCGATCGTCTTGCCGATATCGGCGCCGTATTGCTGGACGGCCAGCAGCGCGGCCGGGTGCGGCGGGATCAGCCCGTGCACGACCGACAGGCCGGCCACCATCGGCAGGCCGACGACGAGCAGCGACTTGCCGGTGCGCTTCGCGACGTTGAACGCGATCGGGATCAGCAGCACGAAGCCGACTTCGAAGAACACCGGCAGGCCGACGATGATCGCGACGAACATCATCGCCCAGTGGATGTTCTTTTCACCGAACCAGTCGATCAGCGTGGTCGCGATCCGTTCGGCGCCGCCCGATTCGGCCATCATCTTGCCGAGCATCGTGCCGAGGCCGACGACGATCGCAATGTGGCCGAGCGTGCCGCCGGTGCCCGTTTCGAACGACTTGACGATCTTGTCCATCGGCATGCCGACGACGAGACCGAGGCCGAGCGAGACGATGATCAGCACCAGGAACGGGTAGATCTTGTAGCGCGCGATCATCAGGATCAGCGCGGCAATCGCGATCAGCGTGAATACGAGCAGCATGCTGCCTTGGACGGCCCCCATGTGGCACTCCTCCTAGAATTGTTCGAACCGGGCGAGTCGTTGCGAGTATGCCCGGCTATGCAGGTCTCCGAAACACGGGGGGTACCCACCCCGTCAGGACGCTGAATTTTACTTATCTTTGCGATCCGCGGATAGAACCGGTTCCATCAGCAAAAACCCTCGGTAAAACAAGCACTAACGCTCGCTTTCCGAGGGCTGATTCTTCATTTCATACAAGTATTAACGGGGCAGCTGGCTCGCCGCTTGCGCGAGGCGCGTGACTTCGGCCCAGTCCTGCGCGGCGAGCGCGGCCTTCGGCGTGAGCCATGAGCCGCCGACGCACACGACGTTCGGCAGTTTCAGGAAGTTCGGCGCGGTATCGACCGTGATGCCGCCCGTCGGGCAGAACTTCAGCGCCGGGAACGGACCGTGGAACGCCTGCAGCATCGGCACGCCGCCCGCCTGCTGCGCGGGGAAGAACTTCACGATGTCGTAGCCGAATTCGAGCGCCTGGATGATGTCGCTCGGCGTCATCACGCCCGGCAGCAGCGGCAGGCCCGCGTCGAGCGACGCGAGGTGCAGCTCCTTCGTCAGGCCCGGCGACACGCCGAACGTGGCGCCCGCGCGCTTCGCCTGCGCGCAGTGCTCGGGCTTCGTGATCGTGCCGACGCCGACGACGATGTCGTCCGCGAGCTGGCTCGCGCGCTGGATCGCTTCCAGCCCGGCCGGCGTGCGCAGCGTGATCTCGAGCACCTTCACGCCGCCCGCGTGCAATGCACGCGACACGTTTTCGCCCTGCTCGACCGAGTCGAATGCGAGCACCGGAATGACCGGGCCCAGCTTCACGATTTCAGCAATCGTCTTCATTGAATTGGCTCCTTGAAATTCATGCGGCGACGCTGACGGCGGTTTCGCCGACCAGCGTCCCGAAAACCGATGCGCCCTGCTCGGCCGGCGCCGCGGCCGCGCGGAACACGCCGAACAGTTCGCGCCCGAAACCGACTTCGTTCTCGGCCTGGTGGCGCGGCTGCGCGACCGGGCGTGCGTGCCACTCGGCGTCGTCGACCTCGATGTCGAGCACGCCGGCTTCCGCGTCGATCACGAGCACGTCGCCCGTCTTCACCTTGCCGATCGGGCCGGCCAGCAACGCTTCCGGCGACACGTGGATCACGGCCGGCACCTTGCCCGACGCGCCCGACATGCGGCCGTCGGTGACCAGCGCGACGTGAAAGCCCTGATCCTGCAACACGCCGAGCAGCGGCGTCAAACGGTGCAGCTCGGGCATGCCGTTGGCGCGCGCGCCCTGGAAGCGCACCACCGCGACGAAATCGCGCTTCAACTCGCCGCGATCGAACGCTTCCTGCACGGCTTCCTGCGAGTCGAACACGATCGCGGGCGCCGTCACCTTGCGGTGCTCGGGCGCGACCGCCGAAATCTTGATCACGCCGCGACCGAGCCGGCCCTGCATCAGGCGCAGGCCGCCGTCCGGCTGGAACGGCTCGCGAATGCCGCGCAGCACCTTCGTGTCGTGGCTCTCGGCCGCGCCATCGACCCACGTCAGCTTGCCGTCGATCAGCTTCGGCTCCTTCGTGTAGTGCGCCAGCCCCTTGCCGGCGACCGTCGTCACGTCCTCGTGCAGCAACCCGCCTTCGAGCAGGTTGCGTACCAGGAACGCGACACCGCCCGCCGCGTGGAAATGGTTCACGTCGGCCTTGCCGTTCGGGTAGATCTTCGCGAGCAGCGGCACGACCGCCGACAGCTCGTCGAAGTCGTTCCAGTCGATCAGGATGCCGGCCGCGCGCGCGATCGCGACGAGGTGCAGCGTGTGATTGGTCGAGCCGCCCGTCGCGAGCAGCGCGACGATCCCGTTGACGATCGCCTTTTCGTCGATCACATGGCCGATCGGCGTGTAGTGGCCGCGCTCGACGGTCAGGTCGAGTACGCGGCGCGCGGCCTCGGCCGTCAGCGCGGTGCGCAGCGGCGTGTGCGGGTGAACGAAGGCCGAGCCCGGCAGGTGCAGCCCCATCAGCTCCATCAGCATCTGGTTGCTGTTCGCGGTGCCGTAGAACGTGCAGGTGCCGTGGCCGTGATAGGCGGCCGATTCGGCTTCGAGCAGCGCGTCGCGGCCGACCTGGCCGGTCGCGAACTGCTGGCGGATCTTCGCCTTGTCGTCGTTCGACAGGCCGCTCGTCATCGGGCCGGCCGGCACGAAGATCGTCGGCAGGTGGCCGAACTGCAGCGCGCCGATCAGGAGGCCCGGCACGATCTTGTCGCAGATGCCGAGGCAGAGCGCCGCGTCGAACATGTTGTGCGTGAGCGCGATCGCCGTGCCCATCGCGATCGCCTCGCGCGAAAACAGCGACAGCTCCATCCCCGGGTTGCCCTGCGTGACGCCGTCGCACATCGCCGGCACGCCGCCCGCGAACTGCGCGACCCCGCCGTTCTCGCGCGCGGCGGCCTTGATGATGTCGGGGAAGTCCTTGTACGGCGCATGCGCGGACAGCATCTCGTTGTACGAGGACACGATGCCGATGTTCGGCTCGCGGATCGCCTTGATCGCGAACTTGTCGTTACCCTCGAGGCCCGCGAAGCCGTGCGCGAGATTCGCGCACGACAGCGCGCCGCGTGCCGGGAACTTGCCTTGCGCGCCGTCGATGCGCTGCAGATAGGCGGAACGGGTCGATTGGCTGCGGGCGATCACGCGTTCGGTGACCTTCGCCAGAGTGGGGTGCAGCGACGTCATGCTGGGCGCTCCTGTATGCCGGCCGACACCGGCGGTTGGAATCGTGGGGACGGTCGAGCTTCGTCGATCGAACGAAGGCAGTCTAGTAGAAAAACTACAAGCACGCAATGTGGTTTCGCGCCCTCGCAACCGTTATTCCCGCCACCAGCAAGGCTTTAATCAGTGAAAACCCTAATCCACCTTACTCGACCCAAGCCGAAACTTCTGCAATATCGCTAGTATTTTTATGTAGATTTTCTACAATTCGATTGCGATACACTCCCGCATCCGAACCCGATTTCCACGTGCCGTCCCATGCTGCCCCGCATTGAAGCGATCCGCCCCGAGCTGCGCCCGTCCGAGCGCAAGCTCGCCGACTACATCCTCGCCGCGCCGCGCGAAGTGCTCGACCTCGCGATGACCGAGCTGTCGACCCGCGCCGGCGTCAGCCAGCCGACGATCGCGCGCTTCTGCCAGGCGCTCGGCTGCAGCGGCTTTCGCGAATTCAAGATCCGGCTCGCGCAGAGCGTCGCGCCAGGCGTGTCGTCGGTGTACCGCGACGTCGAGCCCGACGAACCCGCGCCGGGCATCATCGGCAAGGTGTTCGACCGCACGATCGGCGCGCTGATCGAGGTGCGCAACAGCCTGTCGGCGGGCAGCGTCGCCGACGCGATCGCGCTGCTGTCGAACGCGTCGCGGATCGAGTTCTATGGCGCCGGCGGCTCGGGCATCGCCGCGCAGGACATCCAGCACAAGTTCTTCCGGCTCGGCGTGCCGAGCGTCGCGTATTCGGATCCGCACACGTTCTCGATGTCGTCGGCGCTGCTCGGGCCGCACGACGTCGTCGTCGCGATCTCGAACACCGGCCGCACGCGCGACATCGTCGACGCCGCGCGCTCCGCGCTCGCGTGCGGCGCGAAAGTCGTCGCGATCACGCAAAGCCATTCGCCGCTCGCGAAGCTCGCGACGGTCAGCCTCGCGTCGAACGTCGCCGAGGAAACCGACGTGTTCTCGCCGATGACGTCGCGGATGTCGCATCTCGCGATCGGCGACATCCTCGCGGTCGGCGTCGCGCTGTCGCGCGGCCCCGCGCTGATGGAGCGCGTCGGCCGCGCGAAGGAAGCGATCACGCGGCGCCGGATCGACGACCCGACGAAGGAGTAGCGGTCGCGGCGACGCCGCGCGTAAACGAACAACGGCGCCCCGAGGGGCGCCGTTGCGCACGATTCGGCGGTGACGTACCGCCGGCCGCGCCGCCGCCGGCCGCGCCGCTCAGAACGGCTTGATCACCACCAGCGCGACCGCCGCGAGCATGCCGAGCACCGGCAGCTCGTTGAACACGCGATACCACTTGTCGGTGCGGGTGTTCTCGCCGCGCTCGAACACCCGCAGCAGGTGCCCGCAATACGCGTGGTAGACGATCAGCAGCAGCACCACGGTCACCTTCGCGTGGATCCAGCCCTGCCCCTGGCCGATGCCGATCACGAGCCACAACCACAGCCCGCACGCGAGCGCCGGCACCGCGATCATCGTCATGAAACGGAACAGCTTGCGCGCCATCAGCAGCAGGCGCCGCACCGCGGCCGGATCGGTCTCCATGGCCAGGTTCACGTAGATGCGCGGCAGGTAGAACAGCCCCGCGAACCACGCGGCGATCAGAACGACATGGAACGTCTTGACCCAGAGCATTGCCATCGGTTGTGCGCCTCGCTGTTGACTTACTGACGGCCTTCGCCGTGCCCGAGCACCACGTACTTCAGCGACGTGAGCCCTTCCAGGCCGACCGGGCCGCGCGCGTGCAGCTTGTCGTTCGAGATGCCGATTTCCGCGCCGAGGCCGAATTCGAAACCGTCCGCGAAGCGCGTCGACGCGTTGACCATCACGCTCGCCGAATCGACTTCGCGCAGAAAACGCATCGCACGGTCGTGATCCTCGGTGACGATCGCGTCCGTGTGATGCGAGCCGTAATGGTTGATGTGCTCGATCGCGGCGTCGAGGCCGTCGACGACCTTGATCGCGAGCACCGGCGCCAGATACTCGGTGTGCCAGTCTGCTTCCGTCGCGTCGACGAGCGGGCCGACGCCCGCGTCGGCGAGCACCGCGCGCGCGGTCGCATCGACGCGCAGTTCGACCTGCTTGTCGCGATACAGCTTGCCGAGCGGCGGCAGCAGCTTCGCGGCGATGCCGCTCGACACGAGCAGCGTCTCCATCGTGTTGCAGGTGCCGTAGCGGTGCGTCTTCGCGTTGTCGCAGACGGTCAGCGCCTTGTCGAGATCGGCGCGATCGTCGACGTACACGTGGCAGATGCCGTCGAGGTGCTTGATCATCGGCACGCGGGCCTCATTGATCAGCCGTTCGATCAGGCTCTTGCCGCCGCGCGGCACGATCACGTCGACGTATTCGGTCATCGTGATCAGCTTGCCAACCGCCGCGCGATCGGCCGTCGCGACGACCTGCACCGCGTCCTGCGGGAGGCCTGCCGCCTCGAGCCCTTCGCCGATCAGCTTCGCGAGCGCCGCATTCGATTCGAGCGCTTCGGAGCCGCCGCGCAGGATCGTCGCGTTGCCGGACTTCAGGCACAGCGCGGCCGCGTCGATCGTCACGTTCGGGCGCGACTCGTAGATGATGCCGATCACGCCGAGCGGCACGCGCATCTGGCCGACCTGGATCCCACTCGGGCGGAACTTGAGGTTGCCGATCTCACCGATCGGATCGGCGAGCGACGCAACCTGGCGCAGCCCTTCGACCATCGTCTTCAGCGCCTTGTCCGACAGCGTCAGGCGATCGACGAACGCCGCATCGAGCCCCTTTTCACGGGCGCGGGCGACGTCGCGTGCGTTCGCCTCCTTCAGCGCCTGCGCGTCGCGCTCGATCGCGCGGGCCACGGCGTCGAGGGCCGCGTTCTTCGCGGCCGTGCTGGCGCGCGCCATCGCGCGGGAAGCGTGCCGGGCGCGACGGCCCAGGTCGGTCATGTACTGATCGATATCCATCGTGTGACTCGAGAAGCGAGCCGCGCGGAGCGGCATGAATTCGTGGGGAAGCGGGGGACGGCCACCCGGGGACGGCCACCCGGGACGGCCGTCCGGGAGTGACGATTCGCGGGACAACCGTCCGTGCAGGGCAGCGGCCGATATGCCGCGCCAGCTATCGAAGCATTGTAAGCGGGTTGCGCAGCGCGCGCTGAAGGCACGAACGGGACTTAGCGTCGCACGCGACCCGCGGTCGGCGGTCGCTCGCCGCGGGCGCCCGCGACCGTCATCGCGAGCTGGAACAGCCCGTCCCACGGATCGGGCGGCGGTTCGTCCTGCGTGCGGCGGCCCGGCGTGACGGCCGTCAGCCCCTTGACCTGCCGATCGAGCTTCGCGGCGAACGCGAGCGCCTTTTCGAGCACCGCCTCCGACACGCGGTTCAGCGCGGGCGCGATCAGCCGCTCGCGCGGCCCCCACACACGGTTCTCGCGCAGCAGCGTCGCGAGCGGCTTGCCGGCCGTCGTGCCGCGCTTGATCCGCAGCAGCGTGCGCAACTCCTCGACGACGGCCCACATCACGAGCACGATCGCCTCGCCCTCGCCTTTCAGCCCGTCGATCATCCGCGCGAGCCGCGCGGCGTCGCCGGCGAGCATCGCTTCGTTCAGCTTGAACACGTCGTAGCGCGCGACGTTCAGCACCGCGTCGTGCACCTGCTCGAACGACAGCGCGCCCTGCGGATACAGCAGCCCGAGCTTCTGGATTTCCTGGTGCGCGGCGAGCAGGTTGCCCTCGACGCGCTCCGCGATGAACTGCAGCGCGCGCCGCCCGTCCTCGCCGGGCGCGGCGCGCTGGCCCTGCATCGCGAGTCGCTGGCCGATCCAGTTCGGCAGTTGCGCACGGTCGACCGGATCGATCTTCAGCGCGACGCCGCCGTTCTGCAGCGCGGTAAACCATGCGGATTTCTGCGTGGCCGCGTCGAGGCGCGGCAACGTGACGAGCATCAGCGCGTCGGGGTTGGGCGTGGCCGCGAGCGTCTTCAGCGCGTCGGCGCCTTCCTTGCCGGGCTTGCCCGACGGAATGCGCAGTTCGATCAGCTGGCGCTCGCCGAACAGCGACATCGCCTGGGTCGCGCCGAGCAGCACGCTCCAGTCGAAGCCGCGCTCGACCGTATGCACCGACCGCTCGGTGAAGCCGGCCGCGCGTGCGGCCGCACGAATGCGGTCGCACGCTTCCTGCGCGAGCAGCGGCTCGTCGCCGTAGACGGTATAAAGCCCGGCCAACCCCTTCGCGAGGTGCGGCTCCAGCGCATCAAGTCGCAATTGCATCGCTGCGTGCGCCCGCGATCAGAGCGGCGGCGGCGGCAGCGGCGCGCGCGGCGCCACGCCCGGCACCACGTCCTCCGGCGCCGGCGTCAGCGAGTGGACGATCGCGAGGCGCCGCATCAGCTGGTCGACCGCGTCGTTCTGCATGTCGCCGTACAGGATGTCGGCTTCCTGCGCCTTCGCGTTCGTGTACTGGTCGCTGTACGTCATCGCGCGGTTCAGCGCGATCGCGCTCGGCGGGATCAGCACGGTGCCGTCCTTGCTCGTCAGCGTGTAGTTCAGCGTGTAGAACAGCGCGTATTCCTGCGCGGAGCCGTACTTGTTGAGCGTCAGCGTGTTCTGGCCACGCGACTCCCACATGCGCAGCACGGCGTCGGCGTCGTCCGCCGACTTGACGATCTTCGTGTCGCTGCCGGCCTGGACGAGGCGCGTGAGCCGCGCCTCGACGGGCGCCGGCGCACCGGCCACGAACAGGTGCTTGAACGCGTAGTCCTGCTGGCCGCGCAACTGGAAGCCGCATGCCGACAGCGCGACCGCGCTGCCGACGAGCATCAAAAACGATCTGCGGATCACCTTCGCTCCTTCTGGGTACGTCCGACGGCCGGCGGCCGTCAGACGACGATGTTCACGAGGCGGCCCGGCACGACGACGATCTTCTTCGCCGGCTTGCCGTCGCTGAACTTCGCGAATGCCTCGTCGGCGACCGCCGCCGCTTCGATCGCGTCGCGGCTCGCATCCTTCGCGACCTTCAGCGCACCGCGCACCTTGCCGTTCACCTGCAGCACGAGTTCGATCTCGGCCTGCTCGAGCGCGGCCTCGTCGACCTTCGGCCACGGCGCATCGAGCAGCGGGCCGAATTCGTCCGCGTAGCCGAGCGCCTTCCACAGCTCGAACGTGACGTGCGGCACGACCGGGTACAGCACGCGCAGCAGCACGCCGTACGTCTCGCGCAGCACGGCGGGCGTCGCGCCCTTCGCGCCGTCGATCGCGTTCAGCATCTTCATCGCGGCCGACACGACCGTGTTGTACTGCAGGCGCTGGTAGTCGAAATCGGCCTGCTTCAGCACGCTGTAGATCTCGCGGCGCAGCGCCTTGTCGGCGTCGCCGAGCGTCGCGGCGTCGAACCCGGCGCGCGCGGCGAGCGCTTCGCGGTTGCCGTAGCCGAAGCTCCACACGCGGCGCAGGAAGCGGCTCGCGCCTTCGACGCCCGCGCCCGACCACTCGAGCTGCTGCTCGGGCGGTGCCGCGAACATCGTGAACAGGCGCGCGGTATCGGCGCCGTACTGGTCGATCAGCAGTTGCGGATCGACGCCGTTGTTCTTCGACTTCGACATCTTCTCGATGCCGCCGAGCACGACCGGCTGGCCGTCCGCGTTCAGCGTCGCACCGACCGGGCGACCCTTGTCGTCGTGCGTGACCGTCACGTCGAGCGGGTTGTACCAGGTCTTCTTGCCTGCCGCGTCCTCGCGGTAGTACGTCTCGTTCAGCACCATCCCCTGCGTGAGCAGGTTCTTCGCCGGCTCGCCGAACTTCACGAGGCCGAGGTCGCGCATCACCTTGGTCCAGAAACGCGAATACAGCAGGTGCAGGATCGCGTGCTCGATGCCGCCGATGTATTGGTCCATCGGCATCCAGTAATCGGTGCGCGCGTCGACCATGGTCTCGGCGTCCGGCGCCGTGTAGCGCGAGAAGTACCACGACGAATCGACGAAGGTGTCCATCGTGTCGGTTTCGCGCTTCGCCGCCGCGCCGCATGTCGGGCACGTGCAGTTCAGGAACGCTTCGGACTTCGCGAGCGGGTTGCCCGTGCCGTCCGGCACGAGGTCTTCCGGCAGCACGACCGGCAGATCCTGCTCCGGCACCGGCACGTCGCCGCACGACGGGCAGTGGATGATCGGGATCGGCGTGCCCCAGTAGCGCTGGCGCGACACGCCCCAGTCGCGCAGGCGCCACGTGACCTGCTTGTCGCCGAAGCCGCCGGCCTTCAGGTCGGCCGCGACCGCGTCGACCGCTTCCGCGTAGCGCAGGCCGTCGTACTTGCCGCTGTTCACGCAGACCGCGGTTTCCTTGTCGCCGTACCACTCTTGCCATGCGTCGAGCGAGTACGTCTGCCCCTCGCTCGCGATCACCTGCTTGATCGGCAGGTCGTATTTCTTCGCGAACGCGAAATCGCGCTCGTCGTGGCCCGGCACGCCCATCACCGCGCCTTCGCCATAGCTCATCAGCACGTAGTTGCCGATCCACACCTCGACCGGCTCGCCGGTCAGCGGGTGCTTGACCGAGAAGCCGGTCGCGACGCCCTTCTTCTCCATCGTCGCGACGTCGGCTTCGGCAACGCCGCCGCGCTTGCATTCCTCGATGAACGCGAGCAGTTCCGGCTTGTCCTGCGCGAGGCGCGTGGCGAGCGGGTGCTCGGCCGCGATGGCGCAGAACGTGACGCCCATGATCGTGTCGGCGCGCGTCGTGAACACGCGCAGCAGCTTCTGCTCGCCGTCGAGTTCATACGGGAAGCCGAAGTTCACGCCGAAGCTCTTGCCGATCCAGTTCTGCTGCATGATCTTCACGCGCTCGGGCCAGCCGAGGCCGTCGAGATCGTTCAGCAGCTCATCCGCGTACTGCGTGATGCGCAGGTAGTACATGGGGATCTCGCGCTTCTCGACGAGCGCGCCCGAGCGCCAGCCGCGGCCGTCGATCACCTGCTCGTTCGCGAGCACGGTCTGGTCGACCGGGTCCCAGTTCACGGTGCCCGTCTTCTTGTACGCGATGCCCTTCTCGAGCATCTTCAGGAACAGCCACTGGTTCCACTTGTAGTAGTCAGGCTTGCACGTCGCGATTTCGCGCGACCAGTCGATCGCGAGACCCATCGACTGCATCTGGCCCTTCATGTAGTCGATGTTGTCGTAGGTCCACTTCGCGGGCGGCACGCCGTTCGCCATCGCGGCGTTCTCGGCCGGCATCCCGAACGCGTCCCAGCCCATCGGCATCAGCGTGTTGTAGCCGTTCATCCGCAGATAGCGGTACATCACGTCGTTGATCGTGTAGTTGCGCACGTGACCCATGTGCAGCTTGCCGGACGGGTACGGCAGCATCGATACGCAGTAGAACTTCGGCTTCTGCGAATCTTCCTTCGTCTTGTAGGCATCGGCTGCGCGCCAGTCGCCCTGGGCGGCGGCTTCGACGTCGGCGGGTACGTATCTCTCGTGCATGGTGTGGTTCGGGCTAGGCTTTAAGCGGCGCGACGGCTCGCGCGCAGGATTGGATCGAAAATCGTGCGTGCCCGGCGCGGGAACGGGCTGACCGGTTCCGCGCCGGGAAAAACGTCGATTATACCGCCCGTGCGGGCCCGCACGGCCGGTCGCGCGGGCCAGGGCCCGTTCACGCCAATAACGGGCTTGCGCCGGCCCCCGGAATGAATTTTTCCAAACCGGGGAGCGCGCGCCGGGGCCCGCAGCGACGGCGTATCAGGCGTATCAGGGTTTCGCGCCGGCGGCGGCCGGCGCGGCCGCGCTCCCGGCCGGCGGCACGTCGGTCACGAAGCCGATCCGCGTGAGGCCCGCGGCCTGCGCGGCGCCCATCACCTGCGCGATCACGTCGTAGCGCGTCGCGCGCGACGCACGCAGCCGCAGTTCGGGCGGCGCGGCGCCCGCGGCGGCGGCCTTGAACCGCGCCGGCAGCGCGTCGAGCGCCACGGGCGCGTCGTCCCAGTAGAGCTTGCCCGCGTCGTCGATCGACAGGGTGACGGATTGCGGCGTGTCGCGCGCGACACTCGCCGCGACCTTCGGCAGGTCGAGCCGGATCGCGTGCGTCATCAGCGGCGCGGTGATGATGAAGATGACGAGCAGCACGAGCATCACGTCGATCAGCGGCGTCATGTTGATTTCCGCCATCGGCGCGGACGTCTTGTGGTGCTCGAGCCCGCCGAATGCCATGGTCGTTCCTCCGGAACCGGCGCGTCAGGCGCCCTGCGCGCACACGAAGACGTGCAGATCGCGCGCGAAGCCGTCGAGTTCCTCGGCGAGCTGCCGGACGAGCCGGCCGAGGATGTTGTACGCGAGCACTGCGGGAATCGCGACGACCAGCCCGAACGCGGTCATGATCAGCGCCTCGCCAACCGGCCCCGCGACGTTCTCGATCTGCGCCTGCCCGCTCGCGGCGATGCTGCCGAGCGCGTGATAGATGCCCCACACGGTGCCGAGCAGCCCGACGAACGGCGCGGTGCTGCCAATCGACGCGAGCAGCACCTGGCCGAATTCGAGACGCCGCTGCGAGCGCAGCATCGCGTGACGCAACGCGCGCAGCACGCGTTCGCTGCGCTCGACACGCGCGGCCAGCGCGGCCGGGTCGTGGTCGTCGGCCGCATCGCGCGCGGCTTCGGCGAGCGGCACGAACACGCGCTCGCGATCGGCGCCGGCCAGCGCGGCGATGCCCGCGTCGAGCGACGGCGCGCGCCAGAACGCGGCGAGCGCGCGCGGCCCCTGCCGCTTCGCGCGGATCAGCAGCCAGGCTTTCATGAAGAGGAAGCACCAGCTGGCGACGGACATCGCCAGCAGCACATAGGAGACGGCGTGCGTGATCGCATCGCCGCTTTCGAGGTAGTGGACAACGCCGGTGGGAATCGCCATCGGAGTTTCCTCGCGGTGTCAGCGCAGGCCGAGCACGTCCTGCATGTCGAACAAGCCGGCGCCGCGCGCCGACAGGAAGCGGACCGCACGCAACGCGCCCTGCGCGTACGACACGCGGCTCGACGACTTGTGCGTGATCTCGATGCGCTCGCCGATCCCGGCGAACAGCACGGTGTGATCGCCGACGATGTCGCCGCCGCGCACCGCGGCAAAGCCGATCGACGACGGATCGCGCTCGCCCGTCACGCCGTGGCGGCCGTACACCGCGCAGTCGTCGAGCGAGCGGCCGAGCGCGCCGGCGACGGCTTCGCCCATCATCAGCGCGGTGCCCGACGGCGCGTCGACCTTGTGGCGGTGATGCGCTTCGATGATCTCGATGTCGTAGCCGTGCGAGAAATGCTTCGCCGCGAATTCGAGCAACTTCAGCGTGACGTTCACGCCGACGCTCATGTTCGCCGCGAACACGATGCCGATCTTGCCCGCCGCGGCTTGCAGCTCGGCCTTCTGCTCGGCGGTGAAGCCGGTCGTGCCGATCACGAGCTTCACGTCGTGGCGCAGCGCGGCCGCGATATGGGCCATCGTGCCTTCCGGACGCGTGAAATCGATCAGGTACTCGGCCTGCGCGAACACGGCGTCGAGATCGTCGGTCAGCTTGATCCCGGTGTCCTTGCCGAGGAACGCACCGGCGTCCTGGCCGAGGAACGGCGAACCGGCGCGGTCGAGCGCGCCGACGAGCTGCGCGTCGGCATCGTTGAGAACGGCTTCGATCAGCATCCGGCCCATTCGGCCCGATGCGCCGGCAATCGCAATCTTCATGGCTTTCTACACGACAGGTCTAAAGGCGGGCGGCGCATGCCGCCCCGTTTCCGCACGCCGGCCGCTTACTGCGCCGGTGCGGTGAGCGGCTGGTTCTGCAGGTTGTCCGAGCCTTGCGGGCCGACGGGCGGCGACGCCTCGTTCGACACGTTCGGCGGCGGCGGACGGTGGAACTGGAACTGCGGCTGGATCGCCGGCGCGGCGCCCGGCGGCTGGCCGCCCGGCACCGGCGCGCCGCCCGAGGCCTGCGCGGCCGGCGTGAACCGGCGCGAACCCGAACCCTGGCCCGACACCTGGTTGGTCGCGCGGTTCGCCGCGCGCGCCGCCTGGGCGTTCGCATCCTGGTCGACCGCCGCGCCGGATGCCGGCACGGTGGCCGGGCTCGCCGCAGCGGCAGCCTGCGCGGCGCTCGCGGCGGCCGCGGCTTCGGAAGCCTTCTTCGCCGCGGCAGCGGCCTTCGCCTTCTTGCCGCCGCGGTCGCCGTCGATGTCGGCCAGCAGGTCGAGCTCGGACGGCAGGTTGTCGGCGCCGGTCCAGCTCGTGACGCGATCGCCCGAGAAGTTGACCACGAGGTCGCGCTGCTGGACGATCGACGTCGAGCCGCGCTTGAAGTAGAAGAGATAATCCCAGCGATCCGCGTGGAACATGTCCGCCAGCAGCGGTGTGCCGAGCAGCGCGCGGACCTGCTCGCGCGTCATGCCGGCCTGCAACTGTGCGGCTTTCTCCTGCGACACGAAGTTGCCCTGCACGACGGTGATCCGATACGGCGTGATGCTCTGCGCAATGCGCTGCGTCACGCTGTCGTACGACGAACAACCCGCCAGCGCGACAACGGCGGCGGCAGCGATGATGGCACTCCGCATGCGACTCCTCTGAAAGTGCGAAAGCGATTCTGGGATCATTTCCTTCACCGTGCTGGCCCGCGTGCAGGCCGCGCGTATATCTGGAACGGCGAAAAGCCGGTAACATTGAAGCCCTGCATTGTACTCTAGGGATGCCTAGCCATGACCAATCCGACGGATCTCAAGAATATCGGGCTAAAGGCCACCCTACCGCGCCTCAAGATTCTCGAGATCTTCCAGCAGAGCCCCGTGCGCCACCTGACGGCCGAAGACGTCTACCGCAACCTGCTCAACGAGCAGCTCGACATCGGGCTCGCCACCGTCTATCGCGTGCTCACGCAGTTCGAGCAGGCCGGCCTGCTGTCGCGCAGCAACTTCGAGTCCGGCAAGGCGGTGTTCGAACTGAACGAAGGTTCGCACCACGACCACCTCGTGTGCCTCGATTGCGGCCGCGTCGAGGAATTCTTCGACGCCGAGATCGAGAGCCGCCAGCAGGCGATCGCGAAGGAACGCGGCTTCCGGCTCCAGGAGCACTCGCTCGCGATGTACGGTTCGTGCACGACCGAGAACTGCCCGCACCGCAAGCACTGAAGCGCGCCACCCGCGCACGCAAGACGGCCCGGCCGGCATCTCGCCGCCCGGGCCGTCCGCTTTTTCGGGGAATGGTGCCGCGCGCCCGGAAGGCTTACGAAAGCCCTTCGGCGCCCGCGCAGGCCGGCTCGAACTCGAGCGCCCACGCGCATTCCAGCGGGATCTCGTCGCAATTCGGCTGCGGCCCGCCGCGATCGACGATCACGAAATCGCTGACCGCGTCGAGCGCGAGCAGCGGATGGTGCCAGACGCCCTTCGCATAATTGACGCCCTGCCAGCCCTCGGCCAGGAACGCGCGCATCGCGTCGGGCCGGAATTCGCCGGCCGGCGCGACGACGATCGCGTAGCGCGACACCGCCGCGAGCGGGATGAACGCCTGGCTGCCGTGAGGATGACGCTCCATCAGCGTGATCGCGACCGGCACCGCGCGCGGCTGCGCGCGAAACACGCTGACGAGCGGCCGGCCGCCGTCCGCGCAGACGTCGATCGTCGCGAGATCGTGAAAGCGCTCGGTCGTGCCGCCGTTGATCGGGAAATGCCGCGCGCCTTCGAGCGCGATCACGTCGCCGAACGGCGCGAACGCTTCGCGGGTCAGGCGCTCGACGCGCAGGATCGGGGTTCCGCTCATGCCGCTGCCCTCCTTCAAGCCGGCTCGCCCCACAGACGCAGGCGCGACACGCCGCCGTCCGGGAAGATGTTGAACCGCACGTGCGTGACGGGGCCGAGCGCCGCGAGCTGGTCGAACGTGTGCACGTGATCCATCTGCAGCTTCTGCTCGCCGAGCAGTTCGGCCCAGAACATCGCCTGCGTGACGAGCGAATCGTCGGTGCCGCCCGTGACGTGCGCGGCCTGCAGCGAGCAGCGATCGGGGAAATTGCCCTTGAAGAACGCCGTGTCGACCTCGACGCGCCGGAGGATGCCCGGCCGCGCGAGCGCGACGATCGCCCAGTCGTTGCCGGGCTCGCGGCGGCGCCGCGTTTCCCAGCCGTCGCCCATGTTCACGCCGCGCCCCGGCATCAGCATCTGCGAGGCCGGGCCGAAGTGCTGGTTGTTCGCGGCCACCAGATAACCGCCGTTCTCGATCGCCGCGAGATCGACCAGCTCGCCGGCCGGCACGTGACGCCAGTCGCGCTGCGGCTGGCCGTACACGCGCAGCCGCGCGAGCCCGCCGTCCGGATACAGGTTCACGCGCAGGTGCGTGACCGGCCGCGCATCGTCGACGCTCACGTAGTGATGCGAGTTGCCCTGCAGCGTCGTCGCGGGGACGATGGTGCGCCACTCGGCGTCGTCGGGCGGCGTGTCGCCGTCCACCGCGCAGGCCTCGATCGACGCGGCCGGCGGAAAGTTGCCGGTGAAGTGGCTCGTATCGAGATCGACGCCGAAGATCACGCCCGGGCGCGCGAGGCGCACCACGCAGAAATCATGGCCGGTCGTGCGCTTGCGGCGCGTTTCCCAGCCGTCCATCCACTTGCCGTGGTCGTCGTACTTGCCGGGAATGAACACGGCCGGCTCCGGATTCAGCATGCGCTCCTTCGGCGCGAAGAATTCGTCGCTGGCGAACAGCGCCTGCGCCCCGAGGCGCGGGTCGGCGAGGTTCATGTAGCGCCGCGTGAAAGCCGGCGCGTTCGGATCGAGAATGGGGGCTGCCATGTCGTCTCCATCATGTTGAGAAGCGCCGGCACGTCATCGCACCGGTCGCATGAAGTTCGGTCGCGCGGGGCGGCCAGGGGCGCCGCGCCGCGCGGGAGTCGCGTTCAGAGCGCGTGGGCCTGGTCGCCGGCGACCGGTGCGGCGCTGCCCGGCGCGTCGGCCACGTAGCGCAGCTCGCGGTTCAGCACGCGTTTCGCGCGGGCGCGGTCGATGTCGTTCTCCCACACCGCGACGACGACCGTCGCGACGCAGTTGCCGATCAGGTTGGTCAGCGCGCGGGCGATGCCGACGAACCAGTCGACCGGCAGGATCAGCACGAGGCCGAGCACCGGAATCGCGGGAATCGCCGACAGCGTCGCCGCGAGGATCACGATCGCCGAGCCGGGGATGCCGTGCGCGCCCTTCGACGTGACGAGCGACACGAGCAGCACGACGATCAGGTCGTGCGTGGACAGCGGCGTGTTGGTGGCCTGTGCGATGAACAGCACGGCGAGCGTCAGGTAGATCGAGAAGCCGTCGAGGTTGAACGAATAGCCGGTCGGGATCACGAGGCCGACGGTCGAATCCTTGATGCCCATGTATTCGAGCTTGCTCATCACCTGCGGCAGCACCGCGTCCGACGATGCCGTGCCGAGCACGATCGACAGTTCCTCGCGCAGGTAGCGGATCAGCTTGAACACCGAGAAGCCCGCGAGCCGCATCACCGCACCGAGCACGACCGTGACGAACACGAAGCAGCTCAGGTAGAACACCGCGACCAGGTAGCCGAGCTGCTTGAGCGACGCGACGCCGTACTTGCCGGTCGTGAACGCGATCGCGCCGAGCACGCCGAGCGGCGCGAGCTTGATGATGAAGCCGATGATCCGGAAGAACACGTGCGACAGTTCCTCGATCAGCGAATTGACGCGTTGCGCCTTGTCGCCGAGCAGCGACAGCGCGGAGCCGAACAGCACCGCGAACACGAGGATCTGCAGGATGTCGCCCTTCGCGAACGCGTCGATCGCGGTCTCGGGGATGATCTTCATCAGGTAGCCGGCCGTGTCCTTCAGGCTTTCGGCGTTCTTCGCGTACGTCGACAGCGACGCCGCGTCGAGCGAGCGCAGGTCGATGTTCATCCCGACGCCCGGGCGCGTGAGCCACGCGAGCACGAGCCCGATGCCGAGCGCGAGCGTCGTCATCACCTCGAAGTAGACGACGGCTTTCAGGCCGACCCGGCCGACCTTCTTCAGGTCGCCCGCATTGGCCATCCCGCTGACCACGACGCAGAACACGATCGGGCCGATGACCATCTTGATGAGCTTCAGGAAGCCGTCGCCGAGCGGTCGCAGCGACTCGGCGAAATGCGGGAAGAACGCGCCTAGCGCGACCCCCAGGATCAATGCGACGACTACCCGGCCAAACAGCGAATTGAGGAATTTCGACACGGCGCTCTCCCGATCCAACGGTTGCAGTTTCGTCTGTTCATACTGGTAAGACCAGTGATGTTATGGTGGATAGTAGGAAGCCGATATAGTGGCGTCAAGGACGGACAAAATAGGGATTTCCCGCCCCTGTGCACGCCCCGCCGGCGCATCGGAAAGGGGCAGATCGTGGCTTTCCCGTAGGGCGGTCGTGCGCCGCCCGCGTGCGGATTACAATGCCGGTCAGACCGGCCATCGTTCACATCATGAAAAATGTTCCGCATACCGTGACCGACGCCGCCATCGCGACGATCCGCGACCGGATCGAGGCAGGCGTGTATCCGGTCGGCAGCCTGCTGCCGGCCCAGCGCCAGCTCTCCGAGGAGCTGGAGATCAGCCGCGCGTCGCTGCGCGAGGCGCTGTCGACGCTCGAGGCGCTCGGGATGCTGCGCATCCGCGCGGGCAAGGGCGTGTACGTCGAAAGCGCGCAGGCGTCGGCCGCGCATCCGTGGCAATTCGCCGAGCAGTCGTCGCCGCCCGATACCTACCAGATGCGCTATGCGCTCGAAGGGTTCGCCGCGCGAATGGCCGCGCACGTGGTCAGCGATGCCGACATCGCGTGGTTCGAGGACAACCTCGCCGACCTGCACGTCGCGCTGACCGAAAGCGCGCTCGACGAGGCGTCGCGGCTCGATTTCGACTTCCACATGCGGATCATCCATCTGGCCGGCAACGCGGCGATCGAGTCCATCCTGCGCAGCAGCGCGGACATCATGAAGGAAAGCCAGCGCATGCCGTTCTACCGGCGCGAGCTGCTGCTGTCGACGTGGCACGAGCACCGCGCGATCGTCGACGCGCTGATCGCGCGCGATGCGGCGGCCGCCGGCACCGCGATCGAAACGCACATCGCGAACGCCGCGCAGCGCGCGGGCATCTTCTTCCCGACGCCCGGCGCGTAATCCCCCCGCGCCGCCGCCCGGCCGGTCCGGTCACCGTTCCGACCGATCGCGATACGCGCGCACGCAGTCGATGAACGCGCGGGCCGCGACGCTGCGGTATGCGCCCTTGCGCGTGAGCAGCGCGGCCGTGCGCGTCGGCAGCGGCGGATCGATCTCCAGCGCGCACAGGTCGCCGCTCTCGCGCGCGACCGCGTCGGGCAGCACCGTCGCGAGCCGGCCGCGCCGCACGAGCTCCAGCACCGCGCTGACCGTATTCGTCTCGATCGCGATCAACGGTCGCGCGTCGTGCTCGACGAAATACCGGTCGATCCGCTCGCGCGTCGCGAACGCACGGCTCAGCAGCACCAGCGGCTCGCCGCCGAGTTCGGCCGGCGTGAGCGCGCGGCGATGGCGCGCGAGCCGATGCGTGCGGCCCGTCACCAGCGCGAGCGGCTCGTCCCACAGCGGCAGCGCGTCGATGTCCGGCGCGCGCGGCGGCATGAACGCGAAACCGGCGTCGAGCCGGTCGTCGGCGAGCAGCGCCTCGATGCGTTCCTGCGGCATCGCGTCGATCGTCAGCGCGACGTTCGGATGGTCGGCATGGAACGCGTCGATCAGCGAGCCGCTCAGGTAGGCCGCGAAAGTCGGCATCATCGCGAGCCGCAGCGAACCGCGGCCGAGATCCGCGACATCGTGCAGCGCGCGCTGCCCGGTATCGAGCTCGTGCAGCGCCGCGCGCGCATGGCGCGCATAGACCTCGCCGAATTCGGTGAGCCGCACCGTGCGGCCCGAGCGGTCGAACAGCTGCACGCCGAGCGTTTCCTCGAGCTGGCGGACCTGCTGCGACAGCGTCGGCTGCGACACGTGCAGCGCGTCGGCCGCGCGCGTGAAACTGCGCTGCTCGGCGACGGCCAGGAAATAGCGGATGTGGCGGAGAAGCATCGCGGCCAACGTATTGGTTTTGCCAATAGAGACCATAACGATCCAGTCTTGGACGCTATGGGTCGATTCCCGCATCATACGCACATCCGCTTCCACGCACCGCCGCTGCCGGCGCACCGGAGCGGCACGCCCGGGCCTGCCCTGCCGCCCGCCGCACGACGATCCGCCGGCCGCCCGATCCGGGCCCGGCCGCGATCCGCCCGGCGCGCATCGGCTCACCGCCGATCCGTCGACGCCGGCCCCGATTTCCGTCACCCCGCGCAGCCCACGGCCCCGTGCCGCCGGCCGGCGCCGCCGTTTTTCGCGATAATGGAACCGCATCACGACAACCACCCTCCCCTCACCCGCGGCATGACGCTGCTGTTCGCGTGCGCGTGCGGCATCGTCATCGGCAACATCTACTACGCGCAGCCGCTGCTCGCCGCGATCGCGCACAGCTTCGGGCGCGCGCCGACCGAGCTCGGCTATCTCGTCACGCTGACGCAGCTCGGCTATGCGGCCAGCCTGCTGCTGATCGTGCCGCTCGGCGATGCGGTCAATCGCCATACGCTGATCGTGCGGTTGCTGATGCTGAACGTCGTCGCGCTGGTCGCGGTCACGTTCAGCACCAACTTCACGATGTTCGTCGTCGCGAACGTCGCGGTCGGCTTCGTCACCTGTTCGACGCAGCTGCTCGTGCCGTTCGCGGCGTCGCTCGCCGATGCGCGCTCGCGCGGCCGCGCGGTCGGCACCGTGATGAGCGGACTCCTGCTCGGCATCCTGCTCGCGCGCGTCGCGGCCGGCGCGATCGCCGACGGGTTCGGCTGGCGCGCGGTGTACGGCATCGCCGCGGTGCTGGTGCTCGCGCTGACCGCAGTGCTCGCCGTGAAGCTGCCGAAGGATCGGCGCGACGCGCGGCTCGACTATGCGGCGCTGATGAAGTCGCTCGTCGCGCTGGTGCGCGCGCAGCCGCTGATCGCGCTGCGCTCGACCTACGGCGCGCTCGTGTTCGCGTGCTTCAGCCTGCTGTGGACGGGTCTCACGTTCCTGCTGAGCCAGCCGCCGTACAGCTATTCCGAAGGACAGATCGGCCTGTTCGGCATCGTCGGCGCAGTCGGTGCGCTCGCGGCGACGTCGGCCGGCCGGCTGGTCGATCGCGGCCACGGCAATGCCGCCACCGGCCTGTTCGCGGCGGCCGTGCTCGGCGCGTTCGCCCTGATCGCGACCGGCGCGCATTCGCTCGCGGCGCTGATCGCCGGCATCCTGCTGCTCGACGTCGGCGTGCAGGGCATGCACATCTCGAACCAGAGCGTGATCTATGCGCTGGCCGGCCATGCGCGCAGCCGCGTGACGACGATCTACCTGACGAGCTACTTCATCGGCGGCGCGCTCGGCTCGTTCGCGGCGAGCGTCGCGTACGGCCTCGACGGCTGGCGCGGCGTATGTATCGCGGGTGCCGCGCTATCGGGTGTGCTGATCGCGCTGTGGCTCGCGTCGCAACGCGTCGGTTCGCGGCAGGTCACGCAATGAGGCGGTAGAGCGGCAATCCGGCGATTCGTTTGCGCCGCACGACGAAAAAGGCACGCGCCGCGCATCGCGGGCGTGCCTTTTTGCCAGGGGCGTCGCTGCCGTCTCGACGCGCCAGCGCCGCACCGTCACGCGGCCTCGTTCGCGAAATCGATCAGCACCTTCATCGCCCGCTGGCGGTCGCCTGCCAGTTCGAATTCGAGGTTCGCGTCGCGCATCGGGAACACGCGCGTGACGGCCGGCCGCAGGTCGACGCGCCCCGCGTTGATCAACTGCACCGCCAGCGCGAATTCCGCGTGGAAGCGGAACGAGCCGCAGATCGACAGCTCCTTCGCGACCACGACGTTCTGCGGCAGGCTCACGTCGCCGCCGAGCCCGAGCTGCACGACGATGCCGCGCGGGCGCATCACGTCCAGCCCGTCGCGCAGCGCGCGCGCATTGCCCGAACACTCGATCATCACGTCGAACGTGCCCTTGCCGGCGCCGTAGCGCTCGACCCAGCCGGCATCGGCTGCCGCATTGATCGTGCGGTCCGCGCCGAGCGCGCTCGCGATTTCCAGCGGCGCGTCGACGACGTCGGTCGCGACGATCTCCGCCGCGCCGTGCACGCGCGCCGCCGCGACCGCCAGCACGCCGATCGGCCCGCACCCCGATACGAGCACGCGCTTGCCGATCAGCGGGCCTGCCCGCGACACCGCATGCAGCCCGACCGCGAACGGCTCGGCGAGCGCCGCGAGCGACAGCGGCACGTGATCGGCGACCTTCACGCACTGCACCGCGTCGCACACGAGCGCGTTGCGAAACGCGCCCTGCACGTGCGGCATCCGCATCGCGCTGCCGTAGAAGCGCATGTCGAGACACTGGTTCGGCAGCCCTTCGAGACAGTAGCGGCACACACCGCACGGCCGGCTCGGATTGACCGCGACGCGATCGCCGACCTTCACCGACGTCACGTCCGGCGCCACTGCCGCGACCGTGCCCGCGACTTCGTGGCCGAGCACCATCGGCTGCTGCAACCGGATCGCGCCGAAGCCGCCATGCCGGAAGTAATGCAGGTCCGAGCCGCAGATGCCGCCCATCGCGACGTCGACACGCACCTGGCCCGGGCCGATCTCGCCCGCGTCCTGCTCCTCGACCCGCAGGTCGTTCGGCCCGTGGATCACCACACACATGCAACGCAACCGCATGACGCGCTCCTGGTTAGACGGCACTGGTCAGCCCGCCGTCGACGAACAGCGTCTGGCCGTTCACGAAATCGGACGCGGCCGACGCGAGGAAGATCGCCGCGCCGCACAGCTCGTCGACCTGCCCCCAGCGGCCGGCGGGCGTACGCTTGCACAGCCAGTCAGAAAACGCCGCGTCGTCGACCAGCGCGCGATTCAGTTCGGTTTCGAAATAGCCGGGTGCGAGGCCGTTCGCCTGGATGCCGTAGCGCGCCCAGTCGGCGCACATCCCTTTGGTCAGCATCCGCACCGCGCCCTTGGTCGCCGCATACGGCGCGATCGTGGGCCGCGCGAGCTCGCTCTGCACCGAGCAGATGTTGATGATCTTGCCGTGGCCACGCGCGATCATGTGCCGCGCGACGGCCTGCGCGACGTTGAACACGCCGTCGAGATTCACGCGCATCAGCGCATGCCAGTCGTCCGGCTCGAAAGCGTCGAGCGGCGCGCGGCGCTGGATGCCCGCGTTGTTCACGAG
This sequence comes from Burkholderia cenocepacia, assembly GCF_900446215.1. Taxonomy (GTDB): domain Bacteria; phylum Pseudomonadota; class Gammaproteobacteria; order Burkholderiales; family Burkholderiaceae; genus Burkholderia; species Burkholderia cenocepacia. The sequence continues at coordinate 335,275 of NZ_UAQZ01000012.1, read as the reverse complement.
GATGTCGATCGCGCCGACGCGCGCCTCGAACTCGTCGATCGCCGCACGGACCTGCGCGTGCTCGGCCACGTCGAACACCGCATGGTCGGCCGCGAAGCCTTCGTCGCGAAACCGGCGCGCGAGCGTCGCGGCCTTCTCTTCATTGCGATCGTTGATGACGATCGCCGCGCCGGCTTCCGCGAGCCCGCGGGCGAGCGTCAGTCCGATCCCGCGGCCGGAACCGGTAATCAGCGCGCGGCGGCCGTCGAGGCGGAACCGGTCAAGCGCATGGGTCATGGATGTCTCCTCGTGCCAGTCGAGCCGGCCGCCCGTCGCGCCCGGTCTCGTGTTCACGATATCTTCGGCCGCCGGCCCGGCCCGCGCCAATGGTCTTTTTTGATCCGGTTATCATGAAAACTGATTACCGTCGCGTCGTACCCGCCACCCATGGAACTCAAGCAATTGCGCGCCTTCGTCACGCTCGCGGAAGAGCTGCATTTCGGGCGCGCCGCGCAGCGCCTGTTCATCGTGCAGCCCGCGCTGAGCATGCAGATCAAGGCGCTCGAGGCGGAACTCGGCGCGCGCCTGTTCGAGCGCGACCGGCACAAGGTCGAGTTGAGCGACACCGGACGCGTGTTCCTGCCGGAAGCGCGGGCGACGCTGCAGCAGGCCGCGCGCGCGGAACAGATCGCGCGGCTGTCGAGCCGCGGCGAAATCGGCACGCTGCGGATCGCGTTCGTGTCGTCGGTGTTGCCGGCGCTGCTGCCGGCCGTGCTGCGCACGATGCGCGAGCGCTACCCGCTGATCACGCTCGAATTGAAGGACATGCCGACGCCCGACCAGGTCGCCGCGCTGCGCGACCGCCGGATCGACTTCGGGATGATCCGGCTGCCGGCTGCGTATGCGGGCATCGACACGCGCGTGGTGCTCGAGGAAGGGTTCGTCGTCGCGCTGCCGCTCGACCATCCGCTCGCCGCGCACCACACGGTTTCGGCAGCCGCACTGCGCGGCCAGCCCGTGTTCGTGCTCGCGCGCCGCTACGCGCCCGGCTTTCACGACGACATGCTGCTCGCGCTGAGCCGCGCGGGCACGACGCTCGACATTGCGCAGGAGTTCGGCGAATTCACGACGATGCTCGCGCTCGTCGCGGCGGGAATGGGGATCGGGCTGATCCCGGCGGAAGCGGCCAGCGCGCTGCCGCCGAACGTGCTCGCGCGGCCGCTCGACCTGGCCGGGCATCGCAGCGGCATCGGCCTCGCGTGGACCGATCTCGACAGCCCGCTGAAGCGCGCGTTCGTCGATGCGATCGAGCACGTGACGGCGAACGCCGGGCAATAAAAAACCCGGCCGGGAAACCCCGGGCCGGGCTCGTTCGCCACGCCGGCCGCGTTGCGACGGCCGCGCGACGTGCGGGATTACTTCGCGTTCGCGAACGCGACAGCCGTATCCAGCATGCGGTTCGAGAAACCCCACTCGTTGTCGTACCAGCTCGACACCTTCACGAGGCGGCCCGACACCTTGGTCAGCGTCGCGTCGAACGTCGACGAAGCCGGGTTGTGGTTGAAGTCGATCGACACCAGCGGTGCGTCGTTGTAGCCGAGGATGCCCTTCAGCGCGCCTTCCGATGCTTCCTTCATGATCGCGTTGACTTCCTCGACCGTCGTGTCGCGCTTCGCGATGAACGACAGGTCGACGATCGACACGTTGATCGTCGGGACGCGGATCGCGTAACCGTCGAGCTTGCCGTTCAGTTCCGGCAGCACGAGGCCGACGGCCGATGCCGCGCCCGTCTTCGTCGGGATCTGGCTGTGCGTGGCCGAACGCGCGCGGCGCAGGTCTTCGTGATAGACGTCCGTCAGCACCTGGTCATTCGTGTACGCGTGGATCGTCGTCATCAGGCCGGTTTCGAGGCCGATCTTGTCGTTCAGCGGCTTGACGAGCGGCGCGAGGCAGTTCGTCGTGCACGATGCGTTCGAGATGACCGTGTGCTCGGCCTTCAGCACGTCGTGGTTCACGCCGTAGACGATCGTCGCGTCGACGTCCTTGCCGCCCGGCGCCGAGATGATCACCTTCTTCGCGCCGCCCTTCAGGTGCGCGCTCGCCTTTTCCTTCGTCGTGAAGAAGCCCGTGCATTCCATCACGACGTCGACGCCCAGCTCGCCCCACGGCAGTTCGGCCGGGTTGCGGTTCGCGAGCACGCGGATCTTGTCGCCGTTCACGACGAGGTAGTCGCCGTCGACCGACACTTCGCCCGGGAACTTGCCGTGCGCGGTGTCGTACTGGGTCAGGTGCGCGTTGGTCTTCGCATCGCCCAGGTCGTTGATCGCGACGATCTCGAGATCGTGCTTCTTGCCGTTTTCATAGAACGCGCGCAGCGTGTTGCGGCCGATACGGCCGTAGCCGTTGATTGCGACGCGAATCGTCATGGTCTATCTCCTGATGGCTGAAAAAATTCGTTTCGTGCAGCTTCACGGTGCGACGCGCGCGAGGGGTGGCGCGCGTCGCGTATGCTTTTAGGCCAGCACGGCCTTCGCGGTCTCGACGACGTGCTCGACGGTGAAGCCGAAGTACTTGAACAGCACGCCGGCCGGCGCCGATTCGCCGAACGTGTCGATCCCGACGACGCCGCCTTCGAGGCCGACGTACTTGTGCCAGAAGCTCGTCACGCCCGCTTCGATCGCGACGCGGCGCACGCCGTGCGGCAGCACGCGTTCGCGGTACTCGGCGTCCTGGCGGTCGAACACGTTGGTCGACGGCATCGACACGACGCGGGCCGCGATGCCCTGCTGCGCGAGCGGCTCGACGGCCTTCATCGCGAGTTCGACTTCCGAGCCCGTCGCGATCAGGATGATCTTGCGCGCGACGATTTCTTCGTCCCAGTCCTTCAGCACGTAGCCGCCCTTCTCGATGTTGGCGATCTGCGCATCGGTACGCGGGTTGAACGCGAGGTTCTGGCGGCTGAAGATCAGGCTCGACGGACGATCCGCGGCGACCGCGTGAGTCCAGGCGACGGCCGTCTCGACCGTGTCGGCCGGACGCCAGACGTCGTGGTTCGGAATCAGGCGCAGGCTCGACACGTGCTCGATCGACTGGTGCGTCGGGCCGTCTTCGCCGAGGCCGATCGAATCGTGCGTGAACACGAAGATCGACGGCACCTTCATCAGCGCGGCCACGCGCAGCGCGTTGCGGCTGTAGTCGGAGAACGTCAGGAACGTGCCGCCGAACGGCTTGTGGCCGCCATGCAGCGCGAGGCCGTTGATCGCGGCGCTCATGCCGAATTCGCGCACGCCGTAGTTGATGTGGTTGCCGAGCAGCACGCCCGCGCCTTCCGGATTCGCGCGCACCGCCTTCGACGCCTTCCAGTTGGTCAGGTTCGAGCCGGTCAGGTCGGCCGAGCCGCCGAGCAGTTCGGGCAGCGCGGCGGCCAGCCCTTCGATCGCCTGCTGCGACGCCTTGCGGGTCGCGACCGTCTCGGCGCGCTCGTTCGCGCCGGCGATGATCGCTGCCGCCTTCTCGGCCCAGTCGGCCGGCAGCTTGTTCGCCATCCGGCGCTCGAATTCGGCGGCTTCCGCCGGGAACTTCGCGCGATAAGCGGCGAACGTCGCGTCCCATTCGGACTCGGCGCGCTTGCCGGCTTCCTTCGCGTCCCAGGCCGCATAGACTTCCTGCGGAATCACGAACGGCTCCCACTTCCAGCCGAGCGCTTCGCGCGTCTTCGCGATTTCTTCCGCGCCGAGCGCCGCGCCGTGCACGTCGTGGCCGCCGGCCTTGGTCGCCGCGCCCTTGCCGATCACCGTCTTGCAGCAGATCAGCGTCGGCTTGTCCGACAGCTTCGCCTTCGCGATGGCCGCGTCGACCGCGTCGACGTCGTGGCCGTTCACGTTCGGGATCACGTTCCAGCCGTACGCTTCGAAGCGCTTCGGCGTGTCGTCGTGGAACCAGTTGACGACGTCGCCGTCGATCGAGATGCCGTTGTCGTCGTACAGCGCGATCAGCTTGTTCAGCTTCAGCGTGCCCGCGAGCGAGCAGGCCTCGTGCGAGATACCTTCCATCAGACAGCCGTCGCCGAGGAACACGTACGTGTGGTGATCGACGATCTTCGCGCCGTCACGGTTGAACTCGTCGGCCATCAGCGCTTCGCCGAGCGCCATGCCGACCGCGTTCGCGAGACCCTGGCCGAGCGGGCCGGTGGTCGTCTCGACGCCCGGCGTGATCCCGTATTCCGGGTGGCCCGGCGTCTTCGAGTGCAGCTGGCGGAAATTCTTCAGCTCCTCGATCGGCAGGTCGTAGCCGGTCAGGTGCAGCAGCGAGTACAGCAGCATCGAGCCATGGCCGTTCGACAGCACGAAACGGTCGCGGTCGGCCCAGTGCGGGTTCGTCGGGTTGTGCTTCAGATGGCGCGACCACAGCGCGACGCCGATTTCGGCCATGCCCATCGGCATGCCGGGGTGGCCGGAGTTCGCTTGCTGGACGGCGTCCATCGCGAGCGCACGGATCGCGTTGGCCATCAGGGTGGTGGAGGCGGGAGACGAAGTCGTCATGTCGAGTCCGGAGAACGAGTCGAGGAAACGGGGGCACGGCGGCATCCGGAAGCTCGAGCGTCAATCGTTCCCGGCGCGCGGTGCGGCGCCTGACGGACGCGAAGCGGACGGAGCCAACGGACGGGGCTGCAAAGCTCGTCATTTTAACAGATGGGCTGACATTTCCCTTGTCGGCGCATCGTGTTCCGGCACGGTTTTCCACCAAACCGCCCGCCTCCTATAATTCAGGCGTCGGAACTGCCCGCCCCAGCGGCCCGCCCGTGAGCACCACCCTTCTCTTTCACCCTACGCCCGACGCCACCTACGGCTTCCCGAATGCGCGGCGGCTCGCGCACGTCGCGTCCCCGCACCAGCAGATCGAAGTCTGGGAAACCCCGCAGCTCGGCCGGCTGTTCACGCTGGACGGCCGGCCGATGACGTCGGTCGGCGACGAGTACGTGTATCACGAGTGCATGACGCACCCGGCCGCGCTCGCGCATCCGTCGCCGAAGAAGGCGCTCGTGCTCGGCGGCGGCGACGGCGGCGCCGCGCGTCAGTTGCTCAAGCACGCGTGCATCGAACGGATCGTGATCGCCGAACTCGACGACGAGGTGGTCGGGATGGCGCGCCGCTATCTCGACGACGTGCACCAGGGTGCGCTCGACGACCCGCGCGTCGAGGTCGTGATCGGCGACGCCGCGCATTTCGTCGAGGCGACGATCGAACATTTCGATCTCGTCGTGTTCGACCTCACGCCGCCCGATTCGCCGGCGGCCGGCCTCTATACGCGCGCGTTCTACGCGCGGCTCAAGCGGATCCTCACGCGCTGCGGCGCGATCTCGATGCATCTCGGCTCGCCGGTGTTCCACGCCGCGCGCATCGCGGCGCTGCTCGACGACCTGCGCGCGAGCTTCGCGGTCGTCGATCCGCTGTCCGCGCACGTGCCGCTGTACGGCTCGCAGTGGCTGATGGCGATCGCGAGCGACACGCTCGATGCGGCCGCGCTGTTCGCGCACGATGTCGACGAACGGCTCGCGGCCCGCCGCGTCCACGGCCTGCGCTACTACGATGCGCGACTGCATGCGTCCCTCTTTGCCCTGCCGCGCGCGCTGCGCGATACACTGGGCGTTCGCCGCTGAACATCCGGACGGCCGCAACGTTCCGTTGTTCCAGCATGAGACCGGCGCAGGCGCGAGAAGCGCCGACACTGTGCAACAGGAGATTTTCATGACCGATCCACGTCCGGCCAACGTGCCTTGGTTGACGCCCTACCTGGCCGTGCGCAACGCGCGCGCGGCCATCGAGTTCTTCCAGGCCGCATTCGGCTTCACGGTGCGCGACGTGCACGACGAGGACGGCGCGATCATGCACGTCGAGATGGCCTATCGCGGCCAGCTGATCGTGATGTTCGCGCCCGAAGGCGCGTTCGGCTCGCCCGCGCTCACGCCGAAGCACGCGAACGCCACCGCGCCGCAATCGTTCTATCTGTATGTCGACGACGTCGACGCCACCTGGCAGCGCGCGCTCGACGCGGGCGCGAAATCGCTGAGCGCGCCGCAGGATCAGTTCTGGGGCGACCGGTTCGCGCAGATCGAGGATCTCGACGGCTACCGCTGGGCGCTCGGGTGCCGTCTCGACGCATGACCGAAACCGCCACACGCATGACCGAAGCCACCACCACCGCGGCCGTGCCGCGCTTTTTCGTCGACGCCGCGCTGCGCGCCGACGCCACGCTCGCGTTGCCGGCCGACGTCGCGCGCCACGTGCAAGTGCTGCGCCTGCAGCCCGGCGACGTGCTCGCGCTGTTCGACGGCACGGGCGGCCAGTACCGCGCGCGGCTCGTCGAGGTCGACAAGCGCAGCGCGCTCGTGCAGGTCGATTCGTTCGAGCCCGCCGAGGCCGAGCCGCCCTATCGCGTGACGCTCGCGCAGGGGATCGCCGGCGGCGACAAGATGGACTGGGTGATCGAGAAGGCCGTCGAGCTCGGCGTCGCAGCGGTCGTGCCGCTGTCGACCGCGCGTGGCGTCGTGAAGCTGTCCGGCGAACGCGCGGACAAGCGCGTCGCGCACTGGCGCGGCGTCGTGCGCGCGTCGTGCGAGCAATGCGGCCGCAACCGCGTGCCCGACGTCGCGCCGGTCATCGGCTTCAGTGCATGGCTCGACGCGCTGCCGGCCGCGCCGGCCGACGGCGAACTGCGGCTGCTGCTGTCGCCGCGCGCGAGCATCCCGTTCGCGTCGCTGCCCGACGCGCCGCCCGCGGCCGCCGTCACGCTGCTGATCGGACCCGAAGGCGGGCTGTCGCCCGACGAGGAAAATGCAGCTCGCGCACGCGGGTTCACCGCGCTGTCGCTCGGGCCGCGCGTGCTGCGTACCGAGACGGCCGGCGCGGCCGTGCTCGCGGCGTTGGCGGCGCGCTGGGGCGGGTGGTAAAAACGCGTCGGCGCGCCGCGTTCAACGGCTCGCCCCACACCGTGCTTCGCGCGCCACGCCCTGCAGCCGGACGCGAATCGCAGACGCAAAAAAGCCCGCTCGAAGCGGGCTTTTGACGGGTCGTTCGGCGAATCGGCCACGCGGACCGATGCGCTTACGCGAACGAGTAGAACACGCGGAACGCGACCTTGCGCTCGGCCCAGAATTCGGCCGCCTCGCGAAACACGTCGAGCAGCGTTTCGCGCCCTTCCTTGTCGAATTTCTGCGCGATCGGCAGCCCTTCGAGGACGATCACGAAGCCGGGCTGCGCGCCGGCCTTCGCAACGAGGTCGGTCAGGCAGTCGTACAGCGCGTCATAGTTCTTCCCGAAATGCTTCGGAAACAGGAACGAGGTCGCGATCGTTTCCATCACTTCCTGCTTCGACTGCGCGGCGCCGCAATACGCGTACAGGAAATGCTGGCCGAGCCGACCGGCTTCGTCGGCGAGATCCTGCACGCGGAACGCGCGGATCGACTGCACGAGATTGGGTCGCACGGTCGTGAAAAGGCTCATAGGCTCCTCGTTCGATGAAAGCCCGGGCTCGGCTTCCTGTTGCTCCGGCGTGCCGCCGGCCTGCGCCGCCGCGTGCAGCTGAATCACACGCTGAAACAGATTGCCGTCGCCGGCCGCGAACAGTTCCGCCGCCGCCGTATCGTGCGCGTAGATGGAGTCGCTCATGCCATTCGTCCCGAAGTCATTCAACAATACGTTTAAAACTGTTGTAGTGGTCGCCCGTGTAATAACAGTTGTCGATCCGGCGCAACGGACCGCCACAGACGATCCGGCGCGCGCCGCGATTGCGCGCACGCGGCGTCGGCACCGTGTACTCATGGTAGTAGCCGCGCTTCGCCTTCGGCAGGATCCGCTCGCGATTGCCGAATACGACGCCGTCTTTCTCGTACGGATAGGGGCCGCCGGCGGCGATCAGGCTTAGCGTGGTCACGGCCTCGCGCGGAAGACTGGCAGTCGGGATCGTATCGAGCCCGCTGGCAGCCACGTCGGCCGGAACGGCCTCCCGTGCGTAAGCGGCGGAAACCAGACTGCCCGTCGGCGTGCCGACGATACCCATCGCGAACATCGCGAAGACGGACGCGAGCGCGCCGTTGCGGAGCCACTTGCGTGCCATGAACCAGGGTTCCCGCTGTTAAATCAAGTAGTTGACGACCAACAAAGGCGTTAGCGTAGCGTTATTGGCCGCGCGAATCAATGTCCGTTTGGGAATGGAAAGCCTCGCGATGCCGCGAATTCCGCATTTTTTACCGAAATCGCACTACATTTATCTTACATAAGATAGAATGCGTGCGGCACCTCTCGGTGGGCAAGAACTGCCTCCTTGCCTCGCTCGCTGCCTGGAGTGGAGAGATGCTGCTGTTGCTTTGCGGGAAGCGCGTGTGCGCCCTGCCCGGTGGCGTGCCCGTTGCGGGCACGCCTCTTTTTGCTTTTGTTTACAATTTTCCCGGGCGCGCCACGCCGGTTCGACCGGGTGGCGCGTTCGTTCTGGCTCAGCGCGCGGCGTTCACGTCGGCGACCAGCAGCGCCGCCATGTTGACGATGCGACGAACGGTCGCCGATTCGGTCAGCACGTGCACCGGCTGCGCGGCGCCCAGCAGGATCGGCCCGATCGCGATGTTGTTGCCGGCGGCCGTCTTCAGCAGGTTGTACGCGATGTTGGCGGCGTCGATGTTCGGCAGGATCAGCAGGTTCGCGTCGCCTTCCAGCGTCGATTCCGGCAGGATCTCCTTGCGCAGCGCCGCGTCGAGCGCGACGTCGCCGTGCATCTCGCCGTCGACCTTCAGTTCCGGTGCGGTTTCCTGCAGGATCGCGAGCGTATCGCGCATCTTCTTCGCCGACGGTGCGTTGCTCGTGCCGAAATTCGAGTGCGACAACAGCGCGACCTTCGGCTCGATACCGAACCGGCGCACTTCTTCCGCGGCCATAATCGTGATCTCGGCCAGTTCTTCCGGGGTCGGATCGACGTTCACGTGCGTATCCACGAGGAAAATCTGGCGGCCCGGCAGCACGAGGCCGTTCATCGCCGCGTACACGCTGCAGCCCGGACGCTTGCCGATCACCTGGTCGATGAAGTGCAGGTGGCGGTGCGTGGTGCTGATCGTGCCGCAGATCATCCCGTCCGCTTCGCCCTTCTTCACCAGCATCGAGCCGATCAGCGTCGTGCGGCGGCGCATTTCGACGCGCGCGAGCTGCTCGCTGATGCCCTTGCGCGCCATCATCTTGTGGTACGTCTGCCAGAAGTCGCGGTAACGCTCGTCGTGCTCGGTGTTGACGACCGTGAAATCGGTGCCGGGCGTGAGGCGCAGGCCGTAGCGCTGGATACGGTGCTCGATCACCGACGGGCGGCCGATCAGGATCGGCTTCGCGAGCTTTTCGTCGACGATGATCTGAACGGCACGCAACACGCGCTCTTCTTCGCCTTCCGCGAACACCACGCGCTTCTTCTCTTCCGGCGCGGCGCGCGCGATCTGGAAGATCGGCTTCATCGTCGTGCCGCTGTGATACACGAACTGCTGCAGGTGGACGCGGTACGCCTCCATGTCCTCGATCGGGCGGGTCGCGACGCCGCCGTCCATCGCGGCCTGCGCGACGGCCGGCGCGATCTTCACGATCAGGCGCGGATCGAACGGCTTCGGAATCAGGTATTCGGGCCCGAACGACAGATCCTGGATACCGTATGCGGTCGCGACGATGTCGCTCTGCTCGTGCTGCGCGAGCTCGGCGATCGCGTTGACGGCCGCGATCTCCATTTCACGCGTGATCGTCGTCGCGCCGACGTCGAGCGCGCCGCGGAAGATGAACGGGAAGCACAGGACGTTGTTGACCTGGTTCGGGTAATCGGTGCGGCCGGTGGCCAGCACGGCGTCCGGGCGCACTTCGAGCGCGAGCTCCGGCAGGATTTCCGGCGTCGGGTTCGCGAGCGCGAGGATCAGCGGGCGCTCGGCCATACCCTTCACCATCTCCTGCTTCAGCACGCCGGCGGCCGACAGGCCGAGGAAGATGTCCGCGCCGTCGATCACCTCGGCCAGCGTGCGCGCGTCGGTCTCGCGCGCGAAACGCTCCTTGTCCGGATCCATCAGTTCTGCGCGCCCCTTGTAGACCACGCCGGCCAGGTCGGTCACCGTGATGTTCTCGAGCGGCAGCCCGATGTCGACCAGCAGGTCGAGACACGCGAGCGCGGCAGCGCCCGCACCGGACGCCACCAGCTTGACCTTCTTGATGTCCTTGCCGACGACCTTCAGGCCGTTCGTGACGGCCGCGGCCACGACGATCGCGGTGCCGTGCTGGTCGTCGTGGAACACCGGGATCTTCATCCGCTTGCGCGCTTCGCGCTCGACGATGAAGCAGTCCGGCGCCTTGATGTCTTCGAGGTTGATCCCGCCGAAGGTCGGCTCCAGCGCGGCGATCACGTCGACGAGTTTGTGCGGGTCCGACTCGTTCAGCTCGATGTCGAACACGTCGATGCCCGCGAACTTCTTGAACAGCACGGCCTTGCCTTCCATCACCGGCTTCGACGCGAGCGGGCCGATGTTGCCGAGACCGAGCACCGCCGTGCCGTTCGTCACGACGCCGACCAGGTTGCTGCGCGCGGTGAAACGCGCCGCGTTGAGCGGATTCTCGACGATCTCCTCGCACGCGTACGCCACGCCCGGCGAATACGCGAGCGCGAGGTCGCGCTGGTTGATCATCTGCTTGGTCGGGGCGATCGCGATTTTGCCGGGGGTCGGAAATTCGTGATAGTCGAGCGCGGCTTCGCGCAGCTTGGCTTTGGAGGAGGCTTGGGTGGACATGTGTCTCGTGACGGGCGGATTAGAATAACTGTTCGACGGCATTGTAGCGCCAATCATCGGCCGCCAGACCGGCGATTCGGGTGCAACAGCCGCGACAAAAATGTACTGGATAGTGCAGGAGCGCCGCCACTCGCCTCGTACAATGCCGTTCCTTTCACCGTTTCGGATCGCCCGCCGTGCCAGCCGCCCTCTCCGAGTTTTCGCTGATCGAACGCTTCTTCACGCGCCGCGCCGCGCAGGGCGCGCGCGCGTCGACGCTCGGCATCGGCGACGATTGCGCACTGATTGCGCCCCGATCCGGGAAATTGCTGGCCATTTCGACGGACATGCTGGTGGAAGGCCGACATTTCTTCCCCGACGTCGCGCCCGACGCGCTCGGTCACAAGACGCTCGCGGTCAACCTGTCGGATCTCGCCGCGATGGGCGCTGAGCCGCGCGCGTTCACGCTCGCATGCGCGCTGCCGCGCGCCGATGCGGCGTGGCTCGAGGCCTTCAGCAACGGGCTGTTCGCGCTGGCCGAGCGATACGGCTGCGAGCTGATCGGCGGCGACACGACGAGCGGGCCGCTGAACCTGTGCGTGACCGTGTTCGGCGAAGTCGCGCCGGACGCGGCGCTGCGGCGCGATGCCGCGCGCGACGGCGACGACGTGTGGGTATCCGGCACGCTCGGCGACGCGCGCGCGGGCCTCGGCGTCGCCCGCGGCGAGTGGACGGCCGGCGCGGACGAAGCCGCCGCGTTCCGGCACGCGCTCGAGCGGCCCGAGCCGCGCGTCGCGCTCGGCCTCGCGCTCGCGGGCGTCGCGCACGCGGCGCTCGACCTGTCGGACGGCTTGGCCGGCGATCTCCAGCACATTCTGACGCGCTCGAACGTACGCGCCGAGATCGACGCCGACGCGGTGCCACGCTCGGCCGCGCTCGCGACGCTGCCGGCCGACGTGCAGCGCCGCTGCACGCTGGCGGGCGGCGACGACTACGAACTGTGCTTCACCGCGCCGGTGGCAGCCCGCGCGGCGGTCGAAGCGGCGGGCGCCGCGGTCGGCGTGCCGGTCACGCGAATCGGTACAATACGCGCGTTGTCCGCGCCGTCGGCGCACCCCGCCATCGCGTGGCGCGACGCCGCCGGCGCGCCCCTCGCTCTCACGTTGCACGGCTTCGACCACTTCCATGCAGACTGATCCGACGCCCGCGCGCGCCGCGGCCGAGCCCGGCGCCGCGCCACCCGCGCCGACCCGCGTGACGGCCCGCTTCATGCTGTCGCACCCCGCGCATCTCGTGTCGCTCGGCTTCGGCAGCGGCCTCGCGCCGATCATGCCCGGCACGTTCGGCTCGCTGTTCGGCTGGCTCACGTTCGTCGTGCTCAACCGCTACCTGACGGTGCCCGAATGGTGGGTGCTGATCGCCGTCGGCTTCATGGCCGGCACGTGGGTCACCGGTTTCACCGCGAGGAAGGCCGGCGTGGCCGATCCGGGCGCCGTCGTCTGGGACGAGATCGTCGCGATCTGGCTCGTGATGCTGTTCGTCACGCCCGCGACCTTCGTCGGTCAGCTGTGGGCGTTCGTCGCGTTCCGCTTCTTCGACATGCTCAAGCCGCCGCCGATCCGCTACTTCGACCGCCGCCTGAAAGGCGGGCTCGGCATCATGGTCGACGACCTGGTCGCCGCGTTCATGACGCTGCTCGTGATCGCGCTGTGGCGCTCCGTCGGCGGCTGACCGATTTCCCGACTCCCGTTTCCCGACGCGCATGCCAACCGATTCCGTCGTCCATCAGCTTGCGATCCGCGCAGGCAACAAGCTACGTGACGAGCACCTCACGCTCGCCACCGCCGAATCCTGCACCGGCGGGATGATCGCCACGGCGATCACCGACATTTCCGGCAGCAGCCAGTGGTTCGAGCGCGGCTTCGTCACCTATTCGAACCAGGCCAAGATCGAGATGATCGGCGTGCCCGCCGACCTGATCGACAAGCACGGCGCGGTCAGCGAGCCCGTCGCGCGCGCGATGGCCGAAGGCGCGCTGCGCAACAGCCGCGCGCAGGTCGCGCTGTCCGTCACCGGCATCGCGGGCCCGGCCGGCGGCAGCGAGAAGAAGCCGGTCGGCACCGTGTCGTTCGGCTGGAGCAACCGGCTGCATACCGATGTCGAGACGCTCGTGTTCAAGGGCGATCGCGAACAGATCCGCACGCAGGCAGCCGCGCATGCACTGCGCGGGCTGCTGAAGCTGCTCGACGAGCGCGAAGGCTGACCGGCCCGGGCGCGTGCCGCGCCCCTGTTCGGTTATTGAATCGCGTCGGGCTTCACGACGATCCAGTTCTTGTCCGCCGTCACCGGCAGGCCGAGCGACTTCTGCTTCGCGGCCGATTCGTCCGACCACGCGCGGATCTGCACCATCTGCTTGTCCTTCTTGTTGACCCACACGCGCACGCCGCCGCGCGCGACGTCGGTCGCGTTCAGCAGCATGTAGCCGTCGGACGTCGGCGTGTCGCCCGCGACGAGCACCGGCTTCTTCCACTGGTCGATCCAGCCGACGATCGAACCGAGCTTGCCTTCGTACCACGTCATCGGGTTCATCAGGAACGGCGTGATCACCAGCGCGCGGTTCGCGGCCTCGTCGTACTTGCCGGCCTTGATCTGCAGCCGCGACGTCGTCAGCGCGCCGGTCGCCGGATTGCGCAGCAGCGTCGTCACGCCGATCACGTTCTGCGGCTTCACGTTGTAGCCGTACTTCGGGTCGGCCAGCACGAGCCGCGCGAGCTCCTCGTGCGCGGCCGTCATCACGTAGACCTCGATGCCGTTCTCGCGCAGCGCGTTGTACAGCTCCTGCATCCCGCGGAAGAAGCGCGGCGGATTGACCGTGCCGTCGACCACCTTGTCACCCTGCCAATAGCGGATCGGGATCGGCTTGCCGTCGGCGAGCATCGCGTCGACGTGGCGCTTCAGGTCGGCGAGCGACTGGCCGGCGAACGCCTGCGCGATCCACGGATAGCAGACCAGATCGTCGATCTCGCACAGCCGGTAGTAGTAGCTCGTCAGCGACTCCTTGTAGTCGGCGGAATCCTTGAACGGGATCAGCTTCAGCGACGGGTCGAGCGCGTCGCGCGTCAGCACGCCGCGATTTTCGAGGTACGGCAGCAGCGATTCCTCGAGGTCGTAGCGGTAGGTCGTGTTGTCGGCGTCGAACACCGCGTAGTCGCCGCGGTTCGCGTGCGCGGCGATCATCGCGTTCAGCGCCTTCGCGCCGTCGGCCGGCCAGTGCGACAGATCCGCCGCATGGGCGAACGTCATGCACAGCGACGCGGCGAACGCGCTCAGAAGACGGCGGGACAGCTTGGGCATGGCGTCGCTCCCTTTCTTGACGTTTTCGTGACGGATCGATGACAAGCCGCAGCATCGCGCGATTGGTGCGCGGGGATGCGGTGCGGAAGCGACGGGAAGTTGTCCGCGTGCGCCAGCGCGCGCCGGGCCGGCAGAGGAGCGGAAAAACGGGAGGGAAGCGGCGGGCTCGCGCGCGGGAGCACGCCGGCGCCGGCTGCCCGGGCGGGCGCTGGCGCCGGCCCGGACCACCGGTGCGGCCGATCAGCGATGCGCGTTGATCGTGTCGCGCGTCTTCTGCGCGGCGAGCGCCGCGGCTTCGGCGAAATCCTCGCCCTTGCTCGCGTACAGGATCGCGCGCGACGAGTTGATCATCATCCCGGTGCCGTCCGCCGTGCGGCCTGCGTTGACGGTCGCCTGCACGTCGCCGCCCTGCGCGCCGATGCCGGGAATCAGGAGCGGCATGTCGCCGACGATCCCGCGCACGATCTCGATCTCCTTCGGGAACGTCGCGCCGACCACGAGGCCGAGCTGGCCGTTCTTCGCGTTCCATTTGTTCGCCGCGAGGTCGGCGACCACCTGGTACAGCGGCCGGCCGTTCGTGTCGAGGAACTGCAGGTCCGAGCCGCCCGGGTTCGACGTGCGGCACAGCACGATCACGCCCTTGCCTTCATGCTCGAAGTACGGCTCGACCGAGTCGTAGCCCATGTACGGATTCACGGTGACGGCGTCCGCGCGATAGCGCTCGAACGCCTCGCGTGCATACTGCTCGGCCGTGCTGCCGATGTCGCCGCGCTTCGCGTCGAGGATCACGGGCAGGCCCGGATGCTGCAGATGGATGTGCGCGATCAGACGTTCGAGCTGGTCTTCCGCGCGATGCGCGGCGAAGTAGGCGATCTGCGGCTTGAACGCGCTCGCGTACGGCGCGGTCGCATCGACGATCTGCCGGCAGAATTCGAAGATCGCGTCGGGCTGGCCGTCGAACTGCACGGGAAAGCGCGACGGCTCGGGGTCGAGGCCGACGCACAGCAGCGAATTCGTGCGTTGCCACGCGGCGCGCAGCGATTCGATGAAAGTAAGCGGGGAAGACATGGCGGGTACTCGCGGCAAACCGTTGGTAGACCGCGTATTTTACCCGCGTCGCCGGCGCCCCTCGTGTGTCGCGGCATTGCTGCGCGCATCGGCGCGCTCGACGGTGAACGCGAAACGCCGCGTGAGCCGCTCGCCGGGCGCGAGCAGCGTCATCCCGTGCGCGGCCGCGCCGCCCGGCAGGTTCACCGCATTGATCGGATGATCGACCGGCTCGAAGCAGAAGAAATCCTCGCCCGGCGGCGTGTAGAGCACGTATGCGTCGGCGTCGGCCGCGACGGTCAGCGACAGCCGCCGGCGCGGCCAGCTCACCGTCGCGTGGCCGCCCCAGCCGGTGAACGCGTGATTGACGAGCGTGGCCGGCAGCGGATACGCGACGCCGAACTGCCAGGCCGGCGGCACGCTGACGTGCCGCACCGGCAGGAAATCGGCGCCCGACAGCCACAGGCCGCCCGCCGCCGCGGCCAGCTCGGTCGCCACATCGCGCACCAGGAACGGATGCACGCCGAGCCCGAACGGCAGCCGCGCGCGTCCCGCGTTCTCGATCGTCAGCGCGATCGACAGCGTCGCGTCGTCGAGCTCGAACGACTGGATCGCGCGGAATGCATACGGCGCGCCGGCCGTCCGGTCGAGCGACAGTTGCAGCGACGTGTCGGTCGCATCGTCGACCTGCCACGGCGCGAGCCAGCCGTCGCCGTGGATCGGCAGCGGCTCGTCGCGACGGTTGCGCGGCACCGCGACCTTGCGCCCGTCGCATTCGAAGCGCCCGTCGCCGATCCGGTTCGAATACGGCAGCAGCGGATAGCATGCGAGCTCGTTCGGGTCGGTCGCCGTCTCCGGGTGCTCGCAACGGCGGAACACCGGCACCAGCGCGCCGTTCTCGCCGCGCCAGTCGAAGCGCGCGATGCCGCCGCCGAGGTGCGGCAGCACGTCGAGCCGCAGCGACGCGTTCGACAGCGTGACGGCCGCCGCATGCGCGGCGCCGACGCCCTGCGCGAACACGGCCGTCTGCGGGCCGGGGCTGACCGGCTGGGCGGCGGCGGCCAGGCGCGCGCGGCGCGACTGGCTGGTGGACGACGATGCGCGCGAGGACGTGGCGGTCATGGTGAGCTCCTTTCCTTCGTCGAAGAAACGATGCAGGTCGGTGCGAACGGTCAGGCCCAGCCGCCGTCGACGATCACGTCCTGCGCGGTGATCATCCGGCTGTCGTCGGCCGCGAGAAACAGCGCCATCCGGGCGAGGTCGGCCGGCAATAGTTCGGCGTCGATGCACTGGCCGGCCTTGATCGCCGCGCGGCCCGCATCGTCGAGCCACAGCCGGCGCTGCTTGTCGGTCATCACCCAGCCCGGCACCAGCGAATTCACGCGGATGCCGAACGGGCCGAGATCGCGCGCGAGGCCGCGCGTCAGGCCCTGCACGGCCGCCTTCGCCATCACGTAGACGGGATAGCCGCCGTTCTTCAGCATCCAGCTGATCGAGCCGAGATTGATGATCGCGCCGCCGCCCTGCCGCTTCATGTCGTCGATCACCGCCTGCGCGGCGAAGAACTGGTGACGCAGGTTCACCGCGATGCCCGCGTCGAACGACGCGGGCGTCACGTCGCCGATCGCGTGGCGCGTGTCGTTCGCCGCATTGTTCACAAGCACCGCGATCGCGCCGATGCGCGCGCGGATCGCGTCGATCGCCCCGCGCAGCGCATCGATGTCGGTCAGGTCGCACGGCAGGAACAGCGGCGCATGGCGCACGTGCGCGAGGCGTTCGGCCAGCGCGGCGCCGGCCGCCGCGTCGAGGTCGACGAACGCGACGCGCGCGCCCTGTTCGGCGAAGTGCTCGACGAACGACGCGCCGATGCCGGTCGCGCCGCCCGTGATCAGCACCGCGCGATCCTCGAGGCTCGGGTAGCGCGCGAAGCGCGCGTCGCTCGCGGCGTGCGAGTCCGGCGCGGAAGTATCGATGGTCATGCGGATCGTCTCCGTGGAAACAGGTCGGTCAGTCGCGTACGCCGCGGTTCTTCAGCTGGTCGAGCAGCACGGCCGCGAGCAGGATCGCGCCACGCACGAGGTACTGGTAGAACGCGTCGATGTTCAGCAGGTTCATCACGTTCTCGACGGTGCCCATGATCAGCACGCCGATCACGACGCCCGAGATCGTCGCGCGGCCGCCCATCAGCGACACGCCGCCGAGCACGCACGCGGAGATCACGTTCAGCTCGAAGCCCTGCGCGGCGTTCGGCTGGCCCGACGTGATGCGCGACGCGAGAATCACGCCCGCGAGGGCTGTGACCGCGCCCTGGATCAGGAAGATGTACACGCGCGTGCGTTCGACGTTGATCCCCGCGAGCCGCGACGCTTCCGGATTGCCGCCGATCGCGAGCGTGTTGCGGCCGTACACGGTCTGGTTCAGCAGCACGCCGAAGCCGATGAAGCACAGCAGCGTGACCCAGATCGGCAGCGACACGCCGAACATCGACATCCCGCCGAGCGCGATGAAGGTATCCGACGACACGCCGACCGCCTGCCCCTTCGACACGATGAAACCGAGCCCGCGCACGATCTCCATCGTCGCGAGCGTCGTGATCAGCGCGTTGATGCGCAGGTACGCGATCACCGCGCCGTTCACGAAGCCGATCGCGGCGCCGGCCGCGACCGCCGCGACGATCGCGACGAACGTGTTGTCGGTCGCGTTCAGCACCATCGCGCACAGCACGCCCGAGAACGCGACGGTCGAGCCGATCGACAGGTCGAAGTCGCGCGACGCGAGACAGAACATCATCGTGCACGCGACCATGCCGATCTGCGAGATCGACAGCGCGAGGCCGAGCATGTTGTCGATCGAGAAGAAGTGATCGACGGTCAGCGACATCGTGATGAACATCACCGCGAAGATCGCGATCAGGCTGTATTCGGTCAGATGCTGCCACCACTTCTGGCGGTCGCTCTGCTGCGGAACCAGCGCGTCGGCCGACGGCTTCACGGCGGCGCTGGCCAGGTTTTCGTTGACTTGCATGATGTGTCTCCTGCTCCTGCATCGCGCGGCCCGCGCCGCGCGTGTTCGATTCGAATGTCGTATGCCGCGTCAGGCCGCCTCGGCCGCGCTCGTCTGCGGCAGCGCGAGGTTCAGCACCGCGTGCTCGTTCGCCTGCGCGCGCGGCAGCTCGCCGGCGATCCGGCCTTCGCGCATCACGACGACGCGGTCGGACACGCCGAGCACTTCCGGCAGTTCCGACGACACCATCACGATCGCGCAGCCGCGCTCCGCGAGCCGGTAGATCACGTCGTAGATCTCGTGCTTCGCGCCGACGTCGATGCCGCGCGTCGGCTCGTCGAGGATCACGACCTTCAGGTCGGGCTCCGCGAGCCAGCGCGACAGGATCGCCTTCTGCTGGTTGCCGCCCGACAGGAAGCGGATCTTCTGGCGCCGGTTCGGCGTCTTGATCTTCAGCCGCTGGATGAAGCGGTCGGCCGTTTCGCTCTCGGCCTTGCCGTTGATGAACAGACCCGCGCGCAGCGAATGGCGGCGGCAGCTGATGTTGATGTTCTCCGAGACCGACGCGATCGCGATGATTCCTTCTTCCTTGCGGTCCTCGGGGCACAGCACGATGCCGTGGCGGATCGCGTCGCCCGTGCGCTTCACGTCGATGCGCGCGCCGTCGAGCGTCAGCACGCCCGCGCGCCGGCGGTCCGCGCCGTACACGAGCCGCATCAGCTCGCTGCGACCCGCGCCGACGAGCCCGAAGAAGCCGACGATCTCGCCCGCGCGCACCGAGAAGCTTGCCGGTTCGCGCAATGCCGGCCCGTCAATGCCTTCGGCGGAAAACCGCACGTCGCCGAGCGCGCGCGGCGCGTAATGGTAGATGTCCGCGATCTCGCGCCCGACCATCTCGGCGACGAGCCGCTCGCGCGGCACGTCGGCCAGCGCTTCGTGCGACGCGATCTTGCGGCCGTCGCGAAAGATCGTGCACGCATCGCACAGCCGGTAGATCTCGTCCATCCGGTGCGAGATGTAGATCAGCGCGCGGCCCTGCGCACGCAGGTCGTCGACCAGCTTGAACAGCACTTCCGTCTCGCGATGCGACAGCGAGCTCGTCGGTTCGTCGAGCGCGATCACGCGCGCGTTGCGCATCAGCGCCTTGCAGATCTCGACCATCTGCCGCTGCGCGATCGACAGCCGCCCGAGCCGCGCATCGGGATCGAGATCGACGCCCATCTCGGCGAGCCGCTCGCGCACGTAACGCTTCGCCTCGCGTTTCCTCACCCAGCCGAACGCGTTCGGCAGGCGGCCGAGCAGCAGGTTTTCCGCGACCGTCAGGTCGGGCACGTACTGCAATTCCTGGTGAATCACCGCGATGCCGGCCGCGATCGACGCGGCCGCATTCGCGAACTGCACGGGCTGGCCGTCGACCAGCACGCTGCCCGCATCGGGCTGATATTCGCCGCCGAGAATCTTCAGCAGCGTCGACTTGCCCGCGCCGTTCTCGCCCATCAGGCCATGCACCTCGCCCGCATGCACGTCGAACGAAATGCCATCGAGTGCGCGCACGCCAGGAAACACCTTGCCGATATTGTCAAAACGCAGTGCCGCTGACACGTCGTCTCTCCACTTCAGAATCGATCGACCGCCGGCCGCCGCATCGCCGCGGCAGCCGGCGGGCCGCTTACTTCGACGCGAGCCCCATCTCCTCGCGCACCTTCGCCACGTTGTCGCGCGTCGCGAGCATGCCCGTCGTCAGCGTCAGCGGCGGCGGTGCCTTGCCCTGCGTGATCCACGCGTACATCAGGTCCGAGGTTTCCTCGCCGTGGCGCTTCGGGCTGATGATCACGGTGCCGTAGAAGCCGGTCGGCTGCGGCTTCTTGAACTCGTTCAATGCCGAATCGGAACCGCCGATGCCGATGCCGATCATGTTGTCGGCCTTGAAGCCGCGCCCTTCGGCCGCGCGCACCGCGCCGAGCACGGCCTCGTCGTTCAGGCCGTACGCGACCCAGTGCTTGAACTGCGGGTTCTTGGTGAGTGCGATGTTCGCCGCGTTGAACGCGTTCTCGGTGTCGGTCTTCGCCTGCGGTGCCGCGATCACGTTCGCCTTCGGGAAGCCGGCGGCGACCAGCGCGTCGGTCGCGCCGCTCGTGCGGTCGTGCGCGGTCGGCAACTGCTCGTAGGTGATGTCGATCGCGCCGACGTCCTTCATGTCCCAGCCGCGCTTCTTGATCTCGGCCGCGATGCCGTCGCCGACCTGCTTGCCGATGTTGTACGCGGAAATCCCCATGTGCGGCACCGACTCGATCGGCTTGCCCGCGCCGTCGACGAGGCGGTC
This sequence comes from Burkholderia cenocepacia, assembly GCF_900446215.1. GTDB lineage: Bacteria > Pseudomonadota > Gammaproteobacteria > Burkholderiales > Burkholderiaceae > Burkholderia > Burkholderia cenocepacia. The sequence goes on along the minus strand of NZ_UAQZ01000012.1, from coordinate 314,798 downwards.
GTCGACCGTCATCATCTTCAGGTTGTGCGACTTCGCCTTCGCGACGATGCCCGGCCCGAGCTTCACGTCGGGCGTGCAGATGATGAAGCCCTGCGCCTTCTGCGCGGACAGGTTGTCGATCGCGCTCATCACCTTCTCGCCGGACGGCGCGCCGATCTTCACGAGCGTGAAGCCCTTCTGCTTCGCGGCGATCTCGGCGAATTTCCATTCGTCCTGGAACCACGGCTCCTCAGGCTGCTTCACCAGGAAGCCGATCTTGACCGGGTCGGCCGCGTGCGCGACCGGGCTGCCCATCACCACCGCGGCCGCAGCGGCCAGCGTTACGAACGTTCTGCGTTTCATCTCCAGTGTCTCCTTGTTTTCATCGAACAGGATGCAGCCGCTTGTTGGTTTCGACGCAGCGTGCGCGCGGCCGTCGCACGTGCGGTCTTTCGAATCGTTACGTCAGTTGCGTCAGTCGTGATACAGCGCCGCGCGCCCGCCGTCGACGGTGATGCACGCGGCGTTGATGAACGGCGCCTCGTCGGACGCCAGGAACACGGCCGTCATCGCGACCTCCTCCGGGCGGCCGATCCGCTTCATCGGCTGCAGCGCGAGCGTCTCCGCGCGCGCGGCGGCCGGATCGGGCTGCGCGTCCCACCAGTCGCGCGTCAGTTGCGTCTCGATGTAGCCCGGCGCGATCGCGTTCACGCGCACGTTGCGCGCCGCGTATTCGATGCCGAGCGCACGCGTCAGGCCGAGCACGCCGTGTTTCGCGACCGGATACGGGAAGCAGCCCGGGATGATCCTGAACGCATGCGTCGATGCGATGTTCACGATGCTGCCGCGACCGCGCTCGACCATGCCCTCCAGCGCCGCGCGGCAGCCGTGCCACACGCCGTCGAGATCGACCGCGAAGCAGCGCCGCCAGTCGTCGTCGGTCATCGTCAACGGATCGGCGAACACGTTGATGCCCGCGTTGTTCACGAGCACGTCGAGCGGGCCGAACGTCGCTTCCGTCCGCGCGAGCGCATCGCGCACCGCCTGCTGCCGCGCGACGTCCGCCTGCAGCGGCAGCACGCGCGCGCCGTCGCATTCGTGCGCGATCGCGGCGGCCGTGTGCTGCGCCTGCGGGAAGTCGAGATCGACGAGCGCGACGGCCGCGCCTTCGCGCACGAACGCGCGCGCGATCGCGGCGCCGATGCCGCGGCCCGCGCCCGTCACCATCGCGACCTTGCCCGCGAGGCGGCCCATCATGCGGCTCCGCCGCGCGCCGCGCGCAAGCCGACCTGGAACGCGCGCGCGTTCGCCGCGGTCGTGTCGGCAGACTGGCCCGGGCGATACAGCGCCGAGCCAAGCCCGAAGCCGTTCGCGCCGGCGTCGAGGAACGGCCGCATGTTGTCCGGCGCGATCCCGCCGACCGGAATCAGCGGCACCGCGCGGTCGATCACCGCGCGCCAGGCCTTCACGACGCTCACGCCGAGCTGTTCGGCCGGGAACATCTTCAGCACGTCGGCGCCGTTCGTCAGCGCCGCGAACGCTTCGGTCGGCGTCGCGACGCCCGGCGCGCTCGCCAGCCCGCGCGCGCGCGCGCGGCGGATCACGGCCGCGTCGCTGTGCGGCATCACGATCAGCGCGCCGCCCGCATCCTGCACGCGGTCCACGTACTCGGCGCGCAGCACGGTGCCCGCGCCGACGATCATGTCGTCGGGCAACGCGCGGCGCAGCTCCGCGATGCTGTCGAACGGCTCCGGCGAGTTCAGCGGCACCTCGACGATCCGGAAGCCGGCTTCGTAGAGCGCGCGGCCGTGGTCGGCCGCTTCGGCGGGCGTGATGCCGCGCATGATCGCGATCAGCGGACACGCATCGAACGCGCGCATCAGCGCGGCGTGGGGCGTGTACGGCGCGGGCAGTGTCAGGTCGGACGACATCGAAAGTTCCTCCGCAAACAGTTCATTGATCCGCGCAGACGGGCTCGCCGTCCGCGCGCACGAGCCCGGCACGCGACGCGATCCGCCACAGGCCCAGCTCGGTCGCATGCGCGGCCACGCGCGCATGCGCATGGCCGAATACCTGGAGCGCGTCGACGTAACGCGAACACAAGCCGTCGTCGCCGATCAGCAGCAGCGGCTGATCGGCGAGCGCGATGCCGCGCTCCGCGAGCATCGCGTCGAGCGCATTGAGCTCGTGACCGATCAGCAGGCCCGACAGGTAGTCGCCCTGCGCATCGGGCGCGAGCCGGTCGGTCAGCCCCAGCGTGCGCGTGCTGAAAATCGTCGCGAGCAGCCCCGTGTGCTGCGCGCCGCGTGCGACCGATACGCCGCGCACGAACGCGTCGCGGTCGGGCGACGCACCCGGGCGCATCGTGCGGCCGAGGATCGTGTGATCGCGCAGCACCGCGAACAGCTCGCCGGTCATGAAGGTCTGGAAGCGTTCGATCATCCCGTCCTTCACCCACGCCCATTTCGCATGCGTGCCCGGCAAGCCGATCAGTACCCCTGAACGATCGGCGCCAAGCGTGGGATCGCTCGCGAGCGCGCCGACGATCTGCGTTTCTTCGCCGCGCATCACGTCGGGCAATTCGCCCGTCGCGATCACGCCCGGCACGATCGAGACCGTCGCGCCGCGCGACGTCGTCACGGTGATGAGCCCCGCGACGAGCGCGTCGGCGCCGGCCGGCACCGCGACGTACGGCGCTTCGCGCCAGCCCTGCGCGCTGCCGACCATCCCGGCGGCGAGCACCGGCAGGCCGGGCGTACGGTCGAGCCAGTCGCCGCACGCTTCCTCGAACACCGCGTCGAACGCGCGCGCGCCGCCGCCCGGCACGTGCATCACGCCGGCCGCCCGGCTGCGCGTGTCGATCGGCACGCCGTGCGCGTCGTACAGATACGCGCGCAGCGACGTGGTGCCCCAGTCGAGCGCGATCAGCGACGGGGAGGCGGAACTGGCATCCGGAGCGGGCCGGGTCGAAGTCGTCATCGTTTGATCCTGCGGGTACCCTGCGGCGGGCTCCAGCCCAGTTCCGCGGAAATGGCTCGCGCTTCGCGCTGCACGAGCGGAATCAGTTCGTCCATGCGGTCGTGCGGCATGTACGGAATCGTGCTCGCGACCGACACCGCCGCGACGATCGCGCCCGACGCGTCGCGGATCGGCGCGGCCACGCAGCGGATCGACGCCTCGTTTTCCTCGAGATCGAACGTATAGCCGCCGGCCGCGTAATGGGCCATGCGCTGCAGGAACGCGCTCGTCTCGGGCCGGTTGTCGGGCTTGAAGTTGACGCCGGCCAGCGCGCGCCGCGCGGCCTCGAACAGCGAGCGCCACAGGTCCGGATCGAGGTCGAGCATCATCGCCTTGCCGATACCCGTCGACGCGAGCGGCATCCGGTGGCCGACGCGCGAGCGCATCTCGAGGCCGCGCGTGCCGGGAATCTTGTCGATGTACAACACGTCGTCGCCGTCGCGCACGCCGAGATGGATCGTGTCGAGCGTCGCTTCCGCGAGCGCTTCCAGATGCGGGCGCGCCACCGCGGTGAGCGGCATCTGCTCGAGCGCGATCGTGCCGAGCTCGATCAGCTTCGGGCCGAGCAGGTAGCCGCCCTGCACCTGGCGCAGATAGCGCGCCTGCACGAGGCTGCTGACGAGCCGGTGCGTCGTGCTGCGCGTCGTGCCGAGCGCGGCGCCGATCGCGCGCATGTCGCGCGCGCCGTTGGCGATCGCCTCGAGAATCGCGAGGCCGCGCAGCAGCGTCTGCGTGCCGGCCTGCTGCGCGGCGAGGTCGAGCGGCGTGCTGGTCGCGCCGATGCTGTCGGTCAGCGACGCATCGTCCGGCATCGCGCGCCGGGCGTCGAGGGCAAGGGAGTCTGGCATCTTGGTCATGGGGCGGGGCTTCTTCAACGGAATCGGTGAAGCCGCCCGCGCGGCGCCGGAACTACGTCCGATGCGGCGGCGTGGCGGCGGTCGATGCACCGAGTAAAGCGCCCGGCGAACTTCATGGAAGGTGTCTCCGTGTGCGACGGGCGCCGCGCGATGCGTGGGTCCGAAGCTGTCGATGTGCTTCGGATTGTAGGAGCGCACGCATTCGTCTCCAATATTTGAATGCGTTGCCCAGATAATGAGAATCCCGGCTAAATCCACGGCGAGCCCGGTATCCCCGGCCGCGCCATGCGCACGGGGGCGGAACCCGCCGTTCCGCAGGTTCCGCCCCCGTTTGTTCGCCGCGTGCCGCGCTTACTGCTGGCTCGTGCTGCTGCGCGCCTGCATGTAGCGCTGTACGTCCGCGAACGACACGCGGCCGCTACCGGCGGCATCCATCTGCCGGAAATGGTTCGCGACATAGCCGAGGCCGGCCGCGCGCGCCTGCGCCTCGGTGATCGACCCCGTGTTCTGCGTGTCGGCCGCGCTGAACTGCCGCGCGAGCTTGCGCACCACCTGCGCGTGCAGCGCGGCGCCGGTCGTCTGCGTGCCGGCGGTCGCGTGGCGCGCGGCCGGCGGCACGTACGGGTCGCCGAGCTGCGCCTGGCGCGCGCGCGCCGGTGCGGCGGCGTCGCTCGCCTGCGCGAACGCGGAGAGGGATGTTGCGGCGCCGGCGCATGCGAGCGCCGCGGCAACGACGATGAAACGATTCTTCATGTCAGGCTCCAGTCTGGAATGAGGTCGTCGACGGCCGGCGAGCAGCGCCACCTGGGGCGCCTGTCGCCGGCCTCACGCATCGCATCAGTGCGCGGCCGCGCCGTAGAAGGTCACGAGATCGGCTTTCTCCTGCGGACGCGACGTATCGTCGAGATAGACCATGTGCCCGCCCTGATAGTCCTTGATCGTCAGGTTCGGTTGCGTGCCGAGTCGCGCGAGGTCGAGCTCGGTCTGGTAGAACGGCGTCGCGATGTCGTGATACCCGTTCAGCGACAGCACCTTCAACTGCGGATTCAGCGTCAGCGCCGCGGCCAGATCGGGAATCGTGTCGGGCATCGCGAGGCCGTCGTGCGTCCAGTCCCACGTGTTGATCGCATTGCTGCTCACCGAGTAGGCCGACTGCGCGGTGTACTTCAGCTCGTTCGGCAGGTAGCTGCCGATCGTGTCGGTGAACGGCTTCGTGATGAACGAGCTGGACGGATCGCCGTCGGCCGCGAGCGGGCTCGACACGGGCACGTTCACGCGTGCGTCGTAGCGGCCGATCAGCGTGCCCGGAATCAGCGACAGCTGGAAGCTGTTGTCGAAGAAGGTCGGGACCACGTTGAAGTCGGCATTCCACAACGCCTGCTTCACGCCGGTCGAATTCGCCATCGTCGTGACGAGATTCGGCGGCGGCGGCGTGTGGCTCGCGAGGTACGCGTTCACGGCCGGCGCGTAGCTGCCGGCCGTCAGCAGGCGCATCTGGTCCGCATACTGCGGCAGGTTCGACGGGTTCGGATTGTCGAGCTGATAGTACGCGCCGACCGTGCCGTACGACGGCACGAAGCCCGCGCAGCTCACAGGGCTCGCGCCCCTGTTCGAGTTGCCGACATAGTCGCTCGCCATGTCGCAGTTCGTGTTGTAGTTCAGGATCGACGACTGCAGCACGATGCCGTCGAGCTTCACGCCGGCCGTCTCGAGCAGGTTCGCGAGCACGTCGGTGCGCGGCGTGCCGTACGACTCGCCGAACAGGTACTTCGGCGAAGCGCTGCGCTGGTTCACGCTCAGGTAGCGCGTCACGAAATCGCGGAACGCGCCGGCGTCCTGGTCGACGCCCCAGAACGTCTGGTTCGTGTTCGGTGCGACCGCTTCCGAGAAGCCGGTGCCGATCGCATCGACGAACACGAGGTCGGTCGTGTCGAGCAGGGTTTCCTGGTTGTCGACGAACGGGAACGTCGACGTGTTCGCGTTCGGGTCGCCGGTCTGGATCCGGCGCGGGCCGAACGAGCCGAGGTGCAGCCACACCGACGCCGAGCCGGGGCCGCCGTTGTACAGGAACGTGACGGGCCGCTTCGCCGCGGGCTGGTTGTCGGCCGTGTAGGCGACGTAGAAGAACGATGCTTCGGGCGCGCCCGTCTGCGGATTGCGGGCGACGAGGTGGCCGGCGGTGGCCGTGTACCGGATCGTCTTGCCGTTCAGCGTGATCTGATGGTGCGTGACGGCGGCCTTCTCGACCGCGGCGGACGCGTCGAGCGACGCGTTTGCACTCGACGAATAACTGTTCGGATCGTTGTACGCGCGGTCGACCTGACCGGCGGGATCGGCTGAATTCGCGACGCTCGCGGCAGACGACGACGTCACGTCGTCGTTGCAGGCCGTCAGAATCAGCGAAGAACACACCACTCCCAACAACAGCTTCGCTTTGCTCGCTGGCATCGTTGCGTTCCTTCTCTCGGATGTTTTTTGTGTCGAGCGGCCGGATAAGCCACCCCCCGCCTCGATTGCGGCCGATAAGCCGAGGCGCTGGCCAATATACGCGAGCCCGTCAGCTTTGAAAAATTTTGAAATATTTGGCGTGCAAGCGGTGCAGCGCACACCTTTCAGGAATGCTTCGATTCGCGAAACGTTGCATTTCACGGCGCTTTCAGCGACTTTCGCGTTTACCCGCGGCGGCTAAAAAAGCACGGATTTCGTGCGACGCCGGTCAACAAAATCGCGCACTTATCGGTATTGCTCAGTAAAGCGAAATAGACGGATTCGTCTAAAGGATGTGGCCCGAAATGGCGGCGACACGGATGCGCTGCAGCGCACCAATCGCGCGTCGACGACGGAATGGACAACGCAGCAGCGCGGGCGCGCCGCTCACTCCGATTGCGGCAGTTCGGCCGCGCCCATGCGGCGCGCGATGACCGCCGCGCGCTGCGCCTGATAGGCCGAGCCGCGATGCGCATCGAACCAGCGCGGCTTCGGCAGCATCACCGCGAGACGCGCGGACTGCCACGCGCCGAGCCGGCTCGCGGGAATCTTGTAGTAATAGCGCGCGGCCGCTTCGGCGCCGTACACGCCGCGCCCCCATTCGACCGAATTCAGGTAGATCTCGAAGATGCGCTCCTTGTCGAGCACCGTTTCGAGCATCCACGTGATGATCAGCTCCTGGCCCTTGCGGATGTAGCTCTTCTCGCGCGACAGGAACAGGTTGCGTGCGAGCTGCTGCGTGATCGTCGAGCCGCCCGCGACGATCCTGCCGCGCGCCTTGTTCTTCTCCCACGCCTGCAGGATCGCGTCGACGTCGTAGCCGTTGTTGGTCGCGAAGGTCGAATCTTCGGACGCGATCAGCGCCCGCTTCAGGTTGCGCGAGATCTGGTCGTACGGCACCCACTGGTGCCGGATCTGCGCGGGCGGCGTGTCGCGCGACAGCCACCACGCGTCGGTGCGCATGAAGGCGGTCGAGCCCGGATTCACGAACGACCACAGCGCGATCTGCGCGAGATAGAACAATTGCGTCGCGAGCCACGCGCCCGCGAACACCGATCCCGCGTAGACGGCCCAGCGAGCGAGGCTCACCGTCCGCGTGCGCTGCGTGCCGCTCACCGCCACCACGGGCCGCGCTCCGTTCAGCTCGCCGCGAGCGCCTGGCGCAGCGCGGCCAGCACCGGTGCGCCGTCCGGCCGCACGCCGCGCCAGATGAAGAACGATTCGGCCGCCTGCTCGACCAGCATCCCGAGGCCGTCGGCCGTGCGCGCGCCGAGCGACGCCGCGTGCTGCATGAACACGGTCGGCTGCGCGCCGTACATCATGTCGTACGCGAGCGTGCCGGCACCGAACGCCGCGGGGTCGCATTCCGGCAGCGCGGCGTCGAGGCTGCCGGCCGTCGCATTGATCACCACGTCGTACGGCTCGGCCCGCACGACGCCGGGGCCACCGCCCGCGAGCGTGCAGCCCGCGTCGTGCGCGGCCTGCATGAACTGGCCGACGAGCGCTTCGGCCTTGCTCGCGGTGCGGTTCACGATTCCGATCGACAGCGGTGCGCGATCGAGCAGCGGCAGCACGACGCCGCGCGCGGCGCCGCCCGCGCCGAGCAGCAGGATGCGCGCGCCGGCAAGCGACACGCCGAGATTCGCCTCGATGTCGCGCACGAGGCCGACGCCGTCGGTGTTGTCGCCGTGGAGGCGGCCGTCGGCGTCGACGCGCAGCGTGTTCACCGCGCCTGCCGCCGCCGCGCGCGCCGACAGCGTGTCGGCGAGCGCATGCGCGTCCAGCTTGAACGGCACCGTCACGTTCGCGCCGCGCCCGCCTTCGGCGACGAACGCGCGCACGGCCGCCTCGAACCCGTCGATCGGCGCGAGCCGGTGCGTGTATTCGATCGGCTCGCCGGTCTGCGCGGCGAATTGCGCGTGGATGAACGGCGACTTGCTGTGCGCCACCGGGTTGCCGAACACGACATAGCGGTCGGCGCCGCTCGTCGACGCAGCTGCGCTCATGATGCGCGCCCCTCTTCGCCGTCGTTGCCGCTCGCGGCTTCGCCGCCGTCGGCCGCCGCGCCGTCTGCCTCGGCCAGCGCTTCGGCCTCGGTTTCCGCCGACGCGTCTTCCGCGTCGACCAGCGTGTCGTCGCCGCCTTCGGCGTCGTCCTCTTCGTCGGCCGCGTCGCCGCTCGTCACGGTCGGCGCGTCGAGCACGTTCAAGAGGCGCACCGACGCCTCGATCGTCAGCTCGTCGAGCGACATCACGTCGAGCAGCACGCGCGTGCCGCGCGCATGCACGCCGAGCCCCGGCACGTGCAGCAGCAGCGGGATTTCCTCGAGGCGCACGAGATCGCCCTTCACGACGCTCGCGACCACCTGCTTCTTCTGTTCCTGCGCGAGCCAGCGCAGGCACCAGAAGTACTCCATCCGGCGCTGGTAGTCGGCGTAGGCCGTATACGTATCGTCGAAGCCCTGCACGACCGCGTAGAGATCGGCGTCCTTCGGCTTGAACGGCGCGGCGAGCTTCGCGGTGACGCCGTGCTGCACGCACGCGAGCAGTTGCCACTGGTTCACGAGGTCGACGTAGCGGCGCAGCGGCGACGTGCTCCACGCGTACTGCGCGACGCCGAGGCCTTCGTGCGGCGCGGCCGTCGTCTGCATCCGCGTGCGCTTCGGGCCCGGCGCGCCGAAGCCGCGCTGCGAGCGGTAGATGCCCGGCACCGTGTGGTCGTGCAGGAACGCGCCCCAGGTCGAGTTCGCGAGGATCGCGAGCTCCGACACGATCAGGTCCAGCGGCGAGCCGCGGCGGCGCGGCGTGATCGTCACGTGCTCGCCTTCGACGTAGAAGTTGTAGTCGGTGTTGCGCTGCACCTCGCGCTTCAGGCCGTAGCCCGCGCGCGCGACCTGGCGCTTCTCGAACAGCGCCTGCGCGAGCGGCCACAGCACGGCGATGTCGTCCTTGTGCGGGTAGTCGCCGGTGCCGGCCGCGAGCGTCTCTTCGTTGACGAGCTCGTCGAGCGTGTTGTGGCGCAGGTTGTTCTTCACGAACACGAGCTCGGCGCGCGTCTCGCTTGCGACGATGTCCTGCGTGTCGCGGTTGACGATGATGTACAGCGACAGCGCCGGGCGGTAATCGCCCTCTTTCAGCGTGAACACGTCGACGACGTCGTCCGGCAGCATCGTGATCTTGTCGCCCGGCATGTAGACGGTCGACAGGCGCGCGCGCGCGATCGCGTCGACCGCGTCGCCGCGCACGATGCCGAGCGCCGGCGCCGCGATGTGCACGCCGATCCGCACGCGGCCGTCGGCCAGGTGCTCGACCGAGAACGCGTCGTCGATTTCGGTGGTCGTGATGTCGTCGATCGAGAACGCCTCGACGTCCGCGCGCGGCAGATCGTCCGGCAGCGGGCCGACCGTGACGGGCGGAAAGCCCGTGCCGTGCGGGAAGAATTCCGCGAGAAAGCGCGCTTCGTGCAGCGCACGCGGCGACTCGATGCCGCCGCAGTCGAGCATCAGCCGCGCCGGCGACACGCCGCGCGCGCCGGCCGCCGCTTCCATCGCCTTGTATTCGATCGAATTCTTGTCCGGCCGCGTGAGCAGCCCGAGCACCTTGCCCGCGAACGCTTCCGGCAGCTTGCCGGCCTTCAGCTCCTCTTCATACTGCGCCTGCACCAGCGCCTGCTGGCGCTTGCGCTCGAGCGACGCGAGCGCCATCTTGAGCTGCTCTTCCGGCGCGCGCTGGTACTGGCCGCGCCCCTTGCGACGGAAGTAGACGGGCGAGCCGTGCAGCCGCAGCACCAGCGCCGCGCGCTCGACCGGGCCGTACGTCGCGCCGAAGTATTCGGCGGCCAGCGCCGTGTACGCGAACTCGTCGGCCGGCGCGCATTCCCACAGGAAGTCCAGATCGATCTGCTGCGCGGCCGTGTCGGCCTCCTGCATCAGTTCGCCCGCGGCCGGCTTGTCGAATTCGATCAGCACGTCTTTCGCGCGCACCTTCGCACGCCGCCCGCCGGGCAACTCGACCTGAAATGCGTCGCCCTGGCGCGACAGCACGCTGCCCGCCTTGAAACTGCCCGATTCCTCGAAGAAAACGTTCACTCAGTACTCTCGTTCAGACTGCCGGGCGCCGCGTCGGCGGCGCCGCATGATGATGGGGATTCGATCGGCACGCGGCCGGTTAAGACGTCTTTCCGTCGCAAAACGCGAGAACGTCGTCGACATAGTCGGCAAATTCGCTGATCCCGTGATCGCTGCCGTCGATCACGCGGGTTTTCGCGCCCGGGTAATGGGCCAGCATCTCGCGGTAATCGAGCACTTCGTCGCCGGTCGCCGCGAACAAATAGTAGCGGTCGGCGCGCGTGATCGCCGGCACGCGCAGCGCGTCGAGTTCGTGCAGATGCCGGCGCTCGACGACGATCGTGCCGCCGCCGTGCCACAGCGGCTGTTCGCCCAGATGCTGCTCGAGATCGCGCTGCGGCACGATCGCCGGATTCAGCAGCACGGCCTTCCAGCCGTGCTTTTCGGCGAGCCATGTCGCGTAATAACCGCCGAGCGAGCTGCCGATCACGGTGACGTCGCGGGCACCCGCGACCTCGGCTTCCGCGACGGCGATCGCCTCGAGCGGCGACACCGACAGCGACGGGCACCGCCACTCGCCGGTGCGGCCGAGTTCGGCCATGCGCGCGGCGAGCAGCCGCGACTTCTGCGATTCCGGCGATGACCGGAAGCCGTGCAGATACAGGATCACGTGCGGCTCCCGAGCGCATCGAGCAGCTTCTGGTGCACGCCGCCGAAGCCGCCGTTGCTCATGACGAGCACGTGGTCGCCCGGACGCGCGGCCTCGACCACCGCCTTCACCAGCAGATGCAGATCGTCGAATGCGCGCGCGCGGTCGCCGAGCGGCGCAAGCGCTTCGGCGAGATTCCAGCCGAGCGCATCGCGCCCGGTCGGCGCGCCGTAGCCGAACACGAGATCGGCATCGGCGAGGCTCGCCGGCAATTGCGACTTCATCACGCCGAGCTTCATCGTGTTCGAGCGCGGCTCGAGCACGGCGAGGATGCGGGCATTCTGGCGGCCGATGCGCGCACGAAGGCCGGCGATCGTGGTGTCGATCGCGGTCGGATGGTGCGCGAAATCGTCATAGACGGTCACGCCGTCGACGCTGCCGCGCACTTCCATGCGGCGCTTCACGTTGCGGAACGATGCGAGCGAAACGGCCGCCTGCGCGGGCGGCACGCCGACGTGGCGCGCGGCGGCGATCGCCGCGAGCGCGTTCATCCGGTTGTGGTCGCCCTGCACCTGCCACGCGACTTCGCCGACGCGCTCGGCGTGCGAATACACCGCGAAGCGTTCGTCGACCGGCACGCCGTCCTCGGCCGGCAGCGCCTGCCAGCCGCCGTCGACGCCGAAACGCTCGACCTCGCTCCAGCAGCCGCGCGCCAGCACGCGCTCGAGCGCATCCGAGCGGCCGTTCGTGACGATCCGGCCGACCCCGGGCACGGTGCGCACCAGATGATGGAATTGCGTCTCGATCGCGGCGAGATCGGGGAAGATGTCGGCGTGATCGAATTCGAGGTTGTTCAGTACCGCGGTACGCGGCCGGTAGTGGACGAATTTCGAGCGCTTGTCGAAGAATGCCGTGTCGTACTCGTCGGCCTCGATCACGAAGAAGCTCGAATCGGTGAGCCGCGCGGACACGCCGAAGTTCAGCGGCACGCCGCCGATCAGGAAGCCCGGGTTGAGCCCGGCGTCCTCCAGCAGCCACGCGAGCATCGACGACGTGGTCGTCTTGCCGTGCGTGCCCGCGACCGCGAGCACCCATTTGCCGGCCAGCACGTGCTCGCCGAGCCACTGCGGGCCCGACACGTACGGCAAGCCGCGATCGAGGATCGCCTCCATCAGCGGGTTGCCGCGCGTGACGACGTTGCCGATCACGAACAGGTCCGGTTTCAGGTCGATCTGCTCGGCGCCGTAGCCCTCGATCAGCGTGATGCCCTGCGCCTCGAGCTGCGTGCTCATCGGCGGATAGACGCCCGCGTCGCAACCCGTCACCGTGTGGCCCGCCTCGCGTGCAAGTACGGCGAGACCGCCCATGAAGGTGCCGCAGATGCCAAGAATATGGATGTGCATAGATGAATGCTTTCGCGCCGCCGGGCGCCGTCGATTCGGAAAGGATGCGTGTGCGTCGCGCCGGACGGGCCGTGCGGCCGGCGCCCGGCCCACGACTTTGCCGCGACACAAAGGACACTATTGTAACTGACGGCCTGCGATGCCCGGCGACCCGAACGATGCCCGCGAACGGCGCCGGCGCCCTCGGGCGGCGGGCCGCCGCACCCGTGCTCGGGCGCCGCGACGATCGAGTATGATTGCCGGATCATGTCTCGCAAACCTCTTGTCGATCCGCGGCGCGTCCGCGAGGAAATCGCCCAGTCCGCCGCCCGCCTGATCGCGGAGGACGGCCTGGACTACGCCGGCGCGAAACGCAAGGCCGCGCGCCAGTTGCTGGGCGATTCGCGCGTTGCCGGCGAATGGCTGCCGGATAACGACCAGATCGAGGAAGAATTGCGCGAGTACCTCGCGCTGTTCCAGAGCGACACGCAGCCGGACGAATTGCGCCGCCTGCGCGAGATCGCGCTCGACTGGATGCGCCGGCTCGCCGAGTTCCATCCTTATGTGACGGGCGCCGTGCTGAACGGCACCGCGAACGCGCATTCGGATATCCATTTGCAGGCATTCACCGACAACCCGAAGGACGTCGCGATCTACCTGCTGAACCAGAACGTCCAGTACAACGTATCCGAGACGCGGCATTTCGCGGGCCGCGGCGACGTCGAGACGCTCAGTTTCCTGTGGCGCCCGCGGCGCGACGTGGATGCGATCGGCATCCATCTCGCGCTGTATGCGAGCGACGACCTGCGCGGCGCGGTGAAGGCCGACGCGCGCGGCCGCGTCGCCCGCGCGGACGCCGCCGCGCTGCGCGCGCTCGTCGCGGCAGGCCAGGCCCCTTCCGAACCGGAATGATTCAACGATGATGATGAAACGCATGTTGGCGCTCGCGGTGGTCGCGGCCGCCGCCGTCGCCGGCGGAGTCGCCGCCGGTCACTGGTTCCGCGGCACGGCCGACGACGGTGTCGCCGTCGCCGCGCCGACCGCCCACGGCAATCCGGTCGAGCAGCTGTGGGCGTCGTCGCTCACCGGCGTCGACGGCAAGCCGGCGACGCTGACCGCCTTCAAGGGCCAGAAGGTCGTCGTCAATTTCTGGGCGTCGTGGTGCGGCCCGTGCGTCGAGGAGATGCCCGAGCTGGTCGCGCTGTCGCACCAGTACAAGCAGAAAGGCATCCGTTTCGTCGGGATCGGCGTCGATTCCGAGCAGAACGTGAAGAACTTCCTGCAGAAGGTGAAGGTCGACTATCCGGTGTTCGTCAGTGGCTACGCGGGCGCCGATCTGGCCCGTAATTTTGGGAATACCGCCGGCGCGCTGCCGTTTACCGTCGTCATCGACGAAACCGGCAAGATCCGCGAGACAAAATTAGGACAAATCCAGCCGGCCGAGCTGAAAAAGACGCTCGACGCGCTGTAATCGGCCCGGACAGCGGCCCGCGCGTTGCCGGCGATTTGCAGGTCGATCGCCGCAATTTCGCGGGAATTCGCCGATACTTTGCGTTCGCACCGGTAATTCTTGCAGGTCCGACGCGTCTGGCCGTTCGGCAAAACTAGACAAATTTCTCTAAATAGCGCTAAAGTTCGCGCAATTCCGCAGAAATAGAAGCGACCATGACACGATTGCTGGTGTTGCACGGCCCCAACCTGAACCTTCTCGGCACCCGGGAACCGGAGGTGTACGGCCGCGTCACGCTCGCGCAGATCGATCAGGCGCTTGCCGCGCGCGCCCGGGAAGCCGGCGCCGACCTGTCGTCGTTCCAGAGCAACCATGAAGGCGCGCTGGTCGACCGCATCCAGGCCGCGCGGGAGGAACAGACCGATTTCATCCTGATCAATCCGGCCGCGTATACGCACACGAGCGTTGCGATCCGGGACGCGATCGCCGGTGTTGGCATCCCGTTCGTCGAGGTTCACCTGTCGAACGTGCATCGCCGCGAAGCGTTCAGGCACCACTCCTACTTTTCCGACCAGGCCGAAGGCGTGATCTGCGGGCTCGGCTGGAAAGGTTATCTGTACGCGCTCGAGTACGCGCTGGACAAGCTGCAAGGCACGTCGCGCGGCTGATTTCGCGATCTAGATTCAGCGCCGGCCCCTAACCGGCGCTTTCACGTATTGAAAGGGGAATTCCCGATGGATCTTCGTAAGCTGAAAACTCTGATCGACCTCGTTTCCGAATCCGGCATCTCCGAGCTGGAAGTGACGGAAGGCGAAGGCAAGGTGCGTATCGTCAAGAACGCGCCGCCGGTCTACGTGCAGCCGACGGCTGGGTATGCCCCGCAAGTCAGCGCGCCCGCTCCGTCGGTCGCGCTGCCGACCGAAGGCGCTGCCGCGCCGGCCGCCGGCGCCGCCGCCGCACCGGCCGCTCCGCAGGGCCACGTCGTGACGTCGCCGATGGTCGGCACGTTCTATCGCGCGCCGTCGCCGGGCGCCGACCCGTTCGTGCAGGCCGGCGACACGGTCAAGGAAGGCCAGACGATCTGCATCATCGAAGCGATGAAGCTGCTCAACGAGATCGAGTCGGACAAGGCCGGCGTGATCAAGGAAATCCTCGTCGAGAACGGCCAGGCCGTCGAATACGGCCAGCCGCTTTTCGTGATCGGCTAAGCCCGCCGCGCGGCCCTGCCGGCCGCGCGCCGCCGATGCTCGCCAGGCGCCGTTCGCGCGCCCCTCGAAGAGACGAATACTCGCTATGTTTGAAAAAATCCTCATTGCCAACCGCGGTGAAATCGCGCTGCGCATCCAGCGCGCGTGCCGCGAACTCGGCGTCAAGACGGTGGTCGTCTACTCGGAAGCCGACAAGGAAGCCAAGTACGTGCGCCTCGCGGACGAAGCCGTCTGTATCGGCCCGGCCCCGTCGAACCTGAGCTACCTGAACATGCCGGCGCTGATCAGCGCCGCGGAAGTCACCGATGCCGAGGCGATCCACCCCGGTTACGGCTTCCTGTCGGAGAACGCCGATTTCGCGGAGCGCGTCGAGCAGTCGGGCTTCACGTTCATCGGCCCGCGCCCGGAAACGATCCGCATGATGGGTGACAAGGTCACCGCGAAGCAGACGATGATCAAGACCGGCGTGCCGTGCGTGCCGGGTTCGGAAGGCGCGTTGCCGGACGATCCGAAGGAGATCGTCAAGATTGCGCGCACGATCGGCTATCCGGTCATCATCAAGGCGGCCGGCGGCGGCGGCGGGCGCGGGATGCGCGTCGTGCACACCGAAGCCGCGCTCGTCAACGCGGTGAACATGACCCGCGAGGAAGCCGGCCGTGCGTTCGGCAACCCGCAGGTGTACATGGAGAAGTTCCTCGAGAACCCGCGCCACATCGAGATCCAGGTGCTGTCGGACGCGTACAAGAACGCGATCTGGCTCGGCGAGCGCGACTGCTCGATGCAGCGCCGCCACCAGAAGGTGATCGAGGAAGCGCCGGCGCCGGGCATTCCGCGCCGCCTGATCGACCGTATCGGCGACCGCTGCGCGGACGCGTGCAAGAAGATGGGCTACCTCGGTGCGGGCACGTTCGAATTCCTGTACGAAAACGGCGAGTTCTACTTCATCGAGATGAACACGCGCGTGCAGGTCGAGCACCCGGTATCGGAGCTGATCACGGGCGTCGACATCGTGCAGGAACAGATCCGCATCGCGGCCGGCGAGAAGCTCACGCTGCGCCAGCGCGACATCCAGTTCCGCGGACACGCGATCGAATGCCGGATCAACGCCGAAGATCCGTTCAAGTTCACGCCGTCGCCGGGCCGGATCACGTCGTGGCATACGCCGGGCGGCCCGGGCGTGCGCGTCGATTCGCACGCCTACAATGGCTATTTCGTGCCGCCGAACTATGATTCGATGATCGGCAAGCTGATCACCTACGGCGCGACGCGCGAACAGGCGATCCGCCGGATGCGCATCGCGCTGTCGGAAATGGTCGTCGAAGGCATCCAGACCAACATCCCGCTGCACCGCGAGCTGATGATCGACTCGAAGTTCGTCGAAGGCGGCACCAGCATCCATTACCTCGAAAACCGGCTCGCGCAGAAGCAGCAGGTCGCACCGGAAGAAGCGTAAGCATGAGTTATCGCGAACTCGTCGTCGAACTGGCCCGCGAGCATGCGGAGGCCCTGTCCGACGCGCTGCTCGATCTCGGCGCGCTGTCGGTGTCCGTCGAAGACGCCGACGCCGACACGCCCGACGAACAGCCGCTCTTCGGCGAGCCGGGCCTCGTGCCGGATCGCACCGCGTGGCAGCACTCGCGCGTGGTCGCGCTGCTGTCGGCCGACCATGAGCCAGCCGTGCTGCTCGCGGCGGCCACGAACGAGATCGGCCTCGCCGAAACGCCGCAGTTCGTCGTGCGCGAAGTCGAGGAGCAGGACTGGGTGCGGCTCACGCAGTCGCAGTTCGAGCCGATCCCGATCGGCGAACGGATCTGGGTCGTGCCGTCGTGGCACGATGCGCCCGACCCCGATGCGCTCGTCCTCGAACTCGATCCCGGTCTCGCATTCGGCACCGGCAGCCACCCCACCACCCGTCTGTGCATGGAGTGGCTCGAGCAGTCGGTGAAGCCCGGCCAGTCGGTGCTCGACTACGGTTGCGGCTCGGGCATTCTTGCGATCCTCGCGAAGAAATGCGGGGCGAACCCCGTGATCGGCATCGACATCGATCCGCAGGCGGTCGAATCGGCGCGCCAGAACAGCGAACGCAACCGTGCGGAGGTCACGTACGGGCTGCCCGATGCATGCCCGGACGGCGAATTCGACATCGTCGTCGCGAACATCCTGTCGAACCCGCTGAAGCTGATGGCATCGATGCTCGCGTCGAAGGTCAAGCCGGGCGGGCGCATCGCGCTGTCGGGCGTGCTCGCGCGCCAGGCGGACGAAGTCGCGGCCGTTTATGCGCGCTACGTCGACATCTCGGTCTGGCGCGAACACGAAGGCTGGGTATGCCTTGCCGGAACCCGCCGCGAAAGCCATTAGAATAGCGCTGTCCTTCACTCTGGCCAGCAGGCCGCCCGGCTCGACATGCTTCTTGCGACGCGCTGCCCTCATTGCGAAACCGTCTTCCGGCTGCAGCAGGAACAGCTCGCGCTGCATCAGGGGCTCGTGCGCTGCGGGCATTGCCACGAAGTCTTCAACGCCTCCGAATCGCTCGTTCCCGAGTACGCGCAGCAGCCCGAGCCGGCGTTGACCGAACCAGCTGCCGCGCCGAGCGACAGTGAGGCGCAGCCGCAGGCCGTGCCGGCCCGGCTGTTCGCCGCCGACGCACCGCCTTCCGGCCTGCCGACCGGCACCGACTACAAGCCGGAAGGCTGGGACATGTGGGCGCCGTGGCTCGACGCCGGCGTCGATCCGTCGCTGCAGCACAGCGTCGAGACCGTGCGCACCGAGCCGCTGATACCGGTCGCGCTCCCGTCCACGGAAGCCGGCGTCGTTCATCTGTCGGGCACGCCCGCACCGTTCGCGTCCTCGCCGGCCGAGCTGGATTCGTCGACTACCGTCGAGCAAGCGGCCGAACCGCATTCGCCGCACACGCGGCACGAACCGCATGAACCCGAAGCGGCCGAGCACGCGCCCGTCGAGCGCGATCCGCGCGAGCCGCGCTTCGTCGCTCGTCCTCCGTCGGAAGCGGACACCGCGGCTGAACCCGCCGAACCTGTCGGTCACGCGCGTTTCGCCGCGCCGGACGACGAACACGCGCCGCGCGAACCGCGTTTTGCGTTCACGCCCGCACCGGCCGTCAGCGAAGCCGAAACCGCATCGGAACCCGATACTTTCCCCCGGCACGACACCAGCCCGACCGCGGCAGCGGCCGATGAACCGGCAGCCCGGCCTGCCATCCAACCGGCCGTCCAACCGGCCGTCCCGTTCCCCGCCGCACTGGCCGATGACGATCGTCCACACTTCGCCGTCACGCGCGAGACCCGCGCGCCGCAGCGACGCGGGATGCTCGGCGGCTTTGTCGGCGGCCTCGTCGCGGCCGCGCTGGTCGGGCTGCTCGCCGTGCAACTGGCGTGGTGGCAGCGCGAAACGCTGATGATCTACTGGCCCGTCACGCAAGGCTGGTTCCGGCAGGCCTGCGCGCCGCTCGGCTGCACGGTCACGCCGCCGCGCGCGATCGACGGCCTGCGGCTCGACGCGACCGACCTGCGCCAGCTCGACGGCCCGCGCGAGCTCGAACTGAAGGTGCCGCTGACGAACCGCTACCGCGTCGCGCTCGCGTACCCGTCGCTCGAACTCACGCTGCTCGACGATACCAATCACGTCACCGTGCGCCGCGTGCTCGCGCCGCGCGACTACGTGCGCCCGGGCACGCCGATCGACGCCGGGCTGCCGCCCGGCACGACGCAGACGATGGTCGTCCGCCTCGAAACGAACGGCACGCCCGCCTCGAATTTCCGCGTCCAGATCTTCTATCCGTGACGCGCCGCGGCGCGCTTGCGCGCCCGTCTCAACCCGCGCGCCCGAGCGGCGCGCTATTTCGGAGCACGAACATGAGCAAAGTTACGCTGGGTGGCAACCCGATCGATCTCGCCGGCACGTTCCCGGCCGTCGGCGCGCAAGCCGCCGATTTCAAGCTGGTCGGCAAGGACCTCGCCGACCTGTCGCTCGCCAGCTTCGCCGGCAAGCGCAAGGTGCTGAACATCGTGCCGAGCCTCGACACGCCGACCTGCGCGACGTCGACCCGCAAGTTCAACGAAGCCGCGTCGTCGCTCGACAACACCGTGGTGATCGTCGTGTCCGCCGACCTGCCGTTCGCCGCCACGCGCTTCTGCACGACCGAAGGCCTCGCGAACGTCGTGACGGCATCGACGTTCCGCACCGGCCGCGCGTTCGCGAACGCGTACGGCGTCGACGTGACGAGCGGCCCGTTGAACGGCCTGACCGCACGCGCGGTGGTCGTGCTCGACGCGCAGGACAAGGTGATCCACGCGGAACTCGTCGGCGAAATCAAGGACGAGCCGAACTACGATGCAGCGCTCGCCGCACTGAAGTAAGCTTTCTTCCGCTTTCTCCTGCCGCGCCGCGCCCTTCGCGCGGCGTTGTCGCGCAGGGCCCCTCATTTCTACAGGAACGCACACCTTGGCTACGCTGATTTGCGGCTCGATCGCCTACGACTCCATCATGACCTTCGAAGGGCGGTTCCGCGAGCACATCCTGCCCGACCAGGTGCACCTCATCAACCTGAGCTTCCTCGTGCCGACGATGCGCCGCGAATTCGGCGGCTGCGCGGGCAACATCGGGTACGCGCTGCACCTGCTCGGCGGCGATGCGCGCATCATGGGCACGATGGGCGCGCTGGATGCGCAGCCGTATCTCGACCGGCTCGACCAGCTCGGCCTGCGCCGCGACCACGTTCGCGTGCTGCCCGATACGTACACCGCGCAGGCGATGATCACGACCGATCTCGACAACAACCAGATCGCGGCGTTCCACCCGGGCGCGATGATGCAGTCGCACCTGAACCATGCGGGCGACGCGCCGGACATCAAGCTCGCGATCGTCGGCCCGGACGGCTTCGACGGGATGGTCCAGCACGTGGAAGAGCTCGCCAAGGCCGGGGTGCCGTTCGTGTTCGATCCGGGCCAGGGTCTGCCGCTGTTCGACGGTGCGACGCTGCGCCGCAGCATTGAACTTGCGACCTACGTAGCGGTCAACGACTACGAGGCCAAGCTGGTGAGCGACAAGACGGGATGGTCCGAAGATGAAATCGCCAGCCGGGTCGACGCCCTCGTCATCACGCGCGGCGAGCACGGCGCGACCATCCGCCACAAGCAGGGCGCGGAGCAGATTCCGGTCGTACCGGCCGAGCGCATCGCCGATCCGACCGGCTGCGGCGACGCCTTCCGGGGCGGCCTGCTGTACGGCATCGAGCATGGCCTCGACTGGGCAACCACCGGCCGCCTCGCGAGCCTGATGGGCTCGCTCAAGATCGCCCATCAAGGGCCCCAGACTTACGTACTGACGCGCGCCGAAATCGACGCACGCTTCGAGACTGCATTCGGTTACAGTCTCAAATGAATATTGTGGGAGAGCAAAGATGTTGACGAAAAAAACCCTCACGCTCGCGGCCATGCTGACGGCCACGCTGACCCTCGCCGGCTGCTTCACGGCACCCGGCTCGGCGGATGTCTATAGCGTCGGCCAGGCGCAGCGCGAACAGACCGTCCGCATGGGCACGGTCGAAAGCGTCCGCGCGGTGCGCATCCAGTCCGACGGCGGCGGCAGCGCGATCGGCACGCTCGGCGGCGGCGCCCTCGGCGCGGTCGCGGGCAGCGCGATCGGCGGCGGCAAAGGCTCGATCCTGACGGCGATCGCCGGCGGCCTCGTCGGTGCGGTCGCGGGTAACGCAGTCGGCGAAAACCTCAGCACCGCGAACGGTGTCGAAATCACCGTGCGCCTCGACAACGGCGATCTGCGCTCGATCACGCAGGCGGCAAGCGGCGAAGCGTTCCGCGCCGGCGAGCGCGTGCGCCTGCTGTCGAGCGGCGGCGTCACGCGCGTCACGCACTAACCGGCATCCTCAGCACGCGGCGCAAGCCGCGGTCGAACGCATGTGCGAAGCCGCACATGCGTTTTTTTTCGTCCGCGCGCCTTCGTCCACGCACGCGTCGGCCAGCCGATCGATGATCCATGCGGACGAAAAAAATCCCGCCACCTGAGCCAGATGGCGGGATTGATTGAGTAGCGCTACTCAACCCACGGACACCACGTGAGTGCCCGGGTGATGCTGCTCAGCCGCGATTACGGACGGCTGCCGGTCGGGAACGGCCATGCCGCTGCCGGGTTGAGCGCGGTCTTCACGCCCGATGCCGGCGCAACCGATGCGGTCGACGCGGTCGTTGCCGGTGCAGCCTTCTTCACGACGGCCTTCTTCGGAGCAGCAGCCTTCTTCGCCGGTGCGGCAGCCTTCTTCGCAGGGGCAGCCTTCTTGGCGGGCGCAGCCTTCTTCGCTGCAGCCTTCTTCGCAGGCGCGGCCTTCTTCGCTGCAGCCTTCTTCGCCGGCGCGGCCTTCTTCGCAGCAGCCTTCTTCGCCGGTGCGGCCTTCTTCGCAGCAGCCTTCTTCGCCGGTGCGGCCTTCTTCGCAGCAACCTTCTTCACTGCGACTTTCTTGGCGGCAACCTTCTTCGCAGCGGCCTTCTTAGCCGGTGCTGCCTTCTTCGCGGCGACCTTCTTGGCTGCAACCTTCTTCGTTGCGACCTTCTTGGCTGCGACCTTCTTCGCAGCGGCCTTCTTCGCCGGTGCTGCCTTCTTCGCGGCAACCTTCTTCACCGCGACCTTCTTCGCAGCAACCTTCTTCACTGCGGCCTTCTTCGCCGGAGCAGCAGCCTTCTTCGCAACGGTCTTCTTGGCAGCAACTTTCTTAGCAGCCGGTTTCTTCTTGGCAGTAGCCATGTTGTTCTCCTTCAGGTTCAGATGAGAGTCAGTTCAAACTACACCCTTCGTCAAAACCCGCTTCCCGCGGACGCTGTTCAGGACGTGCGCTTCGAAGCGGGCTATTCATCGGCGTACGCAGATACCGCGCGCTTACGCTAATGAATACGGTATGGCGCGCGTGACCACCCGGCCTCGCGCGCCAAATCAAGTCGGTAGCCGGCGCACCTCGCGCCGCTACCCCTAATCGCTTGATCAAGCGGACCGCCACATGGCCGTCCGCTTTTTCCGGAGGGAAGTTTGCCCATCCCACTGAAGGGTTCGCAAAGTGCCTGTCGTATCGTTGGGCCGTTAAGGCACCGGGCATGCTTTGCATCAGGCGTTCTTGCTCCTAAACCTTGGGCCGGGGCCGAGAGGCCACCGGCTGCTCCATCATGTAACGGGTTCGCTGCTGCGGGTTATTCCCAGGACAGCGCGCCCCCCGTCTGATACTCGATCACACGCGTCTCGAAGAAGTTGCGTTCCTTCTTCAGGTCGATCATCTCGCTCATCCACGGGAACGGGTTTTCCTCGTTCGGGAACAGCGGATCGAGGCCGATCTGCTGGCAACGGCGGTTGCTGATGAAGCGCAGATAGCTCTTGAACATCGACGCGTTCAAACCCAGCACGCCGCGCGGCATCGTGTCTTCGGCGTAGCGGTATTCGAGTTCGACAGCCTGCTTGAACAGCTCGCGGATCTCGGCGCGGAATTCCGCGGTCCAGAGATGCGGGTTCTCGAGCTTGATCTGGTTGATCAGGTCGATGCCGAAGTTGCAGTGCATCGACTCGTCGCGCAGGATGTACTGATATTGCTCTGCAGCACCCGTCATCTTGTTCTGGCGGCCGAGTGCGAGAATCTGCGTAAACCCGACATAGAAGAACAGGCCTTCCATGATGCAGGCGAACACGATCAGCGACTTCAGCAGCTTCTGATCCGCCTCGAGCGTGCCGGTCTTGAAGGCCGGGTCCGTCAGCGTATGAATGAACGGGATCAGGAATTCGTCCTTCGCGCGGATCGACGTGACCTCGTGATACGCGTTGAAGATCTCGCCTTCGTCGAGGCCGAGCGATTCGACGATGTATTGGTACGCGTGCGTGTGAATCGCTTCCTCGAACGCCTGGCGCAGCAGGAACTGCCGGCACTCGGGCGCCGTGATGTGGCGGTACGTGCCGAGCACGATGTTGTTCGCGGCGAGCGAGTCGGCCGTCACGAAGAAGCCGAGGTTGCGCTTCACGATGCGGCGCTCGTCCTCGGTCAGACCGTTCGGGTCCTTCCACAGTGCGATGTCGCGGGACATGTTGATTTCCTGCGGCATCCAGTGGTTCGCGCAACCGGCCAGATACTTTTCCCACGCCCACTTGTACTTGAACGGCACCAGCTGATTGACGTCAGTCTGGCCGTTGATGATGCGCTTGTCGGCGACATTGACCCGCGCTTCCGTACCGCCGGCGGGAACAGCCGATGCTTGCGGCGGCACCGCAAGATCGCCTTCGAAAATGTCACGGACCTGATGGGCGGCAGGCGTTGCAGCCTGCATTCCGACAGCCATCCCGGCGGAGGTGCGCATCGCGTTTTGCTGCGCTCCGCTCGCGGGGGTTACGGCAGTCTTCTCGTCATCCCAGTTGAGCATAAATTCTCACCATCAATTTAGAACGGTTTGTACCATCTTTTCCTGAGCGATAAAAGGGTTCGCTCACGAAAAATCCTTTTTTCGATTCGCGTTGCGACCTCGATACAACACTTTGAGCAACGCATCGTCGTTCATGCAGCGCGCGATGTGAGTCGCGCTTGTATCGCGAGGTGCGCTCGACGCATCGAACGCTGATCGAAACGCGACGCCGTCGGGGCTGTTTCGATCGCTTGTCACTGCCTGCAACGCAGGTGTCGCGTTACAGATTCCTTATCATTTTTTTAGTTGAGAGCGGCGCACACTGCAACCTCGATCGGTCGTCGTGTGCGCCGCGCAGGCCTGCTTCTCAGGTCAGGCGCACTGCGTTACTGGCACGCTTCGCATTCGTCGAAGCCGGGATCGCCCGGACGCATCGTGCACACCGGACCGTCCGCTTCGACCGGCGCGAGTGCCGGCGCCGCGTTGATCGCGCCCGACGATGCATCGCCGCCTGCCGCACCGAAACCGCCCGCCGCGCCTTGCGCGCCGCCGCTGCCCGAGCCGCCGCTGCCTGCACCGCCCGTCGGCACTGCGTTCAGCGCGCCGTGTGCGACCGTCGACTTCTCGACGTGCGTCGCCGCCATCGTGCGGAGGTAGTAGGTCGTCTTCAGGCCGCGCAGCCATGCGAGCTTGTAGACCTCGTCGAGCTTCTTGCCCGACGCGCCGCCCATGTAGATGTTCAGCGACTGCGCCTGGTCGATCCACTTCTGGCGACGCGACGCCGCTTCGACCAGCCACGTCGGGTCGACCTCGAACGCGGTCGCGTAGATCGCGCGCAGGTCGGCCGGGATGCGGTCGATGCGCGACAGCATGCCGTCGAAGTACTTCAGGTCGGCGACCATCACCTCGTCCCACAGGCCGCGTTCCTTCAGGTCGCGGACAAGATACTCGTTCACCACCGTGAATTCGCCCGACAGGTTCGACTTCACGTACAGGTTCTGGAAGGTCGGCTCGATACAGGCCGACACGCCGATGATGTTCGAGATCGTCGCCGTCGGCGCGATCGCGACGCAGTTCGAGTTGCGCATGCCGTGCGCGGCGATCCGCGAACGCAGCGTCGTCCAGTCGAGCGATTCCGACGTGTCGACCTCGACGTAGCCGCCGCGCGCTTCCGTCAGCAGCTTCAGCGTGTCCTGCGGGAGGATGCCGCGATCCCACAGCGAACCGCGGTAGCTCGAGTAGCGGCCGCGCTCTTCGGCCAGCTCGGTCGACGCGTAGTACGCGTAGTAGCAGACGGCTTCCATCGAACGGTCCGCGAACTCGACCGCCGCTTCCGACGCGTACGGCGTGCGCAGCAGGTGCAGGCAGTCCTGGAAGCCCATGATGCCCATGCCGACCGGGCGGTGCTTCAGGTTCGAGTTACGCGCCTTCGGCACCGCGTAGTAGTTGATGTCGATCACGTTGTCGAGCATGCGCATCGCGACGCTGATCGTGCGCTTCAGCTTGTCGTGGTCGAGCGCGTAGCTGCCGTCGGCCTGCTTCACCAGGTGGGCGACGAGGTTCACCGAGCCGAGGTTGCACACCGCGATTTCGGTGTCGCTCGTGTTCAGCGTGATTTCCGTGCACAGGTTCGACGAGTGGACGACGCCGACGTGCTGTTGCGGCGAGCGCACGTTGCACGGATCCTTGAACGTGATCCACGGGTGGCCCGTCTCGAACAGCATGCCGAGCATCTTGCGCCAGAGCTGCTGCGCCGGGATCTTCTTGAACAGCTTGATCTCGCCGCGCGCGACCTTGTCTTCGTAAGCCGTGTAAGCCTTCTCGAAGTCGGCGCCGAACTTGTCGTGCAGGTCCGGGCAGGTCGACGGCGAGAACAGCGTCCAGTCGGCGCCTTCCATCACGCGCTTCATGAACAGGTCGGGGATCCAGTTCGCCGTGTTCATGTCGTGCGTACGGCGACGGTCGTCACCGGTGTTCTTGCGCAGCTCCAGGAACTCCTCGATGTCGAGGTGCCACGATTCCAGGTACGCGCAGACCGCGCCCTTGCGCTTGCCGCCCTGGTTCACCGCGACGGCCGTGTCGTTCACGACCTTCAGGAACGGGACCACGCCTTGCGACTTGCCGTTCGTGCCCTTGATATGCGAGCCGAGTGCGCGCACGCGCGTCCAGTCGTTGCCGAGGCCGCCCGCGAACTTCGACAGCAGCGCGTTCTCCTTCAGCGCTTCATAGATGCCGTCGAGATCGTCCGCGACCGTCGTCAGGTAGCACGACGACAGCTGCGAGCGGTGCGTGCCCGAGTTGAACAGCGTCGGCGTCGAGCTCATGAAGTCGAAGCTCGACAGCACGTTGTAGAACTCGATCGCGCGCGTTTCGCGGTCGATCTCGTTCAGCGACAGGCCCATCGCGACGCGCATGAAGAATGCCTGCGGCATTTCGATGCGGGTGCCGTCGACGTGCAGGAAGTAGCGGTCGTACAGCGTCTGCAGGCCGAGGTAGCCGAACTGCAGGTCGCGGTTCGCGTCGAGGGCTTCGCCGAGGCGCTTCAGGTCGAACTGCAGCAGCTTGTCGTCGAGCAGGCCGGCGTCGACGCCGCGCTTCAGGAACTGCGGGAAGTATTCGGCGTAGCGGGTCGACATCTCGGCCTGCACGACTTCCTCGCCGAGGATCTCGCGGCGGATCGTGTGCAGCAGGATGCGGGCCGTGACCTGGCTGTATGCCGGATCCTTTTCGATCATCGTGCGCGCCGCGAGGATCGCCGAGTCGTAGACCTGGCTCATCGGCACGCCGTCGTACAGGTTCTTCACCGTCTCCGCGACGATCGGGTCAGGGTTAACCGCAGCGCCGAGGCCGTCGCACGCCGACACGATCAGCGCGCGCAGCGCGTTCAGGTCGAGCGGGCGCGTGACGCCGTTGTCGACGACGTTGATGCCGGTGGTCGACTCGCCGCCCGCGGCCGCCGCTTCCTCGCCCGCATGCTGGCGCTCGAGGTGACGCTTCTCGCGATACAGCACGTACGCACGCGCGACGTTGTGCTCGCCGCCGCGCATCAGCGCGAGTTCGACCTGGTCCTGGATGTCTTCGATATGGAACGTACCGCCGTTCGGGCGGCTGCGCACGAGCGCGCGAACGACATTGTGCGTCAGTTGTTCGACCTGCTCGCGTACGCGCGCCGATGCCGCGCCCTGCCCGCCATTGACGGCCAGGAAAGCCTTGGTCACCGCGATCGCGATCTTCGAGGGTTCGAACGACACCACGCTGCCATTGCGGCGGATCACCTTGTAGTCGGCGAACGTGGCCTGCGGCGCGAGCGCCTTCGCGCCCTGTTCGGTCCCGCCGAGCGGACGGCTCGAGGCGCTCTCGTACTGGGACGTCGCGTTGTCGGTGGTTTGCATGTGCAAAGCTCCTGGTGTTGGATGGTGCGGAGAGAACCGCGGATTAAAACGAACGCTGCGCAATGCGGTGCGCGAGCGGTAAGAGGCGAGCGATGCGCCGGGGAAGCCGGTTCGGTCGATGCGCGACAACCAAACCGGTCGTGTGCTTCGTCATGTATACCCTGCCCCGTCGATGTTCGCTGCGCTGATCGCGACGCCCGGACCGCCCGGCCTGACGCGCCGCCCTGAGAACCCTGTCCGCCGGCGTGGCCGCCGGCTGGTGCCGCTCGGGTTTTCCCCTGCGACACACACTATATCTAGTACAGAACTGCTCAACTGGCACCAAGTATAGTGGACATTCGGAGGACGTCCAAACGGATAATTTGCGATAGAGGTCTTGACATCGCTCACGCGCAGACACGGCAAGGCATTGGTCGGAGAAAAAACTTTCTCCGCTCAAAAAACCCCGCGATCAGTGCTGACGGAAAGGAAAGTATTCGGCGGAAAAACCGGCATCGCTCGCGAAGCGTTGCCAATCGAAATGCGGGCCCGGGTCGGTCTTGCGGCCCGGTGCGACGTCCGAATGCCCGGCGAACGCGTCGACCGGGTAGCGCGCGGCGAGCGCGCGGGAGAGCGCGGCGAGCACCGCGTATTGCGCCTCGTCGAACGGCACGTCGTCCGCGCCCTCGAGCTCGATGCCGATCGAGAAGTCGTTGCAGCGCGTGCGGCCGAAGAACTCGGACGCGCCCGCGTGCCACGCGCGCTCGTCGCACGACACGAACTGCACGAGCTCGCCGCCGCGGCGGATCAGGAAATGGGCGGACACGCGCACGCCGCGCAGGTGGCTCTGGTAATAGGGGTGCGCATCGCAGTCGAGGCGATTCAGGAACAGCGCCTCGATCGCGTCGCCGCCGAATTCGCCGGGCGGCAGGCTGATGTTGTGGACGACCACGAGCGTCGGCACCGCACCCGCGGGCCGCATCTCGAAGTTCGGCGACGGCGCATGGCGCGCTTCGCGCACCCAGCCGTTCGCGTCGACCGACAACGCCGGCGCGTCGCTCATCGCGCGTCGCGGCCGTTCACGCGCGCGGCGTGGCGCTGCGCATGCTCGACGCTGCAGAAGTATTCGCCGCTCGCGGCCACGGCGTCGCCCTTCGGCGCATGCACGCCGCATTCGGCGCAGCGCACCATCGGTTCCGGCAGCGACCGCGCGTCGCCGCTCGGGCGCGCCGCGCCGGCGCCAGCACCGGGCGCACCGTCGTAACCGGCGCCGCGGCCGGCGCGCGCCTGCGCCTGTTCCTGCGCGTGGCGCAGCTTGCGCGCGAGCCACGAACCCGCGAAGAAGAGAAGGATCAGGAGAAGAATCTGTCGCATCGGAAACCTGCGGTCAAACCACGGAGCGGTGCAGCAGCACCTCGAAAACGAACCGGCTGCCGACATACGCGAGCAGCAGCGCGGCGAACGACACGAGCACCCAGCGCGCGGCGCCGCGGCCGCGCCAGCCCGACGTCTTGCGGGCAACCAGCAGGCCGCCGAACATCAGCCACGACAGGATCGCGAACACCGTCTTGTGGTCGAGCCGCAACATGCGCGCGTCGACCTGCTCGCTGAACAGGATGCCCGACGCGAGCGTCAACGTCAGCAGCACGAAGCCAGCGCCGATCAGGCGGAACAGCAGCTTCTCGAGCGTGAGCAGCGGCGGCAGCGTTTCGAGCCAGCTCGCGATCCAGCCCGTCGAGCCGTCGCGCCCACCGCTTCTCAGCGACTGCAGGCGGCGCTCGACCATCAGCATCAGGATCGCGTGCAGCGCGGCGATCGCGAACAGCCCGTAGGCGATGTTCGCGATCAGGAAATGCAGCTTGAACAGCGGCGCTGCGGCATAAGGAAGCACCCGCACGCCGCCGAACACGAGCGGCAGCAGCGACGCGCCGCACGCGAGCGGCAGCACCAGCAGGCGCAGACTGTCGAGCGGGAAGAAGAAGCTCTCGATCCAGTAGATGCCGGCGCCGAGCCAGAACATCGCCGACAGCGCGAACGCGAAGCCGAACACCATCGCGTCGTTCGGAAAGATCGTCATGTGGAGCAGCACGCCGTGCGCGACCAGCGCGGCGAACAGCAGCGCGCGGCCGGCCCCGCTCATCCCGGACGCGGCGGACGCCGGAACCGGCACGGCCGGCACGCTCGCGACGAGCGGCGTCGCGCCCTGGCGGTGCGAGCGCCAGCCTGCGACGGCGAGGCCGCCGTACAGGAATGCGGTGAGGGCATACAGTACAATATCCATGTTCGAAGTTTACACTAGGCCCCCTTCCCGCGACGGCTCCCTTTGTTCGGTTCCGCCGCGCCTTCGGGCCCCACTGTCCATCGCTCCCCATGCTCGACAATCTCACTCAACGGATGGCGCGCGTCGTCAAGACGCTGCGCGGCGAGGCCCGGCTCACCGAGGCGAACACGCAGGAGATGCTCCGCGAGGTGCGTCTCGCGCTGCTGGAAGCCGACGTGTCGCTGCCGGTCGTTCGCGAATTCATCGCCAAGGTCAAGGAAAAGGCGCTCGGCGAAGAAGTGATCAGCAGCCTGTCGCCGGGCCAGGCGCTCGTCGGCGTGGTCCAGAAGGAACTGACCGCCGTGATCGGCGGCGACTACGAAGGCAAGGCCGCCGAGCTGAACCTCGCGGTCACGCCGCCCGCCGTGATCCTGATGGCCGGCCTGCAGGGCGCGGGCAAGACCACGACCGTCGGCAAGCTCGCGAAGCTGCTGCGCGAGAAGTACAAGAAGAAGGTGCTGACCGTGTCGTGCGACGTGTATCGCCCGGCCGCGATCATGCAGCTGAAAACGGTGACCGAGCAGGTCGGCGCCGACTTCTTCCCGTCCACGCCGGACCAGAAGCCCGTCGACATCGCGCTCGCCGCCGTCGACTGGGCGAAGCGCCACTACCATGACGTGCTGCTCGTCGACACGGCCGGCCGCCTCGGCATCGACGAGGCGATGATGCAGGAAATCGCCGCGCTGCACGGCACGCTGAAGCCGGCCGAAACGCTGTTCGTCGTCGACGCGATGCTCGGCCAGGACGCGGTCAACACCGCGAAGGCGTTCAACGACACGCTGCCGCTCACCGGCGTCGTGCTGACCAAGCTCGACGGCGACTCGCGCGGCGGCGCCGCGCTGTCGGTGCGTCACGTCACGGGCAAGCCGATCAAGTTCGTCGGCGTCGCCGAGAAGCTCGACGGCCTCGAGGTGTTCCACCCCGACCGGATGGCGAACCGGATCCTCGGCATGGGCGACATCCTCGCGCTCGTCGAGGAGGCGCAGCGCGGCGTCGATGTCCAGGCCGCGCAGAAGCTCGCCGACAAGGTCAAGAAAGGCGGCGATTTCGACCTGAACGATTTCCGCGCGCAGATCTCGCAGATGAAGAACATGGGCGGCCTGTCGTCGCTGATGGATAAGCTTCCCGCGCAGTTCCAGCAGGCGGCGGCCGGCGCCGACATGGGCCAGGCCGAGAAGTCGATCCGCCGGATGGAAGGGATCATCAGCTCGATGACGCCCGCCGAGCGCGCGAAACCCGAGATCATCAAGGCGACGCGCAAGCGCCGCATTGCAGCCGGCGCGGGCGTGCCGGTGCAGGAAGTCAACCGGATGCTGAACCAGTACGACCAGATGCGTACGATGATGAAGAAGCTGAAGGGCGGCAACATGCAGAAGATGATGCGCGGCCTGAAGGGCATGATGCCCGGCATGCGCTGATTTCGTCCGTCGGCCGGCGCGCGGGTTTTTGCCGTAGCGCGCGCCTGCCGTTCTGCTTCATCCTTATTTGTATACCGACTGCCCGCCAGAACACATGAACCGCGAAGAAGCCCTCCACATTTTCGACCACTCCGAAGAGATCGTCTCGGCCGACGCCGTCAACGCGTCGATCTCGAAGATGGCCGACGCGATCCGCGCCGAGATCGGCGACGCGTTCCCGCTCGTTCTCTCGGTGATGGGCGGCGCCGCGGTGTTTACCGGGATGCTGCTGCCGCATCTCGATTTCCCGCTCGAATTCGACTACATCCACCTGACCCGCTACCGCAACACGACGCAGGGCAGCCCGGAGATGCACTGGCGCGTCGCGCCGCGCGAATCGGTGAAGGACCGCATCGTGCTCGTACTCGACGACATCCTCGACGAAGGCGAGACGATGGCCGCGATCCGCGACCGCATCCTCGACATGGGCGCGCAGCGTTTCATGTCGGCCGTGCTGTGCGAGAAGACGCTCGCGAAGGCGAAACCGCTGCACCCGGACTTCTGCGGCTTCTCGGTGCCGGACCGCTACGTGTTCGGCTGCGGGATGGACGCGAAGGGCTACTGGCGCAACCTGCCGACGATCCGCGCGCTGACCGCGAACGTCTGATCGCCGCCCTGCCCGCCATATAAACAGAAAGCGGCGCGCCGGTTTCCCGGCGCGCCGCTTTTTTTCGTCGACCGCCCGCCCGCGCTACGGCTGCAACTGGTGCACGAACGCGCGAATGCCCGCGAGCAGCATCTCGACCGAGATCGCGACGAGCACGAGGCCCATCAGCCGCTCGAACGCCGCGACGGTCCGTTCGCCGAGCCACGCCTGAATCCTTTCGGCCAGCACCAGCGTGATCGCGCAGACGATCATCGTGACCGTCAGCGCGCCGACCCACTCGAACATCTTGCCCGGCGCCTGCGACGTCAGCAGCATCACCGTCGCGAGCGCGGACGGCCCGGCCAGCGCCGGAATCGCGAGCGGCACGATGAACGGCTCGCCGCCCGCGCGCGGATCGCTGCCGAGCGCGCCGTCCGGATGCGGGAAAATCATCCGCAGCGCGATCAGGAACAGCACGATCCCGCCGCCGAGCCGCAGCGACAGGTCGGTGAGGCTCATCATCCGCAGGAAGCGGTCGCCGACCACCATGAAGAACAGCAGGATCATGAACGCGATCCCCACTTCACGCAGGATCAGCTTCACGCGCCGCTCGCGCGGCACATCCCGCATCGCCGAAATGAACAGCGGGATGTTGCCGAGCGGATCCGTGATCAGCACGAGGAGCACGGTGGCCGACAGGAACGTGTATTCCATCGTGTCCCCCGGTCGCCGCGCTTAGTGCGCGAGCGCGGCGCGGATCTTCTCGGCGACCGTCGCCGCGGCCGTGTCGGCCGGCAGCAGCGTCGCTTCGGCATCGCGGCGGCCCTGGTACTCGATCTTGCCTTCCTTCAGGCCGCGCTCGCCGATCACCAGACGATGCGGCACGCCGATCAGTTCCCAGTCGGCGAACATCACGCCCGGGCGCTCGCCGCGATCGTCGAGGATCACGTCGATGCCGGCCGCGACGAGTTCCGCGTACAGCTTGTCGGCCGTCTCGCGCACCAGGTCGCTGCGGTCATAGCCCATCGGGCACAGCACGACCTCGAACGGCGCGATCGACTCCGGCCAGATGATGCCGCGGTCGTCGAAGTTCTGTTCGATCGCCGCGCCGAGAATACGCGTGATGCCGACGCCGTAGCAGCCCATCAGCATCGGCTGCGGCTTGCCCGACTCGTCGAGGAACGTCGCGCCCATCGCTTCCGAGTACTTGGTGCCGAGCTGGAACACGTGGCCGACTTCGATGCCGCGGCAGATGTCGATCACGCCCTTGCCGTCCGGCGACGGATCGCCCTTCTTCACGTTGCGCACGTCGGCGACGTCCGGCTCCGGCAGGTCGCGGCCCCAGTTCACGCCGGCGATGTGATAGTCGACCTCGTTCGCACCGACGACGAAGTCGCTCATGTTCGCGACCGTGCGGTCGGCGATCACCTTCACCGGCTTCTTCGTGCCGACCGGGCCGAGATAGCCCGGCGGCGTGCCGAACCACTCGACGATTTCCTGCTCGGTCGCGAAGCGATGGTTCTTCAGGCCCGGCAGCTTCGACACCTTGATCTCGTTCAGGTCGTGGTCGCCGCGCAGCATCACGAGCCAGATGGTCGGCTCGGCGCCTTCGTTGTCGGTCGCGAGCACGATCGACTTGATCGTGCGCTCGAGCGGGATCGACAGCAGTTCGGCGACGGCCTCGCACTTCGCCTTGCCGGGCGTCGCGACCTTTTCCATCGCTTCGGCGGGCGCCGCGCGCTCGGCAATCAGCGGCAGCGCTTCGGCCGCCTCGACGTTCGCTGCGAACTCGGACGTCGGGCAGTACGCGATCGCGTCCTCGCCGGTGTCGGCGATCACGTGGAACTCGTGCGAGAAGTTGCCGCCGATCGAGCCGCTGTCGGCCGCGACCGCGCGAAACTCGAGGCCGAGGCGCGAGAAGATGCGCACGTACGCGTCGTACATCTTGCGGTACGACTCGTTCAGGCCGGCCGCATCCTTGTCGAACGAATACGCGTCCTTCATGATGAATTCGCGGCCGCGCATCACGCCGAAGCGCGGACGGATCTCGTCGCGGAACTTCGTCTGGATCTGGTAGAAGTTCACCGGCATCTGCCGGTAGCTCTTGATCTGGTTGCGCGCGATGTCGGTGACGACTTCCTCGTGCGTCGGCCCGATCACGAAATCGTTGTCCTTGCGGTCCTTGAAGCGCAGCAGCTCGGGGCCGTACTGCTCCCAGCGACCCGACTCCTGCCACAGCTCGGCCGGTTGCACGGCCGGCATCAGCAGCTCGATGGCGCCCGCCCGGTTCATTTCCTCGCGCACGATCGCCTCGACCTTGCGAATCGAACGCAGGCCGACCGGCAGGTAGTTGTAGATGCCGCCGGCGACGCGACGGATCATGCCGGCGCGGACCATCAGCTTGTGGCTGACGATCTCTGCGTCGGCGGGTGCCTCTTTCAGGGTGCCGATAAAGAAACGGGAAGCTTTCATGCGGACGGTTCCAAAAACGGCGCCCCCAGGCGGGGCGCCCGAAAAAGTTTCAAGGTGAAAAAGCTGCGCGCGGCGAACAACGAGGGACGACGATGGCGCAGACGACGTAGCAGACTAATCAGGGACAATTCAGCCGGCGTACCCCGCGCGGATTCGCTCCGTCACGGTGCGCAGCGCCCGTTATCTGTTTATAATCAAAGCAATTTTAAAGGATTCGAAGGTGGTTGTATGCTGGATCGTGAAGGCTTTCGCCCGAACGTCGGCATCATCCTCTTGAACGCGCGCAACGAGGTGTTTTGGGGCAAGCGGCTCCGCGAGCATTCCTGGCAGTTTCCTCAAGGTGGGATCAAGTACGGCGAGACCCCCATGCAGGCGATGTACCGGGAACTGCACGAGGAAACGGGCCTGCATCCGGAACACGTCAAGATAATCGGCCGCACTCGCGACTGGTTGCGTTACGAGGTGCCTGACAAGTTCATCAAACGCGAAGTACGCGGTCATTACCGCGGCCAGAAGCAGATCTGGTTCCTGCTGCGGATGGTTGGACGCGATTGCGACATTTGCTTGCGCGCGACCGACCACCCGGAGTTCGATGCGTGGCGCTGGAACGAGTACTGGGTGCCGCTCGATGCGGTGATCGAGTTCAAGCGGGATGTCTATCAGTTGGCGCTGACGGAACTGTCGCGCTTCCTGCGCCGCCCGGCGCAGCGAGCCGAGAAGCCGCGCGGGCCGCGTGTGTCGCGCTATCCGCGCGTCATCGGCGCACAGGCCCAGACGCTGACGATTGTCGACGCATCGGTAGTCTGTTCGGAGATCGAAGTGGAGGCGAGCACGCTCGACGAGATGCCGCCCCGCGTGATCGTCGGCAAATGACGAGTCGGACTGCATGACCGGGCGCGACCTTGTGTCGCGCCCTTTTTTTACGAGGAATGCATATTGAAAGCGATTGCTCTCGCGCTCGCATCGATCGCCGCGCTGGCCGCCCTGGCCGGCTGCGCGAACTCGAAAGCGCCGTCCAACAAGGATGACAGCGAGTTCGTGTACCTGCTCGACCGTCAGGGAAGCTGGAAGGAAAATACCGTCGACACGCTGCCGCCGCTGCCGCAAACGGGCGATCTGCTGCCGTTCAACGTGTCGCAGAACACGCCACTCAAGTTCTTCGTCGATGCGAAGTCGCTCGACGTCGGCACCGACGGCGTCGTGCGCTACGCAGTCGTCATCACGAGCCCGGCCGGTGCCCGCAACGTGAACTACGAAGGCATCCGCTGCGACACCTACGAATGGCGCCAGTACGCGGGCCTGAACGCCGACCACAACGGCTGGGATCGCACGGTCGAGAACGACTGGCGGCGCATCGAGAACGGCGAGCTGAACGCCTACCACTCCGCGCTCTACCAGGACTACTTCTGCGCGAACAAGATGCCGCAGGGCTCGACCCGGCAGATCCTCGAAAACATCCGGTTCCACCGCACCGCGATGACGCAGTTGCGCTGACGGTACGCGATGCGGGCCGCCCGCATCGTCCCGCCGCACGAAAAAGCCCGCATTGCGCGGGCTTTTTCATTTGAACGACGGCACCCGGCCGGCGATCACACCAGCACGAGGTTGTCGCGATGAATCAGTTCGGGCTCCAGCATGTAGCCGAGCACGGTCTCGATCTCGCCGCTCGGCTTGCGGTGAATCAGCTTCGTTTCCGCACTGCTGTAGTTCGTGAGCCCGCGCGCCACCTCGCGCCCGTCCGGGCCGACACATGCGATGACTTCGCCGCGCGCGAATGCGCCCTGCACGTCGATCACGCCGATCGGCAGCAGGCTCTTGCCGCCGGCCGTCAGCTTCTCGACCGCGCCCGCGTCGATCACGACGTGGCCGCGGACCTGCAGATGGTCGGCCATCCATTGCTTGCGTGCCGCCATCCGCGCGGTCCGTGCGATCAGTTGCGTGCCGATCGCCTCGCCGGCCGCCAGACGCACGAGCACGTCGGCCTCCCGGCCGCTCGCGATCACGGTATTCGCGCCGCTGTGCGCCGCACGCTTCGCCGCGAGGATCTTCGTCAGCATCCCGCCGCGACCGAGACTCGAACCCGCGCCGCCTGCCATCGCCTCGAGCTCGGGGGCGCCCGCATTGGCCTCGCCGACGAGCGTCGCATTCGGGTCCTTGCGCGGATCGGCCGTAAACAGCCCCGACTGGTCGGTGAGGATGATCAGCGCATCGCCTTCGATCAGGTTCGCGACGAGCGCGCCGAGCGTGTCGTTGTCGCCGAACTTGATTTCGTCGGTGACCACCGTGTCGTTTTCGTTGATGATCGGCACGACGCCGAGCCGCAGCAGCGTGAGCAGCGTCGAACGCGCATTCAGGTAGCGCTCGCGGTCCGCCAGATCGGCATGCGTGAGCAGGATCTGCGCAGTGCGGATGCCGTGCTCGGTGAAGCGGCTTTCGTAGACTTGCGCGAGCCCCATCTGGCCGACCGCGGCGGCGGCCTGCAACTCGTCGATTTCCCGCGGCCGCTTGCTCCAGCCGAGCCGCTGCATACCTTCGGCAATCGCGCCCGAACTGACGAGCACGACTTCCTTGCCCTGCGCACGCAGCGCAGCGATCTGGGCCGCCCAGCGGCCGATTGCAGCATGATCGAGCCCCTTGCCGTCGTTGGTCACGAGGCTGGAGCCCACCTTCACCACCAATCGCTTCGAATCCGCGATGATCGAACGCATCCTGCACTGTCTCCTGTATCTGATGCCTGCCCGGCCGGGCGCGATTGAACGCCAACGCCGGGCGGCACGCCCGGCGCGTTGGCGAACGCTCAGGCGTCGTCGCCCGGCGTCGCACCGCCCTTCGCCGGCGGCGCATCGCGGAAACGCACGTCGGCCGCGAGATCCTCCGCCTCCGCCGCGCGATGCGCGTCCGAATGCTCGGAAAGGTAGTCGTAGATCGCGTAGCACAGCGCTTCGCAGCCCTGGCCCGTCAGCGCCGAGATCTCGAACACGGGGCCGTCCCAGCCGAAGCGGTCGAGGAAATCCGCGACGCGCGCCTCGCGCTCGTCTTCCGGCACCATGTCCAGCTTGTTGAGCACGAGCCAGCGCGGCTTCTCGTAGAGCGCCTCGTCGTACTTGCGCAGCTCGCCGACGATCGCCGTCGCTTCCGCGACCGGATCGACGCTTTCGTCGAACGGCGCGAGATCGACCAGATGCAGCAGCACACCGGTACGCTGCAGGTGGCGCAGGAATTGATGCCCGAGGCCCGCGCCTTCGGCCGCGCCTTCGATCAGCCCCGGGATATCGGCGATCACGAAGCTCTTGCTCGGACCGACCCGCACCACACCGAGATTCGGCGCGAGCGTCGTGAACGGGTAGTCGGCGATCTTCGGCTTCGCGTTCGACACCGACGAGATGAAGGTCGACTTGCCCGCGTTCGGCATGCCGAGCAGGCCGACGTCGGCGAGCACCTTCAGCTCGAGCTTCAGCATGCGCCGCTCGCCCGGCTTGCCGTCCGTCTTCTGGCGCGGCGCGCGGTTCGTGCTCGACTTGAAATGCAGGTTGCCGAGGCCGCCGGCGCCGCCCTGCGCGAGCATCACCCGCTGGTCGTGCTCGGTCAGGTCGGCGATCAGCTCGCCCGTGTCCATGTCGCTGATGATGGTGCCGACCGGCATGCGCAGCGTGACATCGTCGCCGCCCTTGCCGTAGCAATCCGAGCCGCGACCGTTTTCGCCGTTGCGCGCGAGGTGCTTCTTCGCGTAACGGTAGTCGATCAGCGTGTTGATGTTGCGGTCGGCGATCGCGTAAACGCTACCGCCGCGGCCGCCGTCGCCACCGTCCGGCCCGCCGAACGGGACGAATTTCTCGCGGCGCATCGACGCGCTGCCATCGCCTCCGTCGCCGGCGATGACTTCGATTCGTGCTTCGTCAATGAACTTCATTCGTCACTCCGCCCAGTATTTCCGCTATTGTGCCGCGCGCCGGCACGCTTGAACAATCTGCCGTTCGGCCGATCGTACGCCGGTCGCGCGAGGGTCGCCGGCCCGCATTTGCAGGCGGCGACCCAATAAAAAAGGCCCCGCGAAGACTGCGGGGCCTTTCGGCTACGAAGCCCGTGGGTGCCTGACTTAGGCAGCCGCCGGGACGACGATGACCAGATGCTTCTTGTCCGCGCCCTTCGTCGCGAACTTGACGTGACCGTCGACCAGCGCGAACAGGGTGTGATCCTTGCCCATGCCGACGTTCTCGCCAGCGTGCATGCGCGTACCGCGCTGACGCACGATGATGCCGCCGGCATTGATTGCCTGGCCGCCGTACACTTTCACGCCGAGACGTTTCGACTCGGAGTCGCGGCCGTTCCGGGAAGAGCCGCCTGCCTTTTTGTGTGCCATCTGATTGCTCCTTTACCGAGGCGCTTACGCGTTGATCGCGTCGATGCGCAGCTCAGTGTAGTTCTGGCGGTGGCCGCCGTGCTTTTGGTAGTGCTTCCGGCGACGCATCTTGAAGATGGTGACCTTGGCATGACGACCGTGCGACACAACGGTGGCCTTGACGGAAGCCCCACTGACCAGCGGCGTACCGAACTTAATCGATTCGCCTTCGCCCACTGCGAGAACCTGGTCGAGCGTGATTTCAGCGTCAATGTCAGCCGGTATCTGTTCTACTTTGAGTTTTTCGCCAACGGCAACCTTGTACTGCTTGCCGCCGGTTTTTATGACCGCGTACATTGAGAACCTCACTCTGGATCCAATTTTTCCGCACACCACGCGCGGAAAACACGTGATTATACATGGGGTTAGCACCGAAGTCAAAACCGATCGACGATTACCGCGCGCGGGCCTCGGCCAGACGGCCAAAATCGCGCTGCCGGTACGTCTGACAGACCGGCATATCGCGGATTCGACTTATAATCCGCCGCATCACCCAATTCCATCATCATGTCGTCGTCCACCGCCTCCCCCACCCTCAGCGCCGCCCACCTGCTCGCCCCGATCACCAGCGACATGGAGCAGGTGAATCGCGTTATCCGGCAAAGCCTCGCGTCCGACGTGCTGCTGATCAACCAGATCGCCGAGTACATCATCGGCGCGGGCGGCAAGCGGCTGCGTCCGGCGTTGCTGCTGCTCGTCGCCGGCGCGCTCGGCGAAACGTCGCACCAACGGCACGTGCTGGCCGCCGTCGTCGAGTTCATCCACACGGCCACGCTGCTGCATGACGACGTCGTCGACGAATCCGAGCTGCGCCGCGGCCGCCAGACCGCCAATGCGCTGTTCGGCAACGCGGCGAGCGTGCTGGTAGGCGATTACCTCTACTCGCGCTCGTTCGAGATGATGGTCGGCGTCGGCAAGATGCGCGTGATGGAGATCCTGTCCGAAGCGACGACGATCATTTCGGAAGGCGAGGTGCTGCAGCTCCTGAACATGCACGACGCGGACGTCGACGAAACGCGCTACATGCAGGTGATCCGCTACAAGACGGCCAAGCTGTTCGAGGCGTCGGCGCGCCTGGGCGCGGTGCTCGCGGGCGCCGATGCGCCGACCGAGGCCGCCGCCGCCGAATACGGCCGCCGGGTCGGCACCGCGTTCCAGATCATGGACGACTGGCTCGACTATGCGGGCACCGCCGAGGCAATGGGCAAGAATGCCGGCGACGACCTGCGCGAAGGCAAGCCGACGCTGCCGCTCATCTATCTGATCGAGCGCGGCACGCCCGAACAGTCGGCGCTCGCACGCGAGGCGATCGAACAGGGCGGCACCGATCGCTTCGACACGATTTTCGAAGCGATCACGCGCTCGGGCGCGCTCGATCACACGCTCGAATGCGCACGCCAGGAAGCGCAGGCCGCGGCAGCGGCGATTGCCGCGTTCCCCGATTCGATCTACAAGGAAAGCCTGCTCGGGTTGTGCTCGTACTCGACGTCGCGGCAGTCATGAACACGCCGCGAACGGGACGCGGCGCCTTGTCCCGAAAAATTTCTTCATCAAAGTATTCCCTTTTAGAAAAAACATTGTTATAGTTACGTTCTTGCTTGAGACGACGCAGCGATCTTCACGAAGACAGCGAAGTCCGAAGAGCAAAAATCGGGGTGTAGCTTAGCCTGGTAGAGCGCTACGTTCGGGACGTAGAGGCCGGAGGTTCGAATCCTCTCACCCCGACCAGATTTAAAAAAACCGTGCACCGTGTGCACGGTTTTTTTTCGTCCGGCCGCCGCGAGCCCCTCGTGTCGCGCGCGACACATCGCGGTCGCCGGCCTCTGCTATATTTCCCCCATCCCTGTCCTTCACTGCCCTTTCCAACGCGTGGACCAAATTCCCTTATGGGCGCAAATCGGCGCCGTCTTCCTGCTTCTCCTCTGTTCCAGCTTCTTTTCCATTTCCGAGACCGCGATGATGGCGCTCAATCGCCATCGGCTGAAGCATCTCGCCGGCCAGGGCGCACTCGGCGCGAAAACCACGCAGGGGCTGCTCACGCGCACTGACTTGCTGCTCAGCGTGATCCTGATCGGCAACAACCTGTTCAACACGATCATCCCCGTCCTCACGACGTCGCTCGCACTCCATACGTTCGGCCGCAACAATCTCGCGCTGTCGATCGCGACCGGCGTCGTCGCGTTCCTGATCATCGTGTTCGCGGAAATCGCGCCGAAGATCGTCGGCGCGACGTTCCCCGAGCGCATCGCACTGCCCGCGAGCCTCGTGATCGCCCCGCTGATGCGCGTGTTCAAGCCGGTCGTCTGGTTCGTCAATGCGCTCGCGAACGGCGTGCTGTGGGTGCTGCGCATCAACACGAAGAAGGGCCGCGACCAGCGGATGTCGGCCGACGAGCTGCGGGCCATCGTGCTCGAATCGAGCAGTTTCATGCCGACCAAGCACCGCAGCATCCTGCTCAACCTGTTCGACCTCGAGAACATCACGGTCGACGACGTGATGGTGCCGCGTCGCCAGATCGAGTCGCTCAACTTCTACGCGCCGCTCGACGACATCCTCCATCAGCTCGAAACCTGCTATCACAACCGGCTGGTGGTCTACGAAGGCGACATCGACAAGGTGCTCGGCGTGCTGCACGTGCGCAAGACGCTCACCGCGCTGCACAACCAGGATTTCGACCGCGAGACGCTGCGCTCGCTGCTCACCGAACCGTACTACGTGCCGTCGGGCACGCCGGTGGTCCAGCAGCTCCAGTTCTTCCAGGAAACCCGGCATCGCACCGCGCTCGTCGTCAACGAATACGGCGAACTCGAAGGGCTCGTCACGCCCGAGGACATCATCGAGGAACTGATCGGCGAATTCACGACGTCGATGCCGCGCAGCGAACGCGCGGGCGGCTGGGACGAGAACGGCGAATGCATCGTCTCGGCCAGCATGCCGCTGCGCGAACTGAACCGCTGGCTGCACCTGAAACTGCCGACCGACGGGCCGAAGACGCTGAACGGGCTGGTACTCGAGATCCTCGAGGAAATTCCGGAAGACGACGTGTGCCTGAAAATCGGCGACGTGATGCTCGAAGTGATGCGCAGCGACGATCAGGCAGTGCGCACCGTCAAGCTGTTCAAGCCGCGCGGCGCGCGCACCGGACGCACCGCAGCGCGCTAGGGCCTGTTCGCGCTAATAACGGGCTTGCGCTAGCCCTAGCCGAACGGCCGACTGCCGGCGCCGCCCGCGGCGCGCGATCATCTGCGCATCACGGTCAACAGGCGGCCCGCGTGCCGGCTCACATGCATTTCCCTTCCTCCGGGGCGCCGCTGCATCCGCAGTCGTCGCCCGCGCACGCCGGCGCGCCGCCCACCGCGCCCCACGCACTCGATGCGGCCCAGCTCGACGATGCTCCCGCCGTACGGCTGCTGACGGACACGCTGCATGCGGCGCGCGTGCGCGACGCGTCGGACATCCACGTCGAGCCATTCGAAGCCGGCTGGCGCATCCGTCTTCGCATCGACGGCGTGCTGCACGAACATGCGCGCCCGCCGCTACACCTGCGCGATGCGCTCGTCACGCGGATCAAGGTGCTCTCGCGCATGGACATCGCCGAGCGGCGGCTTCCGCAGGACGGCCGGCTGCGCATCGCGATCGACGGCGGCACGCGCGGCGACTACCGCGTCAGTTCGCTGCCCACGCTGTTCGGCGAAAAACTCGTGCTGCGGCGGCTCGAAACACTGCCGCCCGATCTCTCGCTTGCCAACCTCGGCTTCGACGCGCGGCAGGCCGCCGCGATGGAGGCCGCGATCCGCGCGCCGCACGGCCTCGTGCTCGTCACGGGCCCGACCGGCAGCGGCAAGACCCTGTCGCTCTACTGCGCGCTGCAGATGCTCGATCGCGACGCACACAACGTCTGCACGGTCGAGGATCCCGCCGAGATCCAGCTCGACGGGATCAACCAGGTCGGGGTCGCCGACAAGGCGGGACTCACGTTCGCGACCGCGCTGCGGGCGCTGTTGCGGCAGGATCCGGACGTGATCATGGTCGGCGAGATTCGCGATGCGGAGACGGCCGATGTCGCGATCAAGGCTGCGCAAACCGGCCACCTCGTGCTGTCGACGCTGCACACGAACGACGCGCCGGCCGCCGTCGCGCGGCTGCTCGATATCGGCGTCGCGCCGTACAACCTCGCGGCCGCGCTGCATCTCGTCACCGCGCAGCGTCTCGTCCGGCGCCTGTGCGTCGCCTGCCGCGTGCATTCGGACGCATCGGTGCGTGCGCTGCGGGAAGCCGGCTGCGACCCGGCGGCGCTGGCAGCCGGATGGCGGCCGTTCGTCGCGCGTGGCTGTTCCGCCTGTCACGGCATCGGCTATCGCGGCCGCATCGGCCTGCATCAGACGATGCCGGTATCGCCCGCGCTGGCGGAGCGCATCGTCGCGCGGGCGAGCGTCGGCGAACTCGCGCAGTGCGTGGCGGCCGAGGGGGTCCGCAGCCTGCGCGACGCGGCATTCGCCCGCGTCCTGGACGGCACGACGAGCATCGCGGAAGCCGTCGCGGCCACACCTGCGGCATGAGCATAAGTATGCGCACGCCACCGCGCGAAACCCGCTTTGCATGGCGCGGGCGCCATCGCGACGGCTCGCCGCGCCGCGGGATCGTCGTCGCCTTCGACGCCGCGGCCGCGCGCGCCACGCTCGCACGCGACGGCATCGCGGTACTGTCGCTCGACGGCCGCGGGCCGGCCCGTCCGCCCGCGGCGGCCGCACGCGACATCACGCGCTTCACGCGCCAGCTCGCAAGTCTGCTGCAGGCCGGCCTGCCGCTTGCGCCGTCGCTCGAGATGCTCGCCCGCACCCGCACGCGCGACGGCGTGCCGCGCATCGCCGCGGGACTCGCCCGTGAAATCGTCGGCGGCCGGCGCTTTGCCGATGCGCTCGCACGCTATCCATCGCAGTTCGGCACGCTGTATCGCCAGTTGATCGAGGTCGGCGAGGCGTCCGGGTCGCTCGGCATCGTGCTGACCCGGGTCGCGGAACATCGCGAGCGCGCCGATGCGCAATGGCGCAAGCTGCGCGCCGCACTCGCGTATCCGGCCGCCGTCATCCTGTTCGCGCTCGCGATCTCGGCAGCCTTGATGGTGTGGGTCGTGCCGACCTTCCGGCAGATCTTCGACGGTTTCGGCGCCGCCCTGCCCGCGCCGACCCGCGCACTACTCGCGCTGTCCTCGGCACTGTCGGCGTGGGGCGGTGTGCTGCTGGCCGGTGCGGCCGCCATAGCGCTGGCCGCGCAGCATGCGCTGCGGCGCTCGGTCGCGCTGCGTCATGCGCTCGCGCGGCGCCTGCTGCGCGCGCCGCTCGCGGGCAGCGCGCTGGAACGGTTCGCGGCCGCACGCTGGTGCCGCTCGCTGGCGACCCTGCTCGGCGCCGGCGTGCCGCTCGCCGATGCGTTCGCCACGCTCGAGCGCACGGCCGGCCACCCGGTGTTCGCGCACGCCACCGCGCACATCGCCGCACGCGTGTTGCGCGGCGTCCGTCTGGCCGATGCGATGCATTCGGCCGGCTGCTTTCCGGACGACGTCGTGCAACCGATCGCCGTCGCCGAGGAAACCGGTGCGCTCGACTCGATGCTCGGCGACATCGCCGCATTGTGCGAACGCCAGCTCGACGCGCGTCTCGATGCGCTCGCGGCGCTCGGCGAACCGTTGATCGTGATCGTCCTGGGCGCGCTCGTCGGCGGCCTCGTGATCGCGATGTACCTGCCGATCCTTCAGCTCGGCAACGTGGTGTAGCATCGCAACCGATTCTGTCGCCTTTTAGTCCGATCCTTGAGCCTCATGACGCCAGCGCCCCTGTCCGCCGTTTCCGATTCGCCCGAGAGCACGCTGCTCGCGCTGGCGATGCTGCCGCCCGCGCTGCAGTATGCGTTCGCGGTCGTCATCGGCCTTTGCATCGGCAGCTTCCTGAACGT
The DNA here is from genome assembly GCF_900446215.1 of Burkholderia cenocepacia. GTDB lineage: Bacteria > Pseudomonadota > Gammaproteobacteria > Burkholderiales > Burkholderiaceae > Burkholderia > Burkholderia cenocepacia. The sequence goes on along the minus strand of NZ_UAQZ01000012.1, from coordinate 270,743 downwards.
GGTCGTGCACCGGTTGCCCGTGATGATGCAGCGCGCGTGGCAGGCCGAGATCGCCGAAGCGACGGGCGCCGCAAGCACCCCGCCCGACGATGGTTATCCGCCGCGCTACGATCTGTGGCGCCCGCGCAGCGCCTGCCCGCATTGCGGCCACGTGTTGCGCGCATGGGAGAACATCCCGGTCGTCAGCTATCTGATGCTGCGCGGACGCTGCCGGTGCTGCGGCCATGCGATCGGCATCCGCTATCCGCTCGTCGAGCTCGCGTGCGCAGGGCTCGCGGCCGGCTCGCTCGCGGCGTTCGGCCCGACCGTCGCCGCGCTTGCCGCGTTCGCGCTGTGCGCGGCGCTGCTCGCGATGAGCGCGATCGATATCCGGACCGGCTACCTGCCCGATTCGATGACGCTGCCGCTGCTGTGGGCCGGGCTCGTGCTGAACCTCGGCGGCACGTTCGCTTCGCTGCGCTCGGCCGTGATCGGCGCGATGGCCGGCTACCTGTTCCTGTGGTCGATCTACTGGCTGTTCAAATGGCTGCGCGGCATCGAGGGCATCGGTTTCGGCGACCTGAAGCTGCTTGCCGCGCTCGGCGCATGGATGGGCTGGGCCGCACTGCCGCAGGTCGTACTGTTCGCGGCGGTGACCGGCGCGGTCGTCGGGCTCGTCGCGACTTGGCGCGGCCGCATGCGCTTCGAGGAGCCGATTCCGTTCGGCCCGTTCCTCGCGGCCGGCGGCGTCGCCACGCTGTTTTTCGGCACCCCTTTCTATGCGGCGCTCGGAGGCTGACATGTTTTCAGTAGGACTCACGGGCGGCATCGGCAGCGGCAAGACGACCGTTGCCGACCTGTTCGGCGCCCGTGGCGCGTCGCTCGTCGATACCGACCTGATTGCCCATCGCATCACCGCGCCGGGCGGTCTCGCGATGCCGGCTATCGAGCACGCTTTCGGTCGCGGCTTCGTGGCCGCCGACGGCTCGCTCGATCGCGCGAAGATGCGCACACTGATCTTCAGCGACGACGACGCGCGCCGGCGCCTCGAAGCGATCACGCATCCGCTGATCCGTGCAGAGACCGATCGCGAGGCGCGCGAGGCTCGGGGCCCGTACGTGATGTTCGTCGTGCCGCTGCTCGTCGAGTCGGGCACGTGGAAGGCGCGCAGCGATCGCGTGCTGGTCGTCGACTGCCCGGTCGAAACGCAGATCGCGCGCGTGATGCGGCGCAACGGCTTCACGCGCGAACAGGTCGAAGCGATCATCGCGCGACAGGCGACGCGCGAGGCCCGCCTCGCGGCGGCCGACGACGTGATCGTCAACGACGCGGTCACGCCCGACGCGCTCGCCGCGCAGGTCGATGCACTGCACCAACGCTATGTCGCGTTCGCGGCCGCCGCGCACTGAGCATCGCGCGCAATCGTGATGGTGTACGAAATTGGCGCGTTGCTAGGGTAGAGAGGGGGCATTAGAATGTCCTTCATTGTTTCAATCCCTACCCAAGAGGCGAGCGCGCTTGATTCTTTACGAGTATCCGTTCAACGAGCGAATTCGCACGCTGTTGCGTCTCGAAGATCTGTTCGAGCGCTTCGCGTTCTTTTTGGCTCAGGAGGACCCGCGTGAACACCACGTCGCGCTGACGACGCTGTTCGAAATCGCCGAGGTAACGGGCCGCGCGGACCTGAAATCGGATCTGATGAAGGAGCTCGAACGTCAGCGCCAGACGCTCGCCCCCTTTCGCGGCAATCCGGGCATCGAGCAGAACGCGCTCGAAGCCGTGCTCGGTGAAATCGAGCAAACGCTCGCGAATCTTGCGCAGATGCAGGGCAAGACCGGCCAGCACCTCGTCGACAACGAGTGGCTCGCCAGCATCCGCAGCCGCGCGGTGATTCCGGGCGGGACATGCAAGTTCGACCTGCCGTCGTACTACGCGTGGCAGCAATGGCCCGCCGAGCAGCGGCGCCAGGACATCGCGAAGTGGGTCCTGCCGATGCTGCCGTTGCGCGACGCCGCGGCGATCGTGCTGCGGCTTGCGCGCGAATCAGGCCAGGCGTCGAAGGTCATGGCGATGCAGGGCAGCTACCAGCAGATGCTGTCCGGCCGCACCTATCAACTGATGCAGGTGCGGGTAGCGCCGGAGCTGCGCGTCATTCCCGAAGCGAGCGCAAACAAATACATGCTGTGGGTACGGTTCACCATGCAGGACGGCGACGTGCGGCCGCGTGCGGTGGACATCGACGTGCCGTTCCATCTGACCCTGTGTAATCTGTAACGGCCGCGTGCCGGTTCAACGCTTTCGTATGACTACCGTTGTGAAATGTCCGTCGTGCGGCGCAGAAGTGCGCTGGACGCCTGAAAACAAGTTCCGTCCCTTCTGTTCGGCCCGCTGCAAGCAGCTCGACCTTGGCGCATGGGCCGCGGAAAAGTATCGGATCGGCGGCGCCTCCGACGAGGGCCCGTCGTCGGAAGAGGACGGCACGGACAACCGCCGCGACAGCTGAGCGGCGCGCGGCGCCGCCGTCCGCCGATATGGCCCGCGTTTCCGGCGGGCCGCCACGGCGTCATTGCGACGCCGCTTCCTTCTCGAGCAGTTCGAGCACCGGCAGCGCCGCCGGCAACAGCGGCGCGACCTCGACCGGCAGTTGCTGCCATACGAACGCCTGCCCTTCCTTGCTGTGCGGCTCGCCCGTCCAGCCCGTCACCTTGCAGAAATAGAGCCGCACGTACGCGTGCGGATAATCGTGCTCGAGCGTGTGCCAGCGGTGGCTGGCCGTGACCTCGATGCCGAGTTCCTCGTGCAGCTCGCGCGCCAGCGCATCCTCGACGCTTTCGCCGGCCTCCAGCTTGCCGCCCGGAAACTCCCAGTAACCTTCATACGGTTTGCCCTGCAGGCGTTGCGCGAGCAGATACCGACCGTCCGGCTGCACCATCACGCCGACCGCGACTTCCGTCACCTTGCGGCCGTCCGGCGCCCGCACGGCGCCCTGTGCCAGATCCGCGCTCATGCCTGCTCCTTGCGGCCCGACCAGTCCCGCGCGAACTGCCACGCGACGCGGCCCGAGCGCGAGCCGCGCTCGAGCGCCCACACGAGGGCGTCGCCGCGTGCCGTGTCGATCTCCGTCTCCGGGCAGCCGAAGTGGCGCAGCCAGTGCGCGACGATGTCGAGGTAGTCGTCCTGCTTGAACGGATAGAAGCTGACCCACAGGCCGAAGCGCTCCGACAGCGAGATCTTCTCCTCGACGACTTCGCCGGGGTGAATCTCGCCGTCAGGAAGATGCTTGTACGACTCGTTGTCGCTCATGTACTCGGGGAGCAGGTGGCGACGGTTCGACGTCGCGTAGATCAGCACGTTGTCCGACTGCGCGGCGATCGACCCGTCCAGCGCGACCTTCAGCGCCTTGTAGCCCGATTCGCCGTCCTCGAACGACAGGTCGTCGCAAAACACGATGAACCGCTCCGGACGCTGCGAGATCAGGTCGACGATGTCGCCGAGATCGTGCAGGTCGTCCTTGTCGACTTCGATCAGGCGCAGCCCGTCGTTCGCGTACGCATTCAGGCACGCCTTGATCAGCGACGACTTGCCGGTACCGCGTGCGCCGGTCAGCAGCACGTTGTTGGCCGGCTTGCGCTGCACGAACTGCCGCGTGTTCTGGTCGATCAGCGCCTTCTGGCGGTCGATGTTGTGCAGGTCGCCGAGCGTGATCGATGACACGGCCGGTACCGGCTGCAGGTAACCGCGCCCCTGGCGCTTGCGCCAGCGGAACGCATGCGCCGCGTTCCAGTCGATGGCCGCCGGTGCGGGCGGCAGCATCCCTTCGAGACGGCCGAGCAGCGCTTCCGCGCGCGTCAGAAACTGTTCAAGCTTGTCCATGTCGTTCGAGCGCTCCCGATCAGGAGCGGTAATCCGCGTTGATGCTCACGTAATCGTGCGACAGGTCGCACGTCCAGACGGTGGCCTGCGCGTCGCCGCGCCCGAGCAGCACGCGGATCGTGATCTCGCTCTGCTTCATCACGCGCTGGCCGTCCTCTTCCTGGTAGGCCGGATTGCGGCCGCCTGCCTTCGCGACGAGCACGTCGTCGAGATAGAGGTCGATCTTGCCGACGTCGAGATCCGCGACGCCCGCATAGCCGATCGCCGCGAGAATCCGGCCGAGGTTGGGGTCGGATGCGTAGAAGGCCGTCTTCACGAGCGGCGAATGGCCGATCGCGTACGCGATCTGGCGGCATTCGGCGACGCTCTTGCCGCCTTCGACCTGCACCGTCATGAATTTCGTCGCGCCTTCGCCGTCGCGCACGATCAGTTGCGACAGCACCTGCGCGACTTCCGTCACCGCGTCGCGCAGCGCCGCATAGGCCGGCGAATCGGTCGACGTGATGGCCGGCAGCGTGCTCTTGCCCGATGCGATCAGGATGAACGAGTCGTTCGTCGACGTGTCGCCGTCGATCGTGATGCAGTTGAACGAGCGGTCGGCGACTTCCTTCACGAGCGTGTCGAGCACCGGCTGCGCGACGTTCGCATCGAACGCGAGGAAGCCGAGCATCGTCGCCATGTTCGGCTTGATCATGCCCGCGCCCTTGCTGATGCCCGTCAGCGTGACCGTGTGACCGTCGATCGTCACCTGGCGCGACGTCGCCTTCGGCAGCGTGTCGGTCGTCATGATCGCCTGCGCGGCGTCGAACCAGTTCGCGGCCTTGCGGTTCGCGAGCGCGGCCGGCAGACCGGCCTTCAGGCGGTCGATCGGCAGCGGCTCGAGGATCACGCCGGTCGAGAACGGCAGCACTTGCGCCGGCTCGATGCCCGCGAGGCGTGCGAGTTCCGTGCACGTTTCACGGGCGTTCACGAGGCCCGGCTCGCCGGTGCCCGCGTTCGCATTGCCGGTATTCACGACCAGTGCGCGGATGCCCGCGCCGCCCGCACGCACCTTCGCCAGATGCTCGCGGCAGACGGTGACCGGCGCTGCGCAGAAACGGTTTTCGGTGAACACGCCCGCGACCGTCGCGCCTTCGTCGACGGAAATGACCAGCACGTCCTTGCGATTCGGCTTGCGGATGTTCGCCTCCGCCCAGCCGAGCGTGACGCCGGCGACGGGATGCAGTTGGGCGGGATCGATCGACGGAAAATTGACTGCCATGGGGCACACCTGCCGGATGGAAAATGCCGGCACGCGCCGGCATCGATTGGAAGAACCGGCGGCCGCACGCGCGGGCCGCCACAACTCACATCACTGATTCGAAGCTGCGAACGACGCGGCACGCGTGACGCGCGCCGCCGACGATCATGACAGCTTCCCGTGACATTGCTTGTACTTCTTGCCGCTGCCGCACGGGCACGGGTCGTTGCGGCCGACCTTCGGCATTTCGCCGCCGGGGCCGCCGTGCGTCATCGCGCTGCCGACCATGTCGGCCGTCGCCGTGGCCGCCGCAGCAGCAGTCGTGACGTTCGCCACCGGGGCGCCGGCGTCCGCGTAGTCGGCGTGCTGGTATTCGACGTTCTCGAGATGACCGCCGCGCTCCTCGATCTGCTCGGCCGCCTCCTCGAGCTGCTCCGGCGACTGGATCTGCACGTTCATCACGATGCGCGTGACTTCCTGCTTGATCGCGTCGAGCATCGCGGCGAACAGTTCGAACGCCTCGCGCTTGTACTCCTGCTTCGGGTTCTTCTGCGCATAGCCGCGCAGGTGAATGCCCTGGCGCAAGTGGTCGAGCGCCGCGAGGTGCTCGCGCCACAGGCGGTCGACCGTCTGCAGCATCACCGAGCGCTCGAACGCGCTGAACGATTCGCGACCGACCATCGCGACCTTCGCCTCGTACTGCTCGTCGGCGGCCGTCGTCACCGCGTCGAGGATCTCCTCGGCCGTGATCGACGACGACTCGTTCACCATTTCCTGGATCGCGAGATCGAGCTGCCAGTCGTTGCGCAGCGCTTCCTCGAGCTCGGGCACGTCCCACTGCTCTTCGATGCTGCCTTCCGGCACGAACTGGCGGACGACTTCGGTGATCACGCCGTGACGCATCGCAGTGATCGTCTCGGTGATGTCGTGTGCTTCGAGCAGCTCGTTGCGCTGCTGGTAGATCACCTTGCGCTGGTCGTTCGACACGTCGTCGTATTCGAGCAGCTGCTTGCGGATGTCGAAGTTGCGCGCTTCGACCTTGCGCTGCGCCGATTCGATCGACCGCGTGACGATGCCGGCTTCGATCGCCTCGCCTTCCGGCATCTTCAGGCGATCCATGATCGAGCGCACGCGGTCGCCCGCGAAGATGCGCAGCAGCGGATCGTCGAGCGACAGGTAGAAGCGCGACGAGCCCGGATCGCCCTGACGGCCTGCACGGCCGCGCAGCTGGTTGTCGATCCGGCGCGATTCGTGGCGCTCGGTGCCGATGATGTGCAGGCCGCCCGCGGCCTTCACCTCCTCGTGCAGCGTTTCCCACTCGTCGTGCAGCTTCTGGATGCGGCGCGCCTTTTCGTCGGCCGGGATCGAATCGTCGGCCTCGATGAACGCCGCCTGCTTCTCCGCATTGCCGCCGAGCACGATGTCGGTCCCGCGGCCGGCCATGTTGGTCGCGATCGTGATGCGCTTCGGACGGCCAGCTTCCGCGACGATCGCCGCTTCACGCTCGTGCTGCTTCGCGTTCAGCACTTCGTGCGGCAGCCCGGCCTGCTTCAGCAGGTGCGACAGCAGTTCGGAGTTCTCGATCGACGTCGTGCCGACCAGCACCGGCTGGCCGCGCTCGTAGCAGTCGCGGATGTCGCGGATCACCGCGTCGTAGCGCTCCTTGGCCGTCTTGTAGATCTGGTCCTGCTTGTCGATCCGCTTCGGCGGGCGGTTGGTCGGGATCACGACCGTCTCGAGACCGTAGATCTCGTTGAATTCGTACGCTTCGGTGTCCGCGGTGCCGGTCATGCCGGCCAGCTTCGCGTACATCCGGAAGTAGTTCTGGAACGTGATCGACGCGAGCGTCTGGTTCTCGCTCTGGATCTTCACGTGTTCCTTCGCCTCGACGGCCTGGTGCAGGCCGTCGGACCAGCGGCGGCCGGCCATCAGGCGGCCCGTGAATTCGTCGACGATGACCACTTCGCCGTTCTGCACGACGTAGTGCTGATCCTTGTGGAACAGCGTATGGGCGCGCAGCGCCGCGTACACGTGGTGCATCAGCGTGATGTTCTGCGGCGCGTACAAGCTTTCGCCCTCGCCGATCAGGCCCCATTCGGCAAGCAGGCGCTCGGCCTTCTCGTGGCCCGATTCCGTCAGGAACACCTGGCGCGCCTTCTCGTCGAGCGTGTAGTCGCCCGGCTTCTCGACGCCCGTGCCGTCGGCCTTCTCTTCGCCGATCTGGCGCTCGAGCAGCGGCGGCAGTGCGTTCATCCGCACGTACAGCTCGGTGTGATCCTCGGCCTGGCCCGAAATGATCAGCGGCGTACGCGCTTCGTCGATCAGGATCGAGTCCACTTCGTCGACGACCGCGAAGTTCAGGGCCCGCTGCACGCGCGCGTCGGTCTCGTAGACCATGTTGTCGCGCAGGTAGTCGAAGCCGAATTCGTTGTTCGTGCCGTACGTGATGTCCGCCGCGTAGGCCTGCTGCTTCTGGTCGTGCTCCATGCCGGACAGGTTGATGCCGACCGACAGACCGAGGAAGTTGTAGAGGCGCGCCATCCATTCGGCGTCGCGCTGCGCGAGGTAGTCGTTGACGGTCACGACGTGCACACCGCGGCCGGCCAGCGCGTTCAGGTACACGGGCAGCGTCGCGACGAGCGTCTTGCCCTCGCCGGTGCGCATTTCCGCGATCTTGCCGTAGTGGAGCACCATGCCGCCGATCATCTGCACGTCGAAGTGCCGCATCTTCAGCACGCGACGGCTCGCCTCGCGACACACCGCGAAGGCCTCGGGCAGCAGCTTGTCGAGCGACTCGCCGGCCGCGACCCGCTGGCGGAATTCGTCCGTCTTGCCGCGCAACTGGTCGTCCGTCAGCTTCTCGATCTGCGTTTCGAGCGCATTGATCGTCGCGACGGTCTTTTGGTATTGCTTGACGAGCCGCTGGTTGCGGCTGCCAAAAATTTTCTGGAGAAAACCGGTTGTCATCGGATCGGATCCTGCGTCGCAGCACCGGCGCCCGGCGCGTGTTGCGCGCCCCGGCGCCCGAGCCTCGGCGGCTTAGCGAATTAGTGGACTCAAACGTCGAATTTTAGCACGCGGGGACGCGTGCGCCTGCGTCCCGGCCGCACGGGCATGGCGCGCCGGGGCCGGGCGGACGGGGGCGAAAGCCGCCCGTGCGCGGGCCGGCACGGGTACAATCGGCTGCAACGTCCGCGCGCGTGCGCGCTCGAATAAAGCCTCGATGAACCGATTTTCCAAGCGTTTCGGCCCGCTCGCCGCCTATCGTCCGCAACCCGTGTCCGAAGTGCTCGGTCGTACCGACGCATTCGCGGCGCTGCGCGCCGGTGTCGAGCAGATCGCGTCGCTGCAGCGCGACCTGGGCGCTTGCCTGCCCGATTATCTGGCGAATCACGTCGAACCGGGCTTCATCAAGGACGGCACCCTGACCCTCTTTGCCGCGCACAATGCGCTGGCAGCACGGCTGCGACAGGTCGAGGTGCGGCTGCTCGGCGACCTCCAGAAGCGCGGCTGGCCCGTGACGACGCTGCGCGTGCGCGTGCGGCCGAAGGACGCGCCGGAGCCGCCGCACGTGAAGCAGGCTCGGATGACCTCGGCCGGCGCCGCCGCGCTGCGCGACCTCGCCGACCACCTCGAACCGTCGCCGCTGCAGGCCGCGCTCGCGCGGATGGCGGCACGACACGGCGCGAAGCCGCGTTGACCGCACCGGTCATCGGCGGCCGCCAGCCAACAAAAAAGCGACCCGAGGGTCGCTTTTTTTATCGCTTGCGCTGAACGCCGGTCACGCGAAGGCCGTCTGCGCGTCGAACGCGAACCCCTTCGGTGCAGCCTGCGGATCGTCGAACGTCACAATCTCGTACGCGTCTTCGTGCGCGAGCAGTTCGCGCAGCAACGCGTTGTTCAGGCCGTGGCCCGACTTGTACGCGGTGTACGACGCCAGCAGCGGATGGCCGATCACGTACAGATCGCCGATCGCGTCGAGCATCTTGTGCTTCACGAACTCGTCGTCGTAGCGCAGCCCGTCGTTGTTCAGGATCCGGTACTCGTCGAGCACGATCGCGTTGTCCATGCTGCCGCCGCGCGCCAGGCCGATCTCGCGCAGCATCTCGGCTTCGTGCGCGAAACCGAACGTGCGCGCACGCGCGATCTCGCGAACGTACGACGTGGTCGCGAAATCGACCTCGAGTTCCTGGCCCGTCTTGTCGACGGCCGGGTGACGGAAGTCGATCGAGAACTTCAGCTTGAAGCCGAAATACGGATCCAGCCGCGCGAACTTGTCGCCGTCACGGATTTCGACCGGCTTCTTCACCTTGATGAAACGCTTCGGCGCGTTCTGTTCCTCGATGCCGGCGGACTGGATCAGGAACACGAACGTGGCGGCGCTGCCGTCCATGATCGGGATTTCCTCGGCCGTCACATCGACATACAGGTTGTCGATGCCGAGACCCGCACACGCGGACATCAGGTGCTCGACCGTCGACACGCGCACGCCATCCTTCTGCAACACCGACGCGAGCCGCGTGTCGCCGATCGACATCGCCGATGCGGGAATGTCGACCGGCGTGGGCAGGTCGACGCGTGAAAAGACGATGCCCGTGCCGGGCGCGGCGGGACGGAGCGTCAACTCGATCTTGCGGCCCGAGTGGACACCGATACCCACGGTCTTCACGATGGATTTGATGGTGCGCTGCTTCAACATGGTCTTCTTCGTCTTGATTGAAGATATCAATCAGGAGTTATATTCGATAGGCGGGATTATAGCGTAATTCCCTATTCAACGCTGTCTGAAACTGCGTATCAATCTGTTTCGACAGTTTACCCGTGCCGATACGGGACGGGCCGATGCCCGGAACGGAGGCGTTTCCGGTCATCAGCCCGTGTTACAACTGCCCTGAGGCCGGTGAGCAGCGTTGCCGCAAGGCAACGGCGCACCGCACGATCAGGACGTCAACGTCGCAAGAACACTCGCCGCATCGCTCACTTCGAATTTGCCCGGCGCCTCGACGGCCAGCGTCTTGACCACACCGCCGTCAATCACCATCGCGTAGCGCAGGGAACGAATTCCCATGCCACGCGCGGACAAATCCTGCGTCAGCCCCAGCGCATGAGTGAAAGCCGCGCTGCCGTCCGCCATCATGCGCACCTTGCCCGCGGTGTGCAGATCACGTCCCCATGCGCCCATCACGAATGCGTCGTTGACGGACACGCACCAGATCTCGTCGATCCCCGCCGCGCGCAATTGCTCGGCGTGTTCGACGTAGCCCGGCACATGCTGCGCCGAGCAGGTCGGCGTGAAAGCGCCCGGCAATCCGAAGATCACCACCCGCTTTCCCGCCACCTGGTCGCGCACGCTGCAGGCGTTCGGCCCCAGCGTGCACCCTTCGCGCGCGTCGTCGATGAACTCGAACAATTGCGCGTCGGGCAGCGCGTCGCCCACTTGAATCATGGCTGGTCCCTCATAGCGATACGGTTTTTCAGCGTGTTGCGGACAGCCCGGCCCATCCCGCTTCGCTTGAGCGAAGAGGGCACCTTTCCCGGCCCGGCGTCGCATCCGACGCGGCCTGTCTGGGTCCGTAGCATCCGTCACGCCGGCGATACCGCGGCGATCTCAACGACTGCGCCGCGGCTTCGCCTGTGTTTGCGTCAGTCAGCCTGCTTGCGCAGGAAAGCCGGGATGTCGTACGTGTCGACACCCTTCTCCTGCAGCGCCTGCACGTGCGATGCCGCGGTTTCGCGCGAATTGCGCCACACCGCCGGCGTATCGAGCGCGCCGTAGTCGGCCGTGCTGACGTGCTGCGCCGGCGCGTAGCCGTGCGACACCGCGCTGACCGGCTGGTTGTCCGTACCCGTGCGCAGCAGCGTCATCGGTGCCGACTGCTGCTTCTTCGCCGCACGGCCCAGACCCGTCGCCACGACCGTCACGCGCAGTGCATCGCCCATCGCGTCGTCGTACACCGCACCGAAGATCACCGTCGCATCTTCCGCCGCGTAGCTCTTGATCGTGTTCATCACTTCGCGCGTTTCCGACAGACGCAGCGAACGGCTCGACGTGATGTTGACCAGCACGCCGCGCGCGCCCGACAGATCGACGCCTTCGAGCAGCGGGCTCGCCACGGCCTGTTCCGCCGCGAGGCGCGCGCGATCGACGCCGGCGACCGTCGCCGTGCCCATCATCGCCTTGCCCTGCTCGCCCATCACCGTCTTCACGTCTTCGAAGTCGACGTTCACGAGGCCGTCGACGTTGATGATTTCCGCGATGCCTGCCACCGCGTTGTTCAACACGTCGTCCGCGCACTGGAAGCACTTGTCCATCTCGGCGTCGTCGCCCATCACGTCGAACAGCTTGTCGTTCAGCACGACGATCAGCGAGTCGACGTGATCCTCCAGTTGCTGCGAGCCTGCTTCGGCGACGCGCATGCGCTTGCCGCCTTCGAACTCGAACGGCTTGCTGACGACACCGACCGTCAGAATGCCCATCTCCTTCGCGATCTGCGCGACCACCGGCGCCGCGCCCGTACCCGTGCCACCGCCCATGCCGGCCGTGATGAACACCATGTGCGCGCCGCGCAGTGCGTCGGCGATGCGCTCACGCGCTTCTTCCGCCGCCGCACGACCCATTTCCGGCTTCGCACCGGCGCCCAGACCCGTGTTGCCGAGCTGGATCACCGACGATGCGCGCGAACGCGACAGCGCCTGGGCGTCCGTGTTCATCACGATGAAGTCGACGCCCTGCACGCCGCGGTTGATCATGTGCTGGACGGCATTGCCGCCAGCGCCGCCAACGCCGACCACCTTGATGATGGTGCCGTTGGTCTCGGTTTCCAGCATTTCGAATTCCATTGTTGCCTCCGTCAAGAGAATGACTGCTACTCGGCCGTTATTCGGCAGGAGATCGGGCAACCCCCTGTCGCGCGCCAGCCGCCGGCACCAGCGCGAATTTCGATTCGGTTTGTCAGAAGTTGCTCAGGAACCATTCCTTCATCCGCGAGAACACCTGCCCCGCGTTGCCGGACTGCACGGCGACCTTGCGGCCGCGCATGCGCTGCGCACTGCCTTCGACGAGCAGCCCCATCGCCGTCGAGTAGCGCGGATTGCGCACGACGTCGGACAGGCCGCCTGCGTATTCCGGCGCGCCGATGCGCACCGGTTTCAGGAAAATGTCTTCGCCGAGCTCGACCATGCCCGGCATCATCGAGGCACCGCCGGTAATGACCACGCCGGAGCTCAGGAGTTCTTCATAACCGGACTCGCGCACGACCTGCTGCACGAGCGAGAACAGTTCCTCGACGCGCGGCTCGATCACCGCCGCGAGCGCCTGGCGCGACAGCGTGCGCGGGCCGCGTTCGCCGAGGCCCGGCACTTCGACCATTTCGTCCGGATCGGCGAGCGCCTGCTTCGCGATCCCGTAGCCGACCTTGATGTCTTCCGCGTCCGGCGTCGGCGTGCGCAGCGCCATCGCGATGTCGCTCGTGATCTGGTCGCCGGCGATCGGGATCACGGCCGTATGACGGATCGCGCCTTCGGCGAAGATCGCGATGTCCGTCGTGCCGCCGCCGATGTCGACCAGCACCACGCCGAGATCCTTCTCGTCTTCCGTCAGCACCGCCAGCGACGACGCGAGCGGCTGCAGGATCAGGTCGTTCACTTCCAGCCCGCAGCGGCGCACGCACTTGACGATGTTCTGCGCGGCGCTCACCGCGCCCGTCACGATGTGCACCTTCACTTCCAGCCGGATGCCGCTCATCCCGATCGGCTCGCGCACGTCTTCCTGGCCGTCGATGATGAATTCCTGCGTGAGGATGTGCAGCACCTGCTGGTCGGTCGGGATGTTGATCGCCTTCGCGGTCTCGATCACGCGCGCGACGTCCGTCTGCGTGACTTCCTTGTCCTTGATCGCGACCATCCCGCTCGAGTTGAAGCTGCGGATGTGGCTGCCCGCGATCCCCGTAAACACGTTGGTGATCTTGCAGTCGGCCATCAGCTCGGCTTCCTCAAGCGCGCGCTGGATCGACTGCACGGTGGCCTCGATGTTGACCACCACACCTTTCTTCAGACCCTTCGACTCGCTCTGGCCGAGACCGATCACCTCGTAGTGACCCTCGCCCTTCAGCTCGGCGACGATGGCCACCACCTTCGACGTGCCGATGTCGAGGGAAACCAGCAGATCCTTGTAGTCTTTGCTCATAAAGTGCTCTTGCGTGTGATCTCTCGTTACTTCTTGCGCTTGTCGGTATCGGTCAGGAACCGCATGCCTGCCGCGCGAATCGCGAATCCGTTCGGATAACGCAGGTCCGCGTACTCGATGTCGTTGCCCCAACGCTCCGTGACGGCCGGCCACGCGGCGACCAGGCGCTGGCTCCGGTCATGCAGCGTGTCGCTGTTGCGTTCCTTGCCCAGTTCCACCTGCATGCCGTTCGACAGCTTCACCGTCCACGCGTACCGCGCCGACAGCGTCACTTCTTCCGGCGCCGCCTTCAGCGGCGCAAACCATTTCCCGAAGTCGCGATACCGCGTGACGACTTCCTTCGCGCTGCCTTCCGGGCCGTCGAACGCCGGCAGTTCCTGCTCCAGCTCGCCCTGGTTCGCGGTGAACAGCTCGCCGTCGACGCTCACCAGCTGATCGCTGCCCCAGGTCCCGAGCGGTTTGTACTCCTCGAGCGTGACAGCCAGCGCATTCGGCCACACCCGGCGCACGCTCGCGTGACGCACCCACGGCATCTGCTCGAACGCCGCGCGCGCCGTATCGAGATCGACCGTGAAGAAATTGCCCTTCAGCCGGCCGACCACGCCCGCGCGCACCGTCGGCGAGTTGATGTGCTCGGTATCGCCGTCGATCCGGATTTCCCGCAGCGCGAACGTCGGGCGCTGGATCAGCCAGTAGCAGCCGGCCGCCGCCAACACGAGCAGCAGCAGCGCGTACAGCGCGCTGGCGGCAAGGTTGAGTTGGCGAACGTTGTTCCACATACGTCGTTCCGTTCCTGCGTCAGTCGTTGAGCGTGAGCGACAGCACCTTCACGACCAGCTCCGAATAGCTGATGCCGACCGCGCGCGCGGCCTTCGGCGGCAGCGAGTGGTCGGTCATCCCGGGGGCCGTGTTCACTTCCAGGAAATACGCATTGCCGGCCGCGTCGAGCATGAAATCCGCGCGGCCCCAGTCGGTGCAGCCGAGCACGTCGAACGCGCGGCGCGCGATGCGCTTCAGTTCCGCTTCCTGTTGCGCCGGCAGGCCGCACGGGATCAGGTATTGCGTATCGTCGGCGACGTACTTCGCGTGGTAGTCGTAGAACTCGCCCGCCGGCACGATCTTGATCAGCGGCAGATCGAGATCGCCGGCGATGCACGCGGTGTATTCGCCGCCGCCTTCGATGCTCTTCTCGACGATCACGATCTTGTCGTGCGTCGCGGCTTCCTCGAGCGCGGCCGGCAGCGCGTCGGCCGTCTTCACCTTCAGCACCGCGACGCTCGAGCCCTCGCTCGCCGGCTTCACGAACAGCGGCAGACCGAGCTTCGCGACGATGTCGGTCGCGCGCGCGGCCAGGTCGTCGCCGCGCATCACCGTCTCGAACGGCGGCGTCGGCACGCCCGTCTGCTGCCACACGAGCTTCGTGCGGAACTTGTCGAGGCCGAGCGCCGACCCGAGCACGCCGCTACCCGTGTAGCGGATCCCGTAGAAATCGAGCGCGCCCTGGATCTGGCCGTTCTCGCCGTAGCCACCGTGCAGCGCGTTGAACGCGCGCACGAAGCCTTCGTCCTTCAGCGCCGACAGCGGCCGCTCGGCCGGGTCGAACGGATGCGCGTCGACGCCCGCGTCACGCAGGCCCTGCAGCACGAGGCGGCCCGAGGTGAGCGACACCTCGCGCTCGGCGGATTCCCCGCCGAACAACACTGCCACCTTGCCGAAACGTTTCGGATCGATCCCGCTCATGTCATGCCTTCTGTTGAATGTGTTGCACGAGCTTCGCCGGCACGCCGCCGATCGAACCCGCTCCCATCGTGATCACCACGTCGCCGTTCCGGGCGACCTTCGCCAATGCGTCCGGCACGTCGTCGACCGTCGCGACGAACACCGGGTCAACCTTGCCCGCCGCGCGCAGCGCGCGCGACAATGCGTCGCCGCTGGCCGTCGGGATCGCGGCCTCGCCGGCCGCATAAACTTCGGTCAGCACCAGCGCATCGACGGTCGACAGCACGTTGACGAAATCGTCGAAGCAGTCGCGTGTGCGCGTATAGCGGTGCGGCTGGAACGCCAGCACGAGGCGGCGGCCCGGGAACGCTCCGCGCGCGGCCGCGATCGTCGCCGCCATCTCGACCGGGTGATGGCCGTAGTCGTCGATCAGCGTGTACTGGCCGCCGTCCGCGCTCGGCACCTCGCCGTAGCGCTGGAAGCGCCGGCCGACACCGTTGAACTCCGCCAGCGCCAGCTGGATCGCGTCGTCCGACACGCCGAGATCGGTCGCGATCGCGATCGCCGCGAGCGCGTTCTGCACGTTGTGCAGGCCCGGCATGTTCAGCACCACCGCGAGCGGCGCGCGCCCTTCGCGGATCACCGTGAAATGCATCCGGCCGTCGCGCGCGTCGATGTCTTCCGCGCGCACCTGCGCGTCCGGCGACAGGCCGTAGCGCACGACCGGCTTCGAGATGAACGGGATGATCTGCCGCACGTTCGGATCGTCGACGCACACCACCGCGCTGCCGTAGAACGGCAGGCGCTGCGTGAATTCGATGAACGCCTGCTTGAGCCGCGCGAAATCGTGGCCGTAGGTGTCCATGTGGTCGGCATCGATGTTCGTGATGACTTCGATCACCGGATACAGGTTCAGGAACGACGCATCCGACTCGTCGGCCTCGGCGACGATGAAGTCGCCCGTGCCGAGCCGCGCGTTCGCGCCGGCGCTGATCAGCCGGCCGCCGATCACGAAGGTCGGGTCCAGCCCGCCCGCCGCGAGCACGCTCGCGACGAGGCTCGTCGTCGTGGTCTTGCCGTGCGTGCCGGCGATCGCGATTCCCTGCTTCAGGCGCATCAGCTCCGCCAGCATCACCGCGCGCTGCACGATCGGCACGCGCTTCGCGCGCGCGGCCAGCACTTCCGGGTTGTCGGAGCGCACGGCCGTCGACACGACGACCGCGTTCGCGCCCTCGATGTTCGCCGCGTCGTGACCGATCGCGATCCGCGCGCCCAGCGCTTCGAGCCGGTCGGTCACCGCATTGCGCGACAGGTCCGAGCCGCTGACCGCGTAGCCGAGGTTGGCCAGCACTTCGGCGATGCCGCTCATCCCCGCGCCGCCGATCCCGACGAAATGAATGTGTTTGACGATGTGTTTCATTGCAGTTGTTCCAGGTTCGCGCCGGCCGCCTTCGCGCAGACGCGCGCGACTTCGTCGGTAGCCTCGGGCTTCGCGAGCGAGCGCGAACGTTCCGCCATGTCCGCGAGCGAGGCCCGCGACTGGCCGCGCAGCCAGTCGGCGAGCAGTTCCGCCGACAGGTCGCGTTGTTGCACCAGCACGGCCGCGCCCGCATCGGCGAGAAACGCGGCGTTGGTCGTCTGGTGATCGTCGACCGCATGCGGGAACGGCACGAACAGCGCCGCCACGCCCACCGCCGCGATCTCCGACACCGTCATCGCGCCCGACCGGCAGATCACCAGATCCGCCGCCGCATACGCGGCCGCCATGTCGTCGATGAACGGCACGAGCCGCACGTCCTCGCCGGCCGCGAAACCGGCCGCTTCGTAATTCGCCTTCAGTGCCTCGATGTGCTTCACGCCGGCCTGGTGCACGACGCGCGGACGCTCGCCCGGCGCCAGCAGCGCCAGCGCGCGCGGCACGACTTCGTTCAGCGCGGCCGCCCCGAGGCTGCCGCCGACGACCAGCACGTTCAGCGGGCCGCCGCGCGACGCATAGCGTGCCTGGGGCGGTTCCGTGTGCGCGAGTTCCGCGCGAATCGGGTTACCCGTCCATTCCGCGTGCGGCAGCGCGCCGGGGAATGCGACGAGCACGCGCTTCGCGAGTTTCGCGAGCACCTTGTTCGTGAGGCCCGCGATCGAATTCTGTTCATGCAGCACGAGCGGACGCCCCGACAGCGCGGTCATCACGCCCGCCGGAAACGTGATGTAGCCGCCCATCCCGAGCACGACGTCGGGCCGCACGCGGCGCAGCGCGCCGAGGCTCTGCCAGCATGCGCGCAGCAGGTTGACCGGCAGCGTCAGCTTGGTCTTCAGGCCCTTGCCGCGCAGCCCGCCGAACCGCACGTACTCCATCGGAATACCGTGCTTCGGCACGAGCGTCGCTTCCATCCCGGCCGGATTGCCAAGCCATACGACGCGCCAGCCCGCCGCTTCCATCCGGTGCGCGACCGCGAGCCCCGGGAACACGTGGCCCCCGGTGCCGCCTGCCATCACCATCAGCGTGCGTTGCGACGCGGTCATACCTTCCCTCCGCGCATCAGCACCCGGTTCTCGTAGTCGACCCGCAGCAACACCGCGAGCGCGACGCAGTTCAGCAGGATGCCGGAGCCGCCGTAGCTCACGAGCGGCAGCGTCAGGCCCTTGGTCGGCAGCAAGCCGAGATTCACGCCCATGTTGATGAACGTCTGCGCGCCGAACCAGATGCCGATGCCCTTCGCCATCAGGCCCGCGAACGTGCGATCGAGCGCGAGCGCCTGACGGCCGATCTCGAACGCGCGGCGCACGATCCAGTAGAACAGCAGGATCACGACCAGCACGCCGACGAAGCCGAGCTCCTCGCCGATCACCGCGAGGATGAAGTCGGTATGCGCTTCCGGCAGGTAATTCAGCTTCTCGACGCTGCCACCGAGGCCGACGCCGAACCACTCGCCGCGGCCAAACGCGATCAGCGAGTGCGTGAGCTGGTAGGCCTTGCCCTGCGCATAGCGCTCGTCCCACGGATCGAGATACGCGAAGATCCGCTCGCGACGCCACGGCGACAGCCACACGAGCATCGTGAACGTGCCGACCGCCGTCGCGACGAGGCCGCCGAACAGCTTGCCGTTCACGCCGCCGAGGAACAGCACGCCCATCGCGATCGCGGCGACCACCATGAACGCGCCCATGTCGGGCTCGAGCAGCAGCAGCGCGCCGACCAGGCCGACCGCGAACGCCATCGGCAGGAAGCCCTTCGCGAAGCTCTGCATGTATTCCTGCTTGCGCACCGTGTAGTTCGCCGCGTAGATCGTCACCGCGAGCTTCATGATTTCCGACGGCTGCATGTTGGTGATGCCGAGCGGAATCCAGCGGCGCGCACCGTTCACGCCCTTGCCGACATGCGGGATCAGCACGATCACGAGGCCGACCAGTGCGATCAGGAAAAGATGCGGCGCGTACTTGTCCCAGGTCGACACCGGCACGCGGAACGCGAGAACCGCCGCGATGAACGCGACGGTGAGCGACACGCAGTGGCGCATCAGGAACGCGTAGTCGTGATACGACGCGTATTTCGGCGAATCGGGCATCGCGATCGACGCCGAATACACCATCACGACGCCGAGCCCCAGCAGCGCGATCGCGACCCACAGCAGCGAATAGTCGAAATCGAGCATCCGCGAACGGCTCGGGCGCACGCCGTTGACGACGCTCGCGAGGCCGCCCGTCGCGGCGCGCGTGGCCGACGCGACGCGGCCGCCCGCGGCATTGCCGCCGGTGTCGCGCCGGTCGTTGAAACGGGAGACGAGGCGATCGGACCAGCTCATGGCGTCGCTCCTTTGTCGATGGCGATTTCGTCGACCGCCGCGCGGAACACTTCCGCGCGATGGGCGTAGTTCGTGAACATGTCGAGGCTCGCGCATGCAGGCGACAACAGCACCGCATCGCCCGGCTCAGCCAGGTCGGCCGCCGCGTGCACCGCGCCTTCGAGCGTCGCGTGGTCCACGAGCGGCACGCCGGTTTCGGCGAGCGTGTCGCGGATCGCCGGCGCGTCGCGGCCGATCAGCATCACCGCGCGGCACCAGCGCGCGACCGGCGCGACCAGCGGCGCGAAATCCTGCCCCTTGCCGTCGCCGCCCGCGATCAGCACGATCTTCTGCGCGAGCCCGTCGAGCGCGGCCACCGTCGCGCCGACGTTCGTGCCCTTGCTGTCGTCGACGTAGTCCACGTCGTCGATCGTCGCGATCACTTCGACGCGATGCGCTTCGCCGCGGTATTCGCGCAGTGCGTGCAGCAGCGGCGCTGCCGGCAGGTCGATCGCGCGTGCGAGCGCGAACGCGGCCAGCGCGTTCGCCGCGTTGTGCAGCCCGCGGATGCGCAGCGCGTCGGCCGGCATCAGGCGCTTTTGCGCGATGTCCGGCGTATGCGCGGCGTCGCGCTTGCGCCGGCGGGTCGTCGTCGCTTCATCCGGCGCGTCGCGATCGACGGCTTCCACCAGCCACGCGATGCCGTTGTCGCGCGACAGGCCGTAGTCGCCGTCCTGCGTCGGTTCGTTCAGACCGAACGTGACCGTGCGCGGCGCGTCGGCCGCGCCGGCGACGGGCGCGAACTTCATCACGGCCGCGTCGTCGCGGTTCAGCACGCGCGTCGTCGTCGCGCCGAAGATCCGGCCCTTCGCCTGCGCGTACGCGTCGAAGCTGCCGTGCCAGTCGAGGTGGTCCTGCGTGATGTTGAGGATCGCGGCCGCATCGGGCGCGAACGTGCGTGCCGTCTCGAGCTGGAAGCTCGACAGTTCGAGCACCCATACGTCGGGCAGCGCGGTGTCGTCGATCGCGCTCGCGAGCCGGTCGAGCATCGCCGGGCTGATGTTGCCCGCGACGGCGACCTTCTTGCCCGAACGCTGGCACAGCAGGCCCGTGAGGCTCGTCGTCGTGGTCTTGCCGTTGGTGCCAGTAATCGCGAGCACCTTCGGCTGGTAGCCGCTCGTGCCGAGCGCGCGCAGCGCCTGCGCGAAGAATTCCAGCTCGCCCCATACCGCGACACCGCGCTCGTGCGCGGCGGCGAGCAGCGCGGCGAGCGCCGGTTCGAGCGGCGACAGGCCGGGGCTCAGCCCGACGATCTCGACACCGCCATCGAGCAGCGCGGGCGTGAACGCCCCGCCGACGAATTCCGCATCGATGCCTTCGGCCTGCAGCGCGGCAAGGTGCGGCGGCGCCTCGCGGGTATCGGCAATACGCAGCCGGCACCCGTGCCTCGCGCACCATCGCGCGATCGCGAGACCCGATTCCCCGAGCCCCAGTACGAGCACCATCGGCCGTTGCCGATCTCCAAACATCTCGCCAGACATCCTTGTTACCTTTCCTTTACCGCAGCTTGAGGGTGGTCAGACCGAACAGGCACAGCATCAGCGTGATGATCCAGAAACGCACGACCACCTGCGTTTCCTTCCAGCCGGACAATTCGAAATGGTGATGCAGCGGCGCCATCTTCAGCAGGCGCCGCCCTTCGCCGTAACGCTTCTTCGTGTACTTGAACCACGACACCTGCAGCATCACCGACAGCGTTTCCGCGACGAAGATGCCGCCCATGATGAACAGCACGATTTCCTGGCGCACGATCACCGCGACCGTGCCGAGCGCGCCGCCGAGCGCCAGCGCGCCGACGTCGCCCATGAATACCTGCGCGGGGTGCGTGTTGTACCAGAGGAACGCGAGCCCGGCCCCGCCCATCGCGGAACAGAAGATCAGCAGTTCGCCCGCGCCCGGGATGTGCGGGAACAGCAGGTATTTTGAATAGACCGCGCTGCCCATCACGTACGCGAACACACCGAGCGACGCGCCCACGAGCACGACCGGCATGATCACGAGGCCGTCGAGCCCGTCGGTCAGGTTCACCGCGTTGCTCGCGCCGACGATCACGAAGTAGGTCAGCACGATGAAGCCCCACACGCCGAGCGGATAGCTGATCGACTTCAGGAACGGCAGCATCAGGTCGGCGCGCGCCGGCAGCCCCATCGACAGGCCGCTGCGCACCCACGCCATGAACAGGTCGAACACGCGCACGTTGTTCGCCTCGGACACGCTGAACGCGAGATAGACGGCCGCGAACAGCCCGATCACCGATTGCCAGAAATACTTCTCGCGCGACGACATCCCGCGCGGATCCTTGTGGACGACCTTGCGGTAATCGTCGACCCAGCCGATCACGCCGAAACCGAACGTCACGAGCATCACGATCCAGATGAAACGGTTCGTCAGGTCGCCCCACAGCAGCGTCGCGACCGCGATGCCGATCAGGATCAGCACGCCGCCCATCGTCGGCGTGCCGGACTTGACGAGGTGGGTCTGCGGGCCGTCCTTGCGCACGGCCTGCCCGACCTTCATTTGCGTCAGCTTGCGGATCACCCACGGTCCGCACACGAGCCCGATCCCCAGCGCGGTGATGGTGGCCATCACCGCACGGAACGTGAGGTACGTGAACAAGCGCAAAAAGCTTGCGTCTCCTTGCAGCCATTGCGCCAGCGCCAGCAGCATGCTTCCTTCCTTCTACTCAGTGTGCGGCGGGCACGGTGCCCGCCGCGGGTTGGTTCGTCAGCGCGTCGACCACGCGCTCCATCTTCATGTACCGCGAGCCCTTCACGAGCACCGTCGCCTGCGCGCCGTAACCGGCCGCGAGCAGCGCCGACACGAGCGCGCCGACATCGTCGAAATGGCGCGCGGTGTCGCCGTAGGCCGTGCACGCGTCGCGCGACGCGTCGCCGAGCGCGAACAGCGCGTCGATCCCGCGTTCGCGCGCGTACGCGCCGATCTCGCGGTGGAATGCCGGCCCTTCGTCGCCGACTTCGCCCATGTCGCCGATCACCAGCACACGCGGCGCCGGATGCGCGGCGAGCACGTCGATCGCCGCACGCATCGAATCGGGGTTCGCGTTGTACGTATCGTCGACGACCGTCGCGCCCGCGAGGCTGCCGACGCTCGCCGGCTTCACCTGCAGCCGGCCCTTGACCGGTTCGAACGCTTCGAGACCCTGCCGGATCGCCGACAGCGCGACGCCGGCGCCGAGCGCCGCGGCCGTCGCGGCCAGCGCGTTACGCGCGTTGTGCTCGCCGAGCGCACGCAGCCGCACCGTGACGGCGCCGGCCGGCGTGTCGATCGCGAGTTCGTCGCCGTGCATGCGACCGACGATCTGTGCGTCGTTCTGCCGTTCGGCGTCGTGCAGCGCGAAATCGAGGATCCGGTTGCCGGTTGCCGCGACGCGCCAGATGCCCGCGTACGCGTCGTCGGCCGGGAACACCGCGACGCCGTCCGGCGGCAGCGCGTGGATCACGGCCGCGTGTTCGAGCGCAACGGCTTCGACCGTCGCCATGAATTCCTGGTGCTCGCGCTGCGCGTTGTTGACGAGCGCGACCGTCGGCGCGGTGAGGCGCGCGAGGACTTCGGTTTCGCCCGGATGGTTCATGCCGATCTCGATCACCGCGAGACGATGCGCGGCCGACAGGCGCAGCAGCGTCAGCGGCAGGCCGACATCGTTGTTCAGGTTGCCGGCCGTCGCGAGCCGCGCGTCGGCACCGACCGCCGCCGCGAAGATCGACGCGATCATTTCCTTGACGGTCGTCTTGCCGTTGCTGCCCGTCACCGCGACGACCGGCAGCGGGAATCGCATCCGCCAGCCGTGCGCGAGCGCGCCGAGCGCGGCACGCGTTTCGCCGCCAGCGATCATCGGCATCGCGACGCCCGCCGGCGCGTGCGCGACGAGCGCCGCAGCGGCCCCGCGCGCGGCGACGTCGCCGAGAAAGTCGTGCGCGTCGAAGCGCTCGCCCTTCAGCGCGACGAACAGGTCGCCCGGGCCGACCGTGCGGCTATCGGTCGACACGCGGTCGAACGTGACGCCCGCGTCGCCGTGGACGGTGGCGCCGGGAATCAGGCGGGCGGCTTCGCCGAGACTGAGCATCGTCATTCGGCGCCTCCCTTGCCGTGCGTGGCGCGCGCTGCAAGCGCGAGCCGCGCGTGATCCTGGTCGGAGAAGGTGCGCTTCTTGCCCATGATTTCCTGCGTAGCCTCGTGGCCCTTGCCGGCCAGCACGACGACATCCTCGCGTGCGGCGCCGCGCACCGCCTGCAGGATCGCGCTCGCGCGATCCTCGATACGGCGTGCACGCTCGGGCGCGGTCATGCCCGCGATGACCTGGTCGATGATGTGCTGCGGATCTTCGCTGCGCGGGTTGTCGCTCGTGACGACGACTTCGTCGGCGAGCCGCTCCGCGATCGCGCCCATCAGCGGGCGCTTCGTCGCATCGCGATCGCCGCCGCAGCCGAACATGCAGACGAGCCGGCCGCCGCGCGCCGCGGCGATCGGGCGCAGCGCGTCGAGCGTCTTGTCGAGCGCGTCGGGCGTATGTGCGTAATCGATCACGACGAGCGGTTCGTCGTTCTGCAGCCGGCCGCCGAGCCGCTGCATCCGGCCATTGACCGACTCGAGCCGCTCGATCTCGGCGAGGGCCGCGTCGAACGGCACGTCGGCCGCGAGCAGCGAGCCGAGCACGGCGAGCAGATTGCTGACGTTGAACGTGCCGAGCGTGCCAACCTCGACGTCCGCGTCGCCCCACGACGAACGCAGGCGGAAGGCGGTACCCGTCGCGGTGGCGCGCACGTCGAGCGCGACCAGTTCGCGATCGGCGTCGGGCGCCGGTGCGTCGCCGATCCCGTACGCGATCGTGCGCACGCGGCCGGCCAGCTTCTCGAGCAGGCGGCGGCCAGCCGCATCGTCGCGGTTGAGCACCGCCGCGCGCAGACCGCGCCACGCGAACAGCTTCGCCTTCGCGGCCTCGTACGCGTCGAACGTGCCGTGATAGTCGAGGTGATCCTGCGTGAGGTTCGTAAACACCGCGATGTCGAACGCGGTCCCGTTCACGCGCCCCTGGTGCAGCGCATGCGACGACACTTCCATCGCCACGGCCTGCGCGCCCGCCGCACGCAATTGCGCGAGGCTGCGCTGCAGTTGCGGCGCGTCGGGCGTCGTGAAGCCGGTCGGCACGAGCTGGCCGGGCATCCCGGTGCCGAGCGTGCCGATCACCGCGCACGGCTGATGCAGCGCCGTCAGCGCGGTGGCGATCCACTGCGTGCACGACGTCTTGCCGTTCGTACCCGTGACACCGACCGCGAGCAGGCTGTCGCTCGGATCGCCGTACCAGCCGCTGGCGATCTCGCCCGCGAGCTGGTCGAGCGCCGGCACCGCGAGCGCGACGGGGACGGCCGGCGCATCGGTCAGCCCGTCCGGCTGATACAGCACGGCGGCCGCACCGCGCGCGACGGCGTCGGCCATGAAAGCGCGGTTATCCGCCCCGTCGACCGCATACGCGACGAACACGTCGCCAGCCTGGAGGCTGCGCGTGTCGGCATGCAGTTGCGCCGCGGGGGCCACATGCTGACGCAGCCACGCGAGCGCGGCTGCGATCTGCTGATGCGCCGGATGGGAACTGCGGGCGGCGCTCATCGAACTACTCCTGGTGAATTACGCGTCGTGCTGGACACGATCATATGCTTTGCGCCGCTACCCGCGGCCAGCTTTTGCGGGCCCTTGGCGGCAGGCGATTCCGGCGAATCGTCGGACACGACGAGCTGCTTGATCGGCATGTTCGGCGGCACGTTCAGCGCACGCATCGTGTCGCCGGCGATCGCGGAGAATACGGGGCCGGACACCTGGCCGCCGAAGTGGCTGCCGGCCGTCGGCTCGTCCACCGACACCGCGATCACGACGCGCGGATTCGGCATCGGCGCCATTCCGACGAACGACGCGCGGTACTTGCGCGTATAGCCGTGACCTTCGTGCTTGTACGCGGTACCGCTCTTGCCGCCGACGCGATAGCCCGGCACGGCCGCATCCGGCGACGTGCCGCCCGGCGCGACCACCGTCTCGAGCATCGCGCGCACTTCCCGCGCGGTGGTGGGGTTGAACACCTGCGTGCCGGCGATCGGCTGATTGGGGTCGGTCTTGAAAATGGTCACGGGCATCAGCTCGCCGTCGTGCGCGATCGCCGTGTACGCCCGGGCGAGCTGGAACAGCGACACCGACAGGCCGTAGCCGTACGACATCGTCGCCTGCTCGATGCGGCGCCAGCTCTTCCACGGACGCAGGCGGCCGGCCACCGCGCCGGGGAACCCGACCTTCGGCGCCTGGCCGAGGCCGATGCTCGTATACATATTCCACATTTCCTCGGGCCGCATCGTCATCGCGATCTTCGTCGCGCCGATGTTGCTCGACTTCTGGATCACGCCGCCGACCGTCAGCGTACCGAAACCCGCGTCGTCGGTGATCGGCGCGCCGTCGAGCACGAAATGCCCGTTGCCCGTCTCGACGAGCGTGTTCGGCGTCACGCGATGCAAGTCGAGCGCGAGCGATACCGTAAACGGCTTCATGATCGAGCCCGGCTCGAACACGTCGGTCATGATCCGGTTGCGCAACTGCTCGCCGGTCATGCGCGAGCGGTCGTTCGGGTTGTACGTCGGGTAGTTGACGAGCGCGAGCACTTCGCCGGTACGCACGTCGACGACCATCGCCGCGCCGGCCTTCGCCTTGAACTTCTCGACGGCGGCCTTCAGGTTCGCGTACGCGATGTACTGGATCTTGCTGTCGATCGACAGGTCGACGTCGGTGCCGTTGTGCGGCGGAATCTGCTCGGCGACATCCTCGATGATGTGCCCCATCCGGTCCTTGATCACGCGGCGCATGCCGGACGTGCCGGACAGCATCTTCTGGTCACCCAGTTCGACGCCTTCCTGCCCTTCGTCCTCGACGTTCGTGAAGCCGATCAGGTGAGCGGTGATCTCGCCTTCCGGGTAGAAGCGCTTGTATTCGTTGCGCTGATAGATGCCGGGGATGTCGAGCGCGGCGACCTTGTCGGCGACGTCGATCGGCACCTGGCGCTTCACGTAGACGAAACCCTTGTCTTCCGACAGCTTCACGCGCAGTTCCTTCGACGTCATGCCGAGGAGCTTGCCGAGCTGGTTGATCTTGTCGGCGTCGAGGTCGTCCGGCACCGCATCGGGAATCGCCCAGATCGCGCGCACGGGCAGGCTCGTCGCGAGCACGAGCCCGTTACGATCGAGGATCTTGCCGCGCGTCGCGGGCAGTTCGATCGTGCGCTGGTAGCGGCTTTCGCCCTGCTTCTGATAGAACGCGTTGCCGGGACCCTGGATCCAGAACGCCCGGGCGGCCAGCGCGACGAACGCCATGAACAGCATGAACACGACGAGCTTCGAGCGCCACATCGGCAGATGCACGCCCAGCACGGGGCTCGACGAGAACTTCACGTTCTGGCGCTTCTGGGACGGCTTCATCGCGCGCCCCCCTTGCCCTTGCCGGCCGTGTCGGCCGACGCCGGGATCGGCGCGTCGATCGCCTTCGCGGCGCCCGGCGGCAGCGTCAGGTATTGCGTGCGGCCGGTCGAGATCGGCTGCATTTTCAGCGAATCGTTCGCGAGCTGCTCGATGCGCGACGTCTTCGACAGCGCGCTCTGCTGATATTGGAGCTGCGCATAGTCCTGCTGAAGCTGGCGCTCCTGCGACTGCGCGCGCTGCAACTGAATGAAGATCTGGCGTTGCTGGTTCGTCGAGTTGACGACCGACAGCGCGCAACCCATCACGATGATCAGCAGGAAGATATTGAGGCGGCTCATGGCGTGACGCGCTCCGCAATGCGCATCACGGCCGAGCGGGCGCGCGGATTCGCGGCGACTTCCGCTTCGCTCGGAAACTGGCGGCTGATGATCTTGAGCGGCGGGCTCGGGAGGTCGACGGCGCGGATCGGCAGGCGACGATCGACCGCAGGCGCACTCGCGTGCGCCTGCATGAATCGTTTGACGATCCGGTCCTCGAGTGAATGAAAGCTGATGACCACCAGCCGCCCCCCTTGCTCCAGCAACGACAATGCCGCGTCTAGTACGACTTGCAGGTCCGCAAGCTCTTGATTGACGTGAATCCGTATAGCCTGAAAGGTGCGGGTTGCCGGATCCTTGCCCTTCTCACGGGTTTTGACGACGTGACCCACGATTTGGGCAAGCTCGCCCGTGGTGTCGAGAGGCCCAAGACGGTCGGACTCTGCCCGGCGAGCAACAAGCGCCTTTGCAATCTGAAAAGCAAACCGTTCTTCCCCATAATCCCGTATCACCTCCGTCAATTCCTGCACCGAAGCCCGCGCGAGCCATTCGGCCGCCGACTCGCCGCGCGTCGGATCCATTCGCATGTCCAGCGGACCATCGGCACGGAAACTGAAGCCGCGCGCCGGATCGTCCACCTGCGGCGAGGACACGCCCAGGTCCAGCAACACCCCCGACACCTTCTCGACGCCGCGCGCCGCAAGCGCGTCGCGCATCGAAGCAAAGCTGTCATGCACGATCGAGAAGCGCGCATCCTTGATGCCCTGCGCCGTCTCGATCGCCCTCGGATCCTTGTCGAACGCGATCAGCCGCGCGGCCGGCGCCAGCCGCGCGAGCACCGCGCGGCTATGGCCGCCGCGCCCGAACGTGCCGTCGACGTACACGCCGTCCGGTCGCGTCACGAGCGACTCGACCGCCTCATCCAACAGCACCGTCCGATGCCGCAATTCATTTCCCATCGCGGGCGTCTCCGTCACCGCAATCAGAACGTGAAATTCTT
Organism: Burkholderia cenocepacia; assembly: GCF_900446215.1. Classification (GTDB taxonomy): domain Bacteria; phylum Pseudomonadota; class Gammaproteobacteria; order Burkholderiales; family Burkholderiaceae; genus Burkholderia; species Burkholderia cenocepacia. Next base: position 243,122 of record NZ_UAQZ01000012.1, on the reverse strand, counting down.
CAGCGCGTCGGGCATGCCCTGCGCCATCGCTGCCTGCTCCTTCGCGTTGTAGGTCTGCGAATCCCACAGCTCGAAGTGACTACCCATTCCCAACAACATGACTTCCTTTTCCAGTCCGGCTGCCATGCGCAGCTCGGGCGATACGAGAATCCGGCCCGCGCTGTCGAGATCGACGTCCATCGCATTGCCGAGAAAAATTCGCCGCCACCAGTGCGCGTCCATCGGCAACGCGGCGATCTTGGCGCGGAACACTTCCCATTCGGGGCGCGGAAACAGCAACAGGCAGCCGTCCGGGTGCTTGGTCACAGTCACCCGTCCTTCTGCCTGTCCTTGCAGCGCTTCGCGATAGCGAGCCGGCACCGACATCCGCCCTTTCGCATCGAGCGTCAGCGCCGACGCCCCTTGGAACACTTTCCGCTCTCCCGTTCAGGGCACCGAAGCACCCGCTCAATGCTGAGAATTTAGCCGGAATAGCCTGCTAAATCACACAAAAATACACTTTCTCACACTGTCTCCCACTTTAGAGGAAGGGTGTGGCACGGTCAAGGGAGCGGCCCGCTTTTTTGACGAATTTTGTTAGTTAGAACAAGGACTTACGCGCACATGCTCATGCGACCCCTCATTCCAAAAACCGTTATAAATGAATGAGCTAGTGCAACTTGTGAAGGTGATACGTGAGAAAGACGGCCCAGACGGGCGTGCGGACGGGGCTTTCGGGGGCGGGAAAACGAGGAGTGAGCGGGCGGTATCGGGGGCGGTGAACCGGGGCGGCGTCCCACGCCACCCCGGCGCCAATCTCAGAGATAGTACGCAGTGCTCGTCATGACTTTCGACGCGGCGCGCATCAGCATCCGCGCGGGCAGCGGCAGCTCGATGCCGCCGGCGTCGGTCGCGGCCTTGCCGTGCTTCACCTCGTCGATCCGCATCTGGTCGACGATCGCGCGCGACGCGGTGTCGGTCGCCGGCAGCTCGGACATGTGGCCTTCGAGATGGCTCTCGACCTGCCGCTCCGTCTCGGCCATGAAGCCGAGGCTGACCTTGTCGCCGAGCGCGCCAGCCGCCACGCCGATCGCGAGCGCGCCGGCATACCACAGCGGGTTGAGCAGGCTCGGGCGCGAGTCGAGCTCCTTCAGGCGGTGCGCGGTCCACGCGAGGTGATCCTCCTCCTCGCGCGCGGCCTCCTCGAACATCGCCTTCGCCGACGCCGTGCGCGCGGTGAGCTTCTGCGCCTGGTAGAGCGCCTGCGCGCAGACCTCGCCGACGTGATTCACGCGCATCAGGCCGGCCGCGTGCGTGCGCTCGGCGGGCGTCAGCTCGGCGTCCGGCGCATCGGCCGGCGCGGGCACCGGCCGGCTCATCCGGCTAATGCCGGTCAGCGATCGCAGGCCGCGATCGAATTCGCTGATCAGTTCATCCAACACCATCCTGTTCTCCTGGCTGCAGGTGCCGCTGCACGCGGCAAGGGCACGAGTCCGCTGCGTAACCGACTTGATTATTCAGCGGAAATTGCGGTTAACCCGTGATTTTAACCATTGTTGCATAAAGGAAACATGGCGGCGTTGAGCTGCAGCATTTCGCTTTGTGGCAAAAATCGGCTTTGCTACATTACGTGCGACTTCTTGCGAAGTTGATGGGGCCCGTCAACAGAACATAACTATCCGCCCCGCCAAAAAAATTCAGTGATTCTTGGAGATCCGTTAATGAAAAAGTCGCTTCTCGCGCTCGTCGCGCTGGGCGCGTTCGCTGGCGCTGCCCATGCGCAAAGCAGCGTGACGCTTTACGGCATCATCGATGAAGGCCTGCTCTTCAACAACAACGCAGGCGGCAAGCACCTGTACAGCATGGCCAGCGGCGTGATGCAAGGCAGCCGCTTCGGTCTGCGCGGCACCGAAGACCTCGGTGGCGGCCTGAAGGCGATCTTCACCCTCGAAAACGGTTTCGACGTGAACAGCGGCAAGCTCGGTCAGGGCGGCCTGATGTTCGGCCGTCAGGCTTACGTCGGCCTGTCGAGCCAGTACGGTACGGTCACGCTGGGTCGTCAGTACGACTCCGTCGTCGACTTCGTCGGCCCGCTCGAGGCAGGCGACCAGTGGGGCGGCTACATCGCCGCTCACCCGGGCGACCTCGACAACTTCAACAACGCGTATCGCGTGAACAACGCGGTCAAGTTCACGAGCCAGAGCTACGGCGGCTTCACGTTCGGCGGCCTGTACAGCTTCGGCGGCCAGGCAGGTCAGTTCGCGAAGAACCAGGTCTGGTCGCTCGGCGCAGGCTACAACAACGGCCCGCTGGTCCTCGGCGTCGGTTACTTGAACGCACGCACGCCGAACCAGTTTGGCGGCATGTTCAACAACGGTTCGACGTCGTCGTCGGTCTCGTCGCCGATCTACGGCGCGTACGCGAACAACGCGAACACGTACCAGGTCATCGGCGCAGGCGGCGCGTACACGTTCGGCGCAGCGACGATCGGCGCGACGTACTCGAACACGAAGTTCAAGGGCTTCTCGGCAGGCCCGTTCGTGAACCAGACCGCGACGTTCAACAACGGCGAAATCAACTTCAAGTACCAGTTGACCCCGGCGTTGATCCTCGGCGCGGCGTACGACTACACGCAAGGCAGCAAGATCGACGGCAACTCGGCAGCCAAGTACCACCAGGGCTCGCTGGGCGTCGACTACTTCCTGTCGAAGCGCACCGACGTCTACGCGATCGGCGTGTACCAGCACGCATCGGGCAACGTGCTCGATTCGAACGGCAACGTCCTGAAGGCAACGGCAGCGATCAACGGTCTCGCAGGTTCGAGCACCAGCAACCAGGTCGCAGCACGCGTCGGCATCCGTCACAAGTTCTAATCAGCTTGTCTGACAAGCCGCAGCATCTTGAAGGCGCCTTCGGGCGCCTTTTTCTTTTTCGGGCGGCGGGTCAGCAGGTCGGTGGGTCGACATGCAAACGTGCGTCGCAGCGTGCCGACGCCAGCCGTCAGGTCGAAATGCAAGAACTGCCGCCGGCTCCCGCACGAAACACGTGCCCCCGGCCATCCACCCGCAGCCGCAAACAAAAAGCCCGGCATGGGCCGGGCTTTTTCGTTCAACCGTCTCGTTGCGTGCGTTACGCGCGTCCGTCACGCAGTTCGCGCCGCAGGATCTTGCCGACGTTCGTCTTCGGCAGCTCCGTGCGGAACTCGACCAGCTTCGGCCGCTTGTACCCGGTGAGCCGCTCCTTGCAGTAGGCGAGGATGTCCTTGTCGGTCAGCGCCGGATCCTTTTTCACGATGAACAGCTTCACGGCTTCGCCGGAATGCTCGTCCGGCACGCCGACCGCCGCGACCTCGAACACGCCCGGATGCGACGCTACCACGTCCTCGACTTCGTTCGGATACACGTTGAAGCCAGACACGAGAATCATGTCCTTCTTGCGATCGACGATCTTCACGTAGCCGCGCGCATCCATCACGCCGACGTCGCCCGTCTTGAAGAAGCCGTCCGCGAACATGACCTTCGCGGTCTCGTCCGGCCGGTTCCAGTAGCCGGCCATCACCTGCGGCCCGCGGATGCAGATCTCGCCGGGCTCGCCGAGCGCGACGTCGTTGCCTGCATCGTCGCGGATCGCGACTTCGGTCGACGGCAGCGGCAGGCCGATCGTCCCGCTGTATTCGGTCGCCGTCACGGGGTTGCAGGTTGCCACCGGCGACGTTTCGGACAGCCCGTATCCTTCGATGATCGCGGTCCCGGTCTTTTCATACCAGCGCCTCGCGACGCCCTCCTGGATCGCCATGCCGCCGCCGTTGGCGATCACGAGCTTCGACAGGTCGAGCTGACCGAATTCCGGATGGTTCAGCAGCGCGTTGTACAGCGTGTTGACCGCAGGAATCGTCGAGATCCGGTAACCCTTCAACTCCTTGATCATGCCGGCGATGTCGAGCGGATTCGGGATCAGGATGCCCATGCCGCCCGTGCGCATCGTCAGGAAACCGCAGACGGTCAGCGCGAACACGTGATACAGCGGCAGCGCGACAACCGTCACGAACTGTTCCACCTCCGGATACTTCTCGTGAGCCGGGTGGTGCCACGCGCCGGCCTGCAGCACGTTCGACACGATGTTCCGGTGCAGCAGCGTCGCCCCCTTCGCGACGCCGGTCGTACCGCCCGTGTACTGCAGGAACGCGACGTCGTCGGGACCGATCTTCTGCGGCTTGAACGCCTGTCGTGCGCCCTCCGACAGCGCGGCCTTGAAGCGCGTGAACGACGGCAGCTGCCACGCGGGCACCATCTTCTTCACGTTGCGCACGACGTAATTGACGAGCCATCCCTTGATGCCCAGCAGGTCGCCCATCGATGCGACGACCACGTGCTTGACGGCCGTATTGGCGATGACGGCCTGCAGTGTCGACGCGAAATTCTCCAGGATGACGATCGCCTCCGCACCGCTGTCCTTCAGCTGATGCTCGAGCTCGCGCGGCGTATAGAGCGGGTTGACGTTGACGACGGTGTAGCCGGCGCGCAGCACCGCGGCGATCGTCACCGGGTACTGCAGCACGTTCGGCATCATGATCGCGACGCGCGCCCCGCGCGCCAGGCCGCGGGATTGCAGCCACGCGCCGAACTGGCGCGACAGCTTGTCCAGTTCGCCATACGTGATGCCCTTGCCCATGCAGACGAACGCGGTACGGTCGCGATACTGCCGGAAGCTCTCGTCGAGCAGGTCCGGGACGGACGGATAAGCAGAGGAGTCAATTTCGGCTGGAACGCCGGGTGGGTACGATTTCAGCCAAATTTTGTCCATGCCGCGCGTCTCCTCACAGATTTTCGAATGGTCGTGCTAAAACGCATCGTAACGGCTCCCCCGCCCCGAGACAACAGGGTTAGATGTCCACTTCGAACTTCCATATCAATTTCGTCTGATCATACGGCGATATTCGATCAAATGCGCTCAACTTCCACAAGACAATCGTAAAACGTCGCCGAATTGCCCAGATCGGTCAGTGCCTGGCTCGTCACTTCGTTCGCGTTCCTGCCGTCCGGCGACAACTTCTTCCACCAGATCGACAATCCGACGACCAGCCCGGCGCGCGCCCGATCGGTAATACGCGCAAGCGCCTGCATCGAGCCGCGATCGTTGAAGATACGGACGACGTCGCCCTCCGCGATGCCGCGCGCGCTGGCGTCGGACGGGTGCATGTCGAGGTGCGGCTCGCCTTCCGTCGAACGCAGGCTGTCGACGTTCACGAACGTGCTGTTCAGGAAGTGACGGGCCGGCGGCGAAATCATCGCCAGCGGATAGCGTGCGGCGAGTTCGGGCGCGGCTTCGACTGATTCGAACGGCGGCAGATAGTCGGGAACGGGGTCCATGCCCATCTGCTCGAGCCGCGGGCTGTAGAACTCGCACTTTCCCGATGGCGTGCGGAAACCGCCATTCGCGAACGGCGCCTCCGGCAGTTTGAGTTTCAGCCAGCCGGCCTGCTTCAGCGTGTCCCAGTCGCTGTCGAGCACCGGATCGTCCCAGCGAAGCGCCGCGCGCGCGACCGCTTCGTCGCTGTGATAGAGCGCGGGCTCGTCGAGTCCCATGCTGCGCGCGATCCCGCGAAAGATCTCCGTGTTCGGCCGCGCGTCTCCCACCGGCGGAATCACCGGCAGATTCGCCATCACATAGGTATGGCCGTACGACTTATGGATATCCAGATGTTCGAGCTGCGTGGTTGCCGGCAATACAATGTCGGCGAAATCGACCGTATCTGTCTTGAAGTGCTCGAGAACGACCGTGAACAGATCGTCACGCGCGAAGCCCGCGGCGACCTTCGACGAATCGGGCGCGACCGCCACCGGATTCGAGTTGTACACGATCAGCGCTTCCACTTTCGGCCCGAACGTCGCATCGCCCGGATGCAGCAGCGCGTCGCCGATCGCGTTCATGTTGATGATGCGCGGCAACTTGTTCGGCCAACCCGGCATCAGGTCCGGACGTAGCAGCGCGGCCTGGTTGACCGGCGCGGACTCCGACGACGAGAGCAGCAAGCCGCCCGCCCGATCGCGCCACGCCCCCGTCAACGCCGGCAGGCTGGCAATCGCGCGCACGGCATTGCCGCCGCCGCGAACGCGTTGCATGCCGTAGTTGAGGCGGATCGATGCCTTGCGGGTGGCGCCGTAGCGACGGGCAAGATCGACCAGCTCCGACGCGTCGATGCCGCAGATCTGCGCGACACGTTCCGGCGGATAGGTCAGGGCGCGCGCCTTCAGTTCGTCGAAGCCGAGCGTATGGTCGGCGATGTAGTCGTGATCGAGCAGGTTTTCGGTAATCAGCACATGCATCATGCCGAGCGCAAACGCGCCATCGGTACCGGGCTTCAGGGCGATGTGCTGATGGCACTTCTCCGCGGTCAGCGAACGATACGGGTCGATCGCGACAAGACGCGCACCACGGCGCTTCGCTTCCTGCGCGCGGGTCCAGAAGTGCAGACTCGATGCGATCGGATTCGCGCCCCATATCAGAATCAGTTCGCTTTCCTCGAAGTGCTCGAGGTGCATGCCGACACTGCCGCCATACGTGTATCGCAGCCCCGCGGCACCGGCCGCCGCGCAGATCGCACGCTCGAGCCGCGACGCACCGAGCTTGTGAAAGAAGCGCTGGGCAATGCCCTCGCCTTGTACGAGTCCCATCGTTCCCGCATAGCTGTACGGCACGATCGCTTCCGGCGCGCGCGCGGCGATCTCACCGAGGCGACGCCCGATCTCGTCGAACGCCTCGTCCCAACTGATCGGCACGAAGCGCCCTTCCCCTTTTTCGCCGATACGCCTGAGCGGGACAGTGAGGCGATCGGGATGATGAACGCGATCCGCGTATCGGCTGACTTTCGTACACAAGACGCCCTGTGTCGGCGGATGGTCGGGATCGCCCGTGACCTTGATTGCCTTGCCGTTCTCGACGGTCACGCGCATTGCACACGTGTCCGGACAATCATGCGGGCAAACGGCCCGGGCTACCTGGGTGACGGCGTTCATCGTTTTGAATGCTGAGATGGGGGTACGCAAATTTTACGTGGACCACGCCGAATAACGCGTTCATTTCACAGCGTTTTTGGACGATCTGATGGAAGACTGGGTGGAAGTGGCAGGTTTCGGCGGGCGGGAGGCCGTGGACGTAGCCTTGGCACCGTTGCGCCGCACGCTTTTCTGGCGCACCAATGCAAAAACCCCCGCCTTTCGGGCGGGGGTTCTTGGCTTAGGGAGCCTGACGATTACCTACTTTCACACGGGAATCCGCACTATCATCGGCGTAGAGTCGTTTCACGGTCCTGTTCGGGATGGGAAGGGGTGGGACCGACTCGCTATGGTCATCAGGCAAAGGGGGTTGTTCTGCTGGCGTGGCCAACAGAACCAATCTTGGAAGAAGCAGTAATTTTGAGTTGTGTGTATCACACACGAGAATCCAACTTGTCGCTCTGGATCGCGGCCAGTGCTTTCACACGGCGCCGATCTACAAGGCAGACTTGTTATAGGATCAAGCCTTACGGGCAATTAGTATCAGTTAGCTGAACGCATTACTGCGCTTACACACCTGACCTATCAACGTCCTGGTCTCGAACGACCCTTCAAGGGGATCTAGTCCCCAGGGATATCTCATCTTAAGGCGAGTTTCCCGCTTAGATGCTTTCAGCGGTTATCTCTTCCGAACATAGCTACCCGGCGATGCCACTGGCGTGACAACCGGTACACCAGAGGTTCGTCCACTCCGGTCCTCTCGTACTAGGAGCAGCCCCCTTCAAATATCCAACGCCCACGGCAGATAGGGACCAAACTGTCTCACGACGTTTTAAACCCAGCTCACGTACCTCTTTAAATGGCGAACAGCCATACCCTTGGGACCGGCTACAGCCCCAGGATGAGATGAGCCGACATCGAGGTGCCAAACACCGCCGTCGATATGAACTCTTGGGCGGTATCAGCCTGTTATCCCCAGAGTACCTTTTATCCGTTGAGCGATGGCCCTTCCATACAGAACCACCGGATCACTATGACCTGCTTTCGCACCTGCTCGACTTGTCGGTCTCGCAGTTAAGCACGCTTATGCCATTGCACTATCAGCACGATTTCCGACCGTACCTAGCGTACCTTCGTACTCCTCCGTTACGCTTTGGGAGGAGACCGCCCCAGTCAAACTGCCTACCATGCACTGTCCCCGACCCGGATCACGGGCCAAGGTTAGAACCTCAAACAAACCAGGGTGGTATTTCAAGGACGGCTCCACCGAAACTAGCGTTCCGGTTTCATAGCCTCCCACCTATCCTACACAGATCGGTTCAAAGTCCAATGCAAAGCTACAGTAAAGGTTCATGGGGTCTTTCCGTCTAGCCGCGGGTAGATTGCATCATCACAAACACTTCAACTTCGCTGAGTCTCGGGAGGAGACAGTGTGGCCATCGTTACGCCATTCGTGCAGGTCGGAACTTACCCGACAAGGAATTTCGCTACCTTAGGACCGTTATAGTTACGGCCGCCGTTTACCGGGACTTCAATCAAGAGCTTGCACCCCATCATTTAATCTTCCGGCACCGGGCAGGCGTCACACCCTATACGTCCACTTTCGTGTTTGCAGAGTGCTGTGTTTTTATTAAACAGTCGCAGCCACCAGTTTATTGCAACCCCTTCACCCTCCTGGCGCAGGCCAGTCAAGCTACAAGGGCGTACCTTATCCCGAAGTTACGGTACCAATTTGCCGAGTTCCTTCTCCCGAGTTCTCTCAAGCGCCTTAGAATACTCATCTCGCCCACCTGTGTCGGTTTGCGGTACGGTCATCGTTAGACTGAAGCTTAGAGGCTTTTCTTGGAACCACTTCCAATTGCTTCGCTCCCGAAGGAGCTCGCGCCACACCCTTGAATTACGCGCCCGGATTTGCCTAAGCGCCTTCTCCAATGCAGCGACCGGGACTTCCAACACCCGGACAACCTTCCGCGATCCGTCCCCCCATCGCATCTAACAATGGTGCAGGAATATTGACCTGCTTCCCATCAGCTACGCATTTCTGCCTCGCCTTAGGGGCCGACTCACCCTACGCCGATGAACGTTGCGTAGGAAACCTTGGGCTTACGGCGAGGGGGCCTTTCACCCCCTTTATCGCTACTCATGTCAGCATTCGCACTTCCGATACCTCCAGCACCCTTTACAAGGCACCTTCGCAGGCTTACGGAACGCTCTCCTACCATGCGAGCAAGCTCGCATCCGCAGCTTCGGTATATAGCTTAGCCCCGTTACATCTTCCGCGCAGGACGACTCGATCAGTGAGCTATTACGCTTTCTTTAAAGGGTGGCTGCTTCTAAGCCAACCTCCTGACTGTTTTAGCCTTCCCACTTCGTTTCCCACTTAGCTATATTTGGGGACCTTAGCTGGCGGTCTGGGTTGTTTCCCTCTTGACACCGGACGTTAGCACCCGATGTCTGTCTCCCGTGATTGCACTCTTCGGTATTCGGAGTTTGCTATGGCGGGGTAATCTGCAATAGACCCCCCAACCATGACAGTGCTCTACCCCCGAAGGTGAGACACGAGGCACTACCTAAATAGTTTTCGGAGAGAACCAGCTATTTCCAGGTTTGTTTAGCCTTTCACCCCTATCCACAGCTCATCCCCTAACTTTTCAACGTTAGTGGGTTCGGACCTCCAGTACGTGTTACCGCACCTTCATCCTGGCCATGGATAGATCACCTGGTTTCGGGTCTACGCCCAGCAACTGAACGCCCTATTCGGACTCGCTTTCGCTACGCCTGCCCTATACGGTTAAGCTTGCTACTGAACGTAAGTCGCTGACCCATTATACAAAAGGTACGCCGTCACCCCTTACGAGGCTCCGACTGTTTGTATGCATGCGGTTTCAGGATCTATTTCACTCCCCTCCCGGGGTTCTTTTCGCCTTTCCCTCACGGTACTGGTTCACTATCGGTCGATCACGAGTATTTAGCCTTGGAGGATGGTCCCCCCATCTTCAGACAGGATTTCACGTGTCCCGCCCTACTTGTCGCACACCTAGTTCTTTCATACTGTTTTCGCCTACAGGGCTATCACCTGCTATGGCCGCACTTTCCAGAGCGTTCGGCTAACAATACAAATAAAGAGTGCAAGGCTCATCCCATTTCGCTCGCCACTACTTTGGGAATCTCGGTTGATTTCTTTTCCTGCGGTTACTTAGATGTTTCAGTTCACCGCGTTCGCTTCGCATGGCCTATGTATTCAGCCATGGATACTCCAAAAGGAGTGGGTTTCCCCATTCGGACATCTACGGATCAAAGCTTGTTTGCCAGCTCCCCGTAGCTTTTCGCAGGCTACCGCGTCCTTCATCGCCTGTGATCGCCAAGGCATCCACCACATGCACTTGTTCGCTTGACCCTATAACGAGTCTGTCTCATCGACAGTCGCTACAGGTTGAGTTCTCGCGTTGTGCCGTATTCCAATTGAGTCGAACATAGAGTTCGAATCATCTTGAGATACATCGATACAATCACAACCCGGATAGTTTCCACGTCCATCTCAAGACGCTTCCGCTATCCAAATTACTTACTTCTTCCAGATTGTTAAAGAACGACAGCCGATATCTGTTGATATCCTCTGACTGGCTCAATCGCCAATGAGAAAAACTCGAACCAAACTTCATTCGAATGTTTGTCATTGAGGATTATCGAAAGCGGCCGGCATTATAACCGTTTAAACCGCTAACAGACAGTCTTTCTGTCTTTACCAACAGCCGATAAGCGTGAGCGCTCAACTTTGCGAGATAGCTCTGGAAAGGAGGTGATCCAGCCGCACCTTCCGATACGGCTACCTTGTTACGACTTCACCCCAGTCATGAATCCTACCGTGGTGACCGTCCTCCTTGCGGTTAGACTAGCCACTTCTGGTAAAACCCACTCCCATGGTGTGACGGGCGGTGTGTACAAGACCCGGGAACGTATTCACCGCGGCATGCTGATCCGCGATTACTAGCGATTCCAGCTTCATGCACTCGAGTTGCAGAGTGCAATCCGGACTACGATCGGTTTTCTGGGATTAGCTCCCCCTCGCGGGTTGGCAACCCTCTGTTCCGACCATTGTATGACGTGTGAAGCCCTACCCATAAGGGCCATGAGGACTTGACGTCATCCCCACCTTCCTCCGGTTTGTCACCGGCAGTCTCCTTAGAGTGCTCTTGCGTAGCAACTAAGGACAAGGGTTGCGCTCGTTGCGGGACTTAACCCAACATCTCACGACACGAGCTGACGACAGCCATGCAGCACCTGTGCGCCGGTTCTCTTTCGAGCACTCCCACCTCTCAGCGGGATTCCGACCATGTCAAGGGTAGGTAAGGTTTTTCGCGTTGCATCGAATTAATCCACATCATCCACCGCTTGTGCGGGTCCCCGTCAATTCCTTTGAGTTTTAATCTTGCGACCGTACTCCCCAGGCGGTCAACTTCACGCGTTAGCTACGTTACTAAGGAAATGAATCCCCAACAACTAGTTGACATCGTTTAGGGCGTGGACTACCAGGGTATCTAATCCTGTTTGCTCCCCACGCTTTCGTGCATGAGCGTCAGTATTGGCCCAGGGGGCTGCCTTCGCCATCGGTATTCCTCCACATCTCTACGCATTTCACTGCTACACGTGGAATTCTACCCCCCTCTGCCATACTCTAGCCTGCCAGTCACCAATGCAGTTCCCAGGTTGAGCCCGGGGATTTCACATCGGTCTTAGCAAACCGCCTGCGCACGCTTTACGCCCAGTAATTCCGATTAACGCTTGCACCCTACGTATTACCGCGGCTGCTGGCACGTAGTTAGCCGGTGCTTATTCTTCCGGTACCGTCATCCCCCGACTGTATTAGAGTCAAGGATTTCTTTCCGGACAAAAGTGCTTTACAACCCGAAGGCCTTCTTCACACACGCGGCATTGCTGGATCAGGCTTTCGCCCATTGTCCAAAATTCCCCACTGCTGCCTCCCGTAGGAGTCTGGGCCGTGTCTCAGTCCCAGTGTGGCTGGTCGTCCTCTCAGACCAGCTACTGATCGTCGCCTTGGTAGGCCTTTACCCCACCAACTAGCTAATCAGCCATCGGCCAACCCTATAGCGCGAGGCCCGAAGGTCCCCCGCTTTCATCCGTGGATCGTATGCGGTATTAATCCGGCTTTCGCCGGGCTATCCCCCACTACAGGACATGTTCCGATGTATTACTCACCCGTTCGCCACTCGCCACCAGGTGCAAGCACCCGTGCTGCCGTTCGACTTGCATGTGTAAGGCATGCCGCCAGCGTTCAATCTGAGCCAGGATCAAACTCTTCAGTTCAAACCTGTTACTGTTTTCGGTTCAGTTAAGAACCGGTCGCTCACTCAAAGCTGACAGGAATATGAATCACTTCATAAACCTGACTTACTTTAGTGTGAGACTCTTGATACTTTTGCCATCTGATCCGAGGATCAGCTCGCTGCCATCAAGCGCCCACACTTATCGGCTGTTAATTTTTAAAGAGCATGTCTGCGAGGGATCTTGAACCCCTCAGCAGCGCTGCGTTTTCAGCAGCAGAGAAGCGAGATTATCAACCGTTTTTTGAGACTCGTCAACAACTTTTTTAACTACTTCGCTGCGACGACTGCGGTTTAATTTCACGTGCACTGGAATCGATAAAACCGACTTCTACAGCACCGCTTCCCTCTTCTTCCCCCGCGCTGCGTTTCCGTTAGCGCGAAAGAGGCGTGATTCTATGCATCCGCCCCGGTCTCCGCAACCCCTTTTGTGAAATATTTTTGACGTGCTATGGCGGGGACCGCTGAGCCTTCCCAGTGCCCCTATATAGGCGGCACGGCAGGCGCAGCCTCGGTCGCCCTTGAACAGCCCCGCCGTATCGCACCCAACCTTCCATCGATTACCGCCCCACCATCGCCCTCACCACGCCGTCCCGCCGAATCAGCCCGTGATACAGCGCCGCGGCAAAGTGCGCGAGGAACGTCAGGAAGAACAGATAGGCCAGCACGCGATGCGCGACCCGGAGCCACGCGAACGTCACCGGATCGGCCGACACCAGCGCCGGCAGTTGCACGCCACCGCCCAGCGTCACCGGATACCCGCCCGCCGACAGCATCGCCCAGCCGATCAGCGGCATCGCCACCATCAGCGCATACAGCACGAGATGCGACCCGTGCGCGGCCACCTTCTGCCACCACGGCAGATCGTCGGGCAACGCCGGCGGCTTCGACAGCATCCGCACCACGATCCGCACACACACCAGCACCAGTACGGCCACGCCCAGCGGCTTGTGAATCGCCACCAGGATTGCGTGCCGTTCGGAAACGGACGCCACCATCCCCACCCCGATGAACAGCATCGCGAGAACCATCGCGGCCATCACCCAATGCAGCACCCGCGCCGGCACACTAAACGTCGTCGAAGCCTTCATCATCGTCCCTCCCCACTCAGTCGCGCCGCGCCCGCCACGCCGGCCTCTTCACTCGTGCGCCGCAGATACGAATCCGCATACGCGGCCGAGCGCGCGGCCAGCAGCGGATCGCCCGACACCTGGATCCCCTGCGGCAGCACCGTCGGGTCGTAATTCACGTCGCGGCACGGGCCGCTGTCCTGCGCCTCCACGCGGTCGAGCACGAGCGTGCCCGCGTCGATCGTCGTGCGCTGCGCGGGCCAGACCTTCGTCGCGTCGTCCACCGGGTCGCCGGGCTCCGCCAGCGTGACCAGCAGCTTCCACTTCTGCGCACCGGCCGCGATGCGCTGCGTCACGTCCTGCTGCAGCACGTTCGGATCCGCGGCCGTCGCGACGTCGCCGGCGCCGGCGCCGGCCGCCTGCTCCGGCACGACGCGCCACCGCACCGCCTGGCGCTTGCCGGCCGCGTCGACGAAATAGAACGCGTTCAGCCCGTAATAGCTTTCGGTGACGTAGCTCGCGCTCGGCTTCGCACCCTTCACCCACTTCAGGAACGCGCCCGCTTCCGGGTGCGCGCCGAAGAACGCCTTCACCTTCGCCGGATCCGGCTTGCCCGTCTTCGGATCGGGGCGGGTCGCGAGCGTCTGCTCGTAGAACGCCTGCGGCGTCGCGACCGGAAACACCGGCATCGCGTTCATCCCGGTCCGCCATTGCTCGCCGTCCGGCGCGGTGAGCTTCAATGCGAGGCTTCGGATCGGCACGCTGCTGTCCGGCGCGTACGGATTTCCGCCCGGCAACGCGAAGCGCCCGACCACCGGCGTGCGCACCGCCTTGAAGAACGGCGCGACCGAATACGCGCTCGCGGCGCCGTTGCCTTCGAAGTAGCCGGTCACGCACACGCCCTTCGCGTGATTGCGCCGGTAGCCGGGATGGACGCCGCTGTTGGTCTGCAGCGCGTCGACGAGCCGGTGCGGGGTCAGACGCGCCGGCGCGAGCCACCCGCCGGCATAGCCGAACGCCGCGGCCACGCCGGCCACCGCGCCGCCGATCACGGCCCAGCGCCACCACCCGCGCCCGGGCTCGCGCTGCGGCGAAGAAGAGGAAGATTGCTTCATCAATGCACTCCCGATCGTCAGATCATTGTCGAACGCGCGTAGGACGCCGCCCGCGCCGCTTTATTCCACGAAAAGTTTTTTCGTATGCTGGAGGGAATAATCGATGCCGGCCGGCGTCCTACGCGGCATCCACGACCCTTTCGGCAACCGGCCCGGCCATGCCCTCCAACGCCCTCGACGACGAAGCATTGCGCGAACTCATCCCCCGGCTGCGACGCTTCGCGCTCTGGCTGGCGCGCGACGTCCACGCGGCCGACGATCTCGTCCAGTCGACGCTCGAGCGCGCGCTGTCGCGCTGGACGAGCCGTCGCGACGACGCGTCGTTGCGCAGCTGGCTCTTCACGATCCTGTACCGACAATTTCTCGACGGCAAACGCAGCGCGAAGCGCTACAGCTGGCTGCTCGGCCGCATCCGCGACGACGACGAAGCGCACTGGCCGTCCGCCGAACGCGAATTCGCGGCACGCGCGACGCTCGAAGCATTCGGTCGGCTCTCGGACGAGCAGCGCAGCCTGCTGTTGCTCATCGCGGTCGAGGGCTTCACCTATCAGGAAGCCGCGGACCTGCTCGAGGTGCCGATCGGCACGGTGATGTCGCGGCTCTCCCGCGCGCGCCAGGCGCTGCGCCAGCTCAGCGACGGGGAACTTCCTGCTCCTTCCTTGCGGCTGATGAAGAAATGAACATGCCTCCGAACGAACACGACCTTCAGGCCTATGTCGACGGCCAGCTCGACGACGATGCGCGTGCCGCGGTCGAGCGCTATCTCGCGCTGCATCCGGCGCGTGCGGAACAGGTGAAGCAATGGCAGCAGGACGCGCAGCGGTTGCGGGCCGCGCTGGAGAGCGTGCGGATGCCGGCCGATAATCCCGCGCTCGATCCGGCGGCGATTCGCGGCCGGCGAGCCGAACGCTCGCGGATGCGGTTCGCGATGGCGGCTTCGTTCGTGTTCTGCGTCGGGCTCGGGACGTTCGGCGGATGGCAGGCGCGCGGGTGGAACGCGCCGCCGCCCATCGCGCCGATGAGCGATGCGGTCAAGGCTTACCAGATGATGGTGGTCGATCGGACGGCCAAGGTCGATTACCGGCCGACCGGTGCGGGTGATTTGCAGGGCTGGCTCACCCGGCGCGTGGGCGCATCGGCGAAGCTGCCGGATTTGAGCGCGGCGGGGTTCAGGCCAGTCGGTGGACGGTTGTTCACGACGGACAGCGGGGCCACCGCCGCGATGGTGCTCTATCAGGATGACGCGGGGCGGACGCTGAGCTTCTATCTCCGGCCCGCGGAATCGGAACATCGGCTGCTAACCGCTGGACAACGCGTGGATGGCGCGCTGCTGGCGCGGTATGGATCCGTGAACGGGCTCAACTATGCGGTGGTCGGGCCGGCCGGGAGTCTCGGGGAAAAGGCGGTCGTGCAGGCGCTCGATCAGCAGACTTGAAGCGGCAGGATGCGCGTCCGGCTGGCGGTCGGTAATGGCCGCCAGCGCCTTTTTTGGCGCGGCTTGGCCGGCTTGCACCGGTGCGTGCTCACCACTCGAATGCACAGCGTTTCGACTGACTTGCTCGCACTGTTATTCACACCGAAACCTCGCTGGCACCCTCACCTTTAAAATCACAGGGTTTCGAGTCGCCGCGGAACGGGATATCCACACCTCTCCTGATGGTGCTGCGTGCTGACTTCGATGGGTTCGCTCACCGTTGACATGCACAGCGTTTCTCGTTGTTTTGGGCATCGATATCCACAACCCGGGTAATTGACCGATCGTCTTCGCCGGGTTCGACTACGCTCACCCATTGAATGCAGCCGGTTTCGAGTGGCTTCGAGTCAACGATATCCACACGGCATTCGACATCCGGACGTCGCCGGCGATTCGTTCGCTGCCCTCTTTCATGGTCGGCAAAGCCTTGCCGGGCAATGCATTCAGGCCGACGAGCCCATCGAAACCGGGACGCTCACCGCTCGGATGCACAGGGTTTCAACTGGATCGTGCGCCGGTTATCCACACACCGCCGCTCGCGCGTCGGGTCACTTCGTCCCGACTCTCCCGAGAATCTCGCCGGTTTCCGGCGCGATGACGTAGTGGATCGACTTCCCGAGCCGATTTGCATTGCCCAGTCCGCGCATACCCGGAATCAGCTTTGCCACGAACGTGATGGTGACGACATCGTCATCTGGCACGGGGTCCACCGTGGATGCCCTTTTATCCGTGATGCAGATCTCGAAGTTATGCAGATCCTGCCCGGTCGCCGCAAAGTCTTCGTAGGTAGCCTTCAGGCCCAGCAGCGTCGCTGTGTTGAGCGTGACCGAACACTGGTCGACCGTGCCGAAATTCAACGTGCTCATCGTGTTCTGCGAATATCACCGGGCGAAAACTGCCCGCGCTGCCGGATGCGCGCGGCAATGCCCGCGGATATCGTGATCCCGTTATCGGGTCCGTGCGGACGGCACATGATCGGTCCCGTTACCTGCTCCCTTTGCAAGCGCCGCTCGCATCACTCTGCTCTTTCCTCGGTTTCGTGACTGGCTCAGGATTCGAAATCAACCGTTGTACGTCGCGACAAAAAAATAGTCGGTGATCGCCGAGATCACGGCCTCGCGCGTGGCGTTATCGATCGTCTCGCCATCGCCTTGGGGCTCGACGTACTTCGTCGAATCGACATAGACGACGAATGCGGGACCGTTGTCCACGCCGGACGACAATGCCTCGCCAGGCACCCGCACGGTACGGTTTCCGTCGGACAGCACGATTTCGCCGCGCGACACCATCGGGACCGTGTACGTCATCGCGTTGCCTCGCGTGATTCAGTCATGTCGTTCGACCACGTATTGCGACGGCCCGCGCCATGCAACCGAACGGTAACCACTTCGAACGACACCGATCTCCCGGTAATACTCGACGAGTGCCTGCGGGCTCCAGTCACGGCCTGCGGAGAACAGCGCATCGAGATCGATGAGCGCGGCTACGAGCGCCTGGCGGTCATGGTCATCTGCGATCGCGCGTTCCCAGCGATCGGATTGTCGAGCGAAGCCCAACTGCTTCAGCACATCGGCGGCAGCTGTCAGCTCGGTCACGACGACCGCAACGCGGCCTGCGATATCCGTCACCAGCATCTCATTGACAGGTGCCTTCATCGATCGCTTCGCCCCGTATCGTCTGCCGTGATCACCCTGCCTCCTTCGTGAGCCATCCAACGATCTTCGCGACGTCCTCGGCGGACAGCATGCCAACACGCTCGACAAACATGCCGTAGTCGAGATCGAACTTCACGTTGAATCGCTCGCCCTCGTAGCGGCAACACAGGACCTCGGCTTCCGGTATCGACACGCGTCGCTCGAACACGATGTCGCCTGGATGTTGCTGCATCCTGCGTACGATCGTATCGATATCGAGTGCCTGGAGACGGGGCGATGAAGCATCGGTCATTTGCCGTGAGCCCGTTCGCCGAGCCTTTGCATCCTGGATGCTGGCGATTCTACAGACATGACGGCTCACGTATCGCTCGAGCACTTCACAGCGTTCCGCTTCGTTCATCCAGCCGCTGCACGCAGTGCATGTCCTGAGCGGAGCACAGTCGCCGGACTGTGCTTATCCAAAGGTGCTAACAGGGTTCGTATATATACGTAGTGATAGTTAACAAACGCTGTGCCCCACAGTGGATAACCTCCGTAACGCACTGAATTTTCAACGCGAAGCGAAATGCATAACCCTGGGTGCGCGACGTGAACAGCGCGCGGCAGCACAGAACAACTTTTCGTCGATTCACAGACTCGCCGACATATCCTCAATCGTTCCACTGTGAATCCAGAGACTTCCCGGACGGTTATCCAGAGGGCAATGTGGATAACACCGCATCACATCGACGCGTTTTGCTGTGATGCGAACAGGTGAAGCTCACGCTCGCGGCCTCGCGAGGCAACATCGATCGTCAGCCCACCGCACACGTCGATTCAAAAAATTTTCACGAAGGGCTTGTGCTCCCCCGAAACCCTCTCTATAATTCGCGGCTTCTTAGAGACGGTTTCATAAAGACTGGTCGGCCCGCCGAAGGGTATTCCAGCAGATCAGGCAGCAACCGAGTTTGAGGAACGCGCCGTGAATGTCTGCACGGCGCTCGAAACGAATGCGGAGACGACGGAAGTGATGCAGCCAGGCATGCGTGCGTTCAACGACCCAGCGATATTTTCCAAGGCCGCTGCCATGTTCGGTGCGGCGCTTGGCGATAACCGGCTCGATACCGCGATCGCGCAACGCGCGTCGATGCCGCTCAGAGTCGTAACCGCGATCGGCGTAGACCACGCGCGGTCTCTGCAGTGGGTGGCCGCGCAACCCACGAATTGGCGGAATCGCATCGATCAGCGGCAGCAGCTGCGTGACATCGTGAACGTTCGCGCCGGTCAGGATCGCCGCGAGCGGCGTGCCATTGGCGTCGGTGACGATGTGGTGCTTAGAACCTGGTCGCGCGCGATCGGTGGGGTTTGGCCCAGTTTTTGGCCCGCCCCAACGGCGCGAATCGATGAGGAATCGACTGCGGCTCGCGAGAAATCGATTTGGTCTGCTGCTCGCAGCTTCGCAAGCAGCAATTCGTGCAGGCGATCCCATACGCCCGCAGCCTGCCAATCGCGTAGCCGTCGCCAGCAAGTCACGCCCGAGCCGCAGCCCATCTCGGCGGGCAGGTCGCGCCAGCGCAGTCCGGTCTTGAGAACGAACAGGATGCCGGTCAGCGCGGCGCGATTCGAAACAGGCAGGCGGCCTGGGTTTTTCTCGCGCCGCGGCTTGGGTGGCGGCAATAACGGCTCGATCAATGTCCACAGTTCGTCGTCAATGATCGGCTTGGCCATCTCCTCGGTCTCAGTTGTTCCGATGCCTGAGGTTAACAGCTCGCCGCGCAAGTTAACAGCCCCACCGGGCCTTTTTGAAACCGTCTCTTAGGCTCGTAGCTCAGTTGGTTAGAGCACCACCTTGACATGGTGGGGGTCGTTGGTTCGAATCCAATCGAGCCTACCAACGAACAAAATGAAGGGGTCCGGCAGCACAACTTGCCTACAGGCAACGCGGCTCGCCAAACATACAAACGCCACGCGGCAACTTCGCGTGGCGTTTTTCTTTTCCGGTCCGAAACGACGCGCGAAGCCCCGATGCGTTGCCGGAACCGCGGCATCGTATGCTCTCTTCGACATCCCGATCTGCCACACAACGGCCGCTGCACGGCGCGTAGAATCGTCTGCGCATCGACGCGGCGACTTCGCCCGTCACCCGATTTCCACCGCATCAGAACAACGACGCGCGTTCCGCGCGACTGAGAGCACACGATCATGTCCGAGGTCTCGACCGCTGCATCGCCTGCGAGCAATGACGAAATCGCCGCTTACGTCGGCAAGAACGCCGCCTGGTTCGAACGAAAATGGGCGATCGCCGACTCGCGCAAAAGCCGGCAATCGTGGAACTGGGCCGCGTGCTTTCTCGGCCCGGTCTGGTTGGCGTACCGATGCATGTACTGGCAGGCGGCCACCGTGCTCGCCGTCACGCTCGGCATCACGCTGGTCGAATTGCTGTACTTCCCGGGATACTTCGAATCGAGCGTGCTCGACCCGGCCACGATCGCGATCGCGGTGTCGCTCGGCTGGTACGGGAACGGCCTCTACAAGCGGCACGTCGAACGCAGGATCGAAAAACTGCGCCCGAACGCGACGTCCCGCGAATCGTTTCTCGCGCTGCTCGAGGCGCAAGGCGGCACGAACTGGCTGGCGGCGGCCGGTTTCGCCGTCGCGACGCCGCTGCTCGGCGTACTGCTGTTCATGATGGGCAACGCCGGAGGCGCGATGTACTGATCGCGGTAGCCGGCAACCGGCAACGCAGGGCAGAAAGAAGAGGGCGGCGCCGGCGCCATGCGTTCATATGGCACATCGCACACGGCGCATGCGCACGCCGCCTTCAGTGCAGATGCTTCAATTTGTCAGGATTCCGCACGACATAGATCGCGACGATCTTGCCGTCGTCGATCTCCAGCGCAGTCGTTTGCAGCTCGCCGTCGGCTTCCCGCGTGACGAAGCCCGGCAGCCCGTTGATGAACCCGGCCCGCACGAGCGTCGACGCATGCGTCGCGAACAGCTCGGCCAGATACGCATGCACCCGCATCACGCGCTCGAAGCCGAACACCGGCTTGCCGGCCGCCGCGCGCTTGCCGCCACCGTCGGAATGCAGGCTCACGTCCTCGGCGAGCATCGCGCCGAGCGCACGCATGTCGCCGCTGCGTGACGCCGCGAAGAACGCTTCGGCCAGTTCGATCCCGCGCTGCTTCTCGACATGAAAACGCGGCCGCGCGTCGCGCACGTGCGTGCGGGCCCGCGCGGCGAGCTGCCGGCACGCGGCCGGGTCGCGCTGGATCGTCGTGGCCACTTCGTCGAATTCGAGGCCGAACACGTCGTGCAGCAGAAACGCCGCGCGTTCGAGCGGCGAGAGCCGTTCGAGCGCGAGCAGCAGCGGCAGCGTGACGTCGTCCGGTTCGTCTTCCTCGACGACCGGCTCGGGCAGCCACGGGCCGATATAGGTCTCGCGCTGGTGTCGCGCGGACTTCAGCTGGTCGACGCACATGCGCATCACCATGCGGCGCAGGAACGCCTCGGGCACGCGCACCTCGGTACGGTCGACGTCCATCCAGCGGATGAACGCCTCCTGCACCATGTCCTCGGCATCCGCGACGGAGCCGAGCATCCGGTACGCGACGCGGATCAGCGTGCGGCGCAGCGGGTCGAAGCTCGTCGCCGCGTCGGCCTGTTGTTCGGCGCGGCCGCTGGCCGGGTCGAGGCTCGGCATCAGGCCACCATCTTCGCGGCGGCGGCCTTCGCATCGGCCGGGTCGACCCACAGCCCGAAGCCGACGGCGAGCCGGTTCCAGCCGTTGATCACGTTGATCATCACCGTGAGTTTCACCTGTTCTTCCTCGCTGAAATGGTCGTTCAGCGCCGCGTAGGCCGCTTCGTGCGCCGCATGGCCCTCCGACAGCCGGGTGAGCGCGTCGGTCCAGCCGAGCGCCGCGCGCTCGCGGTCGGTGTAGCAGGGCGCTTCGCGCCACGCGGACAGCAGGTAGATGCGCTGCTCGGTCTCGCCTTGCTCGCGCGCCTCGACGGTGTGCATGTTAAGGCAGTTCGCGCACGCGTTGATCTGCGATGCATGGATCTTGACCAGCTCGATCAGCGTCGGCTCGAGGCTCCCGGCCGCCGCGACCGACACGGTCATCCAGCTCTTCATCAGCGCGGGGGCGGCGGCAAACGGATTGAGTTTCGCAGTCATGGTTCCTTCTCCTTTCGTGTGGGTTCCGCTGATATGACGAGCGAGCGCCCCGCGTGTGTGACATCGATGCAAAAAATTTTTGGACCGCCGAAGCGGGCAGCGGCAAGCGAAGGGCCGATGAGCCTTTGAGCAGGGCGTCGAAGGACGCGATATCGACCTCCGAAGCGTCCGCATGACGCGACGCTTCCGACGAACGCGCGCCATCGACCTTTCACGCCCGCCGTGCGGTTGTCACCGGACGTCAGGAGTGCGCAGCCGCGGGCATGGGTATTGCGTCCGCCGGCCGAGCCCCGTCGCGACCGGCGCCGACCGTCCGTTGCACATGCGATGCCGACATCACGAATGCTTTCATTTTTCTTTCTTGTTCGTTTCAGCCGAAATCCGATTCGCGACGTTCACATTTCTGGACCATACTGTTCTGCACGGGCAGACGAAGTGACGCCGCATCCGCGGCCCGGCGCGCGCGCCGGCTGCCCGACGACGCAGCAGCAAATCGCACGTCAGCCGCGCGCATTCGAGCGCAAGGCTTTCCCTTTTCCGGCAACGCAACGCAGCGAATCGCGACGTGGACGGTAAACCGATGAGCCTTCTTGCATCCCCGCTTCAGCGCCGTTACCAGGACGTGCGCGCCCATAGCGTCGCGCTGACCGCGACGCTGTCCGCCGAAGACCAAGCCGTGCAGTCGATGCCGGACGCGAGTCCGACGAAATGGCACCTCGCGCATACGACCTGGTTCTTCGAAACCGTCGTGCTGATGCGCCGCGTGCCCGGCTACGCGCCGTTCGACGACGCATTCCAGTTCCTCTTCAATTCCTATTACGAAGCGCTCGGCCCGCGCCATCCGCGGCCGCAGCGCGGGCTGCTCACGCGTCCGTCGCTCGACGAGGTGCATGCATATCGGCAATACGTCGACGATGCGATGCTGCGCGCGCTGGCCGGCGCCGATGCGGCGCTGCTCGACGCGATTGCCCCCGAGCTCGTGCTCGGCCTGCATCACGAGCAGCAGCATCAGGAACTGATCGTCACCGACATGCTCCATGCGTTCTCGTGCAACCCGTTGCGGCCGGCATTCCGGCCACGCACGGGCGACGAAGCCGGATGCGCGCTCGCCGCGGGCGACGCCGGCCCGTTGCGCTGGCTGCCCCAGCGCGGCGGGCTCGTCGAGATCGGCCACGATGGCGACGCGTTCTCGTTCGACAACGAACGGCCGCGTCACACCGCGCTCGTGCGGCCGTACGAGATCGCCAACCGCCTCGTGACGAACGCGGAATTCGCGGCGTTCGTCGCCGATGGCGGTTATACGCGCCCCGAATTCTGGCTGTCCGACGGCTGGGCCACGGTGCAGCGGGAAGGGTGGCAAGGGCCCGCGTACTGGATGCCGGACGACGACGATGCGGCCGCCACGCGCGTGCGGCGCACCTTCGGCCTGCACGGCGTCGAGCCGCTCGCACCCGACGCGCCGGTGTGCCACGTGAGCTTCTACGAAGCGGCCGCGTATGCGGAATGGGCCGGCGCGCGGCTGCCGACCGAATTCGAATGGGAAACCGCGTTCGCGGCCGACGGTATCCGGCAGATGCTCGGCCACGTGTGGCAGTGGACGCGGTCGTCCTACGAGCCGTATCCGGGCTTTCGGCCGCTGGCCGGGGTCGCGGCCGAATACAACGGCAAGTTCATGGTCGGCCAGCAGGTCCTGCGCGGCAGCAGCATCGCGACGCCGCCCGGGCACGAACGGCCGACGTACCGCAATTTCTTTCCGCCGGCGGTACGCTGGCAATTCACGGGAGTGCGACTTGCGCGAGACGTCTGACCTGACGGCCACGAGCGGTGGCCTGCAACCCGCCCGCGATTCGCGGCCGAGCGCATTCGAGCGCGACCTGATCGACGGACTGTCGCGCACGCCGCGCAGCATCCCGCCGAAATACTTCTACGATGCGGCCGGCTCCGCGCTGTTCGACCGCATTTGCGAACTGCCCGAGTACTACCCGACGCGTACCGAGCTCGGCATCCTGCGCGATCGCGCGGCCGAGATCGTGCAGCGCGTCGGCCCGCATGCGGACATCGTCGAGTTCGGCGCGGGTTCGCTCGAGAAGATCCGCGTGCTGCTCGACGCATTCGCGAACAATTACGCGAACGCACCGGCGCGCTACGTGCCGGTCGACATCTCCGCCGATTACCTGCACGGCGCGGCCGCGCGGCTGCGGGCGGCCTATCCGTGGCTCGACGTCGCGCCGCTCGCGGCCGACTACACAAAGGCCGAGCAACTGGCCGCGCTGACCGAGACGCCGCGGCGGCGCATCGGTTTCTTTCCCGGCTCGACGATCGGCAACTTCTCGCCGGAAGAGGCCGACACGTTCCTGCGCGACGCGGCGCGGCTGCTGCGCGGCGGCGGCCTGCTGGTCGGCGCCGATCTCGTGAAGGACGAGCGTACGCTGCATCACGCGTACAACGACGCGCAGGGCGTGACCGCGCAGTTCAACCTGAACCTGCTGGTGCGCGCGAACGCGGAGCTCGGCGCGGACTTCGACGTCGACGCGTTCTCGCACTGCGCGTTCTACGATCGCGGGCGGCAGCGCATCGAGATGCATCTCGTCAGCGACGTCGCGCAGACCGTGCACGTGCGCGGCCATACGTTCCGCTTCGAAGCCGGCGAACGCATCCATACGGAGAATTCGCACAAGTTCACGATCGACGGCTTTCATGCGATGGCGCGCCGCGCCGGGTTCGAGCCCGATACCGTGTGGACCGACGCGGACCACCTGTTCAGCGTGCACTGGCTGCGCAGCGTCGACGATATCCGCGCGTAACGCAGCGCTGCTGCGAACCGCTCGCGCCGCGAAGGTGAGGGCGGTTCGCTCGCGATGCCCACCGGCGGGTTCGATCCCGTTGCCCGGTTTCGTGCCGAAAATTCCCCTTTTTACCGACCCGACGCATCGTTGCAACGGGGTGTGGAACGCCGCCTCTTCCTTGTCCCGCAAGGCTTTGCGGGCACCCGTAAACGTCCGTTACCTGTCTCGCATACCCGTTTCACCTGTGTCAGCGTCCGGTGCCTAGACTCCGAACCGTATTCACATGAAGCACGACACGTGCAGGGAGTCGCGAGATGAGCAAGAAACTGATTCTCGGTGCAGTTCTCGGTGTAGCGGCGCTGGCAGCCTCGGGCGTCGCATCGGCCCACGTCGACCTGTCGGTCGGCATCGGCGTGCCGGGCGTCTACACGGCGCCGGCGCCTGTCTACGTCGCGCCGCCGCCGCCGGTGATGTACGCGCCGGTCGGCTATCGCGATGACGACTGGCGTGCGCGTCAGTGGCGTGAACACGAGTGGCGCCGCCGTGAATGGCGCGAGCACGAGTGGCGCGAGCGCGCCTGGCGTGACGGTGGCGGCTGGCGCGGCCGTTGGGACTGAGCGCGACCGGCTCACGAGCGCACTGATCACGACGACCTGAGGAGAGTGATCACATGAATCCCATCCGGTACATCGGACGGTATGCAACCGCCGCAGTCGTTGCGCTCGCAACGATCGGCAGCGCGCACGCGGCGGGCTGCATGAAGGGCGCGGTGGTCGGCGGGGTGGCCGGCCACTACGCGGGACACCACGCGGTGGTTGGCGCGGTCGGCGGCTGTATCGTCGGCCATCACATGGCGAAGAAGCAGGCGCAAGAGCAGGCCGCGCAGCACAAGGCCGCCGTGCAGGGCATGCAGCCGGCGCAGTAAGCGACCTCGTTACCGGGGCGATGCCGTGGCGTCGCTCCGGTGCTTCGTTCCGGCGTTCATGCGCGCACCGAATTGATCCGACGAATGCGTGCCGCACGCGTCGTTACGATCATTTACAACGTCGTGTGGCGCGAATGTCGCGCGTTCATAAAATGCAGTCACACAAACGCGCTCCAGGGAGCACCAGATGAAACAGCAACGATATCTGTCCGTCCTGACGGTCGCGCTGCTCGCGCTCGGCTCGGTGTCCGCCCATGCGGCGGCCGGCGGCAATGGCGGTGGCGGGGGCAACGGCGGCGGTCATGGCGCAGGCGGCTCGGGCGGCTCGGGCGGCAACGCGGGCGGCATGTCCGGCGGCCACATGAGCGGCCAGGCGCTGAGCAACTCGAACGGCATGCACGCGGGCGACCGCGACAAGGGCCTCGCGCGCGCGGCCGACCGTTCCGACACGATCGCCGATCGCGCCGGCACGCAGCCGGGCCGCGGTCACTCGCACGCGCATGGCCATACCGCCCATGCGTCGACGTCCACGCATCATTCGCATCGCAACGCATTCGGCCGCACGCTGTAAGCTCGGCCAGCGAATGCAGGAGAAGGGCGCTTCGGCGCCCTTTTTTCATGGTGAAAACGCAACGTGGCTGGCGACCGGAAACATCGTGCCGACCCGATTTGCAACCAGCCGTAACCGCCGCGCCCGCCCGCGAGAATACGGATTGCTTTCACGCGAATGACAGGATGAAAACCGGCCGGAGCAACAGGCGACACGCGGGCACCCGGCACGATCGATAAAAGCCGAGCCACGCCGATAAAAAAGGGCGGCTCGTCGCCGCCCTTCGTCTTACCGCCCGCCGCCCGCCGGCGGCGCACCGGAGGCCGATTCGAACAACGCATCCGCCCGCCCGACGCGCACGAAGCGCGCCGCGTCGTCGCCATCGACCAGCGCGCGGAAATGCGCGTCGCCGCACGCGAGCTTCGCGCGCTCGTGCTCGCTCGGCACGTGGCCGTCGGCATTCGGCGTATCGACGACGAAGTACAGCCGCTCGCCGCCATCCTGTTCCGCGAGCACGGCCCAGTCGGGGTGATAGCTGCCGAGCGGCGTCTGCACGCGGAACCATGCAGGCAGCTTCGCGTACAGCTTCACGCCGTCGTGCGCTTCGAGCGCATCGGCGAACGCGCGCTCCGCGTCCGTCTCGCATACGACCGCTTCGTGGATCGACTTGCGCGCGTCCGGCCGCAGGTTGCGCAGGTAGCCGGTCAGCGCCTCGCTCTCGAACGATTCGAGCGCATGCACGTGGCGCTCGCCGAGCTTGCGGTACGCGATGCCCGCGACGAGGGCGAGCCGCTTGCAGCGGTTGATCGCATCGGCCGCCACCGCGATGAACTGCTGCGGATTCACGCGGAAATCGTCGAGCCGACCGCTGTCGGCGAGGATCGTCGCGAGCGAACGGCGAGTGAGCTGCGTGCGGTCCTGCAGCTCGGTGAGCAGGTCGGGCAGCGGCAACTCGCCTTCGTCGAGCAGCACGGTGCCGGCGCCGGCCACCTCGATCGCCTCGATGCCGGCCTTGCCGATGTCGATCTCGGCCTTGCGCCACTGCAGCCGCGCCCGTGCGATGTCCGGCGCGTCGCGCAACGCGGCCGTGCAGTCGCGCACCAGCTTCGCGTTGTCGAACTCGACGCGGTACACGGTGCGATGGCGAATGCGATCCCACAGCGCGCGGAAATCCTCGCCGAACACGACGGCCTTGCCCGACGCATCGCGCCGCAACGCGATCGCGCGGCGCTCGTCGGCGTTGCGCACCGCGAAGCGGCCGGACAGCTTGCGCAGCGTCGCGACGATCGGCGCGCGCAGCCGCTCGAACGCGTCCGGCAGCACGAGCGCGCTCTGGCGCAGCGCATCCTTCAGCCGGTCGAGCACCTTGCCCTGCGCGTCGACGTAGCCCTGCTCGTGCAGATGGTTCCACAGCACGCGCGACAGCTCGATGCCGAGCGCATGCGCGGGGCCGTCGTCTTCCTGCACCGGCAGCGCCGCGAACTGGTGTTGCTCGACGATCCCGAAACGGATGCCCGTATCGGCCTCGATTTCCTTCTGCAGGTTTTCCGCGAACGACTCGTAGCGCTCGGTCGCGATCACGGTGAGCGTGTTCACGCCCGCGTCGCGCACGCGTTCGCCGTCCTGGTCGACGGCGAGGCGCAGCCCGCGGCCGAGCGTCTGACGGCGCTCGCGTTCGGTCTGGATGTCGCGCAGCGTGCATATCTGGAACACGTTCGGGTTGTCCCAGCCTTCCTTCAGCGCCGAGTGCGAGAAGATGAACTTCAGCGGCGTGTCGAACGACAGCAGCGCTTCCTTCTCGCGCATGATCAGGCCGTATGCGCGCTCCGCGTTCTCGCGGGCCGCCGCGCTGCTTTCGCTCGTGTCGGTCCAGCCGCCCTTGCGGTCGATCGAGAAGTAGCCGTTGTGCGCACGCTCGACCTCGAGGGCGATGTCGACGCCGTCGAACAGCGCACGGTAGGCCGGTACGCGGGCCGCGCGCGCATATTCCTCTTCGAAGATCAGCGCGTAGTCGCCCTTCACGGGCATGCCGTTCTCGTCGTAGCGGCGATAGCGCTCGACCGAGTCGACGAAGAACAGCGACAGCACCTTCACGCCGCGCTCGGCCAGACGCAGCTCCTTGTCGAGATGCTCGCGGATCGTGCGGCGGATCATCTCGCGCTGCACGGCGAGCGTGTCGATGTCGCCGAACGCCTCGCCGAGCGACAGGAACGCCTCGCCTTCCGGATGGCGCAGCTCGACGTATTCGGCGCCCTTGACCGCATGCACTTCGCCGATCCGCAGCCCCGCATACAGCGCGCGCTTGGTCAGGCGCTCGAGATCGTCGCCGTCGGTGGCCGACACGATCTGGCGCTTCACACCGGCCGCCGTCGCGACGTCGAGTTCGACGCGCGCGCTGATCGCGCCGCGCCGGTTCGACACGCCGACGAGCCGCACGTACGGCTTGTTGTGCGCATCCTCGACGATCGCCGACGCGATCTCGATCTGCTTGACGAGCTTGCGCTCGTACGCGTCGACCGCATCGAGCCGGTACACCATGTGGTGACGGTCGACGTGGGTGGCCGAATAGCGCAGCGTGCAGAGCGGCGCCATCGCGGCGAGCGCTTCGCGCCCGCGCCCTTCGAGGCCGCCGTCGACGCTTTGCGGCTCGTCGACGATCACGATCGGCCGCGTCGCGCGGATCAGGTCGATCGGCTTCTCGCCGCCGGTCTTCTCGCTGTCCTTGTAGAGGTTGTTGATCTCTTTCTTGTTGATCGCGGCGACCGTCATCACCATGATCTGGATCGCCGCGCTCGCCGCGAAGTGGCGCACCTGGCCGAGCTTCGCGGAGTCGTACAGGAAGTAGTCGTACG
Organism: Burkholderia cenocepacia; assembly: GCF_900446215.1. GTDB lineage: Bacteria > Pseudomonadota > Gammaproteobacteria > Burkholderiales > Burkholderiaceae > Burkholderia > Burkholderia cenocepacia. Next base: position 214,221 of record NZ_UAQZ01000012.1, on the reverse strand, counting down.
GCACGCCCGCGTACAGCGCGCGGAAGTGATCCTCGGTGATCGCGAGCGTCTTGTGCACGCCTTCCTTGATCGCGATCGACGGCACGACGATCACGAATTTCGTGAAGCCGTAGCGGCGGTTCAGCTCGAAGATCGTGCGCAGGTACACGTAGGTCTTGCCGGTGCCGGTCTCCATCTCGACGGTGAAGTCGCGCGAGCCGGGCAGGCCGGACGGCGGCAGCCCGCCGCGCAGCTGCACGTCGGCGAGATTGCGCGCGAGCGCGTCGTCGGTCAGCGACAGCCGGTTGCCGACGCCTTGCTCCGACACCGCGAAGCCGAGCGAGCCTTGCGCGGCGGCCGTCGTGCCGGGCGCGGCGTTCGCGAGCACGCTGAAGTCGCCGCGATACGATTCCTGGCCGCGAAACAGGTCGCAGACGGCGTCGATCGCCTCGCGCTGGTAGTCGAGATCCGCTTCGAAATGCAGCCGCATCACAGGCTCCGCACGCGCTTCACGCCGTGCTGTTCGAGCAGCGCGGCGAGATTGAGCTTCGCGACGTCGTCGACGAAGCCGCTGTCGCGGAACAGGCACGTGACGTCGCGCGACGCGCCGGTGGCGTCGAGCAGGTCGACGATGCCGTCGGCGAGCGGGCCCGCGTCGTCGCGCGACAGGCGCGCATCGAAGCACGCGACGATCGCGCGCCCGATCAGGTGCACCGTCTTGCCGGCCACCTGGTGATGCTCGACCGGCGTGCACAGGTCGAGGCCGAGCTTGAGCGTCAGCTCGGCGAGCAGGTCGTCCTCGGTGCGGCCGGTCTTCACGTGTTCGACGGACGCGAAGAGCGCATGGTCGAAGTCGTCGCGGCGCGGGTCCCACTCGATCACGTTGGTCGTGTCGAGCCGGTACACGCGAAAGCCGAGGTCGCCATAGCTTTCCGGATAGTCGCGCGCGACCTGCTGCGCGGCGCGGCGCAGGCGTTCCTTCGTGATTTCGGCGAGCGTCAGCGGTTTTTTCAGCTTCGCGCAGAAATCGGCGGCGGCCGTCTGCGTCTTGTCGCGGCGGTCGAGCGCCTCGGGCAGCTGCACGAGGATGTAGCGGCGCGCGCCGCCGTCGGTCGCGTTCACCTGCATGACAGCGTGGCCGGTCGAGCCGGAGCCGGCGAAGCAGTCGAGCACGATGTCGTCGCCGCGCGTGCACCAGCCGATCACGGCCGCCGCGAAGTCGACCGGCTTCGGCAGGTCGAACGGAATGCCGAGCGTCTTCAGCAGCGCGTCGTCGGAGCCGGCGAACGGCAGCACCGACGGCACGTTCTCGTACATGTTCTCGTCGAGGTAGTAGATCCGCTGCGGCTGCGTGGTTTCATCCGGGCCGAATTCGATCTGGCCGCGTTCGAGCAGCGCCTGCATCGTCGCCGGCGGGTTGCGCCAGCCGCGCGCCGGCATCGCGCACGGCTTGCCGGTGACCGGGTGGATCAGCGGCGTGAAATATTCTTCGGGCGCCTTCTTCTTGTTCGGCCAGGCCATCGACACGAGGCGGTACACGCGGCCTTCCGCCGACAGCCGGTCGTACATCACCTCGCCGCCGGACAGGTTGGTCTGCGCCTTCATCCACGCGCGGTACGCCTTCTGCGCGTCCTTCGGGTTGCCGCTGCGGTACACCGCGTCGTGCGCGGCGTCGAGCATGCGCTGCGCGTTGCGCTTCGGGCGCTTGAGCGGCGCCCGTTCGAGCAGCGTCTCGGCGTTGCGCGCGAACAGCACCAGCGATTCGTGCTGGTACGCGACGCCGCGCGCGTCGCCCTTCGGGTTGCGCTTGTCCCACACGGCCACGCCGAGCTCGTTTTCCTCGCCGAAGATCTCGCGCAGCATCAGCACCAGCGCATGCACTTCGTGCTCGTCGATGTGCACCGCGATCAGCCCTTCGTCGGACAGCAGCGCGTGCGCGAGCTTCAGGCGCGGATACATCATGTTCAGCCAGTCGGTGTGGAACCGGCCGTTCGCCTCGGTGTTGGTGCTGCGCTTCACGCCGGCTTCGGTCTGGCCCGTCATCGCCAGGTAGTGGCGGATGCTGTCGCTGAAGTCGTCCGGATAGACGAAATCGCTGCCGGTGTTGTACGGCGGATCGATGTAGACGAGCTTCACCTTGCCGGCGTAGCTCTTGTGCAGCAGCTTCATCACGTCGAGGTTGTCGCCCTCGATCACCAGATGGCGCGTGTCGTCCCACGCGACGCTGTCGTCGGGGCAGGGCCGCAGCGTGCCCGTCGACGGCGTGAGCGCGGCCTGGCGCGCGGCGCGCTTGCCGTGCCAGTGGAAGCCGTAGCGCTCGTCGGCGTCGCCGACCGTGCGCTCGCCGACCAGCGCCTTCAGCACGTCGACGTCGACCGACGCGCCGTGCGGGCCTTCGGTCACGAGTTCGGGGAACAGCGCCTTCAGGCGCGCGACGTTGTCGGCGGTGAAATCCGTCGACATCGCCTGCGGGCTGGCCGCATCGAGTTTCTGCATCGTCTTTTCCATCGGAACCCGGCCGCGCGCGCCAGGACGTCGGGCGCGCTCACGGCACCGGCGGCAACGGCCGCCCGGGCAAACCCGAAACGCTAGCGAGTCGGTCGGCGCAGGTCAAGCGCCGATGTGGGCCGGGCGCGTGCGCATCGGCCGCGATCGCCCGCCGGACGGGCCGCGAGCGGGTTCGGGCCGGTTGTCGCGCGGGGCGGCCGGCGGGCGCGCGACGGCGCCGCTCAAAGGCTGAAACAGGACGAAAAAAAGGGCACGGTCGGCGCAAGCGCCGGCGTGCCCGCATGGAGAATCCCGGAAGAAGGGTGCGGCAGGGCCCGGCGGGCCCCGCCCGGATGACCGCCTCGGGTCAGAAGCGCGTGCGGATGCCCGACGTCAGTTCGAGCTGGTTCTTCGCGCCGAACGTCGACGACACCGTGTAGCCGCCGTGCAGCTTCATGTAGTCGCCGGCCAGGTACACCTCGGTGCGCTTGCTCAAGTGATAGAACACCGACCCGTAGATCGTCTCCTTGAAACCGTTGGCGACGCCGTTGGTCAGGCTGAACGCGCCGAGGTTGGCGTTCGGCGTGAAGCCGTCCGCGTTGTTCGCGGCGTTCTTGATGCGCATCTGCTGGTAGCCGAGCTCGTAGTCGAGCGCGCCCTTCGGCGCGATCTTCATCGACACCGTCCACGAATCGTCGTGGCGCTGGCCGAGCGGGCCCTGGTCGCCGTTGTAGCGGAAGTAGCCGGCATTCAGGCGCACGATGTCGAACGTGTAGTTGCCGCCGACCGAGAACGTCTGGTTCCGGAAGCCGTTGTGGTTCACGTGGTTGTAGAAGCCCGACACGGCGAACGGCCCGCCGTTGTAGCCGAGCGCGGCCTGGTACGCGGAGCCGGTCGCGAACGACGTCGAGTTGCTGAACTGGTAGCCGGCGCTCGCGAAGATGCCGTTGCTGAACAGCTTCTTCCACGCGACGCCGTTGTTGTAGCGCGTGCCGGTCGGGCCGGCCGCGTAGAAGATCATCTGCTTGAAGTTGTTCGAGTTGGTCCAGCCGCCTTCCTCGGTCGACAGCTTCGCGGAGCCGTACGCGTCGCCGTAGATCGTCGCCGCATCGCGCGCGATCGTGTTCTGGAAGCCGGCCGTCAGCTTGCCGAAGCGCTCGTCCTCGACGCCGACCCACGCGTCACGGTCGAAGATCTGGCCTTCGTCTTCCATCTGGCCGTTCGCGACCACGAATTCGCTTTCCAGGCGGAAGATGATCTTCGTGCCGCCGCCGATGTCTTCAGCGCCTTTCAGGCCCCAGCGGCTGCCGCTGAACCACGGTTCGCCTTCGTTGCCCATCCCGATCACGTGCTTGCCGTTCGCATCGGCATGGGTCCGGTAGGTCGGAAAGCTCAGGTCCATCAGGCCGTAGAGCTGCACGGTCGACTGCGCATGCGCATGGCCGGCGCACAGGCCCGCCGCCGCGATGGAAAGGGCAAGGGTTTTTCGTTTCAAGATCGTCTCCTCCGAGCTGCCGCATTGAAATCCGGTCGTTGGCAGTACGTAATGTATGCCGACTCTTGCCGGCCACAGCGAGCGGGCCGACGCATAGCATCGTAGAGGGGGCAATCCTTCACGGCGCTTTCCCGGCGGAAAGAATCGGATCGGTGAAAACACCGAACGCGCAGCCATCACGGATCGGGCACGCGAGCGGAAGCGGTTCTGCCGGACGTCGGGCAGGCCTCGATGATGATTCGCGCTACGAATTGATGTGCGGAAGGCGGGAGGCGCGCCGCGTCAATCGTGCGCGCTCTTCATGCGCAGGATGTAACCGAGCCCGCGCAGCGTGATGATCTCGGCCGTGCTGCCGGCGAGATGCTTGCGCAGCCGGTGGATGTAGATGTCGATCGCGTCGGCGCTGGGCTCGTCGTCGAGCGCGAACACGCTGTCCATCAGCCGCGCCTTCGACACCGTCTTGTTCTGCTGCAGCATCAGCGTTTCGAGGATCGCGTGCTCGCGGCGGCGCAGCGCGAGCACCGCGTCGCCGCAGCGGAATTCGCGCGTACCGAACGCATAGACGAGGTCGCCGCACACGAGCTGCGTCGTGCCGACGCCGGCCTGCCGGCGGATCAGCGCACGGATGCGCGCCACCAGCTCGCGCGACTCGAACGGCTTCACGACGTAATCGTCGGCGCCCGCGCCGAAGCAGTCGACCTTGTCGTCGACCGAGCCGTGCGCGGTCAGCATCAGCACCGGCACGTTGTCGTTGCGGCGCCGCAGCCGTGCGAGCACTTCCTTGCCGCTGATGCCGGGCAGGCGCATGTCGAGCAGCACCGCGTCGTAGCGTTCGGTCTTGAGCACCGTGTCGGCCCGTTCGCCGTCGCCGACGCAGTCGACCGCGAAATCCTCCCCGCGCAGCAGGTTCACGATCCAGTGCGCGAGCTCGGCGTTGTCTTCGACCAGCAAAAGTTTCATGACGGCGTTCTCTTCAATCGAAAGCGGGCAACCGCACGGTCACGACGATCCCGCGATTGCCGGGCCCCGGCGCGAGCGACACGCTGCCGCCGTGCGCCTGCGCAATTTCGCGGACGATCGCGAGCCCGAGGCCCGAGCCCTCGGTGTCGGCCGACACGCGGTAGAACCGCTTGAATACGTGCGGTCGCGCTTCGGCCGGGATGCCGGGGCCGTCGTCGACCACGTCGAGCACGATCGCCTCGCCGTCGCGCCGCGCGCAGACCGTCACGCAGCCGCCCGGCTGGGTGTAGCGCACCGCGTTGTCGACGAGGTTCATCACCAGCGCGGTGAGCAGGCTGTCGCTGCCCGCGACGTCGAGCCGCTCGCCGAGATCCGCGCCGAGGTCGATGTCGCGCCGCTGCGCGAGCAGGATCGTCTCCTCCAGCACGCTCGACACCACCGTGGCCAGGTCGACGCGCTGGGTCAGGAGCGTCGACGGCGTCGCTTCCGCGTGCGCGAGCAGCAGCAGCTTGTCGGTCACGTCGGCCATCTTGCGGCTGCTGCGCTGCATGCTGTCGAGCACCGACGCGAGTTCACGATCGTCGTTGCCGCGCTGCTGCGCGTACTGGATCTGCGTGTCGAGCACCGCGATCGGCGTGCGCAGCTGGTGCGCGGCATCCGCGATGAAGCGGCGCTGCGTGGCCGTGTGCGTGTTCAGGCGCGCGATGCACTGGTTGATCGCGTCGACGATCGGCCGCAGTTCGTATTGCAGCCGCTCCGGGCGGATCGGCTCGAGTTCCATCGGCCCGCGGTCGGCCACGTCGTCCTTCAGCTTCATCAGCGGGCGCAGCTCGAAGGTGAGGCCGAGATAGACGAGCACCACCGCGAGCACCAGCATCAGGGACAGGCGCACGAGCTGCGGCCGCCAGATCGTCGCGACCATCGCGCCGTACGAACGCGTCGTTTTCGCGACGACCACGGTGACCGTCTCGACCTGCCCCTCGTCGTACAACTGGCGGTCGTAGGCCACCGCGCGCAGCGGCACGCCGTCGAGCGACGTGTCGTACAGCGTCGGCTCGATGCCGTGCCGCGCGGGCAGGTCGAGCGCAGGATTGCCGGCGAGCAGGCGCTCGTGGCCGTCGATCACCTTGTAGAACACCGAGTCGCCCGACGGCGATTCGAAGATCTCCAGCGCGGCGGGCGGCACGTCGGCCGCCGGCCGGCCGTTGCGCCATTCGACGTCCTCGCCGATCGTGCGCGCGGACGCGACGAGCGCGCTGTCCTGCACGAGCGCGGCCGTGGTCCGCGCGGTGTCGTACGACATCGCGCCGGCGATCAGCACGAACACCGCGAGCGGCAGCAGCAGCCACCACAGCAGTCGTCCGCGCAGGCTGTGCGCCATCCTGTTGCGCTCCTTCCCGGAAATGCCGAACCGCGCCGGGGTCGCCGGCGCGGTCGGGGTGTCATGTCAGGCGCCGGCGCGCGGCGTTCAGAACGCCGCGGGGCGCCACTTCAGCAGCCGCTTCTCGATCCGCGTCAGCAGGTAGTCGGCGGCCAGCGCGACCACGGCCAGCACGATCATCGCCGCGAACACGCCGCTCGCGTTGAACGCGCCCTGGGCGGTGGAGATTAACAGCCCGATCCCCTGCTTGGAACCCAGGAATTCGCCGACCACCGCACCGACCAGCGCGAAGCCGAAGCTCACGTGCAGGCTCGCGAGAATCCAGGAGAGCGCGGACGGGATCACGACCGACGTGGTGATCTGCCGGCGCGACGCGCCGAGGATCTGCGCGTTCGCGATCAGGTAGCGATCCGCTTCGCGCACGCCCTGGAACGCGTTGCCGAACACGACGAAGAACACCATCACGACGGCCAGCGCGATCTTCGACGCCATCCCGAGGCCGAGCGCGATCACGAACACCGAGCCGAGCACGACGCGCGGAATCGAGTTCGCGATCTGGATGTACAGGCCGAACACGTCGGCCATCAGCTTGTTGCGGCCGAGCACGATCCCGCAGATCACGCCGGCCACCGAGCCGATCAGGAAGCCGATCGCGGTTTCCTCGAGCGTGACCCACACCTGCGTGAGCAGCGGACCCTGCGACGTGCCGTTCACGAACCAGTCCTGGATCTGCGCGAAGATCAGCGACGGCATCGAGAAGAAGAACGGATCGATCCATTTCAGCCGGGCGGCGAGTTCCCACCCGCCCAGCACGATCACGAGTACGGCGATCCGCAGCGTGACGATCAGCGTGCGCCGGCGGCGCAGCCGGCGTTGCGCGGCGCGCTCGTCGTCCTCGAGCGTGGTCGCCGGAAGGGCGGTGGTGGGAAGCGTCATGTCGGTCATGCTCCTGTCCTTGCTGTTTCTTGCCGGTGCTTGTCGTGCGGCGTATGCGTCAGCCGATCTGCACTTCTTCGCGCAGGTCGTGCCAGATGTCCTTGGAAATTTCGATGAAGCGTGCGTCGTAGCGCACTTCCGACATGACGCGCGGGCGCGGCAGGTCGATTTCATACACGCGCTTGAGCGTCGCGGGGCGGGCGGTCAGCACGAACACGCGGTCGGCGAGCGCGATCGCTTCCTCGAGATCGTGCGTGACGAACACGACCGACCCCTTGTTCGCGGACCACAGCTGCAGCAGCTCGTCCTGCATCAGCGTGCGGGTCTGCATGTCGAGCGCGGAGAACGGCTCGTCCATCAGCAGGATTTCCGGCTGGTTGATGAAGGTCTGCGCGAGCGCGACGCGCTTTCTCATCCCGCCGGAGAGCTGGTGCGGGTAGTGTTTGGTGAACTTGTCGAGGCCGACCTTGCGGATCCACTCCTCGGCCTGCGCGTACGCGACGTCCTTCGAGCGGCCGCGAAACAGCGGGCCGGCCGCGACGTTGTCGATCACGTTGCGCCACGGGAACACGGCGTCGGCCTGGAACACGAAGCCGATGCGCGGGTCGATCCCGTCGACCGGGCGGCCCATCACGCGGACTTCGCCCGACACGGGCTTGAGCAGCCCGGTGATCAGGTTCAGCGTGGTCGACTTGCCGCAGCCGGTCGGGCCGACGATCGCGATGAATTCGCCGCGCGCGACGCTCATGCTGAAGTCGCGCAACGCGACGGTGGCCTTGCCTTCCGGCGAAATGAAGCGGCACGACACATTGCGAAACTCGATCGCCGGTGTGCTCGGGGAGACTGCCTGATTCATCGCATCGATCCTGCGGGTGAGGAGGGCGTCGCAGTGGCGGCGCCGGGCCGGTCAACCGGGCCGGAACGGGGAACGCCCGGCGGCGGGATCGCCGCCGCCGGCGTCGCGGCTTACTTTGCGTTCACGAAATCGTTCGTATAGGTGCGCGCCAGGTCGATGTGCTTGCCCTTCACCGACGGATTGAACGCCGACAGCACCTTCAGCACGGTCGCCGGACCGTCGGCCGGCATCTTGCCGTCGGCCGTGTACATCGGCAGCGACGCCTTCAGCGCGGCCACGTACAGCGCCTTGTCCTTCTGGTAGTCGGCCGGCATCTTCGCGGCGATTTCCTCGGCGCTGTGCGTGTGGATGAACTGCATCGTCTTCGCGAACGCGTGCGCGAGCTTGGTCGCCTCCGCCTTGTGCGCATCGGCCCACGCCGACTGCACGTACAGGCTCGCGGCCGGGTAGGTGCCGCCGAGCGCGGCGCGCGTGCCGTCCAGCGTGCGCAGGTCGACCAGCACCTTCGCATCGCCCATCTTCTCGAGCGCGGACACCGTCGGCTCGGTCGTCATCCCGGCGTCGATGCGGCCCTGCTTGATCGCGGCGATGAAGCTCGCGTCGGCGCCGACCGGCAGCATCGTGTACTGCGTCGACGGCACGCCGTGCTGCAGCGCAAGGTATTGGGTGAGGAAGCTCGTCGACGAGCCGAGGCCCGTCACGCCGAGCGTCTTGCCCTTCGCGTCGGCCATCGACTTGAAGGTCGGCGCGGCCTTGGTCGAGACCATCTCGACTTCGCCCGGCACCTGGCCGAACACGGCGATCGCCTTCACGTCCTTGCCCTTGCTCTGCAGGTCGATGGTGTGATCGTAGAAGCCGACGACGCCTTGCACGGCGCCCGCGAGCAGCTCGTTCTCGGCGTCGACGCCGGCCGGCTGCGACAGCAGCTCGACGTCGAGCCCTTCGGCCTTGAAGTTGCCGAGCTCCTGCGTGAGCCGCGCGGGCAGGTAGATCAGCTTCGCGATCCCGCCGACCATGATCGTGATCTTGCCGCCGTCGTCGGCGAACGCGGGATGAGCGGCGAGCGCGCAGCTCAGGCTGGCTGCAACGGCGAGGGTGCGCAGGATGGGTCGCATCGGGGTCGTCTCCTTCGTTGTATTCGTATGGCGCGATGCTTGCTGCATCGTCATCACGAGTATAGGGAGGCGAAACCTTCCGCAACCTTTCGCGGGTTGGCGGTTCGTTTAGGGGTTTTCCAGCAACGGGGGCGGAATGGGGGCGACCGGCGCCGAAGCGGGTCGACAGGGGACCGCGGGGCGTCTAGCGCCAGCCCAGCAACACCCGCCCCATCGCATCGAGCCCCATGTCGAACAGGTGCGACACGAACGGCACCAGGTTCGGCACCATCAGTTGCACGAGCAACAGCCCGACGAGCATCGTCACCGGAAAGCCGACCTGGAATACGCCGATCTGCGGCGCCGCGCGGTTCAGGATGCCGAGCGCGAGGTTCGCGATCAGCAGCGCCGCGACCACCGGCAGCGCGAGCAGCAGCCCCATCTCGAACACGACCGCGCCGAAGGTGGCGAGCGTGCGCCAGCCCGGCGCGTGCAGCAGGTCGCCCGACACCGGCAGCGACTGGAACGACGCGGCGAGCGCCGCGAACATCTGCAGGTGGCCGTCCACCGCGAGGAACGCGAGCATCGCGACCGCGTTCAGGAAACGGCCCATCACGGGTGTCGCGCCGCTCGTGTGCGGATCGAAGAAGGTCGCGAAGCCGAGGCCCATCGACAGCCCGATGAAGTCGCCGGCCGCCTCGACGGCCGCGAACACGAGCTGCATCGTGAAGCCCATCGCGACGCCGATCAGGAATTGCGTGACGAGGATCCAGATGCCCGGCGCGGAGAACACGGTGACGTCCGGCATCGCGCCGAGCGTCGGCGCGACGACCAGCGCCATGAACGCGGCCAGGCCGATCTTCACGCGCACCGGCACTGCCGCGTGGCCGACGACGGGCGCCGTCGCGACGAGCGCGAGCATCCGCACGAACGGCCACAGGAACGCCGTGAGCCAGCCGTTGAGCTGCGCGTAGGTAACCGAGAACATCGTCGCGGAACGGGGCTGCCGGCGCGCGGCTCAGCCGACGCCGAGCGTCGCGACGTGCAGCAGCGTCTGCCGCAGGTAGTCGAGCATCGTCGTCAGCATCCACGGGCCGGCGATCACGAGCGTCGCGGCGACCGCGAGCAGCTTCGGGATGAACGACAACGTCGCTTCGTTGATCTGCGTCGCGGCCTGGAACAGGCTCACGACGAGGCCGACCGCGAGCGCGACCAGCAGCAGCGGGGCCGCGAGCAGCAGGCCGACCATCATCGCCTGGTGCGCGAGCGTCATCACTTGTTCGGGCGTCATCGCGTGATTCCTCCGCGGCTTACGTGAAGCTCTGCGCGAGCGAGCCGATCAGCAGCTGCCAGCCGTCGACCAGCACGAACAGCATCAGCTTGAACGGCAGCGACACGGTGGACGGCGACACCATCATCATCCCCATCGACATCAGCACGCTCGCGACGACCATGTCGATGATCAGGAACGGGATGAACACCGTGAAGCCGATCTGGAAACCGGTCTTCAGCTCGCTCGTGACGAACGCGGGCACCAGCAGCGACAGCGGCACGTCGTCGGGGCCCTGCATCGGCGCGGCCTTCGAGATCTTCGCGAACAGCGCGAGGTCGGTCTCGCGGGTCTGCTTCAGCATGAAGGTCTTGAACGGCGCGACGCCGCGCTGCACGGCCTGCTCCATCGGCATCGAGCCGTCGGAGAACGGCTTGTAGCCGTCGTTGTACGCGCGGTCGAGCACCGGCGACATCACGAAGAAGGTGAGGAACATCGCGAGGCCGACGAGCACCTGGTTCGGCGGCGTCGTCGCGGTGCCGAGCGCCTGGCGCAGCAGCGACAGCACGATGATGATGCGCGTGAAGCTCGTCATCATCAGCAGCATCGCCGGCAGGAACGACAGCATCGTGAGCAGCAGCATCGTCTGCACGCTCAGCGAATAGGTGGTGCCGCCGTGCGGCCCCGGGCTCGCGTTGAACGCGGGCAGGCCGTTCGCCTGCGCATACGCGAGCGCAGGGGCGAGACAGAGGATCAGCACGGGCGCGACGCGCGCCGCGTGACGCAGGAATGCGTGTTTCATCGGAATGCGGAGACTGGAAGAGGGCGCGGCGCCATGTCAACGGTCCTTGCCACGCCCGAGGCGTTTCACGGCTTCGCCCGCGAGCGCGTCGCGAAACCGTGAGCCGAACGTGCCGGGCAGGCCGGCGTCGGGCGCATGGCCGCCGGCGGACGCGTCGGCCGGAACCGACCCCGCGGTCGCGGTGGCCGCCACCGAGGCGGCCGGCAGCGTATGCAGCAGGCGCACGTTGCCCGGCGCGACGCCGAGCACGAGCCAGGTGTCGCCGATCTCGACGATCGTCGCGCTTTCCTTCGCGCCGAGCCCGACGCTCGACACGACCTTGAGCGGGCCGCCGCGCCGCGCGGGCTGGAAGCCGAAGCGGCGCGCGAGCCACGCGCACGCGAACACGAGGCCGATCACGACCGCGAGCCCGACGAGCGTCTGCAGCACCGCGCCGATGCCGAGCGACGGCGCGGCCGAGCCGACCGTCACGCTCGACGCGATCGAACCGGGGTGGTTCACCGCGTTCATGTCCGCGGCGCCGGCCGGCGTGCACACGAGCGACGCGACGACGGCAAGCACCGTCGCCGCCATCGCGCGGCACACACGCTGGCCGGGCTTGACGACGTTCATCGATTCAGCTTCCGGATACGTTCGGCCGGCGTGATGATGTCGGTGAGGCGAATGCCGAACTTGTCGTTGACCACCACGACTTCGCCCTGCGCGATCAGGCAGCCGTTCACGAGCACGTCCATCGGCTCGCCGGCCATGCCGTCGAGCTCGACGACCGACCCCTGCGCGAGCTGCAGCAGGTTGCGGATCGCGATCTTCGTGCGGCCGAGCTCCACGGTCATCTTGACCGGGATGTCGAGGATCATCTCGATGTCGTTGTGCGTCGAGCTCGCCGCGGCCTTCGACAGCGGCTGGAACACGCCGGCGCCCGTCGCCCCGGCCGCCACCGGCTGCTGGTTCTGCTCGGCGAGCGCGGCCGCCCAGTCGTCCATGCCCGGATCCTCGTCGGCCGCGGCCGGCGCCTGCGCGTCGGCGGCCGACGCCGCGAGCGCTGCATCGGCCATCGCCTGCATGTCGTCGTCGGGCGTCTGGTTCAGCTCACTCATATCCACCTTCCTTCATCGAATCGCTCGCGCCGATCATCTTCTGCACGCGCAACGCATATTGACCATTGAAAATTCCGTAGCCGCATTCCATCACCGGCACGCCGTCGACCTTCGCGGTGATCGTGTCCTCGATCTCGAGCGGCAGCACATCGCCCGCGCGCAGGTTCAGGATCTTCTCGAACGTCGACGAGATTTCGGCGAGATTCGCGGTCAGCTCGACCTCGGCGGCCTGCACCTGCTGGGACAGCACGCGCACCCAGCGGCGGTCGACTTCGAGCGCCTCGCCCTGGATCGGCGAGCTGAGCACGTCGCGGATTGGCTCGATCATCGAGTACGGCATGCAGATGTGCAGCGTGCCGCCCGTCGGCCCGAACTCGATCGAGAACTGCGTGACGATCACGATCTCGTTCGGCGTCGCGACGTTCGCGAACTGCGTGTGCATCTCCGAGCGCACGAATTCGAACTGCAGCGGCCGCACGCTCTTCCACGCGGTCGTGTAGTGCTCGAACACGAGGTTCAGCAGCTTGCCGATGATCCGCTGCTCGGTGGCCGTGAAGTCGCGGCCCTCGACGCGCGTGTGGAAGCGCCCGTCGCCGCCGAACAGGTTGTCGACGACGAAGAACACGAGGTTCGGGTCGAACACGAACAGCGACGTGCCGCGCAGCGGTTTCACGTGCACCAGGTTCAGGTTGGTCGGGATCGGCAGGTTGCGGGTGAATTCGCTGTACTTCTGCACCTTCACCTGGCTGACGGAGATTTCCGCCGTACGCCGCATGAAGTTGAAGATGCCGATCCGCAACAGGCGCGCGAAGCGGTCGTTGATGATCTCGAGGCCGGGCATCCGGCCGCGGACGATTCGCTCCTGCGTCGCGATGTTGTAGGGGCGGACGCCCGATGTGTCGCGCTGCTCGTCGACTGCATCGGTTTCGCCCGTGACGCCCTTGAGGAGGGCATCGACCTCCTCCTGGGACATGAACTCCTGGTGACCCATACGCGCTCCTTTCGCGGCCGCGTTACTGGACGACGAACTCGGTGAACAGGACGTCGTCGACCTTCGCGCGCTGGTTGCCCGGCTGCGTCGGCTGCTCGATCAGCTCCCGCAGCTCCGTCGCGAGCGAACGTTTGCCGTCCGGCGTCGCAAGCTCCTCGGGATGCTTGTTCGACAGCGCGAGCAGGATCCGGCTGCGGATTTCCGGCATCCGCGCGGTCAGTTGCTCCTGCGCCTTCGGGTCCGTGAGCTTCAGCGACAGGCCGACGCGCAGGTAGTGCTGCGCGCCGTCGTCGGACTGCAGGTTCACGGTCAGCGGGTCGAGCGGGAAGAACACCGGCGCGGCCAGCGGCGCCGGCTCGGCGGGCGCGCTCGCGTGGCCGACGCCTGCCTTGCCCAGGAACACGTACATGCCGCCGGCGGCGGCGGCAGCCGCGCCCAGCGCGATGACGGCGATGAGCGCGATGCGCTTGAACTTGCCGGACGAAGCCGGCTTGTCGGCGGTCGGGTTTGCGGTCGTGGCCATGTGAATGCGTGCGTGATGTCTCGTAGCATGCATTGTTCGGCATCCGGGCCGAGGCCGATGGGCGGAAAAGAGGGGGGAATTGCGGCTATCTCAGCCGATTGTCGGCCGGCGCGGCTCGATGCAGGGCAGGAACGGCGGGGAAACGATCCCCGGGGAGGAGCGGAGTGCGGCCGGCGGGAACAGACCGTCAGGCGAGGAACGCGGCAGGGCGGCGAGCGGCGCCCGCCCGCGCATCCGTCGTCAGATCGGCAGCAGCGTGAGCAGCGGCGCGATCAGCACCATCGCGACGCCCGCGATCATCATCGTCAGGCTCGACACGACGCCTTCCTCGCTGCCGATCTCGCGCGCCTTCGCGGTGCCCACGCCGTGGGCGGCCGCGCCGAACAGCGCGCCGCGCGCGAGCCGCGTGCGCATCGGCACGAGCGCCAGCACGAGCTCGCCGAGCAGCATCCCGCAGATGCCGGTCGCGATCACGAACAGGGCCGTGAGGTCCTTCGGCGCATGGATCTTGTCGGACACGGCGAGCGCGAACGGCGTCGACACCGAGCGCGTCATCAGCGAGCGCTGCAGCTCGGGCGACAGGTGCAGCAGCTTCGCGAGCAGCAGCGACCCGCATACGCCCGCCGCGATCCCGACCGCGACGCCGACCGACAGCGACAGCCAGTGGCGACGGATCAGGTCGCGATAGTCGTAGATCGGCACCGCGAACGCGATCGTCGCCGGGCCGAGCAGCCACATCAGCCAGCGCGTGTCGCGGAAATAGACCGAATACGGGATGCCGGTCAGCAGCACGAGCAGCACCAGCACGCCCGGCACGAACACGAGCGGCGAGAACAGCAGCGTTTTCTTGTACGCATAGAGCCGCTTCGACGCGAAATACAGCACGACGGTCAGCACGAAGCAGCCGACGGAGATCGCGGTATTCACCCGGTCGGCGGGCAGGTTCGATAGCGCGGCGAGCATGAACGGCTCCGGCTCAGTGCGCGATGGCGCTCAGGCGCGCGCGGCGGCGTTCCGCGAACACGCGCTGCGCGGCGAGCCGGCGTTCGAGCTTCGCGGCGAGATCGACCGCGACGGCCACCGCGACCATCACGAACGCGGTGCCGGCGAGCATCACCAGCGCGATGCGCCAGCCGTCCTCGCGGAACAGCCCGCCGTACTGCACGGCCGCGACGGCGGCCGGCACGAAGAACAGCAGCATGTCGGACAGCAGCCAGTTCGCGCCGTCCTTCACCCACGCCGGCGCGACGCGACCCGAGAACAGCAGCACGAGCAGCACCGCGAGGCCGATCACGCCGGACGGAATCGGCAGCCCGACCTTGCGCACGGCCCAGTCGACCGCCATCCACAGCACGCCGAGCGCGGCGGCCTGCAGCACGATCCGGCCCGTGTGCGCGAGGCTGCCCGAAGCAGCGGGGCGGGCGGCGGCAGTGGCGGTCGGCTTGTTCATGGCGGGCTCCATACAGATGTTTCTGTCAATGGAGCAAGTATAGGGTTTCCCCTAACCATAAATAAAATGACTTGTCTCTATCCTTGTCATTCCAATTCGGAATTCGCTTGCATTCAGCCGCACCAATCTGGGGAGTGATCGATGGAATTGCGCGCACTGCGGTACTTCGTCGAGGTGGTTCGTCAGCAGAGCTTCACCGCGGCGGCCGACAAGCTGTTCGTCACGCAGCCGACCATCAGCAAGATGGTGAAGGCGCTGGAAGACGAGATCGGTTCGCCGCTGCTGCTGCGCGACGGCCGGCAGATGGTGCTGACCGACGCCGGGCGGATCGTGTTCCAGCGCGGCCAGGACGTGCTGGCCGCGCAGGCGCAGCTGCAATCGGAGCTGAACGATCTCGGCACGCTCGGACGCGGCGAGCTGACGATCGGCATTCCGCCGCTCGGCGGTTCGCTGTTCACGCCGATCATCGCCGCGTACAAGCAGCGCTACCCGAACATCGAGCTGAAGCTGTTCGAGCAGGGCGCGCGGATGATCGAGGCCGCGCTGACGTCGGGCGAGCTGGAGCTCGGCGGGCTGCTGGAGCCTGTCGATCCCGGCACGTTCGAGCGGCTGCCGATGGTGCGCGCGCCGCTGTGGCTCGTCGCGCCGCGCGAGTCGCGCTGGGAGGACCACGCGGCCGTGCCGCTCGCGGATCTCGCGCGCGAATCGTTCGTGTTCTATGCGGAAAGCCTCGCGCTGCACGACGCGGTGCTCGATGCGTGCCGGCAGGCCGGCTTCACGCCGTCGATCGTGAGCCGCAGCGGCCACTGGGATTTCATGGCCGCGCTCGTGCATGCGGGCGTCGGCATCGCGCTGCTGCCCGAGCCGTATTGCCGGCGGCTCGACGCGGGGCAGTTCACGTGCCGGCCGATCGTCGAGCCGGAAATCACGTGGGCGATCGCGCTCGGCTGGCTGAAGAAGGGCTATCTGTCGCACGCGGCGCGCGCCTGGCTCGACGTCGCGCGGGCGACGCTGCCGCTCGCGCCGGCCGACGATCTGGCGTTCGGGGGATTGCGGGCGCGGGAGTGAGGCAAGGACGAGACGTTCGGCACGCTGATTTCATTCAGTGCCGTCGAATCTGTTTCGAATCGTGTCGGCGTGCAACGCATCGAAATCCTCGGGGACCCGAATCTGCCCCTTCATGAATCCGACCCGCGATACCGGAGCAAGCGTCGGTGCCGAGGCAATCGGCACGACTTTGACCAGCGGCTTGCCGTGGTTCTCGATGACGAACGGTTCACCAGAACGAATTGCGTCATCGATCAAAAGCGACAGGTTCCTTGTCGCATCACGTAGGTCATAAGTCGGCATTTCACTGTTCCGCGAGTCCGGGTCGGCCAGCTTAGCTCTTTATCTATGTGGCGGACGCCGCATGGGCGGCGTGCCGGGAACCCGAACGCGACCGCCTCAATGCCCCATCGCCGGCCCCGCGCCCTTCTTCGGCTTCGTGATCCACACGAGCGCCGCGAGCGCGATGAACACGCCCGCCGACAGATGGAAGAAGTCGTTGGTCGCCATCATGAAGCCCTGCTGCGTGACGAGCTGGTTGAGTTGCGCATTGGCCGTCTGCCCGACGATGCCGAGCTGCGCGAGCGCGCCCTGGTAGTCGGTCGTGTTCTGCGCGTAGACGCTCACCGATTCCGAGAGCCGCGCATGATGGTAGATCGCGTCGTTCTCCCAGAACGTCGAGCTGGCCGCGGTGCCGATCGCGCCGGACAGCGTGCGCAGGAAGTTCGACAATCCCGACGCGCTCGCGAGCCGCTCGTCGGAGATGCTCGACAGCGTGATCGTCGTCATCGGCACGAAGAAGCACGCGACGCCGATGCCCTGCACGAGCCGCGGCAGGATCACGTGGTTGAACGGCACGTCGAGCGTAAACGTCGCGTTCCACAGCGACACGCCCGCGAACACGATGAACGCGAAGCTCGCGACCATCCGCAGGTCGAGCCGGTGCATGTTGCGGCCGATCAGCGGCGACAGCACCAGCGCGAGCAGCCCGACCGGCGCGGTCGCGAGGCCAGCCTTGCCGGCCGTGTAGCCCATCACCGTCTGCAGCCACAGCGGGAAGATCACGACCGAGCCGAAGAACGCCATGAAGCCGAACGAGATGATCAGCGCGCCGAGCGCGAAGTTGCGGTCCTTGAACAGCGACAGGTCGACCACCGGCTCCTTCTCGGTCGCCTCCCACACGAGCATGAACGCGAGCGACACGACGGCGATCAGCGCGAGCGCGACGATGAACGACGAGTTGAACCAGTCGCGGTCCTTGCCGAGGTCGAGCATCATCTGCAGGCACGACACGCCGATCACGAGCAGCGCGAGGCCGATTGCGTCGATCCGCTGCTTCGACGTCTTCGTTTCGCGGCCGCGCAGCAGGAAGTACGCGCAGGTCGCCGAGAACACGCCGATCGGCAGGTTGATGTAGAAGATCCACGGCCACGTGTAGTTGTCGCTGATCCAGCCGCCCAGCAACGGGCCGAAGATCGGGGCGACGATCACCGTCATCGCCCATAGCCCGAGCGCGAGCCCGCGTTTCGCGGGCGGGTAGCTGCGCATCAGGATCGTCTGCGACAGCGGCACCATCGGCCCCGACACGAGGCCTTGCAGCAGCCGGAACGCGATCAGCGTCTCGAAGTTGGTCGCGAGGCCGCAGAGCGCCGACGCGATCGTGAACGCGAGCACCGACAGCGTGAAGAGGCGCACCTCGCCGACCCGGCGCGCGAGCCAGCCGGTGAGCGGCACCGCGATCGCGGACGCGACCGAGTACGACGAAATCACCCACGTGCCTTCGCTCGTCGCGACGCCGAGGCTACCCGAGATGGTCGGCACCGCGACGTTCGCGATCGACGTGTCGAGCACTTCCATGAAGGTGCCGAGCGCGAGCCCGACGGTCAGCAGCGCGAGTGCGCCGCCGGTCAGCGGCGCGGGTTCGGCGGCGGGGGAGGGGGCGGATGCCGTTGTGGCGGACATCGGAATCTCCTAGACGCGGCGCGCGCGACGCGCCGGCACAACGCACGGGCGCGCGACGCAGCGCGACCCGGCCGGGTGGAATGAAAAAGGGAAAAAGCGGAGCGCGTGCCTCGTCATCTTCTGCCCAGACAGAGAAATAAGCGAATGCTTAACCTAGACATGAGGGCTCCGCGCACATCAGCAGTCGGGTTCGTCGGGCTTCGGGCAGCCGGTCGAGCCGGGCCCGTTGGCGATGAAACGCTGCAGCAGGCCGGTGAGCGTCGCCAGTTCGTCGGCCGAAAAGCCCTCCAGTTGCGCGTTGAGCGCGGTCGCGACCAGCGACGGCAGCGCGCGGGCGGCTTCGAGGCCGCGCTCGGTCAGCGTCAGCTCGATCATCCGGCGGTCCTGCTCGCTGCGCGCGCGTGCGATCAGCCCCTTGCGTTCGAGCCGGTCGAGCATGCGCGTCATCGAGCCGCTGTCGTACGACATCTTGCGGGACAGTTCGAACGGCGTGCGCGCGTAGCCGCGCGACAGCAGCAGGATCACGCCGATCTGCTGCGCGGTTAGGTCGAGCGGCTCGAGCGCGCGATCCATCCGCTCGACGAGCGCCTGCTTCGCCTTCGACAGGTAATAGCCGAGGCTCGTTTCCAGCGCGATGTTCTCGGGATCGTAGAGGCCGCCGGTCATACGATTGCGCGCGCAGCAACAGTGCGTTTCGGGTTAAAACGCGCCCAGTATCTTGAAAAATGATTGCTTAGTCAATATTATTTGAGTCAACCAGTTACGACGTGCATGTTGCACTGCCGGAGACTATGTTCTGACCGATTGGCCCGCGCTGCCGGGCACCCGAGGATGTTCGCGATGCTGTTCCTGAAAAATGCCGCCGGCGCGCTGCGCCGCAACCTGACCGATACCGCTCATCATGTGTTCTCCGGGCCGCACCGCGGCTGGAAGATCGCGCTGTATGTGACGATGCTGGTCGTGCCTGGCGGCTCGCTCGCGGCGCTCGGGTTCGCATGGTTCGATCATCGCCGGCAGCGCAACGCGAAGGGCGGCGCCCGCCGTACGAGCCAGCCGGCCGTGACGGAGCCGTCGACATGGCGGGCCGCCGCCGAACCCGTCCCGGTGCCCGTGCGCTGCCACTGACGCTGCACCGCTCCCGCCGCTCTCCGCACGATCCTGTCTGATCGCCGGCCGCGTCACGCGCGGCCGGTGTCGTACGCCCGTTCGCACGCCCGTTTTCCCGCAAGCCGGCCGTAATGGCCGGTAAACCGGCCGGCCGCGCCGGTAACACATTCGGGCTGTCGCCCACCGTACCCTTAGGGCTGCGCAGCTTTCCCGCCGTCAGTTACCATTTGTCCGCCAGCGGCATGACGACCGCATCGCGCGGCGCCGCTCGCCGGCCGTCACGCCCAGACAGGAAAACCACCATGCCGTACGCCCCCCTCCCGCGCGCCGTTCGCCCGCTGAGCGCCGCCGTCGCCATCGCGACGGCCGTGCTGCTCGCCGGCTGCGCCGTCGGGCCCGACTATCACCGGCCCGACACGTCGATCCCCGCCGCCTTCAAGGAAGCGCCGGCCGGCTGGAAAGTCGCGCAGCCCGCCGATCGCGCCGACCGCGGCCCGTGGTGGACGGTCTACAACGATCCGCAGCTCGATGCGCTGATCGGCAAGCTCAACGCGTCGAACCAGACCATCGCGCAATCGGCGGCCGCCTACCGGCAGGCGCGCGCGCTCGTCACCGAGGCGCGCGCCGCGTATTTCCCGACCGTCGGGCTGACCGCATCGGGCTCGCGCGCGCGGACGCCGCGCACGTCGCTGTCGTCGGGTTCGTCGTCGAATTTCGGCAGCGGGTCGACCGGGTCGATCAACAACAGCTACAGCGTCGGCCTCGACGCCAGCTGGGAACCCGACCTGTGGGGCAAGGTGAGCCGCACCGTCAGCGCGCAGCGCGCCGGCGAAGCGGCCGCCGCGGCCGATCTCGCGAACGCGCGGCTGTCGCAGCAGGCGCTGCTCGCGCAGACCTACTTCCAGTTGCGCACGTCCGATGCGCTGCAGAAGCTGCTCGACGACACCGTGCAGTCGTACCAACGGTCGCTGCAGCTCACGCAGAACCAGTACGCGCAGGGCGTCGCCGCGCGCGCGGACGTGATCCAGGCGCAGACGCAGCTGCAGAGCGCGCAGGCCGCGCAGATCGACAACGGCGTCGCCCGCGCGCAATACGAGCATGCGATCGCGACGCTGATCGGCGAGCCGGCATCGACCTTCTCGCTGCCGCCGAACCCGCTCGCGGCCGAGCCGCCGATCACGCCGGTCGACGTGCCGTCCGCGATCCTCGAGCGCCGGCCCGACATCGCGGCGGCCGAGCGCCGCGCCGCGGCCGCGAACGAGCAGATCGGCGTCGCGATCGCCGCGTTCTTCCCGACGCTCACGCTGTCGGCCACCGGCGGCTTCCAGAGCTCGGTGTGGTCGCAGCTGTTCACGCTGCCGGCGCGCTTCTGGACGGTCGGCCCGCAGCTCGCGGCCACGCTGTTCGACGCGGGTCTGCGCGCCGCGCAGACCGATGCGGCGCGCGCGACCTACGACCAGGACGTCGCCGCCTATCGGCTCGCGGTGCTCACCGCGTTCCAGGACGTCGAGGACAACCTCGCGTCGCAGCGCATCCTCGCGCAGGAAATCGACGTGCAGCGGCAGGCCGTCGACAGCGCCGAGCACGCGCTCGCGATCGTCACGAACCAGTACAAGGCCGGCACGGTCGCGTACCTGAACGTGCTGACCGCGCAGACCACCGCGTTCACCGCGCAGCAGAAGCTCGCGACGATCGCCGGGCAGCGGATGGTGTCGTCGGTCGGGCTCGTGAAGGCGCTCGGCGGCGGCTGGAACGTATCGGAGATGGCGCGCGAGAACGGCGACATGGCAGCGCCGGCGCCCTTGCCGGCGTCCGGTGCGGCCGTGCCCGCGGCCACCGCACCGTCAGTCGCCGCGCCGCTCGCGCAGAAGTAGGAAGGAAAGCGGGCGACGCGCGCGTTCAGCGCTGCGCGTCGCCGAAGATCAACGACACCTGGTTGTTGCCGATCGGGTGGCCGAGCAGGTTCAGCAGCCCGGCGAGGTTCGCCTGTTGCTCGGGCGCCGCGTGCGCGGTGCCGCGGAACGATCCCTGGCCGGGGCCGAAGCTGCCGTGCCCGTCGAGGAACAGCGGGCCCTGCGTCGTCGACAGGTCGAGATCGGCGCCCGCGCCCTTCGCCTGCAATACCGCGCGGTACGAACCGAGCGGCTTCACGCGCGACACGCGCGAACTCATCGAATCGATCGTCACCGTCAGCTGGCCGAACGCGTTGTTGCCGATCAGCCGCCAGTCGCTCCAGCCGAGCCGCACGTCGCCCTGCAGGTCGAGCGTGTTGAACGGCGTGCCGAGCCCCGTGAGCAGCGACGCAGGCACGGCCATCGTGCCCGCCGACAGCACCGCGCCGCGCCACGTCGCATCGAGCGTGACCGCGTCGGGCATCGCTTCCGTCTGCCGCATGCGCATCTGCACGCGCCCGGTCAGCAGCGGCCAGAAGCGCGTGGTCCATTCGACCCGGCCCGGCAGCAGCGTCGCCGCGCTCTGGTCCGCGCCTGGCGCGAGCATCAGCGTGCCCGAGCCGTGCCACAGCGACCCGTCCGGATCGACGAGATTCACGTGGCCGCCGGTCGCCCGCGCGAACTGCGGCGCGATCCACGCGGCCGGCGCGAGCGCGACGAGCGTCACCGCCGTCGCCAGGCCGCCTGCCAGCACCCACGGCAACACGGCGACGAGCCGTCTCACCCACGGCCGCATCGGCCGGCCTTCGTTCGCGTCATCCACTGCCGTCATCTATTTCTGGACGGAAGGTTGCATCACGGCCGTCAGGTCCACCTGGCCGTCTTCCTTCAGCGCCGTCGCATGCGCCTCGCCGACCTGCACCTTGAACTGCCGGCGCGCATCGTCGAGCCACTGGGTCCATGCCGGGAACGACACGTTCTTCATCTGGATCTGCACGCCGTTGCCGACGATCTGCACCTGCGCGCCCTGCAGCCCGTGATCGGACAGCGACGCGGTCAGCGCATCCTTCAGCGCGAGGCCGGTCGGCGCGACGCCTTGCGCGGCGGCGGCCAGCGACTTCGCCTCGTTCGCCTGCGCGGTCATCTGCGCGAGTTCGTGACGCATCGTCGGCAGCTCGCGCTGGATCCGCGCACGGCCTTCCTGCGCGGGCGACCACAGCACCGAATACGCGATCGCGACCGCCAGCACGGCGCCGCCCCAGCCGAGCAGCGTCTTCTCGCGCGGCGTGCGCTCGCCCCAGAACTGGGCCAGCGTCTGGTTCAGTTGTTCGGTTTTCATGAGCGGCTCCGGATCGTCCATTTGCCCGTGTTGCTGTCGACTTCGCCGGACAGTCCGTTACGCGCGAGGCGCTGCGTGAAATCGGGATCGACCTTGACCTCCGGCTTGAAGCCGACGTCGAGCCGCCGGTCGTGATAGTCGAGCGACGCGATGCCGTTCAGCGGCAGCGCGCCCATCGAACGCGACAAGCCGCTCGACAACGCGAGGAAATCGTTCGGCGACAGCTCGCCGGCCGCGAGCCGAAGCTGGTCGAGCTGGCGCTGCATCTGCGCGGGCGGATCGAGCACGGTGGTCGTCTTCGGGAACGCGGACAAGAGCGTCTCGGTGATCTGCGCGGACAGCGCGTCGCGCTCACGCGACAGCTTCCACCAGTGCAGGTTCATCCCGATCACCGCGACGCCGAGCGTCGCCGCGGCCAGCGCGATCGGCACGCGCAGGCGCTTCACCGTCGCGCGGTCGAAGCGCCACGGCTGCGACTCGAACTCGAACTGGCACAGATCGAATGGCTCGGTCAGCGCCCGGCGCGCGAACGTGTCGAACGACAGCGGCGCGGCGCCCGGCAGCAGCGGCGCGTCGGTGCGGCCGACCGACGCGAGCCGCGGCTCCGCGCGCGACCGCCAGCTCGAGGCGCGGCGCACTGGCCGCCGCCGGCAGCGCGCCGGCTTCGACGAGCACCGGTTCGACCGCCGTCGCGAGCCCGAGCACCGCGGCGACGGTCGCCGGGCGGGCAGGCGGCTCGGTGACGTCCGCGACGAGCGCGGCGGCGTCGGTCGCCTCGCCGTCGGCCGGCACGGCGGAGGCCGCGTGGGCCGACGCGCGCGGCGCCGGCAGGCAGCGGGTCGCGGGGACCGCGCTCAGGTGCCGGTGACCGGCCGCGGTGAACGCGTCGCAGATCGTGCGGAACCACGCGCGATCGACGACGGCCAGCACGCGGCGCCCGTCGGGCAGCGCGGCCGGATCGAGCGCGATGTGGCAGCCGAGCGGGTCCTGGATCAGCTGATCCTCGACGATGTTGGGCAGCGCCTGGCGCAGCTTCGGCCCCTTCAGCGGCGGCACGGTCGCGGCCAGCAGCAGCACGTCGCGCGCGGCGACGATCAGCACCGTCGCGTTCGCGCGCGGCAGCAGCGCGAGCGCGGCGCGGCCCGCGCGCTGCACCTGGCCGGCCTTGTCGACGAGCGTGAACGGCAGCTCGGGCCACTGCCATTCCTGCAACGGCACGGCAGGCTCGCGCGGCGGCAAAGAAACAATCAACGTGCTCACAAGAGCTCCTCTCCCGATTGGCGTCGTTATAGCTGGTCGCGGATGCGCACGACCCGCGTCGAGTGCGTGGTCGGATCACGATACACGAGCGAGGTGCGGTCGACCTCCGCGCGTTCGTGCTGGATCCGGCCATGCACGATGAAATAGCTCGAATTGACGTCGACGAGGCTCGAGTCGATCGTCACGTTCGGCGGCGCGCCGGCGCCGCGCAGCGCGAGCTGCACGTCGCCGACGTTCCGGAAAAACACCGTCTCGCGGCGCGACACGAGCGCCTGCGCAGACGACACGCTCATCCCCGGTATCAGCGCCGCGATCACTTCGGCCGGCGCGGTGTTCATGTTCACGGGCGTGGTAGTCGGCAGCACGGTGACGAACGGGCGCAGCCGCGCGACCATCTCGGGCGTCACGCCGTCGACGTCGAGCAGGCTGTCGACGCGCGTCATCATCAGCGGCGCGGGCCCGCGGTCGCCGCCGGCCATCCCGGGATCGTCGGTGAAGCCGCTGCCCTGCATGTCGCCGCTCGTCACCGGCGCGGTCGCGGCGTTTGCCGCGGTGCCGCCGCCGCCGGGCAGGTTCGGCATCTGGAACCGCGTGGCCGAATGCAGCAGGCCCGCGCGCACCTGCAGCGCGATGCGCTTCGCGAACGCGCTGTCGTAGCCAAGCGTCGTCAGCAGGCGCTGGAACGCCTGCATCTGCGTGACGTTCAGTTGCAGCACGCCGGGCGCCGGCGACGACACGAGGTTGCGCAGGTTGAACTTCGCCTGCGCGTCCTCGATCGAGCCGGACAGGTAGGTGTCTTCGGCGTCGGTGTCGTTGGGCGCGCCGATGCGGCCGAGGAAATCCGACAGCTTGGTCTTCGCGATCGGCACGCCCCAGATCCCGCCGAGATACGTGATGCCGGGCGCCGTATCGCCTTCGGAGCGCAGGATCATCCGGGTCCAGTCGAGCGCGCCGCGCGCGACCCACTCCGCCTGCGCGATCACGCGCTGGTTCTCGATCCGGCGGATCTGCACCTGCTGGCGCCACAGCATCCCCGACACGAGGATCGCCGACAGCGCGACCACGAGCAGCGCGGTGATGATCGCGGCGCCGCGCTGGCGGCGGGCAGGCATTCGGTGGAGTGGGCGCGCACGCATCGTCATTCCCCGACGAGGAAGATGCGCGTGACCGGCACGCGCAGCGACGTCGCGCCGATGCTGACCTGCAGCCCGGTCACCGCGCGCGCCGGCGGCGCGTTGCCGATCTGCGGCACCTTGAGCGCGTCGTTGTTCTGCGCGAGCGCTTCGTCGGCCGTCTGCAGGTTGGTGGTCCAGCCCACGCGCGGCACGTACAGCTTCGCGTCGATCGCGCCGACGCCGCCCATCAGCGCGACCCAGCTCCAGCCTTCGACGCTGCTGTCCTTCAGCATGGTGCGCAGCCGGTTCGTGTCGTCGATCGGCGGCGACGCATAGCGCACGACGCGCCCGCCGGCGATCCGGTAGCGAACCACCTGCAGCCGCGGCGCGACGCCCGGCACGTCGAGTTCGCGCACGATCTGCAGCGTATTGCCGGCGACGCCGATCGCCGGCTGGCCGGCTTCGTCGTCGGTCGCGGCGAGCCGCGCGTCGATGCGCATCTGGTCGAACATCTGCGCGAACACGCGCTCGTCTTCCATCGCGGCCGCGACCTTGTCGCGACCGCGCATGATCTGGTCGAGCCCGCGCCACGCGAGGATCGCGACCACCGCGAGGATCGCGATCGCGATCATCAGCTCGATCAGCGTGAAGCCGCGGGCGCCGAGGCGGGCCGGGCGGGCGGACGGGCGGCGCATCGGCGCGTCAGAGCGGACGGCTGGTTTCATTCGCGACCACCGTCACCATCTGCGCGAGCACGCCGGCGCGGCCGGGCATGCTCACCGAAATCCGCACGCGCCGGAACACCGGATTCGGCGTGGTGCTCACGCGCTGCGTGCAGACCAGCTGCACGTTGCCTTGCGAGCAGTCGAAACTCTGCTCGCCGACTTCCGGCCACGCATGCGTGAGCCGCAGCTGCGCGAGCGCGTTGTCGGCGCTCCAGCCGGCGAGCAGCCGGCGATGCAGGTCGGACGCATTGGTCGCCATCGTGCCGACCGCACGGATCGACGCGGCGAGCGCGACCGCGATGATCGCGAGCGCGACCAGCACCTCGATCATCGTGAAGCCGCGGGATGAAGAAACGGGGAAGGGCAGGCGACGACGCATCGTCATTGCACCTCGTAGCGGCCGTTGCCGGTGCCGACGATCGTCGCGCTGCCGGCGGCCGAATGCAGCGTCACGCGCACCGGCGTGTCGATGCTCTCGGTGCCGAACACGACTCGGCTCGCGCGCGTATCCGACCCCGGGTAATCGATGTCCGCGCCGGTGACGCCGCCATCCCAGTCGCGCGGGCGCAGCAGGTCGTCGCGCAGCGTGCGCCAGCCGTCGGGCGAGCTCACGTCGAACTGGAAACCGTGCGCGGTCGGCTGCCACGCGATCGGCCGCGCGCGCACCTGCGCTTCGTCGCCGGCTGTCTCGAACAGCAGCGCGATACGCTGCGCTTCCTCGCGCAGGTCGGTGCGCGGATTGCGCGTCAGCGACAGCGACGCGAGCGACACGAGCAGCCCCGCGATCACCAGCACGACCAGCATTTCGAGCAGCGTGAAACCGCGCGCGCGACGCCGCGCCGCGCGGTGCTTCATCGAGCCGCCATCGGCACCTGCCGGTGCGGACGGCACCGCACCGCGACGCACACGGCAATCGCGGCCGCAGCGGGAGGTCGTGCGAATGGCGAGCATGAAGAACGGGAATGAAGCGTCGGGGCGATCAGCGCCGGCTTATTGCCACGAGCCGATGTCGGAGTCGTTGCTTTCGCCGCCTTCCTTGCCGTCGGCGCCGTAGCTGAACACGTCGATCTCGCCGTGCACGCCCGGGTTCAGGTACTTGTACCCGTTGCCCCACGGATCGTTCGGCAGGCGCTCGAGATAGCCGCCGTCCTTCCAGTTGTTCGGGATCGGATCGTTGGTCGGCTTCTGGATCAGCGCGTTCAGGCCCTGCTCCTGGGTCGGATAGCGGCCGTTGTCGAGACGATACAGCTTGAGCGCCTGCATGATCGTGCCGATGTCCTGCTTCGCGGCGATGCG
Source organism: Burkholderia cenocepacia (assembly GCF_900446215.1). Taxonomy (GTDB): domain Bacteria; phylum Pseudomonadota; class Gammaproteobacteria; order Burkholderiales; family Burkholderiaceae; genus Burkholderia; species Burkholderia cenocepacia. The sequence goes on along the minus strand of NZ_UAQZ01000012.1, from coordinate 187,157 downwards.
GCGCGCCTCGTCCGGGCGGCTCATGATCTTCGGCACGATCAGCGCCGCCAGGATCCCGAGGATCGCGACCACCACCATGATCTCGATCAGCGTGAAACCGCGCTGACGACGCACGGCCGCGTTGCGGCGAGTGATCCACGTTTGCATGACTGACTACCTCTTTCCAAAAAATGTCGTCGATTGAGTGACGCACCCGGCGCACCGGACGATTGCCTGACGGCAACCTTCCGGACCGGCGGGCGCGGAGCACGCATTGTAAGGCGCGCATCGCCGAGGGCTTTCACTCAACGCAAATTTCACATACATCCGTACAATAGCGCGCATGAACGCGCTCTCGATCCGGATCCTTTCCCTCGCCCTCTTCGCGGGTTTGTGCGCGACGGCCACCTACTGGGTCGTCACGCTGTCGGCCCGCGAAGCGCCGCTGCCCGCCGCCGCCGCGCGGCTGCCGATCCGCACCGAGGACGCCGCGGCGCTCTTCGGCGGCCAGCTCGACAAGAGTCCCGTCCAGGACATCCACCTGTTCGGCATTCTCGCGCTCGACCACGGCGGCGCCGCGATCGTCGGCGTCGGCGGCGAACCGCCGCGCGCCGTGTCGCTCGGCGCGGACGTCACGTCCGGCGCGAAGCTCGCCGAAGTCCGCCCGCGCTCGATCATCATCGACCGCAACGGCGCCCGCGCCGAAATCCAGCTCCCGGCGAACACGCCGTCCCCCGCGATCTACATGCGCTGAACGATGGCGGCCCGGCAAACGGGCCGCAGCGTCACTGCACCATGTTGTTCAGCTCGATGATCGGCAGCATCACGGCCAGCACGATCACCAGCACGATGCCGCCCATCGCGAGGATCAGCAGCGGCTCCAGCAGGCTCGTCAGGAACATCGTGCGGCGCTCCAGCTCGCGCGCTTCGCCTTCGGCCGCGCGGTCCAGCATCGTCGTCACGTCGCCCGTCGCTTCGCCCGACCGGATCAAGTGCACCAGCACCGGCGGAAACGTCTTCACGTTGTTCAGCGCGCGCGACAGCGCGGAGCCTTCGCGCACGCGCACGATCGCATCGTCGATGTTCGCGCGCATCGCGCGGTTCGACAGCGTCTCGCCGGCCGCCTGCAACGCGCGCAGGATCGGCACGCCGGCCGCGGTGAGGATGCCGAGCGTGCTCGCGAAGCGCACCGTGTTGTAGCCGCGCACGAGCTTGCCCGCGAGCGGCGCGGTCAGCACCCAGCGATCGAACGCAAGCCGGGGCCCGGCGCGCGACAGCGTCGCCTTCACGAACCACACGACCACCACGACCGCGATCAGGATCGCCCACCACCAGTGCCGCACGAATTCCGACAGCGCCATCATCACGACCGTGAGGATCGGCAGTTGCTGCTTCGTGCTCGCGAACACGTTGACGACCTGCGGTACGACGTAGCTCAGCAGGAACGTGACGATGCCGAATGCGATCAGCGTGACGATGCCCGGATACGTGAACGCCAGCAGGATCTTCTGCTTGAGCGCATTGCTCTGCTCGATGTAGTCGGCCAAGCGCGACAGCACGATGCCGAGCTTGCCGGTGTGCTCGCCCGCAGCAACGAGTGCGCGGTAGATCTCCGGAAAATCGCGCGGATGCTGGCCGAGCGCATTCGCGAGCGAATGGCCGCCGAGCACTTCCGCGCGGATCGCGGCCATCAGTTCGCGGATGTAGTCGCGCTCGGCCTGCTCGGTCAGCACGCCGAGCGCCTCGTCGAGCGGCAGCCCGGCGATCAGCAGGCTCGCGAGCTGGCGCGTGAGGATCGCCTGTTCGCGCTGCGACAGCTTGCGGCCGAACGCGAGCCGCTGCGACCGCGCGCCGCGCGTCGCGCTCGCGGCCGGCTCGACGACGAGCGGCGTGAGCCCCTGCGTGCGCAGCTGGCCGCGTGCGGCGCGCGCACTGTCGGCATCGATCACGCCTTTCTGCGCGCGTCCCGCCGCATCGATTGCTTCGAAACGGAATGCCGGCATCGCGCTATGCGCCTCCCGTCACGCGCAGCACTTCCTCGAGCGACGTCGCGCCGGACGCAAGCCAGCGCTCGGCGTCGTCGCGCAGCGTGCGCATGCCTTCCGCGCGGCCGGCGGCGAGAATTTCAGCATCGGCCGCGTTGCGGTGAATCAGCGAGCGGATCGAATCGTCGATCACCAGCAGTTCGTACACACCGCGCCGGCCCGCATAACCGGAATGTCCGCACTTCGCGCAGCCGACCGGATGCCACACGGTCCGGCCGTCCTCGTGGCGCTCTTCCTTGCAGACCGGGCAGAGCTGGCGCACCAGGCGCTGCGCGAGCACGCCCAGCAGCGACGACGCGAGCAGGTACGGCTCGACGCCCATGTCGGTCAGGCGCGTGACGGCGGACGCCGCGTCGTTCGTGTGTAGCGTCGCGAGCACGAGGTGGCCCGTCAGCGACGCCTGCACCGCGATCTGCGCGGTTTCGAGGTCGCGGATTTCGCCGATCATGATCACGTCCGGGTCCTGGCGCAGGATCGAGCGCAGCGCGCGGGCAAAGGTCATCCCGATTCGCTCGTTCACCTGCGTCTGGCCGATGCCGGACAGGTCGTATTCGATCGGGTCCTCGACGGTCATGATGTTGGTCGTCGCGGTTTCGAGCCGCGACATCGACGCGTACAGCGTGGTCGTCTTGCCCGAACCGGTCGGGCCGGTGACGAGCACGATGCCGTGCGGGCGGCCGATTAGCTTGTCGAACTGGACGAGCGTGTCGCGGCCCATCCCGAGCGCTTCGAGGTTCAGGCGCTGCGCATCCTTTTCCAGCAGACGCAGCACCGCGCGCTCGCCGTGCCCGGTCGGCAGCGTCGACACGCGCACGTCGACCGGCCGGCCGCCGACGCGCAGCGTGATGCGGCCGTCCTGCGGCAGGCGCTTCTCCGCGATGTCGAGCTGCGCCATGATCTTGATCCGCGAGATCAGCGCGCCGTGCAGCGCCTTCTTCGGGCGCACGACGTCGCGCAGCGTGCCGTCGACGCGAAAGCGCACGACCGACGCATTTTCGAACGGCTCGATGTGAATGTCCGACGCCTGTTCGCGCGCCGCTTGCGTGAGCAGCGCGTTGATCATCCGGATGATCGGCGCGTCGTCTTCCGATTCGAGCAGATCCTCGACTTCGGGAATGTCCTGCATCAGCCGCGACAGGTCGACTTCGCCTTCGACCTCGCCGACCACCTGCGCGGCGCTGCCGTCCTGGCGCGCGTACGCCTGGTTGATCGCCTGCGCGAGCTCGTCGGCCGGCACGCGATGCACGGCGATCGAGCCGAAGTTGCGGGCGATTTCCGCGAGCGCGGCGTCGCTCGTGCGTTCGCTGATCCACACCTCGAGCGTGTCGTCGAGCTGATGCGCGATCAGCACCTGGCCGCTCTTCGCGAAGCCGTACGGCAGCAGGCGCGCGGCGAGCGGCGATGGCGGCTGGCGTTCGCCCGGCGCGCCGTCGTGGGCGGAAGACGCGAGCACGTCGCTCACTGCGAGGCTCCCGGTGCGGTGGTCAGCGGCTGGGCCGGCACCGCCTGCTGCGGCACGCCCTGCGGCTGCGCGGGCGTGGCTTCCGGCAACGGCTGGGCCGGCACCGGCGCGACCTGGCGCTGCAACTGCTGGCGACGCATCTTGTCGAGATCGAACAGGTTGCCGGCCGGCGTGCCGCCCTGGCTCGGACCGATCGGCATCGGCGGGACGACCGGATCGTCCTTGTCGCGGATCACGTTGTTGTCCGACTTGTACGCGCCCGTCACACCCTGGATGTAGTCGTAGCGGTTGGCCGTGACTTCCTGCGCGGTGCTGCGATCGGAAATGATCACCGGGCGCAGGAACACCATCAGGTTCGTCTTCTGCCGCTGCTTCGATTCCGAACGGAACAGCTGGCCGATCCACGGGATGTCGCCGAGCAGCGGCACCTTGCTGTTCGACACCGCGTAGTTGTCCTGCATCAGGCCGCCGAGCACGATGATCTCGCCGTTGTCGGCCAGGATCGTCGACTGGATCGAGCGCTTCGTGAAGGTCGGGCCGGTCTGCGCGCTGGTGGTGCCGCTGACGACCGCCGAATCCTCGGTGTAGAGCTGCAGCTTCAGGATCCCGCCGTCGGTGATCTGCGGCTTCACGTGCAGCGTCAGGCCGACGTCGCGACGATCGTACGTGTTGAACGCATTGCTCGTGGTGCCGCTCGTCAGGTTCGAGTACGAACCGGTCGCGATCGGCACGTTCTGGCCGACGACGATCTTCGCTTCCTCGTTGTCGAGCGTGATCAGGTTCGGCGTCGACAGCACGTTCGCGTCGCTCACGCCCGAGAAATACTGCAGCAGCGCGCCGAGGCCCTGCACGCCGAACATGTTGTGCAGCCAGCCGATGTTGAGCCCCTGGTTCAGCCCCGAAAGGTTGGCCGCGAGGCCGGCGCCGGTACTGCCCGCGGTGCCGGTCGTGAGGTTGATGATGCTGTTGCCCGCGACGTTGCCGGCCGCCGCGGCCAGGTTCGTGCCGCCGAGGAACTGGCCGCTCGCGACCTGCCACTGGATACCGAGTTGCCCCTGCGTCGTCGAGTTCAGCTCGACGATCAGCGCTTCGATATAGACCTGCGCGCGCCGCGCGTCGAGCTGGTCGATCACCGAGCGCAGGTTCCGGTAAACCGGATCGGACGCGGTGATGATCAGCGAGTTGGTGGCCGAGTCGGCCTGGATCATCCCGCCTGGCTGGTTGTCGTCACCGCTCTTGTCCTTGTCGCCGCCGAGCAGGCCGCCGCTGCCGATTCCGCCGCTGGACGAAGAACCGCTGCCGTAGGACGACGACGACGAGCCGCCCAGGCCGCCCGACGGCAGCGGCGGGGTGCCCGACGTGCCGGTCGAGAAGTTGCCGCTCGCCGACGAACCGCCGTTCTGGTTGAAGCTGTTCGCATCGTTGGACGACGCCGACGAGCCGCTGTCGTTGCCGCCCTTGCCGAGCATCCCGCGCAGCGTCTTCGCGAGCTTCACCGCATCGGCGTTGCGCAGCGGCACGACGTGCATGTTGCCGGGCACCGCGCTCGGCGCGTCGAGCTGCAGCGCGAGACGTTTCGCGGCCGCGAGGCGCGACCCGTTCGATGCGCGCAGCAGCAGCGAATTGGTGCGCGGGTCGGCCGTGACCGACACCTTCAGCGTCGCGTCGCTGTTGCCGATCGCACCCGGGTCGAGCATCTTCTGCATCTGCGCGGCGAGGTCGATCGCGTTCGCGTTGCGCAGCGTCACGACCTGCACCTGCGCGCCCGCGGCGCTGTCGATGCCCGAGATGATCTGCGCGATGCGGCGCACGTTGTCCGCATAGTCGGTCACGACGATCGTGTTGTTCGCCGGGTAGGCCGTCACCGTGTTGTTCGGCGAGATCAGCGGCCGCAGCACGGGCAGCAGGTTGTTCGCCGATTCGTTGTGCAGCTCGAACACCTGCGTGATCACCTGGTCGCCACGCGCCTGCGGCGCATTGCCGACGTAGGTCGGCACGCCCTGCAGCTTCGCGTCGGCTTCCGGCACGACCTTCAGCACGCCGTGATCCTGCACGAGCGCGAAGCCCTGCATGCGCAGCGCCGACTGCAGCGTCTTCAACGCCTGGTCTTCCGGCACCGGCCGTTCGGCCACGAGATTGAGCTGCCCCTTCACGCGGGGGTCGACGATGATGGTCTTGCCGGTCGCGGCGCCGATCGCTTTCGCGACCTGGTCGATATCCGCATTCACGAAATTGAGCGTGACCTGAGCGTAGGCGGCCTGCGAGACGATGATGCCGGCCACGAGCAGGGTCGTGGCAACACGCCGCATAACGAAGCGATTTCTTGTCATGGATGAATGGGTCGATGCCGGCTCAGGCCACTTCCGGCGGTAGTGCTGGGATCCAAGTCCGAAAGAGGCGACATTAGCAGTTTTTCATGTCCGAAATATCACATTGATCCGAGGACTGTCTCACATACGACATGCGTCCGGCGAACCGTATGCAATATGTAAGGATCCGCGTCGCCCTCCGCATGCCGGCCCTCTCCCTTGTTTTCGCGATGAACCGACACGGAAATGCGGTATAACCGGGCTGCCGTATTCCTGCCTGTCGCAATCTGACGGTCTGCCGGTATGATACGGGCGGCGCGTTTCTCGTCGCACTAATAACAGGCACGGGTTTTCCCGAGCTTCGCGCAATTCCTTTTCGTTTCCGCACGATGAACAGACGGTTCGCTTCGATCGCGTTGATCGCCGCCGGCGCGTGGTTCGCCAGCGGCAACGCACGCGCCGATTGTTTCGACGAAGCGGCCAAATATCAGCAGGTCAATCCGCTGATCCTGCGCGCGATCGCGTGGCAGGAGTCGCGCAACCGGCCCGGCGCGCTGAACAAGAACACCAACGGCTCGGTCGACTACGGCCTGATGCAGATCAATTCGATCCACCTGCCGACGCTGTCGCGCTACGGGATCGGCCGCGACACGCTGATGGAGCCGTGCAAGAACGTGTACATCGCCGCGTGGCATCTCAAGCAGAAGATGAATCGCTACGGCAACACGTGGCAGGCAGTCGGCGCCTATCATTCGGAAACGCCATCGCTGCGCGACAAGTACGCGCGGCAGATCGCCGGCATCCTGACGCAATGGAAGCTGCTGCCGCCCGCGCAGACCACTCAAGCCGCTCAAGCCGCTCAAGCCGCTCAAGCCGCGCAGTGATTCTGCGCCGCGTCACCGGCCGGCGCCGGGCCGGCCGCGCGCGTTTGATGCACAATGCGGGCTGACGCCGCCGTTTGGCCCGTGCGCGGGCCGATCGCGCCCCGGCAGGGCGCCGCGGCCGCTTTTTCATCTTTTCCGTTGGTGCATATCATCATGAATCCGGCAATGAAACAGCCGTTGCCCGTCACCGTGCTGTCCGGTTTCCTCGGCGCCGGCAAGACCACGCTGCTCAACCACGTCCTCGCGAACCGCGCGGGCCTGAAAGTCGCGGTGATCGTCAACGATCTCGCGGCGGTCAACATCGACGCGTCGCTCGTGCGCGATGCGCAGGCGCTGTCGCACGTCGAGGAACGCCTCGTCGAAATGTCGAACGGCTGCATCTGCTGCACGCTGCGCGACGATCTGCTCGTCGAGATCCGCAACCTTGCATCCGAAGGCCGCTTCGACGCGATCATGATCGAATCGACCGGTATCGCGGAGCCGATGCCGATCGCCGAAACCTTCACGTTCGTCGACGACGACGGCGCGTCGCTGTCGTCCATCGCGCGGCTCGACACGCTCGTCACCGTGGTCGACGCGTACAACTTCCTGCGCGACTACGGCTCCGACGACGCGCTCGCGACGCGCGGCATCGCCGCGTCGGAAGACGACGACCGCACGCTCGTCGAGCTGCTGATCGAGCAGATCGAATTCTGCGACGTGCTGGTGATCAACAAGGCCGACCTCGTCGGCGCGGACGATCTCGCGCGCCTGCAGCACATCCTCGCGCGCCTCAATCCGCGCGCGCACCAGGTCGTGTCGACGTTCGGCAACGTGCCGCTCGACGAAGTGCTGAACACCGGCCGCTTCGATTTCGACGAAGCCGCGAACGCGCCGGGCTGGCTCGCGTCGCTCGATCACGATCACACGCATTGCGACGACCCCGACTGCCATGACGACCATCATGCGCACGTGCACGGCGAAGCCGACGAATTCGGAATCGGCAATTTTGTTTACCGCGCGCGCCGGCCGTTTCACCCGGCACGACTCTGGGCGCTGCTGCATCAGGAGTGGCCGGGCGTGCTGCGCAGCAAGGGTTTCTTCTGGCTCGCGACGCGCAACGACATCGCGGGCTCGCTATCGCAGGCGGGCGGCGTGTGCCGGCATGGCCCGGCAGGCTTGTGGTGGGCGGCGCAGGATCGCGCGGAATGGCCGGACGACGACGAGTTGCTCGCCGAAATCCGCACGGAATGGCTGGGCGATCTCGACGATCGCACGGTCGGCGATCGCCGGCAGGAACTCGTGCTGATCGGCATCGCGCTCGACGCCGACGCGTGGCGCGCGAAACTCGATGCGTGCCTGCTGACCGATGCGGAGTTCGCGCTCGGCGCGGCGGGATGGGCGGCGTTCGACGATCCGTTCCCGGCGTGGGATGTCGATTCGCACGACGACGACGACCACGGCGACACGCAGATCGTGCACGCATGATCGGCTGGTAACGGCTTGTAAAAGTAACCGTTAACTTTTGCAAGAGCGGCGCGAACTGTGGCGAAAATGCCGCGCGCGCCCAACAAAAAACCCGCCGAGAGGCGGGTTTTTCCTGGAACAGGCGCGGGTTTAACGCTTGTTGACGGCGTCCTTGAACGCCTTGCCAGCCGTGAACTTGACCGTCTTGGCTGCCGGGATCTTGATGGTTTCGCCCGTCTTCGGGTTGCGGCCCGTACGTGCTGCGCGCTTGCCCGAACCGAAGCTGCCGAAGCCGATCAGCTGAACCGCATCACCCTTCGACACGGCCTTCTTGATGACTTCGAGCAGCGTGTCCAGCGTTTCGCCGGTTTGAGCCTTGCTGGCGCCCGTTTGGGCGGCGACGGCGTCGATCAGTTCCTGTTTGTTCATTAAGGTTCCTTTATCAGGTTAGGTTGACACGAACAGCGCGAACGCGCCGATTATACGTGCGCGAACCGTGCCGTCGAGAGTCAGACTCCGACGACACAGCGCCGAATCCTGGCCCGCGCGACGCGCCCTCCGGCTTGCCGGCGGCCACCCCGCGGTACGGCGTTGCTATGATAGCGCAGCGCAAACCCAATAACGACAAGGGTTTCAAAGATTTTCATCGGTATTTCGCCGAATGAATCGTCGATTGCCCGTTTTTTGACCTGCGCCAACCGGACAGGATACGCAGCGCGGTCCGCCCGACCGCCGCCCCGTTGGCTTTTCCCAACGGCCCGTCGGACGGCCTCCCGCAATCCCTTGCCAGGCTTGGCTGCCACGTTTTTTGTTTCGCATGCCCGACCGACTTGTTTCCGCCACGCTCGCGCTTCGCGACGACGGCACGCTCGTTTCGCCCGAGTTCGGCACGCTCCATCGCGGCGCATCCGGCACGCTCGCACACGCGCATCGCGCGTTCGTCGCGGGCAACGGGCTGCCCGCGCGCTGGCAGCGCCGCCGAACGTTCACAATCGTCACGACGGGATTCGGCGCGGGCGCCGGCTTCCTCGCCGCATGGGCCGCGTGGCGCGGCGATCCTGAGCGCTGCGAACGGCTGCACGTCGTCGCGGTCGAACCGCACCCGTTGTCGCGCGACGACCTGCGCCGCGCGGTGTCGCATATGGTTGCAGACACAACCATATCGGCAGACGTAGACGCATTGATCGATGCATGGCCGATGCTGGTGCCGGGCCTGCACCGGCTCGAATTCGACGCAGGGCGCGTGGTGCTCACGCTCGCGTTCGGCGATGCGATCGAGCTGTCGAAGAAGCTCGTCGCGCGCGCCGATGCATTTTTTCTCGATGGCGCCGCGGCGTCGAGCGACGGAATTCGCGCGCTCGCAAAAATGGCCGGCGAGCACGCAACGTTTGCGACGCATGCAACGTCCGATGCCGTGAAACACGCGCTCGGCGAGACAGGTTTCACGTTCCGCGAAGTCGACGGTCGTCTCGTCGGCGAATATGCGCCACGCTGGCGCGCGCGCCGGCACGAACCGCCGCATGCATTGCCCGTTGCAGTACGCCGCGCGATCGTGATCGGCGCGGGCCTCGCGGGCTGCGCGGTGGTCGAACGTCTGGCCGCGCGCGGCTGGGACGTCACGTTGATCGAGCGGCACGAACGAATCGCGCGCGACGCGTCGGGCAATCCGGCCGGCGTTTTCCATCCGTTGATGACGCGCGACGACAACGTCGCGAGCCGGCTCACGCGCGGCGGCTTCCTGCACGCGATCGCACGCTGGCGAGCCCTCGAACGTGCGGGCCATGCCTTCGCACGCAGCACGCGGGGGATGATCCATCTCGCCGAATCGGCCGACGATTTCGCGCGGATGCGCGACGCGTTCGATGCCTTCGGTGCGCCGTCCGACTACGTGACGCTGCTCGACGCCGATGCCGCGCGTGCGCACCTGAACCTGCCGGTCGCGCATGGCGGGCTGCTGTTTCCGCACGGCGGCGCCGTCTGGCCGGCCGGGCTGTGCGCCGCGCAATGCACGGCGGCCGGCGAGCGTGTGCGCCTGCTTGCGTCCACCCGCGTCGCGCGGCTCGAGCGGCGGGACGACATCTGGCATGCGCTCGACGAGACGGGCGCCACGCTGGCCGACGCGCCCGTCGTCGTGCTCGCGAACGCGGGCGACGCCGCGCGCCTTGCCGGATTGCAGCACGTCGCGCTGCAACCGGTGCGCGGCCAGCTCACGCTGCTGCCGCCGGGCACGACGGCGCCGCTGCCGTGCCCGGCGATCGGCGACGGCTACGCGATCCCGCTCGACGACGGCACGCTGCTGATCGGCGCCACCTTCGAGCCGGACGACACCGATCCCGCGATGCGCGCGGCCGGCCACGCCGAAAGCCTCGAGCGCGTGCGGCGCCTGCTGCCGGGCCTGATCGGCGAGTGGCCGGATCCCGCCACGCTGCGCGGCCGCGTGGCGTTCCGCTGGGTCGTCGGCGATCGCCTGCCGCTCGTCGGCCCGCTCGCCGACGAAGCGCAGGCCGTTGCGAACGCACGCGCGCTGGGCGGTGCGCAGGCGCGCGACCTGCCGCGCATGCCGGGCCTCTACGGTGCATTCGGCTTCGGTTCGCGCGGGCTCGTGTGGGCGGCGCTCGGCGCCGAACTGATCGCGTCGCAACTCGAAGGCGAACCCTGGCCGCTCGAGCGCGAGCTCGCCGACGCGATCGATCCCGCCCGCTTCCTGATCCGCGCACTGCGCGCCCGCCGTGTCGGTTCGACCGGCTGACCGGTCGCACGCCTACGTCACAGTTTCCCGATTTTTCCGCGCAAGGTTATCCACGCGATGCTGTGGATAACCGCGCGGAATCCGCGCGCACTTCGTGTGCAATCACAGTGTACGTAAACTGGGCAACTCGGCACAGCTGTGCAGCGGCCCGAAAGTTGCTCAACTCAAATGTCTGTGCACGAACAGCCTGTGCAACCGGTTATGGTTTCGCCAACACCTTGATCTGCCAGCGTAAACCGGAGTTATCCACAGAACTGTGCGTCCTTTGTTAACTTCTACTACGTATATATACAAGTAAACCTTTGAAACCAAAGACCTGCGGTGCCGCACAGCGCCGCGAGTCGATTCAATCGGTTCCGGAGCGAAAAAGCTGTGGCACAATCGGTTTCCTTCGCGTTCGTTCGGCCAGGCGCCGGACATGCTTCAATGGAACGGTCGGCACGATTTCGAATCAGAATCCTCGAGACTGCGCAGTCCGTTCACACACCAGGCCGACAATCCAGATCGGCAACCTGAACGACGTTCCGCCCTGTGGTGGAACAGGCGGACCCCATGTACCGCCGTCGTCGAGCACAACAATCACATTCGGGGCGATACCCAGCCGGCGCGCATCCATTCCTGTCGCTTGACCCCGCGTCGCTGGCGGTTGCTTCCAAAGGAGAAGTCACCACGATGAAGTCGGCGTTCTCATTCCTGCCCAACTGGCCGCTTACGCCGGATGCCGTGTTCTGGGCCGGGCTCGCGCTGTTCGCAGCCGGCCTGTGCGGCGAGCTGTGCTATCGCGCGTGGCGCCTGCCGCGCATCACCGGCTATGCCGTGATCGGCCTGATCGCCGGTTCGTTCGGATTCGGCGTGATCGACGCGAGCACCGACGAAACCTCGCGGCTGCTGATGGACGTCGCGCTCGGCCTGCTGCTGTTCGAACTCGGCAGCCGCCTCGACCTGCGCTGGATCCGGCGCAATCCGTGGCTCGTCGCGTCGAGTCTCGCGGAAGCCACGCTGACCTTCGTGCTCGTGCTGTTCGTGATGCTCGCGCTCGGCGTATCGGGCATGGTCGCGCTGGTGCTGTCGGCGATCGCGATCGCGACGTCGCCGTCGATGGTGATCCAGCTCAAGACCGAACTGCGCGCGGAAGGGCAGGTATCGCAACGCCTGATCACGCTCACCGCGCTCAACAGCGTGTATGCGATCGTGCTGACCAAGCTCGTCACGAGCTGGCTGCACCAAGAAGCGTACGGCAACGTGTTCGCGACGATCCTGCAGCCGCTCTACCTGCTCGCCGGTTCGTTCATCGTCGCGTATCTCGTCGCGCGTTCGTGCAATTACCTGTTCCGTCACATGACCGCGACGATGCGCGACGAGCATTCGTTCGTCGCGCTGTTCGGGCTCGTGATGCTGGCGATCGCCGTCGCGCAGGCGCTGAAGCTGTCGACGCTGCTCACGCTGCTGCTCGCCGGCATCATCGTGAAGAACCTCGAAGCACGGCCGCAACTGTGGCCCGAGCATTTCGGCACGGCCGGCTGGCTGCTGACGGTGGTGCTGTTCGTGCTGACGCTCACGTCGTTCACGTGGGGCGACATCGCGCTCGGCGGGCTGCTCGCGATCGTGCTGATCGTCACGCGGCTCGTCGCGAAGCTGGCCGGCGTCGTCGCGTTCGCGAAGCCGAGCGGCCTCGGGATGAAGCAGGGCGTCGCGCTCGGCATCGCGCTCACGCCGATGTCCGCGCTGTCGTACCTGCTCGTCGACGATACCTACCAGCTTTATCCGAATTTCGACCCGCACCTGCGCGCGATCGTGATGTGCTCGATCGTGATCCTGCAGCTCGTCAGCCCGTTCGTCGTCTATCGCTGCCTGTCGGCGGTCGGCGAACGCAGCGACGGCAACTGATTCCGGAACCTGCCATGGCACTCGAAACCTTCGTCAATTCCGAACCGTTCACGTTCGGCGTCGAACTGGAGATCCAGGTCGTCAACACGCACAACTACGACCTGACCAAAGCGGCATCCGACCTGATGCGCCTGATCCAGGGCGAGACCTTTCCGGGCAACATCACGCCGGAAATCACCGAAAGCATGATCGAGCTGTCGACCGGCATCTGCCATTCGCACGAGCAGGCCGTCAGCGAGCTGCATGCGATCCGCGACGTGCTCGTGAAGGCGGCCGACCAGCTCAACGTCGGGCTGGCCGGTGGCGGCACGCATGCGTTCCAGCAATGGAGCGACCGGCAGATCTACGATGCGCCGCGCTTCCAGTACATCTCCGAGCTGTACGGCTATCTCGCGAAACAGTTCACCGTGTTCGGCCAGCACGTGCACATCGGCTGTCCCGATCCCGACAGCGCGCTGTTCCTGCTGCACTCGATGTCGCGCTTCATTCCGCACTTCATCGCGTTGTCCGCGTCGTCGCCGTTCGTGCAGAACGTCGACACGGGCTTCCATTCGGCACGCCTGAATTCGGTGTTCGCGTTCCCGCTGTCGGGCCGCGCGCCGTTCGTGCTCACCTGGGACAGCTTCGAGGAGTACTTCACGAAGATGGTGAACACGGGCGTCGTCAACTCGATGAAGGACTTCTACTGGGACATCCGGCCGAAGCCCGGCTACGGCACGATCGAGGTGCGCGTGATGGACACGCCGCTGTCGGTCGATCGCGCCGCGGCGATCGCCTGCTACATCCAGACGCTCGCGCGTTACCTGCTGACCGACCGGCCGCTGAAGCTGTCGGAGGACGACTATCTGGTCTACACGTTCAACCGTTTCGAAGCGTGCCGCTTCGGGCTCGAAGGCACCTGCGTGAATCCTCAGACGGGCGAGCGCCGCACGATCGCGGAAGACATCCTCGACACGCTCGACCGGATCGCGCCGCATGCGGCCGCGCTGGGCTCGCGCGCGGCGCTCGACGAAATCGGTGCGCTCGCGAAGGCGCGCGTGAACGACGCATCGTGGTTGAGAACCGTTTTCAAACAGGAAAAATCGCTGAACGAGACGGTCCGGCAGCAGTGCTTACGTTGGCGTGAGTGAAAAAATGTTTTGCAGATTGCAGGATCGACCGAACCGGGATTCGCTGAACGGCGCTCGGCGCCGTGTCCCGCCGAAATCGTTGCCAGGCGTCCTCAAAATCTGTGGATAACCCGATATTCCACTGCAAAGTCAACGCTCTGCAGGCGGGATAACCCGGTGGACCATTACCATGCGGCCGATGGCCGATTCGAACAGGACAATGCCGGCGCGCCCCGTTTTGTGGGCGCGCGACATTGCGCGCACAACGAAAAATGACGGTTATCCAGTGATTTTCCACAGAATGCAGGGGATAACTTAGCTGTGCGATTTTCCGCTCTCGCTTAGAATGTCGGCTTTGCGGACACCGGAACGACGCGTGTCTCTCCGGTCGCCGCGAACGCGACCGCCGCGTGTGCCTCGCGACGGCCGTGCTGACGCACTCGAGAGAGTGTGTCTGTTTTGAGATAGACATTCGATCTCCACACTACGGCTGCTCGGCAATCCGGGCGGCGGCAAAGCGAAAAGACTATGAGCGAAGGCGTTTACGGGAACCAGGCTGCGGGACGTGTGACCCACAGCTTGCTGCGGTTGAGCACGGCCATGCGGAGCGAGGCATGGGATTGGGCGGAAGGCGCTGGCCTCACGCCGACGCAGGGCGAGATTCTCGTGCTGCTGCTGCAGCGCAAGGGCCCGATGCGGCTCGGCGAGATCGCACGCGAGACGCAGCTCACCGCGGCCACCACGAGCGATGCGGTCAGCACGCTCGAGACGAAGGGGCTCGTCGAGAAGCGCCGTGCGCTGGACGACGGCCGCGCGCTGGCCGTGCGCCTGTCGGCGCGTGGCCGCACGGCCGCGAAGAAGGCGCTGCAATGGCCTGAATTCCTGACGAAAGCGGTCGGCAAGCTCGGCGCGGACGAGCAGGGCACGCTGTATCGCGCGCTGCTGAAGACGCTGCGCGAGCTGCAAGTGGCCGGTGCGACGCCGCCGCAGCGCATGTGCCTCACGTGCACGCATTTCCAGCCGGGCAAGCCGTCGAAGAAGACCGTGCATCACTGCGCGGCGCTCGACATCGCGATGTCCGACAGCGATCTGCGTCTCGACTGCTCGGTGCAGGAAGAAGCCGACGCGGCGACGCAGAAGAAGACCTGGAAGATTTTCGCAGGCTGACGTCCGTCGATCGACCGGGAGGCCGATGATGAACGCTGAAGTCGTGGCGATCCGCCACGTGCATTTCGAGGATCTCGGGAGCTTCGAGCAGGTGCTCGGCGAACGCGGTCGACGGGTGCGCTATGTCGATGTCGGATCGTCGCGGGTCGAGGTGCTGGACGTGCTCGAGCCGTCGCTGTTGGTCGTGCTCGGCGGGCCGCTCAGCGTGTACGACGATGCGCAGTATCCGACGATCGCGCCGCTGCTGGCGCTCGTGCGCCAGCGTATCGACGCGGGATTGCCGATCCTCGGTATCTGCCTCGGCGCGCAGTTCATCGCGCGGGCACTCGGCGCGCGCGTCTATCCGGCCGCGCAGCACGAACTCGGCTGGGCGCCGCTGACGCTCACCGACGCCGGCCGTGCATCGCCGCTGCGCCATCTCGATGGCGCGACGACGTCGATGCTGCACTGGCATGGCGATACGTTCGACCTGCCGGGCGGTGCGATCCATCTCGCGTCGACGCCGGCCTGCCGCCACCAGGCCTTCGCCTGGGGGCAGCACGTGCTGGCGCTGCAATGTCATCCCGAGATCCGCACCGATCGCTTCGAACCGTGGCTGATCGCGAACGCCGGCGAAATCGCCGCGACGCCCGGCGTCGACGCGCGCCAGCTGCGTGCCGATACCGCGCAGCACGGGCCCGTGCTCGAGGCGGCCGCACGGCGCATGTTCGCGGAGTGGCTCGGCAGCGTCGGGCTCTGACGTCGCGGGCGGCTCCGCCCGCTGCACAGGTTCGGCCCGACCCGCATCCGTTGCGGGCCGGCGCCTCGCCGTACATCGCGCATTCCGCGCACTGCCGGCGCCTGGCCGGCCGTACCTGACCATCCGCTTACTGCCGATCGCGCCATCTGCACGCTTCAGGCGTGCGTGCTACGCTCGTCCGCTCTTCCCCTTTCCTGACGAGCGGCTTCCATGACTGCGCTGTTTTCTCCGTTCACGCTGCGCGGCGTGACCCTTCCGAACCGGATCGTGATTTCCCCGATGTGCCAGTACTCGGCCGAACGCGGCGAAGCGACCGACTGGCACATGATTCACCTCGGCCATCTCGCGCTGTCGGGCGCGGGGCTGCTGTGCATCGAGGCGACCGCGGTGGAACCCGACGGGCGCATCACGCATGGCGACCTCGGCCTGTGGGACGACGTGACCGAAGCCGCGCTGAAGCCGGTGCTCGCCGCGATCCGCAAGCATTCGCCGGTCCGTATCGCGATGCAGTTGTCGCATGCGGGGCGCAAGGCGTCGAGCGCGGCGCCCTGGGAGGGCGGCCAGCTCGTGCCGGTCGCCGATGGCGGCTGGTTGCCGCATGGACCGTCGGCCGTGCCGCACAAGGACGGCGAGACGCCGCCGCTCGCGCTCGATGCCGCGGGCCTGAACCGCATCCGCGAAGCCTTCGCGGCGTCGGCGAAGCGTGCCGCGCGGCTCGGCATCGATGCGATCGAAGTACACGCGGCGCACGGCTACCTGCTGCATCAGTTCCTGTCGCCGCTCGCGAATCAGCGCACCGACGAATACGGCGGCTCGCGCGACAACCGGATGCGGTTTCCGCTCGAGATTTTCGAGATCGTGCGCGCGGCGTTTCCGGAAGACCAGCCGGTCGGCGTGCGCGTGTCCGCGACCGACTGGGTCGAAGGCGGCTGGGAGCTCGACGATACGATCGCGTTCGCGCACGAACTGAAGCGCCGCGGCTGCGACTGGATCGACGTGTCGTCCGGCGGCGTGTCGCCGCTGCAGAAGATTCCGCTGTCGCCCGGCTACCAGGTGCCGTTCGCGCAGGCCGTGAAGCGCGCGGTCGGCATGCCGACGATCGCGGTCGGGCTGATCAACGAGCCCGCGCACGCGAACCGGCTGATCGAGGCCGGCGATGCCGATTTCGTCGCGATGGCGCGCGCGATGCTGTACGACCCGCGCTGGCCGTGGCACGCGGCGGCCGAGCTCGGCGCGCAGGTGACGGCGCCGCCGCAATACTGGCGCTCGCAGCCGCGCGAGCACAAGGCGCTGTTCGGCGACGTCGCATTTGGCCAGCGCTGAGGACATCGCGCAATATTGCGCGCGATGTTGAACGAAGCAATCTTGAACGTGTAGGATGCGGGTGATTCGCCGCATGCCCCGACGCGGCACCGACCGGTGCCGCGTTTTCGTTTTGCGCGGCGCCCGGCCGCGATCGCGGCTGCTTCCCTTCAGGTCGTCTTCACAAGGATTGGTTCGATGAGTTCACGCAGGATCGCGGTGCGCCGCTCGGGAGTACACGGCAAGGGCGTGTTCGCCGTGGCGCCGATCAAGGCCGGCGAGCGCGTAGTGGAATACAAGGGCGAGCGAATCTCGTGGAAGGAAGCGCTGCGCCGTCATCCGCACGACCCGAGCGAGCCGAACCATACGTTCTACTTCGCACTGGACGAAGGCGGCGTGATCGACGGCAAGATCGACGGCAACAGCGCGCGCTGGATCAACCATTCGTGCGCGCCGAACTGCGAAGCCGAGGAAGTCAAAGGCCGTGTGTACATCCACGCGCTGCGCGACATTGAACCGGAAGAGGAGCTGTTCTACGACTACGGCCTCGTGATCGACGCGAAGCTGACGAAGAAGCTCAAGCGCGAATACGCGTGCCACTGCGGTGCGGAGTCGTGCCGCGGCACGTTGCTCGCGACGTCCGACGAAGGCGGGAAGAAGAAAAAGAAGAAGGACAAGAAGGACGGCAAGTCGGCGTCCGGTTCGAAGGACAAGAAGCACAAGAAGTGATGCAGGCGGCAGCGCATCGCGCGCTGTCGTTGTCGTTTCAGCCGACGGTTGCCGCATCGTGGCGGCCCGTCATTCGCTTTCCGTCTTACCGTTCCTGTTCCGGCGGGCTGCCCGGTCGACGGGCACGCGGTTGCCCGCCGAAGATCGCGCCGCTCAGTGCGTCGGCGCCGCGGCCGGCGTTTCGCTGGCCGGCTTCTCCGTACGCGCGGCGAGCGGCACCCGCACCACGAAGCGCGAGCCGCCTTCCGGTGCATCCTCGTACGACACGGTGCCGCCGTGCATCGCGATGATGTCGTGCACGATCGCGAGCCCGAGCCCGGCGCCCGTCTCGACGCCATTGCCGCTCTGCGCGTCGCCACGGAAGAAGCGCTTGAACAGGTCGGCCTGCTGGTTCGCGGGCACGCCGGGGCCGTTGTCCTCGACGACGATCTCGGCGGCCGGCTGGTTGCCCTCGAGCGCGGCACGCGCGACGTTCACCGTGATCCGCGCGCCGTCCGGCCGCGCGAGCGGCACGTACTTCAGCGCATTGTCGAGCAGGTTCGCGATCACCTCGCGCAGCAGCACCGGGTTGCCGCGCACGATCAGCTTCTCGTCGTCGCCCGGGTCGTCGCTGCGCTGGAAGCCGAGGTCGACATGCGACGCGAGCGCGCGCGGCACCCATTCGGCGCCCGTCTCGAACGCCATCGCCGCGAGGTCGACGTCGACGAAGCGCGCGGCCTGTTCGCCCGGCTCGGCACGCGCGAGCGACAGCAGCTGATTGGACAGCCGCACCGCGCGGTCGGCGGCCGCGCGCAGCTCGCGTACCGCGGCGAAGGTCTGGTGCGGGTCGCGCGCGACGGCCGCCTGCTCGGCATGCAGCTTCACCGCGGTGAGCGGCGTGCGCAACTGGTGCGCGGCGTCGGCGATGAACTTGCGCTGCGCGTCGAGCGCGGTCTTCAGACGGCCGAGCAGCGCGTTCATCGCGCTCGTCAGCGGCCGGATCTCCAGCGGCACGTCGGTTTCGTCGACCGGCTCCAGTGACGTGTGGGTCTGCCGGTTCAGCGAATCCGCGAGATGCGTGAGCGGGCCGAGCTGCTGGTTCACGACGCGCCACACGATCCCCCAGCCCGCGAGCAGCAGCAGGAGCAGCGGCATCATGATCGCGACGAGGAATTCGGCCGCGATCCGGTAGCGGTGCCGCACCGGCTGCGCGACTTCGACGACCATCGGCTTGCCGCCCTCGACGTCGTCGACGCGCACCTGCGCGACCCGCACCGCGCGATTGTCGTACTCGGCCTCGAACACGTACGCATGGTGCATGCGGCGCACGTTGATGCCCTGCAGCGGCAGTTTCGGATCGCCGGCGAGTTCCTGTTCGCCGTCGCTGATCCGGTAGATCAGCGCTTCGGCCGGATCGGAGAACATCGCCTGCGCGAGCGGCGGCACCGTGAACGGCGCGTCGGGGCCGGCGATCTGGATCTGTTTGGAGATGGCGGTCGCGAGATCGGCGAGCGAGCGGTCGATCACGTGCTGCGTGTACTGCCACGCGAGCCAGTAGGCGATCAGGCCACTCATCAGCGCGAGCATCGACAGCGGGGCGGCGAGGCGCCGGAGCAGCGAGCGGCGCAGGCTGGTGGTCACAGCCGGATCAGGAGACATTTCGACGGGCAAATGGATGAGCGCCGCTCACGGGGAGCGGCGCGGTCGTGCGCCGGGCGGCGACGCGCAAGCCGCACACAGGCGCGCCGCGGCACGCGGCCGGCCGGCGCGCGGCGTCGCTCAGACGCTCGCCGTCTGGCGGATTTCCTGCAGCAGGTAGCCGAAGCCGCGCACGGTGACGATTTCGACCCGGCACTGCTCGAGTTTCTTGCGCACGCGGTGCACGTAGACTTCGATCGCGGTGTCGCCGAGATCGCCGCCGAAGTGCGTGAGGTGATCCTGCAACTGCGCCTTGCTGACGACGCGGCCGTGACGCAGCAGCAGCATTTCGAGCACCGCGAATTCGCGCGGCGACAGTTCGAGCGGCTTGTCGTCGTTGAAGATGCGGCGGTCGACGCCCGACAGGCGGACGCCGCCGAGCGACACTTCCGGACGCGGCATGTCGCTGTGCGGGCCGCTGCGGCGCATCACCGCGCGGATGCGCGCTTCGAGCTCGGCCGGCTCGAACGGCTTGAGCATGTAGTCGTCGGCGCCGGAGTTCAGGCCCTGGATCCGGTCGTTCAGCTCGTCGCGCGCGGTCAGCACGATCACGGGCGTGTGGCGGTTGGTCTGGCGGAAGCGCGTGAGCAGCGTCATTCCGTCGATGCCCGGCAGGCCGAGGTCGAGGATCACGAGTTCGTGGCGGTTCTGTGCCAGCGCCTGTTCGGCAAAGATGCCGTCATGCACCATGTCGACGGTGAAGCCAGCCTGCTCGAGGCTGCTCTGGATACCGCGTGCGATGGGGCGGTCGTCTTCGATCAGAAGGAGTCGCATGAAGTTCGCTCAAGTACAATGGGTTGGCGGTTCAGGCACGCGGACAGCACGACGCCGTTTCCACAGGGGCGCCGCCTCGCCTGACATCAAGCATGGCGGCCAGCGAACGATTAGATCCAATCATGTCCGATATTTCGATCCACGACCTAGAAGCCGCGATCAATTTCTGGCGCGCCCGCTCGCCGTCGAGCGGCGACGAACTCAAACTCTGCGAAGAGGCCAGCGCGCTTTCCAAGCCGTATGCGCTGCTGATTGTACAGCGCGAAAGCGCGCTGCAACTGGAAGGTTTGGACCCCAAGGCACGGAAAGCGTACGAGACTTACGTGCGCCTTAAGGATGGCTTGGAAAGCTGAAGGCTTTCGCTGAGTACATCCTAGAAAACGTTCATCGAAATGAAAAGTTGACGCGCCGCGCACCGAAAGACGCGCGGCGGTAGAGGCGGGACTCAGGCGCCGGGTTGCGCGTGCGTCGCGGCGCCGTCGATGAAACGCGCGAGTTCGATGTCGCGTTCGGTGAGGCCGTCGGCATCGTGGGTCGACAGCGTGACGTCGACACGGTTGTACACGTTGAACCATTCCGGATGGTGGTTCATCTCCTGCGCCTTGATCGCGACGCGCGTCATGAAGCCGAATGCCTCGTTGAAATCGGCGAAGCGCAGGCGGCGCTGAATCGCGTCGCGGCCCGGCACGGCGGTCCAGTGCGGCAGGCCTTCGAGCCGGGTCTTGCGTTCTTCGGATGTGAGCTTGTGGATCATCTTGCACCTCTCGTTCGGTAACCGCGCCCGCACGCGGCTGCACCGCGCGGCGAGGCCGGCATCGTTCATTGTTTCATAGTTGCGGAAAGGGCGACGGGTGGGCGGCGACGGGCCGCTGGCCGCGGGCGGTCGGCGCCGCGGTGTCGCGGCGCCTGGTGCGTCACGCGTCGGCGTCGTCGGGCCAGCCGTCGCCCGTGCCGCGATGCAGCACGCGGTCGGTGTCGAGCACCGCGCCGGCCGCGAATTCGGGCAGCGCCGCGAGCCGGTCGGCCAGGGCGCGGCCGTCGACGTCGGCGAGCGCGAACAGTTGCGCGAAATCGTCGATCACGAAGTAGGTCTTCTGGAACGTGTCGATCCGGTACTTCGTGCGCATCACGCGCTCGAGATCGAACCCGAGGCGGTTCGGCGCCGCGCTTTCCAGGCTGTACAGGCTTTCGCCCTTGCTCGACACGATCCCGGCGCCGTAGATCGACAGCCCGTCGGTCCCGCGCGGGTCGCGGATCAGCCCGAATTCCACCGTATACCAATAGAGGCGCGCGAGCCGCGCCAGCGCCGCTTCGTCGTCGGCGACCGCGAGCGCGGTGCGGCCGTACGCCTGCATGTAGTCGGCGAACACCGGGTCGATCAGCAGCGGCACGTGGCCGAACAGGTCGTGGAAGCAGTCGGGTTCCTGCAGGTAGTCGAGCTGGTCGGGGCGACGCATCCACCAGGTGACGGGGAAACGCCGGTTCGCGAGGTGCTCGAAGAACACGCGGTCGGGCACGAGGCCCGGTACCGCGACGATTTCCCAGCCGGTCGCGGGCTTCAGCTGGCGATTCACGTCGGCGAACGACGGCACGTGATCGGCCGGCAGCTCGATCTTGCCGAGTCCGGCGACGAACGCGTCGCACGCGCGGCCGCGCAGCAAGGCCGACTGGCGCGCATAGAGCTGCTTCCACACCGCGTGGTCGACCTGGCCGTAGCAGTGCAGCGGCTGGTCGATGGTGAAATCGGCGCGGGTTTCGAGGCCCGCATCGAACTGCTCCTGCAGTTTCGCGGTGACGACGGTGGACATGATCAGGCTCTGCACGCTGTGGGTTGGGACCATGCAAGTGTAGAGCGGGCTGCGCGCGGATTGGGCGCATAGTTGGCGTTGATTTGCCGAATGATGCGATAATCACGCATCAAAACACGAATCAATGCGGAGAAATCTCATGCTGGAACTCGATCACTTCGACCTCGCGCTGCTGGACGTGCTGCAGCGCTTCGGTCGCGCGACGCATCAGCAACTGGGTGAGGAGGTGCCGCTGTCGCCGTCGCAGATCGGCCGGCGGCTGCAGCGGCTCGAGGCGGCCGGCGTGATCGAAGGCTACCGCGTGATGCTGCGCCCCGAAAAGCTCGGGCTCGGCGTGACCGCGTTCACGAGCCTGAAGCTCAAGCATCACGGCGATTCGATCATCGAGCAGTTCCAGCAGCAGATCGACGTGCTGCCCGAAGTGCTCGAATGCCATGCGGTGGTGGGCGATGCCGACTATCTGCTGCGGATCGTCGCGCCGGATCTCAACGCGCTGTCGCAGTTCGTGATGAAGAAGCTGATGCGGGTGCCGGGCGTCGACAGCGTGCGCTCGAACATCGTGCTGACGACCTTCAAGCGCAACGGCGCGCTGCCGCTCGCGCACCTGGCGCCCGGCGCCGCGTGACGGGGCGGCGCCCGCGGGGCCGGCGCCGGCGCTGAAGGCGGCACGCGCGGCGCGCCTTCAGCGGGGCCGGATCAGGCCGTTTCGGGCTGGGCGTCGGCGTTCAGCAGATCGACGTACGCGACCGCGACGAGATCCTCCTGCGCCACGCCGAGCTTCGCGAATACCTCGTGCGCTTCCGCTTCGCCGCCGGCTTCGTCGTCGTCCGGGCCGAGCACGACTTCGAGTTCGATGAAATCGCCGAGCCCGTCGACGCGGTCGAGATGGATGCGCGTGCGGCCCGCGAGGTACACGTGCCGCTCCTTCGTGACGATTCCGCGCGTGGTCAGCGCGGTCGCGAGCAGCGAATGCATCGCGTCGGGGTTCGTCACCGGGCTGCGCGTGTAGTACGACGCCTTCGGGCCATCGCGGTCGTCGCGCTGGTAGAAGATCAGCTCCGCCGGCGTGCCGTCCTCGAAGCGGCGCAGCTTCAGCCGGCCGCGCGGCACGTCGTAGAAGAAATCCTGCTGGCGGTAGAACAACGGCGCTTCGGTCGCGAGTTGAGCCGCCTGTTCGCGCAGCCGGTCGAATTCGCGGGCGCGGGCTTTGATCTCGATGTTGCGGGCCATGCGGGTCTCCTTCAATCGGGGTCTCGCGGTGTGCGAACGCACAATCTAGCAAAAAGCCTGCGATGGTGGCGTGACGAGCGGGCGGGGGCGCGGCGACACGACGCGGGGCGGGCGAGGCGGTGATTCGGCCCGCGACGGCGATCCGCGGGATGCATCACGCACCGATACCCGATGCGCAATCGGCCGCATCGACATCAGCAATGCTCATATCGCCCACTGCGCTTCGATCAGCCGCAACGCGGCCGCGATCGCCGGCTCGTCGCGCCGCTCGGCGAGCGTCACGAACGTCAGTTCGGTCGGCACCGTCACGTGCTCGACGATCGTCAGCGCATGCGCGTGCGCTTCGGCCAGCGCGGTCGAATCGCGTGCGAGCGTCAACCCGATCCCCGATTTGACGAGATCGAGCATCGACTGCTCCTGGTCGACCTCGGCGACCTTCACCGGCTGCGCGCCGGCGTCCGCGAAACGCCGCGACAGCAGCCGGTGGTGCGCGGACGCCGGCGGCGTCCAGATCCACGGCAGCGCGGCGAGCGCCCGCCAGTCGTGCGCGCGCTGCACGCGCTCCTTCCAGCCGGCGGGCGCCAGGACGCGATATTCGAAGCGCGTCAGCGTGACGGTGTGGAACAGCGCTTCGTCGCGCGGCGAGTCCTCTTCGGGACGGCCGATGTAGTAGCCGACGTCGAGCGCCCGCGCACGCACCTGTTCGATCACCCAGCCCGACATCCCGTGCCGCAGCGCGGTCTCGATCTGCGGATGGGTCTCGACCAGCGCACGCAGGAAGCCGCCGAGCCGCAGGAACCCCGGATCGAGGATCGTGCCGATCCGCAGCCGGCCGCGCACCTCGTGCCGCAGTGCGGCGGCGGCGCGTTGCACGTCGGCGGCCGCGGCCAGCGCCCGTTCCGCATGCGGCAGCAGCGTCTGGCCGTCGCGCGTGAGCGCGAGCCCGCGCGACGTGCGTGTGAACAGCGCGACGCCGAGCGTTTCCTGCAGATGCTTGATCTGCAGGCTGACGGCCGGCTGCGTCAGGTGCAGCTGCGCGGCGGCGCGCGTCAGGTTGCCTTCGCGCGCGACCGTCGCGAACGCGCGGAGCAGGGTGAGATCCATCGTCGTGATATGAGCGCGGCTTATAACGCAGTTCAGCATAACTCATTGGATCGGCGCCCGCGCGCGGGAGTACGCTTCATCGGGTCGCGGCGCGCGGCCTTGAGCGCGGCGCGCGACACGACGCACTATGCTGAACATGCGCGCGGCATCGCGCCGCGCGGCGCACAACAAGCAGAAGGGGACACGCCGTGAGTACTCAACGCACGCTCGAGGGCGAATTCGACTACGTGATCGTCGGCGCGGGCACCGCGGGCTGCGTGCTCGCGAACCGCCTGACCGAGGATCCCGACATCAGCGTGCTGCTGCTGGAAGCGGGCGGCAAGGACGACTACCACTGGATTCATATCCCGGTCGGCTATCTGTACTGCATCGGCAACCCGCGCACCGACTGGCTGTACAAGACGCAGCCCGAAGCGGCGCTCAACGGCCGCGCGCTGTCGTATCCGCGCGGCCGCGTGCTCGGCGGCTGCTCGTCGATCAACGGGATGATCTACATGCGCGGCCAGCGCGAGGACTACGATCACTGGGCGCAGGAAACCGGCGACGCCGGCTGGTCGTGGGACAGCGTGCTGCCGATCTTCAAGCGTAGCGAGGATCACCATGCGGGCGCGAGCGACGCGCACGGCGCGGGCGGCTACTGGCGCGTCGAGAAACAGCGGCTGCGCTGGGAGATCCTCGAATCGTTCGCGCAGGCCGCGCAGCAGACGGGCATTCCCGCGACCGACGATTTCAACCGCGGCGACAATGCCGGGGTCGGCTACTTCGAAGTGAACCAGAAGCGCGGCGTGCGCTGGAATACGTCGAAGGGGTTCCTGCGGCCGGCGATGGCGCGCCCGAATCTGACCGTGATCACCGGCGCGCATGCGCAGCGCGTGATTTTCGACGGTCGGCGCGCGGTCGGCGTCGAGTATCGCGGCGGCGGCACCGATTACGTCGCGTGCGCGCGAGCGGAAGTGCTGCTGACGTCGGGCGCGGTGAATTCGCCGCAACTGCTCGAACTGTCGGGCATCGGAGATGGCCGGCGGCTGCAGGCGCTCGGCATCGACGTCGTGCAGGATCTGCCCGGCGTCGGAGAAAACCTGCAGGATCACCTGCAATTGCGCATGGCGTTTCGCGTCGACGGCGTGCGTACGCTCAATACGCTGTCCGCGCACTGGTGGGGCAAGCTGATGATCGGCGCCGAATATGCGCTGCTGCAGCGCGGGCCGATGTCGATGGCGCCGTCGCAGTTGGGCGCATTCGCGAAATCGGATCCGGACGATCCCGCACTCATGCGCCCCGATCTCCAGTATCACGTGCAGCCGCTGTCGCTCGAACGCTTCGGCGAACCGCTGCACCGCTTCAACGCCTTTACGGCGTCGGTTTGCCATTTGCGGCCGACGTCGCGCGGCAGCGTGCACGTGACGAGCGCCGATCCGGGCAGCGCACCGGCGATCGCGCCGAACTATCTGTCGACCGACCACGATCGGCACGTCGCCGCGAACGCGCTGCGCCTCACGCGCCGGATCGCGTCCGCACCGGCGCTTGCGCGCTATCGCCCCGAGGAAATCTTGCCGGGCCCGCAATACCGGACCGAGGCCGAACTGGTCGACGCGGCCGGCGCGGTCGGCACGACGATCTTCCACCCGGTCGGCACGTGCCGGATGGGGCGCGCGGACGACGAACGCGCGGTGGTCGACAGCCGGCTGCGCGTGCGCGGCATCGCCGGGTTGCGGATCGTCGATGCGTCGGTGATGCCGTTCATCACATCGGGCAACACCAATTCGCCGACGTTGATGATCGCCGAGCGCGCGAGCGACATGATTCGTGCCGACCGCCGCGCGGCGCGCGAAGCGACGGCGGTGCGAACCGAGGCCGCGGTGACGGCTGTGTGACGACCCGCTGACACGCATGCCAGCGGGCGGTCATGCGAACGCCCGCTGATTCGCTATGCGAAACAAGCTGCCGTCGCGTCCGTTCGAACGGCAAGATCCCTGCAAGCCGCGTCGTCGCGCGGCTTTTTTTCGTCGAGCGCGCGCGTGCCGGATCCCGCAGCAGGTCAACGCGTGATGATGCACGTGTCAAAAAAGCGCGGTGCAAAACCGCACGCAGTCGCGGCCGATATGGCGGCCAGCCCTATAAGTGCAAATCCCGATGATTGCACTGCACCAACGGCGCGACAATGTTCTGTAATGTGCATACGCGTCGGCGCGGGAGACCAACCCTCGAGGCGTACCACGGCGCCCGGGGGCAGCCCGCTGATCCGCTGACCTGTTCGCGGCCGCCTGCGCCAGGCATCCCGGTGCTTCGCCTGACTTCGTACGGAAGGGAACATGATTCTCGGCGACACGATTCTGGAAACACGCGGACTGACGAAGGAATTCAGGGGCTTCACCGCCGTGAACGGCGTCAACCTGCGTGTGCGGCGCGGTGCGATCCACGCATTGATCGGGCCGAACGGCGCGGGCAAGACCACCTGTTTCAACCTCCTCACCAAATTTCTGACGCCGACGGCCGGCCAGATCGTCTTCAACGGCATCGACATCACCGACGAGCGGCCCGCGCAGGTCGCGCGGCGCGGCATCATCCGCTCGTTCCAGATCTCGGCCGTGTTCCCGCACCTCACCGCGCTGCAGAACGTGCGCATCGGCCTGCAACGCGCGCTCGGCACCGAATTTCATTTCTGGCGCAGCGAGCGCACGCTGAAGCGGCTCGACGATCGCGCGATGGACCTGCTCACGCAGGTCGGCCTCACCGATTTCGCGCACGTGCCGACCGTCGAGCTGGCCTACGGCCGCAAGCGCGCGCTCGAGATCGCGACGACGCTCGCAATGGAGCCCGAACTGATGCTGCTCGACGAGCCGACGCAGGGGATGGGCCATGAGGACGTCGACCGCGTGACCGCGTTGATCAAGAAGGTCGCGAGCGGGCGCACGATCCTGATGGTGGAACACAACATGAACGTGATCGCGGGGATCTCCGACACGATCACCGTCCTGCAACGCGGCGAGGTGCTGGCCGAAGGCTCGTATGCGGAAGTGTCGAAGAATCCGCTCGTCATCGAGGCCTACATGGGCAGCGCCGACGCGGCGCTCGCGGGGGCGCACGCATGAAGCACAGCGAACGGGAGGAACGCGAATTGAGCGGCGTCGAGAGCGGTACGCCTGCGCTGGAGATCACGGGCCTCGAGGCCTGGTACGGGGAATCCCACATCTTGCACGGTGTCGACCTGACGGTGCATCGCGGCGAGGTCGTCACGCTGCTCGGCCGCAACGGCGCGGGCCGCACGACGACGCTGCGCGCGATCATGGGCCTCACGGGCCGCCGCAGCGGGTCGATCAAGGTCGCCGGCCACGAGACGATCGGCCTCGCGACGCACCGCATCGCGCATTACGGCATCGGTTACTGCCCGGAGGAGCGCGGGATCTTCTCGAGCCTGTCGTGCGAGGAGAACCTGATGCTGCCGCCGCTGATCGGGTCGCGCGAACACGCGATGTCGCTCGACGAGATCTACGCGATGTTCCCGAACCTCGCGTCGCGCCGGCAGAGCCAGGGCACGCGGCTGTCCGGTGGCGAGCAGCAGATGCTCGCGGTCGCGCGGATCTTGCGCACCGGCGCGAACCTGCTGCTGCTCGACGAGATTTCCGAGGGCCTCGCGCCGGTGATCGTGCAGGCGCTCGCGCGGATGATCGTCGCGCTGAAGGCGCGCGGCTACACGATCGTGATGGTCGAACAGAATTTCCGCTTCGCCGCGCCGCTCGCCGACCGCTTCTACGTGATGGAGCACGGCAGCATCGTCGAGCATTTCCGCGCGTCCGAACTGGAAGGCAAGATGCCGACGCTGCACGACCTGCTCGGGGTGTGACGCCGCTCCGATTCCCTTGCCGCTGGCCGTGGCGGCCCTCGAACAACCACAACGCATCAGAACAACAGGAGACGTCAATGAAAATGAAGACCCTCGCACAGGCCTGTCTCGCGCTCGCGACCGCCGCGTTCACCGCCGGCGCCGCCCACGCGGCGGATACCGTGAAGATCGGCTTCATCACCGACATGTCGGGGCTTTACGCGGATATCGACGGGCAGGGCGGTCTCGAGGCGATCCGCATGGCGGTCGCGGACTTCGGCGGCAAGGTGCTCGGCAAGCCGATCGAGGTCGTCTATGCCGATCACCAGAACAAGGCCGACATCGCCGCATCGAAGGCGCGCGAATGGATGGACCGCGGCGGCCTCGACCTGCTGGTCGGCGGCACGAACTCGGCCACCGCGCTGTCGATGAACCAGGTCGCGGCCGAGAAGAAGAAGGTCTACATCAACATCGGCGCGGGCGCCGACACGCTGACCAACGAGCAGTGCACGCCGTACACGGTCCACTACGCGTACGACACGATGGCGCTCGCGAAGGGCACCGGGTCGGCGGTGGTGAAGCAGGGCGGCAAGAGCTGGTTCTTCCTGACGGCCGACTACGCGTTCGGCAAGGCGCTCGAGAAGAACACGTCGGACGTCGTGAAGGCGAACGGCGGGCAGGTGCTCGGCGCGGTGCGTCATCCGCTGTCCGCATCGGATTTCTCGTCGTTCCTGCTGCAGGCGCAATCGTCGAAGGCACAGATTCTCGGCCTCGCGAACGCGGGCGGCGACACGATCAACTCGATCAAGGCCGCGAAGGAATTCGGCATCACGAAGACGATGAAGCTCGCCGCGCTGCTGATGTTCATCGACGACGTGCACAGCCTCGGCCTCGAGACGACGCAGGGCCTCGTGCTGACCGACAGCTGGTACTGGAACCGCGACGCGGCGTCGCGCCAGTGGGCGCAGCGCTACTTCGGCAAGATGAAGAAGATGCCGTCGAGCCTGCAGGCGGCCGACTACTCGTCGGTGACGACGTACCTGAAGGCCGTGCAGGCCGCCGGGACGACCGACTCCGACAAGGTGATGGCCGAGCTGAAGAAGATCAAGATCAGCGACTTCTACGCGAAGGGCTACATCCGCCAGGACGGCAGCATGATCCACGACATGTACCTGATGGAAGTGAAGAAGCCGTCGGAATCGAAGGAGCCGTGGGACTACTACAAGGTGCTCGCGACGATTCCGGGCGAACAGGCGTTCGGCACCAAGCAGGAAACGCGCTGCGCGTTGTGGAAGTAAGCGCTGCGTAGCGGCGCGCGCGAGTCGCGCGCCGCGCGGCGGCGGCCGCAGCGACGTGCCTGCTGCGCCGCTCGCGCGCGCAACGGCCGTAAGGTTGCGCACGCAACGAAACTCATTCTGACGGCTAAGTCGATGGAAATCTTTGGCATTCCGTTGCCGGCGATGCTGAGCCAGTTGCTGCTCGGGCTCGTCAACGGCTCGTTCTACGCGATCCTGAGCCTCGGGCTCGCGGTGATCTTCGGGCTGCTCAACGTGATCAACTTCGCGCACGGCGCGCTGTTCATGCTGGGCGCGATGCTCGCGTGGATGGGCCTGTCGTATTTCGGGCTGCCGTACTGGGCGATGCTCGCGCTGGCGCCGCTGATGGTCGGCGCGTTCGGGATCGCGATCGAGCGCTCGATGCTGCGCTGGCTGTACAAGCTCGATCACCTGTACGGGCTGCTGCTCACGTTCGGCCTCACGCTGGTCGTCGAAGGCGTGTTCCGGTCGATCTACGGATCGTCGGGCCAGCCGTACGACGTGCCGTCGCAGTTGTCCGGCGCGACCAACCTCGGCTTCATGTTCCTGCCGAACTATCGCGCCTGGGTCGTCGTCGCGTCGCTCGCGGTGTGCCTCGCGACGTGGTTCGTGATCGAGAAGACGCGGCTCGGCGCGTACCTGCGCGCGGGCACCGAGAACCCGAAGCTCGTCGAGGCGTTCGGCGTGAACGTGCCGATGATGATCACGCTCACCTACGGCTTCGGCGTCGCGCTCGCCGCGTTCGCGGGCGTGCTGGCCGCGCCGGTGATCCAGGTGTCGCCGCTGATGGGCCAGCCGATGATCATCACAGTGTTCGCGGTGGTCGTGATCGGCGGGATGGGCTCGATCCTCGGCTCGATCGTCACGGGCCTGCTGCTCGGCGTGATCGAGGGCTTCACGCGCGTGTTCTATCCCGAAGCGTCGGCCACCGTCGTGTTCGTGATCATGGCGATCGTGCTGCTGTTCCGCCCGGCGGGCCTCTTCGGCAAGGAAAAATGATGCAGAGAAAAGTGCTCTACGGCGTGCTGCTCGCCGCACTGCTCGCCGCGCCGTTCATCGGCGCGTATCCGGTGTTCGTGATGAAGGTGCTCGCGTTCGCGCTGTTCGCGGCCGCGTTCAACCTGCTGATCGGCTATACGGGGCTGCTGTCGTTCGGCCATGCGATGTTCCTCGCGACGGCCGGCTATGCGACCGGCTACTCGATGCAGACGCTCGGTTTCACGCCGGAGCTCGGCGTGCTGGTCGGCACCGTCGCCGCGACGCTGCTCGGGCTCGTCGTCGGGCTGTTCGCGATTCGCCGGCAGGGCATCTACTTCGCGATGATCACGCTCGCGTTCGCGCAGATGGTCTACTTCATCTATCTGCAGGCGCCGTTCACGCACGGCGAGGACGGCCTGCAGGGCGTGCCGCGCGGCCGCCTGTTCGGGCTGCTCGACCTGTCGAACGACGTCGCGCTGTACTACGTCGTGCTGGTGGTGGTCGTGGCCGCGTGCGCGTTCATCGTGCGGGTCGTGCATTCGCCGTTCGGCCAGGTGCTCGTCGCCATCAAGGAGAACGAGGCGCGCGCGATCTCGCTCGGCTACGACACCGACCGCTTCAAGCTGCTCGCGTTCATCCTGTCGGCCGGGCTCGCGGGGCTGGCCGGCTCGCTGAAGGTGCTGGTGCTCGGCTTCGAGACGCTGTCGGACGCGTACTGGACGATGTCGGGCCTCGTCGTGCTGATGACGCTGGTCGGCGGAATGGGCACGCTGTTCGGGCCGTTGCTGGGCGCCGCGCTGATCGTGGCGCTGGAAGACCGGCTCGGCGACATCGGCGAATGGCTCGCGTCGACGACGGGCGTCGCGTGGTTCCATTCGCTCGGCGAATCGGCGACGATCGTCACCGGGCTGATCTTCATCGCGTGCGTGCTGGCATTCCGGCGCGGGATCGTCGGCGAGATGGTCGCGCGGGTCAAGCCGCTCAGGGCCTCGTCATGAGCATGCGGTGCGCGTCGGCGCGCGTTGATGCGAAGCACCATCCGGCACGCCCGGGAAGGGCGTCGCAGCAGGCTCCGGCCGGCGCCGCGCGGCAGGCTGGTGCCCCATTTTCGTGCGGCGATGCACCATAGGGGTAAATGCTAAGTTGTCGTGGTGCTTAAGCCTCTTTAAGATTCACCTTAGTTCTGATGCACCGCGAAACGAATTTGCAGGTGGAGAACGAGGAGACAATCGAGGCACAAAGTGCCCGGACCCCAAAGCGCTGTTGGACGGAATCCAACAGCGCTTTTTCATTTGCGTGCACGGATTCCTTCGATGGTGCATCGGCCCGCGTGACGGCCACTTCCCGCGTTTGCGTTCGCACCGCGTCTTTTCCGCGCTTCGCGCGTCCCCCGTTTTCCGTTTCCGGCGATTCGTTCGCAAACGCTGCGCAGTCCTGCACAGGCGCTTCGGGCTTACCCGGTTGGCGTGCGCGAAATGCGTCCGTTACACTCGGCTTTCGCCGACCGTGCGGTCGGGAAAATGGTCGGCAGTTCTCCTACAAGCACAATGCAGAAGAGGGAGTACGGTTGGATGAGCAGCGCAGCACGGTGGATCGGGGCAGGAGAGGCGGCACGCGCCGTCCGTTCGTCATGGGGTGCGCGGTGGGTCATCGCGGCGTTCCCGAGCCGTTCCGCGGCCCGTATGCGCGTTCCCGCGCCCTCGCGGGTCGTTGCGCTCGCATCGACATCCGCGTTTGCGTCCGTATTCGCATGAGCGGCCGGTTTTTCGATGTTTCACCCGTCGCGGGCCTGGCCGCAGCAGGCCGGTTCGAGCTGCGCGCCGATCATCGATGCAGCCGCAACGATCACTCGCGCGCTCGCGCATTTCTTCGCTTTCTTCATCCTGACGACACCCCCGCTACGCATCGTGACGGTCGAACGATCGTTTGGGCCGGCATGCGGCGCGCGCCCGGCGTGTCACGGGAAAACGAGCATTGGCGGGGTAGGACGAGATAGTTAATTTATTAACTTGTTTTTGGGGACCGGGAGCCGCCCGAGCGACCCGTGGTTTTTTCGAGCAGCGTTTGGAGACAACGTAAATGAAGATGAATCGATGGATGGAGGCCCTGCTTGCCGCGGGCCTCGTGTGTGCGGCGGCTACGGCGTCGGCGCAGGTCAAGATCGGCGTGACGCTGTCGGCCACCGGCCCGGCCGCTTCGCTCGGGATTCCGGAAAAGAACACGATCGCGCTGCTGCCGAAGGAAATCGCGGGCAAGAGCGTGCAGTACATCGTGCTGGACGACGCCTCCGACACGAGCCGCGCGGTGCAGAACGTGCGCAAGCTGATCGACGAGGACCACGTCGACGCGATCATCGGCTCGTCGGTCACGCCGAACTCGCTCGCGATGCTCGACCCCGTGTCGCAGGGCAAGACGCCGACGATCTCGCTCGCGGCGAGCGCGCAGATCATCGCGCCGATGGACGCGAAGCGCGCGTGGATGTTCAAGGTGCCGCAGAACGACCAGCTGATGGCCGACGCGATCGCCGGTTACATGGCGAAGCACGGCGTGAAGACGGTCGGCTTCATCGGTTTCGCCGACGCGTACGGCGACAGCTGGTACAAGACGTTCGACGCGGCGGCCGCGAAGAACGGGCTGAAGCTCGTATCGAACGAGCGCTACAACCGGACCGACGCGTCGGTGATGGGGCAGGTGCTGAAGCTGCTGGGCTCGAACCCGGATGCGGTGCTGATCGCGGGCTCCGGCACGCCGGCGGCGCTGCCGGCCAAGACGCTGAAGGAGCGCGGCTACAAGGGCAAGGTGTACCAGACGCACGGCGTCGCCAACAACGATTTCCTGCGCGTGTGCGGCAAGGATTGCGAAGGCGAGATCCTGCCGGCCGGCCCCGTGCTCGTGACCGACCAGCTGCCCGACTCGAACCCGGTGAAGAAGCCGGCGCTCGGCTACAAGGCCGCGTACGAGAAGGCCTACGGCGCGGGTTCGCTGTCGACGTTCGGCGGTCATGCGTGGGATGCGGGCCTGCTGCTGCAGCGGGCGATCCCGGAAGCGCTGAAGAAGGGTCAGCCGGGCACCGAGGCGTTCCGCGAAGCGCTGCGCGCGTCGCTCGAAAGCGTGAAGGATCTGCCCGTGTCGCACGGCGTGATCAACATGACGGCGACCGATCATAACGGCTTCGACACGCGTGCGCGCGTGATGGTGCAGATCGTCGACGGCAAGTGGAAGCTGCAGGCCGAGTAAGCGCAAGCATCACGTGAAACCGGCGTGCGCGGCGCGAACGGCGCCGCGTGTGCCGTCGGCAGGGTAGCGCGCCTGACGGCCGCACCCGTGCCGCCTGGAACCACCGGGGCCCGCCGCATGGCGCGCGACGTGCCGATCGCGTCGCGCGCGTCCCGGCCGTTTCCGCCTTTCGTTTCTCCGCAGCCTTCTCTCGATACACGAAACGTATGGATCTCTCGATTGCGGCGATCCTCGCGCAAGACGGCATCACGACCGGCGCCATTTATGCATTGTTGTCGCTGGCGCTCGTCCTGGTGTTTTCCGTCACGCGGGTGATCTTCATTCCCCAGGGCGAGTTCGTCGCCTACGGTGCGCTGACGCTGGCCGCGTTGCAGGCGCAGAAATTCCCCGCCACCTGCTGGCTGCTGTTCGCGATGGGCATCGCGTGCTTCCTGCTCGAAGTCGGTAGCCTGATCCGGCATCGTGAACGCCGCCATCAGCTCGGCCGCACGCTCGCGACGCTCGCCAGCCGCTACATCCTGCTGCCGCTCGCGGTGTTCGCGATCACGCGCAGCTTT
Source organism: Burkholderia cenocepacia (assembly GCF_900446215.1). Classification (GTDB taxonomy): domain Bacteria; phylum Pseudomonadota; class Gammaproteobacteria; order Burkholderiales; family Burkholderiaceae; genus Burkholderia; species Burkholderia cenocepacia. The sequence goes on along the minus strand of NZ_UAQZ01000012.1, from coordinate 152,846 downwards.
GCCGCGCAACCGATGCCGATGCTCGCGCAGATCGCACTGACGCTCGCGATCGTCGTGCCGATGGGGCCGTTCGTCTACCGGCTCGTGTACCAGCCGATCGCCGAAGGCACGACGCTGCTGCTGCTGATCGTGTCGGTCGCCGTCCATTTCGCGATGGTCGGTCTCGGCCTCGTGATGTTCGGCGCGGAAGGCTCGCGCACCAACGCGTTCTCGGACGCGTCGCTCGCGATCGGCAGCATGACGGTGTCGGTGCAGAGCATCCTCGTCGTCGTCACGGCGCTCGTGTTGATCGGTGCGCTCTACGTGTACTTCGGCCGCACGATCGCGGGCAAGGCGCTGCGCGCGACGTCGGTGAACCGGCTCGGGGCGCGGCTCGTCGGCATCGGCACCACCGAAGCGGGGCGGCTTGCATTCACGTTCGCGGCGGGGCTCGGCGTGCTGTCCGGGATCCTCGTCGGTCCGCTGACGACAATCTACTACGACTCGGGCTTCCTGATCGGCCTGAAGGGCTTCGTCGGCGCGATCATCGGCGGGCTCGTCAGCTATCCGCTCGCGGCCGCCGGCTCGCTGCTGGTCGGCGTGCTCGAATCCTATTCGTCGTTCTGGGCGAGCGCATACAAGGAGGTGATCGTGTTCACGCTGATCATTCCGGTGCTGCTGTGGCGGAGCTTCGTGACGCCGCATGCGGAAGAGGAAGAGGAGTGACGCGATGAAGACGATGGTACGCAACAAGACCTTCTGGGTGTTTCTCGTGGTGCTGTTCGCGCTGCCGGTGCTGCCCGGCGCGCTGCAGGTGCCCGAGTACTGGATCACGCTGCTGAACTACATCGGCCTGTATGCGATCGTCGCGATCGGGCTCGTGCTGCTGACGGGCGTCGGCGGGATGACGAGCTTCGGGCAGGCCGCGTTCGTCGGCATCGGCGCGTATGCGACCGCGTTCCTGACGACGCGGTACGGCGTGTCGCCGTGGCTCGCGCTGATCGTCGGCGTCGTGCTGACGGCGCTGGTCGCGCTCGTGCTGGGCGCCGTGACGATGCGGCTGTCCGGGCACTTCCTGCCGCTCGGCACGATCGCGTGGGGACTCGCGCTGTTCTACCTGTTCGGCAACCTCGAACTGCTCGGCAAGTACGACGGGATCAACGGGATTCCGGCGCTGAACCTGTTCGGCATCGAGCTCGAAAGCGGTCGCAGCCTGTATTTCCTGATCTGGGCCGTGGTGCTGGCCGCGATCGTGTCGGTGCAGAACCTGCTGAACAGCCGTCCGGGTCGCGCGATCCGCGCGCTGCGCGGCGGCGGCGTGATGGCCGAGGCGATGGGCGTGAACACCGCGTGGATGCGCGTCGTGATCTTCGTCTACGCGGCCGTGCTCGCTGCCGTATCGGGCTTTCTGTACGCGCATCTGCAGCGCGCGGTGAACCCGACTCCGTTCGGCCTGAACCACGGGATCGAATTCCTGTTCATGGCCGTGGTGGGCGGCGTGTCGCACGTGTGGGGCGCGGTGCTCGGCGCCGCGATCCTGACCGTGCTGCAGGACTATCTGCAGACACTGCTGCCGAAGCTGCTCGGTTCGGAAGGCAACTTCGAGATCATCGTGTTCGGCGTGCTGATGGTGCTGCTGCTGCAGTACGCGCGCCAGGGCGTATGGCCGTTCGTCGCGAAGCTGTTCCCGCGCGGGCCGCGCGCGCATGTGCCGGAGCAGGCCGACCCGCTGCCGCAGCGCGCGAAGCCCGTGGCCGGCGAGCCGCTGCTCGTCGTCGACAACGCACGCAAGCAATTTGGCGGGCTGGTGGCCGTCAACGACGTCAGCTTCGACGTGAAAGCGGGGCAGATCATCGGGCTGATCGGCCCGAACGGCGCAGGCAAGTCGACCACGTTCAACCTCGTGACCGGCGTGCTGAAGCCGACCGGCGGAGCGATCACGTTCCGTGGCGAACGCATCGACGGGCTGACGTCGCGTCAGATCGTCCGCCGCGGCATCGGCCGCACGTTCCAGCACGTGAAGCTGCTGCCGGCGATGACGGTGCTCGAGAACGTCGCGATCGGCGCCCATCTGCGTGGCCACACGGGCGTGTGGCGCAGCATCGCGCGGCTCAATGCGCACGAGGAAGCGCAGTTGCTGGCCGAAGCCGCGCGCCAGATCCGCCGCGTCGGGCTGGAAAAGCACATGTACGACGAAGCGGGCAGCCTCGCGCTCGGCCAGCAGCGGATCCTCGAAATCGCGCGGGCGCTGTGCTGCGATCCGACGTTGCTGCTGCTCGACGAGCCGGCCGCCGGGCTGCGTTACCAGGAGAAGCAGCAACTCGCCGACCTGCTGCGGCGGCTGAAGGCCGAAGGGATGAGTGTGTTGCTCGTGGAACACGACATGGATTTCGTGATGAACCTCACCGACCGGCTGGTGGTGATGGAATTCGGCACGCGGATCGCGGAAGGGCTGCCGCAGGATGTGCAGCAGGACCCGGCCGTACTCGAAGCGTATCTGGGCGGGGTGGAGTGATGACGGACACGACGATGCCGATTCTTGAAGTACGCGGATTGGCGGTGCGGTACGGAAAGGTGGAGGCGCTGCACGGCGCGGCCATCAAGGTCGGGGCGGGACAGATCGTCAGCGTGATCGGCCCGAACGGCGCCGGTAAGTCGACGCTGCTGAACGCGATCATGGGGGCGCTGCCGGTAACGGGGCACGCGTCCGGCGCGATCGTGTATCGCGGCAACGACGTCGGCGCATTGCCCGTCGAGCAGCGCGTCGCACGCGGGATGTGCCTCGTACCGGAGAAACGCGAGCTGTTCAGCACGATGACGGTCGAGGACAACCTCGTATTGGGCGCATATCGGCGCAAGCAGGCCGGGGAAGCGAACTTCCTCGATCAGCTCGATCACGTGTTCGCGCTGTTCCCGCGGCTGAAGGAGCGGCGCCGGCAGGCGGCCGGCACGCTGTCCGGTGGCGAGCGGCAGATGCTGGCGGTCGGCCGTGCGCTGATGGGCAAACCCGATCTGCTGATGCTCGACGAGCCGAGCCTCGGGCTGGCGCCGCTGATCGTGAAAGAGATCTTTCATATCATCAGCGCGTTGCGCGGCACCGGCGTGGCGACGCTGCTGATCGAGCAGAACGCACGGGCGGCGCTGCAGATCTCCGATTACGGTTATGTGCTGGAGACGGGCGAGTTTGCACTGGAAGGGCCGGCGGCCGAACTCGCGCAGAATCCGCGTGTGATCGAAACGTACCTCGGGCTGGCGAAGAAGACGGCTTGATTGTTGGCTCGGGGGGCGGGAAACGGACGGCGTGTTTCACGTGAAACACGCCGTTTTTGTTTTGGGGCTGGGCCGGGTTTCGATGCGTCGACGATTCTGGCCCGGCGGATAAGTCGCGCCGGAATAGTGGGAAGCTCTGTGCGGTGCTGCGCTTGCTTGTTCCACAGGCCGATGATGTGGCGCGCTTCAGTGGATAAGCATGGGGACGACCGACAGAAATGCTGTGTGGTGATGGGCACAGGATGTCGGGTCTGGCGTGTTGCGCTGGTCCACAGGCATTGGCCAGTTAACGAGTTCCACACATGCTGACGCGACTATCAACCAGAGCTTTTGCACAGGCACGACGATGTGCGTTGAATCGCTCGTAGGCATCGCCGAAGTACGCCTACCAAGGCATTTCACCGGTCCTCAGCCAAAAAATCGCCGAAATGCACAGACCCTACCATTCGGACGGCCTTCGGGTGAAAAGCGAACCCGCTATAATTCGGCCCATACATTTCTCTGATAGGTTCGTGCGCAGCTCTGCGTACGGAATCCACCATGCTTTTTCCCACAGAATTTGACGTCATCGTCGTCGGTGGCGGTCATGCCGGCACGGAAGCCGCGCTGGCGTCCGCCCGCATGGGCGCAAAGACACTGCTGCTGACCCACAACATCGAAACGCTTGGGCAGATGAGCTGCAATCCGTCGATCGGCGGCATTGGCAAGGGCCATCTGGTCAAGGAAGTCGACGCACTGGGCGGCGCAATGGCCGCCGCGACGGACGAAAGCGGTATTCAGTTCCGGATCCTCAATTCATCGAAGGGCCCGGCCGTACGCGCGACCCGCGCACAGGCGGATCGCATCCTGTACAAGGCCGCAATCCGCCATCGGCTCGAAAATCAGCCGAACCTATGGCTGTTCCAACAGGCCGTCGACGACCTGATGGTCGAAGGCGACCGCGTGGTCGGCGCCGTCACGCAGATCGGCATCCGCTTTCGCGCGCGCGCGGTCGTGCTGACGGCCGGTACGTTCCTCGACGGCAAGATCCACGTCGGCCTGAACAACTACACGGGCGGCCGCGCGGGTGATCCGGCGGCCGTGTCGCTGTCGTCGCGCCTGAAGGAGCTGAAGCTGCCGCAGGGCCGCCTGAAGACCGGTACGCCGCCGCGTATCGACGGGCGCACGATCGACTTCTCGAAGCTCGACGAGCAGCCGGGCGACCTCGATCCGATCCCCGTGTTCTCGTTCCTGGGCCGCGCGGAGCAGCATCCGCAGCAGCTGCCGTGCTGGGTCACGCATACGAACGAGCGCACGCACGACATCATTCGCGGCGGTCTCGACCGTTCGCCTATGTATACAGGCGTGATCGAAGGTGTCGGGCCGCGCTATTGCCCGTCGATCGAGGACAAGATCCACCGGTTTGCATCGAAGGAATCGCACCAGATCTTCCTGGAACCGGAAGGGCTGACGACCAACGAGTTCTACCCGAACGGGATCTCGACGAGCCTGCCGTTCGATGTCCAGCTCGAGCTCGTGCATTCGATGCGCGGCCTCGAGAACGCGCACATCCTGCGTCCCGGCTACGCGATCGAGTATGACTACTTCGACCCGCGCGCGCTGAAGGCGTCGCTCGAGACGAAGGCGATCAACGGGCTGTTTTTTGCGGGCCAGATCAACGGCACGACCGGCTACGAAGAGGCGGCCGCGCAGGGTCTGCTGGCCGGCCTCAATGCAGGCCGTTACGTGCAGGAGAAGGAGGCATGGTGCCCGCGGCGCGACCAGGCCTATCTGGGCGTGCTGGTCGACGATCTCGTTACGCGCGGTGTGGCCGAGCCGTACCGGATGTTCACGAGTCGCGCCGAGTATCGCCTGAGCCTGCGCGAAGATAATGCCGACATGCGCTTGACCGAAATCGGCCGCGAACTGGGGCTGGTCGACGACGCGCGCTGGGACGCCTTCAGCCGGAAACGCGACGCTGTTTCACGTGAAACCGAACGCCTGAAGTCGACCTGGGTCACGCCGAAGACGCTGCCGGCAGAAGAGGCGACCGCGTTGCTCGGCAAGGCGATCGATCACGAATACAGCCTCGCCGAGCTGCTGCGCCGCCCGGGTGTGAGCTACGACGGCGTATGCGGACTGAAGGGCGGCGAGTGCGGCCCCGCGGAGCCGCTGACGGACGATCCGGTGCTGCTCGAACAGATCAAGGAACAGGTCGAGATCGGCATCAAGTATCAGGGCTATATCGAGCGCCAGGCGTCCGAAATCGAGCGCAACGATGCGAACGAGAACACGCGCCTGCCGGACGGTATCGATTACCGTGAAGTCCGCGGCCTGTCGTTCGAGGTGAGCCAGAAGCTCAACGAGTTCCGGCCGGAAACGATCGGGCAAGCGTCGCGTATCTCGGGCGTCACGCCGGCGGCCATCTCGCTGCTGATGGTGCACCTGAAGCGGCGCGGCCTGGGCCGCCGCAACGGCACGGCCGCAGAGGCCGCGGAGCAGGGGGGCGGTACCGTCCCGACGCAACAATGACGGCGCGTCGCGCGCCGGCGGTTAATCGGGACGTACTGGAACAGATGCTCGTCGAAGGCACGGCGGCGCTCGACCTCACGCTGACGGATGCGCAACGCAACCAGCTGCTCGACTACGTCGCGCTGCTCGGCAAGTGGAACGCGGTCTACAACCTGACCGCGATCCGCGACCCGAAGCAGATGCTGATCCAGCACATCCTCGATTCGCTTTCCATCGTCCCGCATCTGCGTGGTCGTACGTCGGCGCGCGTGCTCGACGTCGGCTCGGGCGGCGGGCTGCCCGGTATCGTGCTGGCGATCGTCGAGCCGGGCTGGCAGGTCACGCTGAACGATATCGTGCAGAAGAAGTCTGCCTTCCAGACGCAGATGCGCGCGGAGCTGAAGCTGGTGAACCTGTCGGTGGTCACCGGGCGGGTCGAATCGCTGCAGCCGGGTGTCGAAGTGCCGGAAAAATTCGACATGATCGTATCCCGCGCTTTCGCGGATCTATCCGACTTCGTTAAACTTGCTCGACATCTGGTCGCGCCGGGTGGTTCGATCTGGGCGATGAAGGGCGTTCACCCGGACGACGAGATTGCGCGGTTGCCGGAAGGCAGCCACGTCAAGCAGACGATCCGGCTGGCGGTGCCGATGCTCGATGCGGAGCGGCATCTGTTCGAAGTGGCCGTCGACGACGCGAATTGAAGGCGCGCGGTAGCGCGCCGTTTGTTTGAAGGTAAAGGGAACACACCAACGATGGCAAAGATCTTCTGCGTTGCGAACCAGAAGGGGGGCGTCGGCAAGACGACGACATCGGTCAATCTCGCCGCAAGCCTTGCAGCGCAGGAGCAACGAGTCCTGTTGATCGATCTCGACCCGCAGGGCAACGCGACGATGGGCAGCGGGATCGACAAGGCCGCCTGCGAAGCGACCGTGTATGAAGTGCTGGTCGATGGCGTGTCGGTGACCGACGCGCGCGTGCGTCCGGAAGGCGTCACCTACGACGTGCTTCCCGCGAACCGCGAGCTGTCCGGCGCCGAGATCGAGCTGATCAGCATCGACAATCGCGAGCGCCGGCTGAAGGCCGCGCTCGAGCGCGTGGCCGACGACTACGATTTCGTGCTGATCGATTGCCCGCCGACGCTGTCGCTGCTGACGCTGAACGGCCTGTGCGCGGCGCACGGCGTCGTGATCCCGATGCAGTGCGAGTACTTCGCGCTGGAAGGGCTGTCGGACCTCGTCAATACGATCAAGCAGGTCCACGCGAACATGAATCGCGACCTGAAGATCATCGGCCTGCTGCGCGTGATGTTCGATCCGCGCATCACGCTGCAGCAGCAAGTCTCCGATCAACTGAAAGCGCACTTCGGCGACAAGGTGTTCGACGCGGTGATTCCGCGCAACGTGCGTCTGGCGGAAGCGCCGAGTTACGGGTTGCCGGGCGTCGTGTTCGATCGCAGCTCGCGCGGTGCGCAGGCGTATATCCAGTTCGGTGCCGAGATGATCGAACGCGTGCGCGCGTTCGAGGTGTCGTGATCCGGACATGAGCGAAGCGAGGAAGAAAGACATGAACGCGGTACCAAAGAAGAAGGGCTTGGGACGTGGCCTCGAAGCGCTGCTCGGCGGCAGTGCCGATATCACCGAAGCGGTGAAGATCGAAGGCGCACCGAACACGCTCGCGCTCGGCAAGCTGCAAGCCGGCAAGTACCAGCCGCGTACGCGGATGGACGAAGGCAGCCTGCAGGAGCTCGCGGCCAGCATTCGCGCGCAGGGCGTGATGCAGCCGATCCTGGTACGGCCTATTTCGTCAGACAAATACGAGATCATCGCGGGCGAGCGGCGTTTCCGCGCGGCGCGCCTGGCCGGCCTCGATGAAGTGCCGGTGCTCGTGAAGGACGTATCCGATCAGGCCGCCGCCGCGATGGCGCTGATCGAGAACATCCAGCGCGAGGACCTGAATCCGCTCGAAGAGGCGCACGGCATCCAGCGCCTGCTCGACGAGTTCGGTTTCACGCACGAACAGGCGGCCGAATCGGTCGGCCGTTCGCGCAGCGCGGTGTCGAACCTGCTGCGCCTGCTGAACCTCGCGTCACCCGTGCAGACGATGCTGCTGGCCGGCGATCTCGACATGGGGCACGCACGCGCGCTGCTCGCGGTCGACGCGGCCACGCAGATCACGCTCGCGCATCAGGTGGTCAACAAGCGCATGTCGGTGCGCGAGACCGAGAAGCTCGTCGCACATACGACGAAGGAAGCGCCGGCCGTGAAGGCGCGCGCGAAGGACGACGGCGGCCGCGATACACGTCGTCTCGAAGAGGAGTTGTCAGACCTGCTCGCGTCGACGGTGAAGATCAAGCTGGGCCGCCGCGGGCGCGGGCAGGTGCTGATCGACTTCGGCAACCTCGACGCGCTCGAGGGCATTCTCGCGCGCCTGCGCGGCAACGTCGCGACCGAAGAGTAACGGGCAACCCATGGAGCAAACGGGCGCACCGGCGCCGCGCCGGTGGCTCGGCTGGCTCGCGCAGGAACCGGTACTGTCGGTGCTGGCGCTTGGCCTGATCGTGCTGCAATGGGTGCGTCCGCAACCATTTTCGGTACTGGCCGACCGCGTCGACTGGCAGACGGTCGCGACGCTCGCGGGCCTGCTGATGCTGACCAAGGCGCTCGAGTTGTCCGGCTGCCTGATGTGGCTCGCGCATCGCATCGTGCATCACGTGCATTCCGAGCGAGGGCTCGCGATGCTGCTTGTCGGCTTCGCCGCCGTGCTGTCGATGTGGCTCACCAACGACGTCGCGCTGTTCGTCGTCGTACCGTTGATGGTGTCGCTGCGCGCGCTGACACCGCTGCCGTTCCGGCGGCTCGTGATCGTCGTCGCGCTGGCCGTCAACGCCGGGTCCGTCGCGACCCCGCTCGGCAATCCCCAGAATCTGTTCCTGTGGCAATTGAGCGGCGTGTCGTTCGGCCGTTTCGTGGTCACGCTCGGGCCGCTCGCGGTCGCGCTGATGGCGCTGCTGCTCGTGCTGACCGCATTGATGTTTCGCGCGAAGCCGCTCGACCTGTCCGGCGACGCCGCGTCCTTTCCCGTCCAACGCATGCACGCGTTGATCGCGGCGGTGCTGTTCGCCGCGTTCGTGCTGCTCGCCGATGCGCACCATCCGCTGCCCGGCCTCGTCGGTGTCGCGATCGTGCTGCTCGCCGTCAAACGTGACGCAGTCCTGAAGATCGACTGGCTGCTGCTGCTGATCTTCGTGCTGATGTTCGTCGTGTTGCGCAGCGCGGCTGCGCTGCCCGTCGTGCACGATGCGGTCGCGCATGCGCAACTCGATTCGCCGCTGCGCGTCTACGCCGCCGGCGCGGCGCTGTCGCAGGTGATCAGCAACGTGCCGGCCGCGATTCTGCTGTCGGAGTTCACGCACGACTGGCGCGCGCTGGCATTCGGCGTATCGGTCGGCGGCTTCGGTTTCGCGATCGGCTCGCTCGCGAACCTGATCGCGGTGCGTCTCGCGAAGGAGCCGCGCATGTGGCTGCCGTTCCACCTCGTTTCGATTCCGTTCGCGCTGGTGAGCGCGGCGCTCGGCGCGTGGTTGCTCATGCACGGTTGAGCGAGGCCGATGCGCGCCGCACAGGTGTGCCGTTCGGGCGGCGGACGGGGCGCACAGCGTCCGCAGTGATCAAGGATTGTTGATAAGTGCTGCCGCCCACAGTCGAACTTCTGTGGCGGCGCGACAACTGATTGGACGAATCGATGCGCGAGCAACCGGTCGAGTTTCTCGCGCCGGCGCGATGGCTTGATTGCGGCGTCTTGCGTGTTCCGGCGTGTCGCGCCGAGTCGTTCCCGACGACTCCATGGCAGCGGATGCCCGGCGGCGATCGCGCCGCTTCCTGCTGGCCCGCGGCGGGCGTCGTTTCCCCGTCATTTCCGCCGTCACCGGACTTTTTCGCACAAGAAATACCGGTGCAAAAAACCGACCTTACAACTGTCATCGTACGTCGTCGAATCGGGTGTTTTTTCACATCATGAGGCGTCGTTTTATGCAGGTTTTTGTCGCGTCTAAAGCCTTGAATCACTTGCAACTATCGCTTACAATCGCCCGGATTTGTTAGCTAGGCACCCCTGAAAGCTTTCAGAAAGCTTGGGGTCGGGTTCAAGGATTTCAGTGGAAGATTGCGATGGCGGGTCAGGCGCCGGACGACAGGCACGATGATCAGCGCACGCAACGCACCGCTTCGGCGGCCGGCGCGCGGCGTGAATCCGACGATGACTGGGATGTCGAGCAGCAAGATAACAACATCGTTCCGCTTACACGGGCAGAGGCCGAAAGGCTGTTCGGTCCGAACGTGAGCAAGCCCTCGCGCGTGACCCCCTACAAGGTGGTGTTCGCGCAAGTGGTCCTGTCCCTGGTTGCAACGCTGGCGTGGTGGCTGTTTTCGAAGTCGCCGGGCGCCGCTGCGCAATCCGCGTTTCTGGGCGGAGCGATCGGCTGGGTGCCCAGTGCGGTATTCGTGGCACGACTGAAGGCAGGTGGCTCGGCCACCGTGATGAGCTGGGTGATGGGCGAAGCCCTGAAACTCGCTCTGACGATCGGGATGTTCACCGCGGTGGCGTTCGGCTGGGCCGGCGTGCACTGGGTGCCGTTCCTCGTCACGTACCTCGTCGTGCTGAAGACGTACTGGATCGCGCTGGCCTGGCGGTAAGGAACAAGCAGCGTGCGGTTTCGACAACGAACCGCACCGGCCCGTTCCCGCAATAGCGTGTTGCGGAACGGGCAAAACGATTTTCGACAATTTGGGTGGCATTAACGATATGGCAGCTAGCGAAGGCACGCGCGGTCCGGATCCGTCCGAGTACATTGCGCACCACTTGCAGAATTTCTCCACCTCGCATCAGACGTCGATTTTCGACATTCACGTCTGGAATCTCGACACGCTGTTCTGGTCGATCGTATGCGGCATCGTGACGATCGTCCTGCTGCGTCTGGCCGCCCGCAAGGCGACGTCGGGCGTGCCGGGCCGTTTCCAGTGCGCGATCGAGATGCTCGTCGAAATGGTCGAGGACCAGTCGAAGGCCATCGTCCACGGCAATCGCACCTTCATCGCGCCGCTCGCCCTCACGGTGTTCGTGTGGGTTGCGCTGATGAACTCCCTCGACTTCCTCCCGGTCGACCTGCCGGGCCGCGTGATCGGCCTGCTCGGTCTGTCGGACGTGATTTCCCACCATCGCATCGTTCCGACGGCCGACCTGAACGGCACGCTCGGCATCGCGCTCGGCGTGTTCGTCCTGATGATCTACTACAGCATCAAGATCAAGGGCGCGGGCGGCTTCGTGCACGAGCTGCTGTCGGCACCGTTCGGCGCGCACCCGCTGCTGTGGATCCCGAACCTCGCGCTCAACATTGTCGAATATCTCGCGAAGACCGTCTCGCTCGGTATGCGGCTGTTCGGCAACATGTACGCGGGTGAGCTGTTGTTCCTGTTGATCGCCCTGCTCGGCAGCATGTGGAGCTTCGGTGGCGACGCAACGTTCCTCGGCTTCGTTGGTCATGTGATCGCGGGTAGCGTCTGGGCAATCTTCCACATCCTGATTGTTCTGTTGCAGGCATTCATTTTCATGATGCTGACGCTGGTGTATCTCGGCCAGGCGCACGACAAGCACTAAGCGCGGCGTGCAAGAAAGAGTTTCCGTTTTAGTTTTTTAAATCTCAGTTCCAAGTCTTTTCACAAAGGAGTGATCATGCAAGCTTACATCGCCAACATCCAGGGTCTGACCGCCATCGGTATCGGCATCATCATCGGCCTGGGTGCAATCGGCGCCTGTATCGGTATCGCGCTGATGGGTGGCAAGTACATCGAAGCCTGCGCACGTCAGCCGGAACTCATCAACCCGCTGCAAACGAAGATGTTCCTGCTGGCTGGTCTGATCGACGCTGCATTCCTGATCGGCGTTGGTGTCGCAATGCTGTTCGCGTTCGCGAACCCGCTCCTGTCGAAGCTCGCAGGCTAAGGTTCCTCGGAAATATGCGTCCGGCGTGAGCCGGCGCAGGGCGGAACGGAGACTTGGGGCGCTGATCGAATGCAACTCGATGAGCGCCTTACCGTTTCATTTTTCCGGAATAGCAGATAAGGAAACACCGTGAATCTCAACGCAACTCTGTTTGCGCAAATGGTCGTGTTCCTGGTCCTCGCGTGGTTCACGATGAAATTCGTGTGGCCGCCGTTGATCAACGCCCTCGACGAACGTTCGAAGAAGATCGCCGACGGCCTCGCCGCCGCGGAGAAGGGCAAGGCGGAACTCGACGCAGCGCACAAGCGCGTGGACCAGGAACTCGCGCAGGCCCGCAACGACGGCCAGCAGCGCATCGCCGACGCTGAAAAGCGTGCCCAGGCGGTCGCCGAGGAAATCAAGGCCAACGCCCAGGCTGAAGCCGCCCGCATCGTCGCCCAGGCGAAGGCGGAAGCAGAACAGCAAATCGTGAAGGCGCGCGAAGCGCTGCGTGGCGAAGTCGCCGCGCTGGCCGTGAAGGGCGCCGAGCAGATCCTGAAGCGCGAAGTCGATCAAACGGCCCACGCCCAACTGCTGAATCAACTGAAAGCCGAGCTCTGATCATGGCCGAACTTGCAACCATCGCCCGCCCTTACGCAGAAGCGCTGTTCCGCGTGGCCGAGGGCGGTGACATCGCCGCCTGGTCCACGCTCGTGCAAGAGCTGGCCCAGGTTGCGCGTCTGCCGGAAGTGCTGTCGGTCGCGTCGAGCCCGAAGGTGACGCGCACGCAAGTAGCCGAGTTGCTGCTTGCTGCGGCCAAGTCGCCGCTCGCGGCCGGCGCCGAAGCGAAGAACTTCGTGCAGATGCTGGTCGACAATCATCGCATCGCGCTGCTGCCGGAAATTGCCGAGCAGTTCGAGGCGCTCAAGAACGAACGTGAAGGCGCAGCCGACGCCGAGATCGTGAGCGCGTTCCCGCTGAACGGCGCGGATCTCGACAGTCTCGTCTCGGGCCTCGAACGCAAGTTCAAGCGCAAGCTGAAACCGACGGTCGAAGTCGATTCGTCGCTGATCGGCGGCGTGCGCGTGACGGTCGGCGACGAAGTGCTCGACACCTCGGTTCGCGCGCGCCTCGCATCGATGCAGGCTGCCTTGACCGCCTGAGCGCCACGCCGGCACGCAACAGAATTGACTATCAGGAGCGAATAATGCAACTCAATCCCTCTGAGATCAGCGAGCTGATCAAGAGCCGGATCCAGGGCCTTGAAGCGAGCGCAGACGTTCGCAACCAGGGCACCGTGATCTCCGTGACCGACGGTATCGTGCGTATCCACGGCCTGTCGGACGTGATGCAGGGCGAAATGCTCGAGTTTCCGGGCAACACGTTCGGTCTCGCGCTGAACCTCGAGCGCGACTCGGTCGGCGCGGTGATTCTCGGCGAATACGAACACATCTCGGAAGGCGACATCGTCAAGACGACGGGCCGCATTCTGGAAGTCCCGGTGGGTCCGGAACTCGTCGGCCGCGTGGTCGACGCGCTCGGCAACCCGATCGACGGCAAGGGCCCGGTCAACGCGAAGCTGACCGACGCGATCGAAAAGATCGCCCCGGGCGTGATCTGGCGCAAGTCGGTGTCGCAGCCGGTGCAGACGGGCATCAAGTCGATCGACGCGATGGTGCCGATCGGCCGTGGCCAGCGTGAGCTGATCATCGGCGACCGTCAGTGCGGCAAGACCGCGGTGGCGCTCGACGCGATCATCAACCAGAAGGGCAAGGACCTGATCTGTATCTACGTCGCGATCGGCCAGAAGGCTTCGTCGATCATGAACGTGGTTCGCAAGCTCGAAGAAACGGGCGCGATGGAATACACGATCGTCGTCGCCGCTTCGGCATCGGATTCGGCTGCCATGCAGTACCTGGCGCCGTACGCCGGCTGCACGATGGGCGAATACTTCCGCGACCGTGGCCAAGACGCGCTGATCATCTATGACGACTTGACCAAGCAGGCTTGGGCATACCGTCAGATCTCGCTGCTGCTGCGCCGTCCGCCGGGCCGTGAAGCGTACCCGGGCGACGTGTTCTATCTGCACTCGCGTCTGCTGGAGCGTGCGGCTCGCGTGTCGGAAGAGTACGTCGAGAAGTTCACGAACGGCGAAGTGAAGGGCAAGAGCGGTTCGCTGACGGCACTGCCGGTCATCGAAACGCAGGCTGGCGACGTGACCGCGTTCGTTCCGACGAACGTGATCTCGATTACCGACGGCCAGATCTTCCTGGAAACCGATCTGTTCAACGCAGGCATCCGCCCGGCAATCAACGCCGGCGTGTCGGTGTCGCGCGTCGGTGGCGCTGCTCAGACGAAGGTCGTGAAGAAGCTGTCGGGCGGTATCCGTACCGACCTCGCGCAGTACCGTGAACTGGCCGCATTCGCGCAGTTCGCATCGGACCTCGACGAAGCGACCCGCAAGCAGCTCGAGCGCGGCCGCCGCGTGACGGAACTGCTGAAGCAGCCGCAGTACCAGCCGCTGCAGGTCTGGGAACTGGCCGTGTCGCTGTACGCCGCGAACAACGGCTACCTCGACGACCTCGACGTCAAGCAAGTGCTGTCGTTCGAGAAGGGCCTGCGCGACAACCTGAAGACCAGCCACGCTGACCTCATCAAGCGCATCGAAGACACCAAGGATCTCTCGAAGGACGACGAAGGCGCACTGCGCTCGGCGATCGAAGCCTTCAAGAAGTCCGGTGCCTATTGATCCGCGAGTGACACACTGAGGCCGCGCGGGTGCCGAGCACCCGCGCCGCTTCGGTCAAGGAGCAAGCTATGGCTGGAATGAAGGAAATTCGCGGCAAGATCAAGAGCGTGCAGAACACGCGCAAGATCACGAAGGCGATGGAGATGGTGGCTGCATCGAAGATGCGTCGCGCGCAGGAACGCATGCGCGCCGCTCGTCCGTATGCGGACAAGGTCCGTGCCATCGCCGCGCACATGAGCCGTGCGAACCCCGAGTACCGTCACCCGTTCATGGTGGCGAACGACGGCGCGCAGACGGCCGGCATCATCCTCGTCACGACGGACAAGGGTCTGTGCGGTGGTCTGAACACCAACGTGCTGCGTGCGACGGTGCAGAAGTTCAAGGAGCTGGAAGAGAAGGGCCAGAAGGTCGAAGCCACCGCGATCGGCGGCAAGGGCCTCGGGTTCCTGAACCGCTTCGGCGCGAAGGTGATGTCGCAGGTCGTGCACCTCGGCGACACCCCGCACCTGGACAAGCTGATCGGCGCCGTGAAGACGCAGCTCGATCTGTACTCGGAAGGCAAGCTGTCGGCGGTTTATATCGCTTACACGCGCTTCGTCAACACGATGAAGCAGGAAGCCGTGATCGAGCAGCTGCTGCCGCTGTCGTCGGACCACTTCGAAGCCGATGACGGTACGCCGGCGACGTCGTGGGACTACATCTACGAGCCGGACGCGCAGGCAGTCGTCGACGAACTGCTCGTGCGTTACGTCGAGGCGCTGGTGTACCAGGCCGTCGCGGAAAACATGGCGTCCGAGCAATCGGCGCGCATGGTCGCGATGAAGGCCGCGTCCGACAACGCGAAGACGGTGATCAGCGAACTGCAGCTCGTGTACAACAAGAGCCGTCAGGCCGCGATCACGAAAGAACTGTCGGAGATCGTCGGCGGCGCAGCCGCTGTTTAAGCGCGCGCCCGGGACGACAACTGCGCCTTTGCGCGAGTAAAGAATCAGGTATTTAAAGGAAAAGCGATGAGTACTGCTGCTTTGGTAGAAGGCAAGATCGTACAGTGCATCGGCGCCGTTATCGACGTGGAATTCCCGCGCGACAGCATGCCGAAGATCTACGACGCGCTCATTCTCGATGGCTCGGAACTGACGCTCGAAGTCCAGCAGCAGCTGGGTGACGGCGTGGTCCGTACCATTTGTCTGGGTGCATCCGACGGCCTGCGCCGCGGCCTGACCGTGAAGAACACGGCGAAGCCGATCTCGGTGCCGGTCGGCAAGCCGACCCTCGGCCGAATCATGGACGTGCTCGGCCGTCCGATCGACGAAGCCGGCCCGATCGACAGCGACGTGACGCGTTCGATCCACCAGAAGGCACCGGCGTTCGACGAACTGTCGCCGTCGACCGAACTGCTCGAAACGGGTATCAAGGTCATCGACCTGATCTGCCCGTTCGCAAAGGGCGGCAAGGTTGGCCTGTTCGGTGGTGCAGGCGTGGGCAAGACCGTCAACATGATGGAGCTCATCAACAACATCGCGAAGGAACACGGCGGTTACTCCGTGTTCGCGGGCGTGGGCGAGCGTACCCGTGAAGGGAACGACTTCTACCACGAAATGAAGGACTCGAACGTTCTCGACAAGGTCGCGCTGGTGTACGGCCAGATGAACGAGCCGCCGGGCAACCGTCTGCGCGTCGCGCTGACCGGCCTGACGATGGCCGAGCACTTCCGTGACGAAGGCCTCGACGTGCTGTTCTTCGTCGACAACATCTACCGTTTCACGCTGGCCGGTACCGAAGTGTCGGCACTGCTCGGCCGTATGCCGTCGGCAGTGGGCTATCAGCCGACGCTGGCTGAAGAAATGGGCAAGCTGCAAGAGCGCATCACGTCGACCAAGAAGGGCTCGATTACGTCGGTCCAGGCCGTGTACGTCCCTGCGGACGACTTGACCGACCCGTCGCCGGCGACGACCTTCGGCCACCTGGACGCAACCGTCGTTCTGTCGCGTGACATCGCTTCGCTGGGTATCTACCCGGCGGTCGACCCGCTCGACTCGACGTCGCGCCAGATCGACCCGAACGTGATCGGTGAAGAGCACTACTCGATCACCCGTCGCGTTCAGCAGACGCTGCAGCGCTACAAGGAACTGCGCGACATCATCGCGATTCTGGGCATGGACGAACTGTCGCCGGAAGACAAGCTGTCGGTCGCCCGTGCGCGTAAGATCCAGCGTTTCCTGTCGCAGCCGTTCCACGTCGCTGAAGTGTTCACGGGCTCGCCGGGCAAGTACGTGCCGCTGAAGGAAACGATCCGTGGCTTCAAGATGATCGTCGACGGCGAGTGCGACCACCTGCCGGAACAGGCGTTCTACATGGTCGGCACGATCGACGAAGCCTTCGAAAAGGCCAAGAAGATCCAGTAAGGGCTTGAGTGAGTCGCAAGCCGGCGAGCGCCGGCCGGAGCAATGAGTCAGTGATGACTTGTATTCCGGCCGCCTGCGCCGGCCGCAATACGCTCAACCCGTGGATGAGATTGGAGTCGATATGGCAACCATCAAAGTAGACGTCGTCAGCGCGGAAGAGCAGATCTTCTCGGGCGAGGCGAAATTCGTCGCGCTGCCGGGCGAAACGGGTGAGCTGGGCATTCTGCCGGGTCACACGCCGCTCATTACCCGGATTCGTCCGGGTGCGGTGCGCATCGAGGTCGAGGGCGGCAACGACGAATTCGTGTTCGTCGCGGGCGGCATTCTCGAAGTGCAGCCGGGCGCCGTGACGGTGCTCGCCGATACCGCGATCCGCGGCAAGGACCTCGACGCGGCGAAAGCCGAGGAAGCGCGCAAGCGTGCCGAGGAAACGCTACAGAACGTGAAGTCGGATCTCGACCTCGCGAAAGCGCAATCCGAGCTCGCGACCGCGATGGCGCAGCTCGAGGCGATCCAGCGTCTGGCGAAGATCCGCAGCCGGCACTGAGCCGCGCCGCGTATCCCGCGAAAGAAAGCAGCCTTCGGGCTGCTTTTTTTTCGTCTGGGCTTCGTCCACGCTTCCTCCGTGTTTCGCCCGCATTTCGTCTGCGTTTTTCGGGCCGGATCATTGCGTCCGATCGTGCTATTTCATCCGTCCACCGCGATTTGATGTCAGAGTACCGTCAGCGGAGCGCGGCATCATCCGCGGTGAGGCCGCTCGTCGCGAGCGTTGCGGCGGAGGCGCGCAGCACGCGCGCGGGCCGATCAGACCCAAAGGACGGAGACATTCATGGCAGCAGACCTTGGCGTGGGCGCGCTGATCGCGCCCGAGAACGGCTTGTCGTACGTGCGTGGTGCAACCGACGTGCCGCTATCCGAAGCGACGATCGGCCGGTTCCTGCTCGACACGGCCGGCCGCTTTCCCGACCGCCCGGCCGTCGTGTTCCGCGAGCAGCAGGTGCGCTGGACCTGGCGCGAGTTCGCGAACGAGATCGACGTGCTGGCGGCAGGGCTCGCCGCGCTCGGGATCGTGAAGGGCGACTGCGTCGGCATCTGGTCGCCGAACCGCAGCGAATGGCTGCTCACGCAGTTCGCGACCGCGCGGATCGGCGCGGTGCTCGTCAACATCAATCCGGCCTACCGGCTGTCGGAACTCGAATACGCGCTGAACAAGGTCGGCTGCAAGGCCGTGATCGCAGCCGAGCGCTTCAAGAGCTCCGCGTACGTCGAGATGCTGCAGACCATCGCGCCGGAGCTCGCGACCGCGACGCCGGGCGACCTGCATGCGGCGCGCGTGCCGAGCCTGCGCACGATCGTGTCGATGGGCGAGGTGGCGCCTGCCGGCATGTTCCGCTTCGCGGACGTGATGGCGCGTGGCCGCCGGGCCGTCGATCCGGCGCTGCTCGATGCGATCGGCGCGACGCTCTCGGCCAACGATCCGATCAACATCCAGTTCACGAGCGGCACGACCGGCAGCCCGAAGGGCGCGACGCTCACGCACCGCAACGTCGTCAACAACGCGCGCTCGATCGCGATGGCGATGCGTTTCACCGAACAGGATTCGCTCTGCATCCCGGTGCCGCTCTATCACTGCTTCGGGATGGTGCTGGCCGTGCTCGCGTGCGTGTCGAAGGGCGCCGCGATGGTATTCCCCGGCGAAGCGTTCGATCCGGTCGCGACGCTCGCGGCGGTGGCCGAAGAACGTTGCACCGCGCTGCATGGCGTGCCGACGATGTTCATCGCCGAGCTCGACCATCCGGAATTCGCGAAATTCGACCTGTCGACGCTGCGCACCGGGATCATGGCCGGCTCGCCGTGCCCGATCGAGACGATGAAGCGCGTCGTGTCGCAGATGCACCTTTCTGAAATCACGATCGCGTACGGGATGACGGAGACGAGCCCCGTGTCGTTCCAGAGCTCGACCGACGATCCGCTGGAGAAGCGCACGACGACGGTCGGCCGCATCCAGCCGCATCTCGAAGTGAAGATCGTCGATCCGAGCGGCGACATCGTGCCGGTCGGCGCGACGGGCGAGCTGTGCACGAAGGGCTATTCGGTGATGCTCGGCTACTGGGACGACGACGCGAAGACACGCGAGGTGCTGGTCGACGGCTGGATGCATACCGGCGACCTCGCGACGCTCGATGCGGACGGTTACTGCAACATCGTCGGCCGCCTGAAGGATATGGTGATTCGCGGCGGCGAGAACGTCTATCCGCGCGAGATCGAGGAATTCCTGTTCCGGCATCCGAAGATCCAGAGCGCGCAGGTGTTCGGCGTGCCCGATGCGAAGTACGGCGAGGAGCTGTGCGCGTGGATCGTGCTGCGCGCGGACGAGCAGATGACCGAGGACGACGTGCGCGCGTTCTGCAACGGGCAGATCGCGCACTACAAGATCCCGCGCTATATCCGCTTCGTCGACGAGCTGCCGATGACGGTGACGGGCAAGGTGCAGAAGTTCGTGATGCGCGACCGGATGATCGAGGAGCTGAAGCTCGACGTGCAGAAGACCGCTTGAAGCGGGACGATGCCGGAAAATGCGGGAAAAACGTGGCGGCCTGTGCAGGCCGTTACGTTTTCGATGGACGAAAAAAAGCGGGCTTATTAGCCCGCTAAAAACCACACGCTACGGGGTTAGCGCGAGGAGACCAAAGATGAAACCGAGTCCGGCGGGGGGCCGGAAACGACTCCAACAGGGATGCCCCCCGGAAGGGCTTCGGTACGTGACCGACTGGCTCGCAGCGCTTCGCGTCCGCTCACACTTGGCACACGAGACCGCATCCGTGTTGAAACCGTTGAGGCCATTGTGGGCGAATTAATGACCCGTCGCGGTAACAAAGTGTTTCAGGTTGTAACGCCCGCCAGATAAGGCTTTCCGGGATTTTTTGCTGTTTTCGGGGTCCTGAAAAAGGTCATTTTTACCCATATTTTCCATCGCGTTTTCAGGGTGTGCGCGCGATGCGTTTTTCACGCGTATCGGGCGCGATGAATTGCCGATTTTCACGCGAGAAAGTGCACGGCGCGACCGATACCGCGCATGACGATTCATTCGTCAGAAAGATTTTGAAACGTGATCGGAATGCGCGGAAGTCGGCCGTTCGGCCAATCGGCGGGTTTTGAGCCGATGGCGAAGGGCGGCGGCGCGGACGGAAGGTGTAACGGCGGCCGGGCGGCCGCCGCTTCCGGCGAGATGTCGGCACCCCGGCGGCCGCGGGGTCGGTGCCCGTTATCGGCCGCCGCGGCGCGGGCCGCCTACTTCAGCCACTTGTCCGAAATGGCCTGGTACTCGCCGGTCGAGCGCGCGAGATGCAGCCACTGGTCGACGTACTGCTGGAACACGACGTCGCCGCGCGGCACCATGTACGCCTTCTCGCCGAACTGGAACGGCTTGTCCGGATGCACCGAGCACAGGCCCGGATTCAGCTTTTGCTGCAGCAGCGTCTCGGACGCATCCGTCACCATCACGTCGGCCTTGCCCGCGAGGATCTGCTTGAAGATCGTCACGTTGTCCGGATAGACGGTCAGGTTCGCGTGCGTGAAGAACTGCTTCGCGAACCGTTCGTTGGTGCCGCCCGGATTGACGATCACACGGGTCTCGGGCCGGTCGATCTGCGCGACGGTCTGGTATTTGTCGGCATCCGCGCAGCGCACGATCGGCGTCTTGCCGTCGACCACGTACGGCTGCGTGAAGAACACGCGCTTCTGGCGCTCGAGCGTCGTCGACACGCCGCCCACCGCGATGTCGCATTTCGCGACGAAGTCGTTGGTGAGGTTCGACCAGCTCGTCTTCACGTAGTCGGTCTTCACGCCGAGCGATTTCGCGAGCGATTCGGCCATGTCGATGTCGATGCCCTCGAAGCGGCCGTCCGCGCGATAGTACGAATACGGCTTGTAGTCGCCCGTCGTGCACACGCGCAGCGCGCCGCGCGCGAGCACGTCGTCGAGCCGCGAGCCGGCGGTAGCGGCGCTCGCAGGCGCCGCAGTGGCCGTACTCTGCGCGTGCGCGGCGGCGCAGCAAAACGCGGCGGCAGCAGCGAGCGTGGCAAGCGTGGCGAATGTCTTCATCGGTCTCCTCCTTCGTTCGGTTCGATATGAGCGTCCGATCATAACGGAGCCATCGCGCGCGTCATATGGCCGCCATCGCATCGGCATGCGCAGCCCGAGCGCGGCTGTCCGGTAAAATGCCGCTTTGCCTTCGCATCGTCGCTCCTACCGTGGCCCATAACCTGCTCAACGACACCTTCCTGCGTGCGCTTCTGCGCGAGCCGACCGACTACACGCCGATCTGGCTGATGCGCCAGGCCGGCCGCTACCTGCCCGAATACAACGCGACACGCGCGCGCGCCGGCAGCTTCCTCGGCCTCGCAAAGAATCCCGACTACGCGACCGAGGTGACGCTGCAGCCGCTCGAGCGCTTCCCGCTCGACGCCGCGATCCTGTTCTCGGACATTCTGACGATTCCCGACGCGATGGGGCTCGGCCTCGACTTCCAGGTCGGCGAAGGGCCGAAGTTCGCGCATCCGGTGCGCACCGAGGCCGACGTCGCGAAGCTCGCGGTGCCGGACATCGAGGCGACGCTCGGCTACGTGACGGGCGCCGTGCGCGAGATCCGCCGCGCGCTCACCGACGCTCAGGGCCGTCAGCGCGTGCCGCTGATCGGCTTTTCGGGCAGCCCGTGGACGCTCGCGTGCTACATGGTCGAAGGCGGCGGCTCGGACGATTTCCGCACGGTGAAGTCGATGGCGTATTCGCGCCCGGATCTGATGCACCGGATCCTCGACGTGAACGCGCAGGCGGTGGCCGCGTACCTGAACGCGCAGATCGAAGCGGGCGCGCAGGCCGTGATGATCTTCGATACGTGGGGCGGTGCGCTGGCCGACGGCGCGTATCAGCGCTTCTCGCTCGACTATATCCGCCGCGTGGTGTCGCAGCTCAAGCGCGAGCACGACGGCGAGCGCGTGCCGGTGATCACGTTCACGAAGGGCGGCGGGCTGTGGCTCGAGGAGATCGCGGCGACCGGCGTCGACGCGGTCGGGCTCGACTGGACGGTCAACCTCGGCGCCGCGCGTGAGCGCGTCGCGGGGCGCGTGGCGTTGCAGGGCAACCTCGACCCGACGATCCTGTTCGCGCCGCCGGCCGCGGTGCGCGAACAGGCGCGCGCGGTGCTCGACAGCTACGGCAACCATCCGGGCCACGTGTTCAACCTCGGGCACGGCATTTCGCAATTCACGTCGCCCGATCACGTCGCCGAACTCGTCGACGAAGTGCATACCCACAGCCGCGCGATCCGTAGCGGAGCAGCGGGCTGAACGCAAGCGCTGTCATGCTGCACTGCAGGATGACAGCGTTTCGTTGCTGAAACTAAACAGGGCGCAACCCCGCTCCCGCTGCCGATTCGGTGCTTGTCAAGACTTGACTTATACACATTTTCCACGTTGCAGCGCGGTAGAGCCCCGTATCGGTCAATTTGTCTCGCTATGGTTCGGTAATTTGAATAGCAGCCTTATGGAATAAGGCTTCGCGGGGCACCGCCGCAAGCGGCGAAAAACAGCGCAAAGCACGGCCCCGCGCGCGTTGCGGCCGTTGAGCGGCGAGTTCTCAACAAAGTTATCCACAGGCTGGGCAGGGTATACGGCGATTCCTAATGCGAATCCAAAACTTAGCGCCGAATCTGAAGTTTTACTTTAAGTTCGCCGTCGCGATGCGGGCGCGGATGCAAGCCGTCCGTACTTCGCGTGCTGCTGCCGCCGGAGCGCCGCAATGAGCGGCACCTACCTGCGCGTCGCGCTCGACCATCCGCTCGCCACGCTGTTCGACTACCGCTGCGACGCGCAGCCGGCGCCGGTGCCCGGGACGCTCGTGCAGGTGCCGTTCGGCAAGCGGCAGGCCGTCGGCCTCGTCTGCGAAGTCACCACTCACACCGATGTGCCGCCGTCGCGGTTGCGCGCGGTCGACGCGATCTGCGCCGACCTGCCGCCGCTGTCGCCGGACTGGCTCGCGCTCGTGTCGTTCGCCGCCGATTACTATCAGCGCGGGCGCGGCGAGGTCGCGTTGCCGGCGCTGCCGCAGGCGTTGCGCGACGCCGGGCGCTGGGGGCGGCTGCTCGCGCCGGAAGTGCGCTACCAGCCGACCGAAGCCGGCCGCGCGGCGCTGCCCGACGCGTTGCCCGCGCGCGGCGCCGCGCTGCGCCGGCTCGCGCAGGCGCTCGTCGACACCGGCTCGCTGACGCTGCCCGACGCGCGCGCGCTGCATCCGAAGGCGGCCGCGACGCTCGACGACTGGGCGGCGCGCGGCTGGGTCGACGTCGAGGAGATCGGCTGGGCCGATACGCCTGTGGCCAAACCTGTGGATAACCTGTCGACAAACGGTGGACGAACTGTGCCGCCGGCGTTGACGGACCAGCAGGCCGAGGCGCTGGACGCGATCCGCGCGGCGCACGGTTTCGCGCCGTTCCTGCTGCACGGCGTGACGGGCAGCGGCAAGACCGAGGTCTATCTGCATGCGCTCGCGTCGCTGCTCGATGCGCGGCCGGACGCGCAGGCGCTCGTGCTCGTGCCCGAAATCAACCTGACGCCGCAGTTCGAGGCCGCGTTTCGCGCGCGCTTCGCGGGTGCGCTCGCCGACGACGCGATCGTCACGCTGCACAGCGGGCTCGCCGAAGGCGAACGGGCGCGCAACTGGCTCGCCGCGCACACCGGCCGCGCGCGGATCGTGCTCGGCACGCGGCTCGCGGTGCTCGCGTCGATGCCGACGCTCGCGCTGATCGTCGTCGACGAGGAGCACGAGCCCGCGTACAAGCAGCAGGAAGGACTGCGCTATTCGGCGCGCGACCTGGCCGTGTGGCGCGCGAAGCAGCTCGGCATCACGGTCGTGCTCGGCTCGGCGACGCCGTCGCTCGAAAGCTGGTGGCAGGCCGAGCAGGGCCGCTACACGCGTCTCACGCTGTCGCGCCGCGCGGTGGCCGACGCGACGCTGCCGACCGTGCGGCTGATCGATCTCGAGGAGGAGCGGCGGCGCGGGCGCGCGTCGATGGGCGGGCTGTCCGGGCCGCTCGTCGCGGCGCTGAAGGCGCGGCTCGAACGCGGCGAACAGAGCCTCGTGTTCCTGAACCGGCGCGGTTACGCGCCGCAGCTCGCGTGCGACGCGTGCGGCTGGGTGGCCGGTTGCCCGCGCTGCAGCGCGTACGTCGTGCTGCACAAGCCCGAGCACGCACTGCGCTGCCATCACTGCGGCTGGGAAGCGCGCATTCCGCGCTCGTGCCCCGAGTGCGGGAACGTCGACATCGCGCCGCTCGGGCGCGGCACGCAGCGCATCGAGGAGGCGCTCGCCGAAGCGGTGCCGGGCGCGCGGATCCTGCGGATCGATGCGGACAGCACGCGCCGCAAGGGCAGCGCGCAGGCGCTTTTTTCCGACGTGCACGCGGGCGAGGTCGACATCCTGGTCGGCACGCAGATGATCGCGAAAGGGCACGACTTCCAGCGCGTGTCGCTCGTCGGCGTGCTCAATGCCGACACCGCGCTGTTCTCGCACGACTTCCGCGCGAGCGAGCGGCTGTTCGCGCAGCTGATGCAGGTGAGCGGCCGCGCGGGGCGCGCCGGGCTGCCGGGCGAGGTGATGGTGCAGACGCGCTACCCGCGTCATGCGCTGTATCACGCGCTCGGGCGGCAGGACTACGTGGGCTTCGCGAATTCGACGCTCGCCGAGCGGCGCGACGCGCACCTGCCGCCGTTCGTCTACCAGGCGCTGCTGCGCGCCGAAGGGCGCACGCTCGACGCGGCGCTCGCGTTCCTGCTGCAGGCCGCGGCCGCGTTGCCGGGGCTGCCCGGCGCGGATCGCGTGACCGTCTACGACGCGGTGCCGATGACGATCGTCAAGGTCGCGAACGTCCATCGCGCGCAATTGCTGCTCGAAAGCGCGTCGCGGGCGGCGCTGCAGCATGCGCTGCGTGCATGGCAGCCGGCGCTGCGCGCGCTGAAGGGCGTGCTGCGGTGGAGCGTCGAGGTCGATCCGCTGGATATCTGAGCGGCGCCCGTGCGGCCCCTGCCGCCGCGCGTTGCCGGATGCCGCGAAGCTGGGCCGCCCGGCGCGCCGAGCTGTCTGTTGCTTGCCCGCCGCCGGCATCGGTCCGCGTCACACCACGCAGTGCAACCGGTTTTCGGCCGCTTGCGCGCATACGGAAGGTTGCACACGCGTGCCGAACCGGCCTGATCAGGGAAAACACCGATCCTCCGACCACGGGCAACCCCTAGGTTGCAACCGCATAAGTGACTGATTATATTGACCAACTTATGGGTGCAACCTATCTCGTAATTTGGTTGCACCTTTTTATTGCGTGCCGTAGGATTTCGCGCATCCTCTTACACCACACTGCCGGGCTCGCACCGGCGCACGAACCCACCATGGCAAGCACGACTCTCGGCGTCAAAGTCGACGACCTTCTCCGCTCGCGCCTCAAGGACGCCGCCGCGCGTCTCGAGCGCACTCCCCACTGGCTGATCAAGCAGGCGATCTTCGCGTATCTCGAGCGGATCGAGCACGGCCAGTTGCCGCCCGAGCTGTCGGGCCACAGCGGCGTGACGGAGCTCGCCGACGGTCAGGCCGCGGACGGCGACGACGACAACTCGCCGCATCCGTTCCTCGAGTTCGCGCAGAACGTGCAGCCGCAATCGGTGCTGCGCGCGGCGATCACGGCCGCGTACCGCCGTCCGGAACCGGAGTGCGTGCCGTTCCTGCTCGGCCAGGCGCGCTTGCCCGCGAACCTGCAGGCGGACGTGCAGGCGCTCGCGACGAAGCTGGCCGAGGCGCTGCGCGAGAAGAGCTCGGGCGGCGGCGTCGAAGGGCTGATCCACGAGTTTTCGCTGTCGAGCCAGGAAGGCGTCGCGCTGATGTGCCTCGCCGAAGCGCTGTTGCGCATTCCCGACCGTGCGACGCGCGACGCGCTGATCCGCGACAAGATCAGCAAGGGCGACTGGCGCTCGCACGTCGGCCATGCGCCGTCGCTGTTCGTGAACGCGGCGACCTGGGGGCTGATGATCACCGGCAAGCTCGTGACGACCAACAGCGAAGCGGGCCTGTCGTCGGCGCTCACGCGCCTGATCGGCCGCGGCGGCGAGCCGCTGATCCGCAAGGGCGTCGACATGGCCATGCGCCTGATGGGCGAGCAGTTCGTCACCGGCGAAACGATTTCCGAAGCGCTCGCGAACAGCCGCAAGTACGAAGCGCGCGGCTTCCGCTACTCGTACGACATGCTCGGCGAAGCGGCGACCACCGAAGAGGACGCGCAGCG
Organism: Burkholderia cenocepacia; assembly: GCF_900446215.1. Classification (GTDB taxonomy): domain Bacteria; phylum Pseudomonadota; class Gammaproteobacteria; order Burkholderiales; family Burkholderiaceae; genus Burkholderia; species Burkholderia cenocepacia. The sequence continues at coordinate 126,649 of NZ_UAQZ01000012.1, read as the reverse complement.
CTACTACGCGTCGTACGAACAGGCGATCCACGCGATCGGCAAGGCGGCCGGCGGCCGCGGCATCTACGAAGGCCCGGGCATCTCGATCAAGCTGTCGGCGCTGCATGCGCGCTACTCGCGCTCGCAGCAGGACCGCACGATGAGCGAGCTGCTGCCGCGCGTGCGCGCGCTCGCGCTGCTCGCGCGCCGCTATGACATCGGCCTGAACATCGACGCGGAAGAAGCCGACCGTCTCGAACTGTCGCTCGACCTGCTCGAGGCACTGTGCTTCGATCCGGAGCTCGCCGGCTGGAACGGCATCGGTTTCGTCGTGCAGGGCTACCAGAAGCGCTGCCCGTTCGTGATCGACTACCTGATCGATCTCGCGCGCCGCAGCCGTCATCGCCTGATGATCCGCCTCGTGAAGGGCGCGTACTGGGATACCGAGATCAAGCGGGCGCAGGTCGACGGCCTCGAAGGCTATCCGGTCTACACGCGCAAGATCTACACCGACGTGTCGTACCTCGCGTGCGCGAAGAAGCTGCTCGCCGCGCCGGACGCCGTGTACCCGCAGTTCGCGACGCACAACGCGTACACGCTGGCCGCGATCTACCAGCTCGCGGGCCAGAACTACTACCCGGGCCAGTACGAATTCCAGTGCCTGCACGGGATGGGCGAGCCGCTGTACGAGGAAGTCACCGGTCGCGACAAGCTGAACCGCCCGTGCCGCGTGTACGCGCCGGTCGGCACGCACGAGACGCTGCTCGCGTACCTCGTGCGCCGTCTGCTGGAAAACGGCGCGAACACGTCGTTCGTGAACCGCATCGCCGATAAGACCGTGTCGGTGAAGGAGCTCGTTGCCGATCCGGTCGACGAAGCGTCGAAGGTCGTGCCGCTCGGCGCGCCGCACGCGAAGATCCCGCTGCCGCGCAACCTGTATGGCGACGAGCGTCCCAACTCGATGGGCCTCGACCTGTCGAACGAACACCGTCTCGCGTCGCTGTCGTCCGCGCTGCTCGCGAGCGCGCACCACCCGTGGCGCGCGGCGCCGATGCTCGCCGACGACGCGCTCGCCGATGCGCCGGCGCGCGACGTGCGCAACCCGGCCGACCAGCGCGACGTGGTCGGCACGGTCAGCGAAGCGACGTCCGAACACGTGAGCGCGGCGCTCGCGCACGCGGTGGCCGCCGCGCCGATCTGGCAGGCGACGCCGGTCGACGCGCGCGCCGATTGCCTGGTGCGCGCCGCCGACCTGCTCGAAGCGCAGATGCACACGCTGATGGGCCTGATCGTGCGCGAAGCCGGCAAGTCGCTGCCGAACGCGATCGCCGAGATCCGCGAAGCGGTCGACTTCCTGCGCTACTACGCGGCGCAGATCCGCGGCGAGTTCTCGAACGACACGCACCGCCCGCTCGGCCCCGTGGTCTGTATCAGCCCGTGGAACTTCCCGCTCGCGATCTTCATGGGCCAGGTCGCCGCGGCGCTCGCCGCCGGCAACACGGTGCTCGCGAAGCCGGCCGAACAGACGCCGCTGATCGCCGCGCAAGCCGTGCGCCTGCTGCGCGAGGCCGGCGTGCCGGCCGGCGCGGTGCAACTGCTGCCGGGCACCGGCGAGACCGTCGGTGCGGCGCTGGTCGCCGATGCGCGCACGCGTGCGGTGATGTTCACCGGTTCGACCGAAGTCGCACGCCTGATCAACAAGACGCTGTCCGCGCGCCTCGACCCGGACGGCAAGCCGATTCCGCTGATCGCGGAAACGGGCGGCCAGAACGCGATGATCGTCGATTCGTCGGCGCTCGCGGAGCAGGTCGTCGCGGACGTGATGCAGTCGTCGTTCGACTCGGCCGGTCAACGGTGTTCGGCGCTGCGCGTTCTGTGTCTGCAGGACGACGTCGCGGACCGCACGCTGACGATGTTGAAGGGCGCGATGCACGAGCTGGCGCTCGGCAACCCGGACCGGCTGTCGACCGACGTCGGCCCGGTGATCGACGCCGAGGCGAAGCAGACGATCGACACGCACATCGCGGCGATGAAGGACAAGGGCCACACGGTCACGCAACTGCCGATGCCCGACGCATGCGCGCACGGCACGTTCGTGCCGCCGACGCTGATCGAGATCGGCAGCATCGACGAGTTGAAGCGCGAAGTGTTCGGCCCCGTGCTGCACGTGGTGCGCTACCGCCGCAGCCAGCTCGACAAGCTGCTCGAGCAGATCCGCGCGACCGGCTACGGGCTGACGCTCGGCATCCACACGCGGATCGACGAGACGATCGCGCACGTGATCTCGAATGCGCACGTGGGCAACATCTACGTGAACCGCAACGTGATCGGCGCGGTGGTCGGCGTGCAGCCGTTCGGCGGCGAAGGGCTGTCGGGCACGGGCCCGAAGGCCGGTGGCGCGCTGTACCTGCAGCGCCTGCTCGCGACGCGTCCGTCGGGGCTGCCGCGCGCGCTCGCGCAGTCGCTGGTGGCGGACGGCGCGACCGAAAGCGATGCACGCGGCAATCCGGCGGCGGCGCTCACGACGCTGCGCGACTGGCTGATCGAGCAGCGCGAGCCGGCGCTGGCCGCGCGTTGCGACGGCTACCTCGCACAGGTGCCGGCCGGCGCGACCGCGGTGCTGACCGGGCCGACGGGCGAGCGAAACACGTATACACTCGGCCCGCGCGGCACGGTGCTGTGTGTCGCGGCCACGCCGGGCGGCGCGCGTGCGCAGTTCGCGGCGGTGCTCGCGACCGGCAACCGCGCACTGTTCGCCGGCGCGGCGGGCGAGGCGCTGGTCGCCGCGCTGCCGGCGTCGCTGAAGGCGCACGCGGCGGTGCGCAAGCAGGCCGACGCGCCGTTCGACGCGGTGCTGTTCGAAGGCGACAGCGACGAACTGCAGACGCTCGTGAAGGACGTCGCGCAGCGGCCGGGCCCGATCGTGTCGGTGCAGGGCGTATCGGCGGGCGCGTTCGAGAACGGCGGCGCGGAAGACTACGCGCTCGAGCGGCTGTTGACGGAACGCTCGGTGAGCGTGAACACGGCCGCGGCGGGCGGCAATGCGAATTTGATGACGATCGGCTGATCATCCTTGCCGTTCGGATCAAACAAAGGAAGCGGCAAGGCGATCCCGAAGCCGCTCCATTTACCCTGGTACCAAGGAGATGCTATGCAACACACGATGAAAAAGGTGGCAGGCGCGACGTTCGTCGCGGTCATGTCGCTGGCGGGGACGGCCCATGCGGATGACGTGAAGATCGGTTACGCAGGGCCGATGACGGGCGCGCAGGCGCACTACGGCAAGGATATGCAGAACGGGATCGTGCTCGCGCTGGAAGACTTCAACGCGACGAACCCGAAGATCGGCGGCAAGCCGGTGAAGTTCGTGCTGAGCACGCAGGACGACCAGGCTGACCCGCGTACGGGCACGACGGTCGCGCAGAAGCTGGTCGACGACGGCATCAAGGGCATGCTCGGCCACTTCAACTCGGGCACGACGATTCCGGCTTCGCGTATCTACGCGAACGCGGGCATTCCGGAAATCGCGATGGCGACGGCGCCGGAATACACGCAGCAAGGCTACAAGACGACCTTCCGCATGATGACGTCCGACACGCAGCAGGGCTCGGTGGCCGGCACGTTCGCGTCGAAGGATCTCGGCATGAAGAAGATCGCGATCGTCGACGACCGCACGGCCTACGGCCAGGGTCTCGCCGACCAGTTCGAGAAGGCCGCGAAGGCCGGCGGCGCGACGATCGTCGACCGCGAATTCACGAACGACAAGGCCGTCGACTTCAAGGCGATTCTCACGAAGCTGAAGGCGGCGAAGCCGGACCTCGTCTACTACGGCGGTGCGGATTCGCAGGCAGCGCCGATGGTCAAGCAGATGAAGGCGCTGGGCTTCAACGCACCGCTGATGAGCGGCGAAATGGTGAAGACGCCGACGTTCCTGAAGATCGCGGGCAACGCGGCCGACGGCACGATCGCTTCGCTGGCCGGCCTCCCGCTGGAAGAAATGCCGGGCGGCAAGACCTACGCCGACAAGTACAAGAAGCGTTTCGGCGAAGACGTGCAGACGTACTCGCCGTACGCGTACGACGGCGCGATGGCGATGCTGAACGCGATGAAGAAGGCCGATTCGACCGATCCGGCGAAGTACCTGCCGGTGCTCGCGAAGACCGACATGGCCGGCGTCACGTCGACGCACGTCGCGTATGACGCGAAGGGCGACCTGAAGAACGGCGGCATCACGATGTACAAGGTCGAGAAGGGCGAGTGGAAGCCGCTGAAGAGCATCGGCGGCAAGTAAGCAGCTTGATGTGATGGTCTGAAGCGGGGGCGGCGGCGCAGGTCGTTGCCCGGCCGCTCATGCATGCAGAAAAGCCACCGGCCTGTTGTGAACTGAACCCCAAAAGTTGGACGCCAACTTTTGGGGTTTTTTCATGGCGAGATATACCGAGCAGTTCAAGCTATCGGTAGTGAAGCGGTGCATCGGGGGGGAAGCCATACGCGCGGTGGCGCGAACGCATGGCTTGAGTCACTCGACGGTTTCCCAGTGGTACGCCACATACCAGGCTCATGGTAAGGACGGCGTGCGTAGGAAGTACAACTCATACGATGTGGCGTTCAGGCTCAAAGTTGTTCAGCACATGCGCGAGCATGGCGTGTCGAGCAAGGAAGCGGCGGCGCGGTTCAATATTCGCAATCCGAGCGCGGTGCTCGAATGGGCTCGCCGCTATGATGATGGTGGTTTGACTGCCCTCGCGCCGAGGCCCAAAGGCCGCCGCCCAACCGCAATGCCAAAAACACCGCCTGCTCAGCCTCTGAACCCTACCGATGGCACGGATACCCGTACCCGCGAGGACCTGCTTCAGGAACTGAACTACCTGCGCATGGAGAACGCGTATCTAAAAAAGCTGAGGGCCTTGGTTCAGGCGCAGGCTGTACCGCGCAAAAAGCGCAAATAGTGCTTGAGCTAAGGCAACAATTCCCGCTGGCTGGCTTGCTCCGGGTGGCCGGACTGGCTCGCAGCACGTTTTATTACCAGTGCAAGGCGCTGGCCGCTCCCGATCGGCATGCGAGTGTGAAAGCGAAAATTCGAGCACTGTTCGAGCAGCACAAGGGGCGCTATGGCTATCGACGCATCACGCTGGCGCTGCGCCGTCTGGGGCAGATGATTAACCACAAGACGGTTGCACGCCTGATGCGCAAGATGCAGTTGAAGTCCTGCGTGCGGGTCAAGAAGTACCGTGCGTATAGGGGCAACACGTGCAAGACGGCCCCGCATCTGCTCCAGCGCCAGTTCCATGCCGCCCGTCCGAACGAGAAGTGGGTTACCGACATCACCGAGTTCAGCGTAGGTGGCCAAAAGCTGTATCTGTCACCAGTGCTGGATCTGTACAACGGGGAGATCATCGCGTACCAGACGCATACTCGGCCAGCCTTCCAGATGGTTACTGACATGTTGCGCAAGGCTTTGCGTCGCCTGCAACCCGACGAAAGACCCATGTTGCACTCTGATCAAGGCTGGCATTATCAAATGCCCGGCTGGCGGCTCATGCTCGAGCAACGCTCGTTGGCGCAAAGCATGTCGCGTAAAGGCAATTGCCTGGACAACGCTGCCATGGAAAGCTTCTTCGGCACGCTGAAATCCGAGTTCTTCTACTTGAACCACTTCAGCAGCATTGAACAGCTACGCATCGGCTTGAAGCGCTACATCCGGTACTACAATCACGAGCGCATCAAGCTCAAACTGAAAGGGCTGAGTCCTGTGCAATACAGGACTCAGCCTCATCCGGCCTAGCCGGTAACCGTCCAACTTCGTGGGTTCAGTTCATTGCGGCCCGGTGGCTTTTTTATCGTCGTGAGCGGCAGCTAATTCCCCCGCACGCGCAGCAGAAACTTCTGCAGCTTGCCGGTCGGCGTGCGCGGCAGCGCCTGCGCGAACGTGAACTCGCGCGGGATCTTGTACGCGGCAAGCCGCTCGCCGCAGAACGTGCGCAGCGCATCCGCATCGCGCACCGCGTTCGCCCGCATCACGACGTGCGCGACGACCGTCTCGCCCCAGTCCGGATGCGGGACGCCGACGACGGCCGCCTCGGCGATGTCCGGATGCGCGCCGAGCACGTCCTCCACTTCCTTCGAATAGACGTTCTCGCCGCCGGTGACGATCATGTCCTTCAGCCGGTCGACGATGAACAGGTAGCCCTCCTGATCGATCCGCGCGACGTCGTCGGTGCGGTACCAGCCGTCCGGCGCGAACGCGGCGCGCGTCGCGGCCGCGTCGTCGAGATAGCCGAGCATCATGCTGTCGGCCTTCAGCCAGATCTCGCCGGTCTCGCCCGGCCGCGCATCGACGCCGTCCATCCGCACGACGCGCAGGTCGACGCCCGGGCCGCCCTGGCGGCCGATCGAGCCGGCCTTCGCGATCTGCTCGTCCGGATACAGTGTCGTGCCGGCCGGCCCCGTTTCCGTCATCCCGTACACCTGGAAGAACGCGTGGCTGCGATACGCTTGCGCGAGCCGTTCGGCCTGCGCGGCGCCGATCGGGCCGCCCCCGTACAGCCACGCGCGCACGCTCGACAGGTCGAATGCCGCGAAGCCGTCGATCGTGTCGAGCGGCAGCGTGTACGACACCGGCGCGCCGAAATACAGCGTCACGCGCTCGCGCTCGACGGTCTGCAGGAAGCGCAGCGGATGGTATTCGCGCAGCAGCACGACGGTGCCGCCCGCGACCAGCGTGCCGCCGAACCAGTTGTTCAGCGGCGACGAATGCCAGATCGGCATCGCCATCAGCGTGCGTTCGTTGCGGCCGATCCCGATGGCGAGCGCCGCCTGCATCGCCGCGAGCGTCACCGTGCGATGGCTGTGCACGCAACCCTTCGGACGGCCGGTCGTGCCGGACGTGTAGAGAATCTGCGCGATGTCGTCATCGGCCGGCTCGATGCCCGCGAGGCCGTCCATCGTCGCGCACATCGTGTCGAAGTTCGGCACGCCGTCGAGCTCGCCCTCCGTCACGAGCCGCCGCGCCGGATGCACGAGGCGCTCGACCACCGGCGCGAGCGCCACGTCGAACAGCAGCGCGGTGCTGCCGCTGTGCTCGAGCACGTAGTCGACTTCCGGCGCCTGCAGCTTGTGGTTGATCGGCACGAACGCCGCGCCGAGCCGCCACGCGCCGAACATCAGGTCGACGAAGGCCGGCGTGTTGAAGCACATCGCGGCGACGCGGTCGCCGGCCGCGACGCCGAGCGCGCTCAGCACGGCCGCCGCGCGGTGCGAACGCGCGCGCGCGGCCGCATACGTGATCGTCGCGGATTCGCTGACGAGAAACGGCTTGTCGGGCGTCGCACGGGCGACGCGGTCGAGGGCGGCGACGAGGTTCATCGAGGCTCCGGGGCGGGCGAACGAACGCGCGTTCGGGTGAACGGGCCGGCGTCAGGCCGGGTACGCGCGCTGCAGCAGCGCGGCGACGTCGATCGCGTGCGGATCGAAGCCGCCCGCGATGCGGCCCCAGTCGGGCGCGGCGAGCCGCGTCGCGACGAACGCGTCGGCGACGGCCGCCGGCGCATCGCGGCGCAGCAGGCACGCCTGCGCGACGAGCGCGAGCCGCTGCGCGAACACGCGGCCCGACGCTTCGAGCGTGTCGGCCGGGGCGGCTAGCATCGCGCGCAATCCGTCGAGCGCCGCGCGGATGCGCGGTTCGCCCGCGCCGAGGTCGGCCAGTTCGTCGAACAGCGCGGCGGCCGCGTCGGGCTCGCGCGACACCGCGCGCAGCACGTCGAGGCACATCACGTTGCCCGAGCCTTCCCAGATCGAGTTGACGGGCGCCTCGCGGAACAGGCGCGCGATCGGGCCGTCGTCGACGTAGCCGTTGCCGCCGAACACTTCCATCACCTCGCCGGTCAGCTCGACCGCGCGCTTGCAGACCCAGAATTTCGCGGCGGGCGTGACGATCCGCTTCCACGCGCGTTCGCGCGGCGAGTCGTCGCGTTCGAACGCGTCGGCGAGCCGCATCGCGAGCGACAGCGCCGCCTCGCTCTCCAGCGCGAGATCGGCGAGCACGGTGCGCATCAGCGGCTGCTCGGCGAGCGCGCGGCCGAACGCATGGCGCTGGCGCGTGTACGCGATCGCCTGCACGACGCCCTGGCGCAGCATCGCCGCGCTGCCGAGCACGCAGTTCAGCCGCGTGTAGGTGGCCATCTCGATGATGGTGGGAATGCCGCGGCCTTCGTCGCCGAGCATGATGCCCCACGCGTCGTTCAGCTCGATCTCGCTGCTCGAATTGCTGCGGTTGCCGACCTTGTTCTTCAGCCGCTGGATCTCGACCGCGTTCTTCGTGCCGTCCGGGCGCCAGCGCGGCACGTAGAAGCACGACGGGCTGCCGGCCTCGGTGCGCGCGACGACGAGGTGCGCGTCGCACATCGGCGCGGAGAAGAACCACTTGTGGCCGCGCAGCCGGTATTCGCCACCGCGCCCGCCCGCGCCGACCGGCGTCGCGAGCGTCGTGTTCGCGCGCACGTCGGAGCCGCCCTGTTTCTCGGTCATGCCCATGCCGAACCAGATCGCGCGCTTGTCGGCGACCGGCACGTCGCGCGGATCGTAGTCGTCGCTGTAGAGCTTGTCGCGCAGCAGGTCCCACAGCGCCGGCTCCTTCTGCAGCACGGGGATCGCGGCCTGCGTCATCGTCGCGGGGCACAGCGTGCCGGCCTCGATCTGGCCGTGCAGGTAGAAGCCGGCGGCCGTCGCGGCCCAGCGGCCGCGGCGTGCATCGCGGAATGCGAGCGACACGAAGCCTTCGTGGCGATACTGGCCGAGCAGCGCGTGCCACGCCGGGTGGAAGTCGACGCGGTCGATGCGCCGGCCGCGCCGGTCGAACGTGTTCAGCTCCGGCGTGTGGCGGTTCGCTTCGTCGGCGAGTCGCGCGGTGTCGGCGCTGCCGAGCCGCGCAGCGTACGCATCGAGCTGCGGCACGGCCCAGTCGGCGCCCGCCCGGGCGAGCGCGTCGCGCAGCGCGAGATCCGTCGCGAAGAGGTTATAGTCGACGAGTTCGTCGAACTGGTTCGTGACGGCGTGGGTCGAGTCGGTCATCGCGGTTGTCTCCGGTCTCAGGCTTCGCGGTCAGCCGGCGTGATGCCGCACGGCGCGCGCTTCGGCGCGGGTTCCGGCTTCCGGTAAAACGTATTCCCTGCTGAATTCAGAGTAGCAAATATGCCGCCGCGACATGTTCAGGTTCCGGCGCCGCCCGGCTCGCCGGCGGCGCAACCCGCGCCCGCGTTGCGTCGCCGGCCGCGCCAGTCGCGCGCGCAGGCGAGTTCCGACGCGCTGCAGCAGGCGTTCGTTCAGCTTTTGCTCGAACGCGGCTACGCGAAGGCGACGATCCGCGAGATCGCGGCCGTCGCGGGCGTCAGCATCGGCACCTTCTACGAGTATTTCGGCGACAAGCAGAGCCTCGCGGCGCTCTGCATCCACCGCCGCGTGCTGGCGCTGGCCGACCGGCTGCGCGACGCCGTGCAGCGGCTGCGCGGTGCGCCGCGGGCCGAACTTGCCGCTGCGCTGGTCGATCTTCAGGTCGAGACGATCGCCGCCGACGCGGCGCTGTGGGGCGCGCTGTTCGTGCTGGAGCGCCAGGTGTCGCCGCTGGCCGCGTATCGCCGGCATTACGACGCCTATGTCGCGCTGTGGCGCGACGCGCTCGCCCACGCGGCCGATCCGCCGCCGGCCGCGCGGCTCGACGGGCTCGCGAGGATGGCTCACACGATCTGCTACGGCGGGCTGTCGCAGGCGCTGCTGACGCTCGGGCCCGCGCTCGATTTCGCCGCGCAACGCCGCGAACTGCGGGCCGTGCTGCTCGCGTACCTCGCGGCGGCGCACGCGTAGCGTTGCCGTAGGGGAAATGCCTGATTTGCATATCGGGTGCCCAGGCGAGCCTTCCCGCCAGGGGCTTCTCACCGAGAGCCATGAGAAAAATGCATGGCCGCCATGACGAACTTTCGGTTGTCCGCCGATATTGGCTGGGGCTAAATCATGCGGCAGATGCAGGCCCGCACATGCCGCGCGGCCCGCCCGAAGGACATCAGGAGGAGAAGTCATGCGAAGCGCCACCGCGCCCCGTTCGAAACTGCCCGACGTCGGGACGACGATCTTCACGGTGATCGGCCAACTGGCCGCTCAACACAACGCGCTGAACCTGTCGCAGGGCGCACCGAATTTCGCGCCCGATCCGGCGCTCGTCGAAGGCGTCGCGCGTGCGATGCGCGACGGTCACAACCAGTACGCGCCGATGGCCGGCGTGATCGCGCTGCGCGAGCGGCTCGCCGAGAAGACCGAGGCGCTGTACGGCGCGCGCTACGACCCGGCGACCGAGATCACGGTGATCGCCAGCGCGAGCGAGGGGCTTTACGCGGCGATCAGCGCGCTCGTGCATCCGGGCGACGAGGTGATCTACTTCGAGCCGTCGTTCGACAGCTACGCGCCGATCGTGCGGCTGCAGGGCGCGACGCCGGTCGCGATCAAGCTGTCGCCCGAGCATTTCCGCGTGGACTGGGACGAGGTGGCCGCGGCCATCACGCCGCGCACGCGGATGATCATCGTCAACACGCCGCACAACCCGACCGCAACGGTGTTCTCCGCCGACGATCTCGAACGCCTCGCGCGGCTCACGCGCGATACGGGCATCGTGGTGCTGTCCGACGAAGTGTACGAACACGTCGTGTTCGACGGCGCGCAGCACCAGAGCGTCGCGCGCCATCGCGAGCTGGCCGAGCGCAGCGTGATCGTGTCGTCGTTCGGCAAGTCGTTCCACGTGACCGGCTGGCGGGTCGGCCATTGCCTCGCGCCGGCCGAGCTGATGGACGAGATCCGCAAGGTGCACCAGTTCATGGTGTTTTCGGCCGACACGCCGATGCAGGTCGCGTTCGCGGAAATCCTCGCGCGGCCGGACAGCTATCTCGGCCTGTCGGCGTTCTACCAGGCCAAGCGCGACCTGCTCGCGCGCGAGCTGGCCGATTCGCGTTTCGAGCTGCTGCCGAGCGAAGGCTCGTTCTTCATGCTCGCGCGCTTTCGCCACTTCTCGGACGAAAGCGATGGCGATTTCGTGCTGCGCCTGATCCGCGACGCGCGCGTCGCGACGATTCCGCTGTCGGCGTTCTATACCGACGGCACCGACGCCGGCGTGATCCGGCTCAGTTTTTCGAAGGACGACGCGACGCTGGTCGAAGGCGCGCGGCGGCTGCGTTCGCTGTAAGACAACCGGCGACGGGTACGTCGCATCGACCAGACACAGGAGAATTGAAATGAACGCGTCCCACCCGTGAACGTGAGAGCAGAAAAAGGGGTGGACCCTCACGGGCCAACGGCATCGATGTGCCCAAGTGGAAAATGCACGCATTTCCCGGCAACCGGAGGATCCACGATGAACAGTATGGCCGTAGGAGTCGACGTCGCCAAGCAGGTTTTCCAAGTGCACTACGTTGATAGGGAAACCGGCGGGATCGTGAATAAGGCAATCAAGCGGGCGAAATTCCTTGAGTTCTTCGCGAACCGCGCGGCCTGTCTTATCGGGATGGAAGCGTGTGGCGGAGCCCACCATTGGGCGCGGCAATTGACGCAGATGGGTCACGAGGTCAGGCTGATGCCGGCCGAGTTCGTGAAGGCGTTCAACATCCGCAACAAGAACGATGCGGCGGACGCACGGGCGATCTGGCTGGCGGTACAGCAACCCGGCAAGCCGGTGGCGGTGAAGACCGAGATGCAGCAGGCGATGGTAGCACTGCACCGGATGCGCGAGCAGTTGGTGAAGTTCCGCACGATGCAGGTCAACGGATTGCGAGGTTTGCTGACGGAATACGGGGAGGTAATGAGCAAGGGGCGGGCGAAGCTGGACAAGGAAATACCGGTCGTGCTTGGCCGAATCGCGGAGCGCTTGCCAGCGGCGCTAATCGATACGTTGCGCGAGCAATGGAACGGGTTGGCAAAGCTCGACGAGCAGATCGCGGAAATCGAACGCCGGATGCGCGAATGGAAGAAGGAAGACAAGGCGGTGAAGGCGATTAGCGAGATACCGGGCGTAGGTTTGCTGACGGCCACCGCAGCGGTAGCAATGATGGGCGACCCGAAGGCGTTCAGCTCGGGACGAGAGTTCGCGGCGTGGGCCGGGTTAGTGCCGAAGCAGACCGGCTCGGGCGGTAAGGTGAACTTACACGGGATCAGCAAGAGGGGCGACATGTATCTGCGCACGCTACTGATTCACGGGGCACGAAGCGTGCTGACGCATGCGAAAGAGCCCGGTGAGTGGATCGAGCAGATGAAGAAGCGGCGACCGCCGAATGTGGTGATCGTCGCACTGGCCAACAAGATGGCACGGACGATCTGGGCTGTACTGGCCCATGACCGGCCGTACCAAAAGGGTTACGTGAGCGTGAAGCCGGCCTGATCGGTGAATGCCACGTTGAAGATCAACGTTTAACACTGGGTGAACGTCGAAAGGTTGCGCAGGAATCGAGTGTGATGACAAGCCAGGTAGGACCGGGACTCGCTAAACCTGAATCGTGGTAAGAGCTTCGAGCTCGCCAGGAGAATGAGGCGCGAGTCAGCGAATTTCATAGGGGCCCGCAGCGGCAGTACTGGCTGCAACAAGGCCGGATATAGAGCTGCAGCCCATCCTGTCTGTCTGAACACACGAAAACTGTTGCAAACGGGACGCGTTCATATAGATCACGATGAAACACACGGCCACCCTGAAACTCGCGTTCGCACTCGCGTGCGCCATCGGCTCCGGCGCGGCGCTCGCCGATGCGCCGACGCTGCGCTTCGGCCTCGAAGCGCAATATCCGCCGTTCGAATCGAAGGCGCCGAACGGCGACCTGCAGGGCTTCGACATCGACGTCGGCAACGCCGTCTGCCAGACGGCGAAGCTGTCGTGCAAATGGGTCGAGACGTCGTTCGACGGGCTGATCCCGGCGCTGAAGGGCCGCAAGTTCGACGCGATCAACTCGGCGATGAACGCGACCGAGCAGCGGCGCCAGGCGATCGACTTCACGACCATCATCTATCGCGTGCCGACCCAGCTGATCGCGCGTACCGGCAGCGGGCTGCTGCCGACGCCCGAATCGCTGAAGGGCAAGCGCGTGGGCGTGCTGCAGGCGTCGATCCAGGAAACCTTCGCGAAGGCGCACTGGGAGCCGGCCGGCGTCGCGATCGTCGCGTACCAGGACCAGAACCAGGCGTATGCGGATCTGGTCGCGGGCCGCCTCGACGCGACGCTCGTGCTCGCGCCGTCCGGCCAGCGCGGCTTCCTGTCGCGCCCGGACGGCAAGGGCTTCTCGTTCGTCGGCCAGCCGGTGCACGACGACAAGATCCTCGGCAGCGGCATCGCGTTCGGCCTGCGCAAGGGCGACGATGCGCTGAAGGCGAAGCTCGACGCGGCGATCGACAAGCTGAAGGCGGACGGCACGGTGAAGTCGCTCGGCCTCAAGTATTTCGGCGATATCGACATCTCGACGAAGTAAGCGGGGCCGCGCACGATGCCGACCCCGAACCCGACCGTCGCGGGCCGCGCACCGGACGGCAGGCCGTTGCCGGACGACGCCGTCGATGCGGTGCTCGCCGCCGAACTGGGCGACGCGCTCGTCACGCGCGCGGCCGATATCGATCCACGTTACTTCACCGCGTACAACGAGCCGGCCGGCGTGCGGCCGCGTGCGCTGGTGCGCCCGCGCAGCGTCGACGACGTGTCGCGCGCGCTCGCGCTGTGCATGCGGCTCGGCCAGCCGGTCGTGCCGCAAGGCGGGCTGACCGGGCTCGCGCGCGGGGCGGTCGCGCTGGGCGGCGAGGTCGTGCTGTCGATGGAGCGCTTCGCGGGCATCGAAGCGCTCGACGCGGCGGCCGGCACGATCACCGTGCGCGCGGGCACGCCGCTGCAGACCGTGCAGGACGCCGCGGAAGCGGCGGGCTTCACGTTCGGCGTCGATCTCGGCGCGCGCGGCTCGTGCCAGATCGGCGGCATGCTCGCGACCAACGCGGGCGGCACGCGTGCGATCCGCTACGGAATGATGCGCGAGCAGGTGTTGGGGCTCGAAGCGGTGCTCGCGGACGGCACGGTCGTGTCGTCGATGAACCGGATGCTGAAGAACAACGCGGGCTACGACCTGAAGCAGCTGTTCATCGGCAGCGAAGGGACGCTCGGCGTCGTCACGCGCGCGGTGCTGCGGCTGCATCCGTTGCTCGCGGCGCCGGCCACGGCGCTCTGCCGCGTGCGCGACTACGACGCGGTGGTCGCGCTGTGGAACCGCGTGCGCACGCTGCCGGAAGTCGTCAGCTTCGAGGCGATGTGGCCGGCGTTCTACGATTACGTCGCGCGGCATACGCCCGGTGTGTCGGCACCGTTCGTCGGCGACGGCGGTTTCGTGGTGTTGATCGAATGCGCGACGAGCGCGCCGGGCGGCGATGCGCATCATGCGCTCGAAACGGCGCTCGCCGCGGGGTTCGATGCAGCGCTCGTCGACGATGCGGTACTCGCGACTTCCGAGCGGCAGGCGCGCGATTTGTGGACGCTGCGCGAAGGCCTCGCGATCGATGCGCTGCCCCATCTCGTCAACTTCGACGTGAGTCTGCCGACCGGCGAACTCGGCGCGTTCGCCGAGCGCTGCGAGGCGGTGTTGCGGACGCGCTGGCCGGCGCTCACGTGCCTGTTCTTCGGCCATGTCGGCGACGGCAACGTGCATATCGGCGTGTCGCTGGCCGCGATGACCGACGCGGACGCCGATGCGCTCGATCACTGCGTGTATGCGGTGGTGCGCGACATGGGCGGGTCGGTGTCGGCCGAGCACGGGATCGGCGTGCTCAAGCGTCCTTATCTCGCGCACACGCGCAGCGACGCGGAAATCGGGCTGATGCGACGCCTGAAGGCCGCGCTGGACCCGCGCGGCATCCTCAATCCGGGCAAGGTCCTTTGACGCGGCCGCCGCCCGTTGCCGACCCGCATCGGGCGGCGCGACGCGTCAGCCGTCCACCCAGCGCAGCGCGCCGATCTTCAGGTGCTCGACGACGCTGCGCGCCCAGTCGAGCTCCGCATTGAGCAGCACGAGCGCATGCTCGTTCTGCAGCAGGAACAGGCGCGGCACCTGATCGGCCTGCGCGGTCGCGCGCAGCGCTTCCAGCCGCTCGCGTTCGGCGTCGAGCCGGGCGATGCGCAACTCGAGCTGGTGGCGTGCGTCCTCGGCATCGAGCAGCGGCAGGAACGCGAGGCCGGCGCCGAATGCCGGAAATTCGCGCGCGGGCTCCGCGAGCAGCGCGTGCAGCCATGCCTGCCCGGCGGTGTGCCCGGCTTCGGTCAGCGCATACAGCGTGCGCTCAGGAAACGCGCCGTCGCGCTCGGTGTCGTGCACGGCGATCAGCCCGTCGCGCAGCAGCCGGTCGATCGTCTGGTAGAGGCTTGTGCGTTGCCGCACGTTGACGACTTCGTCGTATCCACGGGCCTTCAGTTGCTGCAGCATCCCGTACGGATGCATCGGCGTTTCGGTGAGCGTCGCGAGGACGGCCAGCGCGAGCGGGGACGGGCGGCTCGTAGACATGAATAGTTAAAGTATATCTAGTAATAATATAACTATTCTCGATCAGACTATCAGATTTGACAAGGGTTTCAGCCGAGGTGCGAGCGCTTCGCGGCCGGCGCGACGGTTTCCATCGTCGCGAGGCCATGCACGATCCCGCAATCCTCGACCGAATGCTCGCCGACGCACTGGCGCCGCAGTTCGGTGAGCTGGTCGCGCAACTGCGTGAGTTCCGCGAGGCGCGCATCGACGTGTCCGATGTGATCGTCGAGCAGCGAATTGATCGAATCGCAGCGGTCGGCCGGCGTGTCGGTGAGCCGCAGCAGTGCGCGGATCTCGTCGTGCGCCATGTCGAGCGCGCGGCAGTTGCGGATGAAGCGCAGCCGTTCGACGTGCACGTCGGTGTAGTTGCGGTAGTTCGAATCGGTGCGCTCCGCGTCCGGCATTAGACCCTCTTTCTCGTAGAAACGGATCGTCTCGGGCGTGCAGCGGGCCGCTTTGGCCAGTTCGCCAATCTTCATGCCTTTCTCCCGTGTAAGGGTTGACCTTGTAGTGGCTTCAGGGTGTTAACTCTACACCGTCAAGCCACAAAGGAGGTTGTCATGACCGACGCCAAGCGTCCCCACGACCCACGACACCGTCATACCGGCGGCGCCGATGCGTGCTGCGCCGAGGCGCGCGACACGCAGACGGCGACCGTTGCCGACGCGGCGCCGGCGGCCGGCGAGCGCGCGCACGGCCATGACCACGATCATGGGCACGATCACGCCGCGCATGGCAAGGCCGGTCATGACCACGATCACGGCCATGCGGGCGACGACCAGCATGTGCACGGCGCGACGTGTTCGCACGACCATGCCGCGCATGACCATGCCGGCCACGACCACGACCACGACCACGACCACGACCACGACCACGACCACGACCACGCGGCCGGCGACTGCTGCGCGCCCGCCGCGCTGACGCTCGCGCCGCTGCCGGTCGCGCGGGCGACCGCGTCGGGCCACGTGCGCTCCGCGTTCCGGATCATGCAGATGGACTGCCCGACCGAGGAAACGCTGATTCGCAAGAAGCTCGGCGGGATGAGCGAAGTGTCGGCGCTCGAATTCAACCTGATGCAGCGGATGCTGACCGTCGAGCACGCGCCCGGCGCGCAGCCGGCGATCGAAAGCGCGATCCGCACGCTCGGGATGACGCCGGAGGCCGCGACGGCCGGCGCCCCGGCGGCGCGCGTCGCCGACGCGCCCGCGAAGCCGTGGTGGCCGCTCGCGCTCGCCGGCGTCGCCGCGATCGCGTCCGAAGGCGCGACCTGGGCCGGGCTGCCGGTGTGGCTGTCGGCGGCGCTCGCGCTCGCCGCGGTGCTCGCATGCGGGCTCACCACGTACAAGAAGGGCTGGATCGCGATCCGCAACGGCAACCTGAACATCAACGCGCTGATGAGCATCGCGGTGACGGGCGCGATGGCGATCGGCCAGTGGCCGGAAGCCGCGATGGTGATGGTGCTGTTCACGATCGCGGAACTGATCGAGGCGAAGTCGCTCGACCGCGCGCGCAACGCGATCCAGGGGCTGATGCAGCTCGCGCCGGACACCGCGACCGTGCAGCAGGCCGACGGCGCGTGGCGCACGATCGAGGCCGCGCAGGTCGCGCTCGGCGCGGTCGTGCGCGTGAAGCCGGGCGAACGGATCGGGCTGGACGGCGAAGTCGTCGCGGGCCGCTCGACGGTCAACCAGGCGCCGATCACCGGCGAGAGCCTGCCCGTCGAAAAGGCGAGCGGCGACGCCGTGTACGCGGGCACGATCAACGAATCGGGTTCGTTCGACTACCGCGTCACGGCCGTCGCGGCGAACTCGACGCTCGCGCGGATCATCCACGCGGTCGAGGAAGCGCAGGGCGCGAAGGCGCCGACGCAGCGCTTCGTCGACCAGTTTGCCCGCGTCTACACGCCGATCGTGTTCGCGGTCGCGCTGCTGGTCGCGGTGGTGCCGCCGCTCGTGATGGGCGGCGCGTGGCACGACTGGATCTACCGCGCGCTGGTGCTGCTCGTGATCGCGTGCCCGTGCGCGCTGGTGATCTCGACGCCGGTGACGATCGTGTCGGGGCTCGCGGCCGCCGCGCGGCGCGGGATTCTCGTGAAGGGCGGCGTCTATCTGGAAGAAGGGCGCAAGCTCGCGTGGCTCGCGCTCGACAAGACCGGCACGATCACGCACGGCAAGCCGGTGCAGACCGACTTCGACGTGCATGCGGACGACGCCGATGCGGCGCGCGTGCGGCACCTCGGCGCGAGCCTCGCGGCGCGCTCCGACCACCCGGTGTCGCAGGCGATCGCCGCCGCGGCGCGCGA
Organism: Burkholderia cenocepacia; assembly: GCF_900446215.1. Taxonomy (GTDB): domain Bacteria; phylum Pseudomonadota; class Gammaproteobacteria; order Burkholderiales; family Burkholderiaceae; genus Burkholderia; species Burkholderia cenocepacia. The sequence continues at coordinate 108,796 of NZ_UAQZ01000012.1, read as the reverse complement.
CGCCGGCACGACGGCATTCGCCGACGTGCAGGACTTCGAAGCGATCGTCGGGCGCGGCGTGCGCGGCACGATCGACGGCACGCGCTACTGGCTCGGCAACCATCGGCTCGTCGAGGAACTCGAACGCTGCTCGACGGCGCTCGAGGCGAAGCTCGACGCGCTGGAGCGGCAGGGCAAGAGCGTCGTCGTGCTGGTCGACGAAACGCGCGTGCTCGGCCTCTTCGCGGTGGCCGACACGATCAAGGACACGAGCCGCGACGCGATCGCCGATCTGCATGCGCTCGGCATCCGCACCGCGATGCTGACGGGCGACAACCCGCATACCGCGCAGGCGATCGCGCAGCAGGCCGGCATCGACGACGCGCGCGGCAACCAGTTGCCGGAAGACAAGCTCGCGGCGGTCGAGGAACTGTCGGCGGGCGGCGCGGGTGCGGTCGGGATGGTCGGCGACGGGATCAACGATGCGCCGGCGCTCGCGCGCGCCGACATCGGCTTCGCGATGGGCGCGATGGGCACCGACACGGCGATCGAGACGGCCGACGTCGCGCTGATGGACGACGACCTGCGCAAGATTCCCGCGTTCGTGCGGCTGTCGCGCGCGACGCACCGCGTGCTGGTGCAGAACATCGGCTTCGCGCTCGGCGTGAAGGTCGTGTTCCTCGGTCTCACGGTCGCGGGGCTCGGCACGATGTGGATGGCGGTCTTCGCCGATGCGGGCGCGAGCCTGATCGTCGTGGCCAACGGCTTGCGGCTGCTGTCGTCCTCCGGGGCGTTCGGCGGCGCCCGGGCCCAGCGTTGAGGAGCGGACGATGAGCTTTCTGAAACGGATTCTCGGCGGCCACGGCGGCGGTCATGGCAGCGGGCACGGCCACGGCGGTGACGGCGGTCACGGTGGCGGGCATCACGGCGGGTCGCGCCAGGGCGGCCATGGTGGCCACGATGCGCGCGGCCGCGATCGCCACGGCTGGGGCTGGCAGGCGCCGGCCGATGCGGCGAACGGTGGTCGGGGCGGGAATCTGGCGCTGAGCCAGCTCGCCTGCGCCGGTTGCGGCGCACTCAACGCAGCCGATGCACGCTTCTGCGCGCAATGCGGCACGGCGCAACGCGGCAAGGCTTGCAGCCGCTGCCATGCGGCGCTGGCGGCCGACGCGCGGTTCTGCCCCGGCTGCGGGACGCCGGCGGCTTAAGGATCTCCGCGAATTCGCGCCGGCTACGCATACGCACGGGCCGGCGCGCTTCGTTCAAGGCCGGCGCACCGGCATGCCCGGTGCCGTCCCGGGCATCGTCGCACCCGCAATATCGTCGCGGTTCGTCAAGATACACGGCTGCGCGGCACACCCGTCGCTCAGCGCAACGGCAGGTGAATTTCGGTGCGCAGATCGGCCGGCGCCGTGTCCATCGGCGTATTGAGGTACAGCTCGAACGGCGGCGCGTCGGCGGCTTCGCGGCCCGAATGACGCAGCCAGTCGCCGTAGAGCCACTGGTAGGCCGTCTTCAGGTCCGCATACGGCCCCGTATGCAGCAGCACCGCGTATTCGCCGCCCGCGATCGTCGCGCGCTCGACCGGCGGCACGGGCGCCACGTCCGGCGCGCCGTCGGCCGGCATCAGGCAGGCCTTCGCGCGCAACTGCGCTTCGGGCGTCGTGTCCGGATCGTCGTAGAAGATCCCGATCATCTTCGCGCCCGGGCCGATCAGCCCGTGCTGCCCGGCCCACGCGCCGATGCGCCCGAACGCGTCGCCCACCTTCATATACGCACCGGTGTGCGCCACCGCGTAGCCGCGCAGTGCCGGCAGACGCCGGATCTCGACCTCGTGCTTGAACATGTCTTCCTCTCCTCGCTGTAGTGGATAAATCGGCCGGTGGCTGCCGGTGCGCCGGTGCTGCGCGGGCAGCACGCCGTACGCGTCGCGAAACGCCCGCGCGAACGCGTGAGTCGACCCGTAGCCGGCCCGCCGCGCGATCTCGTCGAGCGGCCGCGTGGTGCAGACCAGATCCTCGGACGCCCGCACGATCCGCATCCGCCGCACCGTCAGCACGATCGACTCGCCGTACAGCGCGCGATAGACGCGCTGCCAGTGATACGGCGACAGGCACGCGACTTCGGCGAGCCGGTTCAGGTCGAGCGGGCCGTCGAGATGCGTGCTGATGTACGCGTGAACGCGCGCCACGCTCGCCGCGTAGCGGGCCCACGCGGGCGGCTCGGGGTTGGTTTCGGTGGGGGGCATCGACGTGTCCGGGGCAAGCACCGACGCCACGGTAGCACGGCCCGAATGGATAAATCTTGCGGAAATGCGGGACCCCGAATCATCGATCCCTTTTTAATTTCGACGAAATGGGGTCTTGCCCCTCCGGGATCTATGACTAAAGTTAAAGACGGTGAAATCGGGTGAACGCGTCATTTTTCTCAGGTAAGTTGCTCCGGCGGCAACGCACGTTTTCGAAGTACGCAGGTAGTTCGTCGATGTTCAATCGCAACGCCACGTTTTCGGGAGAAGAAGAAATGGATGCTTCCAGCTTCATCACGTCGCTGCAGACCACGCTAGGCGGATACCTGCCCAAGATCGCCGGCGCGATCGGCATCCTGGTGATCGGCTGGCTGATCGCCGTGGCGGTGCGGGCCGGCGCGTTGCGCCTGCTCAACGCGCTGAAGGTCGATCAGCGGATCACCGACAGCACCGGCCAGGGCGCGTGCGTCGAACGCATCATCGCCGGCGGCCTGTTCTGGCTCGTGCTGCTCGTCACCGCGGTGGGCATCTTCAACGTGCTCAACCTGTACGCGGTCTCCAATCCGTTCTCGCTGCTCGTCACGCACATCGTCACCTACCTGCCGAACCTGATCGGCGGCGCGGCGCTGACGCTGATCGCGTGGCTGATCGCATCGCTGCTGCGCAGCCTCGCGAACCGCGCGCTGAAGGCGAGCAAGGTCGACGCCACGCTGTCCGAAAGCGCCGGCATGCAGCCGATGAGCGGCTATCTCGGCGACGTGCTGTTCTGGCTCGTGATCCTGATGTTCCTGCCGGCGATCCTCGCGTCGTTCGCGCTGTCGGGGCTGCTGTCGCCGGTGCAGGGGATGGTCGACAAGCTGCTCGCGATCGTGCCGAACATTTTCGCGGCCGCGGTGATCGGCTTCGTCGGCTGGGTCGTCGCGCGCGTGCTGCGCGGCCTCGTGACCAATCTGCTGGTCGCGGCCGGCGCCGACCGCCTCACGCAGGGAATCGACAGCCCGACGCCGGTGCGCGTGTCGAGCCTGGTCGGCACGATCGTCTACGTGTTCGTGTTCGTGCCGACGCTGATCTCCGCGCTCGACGCGCTGAAGATCGACGCGATCTCGATCCCCGCGACCAACATGCTGAACCAGTTCCTCGGCGCGGTGCCGGACATCGTCGCGGCGATCGTGATCGTGCTGGTCACGTTCTACTTCGCCCGCTTCGTCGCGTCGCTCGCGCAGAAGCTGCTGGAAGCCGCCGGCGTCGACGGGCTGCCGGCCGTGCTCGGTGTCGAGCGCGTGTTCTCCGGGATCCTGCAGCCGTCAGTGCTGGTCGCGCGGCTGATCGTGTTTTTCGCGATGCTGTTCGCGTCGGTCGAGGCCGCGAACCGGCTCGGTTTCTCGCAGGTGCGCGACGTCGTCACGCTGTTCATCGAATTCGGCGGCCACGTGCTGATGGGCGGCGTGATCCTCGTGATCGGCGTGTGGCTCGCGGGCCTCGCCCGCCGCGTGATCGAGCAGGCCGACCGCGAGCACAGCGTGCTGTTCGCACGCATCGTGCAATTCGCGATCCTCGGCCTCGTGTTCGCGATGGGGCTGCGCGCGATGGGCATCGCCAACGAAATCGTCCAGCTCGCGTTCGGTCTCGTGCTCGGCGCGATCGCGGTGGCCGTTGCGCTGTCGTTCGGCCTCGGCGGTCGCGAGGCGGCCGGCAAGCTGCTCGACCGCTGGTTCAACCAGCGCGGCGGCGGCCAGTAAGCACGGACGATCGGGCCTGCGTCGCGCGGGCCCGGATCGACGTCGCAACGGACGCGGCCGGCGTTTCCGCAAGCGAAACGTCAGCCGCGATCTTTGCCGAATTTCGATAACACGTCGTTTAATGACTCTCTAGCATCGATTCTCAGTCGCGCTGGTCCGCAGGCCCGGCGCCTTTGAGGAGAGAGTCCGATGAAAGCAGAGTCGAATGGCCGGCCCGCCGCCGGCGCCAAGCTGTCCGGCCAGCCCGCGCTGCAGCAGACGCTCGGGACCTGTCAACTGTGGGGCATCGCGGTCGGCCTCGTGATTTCCGGCGAATACTTCGGCTGGAGCTACGGCTGGGCGAGCGCCGGCACGCTGGGTTTCGTAATCACCGCGCTGTTCGTCGCGGCGATGTACACCACCTTCATCTTCAGTTTCACCGAGCTGACGACGTCGATTCCGCATGCGGGCGGCCCGTTCGCGTATGCGCGCCGCGCGTTCGGCCCGACCGGCGGCTATCTGGCCGGCGCCGCGACGCTCGTCGAGTTCGTGTTCGCGCCGCCCGCGATCGCGCTCGCGATCGGCGCGTACCTGCACGTGCAGTTTCCGGGGCTCGAACCGAAACACGCGGCGATGGGCGCGTATCTCGTGTTCATGGCGCTGAACATCGTCGGCGTGCAGATCGCGGCGACCTTCGAGCTCGTCGTCACGCTGCTCGCGATCTTCGAGCTGCTGGTGTTCATGGGCGTCGTGTCGCCGGGTTTCGCGTGGAGCAATTTCACGAAGGGCGGCTGGTCGGGCGCCGATCACTTCAGCCTGGGCGCGTTCCACGGGATGTTCGCGGCGATTCCGTTCGCGATCTGGTTCTTTCTCGCGATCGAAGGCGTCGCGATGGCCGCCGAGGAAGCGAAGAACCCGAAGCGCTCGATTCCGATCGCGTACGTGGCCGGGATCCTGACCCTCGTGGCGCTCGCGATCGGCGTGATGGTGTTCGCCGGCGGCGCGGGCGACTGGACCAAGCTCGCGAACATCAACGATCCGCTGCCGCAGGCGATGAAGTACATCGTCGGCGCGAACAGCGGCTGGATGCACATGCTCGTGTGGCTCGGGCTGTTCGGGCTCGTCGCGTCGTTCCACGGGATCATCCTCGGCTATTCGCGCCAGATCTTCGCGCTGGCCCGCGAAGGCTACCTGCCCGAATGGCTCGCGAAGGTGCATCCGCGCTTCAAGACGCCGTACCGCGCGATCCTCGCGGGCGGCGTGGTCGGGATCGCCGCGATCTACAGCGACGAGCTGATCCAGTTCGGCGGGCAGACGCTCACCGCGAATATCGTGACGATGTCGGTGTTCGGCGCGATCGTGATGTATATCGTGAGCATGGCGGCGCTGTTCAAGCTGCGCCGCTCGCAGCCGAACCTGGAGCGACCGTTCCGCGCGCCGCTGTATCCGATCTTCCCGGCATTCGCGATCCTCGCGGCGCTGGTCTGCCTCGGTACGATGGTGTATTTCAACGGGCTGGTCGCGCTGGTGTTCGTCGGCTTCCTCGCGGTCGGTTACGCGTACTTCCTCGCGACCCGCGCGCAGCGCGCGAGCGCGCCCGGCGACGCGCTGCTCGAGGAGTGAGCGATGCCGACGGTGCAGGCGAAGGTGAAAGTGAAAGGCCGTTCCTGACGGCATCCGGCGCGCCCCGTCGAACGGGTGCGCCGTCGGCTTTTGATCGGGGGCGTGAACCGGCCCCGAGATGGACAAGGAGACTCGCACGATGTCCTATACGGAGACGATCGGTCCGCGCACGTACCGCTTCGCGGACCTGAAGACGCTGCTCGCGAAGGCGAGCCCGCTGCGTTCCGGCGACCAGCTCGCCGGCGTCGCGGCGGCGAGCGAGGAGGAGCGCGTCGCCGCGAAGATCGCGCTCGCGGGCGTGCCGCTGAAGGCGTTCCTGAACGAAGCGGTGATCCCGTATGAAGACGACGAGGTCACGCGCCTCATCATCGACGATCACGACGCGCAGGCGTTCGCCGACATCTCGCACCTCACCGTCGGCGATTTCCGCAACTGGTTGCTGTCGCCCGCGGCCGACGGCGCGGCGCTCGAGCGAATCGCGCCCGGCCTCACGCCCGAGATGGTCGCGGCCGTGTCGAAGCTGATGCGCAACCAGGACCTGATCGCGGCCGCGAGGAAGCGCCGCGTCGTCACGCGCTTTCGCAACACGGTCGGGCTGGCCGGCCGGATGTCGGTGCGGCTGCAGCCGAATCACCCGACCGATGACGTGAAGGGCATCGCCGCATCGATGCTCGACGGGCTGATGTACGGCTGCGGCGACGCGATGATCGGCATCAACCCGGCCACCGACAGCCTCGCGGCGATCGTGAAATTGCTCGCGATGATCGACGGCTTTCGCGAACGCTACGGCGTGCCGACCCAGTCGTGCGTGCTCACGCACGTGACCAACACGATCGCGGCGATCGAGAAGGGCGCGCCGGTCGATCTCGTGTTCCAGTCGATCGCGGGCACCGAGAAGGCCAATGCCAGCTTCGGGATCTCGCTCGCGCTGCTCGGCGAGGCGCGCGAGGCCGCACTGGCGCTGAAGCGCGGCACGGTCGGCAACAACCTGATGTACTTCGAGACGGGCCAGGGCAGCGCGCTGTCGGCGAACGCGCATTTCGGCGTCGACCAGCAGACCTGCGAAGTGCGCGCGTATGCGGTCGCGCGCAAGTTCGAGCCGTTCCTCGTGAACACCGTGGTCGGCTTCATCGGGCCCGAATACCTGTACGACGGCAAGCAGATCATCCGCGCGGGCCTCGAGGATCACTTCTGCGGCAAGCTGCTCGGCGTGCCGATGGGCTGCGACATCTGCTACACGAACCATGCGGAAGCCGACCAGGACGACATGGACACGCTGCTGACGCTGCTGGGGGCGGCCGGCATCAACTTCATCATGGGAATTCCGGGCGCCGACGACGTGATGCTGAACTACCAGAGCACGTCGTTCCATGACCAGCTCTACGTGCGCGAGGTGCTCGGGCTGCGCCGCGCGCCCGAGTTCGAGGAATGGCTGGAGACGATGGAGATCGCCGACGCGCACGGCGCGCTGCGCGCCGCGACGGCGCGCGTGCCGCTGCTCGCGGGGGCGAACGACTGGATGGGGGTGTCCGCATGAGCGACGCCGTCGAAAAGAACCCCTGGGCGCAGCTGAAGTCGTTCACGAACGCGCGGATCGCGCTCGGCCGCGCGGGCAACAGCCTGCCGACCGCGCCGCTGCTGGCCTTCAACCTGTCGCATGCGCAGGCGCGCGACGCGGTGCACCAGCCGCTCGACGCGGATGCGCTGCGGCGCGAGATCGAGGCGGCCGGCATGCTGCCGACGCTGCGCGTGCAGAGCGCCGCGCCCGACCGCGACCATTACCTGCGCCGGCCCGATCTCGGCCGCAAGCTGTCGGACGACAGCCGCGGGCTGCTGGCGGGTTACGGGGCGGCGCTCGACGAGGCGCCCGACGTCGCGTTCGTGGTCGGCGACGGGCTGTCGGCGTTCGCGGCCGCGAAGCAGGCGCTGCCGCTGTTGCAGGCCGTGCGGCCGCGGCTCGATGCGGATGGCTGGCGGATCGGCCCGGTGGTGGTCGCGACGCAGGCGCGCGTCGCGCTCGGCGACGAGATCGGCGAGCTGTTGCGCGCGAAGGTCGTCGCGATGCTGATCGGCGAGCGGCCCGGGCTCAGTTCGCCGGACAGCCTCGGCGTGTATCTGACGTGGGCGCCGAAGGTCGGCTGTCACGACGCGCTGCGCAACTGCATCTCGAACGTGCGGCCCGAAGGACTGCCGCACGCGGCCGCCGCGCACAAGCTGCATTACCTGATGACGCATGCGCGCAGGCTCGGGCTGACGGGCGTCGGGCTGAAGGACGACAGCGACGCGCTGTTGCCGGCGGCGGAAGCGGAGCGGATCGGCGTGACTACCTGAACAGCCGCTCGCACAGGAAATCGACGAACACGCGCAGCTTCGGCGACAACTGCCGGCTCGACGGCCACACGATCGAGAACTGCCCCGGCGCGATCCGGTAGTCGTCGAGCACGGTGACGAGCGCACCGTGTTCGAGTGCGTCGCGCGCGAGGAAGTCGGGCATGTAGCCGATGCCGAGCCCCGCGAGTACGGCGCCACGCAGCGCCTCCATGTTGTTGCAGGTCATCGCGGTGCGCAGCTTCAGCGGTGTGCCGTCGTCGGCCGCGAGCGCCCAGTCCTGCAGCTTGCCGGTGGTCGGAAAGCAGTAGCGCACGCAGTCGTGCGCTTCGAGCTCGCGCGGCGTGCGCGGCGTGCCGGCTTGCGCGAGATACGCGGGCGTCGCGCACAGCACGAACGCGAACGGACCGAGCCGCCGCGACATCAGGCTCGAATCGGACAGCGGGCCGCTGCGGATCACCGCGTCGAAGCCGCCTTCGACCACGTCGACCATCCGGTCGTTGAAATCGAGATCGAGTTCGACGTCCGGGTAGCGCTGCCGGAATTCGGGCAGCACCGGCAGCAGGAAGCGGTAGCCGATCACCGGCAGGCTCACGCGCAGCTTGCCGCGCGGGCGCTGCGCGGACGCCGTCACGGTCGCCTCCGCGTCGCGAAAATCCTCGAGGATGCGCTGGCAACGCTCGTAGAAATGCCGCCCCTCTTCGGTGAGCGTCACGCGCCGCGTCGTGCGATTGAACAGCCGCACGCCGAGCGACTGCTCCAGTTTCGCGATCGTCTTGCCGACCGCCGACGCCGAGATGCCGAGCGCGCGGCCGGCCGCGACGAAGCTCAGCGCTTCGGCGGCGCGGACGAACGCGACGATGCCGGTGAGATTTTCCATCGAATCGAACGACGTGCAGCGACGCACGCTGTCAGGTGAATTACGGAATTTTAGTCCGTTATATGTGGAGCTTCGCGGGGTTTTTCGCGGATTGAATCGGATTTATCGTCTGTCGCTCTGATGGCGCATCCGCGCCGGCTTTTCGAGGAGCGATGATGGATCACCCTGTTTCAGCCGTTTCGGCCCTGGCGGCGCGTCGGCGCGCGTGGGTGCTGGCCGCCGTCTGCATGGCCGCCGTCGCGCTGCCGCTGTCGTTTTCGGGCGGCGCGGTCGCGACACCGGCGATCGGCCGCGACCTGCACGGCAGCCCGGTCGCGATGAACTGGATCACCAACGCGTTCATGCTCGCGTTCGGCAGCTTCCTGATGGCGTCGGGCGCGCTGGCTGACCAGTTCGGCCGCAAGCGCCTGTTCGCGATCGGCGTCGGCGGCTTCACGCTGATGTCGGTCGCGCTCGCGTTCGCGCCGTCGATGCTCGCGGTCGACTTGCTGCGCGCCGCGCAGGGGCTCGCCGCCGCCGCGGCGCTGGCCGGCGGCACGGCCGCGCTCGCGCAGGAATTCGACGGCGCGGCGCGCACGCGTGCGTTCAGCCTGCTCGGCACGACGTTCGGGATCGGACTCGCGTTCGGGCCGGTGCTCGCCGGCGGTTTGATCGGGCATTACGGCTGGCGCGCGATCTTCGTGACGAGCGCGGTGGCCGGCTTGCTGTCGCTCGCGTTCGGGCTGCCGCGCATGCACGAGTCGCGCGATCCGCACGCGACCGGGCTCGACTGGCCCGGCACGGCGGCGTTCACGACCGCGCTGACGCTGTTCACGTTCGGCGTGATCGAGGCGCCCGCGCGCGGCTGGTCGAGCCCGCTCGTGATCGCGCTGCTGGCCGGCGCGGCGCTCGGCGCGTGCACGTTCGTGACGATCGAGACGCGCGTCGCGCGGCCGATGCTCGACCTGTCGCTGTTTCGCATCGCGCGCTTCGTCGGCGTGCAGGTGCTGCCGGTGTCGACCTGCTGCTGCTACATCGTGCTGCTCGTCGTGCTGCCGCTGCGCTTCATCGGCATCGACGGTTTCAGCGAGATCGACGCCGGCTGGCTGATGCTCGCGATTTCCGCGCCGATGCTGGTCGTGCCGCTCGTCGCGGCGACGCTCACGCGCTGGCTGTCGGCCGGCGTGATTTCAGGGCTCGGGCTGCTGGTCGCGGCAGCCGGGCTCGTGTGGCTCGGAATCGCGTTGCGCGGCGGCGCGGGGCCGGCGGCGATCGCGCCGATGCTCGCGATCGGTGTCGGCGCCGGCATGCCGTGGGGGCTGATGGACGGGCTGTCGGTGAGCGTCGTGCCGAAGGAGCGCGCGGGGATGGCGACGGGCATTTTCAGCACGACGCGCGTGGCCGGCGAGGGGATCGCGCTGGCGATTGTCGGCGCGGTACTGGCCGCGCTCGCGCAAGCGGGGCTCGCGCACGCGGCAGGGGCGGCCGGTGCGGCCGATGCGCCGGATGCGACGCTGCGGGCCGCCGCGCGGCTCGCGACCGGCGATCTCGCGGGCGCGGCGGCCGCGTTGCCGGGCGTCGGTCGGGCGGCGTTGATCGCGAGCTACACGCACGCGTTCGACCGGCTGCTGATGGGGCTGGCCGTCGTCACCGTGCTGTGCGCGGTGGTGGTGTTCGGGTTTCTCGGCCGGCGGCCGGCCGCCGATGAAACGGGGGACGATGCGGACGGCCGCGCGCCCGCCGATGCGTCGGCGCGCAGCCGGATCGAGCCGGCCTGCGCGGAGACGCACGGGCGGTGAGTGTTGCATCGCGACGCGTCGACGCGTCGGTACATCGGCACATCGGCACATCGGCATTTCGGCATTTCGGCACATCGGCATTTCGGTTGATGCAGCCGCCGTGCCCGCATGGTCGGCTGGCCAGCGCGTCACCCGTCGCGCATCACGCCAGCACGAGCGGCGGCAGCGCCGCATCCGCGCGCGCCTGCGCACGTTCCACATCGATTACCAGATAGCGCAACGCGTCCGGCCACAGGTGCGCGCGCGCTTGCGCATCCTCGTCGAGCGTCGCGCGGCCCTGCACGAGCCAGGTCGTCTGGCGCACGAAATCGACGAACAGCAGCGCGATGGCCGGATTCACGAGCAGGTTGCCGATCGTGTTGAGCAGGTTGTTGCCCGCGAAATCGGGCAGCACCAGCGTGCGGCGATCCGGGATATCGACGAGCGGCGTGAACGAGCCGTCGGCGCGCGGCTGGCGGCCGCGGTACGAACAGTCGCCGTTACCGGCCGCGTCGGCGGTCGCGACGATCAAGAAAGCCTGCTCGCGGATGAATGCGATGGCGTCGTCGGTCAGGGGGCCGCGATCGTTCATGGTGTCGGTCGGCGCGTGCGCCGTGGCGTGGGGATCGGTGATCCGCACGCAAGCGACATGCCACACGCGGCGGCGCGCCTCCACGGGCAGCGCCCCTGCGCGCACTGTGGAAATTCCGAACAGCGATCCCGTCGCTGCGCAATCGCGGTGTTCAGAATCGGTACACCCGCCGTGTTGCGTGCGTGAACACTGCACGGTGCGAACACGGGCCGGCCGCGATCGACATGCCCCCGGTCCGTTTGGCACGCATGTTGCGTAAACGGGACCAGCGCATTCCAACCGGCGCTGTACTCACACAAGCACGATGAACAGGAGACATGTATGAACCCGTTTGACCTGAAGCAACTGGGCCTCGACGTCGAATACCCGTACCGTCAGCAATACGACAACTACATCGGCGGCAAGTGGGTGGCGCCCGTGAAGGGCGAGTATTTCGAGAACGTGTCGCCGATCAACGGCCAGCCGTTCTGCCGCATCCCGCGCTCCGGCGCCGACGACATCGAGCTGGCGCTCGACGCCGCGCATGCCGCGCGCCGCAAGTGGGGCAAGACGTCCGTCGCCGAGCGCGCGAACTTGCTGCTCGCCGCCGCCGACCGGATGGAAAAGAACCTGAAGCTGCTGGCCGTGGCCGAGACGATCGACAACGGCAAGCCGCTGCGCGAGACGATGGCGGCCGACCTGCCGCTCGCGATCGACCACTTCCGCTATTTCGCGGGCTGCATCCGCGCGCAGGAAGGCGGCATCTCCGAAATCGACGACAACACCGTCGCGTACCATTTCCACGAGCCGCTCGGCGTGGTCGGCCAGATCATCCCGTGGAACTTCCCGCTGCTGATGGCCGCGTGGAAGCTCGCGCCGGCGCTCGCGGCCGGCTGCTGCGTGGTGATGAAGCCGGCCGAGCAGACGCCCGCGTCGGTGCTCGTGCTGATGGAGCTGATCGGCGACCTGTTCCCGGCCGGCACGATCAACATCGTGAACGGCTTCGGCAAGGAAGCGGGCGAAGCGCTCGCGACCAGCAAGCGGATCGCGAAGATCGCGTTCACGGGCTCGACGCCGGTCGGCAAGCACATCCTGCGCGCGGCGGCCGACAGCCTGATCCCGTCGACGGTCGAGCTGGGCGGCAAGAGCCCGAACATCTTCTTCGCCGACGTGCTCGACCAGGACGACGCGTTCCTCGACAAGGCGCTCGAAGGGCTCGCGATGTTCGCGCTGAACCAGGGCGAGGTGTGCACGTGCCCGTCGCGGATCCTGATCCAGGAATCGATCTACGAACGCTTCATCGAGAAGGCCGTCGCGCGCGTCGAGCGCATCAAGTCCGGCCACCCGCTCGACCTGCAGACGATGATCGGCGCGCAGGCGTCGCAGCAGCAGCTCGACAAGATCCTGTCATACATCGACATCGGCCGCGGCGAAGGCGCGCAATGCCTGACGGGCGGCGAGCGCGCGGCGCCGGCCGCCGACCTCGGCACGGGCTACTACGTGAAGCCGACGATGCTGCTCGGCAACAACAAGATGCGCGTGTTCCAGGAGGAGATCTTCGGGCCGGTCGCGTCGGTGATGACGTTCAAGGACGAGCAGGAAGCGATCGAACTCGCGAACGACACGTTCTACGGGCTCGGCGCCGGCGTGTGGACGCGCAACGGCACGCGTGCGTACCGGATGGGCCGCGAGGTCGAGGCCGGCCGCGTGTGGACCAACTGCTACCACCTGTACCCCGCGCATGCGGCGTTCGGCGGCTACAAGCAGTCGGGGATCGGCCGCGAGACGCACAAGATGGCGCTGTCGAACTATCAGCAGACGAAGTGCCTGCTGGTCAGCTACCAGGCCGAGGCGCTCGGGTTCTTCTGATCGCCGAAGCCGGCGCGACGTGTCGGGGGCCGGTTGGGCCCCGTACGTCGCCCGGTTCGATTTCCCTGTTCGACAGTCGGCGCGGGCTGCGTTGTTGGCGGCCGGCGCCGGCCACGCTGCCGACCGCCGCGCATGCGCGGCGGTACGGCGCGCCGATGCATACGACGACCCCCAGCATGGCAGAACCGCCCCGATCCTTTCCCCGTCACCCGGTATTTCATCCGGGCGAACTCGACGCGCAACACCGCTTCGGCGTCGCCGACGAAGCCGAGCGGATGAGCGACGCCGTGACGACGCGGCTGAGCCTCGGCGTGCGGCAGTTCGTCGAATCGCAGCCGTTCATGTTCGTCGGCATGGCATCCGGCGCGGGTGCCTCGATGACCTGCGACATCGTGCAGAGCCGACGCGACGCGAACGGCGATCTGCTGCCGGTGGTACGCGTGATCGACACGAAGACGCTGCGGTTCGCGTTGCCCGCCGCGCATGGCGGCGACGGCGGCCGGATCGACGCGGCCGCCTGCGACGGCAGGGGCGTCGGATTGCTGTTCGTCGATTTCGTGCGCGGCCTGCGCTACCGGATCAACGGTCGCGCCACGCTGCGCGCCGATCTGCCGGAAGCGGACGCGGCGCCGTGGGCGGCGGGCAGCGCGATCGTCGAGCTGGCGATCGCGCACGCATACGGCAATTGCGGCACGCGGGTCGTGCGGCTGAAGCCGGCCCGGTAGCCGGCATCCGGGCGCGGGCGGCGGCGCGCATGCGCGCTCGCCGCGCGGATCGCACCGGCGGCGTGCGCGGCATGCCGCCTTCGGGTGCGCCCGCATGGCGCGCGGCGGCCGGACAGCGTGGAATGGCGGGTTGCTCGCCGGGCCGTGCGGTTCGGCACGGGACTTGCGTGGCACGCAGGGTTCCGCGCAGGTGAGGGAGAACACGATGGATCAACACGTGGTGAGTACGGAAGAACCGACCGCCGAAGACACGCGGCGCAGCGCGCAGGGCGACGATGCGTTCGCCGGGCAGGCCGTCGTCAGCGTCGCGCACGATGCGGACGAGCAGGCGCGCAACCTGATCGGCTGGCGGCAGACCTACGACCAGCTCGCGGCCGGCCGCTTCGTCGGCACGCTGACCGAGCTGCCGCTCGACACGATGAAGCTGTTTCGCGAATCGACCAGCCATCTGCTGCGCCAGGCGTGCGAAGTGCGCGGCGATGCGTACTGGTTCGGCATTCCGCTCGTGTGCGACGGCTCGGCGCGCGTCGATGCGTGCCGCATCGGCCCCGGCGCGCTCGCATTCCGGCCCGGCAACGTCGAATTCGAACTGGTGACGCCCGCGCAGTTCTCGATCTACGGCGTCGTCGTGCGCGGCGACGTGCTGCGCCGCTATGCCGAGGACGTCGAGCGCCGCGCGCTCGACGAGCGGCTGTTCACGCAGCGCGTGATGCAGGTCGGCGATGCGCGGCTCGCGCGGCTGTGCGCGCTGCTCGGCCGCCGGCTCGACGGGGCGGTGGCGATGGCCGGCCCGCTGCCCGATGCGCAGCGCGACGACCTGCAGGCCGAAGTGCTGGCCGCACTGTTCGATGCCTGCGCGCAGCCGGCCGACGACGGCAGCGGCGGCGCGCCGTCGACGCGCCGCTGGCTCGTCGACCAGGCGCGCGACTACGTGCTCGCGCACCGCACGCGCCCGGTCGGCGTGCCCGAGCTGTGCGAGCAGTTGCACGTGAGCCGGCGCACGCTGCAGTACTGTTTCCAGGACGTGCTCGGCATGGCGCCCGCGACCTACCTGCGCACGCTGCGGCTGAACGGCGCGCGGCGCGACCTGTGCGGGCGCGCGGCGGGGTCGGTGCAGGACGTCGCGGAGGCGTGGGGTTTCTGGCATCTCAGCCAGTTCGCGACCGATTACCGGCGCCTGTTCGGCAAGCGGCCGTCGGAGACGCTGCGCGATCGCGCGTGAGGGGCTTGGCGGGAAGGCGGGCTGCAGTGGTGCTGACGCGGTGGGCGTGCCGCTACTGGCTTGATCGTTCCGCCCGCCGCTGCGCAGGCTTCGCTCAGATGGCCTGTGCAGTCACGTCGCGCGGTGCGGGCCACGCGAGCGCGTCCCAGTCGATTGCGCGGTAAGCGGCTTCGACCGCCGCCAGATCGTCCGGCCGCTCGCTCCGATGCAGCCCGTGCAATGCGGCCGGCACGTCGAGCGTGACGGGCACGCAATGCGGATAGTCGCGCACGCGCAGCGCCGGGCCGATCGTCGTGAAGCATGCGAGCGTCGGCACGTCGAAACCGTCGGCGAGATGCAGGGCCGCCGTGTCCGGCGCGAACAGCAGGCTCGCTCCCTTGATCCAGGCGATGAAGCGCGCGGTGTCGGCCGCGTCGCTGCTCACATCCACGTAAGCCGGATGCGCGAGCGGACCGAAGCCGACTACCGGCAATCCGTAACGCTGCGCGAGCCGATCCACGAACGCGACGCGCAGCGCGGGCGGCACGCTGCGCACCGCGGTGCTCGCACTCGGGCAGAACAGCACGTACGGCCGCTGCCATTCGGCCGGCAGCGCGGGCAGCGGCAGCCGCGCGAGCCAGCGGTTGCGCTTCGCGGCGGCCGGCACGGCGGCCGGATCGACGCCGAGCGCGTCGAGGAAAAAGTCGATCATCGGCAGCCGCGCGAACGCGGGCCAGTACAGGTGATTGCCGACGTCGATGCAGTGCGTCTCCGTGGCCAGCGCTTCGGCGGGGTACGGCAGCGCGCGCGACGGCGCGACGACGTCGGCCGCGAGCGCGTACAGCGCATCGACATAGCGCGGCGCGCGCGCCGGCCGGTACAGCGTGAAGCGCAGGCCCGGATGGGCATCCCGCAACGCGGCGAGGGCCGTCATCCCGATCACCGAATCGCCGAGCGTGACGCCCATTCCGTTGATCACGTGCACGTGCCGCGCCGCGCCGTAGTCGAGCCGGAACGGTCGGGACGCGGCGTGCCGCAGGCCGAGCGCGGGCGCGGCCGCTACATGGCCTTCGGCGCGCGCGTCGCCCTGCTCGAGGTCGTACGGTGCGACGAGCGTGCCGTCGGGCGCGAGCAGCGTGCCGGGGCAGGTCAGCGCGTCGTCGTGCGACAGCGCGGCGACGGGCGGCGTGGCGTGCATGTCGCCCGACGTCATGCGCCGCGCGCGCGGCGGCCCTGCTCGCGGATCTGCTCGAGCGTCGCGGCGGGTGTGCTGGCGTCCTGCGGGATGCGGATCTCGATCACCGCGGGCAGCCCGCAGGTCAACGCGCGTTCGAGCGCGGGCGCGAAATCGGCGGTGCGCTCGACCGTCTCGCCATGCGCGCCGAACGCACGCGCATACGCGGCGAAATCCGGATTCGTGAGCCCCGTGCCGTGCACGCGGCCCGGGTAGTTACGCTCCTGATGCATGCGGATCGTGCCGAAATGACCGTTGTTGACGACGATCGCGACGATGTTCAGCCCGTATTGCATCGCGGTCGCGAGCTCGTTGCCGGCCATCATGAAGCAGCCGTCGCCCGCGAGCGCGACGACGGCGCGCTGCGGATACAGCGACTTCGCGGCGAGCGCGGCCGGCAGCCCGTAGCCCATCGCGCCGCTCGTCGGCGCGAGCTGCGAACGGTAGTGCCGGTACGCGAAGTGGCGATGCAGCCAGATCGCATAGTTGCCCGCGCCGTTGGTCAGGATCGCGTCGTGCGGCAGGCGCTCGCGCAACTGCACCATCACGTCGCCGAGCTGCACGTCGCCGGGCATCGGCAGCGGCGCATGCCATTCGCGGTATGCGCGGTGCGCGTCGGCGGCCGCGCCGGCCCACGCGGGCCGCTCCGGCGGTTCGAGCGCGGCCAGCGGCGCGGCGATCTCGGGCATGCCCGACACGATCGGCAGGTCGGCGGCGTACACGCGGCCGAGTTCGTCCGCGCCCTGATGCACGTGGATCAGCGTCTGGCGCGTTTTCGGGATGTCGAGCAGCGTGTAGCCGCCGGTCGTCGCTTCGCCGAGGCGCGGCCCGATCACGAGCAGCAGGTCGGCGTCGCGGATGCGTTTCGCGAGCGCGGGGTTGATGCCGAGCCCGACGTCGCCCGCGTAGTTCGGGTGCGCGTTGTCGATCGTGTCCTGGAAGCGGAACGCGCACGCGACCGGCAATTGCCAGCGTTCGACGAAGGTGCGCAGGTTCGCGCAGGCGTCGGGCGTCCAGCCGCTGCCGCCGACGATCGCGAACGGTCGTTCCGCGCGCGCGAGCCGCTCGCGCAGCTCGTCGAGCTGCGCGGCCGACGGCGCCGCCGCGATGCGTTTCGCGGCCGGTGCGACGGGCTGCGGCGCGCACGCGTCGGACAGCACGTCCTCCGGCAGCGCGAGCACGACCGGGCCGGGCCGGCCGGACGTCGCGACGTGGAACGCATGGCTCAGGTATTCGGGGATGCGGCGCGGGTCGTCGATCTGCGCGACCCATTTCGCCATCTGGCCGAACATCCGGCGGTAGTCGATTTCCTGGAAGGCTTCGCGGTCGAGGTGTTCGCGTGCGCACTGGCCGACGAACAGGATCATCGGCGTCGAATCCTGGAACGCGGTATGCACGCCGATCGACGCATGGGTCGCGCCGGGCCCGCGCGTGACGAACGCGATGCCCGGGCGGCCGGTCAGCTTGCCGACCGCTTCGGCCATGTTCGCGGCGGCCGCCTCGTGGCGACAGACGACCGTCTGGATGCGGGCGGTGTCGTCCGCGAGCGCATCGAGCACGGCGAGGAAACTTTCGCCCGGCACGCAGAACACGCGTTCGACGTGATTGGCGAGCAACGCATCGACGAGCAGTCGCGCACCGGTGGTGGTGCGCGGCTCGAGATCCTTGGAATGCGACATGGGCTGCCGTCTCCCTGGGTAGCGGGACGTACAGCTTACGCCGGATGGCCGGGCGCTGAAAAGTGTCGGAACGTCGGGTGGTTCGGTGCGGGTCCCGGCTTCGGCTGGCTGATCGGCCAGCTTGTGCGCGTGGGCGCGACGGCGGAAAGTCAGGGCTACGGACACTGAGCCGGACGCTGCTTCCAGCGTGAAAGCGGGTCGACCAAATAACAATAAATCGGGAGGCCATTCAATAGTAAAATTTCAACGGGTGAGTAAAAAATGGGGCAAGAATCGCCATGACGACCGAAACGATCGATCAAAAGACGCTGACGGAGCTGGTCGAAGCCGGCGCGGTGCGTGCGGCCCGCGTGGTCGGTTGCGGCAACGGCTGGGCGCTCTCGGCCCGCTGCGGCGCGCACGAGCGTTTCCTGTCGGCCAAGCGCGGCGACGTGCGGGTGTTTCGCCGATTTGAAACGCTGGTCGGCTTTCTGCGTGACATCGGTATCAGCCGGTTCGATGTGGATGCGTCGGCCTTCGATCCGGATGCGGCCGGCCGGGCGACGCGGCCCGATCGGGCGGTGGCGTTGAAGGCGGCACACGAGGCGGCGGCCCACGATCGCTGGTTTCGGGAGCAGGTGCAGCAGGCGCTGGACGACCCGCGTGCGTCGATTCCGGACGCCGAAGTCAGCGCCGACTTCGCGTCGCGCCGTGCGGCACTGCGTGATCGGCTCGCGGGCAGGCGTGGGGATGTTTCTTGACCCTGGCGCTGCACTGGAACCCGAAGGCGCTGGAGGATCGCGCCGCGATCATGGACTACATCGCCGAGGACGACCCGCTGGCTGCGGTCGAACTCGACGAACGGCTGGAAGAAAGGGCGGTGGCGCTACCGGCCCACGCCGAGTTGTATCGGCAAGGGCGGGTGGCCGGCACACGCGAGCTGGTGATCGCGCCGAACTATGTGCTCGTGTACCGAATCCGGCCGGCCGATGGCATCGTGGAGATTCTCCGCGTACTGCATGCGCGACGGCAATGGCCGTAATGCGCGATATTCGCCGTTCTGGTGACCAACAACGAGCGGGATTTCGCGAGTACCCGGGATTGCGGCTCGAGAACTGGTTGAACGATTGATGTGTGCACGCCGGGACCCGGCGGTCATGCAAGCGTTCATTCGTCCCGCATGACCGCCTGATCCAGCATCAGCACTCGACGATATTCACCGCCAGCCCGCCGCGCGACGTTTCCTTGTACTTGGTCTTCATGTCGGCGCCCGTCTCGCGCATCGTCTTGATCACGGAGTCGAGCGACACGTAGTGCGAGCCGTCACCGCGCAGCGCCATGCGCGCCGCGTTGACGGCTTTCACCGACGCCATCGCGTTGCGTTCGATGCACGGGATCTGCACCATCCCGCCCACCGGGTCGCAGGTCAGGCCGAGGTTGTGCTCCATCCCGATCTCGGCCGCGTTCTCGACCTGCTGCGGCGTGCCGCCGAGCACGGCCGCGAGTGCGCCGGCGGCCATCGAGCACGCGACGCCCACTTCGCCCTGGCAACCGACTTCCGCGCCGGAGATCGACGCGTTGAGCTTGTACAGGATGCCGATCGCGGCGGCCGTCAGCAGGAAATCGATCACGCCCTGTTCGTTCGCGCCGGGCGTGAAGCGCGTGTAGTAGTGCAGCACCGCCGGGATGATGCCGGCCGCGCCGTTGGTCGGCGCGGTGACGACGCGGCCGCCGGCCGCGTTTTCCTCGTTGACCGCGATCGCGTACAGGTTGATCCAGTCGATCATCGACAGCGGGTCCTGCAGCGCGCGCTCAGGGCTGCCCGTCAGCGTGCGGTACAGCTGCGGCGCGCGGCGCTTGACCTGGAACGGGCCGGGCAGGTTGCCGTCGGCGTCCGGGTTGCCGATCCCGCAGCCGCGCGACACGCACGACTGCATCACGGCCCAGATCTTCAGCAGCCCGTCGCGCGTTTCTTCCTCGGTGTGCCACGCGCGCTCGTTTTCCCACATCAGTTGCGCGATCGACTTGCCGGTCGACGCGGTCAGCGCGAGCAGCTCCGCGCCGGTGCGGAACGGGTGCGTCATCTGCTCGGCCGCGCTCAGCACCTTGGTGTTCGGTGCGCCGGCCGTCACGACGAAGCCGCCGCCGACCGACAGATAAGTGCGCTCGACCAGCACCGCGCCGTTCGCGTCGCTCGCGCGCAGCTTCATCCCGTTCGGATGTTCGGGCAGCGCCTGGCGGTAGAACGCGATGTTGTCCTTCAGCACGAACGGCACCGGATGCGTGCCGAGCAGCGCGAGTTGCTTCGTCTTGCGGACGTCTTCGAGTCGCGCGTCGATCGTGTCGGGATCGACGGTGTCGGGCGCGTCGCCGAGCAGGCCGAGCATCACGCCGCGGTCGGTGCCGTGGCCCTTGCCGGTGGCGCCGAGCGAGCCGTACAGCTCGACCTTCACGTGGGCCGTCGCGTCGAGCAGCCCGTCGCGCTCGAGGCCCTGGACGAACATCAGCGCCGCGCGCATCGGTCCGACCGTGTGCGAACTGGACGGACCGATGCCGATCTTGAAGAGGTCAAACACGCTGACTGCCATTTCGATACCTGCCTTGCGATAAGAATGATGCTAGCGCGCCTGCAATGGCAGGCACGCGGCGAGCCATGCGGGCGGCGTTGGGGAAAGCTGCTGCGCGACGCGGGCATAGCGCCCGTCGAGCCGCGCGGCCAGATGAAAGAGTTCGGTGGCGTTTTTCGGGTCCCACTGCCCCGTGTAACCCGGCAAGCCGGCCTCGCGGCGCTTCGCGTCGAACGGCACCGGTGAATTCACGAATTCCTCGTGCGTCTTCTCGCCGAGCGCATACGGCACGAGCCAGTCGAGCGCGGCCGCGAGCGTCGCGCCATTCGCGCCGCGCTCGCGCAGCCAGTTGCGGTTGAAGCGGCGCGCGGCGAGCGCGGCCGTTACCAGCGGCTGCAGATCGTAGACCGCGTAATGCAGCGCATCGCGTTCCTCGAAATCCCACGTCTTGCCGTCCGGGCCGATGTTGTCGGCGAGATGCTCGACGAACAGCCGCTGCGCGGCGTTCATCATCTTGCGGTCGCCGAGCGTGAACGCGGACAGCGCGATCAGCTTGATCCGGTGGCTCTGCCAGTTGTTGCGCCAGGTGCCGGTGAGCGGGCGCTTCTGCGCGTCGACCTGCGCGACATAGCCGGCGCCGAGCTTCGCGATGAACGCGGCCGTCGCGTTGCGCGTTTTCACCGGCAACGCGCTCGCGGTCATGTCGTACGCGACGATCAGGCTCTCGAAGCGCGTCTCGTCGATCGGGTTGAAGCTCGGCTGGTAGGTCGAGACCCACGCGGACAGGAAGCGGTCGACGAGTTGCAGGTAGCGCGGCGCGTTCGTCACGCGCCACGCGAGCGCCGCGTCGCGCATCAGATCCATGTCCCGCAGCGCGGCCGCGCTCTGGTCGTAGATGCCTTCGTGCGGCAGCGTGCCCTCGGTGTGCACGCGCGCCATCGCTTTCGGCTGCTCGCCGATGCGCGCGTCGACGCTGCGGATCAGCGCCTGCACGCCCGGCTCGGCCTGCGTCGTCTCGCTCGTCTGCAGCGCCGGCGCCGCGCAGAAATTCATCGCCGCGCGCGCACTGCCGGCGACGCCGAGGCCGGCGGCGGCCAACGACAGCGACGCGACGAGCATCGGCACGTAGCGGCCTGCGCGGATGCGCGGCCGCCGCTCGGTTGCACCATGGCCCGGAAACATCGGACGCACCATGCGGAACTCCTTCATTGGCTGGATCGCGTGTGATGTTAGCCGGATTGGCGGATGAACGTGAACCGGTCGGCCCGGCGAACGCAAAAACCGCACGCAACCCCGGGTTGCGTGCGGTGCGGTCACCATTGGTCGGCTCCGGGCCTGGCGCGCGTTATGCGTAGTCCGACATCGGCACGCACGAGCAGAACAGATTGCGGTCGCCGTACGCGTTGTCCGCACGGCCGACCGGCGGCCAGTACTTGTTCGTGCCGAGCGATGCGACCGGGTACGCGGCCTGCTCGCGCGAGTACGCGTGCGGCCATTCGTTCGCGGTGACGACGGCCGCCGTGTGCGGTGCGTGACGCAGCGGGTTGTCCTCGCGATCGGCGCGGCCTTCCTCGACCGCGCGGATTTCCTCGCGGATCGCGATCATCGCGGCGATGAAGCGGTCGAGCTCTTCCTGCGATTCCGATTCGGTCGGCTCGACCATCAGCGTGCCCGGCACCGGGAAGCTCATCGTCGGCGCGTGGAAGCCATAGTCCATCAGGCGCTTCGCGACGTCGTCGACGCTGATGCCGCTCGTTTCCTTGATCGGACGCAGGTCGAGAATGCACTCGTGCGCGACGAGCCCGCCCGGGCCCGAATACAGCACCGGGTAATGCGGCGCGAGGCGCTTCGCGATGTAGTTCGCGTTGAGGATCGCGGTTTCCGTCGCGGCGGTCAGGTTCTTCGCGCCCATCATCGCGATGTACATCCACGAGATCGGCAGGATCGACGCCGAGCCGTACGGCGCGGCCGACACCGCGCCGATGCCGTCTTCCGTGCGTGCGTAGCCGGTCGAGCGCTGGTTCGGCAGGAACTTCGCAAGGTGCGCGCCGACCGCGACCGGGCCGACGCCCGGGCCGCCGCCGCCGTGCGGGATGCAGAAGGTCTTGTGCAGGTTCAGGTGCGACACGTCGCCGCCGAACTGGCCCGGCGCGGTCAGGCCGACCATCGCGTTCATGTTCGCGCCGTCGACGTACACCTGGCCGCCGTGCGCATGGACGATCTCGCAGATCTCGCGGACGTTCTGCTCGAACACGCCGTGCGTCGACGGGTACGTGATCATGATCGCCGCGAGGTCCTTCGAGTGCTGCTCGGCCTTCGCCTTCAGGTCGGCGATGTCGACGTTGCCCTGCGCGTCGCAGGCGACGACCACGACCTTCATGCCGGCCATGTGCGCGGACGCCGGGTTCGTGCCGTGCGCGGACGCCGGGATCAGGCACACGTCGCGATGGCCTTCGCCGCGCGATGCGTGGTACGCGTGGATGATCAAGAGACCCGCGTACTCGCCCTGCGAGCCCGCGTTCGGCTGCAGCGACACGGCCGCGTAGCCGGTGGCCGCGACGAGCATCTGCTCGAGCTGGTCGATCATTTCGCGGTAGCCGACGGTCTGCTCGGCCGGGGCGAACGGGTGGATCCGGCCGAACTCGGGCCACGTGACGGGCAGCATTTCCGACGTCGCGTTCAGCTTCATCGTGCACGAGCCGAGCGGGATCATCGAGCGGTCGAGCGCGAGATCCTTGTCCGACAGGCTGCGCAGGTAGCGCAGCATTTCGGTTTCGGAATGGTGGCGGTTGAACACGTGGTGCGTCAGGTACGCGCTCGTGCGCTCGAGGCCGGCCGGCAGCGCGGCGACGCCGGCGAGGCCCGCGTCCAGCGCATCGACGGCCGGCGCGGTGCCGCCCGCGGCCTGCGCGAACACGTCGAGCAGGTCGGCGAGATCGTCGCGCGTCGTCGTTTCGTCGACCGATACGCCGACTTGCGTGGCGCTCACGCGGCGCAGGTTGATGCGCTTCGCCTTCGCGAATTCGTGGACCTGCGCGGTGCGCGCGCCGGTGTCGATCGTCAGCGTGTCGAAGAACGTGTCGTTGACGGTCGCGAAGCCGAGCTGTTTCACGCCGGCGGCGAACAGCGCCGCGATGCGGTTCACGCGCAGCGCGATCGTCTTCAGGCCGTGCGGGCCGTGGTAGACCGCGTACATGCTGGCCATGATCGCGAGCAGCGCCTGTGCGGTACACACGTTCGACGTCGCCTTTTCGCGGCGGATGTGCTGTTCGCGCGTCTGCAGCGCGAGGCGCAGCGCGGGCTTGCCCTGCGCGTCGACCGTCACGCCGACGAGGCGGCCCGGCATCTGGCGCTTGAATTCGTCGCGCACGGCCATGTAAGCGGCGTGCGGGCCGCCGAAGCCCATCGGCACGCCGAAGCGCTGCGTGTTGCCGACCGCGACGTCCGCGCCCCATTCGCCGGGCGGCGTCAGCACGGTGAGCGCGAGCAGGTCGGCCGCGACGACCACGTGGCCGCCGGCCGCGTGGATCGCCTCGGTGAGCGCGCGGTAGTCGCGCACGTCGCCGTTCACGCCCGGGTATTGCAGCAGCACGCCGAACGCGTTCGCCTGCGCGGCGTCGGCCGCCGGGCCCGTCTTGACTTCGATGCCGATCGGCAGCGCGCGCGTGCGGATCACTTCGAGCGTTTGCGGCAGCACGTCGTCGGCCACGTAGAACACGTTCGACTTCGGCTTGCCGGTACGCTGCAGCAGCGTCATCGCTTCGGCCGCGGCCGTCGCTTCATCCAGCAGCGACGCGTTCGAGATCGCGAGGCCGGTGAGGTCGGCCACCATCTGCTGGAAGTTCAGGAGCGCCTCGAGGCGACCCTGGGAAATTTCGGGCTGGTACGGCGTGTAGGCCGTGTACCACGCCGGGTTTTCGAGCACGTTGCGCAGGATCACGGCCGGCGTGTGCGTGTCGTGATAACCCTGGCCGATATAGGAGCGGAACACCTGGTTCTTGTCCGCGAGCGCACGCAGCGCGGCGAGGGCTTCGGCCTCGCTCTTCGGCTGTGCGAACGGGCCGAGCGGCAGCGTTTCGGCGCGGCGGATCGAGGCCGGGATCACGGCGTCGATCAGGGCGGCGCGCGACGCGAAGCCGAGCGTGTCGAGCATGGCCTGCTGGCTGGCGGCGTCGGGGCCGATGTGGCGTTCGGCGAACGCGTCGTGCGTTTCGAGCGCGGCGAGCGAGAGGGGCGTGCGGTTCATCAGGCGGTCCGGGTGTTCGAGCTTCATGGCGTGACTCTGGTCCCGCGCGCGCCGAGGCCGGCGCCGCGCGGTTCGGGTAGGGAAATTAGTCGATCAGCTTGCTGTAGGCGTCGGCGTCGATCAGCTTGTCGGTCGACGCGCCGGCCGCGAGCTTGATCTTGAAGAGCCACACGCCGTACGCATCGCCGTTCACTTCTTCCGGCGCATCGGTGGCTGCTTCGTTGATGGCGACGATCTCGCCGGACACCGGCGAGTAGATGTCGGAGGCCGCCTTCACCGATTCGACGACGCCGACGGCGTCGCCCGCGTTCACCGACTTGCCGACTTCGGGCAGCTCGAGGAAGACGATGTCGCCGAGCGTGCTCTGCGCGTGATCGGTGATGCCGACCGTCAGCGTGCCGTCCGCCTCGGTGCGGATCCACTCGTGTTCGTCGGTGTATTTCAGCTCGGCCGGGACGTTGCTCATCGGATGCTCCTGGATAAAAGGGTGTGTTCGTTCTGCTGGCGCGCCGCCATGGCACGCCGGATAGGGTTGCGCCGGGCGCCATCTCCCGGCTTGCCGGGAGGCGGCCCCGCGGCCGCTTCTCGGTCGTTACGCAGCGAGGACCTTGCCGTTGCGCACGAACGGCAGTTTTACCACGCGCGCGGGAAGATTCTTGTCTCGAATTTGCACCTGGACGGTGTCGCCGATCTGGACGGCCGCCGGCACCCGCGCGAACGCGATCGATTCCTGCATCGACGGCGAGAACGTGCCGCTCGTGATCTCGCCTTCGCCGTGCGGCGTGACGACCTTCTGGTGCGCGCGCAGCACGCCGCCCGCCTTGCCGTTTTCCTTCTGCAGGATCAGGCCGACGAACGCGGCGCGCGTGCCGTTGGCTTCGAGTGCGGCGCGGCCGACGAAGTCGCGCGGCGCGGCGAGGTCGACGGTCCATGCGAGGCCCGCGTCGAGCGGGGAGACGGTGTCGTCCATGTCCTGGCCGTACAGGTTCATGCCGGCCTCGAGGCGCAGCGTGTCGCGCGCGCCGAGTCCGCACGGACGCACGCCGTGTTGCTGCAGCGCATTCCACAGCACTTCGACGTGCACGGCCGGGACGATCACTTCGAAGCCGTCTTCGCCGGTATAGCCGGTGCGGGCGATAGTGAGATCGCCGAACGGCGTGCCGGCGACCTGCGCGGCGTTGAACGGCTTGAGTTCGCTGGTGGCGGCGCGGGCGGAAGGCACCGTCGCCCAGACCTTTTCGCGGGCGTTCGGACCCTGGACGGCGACGATCGCGAAATCGCGGCGCGGCGCGATCGTCAGGCCGTAGCCGCCTTGCTCGTTCAGCTGGTTGAACCACGCGATGTCTTTGTCGGCGGTGCCGGCGTTGACGACCACGCGGAAGAATTCTTCGGTGAAGTAGTAGACGATCAGATCGTCGATGACGCCGCCTTGCGGGTTGAGCAGGCACGAGTAGAGTGCCTTGCCGGGCGTCTTGAGCTTGCCGACGTTGTTCGCGATCGCATGCTCGAAGAACGCGCGCACGCGGCTGCCGGTGAAATCGACGACGCACATGTGCGACACGTCGAACATGCCGGCGTCGGTGCGCACGGCAGCGTGTTCTTCGATCTGCGAGCCGTAGTTGACGGGCATGTCCCAGCCGCCGAAGTCGACCATGCGGGCATTGAGCGCGCGGTGCGCGGCGTTGAGCGGAGTGTGATTCAGTGCAGTCATCGAGGCCTCAGGCAAGGCGCTTGCGCGCGGATCAGAACGGCCATGTGCCGACCGCCGCGGCCGATGGCCTCACGCGATCCGGTACATGCCCCTCTGTCCTCGATACCTGAGAGATTGCGCTGCGGGCCAAGCCCGGCGAACGCGCGCCCCTTCGGTGGGCAGCCTGCCCGCGCAGCCAATGCGCTGCGGGCTACTGCCGCTCTCCAGAGTGCGGGAAACGTATTGCTCGCGCGGTGCGCGGATGCGGTTTCCCGACGCGGTCGGTCCTTTTGCCTGAGAGTTTGCGGGTGTGCCCCTTCGGCGGCGCAACCGGTGTCGGAACAACCCGGTCACACGCTCTCCCGATGCGTGCGGGCGACTGTACGCGAGCAGGTGGGCATTGTCAATTTGAGCAAAAGAATGTCGCTTCGCGACAAGCGGCGGCGGCCGGCGCCGCCGCTTCATCCGCGCCGGCAGGTGCCGGCGCGTTACTCGCCGATCGCGCGCGCGGCCGTGTCGAGTTCCTGGTTCAGCACGCGCTGCTCGTCGCCGGACAGGCCGCCGTTGTGCTGGGCCGACATGTCGTTCGCTTCCTGGCGGATCACGTCGAGGCGATGGTGCAGCTGCGCGCCGTAGGGCGGCGGGTAGTAGCCGCCGTTCACGCGCGCGTCGATCCGGCGATGCAGGTTGTCGATCCGTCCCTGGACCTCCTGCATGCGGTCGTTCGCGACGACCTGCGGATTCGGTCGCGGCGGGGGCGCCTGCCGGGCCGGCCGCTGCGGCTGCACGATACACGCCGCGAGCGAGGAAACCAGGACGCAGCATGCCGCTGCGCGAATCAACCGTTGCATCACATTCTCCTGACGGATGGGTGTCGGATCGACTTTTTGAGAAACGCGTCAGACCGAACGACCGCTGACTTTCGTTCCCGCACCATTTGTAACGGAATGTTCGGCGCCGAGCGGGCGGGGCGGCGCAGGGAGGAAGAGGCAGCGCTGCCGCGGGCGTGTGGCGCGGGAGGGCGGCCGGGTCGGCACCGACCCGGCCCGCGGCGTCAGACCGGGCGGCGCACGAACGGCACCCGGCGGCCGTCGTGTTCGCTCTGCGCGGCGAGCTCGATGATCGTCATCACGTCGACCGCGTCCTGCGCGGTGACGGGGAACGGCGCGCCGTCGCGGATCGACGCGGCGAGCGCGCGGTAGAACTCCGCGTACTGGCCGTCGAGCGTCGGCACCGGCCGCTCGACCTCGACGTCGCCGTCGAGCACGCGCAACAGGCCGGGCGGGTTGCCGCCGCCGAATTCGACGTCGTCCGCGGTGAGGCCGGCCTTGAGCTGGTCTTCCTGCGTGTCGAGCCCGAACTTCTGGTAGCTGCCGCGCGTGCCGTGCAGCGTGAAGCGCGCGGGTTCGATCGCCGACAGCGCGCTCGCATGCAGCGCGACGTCCTTGTCCGGATAGCCGAGCAGCAGGTGCACGAAATCGGGCGCCGTACCGTGGTCGCGGCGCGTCTTGACGGTGGCGCTCACCGTTTCCGGCGTGCCGAACAGCGCGAGGGCCTGGTCGATCAGGTGCGGGCCGAGGTCGAGCAGCAGGCCGCCGCCGCGGGCCGGCTCCTCGCGCCAGCGCGTGCGCGGCGTCGGCCGGAAGCGGTCGAAGTGCGACGCGAAGTACGTGAGGCGGCCGAGCTCGCCCGATTCGACGATGCGGCGCACGGTGAGGAAATCGCCGTCCCAGCGGCGGTTGTGGAACGGCGCGAACAGCCGGCTGCGCGCGTTCGCGAGCCGCGCGAGCGCGAGCGCCTCGTCGGCGGTGAGCGTGACGGGCTTGTCGACCACTACGTGGCGGCCGGCTTCGAGCACCTGGCGCGCGAGCGCGAAATGGGTGTCGTTCGGCGTGGCGATCACCACACATTCGATATCGTCGAGGCCGAGCAGCGTGTCGAGGTCGGGAACGATGCGCGCGCCCGGATACGCGGCCTGCGCGCGCTCCCCCTGGCCCGTCGCGATCGCGGCGACTTCAGTGCGGCCGCTCGTGGCGATCACGGGCGCATGGAACGTCGCGCCGGCGAAACCGAAACCCATCAAACCAATCCTGAGCAATGACGACATGGCAATTCCTGGCTGCGAAGGAAACTAAAGGATGGCGCGCCGGAGCGGCGCGAAGACGACCGGCTATTTTGGCATGGCGCTGCCGCTTGCACAGACGCGTCGGGCGAAATGCACGGAGCGATGCGACGCTTGCGCAAGGAATACCGGCGTTTTGCGCAGGAGCGGGGGCGCGCGGTGCGACTGTCGAACTCGCGGCACCCGGCTCTTGGCTCTTGGCACCCGGCACCCGGCACCCGGCACCCGGCACCCGGCGCACCGCCCGGTGAGCCGGGGCGGCCAGCCGGCCTCGGCATGTGCCGCATCATCCGTCCATCCGCTGCCGCACCGCAGCCGCAACCTGCGCGGCCCACACCGCGCAGGCGGCTGCGCCGGGGTGGAAGCCGTCGGCGGCCATCAGGTGCCGTTCGAGCGGCAGGTCGACCCGCAGGAACGTGCAGTGCGGCTGCGCGCCCGCCCAGCCGGCGAGCGCCGTGTTGAGCCGTTTCGCGCGCCGCCCCAGATACCACGCGAGCGGCTGCGGCAGCGCCGGGAAGCGCTCCATCGGCGGCACCGCCGACAGGATCGCGTGCCCGACCTGGAAACGCGCGGCGAGCAGCCGCACCAGCTCGGTCTGCTGCGCGAGCCAGCGTGCGGGCGGCACGCCGCCCGTCACGTCGTTGACGCCGAGCGACGTCACGGCCACGTCGAACGGCTCGGCCGGCTCGGCGGCGAGCCAGTCGACGAGCTCGCGCGTGGTCAGGCCGGTGCGCGCGAGCAGTTTCCAGCGCACTCGGTGCGTGGCCGCCAGCGCGCTCGCCAGTTGCCCGGCGAGCGCGTCGTGCTGCGTCGCGACGCCGACCCCCGCGGCGGCCGAATCGCCGACCACCAGCACGCGCAGCGGCGGGCCGTCGCCAACTGAGCCGTCGCGCGGCCCGGCCGCTTCGGGCAGCCGCGGCGTGACGCGGCGCACGTAGCGCCCTTGCGCGAACAGCAGCGGGCCGAGGGCGGCGGTGGCGAACGGGTATCCCATGAGGTCGATCCGGCGGTGGTTGAAACGCATTGAAGCGGGCCGGCGCGGGTGGCGCCAGCGGAGTGCGTATTGTGTCCGATCACGGCGCGGACCGGGCCCGATTGGCCGAACGGACGGCCACGACAACGCCGAACGGACGGGGGGCGCCCGCCCGGCAAGCCTGCGCGCCCCGTCCGGCGGCGCGCCCGAAATACCCGCCGCCGACGTGTTAACATGCGCGTCCTGCCTGCGTGTCCGCCTGCTTCGCCAGCCTGCCGCGCACGGCATCCTCCCGGCGTTCCGCCGTCAACCCGCAACACCATCCGCCATCATGTCAGCAGGCCTCAATCCCGCTCAGAACGAAGCGGTGCGCTACCTCGACGGTCCCTGTCTCGTGCTCGCCGGCGCGGGCAGCGGCAAGACCCGCGTGATCACGCAGAAGATCGCGCACCTGATCGAAGCGAAAGGTTTCGAGCCGCGCCACATCGCCGCCGTCACGTTCACGAACAAGGCGGCGGCCGAAATGCGCGAGCGTGTGTCGAAGCTGCTGGAAGGCAAGACGCTGACCACGCCGGGCAAGGAAGGCCGCAAGGTGCCCGTCAACCAGCTCACCGTCTGCACGTTCCATTCGCTGGGTGTGCAGATCCTGCGCCAGGAGGCCGAGCACGTCGGCCTGAAGCCGCAGTTCTCGATCATGGATTCGGACGACTGCTTCGGGATGATCCAGGAGCAGCTCGGCACGACCGACAAAGGGCTGATCCGCAAGATCCAGAGCATCATCTCGCTGTGGAAGAACGGCCTGATCATGCCTGACGAGGCGATGGCGATCGCGGCGAACGAGGACGAACACCAGGCCGCGCTGGTCTACCGCAACTACGTGGCGACGCTGCACGCGTACCAGGCGGTCGACTTCGACGACCTGATCCGCCTGCCGGCCGAGCTGTTCGCGAAGAACGAGCAGGTGCGCGACCGCTGGCAGAACAAGCTGCGCTACCTGCTGATCGACGAATACCAGGACACCAACGCGTGCCAGTACGAGCTGCTGAAGCAGCTCGCGGGCCCGCGAGCCGCATTCACGGCGGTCGGCGACGACGACCAGGCGATCTACGGCTGGCGCGGCGCGACGCTCGAGAACCTCGCGCAGCTCGGCAAGGATTTCCCGAAGCTGCACGTGATCAAGCTCGAGCAGAACTACCGGTCGACGGTGCGGATCCTGACCGCCGCGAACAACGTGATCGCGAACAACCCGAAGCTGTTCGAGAAGAAGCTGTGGTCCGAGCACGGGATGGGCGATTCGATCACCGTCACGGCGTGCAACGACGAGGAACACGAGGCCGAGTCGGTCGTGTTCCGGCTGTCCGCGTACAAGTTCGAGCGGCGCGCGCAGTTCCGCGACTACGCGATCCTGTACCGCGGCAACTTCCAGGCCCGCATCTTCGAGCAGGTGCTGCGGCGCGAGCGGATTCCGTACGTGCTGTCGGGCGGCCAGTCGTTCTTCGACAAGGCCGAGATCAAGGATCTGTGCGCGTACCTGCGGCTGATCGCGAACGCCGACGACGATCCCGCGTTCATCCGCGCGGTCACCACGCCGCGCCGCGGCATCGGCAACACGACGCTGGAAGCGCTCGGCTCGTTCGCGGGGCAGGCGAAGGTGTCGCTGTTCGAGGCCGTGTACATGGGCGGGATCGAGGCGCGGCTGTCGGCGCGCCAGGTCGAACCGCTGCGGATGTTCTGCGACTTCATCCAGCGCCTGACCGAGCGCGCGGACAAGGAGCCCGCGACCGTCGTGCTCGACGACATGATGGAGGCGATCCACTACGAGGCGTACCTGTACGACGCGTTCGACGAGCGGCAGGCGCAGTCGAAGTGGCAGAACGTGCTCGAATTCCTCGAATGGCTGAAGCGCAAGGGCACGAAGCCCGAGACGGAGGCCGTCGACGGCGAGGCCGACGGTTTCCACAACGCGGACGGGCTCGCCGACACGGGCAAGAACCTGCTCGGCCTGATCCAGACCGTCGCGCTGATGTCGATGCTCGAGGGCAAGGACGAGGACCCGGACGCCGTGCGGCTGTCGACCGTCCATGCGTCGAAGGGGCTCGAGTATCCGCACGTGTTCCTGGTCGGCGTCGAGGAAGGCATCATGCCGCACCGCGGCGGCAGCGAGGACGACGGCCCGATCGACAACGAGCGGATCGAGGAGGAGCGTCGGCTGATGTACGTCGCGATCACCCGTGCGCAGCGCAGCCTGCACCTGAACTGGTGCAAGAAGCGCAAGCGGGCGCGCGAGACGGTCGTGTGCGAACCGTCGCGCTTCATCCCGGAGATGGGGCTCGACGAAGCGCCGCCGCCGACGCCGGAAGAGGCGCCGATGTCGCCGAAGGACCGGCTCGCGAGCCTGAAGGCATTGCTGCAGAAGTGACGCGGCGCCGCGCGCACGATGGCGCGGCGAACCGGCAACCCAAAAAAGAAACCCCCGCGATGCGCGTGCGTCGCGGGGGTTTTTGACGGATGGCCGGGCGACGTCGTTACTTCGCCGCGTTGACCATGTAGTCGACGGCCGCCTTCACGTCGGCATCCGACGCGTTCGACCCGCCCTTCGGCGGCATCGCGCCCTTGCCGTGCAGCGCGTAGTTGTAGACCGTATCCATCGAGTCCTTCAGGCGCGGCGCCCAGTCTTCCTTGCTGCCGAACTTCGGCGCGCCGAGCACGCCGGCCGCGTGGCAGGCCTGGCAGGTCGACGCGTACAGCGCCTTGCCGGCCGTTGCCGCATCGGCGCCGGCCGGGGCGGCCGCGGGCTTTTCGCCGGCCTTCGGGATCGCGGCGATCGCGGCCATGGCGGCCGCGGCCTGCGCGTTCGACGCATCGGCGCCCGACGCGGGCGCGCCGCTCGCGGGCTGCGCCGCGTTGGCGGCCGGCGCCGCCGGTTCGGGGAAGTTCGCGCCGTCGTTGTTCGCCATGTAGACGATCGCGCGGGCGATTTCATAGTCGCTGACGTCGTCGGGGCTCGTGCCGCCGCGCGCCGGCATCGCGCCCTTGCCCGCGAGGGCCGTCTTCAGCAGCGTGTCGAAGCCTTGCGAGATGCGCGGCGCCCAGTCGTCCTTGTTGCCGAACTTCGGCGCGCCGGCGGCGCCGGTGCCGTGGCAGGTCACGCAGACGGCCTTGTAGACTTCCTCGCCGGTCTTGTACGTGCGGGGCGCGTTGGCGTCCTTCACGTCGACCTTCGCGATCGGGGCGATCCGTGCGGCGACCTGCTCGTCGGATAGCGCGTCCGTGCCGGCGCCGGAACGGAACGCATGGTTCGCATAATTGGCGAACAGGACGATCAGGATGATCGGAATCGCGAACGACGCGATGATGACGGCAATCAACTGCCCGGGGGTTTTGACGGGAGATTCGTGGGGTGCTTCGCTCATGCTTGCCTCGTCTCCATGAATAGGAATTGTGAGCGCGGTGCAACGGCAAAATGGCAGTCCAATGAAGCACGGACGATTATAGACGGAACGTTTACATCACGGCGAGCGGCGCGATGGCGCGTGTTTACCCGCACGCAGCACGGCCCGGCGGCGATTCGGCAGGCAAGGTGGACGCGTCATGGGAAACCGGGTATCCTTGCCGTCTTGCCAATCGTGGGCGGCCTGTATATGGGGTCGCTTCACTGTCACACGCGCCCGTAGCTCAATGGATAGAGTACTGCCCTCCGAAGGCAGGGGTTGCTGGTTCGATCCCAGCCGGGCGCGCCAAGCCTGATCAGGCTCTCAGCGGTTTCCTCCCATCGTCGTGCAGTACCGTTGCAGCTAAATTGCAGCCGGAATCGGCGCGGGCTCGGCCGTCAGCGGCGCGACCCATTGCGCCAGATGCGCGGCCGACAGATGCGCGTACCGCTGCACCATTTCCATCGTCTCCCAGCCGCCCAGCTCCTTCAGCACCTGCAGCGGCGTGCCGCGTTGCACGTGCCAGCTCGCCCAGGTGTGGCGCAGGTCGTGCCAGCGGAAATCGTGCAGGCCGGCGCGCCGCAGCGCCTTGGCCCAGGCGGCCGTGGCCGTCTGGTAGACCGGCTTGCCGCGATAGACGAACACGCTGTCCGCGCATGCCGGCGCCCGCGGGTTCGCGCGCTGGCGCTGCAGCACGGCGATCGCGGTATCCGACAGCGGCACCGTGATCGCCTTCCTGGCCTTGGCCTGGTCGGGGTGAATCCACGCGACGCGCCGCGCGAGGTCGACCTGCGACCACTGCAGCCCGGTTACGTTGGCGCGCCGCAAGCCGGTTTCGAGACTGAAGCGCGCCATGTCCGCGAGGTGCGCGGGCAGCTCGGCGAGCAGCCGCTCCGCCTCGGCCGGCGTCAGCCAGCGGATGCGTTTCGAGACGACCTTCGCGCGCTTCGTGACCGGCGCGCGCGCCAGCCATTCCCATTCGACGGCCGCGTTCAACACGGCCTTCAGCACGCCGATCACGCGGCGCACCGTGGCGTCGCTGACGGGCCGGTCGGTCGCGACGACGCCGTGCCGCGTGCGCACCGTGCGCGGTTCCCGACGCTTGGCGAGCGCGATCGCATCGATGCGGCTCCGGTCGATGTCGGCGAGCGCGACGCCGGACAGGTGCCGGTCGAGCCAGCGCAGATGGATCTTCGAAGTCTCCAGGCTCGCGAGACCCGCTCGTTCGCCGACATAGCGGACGACCGCGTCGTTCCACGAATGGCGCGGTTGGGTGCCGAGCCGCGCCTGGTTCCACAGGTCGACCTTCAGCCGGTCGTGGAATTCCTGGGCCTGCGCTTTGTCGCGGGTGCCAGTGCTTCCCTGTACCGGCGTTCCGCCGCCAGGGGGGTACAGCTTGTATTGCCAGTTCGGGCTGGTTTTTCGTTTGTAGAGCGACATGGGTGGGTTTCCTCGTGCTGATCGGCCTGCGCGGCTCGCGGGAGCCAGTCCCCGGCGAGGTAGCGCTGCAGGGCCATGATGGAAAAGATCCAGCGCTTGCCGACCTTGCGGCCGGGCAGCATGCCGGCGCGGGCCTTCAGGCGCACCGTTTCGGGGTGCGCGCCGAGCAGGGCCGCTGCGCCGGACAAGTCGACGGTCGCGGGGGGCGCGTCGTCGGCAGGCCGCGCGCCGGGCGGGCACGCAGCGCAACTGATGGCATGGTGGATCGCGTGTGAAGGGCGCATAACACATTGATATTCAAGAGTTTTGTTTGCCATGGGTTGCCATCATTCAGACGTGGCGGCCGCGTGGAACCCATGGCGTGAAGTCGCGCTACCGCGCGCGACCGATGGCGGCGCGCGCCTGACTCGTGGTGCGCGACGGCGGCCGGCTGCTGCGGCTTCCCGGTACGCTTTCTTCTTTTCTTTCAATGCTTTGAAGAGAGAAGAAGAGAGGCGCATGGCGGCCTGCGGGCAAGCCGGACCCGTGGCAAAAGCGGCCCGACTCGTGGCGATCCTCGTGCAACGCGCGGCGGCACTTTCCTCAACAATCAAGGACTTGCGCATCTCGACTGGCGAAATCCACGACTCCCGCGTGTCGCCCGCCCGCTCCCCGCAACGTCCGGAACGCTCCAGCCGGTTGGCCCGATCGCGGCTCATGCGCGGCCTCCGTGCAGCGCGTCGGTCGCCAGGTCCTCGCGCACCGATACGTGCAGGCCGAAGGTGGCCAGGCGCTCGAGCGACACCGGCGTCAGGTACGGCACGCGGCGCATGTAGATGCGGCGCTCGACCTCCTTCTCGCCGACCACGACGCCGGCATGCTTCAACTGGGCCTTGAACACGCGGTCGGACTTCACGGGCAGGCCGTTCCACTTGTCGCGCAGCGCGCTCGTGTGGGCGAGGTGATCCATCACGTGCCCGGTGCGCAGCAGCAGGCAGAACTCGCCGTCGACGGTGTCGAACGTGTACGGATGCTTGTAGTTGCCGCCGTCGATTTCCGACAGCACCGTTTCCATGATCCAGACCCACGGTTCGCGATCGGCGCTCGTTTCGGCGACGTGGCCGTTCATCTCGGCGAGCAGATCGCGCGGGAACTCGCCTTCGCCCGGATCCATTCCGGCGAATTCGCACAGGTAGCGCCACGCCAGCCCGAGCGCCGCGTAATTGGCGGCCATGCGCCGCGCGCCGTCGTCCTCGCCGCTTGCGCGGCAGCCGGCGAGCGCCTGGTCGCGCAGCGTCGCGTACTGATCCAGCGCCGTGCGCCGGTCGAGCCCGGTCAGGAATTCGAGCCATTGCCGGACCGGGAAGCGCGGCAGGTCGTCGGGCAGCAGCGGCCCGCGCTTGCCGGTCAGCGTCGTGCGCACCACCTTGCCGAGCAGGCTGCGCACCGGCACGTCCTCGCCGGCGAGCATCACGGGCGCGCACAGCAGGTATTCGGTCATGTCGGTGCCGCGCCGCGTCACCGTGTATTGATAGTTCTCCTGCAGCAGCCCGACCGCCTTGTCGATCACGTCCTGCCGGCGTGCCGACAGTTCTTCCCAGCCGACCGGATGGCTCGTGTGACTGATGCTGGTCAGCAGCCGGAATTCGGTCTGCAGCGACTGCCCGGAGAACATCGTGAACGCGAGCGAGCGCTCGAGCCGCTTGATCAGCGTCGACTTGCCCGCGCCCTTGTTCGCCTGGATCGTCAGGTGCGGCCAGAAGCCGAGCAGCGCCTTCAGGTGGCCGCCGAGCGCCCAGACGAGCGGGATCGTCGCGGCGTTCTGCCGGAACGTCGTCTGGTAGGCCGCGATCACGCGGCGCGCGTCGCTCACCGGGCCGCCCGGGAACGTCAGGTTGTGATACGGACACTGCTTGTCCGCTTCGGTGAAATAGCAGTCGGGGCCTTCGTTGACGATCAGCCGGCCGTCGCGCCAGGCGAGCCCGACGAAGTTCGCCGCGCGGCGCGCGCCCAGGTCGGCGCCGCGCTCGAGGATGTTGACCATCCGCTTGAACGGCGCGGGCGCCCAGATCGGACCGAACTTGCCCCACTGATCGACGTTGTGCAGCTGATCGTCGAGCATCACGCGGCGGATCAGTTGTGCGCCGTGCCGCGGCGCCTGCACCGATACCGCGAAGTAGACGGTGGGCGCCTGGTCGGCGTCGCCCGTCATCGTCGAGGTCGCGCTCGCGACGGCCACGCGGCTGATGCCGGCGATGCGAAAGCCGCACAGGTCGGTCATCACCGGCGTGTCGACGCCCGATTCCTCGTTGCGGTCCATCCGGGTGATGTAGCTGGTGAAATCCGGCCGCACGCGAAACCGCCAGTACTGCGCGAAGTCGTGCGGCGGCAGGAACAGGCGCGGCCGGCCGCGCCGCGATGCGTCGCCCGGCAGGCCGGCGACCAGCCACGGCTCGAGCTGGTCGAGCGCACGCGCCAGATCGGCCGGGCCGCGCAGCTGCAGGTAGTCGTTCACGTCGTTGATCGGCTTGCGCGCGGTGTCGCCGTCCGCCAGATCCGCGAACCAGTCCGACTGGTCGACCAGCACGGCGCTGATGTCGAGCGCCGTCAGCCGTTCGTAGAGCGCCCACGCGGCCTCCGGGCCTGGCCGCTGGCCGGCGCGCGGATGGCCGTCGGCGAACGGTTCGTCGTTGTCCAGGCAGATCGTGACCTGCTTGCCGCGCAGGAACGCGAAGTCGATGCGCTCGACGTTCGCGAGGCCGCGCAGCGCGAGCGCGGCCGTGCCGGGCAGCGCGCAGGTGTCGATCGACAGCGCGTTGATCGCGCTCTCGACGATCACCACGCGTTTCGCGCGCTCGAGCCGGCGTGCGTCGGCGGTCCACGCATAACCGGCCTTGTCGCCCTGGGTCTGCGTCTTGACCCCGCCGTTGAGCGCGGGATCGACGTAGCGCATGTCGACCGCGACGACGCGCGCATCGCCCGGTGCGCGCACGACGAATGCGGCCGCGGGGCCGCCGTGGCCGACTTCGCCGGCGGCGACCTTCGGGCTCGTCCACGTATTGAAGCCGAGCGTGCGCGCGGCGAGCGCCGCGTCGATCGCGGCGGCGGCGATGCCGCGGCCGCCGAGGTAGTCGCGCACGCGCTCGCGCTCGGCCACGCAGCGATCGGCGATGTATTCGACGGTCGACTTCTCGCGGCGCTCGAGCGGCGCCGGCCGCTCGGACGGGAGACCGTATGCGTCGTGGAGATAGCGGACGGCGTCGGCGACGGTGCCGCCGCGCGCGTGGATCACGAGATCGATGCAGGATCCGCCGGCATCGGCGCTGTGGTCGCGCCAGCCGGTGCCGTACTTCGGGTGGTTCGCATAGATCGACAATGACGGGCTGCGGTCCGCGTGCTGCGGCGAGTGATAGAGCGCGCGGTCGCCGCCGCGGCCGCGCTTCAGGCCGAGACGGCTCGCAAGATCGTGCAGGTCGATGTGTCGTTTCAGTTCGTCGATCGAAGCCATCTTCGTTATTGCTGTGGTTCAGGTTGGGCGTGCCGTGCGGGATCGCCGGCGCAGGCCGGCGGCGCGACGAGCGCGTGCAGCGCGGCGGCGGATTGCGGGAAGCCCAGCGCAAGGCGATCGGCGAGCGCCGACACGAAGGGGCCGAGCGCGGGCTGGCGTGCGGCGCTGCCGGATGCGGGGTCGCCGCGCAGCGTGTCGGCGGCGGCCGCGATGGCGGCGCGCAGCGCGACGTCGTGCGGTGCGGGTTCGGCGTAGCGGTTCATGTGAGCACCTCCGGGCCATGGGTCGCGCGGTTCGAGATCATGAGGAATCCTTTCAATGGCAAAAACGATCCCTCGCGCCGCTCGGGCACGATGCGAGGGAAACGGGAGAGGGTGACGGGTTAGGGCGTCAGACGGGCAGCTCGAGCTGCGCGGCGAGGCGTTCGCGCACGTGCGGCGAGAGCGGCAGCTGCAACGACAGGTTCGGGATCGCGGACGGCGACAGCGTGCGTGCGAATTCCATGTTGACGACGTACGTGTGGCCGCACTCGGGATTCGAGCACTGGAACGTGATCTCGCGGAAGGTCAGCGACATTTCACGGCTGCTGCGCGCGGTGGCGCGCGTGCGGCAGTGCGGGCAGCGGTTCAGGATGCGCATGAGGGCTCACTCCGGACGAAAGACTGCCGATGGCCGGGCCAGTCGCGGGTCGCGCCGGTGGCCAGCGTGCAGCCCTGGCCGATCGGCGAATGGTTGCGGGCGCACACACGGCTCACAATGGATGCTGCGGGCCCGGACGGTCGGGTGCGTTCGAAAGCGGCGGACATGAAGACGCTCCGGCTCACGGGCGCGCGCTGCGCGAGCGCGGCGCGGCGATCGCGCGCAGGTGGCTGGCGCCGAGGCGGATCAGTTCGCGCGCCATGCTCGAGATCGAGCGGTTGCGTTGCGCGGCAAGCTGCTCGAGCTCGCCGCGCTCGACAGGCGTGAGCCCCACGTAAACGGGCTTGTCCGACATCGTGCCGCGCGGCGAACGGCGTGGGCCTTTGGGAGTAGTCATGGTCGGTATACTTTGCGGAGATAGTCTTGCGTTACGGTGAGGCTAGTCTAATGAGCAAAAAACGGCGCGTCAATTGTTAATGGGTAATTTATGACACAAATCGGGAGTCGCTTGCGGGACGAGCGCTTGCGGATCGGGCTCAGCCAGGACGAGTTTGCGACCGTGGGCGGCGTCGCGAGACGCTCGCAGTCGGCGTACGAGTCGGACGAGCGCGCTCCCGACGCGGCTTATCTGCTGGCCGTTCGCGAGATCGGCGTCGATATCGGCTACGTGCTGACCGGCAAGCGGTTCGCCGCGGGCGAAGCGGCGCCGGAGGCCGGCGCCCGCGACGCGGACGAAGCCGAGGTGCTCGCGATGTACCGGCAGCTCAACGACACCGGCAAGGCGTCGCTGCATGCCTTCCTCGCGAGCTGCATCAGCACTGGCGCGATGGTGCAGACCGCGACGCCGCGGCGCGCGAAGCGTGTGCCGGAGAAACGTCGCGCGGCGCTCGATCAGCGCACGGCGGAAAACGTCGATCGCGCGATGGCCGAGATCGAACGGTTGAAGGCCGAACGCGCGGCGAAGCAGCCGAAGAAGTAACGCATCCGCGGGGTGGCGCCCCGCCCCATCACCCGGCGCGCATGCATGCGACACACCCCGCGCGGCCGTCCCTCTGCCCGGTTCGAACCGTTGCGTGTGCGACGGCGGGGCAGCGCAGTTCCCGTTTTCCGATGTTGCCCGGGTGCGCTCGGCGCACCGCACAAGGGCATCGGATAAAATCGGACGAAATACTGTATATCCATACAGTGTGCGCCGGGAGACCGGTAGAGATCAAGGGGTGAAAGTCCCCGACATTGCAAGAACTAGCGATTCACGATTTCCCCGAGTCATGCGTGGCCAGCCGCGAGGCGGGTTGCGAAGCGTTGACAGGGGCGCTGATAGGCCAGCCATTGAGCCACGAAATGGATACATTCCCGAGTGCTGACGTACTACTGTATGCGGAAGGCAACATCGCGCGGCGCGCTATCGCGAGCGCTGCGCGGACTCGGCGTGGTCTGAGACCCTGGCATGTCAGTACGATCTCTACGCGGGAACCGGGAGATCTCCCATCTGGCCGCCGACGGAAATATGGTCGAGCGGTCCGCATCGGGAAGGCGAGGAGCTGAAGCCGATGACGAACGGATGGGAGAAGTCGGACTCGCCCATAGTAGCGAAGAAGCTGGCGAACAAACCCGGGCAACCGGATGCGGAGTCAGTGGAGCGAAGGGGTGGGGCCAAGGGGAACACGGAATGGTCGCGCACGCGCCGGACGCAGAGCCGGATAAGCGTGTCCCAGAGACTGGACCGTGTGCGTCAAGCCGCAAGGCAAAGGAAGAAGGAGAAGTTCACGGCGTTGTACCACTTGATCGACCTCGACCTTCTGGCGACGGCGTTCTTCTGGCTGAAGCGGAAGGCGGCAGCCGGGGTCGATGGCGTGACGTGGCACGACTATGAGCAAGATCTCGACCGAAATCTCGAAGACCTGCATGGCAGACTCCGCCGGCAGGCTTATCGGGCGCTGCCCAGTCGCAGACGGTACATACCGAAGGCGGATGGCAAACAGCGACCGCTGGGCATTGCTGCGCTGGAAGACAAGATCGTCCAGCGTGCACTGGTGGCAGTACTCAATGCTGTCTACGAGATGGACTTCTTGGGATTCTCATACGGTTTCCGGCCGCAACGCAGCCAGCACGATGCGCTGGATGCACTTGCGACGGGAATCGCTCGCACGAGCGTGAGCTGGATTCTGGACGCCGACATCAGCAGGTTCTTTGATACGGTCGACCACGATTGGCTGATCCGTTTCGTGGAACATCGCATAGGCGACCAGCGTGTGATCCGACTGATCCGCAAATGGCTGAAGGCGGGAGCGATGGAAGACGGGGTGATCGAGCCCACAGACGAGGGGACGCCGCAAGGGTCTGTCATCTCGCCTCTGCTGGCGAACATCTACCTGCATTACGTCTTCGACCTCTGGGCAAACCAGTGGCGCAAGCGCCACGCCGAGGGGAACGTCGTAATCGTCCGATACGCCGACGACGTCGTGGTTGGTTTCGATAAACCACACGATGCGAAGCGGTTCAGGCGGGCCATGCAACAACGACTGGAGCAGTTTGGGCTGTCGGTACACCCGGAGAAAACCCGGCTGATCGAATTCGGGCGCTTTGCGGCCCGGAACCGGGCAAGCCGAGGGCTGGGCAAACCCGAGACGTTCAACTTCCTTGGATTCACCCACATCAGTGGCCGTGCGAAAGACGGTAGGTTCATGCTCATGCGTAAGACGCGGAGCGACCGTCTTCGAACGGCGCTGAAGGGAATCAAGGATGAGTTGCGGCACAGATGGCACCAGTCGATTCCCGAGCAAGGGGACTGGTTACGCCGCGTGGTTCAAGGGTACTTCAACTACCATGCGGTGCCGACCAACTTCGCTGCGTTGCGAGCCTTCCGCGCGCGCGTGATCGACCTCTGGAGGCTGGCGCTTCGGCGCCGCAGCCAAAAGGACGACACCACGTGGGCAAAGATGCACCGGCTCGCGAAGCAGTGGATACCCAAGGCTCGCATCCTTCACCCCTGGCCGGTCGTGCGGTTTGACGCCAACCACCCGAGGCAGGAGCCCGGTGCGCG
This sequence comes from Burkholderia cenocepacia, assembly GCF_900446215.1. Lineage (GTDB taxonomy): Bacteria > Pseudomonadota > Gammaproteobacteria > Burkholderiales > Burkholderiaceae > Burkholderia > Burkholderia cenocepacia. The sequence continues at coordinate 67,367 of NZ_UAQZ01000012.1, read as the reverse complement.
AATCGCGCACGCCGGGATCTGTGCGGGGGGTGCCCAGTAATGGGCATTCCTACCGCGACATTGGTTTAGCATTCTGAAAGCCGGTGAGCTGGCGGCGGGGCGTTCCGAGGCGCCCCGTCGTGTCAGGCGGCCCCCGGTTGATGACTGAGTTTGCGGAGACCGGAAAAATGGACACCAACAGGAAGCACGACAACGGGACGATCGGCGCGTCGGCGCACGCCGACCATCGCGCGGACGCGCGTGGAGCGACGATGGGCCCGCCGCGATATCGTTCGGACCTGACCGACGACGAGCGGGCCGATGCGCACGCAGCGATCGACAACGCGATGCTGTCGGTCGGGCAGGTGCTCGAGGCCGCGCTGCAGGCGATGGCCAATCTGCGCGATGCGCGCGCCACGTTGCAGCAATGTGGCGACGCGCGCGACCTGCGCATGACGCTCGGCGGGCGTCAGCAATCGAGCTGAACCGCCTCCCACACTGATCCCCCGCAGGCCGGCATTCGCTCCGGCCGCTGCAACGAATCCGGGCCGCGCCCTCTCGCGCGTGGCCTCACTCCCCTCCCGCGACATCCTGCCTTCGCCACCGCGATCGACGCCCTGCGATCGCGCGTCGCGGCGTGGTCGCGCATCGGTCGCCGGCGCAGCCTTCCGGTCAGCGCTGGCCGGTGCGACGCGTCTTCTTCGGCGCGTCGCGCACCTCGAGCTCGAGCGCGGTCGTGAAGCCGCCGTCGCCGATCGTATGCGTCGCTTTCTTCACGAGCCACGGCGTGTCGTCGATGTCGGGCTTGAACCCGGTCACGGTGACGGGCATCTCGGGAAACAGCTCGGGCCGACCGAGCGCGAGCGTGTAGCTCAGCGTCGACTCGCCGCGCTGCGTGCGCGCATATTCGGCTTGCGCGGCCGCGCGCGCCTCGGCCTCGGTCGCGTAGTCCTCGGGCAGCACCTTGACGTTCTTGCCTTTGGCGTCGCCGACGACCACCGGGAGCCGGCGCGCGCTGCCGTTCGAGTGATAGTGCGCGCGCACCGACGTGTAGCTGTCGCGCTGCGCGACGTGATAGCGATGCTGGTCGCCGCTCGCGCGCGTGATGGCGAGCACGTCGAGCGGCTTGCCGCTGACCGTCTTGCCGCTGCCGATCGGCGTGAACAGCAGGTGCTTGTCCTTCACGGTCATCACCGCGTCGTAACGCTTCGCGAGGCGCGTCAGGAACGACATGTCGGACTCTTGCGTCTGGTCGACGTGGTCGATCCGCGTCGCGGCGAGCGTCGCGTCGACGGCGGCCGTGAGCCCGTAGCGCGCGGCGATGGTGCGCACGATCGCGCCGATCGTCTGCCGGTGCCAGCTTTTCTCCCGGCGCTCGTGCATGTCGTTCGTCATCGATGCGGAGCGGGCGCGGATCGTGATGACGTCCGGTGCGCCGCTGTGCTCGACTTCGTCGACCGTGAACGTCCCCTTGTCGACCAGCGGCTCGCCGACCCAGCCGATCGACAGCTTGATGCTCGCGCCGCGCTTCGGAATCGCGAAGGTGCCTTGCGCATCGTCGAGCACCAGGTCGAGCATGTCGGCCTCGTCCGCACGCGATTCCGACAGCGACAGGCTGATGAGGTTGGGCGCGATCAGGCGCGACAGGTCGCGGCCGTCGAGCGTGATGCGGTAGTCGGCCTGCGGCTGCACGCGGCCCGCGCGGGCCGGTGCGTCGGCCGGCGTGCGTTCCTGCGTGCTCATTGCTCTGCCGCTCCGCTGTCGTCGTCCTGCTGCACTTCGGCGAGCACGCCGTCGTCGACGCGCTTCAGCGTCAGCGTGAACGCGATCTTGCGCGCCATGCCTTCCTTCGTGTGATACGTGGCCGTTTCGTTGAGGCTGTCGATGACGTACGCGCCGTACACGTTGCCGTTGCCGTCGACGAGCACGTACGCGTCGCCGGCATCGCCCATGCGGGCGAGCGCCTCGATCGACGCGATCTCGCCGATGCCGTTCTCGGGCGCGACGATGCCGGTGAGGGTGATCGTGTCGTCGCCGGCGCCGGTGAACTGGCTCGCGTCGCGCACGCCGATGCGCGAGCTGGTGCGATGCTTCCAGTTGCGCTGACGCTGGAGCTCCTGGTACGGCGTGGTCGCCAGGCTGAAAACGAACTGATCGAGCGACATCATCATGGGCGGGTTTCCTCCAGCGGAATCAATCGGACAGGCGCGACGCGGTGCGCGACGCCTTCGCGCGTTCGGCGCGTTCGAGCTCGGCGCGCACCATGCGGGCGATTTCGGCCGCATCGGCACCGGGCGGCGGCGCGATGTTGATGGTGACGGGGCCGGCCGCGGGCGCGGCGCTTGCCACGGCGGCCGGCGCCGTGAGCGGCGGGCGATAGTCGAGCGACAGGTTGTAGCGTTCGAGCGGCGCGGCGGCGGCGATCGCCGGGCTCGCCGCGAACGCGGGCGGGCCGACCAGCGCGGCGGCCGACGTGAGCGCGGCGGCGGTGCGCGTCATGCGGGTCGGGGTGCCGGTGGTGGCGCCGCCTGGCCCGTTGTCGGGCGTGGGCGACGCCTGCATGCCGAGCTTTTCCTTGAGCCAGCCGAGCGTCGAGCTGCCCAGGTTGCCGGCCGTATCCTTCAGCGCGCCGAGGCGATTCGTGATCCCGTCGACCAGGCCGGACACGATGCTCGCGCCGATTTCCTGGAAACGCGTGCCGATGTCGCCGAACCAGTCGCCGATGCCGCCGAGCGAGGTCTTCACCCACTCGACGGTGGCGTCCCATTTCGCGGTGATCCAGTCGCTGGCCGCGCCGAACGCGCCCTTGATCGTTTCCCACAGCGCGATGAACTTCGGCCCGAGCGTGTCCCAGTTCTGCCAGACGTAGACGGCCGCCATCGCGATCAGCCCGATCACGGCCAGCAGCGGATTCGCCATCGCCAGCCGGCCGAGCATCAGCAGCGCCTGCCCGACGAGCCTGAACGCGCCGACCATCGACGTCGCGAAGCGCAGCACGTTGACCGAGCCGAGCAGGCCGCCGAAGACGCTCGCCAGTGTGCCGGCGACGGCGAGTGCGCCGCCCAGCGCCGCGAAGGTCGTGACGAGGATCCGGGTGGCCGTGCCGTGTTCGCGCACGAACCGGACGATCTTCTCGAGCATCCTGGCCGTGACGTCCAGCGCCGCGTTGTAGACCGGCGTGATCTTCTCGCCGATCTCGAGCTTCAGGTCGCGCAACTGCGCGAGCACGGCGAGCTCGCGTCCCGCGGTCGAATCCGCGGCCTTCGCGCGCATCCCGGTGACGCTGTCGGCGGCGGCGCTCTGCCTCTCGGTGTCGTGGATCTGCTCGCGTTGTTCGTACATCGTCGTGAGCAGCGTGCCCGCGGCCTTGTCGGGGAACAGTTTCGCCAGCGCGGCCTTCACGTTGTCGGGCTGGGTGATGCCCTTCGCGGCGAGCTTCGGCAGCAGCACCTTTTCGAGCCATTCGAGCGGCGAGGCCTGCAGCATGTCGCTGCCCGCCAGCGCACCCGGCCCGAGCCCGCGGATCGCGCCGTTCCTCGCATGCAGGACCCGCTTCGGATCGACCAGGCCGAGCGCCGTCAACTGCCGTGCGGCGGGCGCCGTCACCTTGCCGCCGAAGAGGCTGCCGGACAGCGCGGCGAGGCCTTCGCCGGCCGCCTTGCCGCCGAGCTTCTCGATGAGCGGCTGCATCTGGTAGTAGAACGCATCCGTGCGCAACTTCCTGGCCGCGCCGCCCCCCGATTCGGCGAAACTGTTCCACTCGTCGCCGCTGACCTTGCCGCCGGTCGCCGTCTGCATCTTCTGCACGATGTTCGCTTCGGCGCCGAATGCGGCTTCGTTCTTCGTGCCGCCGCGCAGGTCGATCACCTTCAGCATGGCCATGAACTTGTCGACGTTCGCCTTCGCGTCGTCCTTGCCGAACAGCGCCTCGTTCGCCGATTTCATGTTCGCGAGCATCGGCATCACGACGCGCGCGCGTTGCTCGTCGCCGCCGAGCGCCGCCAGCGATTCGCGCATCAGCGCCAGGTTGTCGACGACCGACTGGCCGCCGACCTGCTGCGCGCGCGCGAATGTCACGGCGTCGGCCGACGCGCCTTGCGCCCGCAGGCGCAGCGTTTCGCTTTCGGCCTGCTTCGCGACGTCGAGCGGCTCGGACAGCATGCCGAACATGCTCTTGCCGGCGCCCGCGATCGTCTTGCCGCGCTCCGCCCATTGCCTGCCGACGCCGCCCAGTGCGTCGATCTTCGCGCGCCGGGCCTCGGCGCGCTTGCGGCGCGCGTCGTCGAACGCGCGCACGTCGGCCGTCATCTTCGCCTGGCGTCGCGCGCTGTTCGTGGCCAGCGCGAATTCGTGCAGGTCGAGGCGGCGCGTGTCGATGCCCGCGCCGACGAGCTGCGTGCGCAGTTCGCGGATGCGCGCGACCTGCCGGCCTTGCGCGGCCGTCAAATCCGTGGCCGTGCGTTCGAGCTTGGCGAGGTCCTCGACCATCTGGCGTGACGGCGGGCCGGACGCACGCAGCGCCACGCGCAGCTCCCCGGCACGCAGCTTCGCTGATTTGAGTTCGGTCGCGGTTTTCGCCACACCGCTGCGCAAGTCGCGAAACTCGCCGATGCGCTTCTGCGTCTTCGCCATGTCATCCAGCTCGCGGCGGGTCGCGCGCAGCGAGTCGGCCAGCCCCTTGTTGCCGGTCAGCATCATTTGCAGGGGCTTCGTCATGTTGTCGATCATGTCGACCATGACGCGCAGTTTCAGGGTGTTGTCCATCGTCGATCGTTTCGCTCATTGGGCGCCGGCACGTACTCGCGCGCGTTCGCGCCAGTCCATCAGCTCGGCCAGGCTGAAGGCGTCCATCACGGGCGGTGTCCAGCCGAACACCGTCGCGATGTCCGCCATCGGGTCTTCTACGCGGTCTGGGAGGCCAGTCGGGATTTCACGGCCTTCGGCATCAAAAAACCGGCGAAGATGCCCCCCAGTTGTACGAGGTCGGCTGGATCGATGCTGGCGACGTCGGCTTCGGTCAGCATCGGCGAGCTGATGCGCGGCAGCACTTTCGACAGCGCGACCACGTCGAGGCTGACGAGGTCGGACAGCGATACGCCGCGCAACTCGCCCGACTTGGGCTTGCGCAGCGTGATCGACGTGATCGTCTGGGTGCCGCGCACGAGCGGCGTGTCGAGCGTATGCGTCGCCGGATCGTCCTGCGCGGGTGTCGCGATGGCGGCCGCATCGGCCTGCAGGTCGGGCGCGGCGGCGTCGGATTGGATCGGATTCATGGTGGTCCTGTGCGTGTGATCAGTCGGAAGGAAAGGGGAAGGCGGCCCCGGCCGGCGTCACCGGCCGGATGGCCGGTTACAGGCCGATCGCGTTGCGCAGCGCCGCGAACAGGTCGTTGCCGTTGACCTTCTCGATCATGTTGACGAAGTCGATTTCGATCACGTCCTGGCCGTTCACGGACAGCTTGTAGTAGCTGGCCACCGTCGTGACCTTGAACGCGGTGTCTTCCTTCGACTTCGCGGTGCCCGGGTCGATTTCGCTGTGACGGCCGCGGATGACGATCTCGATCGCGTCGACGTTGGTCGAATCCTCGGCTTGATAGCCGCCGGCGAAGCGCAGCAGCACGCCGTCGTGCTTCGTGATCGCGTACTGGCCGAGCACGGAGCGCATGAAGCCGCCGCAGGTCCATTCGAGCTGGATCCCCTCCTGCCCGAAGTCGACCTTGATCGGGCCGCTCATGCCGCCGCCCTGGTAGTCCTCCATCTTGCGCGTGAGCTTCGGCAGCGTGACTTCGACGACCTGGCCGACGAAGTTCTCGCCGTTCTGGAACAGGTTGAATCCCTTGAGTTTGCGAGGCATACCCATCGTGTTTGACTCCTGGTGAGGCCGGTCGTTACGCGCTCACGCGCGCGGCGAAATCGGCGAGATAACGGTCGGTGATGCGCTGGCGCAGCATCAGGTTTTCGAGCGGCGGAACCGGTGTGTATTCGTAGTCGAGATACGCCTTGCCGGACTTCAGCACGTCGGTCGTGTTCGGCTCCGGGTCGTACCAGGCCGAGCCGCCGATCAGGTAGCCCTGCGAGATCCACTCGCGGAACTTGGCGTTGATCGTCTCGATGATGTCGCGCGGCAGCGACGGGTTGAGCGGGCCGTCGATGATGGCCATCTGCGCTTCGGCGATCGAATCGGCGATGACCTGCGCGGTGCGCGTGTAGTTCTCGAACGCGAACAGCGGATCGTCCGAGCACGTGCGCGAACCCCAGAAGCGGAAACCGTTGCGGTTCACGAGCGTGGTCACGTCCTGTTCGTTCAGGAAGCCCGCGTCCGTCGCCGGATCCTGCAGGTCCCACGACACGTCGGCGCTGATGCCGGTGACGCCGTTCACGCCGACGTTCGACAGCGTCTTGTGCCAGCCCGTGTCGTTGTCGATCTTCGCGCGCAGGCCGGCGGCATACGCGGTGGCCGGCACGACGACGGTCGTGTTGGTCGTGTCGTCCCACGCGAGGAAGTCCGGCCAGACCACCATCAGCTCGCGCTGGCTGAACTGCTTGCGATAGGCGACGGCTTCTTCCTTCGTCTTGCAGCCGTTGGCCGACACGTACGCGAACGCGCGCAGCGATTGCGCGATCGATGCGAGCGCGGCGGCGACCGGTTGCGTGTCGAGGCCCGGCGTCGCGAGGATGCGCGGCTTCACGCCGAAGCGTGCCTGCGCGCCGAGCAGCGCCTTCATGCCGGTGTACTTGCCGTCGGCGGTGACGCTGCCGATCACGTTGGTCGCCGTTTCGCCGGCGTCCTTGCCTTCGGCGACGCGCACGACGATCGTGACGGGCTTGGTTTGCCGGCCGATCGCGTCCAGCGTGCGGCGCAGCGTGCCCTTGGTGCCGGCCTTTCCGAGCGCGGCAACGACGTTGGTCAGAAGGACCGGCGTGTCGAGCGGGAAGGCGGTGGCGTCGGCGTCGGATGCCGTGCAGACGATGCCGACGACGGCCGTCGACACCGTGCGGATCGGACGGCTGCCTTCGTTGATTTCGATGACGCGTACGCCGTGGTGATAATCCTGCGGCATGGTGTGCGACTCCTATGTGGTCAAGTGAGAGAAACGGGAGGATTCCCGGGCGGATCAGGCCGCGCTATCCGCGACCGGAACTGCAGGTGTGGCCGGGTCGGCCGGCGGCGACGATGGCTCGGTCGGAGCGGGCGGCTCGATTGGCTCGATTGGCTCGGACGGCTCGGACGGCTCGGACGGCTCGGACGGCGCAGGCGGCACGGGTGTCGGCGGCGGCGGCACGTAGGGCGCCGGCGTGGCGGGCCACGCGATCGCATCCGGGAACGTGTCCGCCTGGATGACCCTGACGAGCGCCATCTGGTAGGCCGACCAGGCCTTGAAGTAGTAGACGCCCTCGTCGTCGAGCAAGCCCGCGGCGTACGCATCGGCCTTGCCGGCGTTCGCCTTGCGCGCGGTTTCCAGGCGCTGTTCGAACTCGGCCATCGCGGCGTCGCGTTTCTCGCGCTCGAGCAGCTCGGGCGGAACCGTCCATGCACCGTCGAGCCATGCATGGCGTGGCGACGGCCGCGGTTCGGTCGTCAGCCCGAGCTCGTCGGGCGTCTTGCCGGCGGTCGCGATCTCGACGGGCTCGCCGGTATCGGTGCGATAGCAGATCCGGCCGCGGAAGTCCGGCAGCAGCGTCCAGACATCGTTGCGGTAGAACGGCCAGGTCGTCGGCGTGCGCGCCGGCGGCGCGTCGAGCGTGGCCGAGGCCGGGATGAGCCAGCGTTCGGGGTTGCGCGGATCGGCGTCGGGCTGGCTGCTGCTCAGGTATTCGCCGGTCGACGGGCTGTAGTGGTGGATCAGCATGGTTCGGGGTCCTGGTTAGTAGGCGCGGATCATGGCGAGCAAGGCGACGTTGCGCGGCCGCGATTCGTTGGCGCCGTCGCCGTTGACGGTGATCGCGTGGCTGTGATTGCCGGCGGCGCCGATGCCGACGTTGTGGCCGTGATTGCCGGCGCCTTCCGTGTTGAATTCGTGGTTGTGCCCGCCGGCTCCGGACGTGAATGCCCACGGGTTGTCGTTGTCGACGCCGCCGTGCGAGCCGACTTGATTCGTCGAATGGGTGCCAAAGGGCGCGATGCCCGATTCGCTGTATGGCGCGACGTGCTGGTGATCGCCCACGCTGGCGGTCCAGCCGTGGTGACCGTGCCACCCTTGCACGTCGGTCCAGGCCGAATGCACGTGGTCCCCGCTCGCCGCCGCGGAGGCGCCGTGCGCGTGCCACGCATTGGCGAAGTTCTGCGATGCGCCGAGACCGCGATTCGGGTCCACCCCGCGGGTGTCATCCCAGCAGCGCACGAACTCGCCGCGCAATTCGGGGATGCGAAAGGTCGTCGTGCCATCGCCGGTCGAGAACGTGCCGGACCATCCGGCGGCCCAGTCCGTTTCGGTGGAGAGCGCGCCGCTGGCCTGTGCATAGGCCCAGAGTGCGGGATAGTCGGCGCGCTTCAGCAGCGCGCCGTTGAGCTTCAGGAAGCCGGCGCGAGCGGTCGTGCGTGGCTCGAAAACGACCGTGCCGATCGCGGCCGACGCAATCGCGGCGACCACCCATTCCGTCGTCGCGAGCCGCGTCGAGCGATCGCCCGCCGGGGGCGTCTGGCCCTGAACGGGCGTCTGGAACGTGGTGCCGCCCGGCGTGAACGAGACCTGCGAGACGCTGTTGCACGTGACGCCGAACATGCCGTCGCCGGTGTGGTAGAGGCCCGTGTCCGGCGCGCCGTCGTTGGTGAACGTCAGGGACGGCGCCTGCGCGCTGCCTTCCGACAGGTAGATCCGCTTGCCCGGGTCGAACCAGAGATCGCCCGACATCGTGCCGCCCTTCGTGCGATCGAGCGGCGACAGGTTGCCGGAGTGCCACACGGGATTGCCGTCGATGCGGAACGTGCGATCGGCGATGTAATACTGGAATGCGCCCTTCGTCGGCGTCCACCAGCCATAGCCGTCACCGTTCGAATAGAGGAAGCCGTCGACCGGGCCGACACGGATCGAGCCTTGAGCTTGACCGGTACCCACCGAAAGTTCGCCGCGGACCGTGGTGTTTCCGCCGATCGCCGTACCTGATCCCCTGTCATCGATCGTGACTCGACCGGTCTCGAGATTCCAGGTAACCGGGCGGAAATCGTTCCACTGGCCTTCCGGATCACCCTTGTTCGTCGACAGCAGATACACGTTCGTGCCGTCGTTGCGCAGGAAGGCGCCGTAGCCGCCGAAGATCGCGCGGAAATGGGCACCGTTGACGTCCATCGCCCGCGAGGTCAACCCGCCATTGAACGTCGCATTTCCCGCCGCCTGAATCGCATTGCGGCCGTCATCACCGATATCACCGACGAGCAGGCGTTTCGCGATCGAGAACGCTTGCGTGCCGCGGCTGACACGAAACGCGGGGAACTGCGTGACACCGTCGTCCGCGAACGCATTCACGCCGAAATCGTTCCCGCCGTTGCCCCCGGACGCCGCGCCGTCACGTTTGAACATCGACCAGCGGATCTTGCCGCCATCGGTAAAGAACAGCGTCGAGAAATTCCCGGCGCCCCCGTCGATCGATGCAGCCCTCGAATAACTCGTACCTTCGGCAACGGTGTCGCCGCCGACCCGCAACCGCGAATTCCCGTCGTCGTTCTTGACGTCGCCCACCAGCACGCGGCCGCCGTAGCCGATGCGCAGCGCGCGCGCCTGGTACGAATCGGACTGGACGTCGTTGGCCGTGCGATTCAGCCACAGATCGACGTATTCACGGCCCCAGGCGCCGTTGTCGAAACCGGAGCGGATCGTTGCGACCAGGCGCGATCCCGTATCCGGGTTACCGCCGCCGAACGTGCCGTGCAGACGCACGCGACCTTCGCGGCCGTTCTTGCCCGACGGAGGGCGAATCGACACGTGTGCGGTGTCCGGGCCCGCATCGAATTCGGTGACGACCGGCCCCGTGAACTTCGCGCCGGTCAACGCCGCGTATCGCGACGCGGCCGTCTTCGGCGTGATGGCGCGCGTGTCATCGCTGCCCGCGTCGACTTCCCCCTGCGTCGCCAGCTCGACCACACCCTGCCGCTCGGTGGTCGCCGGCGGATTCAGGAACGACGCGTCGCCGAACACGAGTTGCGTCGCGTCGATCGTCGCGAACTGCATGTCGGACGACAGCAGCAGCAACGCGGCCGGCGATTTCTCCATGATCGGCGTCGCCTGGCCGTACGCGGCCAGCAGCACGCCGTTGTCGAGATAGAGGCCGAATCCGTACAGCGAATACTGGTCTGTCGAGTCGTCCTTCAGCGTCGTGTGGATCGTGTCCGGCGCGACGTTGGCGCCGCCGAAGGACTTGATCCGCTTCAGCTCGTTCGGCAGCTTGGTGAGCCCCTTGTCGGCGACGAACGGGGCGTTCGCCAGGCCGATTTCCACGACCTGGTGGGCGTTCGTGCCGCCGTTGCCGGCGGCGACGAGCGCCGCGCGGCCGGCGTCGGTGATGATGATCTGGGTTGCCATGTGCGATCAGTAGTCGGTGAAGTTGACGCGGCGATAGGCCGCCACGCGCGCGGCGGCGCCGATCGGTTGTCGGCCCCGCATCTCGAAGCCCTGCGTGAACGTGTAGTGCGCGCGGACGGGTTTGGTGCGATCGATCTCCGCGAGGATGTCGGCCACGTATTCGGCGGTCGGCGGTTCGCCCTCCTGGCCGCTGACCGTCATCACGAGGTCGAACGTGCCGGGCGCGCCCGGCGGCTGTTGCTCGAACCATTCACGCAGCACGATGTTTCCGCCGAACGCCGCGACGACCTCGCGCACCGACGCCGCGGTGCCCTTGCGGCGGGCGATCGGAATCGCCTGCCCGACGCGGGCGCGCTTCACGTATTCGGGCCAGTAGTCCTTCCACGCATCGACCCCGAGGTGCCAGGCGAGCCACGGCAGCAGATCGGACCGGATGGTGTCCGGGTTCGTCAGCGTCGCGAGCGGCGTCGGCACGTCGTCGATACGGGCGTTCGTCGCGGCGAGCCTGCGCTCGAGCCGCGTCGCGTTCGGCGGCAGGATGTCATTCATTGCTGTACACCCCGCCGTCGATCAGCTCGATCCCGGTGCAATAGGGCGCCTGCTGCTTCGTCGCCGGCAGGCCGGCAAGCGGGCTTTCGAGGATCACCTTCTGCACGCCGGCCGCGCGGGCGGCCGCGTAGATGCCGTCGAGCGTGACTTCCATCCCGAGGCGGTGCATGGAATCGGTGTACTGCTTCATCGCCCGGTTGGCCTGCGCGAGCGCCACCGCGCGATCCGGGCCGGCGAAGAACACCAGCCGCGCGCGCACCTGGTAGCGCAGGATCTCCGCGCCGCGTACGGTGACCTTGTCGGTGAGCGGCCGTACGTCGTCGGCCTGCAGCGCGGCGGCCACCGCATCGATCAACGCCGGCGCCGCCGTGCCGTCGCCATCGCGGGCGAGTACCGTGACGAGCACCTCGCACGGGGCCGGACTGACCGCCGACGCGTCGAGCACGCGGCCATCGGCATTGCGTGCATGCGAGACGTACGCACCCTCGGGGCCGGCGACCGAGAAACTCTGCGGGGCGAGCTGGGTGCGGGCGCGCAGGTCGGCATCGCTTTCCATCACGGCCGCGAGGTCGTGCGCCGGATCGGCAGGCGAGATCGTCAGGCGGCGGATGCCGAACAGCGCCGCGAGGTGATCGAGGTCGGTGCCGACCGCGTACGCGAGCATCACCGCACGCGCGGCGTCGTTCACGCGCTGGCGCAGCACGATCTCGCGGTACGCGTTTTCCTGCAGCAGCTTCACGAGCGGCTCCGACTCGAGCGCGAGCGTCGCGGCGATCTCGGCTTGTTCGGCGGCCGGGTAGAGCGACACGAGCCGTGCCTTGCGTGCGGCCAGCAGCGTCTCGTAGTCGAGCGTTTCGACGATGTCGGGCGACGGCAGCTGGGAGAGGTCGATCGGCGTCACGCTCATGCCGGGCTCCCGTTCGCAACCGGCACGCGGGTCGACACGGCCGTGCCGTTCTCGCCGGTCCAGCCTTCGATGTCGAGATAGAGCGAGCCGGCGGCCGCGTTCGCGTCGTCCGCGGTGAGCACGACGCGGGTCAGCGTCAGGCGCGGTTCCCAGCGCATCAGCGCCGTGGCGACGGCGGCATACAGCCGCGTGCGCACCGTGCCGTTGCCCGGCGCGTCGATCAGGTCGGGCAGCTCGGAGCCGAAGGTACGGCGCTTCACGCACGACGCGAGCGGCGTCGTCACGATTTTGCCGATCGACTGGTAGAAATGGTCCAGGCCCGAAATCGAGCGGCCGGTGTTCGCGTTCATGCCTTTCATTGCGGTTCGCTCACGAGTTGTCCATCGCCTTGTTCGCGATGCGTGTGATGCGGGAGGCTGATGCCCCGGGAGGTCACTTCGCGGGTAAAGGTGGCCGCGCCGTCGATCTGCATCGTGGCGCCGCCGCCGGCCCCGCCCGTGCCGGTCATGCCGGCTTCGAACGCGAACGGCCCCTTGACGGTCATCGCGCCGGTGCAGGTGGTCTGCGGTGCATCGAGCGTGATGCGCTCGGCCTGCACGGTGGCGTCCCGGGTCTGCACGACGACCGACCCGGGCGCGACGACGCGCACGGTCGCGCCGGCCGGCAGCTCGACCGTGAGCGCATGCGCGGCATGGTCGTACGTGATGCGGGCGCCGTCCGGATAGACCCGTGCATGGGTATCCGGGCTCGAGGCCGGTGCCGGCGCGGCGTTCGAATAGACGCCGCGCAGCGCGACACCCTGCGCCGGGTCGCCCATCGGGCAGAGCAGCACGACCTGTTCGCCGGGCGTCGGCGGCAGCCAGTCGCGGGTCGCGCCGGCGGTGCCGGCCACCCACGGAATCCAGTTGGTCTGCAGTCCGCTGCCATCGGAATCGGCGTCGCCGACCGAGACGCGGCACAACGCAGCCGCATGGTCGACCGCGAGGATCGTGCCCTTGCGCACTGCGTTGCGTGCCTGCCGTTGAATTTCATTTGCGTCCATGCAGCCATGGTGCCGGCGGGGGGCGCGCGGCGCGAGCGATGGCCTGTGTCGTCGCGGCGGGGACAGTGCGCGCCGGATGCCGGCATCGAGTCGTGCGTCGACAATCGCAGCACCGGTTCGCATGAGGATGGAGTCGTGCGTCTGCGCGACGTCGTCACGCGGTCTGAATGCGTGGATGCCGATCGATGTCGGGACGCGGCGATGGGACGGGCGCTCGATGAATTGCGCCGCGGCGACGGGCGAACGGATGCCGCGTGAATGGCTGGACGGGCGTGCCGCAGAGACATCGTGCGGGCCGTCGATGCAGGTTATGCAGCGAGGCTGTCGTCAGGATGCCTGTCGTTGGCGATGGCCGAGTCGACGGGAAGACGGGACCGGATGCCCGGCAAGGGCGATCGGCGGGGGGCTCCGCGGTGGCGGGCCGAGGCGAGAGGGTTGGCTGCGACGAGCAGCCGTTGCCGGGCGCGATGCCGCGGCGTGAGCGAAGGCGGGCCGATGCCCGCCCGGCTCAGCGGATCTGCGGCAGCGCGACCCAGGTCAGCGTATCGGCCGGGTCGACCCGTGTGTCGTCGACGTGCGTGATCACCGGCCGGCCGTCGGGGCCGGTCGTCACGACGACGCTTTCCGTCAGCGCCAGCCGGATCGACAGGTCGACCGCGGCCTGGTCGCGGATGCCGACCTCGAAGGTGATGCCGCTCGCGCGTGCGGCGGGGTTCGTCACGAGGTCTGGCTGGTTCGCGCGCACCCATTCGATCAGGGCGACGAACACCGGATCGGTGTCGCCGGAGAAGTGGGTCGCGAGGACGTGGGCCGTGTACCGGTATTCGAACGATGGCGTCAGCGTGCCGGTCGTCGCGATCGAGCCTTGCTCGACGAGCACGGTCAACGCGCCGGGTTCGTCGTCGATCGACGGGATGGCGGCGGCAAGCGCGCGCCGCAGGCTGTCCGGCTTAATCATGCGAATGGGCTCCGTGGTCGGGGGCGGCCGCGCCGGCCTGGCACGCCGCGATCATGTCGACGGTCGCCGCGCACGTCGCCCACGCGGCCTTGACGAGCGTGAGCGCACCGTCGAGCTCACCGTTGGTCCGCGGCGCGAGCCTCGGCAGCGTGCACGGTTTCACCGTCTGGCACGTGTTCGACATAATCGCCGGCGCCGGTGAGAGCGGGACTGGCTTGCAGGCGGACAACGTCGTCAGGCAGGCGAGTATCAGCCCAGGCGCGAAGCGCGGCGTTTTCATCGGTCAATCTCCGGTTTTCAAATCGAATGGCGTCGAGCTTCGACGCGATGGCGGTTTGCGCGTGGTCGAGCCGCGCCTGCTGTTGCGCGCGTTCGGCGGCGTCCTGCCGCAGGCGCGCAATGATGCCGTCGCGCGCGGCGAGCGCCTGTTGCGCCTCGACGCGTTGCCGTTGCGCGGTCGCGCGCTCGGCGCGCAGCCCATGCACGTACAGCGCGACGACGGCGCACGTGGCGAGCGCGACGATCCACGCGATGATTTTCGCGGCGAGTCCGTTCATGCGCGGGACGCGACGGTAGCGTCGGGCGATCCGGATGCGGCCTGCGTCGCCGCAGCCGCTTGCGACGCATAGCGGTCGAAAGCGCGTGCGAGCTTCACGTCGTACAGGTTCGCCGCATAGTCGGGCCCGTTGTACGCGCGGGCGAATGCGGCCCACTGGCGTGCGCCGAGTGCGCGGCGCAGTGTGTTGTCCGCCGCGATGTAGCGCATGAACGCGTCGAGGTGCTGCGCTTCGCCGTCTTCCATGCACGAGACGAATGCGTCGATGCCCGCGTAGCCGAGGCGTTCCCAGTGATAGCCCATCACCTGGAACGCGCCCCAGCTCGCGGATTCCCACGCGGCGCCGGCATCGATCGACTCGGCCGTGGCGAGACGCACGTATTCCGCGGCGCTGCCGCGATAGCCGCCGCGCGTGCGCGACACGATGTCCGGCTGCCGCGCCGCGAATGGCGCGGGATCGATCCCGCGCGCCTGGAGCCGCTTCCAGAATACGTGGCGTTCGAACAGGATGACGGGCCGGCCGTCGGGCAGGAAGCCGGCGCCGCGCGACTCGACTTCGTTGACCGCGCGAATGCACGCGAGCGGCACGTCGAGCGTGCGCGCGGCGCGCTCGAGATCGGCGAGCCCCAGGTGTTTCGGATCGCGCAGGCCGGTGGCCAGCGCGGCATAGGTCTTCGGGCCGGCGATACCGTCGTCGACGAGGCCGGTCTTGCGTTGCAGCGCGATGACGGCGGCTTCGGTCGCCGCGTCATAGAGGTGCGTGATCTGCACCGCATAGCCGGCGCGGATCAGTCTGCGTTGCAGCAGGCCCACGTCGTCGCCGTGATCGCCGAGGCGGCGGGTTTTCATCGTCATTCGCTCCTCAGGAGGCGCGCGACGTTGCCGCGCGTGCCGCAGACGAACATCGCCAGGAAGACCGCGGTGGCCGCGTCGAAGAAGCCGACGGCGCCGGTATGCAGCAGCCACTCGATCGACGCACCGCCGGTGACGGCGACGAGCATCCACGCGAACCATGATGCGTGGCGCCGGTGCCGTGCGCCGTTGCGTCGATAGGTGAGCACGCGCACGAGCACGGCGAGGTGGGCGGCGAGCGCGATCAGCGCGAACGGGAACGCCACGTCACCCTCCTTTGCGGAACAGCGCCAGGAGATCGAGCGTCTTGATCCGCTCGATCAGCTGCAGCGTGACGGCGATCACGAGCGCGGCCGCGAAGAACGCGGCGACGCCGGTCGAGTGGATCGGCGTCGCGCCGACGATTTCCGGCGCGGCGAGATAGCCCATCACGAGCGAGATCAGCAGATAGGCCGCACGCCGCGCCACGCCGATCTCCTTCGACGTGACGACCACGAGCGCCGCGCCGGTGAATGCGCCGATCAGCGCGTTGCCGTCGATGCCGGGCGCGAGCCCGGCGACGCCGATCGCGGTGGACAGCATCGCGGCGGTAGTGAGGTTCGGTTCGGCCATGACGGCGATTCCAGGGTCAGTCAAACAGTTGCAGCAACGGGCGCGCGCTCGTCACGGTATCGAACGGCGGCAGGTAGACGGGCGTGCCGGCGGGCAACACGACGCCGAGGCTGGCGAGTCCGGTGTTGGCTTCGAGCACGGTCTCGACGGTGCCGTCGGTCCGGCCGTAGTGGCGCCAGCACAGCGTGTCCACCGTGTCGCCCTGCAAGGTGCGCGCGATCATGGCCGGGCCTGCCGATGTCGAAGGGGCCGGTGGTCGGCGGCGGTGCCGGCCGGCGTGCCGCGAACGCGTATCGAAGTCGTGCTGCTTGCCATGGCGAGGTCTCGGGCCGTGAGGCAGTGAAGATGGCTCTCATGGTCGAGCTTCGCGGGGCGGGGTTCAACGAGATGCGTGCGTGGTCCGGGCGGACACGCAGCGCGACGCGTGTCGTGGCGTGCGGCGCGCCTTACGCTTCATGGACGGGTGCCGAGGGTCACGGGTGGGGCCGTGCGTGCCGTGCAGCCAGATTGCAGCCTGGGTGAACCGGGGCGGGCTTGGGTGATCTTGTGCAACCTTGGTTTTGCCGCGGGAGATGCCGGCGGAGCCTTGCCGGGCAAGGGTTCGGCACGCGCAGATAAAACTCCGAAGGCAGGGGTTGCTGGTTCGATCCCGGATGCGCTCGCGATTGCCGCACGGCGATTTTGCGTGGGCGTGCCGACGCATTTGCCGGTGTGCGAGAATCGCCCACAACGACCACTCCAAGCGTCGATCGCGGCGGCCGTCCGCGCATCGCGCCGACTCCCGATGGCTGCCATTCCGTCTACCTCGACCGCAGTCGCTGCCTGCCCGCTGACCGATGCGCAGCAGGCGCTGCTCGCGCGTCTGCACGCGTATTCCCCCGACGATCCCGACGCGCCGCTGCCGTACAGCCGGCGCCTCGCCGACGCCGAAGGCTGGTCGCACGACCACGCGCTGGCCGTGATCGACGAATACAAGCGCTTCGCGTTTCTCGCACAGGTGGCCGGGCATCCGGTCACGCCGTCGGTCGCGGTCGATGCCGCGTGGCATTTCCATCTGCAATACACGCTCGAATATTGGGACGTGTTCTGCGCCGGCGTGCTGCGCGCGCGGCTGCACCACATGCCCGGCACCGGCGCGCCGGACGAGGCCGCCGTGTACGCGCAGCGCTATCGCGACACGCTCGACAGCTATCGCCGGCTGTTCGGCTGCGAGCCGCCGGCATCGATCTGGCCGCGTCCCGTCGACCGGGCAGTCGAGGGCGGGGCGGAGGTCGAGACGCAGCAGCCCGAGCGCATGGTCGCCGTGGCGCCGCGCCGTGCGTGGCGCGACCGTCTGCCGAAACTCGTGTGGCCGGCGGCCGCCGCCAGTGTCGCCGCGACCTGCGCATCGGCGCAGGATCTCGACGTGCTCGACTACACCGGGCCGCAGTTTCTCGCGTTTTACGTCCCGGCCTGCGTTGTCGCGTTGTCGTTGATCGTCGCGTTGCATGCCATCGAATTTCGCATCCGGCGCTGGGGCCGGCGCACGCGCAAGGCTTCGTCCGGGCTGAGCGCCGACGAAGTCGCCTATCTCACCGGCGGCGAAGCACGGGTCGCGCAGGTCGTGACGATGTCGCTCGCGCATGCGGGCGCGGTCGATCTGTGGAGCGTTCACCTGCAAGGCAGCTACGTGAAGATCGCGGATCTGGAACGCGCGGGCCGATACGACGACTACTGCGCGTGGCTCAACGAGCAACCGTCCGGCACCGTGCGCTACGGCGTGTTTCGCGAGCGGCTCGCGAGGTATGCGCAGGAGGTCGTCGACGGGATGCGTGCGCAGGGCTGGTTCTGGGCGCCCGGCGAGTTGCGCGCGTCCCGGATGGCCGCGCGCGCGATCGCGCTGCTCGTGTTCGGCACGGGCGCCGTGAAGCTTGCGGTCGGTTTGAGCCGCGGGCGGCCCGTGCTGCTGCTGTGCATCTGCATGGCGGTGTTCGCGATCGCGTACCGGATCGTCGCTGGAAGGCTGACCGGCTTCCGGCGCGGCGGCCCAACGGCGGCCGGGCGCGCCGCGTTGCTCGAGCGCAGGAACGCGCACGATCCGCGGGCTGCGCGCGACGCGCGGCACGTACGCAGCGCGCAGGGAGCGTCCGGGATACGCGACGCCGAACGTGACGATCCGGATCCGTTGCTGTGGACCGCCGCGCTGTTCGGCGCAGGCGCGCTGGCCGGTACCGTATGGTCGGCGTATGCAGGCCCGGTGCTGGCCGCGTCGCGGATGCCGTCGGTCGCCGCGGCGAAAGCGGGCGGTGGCACTTCGTTCGACTCGTCCGACGGCGGCGGCGCGTCGTCGAGCTGCAGTTCGTCGAGTTCGTGCAGTTCCAGCTCGTGCAGTTCGAGCAGTTGCGGCGGGTGTTCGTCGAGCTGAGCGGCCGGCCGGTGTCGTTCAGCGAGGTCCCGCCACGCACGGGGTGACGGGGCCATCGCCCGAACAACCGCATGGAATGGGCTCAGATCGTCGCATCGCGTGCGTGCATGCTTCGGTAACCTGTCAATCGACGCTCTCCGTGCCGAAACGGTCGCCCGGGCGCGACACGCGTCGCGCATGCCGGGCTGCCGCCGTGGCGGCCGGACGCGATGACTGTCCGCCGCTTTGCCCAGCCCTCCATGACGACGCCAGCTTCCGACGTATCCGCGTGCGTTCGACACGCCGCGACCTTGTGCCAGAACGGACAGTTTGCCGACGCACTGTCGCTTGTGGCGCCGCAGCTCGACGCGTCTGCGGTGGACGTCGCGGTGCTGCACGTCGCGGCCGTCTGCGCGCTCGGCCTGAACCATCTGGCGGACGCAGAAGCCTCGTGGCGGCGCGCGATCGATGCGATGCCGGCGTTCGAGCCCCCCTACGACGGCCTTCACGCGCTGCTGATGTCGCAGGGCCGCTTGCCCGACGCCGAAGTGATCCTGCGCCGGCAGCTTGCCTGCGTCGCGCCGTTGCGCGCGTCGCACCATCACCGGCTCGGCAAGGTGCTCGAAGCGCTCGGCCGGCTCGACGAAGCCGAGCAGGCGTTCGGGCAGGCCCTGTCGATCGAGCCGCGGTCGCCCGACGTGCTGACCGATTTCGGCAACCTGCTTCGCGTCCTTGCCCGGCCGGCGGAGGCGGAACTCGCGTACCGGCTCGCGATCGCGGTTCGCGCCGACCACGTACTCGCGCACGCGAATCTCGGCGCGATCCTCGTCGACATGCGGCGGTTGCCGGAAGCGGAGGCGGCCAGCCGGCAGACCATCGCATTGTGTCCCGATCATCCGGAAGCGCATTACAACCTCGGCGTCGCGCTGCAGAACCTCGATCGCCTGTCCGAAGCGGAAGCGGCCTATCGCGACGCCATCCGCTGCCGGCCCGGCCTGCCGCAGGCGCACAATAATCTCGGCTGCGTCCTGCGTGCGCAGGGCCGCCACGACGAAGCGGCCGTCGCGTTTACCGACGCGCTGGCACTCGCGCCGCAGATGGCCGAGGTGCACTACAACCTCGGCACGACCTTGGCGCATGCGGGCCAACTCGACGAAGCCGAACGCGCATACCGTCGCGCGCTCGAACTGCGTGCCGATTATGACGACGCGCGCTTCGGGCTGGCGACGCTGCTGCTCAGCCGTGGACGATTCGAGGAAGGCTGGCGCCGCTACGAATCGCGCTACGAGCAGTCGACGTTCGTCCACCGACGAACCCGCGAGGTGCTGCGGTGCGCACAGTGGCAAGGCGAGCCGCTGGCCGGCAAGACGCTGCTCGTGTGGCAGGAGGATGGCCTCGGCGACATGCTGCAGTTCAGCCGTTATTTCGCGGAATTTCGCGCGCGGCAGGCGGCGCGGGTGGTGTTTGCGTGCCAGCCGGCGTTGCATCGGCTGATGGAGACGGTCGATGGCGTCGACGCGGTGCTCGATCACGAGGCGGCTACCGCGCAGGCCGCGCAATTCGATTACTGGACGAGTCTGTTGAGCGCGCCAATGCACGCGGGCACGACGCTCGACACGATCCCGCCACCGGTGCGGTTCGTACCCGATCCGGCGCGCGTCGCGCACTGGGGCGCGCGCCTCGATGCGCTGCCGCCCGGCCCGCGCGTCGGACTCGTGTGGAAAGGCAATCCGAAGCATCACAACGACGCGCACCGTTCGCTGCCGTCACTGGCATTGCTGACGCCGCTGTGGAGCGTGCCGGGCGTGAATTTCGTGAGTCTGCAGAAAGGGCAGGGCGAGGACGAAGCGCGCCAGCCGCCGGGCGGGCTGCCGTTGCTGCACCTGGGCTCGGAACTCGACGATTTCGCCGATACGGCCGCGATCGTCGCGCAACTCGATCTCGTGGTGTGCGTCGACACGTCGACCGCGCATCTGGCCGCATCGCTCGGCAAGCCCTGCTGGGTGCTGCTGCCGAATCAGGACGTGGACTGGCGATGGATGCACGACCGTGAGGATTCGCCGTGGTATCCGGGCACGGTGCGGTTGTTCCGGCGCGGGCGCGGCGACAGCTGGATTAAGATGGCGGAGCGGCTGAGAGGGGCGTTTGCCGCGCATTTTGCAGTCGCACGCGTGACGGCGGATAAAACGGCGCGTAGCGTTTGACGTGACGACGGGGTGATGCACGGGCACTGTCGCCAGCGCCGAGTGATCCGCTACCCCGAGACGTGGCCGTGCCGCACGCGTTCAGATCTTTCGAGTTCGACAACAGCGCGATGGGTGGCTCATTCGGCCGCGCATACCGGCAAAGTGCAGTGAGTCAACGCCCGATCAGCTTGACGATGCGGTGGACCGTGTCGTCGGTGAGCGCCGGGTAAAGCGGCAGGCACAACACCTTGCGGGCGGCTTCCGACGCGACGGGCAGGTTGTCGCGGTTCGCGGATGGCAGCCCGCGATACATGGGAAACTCGGAAATCAATGGATGGAAATAGCGGCGTGCGTACACGTCGTGGTCGCGCAGCTTGCGATAGAGCGCATCGCGGTCGAGTGGATAGTCATCTTCGACGAGGATCGGGAAATACGCGTGGTTCGCGACGGTCTGACCGCCCTGCGGCAGGCAGCGGATGCCGCGCACGTCGAGCAGCAGCGCGCGGTACAGCGTATCAATGTCGCGGCGGCGCGCGAGTGCACCGTCGATATGCTGCAACTGCAGCATCCCGAACGCAGCGTTGATTTCACTCATCTTGCCGTTGATGCCGGGCGCCACGACCGTGACCTCGTCGACGAAACCGAAGTTCTTCAAGTGGTCGATCCGCTGTTTGGTCTTCGCGTCGGGACAGACGATCGCGCCGCCTTCGAACGTGTTGAATACCTTCGTCGCGTGGAAGCTCAGCACCGACAGGTCGCCGTGGGCGAGCACGCTGCCAGCGGCGGTCTGCACGCCAAACGCGTGCGCCGCGTCGTAGATTACGCGCAAGTTGTAGTTGTCGGCGATCTTCTGAATCGCGTCGACGTCGCACGGATTGCCGTAGCAGTGCACGGGCATGATCGCGGTGGTCTGCGGCGTGATTGCCGCTTCGATGCGCGCGGCGTCGAGATTCAGGGTGCCGGGCGCGACGTCCGCGAATACGGGTTTGATGCCGTTCCACAGCAGCGAATGCGCGGTCGCGACGAACGAGTACGGTGTCGTGATCACCTCACCGGTGATGCGCAGCGCCTGCAGCGCGGTGACGAGTGCAAGGGTGCCGTTCGCGAACAGCGACAGGTGCGGTACGCCGAGATACTCGCACAGCGCCTGCTCGAACTGCTGGTGGAACGGACCGCCGTTGGTCAGCGTGCGGCTCTCCCAGATTTTCTCGAGATACGGCAGGAATTCTTCGAGCGGTGGCAGGTGCGGCTGCGTGACATAGATGCGTTCACGCGGCAGTTGTGCAACGGACGAGGCGGGAAGGCTGGCGGTCATGATGGTGTCTCCCGATCAGGCGTGGGGGGTTAGGCTTCGGCCGCGGCCGGCGCTGTTGCCGTGTCGTCGAATAGCGGCGTGTCGAACGCGGTGACGGGTTCGTTTGCGCACCAGCGGACCCACATCGTACGCAGGGCCGACGACAGTCCGGCCGCGACGACGTCCGGCCGGAATGCCGCGGACGCTGAGCAGCGTGCACGCAAGCCGGCGCGCAGCGCCTGCAGTGTGGTGGTGTCGCTGCTGAGCGCCAGTGCCTTCGCGACGAAGTCGTCCTCGTCGTTCGCGATGTAGGCGTCGCACCCGACGTGCTGCAGCCAGCTCGCACTACCGCGCCCAGCCATTGTCGAGCCGGGGATCGTCAGGGTCGGCACACCCATCCACAGCCCGTTCAGCGTGGTCGTCGAACCCGTGTACGGGAACGTGTCGAGGCAGAGGTCGACGCCGTGATGCTGCTGCATGTAGACAGGAATGTTGGAGCGCCGGTGGAACGACAGGCGACTGGCGTCGATGCCGGCCGCGACGAACCATTCAGTCAGCGTCTGCTGGTCGCCCTCATTGCCGATTGCGCCGAGAGCCATGCGGGCGGTCGGGTCCGCATGCAGCACGCGCGCCCATACCGCAATCACGTGCGAGCTCAGTTTGTTCAGGCGGTTGAAGCTGCCGTAGGTCGTGTAGCCGTTGTGCAGTGCGGGCAGCACATTGACGGGCGGACAATTCACCGGCGGCATGAACGATGCGATCGCGGGCAGCCGCACAATCCGCTCGACGAACTGGTCTTCGAACTGGCCGTGTGGCGCGAGAAAGCGGTCCGCCAGATAGTAGTCCATCGCGGCAAGCCCCGTCGTGGCCGGATAGCCGATCCACGACGCCTGCACGGGCGCCGCACGCTGCGCCAGCGCGACCAGCCGGTTACGACCGGTGTGCCCCGACAGGTCGATCACGATGTCGATGCGATCGTTGCGCACACGCTCGAGGAAGGCCGTGTCGCTCATGCCGGCGACGGTGCGCCACGTCGTGGCGTGGGCCTTGAAACGCTCGGATACGTGATCTTCCTCGAAGTGATTGTGATAGAAGTGCATCGCAATGCCGGGATCGGCGGCGAGATGCTCGATCACGGGCACCGCGTAGGACGCGACCGCGTGGCTGAACAGGTCGCCCGACACGAAGCCGACCTGCAGCTTGCGCGCCGGGTCCCGCGAGTTCGAGAACACGGCCGCGCGCTTGCGCTTGTGATTGCCGTAGCGCTCGCCGAACTTGCGGTGTTCTGTAATGAGCGCCTGCGGATCGAAGTCGCTGATGTGCGTGATACAGAACAGCATGCTGCTGTGGGTGACGCTGTCGGTGGGGTTGATTTCGATCGAGCGCTTCAGCCAGCCCATCGCTTCCTGCGTGGCGCCCTGCTCGAGCAGCACGAAGCCGAGCGTGCCGCACGGTGCAGCGGCGCCGGGCGCAAGCTCGACCGCACGTCGGCAGGCCGCGATCGCTTCATCCATGCGGCGCAGCGCGAACAGCACGAGACCGCGAATCCGGAAGGCCTCCGGATGATCGGGCTGAAGCTGGATCAGGCGCGTGCACTGCTCGTCGGCTTCCTCGAGGCGGTTCATCACCCGCAGCGTATCGGCGAGCAGCATGCGCACGAGTAATTCGTCCGGCAGCAATTCGATCGTGCGAAAGCCGGCCTCGATCATCTCCGCGAAGCGGCCTTCCCGGTGAAGCGATGCGGACAGCGCGCGCCAGCATGCGCCGTCTTGCGGGTAGTCGGCGACCAGTTGCCGCGCAAGCGCGGTGGCTTCCGCGTGCTTGTTCTTGTCGAACAGCGCCGCGTGCTTTTGCAGCAGCGTCTGATTGGGACGCCGGACCGGCTTGCCGGAGTCGCTCCTCCCTGCGTGGCCGGTCGCGGTTTCCAGGACGATCGCCGCGTCGATGCCGCTCGGGGCAACCGCGGCAGTCGCGAGCACGACCTCGGGCGACGCCAGTTGCGCGATCAGCCCGTCGAGCGCCGGGCCGTGCACGCCGCGCTGCTGCGCGATTTCGACCGCGATCCACGCGGCGGCCGTTTGCCCGGTGCGATGCAGCGCATGAATGTAGCTGACCCAGTAGTAGCCGTTGTCCGGGTTCGCGCCGATGGCGGCTTCGAAATGCGGCACCGCATCAGTCGCCTGGCCCGTATCGACCATCAGCACCGCGAGGTTGTAATGCGCATCGCCATGCGCGGGCACCGCGTCGAGGATGGCCTCGTACAGCGCCCGGGCGTCGTCGAACGCACCGCTGCGCTGGCGCTCGAGCGCGTTCTCCATGACGAGCGCGATGTCCTGCGCAAGCTGCTGTTCGGGCGTGAGCGCGGCGGTGGCGGGCAGTTCGGTCGAGAACATGATGAAATCTGCGGAAAGTCGGTCGATACCATTATGGGTAGCGGGCCGTCGCGCCGATGCCGCGAGGTGACGGGAAAAGCCCGGTCAGTTTGGTCGATTGACCGGTCGGCCGACGGAGGGGCGGTGCGGCTGGCGACACCCCAAAAAAACGCCCGCACAAGGCGGGCGGGGAGGCGAACGAGCACGCCCTCACATCAGCGTGTAGTTCTTGTTGTCGGGTTGGCGGCGCGCATTGCGGCGCGCGGCCGGATGCGGATCAGCGGTTCGCGATGCTCTGGTACTGGCCGACGGCCTGCACGCGGCTCATTGCCGCCTGGTATTCGTCGGTCAGCTCCTGCTGCGCGCGTTGCGCATCGGCGAAGATCCGGTCGTTGCTGGCCTGCATGCGGCGGATCGCCGCGATGCCGACGGGCGGCTGGTCGGTCGAGAGCAGTGCGACGAGCGACCAGCGCGCATCGACGAGGCGTGCGGCCTCGGCCCAGTCGGCCATCGCGGCCGCGTGTTCGATCCCGTCGGTGAGCGCATCGATCTGCGCAATCAGTTCGGTCTGTTCCATCGGTGCTCTCCGGTCCGGCCAGCGATCAGCCCTTGTTGTTCGACATCGCGCCGGCGCTGTTCGCGCCGCCGAACAACTGGGTCAGGTATTGCGAGTTGCTGTTCATCGTCGCCATCAGCGTGTTGAGCGCGGTGAACTGCGCCTGGTACTGGCTCGTCAGCTGGGCTGCGTAGTTGGACAGCGTCGTCTGCTGCTGCGCGACGTTCTTCAGATCGTTGCTGAGCGCGGTCGTGCGCGCGGCGATCAGTCCGTTCGTCTTCGTGTAGTTCGTGATGTTCGTCGTCAACTGCTCGCCGATCCCGTTCTTCGAGTTGAACAGGGACGCGACGCCCGTCGGGTTGTTCTGCAGCGCGCCGTTGAGCGCCGTGCTGTCGACCTTCAGCGTGCCGTCGGCCTGCAGCGTGACGCCGATCGACGCGAGGTTGACCGTCGAGCCGTTGCTGTTCACGCCGCTCGCGACGATCGATGCGAGTGCGTTCTTGATCGTGTTCAGCGTCGAGTCGCCGAGCAGCGGGCCTTGCGACGACGCGCCGGACGTGAAGCTCGACAGCGAGCCCATCGTCGTGACCAGTGTGTTGTAGAGCGTCGCGAAGTTGTTGATCGCGGCGGCCTGGGATTTCGTGTCGGTCGCGACCGTCAACGTTTGCGGCTGCGTGGCGCCGACGGCGGCGCTGGTCAGGTTCAGCGTGACGCCGGTGATCGCGCTCGTCACGGTGTTGCTCGCGCTGGTGCCGGCGATCCCGTTGATCGTGAACGCGGCGTCCTGCGCGGCGGTGCTCTGCTTCCACGCGGCGCTGCCGTTCGCGGACGTGATCGTCGACTGGCCGCCCGTCGTGCTGGGCGTCGACGTGACGCCGAGGCTGGACAGGCCGTTGTCGCCGGCGACGTTGCTGAGCGCGACGCCGATCGTGTTCGCCGCGCCGGTCGGCGTCGAGCTGAGCACGAGGTGCGCGCCGTCGCTGCCGTTGACGACCGATGCGACGATGCCCGGGTTGCCGGTCGCGGTATTGATCGCGGCGGCGATGCCGGACAGCGTGTTGTTGGTGCCGTTCACGTCGACGGTGAACGACTGGCTGCCGAGCGACAGCGTCATCGTGCCGGTGCCGAGCGCGGTCGACGCGCCGAACGCGGCCGACGACAGCGACTGCGACGTCGCGATCTGCGTGACGCCGACCGAATAGCTGCCGGCTACCGCGCCGGCGCCCGCGGTCGCGGTGAGGCCGGTGCCGCTCGCGGTCGCGGTGAAGGTGTTCTGCAGCGAGCCGTTCGACAGCGTGGTGAGGCTGGCCTGCAATGCGCTCAGCGCGGCCGATAGCGCGCCGTACGCGGAAATCTGGGTGTTGTCGCTGCTTTGCTGCGCGTTGAGCGCGGCGGCCTGGCCGGCGGTTTTCGCATTGACGAGTGCCGTCACGAGCGAGTTGACGTCCATCGACGAATTGCCGGTCGAACCGCTGATGATCGATTGGGCGGCTTGCTGCAGCGCGCTGTTGGCCGAGTTGTTGGCGGCGGTGACGGCGGGATTGATCGTCGACATCGTGTTGCTCCGTGCGGCGGGTGATCCGGGAAGTTCTGGATGAAGACCTGGCGGCGGAGCAACGCCCCGCGCGCCAAGTGACTGCGGCCGGGCCGCGCGTTACGCGGGGCCCGGCCGTCGGTTGCTACGCGATTACTGCAGGAGCTTCAGGACCTGCTGCGGCAGCGAGTTCGCCTGCGCGAGCACCGAGATGCCTGCTTGCTGCAGCACCTGGTGCTTCGACATGTTCGCGGTTTCCTGCGCGAAGTTCGCGTCGGTGATCTGCGACTGTGCCGACGACAGGTCGGTCGATTCTGCCTGCTGCGACGTGGCGATTGCCGTGAAGCGGTTTTGCGCCGCGCCGAGTGCCGCCTGCACGTTGTTCACCGTCTGCAGCGCGTTGTCGATCGACACCATCGCGACGTTCGCCCCGCTGACCGTGCTGATGTCGAGGTTCGACACGGTAGCCGGCTTGTTGACGGCGTTGATCTGAGCGATTGCATTGGTGATTGCGGTCTGTTGTGCCGCGGACGTACCTGCGCCGGTTGCGCCCGACTGCAGCGTCAGGTTGCCGACTGCCGTGCCGGTGCCGGTGGTTGCGTTTGCGCCGAACACGGACTGGGCAACGGTTTGCGAGATGGCGCCGCCGTTCTGGTCGGTGAACGTGTAGCCACCCTTACCGTCGGACAGCACGTTGATCGCGGTGATCGTTGCGCCCGAACCGGTGTACGCGCCGTTGTTGTCGAGCGACAGACCCGTCACCGTACCGACCGTCTGGCCCTTCTGCACCAGGCCGCCGCCGATCTTCGCGGCCGACATGCTTTGGCTCAGGTCCAGCGAAATCGTCTGGCCGACGTTCGCGCCGACCTGGAACGACACGATGCCTGCCGAGCCGTCGAGAATGTTCGTGCCGTTGTACGTCGTTTGCGACGCGATACGGTTCACTTCCTGGATCTGCTGCGAAACTTCCTGCTGCAGTGCGGCCTGGTCGGTCGTGGACATCGTGCCCGTCGACGCCTGGACGGCCAGCTGGCGGATACGCTGCAGGCTGTTCGTCAGCGACGACAGTGCGCTCGATGCCGTTTGAATCATCGACACGCCGTCGTTGGCGTTCGACACGCCCTGGTTCAGACCGTTGATCTGGGTCTGCATCCGGGTCGAGATCGCGAGGCCTGCTGCGTCGTCCGCTGCGCTGTTGATGCGCTTGCCCGACGACAGGCGCGTGATGGCCTGGGACAGGGCGTTTTGCGAGCCGTTGAGGTTCTGCTGTGCAACCAGCGAGTTGATGTTGCTGTTAATTCCGAGCATGGAAAAATCTCCTGTATAAGCCGAAAGCCCTGGAAAGCCGTTTTGGCGTCGGCGGAAGCACTCGTTCATTGCTGGCCGCCTCAGAGCAGGATTTCGGCGCACCAAAACAAAACTTGAGGGGCACGTGGAGATTCGGCCCGATTTTTTATCCTTCTTTGTCATTTCGGACCGGCCCGGCACGGCGCCGGATTAAACGGGGGCAGAAACCGGCCCGATGCGGCTCGGGCACTCAGTCGTGACGCTGTGCACACACGACCGACAAAAGGGTGGTTTTGTCTGTGATTCCCTGCTATGATGGCGGGCTGAATTGAGATTTTCTGTCACGCCTTTGCCGGTTTCGGCATGTCTGCTGGCAGTCAAACGCGGCGCTGCACGCGGTTGTGAAGCGTACTCGCGGTGCTTTCCGCCTCTCTTTTCCGGCCTCCGAGGCCGTATTTCCGCTCGTTTCGCCTGTTGTGGGGACGCTCGGATGGCCGGTGCGTGGCGCTTGGCCGCTACGTTTTTGACCGTTTAAGCAATTTAGGAACGACATGACGACGATTCTTCTGAAAGAAAACGAGCCGTTCGAAGTGGCGATTCGCCGCTTTCGTCGCGCTATCGAAAAAAATGGCCTGATCGCTGAACTGCGTGAGCGCCAGTCTTACGAAAAGCCGACCGCAGTCCGCAAGCGCAAGAAGGCAGCAGCCGTCAAGCGCCTGCACAAGCGCCTGCGCAGCCAGATGCTGCCGAAGAAGCTCCACTAAGCGCGTCTGACGGTTCGCCGCGAAACGGCGGAGTGTGCCTCGAAAGAGGCCGCTCCGCTGTTTTGCTTTGGCGGGCCGGGAAAATCCCGAGGCCATTGCGGCGCGGGTGTTCCCGCCAGCTGGCGAGACCCGGCGGCCAGCGGGTTGCGGCCGCCGGCCGCGGCGTTCAGAAATCGATCTTCGCGCTCAGGCTCACCGTGCGCGGGTCGCCCGGCTTCACGTAGTCCGCGTACTGGTATTCCCAGTAACGGCGGTTCAACACGTTGTCGATCGATGCGCGCAGCGTCACGTCGTGCCGTCCGACCCGCGTCAGGTAACGCGCGCCCGCGTTGACGACGAGAAAGCCCGGTGCGTCGAGGCCGCCGGCCGCGCGCAGCGGCGTCGCGCCGGTGAATTTCGCGTCGACGCCGAGCGTCAGCCCCGGCACGCCCGGCACCGCATAGCCGAGGTCGCCGGCGAGCACGAAGCGCGGCGCGCCGGCCACGCGGTTGCCGTGGTTGCCGATCCCGTTCGCGTACCACGCGTCGAGCAGCATCGCGTCGACGCCCGCGTTCCAGTGCGCGCCGAATTTCGCGCGCGCGCCGACCTCGATCCCCTGAATGATCGATTCGCCATCCTGCACGTAGACGTTCGCTGCGTTCGCGTATTCGGCGCTGCGCTCGATGCGGAACAGCGCGGCCGTCGCGCTCCAGCGCGCGCGCTCGCTCTTGATCCCCAGCTCGTACTGCTTGCTGCGCAGCGGCTTGAGCACCTGGCCCGCGTTCGCGTAGACATCATTCACGCGGCTGCCGGGCTCGAGCGACTCGGCGTAGCTCGCGTACGCGGTGGTCGTCGGCGCGAGCTTGAACATCACCGCGAAGGTCGGCGTGACCACGCCGTTCTGGCGATAGCCGGGGTCCTCGGCGCCGCTCGCCTGGAACGCGCGCTGCGCGTAGTTCATGTAGCGCACGCCGGCCAGCACCGACCAGCGCTCGGTCAACTGCACGGTGTCGCTCGCGAACAGCGATTTCTGCACGATCTCGCTCGTGCGGTACTGGATGAAGCCGTGCGGACTCTCGTAGCGGTATGGATTCGGCGCATAGAGGTTGCCGGCGCCGAGCGGCACGAACACGCTGTTCGCCGAATAGTCGTTCGCCTGCTTCTGCCACGACGCGCCGAGCACGATCTGGTGGCTGAACGGGCCCGTGCGCACCTTCCCCTCGACCATCGCGCGCCACTGGCTGAAGCGGTGATCCTCCATGCCGACGTAGCGGCTGTCGGTGTAGTTGCCGGCCGCGTCCTGCAGGTAGAGCGTGCTTTCGTTACGCCGGCGCGTCGCCTTGCTGTAGCTGTACGCGACGTCGAGCTGCCAGTCGAGCGCGAGCTGGTATTGCAGCCCGGCCGTATAGAGCTGCAGGTTCGTGTTCAGGTACTGGTCCTTGCCGCCCAGGTTCGTCGATCCGCCGCTGATCGTCGCGGGCAGCGCGCCGCCCGGATAGCTGCCGGTGAAGATCGACGGCGTCTGGCCGGTCGTGCGGCGGTCCTGGTACAGCGCGCCGAACGACACGGACAGGTCGCGCGTCAGGTTCGCCTGCAGCGCGAGCGACACGCTGTCGCGGCGGATGTTGCCGTCGTTGTACGTCTTGCCTTCCTCGTGCGTCGCATTCAGCCGCGCGCCGAACATGTGGTCGGGACCGAAGCGCTGGCCGAGATCGACATGCTCGGTCCACACGTTGGTGCTCCGGTAGCCGATGTCGACGCTGCGCACCGGTTCGGCGCCCGGCTGCTTCGTCACGTAATTGACGACGCCGCCCGGCGTCACGAAGCCATACAGGAAGCCGCCGAGCCCCTTCAGCAGTTCGACGCGATCGAGCTGCTCGTACGGCATCGTGATGCCGTACGTGACGAACGGCAGTCCGTCGATCTTGTAGCCGTTCTGCCAGTCGAGCTGCATGCCGCGCACCGTCATGTAGCTGGCCCAGGCGCTGTAGGCGCCGCTGTTGTCCGACACCGACGCGTCGTTCGCGAACACGTCGCCGAGCTTGTACGGCTGGCGGGCCTCGAGCTCTTCCGACGTGACGATGGTCGTCGAGAACGGCGTGTCGAGCTGGCGGCGGGTGCCGAGCGCACCCGTCGAGATCGTGTCGGTCAAGTGTTGCGGCGAATCATGCGCGGCCGTGATGTTGAGGGCGGGCAGTACCGCGGCGTCGCCGGGCGAATCGTCCGCATGCGCGAGCGACGCGGCAAGGCAGGCGAGGGCGGCGGCCACGCGGCGTGGACGGACAGGCGGGCGGGCGAGGCAGACGGTCATGGCGAGCGAGTAAAAATGCGAGTAAGAATCATTCGCATTGCGTTAAAATGTCGCGCATCGTATCAAAACCCGCCAACCGCGCAACAATTCCATGCCGCGTACAAGGGCATCCGGCCTCGCCGGGCCCGACCGGGAGACCGTTGCGCGGTGCTCGACATCAAATGAACTGCATCCCGTCGAATCGGGGCCGCCGCTCGTGCCGGCCCGCCTTCCTTTCGCTGCGCACGCGATGAATGCGTTCCTGCGACCGTTTCTCGTGCGCCTGCACCGCTGGTTCGGGCTCGCCATCGCGCTGTTCCTGTTCGTCGCGGGGCTCACCGGCGCATTGATTGCGTGGGACCATGAGCTCGACGCGGTGCTGAACCCGGATTTCTACACCGCGCGCAGCGGCGCGGCGCCGCTGGCGCCGCTCGAACTCGCGGCGCGCATCGAGGCCGCCGATCCGCGCGTGCAGGTGACTTATCTGCCGCTCGCGATCGAACCGGGACACACGCTGCAGGCGGGCGTGATGCCGCGTACCGATCCGGCGACCGGCCAGCCGTACGCACTCGGTTTCAGCCAGATCGCCGTCGATCCCGCGACCGGCGCGGTGCAGGGCCGCCGCGAATGGGGCGCGCCGTCGCTCGCGCGGCTTGACCTGATGCCGTTCATCTACCGGCTGCACTACTCGCTGTTCCTGCCCGTGTACGGCGGGATCAACTTCGGGTTCTGGGTGATGGGCGTCGTCGGCATCGTGTGGGCGATCGACAGCCTGATCGCGCTGGTGCTGGCGTTTCCTAACCTGAAAAGCTGGCGCAAGTCGTTCGCGTTCCGCGTGCGGCGCGGCGGCTACCCGCTCGTGTTCGACCTGCACCGCTCGGGCGGCGTGTGGGTGTGGGGGCTGTTGCTCGTCGTTGCGATCACATCGATCTCGATGAACCTCGCCGTTCCGGTCGTGCGCCCGCTGGTCTCGCTGGTGTCGCCGCTTGCCGAAACGCCGTATACGAATCCGGAGCATTTCCCGCCGGTCCCGCCGGGCAGCCAGATCCTGCCGCGCGAGCGGATCGTCGAGATCGCGCGCTCGGCCGGCCGCGACGCAGGGATCGCCGCGCCGCCGGGCGCGCTGCTGTTCGCGCCGGGGATGAACGCGTATGCGGTCGGGTTCTTCACGCTGGGCAACGACCATGGCGACGTCGGACTCGGCAATGCGTGGCTGTACTGGAATGCGGTGACCGGCAAGCCCGTCGCGGCTCAGGTGCCGGGCCGCGGTTCGGCCGGCGACCTGTTCATGCAGGCGCAGTTTCCGCTGCACTCGGGGCGAATCGCCGGTGTCGCCGGACGTGTCGCCGTGAGCGTGCTGGGCATCGTGATCGCGATGCTGAGCGTGACGGGCGTGTGCATCTGGGTGAAGAAGCGCGGCGCACGCGGGCGGGCTGCGCGGAGCGCGCGACCGGCCGTGCCGGCATCGTCGCGCGCCGCGCGATAAGGACCGCGGGGCAAGTAGCAGGCGGACGGCGCAACCGCCGCCGGGCAGCGGCGCGGCACCCGCGCCGGGTGTGCGCCCGCGCCGTCAGCCCGCCTTGCGCCGGCGGGCCGGCTGCTTGCCGCCGAGCGCCGCGCATCGCGCGTGGCACGGGCAGCCGGCTTCGTGATCGTTGACCATGCCGGTCGCCTGCATCAGCGCATAGCAGATCGTCGAGCCGACGAACTTGCAGCCGTACGCCTTCAGCGCCTTGCTGAGCGCGTCGGACTGCTCGGTCGAGGCGGGCGCGTCGCGGTACGACTGCCACGCGTTCTGGACCGGCGTGCCGCCGACGAACGACCACAGGAACGCGGCGAGCGACCCGTGCTCTTCGCGGATGCGCTGCACGGCGCGCGCGTTGGTCACCGCCGATTCGACCTTCGCACGGTTGCGCACGATGCCCGGGTTCTCCAGCAATTTCTCGATGCGCGTGGGCGTGAAGCGTGCGACGGCATCGACGTCGAAATCGGCGAACGCTTCGCGATAGCCCGCGCGCTTGTTCAGGATCGTCGACCACGACAGCCCGGCCTGCGCGCCTTCCAGAATCAGCATTTCGAACAGGTGGCGATCGTCGTGCGACGGCACGCCCCACTCGGTATCGTGATAGTGAGCGTCCGCTTCCGTCTTCACCCAGTTGCACCGCTGCGACATCGTCTGCCTCGTTTTCAGTGTCGATTCGATCGCGCCAGCATAGCGGAAGCCCTTTTGGCGGGATAGCCGGCCGAACGGCAGATGGGCGCGCGGCGCCGATCCGGTTAAGCTTGGCGCCTGTTCGAATCAGCGGGATGAAGCATGGCGGCATTACTTTTTGCGATCGGCATCGACGGCGGCGGCACGGGCACGCGCGCGGTACTGGCCGACCGGGACGGGCGCGAGCTGGCGCAGGGGCGCGGCGGCCCGTCGGGGCTCGGTCTCGGCATCGAGCGGGCATGGGCGTCGATCAGCGCGGCGTGCGCGGATGCGTTCACGCAGGCCGGTCTCGCGTTCGACTGGTCGCAGTGCGCGCTCGGCTGCGGGCTGGCCGGCGTCAACAACGCGGCGTGGCTCGCCGCATTCCGCGCGCAGGCGCCGCTCGGCGCGCTCGCGATCGAAAGCGACGCGTATACGACCGTCGTCGGCGCGCACGGCGGCGCGCCGGGGCTCATCGTCGCGCTCGGCACCGGCAGCATCGCGGCGGCGCTCGACGCGGCCGGCGCGTGCCGGATCGCGGGCGGCTTCGGCTTTCCGTCCGGCGACGAGGCGAGCGGCGCGTGGCTCGGCGTGCGCGCGCTCGCGTATGCGCAACAGGCGCTCGACGGCCGCGTGCCGCGCGACGCGTTCGCCACGGCGCTGCTCGCGGAAACCGGCGCGCGCGATCGCGATGCGCTCGTCCAGTGGTCGTGCGACGCGAACCAGACGATCTACGCGCGTCTCGCGCCGATCGTGTTCGCGCACCGCACGCATCCGGTCGCGCGCGCGCTGATCGCGCAGGCTGGCGACGAGATCGGCAAGATGATCGACGCGCTCGATCCGCAGCACGCGCTGCCGGTCGCGCTGTGCGGCGGGCTGGCGGATGCGCTCGCGCCGGCCGTGCCGGCGCGGCATGCCGCGCGGCTGCGCGCGCCGCTCGACGATTCGGCGCATGGTGCGCTGCGGCTCGCGCTCCAGGCGTTGCGGGCGGCGGAGGGAGCCTAAGCCGAGCGGGGCGCGCGCGGCGAATGCCGCATCGCAGCAGCGCCGCAGGCGGCACCCGCCCGGCACCCGCCCGGCGCGCTGCCGGGCCCGACGTTAAAATGACGCTTCCTCCGTGCCCCGAGCGCCACTCTCCCGTCCCATGTACAAAGTCATCGCCACCGATCTCGACGGTACGCTGCTGAACAGCGACCACCAGCTCGACCCGTACACGATCGACACCGTTCGCCGGCTCGACCGCGACGGCGTGCAGTTCGTGATCGCCACGGGGCGCCACTATGCGGACGTCGCCGGCATTCGCGACGTGCTCGGCATCCGGCCGTACCTGATCACGTCGAACGGCGCACGCGTGCATGCGCCGGACGACACGAAGATCCACGGGCAGGACATCGACGCAGCGATCGTGCGCAGCCTCGTGCAGCCGGAAGTCGTCGGCGCGCACGGCCGCGTGATCGTCAACCTGTTTACCAACGACGGCTGGCTGATCGACCGCGAAGCGCCGCACCTGCTCGAATTCCACCAGGATTCGGGCTTCCGGTACGAGGTGATCGACATGGCCGCGCACGACGGCGCCGATATCGCGAAGGTGCTGTATATCGGCGAGCCGGCCGATCTGGCGGTCGTCGCCGAGCAGATGCGCGTGCAGTTCGGCGATACGCTGTACGTCACGTACTCGCTGCCCGACTGCCTCGAAGTGATGACCGCGAACGTGTCGAAGGGCCGCGCGCTGCGCACGGTGCTCGCGCGGCTCGGCGTCGACACCGGTCACTGCATCGCGTTCGGCGACAACATGAACGACATCGACCTGCTCGAAACGGCCGGCCATGCATTCATGATGAACAACGCGAACCCCGACCTGATCGCGCGGCTGCCGCACGTCCCGCGGATCGGCAACAACTTCGACGCGGGCGTCGCCCGCCACCTGCGCACGCTGTTCTCGCTGGAAGACGACGTCGTCGCGTCCTGAGCGTCCTGAGCGCCCGCCCGGGCGCGTGTTCCGCGCGGAAATGAAAAACGGGCGCCAGGGGCGCCCGTCGAAATTGCCTGCCTCGATGTTCTTCGACAGCGTGAGGCTCGCTGCTCTGCTCGCTTGACCCCGTAGTGTTTTATTCGCTTGTGCGAGCGGATGCCGGCAGCAGGTCGACGGCGTCGTCACGCCCGGCGACCAGCGGATAGATGATCCCCGCGAGTACCGCACCGATCAGCGGCGCGACCCAGAACAGCCAGAGCTGGCCGATCGCGTCGCCGCCCACGAACAGCGCCGGGCCGGTCGAGCGCGCCGGGTTCACCGACGTGTTGGTGACCGGAATCGAGATCAGGTGGATCAGCGTCAGGCACAGCCCGATCGCGATCGGCGCGAAGCCGGCCGGCACCCCGCGCTTGTCGGTCGCACCGAGGATCACGAACAGGAAGAAGCCCGTCATCACGACTTCGCAGATGAACGACGCGGCGAGCGAGTAGTGGCCGGGCGAGCGATCGCCGAAGCCGTTCGTCGCAAAGCCGCTGCCGACAACGTCGAAACCCGGCTTGCCGGTTGCGATCAGGTACAGCACGAATGCGCCGAGCGTGGCGCCGACGACCTGCGCGACGATGTACGGCGCGAGGTCGCGTGCCGGGAAGCGGCCGGCAACCGTCAGGCCGACGCTCACCGCCGGATTCAGGTGGCAACCCGAGATGTGGCCGATTGCGAATGCCATCGTCAGCACGGTCAGGCCGAAGGCGAGTGCGACGCCGGCAAAGCCGATGCCGAGGCCCGGAAAGGCGGCGGCCAGCACGGCGCTTCCGCACCCGCCGAGCACCAGCCAGAACGTGCCGAATACCTCTGCAGCGAGACGCTGAGAAAGATTCATGTAAGGACCTCGTCCAAGTGGGTTGAAGACCCCGGCCGACGCAACGGATTTATTTCGTCGTCCGGAATTGGTCTGGATTATAGGAAATGAATCGGGTCCGGGAGGGTAAACGATTGTTAAATTTGAATGGCTGACGAATGCCTTTTATTAGAATAAGTCCGCATTCTCGATATAGACGATTCGGTTAAAGATGGCAGCATTAATTTCGAAGGGCAGGGCGGCAGTGCAGACGACGTAACGGATGTTGGTGTCCCGGCCGGATTCGCCGGGGCCGCATCATCGAAAAGGGGAGTCGAAAAATGTCTCAATACGCGAAACTCAAGGCGCAGATCGCCGATCTGCAGGCCCAGGCGGACGACGTGCGCCGCCAGGAAGTGGCAGCGGTGATCGCCGATGTCCAGCGAATGATTGCCGAATATGGCCTGACGGCCCAGGACCTGGGCTTCGCGGAACGGGCACGGCGCGGGCGTCCGCCGAAGAAGGCGCCGTTGCCGCCTAAATACCGCGATCCGAAGTCGGGTGCAACCTGGAGCGGGCGTGGCAAGCCGCCGAATTGGATCGTCGGCAAAAACCGCGATCGTTTCCTGATCGAATGACCGAAAGCCGAATAGCAAGAGCCGCATCGTCGATGCGGCTCTTTCGTTTTACGCGCCGATTTCGGCGCGGATTTTACGGTCTATTTCGGCGCGGATTTCCGTGTCAGGCGCCCGCGACCCGGCGCAATGCCGGTTGCTTGGTTGCCGCGCAAAGCGATTCGTAAGTTTCGACGTAACGCCGCGCCATTGCCTTCGAGCTGAAACGCGTGTCGAAACGTTCGCGGATCGCGGGGCGCGACAGGCTGTCGATCCGGTGCAGCGCGCCGACCGCGCCCTGCACGTCTTCGACGATGAAGCCGGTCACGCCGTCCTCGATCACTTCCGGCACCGAGCCGCGGTTGAACGCGACGACCGGCGTGCCGCAGGCCATCGCCTCGATCATCACCAGGCCGAACGGCTCCGGCCAGTCGATCGGGAACAGCAGCGCCTTCGCGCCGGACAGGAACGCGGGTTTTTGCGCTTCGTTGATCTCGCCGATGAATTCGACATGCGCCTGGTCGAGCAGCGGCTCGATCACTTCCTTGAAGTAGTCGGCGTCGGCCTTGTCGACCTTCGCGGCGATCTTCAGCGGCAGCCCGCTTTGCGCGGCGATCCGGATCGCGGTGTCGACACGCTTTTCGGGACAGATCCGGCCGAGGAACGCGAGGTATTCGGGTTTCACGTCCGGCTGCGGCGTGAGCAGCGTGTCGGGCAGGCCGTGGTACACGGTGCCGGCCCACGCGGCCTGCGGCAGCGGCTTGCGCTGGTTGTTCGAGATCGACACGACCGGCGAATCGGGGAACGCGTCGAACACGGGCTGCAGTTCCGGCAGGTCGAGGCGGCCGTGCAGCGTCGTCACGTACGGCGTGTCGAGGCGCGACATCAGCGGGAACGGCAGGTAGTCGAGGTGGAAGTGCAGCACGTCGAATTCGTGCGCGACCCGCGCGACCTGTTCGAGGAGCCGCATATGGGGCGCCATCGAATCGCGGACCGACGGGTCGAGCCGCAGTGCGCGCGGCCAGGCCGCCTCGAGACGGGCCGACGTGACGGAGTCGCCGCTGGCGAACAGCGTCACGTCATGGCCGAGTTCGACGAGCGCCTCGGTGAGGTAGGACACGACACGCTCGGTGCCGCCGTAGAGTTTCGGCGGGACGGCTTCGTAAAGCGGCGCGATCTGGGCAATTCGCATGGGTGTTCTCCTGTGTCGATCCATGGGCGCGACGGCGCCGATGCGGATCCCGTACAAGGTTGCGGAACTTGCCGACACACGCGGTTGGCGGTACGTGGCCGGGCCCTGGGCGGATGCGCGGAGCGCCGGACGGCAAGCTGCGGGGCGGGCCGGCACGGCTCGCGCCGCCGCCCATTGGAGTCCATTATCGATATCGCCCTGAGGGGTTCGAGTGTTTTTTCAAACACTTAAGGCTTGTTACACGATGAAATACGCAAAAACCCCGAGAAAAAGGGCGCGGAATCGTGAATCGAGATGGCCACAACTATTGTTGCGCTATCGTGAAAAAGCACTATAATTTTTACCGATCCGATTGCCGGCAGCCTTGCCGGCAAGCCTTCCACGCTTGGTGCGACGGCCGTCGGGCGTCTCGCAACCGAATCCGCGTTGCAACCCGTTTTTTTCGAATCCCCTTTCAATCCGCCTTGTCGGAAAAATTCCTACACGGTTTACAGACAAATCCTGCACGGCATACGCCACTTCGCTGATACCGGCATAAATGCCGTTTGGCCAAAATTCGCCCTGTAAGACTATAAACGAGCCGGCTGAGCGTCCAGTGCGCACTGACCGAGCAAACGTTTTCATAACATGAATGGCCAAAGCAAAGCTCTTTAACGGGGGAATCATGAGCGCTACCAGCGAAATGCTCAGTGAGATCAAAGAGGTCAACCTGTCGTACCTCCTCCTCGCGCAACGACTGCTGCGGGAAGACAAGGCGATGGGTATGTTCCGCATGGGCATTTCCCAGGAACTCGCCGACGTGCTCGCCAACCTCACGCTCGCGCAGACCGTGAAGCTGGCCGCGTCCAACCAGATGCTGTGCCGCTTCCGCTTCGATGATCACGCGCTGCTGTCGTCGCTCGCCGACAAGGGCCGCAGCGACGTCGTCGCGCACGCCCACTCGGCCATCCTGATGGCCGGGCAGCAGGTCGAAGGCGTCCGCTGATCCATCCCGCCTTGCGTCTGTCCCGGCGTGTCGCGCCGGCCGGCGGCGTATTGGCCATTCATTCGAATAACGTCAAGCGGACGGTTATCACCATGGCAAGCAAAAGCGTCGTGATCGAGGTGAAGGAAATCACCCTCGCCATCGAACTGATCGAACTGGGCGCCCGGCTGCAGCTGCTGGAGGCGGAGACGAGCCTGTCGCGGGACCGTCTGATCAAGCTGTACAAGGAACTGAAGGGCGTGTCGCCGCCGAAGGGGATGCTGCCGTTCTCGACCGACTGGTTCATGACGTGGCAGCCGAACATCCACTCGTCGCTGTTCTACAACATCTACCGGTTCATGCAGGACCACGGCCGCTGCGAGCCGATCCAGTCGATCGTGAAGGCGTACCGGCTCTATCTGGAGCACGTGAACCTGTCCGGCGACGAGGCTGCGCTGAGCCTCACGCGGGCATGGACGCTGGTGCGCTTCTTCGATTCGGGGATGCTGCAGATGACCCCGTGCACGCGCTGCGGCGGCCATTTCGTCGCGCATGCGCATGATCCGCATCAAGGTTTCGTGTGCGGCCTGTGCCAGCCGCCGTCGCGCGCCGGCAAGACCCGCAAGGCCGCCGCCGCGCGCGCCGAACTGGCTGCCGCCGTGGCCTGAGCGCCCGCCGGGCAGGGCCGGACGGGGCGTGAGCGGCGCCTCCGGGGCCGCACGAATCGTCTGCGCATTGCTGGTAAACACCGTCGGGCCGCCGCCGGGCGGCCGCGAAAGTTTTCCTGCCGACTGCCGTAAACCTGTTTAACGGCGGTCTCCCCGCCGGTCTTTCGTGAGGGACAGGCAGTGCTGATTATCGTGGGAACACTCGTGACGCTGTTGTCCGTCTTCGGCGGTTATGCGCTGGCAGGCGGGCATCTGGGCGCCTTGATCCAGCCCGTCGAGATCCTGATGATCGCGGGCGCCGGCGTCGGCGCGTTCATCCTCGGCAACGGCGGCAAGACCATCAAGGCCACGCTGCGCGTGCTGCCGACGCTCTTCAAGGGCTCGAAATACACGAAGGATGTCTATATGGAGCTGATGGCGCTTCTTTACGTGCTGCTCGCGAAGGCACGCAAGGAAGGCACGCTGACGCTCGAGGCCGACATCGACGATCCGCAAAAGAGCCCGATCTTCACGCAATACCCGAAGATCCTCGCCGATCACCACATCGTCGAATTCCTGACCGACTACCTGCGCCTGATGGTGGGCGGCAACATGAACGCGTTCGAGATCGAAAGCCTGATGGACGAGGAGATCGAGACGCACCACGCGGAAGGCGAAGGCCCGGCGCACGCGCTGATGCGCGTCGGCGACGCGATGCCGGCGTTCGGGATCGTCGCGGCCGTGATGGGCGTCGTGCACACGATGGCCTCGGCCGACAAGCCGCCGGCGGTGCTCGGCGCGATGATCGCGCAGGCGCTGGTCGGCACGTTCCTCGGCATCCTGCTGTCGTACGGACTGATCGGGCCGCTCGCGAGCCTCGCGGAGCAACGCGTCGCCGAGTCGACCAAGATGTTCCAGTGCATCAAGGTGACGATCCTCGCGACGCTGAACGGCTATGCGCCGGCGATCGCGGTCGAGTTCGGCCGCAAGGTGCTGTTCTCGACCGAGCGCCCGTCGTTCTCCGAGCTCGAAGAGCACGTGCGCCGCGTGAAGGCGAAGTGACGCGGAGCGACCGATGAGCAAGAGCAAGGATCGCGCGATCGTCGTCAAGCGGGTGGCCCCGGCGAAGAAGGGCCACCACGGCGGCGCATGGAAGCTCGCGTACGCGGACTTCATGACCGCGATGATGGCGTTCTTCCTGCTGATGTGGCTGCTGAGTTCGGTCACGCCGGTGCAACTGAAGGGGATCGCCGAATACTTCAACATGCCGCTGAAGGCCGCGATTCTCGGCAGCGGCGATCGCAGTTCGCAGGACTCGAGCATCATCAACGGCGGCGGCCGCGACCTGTCGAGCGTCGACGCCGGCACGCTGCGCCGCACCGACGGCACGACCTCGCTCGCCGAGCGCCTCGCGAAGGCGGGCGACGAAAATTCCCGGTCGCAGGCCCAGGGCGCGCAGGACCGGCTCGAGCAGACGCGCCTGCACGACCTGCAGATCAAGCTGATGGCCGCGATCGAGGCCAATCCGACGCTGCGCCAGTTCAAGCAGCAGATCCGCATCGATTCGACGCTGATGGGGCTGCGCATCGAGATCGTCGATACGCAGAAGCGGCCGATGTTCGCGATGTCGAGCGATCGCGTCGAGCCGTACATGCGCGACATCCTGCGCGAGATCGGCAAGACGCTGAACGACGTGCCGAACCGGATCATCGTCCAGGGCCACACCGACGCCGTGCCGTACGCGGGCGGCGAGGGCGGCTACAGCAACTGGGAGCTGTCGGCCGACCGCGCGAACGCGTCGCGCCGCGAGCTGATCTCCGGCGGCATGGACGAGGCGAAAGTGCTGCGCGTGCTGGGCCTCGCGTCGACGCAGAACCTGAACAAGGCCGATCCGCTCGATCCGGAAAACCGCCGGATCAGCGTGATCGTGCTGAATCGCAAATCCGAAGAAGCGCTGATGCGCGACGATGCGACGACGACGACGTTGTCCGCCGACGCGGCCGGTTCGAAGCTGCTCGCGCAGCAGCTCGGCGGCCCGACGCCGGCGGTGCGTCCGGTCGTGGCGAGCGCCGTCGCCGTGGCGCCGAAACCCTGACGTTTCCAAGATTCCGAGACAGACATGATCCGAACCATTCTCGCCATCGACGACTCCGCGACCATGCGTGCGCTGCTGCAGGCCACGCTTGCGCAGGCCGGCTACGACGTGACGGTGGCGCCGGACGGCGAAGCCGGCTTCGACATGGCCGCGACGGCGCCGTACGACCTGGTGCTGACCGACCAGAACATGCCGCGCAAGAACGGGCTCGAGGTGATCGCGGCGCTGCGCAAGCTGACCGCGTACGCGGACACGCCGATCCTCGTCCTGACGACCGAGGGCAGCGATGCCTTCAAGGACGCCGCACGCGACGCCGGCGCGACCGGCTGGATCGAAAAGCCGATCGATCCGGGCGTGCTGGTCGAGCTGGTCGCGACGCTGTCCGAACCGGCTGCCTCCTGACATGAACGCGACGAATTCAACCGGTGACCGGGCATGACTCTCGACATCACTCAGTTCTACCAGACCTTTTTCGACGAAGCCGACGAGCTGCTCGCGCAGATGGAGCAGCTGCTGCTGAACCTCGACGTCGATGCGCCCGATCCCGAGGATCTGGCGGCGATCTTCCGCGCCGCGCACTCGATCAAGGGCGGCGCGGCGACGTTCGGCTTTTCCGCGCTGACCGATACGACGCACATCCTCGAATCGCTGCTCGACCGCGCGCGCAACCATGAGCTGACGCTGACCAAGGACATGGTCGACGTGTTCCTGGAAACCAAGGACGTGCTGTCCGACCAGCTCGTCGACTACCGCGCGAGCGCCGAACCGGACGCGGCCGCCGCCGCGGCGATCTGCGCGAAGCTCGAACGGCTGAAGGCCGAAAGCGGCGCGGGTGCGCCTGCCGCCGCCGAGGCCGCGCCGGTTGCGCCGGTCGCCGCCGCGGCCGTCGCGCCGGCTGCCGAACCCGCCGCTGCCGGCGACCGTGCGCCCGATCACGTGGTCGAACAGGCCGTCGCGGCCGCGCATCCGGCGGCCGACGCCGGCGCCGGCGGCCCGCACCTGAAGATCACGCTGGTCGGCGTCGATGCGAAGGACCAGGCGCTGCTCACCGAAGAACTCGGCAACCTCGGCCGGATCGTCGGTCGCGAGGAAGCGGGCGCGGACCTGTCGCTGTGGGTCGAATCGGACGTCCCGTCGGACGACATCGTCGCCGTGTGCTGCTTCGTGATCGACGAAAGCCAGATCCGCGTCGCGCACGGCACGGCGCCGGCCGCGCAGGCGGCACCGGCCGCCGCGCAGGACGCGGCCGCCGCGGTGGCCGCCGAACCGGCCGCCGCCCCGCCGCCCGCGCGCGTCGAGGTGTTCGCGCCGCAGGCCGCCGCCGCACAGCCGGCTGCTTCGGCGCCGGCCGAGCCGGCGGCCGCAGCCGCCGCGCAGCCGCAGCCGCCGTCGCCGTCGCAACAGCACGCGCAACCGCAGCCCGCCGAGCACGCGGCGCCGGCCGCCGCGCATCACGACGACAAGCGCGCGCGCCCGGCCGCCGCGGCTGCGGCGGGCGCCGAAGGCAGCTCGATCCGCGTCGGCGTCGAGAAGGTCGACCAGCTGATCAACCTCGTCGGCGAACTGGTGATCACGCAGGCGATGCTGGCCGAGACGGCGAGCGCGTTCGATCCGGCGCTGCACGACCGCCTGTTCAACGGGATGGCGCAGCTCGAGCGCAACGCGCGCGACCTGCAGGAAGCGGTGATGTCGATCCGCATGATGCCGATGGACTACGTGTTCAGCCGCTTCCCGCGGCTCGTGCGCGATCTCGCCGGCAAGCTCGGCAAGCAGGTCGAACTGGTCACGTTCGGCCAGGCGACCGAGCTCGACAAGAGCCTGATCGAACGGATCATCGATCCGCTCACGCACCTGGTGCGCAACAGCCTCGACCACGGCATCGAAACCGTCGACAAGCGCGTCGCCGCCGGCAAGGACGCGGTCGGCCAGCTCGTGCTGTCGGCTGCGCATCACGGCGGCAACATCGTGATCGAGGTGAGCGACGACGGCGCGGGCCTGAACCGCGAGCGGATCCTCGCGAAGGCCGCGAAGCAGGGCATGCAGATCGCCGAGAACATCAGCGACGACGAAGTCTGGCAACTGATCTTCGCGCCGGGCTTCTCGACCGCCGAGACGGTGACCGACGTGTCGGGTCGCGGCGTCGGCATGGACGTCGTGAAGCGCAACATCCAGTCGATGGGCGGCCACGTCGAGATCACGTCGCTGGCCGGCCGCGGCACGACCACGCGGATCGTGCTGCCGCTCACGCTGGCGATCCTCGACGGGATGTCGGTGAAGGTGGGCAGCGAGATCTTCATCCTGCCGCTGAACTTCGTGATGGAGTCGCTGCAGCCGTCGAACGACGACATCTACACGGTCGGCAACGGCGAGCGCGTGGTGCGCGTGCGCGGTGAATACCTGCCGCTGGTCGCGCTGCACGAGGTGTTCTCGGTCGAGGACGCGCGCACCGACCCGACGCAGGGGATCGTCACGATCATGGAAACCGAGGGGCGCCGCTTCGCGATGCTGATCGACGAGCTGGTCGGCCAGCAGCAGGTGGTCGTGAAGAACCTCGAAACCAACTACCGCAAGGTCCATGGCATCTCGGCGGCGACCATCTTGGGCGACGGCAGCGTCGCGCTGATCGTCGACGTCGCGGCGCTGAACCGCGAAACCCGTGCGACGCACGGCGCCCGTGCCGGCGCCGAGCTCGCCGTCTTCTGACTCTCGCCATCAACCGATTGGGGGCAAACGTGTCTGCTGAAGTCCAAATGATCAATCCGGCCGCGGCGAACGCGGCAACCAGCCGCCGCGACGCGGAACAGGGCGACGCGACGGGCCAGGAATTCCTCGTGTTCACGCTCGGCGACGAGGAATACGGGATCGACATCCTGAAAGTGCAGGAAATCCGCGGCTACGACAGCGTCACGCGCATCGCGAACGCGCCGGAGTTCATCAAGGGCGTGATCAACCTGCGCGGGATCATCGTGCCGATCGTCGACATGCGGATCAAGTTCCACCTCGGCCGGGTCGAGTACGACCACCAGACCGTCGTGATCATCCTGAACGTGTCGAACCGCGTGGTCGGGATGGTGGTCGACGGCGTGTCGGACGTGCTGACGCTGCAGACCGACCAGATCATGCCGGCGCCGGAATTCGGCGCGACGCTGACGACCGAGTACCTGACGGGCCTCGGCACGGTCGACGGCCGGATGCTGATCCTGATGGACATCGAGAAGCTGATGTCGAGCCGTGAAATGGCGCTGATCGAGACGCTCGGCGGGTAAGCGCGCCGCGCGCGCAGCAATTTCGGGAGAATCTGCAATGTTGCATAACTGGTCGATCCGCACGACGCTCACGGCGGTCGGACTCATCCTCGTGTGCCTGGCCGCCGCGGTCGGCGGGCTCGGCCTCTACGCGCTGAATCACGCGAGCCGTTCGCTCGACGAGATCGCGCACGTCGACCTGCCGGCGATCCACACGCTGGACGACACGGCCGCG
Organism: Burkholderia cenocepacia; assembly: GCF_900446215.1. Taxonomy (GTDB): domain Bacteria; phylum Pseudomonadota; class Gammaproteobacteria; order Burkholderiales; family Burkholderiaceae; genus Burkholderia; species Burkholderia cenocepacia. The sequence goes on along the minus strand of NZ_UAQZ01000012.1, from coordinate 22,758 downwards.
TACCTGCTGCGCTCGCGCGTCGCGCTCGATCGCTTTCGTACGCTGACCGAAGCCGGCAATGCGGCCGACGCGGCGAAGGTGCTCGATCGCGCGCAGGAGCTGTATGCGAAGTCGAACCAGAACTGGCAGACGTTCCAGTCGACGCCGAAGCTCGGCGTCGAGCAGGCGCTCGTCGACGAGCTCACCGCGCGTTACACGACGATCATGAAGGAAGGCGTCGAACCGGAATTCGCCGCGGCACGCGCGGGCGACATGGCCGCGTACCACGCGATCGCCGACGCGAAGATCAGCCCGATGTTCGTCGCGTTCGACCAGACGGCGGCAGCCGTGATCGCCGCGCTGCAAAAGCGCGCGGAAGAACGCCAGGCCGCGACGCAGTCGCAGATCTCGATGATGATCGCGCTGATCGCGGCCGGCATCGCGATCGCGTTCGTCGTCGTGATCGCGATCCGCTTCGCGCTGCGCGGGCTGATCGTCAAGCCGCTGGAAGATGCGATCGCGCACTTCGAGCGCATCGCCGGCGGCGACCTCACGCAGCCGGTGAACGTGTTCAGCACCAACGAGATCGGCCGCCTGTTCGGCGGCATCAAGCGGATGCAGGACGCCGTCACGACGATGGTGCAGGCCGTGCATCGCGGCACCGAATCGATCGACGTCGGCGCGCGCGAGATCGCGACCGGCAACATCGACCTGTCGCAGCGCACCGAGGAGCAGGCCGCATCGCTGCAGGAAACCGCGTCGAGCATGGAGCAGCTGACCGGCACCGTGCGGCAGAACGCGGAAAACGCGCGGCAGGCGAGCCAGCTCGCGGTGAACGCGTCGGACATCGCGACGCAGGGCGGCGACGTGGTCGGCCAGGTCGTATCGACGATGCAGGACATCGCGGTCAGCTCGGGCAAGGTCGTCGACATCATCGGCACGATCGAGGGCATCGCGTTCCAGACCAACATCCTCGCGCTGAACGCGGCCGTCGAAGCGGCGCGGGCCGGTGAGCAGGGTCGCGGCTTCGCGGTGGTCGCGGGCGAGGTGCGCTCGCTCGCGCAGCGCAGCGCGAGCGCCGCGAAGGAAATCAAGCAGCTGATCGGCGATTCGGCCGAGAAGGTCGACAGCGGGTCGGCGCTCGTCGCGCGCGCCGGCGCGACGATGGAAGAAATCGTGCAGGCCGTGCGCCGCGTGACCGACATCATGGGCGAGATCAGCGCCGCGTCCGACGAGCAGTCGACCGGCATCGAGCAGGTCAACCGCGCGGTCGGCCAGATGGATGCGGTCACGCAGCAGAACGCGGCGCTCGTCGAGCAGGCGGCCGCCGCGGCCGCGTCGCTCGAGGAGCAGACGCGCCAGATGAAGGCGATCGTGTCGGGCTGGCGCGTCGCGGGCGGCATCGTGCTCGCGCCGGCGCGCAGCGTCGCGCGGCCGGTGGCCCATGAACCGGCGGCGCTGCCGTCGGACGCGCGCCACGACGCGCCGGTCGCCGCGCTGCCGGCGCCGCAGGCCGCGGCCCAGCCGGCGGCACGGCGTGCCGCGCCGGCGTCGCGCGCGGCCGCCGCGAGCGCCGACCACGAACCGAAGCGGGCGGCCGACGCCACTGCGCGTACGCAGAAGGACGCACCGGCTTCCCGCGGCGGCGCCGCCGCAGGCGGCTACGGCCCGCGTCTGGCGAAGACGGCCGCAGCGACGGACAAGCCGGCCGCGAAACCCGCGCTCGTGCGCCCGGCGCTGAACGGCGAGAAGCCGGCGCTGGCGGCCGCCGGCACGTCCGACGACGACTGGGAGACCTTCTAAGCCATGCAGCACGCGCGCGCGCCGTTTCGACCCGATGCACCGGATGCCTCGCCTCGCGCGGGCGAACCGGGGCGCGACTTCGCGTTCACCGGCGCGGATTTCGCACGCATCCGCGCGCTGATCCACCAACGCGCGGGCATCTCGCTGTCCGAGCACAAGCGCGACATGGCCTACAGCCGTCTCGCGCGACGGCTGCGGGCGCGCGGCCTCGACACGTTCCGCGACTACCTCGACCTGCTCGAGCAGGAAGACGATCCGCTCGAGTGGGAAGCGTTCACCAACGCGCTGACGACCAACCTGACCGCGTTTTTCCGCGAGTCGCACCATTTCCCGATCCTGTCGGAATTCGTGAAGGGGCGGCCGGCGCCGGTGTCGGTCTGGTGCTCGGCGGCGTCCACCGGCGAGGAGCCGTACTCGATCGCGATCACGCTGATCGAGGCGCTCGGCGAAACGGCGGCGCGCAGCGCGTCGATCCTCGCGACCGATCTCGACACGCAGGTGCTCGCGAAGGCCGAAGCCGGCATCTATACGTACGACCAGGTCAAGCACCTGTCGCCGGAGCGGCTCAAGCGCTTCTTCCTGAAGGGCACGGGCGCACAGGCCGGCCGCGTGAAGGTGCGCCCCGAGCTGCGCGCGATGATCCGTTTCGAGCAACTGAACCTGACCGATGCCGACTACGGGATCGGCAAGCCGTTCGACGCGATCTTCTGCCGCAACGTGATGATCTATTTCGACAAGCCGACGCAGGGGCAGGTGCTGTCGCGCTTCGAGCCGCTCGTGAAGCCGGGCGGCCTGCTGTTCGCCGGCCATTCGGAAAACTTCACGTACGTGACGCAGGCGTTCCGGCTGCGCGGGCAGACGGTGTACGAACTGACGCGCGACGCCGCTCAGGGCGCACGGTCGCGCGGCGCGCAGGCGAGCGCGGCGGCCGCGATGTCGTCGCCCGTGCGTGCGCGGGCCGCGGGCGGCGCGCCCGCCTATGGAGAGCGCGGATGAGCGCACTGCCGATCGCGACCAATCGCTACTTCGACAACCACTTCGAGCGCCCCGGCGTGAAGCTGTTGCCGAACGAGTTCTACACGACGTCCGAGGACATGGTGCTGATGACCGTGCTCGGCTCGTGCGTCGCCGCGTGCCTGCACGACCCGTATGCGGGCATCGGCGGGATGAACCACTTCATGCTGCCGGACGACGGCGCCGATCCGGGCGCCGCCGCGTCGGAATCGATGCGCTACGGCGCATATGCGATGGAAGTGCTGATCAACGAGCTGATCAAGGCCGGCGGGCGCCGCGAGCGCTTCGAGGCGAAGGTGTTCGGCGGCGCGGCCGTGCTGGCCGGGATGACGACGATCAACATCGGCGATCGCAACGCGGATTTCGTGCGCCGCTATCTCGCGCTCGAGCGCATCCGCATCACCGCGGAAGACCTGCAGGGCGTGCATCCGCGCAAGGTCGCGTTCATGCCGCACAGCGGGCGCGCGATGGTGAAGAAGCTGCGGCTGCAGGTGCCGGGCGTCACCGAGCGCGAAGCCGCGCTCGCGCGCGAGGCCGATCGCCTCCGCACCGCACGCACGCGTGCGCACGTCGAGCTGTTCGCCGCGAAGCGGCCTGCCGCGCCGCAACCGGCGCGCCCGCGCATCGAGCTGTTCGGCGCGCGTGGCGCCGCGCCGGCCGGCAGCGGCGGTGCGCGGACGGCTGGCCCGCAAGGGAGCCCGTACGCGGCGAACCTATCAAGAAAGCAGGAGGCATGACCGCAGTGCAGAAGATCAAAGTATTGTGCGTCGACGATTCGGCGCTGATCCGCAGCCTGATGACCGAGATCATCAACAGCCAGCCCGACATGACGGTGGTCGCGACCGCGCCCGATCCGCTCGTCGCGCGCGAGCTCATCAAGCAGCACAACCCCGACGTGCTCACGCTCGACGTCGAAATGCCGCGCATGGACGGGCTCGACTTCCTCGAGAAGCTGATGCGCCTGCGGCCGATGCCGGTCGTGATGGTGTCGTCGCTGACCGAGCGCGGCTCGGAAATCACGCTGCGCGCGCTCGAACTCGGCGCGGTGGATTTCGTCACGAAGCCGCGCGTCGGGATTCGCGACGGGATGCTCGACTACGCGGAAAAGCTCGCCGACAAGATCCGCGCGGCGTCGCGCGCGCGCGTGCGCCAGGCGCCGCAGCCGCAGGCCGCCGCGCGCACGGCGGACAGCGCCGCGGCCGCGCCGATGATCAACAACCCGCTCGTCAGTACCGAGAAGCTGATCATCATCGGCGCGTCGACGGGCGGCACCGAGGCGATCCGTGAAGTGCTGACGCCGCTGCCGCCGGATGCGCCGGCCGTGCTGATCGCGCAGCACATGCCGCCGGGCTTCACGAAATCGTTCGCGCAGCGACTGAACGGCCTGTGCCGGATCGCGGTGAAGGAAGCCGAGCATGGCGAACGCGTGCTGCCGGGCCATGCGTACATCGCGCCGGGCCACGCACACCTGTTGCTCGCGCGAAGCGGCGCGAACTATATTGCGCAACTGTCGGACGAGCCGCCGGTGAACCGGCACCGCCCGTCGGTCGACGTGCTGTTCCGCTCGGCGGCGACGCATGCGGGCAAGAACGCGATCGGCGTGATCCTCACCGGGATGGGCCGCGACGGCGCGGCGGGCCTGCTGGAAATGAAACGCGCGGGCGCCCACACGTTCGCGCAGGACGAAGCGAGCTGCATCGTGTTCGGGATGCCGCGTGAGGCGATCGCGCTCGGCGGCGCGGACGAGATCGCGCCGCTCGCCGACATGAGCCGCCGCGTGATGGCGCGCCTGGCGACGATGGGCGACCGCGTGCAGCGCGTGTGAATGGAATGTCACGGGGCGCGTGCCACGATACGCGTCTCGACGGAAACGAATCTGGAAAGGAACGACGATGGACAAGAGCATGAAAATCCTGGTGGTGGACGATTTCCCGACGATGCGCCGGATCGTCCGCAACCTGCTCAAGGAACTGGGCTATTCGAACGTCGACGAGGCCGAGGACGGCCTGGCCGGCCTCGCGCGGCTGCGCGGCGGCGGCTATGACTTCGTGATCTCCGACTGGAACATGCCGAACCTCGACGGCCTCGCGATGCTGAAGGAAATCCGCGCGGACGCGACGCTCACGCACCTGCCGGTGCTGATGGTCACGGCCGAGTCGAAGAAGGAGAACATCATCGCGGCCGCGCAGGCCGGCGCGAGCGGCTACGTCGTGAAACCGTTCACGGCCGCGACGCTCGACGAGAAGCTGAACAAGATCATCGACAAGATGGCCAAGGCCGGGAGCTGAACGTGAACGAGCCGATCCATGCGGCGCTCGCCGGCGCGGCGATCAACGCCGACGGCCATGCCGAAGGCGCCGATTACGCGAGCGACCGGATCCTCGCGCGCATCGGCCACGTCACGCGCACGCTGCGCGATTCGATGCGCGAGCTCGGGCTCGACAAGCACGTCGAGCGCGCGGCGGAAGCCGTGCCGGATGCGCGCGACCGGCTGCGCTACGTCGCGACGATGACCGAGCAGGCCGCGGTGCGCGTGCTGAATGCGATCGAGATCGCGAAGCCGATGCAGGAGCGCATCCAGAACGAGGCCGAGGCGCTCGACGCGCGCTGGGCGCAGTGGTACGCGGCGCCGATCGAGCACGCGGACGTGCGCGAGCTGATGGACGATACGCGCACGTTCCTGCGCACGCTGCCCGAGTCGACGTCGGCGACTCGCGCGCAGCTGCTCGAGATCATGCTCGCGCAGGATTTCCAGGATCTGACCGGCCAAGTGATCAAGAAGATCATGGACATGGTCTACCTGATCGAGCAGCAGCTCCTCACGGTGCTCGTCGAGAACATCGCGCCGGAGCGGCGCGAGCAGTTCGCGGCCACCGCCGCCGCGTTCGCGGCCGAGCAGATGAGCGCGACCGGCAGCCCCGAATCGCTGCTGAACGGCCCGCAGATCGCGCCGGAAGGCAAATCCGACGTCGTCCAGGACCAGGGGCAGGTCGACGACCTGCTCGCCAGCCTCGGCTTCTGACCTGGTCGCCACGCATCGGCGCGTCCCCTTCCGCGAGGCGGCCGATGCGCGCATTCCCCGTTCCCGCCGCCGTTTTCCCGTGTCCGCCGCCGATGCGCCGCGCGGCGTGATCCTGCGTCGAATTGACACGTGGCCACACTCCGCAGGCATACTACGCGTCAGCAGCAACGTAGCGTCATTCGTAAGATTCATAAGTTGGCAGGCGGCGGGGGCCGACGGCGGCGCCGTGGGCAACGAAGCCAGTCCCTTGGGGGGGAACGTGAAGCTGAAACGCTTGGGCTGGACCGTCGCGCACGCGACGGCTGCAATGAGTGTGCTGTGGGCCGTCCACGCACATGCGGAACTCGGCGGCGCACCGATGTCGCCGCCGGCGGACGATCAGGCCGCCACCGTGCGGGCGCTGCAGCGCGCGATGCGCTCGGCGGACGGCGTGCAGACGAGCACGGCCGCCTATACCGTCCGCGAGATCACGCTCGGATCGGGCACCGTCATCCACGAATACACGTCGGCCGCCGGCAGCGTATTCGGCCTCGCATGGCGCGGGCCGACGATGCCGGATCTCGCGTCGCTGCTCGGCAGCTATTTCCCGCAGTACACCGCCGGAGTCCAGGCGGCGCACCAGGCGCGCGGCTGGCGCGCGCCGGTGGCCGTCGAGACGAGCGGCCTCGTGATCCGGACGGGCGGCCACATGGGCGCCTTCTCCGGCCAGGCATGGCTGCCGTCGGCGCTGCCTGCCGGCGTGGCCGGCACCGATATCCAGTGACAGCGGGAGAGCGACCTTGAGCATTCCTCGTACATTCAAGCGCTGGCTCGGCGTGCTGGGCCTCCTGGCCGCGACGGCCGTACTCGTGACGGCATGCGGCGGCGGCGATGGCGGCGGCGGCAGTGCGGGCAACGGCGGCAATACGGGCGGCAACGGCTAGGGCGGGTCCGACGGCAACAGCGGCAATACGGCCGTCATCACGGTCGGCGCCGGCGCCGCGAACGTGATCAACATCCCGACCATCAGCTTGAAGGTCTGCGTGCCGGGCACGTCGAACTGCCAGATCGTCAACAACGTGCTCGTCGACACCGCGTCCTACGGGCTGCGGCTCGTCGGCAGCGCGGTGGCGGGCGTGCACGACAGCCTGCCGCAGGTGACGAGCGGCGGCGCGCCGGTCGCCGAATGCGGCAAGTTCGTGTCGAGCTACACGTGGGGCTCGGTGCGCACCGTCGACCTGTCGATCGGCACCGAGCAGGCGAGCTCGCTGCCCGTGCAGATCATCGGCGACCTCGGCACGACCAACGTGCCGAGCTCGTGCACGAACGGCGGCGCGTCGGCCAACTCGACCGGCGCGCTCGGCGCGAACGGGATCCTCGGCATCGGGCCGGCGCCGTACGACTGCGGCACGACCTGCGCGACGTCGACGTCGACGAGCAACAACTACTACGCGTGCCCGAACGGCGACAACGCAAGCTGCACGGTCGCGCTCGTGCCGCTCGCGCAGCAGGTGGCCAACCCCGTGCATCGGTTCGCGAACAGCGACGGCGTGAGCGTGCAGATGCCCGACATCTCGTCCAGCGGGCAGGGGAGCGCAACCGGCACGCTGACGTTCGGCCTGCCGAACCTGAGCGGCAAGACGGTGATGACGTCGACCACGACCGGCGACGTCAGCGCGACGTTCCAGGGGCGCAACGTGACCGCGTTCTTCGATACGGGCTCGAACGCGTATTTCTTCAACGATTCGGCGCAGACGGTCTGTTCGAGGAACACGGAGTTCTACTGCCCCGCGACCACGACCTCGTACTCGGCCACGCTGAGGGGCCAGAACGGCGCGTCAGGTACCGTGTCGATGCCGGTCGCGAACGCGGATTCGCTGTTCTCGAACCCGTCGACGTTCGCGTTCAACGACATCGCGGGCCCGTTCGGCTCGTCCAGCTGGCTCGACATCGGCATGCCGCACTTCTACGGCAAGACGATCTACTTCGGGATGGACAAGACCGCGAGCGGCGGCGCGCAGCCGTTCGTCGCGTTCTGACGCGGCACGGCCGGACGCAGGAACGAAGGGGGCGAGCGATCGCCCCCTTTTTTATCCGGCGTGCGGTGCGCGCGCTACGAGCCGGCGCGCCGCCAGGCGCCGGCGGAGCGGCTACGATGTAAGACCGGCACCGGTGCCGGCACGACATCGAGGAGACAGCGCCATGACCCAGCGTATCCAGCGCATCACGCCGTTCCTGTGGTTCGACCGCGACGCCGAGGCGGCGGCCGCTTTTTACGTATCGGTGTTCGACAACGCGCGCATCGTGCACGTCGCGCGCTACGGCAAGGCTGGCGCGCACGCGTCCGGCAACGCCGAGGGCGCGGTGATGACCGTGGCGTTCGAGCTCGACGGGCAGGCGTTCGTCGCGCTGAACGGCGGCCCCGTGTTCCAGATGACGCCGGCCGTGTCGTTCGTCGTCAACTGCCGCGACCAGGACGAGATCGACCGTTACTGGGCGCGCCTGTCCGAAGGCGGCGACGAGCGCGCGCAGCAATGCGGCTGGCTGCGCGACCGCTTCGGCGTGTCGTGGCAGGTCGTGCCGGTGCAGATGGCCGAGCTGATGACGGGCGACCCGGCCCGCGCCGAGCGCGTGATGGCGCAGGTGATGACGATGAAGAAGCTCGATCTCGACGCGCTGCAGCGGGCGGCGGCTGGCTAGGGCCCGTTCACGCCAATAACGGGCTTGCGCTGGCCCCGGAAAGGGCCGGGCGCAAGGATTGCGACGAAGCGAAGACTCGACGTATTCGCGACGAGCATGACGTGGCGATCGGCCCGTCCGGGGGCCGTTGCGTCGGGGCCCGCTTTCCCCGCCTCTTCCCGTTTTCCCGCCCGTCGTTTCACCGTCCCCCCGCACTCAGCCGGTGCCGTCCCGCCTGCGAGCGCCGCCGCCCCCATGCGCCGGCCGGCCGGTTTTTCCGTCGCGCCGCGCATCGTTCCGCCCCCGCTCCGGCCGCGTTCGCGGCGGCTCGTCCGATTCCCCGAAATACCCCCCTTTCCCGGCTTTGCTCGACCGATCGGCGTTTGACGCCTCCATGAATAATCGGTGTCACTGGAAAACGGCATTCCGCCGTAGCCGACTGGAGGCCCCGTGGCAGACGAGAGCGATCTCGACAAGACCGAAGCCGCCACTCCCAGGCGCCGCGAGAAGGCGCGCGAGGAGGGGCAGGTCGCGCGTTCGCGCGAACTGGCTTCGTTCGCACTGCTCGCGGCGGGGTTCTACGGCGCATGGCTGCTCGCGGGCCCGTCGGGCGCGCATCTGCAGGCGATGCTGCGCGGCGCGTTCACGTTCGATCGCGCGACCGCGTTCGACACCCACCGGATGCTGTCGGCGGCCGGCAGCGCGAGCCTCGAGGGCTTCGCCGCGCTGCTGCCGCTTCTCGCGCTCACCGGCGTCGCCGCGCTGCTCGCGCCGATGGCGCTCGGCGGCTGGCTGATTTCGCAAAAGACGTTCGAGCTGAAGTTCGACCGGCTGAACCCGATTTCGGGCCTCGGCCGGATCTTCTCGATCCAGGGGCCGATCCAGCTCGGGATGTCGATCGCGAAGACGCTGGTGGTCGGCGGGATCGGCGGCATCGCGATCTGGCGCAGCAAGGACGAACTGCTCGGCCTCGCGACCCAGCCGCTCGGCGCGGCGCTGCCCGATGCGCTGCATCTGGTCGCCGTGTGCTGCGGCACGACGGTCGCCGGGATGTTGGTCGTCGCCGGGCTCGACGTGCCTTACCAACTCTGGCAGTACAACAAGAAGTTGCGCATGACGAAGGAAGAAGTGAAGCGCGAGCATCGCGAGAACGAAGGCGATCCGCACGTGAAGGGGCGCATTCGCCAGCAGCAGCGCGCGATCGCCCGCCGCCGGATGATGGCGGCCGTGCCGAAGGCCGACGTGGTCGTCACGAACCCGACCCACTTCGCGGTCGCGCTGCAATACACGGATGGCGAGATGCGCGCGCCGAAGGTCGTCGCGAAGGGCGTGAACCTCGTCGCGGCGCGCATCCGCGAACTCGCGGCCGAACACAACGTGCCGCTGCTCGAAGCGCCGCCGCTCGCGCGGGCGCTGTATCACAACGTCGAACTCGAGCGCGAGATCCCCGGTTCGCTGTACTCGGCGGTCGCCGAAGTGCTCGCATGGGTGTACCAGCTCAAGCGTTTCCGCTCGGAAGGCGGCGCGTTCCCGGCGGTGCCGGTCGATCTCGACGTGCCGGCCGAACTCGACAAGGGCACGTCGGTCGCCGCCGACGACGAACGTGAAGAAGCCGAGGACACGCTCGGCAAACGAGGGACCGCGGCATGAGCACCCCGACCACCGGCCTGTTCGCGAAGCGCCCGAACCTGCTGGCAGGCACGAACCTGCGCGCGCTCGCGGGCCCGATCCTCATCTGCATGATCCTGGGGATGATGATCCTGCCGCTGCCGCCGATGCTGCTGGATCTGCTGTTCACGTTCAACATCGCGCTGTCGGTGATGGTGCTGCTCGTCAGCATGTACACGATGAAGCCGCTCGACTTCGCGGCGTTCCCGAGCGTGCTGCTGTTCTCGACGCTGCTGCGCCTGTCGCTGAACGTCGCGTCGACGCGCGTCGTACTGCTCGAAGGCCATACCGGCCCGGACGCGGCCGGCCAGGTGATCGAGGCGTTCGGCCACTTCCTGGTCGGCGGCAACTTCGCGGTCGGCATCGTCGTGTTCGTGATCCTGATGATCATCAACTTCATGGTGATCACGAAGGGCGCGGGGCGGATCGCCGAAGTGTCCGCGCGCTTCACGCTCGACGCGATGCCCGGCAAGCAGATGGCGATCGACGCCGACCTGAACGCCGGCCTCATCAACGAGGAACAGGCGCGCAAGCGGCGCCTGGCCGTGTCGCAGGAAGCGGAGTTCTACGGGTCGATGGACGGCGCGTCGAAGTTCGTGCGCGGCGACGCGATCGCCGGCCTGATCATCATGGCGATCAACGTGATCGGCGGGCTGATCGTCGGGATGGTCCAGCACGACATGAGCTTCGCCGCGGCCGGCACCAACTACACGCTGCTGACGATCGGCGACGGCCTCGTCGCGCAGATCCCGTCGCTCGTGATCTCGACCGCGGCCGGCGTGATCGTGTCGCGCGTCGCGACCGACGAGGACATCGGCACGCAGATCACCGGCCAGCTGTTCACGAACCCGCGCGTGCTGACGATCACCGGCGCGATCATCGTGCTGATGGGGCTGATCCCGGGGATGCCGCACTTCGCGTTCCTCGCGCTCGGCGGCGGCGCGATCTGGCTGGCGCGCACGCAGACCCGGCGCGCGGCGGCCCGCAAGGCGGCCGGCGACGTGACCGACATCGCACCGCCCGCCGTGCTGCCGGCCGACAGCCACGAAGCGACCTGGGACGACGTGCAGCTGATCGACCCGCTCGGGCTCGAAGTCGGCTACCGGCTGATTCCGCTCGTCGACAAGAACAGCGACGGCGAGCTGCTCAAGCGCATCAAGAGCATCCGCAAGAAATTCGCGCAGGAAATCGGCTTCCTGCCGCCGGTGATCCATATCCGCGACAACCTCGAGCTGCGGCCGAACGCGTACCGGATCGCGCTGAAGGGCGTCGAGATCGGCGCGGGCGAAGTGTTCCCGGGCCAGTGGCTCGCGATCAACCCGGGCCAGGTGACGGCCGCGCTGCCGGGCGCCGTCACGCAGGACCCCGCGTTCGGGCTGCCGGCCGTGTGGATCGACGTCGCGCTGCGCGAGCAGGCGCAGGTGTACGGCTACACGGTGGTCGACGCGAGCACGGTCGTCGCGACGCACCTGAACCATCTCGTCGTCCAGCACGCGGCCGAGCTGCTCGGCCGCCAGGAAGTGCAGGCGCTCGTCGAACGCACCGGCAAGGATGCACCGTCGCTCGTCGAGGACCTCGTGCCGAAGACGATCTCGCTCACCACGCTGCAGAAGGTGCTGCAGAACCTGCTCGAGGAAGGCGTGCCGATCCGCGACATGCGCACGATCCTCGAGGCCGTGTCCGAGCATGCGGGCCGCGGCGACGCGTTCGAGATCACCGCCGCGGTGCGCCTGTCGCTCGGCCGCGCGATCACGCAGCAGTGGTATCCGGGCAACGGCGAAATGCAGGTGATGGGCCTCGACGCGAACCTGGAGCGCGTGCTGTCGCAGGCGCTCGCCACCGGCGCGAACCCGGGCCTCGAACCCGGCCTCGCGCACAACCTTCTGACCGGCACGCAGCAAGCGATGCTGCGTCAACAGAATCTCGGGCTGCCGCCGGTGCTGCTGGTGCAGCACGCGCTGCGCGCGATGCTCGCGCGCTTCCTGCGCCGCAGCCTGCCGCAATTGAAAGTGCTGTCGTATGCCGAAGTGCCGGACACACGCACGATCAAAGTCGTTAACGTCATCGGGGGTTCCGCTTGAACATTCGCAAATTCACCGGCGCAACGAGCCGCGACGCACTTCGTCTCGTGCGCGAGGCGCTCGGCGCCGACGCGGTCGTGCTGTCGAACCGCACGCTCGATGACGGCAGCGTCGAAATCGTTGCACTCGCCGATTCGGATCTCGCCGCGGTGGCGCCGCCGGCCGCACGTCCGCGCGTCGCCACGTCGCGCGTGCCGGAATCCGTGCCGGCCGCCGCCGTGCCGGGCATCGTGTCGCGCCCGGGCATCGCACCGCGCCCGGCCGTCAATCCGTATGCGGCCGGCGAAGGCGGGCTGCCGGACGTGTTCTCGTCGGTGTTCGGCGCGAGTGCCGACGCGCACGACGCGGATGCGCATTCTCCGTCGAGCGATGCGGACGCGCCCGCCGCGGCAGCGCCGTCGATCGTCGCGCCGGCCGCCGGTACGCCCGCGCCCGGATCGCCGGCCGCCCCTTCCGAACCCGCACCGTGGCTGGTCGAGCACGCGAAGCGCCTCACGCAGCAGCGCGACGCGCTGATCGCCCGTGCGCAGGCGCCGGTCGAGCCGCAGCCGAGCGCGCCCGCGCCGCGCGCCGCGGCCAGCGCGACGCCGCCGGACTGGGCGCGCGACATCGTCCGCGACGCCGAACGCCGGATGCCGGCCGCGGGATCGCTCGCCGCCGGATCGCCGGCCGCGGGATCGCCCGCCGCCGCGAAGCGCGCATCCGACACGGGCGCCGCGTACGCCGGCAGGGCGTCGGAACGCACGCGCCTGTCCGCCGACACCGCCGCCGCGGTGGCCGATGCGGTGAAGTCGCGCCTCGAGCGGATCGTCAACGACACGGTGATGCAGGAGCTGGGCGAGCTGCGCGGGATGATGCAAGAGCAGTTCGACAGCCTGATGTGGCACGACCGCCAGCGCCGCAGCGCCGTTCACGGCGCGCTGACGAAGCACCTGTTCGCGGCCGGCTTCTCCGCGCAGCTGGTGCGGATGCTGGTCGACAACCTGCCGTCCGGCGACGGTGCGCAGACCTTCGGGCAGGCCGCGGAATGGGCGCAGTCGGTGCTTGCGTCGAACCTGCCGGTGCTCGACAGCGAGGACGCGCTGATGGAGCGCGGCGGCGTGTTCGCGCTGATGGGGCCGACGGGCGTCGGCAAGACGACCACCACCGCGAAGCTGGCCGCGCGCTGCGTGATGCGCTTCGGCGCGAGCAAGGTCGCGCTGCTGACCACCGACAGCTACCGGATCGGCGGTCACGAGCAACTGCGCATCTTCGGCAAGATCCTCGGCGTGCCGGTGCACGCGGTGAAGGATGCGGGCGACCTCGCGCTCGCGCTGTCCGAGCTGCGCAACAAGCACATCGTGCTGATCGACACGATCGGCATGAGCCAGCGCGACCGCGCGGTGTCCGACCAGATCGCGATGCTGCACGGCGCGAACGCACCGGTGCAGCGCCTGCTGCTGCTCAACGCGACGAGCCACGGCGACACGCTGAACGAAGTCGTGCAGGCGTACCGCAGCGCGGGCGAGCATCCCGACCTGGCCGGGTGCATCCTCACCAAGCTCGACGAGGCGACCCACCTCGGCGGCGTGCTCGACACGGTGATCCGCTACAAGCTGCCGGTCCACTACGTGTCGACCGGCCAGAAGGTGCCGGAGAACCTGTACGTCGCGTCGACCAAATTCCTGCTGAAGAGCGCGTTCTGTGTGCCGCGCGACGGCTCGCCCTTCGTGCCGCAAGACGAGGACATGCCGACGCTGCTTTCCGCACTGACCGCACGTTCCACCGCCGAGCTGCACGAGGTGCGATTTGGATAAACGGATCATCGATCAGGCCGAAGGGCTGCGGCGCCTGCTGGCCGGGCGCGCGTCGCGCATCGTCGCGGTGACGGGCGGGCCGGCGGGCGTCGGCTGCACGTCCACCGTGGTGAATCTTGCGGCGGCGCTCGCGTCGCTCGGCAAGGACGTGCTCGTCGTCGACGAGCGCGCCGACGTGCACTCGGCCAGCGCGACGCTCGCGGGCGCATGGCTGCGCGACGGCGAACGCACGCGGGTGGCGGCCGGCTTCGGCCTGTGCGGCGCCGCGCGGCTCGCGCGCGCCGGCTACAGCGACGCGCAACTGAGCGACTTCATCGACGGCCCGGCCGACATCGTGCTCGTCGACGCGCAGCTCGGCGCCGACGGCTCGTTCTCGGCGCTCGCGCGCGAAGCGCACGACGTGCTGGTCGTCACGCGGGTCGCCGCGCAGGCGATCACCGAGGCATACGCGTGCATGAAGCGGCTGCATTTCGCGCACGCGTTCGCGCAGTTCCGCGTGCTGACCAATCAGGTCGGCAGCCACGCGGACGCGAAGACGGCCTTCGACAACCTCGCGGGCGTCGCGAGCCGCTACCTGACCGTGTCGATCGCCGATGCGGGCTGCGTGAGCGCCGATCCGCTCGTCGAGCACGCCCGCGACCTGATGCATGCGGTGGTCGACGCGTTCCCGTCGTCGCCCGCCGCGCGCGACTACCGGCAGATTGCCGCCGACCTGTTGTACTGGCCGATGCGCCCGCGTTCGGGTGCGGGCCGGGCGGTCCACGCCGGCGGCAAGCCGTCGTACGAGGCGGGCGCGGCACACGCCGCGTGAGCGCCACCCGAAGGAGAGAGCCATGATGTACAACGCTCAAGGAAAGATGTCCCAGGCCGACGTGCTCGCGCAATATGCGCCGCTCGTGCGCCGCCTCGGGCTGCAACTCGTCGCGAAGATGCCGGCGAGCGTCGATCTCGACGACCTGATCCAGGCCGGCATGATCGGCCTGATGGACGCGGCCGGCCGCTACAAGGAAGACCAGGGCGCGCAGTTCGAGACCTATGCGACGCAGCGCATCCGCGGCGCGATGCTCGACGAGCTGCGCAGCAACGACTGGCTGCCGCGCAGCCTGCGCAAGACGTCGCGCGAGGTCGAGCACGCGGTGCACCAGGTCGAGCAGCACCTCGGCCGCTCGGCGAGCGAGACCGAGATCGCGCAGCACCTGAACATGCCGCTCGACGAATACCAGGGGATGCTGCAGGACCTGCACGGCAGCCAGCTCATCTACTACGAGGATTTCGACCGCGCGGCCGACGACGAGCCGTTCCTCGACCGTTATCGCGTCGATCACGCCGATCCGTTGTCGGCGCTGCTCGACGAGCACCTGCGCGAGGCGCTCGTCGAAGCGATCGAGCGGCTGCCGGAGCGCGAGAAGCTATTGATGTCGCTGTACTACGAACGGGGTCTGAATCTGCGCGAGATCGGCGCGGTGCTCGAAGTGAGCGAATCGCGCGTGTGCCAGCTGCACAGCCAGGCCGTCGCGCGCCTGCGCGCGCGGCTGCGCGAACAGGCGTGGGTCGGCGCCGAGTCCTGACCCTTTGTCGACGGCCGCGCGCGCCGGCGCCGCGCGCCCGTGCCGCGCTCGTGTGCGGGTCCTTGCGCATTCCGCGCGCCGATTTGCTACAATCCCCTCCGTTTTCCGAGGAGCGTTGCGACGGACCACCAGCGTCCGCCAGGCTCGGAGAGCTTCACCAAGCAGCCGTGCGGCGATTTTTTCGCGCCGGCCCCGCTTCCTGAACGGCGCTCACGTCACCAATCTAGAAACTTTTTAGAAAGGAGGGCGTGATGAACGCCATTATCGATTCCAAGGCATCCACCGATTACGTCGTCGCCGACATGGCGCTGGCCGGCTGGGGCCGCAAGGAACTCAACATCGCCGAGACCGAAATGCCGGGCCTCGTGCAGATCCGCGACGAATACAAGGCGCAGCAGCCGCTGAAGGGCGCGCGCATTGCCGGTTCGCTGCACATGACGATCCAGACGGGCGTGCTGATCGAGACGCTGAAGGCGCTCGGCGCGGACGTGCGCTGGGCATCGTGCAACATCTTCTCGACCCAGGATCACGCGGCGGCCGCGATCGTCGAAGCCGGCACGCCGGTGTTCGCGTTCAAGGGCGAATCGCTCGACGAATACTGGGAGTTCTCGCACCGCATCTTCGAATGGCCGAACGGCGAATTCGCGAACATGATCCTCGACGACGGCGGCGATGCAACGCTGCTGCTGATCCTCGGCTCGAAGGCCGAGAAGGACCGTTCGGTGATCGCGAAGCCGACCAACGAGGAAGAAGTCGCGCTGTACAAGTCGATCGCGAAGCACCTCGACGTCGACGCGACCTGGTACTCGAAGCGCCTCGCGCACATCAAGGGCGTGACCGAAGAAACCACGACCGGCGTGCACCGCCTGTACCAGATGGAAAAGGACGGCCGCCTGCCGTTCCCGGCGTTCAACGTGAACGATTCGGTCACGAAGTCGAAGTTCGACAACCTGTACGGCTGCCGCGAGTCGCTCGTCGACGGCATCAAGCGCGCGACCGACGTGATGATCGCGGGCAAGGTCGCGGTCGTCGCAGGCTACGGCGACGTGGGCAAGGGCTGCGCGCAGTCGCTGCGCGGCCTCGGCGCGACCGTGTGGGTCACCGAAATCGATCCGATCTGCGCGCTGCAGGCGGCGATGGAAGGCTACCGCGTCGTGACGATGGAATACGCGGCGGACAAGGCCGACATCTTCGTGACGGCGACCGGCAACTATCACGTGATCAACCACGATCACATGAAGGCGATGCGCCACAACGCGATCGTCTGCAACATCGGTCACTTCGACTCGGAAATCGATGTCGCGTCGACGCGCCAGTACCAGTGGGAAAACATCAAGCCGCAGGTCGACCACATCATCTTCCCGGACGGCAAGCGCGTGATCCTGCTGGCCGAAGGCCGCCTCGTGAACCTCGGCTGCGCGACCGGCCACCCGTCGTTCGTGATGTCGAACTCGTTCGCGAACCAGACGCTCGCGCAGATCGAGCTGTTCACGCGCGGCGAACAGTACGAGAACAAGGTGTACGTGCTGCCGAAGCATCTCGATGAAAAGGTCGCGCGCCTGCACCTCGCGCGCATCGGCGCGAACCTGTCGGTGCTGTCGGACGAGCAGGCCGCGTACATCGGCGTGCAGAAGGACGGCCCGTTCAAGCCGAACCACTACCGCTACTGATACTGATGCGCGGCCGCCGTGCCGTGCGCGCCCGTCGCGGGCGCACGGCGCGGCGGCGCTCACCGATCGTACCGATCGTACCGATCGACAACCGAACCGGAGCACTCCATGAGCGTCATCCTCACCTGGGTCATCAACGCGCTGGCGCTGCTGATCATCACGTACCTCGTGCCGTCGATCCACATCAAGAGCTTCGGCACCGCGCTGATCATCGCGGTGGTGCTCGGGCTGATCAACACGGTGATCCGGCCGGTGCTGATCCTGCTGACGCTGCCCGTCACGATCGTCACGCTCGGGGTGTTCATCCTCGTCGTGAACGCGCTGTGCTTCTGGTTCGCGTCGTCGCTGCTGAAGGGCTTCGAGGTGTCGGGGTTCTGGTCCGCGTTCTTCGGTTCGATCCTGTACAGCATCGTGTCGTGGCTGCTGTCCGCCCTGATCTTCGGCCAGCGCGACATCGGCTGAGGGCGGGCGCAGGCCCAACCCCATCGAATCATGAAACCGATCGAACTCTCGTTTGAATTCTTCCCGCCGAAGACGGCGGACGGCGTCGAGAAGCTGCGCGCCACGCGCGCGCAGCTGCTGCCGCTGAAGCCGAAATTCGTCTCCGTGACGTTCGGCGCCGGCGGATCGACGCAGCAGGGCACGCTCGATACCGTGCTCGACATGCAGAAGGACGGCCTCGAAGCCGCGCCGCACCTGTCGTGCATCGGCTCGTCGCGCGACAGCCTGCGCGCGATCCTCGACCAGTACCGCTCGCACGGCATCCGGCACATCGTCGCGCTGCGCGGCGACCTGCCGTCGGGGATGGGCGAGGTCGGCGAGCTGCGCTATGCGTCCGAGCTCGTCAGCTTCATCCGCGCCGAGCATGGCGACTGGTTCCACATCGAGGTCGCCGGCTACCCGGAGTACCACCCGCAATCGCGCTCGCCGAAGGCCGATCTCGAGAATTTCGCGCGCAAGGTGAAAGCGGGCGCGAATTCCGCGATCACGCAGTACTTCTTCAATGCGGATGCGTATTTCCGCTTCGTCGACGATGCGCGCAAGCTCGGGGTGGACGTGCCGATCGTGCCGGGCATCATGCCGATCACGAACTTCTCGCAGCTGATGCGCTTCTCCGAGATGTGCGGCGCCGAAGTGCCGCGCTGGGTCGCGCGCCGGCTCGAGAGCTTCGGCGACGATCGCGAGTCGATCCGCGCGTTCGGCGCGGACGTCGTCACGAGCCTGTGCCAGCGCCTGATCGACGCGGGCGTGCCGGGGCTGCATTTCTACACGCTGAACGCGGCGACCGCCACGCGGACGATCTGCGAACGGCTCGCGGTGTAAGCGCCATCACGCGGTTGCCTGTGTGAAAGCCCCGCCGGTTTGCGCCGGCGGGGCTTTTTTATCGTGAAGCGCCGCGCATGCCGCGTGGCGGAAGCCGCTGAATCAGCGCTGCGCCTGCATCAGCGGCGGGCGGCGGTCGAACCACGGCCGCGCCTGTTCGAGCTGCCGCGCGAGCTTCAGCAGCAACGCTTCGTCCGCGTGGCGGGCGGCGAACTGCACGCCGATCGGCAGCCCGCGCGCATTCCAGTACAGCGGCACCGACATCGCCGGCTGGCCGGTCAGGTTGAACAGCTCGGTGCAGCCGGCCCACGCGAACGCCTTCTCCGACGACTTCGCGAGCATTTCCTTCAGCAGCGGCTTCACCGGCAACGCGGCGACCAGCTTCATCTGCGCGGATTCGAACGGCGTCGGCTGCAGTTCGCCGATCTTCACCGGCGGCCCCGCGAGCGAGGCGCACAGGATCGCGTCGTAGCGCGACACGAGACCGGCGACCTGCACGGTGAGCTGGCGCTGCCATTCGAGTACGTCCGGCAGGCGCGTGCGCGCGAGGCGGCGGCCGACCACGGCCATCGCCCACGTCGCGGCCTCGAATTCGCCGCGCCGCGGCGTGCGCCCGGTCAGCTCGCGCGCGCCGAGCACCATTTCTTCGGCGATCGTCGCCCACAGCGTCAGGAAGGTTTCGGCCGCGCGCACATAGTCGATCTGCAGCGTCGTCGGCTCGACGTGATGGCCGAGCGATTCGAGCAGCGCGGCCGCGTCGTCGAGCGCCGCGCGCGTGTCGTCGGCGAGCGCCGGCGCGAGCATCGGATCGATGACGAGGCCGATCCGCAACGGGCCGGGCGGCGTATCGAGCGCGCCGAGGAAGGTACCGGGCGCGCCGGGCGGCAGCGTCTGGCCGGTCGTCACGTCGAGCAGCAGCGCACTGTCGCGCACGCTGCGCGACACCGCATGCTGGACCACGAGTTCGCCGTTCGACGGCAGGTCGACCAGCACCGGGTTGCGGCTCGGCTTCAGGCCGAACAGCCCGCAGCACGACGCCGGAATGCGGATCGAGCCGCCGCCGTCGGACGCGTGTGCGAGCGGCACGATGCCGGCCGCGACGGCCGCCGCCGCGCCGCCGCTCGAGCCGCCGGGCGTGTGGTCGAGATTCCACGGGTTGCGGCACGCGCCGAACAGTTCGGGTTCCGTATACGGCATCTGGCCGATCTCGGACGTGTTGGTCTTGCCGAACACGTTCAGACCCGCCGCGCGGCTGCGCGCGATCACCGGCGAATCGTCGGCCGGCACGAAGTAGCGGTAGTGCCGGCTGCCCATCGACAGCGGCAAGCCGGCGACCGCCGCGCCGAGATCCTTGACGAGATACGGCACGCCCGCGAACGGCGTGGCGGCGCCCGGTTCGGGCGCGCTCGCCGCACGCTGGCGCGCGGCTTCGTAGTCCTGCAGCACGATCGCGTTGATCGCGCCGTTGACCGCTTCGGCCTGGCCGATCGCGGCGTCGAGCAGTTCGCGCGGGCTGGCCTGGCGGTCGCGCACGAGCGCGGCGAGTCCGATGGCGTCATGCGCGAGATAGTCCGAGTGCATCGCGGTCACCCCCGTTGTGACTCATGGCGATGGTGCGAGCATAACGCGGGCCCGGCGTGGCGGGCCCGCGGCCGGCGCTTTTAGAGGTGCTCGGCGAGGAACGTCAGCGTGCGGCCGTGCGCGAGCGCCGCGGCACGCTGGTTGTACGACGCGCGGTCCGTGCAGTTGAAGCCGTGCTCGGCGCCCGGGTACACGTGGAACGACGCATGGCCGTGGCCGGCGAACGCGGCCTTCACCTGGTCGACCGCGGTGAGCGGAATGCCGTGGTCGTTTTCCGCGTAGTGGAACAGGATCGGCTGCGTGACCTGGCCGGCGAGGTCGAGCGCGTTCTGGATGCCGCCGCCGTAATAGGACACCGCCGCATCGAGCTTGCCGGTTGCGGCCGCGCGGTACGCGAGCTGGCCGCCGAAGCAGTAGCCGATCGCGGCGAGCTTGCCGTCCACTTCGGGGCGGGCGCGCAACGCGTCGGCCGCCGCGCCGATGTCCGCGACCGCGAGCCCCACGTCGGTCTTTTTCATCAGCTCGATGCCCTTGTCGCGATCCGCGCCTTCGTAGGTCAGCTCGACGCGCGGCTGCGTGCGCCAGAACACGTCGGGCGCGAGCGCGACGAAGCCGTCGGCCGCGTATTGGTCGGCGACCGCACGGATGTGCGCGTTCACGCCGAAAATCTCCTGGATGATGATGACGGCAGGGCCCTTGCCGCGCTTGGGCAGCGCGAGATAGCCGCCGAAGCTGTCGTTACCGGTCGGGATGTCGATCCATTGGGCAGTCACGTTCTGAACTCCTGGCGTGCGGGGTGCGCAATGCGCGCCCCCAGGGTGAAAGAGGGCGGCCTAGTGTGCCACCAATCGTTCGATGCTGCAGTGCACGCGCCCGTTTCTCGCGCAGCGATCGTTTCGATCTCGATTATTCATTTTTCGGCGCCGCGCCGCTTCGATAGAGTCGATGTGTCGGCCTTTACAAAGCGCTTTCGCGCATCGTCATCGAAGGATTCGCCATGTCTGCCCGCTCGTTGTCCACCCCCTTTTCCGAACGCTTCGGCCTGCGTCTGCCGCTCGTGCAGGCGCCGATGGTCGGCGCGACCACGACCGCGATGGTCGCCGCCGCGTCGAATGCCGGTGCGCTCGGCAGCCTCGGCGCCGGCGCGCTCGCGCCCGAGCGCATCGAGGCCGAAGTCGCCGCGATCCGCGCGGCGACCGATCGCCCGTTCGCGATCAACCTGTTCGTGTTGCCCGATGAAGCCGCGCCCGATGCGGCGACCGTCGCGCGTGCGCTGGCCGCGATCGACCCGCTGAACGCGACGCTCGGCTTGCCGCCGGGCACGGCGCCCGCGCGCTATGCGCCCGATTTCCGCGCGCAGCTCGATGCGCTCGTTGCGCTGCGCGTGCCGGTCGCGAGCTTCACGTTCGGCGTGCTCGACGCGGCCGACGTCGCCCGCCTGAAAGCCGCCGGCACTTATGTGATCGGCACCGCGACGCACGTGGCCGAAGGGCTCGCGTGGCAGGCGGCCGGTGCCGACGCGCTGTCCGCGCAGGGCGCCGAGGCCGGCGGCCATCGCGGCACCTTCATCGGCTCCGCCGACGACGCGCTGATCGGCACGCTCGCGCTCGTCCCGCAACTCGTCGACGCGACGGGGCTGCCCGTGCTGGCCGCGGGCGGCATCATGGACGGCCGCGGGATCGCGGCCGCGCTCGCGCTCGGCGCGCAGGCCGCGCAACTCGGCACCGCGTTCCTCACGTGCGCGGAAAGCGCGATCGCCGCGGACTGGAAGGCGCGTCTGCTCGCGAGCGCCGATACGTCGACGCAGGTCACGCGCGCGATTACCGGCCGTCACGCACGCGGGCTGCGCAACACGCTGATGGCGCGGCTCGGCGAGCACGTGGCCGACGCGGCACCGTATCCGGTGCAGAACGCGCTGACCCAGCCGCTGCGCCAGGCCGCCGCGCGCGCGAACGACGGCGACTATCTGTCGCTGTGGGCCGGGCAGGGCGCACCCCTCGCGCGGCGGCGCGGCGACACGCTGACGACGTCGCAACTGGTTGCCGCGCTCGACGCCGAATGGCGCGCCTCGGCCGCCTGAACCCCGCATCGGCCGCCAGAAATCGTTCATGTCGGACGACGAAACGCGTGTGCCGTCACACGCGTTTCATTCAACGATCCCGGGCACAAAATACCGAATCGAAATACCCCGGGAATGCGTTGAAACGACCTTTCAAAAGATCGCCGGGAATTAGCGGAAACCCTTATCCGGCGGGGCTTGCGGCGATATTCGAGTCCTCCTTCCAAAGCGCGCGTATCGGTAGTGTTACCACTACCCCAAAAAAGTCCCACAAATTAATTTGATCACCTACACTTGCGCGCAAGTACGGGCGGGTGGCCGCTAAAAGCGGCTGTTTTCACGTGCTTGAGGCCAAGTGCATGAACGATGCAACCGGCGAATCGTCCAGTGATTGCAAACACGGGGATGGCAGCGGGGCACCGGGCGATGGCGTTTATTGGGACCGAACTGGAGACTTACATGAATATCAAGATGCAAAAGCTGTTGCCGATCACCGCCGCGGCGATGCTGTGTGCTGCAGCTGCAAGCAACGCGTC
>NZ_UAQZ01000013.1 GCF_900446215.1 Burkholderia cenocepacia | reverse complement strand
CGATGTCGCTGCCGTTCTCTCCCGCACGCGCCGGTTCGGCTGCGCCGATGCTCAGGAAGCGGTGCCGCAGGTACGCGAGCAGGTACGCCGGATGGTGCTCGCACCAGGCGGCCGACGCGTCGAGCACGCAGCCGATGCGCGACGCAAAGGTCTTGCGCCGCGCGACGTCGTGCTGCAGATGCGCGAGATCGCGTGCGAGCTCGCCTTCGAGCCAGTGCGCGAGCACGGCTTCCTTCGTCGGAAAATGGTTGTACAGCGTGCGTTTCGCGACATCGGCCTGCGCGGCGATCTGCTCCATCGTGACGGCATCGTAGCCGTGCGCATCGAACAGGCGCGCGCCGGTCGCGGCGAGATGCGCGAGCATCTGGATGCGTTTGCGCGCGCGGCGGCCCGGATCGTCGGTCGGAGTCGTCATGGCAGGGGATTGACTGAAAGTGTGCGGATTGCATTAGTATACGACGTGCACTTTTTTGAATCCAACCTTTTCCGCCGTGCACGAGGAGCCCCGCATGAAACTCGTCATCGCCACCTACGGCACCGAAGGCGACACGCGTCCGCTCGCGGCGCTCGGTCGCGCGCTGCTGGATGCCGGGCACGACGTCCGGCTGCTGGCCGACGCGGCGACGCTCGGCTCGGCCGCCGCGCTCGGCGTGCCGTCGGCGCCGCTGTCCGGCGATATCCGTCGCGCGATCGCACCGGAAGGCGCGCTGGCCGATGCGGTGCGCGGGAGGGGCGGCTTCAACGATACGTCGAAGGCGCTCGCGGCGATCGCGAATGCGAACACGGCCGCATGGATGCAAGAAGTCGCGGACGCGTTGGCCGGTTGCGATGCGCTGCTCGTGTCGGGCCTCGCGTCGTTCGTCGGGCTGTCGGTCGCCGAGTATCGCCGCATACCGGCGATCGGCACGGGCATGATCCCGATCACGCCGACCGCCGAATTCGCGTCGCCGTTCCTGCCGCCGGGGAAGCTGCCGCGCTGGCTGAATCGCACGAGCCATCGGCTCGTGAATGCGCTGCTGTGGCACGCGTTCAGGAAGTCGACCAATGCGGCGCGCGCCAGCGTCTGCGGATTGCCGCCGCGCAAGCACGTGTGGACCGATCATCCGATGCTGTATGGCGTGTCGCCGGCGCTGCTGTCCGGCCCGGCCGACTGGCCGGCGAACGTGCACGCCTGCGGCCAGTGGCGGGTCGACGCGCGTGCGTGGACGCCGCCGCCCGAACTGTCGGCGTTTCTCGACGCGGGCGAGCCGCCCGTGTACATCGGGTTCGGCAGCATGGCCGGCTTCGATCGGGCGGCGCTGGCCGCCGCGCTGACGCAGGCGCTGGCCGGCCGGCGCGCGCTGTTCTATCCGGGCTGGAGCGGCATCGATGCGTCGCTGCTGCCGGCGCACGTTCGCGTGATCGGCGACACGCCGCACGACTGGCTGTTCCCGCGCGTCGCGATGGCGATGCATCACGGCGGGTCGGGCACCACGCATTCGGCGGCGCGGGCCGGCATTCCGTCGGTGGTCGTGCCGTTCGCGGGCGATCAGTTCTTCTGGGCGAACCGGCTGCAACGGCTCGGTGTCGCGGATGCGCCGGTCGCGGGGCGGCGCGTGGAGGCGGCCGCGCTGGCACGGGCGATCGCGTTTGCCGAACGTGGCGAGACGAAGGCGCGTGCGGCGGCGCTCGGCACGCGCATCGCGCAGGAGGAGGGATTGCAGCGGGCCGTCAGTGCGATCGAACGATGGGCGCGACCGCGCGCGAGGTGAGCGCGCGCCGCGGCATCAGAAATGCCCGGTGAAACGGTAGCGGCTGCCCGGGTGCCACAGATTCGCGATCGACGCGACCAGCCCCTGCGACCACGTGCGCCGATGCAGCAGCAGGCACGGCTCGCGGTCGTCCATCGTCAGGTGGCGGCGCGTTTCGGCGTCGGGCATCGCGGCCTCGATCCGGTATTCGACGCGCTGCAGCGGCGCGACGCGCGTCAGGTACTGGTTCGGCGTCGTCGTCGTGAAGTCCTGCAACGCGTATTCGGGCGCGCAGGCCGGATTGACCCAGCGTTCCTCGAGTTGCACGGGCGTGTCGTTCTCGAAATGCAGCACGCGCGAATGGAAAATCGGGCTGCCGGTGTCGAGCCGCAGTTCGTCGGCGAGCTTCGCATCGGCG
Organism: Burkholderia cenocepacia; assembly: GCF_900446215.1. Classification (GTDB taxonomy): domain Bacteria; phylum Pseudomonadota; class Gammaproteobacteria; order Burkholderiales; family Burkholderiaceae; genus Burkholderia; species Burkholderia cenocepacia. Next base: position 859,748 of record NZ_UAQZ01000013.1, on the reverse strand, counting down.
ACGGCCGCGCCGACCTGCAGCACCTGCGCGCGATAGCCGTGGCCGCGCGCGGCGACTTCGTCGGAGATGCTGCGGATCGCGACCAGCGTCGATTCGTATTTCGGTGACGCGACATACGTGCCGGAGCCGCGCGTGCGCGTGAGCACCTGTTCGGCCGTCAGCTCGCGCAGCGCGCGGTTGACGGTCATCCGCGCGACGTTGAATTCGCGTGCGAGCTCGTTCTCCGACGGCACCTGGTCGCCTTCCGCCCATTCGCCGGCATGAATGCGCGCGAGGATGAAGTCCTTGATTTCCTGATAGATCGGTGTGGTCATGGGATCACGATTTCTGGGTCGGCGGCGGGCCGCCGCCGAATGCCGATCCGGCGCGCGCCCGGCGCCGAGTGTACCGGTTTCGCGGGCGCGCCGGCCCGGATTCCCCGAATGATCCCTGTTCGGCCGGCGCGCGTCCATGCGGGATTGCACAGAGCGGCCGGCCTGCGACGGCTCGCTTGCGGTCAGAACCGATGCCGGATGCCGACCGTCGCGACCACCTGCGTGCGGGTCGACGAAGCCGCGACGCCCGTGACGTTCGCGAACCCGAGCGTCGCGCCCGACGGCACGCCGAACTGGTGCTGATACACGGTTTCCGCATACACGTCGGTGCGCTTGCTCAGCGCGTAGTCGGCCATCAGCGTCACCTGGTGCCACTTCGGCCGGTGGCTGCCGGTGGCGTCGTCGTAGCGGCCGTCGGTGAACGTATAGGCACCGGCGAACGAGACCGCCGGCGTCAGCGCATAGCGCGCGTTGATCTCGTAGTTGTCGAAGCGCAGCGCGTTCAGCGCGCCCGGCAGCGACGACGCGGCCGTTTCGTCGAACATCGCGTGCGTCCACACCGCGCCGATCGTCAGCCGGTCGAACGCGTAGCTGCCGCCGGCGCCCATCACGCGCTGCCGGACGGCCGGGAAGTTCGGCGCGTCGTTGGTCGACAGTGCGCCGCCGGCCGTCAGCCCGCCGCGATTGAGCTGCAGGTACGCGGCGCCGACGCTGACCGGCCCGTTCGCATACGACACGCCGGCGCTGTATGCGCGGTTGTTCGCGAAGCCGCCGGCCGCGTTGCCGAACCCGTACAGGCCGCCGAACTGCCAGCCCGCGAGTGTCGGGCTCGTGTATTTCACCGCGTTGTCGATGTAGAACGAATCGTCGAGGTTGTCGTTGTCGAACGGATGCGACGCGAGGTTGTTGCCGTCGCCGTTGTTCGCCATCGCGAGCGGGCCGAGATAGTCGACCACGGCGTCGTACTGGCGGCCGAGCGTCAGCGCGCCGTATCGATCGCTCTGCAGGCCGACGTACGCGCGGCGACCGAACAGCGTGTTTCGATAGGACTGCGTGCCGTTGTTCAGGTTGAAGCCGCTTTCGAGCCGGAACAGCGCATGCAGGCCGCCGCCGAGATCCTCGTTGCCGCTCAGCCCGAAGACCGTATTCGACAGCAGGCCGCTGCCTTGCTGCCACGCGCTTTTGCCCGACTGGTTGTTCGTATAGGCGATACCGGCATCCAGCATCCCGTAGAGCGTGACGCTGCTTTGCGCATGCGCGACGGCGCCGAAGCATGCGAGCGAGAGGGTACCGACGACTGCTTTTTTCATTGCGTGTGTTTCCTGGAAAGGCCCGTTGCGACGGGAACGGCGATCCGCCGCGCGGATCCGTGCGTGCGAATCGATGAAAAAGGGGGCGTGCGTGACGCGTGTCACGCGCGGCGGTGGCGAACGAACGCCGCTAGTGCTGCAACAGGCGGATCGCGCCGAACTCGGCGGCCGGCAGCAGGCGCAGGATCGACAGGATCGCGGGCGACGCCTGTGACCGTGCGACTTCGAGTTCGATGCACGCGCGCCCGGTGCGGCGGTCGAGCGCGGCCGTGTAGCAGTTCAGTGCGGCGCCGACGGCCTGATGCAAGCGACGCCGCACGACCGCGAGGTTGTCCGATTCGACGCGGATCGACAGCAGCACGAGTGTGTCCGCGGGAGCGCGACGCCGCGAGCGAGCGGGCGGCAGATGGCGTGAAGCAGTGGATTCGGTTCTGGTCGGTTTCATGGGCTCATCCCCGGTCGCGGCGCGCGGTGCACGGCGGAGATCTCGTTCTCGACATGGCGCCCATTCTAGAAATCGCCGCGGCGAGACGGTGTATAGACTCGCCGCGCGTCTGCAAAGGATGCGTAAACGCGCTGCGCCGGCGACCGAAGGCGGAAAGGGCAGGATGAGCCGGCGGCGGCCACGCCGTCGTTGGACGAACGTCAGGCCGGTTCGGAAAACACGGTGCGGTGGCCGACAAGGTCTAGACAGGTGCCGGGCTCTGCCCAGCTGCCGCCGTACGCCGCAAGAAAGCCTCCATTCAGCCCCGCGTAATCCATAATTAATTGAAAATTAAGGAAAATCCCGTCGACGCCCCTAATCCGCCGACAATTAGAGATAAACACGGATTGCTGACCCTATCCTGGAAAAGGCAAAGTTGTATGTACAACTTGGAGCATCGCCGGAACGCGCGATTACCCGGTTGGAAGGATTCACGGCGGGCAGCCCGACCGGAATCCGCCCCAGTTCGCCTCTGACAGGAACGCCATGAAGAAACTCGCGCTCAGTATTGCCCTCGCCTGCCTCGCGGTCGGTGCCCACGCCAAGGATTGGTCGACGATCCGTTTCGGCGTCGACGCCAGCTACCCGCCGTTCGAATCGAAGGATGCAAGCGGCAAGGTCGTCGGCTTCGACGTCGACCTCGGCAACGAGATCTGCGCCCGCCTGAAGGCGAAATGCGTGTGGATCGAGAACGATTTCGACGGGATGATCCCGGCGCTGAAGGCGAAGAAGTTCGACGGCGTGCTGTCGTCGATGTCGATGACGCCGGCGCGCGCCGAGCAGATCGCGTTCTCCGACAAGCTGTTCAACACGCCGACGCGCCTCGTCGCGAAGAAGGGCGCGAACCTGCAGCCGACGGCCGAATCGCTGAAGGGCAAGTCGGTCGGCGTCGAGCAGGGCACCATCCAGGAAACCTACGCGAAGGCGTACTGGGCGCCGAAGGGCGTGCAGGTCGTGCCTTACCAGAACCAGGACGGCGTGTACCAGGACCTGATGTCGGGCCGCCTCGACGCGGCGTTGCAGGACGCGGTGCAGGCCGACATCGGCTTCCTGAAGACGCCGCGCGGTGCGAACTTCCAGTTCGCCGGCGGCGACATCGACGATCCGAAGACGCTCGGCAACGGCGCCGGCATCGGCCTGCGCAAGGACGACGCCGACCTGAAGGCGAAGATCGACCACGCGATCGCCGACATCATCAAGGACGGCACCTACAAGAAGCTCGAGAAGAAGTACTTCGCGTTCGACGTCTACGGCGGCTGACCGCCCGGGCAGCGCGCATCGATGGCGGCGCGCCGCCTGCGTTGCCGGATGCCGCCCCGTGCGCGGGCCGCGTCCGGCTTGATGAGCAGGCTGCATCACGTCGTGCGCAGAACTCGTTTGCTGCGCGCTTAATGGCTATTGACAATCCAGCCACCTCGTTCTGGGTTCCTCATATGATCTTCCAAGGATTTGGCCCGCTACTGTGGGCCGGCACGGTCGAGACCGTGAAGCTCGCGGTGCTGTCGCTCGCCGCGTCGCTGATACTGGGCCTCGCGGGCGCGGCCGCGAAACTGTCGGCCAACCGCGTGCTCAAGTCGGTCGGCACGTTCTATACGACGCTGATCCGCGCGGTGCCCGATCTCGTGCTGATGCTGCTGCTGTTCTACGGGATCCAGATCCTGCTGAACGATGTGACCGACCTGCTCGGCTGGGACCAGATCGACATCGACCCGTTCGTGGCCGGCGTCGTGACGCTCGGCTTCATCTACGGCGCGTACTTCACCGAGACGTTCCGCGGCGCGTTCCTCGCGGTGCCGCGCGGCCAGCTCGAAGCCGGCTTCGCGTACGGGATGAGCGGCTGGCGCGTGTTTCACCGCATCCTGTTCCCGCAGATGATGCGCTTCGCGCTGCCGGGCATCGGCAACAACTGGCAGGTGCTCGTGAAGGCCACCGCGCTCGTGTCGATCATCGGCCTCGCCGACGTCGTCAAGGCGTCGCAGGACGCCGGCAAGAGCACGCTCGATTTCTTCTTCTTCACGCTGGCTGCGGGCGCGATCTACCTCGCGATCACGACGGTGTCGAACGTCGTGCTGCATCACCTCGAGAAGCGTTATTCCGTCGGTGTCCGGAGGCTCGCACTGTGATCGAACTCGTCAGCCAGTACTGGCAAAACTATCTCTATTCCGACGGCTACCGCTTCAGCGGCCTCGCGATCACGCTGTGGCTGCTGGTCGTGTCGATCGCGTTCGGTTTCGCGCTCGCCGTGCCGCTCGCGATCGCGCGGGCGTCGTCGAACCGCTGGATCTCGGGCCCCGTGTGGCTCTATACGTACGTGTTCCGCGGCACGCCGCTGTACGTGCAGCTGCTGATGTGCTACACGGGCATCTACAGCCTGCAGGTCGTGCACGACCACGTGCTGCTCGACACGTTCTTCCGCAACGCGATGAACTGCACGCTGCTCGCGTTCGTGCTGAACGAATGCGCGTATGCGACGGAGATCTTCGCGGGCGCGATCAAGGCGACGTCGTCCGGCGAGATCGAAGCCGGGATGGCCTACGGGATGTCGCGCTTCAAGCTCTATACGCGCATCATCCTGCCGTCCGCGCTGCGCCGCTCGCTGCCGAGCTACAGCAACGAAGTGATCCTGATGCTGCATGCGACGACGCTCGCGTTCACCGCGACCGTGCCCGACATCCTGAAGGTCACGCGCGACGTCAATTCGGCGACCTACATGTCGTTCCAGGCCTACGGCATCGCAGCCGTGCTGTACGCCGTCGTGGTGTTCGCGCTCATCTGGGCGTTCCGCAAGCTCGAGACGCGCTGGCTCGCGTACCTCGCGCCGCGCAGCCATTAACGCATCCGCAAGATCCGCAACGAAGGACCCAGCATGTACAAGCTTACCGTTGACAACCTGCACAAGAAATTCGGCGACAACGAGGTGTTGAAGGGCGTGTCGATGAAGGCGAAGGCCGGCGACGTGATCAGCATCATCGGCTCGAGCGGCTCCGGCAAGAGCACGTTCCTGCGCTGCATCAACTTCCTCGAACAGCCGTGCTCGGGGCAGATCACGATCGGCAGCGAGCCGATCCAGACCACGCGCGACCGCAACGGGTCGCTGCGCGTGGCCGACCAGAAGCAGTTGCAGCGGATGCGCACGAAGCTGTCGATGGTGTTCCAGCACTTCAACCTGTGGGCGCACATGACGGTGCTCGAGAACGTGATCGAGGCGCCGATGGCCGTGCTCGGGGTCGGCAAGGACGAAGCGATCGCGCGGGCGCGCAAGTATCTGGAGAAGGTCGGCCTCGCGCCGCGCGTCGAGGGCATGTATCCGTCGCATCTGTCGGGCGGTCAGCAGCAGCGCGTCGCGATCGCGCGCGCACTCGCGATGGAGCCGGAAGTGATGCTGTTCGACGAGCCGACGTCGGCGCTCGATCCGGAACTGGTGGGCGAAGTGCTGAAGGTGATGCAGAAGCTCGCCGAGGAAGGGCGCACGATGGTCGTCGTCACGCACGAGATGGGCTTCGCGCGCAACGTGTCGAACCACGTGATCTTCCTGCATCAGGGGAAGATCGAGGAGGAGGGCGATCCGCAGCAGATCCTCGTGAATCCGAAGAGCGAGCGGCTCGGGCAGTTTCTGTCGGGGCGGTTGAAGTAATAAACGCGTCTGCCGGTTGCATCGCAACGCCCGTGAAGTCGCGCAGGCTTCACGGGCGTTGATGCGGGTAACGCCTGCTATTGCGCGAGCGCGTCCGTCAACGGCCGCTGCGCGACCTGTACGAGAGTGTCGCGGCCGGCGCTCGGGCTCGACCATTGCAGATGCATGCTGGCCGGCCCGCTCGCATGCACGTACTCGACGCGGATCGGCACGTTCCGCTTCTGCGACAGGTGGATGCGGCCCTTCGCGGTCGCGAGTCCCGGCTGCTCCTTGTCGATCACCTTGCGGCCGTCGATCCACACGCGCGCGACGTTGTCGCTCGTCACGCTGAACGTGTAGTTGTCGGCCTTCGGAATGTCGAGCGCGCCGGTCCAGCGGATCGCATAGTTCGTCGCATTCATCCCCTTCGACGCATCGGGCGAATCGGTGCCGCGCTCGGTGTTCAGGTCGAAATCGACCAGCGGCGTGATCGACGAGAACACCGGCGTCGTGAACGTCGTGTCGTTGTAGTACGTCGCGTTCAGCACGCGCAGCCGCGAGCTGAACGCGCTCGCGAGCGCCTGCACCTCGGCCGTGCTCCACGGGTGACCGTCGGGGTAGAGCGTGCCCTGGAACGGCGTCGCCGGCTCGACGGTCGCCGGGGCGGACGCCGTCTGCCCCCAGTGGAAGCGCGTATTCGTGCGGCCGATCATCAACTCCCACACCAGGAAGCCCGTCTTGCCGCCGTAGGTGGATGCGATGCCGGCCATCGTCTGGCCTGCCTGGCCGCCCGGCCAGCCGCGCTGCAGCGTTTCCGAATTCAGGCTGTCGAGCAGGCTCGGCGGCAGCGAGTAGTCGGGCGTCGTCGCGTTGAGCGCGTACGGGTGGAACGCATGGAAGTCGGAGAAGTAATCGCCTTCCGGCTCCTGCACGTTCGGCGAATTGATCGGCTGCGTCGCGCCCGCGTTCAGGATCGCGATGCGCGCGTCGTTCATCATCAGCGCGCGCGTCGGCTGCAGCGCGCCGTTGCCGCTGCAGCCGGGCTCGTTCATCGGCTCCCAGTACAGGATGCGCGGGTCGTTGCGGTGCGCGGACACGAAATCGGCGATGTAGTGCTGCAGGTCCTGCTTGTAGGTGGTCGACGCGCCGGCCGCGATCGGCTGCAGGTACTGCTGCTCGACCGACTGCCCGGGCGACTGCACCCAGCGGCTGTTGTGCACGCCGAAGATCGGCGCGGGCTGCGGGCCGTACGCGGGATCGACGTGCCAGCAATCGTCGTAGAAGATCGGCGCGACCTTCAGCCCGTGGCGCGCGGCGATCTCGAGCAGGCTGTCGAACTTCGCGAGGAACGCGTCGCGATCGTTGACCCAGTTCAGGTAGTGCAGGTACACGGTGATCGTGTTCATCCCGTACGTCTGCGCGTAGTCGAGCTCGCGGTCGACGATCGCCGGATCGTAGTGCTGCCAGAAATCGATCGCGTTGACGGCATTCCACGGGTTGTACACGGCGCCCACCACGCGCGAGAAGTCGTAGGTTTTCGGCGCGACGTCCGGATGGCGGCTCACGGTCACGTTGCTGAACGCGACGCTCGCGCCGAAGCGGCGCAGCCCGAACGCGCCCGCGCGCAGCGCGGTCGTCAGGCCGCTCGTCGCGTCGTTGATGCTGATCACCTGCGCGCCGTCGACATACACGTCGATCGCGTTGTTGCGCGTGACGACCTTCAGGTGATGCGTGCTGCCCGGCACGACCGCGGGCGCCGGGTAGTCGATGAAGTCGGTCCAGTTGTTCTGCTCGCGGCCGACCTGCACCACGTGGCGCACCGCGTCGAGCCCGATGTAGTAGCCCGTCAGCGCATCGGTGCCGACCGACGGGTTCGTCACGTGCACGATGAAGCCCGCATTCGCGGTATTCGCGCCGGGCGCGGGCGCGCCGATCGTCACGTCCGCTTCGTACGACGCGTGGCCGTACGCCGGATGCTGCGCGTTGGTGACGAGCTTCGCGCCGTCCGTGCTCGTGCCGTCGATCCGGATCGTGTTCGTGCCGCCGCTCGTCCACGCCGGACCGTACGTATCGAAATCGGCGAGCGTCAGCGTTTGCGTGTCGGTCGCGACGGGCGGCGGCGGCGGCGCATACGGCGGCACGCCGCGCGACGACACGCGCAGCGCGGGCGTCGGCCCCGGCAGGCCGAGCGTGACCAGCTGGTTCGGGAAATGCGACGGGCCGCCGTGACCCATGTTCATGAAATCGCTGGATGCGGCGGCGTTGGCCGTGGCCGCACTGTCGCTGGACGCGGCATCGACGGGCGCATGCGCGGCAAGCGCGGATGCCGACGGGGCGGACGAATCATCGCCGCCGCACGAGGCGAGCAAGACGAAGACCGCCAGCGCGGCGGGCTTGAGACGAGACGTGATAGTCATTCTGGACTCCGGATCAATGGGGAGAAGCGGACGACTGGTGACTCGATGCGGCTGAAGCGGTGCCTCGACGGCAAGCGTCGCGGCACGATGCGCGTGTGATGTGCGGACGGCACGGAGCGGGCCGCGCGGCGGGTTCGCGCGCGGTCGCTTCCGGTCACCGTCTCGTCGTGTTGTTCTGTCGTGGCCCGGGGTTCTGCCCGATGCCGACGCAAGTATAGAAATGACGGAGAAATATTACTAATAATTTAGTGATGGTGTTTACCCTCGAATGGGCGGCAACCGAGGGCAAGCAGGGGGCCGACAGGGTGTGCAAGCACGCGCGGGCAGCGAATGTGCCGCCCGCGTCGCAGGGGTGTGTCGGAAGGAGGAAGGGGCGCGCCTACGCGCTCGCCGATTGCGCGGCCGTCTCGACGGTCCGCACCGACCCGCGCTCGACGAGCGGCCCGTCGAGCTTGATCGCGCGGCGGCGCACGGGCATGCCGACCGCGCGGTTCTGTTCTTCCTGCAGCAGGATCTCGACCGCCCAGCGGCCCAGCTCGTAGTTCGGCAGCACGATCGTCGACAGCGGCGGGTGCGTGTGCCGCGCGATTTCCTGGTCGTCGTAGCCGAGCACCGAGATGTCGTCGGGCACGCGCATGCCGAGATGCTTGACGGCCTCGATCGCGCCGATCGCCATCAGGTCGTTCGCGCAGAAGATCGCGGTGGGCGGGTTCGGCTCGCGCAGCAGCGACAGCGTCTGCTCGAAGCCGGTGTCGGAGCCCCAGTCGCCGTCGCGCACGAGTTCCGGCGCGAACGGGATGTCGGCCGTGGCCAGCGCGGTGCGATAGCCCTTCAGCCGGTCCTTCGCGGCGTCCTGCCACGGTTCGCCGTTGACGTAGCCGATGCGCCGGTGGCCCGCGCGCAGCAGGTATTCGGTCGCCGCATGGCCGCCCGCGACTTCGGCCGGCACGATCGACGACAGCCCGCTGTCCGTCGTGTAGCAGTTGAGCAGCACGGCCGGCACGCGCAGCAGCTCGGCCGGCAGCGCGACCTTGCGCGTATAGACGGTCGCATAGACGACGCCGAGCAGGTTCGGCATCGCGAGCACCGATTCGAGCACCTGGCGCTCGATGTCGACGTTGCCGTGCGTCGAGTACACGGCGAGCAGCTTGCCGTTGGCATACGCCGCGTCGCGCGCGCCGTCGATGTTGACGACCGGGTGCGGGCTCGTCGAGATTTCGTCGGCCAGATAGACGATCAGGTCGCGCTCGCCGCCGTGCGTCATCGTCACTTCGCGCGGCAGGAACCGGTAGCCGAGCTCGTGCGCGATCTTCAGCACTTTTTCGCGCGTGGCGTCCGAGAACTTGGTGCCCGCCGCGTTGTTCAGCACGAGGGAGACGGTGGATTGCGACACGCCGGCAAGCTTGGCGATGTCGGTCATCGTGGGGCGACGTTGAGTAGAGCGTTTCACGGTAGGAGCGCGGTCCGGCCTCGGCAGGATGGGCAAATAAAGTCGGTGATGAACAGCGGGTCGGATCAATCTGACCCGACGGTAACATCGGCCATTCGGGCCGGCAATCAAGCTTTACGCGTGTTCCGCCGGATGCCTGGATGTCCGGATAATAATATCAACAAATATTATTGACCACGCGGGCGGCGCCGTGCCATCCTTGGCCGCACATGCCCGCGGCCGGATGCTGCATGCCGGCGACGGGGTCGTCAGCTTCATCCCGGGATGATCGATGCCGATGGGAATGCCCCGCCACACCGACCTGATCGAACTCGCCAGCGGGTCGACCCGCGTCCGCGTCGCGCCGCTGGCCGGCGGCTCGATCGCCGCGTACTACGACGAAGCGCCGGACGGCCCGCAGCACTGGTTTCGCCCGACCACCGACGCGGCGCTCGCGAGCGGCGATCCGCTGCGCTTCGCGAGCTTCCCGCTGTTTCCGTACTGCAACCGCATCCGCGACGCGAAGTTCGAATTCGACGGCCGCACGATCGACCTGTCCGGCCCGGACGATGCGTATCGTCACGCGCTGCACGGGCACGGCTGGCTGCGTCCGTGGCAGGTCGAGCGGCGCGACGAGATGCAGGTCGACCTGCGCTTCGAACATCGCCCCGATACAAGCCGCGCGGGCGACTGGCCGTTCCATTACGAGGCGCGCCAGTCGATCCGGCTCGACGGCCCCGTGCTGTCGATCACGCTGTCCGCGCGCAACCTCGGCGCACAGCCGATGCCGTTCGGCATGGGCCATCACCCGTATTACCTGCGCACGCCGCACACCGTCGTGAAGGCGCACGTCGACGCGATGTGGCATGCCGATGCGGACGTGCTGCCTACCCACGTCGGCGATCACCCGGCCGTCGCCGCGCTGCGCGGCGGGATGCCGGTCGATGCATTCGAACTCGACAACAATTTCGTCGGCTGGTCGCGCGAGGCGGCGGTGATCTGGCCGGAGCGCGGCCGGCAACTGGTGCTGCAGGCCGAGCAGCCGTTCGACCAGCTCGTCGTGTACGCGCCGTCGGGCGCCGACGCGCTGTGCGTCGAGCCCGTCACGAACACGACGGACAGCTTCAATGCAACGGAACCCGCGTCGCTCGTCGGCGGCTGCGTGCTGGCGCCGGGCGAGTCGCTGCAGGCGACGTTGCGGTGGACGCCGGGCCCCGCCTGACGGGTCCGGCGATACGGGATTATCCTGAGTCGGGCAGGCGATAATATCGAGTAATAATATTAATTCGTGACGCCGATGCCGTCCGCAGGCGACGAGGGCGCGGGCCGATCACGCCATCACAACATTTGGAGACGATGATGCCGAGCCGTGCAAAGCTGCAACGTATCGTGGTGACGATGGGTGTGACGCTCGGATGCGTCGCGATCGCGCATGCGCAGGACAATGCGCAGAAGGTCGGTGCGAGTTCCGCGCAGACCTGCACGAATCCGAAGCCGGGCGGCGTGAAGCTGACCGATCTCGTCGTCGGCTTCTCGCAGTCCGAGAACGAACAGAACCCGTTCCGCGCGACCGAAACCGCGTCGGTACGCGCCGCCGCGAAGGCGGCCGGCGTCAAGCGGCTGCTGTATACGAATGCGAACGCGAACCAGGCGAAGCAGGTCGCGGATATCGAAAGCATGATCAACCAGGGCGCACAGGCGCTGATCGTCGCGCCGAACGATTCGACCGGCCTGCAGCCCGCGCTCGCGCAGGCGCGCGCGAAGGGCATTCCGGTTGTCACGATCGACCGCCAGACGGCCGGCACGCCGTGCCAGGATTTCATCACGTTCCTCGGCTCCGACTTCTTCCGGCAGGGGCAGCGCGCCGCGCAGGCGCTCGCCGATGCGACGGGCGGCAAAGCCGTGATCGCCGAGATCCAGGGCGGCTACGGCAATACCGTCGAGAGCCAGCGCACCGACGGCTTCGCCGACGGCCTGAAGAAATTCCCGAACATGAAGATCGTCGCGTCGCAAACCGCGAACTGGTCGGCCACCGAAGCGCAGAAGGTGATGGAGCAGGTATTGCTCGCGCATCCGGACGTGAACGCCGTCTACGCGCAGGCCGACACGATGGCGCTCGGCGCGATGACCGCGTTGCGGCAGGCCGGCAAGCAGCGCGGCGTGACGGTCGTGTCGATCGACGGCACCAAGGACTTCGTCACCGCGATCGCGAACGGTTCGGCCGCGGCGAGCGTCGAGACGAACCCGCGCTTCGGCCCGCTCGCGTTCAAGTCGCTCGAAGCATGGTTCGCCGGCAAGCCGGTCGCGCAGAAGCAGATCATGGATGACGCGCTGTACGACAAGGCGAACGCGAAGCATTCGCTCGAAGCGAACCTCGTCTACTGACCGGCCGGCAAACGCTCGGCAATCGCTCAATCGCTGCTCAACCGCTCAACCGCGAACGCGAGGCGCGCGATGGACGCAACGCTTCCCGCCGGACCCGGCGCCGACTCGGGCGCCCACGGCCAACCCGTCGTGCTCGAAACGCACGGCGTCGGCAAGACGTTCGGCGTCGTGCGCGCGCTGAACGGCGTGTCGCTGTCGCTGCGCGCGGGCGAGGTGCACGGGCTGATGGGCGAGAACGGCGCCGGCAAGTCGACGCTGATCAAGATCCTCACCGGCTTTCACCAGCCCGATGCGGGCGAGATCCGCGTCGACGGCGTGCCCGTGTCGTTCGACAGCCCGCGTGCCGCGCAGCGCGCGGGCATCTGCGCGGTCTACCAGGAAATCAACCTGATTCCCGAACGCAGCGTGGCCGAGAACATCTTCCTCGGTCACGAGCCGCGCCGCTTCGGCCCGTGGATCGATCGCCGCGCGATGCGGGCGCGCACCCGCGAAATCGTCGAGCGTTACGGGCTCGACGTCGATCCGGCCGACAAGGTCGGCTCGCTCGGGCTCGGCCAGCAGCAGATGGTGTCGATCGCACGCGGCGTGTCGCTCGGCGCGCGCGTGCTGATTCTCGACGAGCCGACTTCCGCGTTGAGCGGTGCGGAAGTCGAGGTGCTGTTCGGCGTCGTCGAGCAGTTGCGCGCGACCGGCATCGCGATCGTGCTGGTGAGCCATCGGCTGTCGGAGTGCTACCGGATGTGCGACCGGCTCACCGTGCTGCGCGACGGCGCGGTGGTGCGCAGCGAGTCGCCGGACCGGCTGCCGCGCATGGCGCTGATTGCGGCGATGCTCGGCCGCGAAGTCGGTGCGCACGGCCCGCGCGAACAGGCGGAGACGGTGGCCGCCGACACGACGCGGGAGCCCGCGCTCGCCGTCGACGGGCTGCGCTGGGGCACGCGTTTGCGCGACGTGTCGTTCCGCGTCGCGCCGAAGGAGATCGTCGGGCTCGCGGGTTTGCTCGGCGCGGGCCGCACCGAAACGTTCAAGGCCGTATTCGGCGCGCAGCAGCCGGACGGCGGCGCGGTGCGCGTCGGCGGCAGGGCGCTCGACGGCGCCGACCCGGCGCGCGCGATTCGCGCGGGGCTCGCGTTCCTGTCCGAGGATCGCCGCTCGGAAGGCATTTTCTCGAAGCTGTCGGTGCGCGAGAACATCGTCGTGTGCGTGCTGCCGCGCATCGCCCGGTTCGGCTTCATCTCCGTGCGCAAGCAGGAGGCGCTCGTCGAGCGCTACATCCGCGAGCTGGGCATCAAGACGTCGCATGCGGGCGCGCCGATCTCGACGCTGTCCGGCGGCAACCAGCAGAAGGCGCTGATCGCGCGCTGCCTGTCGACCGAGCCGTCGGTGCTGCTGCTCGACGACCCGACGCGCGGCATCGACGTCGGCGCGAAGGCCGAGGTGCACGATCTCGTCAAACGGCTCGCCGACGACGGGCTCGCGGTGGTCGCGACGTCGTCGGAGATGGAAGAACTGCTCGAGCTGGCCGACCGGCTCGTGATCCTGCATGAAGGCGCGACGAGCGGCGAACTGCCGACGCGCGGTGCGAGCCCCGACGACGTGACCGCGCTGCTCGCGAACCAGACCTGACGCCCCGCACATCGACCCGAGGACGAGGACAGCGTGAATCTTGCCAACCTGATGAGCGAACCCGATGAAGCCCGCCGCCCGTCGCGCCGCTCGCTGTTCGCGCAGGCGCGCGACCACAGCGTGTATCTCGCGTTCGTCGCGCTCGCCGTCTTCAACCTGATCGTCACGCCCGGCTTCTCGAATCCGCTCGCCGCGCGCAGCCTGCTGTTCCAGGCCGCGCCGATCGTGCTGATCGCGCTCGGGCAGAACCTCGCGATCGCCACGCGCGGGATCGACCTGTCGGTCGGCTCGGTGATGGCGCTGTCCAGCGCGATCATCGCGGTGTGCCTGCCGTACGGCACCGGCGCGGCGTTCGCGGCGGCCATTGCGATCGGGCTCGCGGTCGGCCTGTTCAACGGCGGGCTCGTCGCGCGGCTCGGCATCGATCCGCTGATTTCCGGGCTCGCGTTGCTCGTCGCCGCGCGCGGGCTGGCGCAGGCGTTGCTCGGCGGCTCGCGCGTGAGCCTGCCTCCGTCCGATGCGTTCGACTTCGTCGGCATCGGCACGTGGTTCGGGCTGCCGGTCGTGATGCTGATCGCGCTCGTGTGCGCGGCCGTCGTGTTCTTCGTCGTGCGCAACACGACCTTCGGGCGCTACACGATTCTCGTCGGCGCGAGCCGCGACGCCGCGCATCTGGCCGGCGTGCCGGTGCGGCGCACGCTGCTGGCGGTCTATGCGGCGAGCGGGGCGCTGGCCGGGCTGGCGGGCCTGTTCGCCACCGCGCGGCTCGGCGCAGGCGATCCGAACTATGTCGGCGTGAACTTCGAACTCGATGCGATCGCCGCGTCGGTGATCGGCGGCACGCCGCTGTCCGGCGGGCGCGTGTCGATCGTCGGCACCGTGTTCGGCGTGCTGCTCCTGCAACTGCTCGATGCCAGCTTCATCATGAACAACATCAGCTACACGTATGCGCAGATCCTGAAGGCCGCGTTCATCCTCGGCGCGCTGTACCTGCAACGCTCGGGAGCCTGATATGTCGACCGCGCCGATGACTCCGCACACCACGCAGGATGCCGGCCGCGCGCGCCGCGCGCAGTTCGTCCGGCTCGTGCAGGCGCGCGGCGCGATCGCGATCCTCGTGCTCGTCTGCCTGATCGCCGGCCGCGTGTTTCCGCATTTCCGGAGTGCGCCGAACCTGCTCGATATCGTCGCGGCCGCCGCGTTCGTCGCGCTGATCACGATCGGGCAGAGCTTCGTGATCATCCTCGGCGGGTTCGACCTGTCGGTCGGCTCGCTCGTCGGGCTCGGCACCGTGATCGCCGCGTATGCGGCGCCGTACGGCTGGGGCGCCGCGCTGGCCGCGCCGGTGTGCGTCGGGCTGATCGTCGGGCTCATGAACGGCTGGCTGATCGCCCGCGCGCGGATGGCGCCGTTCATCGTCACGCTCGCCGCATTGCTCGGCTTGAAAGGGCTGTCGCTCGTGCTCGCGAGCCAGGACATGCTGATCGCGAACCCCGGCTTCTTCGCGACGATCGCGAACGGCTCGCTGTTCGGCGTCGGCCATCTCGTATGGATCGTGTTCGTCGCGTATCTTGTCGCCGCGTTCGTGCTGAATCACACGCGCTACGGCGCGGGCGTGTTCGCGATCGGCGGCAACGAGGAGGCGGCGCGCATGCTCGGCGTGAACGTCGAGGGGCTCAAGGTCGTCACGTACGGACTGAGCGGGGCGCTGGCGGGGCTGGCCGGCGCGCTGCTCGCGTCGCGGCTCGATTCGGGGCTGCCTGGCGCCGGCAACAGCTACGAGCTGCAATCGATCGCGGCGGCGGTGATCGGCGGCGTGCTGCTGACGGGCGGCGTCGGCACGCTGTTCGGCCCGCTCGCGGGCGTGCTGCTGCTCGGCGTGATCGAGAACGTGATCAACCAGGTCGGCACGTTGAGCCCGTACTACCAGAACCTCGCGAGCGGCGCGTTCCTGCTGCTCGCGGTGATCGCGCAGACGCTGCTGACCGGCAAGCGGCGCAAGCGCTGACGCGCACGGTGTCGTGCCGCCGCAAACTGGAACGCTTAATGCTTGTCTCGCGTGATCCTTTCGATGAAGGAGCACCGCGATGAGCACGCCGACCACCACCGCTTTTTCCCACGTGAAGCCGCAGGACACCGCCTTTCAAGGCGAGGGCCTGCGCGACTTCTTCCTGTACCGCGATCTCGGTATCGCCGCCGCGACGAACGGCAAGGTCGTCGCGCAACTCGTCAGGGCCAATCATGCACCGGAGGCGGGCACCGGCTGGCACCGTCACGAGGCCGAGTTCCATATCGTGATCATGCTGAAGGGCTGGGCGCGCTTCATGTACGGCGAACAGGAAACGCTGGTGGCGGCGGGCGACTGCGTGCACCAGGCGCCGGGGATCGTCCACTACCTGTTCGATTACTCGCCGGACATGGAGTACCTGGAGATCGTCGGGCCTGCCGACTTCAAATCGATCGATGTCGACGGGCCGTGCGCGGTGCCGGAACCGACGCCGTGGGGCGAGGTCGGTGCGTAGCCGGTCGAGTGGGTGTGCGTTCTAGACGAACCGCCTGCATTCAGGCGGTTAATGAGATGGTCACCCCCACCCTACACGCGGGTTACGCTGTAGGGTGTTTTCTTTTCTGGAGAGGCCATCATGCATGACGTAACGCTGGTTGGGATCGATCTGGGCAAACATTCGTTTCATCTTCACGGGCAGGATCGGCACGGCAAAGCCGTGTTCCGCAAGAAGGTGAACCGCAAGCAGCTAATCGAGTTTTTCGCCAAGTTTCACCCCTGCACCGTGGTCATGGAGGCCTGCGCCGGAGCACATTACATGGCGCGCCAATTGGCGGGCTGGGGCCATCAGGTCAAACTGATCTCGCCACAGTTCGTGCGGCCCTTCGTCAAGAGTAACAAAAACGACTTCGTGGACGCCGAAGCGATCTGCGAGGCAGCCTCACGCCCATCTATGCGATTTGTGACGCCGAAGACGGAGTCGCAGCAGATTTTGTCAGCTTTGCACCGCGTGCGTGATTCTCTGGTGCGGGATCGAGTGAAGACGGCCAACCAATTACACGGGTTCCTGCTCGAATTCGGCATCAGCCTGCCAGTCGGGCAAGCCGTGATCAAGCGATTGCCGGCTGTGCTGGCCGAGCATGCGCTGCCGCCCCGGCTAGTGGCGATCCTCGAGCGCTTGCACGGCCATTTCAAGTACCTGAGTGAGCAGATCAGTGAGATTGACGCCGAGATGGCTCGGCAACTAGCCGACGATGAGCTGGGGCAATGCCTCTTGAGCATTCCTTGCGTTGGCCCGATTACGGCAAGCGTGCTGGCCGCGGAAATGGGCGACGGCAAGCAATACGGCTGCAGTCGCGACTTTGCCGCATCGGTCGGGCTCGTGCCACGCCAGTACAGCACGGGCGGCAAAAGCAATCTGCTGGGCATCAGCAAACGCGGGGACAAGAATATCCGGCGGCTACTGGTGCAGTGCGCCCGAGTCTACATGCAGCAACTGGAACGGCAAAGCGGCCGGCTTGCCGATTGGGTCCGGACCATGCTGGCGCGTCGGCACTCAAACGTTGTGGCTTGCGCGCTGGCAAATAAGCTGGCTCGTACGGCATGGGCACTTGTTACCAGCCGTACCACCTTCGATGCGCGGTCGGCAGGTATGCCGGCCTGATTAACCGACTTCGGCTTGTTGCTGTAAGAATCACCCACCTGGTTTTGCGAACGCTGAAATTTGATGACGTGAACGGCACACCGGCCTGACCGAGAACCTGTCATAAAAATTGGCTTCTGAAGCCGCGCGGTTTTTTAGGACGGTCAGGCGCGACTCTCATCGTGGCGCGGAGAGCAATCCCCACAACGACGCCGGATAGATTTAGGCAAGCCATACACGGCATCGAAGATCGGTGTTGCAAAAAAGGGGGTGACCATAGATTTTTATTGGTCGGCGTGATTTACGCGCACTGCTTTTCGCTTCGACACATTCCTTCGAATTCCAAACGATCGAGAAGCTGAAGAACCAGAAAGAAAAGAAAGACATTCGTCAGCTTCGATCGTCGACAGGCGATGCGATGTCAAAGATCGTCAATTGCCCGCAGGGGCGGTGCACGGCGTGTCGACGCCCGGCGTTAAGGAGGTACCAGCCGGATCACCGGCTGACTATCCGGGAGAGTTTCACCATGAACCGCATCGCGAAGATCCTGACGGCCACCGCACTGGCTTGCGCCGTGCTCGTGCCGGCACTGGCCGAAGCGCATTCGCACCGCGTGTGCCACTTCGATCATCACCATCACCGCGTGTGCCGCTGGGTGCGGTAACCGTCGCTGTCGCCGGGAATGTCCCGGACGCTTTCGTCATTCAGGCAAATCAGGAGAGGATCATGAAAAAAACGATGTTGATCGCCGCGCTGGTCGCCGGCATGGGTGTGTCGATCGGTGCGTTCGCGCAGGTTCCGGCCAGCGCGCCGGCCGGCACGACCGGGCTGTGCAAGGACGGCTCGTTCTACTCGGGCGCGTCGAAGAAGGGCGCATGTGCGGGCCACAAGGGCGTGAAGACGTGGTACGGCGCATCGGGCGCTGCCGCGGCGAGCGCACCGGCCGCGGCCCCGGCTACGGCGGCTTCCGCCGCGCCGGCATCGGGCGCCGCAGGCGCGAAGAGCGCCGCCACGACGGCCGCGGCGCCGGGCGGCGGCGCGGGCAAGGTGTGGGCGAACGACAGCACGAAGGTCTATCACTGCTCGACCGACAAGTACTACGGCAAGACGAAGCACGGCAGCTACATGTCGGAAGCCGACGCGAAGGCGAAGGGCTACCACGCGTCGCACGGCAAGGCCTGCTCGTAACGAGCCGGCCCGGCGCGCGAGCGGTTTCGCTCGCGCGTCGTCCGAATGCTGCAGCACACATCGCCCCGTCTCTCAGGCGGGGCGATTCACTGTGTGGCTAGCCGCGTTCAGTGCGTGTGCGCCGATTGCGTGTCGGTCGCCGCATCGATCCCGGATGCCCGTGCATCGAGCAGCGCGCGCAGCGTGACGTAGTGCGTGCCGTGCGTGTCGCCTTGCGCGTCCGCGGTGCGATCGTACGGCTCGTTGTCGTGGATCGTCGCCCGCACGATCGGATAGATCTGCGTTTCCCACCGGCTGCCGTTGAACACGCCGTAGTGCCCGACGCCCGTCTGTACATGGTGCGTCTTCAGGTACGACGGCAATCCCGAACACAGTTCCTGCGCGGCCACCGTCTGGCCTACCGCGCAGATATCGTCCTTCTCGCCTTCGATCGTCAACAGCGCGGTGCGATGAATCGCCGCCGGTTCGACCAGCGTGTCGCCCACCGCCAGCTCGCCGCGCGCGAGCGCGTACTGCTGGAATACCTTCTCGACCGTTTCCAGATAGAACTCCGCGGTGAGGTCGGCCGTCGCGAAATATTCGTCGTAGAAGTGCCGCAACGTGTCGGCTTTCGCGGGGTCGCCTTTCGCGCGCTCGTAGTACAGATCGGCGAACGACGCCGCATGGCGGTCCGGGTTCATCGACATGAACGCGCCGACCTGCACGAAACCCGGATACACGCACCGCTGCGCGCCGACGAAACCCGTCGGCACCACGCTGATCAGGTTGCGCGCGAACCATTCGATCGGCTGGCTCGTCGCGAGTTCGTTGACCTTCGTCGGATTCACGCGGCAGTCGATCGGGCCGGCCATCAGCGTCAGGCTCGCCGGTTGTGCCGGATCGCCGCCGGCCGCCATCAGCGAGACGGCCGCCAGCGACGCGACGGTCGGCTGGCAAATCGCCAGCACGTGCGCGTCCGGGCCGATGTGGCGGATGAAGTCGATCACGTGCGTGACGTACTCGTCGAAGCCGAAGCGTCCGGCCGCCAGCGGGATGTCGCGCGGGTTGTGCCAGTCGGTGATGTATACGTCGTGGTCGGCCAGCATCGTGCGTACCGTGCCGCGCAGCAGCGTCGCGAAGTGCCCGGACATCGGCGCGACGATCAGCACGCGCGGCTGGCGCGCGACCGGCCGCGCCTTGCGGAAATGCAGCAATGTCGCGAACGGCGTGACCGCCGCCGCTTCCTCGACGATCGGCACCGTGTCGCCGTCGACGACGACCGACGCGATTCCGAACGGCGGCCGCCGATGCGAGAACGCGCAGCATTCGAGCAGTTCGCACAGCGCGTCGACCATGCGGCCGGTCGGCGTCGATGTCGCCGGCGGCCACAGCGACATCGTCGCGCGGGTGGCGGCGGCCCATGCACGCGCCGGGCGCAGGCATTCCGCAGACCATTGATAAAACGGATAGGCAAGCAGGTTCATGACCGTCGCTCGTGACGCCGCATTGCAAGGAACGAGGCAAGCCGTATGCCAGCGTGAGGCTGGCACGCGCGTTGCAGCGGTTCGGGAGCGCGGCGGCACGCGCGGGACGTGATGACGCAGGGGCGAAGGCGACGCGTTGCCTTGCCGGTCGGGCGTGCGACACATGCCGCGCGGTCGTGCGACGTTGCGCCAGTTCGGCGAACGGACCGCACAGACGTGGTGCGGCCGTTCATGCGGCGCGTCCGTTTACGGTGCAGGGGCACGAACGACATTCAGCAGGGGAGCGACATGGAATCCAACGCACGGACGACGCTGACCATCAGCAGCCGCAATTACTCGTCGTGGTCGATGCGCGGCTGGCTGCTCGCGAAGCTGAGCGGGCTCACGTTCGAGACGATCAGCGTGCCGATCGATGCGACGTCGCGCGCGGAGCTGCTGCTGCTGTCGCCGTCGATCCTCGTGCCGTGCCTGACGCACGACGGCAACGCGGTGTGGGACACGCTCGCGATCGCCGAATACCTGAACGAGATCCGCCCGCAGGCGCGGCTGTTGCCCGACGACCGGCATGCGCGCGCGCATTGCCGGTCGATCTGCGGCGAAATGCATTCCGGCTTCAGCGCGTTGCGATCCGCGCTGCCGATGAACCTGCGCGGCCATTTCTCCGGCTTCCGGATCTGGTCGCGCGCGCAGCACGACATCGAGCGGATCGTGACGATCTGGCGCGAGTGCCTGGCCGAGTACGGCGGCCCCTGGCTGTTCGGTGCCGAGATCGGCATCGCCGACGCGATGTATGCGCCGGTCGTCACGCGCTTCCTGACCTACGACGTGAAACTCGAACCGGACGTCGCCGAGTACTGCATGCGCGTCCTCGCGCATCCGTTCGTCGCCGAGTGGATCGACGCGGCGAAGGCCGAGCACGAAGACATCGACGAACTCGACATGGAGTTCTGACCGGACGCATGCGGTCGCGGCGGACTTTCAATTTCACTACATGCGCAAACGGCGAAACGAACGATCGATGCGCCCGCGCAATCCGCAAACGTTTTACCTTGATTTCGGTTCGAAACGAGCACGAATGCCCTAAAGGATGTTGCGCACGATGACGTAAACGAGTCACGGGGACGACTCGCGATCGCATGCTTCAGACGTGCGACGCGCAGTCCGCAATAACCAGCGCAGCAGGGGAATCGACTTGAATCGTCAGCAATCGTGGACGCGTACCGCGGCGCCCGGAGAAATCATCTACTCGGAGGGCTTCGCGGGCGAGCCCGTCATCTTTCTGATTACCGACGGCAAGGTCGAGCTGTCCACGCGCTGCGAAGACAAGCGCGTGATCGTCGCGACGCTCGGCCGCGGCGAATTCTTCGGCGAATCGGCGCTGCTCGCCGCCGAACCGCGCGCGCATACCGCGAAGGCGCTTTCGTTCTGTCAGCTCACCGTCGTGCCGGCCGGCATGCTCGATGAAGAAATCGAGCGCGTGTCCGCGCTGCTGCGTCATATCGTGCGAACGATGATCCGCCGCGTGAAGCGCAAGGACGACCAACTGGCGACCTATACGCATGCCGATTTCATGCCGGGCGTGCTGTCGTATGCGCACGTGCTGTCGCTGATGGCCGGCGCCGACGCGCGCGAATCCGGCGACACATGGGCACGCCGGCCGATGCAGGCGCACGCGGCCGAAACCTCGGTGCCGCTTGCCGAAGTGATTCGCAAATGCCGCGCGATTGCCGGCCATTCGCGGCCGCACGTGCTCGCGATGCTGCGGCGCATGGAGAAGCTCAATCTCGTCACGATCGAAGCCGCGCAGGGCGACGGTACCGGCACCGGCGGCGCAAGCGATTACGCGGCTTCGTCGGATGCGCGCCAGGTCGTCACATTCGACGCCGCCCGCGTGATCGACCGCGCGCAACAGGTGGCCGATCACGATCTCGACGTATCGATCAACAGTGAACTCGAACTCATCGAACTGGCCGATCTCGAATCGCTGATCGGCGTCGACAAGACGCTGCTGCTCAACAAGCTGTCGAACGGCGAGATCGCGGAAGAAGTGTTCGCGTTCCGCAAATCGAAGGTGCTGAACTACGTCGAACAGAAAGGCGTTGCGTACTTCTCGCGCCGCAACGCGCGCCGCGGCGGCGACGTGCGCGCGCTCGAGGATCTCGTCTGGATCGACCAGCGCACGCTGTTCGACGTGATCAGCGCGTTCGACACCTATGACCTCGCGAAGCTGATCGCGAACCTCGACGATCGCGCGGTGGCCGACAAGCTGTTTTCCGTGATGACCGAGGCGCGGCGCAACGAGGTGTCGTGGGTGATGCGCCGCGAACTCAAGCTCGATCCGGTCGAGATCGACGAGATCGAACAGCGCGTGCTGGAGGCCGTACGCGCGGCGAAGGCGCCTGCGGCGGGCGCAACGGCCGTTGCGTCGACTTCGGCGTCGGATGCGTGATACGGAGGCGCGTATGGATCTGTTGACCCTGGTCGGGGTGGTGCTGGGCGGCGCGGCGATCGTGTTCGGGTTCGCGCTGGAAGGCGGGCATTTCTCGATGCTGTTCCAGTTCGAGGCGCTCGTGATCGTGCTCGGCGGCACGCTCGGCGCGGTGATGATCCAGAACACGTGGGCGCGCTTCTTCGACGCGGTGAAGCAGTTGCGGCTCGCGTTCGTGCGGGCGCGCGAAGTCGATCGCAAGAACCTGTCCGACCTGCTCGAATGGGGCGATCGCGCGAAGCTCGACGGGCTGCTCGCGTTCGAATCGATGGACGTGAGCGGCATTCATCCGTTTGCGCGGCGCGGGCTCGAACTGCTGGCGAACGGCGTGTCGACCGCGGTGCTCGAAGATGCGTTGCAGCGCGAACTCGATGCGTACGAACGCAGCCGCCTCGCCGCCGTGCGCGTGTGGCAGCAGGCCGGCGGCTATGCGCCGACGTTCGGCATTCTCGGCTCGGTGCTCGGGCTCGTGCAGGTGACGAGCCATATTCTGGAGCCGGCACAGCTCGGGCCGGGCATCGCGGTGGCGTTCGTCGCGACGCTGTACGGGCTCGCGTTCGCGAACCTCGTGTTCCTGCCGCTGTACGGCAAGCTGCGCGCGCAGATCGACAGCGAGATGCGGTTTCGCAAGCTGTATCTCGACGGCTTGCTCGCGATCTCGCGCAAGGAGTCGCCGCATACGATCGAAACGCGGTTGACCGGCGATGTGCGCGGGCGGGCGGCGGAATCGCTCGCGTGATGTCCGTGTGCTTCGTGCTTGCGCGTGGGCCTGTATCTGTACCGTATGACGAACCCGGATTCCCGACGGCATGACTGCTCGAACTGACGGCGCATCCGCTGCCGATCGCGACGATGACGAACTCGAAGGCGCGCAGTCCGGACGCTGGCTGATTTCGTACGCGGATCTCATCACGACGCTGATGGTGCTGTTTCTCGCGCTGTACGTGCTTCAGCTCGCGAAATACAACGCGCTCGATGCGCGTTATCAGACGCTTGCGCGGCAGGCCGGGGGCGCGGCGACTGCCGTCGTCGATACCGCGAAGTCCGACCCTGCGCCGCCGTGGCTCGCGCTGCTCGATTCGTTGAAGTCGAATGGACGCATTGCGCTGGTGAAGGCGCCGCACGGCGTCGAGATCGGTATCGACGCGAAGATTCTGTTCAACGTCGGCGATGCGCGGTTGCTGCCCGATTCGTCGCCGGTGCTGAACCAGATTGCGCAGGCATTGAGCGCGCATGCAACCGGCGACATCCTCGTCGAAGGCCACACCGACAGCGTGCCGATCGCGAACGCGAAATACGAATCGAACTGGGAGCTTTCGTCGGCGCGGGCGGGGAGTGTGGTGCGTTATCTGACCGAGCGTGGTGTCGCGCCGCATCGGCTGGCGGCGATCGGGCGGGCGGATACGCAGCCGCTTGTCGCGGGGGACGATGCGGCATCAAGAGCGCGAAACCGGCGCGTCACGATCTTCGTTGCGTATTGATCCGCGCGTTGTATTTGCATGGTTCTCATACATATAGGCGGCTGCATATGCCCGCCCATCAACAACATAACGAATCTCGAATGATCGACATTTGAAATCAACGATGTGGTTCTGCGCGTGCATGCCGATAACCCAAACTGGCTCAGACCGAGCGGTTATCGAGGGTTCCCCATGCATTTCTGGCGCAAGCTTTCCATTCAGAACAAGCTGATTCTCAGCATGACGAGTTGCCTGCTCGTGTTCGTCGCGATTTCGAGCGGGCTCAGTGTCCGTCTGATCGGCAACGCGGTGCGAGAGCGCGTCGTCCGCGAAGAACTGCCGACCGCCGTCAACGGCATCCGCGCCGACGTGCAGCGCCAGATGGCCGGCCCGATCGCCGCGTCGCGCATTCTGGCGCGCGATGCGTTCCTGCTGCAATGGGAAGCCGACGGCGAACCCGATGCCGGCACGCGCAACTGGATCCAGCTCGCGAAGAACGTGAAGGACGAGCAGAAGGCCGCGTCCGTGCAGTGGGTGTCGGTGAAGAGCGGCAACTACTACAACGAAGCCGGCTTGCAGCGGAAGGTGACCGACAAGGATCAGTGGCTGACCAGCTTCCTGTCGTTGGGCAAGGCGTACGACGTGAACATGGATCGCGAGGTGACCGTCGGCGGCTACATGATGTTCATCAACAGCCGAGTGGAACTCGACGGCGTGCCGATCGGCGCGGCGTGCATGAGCCTGTCCGTCGATGCGCTTGCGAAGGGGATCTCGGCTTACCGGATCGGTGACACCGGGTTTGCGTACCTCGTGCGCCCCGACGGCGCGATCATGATGCATCGCGATACGTCGCTGATCGACGGCAAGCATTTTCTGAAGGATGAATCGGGGCTGCCGGGGGATGCGTCGTCGACGCTGCTTGCGGGCAAGCCGTATGCGTATCTG
Source organism: Burkholderia cenocepacia (assembly GCF_900446215.1). Taxonomy (GTDB): domain Bacteria; phylum Pseudomonadota; class Gammaproteobacteria; order Burkholderiales; family Burkholderiaceae; genus Burkholderia; species Burkholderia cenocepacia. The sequence continues at coordinate 834,979 of NZ_UAQZ01000013.1, read as the reverse complement.
AGCTATGAGGGCGACGGCGGCGCGCGGTTCATCGCGACGTCGTTTATTCCTGAGTTGAATGCGTATGTGGTCGTTCAGGTGCCGCAGGCCGAACTGCTCGGGCCGGTGACGCGTGCGATCCGTAGTGCGGCGCTGGTCGCGGCGGTGGTGGGGCTTGGGGTTGCGCTGCTCGTGATCTGGCTGGTGGGGCGCGCGATTGCTGCGCCGATTCGTCGGGCGGCTACGCTGCTGTCGGAGATTGCTAGCGGTCAGGGCGATTTGACGCGCCGGATGACCGTCGAGAGCGAGGACGAGATCGGGCAGTTGTCGGATGCGTTCAACCGGTTCGTGTCGTCGCTGTCGACGCTCGTTCATCGGATTCGGGCGGCTTCGGCTTCGATTGCGACTGGGTCTGCGCAGATTGCTTCAGGGAATGCGGATCTCAGCGAGCGCACCGAAGGGCAGTCGAGCAATCTGGAGCGGACGGCTTCGTCGATGGAAGAGATCACGGCCGTGGTGCGCAACAACACCGAGACGGCGACTACCGCGGCGAAGATGATCAACGGTGCGGCGGATACGGCGGCGCGTGGTGGGCAGGTGGTGGGCGAGGTCGTGACGACGATGGAGCAGATTAGTGACGCTTCGCAACGGATTTCCGAGATCATCGTGATGATCGACAGTATCTCGTTTCAGACGAATATTCTGGCGCTGAATGCCGCGGTTGAGGCGGCGCGGGCGGGCGAGCAGGGGCGGGGGTTTGCTGTTGTTGCTTCGGAGGTGCGGAATCTGGCGCAGCGTAGTGCGCAGGCGGCGAAGGAGATCAAATCGCTGATCGAGCATAGCGCGGGGACGGTGGGTGCCGGGTCGCGGCTCGTTAGTGAGGCGGGGAAGGTGATGAGTGATGTTGTCTCGCAGGTTCAGGGCGTTAGCGCGATGATGAGCGAGATTGCAGAGGCTAGCCTGGAGCAGAGCGCGGGGATCGATCAGATCGGGGACGCGGTGCAGTCGCTCGATCAGATGACGCAGCAGAATGCGGCTTTGGTCGAGGAAAGCGCGGCGGCAGCGGAGAGTTTGAAGCAGCAGGCGGCGGAATTGACCAAGCTGGTTTCGGCTTTTAAGGTGGATGAGTAAGGAGTGGTTTGCGGTTTGGGACTGGGGTGTGGGGGACGGCTGCCGTGGGGTCACGGCAGCCGTATTTGCTTGTTGGCGCAGGACCTGGCGGCGTTTATAGTAATGAAACGCATTTACAGAAGTCGGTCGATCCTCGGGGAAGGGGCTTCGCTTCGACTGTTGAGGTCTTTGCCGATGGGTCGCGATTTTCTGCCCCCGCCCTCTCTAAAAATCTCTATTTACTGACGATTACTTTCAATTCTGTCCCGGATATATTCTTGAGATACATGTAGCTGCTTCCAAGGACGGTTAGCATCTCATCCGTAATGCGGGCTTCCGAAATGGCGGGCTGGATAATGAAGAAACCTATCCTGACTTCCAAATCGCGACATTTATTTCTAAGTAGATCCAATCTCGCGGGGAGTCCCTTCAAAATTCGATTGAAGCCATTCTCAAGCGACGTACTATATCTATCGAGAAGTTGTTTAAAAATGGCTTCCCCTGTGTGTAACCATTTCACTGATCTACTCGCTTGTCCCGTTACGACATAAGTGTCATCAATTCGTGCTCCAGGTTTTGCCTCCTTGTTGCAATATTTGCAATGATAAAAGTCTATTTGGACGTGGTCTTCGCGTTCATTTATCGCAACTAGATCGGCTATTTCTCCAGCGCCATCGTCGTTAAATATCAATTCGTAAGAGTTTTCTATTTTAGAAAATGTGAATCCTTGGACGGTGTCCATGTCGCGGTCCTTTCCCATGGATTCTTTATTTATTTTTGTTTCACCCCAGTCCCAACTGGAGAGAAGTGTCCTCGGCAGTTTGACATTGAGAGTTTGCGGGCTGTAGTAACGGTAATTTCCTAAGATAATTGAGCCGTCTTGCTTCAGAATTTTAATGGGGTGGTCTTCGAGATAGTCGGAGAAGTTGCGTTCTTTTCCATAGGCTATCTTGAGATCTTTGCATTCGATTTTGTAGCCGTCGGCTCCGAGGATAACGTCGACGTGACCAACTGATCTCTCTGCCCCAAATTCATCGCCTGTAAGAATTGAAATTCGCAGGGTGCGATCCATAATGCGAATGGGGCGGTCCAGCCAAAGATCTATTAATTTATAGGTGACGCCATTAATTGATAATGTAACCTTGTGCTCTGATTCAATGTAAATTGACTCGGGCCAATCTGCGTAAAACAATCCGTCGGGCCAGCGGTTTTCAATTTTCTCTGACCTAATTACATTATTCAGTATATCCTTGGTATTTATGTTCGAGTCATTTATTTTATTTGATACGGAGTCGCACCATTTCACCCAGTAATCAATGGTTTCTGAGTTCATCTCCCATAACTTTCCCTTGTATGAACAGCCTGCGGTCGTTTTGAGTCCTCTTTCAAAACCTATTCCAAATATATTGGATTTTATTGCGGTCCCATTTTCGAGGTCGTCCATTACGGAGTTAATATCCCGGCCGACGTGCATGGTAAAGCGGACGTCTCGAGTGCCACGTGTGAGTCCAACATTTTGAAATTTCAATAGATTGATGTTGTGTAGAATGCGAAACGTCTTTTCTCCGGAGATTTTCTCGGCGTTTTTTGAAATTAGATTTTTGAAGGCCATGGACTGCCCTTCGTCGCCTGAGGTGCTTATAAATAGCGTTGCATCTTTTTTTCGATAATACGCAAGGTACAGATACCAGTCTGTCGCCGAGATTGCGGCAGAGTTCGTCCAGGAGACCGGAAATTCGGCGCGCGTCACTGCCATTACTAAAGTTTGATCTTCGTTAACCGAATAAAATTGTACTTCTTCACCTTTTGTTCGCATTTCCTCCGCGCCAAACGGCTTCCAGTCGGCGTGAGCAACTTTGTAAGCTACGGCACTCACGTTGGGGGTTGGCTTCAATGCGATTATTTTCTCGCCATCCTCCATGTCGTCAAACTGTGCTTCAAATTTTTCTCGCTCCAATTCGCGACCGATCTTTTTTTCGCTCACCTCTCGAATAATAGTGCCCCAGTCCGCGCTTTCGGAGTAAAGTGCGGACATTTGATTGTCAACTTTCTGGTTTGCGATATTTGCGACAAACTTGGCTGCTCCTAATCGATCGTTGACGCGGGTAAGTCTTCCGATGAATTGAAGCGTGACGGCTGGGCTACAATGCTGGTCGTGAAGAGCCGCAATCTTTAATTCAGGAAGATCGAAGCCTTCGCCGAGCATGTTTACGCAGACGATGATCCTATGCTGTCTCTGTTTTATTCTTTCGACAATTTTATCCTTTTCTTTTGCGCCGCTGTGGACTAGTACAGGGGAAAGATCCTCATGTTTCCGATATAAATCGTAAATCTTCTTTGCTTTCGGTATCGAATTGGTACGGGCCATGAGAAGATGATCTTTCCCGGATTCAAGATCTGCGCGAAGTAGGGCCACCGCCTTGTCGGCGATTGCCTGATCCGAAAGCGAAAGTTGATATTCTCTTACTGGATGAAACTCTATGGCTTGAAAGTAACCATCTTCCTGGGCATCTTTCAAAGAGTAGTTATAAATTATGCGACCGTCCAAAGTCTGCTTGTCTTCTCGAAACGGCGTGGCTGTGAACTGAATGCATGGTTTTCCTTTAAAAGCTGTTTTCACGCTACGCCAAGTTTTTGCTGCAACATGATGTGCTTCATCGACGATTAAGTGGCTTACGAGGTTTACTAGCTGAGTCAGTTGATCGTCGTGAGTCAAAGTTAAAGCATTCGGTGTGGCTATAACAACATTGCTCGAAGCAATTTCGAGTAGATCTTTTTCTGTAAGGGCCCCGCTCATAGTGAAGGCTTTCGGGGAAAGTACCCGTTCGTCAATTGCACGGAAGTCGCGAATGTTTTTAAGTTCTGATATTTTTTCCGATGTTTGTGACCGTAGGGCATCGGACGGTACTATTATTAGGGTCCTGGGGAAAGCGCCTGCAATAATCAGAGAAAAAATCGCATCAGTTTTCCCGGTTCCTGTGGGCATTACTATGGTCGCCGGTCGGTCTGGTGTCGATGTCAGATGGCATAGAGCTGCGAAAAGTGCCGCTCGTTGGGGTTTTCTAAACCCTCGATTGTTATTTAGATCGGATGGTTCGACGATTTTTAGTTGATTGTCGATCCAGCTTCTGTAAATGGCATTTTCATCATACATGTTCTTATCTATTGGCATGCGGTCCTCGGCTAACATTTTTTGTGAAGATCAAGTGATCCCGGGTGTTGCGATAACATCGTAACCTTTTGTTGAACTCCGTGGTAGTTGATCGAAAGAAAAGGTCCGGGGGCGTGATTAAGTTGAGTCGAAATCCCCTTCGTCTGCGGTGCTCTCGGCAATCAATTCGGTGTGTGGACCTGGCGGACAAACTCTTAGCCAATGAAAACAGAGGCCAGTCGAAGATCGACAGTCAGGAGGCACGCATCCGAATATAGTGGGACCGATGCCCTCAGCAGGCGCAGCCCGTTGGCAGAAACTGGTTAGTAACGGCGATACGGCTGGCCCTACAGGGCGATGGCAGAGGCGATGACTTGTACGTAGATTTTGTCGTATGAACGACCACTACTCATCTCTCAAAGAGTCGTCGACTGTTCGGTGCGCTATCGGTCCACTCAGGGGCAGTTGCGTTTAGCCGAAGTTATGTTGGGTGAGAGCATCAGGGAGCCGGGAGTGATGGGATGACAAGTCCGATTCGCAACGTCCGCCTCATATTGGGAGCACCCTATACCAAACGGCCAATCGCCCTCATTTCCCCATTTCTGAGATGCTAGCCCGACTACACTGGTCATGAAGCCATGCTTCTCGCCATCGGAGCTGAACGCAGTCCCCTCCGCCCCGATGGTCGAAAGAAAGTCGTCTTGCTCAACAAGACCCAACGAAGAGGGGAAAAGGAAGGGGGAAACCCGAGGGACCAAAAAAGCGCGGGCCGCATGGGCGGCAACCCATACGACCCGCTGACCACCACCAACTCGACACAGGAGTCGGAAATGGCTGACGCCAATACTAAGCCACGTCGTAGAAAGAACAAACCCGTCAACATGCAGAAGAGGTTTGCGCTGGTCCTGCGCAACTACCCGGACCTTCCTAAACGAGGCTGGCCGTACCTGCCGTGGATGCAGGCGATCGACATTGATTTCAAGATCTTCGGATTCAAGCCGGGCGACCGCATATATCTGAACGCCAACTACGTGACCCGGCAGATCACGATCACGCCGGACTACGGCCAATTGGCGCTGCGAGAGCAGCCGTACCACGATCCTGATTGGGTACCGCCGCCGCTATAACGTCTGCAAGGGCCGCTTGATGCGGCGCTAGCGAGTGGAACGCAGGCGTTTCCCGAATGCGATTGACCGCCGGGGCGACACCGCCCCGGCCATTGCCGCGAACGCCGCGATTTACACCGATAGCCACCGTCAACAACTGTCACGACCGCAAGGCCCGTGAGGCCGCACCGCGCCTGCTGAAATAGCCGAATGGCGTCAAATCACTGCCCGCCAACCCGCCGCTTCACAACCGCCCCCCGCTGCAACACATACTCGACCCGCGCGCCTTCATCGGCCACGACACCGATATCGTCGAGCGGATTGCCATCCAGCACGACGAGGTCGGCGATCGCTCCCGCCGCAACCACCCCAAGCTCCCCCGTCATATTCACAATCTCCGCTGCCACCGTCGTCGCCGACCTAAGCGCTTCCAAATTCCCAAGCACCTCCGCCCGAATCCGAAACTCCCCGGACTGAAACGCGTGCATCTCGCCGAGCAGGTCCGACCCGAACCCCATCTTCACGCCGGCCTTCGCATAGATCTCAAGCGACTCGCGTCCTTTCTGCTGCACGGAAGCCACCTTCGCGATGGAATCAGCCGGCATCCCAAACTCCGCCCCATGTTTCGCCAACGCGTCATAAGTCACCAGCGTCGGCACCACAAACGCCCCCCGCTCACGCATCAGCGCCGCCGCCGCTTCATCCACGAGATTCCCATGCTCGATCGTCCGCACGCCGCACCTCACAGCCCGCGCAATCGCCTGCCCCGTATACGCATGCGCCATCACATAAGTATTCGCGGCCTCGGCCTCGTCGACGATCGCCCGAATCTCATCCTCCGAATACTGCGTGTTCGCGATCGGATCGGTCGGCGAAGCCACGCCGCCTGACGCCATGATCTTGATCTGCGTCGCGCCTTTCTGAATTTCCTCACGCACGGCGAGCCGCACGACTTCGACGCCATCGACGACGCGCGCAATCGCCCCCGTCCTGAAACAGCAGGAGCAAGGCTCCAGCAAATCTCCACGAGGCCGGAAATCCCCATGCCCACCAGTCTGCGACAACGCCTTCCCCGACGGAAAAATCCGCGGCCCCGGAATCAGCCCTGTCTCAACGGCCTGCATCAAACTCCAATCCGCGCCCCCCGCATCCCGCACACTGGTAAACCCACGCGACAACATCGCATCGAGAATCGGCAGCGACCGAATCGCCGCGAGAATATTCGGCTGCGTCGCATTCGCGCCGAGATTCGCATTCGACGCCAGCACATGCACATGGCAATCGATGAACCCCGGCATCACGGTCTTGCCGCGCGCGTCGATCACCTGCGCATTCGGCAAATCCACCGGCCGATCGGTGACTTCGACGATCCGCTCGGCTTCGATCACGACATGATGATGTTCGAGCAACACGCCTCGTTCGAGGTCGAGCACGTTGCCGCCTTGAAGCACGGTAATGGTCATGAGCAAAAATCCTTATCGAGTCGTGGCGGCCGCACGCTTCGCATCCTTCACGAAGCGCGTGCCGACGAAACTGACGGCCGCCGCAAGCATCACGTAGAACGCGGGCGCCATGTTGCTGCCGGTGCGGGCGATGAGCCACGTGATCAGGAACGGCGCGAACCCGCCGAAGATCGTCACCGCGAAGTTGTACGCAACGGACAACCCGGTCGACAGCACCTTGGTCGGAAACAGCTCCGCGAACGCCGCGAGGATCGGCCCCGTATAGGCCGCGATCAGCACGCCGAACACGGCCTGGAACACGATCAGCGACGCGAACCCGGGCGCATGGTTGATCCACGAGAACATCGGCCACGCGAGCACGAGGATCGCGAGCGCCGAGCCGGACAGGAACACGCGGCGTCCCCACGCGTCGGCGAGTCGCCCGACGATCGGCGAGCAGCACATGATCATCAGCCCGCCGACCATGCCGGCCGTGAAGCCGGTCGATTGCGGCAGATGCAGCGTGCGCACGGAATAGGTCGGCATGTAGAACAGCAGCACGTAGGTGCAGACGGTCCACAGGATGACCATCGAGAAACTCGCGAACGTCTCGCGCGGGTAGGTGTGCAGCACTTCCTTCAGCGGCGAGCTTTCCTTCGCCTGCGATTCGACGGCGCTGAACGCGGGCGTCTCGTCGATGTGGCTGCGAATGAAGTAACCGACCGGCCCGACGACGATCCCGAGCAGGAACGGCAGCCGCCAGCCCCAGCTATGCAGCGCCTGCGTGTCGAGCGACGTCGTGACGAACGTGCCGGTCGCCGCACCGAGCAGCACCGCGAAGCCGATGCTCGACTGGATCCAGCTCGAGTAATACGCGCGCTTCTCCGGCGGCGCGTATTCGGTGAGGAACGCGGTGGCGCCGCCCATCTCGCCGCCGGCCGAGAAGCCTTGCAGCAGCCGCGCGACGACGATCAGGAGCGGCGCGGCGATGCCGGCCTGTTCGTAGGTCGGCGCGATCCCGATCAGCGCGGTGCCGGCCGCCATCAGCAGGATCGTGAGCGACAGCGCGGCCTTGCGTCCGACCTTGTCGGCATAGACGCCGAGCACGATGCCGCCCACCGGCCGCATGAAGAAGCCCACGCCGAACGTCGCGACGGTGAGCAGCACGGACGTCAGTTCGTTGCCGGTCGGGAAGAACAGCTTCGCGATGATCACCGCGAAGAAGCTGTAGACGGTGAAGTCGAACCATTCGAGACCGTTGCCGATCACGGTCGCGACGATGGCGCGGCGGCGCTGTTGCACCGCTGCATCGACGGCAGGCGCGGCGCGCGGGGAAAGCGTTCCTTGCATGGTCTCTTCCTTGGTCAGAAGACGGGGCGGCTGCCCCGCGTGAATCCCATGCTAAGGACAGCCGCAATTTTTTCTGAAACGAAAGATTCGCATGCCTGCATGCGCTGCACGCATGGATCGGGCGCGTGGTATTCAGGCCCCGGTTTGCTGCTCCGCCTGTTCGAACAGCCAGCGGGTGAACAGGCGGGCGGCCTGGTTCTGCGCGCGGTCGTTCGGCGAGATCACGTAATAGCCGCCGCCGTGGCTCGCGGACGCTTCCGTCACGCGCACGAGCAGGCCTGCTTCGATGCAGGCGTCGATCATGTAGCGCCAGCCGAGCGACACGCCCTGACCGAGTATCGTCATCTGCACGATCTGCGGATAGGAGTTGATCGTGATGTCCTGCGGCTGCGCCTTCTGCCGGTCGACGTCGTTCAGGTCGAACCATTCGGACCACGACATCCATTGGCGCTGGCCGTCTTCGAGGCGCAGCAGCGTTTCGTTCGCGAGATCGGCCGCGTCGAGCGTGCGGCCGGCCAGATAGCCGGGCGCGCAGACGGGGAACACCTCCTCGTCGAACAGCCGGCGCGCGGTGTATTCGGCCGGCGCCTGCTGGCGCACGTAGTAGACGCCGACGTCGAATTCCGCGGGCGACATCGACGCAAGGCCGTCGCGCACGATCAGGCGCAGCTTGATGTTGGGATAGGTGGCGCGAAAGTCCGGCAGCCGCGGCGTGAGCCACAGCAGCGCGACGCCGGACGAGCACGCGATCGTCAGTTCGAGATCGCCGTACGGTTTCATCACGTCGTGCGTGGCTTCCGCGCATTGCACGAGCAGACGGTGGACTTGCGCCGCGTATTGCTCGCCGGCGATCGTCAGCCGCAGCGAACGGTGTTCGCGCACGAACAGCGAGCGGCCGAGGAATTCCTCGAGCTGCTGGATCTGGCGGCTGATCGCGCTTTGGGTCAGGTGCAGTTCGGCGGCGGCTTTCGTGAAACTCGCATGCCGCACGGCGGCTTCGAACGCGATGAGGCACTGAAGGGGCGGCAGGGGCGTGATGCGCATGGCGGGCAGGGGAATCAGGGGAGGCGCTGCCTCCATGATACGGGCGGACCTGACGAAAATCGCCACTCGTGACGGGGCTGTGGATTCGCCCTATTCGTGCGAAGATTGCGCGAAACAACACCAACACCAACACCAACACCAACACCGACACGTACCCGAGAACGACGTGACCCTATCGAACCCTGAGAGCAAAGTGAAAGCCGCCCACCCACCCTGGATGCCCGTCGCGCTGGCCGAACTCGGCATCCGCCGCCACCCGCCGGGCAGCATCAACCCGCGCATCGTCGAATACAACAACCAGACGAACCTGGTCGGCTACGACGACAAGATTTCCTGGTGCTCGTCCTTCGTGAACTGGTGCATGGCGCACGCCGGATTCCGCGGCACCGGCTCCGCGCTCGCGCGCTCGTGGCTCGAATGGGGCAAACCGCTGGAGCGCCCGGTCTACGGCTGCATCGCGATCCTGACGCGGGATGATCCGACGAGCTGGAAAGGGCACGTGGGTTTCTACTTGCGGCACGACGCCGAACACGTTCACCTGTTTGGCGGCAACCAGCTGGAAGAGGTCCGGGAACTTGCGTATCCGTTGCATGAGGTGATCGGCTACCGTTGGCCGGCTACCGAGTGACCCGGAGCAGCAGTGCCAACCGGAAATCTCCGCCTCTACGCGGATGTGCAATACACGAGCCCATACGCGAAGTCTGTCTTAGTCGCGCTCGGGGAAAATCGCTGCCGTACGAGCGGGTAACCGTCGATCTCGGCAACCGTGCGCATTTCGCGCCGGACTATGCAGCGATGTTGCTGACGCACGGGCGAGGTGCAGGCGTGGCTGTGCAGTGACCTGACGCCGATTCGCACGGAACGATCGGTTGGCTGGGTGAAGTTGAAGCGTCCGCCGCTGTAATTTGAACGCCGCCGCCGACCGGCCCAGCCAATTACGATCGCTTTCCCGTAGCCGCCTCGATCGCGTCCGTGTCCCACTTCCCGCGGCGCGTTGCCTCGGCCAGCATACCCAGCGTCAGCGGGTAGCGCTTTGGCGGTCGGAGCCGTTTCACGAACAGCCCAATGAGTGACGACAGCAGTTCCTGACCTTCCGGGCCAAAGTAGCGCCGGTACGGGAACCCTTCGGCGTCGACGTTGAATGTCTCGGCCCACTTGTCGATAAACTCGACTCCGTCGAGGCCGGTGACGCCGAGATCCTCCTCAAGCCGTGATTCCGGCTGAAGATTCAGCTTGCCGCCGAACAACGGCCGGCCAAGCTCCTGACGGGTGAAGGCTTCGAAACGTTCCCAGGTATCGTCTTTCATGGCTCAGAGCACTCGATCTTCGGGCTTCACGAGTCGGTTGTAGGTCGTCACGGTGTTGCGCATGATCAGGAAGGCATCGCGAGCCAGAAACACCTCGCCTACGACGGGAATCGTCCGGCCGACCCATGCGCCGAGGCGGTGGGTGAAGGAGATCCGAATACCGGACAACCCACGCCCATGATCATCGGCAGGCGAAACGGTAGCGTCTGCGGGAACAGCTTGCGGGCGGCAAGCGAGGCGACGGAGGAGCGCGGCGTAGCTCCTGCGAACTTGCCGGGGACAGGGAGGTCAGCCTGGCCGAGCAGCATCGCCGACGCGGCTGCCAGGTCGTCCAGGCCCAGCTGTTTGCGCGTCTCGTCGAACGCCACCAGGGCAAAGACGTCGACGGGCCGTAGATTCTGCCAACTGCCGTAGGTGTAGCGGTTTTCACTCATTCGTTGTTTTCCTGATCCGGCAAGGGCGCTGCTCTCTCAGCGTGTGCCCCTCGCGAAGGCGATACTTTACCGCATCACCTGAAACAGCTTGGCCGGCTCCATGGACCGGTCCCATTTGATTCGCGATGAATGTGCTCGGGCCGATCTTCATCGTGTGGCTGAAGAGCGGGGCGCCGGCAAGTATGGAAGCCGGCGCCGCGTCGTAGTCCCACCTAGTTCTTTGCCACAGCTTCGGTTTCCGCCCGCGGCCCACCCGCCGCCTCATTCCTGCTCCACCCACCCCCAAGTGACCGATACAACGCCACCGCCGCGAGCGCATGTTCGCGCTTGACCTGATTGAGCGAATCCGAATCCCGCAGATAAACCTCCTGCGCCGACAGCACATCCAGAAAATCCGTCGCGCCGCCCTTATAGAGCTGATTCGCCAGCCCGAGCGCTTTATCGGAAGCCGCCAATGCGCTACCCAGCCTTCGCGTCGCCTCATCGGAACTGACGAGATTCGCACGCGCATCCTCGACTTCCCGCAGTGCTTGCAGCATCGTCTGCCGTAACCCGAGTTCCGACTCGCGCATCCGGCTTTCGCTCTGCGAGATATCGGCGGTAATCCGCCCCGCGTTGAAGATCGGGCTCGTCGCGCTCAGTGCCGCGCTGAACAGGTTATCGGTCAACGTCGGCAGCCCGAGATAGGAAGCCGCCAGAATCCCGTCCGTCAGGTTCAACGAAAACTTCGGATACCGCTCGGCCTTTGCCACGCCCACTTGCGCTGCCCGTCGCTCGACCTGCGCATAGGCAGTCAGCACATCCGGCCGCCGCAACAACGCCTGCGAAGGCAGCGTCCCCGGCGCGCCAATCGGCGGCGCGGGAATCTCCCCGGCCTGCGCCAGCACGAGCCGATCGACCGATTCCGGCGTCCGCCCCGAATACACGGCGATCAGATTGAGCTGATGCGAAATCTGCGCCTGCGTCGGCGGAATCCGCGCCTCGAGCGCGTCGAGCTGGTTCTGCGCACGCGTCACGTCGAGTTCCGTCGACAGCCCGAACGCCTGCCGCTTGCGTGTGAGTTCGAGCGCATGCTGCCGGATCTTCGCGTTGTCCTGCAGGATCTTCAGTTCCTGCTGCGCCCAGCGCAGATCGACATACGCGGATGCCGCATCGGCGGCAAGCGCAAGGCGCATCGCATCTTCCGCGTGCTTTTGCCCGACCAACTCCGCTTGAGCGGCCAGCAAATCGAGCCGTTCACCGCCGAACACATCGGGCGACCAGCTCAGCGCGAGCCCGGCCCCAGCCTGCCGCACATAACCGAGCGGCGGCGGCGTGTTCTGCCGCGCGTCGGCCGCATGCGCGGTCGCGTCGAGTTCGGGCAGCAGCACCGCGCGTTTCTGCACGGTCAGCGCCTGCGCCTGCTTCACGCGTTCGGCGGCGGCTTGCAGATCGAGGTTCCCGTCGAGCACGGTCGCGATCAGCCGGTCGAGCACGGGGTCGTGGAACTGCGCCCACCAGGCGGCCGCATCGACGTCCGCGCGCGGCACGTCGGTATCCCACACGGTGGGCGCGAGCGTCTGAACGGATTCGTTCAGCGCCGGATGCTGCGCGGGCTGCACCGCGCACCCGGCGGCGAATGCGCTGACGGCCAGCGCGACGAGTAGCTTCTTCATGATGATGATCCCTGGGCCTCAGTGCGCGTCCGGCGGCGGCGCGTTCAACGTAATGGGTTTGGAAAACACGACGGCAAGCAGCGCGACGACGAAGCACAGCGACAGCGCGTAGTACGCATCCGCATAGGTGAGCGTCAGCGCTTCGCGATAGATCAGCCGATGCAGGTTCGCGAGCCCGGCCTGAGCGGTGTTCAGCGTATTGCCGGCCACCGATCCCCAGTACGCGGCCTGGCGATCGAGCAGCGACGCGACCTGCGGCTCGCCGGCGCTCACGTGTTCGTTCAGCCGCAGGTAATGAAAATTCAGCCGGTCGTTGAGCATCGTCGCGCTCACCGCGATGCCGATCGCGCCACCGAGGTTGCGCATCAGGTTGAACAACCCGCTTGCTGATTTGAGCCGCGACTGCGGCAGCGAACCAAGCGCCATCGTCACGATCGGCGGCACGCTGAACTGCTGGCCGATGCCGCGCAGCGCCTGCGGCAGCAGTAATTCCTGCCAGCCCCAGTCGTGTGTGATCGGCGTGTACAGGTAGCAGCCGAGGCCGAAGCAGATCAGCCCGAACACGAGCAGCGCACGCATGCTGACGTAGCGCGCCGCGAACGCATACGCACACAGCGCGATCAACTGGAACGCGCCGACCGACAGCAGCGCGATACCGATCTGCAGCGAGCTGAACGCACGCACCTGCGCGAGAAACAGCGGCGTCAGGAACACGGTCACGAAGATCCCGATGCCGGTCACGAACGACAGCAGGCTGCCGATCCCGAAGTTGCGCACGGCGAGCGCGCGCAGGTCGACGATCGGGTCTTTCGCGGTCAGCGCATGCACGATGAACAGGAAGCCGCAGATGCCGGAGAGCCACGCGCAGATCACGATCGCGTCGTCGCCGAACCAGTTCTTGCGCGGGCCTTCCTCGAGCACGTATTCGAGGCAGCCGAGGAAGCCCGACATCAGCACGATGCCGAGATAGTCGCCGCGCTTGATGAGGCTGAGATCGGGCGCGTCGATATGCACGTAGCGCGGCACCAGCGCGGCGACCGCGATGCCCGGCACGAGGTTCAGGTAGAACAGCCAGTGCCACGACCACTGGTCGGTGATCCAGCCGCCGATCACGGGGCCGATCGCCGGCGCGAGCGATGCGAGCGCGCCGATGGTCGTCGACGCGATCAGCCGCTGCCTGCCGGGGAACAGCACGAACGCGGTCGTGAACACGGTCGGGATCATCGCGGCGCCGAGCGCGCCCTGCAGCCCGCGAAACAGGATCATCGAGTTGATGTCCCACGCGAGCCCGCACAGCATGCTGGTGATCGTGAAGCCGACGGCCGACGCGGCGAACAGCCAGCGCGTCGACATCACCTTCGACAGCCAGCCCGACATCGGGATCACGATGATCTCGGCGATCAGGTACGCGGTCTGCACCCACGACAGTTCGTCCTGGCTCGCGGACAGCCCGCCGCCGATGTCGCGCAGCGACGACGCGACGATCTGGATGTCGAGCGTCGCCATGAAGAAGCCGACGCACATCAGCGCGAACGCGAACACGCGCTGTCTGGTCGGTTGCGACGCGGGGTCGCCGGAAAACGCGGTGGTCATCGTCGGCTCCCGCTCAGTGCTGGTGGTCGGTATGCACGGTCACGACCGCGGACAGGCCGGGGCGCAGCACCTGCTCGATGCCGGGCTGCGGATCGAGATGCACGCGCACCGGCACGCGCTGGACGATCTTCGTGAAGTTGCCGGTCGCGTTCTCGGGCGGCAGCACGCTGAAGGTGGCGCCGGTCGCGGGCGCGAGGCTGTCGACGCGGCCGTGCAGGCGCGTGCTCGACGCATCGAGCGCGACGTCGACGCGGTCTCCCGCGCGCATCTTGCGCAACTGGTCTTCCTTGAAGTTCGCGTCGATCCACAGGTCGGAGGCCGGCACGACCGTCAGCAGCGGCACGCCGACGTTCGCGAGCATCCCGACGCGCCCCGTGCGGTTGCCGACGTAGCCGTCGACCGGCGAGCGGATCGTCGTGTATTCGACGTTGAGCGCCGCGACGCGCTGCGCGGCGAGCGCGGTGTTCACGCGGGCCCGCGCATCGGCGAGCTGCGCGCCGAGCACGTCGAGCTGCCGCTTCGATGCGAGCAGCGCGGCGTCGCTGCGTTCGACGGCCGCGCCGGCCTTCGAGTAATCGGCGTCCGCGCGCTCGACGATCTGGTTGGATACGGCGTCCGACTTCACCAATTCGCGGTAGCGCACGCGGTCCGACGCAGCGCGCGTCAACTCGGCCGACGACGCGTTCTTGTCGGCCGCGTGCTGGCCGATCACCGCGTATTGCAGTTGCTGCTTCGCTTCGAGTTCGGTCACGGCGGAGCGCGCGCTGTCGACTTCGGCGCTGGCCTGCGCGAGCTTCGCGTCGTAGTCGCGCGCATCGAGCTGCACGAGCACGTCGCCGGCCTTCACGCGCTGGTTGTCGGTCACGAGGATCTTGTCGACGAAGCCGTTGACCTTCGGTGCGAGCACGGTCACGTCGCCGCCGACGTACGCGTCGTCGGTGCTTTCCTGGAAGCGCAGCACGAACAGCCAGTCGAGCGCGGCGGCCGCGACCACGACGACGACGGCGCCCACCGCGATGCGCATCCACGGTACGCGGCGTTGCTGCCTGGCGGGCCGCTCGGTTGTGGCTGCTTCGCGTGACGAGGCAGCGTCTTGGGTCGTATCCATCGATTCACCTATGTATATGCACTTATTAAAACGATCGACGGCACGACGTCGATCGGGGAAAGGGTTAGCGTTCCGGCAGGTTGTGCGTGATGCGGAACAATTCGTCTCTCAGTCGGGCCGCCTGCACCGACCCGAAGCACCGCTCGAACGCTTCCTGCGCGGCGAGCCAGTGCACGTGCGCATCGGCCACCTTCGTTTCGCCGTGCGCGGTCAGCGCGAAGGTCTGACCGCGGCACGGCGGCTCGATCCGCCCCGTCACCAGCGCCGCGCCGACGAGCGGCTTGAGCGCGCGCAACAGCGCGGTGCGTTCGATCACCAGCACGTTCGACAGCGTCGCCATCGTCAGGCCGGGCCGCTCGCGCAGCAGCGCGAGGATGCTGTACTGCGACGGCGTGACGCCCGCCCGCGACAGGTAGCGCTCGTAGAACTGCGAGATCCGCCGGGCGGCTTGCCGGACCGCGAAGCAATCGTCATCGGTGAGCGTGGTCTTGTGCATGTGCACATGTTAGGTGGCGACGCGGCGCGAAGCGAGGGGCGCGGCGGGATCAGATTGGTGTCGTGGCTGTATCAATCGGCGTCGGAAACGCGCATTCGCGCGCCCGGCGTCACGCCGCTGCCGGAACGATCCAGCCTTCGCGGTCGCAGTACGCGGCCGTGTAGTCGATGAACGCCTTCACCTTCGCGGGCAGCAGCGCGCGGTTCGCGTACGCGAGCTTGATTTCGACGAACGCGTCGACGAGATCGGCTTCTTCCAGCAACTGCACGAGCGCGCCCGATGCGAGTTCGGCCTGGACGAGCGTCTTCGGGACGACGCCGATGCCGAAGTCGTGCATCACCATTTCGCGGTTGAACACGGGGCTGTTCGACGAGATGTCGAAACGGAACGGCACGGTGAGCATGTCGCCGTCGACCCGGAACGACAGCGCCGGGCGGCGCAGCGACGGCGAGATCGGCACGAACGCGTGATCGGCGAGGTCGGCCGGCGTCTCGGGGCGCGCATGCGTCTGCAGATACGCAGGCGTCGCGACGATCACGACCGGAATGCGCTCGACCAGCCGCACGACGGTCGATTCGCTCGTCAGCATGTACGGCACGACGATGCCGATGTCGTAGCCTTCGCCGACCAGATCGACCGGGCGCTCGGTCAGCGTGACGTCGAGGCGCACGTTCGGATGCGCGCGCTTGAAGCCGGCGATCAGCGGCACGAGCCGGTTCAGCGCGGCCGTCGTATGCGCGACGAGGCGCAGCAGGCCTTCGGGCTCGCGCGTGTGCGTCTGCGCTTCCACTTCCAGCGCGTCGAGTTCGTCGAGCACGGCCGCGCAACGCTCGTAGATGCGTTCGGCCGTTTCGGTCAGCGATACCTGGCGGGTCGTCCGGTGCAGCAGCCGGCTGCCGAAACGCGCCTCCAGATCCGCGACCGCACGCGATACGACCGGCCGCGCGAGGCCGTGCATGTCGGCGGCGCGCGTGAAGCTGCGCATCTCCACCACCGACCGGAAGATGCGCAGCTTGTCGATGTAGTCCATGTCGGTCTCCTTGACGCGATGGCCGGCCGCCGGCCGCTGTTACGGCGGAGTGTACATTGACTTTATGCATATGCACATATAAATTGCCGAACATGAACGACACCTCGATTGCCCAGGCATGCAACTGTCTCGCGCTGCGTCAGGCGGCGCGCTTCGTCACGCAGCTGTACGAACGCCATCTGGCCCCGGTCGGCGTCACGCCCGCCCAGTTCTCGATCATGGCGAACCTCACGCGCCACCCGGGCCTCCTGATGAGCGAACTTGCCGACATGCTCGTGATGGACCGCACGACCTTGCTGCGTGCGCTGAAGCCGTTGCAGCGCGACGGTTTCGTCTCGACGGCGGCGTCCGAGCACGATGCACGCGCGCATGCGCTGCACCTCACGAAGCTCGGCGAGCGTACGTTCGCGCAGGCAAAAGTCGCGTGGCAGGCCGCGCAGGACGAATTCGACACGCAGTTCGGCCGCGAGCGCGCGAAGGCGTTGCGCAATGAATTGTTCAGCCTGACGGCGGAACGGTAGGCGGGGCTGGCGTGGCGGTGTGGCGATCAACTGGCGCGAAATTCAGGCCATTGGTCGGCTTGGAAGTAGTCGATTGCTGGAATTGGTTTTGATGATGTCCGGTTTGATGGCGATCTGGACAGTTTTTATTTCCAGTTGTAGAGTCCTCTGACTGTTTTCACGAACCGGCGCCGCCGCCGGTACGCGTCACGAGGAGCAACCGATGCTGCAGTTGAGTGACCGCGACGACGCCATGTTGCGCGGGGATTTCGGCGACGGCGTCGCCCGCGCGATGCGGATCGTCGCGCGCACCGCGCAGGTGATGTCCGCGCCGCACCTGATCGACATTACGTCCGCCCATATCGACGGCTGTCTGTATCACGGCCAGACGAGCCTCGACTTCGTCGACTATTTCGTCGACACGGGCGCGAAGGTCGCGGTGCCGACCACCTTGAACGTCGGGTCGCTCGACCTGATCCATCCCGAGCTGTACCACGGCGACCGCACGATCCAGCGCGATGCGCAGCGCCTGATGGACGCGCATCTGCAACTCGGCTGCGAATCGAGCTTCACGTGCGCGCCGTATCAGCTGAAGAATCGTCCGGCGAAGGGCGAGCAGATCGCGTGGGCCGAATCGAATGCGATCGTGTTCGCGAACTCGGTGCTCGGCGCGCGCACGAGCCGCTACGGCGATTTTCTCGATCTGGCCGCCGCGATCACCGGGCGCGCGCCGTATGCGGGGCTGCATGTCGACGCGAACCGCGCCGCGCGGATCGTGTTCAATGCGCCCGATTTCAGCCGCTTGCCGTCGCGCGACATCTATTTCGCCGCGCTCGGTTTGGCGGTCGGCAAGATCGCGGGCGCGGTCGTGCCGGCGATCGTCGGGTTGCCGGCGGACACCACCGAGGACGAACTCAAGGCGCTCGGCGCGGCCGCCGCGTCGAGCGGGGCCGTCGCGCTGTTCCATGCGGTCGGCGTGACGCCCGAGGCGCCGACGCTCGACGCCGCGTTGCACGGCCGCGCCGCGCAGCGCACGGTCGATATCGCGATGGCCGATCTCGACGAGATTCGCCGCACGCTGAATCACGGTGCGGCCGGCGACGCGCTCGTCGCGGTCGCGCTCGGCACGCCGCATTTTTCGCTGGCCGAATTCCGCACGCTCGACACGTTGCTCGACGCGTTCGACGGCAAGCCGGCGTGCGACTTCTACGTGAACACGAGCCGCTTCATTCTGTGGGAACTGGAGCAAGCCGGCCTCGTGGAGAAATTCGCCGCGCGCGGCATCCAGATCGTCGTCGATACCTGCACGTACATCACGCCGGTGATGAAGCAACTGTCGGGGCTGGTGATGACCAACTCGGGGAAATGGGCGTCGTATGCGCCCGCGAACATCGGCGTGACGGTCGCGTACGGCAGCATGCGCGAATGCGTGCGCTCCGCGTACGAAGGCAAGGTGCGATTCGATGACTGAAACGACGGGCACATTCTTGACGGGCGACACGCTCGTGCCGGGCAGCGCGTGCGCGCGCCCGTTCATCCTCGACAAGCCGCTGAGCTTCTGGGGCGGCTACGACTCGGGCGCGGGCCGGATCGTCGACCGCGGGCATCCGCAGGCCGGCGCGAGCCTCGCCGGCAAGGTGATGGTGATGCCGCACGCGAAGGGTTCGAGCTCGAGCAGCAGCGTGCTCGCGGAAGCGGTGCGCAATGGCACGGGGCCGGTCGGGATCGTGTTGAAGGAACGCGATTTGATTATCTCGATCGGCGCGATCGTGGCCGCCGAGCTGTATGCGATCGCGGTGCCGGTGGTGTGCGTGGGCGACGATGTGTATGACGCGATCGTCGCTTCAACCGGCGACGTGCGGATCGAAGCGGGCGAGGGCGACGGCGGCGCGCGGATTTATATCGGCCGCTGACGCGCGGCGCGCGTCATGCGCGTGCCGTTCCCGCAGCCGCTTCCCGAAACGCGCTCGGCGTCTGCCCGGCCCAGCGCCGGAACGCGCGCGTGAAGTTCGCCGGGTCGGTGAATTGCAGCCGCTCGGCAATCGTCTTCAGGTCAAGATCCGACGCGGCGAGCAACTGCTTCGCGTCGCGAAACCGCGCTTCGTCGAGCAATTGCCGATAGCTCGATCCGGCTTCCTCCAGCCGGCGCCGCAGCGTGCGCGTCGACACGAGCAGCGCATCGGCGAGCGTGTCCGGCCCCGGATAATCGCCGGCGGCGCGCGCCAGTTCCGCGCGCACGCGCTCGACCAGATCGCCTTCCTCCTGCCGCACCTGCGCATATTCGCGCTCGACCTGCACGAGCGCCTGCCGGTGCGCGACCTCGTCGGCGAGCGGTAGCGGCCAGTCGAGCGCATCGCGCGCGATCCACAGCGCGTTGGCCGCGCAGCCGAATGCCACCGGCGGCAACTGGTCGCGATAGCGCGCGAAATACGCGGGTTCCGGCCATGCGAATTGCAGCCTGATCGGCGGCGACACGCGGCCGGACCATTGCGAGATGTTCTGTGCGAGCCCGGTCAGCACGAATTCGAACATCACGTGATGCTGGAGGACGGGATTCGCCTGCACGCCGTGCAACTCGAGCGTCGCGCCGCGTTCGTCTTCCGCATAGGTCAGCCGGTACTGGCGATTGCGCATCCGGAAGTAGCGCTGCGTGACCGACAGCGCTTCACGGATGTCCCGCGCGGTCAACGTCGCATAGCCGAGAAAGCCGTGCACGGTCGGCTTCAGCAGCAACCCGAGCGCGAGCCCGATGCCCGGATCGCCGCCGATTTCGATCGCGTTGAGCACGAGCCGCCCCCATTGCGACGGCGCGACGCGCGCGTCCGGTTCGGCCAGCACCGCGTCGCGCAGGCCCGTGCCGGCGCGCACGGCCGCCAGGTCGACGCCGCGCGCGGCCAGCGCCTGCAGCAGCAGGCGCGTATAGGCGACCGGAATCGTCGGCCGGCGTAGCCCGAGGCGATCCTTGCGAGACGGGGAAGTCATGTCGATTTGGCCGGAAATGACAAGCATTATGGCTGTTTGCCCCCTCACGTTCAAGGCAGCGCGCGCCTACGATGGCAGCGATCGCTTATTGGCCGACTCATCATGACGACACCCTTTCCGCACCTGCTCGCCCCGCTCGATCTCGGCTTCACGACGCTGAAGAATCGCGTGCTGATGGGCTCGATGCATACCGGCCTCGAGGACAGCCGCAAGACGCTGCCGCGCCTCGCCGAATATTTCGCCGAACGCGCGCGCGGCGGGGTCGGCCTGATCGTGACGGGCGGCTTCGCGCCGAACGTGGCCGGCTGGACCAAGCCGTTCGGCGGCACGCTGATGACGTCGGCCGCCGCGCGCCGGCATCGCGAGATCACCGGCGCCGTGCACGCGGAGGACGGCAAGATCGCGCTGCAGATCCTGCATACGGGCCGCTACGGTTATCACCCGTTCGCGGTCGCGCCGTCGAAG
Source organism: Burkholderia cenocepacia (assembly GCF_900446215.1). Classification (GTDB taxonomy): domain Bacteria; phylum Pseudomonadota; class Gammaproteobacteria; order Burkholderiales; family Burkholderiaceae; genus Burkholderia; species Burkholderia cenocepacia. Next base: position 814,227 of record NZ_UAQZ01000013.1, on the reverse strand, counting down.
ATCAAGTCGCCGATCTCGCCGTTCGCGCCGCACGAACTGAGCGCGCGCGGCGTCGAGCGGCAGATCCGCGCGTTCGTGCGCTGCGCGAAGCTGGCCCGCGAAGCCGGTTACGACGGCGTCGAGATCATGGGCTCCGAGGGCTACCTGATCAACCAGTTCATCTCGATGCATACGAACAAGCGCAGCGACCAGTGGGGCGGTGCGTACGAGAACCGCATCCGCCTGCCGATCGAGATCGTCGAGCGCACGCGCGAAGCGGTCGGCCGCGATTTCATCCTGATCTACCGGCTGTCGATGCTCGACCTGATTCCGGACGGCAGCGACTGGCGCGAAACCGTGCAGCTCGCGAAGGCGGTCGAGCGCGCGGGCGCGACGATCATCAACACCGGGATCGGCTGGCACGAGGCGCGCGTGCCGACGATCGCGACGTCGGTCCCGCGCGGCGCGTTCGCGTGGGTGACGAAGAAGATGAAGGGCGAAGTGGGCATCCCGCTCGTGACGACCAACCGGATCAACCGGCCCGAAGTGGCCGAGCAGATTCTCGCGGACGGCTGCGCGGACATGGTGTCGATGGCGCGGCCGCTGCTCGCGGATGCCGAGTTCGTCGTCAAGGCCGCGCAGGGCCGGGCCGACGAGATCAATACCTGCATCGGCTGCAACCAGGCGTGCCTCGATCATGCGTTCAAGAACAAGATTGCGTCGTGCCTGCTGAATCCGCGTGCATGCCACGAGACCGAGCTGAAATACACGCCTGCGTCGCAGCCGAAGCGTATCGCGGTGGTCGGCGCGGGGCCGGCCGGGCTCGCGTGCTCGACGGTGCTCGCGCAGCGCGGCCATCAGGTCGACCTGTTCGACGGCGCGGCCGAGATCGGCGGCCAGTTCAACATGGCGAAGCGGATTCCGGGCAAGGAAGAGTTTCACGAAGCGCTGAATTACTTCGGTCGGCAAGTCGAGCTGACCGGCGTGAAGCTGCACCTGAACCGCCGCGTCGACGCGAGCGACCTGATCGCGGGCGGCTACGACGAGATCGTGCTCGCGACCGGCGTCGCGCCGCGCGACCCGAAGATTCCGGGGCAGGACGGGCCGAACGTGCTCAGCTATATCGACGTGCTCGCGGGCAAGCAGCCGGTCGGCCGGCGGGTCGCGGTGGTGGGCGCGGGCGGGATCGGCTTCGATGTCGCCGAATATCTGGTGCAGGACGGCGAGTCGCCGGCGCTCGATCTGGACGAATGGAAGGCCGAGTGGGGCGTGACCGACCCGGCCGCGACGCGCGGCGGCGTGACGCGGGCGCAGGTGTCGGCGCCCGCGCGGGAAGTGACGTTGCTGCAGCGCAAGGCCGCGCCGCTCGGCAAGGGGCTCGGCAAGACGACCGGCTGGATTCACCGCGCGACGCTGAAGATGAAACAGGTGAAGATGATCGGCGGCGTGAACTACGAACGGATCGACGCGCGCGGGCTGCATGTGTCGTACGGCGAGCAGCGCACCGATCACGAACTGATCGAAGCCGATACGATCGTGCTCTGCACGGGGCAGGAGCCGCAGCGCGCGTTGCTGGCGCCGCTGCAGGCGGCCGGGCGCTCGGTGCACCTGATCGGCGGCGCGGAGCTGGCCGCCGAACTCGATGCGAAGCGTGCGATCGATCAGGGTGCGCGGCTGGCGGCGCGGTTGTAACGGGCGGCCGTTGCGGTGGCCGATTCGGATGATCGTCGCGTGGCGATGATCAGTGTGCGCGACGGTTGGCGGACTGATGCGCCCATTCGCGGGCGCGGCAACCATGACGAACCGCGGCGCCGATGGCGCCACCACGCAACGTGGCGGCGCGCACCCGCAGACCGTGCCCGCGACCGACCGGCGCGACTCAGGCCGCTTCGGCCCGCTCTTCCGCTTCCGCTTCGAGCATCGCCTTGACGATCAGGTAGACGGCCGGCAGATCGTCGTCGTCGCGGTGCCAGTCGACCGGTTCCTCGACGTCCGCGGCGACCAGCCGGCTGTCGCGCAGCCGGATGAACGCGTCGACGACGGTCGGATCGTTGCGGTTCAGGAACCCGGCATTCGAAAACGCCAGCTCCTCGACGTTCAGCAGCGCCTGCCAGCTCATCGTGCGCACGGCCGCCGGATGGGTGCGGCGGCGCAGGCCCAGCGCCCGCTGCGCGGGGCCACCGACGACACGCTGCAGATCGACGACCGCCCGCTGCGCGGCGCGCTCGAAGTGGACGGGATTGAAGCCGGGTTGCTCGGGATCGAATGCGGAAGCCTGGAACATGGTCGCCTCACAAAAGTCCGTTCGTCTGTGGATGACGGAATTCGGGTCAAATGGTGCAAAAGCACTGTAAATATATACAGTGTTCGACGCGGTTTCAAGCCCCGAATGCAGGATTTCGTGCATCGGCGATCGATGCGGGCGATCGCGTCGATCAGACGGACGATCTACACCGCCGCCGCGATCGTCTCCCGCAGCCACCGATGCGCCGGATCGCGATGCACGCGCTCGTGCCACAGCATCGACATTTCATAGCCGGGCACCTCGACCGGTGCGTCCACCACGCGCAGCGCCGGCACGTCGCGCACCAGCCGCTCGGGCAGCATCGCGACGAGATCGGTGCTCGCGACGGCCGACATCACGAACAGGAAGTGCGGCACCGACAGCACGACGCGCCGCGTGGCCCCGACCTTCGCGAGCGCTTCGTCCGTCACGCCGAAGAAGCCGCCGCCGTCGGGCGACACGATCACGTGCTCGAGCGTGCCGAACTGCGCGAGCGTGGGGCGCCGCTTCAGCTTCGGGTGGCCGGCGCGGCCGATCAGCACGTAGCGCTCGACGAACAGCGGCAGGCGCCGCATGTCCGGTGGCGACCCTTCGGTCGTATGAAAGGCCAGGTCGATGCCGTTTCGTTCGGCATCCTGTTCGATGCGTGGCGGCACCAGTTCGACGACGGCCAGCCGCGTGCCGGGCGCGGCCGAACGCAGCGTGTGCAGCGCGGGCAGCACGATCGTCGATTCGCCGTAGTCGGTCGCGGCCACGCGCCACGTGTTCGTTGCGGTCGCGGGATCGAACGGCGTGGCCGGAATCACCGCGCGCTCGACCGCTTCGAGCGCATCGCGCAACGGCTCGCGCAGCGCTTCCGCGCGTGCGGTCGGCCGCATTCCGCGCGGCCCGGGCAGCAGCAGCGGATCGCCGAACACGTCGCGCAGTTTCTGCAGCTGCACGCTGACCGACGGCTGCGACATGTTCAGCTTCTCGGCCGCGCGCGTGACGTTGTGCTCGGCGAGCAGCACGTCCAGCGTGACGAGCAGGTTCAGATCGAGCCTTCTGAGATTATTCATGGCTATACCTGGAATATCAGGAATTCATTTCAAATATACCGTCGGAGGCCGCATCCTGCAGTCATTCAATCCACGGAGTGACGAAGATGAATGTGCTGATCGTGTATGCCCATCCCGAACCGCGTTCGCTGAACGGCGCGCTGCGCGATTTCGCCGTCGCGCATCTCGAAGCGGCCGGCCACGCGGTGCAGGTGAGCGACCTGTATGCGATGAACTGGAAGGCGGTGCTGGACGCGAACGACGTGACCGATCGCGCGCCCGACGCGCGGTTCGATCCGTCGCTCGATTCGCGGCGCGCGTTCGCGGCGGGTACGCAAAGCGACGACATCGCGCGCGAGCAGGACAAGCTGAAGTGGGCCGACGCGGCGATCCTGCAGTTTCCGCTGTGGTGGTTCTCGATGCCGGCGATCATGAAGGGCTGGTTCGAGCGCGTGTACGCGTACGGTTTTGCGTACGGCGTCGGCGAGCATTCCGATACGCACTGGGGCGATCGCTACGGCGAAGGTTCGCTGGCCGGCAAACGCGCGATGATCGTCGTCACGACGGGCGGGTGGGAGTCGCACTACAGCCCGCGCGGCATCAACGGGCCGATCGACGACTTGCTGTTTCCGATCCAGCACGGCGTGCTGTATTACCCGGGGTTCGACGTGCTGCCGCCGTTCGTGATCTATCAGACGGGCAAGATGAACGCCGCGCGCTTCGACAAAACCTGTACGGCGCTCGGCCAGCGTCTCGACGCTCTGTGGACCACGCCGCCGATTCCGTTTCGCCGGCAGAACGCGGGCGATTACGAGATTCCGGCGCTGACGTTGAAGGAGGACATCGCGCCGGGGAAGGTGGGGTTCGCCGCACACGTGACCGCCTGACGGCTGCTGCACACCCCGACGCGGGGCGGCACGGACAACCGCCGCCATACGCAAGATGCCGGCCGCGGAATGCAAACGACCCGGGCGGCCTGCGTGACATCGCCGGCCGCCCGGGTCGTGCTTCTCGTGGCATCTCGTGCCATTTCGCGGCCGTGGGGCACGGCCGCGATTCATCGCTGCTTACCGATCGTCGTCCCGCACCGAAGACGGATGCCGGCACAGCGCCCGCACCTCCATCTCCATATACGGAAACAGCGGCAGCTGGCTCAGCACGTCATGCAGCTGCTGCACGCTTTCGACGTCGAAAATACTGACGTTCGCATACTGCCCGGCGATCCGCCACAGATGGCGCCACGTGCCTTCGTTCATCAGCCGCTGGCACATCGCCTTTTCTTCGGCCTTCAGCGTGGCCGCCTTGACCGGATCCATGTCCGCCGGCAGGCGAACGGTCATTTCCACATGAAACAGCATCCTGCACTCCTTGCGTTGTCGATTCGTCGAACGGGAAGGGCGCTCACGCCTGCGCGCGGGCCCGCTCGACTTCGCTGCCCGGCACGTCCTGCTTGTCCTTGAGCAGCGTGAAGTCGAAGTCGATCAGCGCGAACTGCCCGTCGACGCCATACGGCTTGCCTTCCGCGCCCTCCGCCTGCTTGACCGGCGGGATCAGCCCGTCGCGCGTCGCGAACGCGAAGTCGTCCCACAGGTGCGGATCGCCGTCGATGTTGATCTGCGTCGTCAGCTTACGATAACCGTCCGCCGAAACGAAGAAGTGAATGTGCGCCGGACGATGGCCGTGGCGGCCGAGCTGATCGAGCAGTTGCTCGGTCTTGCTGCCCGGCGGCACGCTGTAGCCGACCGGCAGCACGCTGCGGAAGCTGTAGCGGCCTTCGGCATCGGTGCGGATCGAGCGGCGCAGGTTGAACGCGGGCTGCGACGCGTCGAAGTACGAGTAATTGCCCAGATGGTTCGCGTGCCACACCTCGACCAGCGCGTTCGCGAGCGGCGCGCCGTCCTGGCCGAGCACGCGGCCGCGCATGATCAGCGTCTGGCCCGGATCGGTGCCGTCGTCGAGACGCGCGTGGCCGACCGATTCCGGCGCGCCGGCGACGTACAGCGGCCCTTCGATCGTGCGCGGCGTGCCGCCCTGGATGCCGGCCTTGGCCTCGGCTTCGTCCATCCGCACGTCGAGGAAGCGTTCGAGGCCGAGGCCCGCGGCGATCAGCCCGAATTCGCGGCCGGCTTCGTTCAGGTAGTTCAGGGCCGTCCAGAATTCGCTCGGCTGCACGTCGAAGTCCTCGATCGTGTAGCAGATGTCCTTCACGATCCGGTTGACGATCGCGCGCACGCGCGCGTTGCCGGGCTTTTCCGCGGCGTCGTCGAAGGTCTTCAGCAGGGCGTCGATGGCTTGCTTGTTCATCTGTGTCTCCGGTGTCGGTTGTCGTGTGGGGATCAGCGGGCGTCGCGTCGCATCCGTTCGATGCGGGCCCAGTCGAAGGTGATGCCGAGGCCGGGCGTCGCCGGCAGATGCAGCTTGAAATCCTGGTAGCGCAGCGGCTCGACGAGGATCTCCTCGGTGAGCAGCAGCGGGCCGAACAGTTCGGTGCCCCATTTCAGCGAGTCGAACGTGCTGAACAGTTGCGCGGACGCCATCGTGCCGGCCGCGCCTTCGAGCATCGTGCCGCCGTACAGTTCGATGCCGGCCGCCGCCGCGATCGACGCGACGCTCGCCGCACCCTGCAGGCCGCCCGACTGCGCGATCTTCACCGCGAACACGTCGGCCGCGCGATCCTGCGCGAGCGCGAACGCATCGACGGGGCCGTGCAGTGCCTCGTCGGCCATGATCGGCACCCGCGCGAGCTGCGTGAGGCGTTTGAGCCCCGCGCGGTTGGTCGCGGCGATCGGCTGCTCGACGAGGCTCACGCCGGCGTCGGCCAGCCGCGCGCCGGCCCAGATCGCATCGGTTTCGCTCCAGGCCTGGTTCACGTCGACCCGCACGTCGCCGCGCTCGCCGAGCGCGCGCTTGATCGCGACCACGTGGGCCACGTCGTCGGCGACCGCGTTCGAGCCGATCTTCAGCTTGAACGCGCGATGGCGGCGGGCGTCGAGCATCGCTTCGGCTTCCGCGATGTCGCGTTGGGTATCACCGCTCGCGAGCGTCCACGCGACATCGACCGCATCGGTCCGCCGGCCGCCGAACAGCTCGGACAGCGGTACGCCCAGGCGCCGCGCCTGCGCGTCGAACAGCGCGGTCTCGATCGCGCATTTCGCGAAACGGTTGCCCTGGAACAGCTTGCGCGCCCGCGCGATCGCGGCGCCCGGGCGCGTCGCGTCCATGCCTTGCAGCAGCGGCGCGAAGTAGGTGTCGATGTTGACCTTGATGCTTTCGGGGCTCTCCTCGCCATACGCGAGACCGCCGATGGTCGTCGCCTCGCCGACGCCTTCGATACCGTCCGTGCATCGAACGCGGACCAGCACGAGGGTCTGGCAATTCATCGTCGCGACCGACAATTTGTGGGGCCGGATCGTCGGCACGTCGACCAGCAGCGTGTCGATGCGTTCGATGGTGGCGGCAGTTGCTATCATGCGATTCCTCCTGTTGGTGCACATGGTAGGAATTCCCGCCCCGCGTTGTCCAACACTCTTTCCGACTACTTCCATACCTTTGAGGCATGAAATGGAATTGCGTCAGCTCCGTTACTTCATCGCCGTCGCCGAGGAAATGAACATCACGCGGGCCGCGGAGCGGCTGCACATGACGCAGCCGCCGCTGAGCCGCCAGCTTCAGGCGATCGAGGAGGAGATCGGGTTGCCGCTGTTCGAGCGCGGCGCGCGGCCGCTGAAACTGACCGATGCCGGGCGCGTGTTCCATGCGCAGGCGAAACGTCTGGTCGACCAGGCCGACGAACTGGGGCCGCTGACGCGGCGGCTCGCGCAACTGTCGGAGCGAATCGTGATCGGCTTCGTGCCGTCGACGCTGTACGGCGCGCTGCCGGACGTGATCCGCGCGTTTCGCGAGGCGCAGCCGGACGTCGAGCTGTCGCTGATCGAAATGTTCACGCTCGAACAGCTCGGTGCGCTGAAGGGCGGGCGGATCGACGTGGGGTTCGGCCGCCTGCGCTTCGACGACGATCAACTGGTGCGCGAGGCGCTGATCGAGGAAAAGCTGATCGCGGCGCTGCCGGTCGGGCATCGGCTCGCCGATCCGGGACGGCCGCTGACGCTCGCGGATCTCGCCGACGAGACGATGATCGTCTACCCGAGCACGCCGCGGCCGAGCTTCGCCGATCAGCAATTGTCCGCGCTGCGCGACGGCGCGGTCGTGCCGGCGGCCGTGCACGAGGTGCGCGAGCTGCAGACCGCGCTCGGGCTCGTCGCCGCGCAGGTCGGCGTGTCGCTGGTGCCCGAGAGCGTGGAGGGCGTACGCGTGAAGGGCGTGGTCTACCGGCGGCTGCCGGAGCCGGGCGCGACGTCGCCGATCATCATGAGCCGCCGGCTGCACGGCGAAAGCGCTGCGACGGCGGCATTCTGCGCGATTGCGCGGGAGATGATCGTGCCATCGGCGTGATGGCTGACGGCCGACACAAAGCGATCGCCGCATGCCGATTATTGCCGCACATGGTTTTTTCTATCCTGCCGGCAGCCGATAAATCGGCCATGTCGCTCTCCGTAAACAGGGTTGGACGCGGGGTTTCCCGTTCCGCATCGCCCTGGAACAGTGGAGGAGAGCAGCGTGAGCCGATTGGGGAAAAGCATCAAGTTCAGGATCTTTTTCGCGCTTGCCGCGTGTGTCGCGCTCATGGTCGCCATCGGCGTGTTCGGCCTGTTCGGTCTGTCGAGACTGAATTCGAACGTCCATGACGCTTATACGGACAACACCTTGCCGATCAGCGAATTGTCGGAAATTCGCGCCGCGACCTTCGAGACGCAGCTTCGGATGCGCGGGGCATTGTCCGAGCGCGATCCCGCGCGGGTCCGCAGCGGGATCGACGAGACGCGTGCCGGGCAACGCCGTCTCGACACGATATGGAACCGCTATTACGGCCAATCGATCACGAGCGACAAGGAGCGCCGCATCGCGGCCCGGATTCGCGACGTGCTGCCGCGGTTCCGGGCCGGCGTGGACGCGGCACTCGCGGCGGTGGGCGGCGGGGACCGCGACGCGGCCGCCGCGGCGATCGACCGGCTGGCGCCCGCCGCCGGCGCGCTCAAGCAGGCGCTCGACGACGACATCGCACTGAACATCGATCAGGCGAAGTCGTTCGTCGACGACAGCGCGTCGACCTTCGTCATGATCCTGTGGATCGCGATCGGCCTGATCGGTATCGGCGTGCTGGTCGCGGCGTGGGTATCCGCGCACCTGATGCGGCACATCTCGACGCCGCTCGGCAAGGCCGTGCGCGTGGCCGACGAAATCGCCGGCGGGTCGCTGGACAACCGGATCGACGTCGACTCGCACGACGAATTCGGCCGGTTGCTCGGTGCGTTGGCGACGATGGATCGGCAACTCGGTGCGACGGTGCGCGGCATCAAGCGCAGCGCGGAAGCGGTGGGGGTTGCGTCGCGCCAGATCGCGAGCGGCAATGCCGATCTGTCGGCCCGCACGGAAGAGCAGGCCGCGTCGCTCGAGGAAACCGCATCGAGCATGACGCAACTGACCGAGACCGTGAAGCAGAACGCCGACAACGCGCAGCAGGCCAATACGCTGGCGACGCGCGCGACCGGCATGGCCGATGCCGGCAACGATGCCGTGCAGAGCATGGTCGCGACGATCGGGCAGATCAGCAGCAGTTCCAGCCAGGTTGCCGACATCACGGGCGTCATCGAGAGCATCGCGTTCCAGACCAACATCCTCGCGCTCAACGCCGCGGTGGAGGCCGCGCGCGCCGGCGAGCAGGGGCGCGGCTTCGCGGTGGTCGCGAGCGAGGTGCGCAGCCTCGCGCAGCGCTCGGCGGCGGCTGCGAAGGAGATCAAGGAACTGATCGGCGCGTCGGTGTCGATGATCCGCGACAGCGCGCGGCAGGCCACGGGCGTCGGCGCGACGATGGAGCAGGTGAAGCTCGCGATCAAGCAGGTGTCCGATATCGTCGCCGAAATCGCGGCCGCGTCGCGGGAGCAGAGCCAGGGGATCGGGCAGGTCAATCTGGCGATCGAGCAGATGGACCAGGTGACGCAGCAGAACGCGGCGCTCGTCGAGCAGGCGGCCGCGGCGGCGCATTCGCTCGAGGAGCAGGCCGGCCGCCTGCAGGCGGCGATGGCGGCGTTCAAGCTCGCGCCGAATGGCGACGATGCGCCGGTCATGGCGTCGTCGGCGCCCGCATCCGCGCTCGCCGTCGCGCCGACGAAACCGCTGGCGGCGGGGCTGAGCGCCCCTGTCGCGGGCGGCGCCGTCGACGGGAAGGCGTTTTGATCGGGATAACGGTTCGCAGCCTGCTGCGACGGGAGTATCGACCCTTGAATGGCTCGACGCGTTCTGCTCACGTGGTACTCACGCTCGATGCGCTCGTCGACGCATGCGTGCGTTTCGATCCGTTGGACCGGGATCAACGGCTGATCGTCCGGACGCTGGTCGTGCCGATGCTCGCGCGGCGGCTGAAGTGGCTGGGGCTGTTGCTGCGCGCGAGCCCGCGCAGCGAGGCCACGCGCGCGATGCTCGAACGGATCGAAGGGGCGCTGGCGTGCGCGGCGGCACGGCTCGACCCTGCGCGCCGGCCGTCCGCGGATGCGGCAAGCAACGCCGTGCCGCGGCGCGGGCCGCCGGCGTAGATTGCGACGCGAGGTCGTCGCGCGAGTGCGACCGGCCGTCGATTGGGGCGACCGCGCTCATGCGCGGAAGGCGCGAAGGGTAGGGACGGCGATCGGCAGCACGGCGCGCGAAATGCAGCCTACGGCCGTGCGGCAGTGCGTGTGCGGACGGCTGCTTCAGCGCCTGGCGTCGAGCGTTTCCGACGGCGATTCGCCGAACTTCTCCCGATACGCGATCGCGAACCGGCCCAGGTGGGTAAACCCGCAATCGAGCGCGATATCGGCGATCCGTCGCTCGGATGTCGACCCACGCAGCAACTCCCTCGCATGGTCGAGCCGCGTCGCGCGCAGATATTGCATCGGGCTCATTCCGCGGAATTGCAGGAACGCGTCGCGCAGCGTCCGTTCGGGCACGTTGGCGGCCTGGACGATATCGGCGAGCTGCAGCGGCTGCGCGTAGTGCGCATCGACGAACTCCTGCGCGCGCCGCACGAAGCCCGGCGCCGGGTCGCGATGCGACGCCTGCGGCATGGACGGCGGATGGCCTTCGATCAGCAGGTCGATCAGCAGATGCTCGAGCTGCGACGCGACCCGCGGGTTCGCGTTCGCGCGTTCGAGCAGCTCGGGCGACCGCGCGACGAGCATCAGTTGCTGACGCCACGCGGCGAGCGCGGCGTCGCTGACGTGCAGCACCGGGTCGAGCGTCGCGCGCGGGTCGCCGGTCAGCGAGCCGACGGTCGCCGCGTCGATGCGCAGCACGAACTGCTCGCAATCGGCCGACAGCACCGCGTCGAAGCGCTCGCCGGGCGCGCACAGCACGCCGGTCTGGCCGTCGACGCCGAGCTGCCGCCCCATCGCGCGCACTTCGGCCTGGCCGGACAGGCAGAACATCAGCAGGTAGTAGCCGTCGACGGCATCGACCTGCACGCGCATCGCGTCGCCGAACGCGATCGTGCCGATCCCGAGCCCGCCCAGCTTGACGAAATCCATGTGCGACGCGCCCTGCACGCGGCCGCTCGGCAGCAGCGCGTGCGGCTGCATCACGCGCGAGATCCGCTCGCGCGTCTCGTCGAGATCGCGGGATTCGAACAGCCGGTGCGCGCGCAGCGCGAGCGGCTCGAACGACGTTGGGGACATGGGCCTCAGCCTTGGTAGGGCGACGCGCGCTTCGATCCGACGAATGGGTCGCGATCGTGCGACGGGTCGCGTGTGCCGTCATGCTAGCGCAGAAATCCGCCGAAAGTGGATATTGCACCGCCGCAATCGCACTTTCCGGATAGACGCTGAATATTAGCTTTTCAAAAATCGGCTCCATGCATTCAACGCAACGGATCGACAAGGAGTCCGACATGGAGCAGACAGAATCGCCCGTCGTTTTCGCGGAGCGCGGCGACGCATCCGACGTGACCTTTCCGCACGACGACGGCTCGCGCGTGCCGTACAAGGTGTTCAGCTCGCGGGCGGTCTACGATCGCGAGCAGGAACGCATCTTCCGCGGGCCGACGTGGAACTTCGTCGCGCTCGAAGCGGAGATCCCGAACGCCGGCGATTTCAAGAGCACGTTCGTCGGCGACACGCCGGTGGTCGTCACGCGCGCCGAGGACGGCACGCTGTCCGCGTGGGTGAACCGCTGCGCGCACCGCGGCGCGCAGGTGTGCCGCAAGTCGCGCGGCAACGCGAGTTCGCACACGTGCGTCTATCACCAGTGGAGCTTCGACAACCAGGGCAACCTGCTCGGCGTGCCGTTCCGGCGCGGCCAGAAGGGGATGACCGGGATGCCGGCCGATTTCGATCCGAAGCAGCACGGGCTGCGCAAGCTGCGCGTCGACAGCTATCGCGGGCTCGTGTTCGCGACCTTCAGCGACGCGGTCGCGCCGCTGCCCGCGTATCTGGGCGAGCAGATGCGTCCGTGGATCGACCGGATCTTCCACAAGCCGATCGAGTATCTCGGCTGCACGCGCCAGTATTCGAAGTCGAACTGGAAGCTGTACATGGAGAACGTGAAGGACCCGTATCACGCGAGCATGCTGCACCTGTTCCATACGACCTTCAACATCTTCCGCGTCGGCATGAAGGCGCGCTCGATTCCGGATGCGAATCACGGGCTGCACAGCATCATCACGGTGACGAAGACGAATGACGACACGTCGGCCGCATACAAGCAGCAGAACATCCGTTCGTTCGACGAGGGCTTCCATCTGGAGGACGAATCGATCCTCGATCTCGTATCGGAATACGACGAGGATTGCACCAACCATATCCAGCCGATCTTCCCGCAGCTCGTGATCCAGCAGATCCACAACACGCTGGTCGCGCGGCAGATCCTGCCGAAAGGGCCCGACAACTTCGAGCTGATCTTCCACTTCTTCGGCTATGCGGACGACACGCCCGAGCTGCGCGCGCTGCGCATCAAGCAGGCGAACCTCGTCGGGCCGGCCGGCTACATCTCGATGGAAGATACCGAAGCGACCGAGCTCGTGCAGCGCGGCACGGTGCGCGACGCCGATGCGACGTCGGTGATCGAGATGTCGCGCGGCAATCCGGACCAGCAGGACACGGTGATCACCGAGAGCCTGATCCGCAAGTTCTGGGTCGGCTACCAGAAGCTGATGGGCTATTGAGGCGGGAGCAGGAAAATGACGGAAGACATGAAGACGTGGTTCGAGATTTACATGCTCCAGAACCGCTACATCGGGCACCTCGACAACGATCGGCTCGAACACTGGCCGGAGATGTTCACCGAGGACTGCACGTACGAAATCGTGCCGAAGGAGAACGCCGATCTCGGGCTGCCGGTCGGGATCGTCCACTGCACGAACCAGCGGATGCTGCGCGACCGCGTGGTGTCGCTGCGGCACGCGAACATCTACGAGGAGCACACGTACCGGCACATGACGTCGGGCCTGACGATCGTCGCCGAGCGCGACGGCGAAATCGATACCGAGAGCAACTACGTGGTCGTGCAGACGCGCAGCAACGGCGAATCGAACGTGTATCAGGCCGGCAAGTACTACGACACGGTCGTGCGCACGCCCGACGGCCTGCGCTACAAGACCAAGCGCGTGATCTACGACACGTCGCGCGTGCAGACGCTGCTCGCGACGCCGATCTGACCGCTCTGATCGATCTGACGAAGCAAGGAATCGACATGACTGAAGCAACGCTCGCCCAATGGCATCCGCTGGGCGCTTTCGACGAATTCTCCGAAGGCGAACCGGCGGCGCGCGTCGCCGGCCAGAAGCCGATCGCGGTGTTCCGGATCGGCGACGAACTGTTCGCGATGCATGACCTGTGCACGCACGGCCATGCGCGGCTGTCCGAAGGCTATGTGGAGGACGGCTGCGTCGAGTGCCCGCTGCATCAGGGGCTGATCGACATTCGCACCGGCGCGCCGAAATGCGCGCCGATCACCGAGCCGGTGCAGACCTATCCGATCCGGATCGTCGACGGGCAGGTGGAAGTCAATGTCGGCTGATCCGTTCGTGATCGTCGGCGCCGGCCACGCGGCGCGGCGTACGGCCGAAGCGCTGCGCGCACGCGATGCGGCGGCGCGCATCGTGATGATCGGCGCGGAGCGCGAGCTGCCGTATGACCGGCCGGCGCTGTCGAAGGATGCGCTGCTGACGGACGGCGGCGAACAGCGCGCGTTCATCCGTGATGCCGCGTGGTACGACACGCAGCGCATCGCGTTGCGGCTCGGCACCCGCGTCGACGCGATCGAGCGCGATGTGCAGCGCGTGCGGCTCGACGACGGGGCGACGTTGCCGTACGGCAAGCTCGTGCTCGCGACGGGTTCGCGTGTGCGCACGTTCGGCGGGGCGATCGACGAAGGTGTCGCGGTGCATTACGTGCGCACGGTCGACGATGCGCGTGCGTTGCGTGCGCAACTGGCGCCCGGGCGCCGCGTGGCGGTGCTCGGCGGCGGCTTCATCGGCCTCGAGGTCGCGGCGGCCGCGCGCCAGCTCGGCTGCGACGTGACGGTGATCGATCCGGCGCCGCGGTTGCTGCAGCGCGCGCTGCCGGAAGTCGTCGGCGCATATGCGCGGCAATTGCACGATGCGCGCGGCGTGCTGTTCCGGATGGCGACGCTGCCGCGCGCGATCCGGCGCGCGCCGGGCGGCGGCGCGGTCGTCGAGACCGATCAGGGCGACGTGCCGGCCGACGTCGTCGTGGTCGGCATCGGCGTGGTGCCGAATGTCGAGCTGGCGCAGGCGGCCGGGCTCGACGTCGACAACGGGATACGCGTCGACGCGGGCTGCCGCACGGCCGATGCCGCGATCTTCGCGGCGGGCGAGGTGACGATGCACTTCAACCCGCTGCTCGGGCGGCATGTGCGGATCGAATCGTGGCAGGTGGCCGAAAACCAGCCGGCCGTCGCGGCCGCGAACCTGCTCGGTGCCGACGAGATCTATGCCGAGCTGCCGTGGCTGTGGTCGGATCAGTACGACTGCAACCTGCAGATGCTCGGGCTGTTCGGCAGCGAGCGCACGATCGTCGTGCGCGGCGAGCCGGCGAGCGGGCCGTTCACGGTGTTCGCGCTCGGCGACGACGGCAGGATCGTCGCGGTGGCCGCGGCGAACCTCGGACGCGACATCGGCGCGTCGCGCCGGCTGATCGCGGCAGGGGCGGTGCCCGATCCGGTGAAGCTGGCCGATCCGGCCGTCAATCTGAAGACGTTCATGTAGCAGCGGCGCGCGCGGTGCGTGCCCGCGCGAGCCGCGGGTTTGTCGGCTGCGGCGAAATCGGGGATATTAGCGGCATCGCCGATCCGCTCGTCCTCCATGACGCCAGACAAAGCCCTCGAACTGAAACGAAGCAAGCGCCGTGCGCTGTGGCTGCTGCTCGCGGCCGTCGCGGTGTTCGTCACCACCATCGTGCTGCCGCGCGGCCCGTGGGTCGACGGTTTCAAGGCCGTCGCGGAAGCCGCGATGGTCGGCGCGCTCGCCGACTGGTTCGCGGTCGTCGCGCTGTTCCGCCGCGTGCCGATCCCGTTCGTGTCGCGCCACACCGAGATCATCCCGAAGAACAAGGACAAGATTGCCGACAACCTCGCGGTGTTCGTGCGCGAGAAATTCCTCGGCCCCGACGCGCTCGCCGCGCAGATCCGCCAGCACGATCCCGCGCAGAAGCTCGGCGCATGGCTCGGCGAGCCGGCGAACACCGACGCGCTCGGCGGCTACGTGACGAAGCTGATGAGCTTCGCGCTCGACATGACCGACGACGCGCGGATCCAGTCGTTCGTCCACGATGCGTTCCGCGCGGTGATCGACCGGGTCGACCTGTCGCAATCGGCCGGCGCGATCCTCGATACGCTGACGAAGGACGGCCGCCACCAGGCGCTGCTCGACGACGCGATCGAACAGGTGGTCGACGTGCTCGACAAGGAAGAGAACCGCGAGGTGATCGCGGGCTTCATCGTCGAATGGCTGAAGACGCAATACCCGAAGGTCGAGAAGATCATGCCGACGCAATGGTTCGGCGAGAACGGCGCGCGGATGCTCGCCAGCGCGGTGAGCCGCGTGCTCGAAGGCGTCGCGGCCGACCCCGAGCATGAGTTGCGGCAACGCTTCGACCGGACGGTCGTGCGGCTGACCGAGCGGCTGAAGCACGACCCCGCGTTCCTCGCGAAGGGCGACGAGATCAAGCGCTATATTCGCGACGGCGACGCGTTCAACGAGTACGTGCGCGACTTGTGGGACCAGTTGCGTGCGTGGCTGAAGGCCGATCTCGCGCGCCCCGATTCGGCGCTGCACCGGCAGGCCGCGACGCTCGGCGGCTGGCTCGGCGCGCGGCTCGCCGAGAGCCCGGCGCTGCGCGCGTCGCTCAACGAACATGTGGAGCGGGCCGTGCACGAGATGGCGCCCGATTTCGCCGATTTCCTGATGCGTCACATTCGCGACACGGTGCGCAACTGGGACGCGCGCGAGATGTCGCGACAGATCGAGCTGAACATCGGCAAGGATCTGCAGTACATCCGCATCAACGGCACGCTGGTCGGCGGCCTGATCGGGCTCGGCTTGTATCTCGTGTCGCTGGTGCCGCGCTGGGCGGCCGGGTGGCTGCACTGACACGGGCACGGACGTTGCGCACGTGGCGCGACGCCGTGCGCCGCCGGATCACGCGGCAGCCTTGGCGCCGTGCAATTGCAGGCCGAGCGCCTTGATGACTTTCAGGATCGTGCCGAAGCTCGGATTGCCGTCGTGCGACAGCGCCTTGTACAGCCCTTCGCGCGACAGGCCCGCATCGCGTGCGACCTGCGACATGCCGCGTGCGCGGGCGATCACGCCGAGCGCATGCGCGATGAAGGCCGGATCGTCGCCGGCCTCCTGCAGGCATGCGTCGAAGTAGTCGGCCATGTCGTCTTCGGTTTTCAGGTGTTCGGCCGAATCCCACGGCCGCGTCTTGATCTTGTCCATCGATCACTCCATGTCGAGGTGCGCGAGCATTGCGTGCGCGGCGCGGATGTCGGCCTGTTGCGCCGATTTATCGCCGCCGCAGAGCAGGATGACCCATATCGTTCCGCGCCTCACGTCATAGACGCGATAGCCCGGGCCGTGGTCGATACGCATTTCGACGACGGGGGAGCCGGCGGATTTCCAGTCGCCCGGATTGCCCATCGACAGGCGGTCGATGCGCGCCTGGATGCGGCGATCGGGCAGGCCGGCAAACCAGGCGTCGAAGACGTCGGTGGTCCGGATGCTGAATGCAGGAGGACTGTAGGGCATGCATTGCAATGTGTAAACCATGGTTCACATGTCTGTTGAATGGAACATCGTTGCCATGCCAGCCCGCCGGTCGCGTCACCGGGTGTCGACTGGCCGTCAGGCCGATCTTTCCGCTGCCGGAGCCGGCCATCCGGTCGAAGCCGGAGTTGCGCGAATCCGTCTACAATCAAAAACGTCTTTGCCGCCTGCGCGTGCTTGCCGCGTGCGGGCGGGTCCGTCCGTCCTCCGGTGTTCGGGGGCGTCGCCGCGCATCACGCATCGCGTCGTGCGCGGCGGGCAGTGCCGTGGTCAGTGTCCAGTAGGTAAGGCGTCCGCGTGCCGTAGGCCGGCGCGCGTCATGAACGCCGCGTGTCCGTAGGCCGGGCAGGCGGCATAACCGAGAGTCCCCATGAAAGCATCGGATCTGTTCGTGAAGGCGCTGGAAGCCGAAGGCGTCGAGTACGTGTTCGGCATTCCAGGAGAAGAAAACCTCGATCTGCTCGAATCGCTGCGGCGATCGAAGATCAAGCTCGTGCTGACCCGGCACGAGCAGGCGGCCGGGTTCATGGCCGCCACCTACGGCCGTCTCACGGGCCGCACCGGCGTGTGTCTCGCGACGCTCGGGCCGGGCGCGACGAACTTCGTGACGGCCGCCGCGTATGCGCAGCTCGGCGGGATGCCGATGCTGATGATCACCGGGCAGAAGCCGATCAAGTCCAGCAAGCAGGGCCACTTCCAGATCGTCGACGTGGTCGACATGATGCAGCCGCTCACGAAGTTCACGCGGCAGATCGTGTCGATCGGCAACATCCCGTCGGCCGTGCGCGAGGCGTTCCGCCGTGCGGAGGAGGAGCGCCCGGGCGCCGCGCACCTCGAACTGCCCGAAGACATCGCGCACGAGGAGGGCGACGGCAAGCCGATCCCGCGCAGCTACAGCCGGCGGCCGGTGGCCGAGGAGAAGGCGGTCGCGCATGCGGTCGACGCGATCCAGGCCGCGCGCCATCCGCTCTTGATGATCGGCGCGGGCGGCAACCGCAAGACCACCTGCAAGATGCTGCTCGAATTCGTCGACAAGACGGGCATTCCGTTCTTCACGACGCAGATGGGCAAGGGCGTGATCGACGAGACGCACCCGCTGTGGCTCGGCAACGCGACGCTGTCCGACGGCGATTTCGTGCATCGCGCGATCGAGCACGCGGATTGCATCATCAACGTCGGCCACGACGTGATCGAGAAGCCGCCGTTCTTCATGCGCACCGACGACAAGACCGTGATCCACGTGAACTTCCTCGGCGCGCAGGTCGACCCCGTCTATTTCCCGCAGATCGAGGTGGTCGGCGACATCGCGAACGCGGTGTGGCAGATGAAGGAGGCGTTGACGCCGCAATCGCACTGGGATTTCGAGCGCTTCAAGATGATCAAGGCGCATTTCGACGCGCACCTGGAAAAGGGCCAGCACGATCCGCGGTTCCCGATGTACCCGGTGCGGATCGTCAACGACCTGTACAACGCGTTGCCGGTGGACGGCATCGTCTGTCTCGACAACGGGATGTACAAGATCTGGTTCGCACGCTACTGGCGTGCGCATGAGCCGAACTCGCTGCTGCTCGACAACGCGCTCGCGTCGATGGGCGCGGGCCTGCCGTCGGCGATCGCGACCAAGATCGTGCATCCGCAGCGCAAGGTGATCGCCGTATGCGGCGACGGCGGCTTCATGATGAATTCTCAGGAGCTCGAAACGGCGGTGCGGCTGAAGCTCGACATCGTCGTGATGATCCTGCGCGACGACGCGTTCGGGATGATCCGCTGGAAGCAGGAGAACATGAATTTCCCCGATTTCGCGATGACGCTGCAGAACCCCGATTTCGTGTCGTACGCGCAAAGCTACGGCGCGCACGGGCATCGCGTCGAGTCGGCCGACGATCTCGAGCCGCTGCTGCGCGAGTGCTTCTCGTCGCCGGGCGTGCACGTGATCGACGTGCCGATCGACTACTCGGACAACGAGCGCGTGCTGAACCGCGAGATCAAGCGCCTGTCGGCGCAACTCTGAATACCCGTTCACAGGAAGGAGTCGTTCCATGTTGAAGGAAACCTACCCGTACTACCTCGCCAACGAAGCCGTCTACGCGAACACCGATCTGGAGGTGACCGACAAGTTCAGCGGCAAGGTCGCCACGCGCGTCGCGCTGGCCGACGCGAAGGCGATCGATGCGGCGATCGCCGCCGCCGTCGACGCCACGAAGCCGATGCGCGAGATGCCGGCCTACCGGCGGCAGGCCGTGCTGGATCATTGCGTCGCGCGCTTTCGCGAACGGTTCGACGAGCTGGCCGAGGCGTTGTGCATCGAGGCCGGCAAGCCGATCAACGATTCGAAGGGCGAAGTCACGCGGCTGATCGACACGTTCCGCGTCGCGTCCGAGGAATCGGTGCGCATCGACGGCGAGATCGTCAACCTCGAGATCTCCGCGCGTGCGCAGGGCTATACGGGCTACACGAAGCGCGTGCCGGTCGGCCCGTGCTCGTTCATCTCGCCGTTCAACTTCCCGCTGAACCTCGCCGCGCACAAGGTCGCGCCCGCGCTCGCGGCCGGCTGTCCGTTCGTGCTGAAGCCGGCGAGCCGCACGCCGATCGGCGCGCTGATCATCGGCGAGGTGCTCGCGGAGACCGACCTGCCGAAGGGCGCGTTCTCGGTGCTGCCCGCGCATCGCGACGGCGCCGACCTGTTCACGACCGACGAGCGCTTCAAGCTGCTGTCGTTTACCGGCTCGCCGGCCGTCGGCTGGGCGCTGAAGGAGAAGGCCGGCAAGAAGAAAGTCGTGCTGGAGCTCGGCGGCAACGCGGCCGCGATCGTCGATGCCGACCAGCGCGACCGGCTCGACTACGTGGTCGAGCGGCTCGCGTTCGGCGCGTACTACCAGTCGGGCCAGAGCTGCATCGGCGTGCAGCGGATCCTCGTGCATGCCGATCTTTACGACGCGCTGCGCGAGAAGCTGATCGCGAAGACGCGTTCGCTGAAGATGGGCGATCCGAAGGATCCGTCGACGTTCGTCGGCCCGATGATCTCGGAATCCGAGTCGCGCCGGCTGTCGGGCTGGATGGATGCGGCCGTCGCGGCAGGCGCGAAGATCGTCGCGGGCGGCAAGGTCGACGGCGCGATGTTCGAGGCGACGCTGCTGGAGAACGTCGGGCGCGAGCAGGACCTGTACCGCAAGGAGGCGTTCGGCCCGGTCGCGATCCTCGAGAAGTTCGACCGCTTCGACGACGCGCTCGCGCGCGTGAACGACAGCGACTTCGGGCTGCAGGCCGGTGTGTTCACCGATTCGCTCGCGCATGCGCACCGCGCATGGGACGAACTGGAGGTCGGCGGCGTCGTGATCAACGACGTGCCGTCGTTCCGCGTCGACAACATGCCGTACGGCGGCGTGAAGGATTCGGGCCTCGGCCGGGAAGGGATCCGCTACGCGATCGAGGACATGACCGAGCCGCGGCTGATGGTGGTGCGGCGCCGGTAACACGCGGCAGGCAGCGCGGCGCCGCGACGGCACGCGGGCGGGCGATCGGGCCGGCCTGCGTGTCGTTTTGCATGGCGGCGCGTGGAGCGGCACGGCGCCGCGCAGGTGCCCTGCATGTGCCGCGCCGCGGGCCGCCTGAAACAGGCTCGACTGCGGGCCTCGCCTCGTGATGTAATCGCGCGAAACTGCCGACCGGGGTACGACGCCGGAACGCGCGAATTCATTCTTCACGAGGTCGATTCATGTCCCCCGTCTCGGCATTCAAGCTGGTTCTGTTGTCATTCCTCGCGATCGTCGCGCTCGAATGCATCGCCAAGCGGCTGCGGCTGCCGCCCGCGGCCGCGCTGCTGATCGGCGGCATCGGCATCGCGTTCATTCCCGGCCTGCCGCCGATCAACCTCGATCCCGAGCTGGTGCTGCTGGTGTTCCTGCCGCCGCTGTTGATGGACGGCGCGTACTTCTCCGTGTGGGAAGAGTTCAAGCGCAACGTCGGCGGCATCCTGATGCTGGCGATCGGCGCGGTCGTGTTCACGACGTTCGCGGTCGGCTTCGCCGTGCACTGGGTGGTGCCGGCACTGCCGTGGGCCGCGTGTTTCGCGCTCGGCGCGATCGTGTCGCCGCCCGATGCGGTCGCGGCGAAAGCCGTGCTCGAACGCGTCGCGCTGCCGCGCCGGCTGATGGTGCTGCTCGAAGGCGAGAGCCTGCTGAACGACGCGGCCGGCCTCGTGCTGTTCCGCTTCGCGGTCGCGGCCGCGCTCACCGGCGCGTTCAGCCTCGAGCACGCGGTCGTGCGCTTTGCGGAGCTCGGGCTCGGCGGCGTGGTGGTCGGCTTCGTGGTCGGCAAGCTCGTCGTGTGGTTCCTGAAGCTGCTCGACGACGACTATCTCGTGATCACCGTCGCGGTGATCGCCGGCTGGATTTCTTACATCGCGGGCGAAATGGTCGAGGTGTCGGGCGTGATCGCGACCGTCACGACCGGCATGATCGTCGGCTGGCATCAGCACGAGGTATTCTCGGCGGCGGTGCGCACGCGTGGCACGGCATTCTGGCAGGTCATCGTGTTCCTGCTCGAGGCGATGGTGTTCGTGTTGATCGGACTGTCGCTGCGCGGTGCGATCCATCGGCTCGGCGGTTTCGAACAGGTGCTGGGCACGATGGTGCCGCCGGTGCTCGCGGTGCTGGCGGCGGTGATCGTGTCGCGCTTCGTGTGGATCTACGCGGTCGAGGCGCTGAAGTGGCCGGTGCGCGGCGTCGTACGGCGCGGCGAGGCACCCGACTGGAAGGCCGCGACGATCATGAGCTGGGCCGGCATGCGCGGCGTGGTGACGCTGGCGATCGCGCTGTCGCTGCCCGAGGCGCTGCCTGGCCGCGACGTGATCCTGGTCGCGTCGTTCGCGGTCATCCTCGTCACCGTGCTGCTGCAGGGCACGACGATCGGGCCGCTGATTCGGCTGCTGCGCCTGCCGCAGCGCGACGAGCGGGCCGCGCACCATCTGACCGAGCCGCAGACGTGGGCGTACGTCGAGGCCGCGCAGCTCGCGGCGATCCAGCCGCTCGTGCGCGACGAGAACGGCGTCGTGATCCATCCGCGCCTGCTCGAGCAATACACGTATCGCGCCGAGCTGACCGAACGCTCGAAGAACGAGCCCGCGTATCCGGCGGAAGTGCGCATGGCGCACTACGACGTGGTGCTGGCCGCGATCCGCGCCGGGCGTGCCGAACTGTTGCGCCTGCACCGGTCGGGGCGCATCCACGACGAGATGCTGCACGCGCTCGAACGCGACCTGGATCTGCAGGAAGTATCCGCGCAGCACGCGCGCGGCTAGGGCGCCCGGCTCGCGAATCGCACGGGCCGGCGCCCTGCCGGCCCTGACCCGCGCGCGGGGCGAGCCACCCCGTCGCGCGATTTTCCCCTCCCGCCTGCCGATTCGGAGTATCTGAATCCGGCCCTCAATATGACCGACCCCGAGCCTTGCAGCGCATGCAAACCTCATGGCGCCGGTCTCGCAAACGTTATCGTCTCTCGAATCCGGAAATGATCTGATTTAACTGTTTCCGTCTCTTTCTGCATATTTGGCAAAACTAAACCGGAAGGAGATAGATGCTGTGTTCTAATTTCATTTAGAATCAGCCGGTTATGTTTATTGAGAGAAAGAATGCGGAGGTAATGCGGTCGTCGACGGGGGAACAAGCGGCGTCCAAAGCCCCGCAAGGCAGTGCCGACAGGCCAAATCGGCGGAATCAGGCGGGTTTTTCAACTGCCAATATAAGATAGCGTCCAAGTCGGATAAACAACTCCTATGAAAGAATCGATTGGAGATTCGGCGTTTGAAACTGTATTTATGAAAGAATCGAGCAGTGATAATGCCTCGGATTACCTCGAATCGGGGTTATCGGTCCTCCTGGTCGACGACCAGCCGTTCGTCGGCGAGGTGATCCGCCGCGCGTTGCGCAGCGAGCACGACATCGACCTGCACGTGTGCACCGACGCACACCGGGCGATGGCGGTCGCGCGCGACGTGAAGCCGACGGTCATCCTGCAGGATCTCGTGATGCCGGAGATCGACGGCCTCGATCTCGTGCGCGCGTGGCGCGCCGACGCCGGCACCGCCCGCGTGCCGATCATCGTGCTGTCCGCGAAGGAGGAGCCGATCGTCAAGCGCGAGGCGTTCATCGCCGGCGCGAACGACTATCTGGTGAAGCTCCCCGACGCGATGGAGCTGACCGCGCGCATCCGCTATCACTCGAATTCTTACCTGATGTCGCGGCAGCGCGACGAGGCGCTCGATTTCCTGTCGCACGACATGCGTTCGCCGCAGACGTCGATCCTCGCGCTGCTCGACGTCTACCGGACCGAACACGGCGACATGCCGGCGATCATGGAGCGCATCGCCGGCCATGCGCGGCGCGCGCTCGCGCTCGCCGACGGTTTCATCCATCTGACCCGCGCGCAGTCGGAGCGCCGCGCGCACGAGGTCGTGAGTCTCAACGAAATCGTGCTCGACGCCGTCGACCAGCTGTGGGAGAAGGCGGCCGGGCTCGGCTGCCGGGTGATCGCGCACGTGCCCGATACCGAGTGCGTGACGATGGGCGACCGCATGATGCTGACGCGCGCGGTCGCGAACCTGGTCGACAACGGGCTGAAATACGGGCCGGCCGGGATGGACGTACATTGCACGCTGGGCGGCGAGGACGGCGCCTGGCTGATCGGCGTCGAGGACGCCGGCGCGGGCATCGCGCCGGAACAGCGCACGGCCGCGACCGAGTCGTTCGTGCAGCTCGAATCCGCGCACGGCGCGGCGCGCGGCGGCTTCGGCCTCGGGCTCGCGTTCGTCCGCGCGACGGCGGCGCGGCATCGCGGCCAGATCCTGATGCGCAATACGGCGCGCGGCTTCATGGTCGCGCTTCGGCTGCCGGCGCAAGCGGAGCGGTGATTTCGCGGCGCGGCCTGCCGGCGCCGCGCCGCTCGCGAGACCCCGATGCGCTCGTGGCGCGCCACCCGGCGCGCATGCGGACGCGGATTTTTTCAACGCTGAATTTAGAAAGCCCATAACGAACATGGCCACCGTGACGCCCCGCGCGACCAATGAAAGCCTGCATCCGACCATCGGCGCTGGCCGGCTGACGCTCGGCAATCGCATCCTGCTCAGCTTCGGCGTGCTGTTCGTGCTGATGCTGGTGACCGCCGGCGTGTCGTACGAGCGACTGCGCGCGATCAACGCCGAAGCCATCAGCATCGAGCGCGACTCGCTGCCCGGCGTCTACCTCGCGTCGACGCTGCGCGGCTCGGTCAACGAATCGTTCACGCTGCTGCAGCAGGCGACCTTCGTCGATACCGAACCCGAAACCGTGCAGCGCGATCTCGCGAAGATCCCCGATGTGCTGAAGGACATCGAGTCGCTGTCGGTGGACTACCAGAACACGACGTTCCGCGACGACGACCGGCAGCGCTTCGTGGCGTTCCGCGGCGCCTACGATCATTACGCGCCGCTGCTGAACGAAGCGGTGCAGAAGGGCCGCGTGTCGCACGAGGAAGCGGTCGCCGCGTACGCGAAAGTGCTGCCCGCGTGGACCGAGGTCGTGCGCAACGCGAACGTGCTGGTGCAGGAGAACCGCAAGTTCGCCGAGCAATCCGCGAAGCTGATCCGCGAATCGGTGCAGGACACCGAGATCGTGCTCGCGACCGCGCTGGCGTTCGTGCTGCTGTCCGCGCTCGGGCTCGGGTACGTGCTGTACCGTTCGGTCACCGTGCCGATGGCGCGGCTCGTCGAGGTGCACGACGTGATGCGTACCGGCAACCTGACGCGTCGCCTCGATCTGCGCCGTCGCGACGAATTCGGCACGCTCGAGACGGGCTTCAACCGGATGGCCGACGAGCTGACCGAGCTGGTCTCGCGCGCGCAGCAGTCGTCGCTGCAGGTGACGACGTCGGTGGCCGAGATCGCCGCGACGTCGCGCGAGCAGCAGGCGACCGCGAACGAGACCGCAGCGACGACGACCGAGATCGGCGCGACCTCGCGCGAGATCTTCGCGACGTCGCGCGACCTGCTGCGCACGATGAACGAGGTGGCCGGCGTGGCCGAGCAGTCGGCGACGCTCGCGGGCGTGAGCCAGAGCGGACTCACGCGGATGGGCGAGACGATGCGCAGCGTGATGGATGCGGCCGGCTCGGTGAACGCGAAGCTCGCGATCCTCAACGAGAAGGCGCTGAACATCAACCAGGTGGTCGCGACCATCACCAAGGTGGCCGACCAGACCAACCTGCTGTCGCTGAACGCGGCGATCGAGGCCGAGAAGGCCGGCGAGTACGGCCGCGGCTTCGCGGTCGTCGCGACCGAGATCCGCCGCCTGGCCGACCAGACGGCCGTCGCGACCTACGACATCGAGCAGACGGTCAAGGAAATCCAGTCGGCCGTGTCGGCGGGCGTGATGGGGATGGACAAGTTCTCCGAGGAAGTGCGCCGCGGGATGCTCGACGTGCAGCAGGTCGGCGGGCAGCTGTCGCAGATCATCGCCGAGGTGCAGACGCTCGCGCCGCGCTTCCAGATGGTCAACGAAGGGATGCAGACGCAGGCGAACGGCGCCGAGCAGATCACGCAGGCGCTGTCGCAACTGTCGGAGGCCGCGCAGCAGACGGCCGAATCGCTGCGCCAGTCGTCGCAGGCGATCGACGACCTGACGCTCGTCGCGAACCAGCTGCGCACCAGCGTGTCGCGCTTCAAGGTCGACGCGTGACGCGCGCCGATCCGCAGAACGGCGCGCATGCGCTGTTCCTGATGTTCGAGCTCGACGGCGAGCGCTATGCGCTCGACGCGGCCGGCATCGACGAGGTGCTGCCGCTCGCCGTCATGAAGGCGGTGCCCGGCGCGCCGGACTGGATCGCCGGGCTGCTGATGCGCGGCGGGCAGCCGGTGCCGGTGATCGACCTGCCGATGCTGGCGCTCGGGCGGCGCGCGCAGGCGCTGCGCTCGACGCGGCTCGTGATGGTCCGCTGTCGCGCGAGTCACGCCGGCCACGCCGACGGCGAACGCACGATCGGCCTGATCGTCGAGCGCGCGACGCAGACGATGCGGATTGACCGCGCGGCGTTCCGCGTGAGCGGCATCGCGACCGCGCGCACGCGCTGGCTCGGGCGGGTCGCGAACACGCCCGACGGCGTCGTGCAGCAGGTGTCGGTGTCCGACCTGATCGACGACGTCGCACGCCTGTCTCTGTTCGACGGCCTGCCGGGCCACGGGGAGGAGTCCGCATGAACGTGTCCGAATCGCGATTTCGCGGCTGGTTGCTGCGCGAGACCGGCATCGACCCCGATTCGCTCGGCAACGATTTCCTGATGCGCGCGCTGACCGATCGCATCCATGCGTGGCAGGCGGACGGCGAGCGCGTGCCGTCGGCCGCGCGGCCGCCCGTGACGCCGGAAGCGCTCGACGCGTACTGGCAGCAGCTCAACGCGTCGGCCGACGAACGGCGCGCGCTGATCGAGCTGTTCGTCGTCCCGGAAACGTGGTTCTTTCGCGACCGCGAGGCGTTCGCGACGCTTGCGCGGCTGGCCGCCGAACGGCTCGCCGCGATGCCTGGCCGCGTGATCCGCGTGCTGAGCGCGCCGTGCTCGACGGGCGAGGAGCCGTATTCGGCGGCGATGGCGCTGCTGGATGCGGGGCTCGAACCGGCCAGCTTCGCGATCGACGCGATCGACCTCAGCCCGCGCGCGATCGAGCAGGCGCGGCTCGGCTGTTACGGGCGCAATGCGTTCCGCGGGACGGCGACGGAGTTTCGTACGCGCTACTTCACGCCGACCCGCGACGGCTGGCTGCTCGACGAGCGCGTGCGGGCGTGCGTGCAGTTCAGTCACGCGAACCTCGTCGAACCGCTGGCCGATACCGGCATTCGCTACGACTTCGTGTTCTGTCGCAACGTGCTGATCTATTTCGACCGCGACGCGCAGGATCGCGTGATCCGCTCGCTCGACGAGCGTCTTGCCGACGACGGCGTGCTGTTCGTCGGGCCGGCGGAGACGGGTGTCGCGATGCGGCACGGAATGCGCTCGGCGCGGGTGCCGCTCGCGTTCGCGTTTCATCGCGAGCCGGCCGGCGCGGCGGCCGAGGCTGGCGCGGCGCGACCGGTCGCGCCGCTGTCCGCGGCGGCGCCGTATCGGGGCGCGGAGCGCTTCACGATCGCACCGCTCGCCGCGCCGCGCCCGGTGGTGGCCGTCGCGCCGCCCGCCTGGCTCGGCGACGTGCGTCAGCCGTTCGCGGCGGTGCCGCCGCCGGTCGTGCCGGCGGCCGCGATCGACGCCCGGGCCGACCTCGCGCTGGCAACCGCCGGGACGGCCGCCCCGGCCAACGACGGCATCGCGGCGGCGCTCGACGATGCTCCGACGCTGGAGGATGCGCAGGCGCTGGCGAACGCGGGCGCGTTCGACGAGGCCGAGCGTGTGCTCGCGCAGTTCTCGGCGCGCGTCGGCCCGCATGCCGATGCGTTTTATCTGAACGGACTGATCGCGGATGCGCGCGGGCGCGCCGCGGAAGCCGGCGACTTCTATCGCAAGGCGCTGTACCTGCGCCCCACGCATCACGAGGCGCTGACGCATCTCGCGACGCTGCTCGACGTCGGCGGCGATCGTGCGGGCGCGCAATGGCTGCTCGAACGCGCCCGGCGTTCGGCCGGCTGACACGATGACGGAAACGGGATCGACACCGCGATGACCAGAGGAATTCATGAACCGCGACGCCGCTGCCACTGACGACGCGACGCTCGACGTCGACGATTGCTGGAACCGGATCGGTACGCGCGGCGACCGCTCGTGCGAGCGGCTGAACGACTGCCTGCGCTGCCTGAACTGCCCGGTCTACGCGTCGCACGCGGCGAAGCTGCTCGAGCGTCCGCTCGACGTGGCCGAGATGACCGACGTCACGCGCCGGATGAGCGCGTTCGGCACCGCGCAAGCGGGCGACGACGACGGCGATACGCGCCATGCGGCGCTCGCGTTCCGGGTGGCCGACGAATGGCTCGCGCTGCCGATCGGCGTGCTGCGCGAGATCGCCGGCACGCGTCCGATCCATTCCTTGCCGCATCGCCGCAATTCGGCCGTGCGCGGGGTGGTCAACATCCGCGGCACGCTGCGCATCGCGATCTCGATCGGCGCGCTGCTCGGCCTCGATGCCGGCAAGGCGGGCAGCGGCAGCGACGACGGCCGGTTCACGCGGCTGCTGGTGGCCGCGCACCAGGGCGAACCGGTCGTGTTTCCGGTCGACGAAGTCGAGGGCGTGCTGCGCTTCGGCGCGTCCGACTGGGTGCCGGTGCCCGCGACGGTCGGGCGCGCGAGCGCCGGCCTGTCGCGCGGCGTGCTGGCGTGGCGCGGCAAGTCGGTGGGGCTGCTCGACGACGATCGTCTGTTCGACGCCGTGACACGGAGCATGCGATGAGCGGCGATGACGACCTGAGCCACCTGTCGCTGCTCGAGCTGTATCGCGAGGAGACGCGCACGCAGACCCAGGCGCTGTCGGAGCGGCTGCTCGCGCTCGAATCGGGCGAGCCCGATTCCGTCGCGCTGGAAGCATGCATGCGCGCCGCGCATTCGCTGAAGGGCGCCGCGCGGATCGTCGGCGTGCCGCTCGGCGTCGACATCGCCGGGCGGATGGAAGAATGCTTCGTCGCCGCGCAGGCCGGCACGATCGCGCTGACGGCCACGCACGTCGACGTGCTGCTGGCCGGCGTCGACCTGCTGGTGCGCGTCGGCGATCCGCAAGGGCCGCCCGTATCGCAGACCGAGATCGACGTGTTCGCGGCGGCGCTGACGGGCGCCGACGGCGCGCAGACGATGCAGGCGCCGGCCGCCGTGCCGCCGCCGATACCGCCGTCGGTCGTGCCGTATCGCGATCACGACGGCGCCGCCAACGAGCCGGTCGGCGCGAGTGCCGCGGTGCCGCCGCTCGCCGTGTCGGGCACGGTGCCCGATCCGGCCCAGGCCGGCCGCGTGGCGGGCGCCGGCGCGATGCGCCGCGTGCGCGCCGATACGCTGAACCGGCTGCTGAGCCTGTCCGGCGAATCGCTGGTCGAATCGCGCTGGCTGAAGCCGTTCGCCGAATCGATGCTGCGCGTGAAGCGTGCGCAGCGCGACGCGGCCCGTTCGCTCGACCTGATGTACGAGCAGTTCGCCGACGATCTCGACGCCGGCATGCTCGCGTCGATGAACGAAGTGCGGCACATGCTCAACGACCTGCAGCGCTCGCTCGCCGAGCGCATGGACGAATTCGACCGCTTCGAGCGGCGCAGCACGCATATCGCCGAGCAGCTGTACGACGAGGCGCTGCAGTGCCGGATGCGCCCGTTCGGCGACGCGACCCGCGCGTATCCGCGCATCGTGCGCGATCTCGCGCGCTCGCTCGGCAAGCAGGTGCGTTTCTCGATCGTCGGCGAAGGCACGCAGGTCGATCGCGACATCCTCGACCTGCTCGACGCGCCGCTCGGCCATCTGCTGCGCAACGCGATCGACCACGGCGTCGATTCGCCCGACGCGCGCCACGCGCGCGGCAAGCCGGCCGAGGCGAGCGTCACGCTCGAGGCGCGTCACAGCGCCGGCTCGCTGCTCGTCAGCGTGATCGACGACGGGCCGGGCGTCGACATGGACGCGCTGCGCGCGGCCGTCGTGCGCCAGCGCCTGACCGACGACGAGACGGCCGCGCGGCTGTCCGATCCCGAACTGCTCGAATTCCTGCTGCTGCCGGGCTTCTCGATGCGCGACGCGGTGACCGACGTGTCGGGGCGCGGCGTCGGCCTCGACGCGGTGCAGGAGATGGTGCGCGGCGTGCGCGGCGCGGTGCGGATCTTCAACGAGCCGGGCGCCGGCATGCGCTTCGTGCTGCAGTTGCCGCTCACGCTGTCGGTGATCCGCAGCCTGCTCGTCGAGGTCGGCGGCGAGCCGTATGCGTTCCCGCTCGCGCACGTGCGCCGCACGCTCGAACTCGCGCACGACGACATCGACGTGCTCGAAGGGCAGCCGCATTTTCCGTTCGACGGCCGGCGCGCGGGCCTCGTCGCCGCGCACCAGCTGCTCGACGCGGGCGAGCCCGACGTGGCGCGCGCCAGCACGGCGGTCGTGGTCGTCGGCGGCGAACCCGAGCTGTACGGCGTCGCGGTCGACCGCTTCCTCGGCGAGCGGATGCTCGTCGTGCAGCCGCTCGACAGCCGCCTGCACAAGATCCAGAACATCGCGGCCGGCGCGCTGCTCGAGAACGGCGACCCGGTGCTGATCGTCGACGTCGAGGACCTGATCCGCTCGGTCGACAAGCTCGTGCGCGGCGGCCAGCTCGCGCGGCTCACGCGCGATCCGCAACTCGCGCTCGCCGACCGGCGCCGTCGCGTGCTCGTCGTCGACGATTCGCTGACGGTGCGCGAGCTCGAACGCAAGCTGCTGGAAAAGCGCGGCTACGACGTGACGGTCGCGGTCGACGGGATGGAAGGGTGGAACGCGGTGCGCAGCGATGCGTTCGATCTCGTCGTGACCGACGTCGACATGCCGCGCATGGACGGCATCGAACTCGTCACGCTGATCAAGAGCGACCCGATGCTCAAGCGCGTGCCGGTGATGATCGTGTCGTACAAGGATCGCGACGAGGATCGCCGGCGCGGGCTCGATGCCGGCGCCGATTACTACCTCGCGAAGAGCAGCTTCCACGACGAGGCGCTGCTCGATGCCGTGCACGACCTGATCGGAGATGCGCGCGGATGAACATCGGCATCGTCAACGACCTGCCGCTGGCCGTGGAGGCGCTGCGCCGCGTGATCGCGCTGCGTGCGGACCATCGCGTGCTGTGGGTCGCGACCGATGGCGACGAGGCGGTGGATTTCTGCGTCGCGCATCCGCCCGACGTCGTGCTGATGGATCTCGTGATGCCGAAAGTCGACGGCGTCGCCGCGACGCGCCGGATCATGGCGCGCGCGCCATGCGCGATCCTGATCGTGACGGCGAGCGTCAGCGCGAACACGTCGTCGGTGTACGAGGCGATGGGCGCCGGCGCGCTCGATGCGGTCGACACGCCGACGCTCGCGCTCGGCCTGTCGACCGACGCATCGCCGCAGGCGCTGCTCGCGAAGATCGACCAGATCGGCCGGCTGCTCGAAAGCCGCTCCGTGGCGCTCGTGCCGCCGGGGCCGGCGCCCACGCGCGGACAGCCGACGCTCGTCGCGATCGGTGCGTCGGCGGGCGGGCCGACCGCGCTCACCGCGCTGCTGCGCGCGTTGCCGGCCGATTTCCCGGCCGCGATCGTGATCGTCCAGCACGTCGACCAGGCATTCGCGTACGGCATGGCCGAATGGCTCGACGGCTATACGCGGCTGCCGGTGCGCGTCGCGCGGCAGGGCAGCGTGCCCGAGGCCGGCGCGGTGCTGCTCGCGGCGACCAACGACCATCTGACGCTGTCGCCGCGCGGCGTGCTCGGCTATACGCGGCATCCGGCCGAAACGCCGTACCGGCCGTCGATCGACGTGTTCTTCAACAGCGTCGCGGACGGCTGGCAGAGCGATGCGCTCGGCGTGCTGCTGACCGGCATGGGGCGCGACGGCGCGCTCGGCCTGAAGGCGATGCGGGCGAAGGGCTGCTACACGATCGCGCAGGACGAAGCGACCAGCGCCGTGTACGGGATGCCGAAGGCGGCGGCGGCGATCGGCGCGGCGTCGGCGATCCTGCCGCTCGAACAGATCGCGCCCCAGTTGATCGCGCGGATCGCGCTCGCGCCGCGCGACTGACCGCGCGCCGGGCACGCGCTGTCGCTGCGTGGCGGCGCGGCGCCTGCATTGCGTGCGTGGCGCGGCGTCGCGTACAATGGCGGCCTGCGGAGATGGCATGCCTCCCTGCGGTCGTTGCCGGCGCGTAGCGCGCGGTGCGGCCCTCAACCGCCGGTTTGCCCGGCTGATGATGCCTGCGTGTTCCTGGGTCGTCAGGAGGTCGCAGGCCGTCCACGCGGTATTCTGCCGCCCAGGTTTTGATGTTCCGTCGAATCTGGAAATCATGTTTTTCACGACTTCTGCCGATCTGTTCGCGACCGTGCGCTATGTGTGCCGCTGGCTCGCGCTTTCAGCCCTGCTTGGCGCGCTGGCCGGCACGGCTTCCGCGCTGTTCCTGATCGCGCTCGACTGGGCGACCGGTACGCGCGTCGCGCATCCCTGGCTGCTGTGGGGGCTGCCGGCCGCCGGTTTCGCCACCGGCTGGGTCTACCATCGATTCGGCCAGTCGGTCGCGCGCGGCAACAACCTGCTGATCGACGAGATTCACGACCCGAAGGCGCTCGTGCCGAAGCGGATGGCGCCGCTCGTGCTGGTCGCGACCGTCGTCACGCACCTGTTCGGCGGCTCGGCCGGCCGCGAGGGCACGGCCGTGCAGATGGGCGGCGCGCTCGCCGATCGCGTCACGCACGTGTTCCGTCTCGATCGCGAACATCGCCGCGTGCTGCTGATGGGCGGCATCGCGGCCGGCTTCGCGTCGGTGTTCGGCACGCCGCTCGCGGGCGCGGTATTCGGGCTCGAGGTGCTCGCGATCGGGCGCGTGCGGTACGACGCGCTGCTGACCTGCGTCGCGTCGGCGATCGTCGCGGACGTCGTGTGCCGCGCGTGGGGTGTCCATCACACGGCCTATGCGATTCCGTTCGTGCCGGCCGTATCGGCGACCGGGCTGGCCGTGACGGTCGTCGCGGGCATCGCGTTCGGCGTGGTCGGGCGGCTGTTCGCGTTTGCGACGCATGCGCTGACCGCGTGGTTTCGCCGCGTGATCCGCTATGCGCCGCTGCAGCCCGTGCTCGGCGGCCTGATGGTCGCCGTGGCCGCGACCGTGTTGAACGTGCCGCAGTATCTCGGCCTCGGCATCCCGACGATCGAGGCCGCGTTCCACGGCCCGCTGCCGCTTTACGATTTCGCGGGCAAGTTCGCGTTCACCGTCGTCACGCTCGCGTCGGGGTTCAAGGGCGGCGAGGTGACGCCGCTGTTCTACATCGGCGCGACGCTCGGCAATGCGCTCGGCCAGGTGCTGGCGCTGCCGGCGCCCGTGCTCGCGGGGCTCGGCTTCGTCGCGGTGTTCGCGGGTGCGGCGAACACGCCGATCGCGTCGACGATCATGGCGATCGAACTGTTCGGCGCGGATATCGGCGTGTATGCGATCGTCGCCTGTGTCGTCGCGTATCTGTTTTCGGGACACGCGGGGATCTATCGTGCACAGCGTGTGGCGGTGGGGAAGGGCGCGCAGGTGGAGGCGGAGTGACGCAGGGTGGCAGCCGCGGTGCGAAGTCGTTCGAGCGCGGCGGCTCCGTGCGATATCCGGAGTACAAGAACCGACTGACGGACGCTCAATGACACTGGAAGACATTCTGACCGAAGCGAAGCGCCTCGCCAGGCCGTGCCACGCGTACCGCTTCGCGGCCGACGGCGAACCCGTCACCGGCTACTGGCATGGGATCGACGCCGGCGCGTCGTGCATCTCTGTGGAGCGCGACGGCGCCTGGCTGAACGTGTATCTCGACGAAAGCGGTACGGGCGGCCGCGTGGAGACTTCCACGCAACCTGTCCGCTCGGATCACCCGCTGTGCCGATCCGGTGCAACGTCGCTTCCGCCCGTCGATGCGGTGTTCCGCTTCGGCTCGGCCGCGATCGACGCGTACCTCGACGCACACGGCTGGCAGCGCGACTGGGGATTCAACGACAACTTCAAGGGCGCGGCCGCGCACGACTACGCGCGTGAATGGATGGCGCAATGCCCGCTCTACACGGGCGGGGTGGTGGCCGTCACGGGCGGATGGAACATGCCGTGGCCCGACGACGACTGGCATGAACTGACGGACCTCGATCTCGTCCTCTGGACATTCGAGGAGTCGGAGCCGTGGATCGAGGTGTTTTCCGACGGCGCCCGGTTCACGGTGATCCAGCGGATCACCTAGCACGATGGAAATTCGCCGTTACTGCTTCGGCAGCCGCGCGACGTTGCGCGCCAGCAATTCCTCGATATCGATGCCTTTTTCCGCCAGCAGCGCGGTGACGACGCCGTTCAATTCGCCGAGCGTCTCCTTGACCGATTCCCGGATCGTATCCACGACGACCTGGGTGCTGCGTTCGATCTCGATGTTGACCTTGTCGTTGACGCCCTTCGCATCGAACGTGGTCGCGCGGCGCGTTTCGGGAATCAGCCAGACCTCGAACCAGCCTTCGTCGCGATTGACGTCCGACACGGTGAGGCTGCAGCCGTTGATCGCGATGTAGCCCTTCGCGAACACATAGCGCTTGAACTCGGCCGGCACGCCGATGCGGATCATCCGGTTGTGCTCGGACGATGCGATGTGCACGATGGTCCCCGTGAAATCGACGTGACCGGACAGCGGATGCCCGCCGATCTCCGCGCCGTCCTTCGCGGCCCGCTCGACGTTGACGCGCGCGCCGGTCGTGAGGTCGGCCAGCGTGGTGATCCGCAGGCTCGGCAGCATCACGTCGAAGTCGATCAGCACCGGCGAATGGATGGTCGTCACCGTCAGGCACACGCCGTCGACCGACACGCTCGCACCGATCTCGATATCGTCGGTGAACCGCTCGGGGAATGCGATGCTGAACGTCCTCAGCTCGCCGTGATCCTTGACGGCGTTGATGGTGCCAACACCCTGAACAATGCCTGTAAACATGGTCTGCCTTTCGTCGCGAATTGCCTGGCCGACATGATAAGTGATCCACGGGAGGGGCGCGTGTCCGCGGCGGTCTGACGGCGGCAGGCCGCTTTCATGGAAGTCCCCGCCATGGGCCGGATCACTACGAACAAGGTCGATCGTCGCGAGTTTGCCGCCTATGCCTGCCCGGGCTTTCGCAGGTCACCGGTGCCGGTATCTGATAAACGACCGACACGAATTTCGGGGTCTCGCCACGGCCCGTTACAGTGCCGCCGAGGGACTCGGCGATACGTCGGCTCGGATGGTTCTCCTCGGCAACGGGATAGTTGAAGCGCCGGACGTTGAGCGTCACGCACGCCCATTCCACGACGAGCCTGACCGCCTCTCGTCCGATCCCTTCGCGATGCCGATCTTCGCGGATCCAGACGCCCAGTTCCGGGATGGCCTGCTTGACGTGATGAATCCCCACCAGGCCGAGGAAGGTTCCACCGTCGCGTTGTCGAATCACGAACACGTAGTCTGTGCCGTCGGTTTGTGCATGCAGCCACGTCTGCCAGACGCGATCGAAACTTTCCCTGTTCGCCGGAGGGTCCCAGCCCATATAGCGAGTCAGCGACGGCGTAATGCATGCAAGCGTCGCATCCGCGTCGTTCGCCGAAAACGGTGCGAGCGAAAGGCGATTCGATTCGATACGGGTTTCGTCCGGTTGAAACATCATTTCCTCGTCGTGCGTCGATCACGCCAATCGGATCGCCGGCATGGCCCGGCGATTGAAGCCATGTCGCCGGGTCATGTGACGACCTGCCTGCATCAAACCTCCGCCGGCTCTCCCAACGGCCCGGCATCGCGATCGGCCACGCGCCGCGGCGAATCGGCGAGCCCTTTCGCCAGCTCCAGCGCCTGCCGCTCGAACAGCCGGCGGTAGATGCCGCCGTCGATGCGGATCAGCGCGTCGTGATTGCCTTCCTCGATCACCTTGCCGCGATCGAGCACCAGCAGCCGGTCGAGCGAGCGCACCGTCGACAGCCGGTGCGCGACGACGAGCGTCGTGCGGCCGACCATCAGCCGCTCCATCGCCTGCTGGATCAGCAGCTCGCTTTCGCTGTCGAGGCTCGATGTCGCTTCGTCGAGGATCAGGATCGGCGCATCGGCGAGGAACGCACGCGCGATCGCGACGCGCTGGCGTTCGCCGCCCGACAGCTTGATCCCGCGTTCGCCGACCAGCGTGTCATAGCCGTCCGGCAGTGCGACGATGAAGTCGTGCGCGCTGGCCAGGCGCGCGGCGCGCTCGATGTCCGCGCGGCTCGCATCGGGGCGTGCATACGCGATGTTCTCCGCGAGCGTGCGGTGAAACAGCACGGGCTCCTGCTGGACGATCGCGATCTGGCTGCGCAGCGAATCCTGCCGCACCTGCGCGATGTCCTGGCCGTCGATCGTGATGCGGCCGCCCGACACGTCGTACAGGCGCTGGATCAGCTTGATGAACGTCGTCTTGCCCGACCCCGAATGGCCGACGAGGCCCACGCGTTCGCCGGGCGCGATCCGCATCGAGAAATCGTCGTACAGCGGCACCGGATGGTTGCCGTAGCGGAACGTCACGTGCTCGAAGCGGATCTCGCCTTGGCCGATCCGGATCGCCGGCGCGCCGGGGCGATCGTCGATGCCGAGCGGCTGGCGTTCGAGCGCGACGAGTTCTTCCATGTCGTTTACCGAGCGCTGCAGGTTGCGGATGTGCATGCCGACGTCGCGCAAATAGCCCTGCAGCATGAAGAACATCGTCAGCGCGAACGCGATGTCGCCGACGCTCGCTTCGTTGTTCACCCACAGCCGCAGCGCGACGCCGATCATCGCGGCCTGCATCGCGACGAGCATCGCACCCTGCAGCCCGCCGTTGAACGTGCCGCGCACCCACGTGCGGCGCGTGCGCTGCCGCCACTTGCCGATCACGCGCGCGAGCCGCGCTTCCTCGCGCGTTTCCGCGCCGAACGCCTTGACGACCGCGTTGCAGCTCACCGCGTCGGCGAGCGCGCCGCCCATCCGCGTATCCCACAGGTTGCCGAGCCGCGCGGCCGGCGCGACGATGCCGAGCGACACCGCGACCGTCACCGCGATGTACAGCAGCGAACCGGCGCCGACGACGAGCCCCATCACGGGCCAGTGCGTGCCGAGCAGCACGGTCGCGCCGACCAGCATCGTGACCGACGGCAGCAGCGCGATCAGCACGGTGTCGTTGAGCAGGTCGAGCGCCCAGATCCCGCGGGTGATCTTGCGCACGGTCGAGCCCGCGAAGCTGTTCGCGTGCCAGTCG
Organism: Burkholderia cenocepacia; assembly: GCF_900446215.1. GTDB lineage: Bacteria > Pseudomonadota > Gammaproteobacteria > Burkholderiales > Burkholderiaceae > Burkholderia > Burkholderia cenocepacia. The sequence continues at coordinate 777,636 of NZ_UAQZ01000013.1, read as the reverse complement.
GTCGAGAAGCGCTGCACGCGGTGGAACGACGCGGCGGCGATCTCGCTCATCATCTTCAGCGTGAGCGTGATGATGTTCAGGTAAACGCCCTGGCGCAGCACGGTCGCGCCGATGCCGAGCGCGGCAAGCGTGCCGAACGCGGCGAGGGCCGAATGCCACGCGGCGGCGCGGTCGGTCAGGCCGGTCGACAGCGCGTCGACGAGGCGGCCGGCGAACAACGGCGTCAGGACGTCGGCGAGCGCGGCGAGCAGCGCGAGGCTCGCGACCGCGGCGATGCGCGCCGGCTGCTTGCGCCAGTAACGAATGGTGAAGCCGAAGACGGCCTGGAATGCATGGCCGCCCAGATGGGAGGTTTTTCTGGTCATGTATCGTTGCCCGGCGCATCGCGCGACGGGGCTTTCCGGTTCGGAGAACGTCGAAAACGCAACAGCCGGGCCGCGCGAAACACGCGGGCGGAACGAAACGGGCTGTCGGGAAAAGCGCGGCTGACGGGTCAGCGGAAAACTCGGGAGCCGGCGCGGACGGCGGGCTGGATCAGCTGCGCCGTGGGACCACGTTCGGGAAGGTGGCTGGCATTCGGAACATCTGCACCTCCCTGAAGTGAACGGTTGAAAGGACGCCGAAAAGACGTGCAAGGATTCTATCAGGACAGCCGCGCACGCTGCAACGTCTGACGAATGCGGCGTTGCAGCGTCGATACGGTTAGTATTCGGGGTTTTGGCCCCTTTTCGCGGACGTTGTGCGCTGGCAGACCGGGGCCGGCGCGCGCATCGATTACACTTGCGCGTCCGCGGCGCGCGACGAGGCGGCCCGTACAGATTCACTTCGAACCATTCCCGAGGAAACGATGAGCGACGTTCAGCAAGGCATCCTGGCTCCGATCGATACGGCAGCGCGATACCTCACTTTCACGATGTCGAACGACGGCAATGTCGCGGCGGCGCTGGCCGCGCTGCGCGAGATCGTCGACGGACGCGACACGGTCGTCGGTTTCGGGCACGCGCTGGCTGCATACCTCGGCCATCCGGTGCCGGGCCTGACCGACTACCCGGCGTTCGCGGTGAACGACCGCACGCTGCCGATGACGCCGGCCGACGTATGGGTCTGGCTGCGCTCGGACGATCGCGGCGAGATCGTGCTGCGCGCGCGGGCGATCGAGCGCGCATTGGCGCCGGCGTTCGTGCTGCAGGAGGCCGTCGACGGCTTCCGCTATTCGAACGATCGCGACCTGTCCGGCTACGAGGACGGTACCGAGAACCCGGAAGGCGACGACGCGGTGGCCGCGGCGATCGTGACGGGGCAGGGCGCGGGGCTCGACGGCGCGAGCTTCGTCGCGGTGCAGCAGTGGCTGCACGACTTCGACCAGATGGAGCGCATTGCGTCGGGCGACATGGACCACATCATCGGGCGCCGCCGGTCGGACAACGAGGAACTCGACGACGCCCCCGAATTCGCGCATGTGAAGCGCACCGCGCAGGAAAGCTTCGAGCCCGAGGCGTTCATGCTGCGCCGTTCGTCGCCGTGGTCGGACGCGCGTCGCGCGGGCCTCTACTTCGTCGCGTTCGGCTGCTCGTTCCGCGCGTTCGACGTGCAGATGCGCCGGATGAGCGGCGCGGAAGACGGGATCGTCGACGGCCTGTTCCGCTTCACGCGGCCGCTGACGGGCGCGTATTTCTGGTGCCCGCCGATGAAGGACGGCAAGCTGGACCTGTCCGCGCTCGGACTGTAAGCGCCGGGCGGGATCGATGAACGGGCGGGGCGCGCACGGATGCGCGCCCCGCCCGTTTCGTTTGTCAGGCGGCAGACCGGACGGCCCGCCGCGTGCGTCAGTTCAGCGTCGTTTCGATCCGCGTGCCGCGCTTGATGAACTGCGTCACCGGGGTTTTCTCGCAGATTTCCGCGAGACGCTGGCGTTGCGCATCGTCGAGCGGGCCGTCGAGCGTGACGACGCGGCGCACGTATTGCACACCTTCGCGATCGGCATGCAGCTCGGTGCGCACGGCGATGCGCGCGGCCGGCCACGTCTTGCGCTGCATGTACATGCGCAGCGTCGCGGCCGTGCATTGCGCGAGCCCGGCCAGCACGAATTCGTATGGCGCCGGCCCGCGATCCTGGCCGCCTTCGCGCGGCGCTTCGTCACCGGTCAGCGCATGCGTGCCGGCCTGCAACTGGACGACGTAGTCGGGCGCGTCGGCATCGAGGACGGCGGCGGCGTGGATGAGCGACATGGCAAGTCTCCGGTAAGCGGATCAAGGAAAGCGGGCGCCGCATGGCGGCGTGCAGCCGTCAGCATACCGTCCCGTTCGCGCGGGCGCCTGCTGCGCTGCTACGCGTCGGCGATGCCGGCGCTGCTGCGCACGAGCGCGGCGATGCGTTCGCGCACCCACTGATGCGCGCGATCGGTGTCGCGCGATTCGTGCCAGTACGCGAGCAGCGGAAACGGCTTGAGCCGCAGCGGCAGCGGTCGCACGACGATCGGCAGCAGCGCGGCCATGCGCAGCGCATAGGTGTGCGGCAGCGTAACGAGCAGGTCGCCGGCCGCGGCGATCTGGCAGGCGGCGAAATAGTGCTGGCACGTAAGCCGGATGTCGCGGAAGCGTCCGTCGTTGCCGAGCAGGACGTCGAGCGATTGCGGCTCGCCGAGCGACGACACGGCGATATGCTGCGCCGCGAAATAGTCGCTGCGTCGCAGCGCGTCGCGCGCGAGCGGATGATCGCGGCGCAGCGCGACGACGAGCGAATCGTCGAGCAGGTGTTCGGTGGCGATGCGCGGGCCGGTCTGTACGCGCCGGTCGACGACGAGGTCGAGATTGCCCGAAGCGAGCTCGCGCTCGATGTCGGATACCGCGATGCGCCGGCTGACGAGCCGCAGGCCCGGCGCTTCGTCGGCGAACGCGGCGACGATGCGCGGCAATGCGATGGATTCGAGCACGTCGCGAATGCCGACCGCGATGCTCAGGTCGAGCGTCGCGGGATCGAAGGCGGCCGGATCGCGCGCGGTGCCTTGCAGACCCTTCAGGTGCAGCTGCACGTCCGCGATGATCGACCGCGTACGCTCCGTCGGCACGACGCGGTTGCCCTGGCGCACGAACAGCGGATCGTCGAAATGCGCGCGCAGCCGGTTGAGCGCATGCGTGACGGCCGGCTGCGTGAGATGCAGCGCGCGGGCGGCCGCGCCGATGCCGCCGTGCACGTAGACGGCGTCGAGCACGCGAAACAGGTTCAGGTCGAGACGGTGAGCGGCGGGCACGGAGCGCGGGCGGCGTGGTGAAGGACGATCGATTCTAAAGGATGTGCAGGCAACGGATGCGCCGGTTGACATGCGCGGCGATCGCGCGCGTTCGATGCGTGTCGATGCCGTTCGGGCCGATACGCGAACGTCTGTTTTGCCGATGGACATCGCCCTCGAATACGCCTGTCATTACACCCGTCATTGCGGATGACGGCCGCAATAATCGACCGCATCGCATACGCGATTCTGTGTCGGCATACCAGCGGCGGGCAGCAGCCTGTAGTAATCCGCCATCATGCTGTCCCCGTCGGCCATTTCGCGCCAAAGGCGCTACCCGTTCGGCTAAGATGCCGTCGCTTCATATTTCGGGATAGCCGTCCTGTCGCACGCATTCAAACCAAATATAAGCCTGACAGTTCGACGGTATTAGAAGAAGTCGAACAAGTCGGGGGCTTGGCCAGTGAATGCAGCAGATCAGCGGTGGGTCGTTATCTATTTGAGTACGGGGTTTTCGTTGGCCCAGGCCGCGCGCCTCGGCGAAGCTTTCAATCTGGCGAATCGCCTGCATGCGTACAGCGCGGATTACCAGCTGAAGTACGTCTCCGAAAGCGGGGGACTGTTGCAGTCGTCGTCCGGCGTGCGCATCGCGGCCGATCCGCTCGGCGACGAACACAGCCGCCGGGCGCTCGCGTTCTTTCATCTTCATGGCGAGCGCGCGGCCGTCAACTGGGACGACGCCTTGCAGCGGCGCCTGACCGACATTCGCCGGCATGCGCGCTGGATCGTCGACGCGATGGATCTGCCCGCGCTCGCCGCCACGCGACGGCCGTCGTCGGCGATCGACGTGCGGCCGGGCAGGGCCGCGCGCCGCGCCACCACGACGATCGAATTGCAGGCCGGCGAGACCGACGTGTTCGCCGCCGCGCTCGACATGTTCCGCGTCGACCTCGGCGACAGCGCCGCGCAGGAGATCGCCAGCAACATGATGCGGCCGGTCGAGCAGCGCTATGCGCAGTCGATGTGGGCGTTCCGCGAACTGAGTGCGAGCCCGTCGATCCGGATGTCCGCGCAACGGCTGCGCGCGCAGAGCGTGAACCGCATCTCGATTGCGAGCGCCGCGCAGGCGGCCGCGATGAGCGAGCGCAATTTCCTGCGGCGCTTCAAGAAGGAAATCGGCGTGACGCCGACCGAGTTCGTCCAGCACGTGCGGCTCGAACGGGCGTGCCACATGCTGATCCATACGACGCTGCCGGCCGACAAGGTCGCGCGGCGCACCGGCTTCGGCAGCGGCGAGCGGCTCGCGAAGCTGTTTCGGCAGCGGCTGCTGATGTCGCCGACCGAGTTTCGCGTCGCCGAGCGGGAAAAGATCCTCGCGCAGGGCGCGGCGTCGCCCGTTCCGGACGAAGGGCGAGCCGCCGCATGTTGCGACGGCGACGGCGACGTTGACGGAGCGGGGTGCGACGCGTGCGTGGTCGCGCACGATAAAACGGGACGGATACCCGTAAAATCGACGGATCGCGATCTCGATTCCCGGTTTCCATGCCCTTCCTCCCCACTACCGCCACCGCCCCTTTCTGCCCGTCGGAAGTAAAGGGCAGCATCACGATCGACGCCGCCGCGCCGCGCTGGCAGAAGCTCAGACGTTTCTTCGGCCCCGGCCTGCTGGTCGCGATCGGCTACATGGACCCCGGCAACTGGGCGACCGATATCCAGGCCGGCTCGCAGTTCGGCTATTCGCTGCTGTGGGTCGTCGCGTTCTCGAGCCTCGCGGCGATCTTCCTGCAGATGCTCGCGGCGCGGCTCGGTCTCGTCGCGGGCAAGGATCTCGCGCAGGCCAGCTACGACCGCTACGGCCGGTTCGGCCGCGTCGTGCAGTGGATCACGGCCGAAGTGTCGATCATCGCGTGCGACATCGCGGAAGTGCTCGGCTGCGCGCTCGCGTTCAAGCTGCTGCTCGGCGTGCCGCTCGCGTGGGGCGTCGTGCTGACCGCGCTCGACACGGTGATCGTGCTCGGCCTGCAGGGCAAGGGTTTCCGGCAGATCGAGGCGATCGTGCTCGGGCTGATCGCGACGATGGCGTTCTGCTTCGTCGCGCAGGTGGCGATCACGCCGCCCGACTGGCATGCGGTGGTGAGCGGCCTCGTGCCGGGCGACCCGGGCCACGACCGCAAGGATGCGATCGTGCTCGCGCTCGGCATCGTCGGCGCGACGATCATGCCGCATAACCTGTATCTGCATTCGTCGGTCGTGCAGACGCGGCACGTCGTCGGCGGTGCGCGCGGCGTGATCCGCGACACGCTGGCGCTGGTGCGCATCGATACCTGCGTGTCGCTGTTCGTCGCGATGCTCGTCAACGCGGCGATCCTCGTCGTCGCGGGCGCGGCATTCCATGCGACGGGCCAGCACAACGTGACCGACATCGAGCAGGCGTACCGGCTGATCACGCCGATCGCGGGCGGTGCGGCCGCGCTGTTGTTCGGCATCGCGCTGCTCGCGTCGGGTCAAAGCTCGACGCTGACCGGCACGATCGCCGGCCAGGTCATCATGGACGGTTTCCTGCATACGAAGATCCCGTGTTACCAGCGCCGGCTGATCACGCGCGGGCTCGCGCTCGTGCCGGCGCTGATCGGCGTGCTGTGGCTCGGCGACGGCTCGGTCGGGCAACTGCTCGTGTGGAGCCAGGTGCTGCTGAGCCTGCAATTGCCGTTCGCGATGTGGCCGCTGATCCGCTCGGTCAGCGATCGCCGCACGATGGGCGAGCACGCGATCGGGCGCGGGATGCAGGTGGCCGCGTGGACGCTGTTCGCCGTGATCACCGGCACGAACCTGCTGTTGATTACCGGTGTCGCCGGTTGATACAGCCTGTCACAGGCTGACACAGGCACGTTGCGTGCCTGCGGTAAACTGCGGTCTTTCGATCGTCTCCGAAGTCCATCATGTGGAGTGAAATCAGCAACATCGGCGATGCCGCGCTGACCCTGCCGATCGCGTTGACCTGCGCGGCGTGGCTCGCGCTGACCGACTGGCGCCTCGCCGCCCGCTGGGGCGTGCTGCTGGCCGCCGGGATGGGCGTCGTCGGCGCCACGAAGATCCTGTATGCCGGCTGCGGCATCGAGCTTGCGCAGTTCGATTTCCGCGTGATCAGCGGCCATACGATGCTGTCGACGTCCGTGTGGACGGTCGCGCTGTCGATGCTGTGGCAGGCGTTCCGGCACGGCAAGGCGCCCGGCATCGCGGCCGGGCTGGCCATCGGCGCGATCACGGCCGTTGCCCGCGTATTCGATCACTCGCACAGCGTGCCGGAAGTCGTCGTCGGCTGGGTGCTCGGCGCGCTGGTCGCGCTGATGTTCCTGCGCGGCTACGACGGCGTGCGGCAGCGCGCGTTCTCGCCGCGCGTCGCGGCGGTCTGCCTGTTGCTCGTGTCGGGTATCGCGTACGGGCACCGTGCGCCGTTCCAGCAGATGATCGACACGCATTCGCCGCAACTCTGCGCGTTCGTGCGCGCGCCGTCGGGCGACGGCTTCTGACGGTTGCCGATGGCGGGCGCTGCGGCCCGCTTTCCTGCCGCCGGCGTTCGTCCGGCGCTTTCCGGCGAGGTGCAGGATTCGACGCCGGATCATCTTCTCGATTGCTTCCTCGCCCACGCGGAACGCAACGCCCGTTATCCCGATAGTCGACGAGCCGACGCAGCCCATCCGACCGGTCGCGCCGTGCTGTTCGCGCATGGGCGCCGGTACGTTCGGCTCATGAACGGTGCCTATGACCGGGCATAACGAATATTCATTTCATCGATCGGCGGCATTCGCGTACGCTGGCTGTCGTTCGAGCGCGGGCACGCCGCCCGGCCGGTCCGGCGCGCGCCGCGTTCATCTCGATATACTCCCGGAATCCGTGCGGCGCGCCGTCATGTCGGCGCAGCGGCGACCGGCGCACGTCGGTTGGCAGCGACACGGAAACCCCGTTGCGGCAGCGTTCCGCGACGACGATTCACGACAGGAGCAGGTCACATGACAATCGTTTCTCCGCGCCTCGCGGGCAAGTGCGCATACATCACGGGCGCCGCCGGCGGCCTCGGCCGCGCGATCGCGCGCCGGATGGTCGAGCAGGGCGCGCGCGTGTTCCTGACCGACATCGCGGAAGCGGCGGTGCTCGACGCGTTCGCGCAGGAACTCAACGCGGGCCACGCGACGCCGGTCGCGTTCGCCGCGACCCAGGACGTGCGCGACGAAGCGCGCTGGCAGGCGCTGCTCGCGCAGGCGACCGATGCGATGGGCGCTCTGTCGGTGCTCGTCAACAATGCGGGCGTCGGCTCGATCGGTTCGCCCGCGCAAATCGAGCTGGACGAATGGCGGCGCGTGATGGCGATCAACGTCGAGAGCATCGTGCTCGGCTGCAAGCACGCGCTGTCGTATCTGGCCGAGAGCCATCCCGCGTCGATCATCAACATCTCGTCGGTCGCCGCGTTCAAGGTCGAGCCGGATTTCACCGCGTACAACGCATCGAAGGCGGCGGTCGCGTCGCTGACGAAGTCGATCGCGATCGACTGCGCGCGGCGCGAGATCGACGTGCGCTGCAATTCGATTCACCCGGCGTTCATTCGCACGGGAATCGTCGAGCCGCTGTTCCAGTCGCTCGGCGAACGCGACGCGACGCGCAAGCTCGCGCGCGGCATTCCGCTGCGCCGGCTCGGCGAGCCGGACGACGTCGCGCATGCGGCCGTGTATCTCGCGTCCGACGAGAGCCGTTTCGTGACGGCCGCCGAACTCGTGATCGACGGCGGCATGTGCGCGGTCTGACGCGCATCCCGAATTACAACGATTGGAGGAGAACATCATGTCGACACCCGTGAACCGCCAGCTGCTGCTGAAGACGCGCCCGGAAGGGCGGGTCGGCCGCGACCATTTTTCGCTCGTCGAGACGCCGGTGCCGGCGCTCGCCGACGGCGAGGTGCTCGTGCGCGTGCTGTACCTGTCGATGGACCCGACCAACCGCGTGTGGATGAGCGACGTGCCGCAGTACCTGCCGCCCGTCGCGATCGGCGAGGTGATGCGCGCGCTCGGGATCGGCCGCGTGGTCGCGTCGCGCCATGCGGGTTTCGCGGAAGGCGATCTCGTGCAGGGGCTGGTCGGCTGGCAGGACTACGCGGTCGTGCCGGCCGAGCAGGCCGCGCAACTCGTGAAGCTGCCGGCGCAGTCGGGGCTGCCGCTGCCGACCCTGCTCGGCGCGTGCGGGATGAGCGGGCTGACCGCGTACTACGGGCTGACCGATATCGCGCCGGTGCAACCGGGCGAAACGCTCGTCGTGTCGGCGGCGGCCGGCTCGGTCGGCTCGATCGCCGGGCAGATCGGCAAGATCCACGGCGCGCGGGTGGTCGGCATCGCGGGCGGCGCGGACAAGTGCCGTTACCTGACCGACACGCTCGGCTTCGATGCGGCCGTCGACTACAAGGCCGACGATTTCCGCCAGCAACTGAAGGCGGCGACGCCGGACGGCGTGCACGTGAACTTCGAGAACGTCGGCGGCGAGGTGATGCGGGCGGTGCTGTCGCGGATGGTGATCGGCGGGCGCGTCGCGCTGTGCGGCGTGATCTCGAACTACAACAGCGGCCGCGCGGCGGACGACGTCGGCGTGCTGATCTCGAAGCGATTGACGATGCGCGGCTTTCTGATCCTCGACTACCGCAAGAGCCGCGAAGCCGTGCAGACGCTCGCGGGCTGGCTGCGCGACGGCCGGCTCAAGGCCGAGGAAACCGTGGCCGACGGTCTCGAAAACGCCCCTGACGTGCTGAACCGCCTGTTCGACGGCGACCATCGCGGCAAGCTCGTGCTGCGCGTCGATCCGCACGCGTGACGGGCGTGCGACCTCGGTCGCATCGGGCAGCGGGACGGTGTCGGTCGCGTTGAGTTCGATCAATTCGGCTGCAGTTTAGGACTTGTCCCATATATTGTCCGGGCCGCTCTCCCTACAGTGATTGCCAGCACACAGGCGGCGTGACCGACGCGTCACGCCGCCTGTTTTTCTGGTGACGCGGTAGAGGGGAGGAACCATGCGGAACAACGCGAAGCGGTTGGCAACGGCAACGGCAACGGCAGGAGGCGCCGGCGTCGTGCGGAAGATGCTGTTCGGGCTCGGTGTCGTACTCGCGATGTCGGCTGCCACGTCGAACGCGATGGCGGCTGGGCAGCCCGCGTCGGATGGCGTCGTCCGGTTCACCGGCTCGCTCGTCGATCTCTACGACGTGACGCTCGATGCCCCGGCGGGTGTGCCCGTCGACGCGGAGCAGGCGGTCGACGGCAGAGCAACGGCCACGGTCCGGTTCGATGCGCATGGCCGGCGTTTGGCCGGTGCGCAGGTGGCGCTGGTCGGGCCCGACGGCGCGCCGTTCGCGCCCGAGAGCGGCACGGCGGTGCGTGCCACGTGGCGCGATGCGCATACCGGGCAAAGCGTGCTGCTGGCGCCGGGCCGGGTGCAGCGCGTCGGCCCGTATGGCGGCGTGATGACGGTCGCGGCGGATGAAGCAACGGGCGCCGTGGCGCCCGTCCTGATCCATATCCGTCATCCTTGACCGGCGCTTTCCGCAGGCGTGCGGAGCGCCGGCGGCCGGACGTGCGTCATTCGCCCTGTTCGGAGCGTGCGTAGATGTCCCAACTGGCCATGAACAGCGCGGCGACGAGCGGCCCGATCACGAAGCCGTTGATGCCGAACAGCGCCATTCCGCCGAGGGTCGAGATCAGCACGACCCAGTCGGGCATCTTCGTGTCCTTGCCGACGAGGATCGGGCGCAGCAGGTTGTCGACGAGGCCGATCACGCCGACGCAGAACGCGACGAGGATCACGCATTTCCAGACCGCGCCGATCATCAGGAAGTAGAGCGCGGCCGGTACCCACACGAGGCTCGCGCCGATCGCGGGCAGCAGCGACAGGAACGCCATCAGCGCGCCCCACAGCACCACGCCCTCGATCCCGAGGATCCAGAAGATCAGGCCGCCCAGCGCGCCCTGGACGAGCGCGACCGCGATGTTGCCCTTCACGGTGGCGCGTACGACGGTCGTGAATTTCGCGAGCAGCAGGTTCTTGTGTTCTTCGTCGAGCGGCAGCGCGCGGCGCACGCGACGGCCGATCTCGCCGCCGTCGCGCAGCAGGAAGAACACCATGTACAGCATCACGCCGAAGCTCACGACGAACTGGAACGTGTTCTGGCCGATGCTGAGCGCCTGGGCGGCCGCGAACTGGCTGATCTGCGCGGCGCCGTCGGTCAGCTTCTTCTGGATGCCCGGGATGTTGGTCAGCCCGTACTTCTGCAGCAGGTTCTGGATCGACGTCGGCAGCGCGTGAATGATGTCATGGAAGTACTGCGAATAATTCGGCTGCGCGTCCTTGAGCTCCTGGTACACGTACGCGATTTCCTGCACGAGCGTCGCCGTGACGAACACGAGCGGCAGGATCACGATCAGGATGATCAGCGACATCGTGACGAGCGCGGCAAGGTTGCGCCGCTTGCCGAAGCGTGCGGCGAGCCAGCGTTGCACGGGCTGGAACAGGATCGCGAGTATGGTGCCCCAGAACACGGCGCCGGAGAACGGCGCGAGGATCCAGCACAGTCCGACGGTGACCGCGAACAGCAGGAAGTAGAAGAATTTTTGGTGGTCGTGTCCGCTATCCATGGGTGACATTCGCGCAGATTGATGCGTGGTTTGATTGAATCTCGTTGTCCCGTGCGCGATCGGTTCGCGAACGTCACGGGTTCGCGGCGCAATGCGCCGCCGGGCGGCCCATGCGGAGTATGCCCGCAAAGGTGCCGCCATCATAGCCGCTGCGTGAGACACATGCGAAAACGCCGCGGCCGGGGCCGCGGCGCTGCCGGGAAGCGAACGCGGCGCGAGGCCGCGTACCGCGTCGTCAGATGTTGAGCTTGGTGACCTTCGTGCCGTTCACCGACAGGTCGCCCATCAGGCCCGCGTTGGTCAGGACCAGCACTTCCACCGGCGCGGTAGCCGTGTTGGAGTCGACCGCGCCGTTCGCGCCGACCTTCACGACCGCGACCGATGCGTCGGCGCCGGCCGACCAGCCGTCCGACTTGCGGAACGAGTCGAGCGCATCCTGCGTCATGAACAGGAACACGACCGCCTTCGACTGCGCGCCGGCCTGCAGGCCGACCGACAGCGACGACGTGTTGTAGTAGCCGACGGTGCTGCCGCCGACCCGCAGCGCGCCGTTGCCGGACTGGGCGCCGACGATGAAGCCGGCCTGCAGCACGTTCGGGAACACGAGGACGCCGCGTGCTTTCGAGACCAGGTCGCGCGAACCCGGCACCGTCGAATACAGGCGCGACAGCGTGGCGTTCACGCTGGCGTCGATCGACTGACGCTTCGACGCGCTGGCCGCGGCGCTATCGGGTTTGCCGGACGTGGTCGTGCAGCCGGCGAGGGCGAGGCTGCCCAGCATCACGGCGGCGGCGGCTTTCATGGCGAGGGACTTCTGCATGGCGGTTCTCCTTCGTTGTCAGATGGATGACGGGCGGGGCGGGCGGCGTTGCACGCGGCCCCGTTCAACGGCGGGAAAGGAGCAGGCCCGCAACGAACGCGAGGCCCGCGACGACGCCGGCGGTTTGCCAGGGGTTGTCGTGCACGGCCTGCGATACGCGTTCGGCCGAATCGCGCAGCCGGGCGGCCGCGCTGCCCGACGCGTAGTCGAGCGCGCTGCGCGCTTCATCGAGCCGCGATTGCACGCGCTTGCGCAGGGCGGCGATATCGCCATCGCCATCGTTCTTCAGCAGATCTTCCAGTTCGTCGACCAGCCCGCGCAGATCGTCGGTCACGTCGGCATGCAGGTCGCGGGCCGCCGAGCGCGTCGTGCGGCCCACGCGCCGGCCGGTGCGACGGATGTCGGACAGGCCGCGGTCCAGCTTGTGTTCGATCGAGTCGGTAAGCGCCATGGTGTTTATCCTCCTTTGATTCCAGGCAATTTGAAGATAAGACGAATCGCAGCAACTGATGTGATTCACTTGATCCGATTGAGTTTCGAGACAAATTTTCAATGCGTCGGCAGGATCGCCGGGGAGCCCCGTCGCGCGGGGCCGCGCAGCGGTTGAAAAAATTTCGCGTGTCGGGGCGGTACAGCGTGTCGAGCAGCGGGGCGCAGTGAATGTCCGGTAAATATGGCGTCGCCAGGGGCATCAGGTAAATAGTGCCGTTGCAGGTTGGTTGTTGATGCAAATGCACTACCCGACGCGTCATCGATGCGCACGATTTGTGCCCGGTGCCGGTTGCGCGGCGGGGTCGTCCAGCGCGACGTCGATGACGACGGGATCGTGGTCCGACGAGCGGTAGGCGTCGGGTGCGTAATAAGTCGACCGGCGCGCGGACGTTTTGTAATCGGGCACGGGTTGCAGAACGAGCGGTTCGTCGGCGTTGATGTGCCAGAACCGCACGGCTTTCACGCGCGCGGCGAGCGGCGGCGTGGCCAGCGCATGGTCGAGATTGCCGGCTTCGCCGCGAAATACGTAGCTGTACGCAGCATCGCCGACGAAGCGCGCCACCAGGTTCGCATAGCCGCGCGCCTCGAGCGCGCGAACCGGGTCTTCCTTCGCATAACTGTTCAGATCGCCGATCAGCAGCACGCCGCCGGCGGCGACGCCCGTCGGCGAGGTGGCGAGCCAGTCGGCGACGCGCGCGGCGGCCCGCGTGCGCGCCGCATTCCAGCAGCCCTGGCCGTCGGACTGGTCGAGATTGGCGCCGCTCGCGTGCGGGCAATTCTTCGACTTCAGGTGATTGACCGCGACGGTAAAAGCGTGCGTGCCGCCGATGCGCCGGAACGTCTGCGCGAGCGGCGGGCGATGGCGGCCGCCGAGGGCGACGGTGGCGGCGCGCCCGACCGGCTCGACCGTGCGGCTGTCGTACAGCAGTGCGACCGCGATCGCGTCGCGACCCAGCCGCGCGGTGCCGGGGTCGACCGTGCGCCAGCCGTCGCCGAGCTGCGCGGCGAGCCGCCGGATGGCGCTCGCGTCGCCGTGGCCGTTGTTCGCGATTTCCATCAGCCCGATCACGTCGGCGCGCAACGCGCGCAACGCCGCGACGATCTTCGCTTCCTGCCGCGCGAACGCGGCGGGCGTTTTCGCGCCGCGGTTGCCCGGTGCGTCGAATCCGCCGCCATGGCCGTCACCGTTGAAATAATTGAAGACATTGAACGACACGACGCGCACGTCGGCATCGGGATGCCGGGCCGGTGCCGCGCGACGCGGGTTCGCGGCGGGATCGAAGACGGGCGCCGCGCCGGCCACCGGCTGCAGCCGCCAGGTGCCGTAGCGCCATTCGAGCACGCCTTCGACGCCGCGTACCGTATAGCCCGCGCGCAGCGTGTTGGCGGCGCTCAGTGCGGGCGGCGGATAGCGGACGGTCGCCGGGTCGCGCCGGCTCGACCCATCGTCGAGCACGATGCGGTTCAGTGCGTTGGCCGCGGCGTGCGCGGCGGCGTCGGCCGGCGGCCCGACCTGGGTCGGCGTGCGCAGCCGGCCGTTGCTCAGCACGATGCTGCCGTAGCGGCCGAGTTCGTGGGTATCGCTGACCGTCAGCGTTTGCGGCAGGCGTACGCGCATCGCTTCGTGCGCGGCCAGGACGGCCGGCGACGCGACCGGCAGCGTGAGCGTCGCCGGCGTGACCGTCTGCCCGCGCGCGCAGACGGCCATACCGCCCGTCAGCGTGAATTGCGTGCGGCCGTATTGCTCGTCGACCTTGCCCGTCAGATGCACGAGATCGCCGGGCGCCGCCCGTGCGTTCGGTGCGTAGACGAACAGGCCTTCCGGGATACCCGGCCGCCGGCGCCGCTGCGCGTCGGCCTGCTGGACGAAGAAGCCGCCCAGGCCGTCGGCGCCACTGAACGCCGCGGTGACGACCGCTTCGATCGACGTCGTTTGCCCGGCGAGCGGCGACGGGCCGCCGGCGCGACGGATCTCGGCGATCGCCGTGGCCGCGCCGCCGCAGCCGCTACTGACCGGCAGCGCGGCGGCGGGCCGGGCACAGAGGGCCACGGACAGCCCGACGGACGACGCCACGAACGGCGCGACGGCAAACAGGGGAAGCGGGCGTGACATGAGACGGTCCACAGGATCAAAATCCGACAGTTCGGGACCGCATCTTGAAGGCAAAATGTCAGGCTGCGGCCGAAATGGCCGTCCGGCCAGTACCGATTGGCCAACGATGCGGCAAGCCGCCTCGCGGCTGTTACGCTTTTGCACCGGGCGCCGCGTGCCGCTCGCCCGGCGCATGCCGCCGCGCCCCGTCCCCACAGGAGAAATCCATGTCTTACATGCTGTTGATTGTCGAACCGACCGAACAGCGCGCCGAGCGCACCCTCGACGAAGGTCAGGCGCTCTATGCGCGGATGGTCGATTTCGCCGAGTCGCTGAAGGCCCGCGGCGTGCTGCGCGGCGTCGAGTCGCTCGAGCGGTCCGAGCGCGGCACGCGCGTGCAGGTGCGCGACGGCGAGACGCGCCTGCTCGACGGCCCGTTCGCCGAGGCGAAGGAGATGGTCGGCGGCTTCTTCCTCGTCGACGTCGACACGCGCGAGGAAGCGATCGAAATCGCGCGCCAGTGCCCGGCCGCGCAATGGTGCACGGTCGAGGTGCGCGCGGTCGGCCCGTGCTTCCTGTGAACGTCGCGACTCGGTATTTACCCTGATTTGTCGTGGCGCATGTCGATCCGGCCATCTTCCGCCCGTCGTCCGGATAAGGCGCCGCGGAACGGGCGCCGCCTTCCACCGACGACAAGGAGTAAACGATGCGATTCATGATCATGATCCGGGCGAACGCCGTCAGCGAATCCGACGCGTTGCCGGACAACCGGCTGGTCGAGGCCATGACGGTCTATCACGAGGAGCTGGCGAAAGCCGGCGTGCTGCTCGACGCCAACGGCCTGCGGTCGAGCGCCCACGGCTGGCGCGTGCGCTACACGGGCGGCAAGGGCACGGTGATCGACGGCCCGTTCGCCGAAACGAAGGAACTGATCGCCGGCTATACGCTGATCCAGGTGCGCTCGCGCGACGAGGCGCTCGAATGGACGCGCCGGTTCCCCGCGCCGTTCGGCGCCGAACTCGACTGCGAGATCGAGGTGCGGCCGCTGTTCGAGCTCGACGACCTCACGCCGAGCGACGCGGTCGAGCGGTTCCGCGACCTCCACGTCGGCCGCAGCCACGCCTGAATCCCACCTCACCGGAGTATCCGTCATGCACAAGATGGTTTTCATCAACCTGCCGGTAGCCGACCTGCCGCGCGCGAAGACGTTCTACCAGGCGCTCGGCTTCGAGGTCGTGCCGGCCTATACCAACGAGCAGGCCGCCTGCATCAAGATCAGCGACACGATCTTCGCGATGCTGCTGGTGCGGCCGTTTTTCCAGACCTTCACCGACAAGACGATCATCGATCCGGCCACGCATATCCAGGTGTTGTCGTGCCTGTCGTGCGACAGCCGTGCCGAAGTCGACGGGCTCGTCGCGAAGGCGCTGGCGGCCGGCGGGGCCGCGCCGCAGGCGCCGCGCGAGTATCCGAACATGTACGGCCATGGGTTCACCGATCCGGACGGTCATACGTGGGAGCTGATGGCCATGCCGCTGGATGCGTCCGCCCAGGGGCAGGCGTCGTGACGCATGAGGCCACGCATCGTGCGATCGAGGCAGTCTGGCGAATCGAGGCGCCGAAGATCATCGCGCGCGCCGCGCGCGTGGTGCGCGACGTCGGCGTGGCCGAGGAACTGGCGCAGGACACGCTCGTCGCGGCGCTCGAGCACTGGCCCGTCGACGGCGTGCCCGACAACCCGGCCGCCTGGCTGATGACGGCCGTGAAGCGCCGCGCGCTCGACCGGGTCCGGCAGGAGTCGCTTCATGCGGCGAAGCGCGACCAGCTCGGTCACGAGATGGACGCGCTCGAAGCGCACGTCGTCCCCGACATCGCGGACGCGCTCGCCGACGCGAGCGACGACGACATCGGCGACGACCTGCTGCGGCTGATCTTCACGTCGTGCCACCCGGTGCTGTCGACCGACGCGCGCGTCGCGCTGACGCTGCGGCTGCTCGGCGGGCTGACGACGGGCGAGATCGCCCGGGCGTTCCTGACGCCCGAGCCGACGATCGCGCAGCGGATCGTGCGCGCGAAACGCACGCTCGCGGCGGCGCACGTGCCGTTCGAGGTGCCGGCCGCCGATGCGCGGCCGGCGCGGCTCGCGTCGGTGCTCGAAGTGATCTACCTCGTGTTCAACGAGGGCCATGCGGCGACGGCGGGCGACGACTGGATGCGTCCGGCGCTCTGCGACGAGGCGTTGCGGCTCGGCCGCGTGCTGGCCGGGCTCGCGCCGGATGAAAGCGAAGTGCTCGGGCTCGTCGCGCTGATGGAGCTACAGGCGTCGCGCATGCATGCACGCGTCGATGCACAGGGCCGGCCCGTGCTGCTGCTCGACCAGGACCGCAGCCGCTGGGATCCGTTGCTGATCCGGCGCGGCCTCGCGGCGCTGGAGCGGGCGACGAAGCTCGGCGGCGTGCGCGGGCCGTATGCGCTGCAGGCCGCGCTCGCGGCTTGCCACGCGCGCGCGCGGCAGGCGGCGGACACCGACTGGGCGCAGATCGTCGCGCTGTATGACGCGCTCGCCGAAGTCGCGCCGTCGCCGGTCGTCGAACTGAATCGCGCGGTGGCCGTGGGCATGGCGTTCGGTCCGGCCGCGGCGCTCGAACTCGTCGACGTGCTGCGTGACGATCCGGCGCTCGCGCGCTATCACTGGCTGCCGAGTGTGCGCGGCGATCTGCTCGCGAAGCTCGGCCGCGCCGACGAGGCCAAGCTGGAGTTCCGCCGCGCGGCGGATTTGACGCGCAACGAGCGTGAGCGCGAATTGCTGCTCAAGCGCGCGATGGATGCGTGACGCGCTGCCGTATGACGCGTGATGCATGACGCGCGCGCTCCGTCTTCCCGACCGTCCGCCTCGCACCCCGCACCCGACACTATCGTCCGCATTGAAAAAGCCTATTGGGTGATGCGAACGCGAGCGCCTAGATTGAAGAGCACGATGCGCGCCCGGCGCACGCATCGTTCCCCACATCTGATCGGCCCGGCGTCGCACGCGGCCGCGCCGACTCGAACGGAGGCGCAAATGGCTCAACTCAAGGGCAGCAAAACCGAAGAGAACCTGAAGGCCGCATTCGCGGGCGAATCGCAGGCGAATCGACGCTATCTGTATTTCGCTTCGAAGGCCGACGTCGAGGGGCAGAACGACGTCGCCGCGCTGTTCCGCTCGACCGCCGAAGGCGAAACCGGCCATGCGCACGGCCATCTCGAATACCTGGAAGCCGTCGGCGATCCGGCCACGGGCTTGCCGTTCGGTTCGTCGCGCCTGAATCTCGAATCGGCGATCGCCGGCGAAACGCACGAGTACACCGACATGTATCCGGGCATGGCGAAGACCGCGCGCGACGAAGGTTTCGACGAAATCGCGAACTGGTTCGAGACGCTCGCGAAAGCCGAACGCAGCCACGCGAACCGCTACACGAAGGCGCTGGACAGTCTCGTCGACTGACGAGCCGCCGCGGGCCGCACGGCATCGCCGTGCGACCGGCCCGCAGCCGGCCGTTCGTTCCGTCGCCGCCCGCAGCGCGCGGGCGGTGCGCTTGCGCACATGCGCGCCACGCGGGAGCGTCCCATGCCCCACAAGGAAGGCAGTCTCGAAGCGCCGACCCGGCATCCGCTCGACTGGCAGTCCGAAGCGTTCTACGACCAGGCCGCGATCGATGCGGAAATGACCCGCGTATTCGACATCTGCGCCGGCTGCCGGCGCTGCGTGTCGCTGTGCGGCGCGTTTCCGGCGCTGTTCGACCTGGTCGACGACACGCCGACGGGCGACATCGAGGAAGTGCCGAAGGCCGCGTTCGGCAAGGTCGTCGACCAGTGCTATCTGTGCGACCTCTGCTACATGACGAAATGCCCGTACGTGCCGCCGCACGCGTGGAACGTCGATTTCCCGCACCTGATGCTGCGCGGCAAGGCCGCGCGTTACAAACGCGGCGAAGCGACGTTGCGCGACAAGGTGCTGTCGAATACCGATGCGCTCGGCCATTTCGCGGGCATTCCGGTCGTCACGCAGGCGGTCAACGCGGTGAACCGCACGCCGCCCGCGCGCCACGCGCTCGAAGCGGCGCTCGGCGTCGATCGTCATGCGTGGCTGCCGGAATTCGCGCCGCGCAAGTTCCGGCGCGCCGCCAGACGTTCGGACAACCCGCCCGTGCGCGACGGCGAACGCACGCCCGGCAAGGTCGCGATCTATGCGACCTGCTACGTGAATTTCAACGAGCCGGGAATCGGCCACGACCTGCTCGCGATCCTCGCGCACAACGAGATCCCGTACGAACTCGTCGCGCGCGAAGCGTGCTGCGGGATGCCGCTGCTCGAGCAGGGCAATCTCGACGGCGTCGCCGCGAAGCAGGCCGTCAACATCCCGGTGCTCGAACGCTACGCGCGCGACGGCTATGCGCTGATCGGCGCGATTCCGAGCTGCGTGCTGATGTACAAGAGCGAGCTGCCGCTGATGTTCCCTGATGACGCAGCCGTGCGCGCGGTGGCCGACGCGTTCTGGGACCCGTTCGAATACGTGATCGCGCGGCATCGCGACGGGCTGCTGAAGACCGATTTCAAGACCGGCCTCGGCACCGTGTCGTATCACGTGCCGTGCCATGCGCGCGTGCAGAACATCGGCCGCAAGACGGCCGATGCGCTGTCGCTCGTGCCCGATACGCGCGTGAACGTGGTCGAGCGTTGCTCGGGCCACGCGGGCACGTTCGGCGTGAAGAAGGCATTTCATGCGGAGGCGATGCGGATCGGCGCGCCCGTGTTCAAGGCGATGGCCGAGCCGCAGCCGGACGTCGTGTCGTCCGACTGCGCGCTCGCCGGCCATCACATCGTGCAGGGCATCGACGAAAAGGGGCTGCCGCACGCGCCGCTCGCGCATCCGTTGACGCTGCTGCGCCGCGCGTACGGCATCTGAGCCGCTGCCGGCCATCCACGAGGACATCCATGACGCTGACCCGCGACTCCCTGCTGACGCTCGAAGCGTACGCGAAGATCCGCAAGGCCGAACACGCGCGGCTCGTCGCGTACAAGCGCCGCCGCGCGGTGGCGCTCGGCAACCACCTGCGTTTCCTGTTCGAGGACGAGACGACGATCCGCTATCAGATCCAGGAGATGCTGCACATCGAGAAGATCTTCGACGAGGCCGGCATCGAAGGGGAGCTCGACGCGTATCTGCCGCTGGTGCCCGACGGCACCAACCTGAAGGCGACGATGCAGATCGAGTACGAGCATGAAATCGAACGGCGCGCGGCGCTCGCGCGGCTGATCGGCGTGGAGGATCGCGTGTACCTGCGGGTCGACGGGCACGCGAGCGTCTACGCGATCGCGGACGAGGATCTCGAGCGCGACAACGCGGAGAAGACGTCGGCCGTGCACTTCGTGCGCTTCGAGTTCGATGCGCCGATGCGCGCGGCGCTCAAGGGCGGCGCGGCGCTGTCGATAGGCTGCGATCACCCGGCCTACACGATGCCGCCGCAGCGGGTGGACGCGGACGTGACCGCGTCGCTGGCCGGCGATCTGCGCTAGCGCCACGGCCTCCCCGCGCTGCGTGCCACGCACGCGGGCTTGCGCTTTTCCGTTCCGACCCGAAGAAACCCGCGCCCCGCGCCGTCCGGCGCGGCCGTGCGGCGCTCGCCGCGAAGATGTAACAAGCGTGACGGATTTGCATGCGGGGACACATTGGGCGCGCGGCGTCAGCGTGTTTTCATCACTCGCAGAGAAACAATAAAGAGATTGTGCATGAAGATAATTTGATTCAGCGCAATTTGAATGATTTACCGATTCATGAATATCTTGTTACGAATTTTCCCCTGATTTACCGATTTTCGAAGGCTATTCCGGGCGGTGTTGCCGGCAGGGGTCGGAGCAGCCCGAAACCGCCTGTTTCAGCGCATTCTTCAGACGCTGCGGAGCCCCGCCGGACGGGCCTTTGCAGCCATCTGCATAAAGATCTCGCAAAAAAATTCAAGCGTAAATGGATTGCCCGCCCATGGCAGGTTGTTTCAGTGCGTAACATTAAGTCATTGTCATATTGAGATAAACCCTAGGGATGGTATGCTTCGTGCACAAAAATTCCCACATTGGAGTGAGACCGCGATTTGTGCGCCATTGCCGGGAATCGCGGCACCGTGAAAGTGCGGTGTCGCCCGGTATGCACAACGCCGGATAACCATAATGTGCAACCTGGCCGCCCCGCGACGCGATGTGTCGCGACGGCGCCGCCAATCGCAGCCCCGGCCTGGCTGCGTGGAGAGATCGACTATGTTCTTCGATGAGCTTAACGATGAAGAGTGGTTTCGCCTTTCAGCGCTGATCGCCGATGAACCCATCCGGCTGAACCGTCGCGGGCGTCCACGCGCCGAACCGCGTGTCGTCGCCAACGCGGTGCTGTGGATCCTGACGACCGGGGAAGCCTGGTCCAAGCTGCCCGGTCGCTATCCGTCCGGGCCGACGTGCCGTCGTCGCTACGAGGAGTGGCTCGCGAACGGCACGCTGCTGCAGATGATCGACGTGCTGACCCAGTTCAGCGGGCGCACGTTCGCGTATATTCCGCCGCCGCCGGAGGCCGTCGTGCCGGCTCGCCGCGCGGAGCCGGTGCCCGACAACGATCGTCTGCGTGGCGTGTTCTGGCAAAACCCCGAGTCGTGGCAATTGCCAGTTGCGCAGGCAAACGTTTGGGAGGGCGAGGGTGCGTCGTTGAGCACGATGTCGGCCGACCAGGTGGACGGCCGCGCCGACGTGTCGTTCTCGGTGCCCGGCGCGCCGGCCACGGAACTGCGCCATGCGCGGGCGTCGTCCGCGAGCTTCTCGTCGGCCGAGCCGCAGATCGACGAGTATCGCGGCTATACGATCAGCGGCACCGCGCAGCCCGTGCAGAACCTGATGTATCGCGCGTGGGCCGAGATCTCGCAGGACGACCGGCGCGTCGAACGCTCGGGCCTGATCGGCCCGCGCTTCACCGATGCCGAGGAAGCCGAGCAGTATGCGCTCGACTGGGCGCGTCAGTGGATCGATCGCCACGGTGCGAGCGACGCGCCGGCGCGCGAGCCGCAAGGCGAAGTGCTGGCCGGTTTGTCGGCGCTGGCGCGTGCGGAATCGGACATCAAGCGCTTCATCGCCGAGCGTCGCGCAGGTGCGTTGTCGGAAAGCCGCAACGATCCCGTGCAGTCGGAGCGTCGCGAATACGCGTATCGCGTCGGTTGATCGTCGTCCCCGCGCGACGCGCGGGCCGTCGTGTGCCACGATGCCCGCGCCGCGCGCCCGTCCGGTTTTTCCATCATGTCCGTATTGCCCGGGCGCCGCCGTCGAAGCGGCGCCCGTGGGTGCATGGCGCGTTACTGCCGGCCGTAGGTATCGTCGAAGCGGACGATGTCGTCCTCGCCGAGATACGCACCCGACTGCACTTCGATCAGTTCGAGCGGCATCTTGCCCGGGTTCTCCAGGCGGTGCGATACGCCGAGCGGAATGTACGTCGATTCGTTTTCGGACAGCAGGAACGTTTCGTCGCCGCGCGTGATGCGCGCGGTGCCGCGCACGACGATCCAGTGTTCGGCGCGGTGGTGGTGCATCTGCAGCGACAGTTGCGCGCCCGGCTTCACGACGATGCGTTTCACCTGGAAGCGCTCGCCGGTGTCGACCGAGTCGTAGTGGCCCCACGGACGATGGACCTTGCGGTGATCGGTCGCTTCGGTGCCTTGTCGCGCCTTGATGTGCCCGACGATCTTCTTCACGTCCTGCACGCGCGATTTGTCCGCGACGAGCACGGCGTCGGGCGTTTCGACGACGACCAGGTTCTGCGTGCCGACGCACGCGACGAGGCGGCTTTCCGAATGCGCGAACGTCGATTCGGCGCCTTCGAACAGCACGTGGCCGCGGCCGACGTTGCCGGTCTCGTCCTTCGCCGAGATCTGCCAGATCGCGTCCCACGAACCGACGTCCGACCAGCCCGCGTCGAGCGGCACGACCACGCTCTCGCACAGTTGCGGCTGGCTCGCGAGCGGTTCCATCACCGCATAGTCGATCGAGTTCGACGGCGACGCAGCGAACGCGTCGCGATCGACGCGGAAGAAATCGCCATCGTCCCGGCCCTGGGCGACGGCCTGTTCGCAGGCTGCGTAGATCGCGGGTTCCAGCTGCCGGATCGCCTTCAGCCAGACCGACGCGCGCACGATGAAGATGCCGCTGTTCCACCAGTATTCGCCCGACGCGACGTACTGCTGCGCGAGTTCGAGGTGCGGCTTCTCGACGAAACGGTCGAGGCGGCGCACGTCGAGGGTGCCGGTCCCGGCGTCGCCGAGCGGCGCGCCGACGCGGATGTAGCCGTAGCCGGTCTCCGCGTGCTTGGGCACGATGCCCATCGTCGCGATCTTGCCTTGCGCGGCGCAGTGCACGCCGGCCGCGACGGCCGCGTGAAAGCGCGGCAGGTCGGCGACCGCATGGTCGGCCGGCATCACGGTCATCACCGCATCGTTGCCGTCGGCGACAAGCCGCAGCGCGGCGAGCGTCAGCGCGGGCGCGGTGTCGCGGCCGAGCGGCTCGAGCATGATGGTCGCGCGCTTGGCCGTCAGGCGCAGCTGTTCGGCGGTCGTGAAGCGATGATCCTCGCCGCATACGATCAGCACGTCGTCGTTCAGCGGGTGATCGGCCGTCAGGCCGTCGAGGCGCAGCGCGGTCGACTGCAGCAGTGAATGATCGCCGAGCAGGCCGATCAGCTGTTTCGGGAAACGCTCGCGCGACATCGGCCACAGGCGCGTGCCGGAACCGCCGGCAAGAATCACGGGCTGCACGGCGAGACGCATACCGACGGCGGGCGTGCCGACGGCGGTTGCGGCGGAAGAAGAATGGCGCGTTTCGGCGGCCACTGCCGGAGCATTCATGATGACACTCTCCACGGTTGAAGTCAGTGCCTGTCGTTGTAGCATGAAGTAAATCGACAATAAAACCGGACCCAATGCCGAATATCCGCCACGCATTCATCCGGAAGAATTTTCCTCGATGGCATCGGCTGGAAATAAAAAAATAAAAAATAATTCCGGTCGCCGGCCGGACGTGCCCGCCCGCAAAGGGTGCACGGCAAGCGTAACGACTCTGAAAAAATCCCTGTTTCCGCCCGATTCGGGAAAACCTGCCGATTTAATTAAAAAAGATCGCGGCAAGAATTTCCGATTATTTTTCGAAATACTTGTGCGCTTGAGGGGGAATTTTCTTGTCGCTTCAATAGCGTCATGCAACGTTTGAATCGAAGGTGCGGCACGGGTCGCACGAGGAGCTGTTCGGCAAACGCCTGTTCAAAGAAGAGGAAACGGACATGTTGAGCGTGCTGGCGAGAGTCATCGATATCGCGATGGTGGTGACGGGCGCGCTGATCGCGGCCGCGTTGCACGACGGCAGCATCGGGCTCAGCGACCTGCAGCGCACGACGGTGCTGTTCGACTGCCTGCTGGTCGTCGTGTTCTTTCCGGCCGTCGGCATCTACCAGTCGTGGCGCGGCAAGCGTCTCGTCGGGCTGATGGGGCGCGTCGCGTTCGCGTGGCTCGCGGTCGAGCTCGCGGGCATCCTGATGAGCTTCAGCTTTCACCAGTCGGGCGACCTGTCGCGGCTGTGGCTGGGTTACTGGGCGCTGGTGACGATGGCGCTGCTCGCCGGCTCGAAGGCCTGCGTGCACGTCGTGCTGCGGCAGTTGCGCCGCGGCGGCTACAACCTGAAGGCGGTCGCGATCGTCGGCGGCGCGGCGGCTGATCGCGCAGATGCGGGCGCGGCCGGAGGCCGGCTTCAACCCGGTGTGCGTGTACGACGAAAGCGAGGCGCCGGGCGAAGTCGCGCTCGACGACGTGCGCATCGAGCGGCAGTTCGAATCGCTGGTGTGGCTGGTGCGCAGCCGCGCGATCAGCGAGCTGTGGCTCACGCTGCCGATCACGGAGGAGCGCCGGATTCACCAGATCGTGACGGTGTTCCGCCACGACTTCGTGAACATCCGCTTCATTCCGGACGTGCGCACGCTGTCGTTCTTCAACCAGGAAGTGGTCGAGGTGCTCGGCGTGCCGGCGATCAACCTCGCGGCGTCGCCGATCACCGACGTGCGGATCCTGCCGAAGTTCGTGTTCGACCGGCTGTTCGCGCTGGCGGCGCTCACGGCGCTCGCGCCGGTGATGGTGCTGATCGCGGCGCTGATCAAGCTGACCTCGCGCGGGCCGGTGTTCTTTCGGCAGAAGCGCAAGGGCATCGACGGGCACGAGTTCGAGATCTACAAGTTTCGCTCGATGAAGGTGCATCAGGAAGTGGCCGGGCAGGTCACGCAGGCAACCAAGAACGACTCGCGCGTGACGCCGGTCGGCCGGTTCCTGCGCCGCACGAGCCTCGACGAGCTGCCGCAGTTCATCAACGTGCTGAAGGGCGAGATGTCGGTGGTGGGGCCGCGCCCGCATGCGCTCGCGCACGACGACATCTACAAGGATCTGGTCAAGGGCTACATGTTCCGCTACCGGATCAAGCCCGGCATCACCGGGTGGGCGCAGATCAACGGCTTTCGCGGCGAAACCGACCAGATCGAGAAGATGATGGGCCGCGTGAAGCTCGACCTGTACTACATGCAGAACTGGTCGTTCTGGCTCGACATCAAGATCGTCGTGCTGACGCTGTGGAAAGGGTTCACCGGCAGCAACGCGTACTGACACCGACGCGCTGCGTCACGCAGGCATTCCGGTTTTACGAATTTCGAATCATTGGTCAAGGGGTCCGACACATCATGAATCTGACTATCATCGGCAGCGGTTACGTAGGGCTTGTCACCGGCGCCTGTCTCGCCGACATCGGGCACGACGTGTTCTGTCTCGACGTCGACCAGGCGAAGATCGACATCCTGAACGACGGCGGCGTGCCGATCCACGAGCCGGGCCTGAAGGAAGTCATCGCGCGCAACCGTTCGGCCGGC
Source organism: Burkholderia cenocepacia (assembly GCF_900446215.1). GTDB lineage: Bacteria > Pseudomonadota > Gammaproteobacteria > Burkholderiales > Burkholderiaceae > Burkholderia > Burkholderia cenocepacia. The sequence continues at coordinate 752,376 of NZ_UAQZ01000013.1, read as the reverse complement.
CGCCTGCGCTTCTCGACCGACATCGAGGCCGCGGTTGCGCACGGCGACGTGCAGTTCATCGCGGTCGGCACGCCGCCCGACGAGGACGGTTCGGCCGACCTGCAGTACGTGCTCGCGGCGGCGCGCAACATCGGCCGCTACATGACCGGCTTCAAGGTGATCGTCGACAAGTCGACGGTGCCGGTCGGCACGGCCGAGCGCGTGCGCGCGGCGGTCGCCGAGGAGCTCGCGAAGCGCGGCGGCGACCAGATGTTCTCGGTCGTGTCGAATCCGGAATTCCTGAAGGAAGGCGCGGCCGTCGACGATTTCACGCGGCCGGACCGCATCGTGATCGGCTGCGACGACGACGTGCCGGGCGAGCGCGCCCGCGAGCTGATGAAGAAGCTCTACGCGCCGTTCAACCGCAATCACGAGCGCACGCTGTACATGGACGTGCGCTCGGCCGAGTTCACGAAGTACGCGGCGAATGCGATGCTCGCGACGCGCATCTCGTTCATGAACGAGCTGGCGAACCTCGCCGACCGTTTCGGCGCGGACATCGAGGCCGTGCGCCGCGGGATCGGCTCCGATCCGCGCATCGGCTACCACTTCCTGTACGCCGGCTGCGGCTACGGCGGCTCGTGCTTCCCGAAGGACGTCGAGGCGCTGATCCGCACGGCCGACGAGCACGGCCAGTCGCTGCAGATCCTGAAAGCTGTGTCGTCGGTCAACGCGACGCAAAAGCGCGTGCTCGCCGACAAGATCGTCGCGCGCTTCGGCGAGGACCTGAGCGGCCGCACGTTCGCGCTGTGGGGCCTCGCGTTCAAGCCGAACACCGACGACATGCGCGAGGCGCCGAGCCGCGAGCTGATCGCCGAGCTGCTGTCGCGCGGCGCGCGCGTCGCCGCGTACGACCCGGTCGCGCAGCAGGAAGCGCGCCGCGTGATCGCGCTCGATCTGGCCGATCACCCGAGCTGGCTCGAACGCCTCACCTTCGTCGACGACGAGGCGCAGGCCGCGCGCGACGCCGACGCGCTCGTGATCGTCACCGAATGGAAGGCGTTCAAGAGCCCCGACTTCGTCGCGCTCGGCCGCCTGTGGAAGACGCCGGTGATCTTCGACGGCCGCAACCTGTACGAGCCGGAGACGATGAGCGAGCAGGGCATCGAGTATCACCCGATCGGGCGGCCGGGCTCGCGCCAGGCGGTCGCCGCCCGCGTGCCGGGCGCCGCGCGCGCCAGCGCGTAACCCGTTTTCCGTCACTCGTTACGAGACGCCATGTTCCGGAACATCCTGATCGTCTGCCACGCGAACGTCTGCCGCAGCCCGGCGGCGGAAATGCTGTTCAAGTCGCACGCCGCGTCGCGCGGCGGCCCGCGTCCGACGTTCCACTCGGCCGGCGTGCACGCGAACGACGGCGACGGCATCGATCCGGTGATGCGGCAACTGCTGGCCGAGCGCGGCGTCGATGCGACGACCCACCGCTCGCGGCGGCTGTCGCGCCGGATCGTGCGCGACGCCGACCTGATTCTCGTCAGCGAGCGCCGACAGATCGCGGCCGTCGAAGCGGTCGATCCGTTCGCGCGCGGCAAGGTTCACCTGCTCGGCAAGTGGGAAGGGGCCGAAATTGCGGACCCGCACGGCGGCCCGGAGGCCGACTACCGCGAGAGCTACTCACTGATCGAACGTCTGGTTCAAGGATGGCTACAGAAACTATGCTGAAACGCCCGATGCGCCCGGTGGCGCTTGCCGTCGCGCTGACGACTTTCCTGTCAGCCTGTGCAACCGCGCCCGGCAACTACCTCGACTCGTCGAACCTGAAGGACGAAGGCCGGCAGGAAGCGGCCGAAACCTATCCGGTTCATTACATCGACGCCAAAGTGGTGATGGACCAGCTGCAGAAAGCGCAGGTCGATCACCCGCTGCCGCCGGGACGTTACACCGATCCGTCGCAGTACACGTATCGCGTCGGCCCGCAGGACATCCTCGGCGTCACCGTGTGGGATCACCCGGAGCTGACGACGCCGCAGGGCCAGTCGTTCTCGAGCGGCGGCAACACGACGCAATCGGTCGCGGGCGCGCTGCAGCAGCCGTATACGACCGCGCTGCCGGGCCAGGCCGATCCGTACGGCCAGACGGTCGCCGCCGACGGCACGATCTTCTTCCCGTTCGTCGGCCGCATCCGCGTGGCGGGCAAGACGGTCGCGCAGATCCGCGACGAGATGGCGTCCAGCCTCGCGCGCTACGTGAAGAATCCGCAGCTCGACGTGCGCGTGCTGTCGTTCCGCAGCCAGAAGGTGCAGGTGACGGGCGAGGTCAAGCAGCCGGGCCCGCTCGCGGTGAGCGACGTGCCGCTCACGCTCGTCGACGCGATCTCGCGCTCGGGCGGTTCGACCGCCGAGGCCGACCTCCAGCGCGTGCGCCTGACGCGCGACGGCAAGCTGTACACGCTCGACGCGAACGGCGTGCTCGATCGCGGCGAAGTGAAGCAGAACGTGATGCTGCAGCCGGGCGACATCGTCAACGTGCCGGACCGCAGCGACAGCCGCGTGTTCATCATGGGCGAGGTCAAGACGCCGGTCACGGTGCCGATGCTCAAGGGCCGGCTGACCATCGCCGATGCGCTGACCGCGGGCGGCGGGATTCTCGACACCGATGCGAACCCGCGCAAGATCTACGTGATGCGCGGGATGCGCGACAACCCGACGAAGCCTGAAGTGTTCCGTCTCGACATGACGCAGCCCGACGCGCTGATGCTGTCGAGTCGCTTCCCGCTTCAACCGCTCGACGTCGTCTACGTCAGCACGGCCAGCTCGGTGCAGTTCAACCGCGTGCTGCAGCAGGTGCTGCCGACGATCCAGACGATCTTCTACATGCGGCAAATCACGCGCTGATAGCCCGCCGGGGTGGCGTCCGCCCCCCGGCACCACTCAAGCGGGAACGAATGGTGAACACGCAAGCGAAACACTCCTACGCGGACCTGACCGCGAAGACCGAGGAAGAGGACGTCGTCCTCGGCCAGTTGCTCCAGGTCATCATGGACGACATCTGGCTGCTGCTCGGCATCGCGGTGACGGTCGTCGCGCTCGCCGGCCTCTACTGCTTCATCGCGAAGCCGGTCTACCAGGCGGACGTGCACGTGCGGGTCGAGGGCAACGACAACACGTCGCAGGCGCTCACGCAGACGCAGACGGGCGCGTCGATCAACAGCGGCCCGCAGCAGGCGCCGACCGACGCGGAAATCGAGATCATCAAGAGCCGCGGCGTCGTCGCGCCGGTCGTCGACCAGTTCAAGCTGAACTTCACGGTCGCGCCGAAGACGCTGCCGGTGATCGGCAGCCTCGCCGCGCGCCTCGCGACGCCGGGCACGCCGTCGCGGCCGTGGCTCGGCCTGAAATCGTATGCGTGGGGCGGCGAAGTCGCCGACATCGACACGATCAACGTCGTGCCGGCGCTCGAAGGCAAGAAGCTGACGCTGACGGCCGGCCCGAACGGCACCTATTCGCTGGTCGACGAGAACGGCACGCGGCTGCTGGCGGGCCGCGTCGGCGAATCGGCGCAGGGCGGCGGCGTGACGCTGCTCGTGCAGAAGCTCGTCGCGCGCCCCGGCACGCAATTCACGGTGGTTCGCTACAACGATCTCGACGCGATCAGCGGGTTCCAGGCCGGTATCCAGGTGAGCGAGCAGGGCAAGCAGACCGGCGTCGTGCAGATCTCGCTCGAAGGCAAGGACCCGGACCAGACCGCCGCGATCGCGAACGCGCTCGCGCAGTCGTACCTGAACCAGCACGTGGTCGCGAAGCAGGCCGAAGCGACCAAGATGCTCGACTTCCTGAAGGGCGAGGAGCCGCGCCTGAAGGCCGACCTCGAACGCGCGGAGGCCGCGCTCACGCAATACCAGCGCACGTCGGGCTCGATCAACGCGAGCGACGAGGCGAAGGTCTACCTCGAAGGCAGCGTGCAGTACGAGCAGCAGATCGCCGCGCAGCGCCTGCAGCTCGCGTCGCTCGCGCAGCGCTTCACCGATTCGCACCCGATGGTGATCGCCGCGAAGCAGCAGCTCGCGGAGCTGCAGGGCGAAAAGGACAAGTTCAGCAACCGCTTCCGCAGCCTGCCGGCGACCGAGGTGAAGGCCGTCCAGCTCCAGCGCGACGCGAAGGTCGCCGAGGACATCTACGTGCTGCTGCTGAACCGCGTGCAGGAACTGTCGGTGCAGAAGGCCGGCACGGGCGGCAACATCCACCTGATCGATTCGGCGCTGCGTCCGGGCGCGCCGGTCAAGCCGAAGAAGGTGCTGATCCTGTCGGCCGCCGTGTTCCTCGGGCTGATCCTTGGCACCGGCGTCGTGTTCCTGCGTCGCAACCTGTTCCAGGGCATCGAGGATCCGGACCGCATCGAGCGCGCGTTCAACCTGCCGCTGTACGGGCTGGTGCCGCAAAGCGCCGAGCAGGTGAAGCTCGACGCGGCGGCGGAGAAGGGCGGCAGCCGTGCGCGGCCGATTCTCGCGAGCCTGCGGCCGAAGGACCTGAGCGTCGAAAGCATGCGCAGCCTGCGCACCGCGATGCAGTTCGCGATGATGGACGCGAAGAACCGCGTGATCGTGCTGACCGGCCCGACGCCGGGCATCGGCAAGAGCTTCCTGACGGTCAACCTCGCGGTGCTGCTCGCGCATTCGGGCAAGCGCGTGCTGCTGATCGACGCCGACATGCGGCGCGGGATGCTCGACCGCTACTTCGGCCTCACCGTGCAGCCGGGCCTGTCGGAGCTGCTGAGCGATCAATCGGCGCTCGAGGATGCCGTGCGCGAGACGCCGGTGCAGGGCCTGTCGTTCATCTCGGCCGGCACGCGTCCGCCGAACCCGTCGGAGCTGCTGATGTCGACGCGCCTGCCGCAATACCTCGAAGGGCTCGGCAAGCGCTACGACGTCGTGCTGATCGATTCGCCGCCGGTGCTGGCGGTGACCGACGCGACCATCATCGGCCGCATGGCCGGTTCGACCTTCCTCGTGCTGCGCTCGGGCATGCATACCGAAGGCGAGATCGCCGATGCGATCAAGCGCCTGCGCACCGCGGGCGTCGATCTGGAAGGCGGGATCTTCAATGGCGTGCCGCCGAAGGCGCGCGGCTACGGCCGCGGCTATGCGGCCGTGCACGAATACCTGAGCGCGTGACCGGGTCGCGCGAAACCGGGCCGGCGCTACGCGCGCCGGCCCGGCCGACTGGAGAACCTCGAATGAAAATTTCCGTGCTCGTTCCGACCTATCGGCGTCCCGCCGACCTCGCGCGCTGCCTGTTGGCGCTGCAGCGGCAGCAGCGGCTGCCCGACGAGGTGATCGTCGTCGCGCGCCCGGAGGACGACGCGACGCACGAACGGCTCGCCGATCCGGCGGTCGGCGGCGCGCTGCCGCTGCGCCTCGTGCCGGTTGACGTGCCGGGGCAGGTCGCCGCGCTGAACAAGGGGCTCGACTCGGCGAACGGCGACATCGTTGCGATCACCGACGACGATGCGGCGCCGCGTCCCGACTGGCTCGCGCGCATCGAAGCCGCGTTCCTGTCCGATCCGCGCGTGGGCGCGGTCGGCGGACGCGACTGGGTGCACGAGAAAGGCCGCGTGCTCGACGAATCGAGAGAGCTCGTCGGCCAGCTCACGCTGTCCGGCAAGATCGTCGGCAATCATCACCTCGGCGTCGGCGGCGCGCGCGAAGTCGACATGCTCAAGGGCGCGAACATGAGCTACCGGCGCGCGGCGATCGAGCGGCTGCGCTTCGACACGCGGCTGCGCGGCGCCGGCGCGCAGGTGCACAACGACATGGGCTTCAGCATGCACGTGCAGCGCGAAGGCTGGAAGCTCGTCTACGACCCGTCGATCGCGGTCGATCACTTCCCGGCCGAGCGCTTCGACGACGACCGGCGCGATGCCGCGTCGCTGAACGCGATCAGCAACGGCGCGTACAACCTGCATCTGATCCTGCGCGAGCATTTGCCGCCGCTGCGGCGCGAGATCGCGTGGTGGTGGTGGACGCTGGTCGGTACGCGCGTCTATCCCGGCTTCGCGCACGTGCTGCTGTCGCTGCCTGGCGCCCGGCGCGAGCGTGTGCTCGCGCACTGGCGCGCGGTGCGCCGCGGCGCGCGCGATGCGCGCCGCACGAATCTCGCCCCCCACCGTGCGGCGATGCCGCCGGTGACGTCTTGAACGGCCCGCGCGCACCGCGCGCGGCCCCCTCCGGAGGGCTCGCATGACCACGAAGGCTGCAACGAAAGTCCACGTCCATCTGTTCCACGGCGCCGATCCGCGTACCTACCGGAAAGGCGACGACATCGGCTGCCTGTACGGCTATCACCACGCCGAATCCGACGAATTCCGGCTGACCTATTCGCAGGACGGCGCCGAAAACCGCGTCGTGAGCGTCGCGCGCCGCGCGCTGAAGGCGGCGCTCGGCTTCGACGTCGTGCATGCGTGGCGCAATCGCGCGGCGTTGCTCGATACCGACGTGATCTGGACGCATACCGAGCAGGAGCATCTGGCTGCCGCGTTGATCCTGAAGCTCGCCGGTGAGCAGGGCAAGCGCCCGCTGCTGCTCGCGCAGAGCGTGTGGCTGTTCGACAAGTGGGGCAGCTTCGGCGGCCCGCGCCGCTGGCTGTACCGCAAGCTGATCGCGCGCGCCGACGCGCTGACCACGCTCGCCCGCGACAACGCCGACCTGTGCCGCCGCTATCTCGGACGCGACGCCGAGTTCGTCTACTACGGGCTGAACACGCAGGATTTCCCGCCGGTCGAGCCGCAGCAATGGACGCCGAACCGGCCATTGCGGATCGCGGCGATCGGTAACGACCGCGACCGCGACTGGCGCACGTTCCTCGCCGCGTTCGGCGGCGACGCGCGCTACGACGTGCGGCTCGCGACGCGCCGCCGCGTGCCGCGCGAATGGCATGCGCCGAACGTGAAGATCGGCCCCGCGTCGGGGCTCGCGAAGCAGCATGAACTGTACGCGTGGGCCGACGTGATCGTCGTGCCGCTGCGGCCGAATTTCCACGCGTCCGGCATCACGGTGATGCTCGAGGCGGCAGCCGTCGGCAAGCCGATGATCGTGTCCGACGTGGGCGGCCTGAGCGACTACTTCCCGCACGATACGGCCGCCTACGTGCCGGCGTTCGACGCGCAGGCGATGCGTCAGGCCGCCGATCGCTTCGTCGCCGATCCGGTGGCGGCGCTCGACTGCGCGCGGGCGGCCGCCGCGTGCCTGCGCGAGCGCGACCTGACCACGCAGGCGTTCGCCGAGCAGCACGTGCGGATCACGCGCGACATGCTGCGCCGGCGCCGCACGCCCGCGGCGGCCGGCGTCGCGATGCCGCTCGCGGATTCGCGTCCGTCGTCGCGCTGAGAGCGGATCGATGAGTACGATTGCCGCCGAACGTGCGCCGTCGCGCGCCCGCAGCTGGTTCGCCGAGCCGAAGCACTGGGCCGGCCAGGCTGGGCTGTGGACGTTTACCGCCGCGCTGATCGCCATCCACCAGGGCAAGGTGCTGACGCTCGCGTTCCCGGTGCTGGCCATCGCGGTCGGCATCTGGCTGTATTTCAAGAGCCCGGCGCGCTATGTCGGCTTCATGTGGTGGGTGTGGTTCCTGAGCCCGGAAGTGCGTCGCCTGGCCGACTGGTCGAAGGGCGCGTTCACGCCGACGAGCCTGATCCAGGTGGCGCCGCTCGCGGTGACGATGATCGCCGGCCTGGGGCTGCTCAGGCATTACCGCGTGCTCGCGCAGCGGCGCGGCATCCCGGTGCTGCTGATGCTGTTCGGGCTCGCGTATGCGTACCTCGTCGGGATCGTGTCGAGCGGCGTGATGGCCGCGACCTACGATCTCGCGAACTGGGTGTACCCGGTGCTGATCGGCTTTCACATCATGGTCAACGCGCGCGACTATCCCGAGTATCGCGACGTGCTGCTGTCCACGTTCATGTGGGGCATGCTCGTGATGGGCCTGTACGGCATCGTGCAGTACTTCGTGATGCCGCAGTGGGACGTGCTGTGGATGATCGGCTCGGACATGGGCTCGCAGGGCGAGCCGGTGCCGTACGGCGTGCGCGTGTTCAGCACGATGAATTCGTCCGGCCCGTTCGCGTTCGCGATCATGGGCGCGCTGGTGTTCGTGTTCGCGGCGCCGCAGAAGATCCGCTGGTTCGCCGGGGCGGCCGGCTTCGTATCGTTCGCGCTGTGTCTCGTGCGCTCGACGTGGGGCGGCTGGGTGATCGCGCTCGCGATCCAGCTCGTGCAATCGAGCAACCGCGTGCGGATGCGGATCCTGATCAGCGGCGTCGTGCTGGTCGGGCTGTGCGTGCCGCTGCTGACCGTCGGGCCGGTGGCCGACCGGCTCGGCGCGCGCCTGCAGTCGATCACGAACCTGAAGGACGACCGCAGCTACGACGACCGCAACAAGTTCTACGCGACCTTCGCGCAGACGGCGTTCACCGACGTCGCCGGCGAAGGGATGGGCGCGACCGGCGCGTCCACGAAGCTGTCGAGCGACAGCGGCGAACTCGGCAAATACGGCAGCTTCGACAGCGGCGTGATGAACGTGCCGTTCGTGCTCGGCTGGCCCGGCACGCTGCTGTATCTCGCCGGCGTCGTGATGCTGTTCGGCCGCACGCTGCGCGCGGCGTTCAAGTTGCGCCAGGACAAATTCGTCGCGGCATGCCTGAGCCTGTGCCTGTCGACCTTCGCGATGCTCGTGTTCACGAACTCGCTGATCGGCACCGGCGGCCTGCTGATGTTCACAGCCATTTTTTCGATACTTGCCGCGGCGCACTGGCAGAAGGCGCAACGCCTGCTGGCCGCCGCGCGTTCACGGGGAGGCGACCATTGAGAATCGCGATCGTCACGCACGTCGTGCGACATAACGACGGGCAGGGCCGCGTCAATTACGAAATCGCGCGCGCGGCGCTGGCCGAAAACTACGAGGTCACGCTGGTCGCGTCGCACGTCGCGCCCGAGCTGCTGGCCGACCCGCGCGTGCGCTGGGTGCCGGTGAAGGTCGGCGGCTTCTGGCCGTCGAATCTCGTCAAGCAGCAGGTGTTCGCGCTGAAAAGCGCGGCGTGGCTGCGCGCGCACCGCGGCGAATACGACGTGCTGCACGTGAACGGCTTCATCTCGTGGATCAAGGCCGACGTGAATACCGCGCACTTCGTGCACGGCGGCTGGTTCAAGAGTCCGTACTATCCGTTCGGGCCCACCAAGGGGCTGTGGTCGGCTTACCAGTACGTCTATACGCGCGTGAATACCGTGCTCGAGCGCTGGGCGTACAAGCGTTCGCGCGCGATCACCGCGGTATCGCAGAAGGTGGCCGACGAGATTGCCGGGCTCGGCATCGACAGCCGCAAGATCAGCGTGATCTACAACGGCGTCGACGGCAGCGCGTTCGCGGGCGCGCAGGCCGACCGCGCGGCATTCAAGCTGCCGGACGACGCGTTCCTGCTGCTGTTCGTCGGCGACCTGCGCACGCCGCGCAAGAACCTCGGCACCGTGCTGAAGGCGCTGACGAAGCTGCCCGCGAACGTGCATCTCGCGGTGGCCGGCTATCTGCCCGGCAGCCCGTATCCGGAAGAAGCGCGCGCGCTCGGCATCGATTCGCGCGTGCATTTCCTCGGTCTCGTGAAGAACATGCCGACGCTGATGCGCTCGGTCGACGCGTATGTGTTTCCGTCGCGCTACGAAGCGATGAGCCTGTCGCTGCTGGAGGCGATGGCGGCCGGGCTGCCGGTCGTCACCGCGCGCACGGCGGGCGGCGCGGAAATCATCACGCGCGAATGCGGGATCGTGCTGGAGGACCCGGACGATCCCGCCGCGCTCGCGCAGGCGATCGGCGCGCTCGCGGCATCGCGCGACACCTGTCGCGCGATGGGCGACGCGGCCCGCGAACTGATGACCCGTTTCGGCTGGGCGCACATGGGCGCCCAGTACGTCGCGCTTTACCGGCGCATCGGCCAACCCACGCAGCCGTCCGCCTTCGAGCGGGTCGAGCATGCAATCACGCAGGAGCAACCGTGATGTCCCAATCTTCCCGGCCGATCAAATCGTTGCAGATCGGCATGCACTGGTTCCCCGAACGCGCGGGCGGCCTCGACCGGATGTACTACTCGCTCGTCGGCGCGCTGCCCGGCGCGGGCGTCGAGGTGCGCGGGCTCGTCGCCGGCTCGCCGAAGGTCGCCGACGACACGGGCGGGGCGATCCAGGGTTTCGGTCCCGCGTCGGAGCCGCTCGCGCGCCGGATGCTCGCCGCGCGGCGCGCGCTGCGCGACGAGATCCGCAGCGCGCGGCCGGACGTGATTTCGTCGCACTTCGCGCTGTACACGTTCCCGGGGCTCGACGTGACGCGCGGGATTCCGCAGGTGTCGCACTTCCAGGGGCCGTGGGCCGACGAAAGCCAGGTCGAGGGCGCCGCGTCGCTCGGACAGCGCGCGAAGCGCTATCTCGAACAGGCCGTCTATACGCGCTCGTCGCGGCTGATCGTGCTGTCGCAGGCATTCGGCCAGATCCTGACGAACCGCTACGGGATCGATCCGTCGCGCGTGCGTGTGATCCCGGGCTGCGTCGATACCGCGCAGTTCGACACGCCGCTCACGCCCGCCGAGGCGCGGCACAAGCTGCAACTGCCGCAGGACCGGCCGATCGTGCTGGCCGTGCGCCGGCTCGTGCGGCGCATGGGGCTGGAGGACCTGATCGATGCGATCGGCCTCGTCAAGCGCCGTCACCCGGACGTGCTGCTGCTGATCGCCGGCAAGGGCAAGATCGGCGAGGAACTGCAGCAGCGCATCGACGAAGCGGGGCTGCAGGACAACGTGAAGCTGCTCGGTTTCGTGCCCGATCATCATCTCGCGGCGTTGTACCGCGCGGCGACGGTCAGCGTCGTGCCGACGGTCGCGCTCGAGGGCTTCGGCTTGATCACCGTCGAATCGCTGGCGTCCGGCACGCCGGTGCTGGTCACGCCGGTCGGCGGGCTGCCGGAGGCGGTCGCCGGGTTGTCGAACGATCTGGTGTTGCCGTCGACGGGCGCCGATGCGATCGCGGAAGGGCTCGGCGGTGCGCTGTCGGGCGCGATCGCGCTGCCCGACGAGGCCGCGTGCAAGCGCTATGCACGCGATCATTTCGACAATGCGGTGATCGCGCGCCGCGTGGCCGGCGTGTACGAGGAGGCGATTCAGGCAGCCGGCTGAACGCCCGCGGCGCGCCGCCGAACCGCAGCGGAACCGAAAGCCCGACCGGCGCGCGTGCGCGGCCGGTTCGCGTGCCGGCCGCCCGCCGAGGGCGGGCCGGCTTTTCCCGTTCGATCCGCACGGCCGGCGCGCCTCACGCGCGCCTGAGCGTCGCGGCCCACACGCCGAGCGCGGCCACGCTCACCGCCGCACCGAGCACGCAGACGCCGGTCCAGCCGGCGCGCGCGTACATCATCGTGGCCGCAATCGCGCCGAGCCCGCTGCCGGCCGAATAGAACAGCATGTAGCAGCCGACGAGGCGCGCATGCGCGTCGGGCCGCGCGCCGAGAATCATGCTCTGGTTGACGACGTGCACGGCCTGTCCGCCGACGTCGAGCAGCACGATGCCGACGATCAGCAGCGCGATCGACGTATTGCCGAACGCGAGCGGCAGCCACGCGCATGCGAGCAGCGCGAGTGCGGCGCCGGTCGTCGCTTCGCCGCGCCCGCGATCCGCGAGCCGGCCCGCGCGGGCGGCGGCCGCCGCCCCGAGTGCGCCGACGAGGCCGAATGCACCAATTTGCGTGTGCGACATCGCGTGCGGCGGCGCGCTCAGCGGCAGCACGAGCGCGCTCCAGAAGATGCTGAACGCCGCGAACATCAGCAGCGCGATCGCGCCGCGCACGCGCAACACACGTTCGTCGCGCAGCAGCGCCACCATCGACCGCAGCAGCGCCGCGTAACCGATGCGTTCGCGCGGTTCGCGCATCGCCGGCAGCAGCCGCGACAGCACGACCAGCATCGCGATCGCGAGGGCGCCCGATACGAGATAGACGGCCCGCCACCCCGCGATGTCGGTGACGACACCCGCCAGCGAGCGCGCGGCCAGCAGCCCGACCACGACGCCGCCTTGCGCGGCGCCCACCACGCGCCCGCGTTCGCCCGCGCCGGCGAGGGCGGCCGAGCACGCGATCAGTCCTTGCGTCATCGCGGTGCCGAGCAATCCGACCGCGACCATTCCCGCCAGCAGCGCGACGCGTGTCGACGCGGCGGCCACGCCGATACAGGCTGCGGTCAGCAGCAGAAGCTGCACGGCGATCAGGCGCTTGCGGTTCAGCAGGTCGCCAAGCGGCACGACGAACAGCAGCGCGAGCGCGCAGCCCAGCTGCGTCGCGGTGACGACGCCGCCGACGGCGGCCAGCGATACGCCGAAATCCCGCGCGATCGAATCGAGCAGCGGCTGCGCGTAGTAGACGTTCGCGACGCTCGCCGCGCAGCAGACGGCCAGCAGCACGACACGCGCCGACGACAGGCGGGCGCCCTCAGCCGGATGGATCGCGCCGGTTGGCGCGTTCGATGCAACGGTGCCGGAATGGCAGGACGATTCCATGGGTTGCCTCACGCAATGTAGTTGCAATTTGAAACTGGGTTGGAGTGTAGGAAAAGTAGTTTTAAAATGCAACCTGTTGGGTGACGGGCCAGCGGCCCGTGCCCGGATGGCCGGCATGCCTGCGAAGGCGGCCGGCGTGATTGCGGAGAGCAACATGGCCAGGCAGAAAAGTCTTGCGGATTCGCCGTGCCCGGTGGCGCGCGCGACCGATATCGTCGGCGATCGCTGGGCGTTGCTGATCGTGCGCGATGCGTTCGACGGCGTGCGCCGCTTCGGCGATTTCCGCGCGAGCCTCGGCGTCGCGAGCAACATCCTGTCCGACCGGCTGAAGATGCTGGTGGACGCGGGCGTGTTCGACGTCGTGCCGGCGTCCGACGGCACCGCGTATCAGGAGTACGTGCTGACCAAAAAGGGCGAGGGGCTGTTTCCGGTCATCGTGATGCTGCGGCAGTGGGGCGAGGCCAACCTGTTCGCGCGCGGCGAGCGGCATTCGGTGCTGATCGATCGCGGCACCGGGCGCGCGATCCGCAAGCTCGCGCTGCGGCACGACGACGGCCGGCCTTTGAAGGCGGCCGATACGGTCGTGAAGAAGATCGATGACGAAGCGGGCGCGGCGCGTCGGTGAGCGTCATGCGCGAGGGTCGTGCCGTCGGATGGCATTCGGCGCGACAGCACGAGCGCGGCACTGCCGGCTACGCGAGTCGATTCACGCAGACCTTCTTTCGTCGGCGTTACCTGATCCAGCCTCACCTCGGTGACGCGTGACCGCACGCGTGCGATCGACCGGTGGCGTCGCCCGAGGCGCGGGAGAGGCACCGCGATCCGCATTGGTCCGCACACGGGTCGCGAGCAGTGCGGCCGCGAGCAGCAGCGCGACCGACACGGCGGTTTCGATCCGCAACCCGCTGACGACCTGCGCTGCACCGCCGCCGCCGGCGAGCGCACCGAATGCCGCGACGCCGATTGCACCGCCGGCCTGCCGTGCGGTATTCAGCACCGCCGACGCGATGCCGGCCCGGTCGGGCGCGACCGACGCGAGCACGGCCGTCGTCATCGCGGGCACCGCGAAGCCCATGCCCGACGGAATCAGCAGGAACGGCACCAGCACCATGACGAGCGGCGTCGTTGCATCGACGACATGCAGCGACCCGTAGCCGAGCGCGGCGACGAGCGCGCCGGCCACCATCGGCATGCGCGGGCCGTGGCGCGCGACGACGCGTCCGCTCGCGAGATTCGACAGCAGGAACCCGCCGGTGAGCGGCAGGAACGCGAGCCCGGCCTGCAACGCCGACTGGTCGCGTGTGCGTTGCAGGTACAGCGCGAGCATGAATACGGTGCCGTAATACGTGAGGTTTACGCAGATCCCGAACAGCACGGCCGCGCTGAACGTGCGGTGGCGGAACAGCGATAGCGGCAGCATCGGCGTGGCCGTGCGCGATTCGATCGCGACGAACGCGAGCGCGGCCAGCGCCGCCAGCGTGAAGCCGCCGGTCACGACCAGGTGCGTGAAGCCGAGCGGCCGCCATTCGATCACGGCGCCGGTCAGCGCGGTCAGCATCGCGATCGCGACGAACTGGCCGCGCGGATCGAGCGAACGGGCCGAGCGTGCCGGGGCAGCCTGCTCGCGGCGCGCGGGCACCCACGCGAACGTAGCGGCGAGCCCCGCCGCGCACAGCGGCAGGTTCACGAGGAAGATGCCGCGCCAGCCCCACGCGGCAATCAGCAGGCCGCCGACGACCGGGCCGGCCGCGATCGCGATGGACCCGGCCGCCGTCCACCCACCGACCGCGCGGGCGCGCAGGCGCGGGTCGTGCCGGCACGCGTCGTTGAGCAGCGCGAGCGAATTCGGCAGCATGGCCGCGGCGCCGACGCCTTGCAGCGCGCGGGCCGCGATCAGCATCGCGGGCGCGACGGCGGCGCCGCATGCAAGTGACGCGAGCGCGAACAGCAGGAGGCCGGCGACGTACAGGCGGCGCGCGCCGAAGCGGTCGCCGAGCGCACCGGCCGACAGCATCAACACCGCGAACGCGAGCGTGTACGCATCGACGACCCATTGCAGGCCGGCGACCGGCAGGTGCAGGTCGGCGGCGAGATGCGCGAGCGCGATATTGACGATCGTCACGTCGAGCTGCGTGACGACGAAACCGATGCTGACGGTGGCGACGACGCGCGCGAGCGCGGGCGGGAAAGCGGGGGACGGTATGGTCGTATCCATGCGTCCATCGTAGGCGGCGACGGACAGGCGATGTTTCAGCGGGACGCGAAGCGTCGATACGGATGCCGACGCGAATGCGTGCCGCTGGCTACGTGCGTCGATGCGTATTCGGCGAGGCCGATGCGTTCAATGCCGTTCGCCGCGCCAGCGTCCCGGCGCCACGCCGAAGCGCTTCGTGAACGCATGCGTGAACGTGCTCTGGTCCGCGAAGCCGACGCTGCCCGCGATGTCGACGAGCGCATGCCGGCCGTCGGCGAGCAGCACGATCGCGGCGTCGAGCCGCAGCCGCTGCAGGTAGCGATGGGGCGTTTCGCCGAATGCATCGACGAACAGTTGATGAAAGCGCCGCATCCCGTAGCCGCAGTGCGCGGCGAGATCGGCGATGCGCAGCGGTTCGGCGAGCCGCGCGCGCAGCCAGCGGTCGATGCGCGCGAAATCGAGGCCCGACGCAGGCGCGGCGATGCCCGCATCGTCGAGCAGCGCGTCGCACAGGCGAGCCGCGGCCTGCCACTGAAAGCGGTGCGCGGCGGCCTGCCGTGCGTCGCCGTCCGGCGCATCGTGTTGCGCGGCGGCCGCCGCGACCTGCGCGACGAGCGACGTGAGCGCCGGGTCGATCGACACGGCCCGCGCATGGTCGAACAGCCGCTGCGGTACCGCGAGCGACGCGGCGGGCAGGTCGATCACGAGCTGGCGATTGTCGCCGAGGCCCGCGTAGTCGTGGCGCGCGCCGGCCGGAATCAGCCAGGCCGCGTGCCGGTCGATGCGCTGGCCGATTCCGTCCACCGCCATCACCATCGCGCCATCGACGCCGAGCACGACCTGGTGGAAGTCGTGCACGTCCGACGCTTCGCACGTGGCGTAGCGGCGCAGCGCGATGGCGGGGGAGGCGATGCGTTCCATCGGGAAGGAAACGGCGGGGTGCAGGGTCAGACGTCGAGCAGTTCGACTTCGAACACGAGCGTTGCATTCGGCGGAATCACGCCGCCTGCGCCGCGCGGGCCGTAGCCGAGTTGCGGCGGGATCGTCAGGCGACGCACGCCGCCGACCTTCATGCCCTGCACGCCTTCGTCCCAGCCCTTGATGACCATGCCGCCGCCGAGCACGAACGCGAACGGGTCGTTGCGATCCTTGCTCGAATCGAATTTCTGACCGTCGGTCAGCCAGCCCGTGTAGTGGACGCTGACGGTCTTGCCGGCTTGCGCTGCCGCGCCGGTGCCTTCGGTCAGGTCTTCGTACTTGAGGCCCGATTCGGTCGTGATGACGGACATGATTTCTCCTGAAAGAGGTTGCGTGAAACCGCTATTGTAGGCGAGCGCGCAGCGGGCCGGCGCGCGTGGATTTCGCGCCGTTTCACGCTGAGCGGGGCCGCGTGGCGGGGCGTGCCGGCGTGAGCGCCCGAAACGCAATTGGAACGCGTGTTTGAATTTTTCGCGAGCCGCGCGGGCGAGGGTGCACCGCGACGGTGCGCGGCGCGTATGAATCGATGCGAACGGCTCACGTGACAGCCTGCTGCACGAGCGTTGCCCGATCCCGCGAAAGGCCCGCCGCACGGGGCTGGCGGGCCGCTGGCGGGGCGCCGCGCCGCATCCGGCGCCTCGCCCCGACGCGCGCGCCCGCGTTCGAATCGCGGCCCGGCCGAATGTCGTTCGAGCGCCGTTTTTTCCGTCTTTCCGACCGTGCCCTGTTTGGAAGCGCGCATCTACCGCGCGGCTTGCATGCGCCGGCGCGCGCGGCCTATCGTTACATCTGTCGATGTCAGGATTTTGGCGGCGCGCGATGCGCCGCCCGGGCTTGCGCCGGCCGCGTCGGACGATGCGCCGGACGGCTCCGCAACAGGAGAACGATGAACATGAAGTCAGCCGCTTCCGCCACCGCAGCCGGGATCATGCCGGTGCGCCGCGACCTGCGCTTCGACCTGCCGGTCGAACGCGCGAAGGACTGGCATGGCCTCGGGTCGCACGTGACCCATTTCTTCAACGCGCTGTCGCTGCTGTTTCCGGCCGGCGAGCGCTTCTTCATGGATTCGGTGCGCAACTATCGCGACCGGATCGACGATCCCGTGCTGAAGCAGCAGGTGCTCGGCTTCATCGGCCAGGAAGCGATGCATACGCGCGAGCACATCGAATACAACGAGCTGATGCAGGCGAACCGGCTACCCGCGCGCAAGCTGGACCAGCGCGTGTGGACGGTGCTCGGCTACATGAAGCGCAAGCTGCCGCATTCGGTGCAGCTCGCGCATACGGTGGCGGCCGAGCATTACACGGCGATGCTCGCCGACTGGCTGCTGCGCGACCCGACGCGCCTCGACGGTTCGGTCGAAGGCTACCGGCAGATGTGGATCTGGCACGCGCTGGAGGAAACCGAGCACAAGGCCGTGTCGTTCGACGTGTGGAATGCCGCGATGAAGCCGGGGCTGCGTCGCTACCTGATCCGCATCGGCGTGTATCTGCTGACGACGCTGACGTTCTGGCCGACCGTGTTCCTGATGCATGCGACGCTGCTGTGGCGCGATCGCGGCGCCGGCCATCACGTGCGCGGCATGCTGCGGATGATCGCGTTCCTGTACGGGCCGCGTCGCGGGCTGTTCCCGCGCATCGCCGGCGAATGGCTGAGTTTTTTCCGGCCGGGCTTCCACCCGTGGGATCACGACAATCGCCACCATCTCGCGCGGGTCGATGCACTGGCCGCCACCTATGGCGAACACGGCGGCGCGCCGGCCGGCCGCGGCCGCGCGAACACGCCCGCGCCGCTCGCGTCGGGCCGCTGACCCCTCACCCGCCGCACGGCGGGGCGCCGCGCATGTTGCGTTCGTGCATCAGCCGGCTTCTTCCGACGATTGACGAAAATCAACCGGAACCGGTTGCCCGGGCGTCCGCCTGCCCGGCGGACCGGTTGCGCGCGCATGGGCCGGCGCACGAATCGGGCGTGCGCCGCGTCCTCCACGATCGCCGTGCGCCAGCACCGGCGCGGCTTTGCGCGGTCGGGGCCGGGCCTTTCCGGTCGCGCGCGGCGCCCGCCACCGGGATAACACCCATCTAGCCGCGGGCCGGCCGCATCGATATACCGTTCATGACAACGTCGACCTCCGGCGCGATTCATGCGCAGGGGGATTTTATTCGGACGGAAATACGGCCAATATGTCGGTTCGATCGTGTCCGTCGTACGCGGCGGCGAGCCGGCGCGCGATACCAACGCCAAGCGGGGAACAACGATGGTTGCAAGGTCACCCGACGCAAACGGGCAGGCGGCGCCCGAGATGACGGACGTGTCCGTCACCGCCCCCGAGGCCGGACGCAAGCTGTTCGTGATCATGCGCACGCCCGACGAGCCGTTGCTGGCACAACTGCGCGGGCTCGGCTGGGAGATCGCGGTCGCGAAGACGGCCGGCGCCGCGCAGAACATGACCTCCGGCGTGAGCGTGGCCGCGGGGCTCGTCGATTTCACCGGCTTCACGTCGCGCGACTATCCCGCGCTGAAGATGTGTCTGAGCCAGCCGGCGATCGGCTGGATTTCCATCGCGCAGGCCGGCATCACGATCGGCCCCGCCGTGCGCGAACTGATCCGCAGCTATTGTTTCGATTACGTGACGCTGCCGCTGCCGTACGAATGGATTTCGCACGTGCTCGGCCATGCGCGCGGGATGGCCGCGCTCGATCGCGTCGACGGCGCCGCCTACGCGGCGTCGATCGGCGAACACGGGATGATCGGCAACTGCGAGGCGATGCAGCAGCTGTTCAGCACGATCCGCAAGGTCGCGAAGACCGACGCGAGCGTGTTCATCTCGGGCGAGTCGGGCACCGGCAAGGAGCTGACGGCGCTCGCGATTCACGAGCGCTCCGGCCGCGGCAAGGGGCCGTTCGTCGCGATCAACTGCGGCGCGATTCCGCATCACCTGCTGCAGTCGGAACTGTTCGGCTATGAACGCGGCGCGTTCACCGGCGCGAACCAGCGGCGCGCGGGCCGGATCGAATCGGCGAACGGCGGCACGCTGTTTCTCGACGAGATCGGCGACATGCCGGTCGAAAGCCAGGCAAGCCTGCTGCGCTTCCTGCAAGAGGGCAAGATCGAGCGGCTCGGCGGGCAGGAATCGATCGCGGTGGACGTGCGGATCATCTCGGCCACGCACGTCGATCTCGACGGCGCGGTCGAGGCCGGGCGCTTCCGCGCGGATCTCTATCACCGCCTGTGCGTGCTGCGCATCCACGAGCCGCCGCTGCGCGCGCGCGGCAAGGACATCGACATCCTCGCGCACTACGTGCTGCAGAAATTCAAGGCTGACAGCGGCCGCAAGATCAGCGGCTTCACGTCGGCCGCGCTCGACGCGATGCGGCGCTACGAGTGGCCCGGCAATGTACGCGAACTGATCAACCGCGTGCGGCGCGCGATCGTGATGGCCGAGAGCCGGCTGCTGACGCCGCACGATCTCGGGCTCGACACGCCCGGCGAAACCGAACCGGTGACGCTCGAACAGGCGCGGGCGCTGGCCGAACGCACCGCGATCGAGAATGCGCTGCTGCGCAACGACCACCGGATCAACAAGGCCGCCGCCGAACTCGGCATTTCACGCGTGACGCTCTACCGGATGATGATCGAGCACGGGCTGAACGATCACGACAACAACGGCGGCAGCGGCGGGAATGGCGACAGCGGCGGGCACGACGGCGCGCCGTCGGGCGACGCGGGGCATCAGCGGGTCGGCTGAGCGGCGGGCGCGATGCGTGCGGGCCGGCTCAGCGATAGGTCCACAGCCGGTGCAGCACGAACGTGACGGGCGGCACGCACAGCACGACCGCGACGATGCTCCACGCGCGGGCGAGCCCGAGTGCGTCGGTGCCGTGCGCCAGCAGCATCGTCACGGCGAGGCCGGCCATCGCGACCGCGAGAAAGCGCATGAAGTTGCCCCACGTCACCGGCGACGAAAAACTCCACAGCGTATTGGCGAGATACGAGAACGCCGTCGAGCAGACGAACGCGCTCGCGTTCGCGACGACGGGCGTCGCGTCGCACAGCGCGAACATCGCGGCGGCGATCAGCGCATGCAGCGCGGTCGAGCCCAGGCCCGACACGCCGAAGCGGATCAGCCTGGCACGTTCGGCGGCGAAGGTACGGAGCATCGTGGGCAGTGGTCGGCGTGAAGTCGCGTGAAGCGGAGTCGCAGTATAGCCATGCGATCGGCCGCCGCGTCCAGCGCGATGGACGGTACGCGTCGCCGGCGCCGGCATGTAAAGCGCATGAAACATTTCGCGTCGGCCGCCGGAGGAATTGCCGCGCCGAACCGGTCCGGTCGGCCGGTCCGTCGCCGGTAAAAATTCCGCGCTCCATTGTTCAGCCTTATTCCGCAAGGCCCCGCCGTTGCCGGGCCGGCGCGCGCCGCGGCCCCGATGTTTCAGTTTCGTAACTTCCCGTATGCCACACCCGTGCCGGCCGTCAGCCGGCCTGACCATCGCCTTGTCCGGCCGGGCTCGCGCAGCGCTGGCCCGGTCCTTGCGAAGAGGGACATGCGAGAGTCGACGACGCGAGGTCCGTCCGGTCAGGCGGCGCAAGCCTTCGGTACCGGCCAGGACGCAGTCCGCGGGGATGCGGCGGCCGCGCGCGGGGCAGCAGCCGCGTCGCGGCGAGCACGGGACGTCGTCGCCTGATCGCCGGGGCATCGGCATCGTCCGGTTGCCGGAACAAACATCAGACAGCAAACGGGGTAGAAAAATGATCGATCATCACACGCCGCGGTCCGCTGGCCGCGATCGCCGTGATTCGGGACATCGCCGCTCGAACGTCGCGCTTGCGGCCGACCGGCATGCCTCGACAGGCCATCTCTCCGCGCCCGGTGCGAGGCGGATCCGGCTGGTTGCCGGTCATCCGCGCCGGGTCGGCACTTTCCTGCACGCGAACCCGGTCCGCATGGGCATGTGCACACGGGCGCCGGTACCGCGACGCCCGATCTTCGCCTATTGACCAGAACGGCACGACATCCATTCGCATGGCGTGTCGTTGTCTCAGGGAGTCGATCTGCAGTCCAAACAATAATGCAGGGTCCTGCCGTGTGCCGCATACGACGCAAGACGACCTGCATTCGATGCGACGGCGAACCGCTCGATGCCGTTGCCATCCGGTTGCAAGGGGAGGGGCGGTCGGACGCGCGCGACGGAAGCTGTATCCGTACGCGCGCGACGCCGTTTTCAACTGCCGTAGATGTCGAAGTCGAAGTACTTTGACGCGAGCCGCTTGTAGGTGCCGTCCTTGACCATGTCGAGGATCGCGCGATCGATCTTCGCCTTCAGGTCGGTATCTTCCTGGCGCAAGCCGATGCCCGCGCCGATGCCGAGCACCTTTTCGTCGACGAGCTCGGGCCCGACGAACGTGTAGTTCGCGCCGCGCGGCGATTTCAGGAACCCGATCGCGGCCTGCACTTCATCCTGCAGCGCCGCGTCGAGACGGCCGGCGATCAGGTCGGCATACACGCCGTCCTGGTTCTGGTACGACACGACGTTCGCGCCTTGCTTGCCCCAGTACGCCTTCGCATACGTCTCCTGCGTCGTGCCCTGTTCGACGCCGATCGATTTGCCCTTCAGCGATTCGGCGGTCGGCAGCAGCGGCGAGCCCTTCTTCACGACGAGCCGCGTCGGCTGGTTGTAGATCTTCGTCGTGAAGCCGATCTGCTGCGCGCGTTGCGGCGTGATCGACATCGACGACAGCACCGCGTCGAACTTCTTCGCCTTCAGCGCCGGAATCATCCCGTCGAAATCGTTCTCGAGCCACACGCATTTCGCCTTCAGGCGCGCGCAGATCTCGTTGCCGAGGTCGATGTCGAAGCCGACGAGCTTGCCGTCGGGCGCTTTCGACTCGAACGGCGCGTAGCTGGCATCGGTGCCGAAGCGGATCGTGGTCCAGTCCTTCGCGACGGCGGGGCCTGCGGATACCGCGAGCAGGGCGATCGAAACAGCGGCAATCAGTCTCTTCATGGTGCGTTCCTTGGCGTGGTGCATCCGGTTTCTGTGCGACACGGTCTCCACGGACACGACCCGCGCCGTGACGCGGGGTCCGCACGGCCATTAACGCAGAAAATAAAATCAGAGTCCAGAATGGACAAAAAATATCGATTTGTCGGATGGACGTGCGCGATCGCTGGGTGCGACCCTTGCAAAAATACGAGAATGGACTAATCTTGTTAGTAGATTCGTTTCGAGACTAACCGTCATGTCACAGCCCGCCTACGATTCGCATTCCGCCTTGCCGCACGCTTCGGTCGCGCAGATGTCGGCGGCCGGCCTGCGCGCGTTTTTCAACATCGCGCGCGACTGGGAACTGACGATCGACGAGCAGATCGTGCTGCTCGGGTCGCCCGGCCGCTCGACGTTCTTCAAGTGGAAGGCCGCGCCGGAATCGGCGCGCCTGCCGCGCGATACGCTCGAGCGCCTGTCGCTGCTGCTCGGCATCTACAAGGGGTTGCAGATCCTGTTGCCGCAGCCCGCCGCGGCCGATGCGTGGGTCAAGCGGCCCAACGATGCGGCGCCGTTCGGCGGCAAGCGCGCACTCGACCGGATGCTGGCCGGCAACGTCGGCGATCTGGTGGCCGTTCGCCAATATCTCGATGCGATGCGGGGTGGCTGGGCGTGACGACACCGACCGACGTCACCCGGTGGCCCACGACCACCGTCGACTGGGCACCGGCCTATCGCGTGATTCCCACCCGTTTTCCTGCCATCAACCTGTTCGACCGCGTCGCGTCCGCGGAGGATTTCGACGCGCTCTATGCACTCGAATCGCTGACCAACGACCGCATCCGCAACGAAGTCGGCACGCTCGAGCTCGTGCCGCCCGCCGAGCGCCGCTACGGGCAGGGCTGGGGGCCGATCATGGCCGCGTTCACGCACCTGAATCCGCTGGGCAGCCGGTTTTCGGACGGCAGCTACGGCGTGTTCTACTGCACCCGCTCGCGCGACACGGCGATCGCCGAAACGCGCTATCACAGCGGGTTGTTCCTCGCCGCGACGAAGGAGCCGCCGATGCGCCAGCAGATGCGGCTCTATACCGTGTTCGCGCACGGCGACGTCGCCGACGTGCGCACGTGGCCGCAGCGCGATCCCGCGCTGCTGGACCCGGTCGACTACCGCGCGGGGCAGGCCTTCGGTCGCGCGGTGCGCAACGCGGGTGGCGCGGGAATCGTCTATCCGTCGGTGCGCGATCCGCGCGGCGAGTGTCTCGCGGCGTTCCGCACGACGCTGCTGCGCGACTGCCAGCATGCGGCCTATCTCGAATACAACTGGAACGGCTCGGCCGTCGATGCGGTGTTCGAACTGAATCAGGTCGGCTAGGGTTCGCGTGGGGACGCAGGCGCCGGCCGGCGCGTCAGGGTAGCGGCCAGTCGCCCGCGTGGCGCTCGCGCGCTTCGGTCTGCGTCATCGACCATGTGCGGCCGGTGCGCGGCTCGGCGAGCGTGAGCCGCCCGGCCGGCGCGAACGCACCCGTGTCGATGAACCATTGCGCGCCGATCCGTTGCGGCTCACGCACCGGTGTGTGCCCGGTGCACGTCAGCGACAGTCCGGCCTGCCGCGCCGGATCGGCGAGCCCCTGGACCAGATCGCGGCCCCAGATCAGCCGCTCGCGCACGTCGTGCGGATAGCTGCCGGTATCGAGCTCCGCGTCCGAGCCGAAGAATTCCGCGTGCAGCACGTTGAAGCGCGTCGGGCCGTCGCCGATCACCCGCACGAGCGGCAGCGCGTCGACGCGCGCCGCATGCGCGCGCAGCCGTTCCGGCGGCAGGTCGGCGCCCCAGTCGCCGCCGATCCTGCGCCACGCGTCGGGCGGCAGCTTGCCGCGCGCGACGAGGCTCAGCACTTCCTCGTGATTGCCGCGCACGACGTGACACCACGGCCGGTCGAGCAGGTCGAGCGCGGTGTCGGAGGCCGGGCCGCGGTCGACGAGATCGCCGACCGAGAACAGCCGGTCGCGCGCCGGATCGAAGCGGACGTCGTGCAGCAGCGCGCGCAGCACGTCCACGCAGCCGTGCAGGTCGCCGACGACGAAGTCGCGGCCGGCCGGGTTCGCGGGATGGCGGCAGAGCAGGGCGGGGGCAGTCATCCCCTTATCTTAGGCGCTCGCGCCCATCGCCACGTGACGACGGAATGGCGATAATCGGGGCGCGTTACCCGCCGGCGCGGCGGCTTTCCCGCGCACCGGCCGAATCCTTTCCATCCGCTTTCGGAATCACACGATGACGCTTTATCCGCAGGTATTACGCAACCGGCCGCGCATGGTCGCGGCATTCGTCGCCGGCGTGCTGTGCGCGGTCCTGCTGCCGTTTCCGCTGCGCCCGACCGCGCGCGCACTGATTGGCTGGGACTGCGCGGTCTGGCTGTATCTCGTGCTGATGTGGGTGCGCATGGTCACCGCGCATCATCACAAGGTGCGCGAAGTCGCGATCCGCGAGGATGAAAACGCGACGACCGTGCTGACCGTCGTGTGCCTCGCGACCGTCGCGAGCGTGGCGGCGATCGCGATCGAGCTCGCGACCGCGAAGAGCGTCGGCTTCAGCGCGGGGCTCAGCCACTACGCGATCACGGGCGCGACGCTGTTCGGCGCGTGGTTCCTGATCCCGACCATCTTCACGCTGCACTACGCGCGGCTCTATTACGGCTCGCCGAGCAGCGATCGCGCGCTCCGCTTTCCGGACCAACACCCGGAGCCCGATTACTGGGATTTCCTGTATTTCGCGTTCACGCTCGCGGTCGCGTCGCAGACGGCCGACGTGTCGCTCGCGAACCGCTCCGCGCGGCGCTCGGTGCTCGCGCAGTCGATCCTGTCGTTCTACTTCAACATGGCCGTGCTCGGCTTGTCGATCAACGTCGCGGCGGGGCTGCTGAGCTGACGCCGGTTACTTGAGCAGGTCGTACCGGCCGCCGCGCTCCAGCGCCCGCTGGTACGCCGGCCGCGCATGGATCGTGTCGAGAAAGCGCGCGATCGCCGGATACCGGCTGCCGCCGCCGCGCGCGGTCGCGGCTTCGAGCGGAAAGCTCATCTGGATGTCGGCCGCGCTGAAGCCGTCGCCGACGAACCAGCCGCTGCGTGCGAGCGCGCCGTCGACATGGCCGAGATGCAGATCGATCTGCGGATCGACGAAACCCGATTGCAGCGTCGCGGCGATCTTGCGCGCGATCGGCCGCGCGAAGAACGGCATCGGCGCATGCGCGATCCGCAGCGCGACGAGCTTGAGCAGCAGCGGCGGCATCGCCGACCCTTCCGCGTAGTGCAGCCAGTACGTGTAGTCGTGCCGCTCGGGCGAGCCGGGCGGCGGCGCGAGGCGCCCGTTGCCGTAGCGTTCGACCAGGTATTCGATGATCGCGCCCGATTCGGCGAACGTGCGGCCGTCGTCGGTCACGACGGGCGACTTGCCGAGCGGATGGATCGCGCGCAATTCGGCCGGCGCGAGCATCGTTTTCGGATCGCGTGCGTAGCGCACGATCTCGTATGGCACATCCAGTTCTTCGAGCAGCCAGAGCACGCGCTGCGAACGCGAGTTGTTCAGGTGATGGACGGTGAGCATGTCGAGGCCGGAAGGGGGCGGGAACGACATCATACCGAGTGCCTGCGGCGCGTTCGCGAATCGCGTGGGGCGGGCCATCGCGGGCCGCATCGAACCGTCACGCGCGTCGCACCGCGATCCACGCGCCCCAGAACAGGCTCGCGAAAAAGCGCAGCGGCGCGTCGAAGCCCGCGTCGCGCAGCAGCGCGAACACGGCTTCCTCGGATGCGGGCGGATCGGCGCCCTGCAGGATTTTCGCGAGTTGCGCGCGCACCGCGTCGGGCGTGGCACCCTTCATGCGCCAGCGCTGCTGCCACGCATCGAGCAGGCGCGGATGGTCCGCGTAGCGGCGATGGTTGCCGGCGAGCACGAGCGGCGCGCCGGGCTTCAGGCGTCGCGCGATTGCGTGCAGCAGCGCGACTTTCGCGTCGTCGCCCGGCAGGTGATGCAGCACGCCGATCAGCGTCGCGCCGTCGAACGCGGGCGCGTCGGGCAATGCGTCGACGCCGTCCTCGACGAACGCGGTACGCGCGCCGAAACCCGCTGCTTCGACGTTCGAGCGCGCGAGCGCGAGCATCGGCGCGGACGGGTCGACGGCCGTGAACCGCCAGCCCGGTTCGAGCGCGGCCGTGACGCAGATTTCCTGCCCCGTACCGCCCGCGCCCGCGACGAGAATCCGGGCATCGGCCGCCCCGATCGCCGACGCGAGCATGCACGCGGCGAGTTCGTGGCAGGCATCGTAGCCAGCCAGCGCGATGCGCGATTGCTCGGCGTATTCGTGGGCGCGTGACGGATCGAATTTCGCGGCGCTGGCGGGAAGCGACATGGCGGAGTCCTCGGGTCGGTGCGCGGACGACGTGTCCGCGAGCATCACGCAGAGCGTAGGGGCGCGCGGCCGGCGCAACAAGGCGAGCGATCATTCCGGTATGCCGACTACCCGACTCGCCGGCGCGTGACGGTCGCCCGTTTCCACGGGTGGTTGGCCGGGGTCGATTCGCATTTAAAAATGTCTGACCACGGTGCATCGCGGTGGCGAATCCGGCGCATACTCGTTTCTCTCCCCAGCCTGGCCGTCGCATGCCGGGCCCCGATGCGCTGCGCCAGTGGCGCGGCCATGCCGCTCGGTACGCACGAGGAGCGCATGATGTCCGATTGTCCGCACGATCCGTACGCGCAGCACTACATCCATTGCTTGCCGTTTGGCGCGCAGCCCTGCGGCGCGCTCAGCCCGACGCCGCGCACGCATTTCCGCGTGTGGGCGCCGGGCAGCACCCACGTCCAGCTCGAACTCGATATCGGCTACGGCCCGACGCTCGTGCCGATGACGAGCGCCGGCCCGAACTGGTTCGAAGTCTTCGTCGACTGCGGCGCGGGTGCGCGTTACCGCTATCGGCTCGACGATACCGTGTCGATTCCCGATCCCGCGTCGCGCTCGCAACCCGAAGGGCTCAACGGCCCCAGCGAGGTCGTCGATCCGCGCGCGTTCACGTGGCGCAATACGTTCTGGCACGGGCGCGCGTGGGAAGACATCGCGCTCTACGCGATTCGCCCGCACGCGGTGGGCGGCTTCGACGCCGTGCGCCGTCGCCTGCCGCAGCTCGCGCGCCTCGGCGTGACCGCGCTGGAGCTGCTCGCGTCGCCGCACGACAGCCTGCCGTTCGCGCCGCTCGCGGCCGAAGGCGGCCCCGACGCGCTGAAGGCGCTGATCGATGCCGCGCATGGCTACGGTCTCGCGGTGCTGCTGGAGCTCGACTACGCGCGCTTCGGCAGCGGCACCGATGCGCTGCGCCACTACGCAGGGCCGTTCTTCCATACGCGCGACGATCCGCTGCAGGCCGCGCCGCTCGCGCTCGATCATCCGGAAGTGTGCGATTTCTTCTGCGACAACGCGCTGTACTGGATCGACGAATACCGTTGCGACGGGCTGCGCCTGCGCGAAGCCGACCGGATCGGCGTGTCGTGGCTGCGCGAGATCGCGGACCGCGTGCGCGCGGCCGTGCCGGCCGACCGGCTGATCCATCTCGTGCTCGGCAGCGAGCGGCACCCCGCGCATCTGGCCGATACCCATTTCGACGCGCAGTGGAACGGCTGCGGCGAACGCGCGCTGCACCGGCTCACGGGGCGCGACACGTCGGCCCACGAGGGCATTTCCACGCACCAGTCGATTCACACGCTCGCCCGCGCGCTGACCGCGGCGGGCGCGGCGTACCAGCCGGCCGCGTCGGCGGACGGCATGGCCGCCGATGGCGGACTGGCGCTGACGTCGCTCGTGCTGTCCGATGGCGCATGGCGCGACAGCGGCCACGGCGATCACGGGCAGGCGGCCGGACTGGCCGCGCTCGCGCTGTCGTTGCTCACGCCGCAGATCCCGCTGGTCTTCGACGAAACCGCGCGCGACGTCGATCGTGCGCATTTCGTGCAGTCGGCGCTCGCGGTGCGCGCCAAGCTGATCGCGCCAAGGCTGTCCGATTGCCGGCCGCAGGACGCACGCGCGCTGAAGGCGGACGGCGACGGCGATGCCGACGCGCTGTGCGCATCGTGGCGGCTCGCCGACGACGAAACCTTGACGATCGCGTTGAACCTGTCGCCGGACGCGGTGCCGTTCGACGCACCGGGCGGGCGGGTGGTGTTCGAGACGCCGGCGCGCGCGCGCGACCGGGTCGATGAAGGGGAGTTGCCGCCGTATTCGCTCGTCGCGTGGCTGACGGGCGACGTCAATCGCTACGCGTTGACGCACGACGTGCGTCGCATCGACGACGGTTCGTGGCGCGGGATGCGTGCGAACCTGAATGCATGAGCCGATGAAGTTGTGAAGCGGCGGGACCGCGCGCGGTCGCACCCGGCGGCGCGCCCGGAAGGCCCCGAATTACCAGAACCCGCGAATCCCCGCGATGCCGTACGCGCCATGACGGCGCGCGTCGTCGAGATGCGCGCGCGTCATGCCGCCGAGCGCGAACACGGGCATCGCGGCCTGGGCGGCCAGCGTATCGAATCGCGCCCAGCCGAGCGTCGGCGCGCCGGGGTGGCTGAGCGTCGGCAGCACCGGCGAAAGCGTGACGAAATCCGCGCCGGCCTGTGCGGCCAGCAGCAGGTCGTCTTGCGAGTGGCACGCGGCGGATACCCACCGGTCGGCCGGCAGCGGCCGCTGCGTGACGCCGCGCAAGGCGGCGCCGTCCAGATGCCAGCCGGCGCCGTCGAGCCGCATCACGCCGGCTGCGTCGATCGGGCCGTTCAGCATCAGGTGCGCACCGGCGGCGTCGCAGCGCGCGAGCGCCGCGGCGGCCAGCGCCGCGAACGCGGCCGCGTCGAGCGATTTCACGCGCAGTTGCACGAGCGTTTCGCCGCGCGCGAGCACGGCCGACAGCCGGTCGAGAAACGCGGCCCGATCGGCCGCCGACGCGGACGCCGGTTCCGGCGTGATCACGCAGCAGCGCGGCAGCGGCGCGTTCATCGTGCGCCGCAACGCGCGGCCGTCATTCGTCGGCCTCTTTCGCGATCTTCGGATAGACGCGCACGAGCACGATGCGCGGCCCGTTCATCTTCTTCACGACGACGTCGAAGCGGTCGAACGACACGCGCTGCCCTTCGGTCGGCAGGTCGCTCAACGCCTGGATCACGAGGCCGCCGACCGATTCCGCGCGGCCTTCGTCGATGTCGATGCCGAGCGCCTGCTCGAGCGACACGACGGGCAGGCTGCCCTTGCCCATCAGCGTGCCGTCGTCGAGGCGGCTCCAGTCCGCATCGCCCTGGCGGAACTCGTCGTGGATCTGGCCGACCAGCGCGCCGAGCAGGTTGTCGAGCGTCAGGAAGCCGATCGGCTTCTCGCCCTTGTTGCCGACCAGCGCGAAGTGCGGGGCGCCCTTGCGGAAGCGGCGGAACAGCTCCAGCGCCGGCGTGTCGGGCTTCACGTACTGAACCGGGCGCACGTAGTCGGACAGATCGTCGAGCGCGGCGCCCGCGTGACGCGCGAGCAGCAGGTCCTTCAGGTGGATCAGCCCGCTCACCTGTTCGCGCGACGCATCCTCGAACAGCGGATAGCGGCTGAAACGGTGCCGCGCGACGATCTCCATGTTGTCGGGCAGCGGCAGGTCGCGCCGCAGGCCGATCATTTCATGGGCCGGCCGCATCAGGTCCGACACGGTCATCGACGAAAAATCGAGCGAATGCGCGAGCGTGTTCCATTCGTCGTTGCTGTACGTGCCGCGCGCCGGCTGGGCCGCATTGCCGGCCGCGCTGCGGCGGCTGCGCAGGATCAGCTTCAGCTCGTCGGTCGAATAGTGCGCGTCGCCGCCGTGGTCGGCCGACAGCCCCGCGAGCCGCAGCACCGCGTTGGCGCTGGTATTGAGCACCCAGATCGCCGGATACATCGCCCAGTAGAACGCGTAGAGCGGCAGCGCGACCCACAGGCCGACCTTCTCCGACTGGCGGATCGCCATCGATTTCGGCGCCAGTTCGCCGACGACGATGTGCAGGAACGAGATCAGCGAGAACGCGAACACCAGCGAGATCAGATGCACGACGCGTTCGGACTGCACGCCGATCAGGTCGAGCAGCGGGCCGATCAGTTGCGCGAACGCCGGTTCGCCGACCCAGCCGAGGCCGAGCGACGCGAGCGTGATGCCGAGCTGGCACGCGGAAAGATACGCATCGAGCCGGCCGTGGACGACGGCGAGGATGCGCCCGCGCAGGCCGTGCTTGCGGGCGAGGGTCTTGACGCGCGTCGCGCGGAGTTTGACGAGGCCGAATTCGGCCGCAACGAAGAACCCGTTCAGGGCCACCAGGAACAACGCGCCGATGAGCGCGAAGATCTGTAACAAAGAATCGCTCCGGTTATGACAGGCCCATCAGTATAGAGCCAGAAAGGAATTCGTAATGTATCGGGCGACCGCTTGCTTACACCGGCGCCTCGCAGGGAATCGAGAAGGTGATCGTGGCGGTCGCGCCGTCGGCGAACACGTCGTGCGTGAACGTGCCGCCGTGCGCCAGGGCGACGCGCTGGCACAGCGCGAGTGTCCACGCGCTGCGTTTCGCGTCGCGCTCGCGCAGCATTTCGCGCCGCGCGAACGATTCGAACGCGTGCGGTTGTTCCGGGTCGACGAGTACGTCGGCGTTCACCGTGCAGGTGGCGCGCGCGGTGAACTGCGCGCCGTCGCGCGTGCACGCGAACGCGACGCGGCTGCCCGCGGCGCTGGCCTCGACGGCCGTCGTCAGCAGGGTC
Organism: Burkholderia cenocepacia; assembly: GCF_900446215.1. Classification (GTDB taxonomy): domain Bacteria; phylum Pseudomonadota; class Gammaproteobacteria; order Burkholderiales; family Burkholderiaceae; genus Burkholderia; species Burkholderia cenocepacia. Next base: position 721,871 of record NZ_UAQZ01000013.1, on the reverse strand, counting down.
CACAGCGCCTGCGCGACGCGTTCGCGGTCGACCGTGAGCGACGGCTCGCCGTCCGGCAGCGTCGCGTCGAGCGCGACCTGGCGTGCGTCGGCGAGCGCGACACGCACGAGCGCGATCGTGTCGTCGAGCAGCGCACGCAGCGCGAACGGCCGCGGCGCGAGCGCGAGCGTGCGCGTTTCCGCGCGCGGCGCGTCGAGCACGCCGTCGATCAGCGCGACCTGCTGGTCGATGCCGGTGCGGATGCCCGCGAGCGCGCGCTGCAGGTTCGGATCGGCATTGGCGAGCTGGCGCTCGAGCACGTAGGCCCAGCTGTGCATCGCATTCAGCGGGCTGCGCAGGTCGTGCGACGCGGTGGAGAGCGCCTGGTCGCGCAGGAACAGCGCCGCCTGGGCGGCGTAGTGCGCTGCGCGTTCGCGCAGCAGGTCGGCGGCGGGATCGACGGAAGTGGACGTCACGGAGCAGGCCTGTCGGAAGCGGTTGGCGTGAAAGTCACGCGAATCGCCATTATAGGGACGGTGGGCGTCACGCCGGCAGCGCGTCCTCGTCCTTTTTCCGTGCGTCGCCGTTCGGCAGCAACTGGCACGCGAGCAGGCCGGCGAGCATCAGTGCGCAGCCGACCAGCGCGCGCAGCGTCAGCGTTTCGCCGAGCGCGGCCCAACCGGCGATCGCCGCGAACACGCCTTCCATGCTGAAGATCACGGCCGCGTGCGCGGGCGCCGCGTCGCGTTGCGCGACGACCTGCAGCGTATAGCCGACCCCGACCGACAGCAGCCCGCCGTACAGCAACGTCGGCAGTGCGCCGCGCAGCATCGCGACGCTGACCGGTTCGACGGCCAGCCCGACCGCGAGACACGCGACGCCGCACACGACGAACTGCAGGAACGCGAGCACGAGGGGATCGTGACGTTTCGCGAGATGGCCGACCGCCATCACGTGCGCGGCGATGATGACGGCGCCCGCGAGCTGGAACCAGTCGCCGTAGAGCACCGAGAAGTGCTCGTCGATGCTGAGGAAATACAGGCCGATCGCGGCCAGCAACGCGCCGAACCACGTGCCCGCGCCGATCCGGTGGCGCGCGAACACGCCCATCAGCGGCACGATCACGACGTACAGCGAGCTGATGAAGCCGGCGTTGGCGATCCGCGTGTATTGCAGGCCGAACTGCTGCAGCGAGATCGACACCGCGAGCAGCCCGCCGAGCGCGACACCCGGCAGCAGCAAAGCCGGTTCGCGCCGGATCGCCGCGAGCTGCGCGCGCGACGCGGTATTGACCGTCAGCAGCGGCACCAGCACGAGCGCGCCGAGCAGGAACCGCAGCCCCGTGAACAGGAACGGCCCGATCACGTCGAGGCTCAGGCGTTGCGCGACGAAAGCGGAACCCCAGATCGCGGCGGCGCCGAGCATCAGCAGGTTGGCGCGGAGGTGCTTGCGGGCTTCGGGCTTCATCGGAATTCGTCTGGAGATTGCGGCGGAGCCCGCTAGTTTACGCCGAGATTGCAAGACTGTCGGCGAACCTGCGCAACGCGGCCGCGGCGCGGGCGTCGCGTACGCGCGAATACAGCACGACCTGCGATTGCGGCAGCGGCGGCAGCCCGAATTTCGCGCCGACGTCGACCAGCGTGCGCGGCGCGACGCGGCGCGCGAGCGGGCACACGGCCAGCCCTGCCGCGGCGGCGGCCGTGACCGCCGCGACCCCGCCGCCCGTGAAGCGCTCGCGCCACGGCAGCCCCGCGCGGTCGAGCGCGCGCAGCGCGGCGGCCCGCACGCCGCACGGGCCGGCCAGCACCGCGAGCGGCAGCGGCTCGCCGGCGCGCGGCGCCCAGTCGGGCGCGGCGAGCCAGGTCAGCGGCTCGGTGAACAGCAGCGTGCCGTCGTCGCGCGGCGGATCTTCGCCGGGCTCGTGGCGGACGATCACCGCGTCGAACCGCCGTTCGTCGTATTGCGGCAGCAGGCTCGTCGACGCCCCGAGATGCATTTCCAGCGACAGGCCCGGATCCTGCCGGTGCAGGCTCGTGAGCACGGCCGGCAGGTCGGGCACCGCGACGTGCTCGCTGACGCCGAGCGACAGGCGCACCGTGCCGGTCGAGATCGCGCCGAGCGCATGTTCGTGCGCGTCGAGCAGCGCGCGGGCGGCCGGCAGGAAATTCTCACCGTCGGCGGCCAGCTTGACGACGCGCGGCGTGCGCGCCAGCAGCGGCTTGCCGAGATGCGCCTCCAGCCGCTTCAGCTTCAGGCTGACGGCCGATTGGGTGGTGCCGAGCGCATCGGCGGCGCGCGTGAAGCTGGCGAGGTCGGCGACCAGCACGAACGCGCGGACGGCATCGAGATCGAGTACTTTCATTTCAAATGAAAATGAATGAAATATTGATCAATGACTGTTCATTATAAGTTGGCGCGCCTAACCTGACGCTGTGTTTTCGTTCTTCAACGTCACTCACCGACAGGAGCAGCACCATGCCATTCACCCGTATCGCCGTACGCGAAGGCAAACCGGCCGCCTACCGCAGGGCCCTCGTCGACGGCGTGCACCGCGCGCTGATGCACACGTTCAACGTGCCGGAGGACGACATCTTCATGGTCGTGACCGAGCATGCGGCCGAGAACTTCGTGTTCGGCCGTCACTACTACGATATCGAGCGCAGCGACGACCTCGTGATGATCCAGATCACCGCGAACAACACGCGCACGCTCGAGCAGAAGCGGGCGCTGTACCGGACGATCGCCGAGAACCTCGCGCAGCAGCCCGGCGTGCGACAGGAAGACGTATTCATCAGTCTGGTCGAAGTGCTGAAGGAGGACTGGTCGTTCGGCAACGGCATCGCGCAATACGCGGTCTGACGTGCCGGCTTGACCTGCCACAGGGCGGCGGGGCCGGATCGACGCCTGCGCGTTTGGGCGGCGTGTACTATGGAAGCTGCTTCACGAGCGACGCCGGCGCGGTCGATGCGCCGGCGGTCCTTCATGTGCAGGAGCCTCCATGTCGCGTGTGCTGGAAATCGTGTTGTCGCTGTCGCTGGAAGGGTGGCCGGTCAAGGGCGCGAGCCGCGCCCGGGGCGCGCAGCGCGAGTTCGGCGCCGAACTCGTGCGCGCGTGGCGGATCTGCCCGCAGGTCCGGATGCGGCGCGGCCACGAGCGCGTGACGATCGAGCCGTGCCAGATCGAGGAGGCCGAGCGGAGCCCCGGCGCGAACTGGTGGACCTGGGTCGAATCGAACGCGCACGGCACGCGGATCGTCGCCTCGCGCACGCAGACGTTCGCTCCCGGCGTCACGCAGCGTGAACTGTTCGACGCGGAGCACGCGGGGATCGTCGTCGCGACGCCGCTGCCGATACCCGCGACACGTACCGCAGCCGAGGCCGAGGCTGATGCGGCGGCCGCCGAAACCGGCGGCGTTGCACCGGACACCGACGAAGCGCGCGCCCAGGCGGCGGCGCTGCGCATCGTCAGCGAGCGGCGGCACGGGCGCTGGGCCGACGACAGCGGCGTCGTGGTCGAGATGACGCTCGACGACATCACGCTGCACGGCGGCGGCGAGCCGCCGCGCCGCTACGTCGAGCTGCGCCTGGCCGCGCCCGACTGGGAAACCGTCGCCGCGCGCACGGCCGCGCTGCATGCGCTGTTTGCCGCGGCGCGCGAACTGAGCGGCGCGTGGCCCGCCTTCGTGCAACTGACGAGCGTGATCGACCGCGCCTGTGCGGGCGGACCGGTGGCCGCCGTGCTGGTCAAGGCGCAGTCCGTCGATCTGACTGGCATCCGCACGCAGCGCGCCGCGTTGTTCGCGCTGTCCGGCGACATCACCGCGCAATGGCTCGGCAACGAATGCGGCGTGCTCGAGCGCGACGATCCCGAATTCGTGCACCAGATGCGCGTCGCGCTGCGCCGCCTGCGCACGCTGATGCGCTTCTTCCCGCGCTTTACCGACGATCAATGGAAGGACACGCTCGGCGTCGACCTGCGCTGGCTCGCCGCGCTGCTCGGCACGGTGCGCGATTGGGACGTGTTCGCGACCGAGAGCCTGCCCGCGTTGATCGCGGCCGACGGCGGCGGCGGCGACTGGGACGGCACGCTCGACGCCGCCCGCGCGCAGTCGATGGCCGCGCGCGTCGAGCTGCGCCAGGCGCTGCATTCGGCCCGCTATGCGCGGCTGACGCTCGGCTGGCTCGAATGGCTGAGCGCGCTCGCGCTGCCGGCGGCCGACGGCGACGACGCACCGTCGCTGCGGCGTCACGCGACCAAGCGCGTGCGGCGGCTGTTCGGTCATCTCTATGGATCGCCGTCGCTCACGTCGCTCGACACGGCGGCACGCCATCAGGTGCGGATCGACGCGAAGCGGCTGCGCTACGCGCTCGAATTCTTCGCGTCGCTCGCGTCGCGCCGCACGCGCAACGAGACGGTCAAGACGCTCACGCGCGTGCAGAGCGTGCTCGGCGAAGCGAACGACGCGATGGTTGCGCTGCACCATCTTGAGCAACTCGCGGCGCCGCCGTATCAGCTCGGTTTCGTGCGCGGCTACGGCGCCGCGCTCGAACAGCGCGCGGCGCGCGACGCCGAGACGCTGCTGGCCAGCCTGCGGCCGCCGAAGCTCGACGGCAAGCCGGGCTGAGCGCTGCGCGCCGACCCTATAATGGCCGCCCGTTTCCCGCACGCATGCCGATGATGACCGACGCTCCGCATTCCTCCTCGTCCGCCGAACCGCTCGAACTGGGCGGCGAGCTGTGGCTGCGCGCCGGCGACCAGACGCTCGGCGGCGCGACGCGCATCGCGTTGCTCGCGGCGATCGGCGACACCGGTTCGATCACGCGCGCGGCGAAGGCCGTCGGCCTCAGCTACAAGGCCGCGTGGGATGCGGTCGACACGATGAACAATCTCGCCGGCGAACCGCTCGTCGCGCGTTCGACGGGTGGCAAGGGCGGTGGCGGCACGACGCTGACGCCGCGCGCGACGTCGCTGATCGCCGCATTCCGCACGATCGAGCGCGAGCATCGCCGCTTCATCGAGGCCGCGAGCGCGGCCGTGGCCGGCTTCGACGTCGACTGGGCGCTGATCGGCCGGATCGGGATGAAGACCAGCGCGCGCAACCAGTTGTTCGGCAAGGTCGCGTCGATCGTGCGCGGCACCGTCAACGACGAGGTGACGCTTGCGTTGCCCGGCGGACAGTCGGTCGTCGCCGTGCTGACGCACGAAAGCGCCGACGCGCTGGGGCTGCGGGAAGGGGCGGACGCGTGCGCGCTGGTGAAGGCGTCGTGGGTCGTGCTCGCGGTCGACGATGGCGGGCCCGATCTGAAAGTGTCCGCACGCAACCGGCTGCACGGCAGCGTCGACGTCGTCGCTGCGGGCGCGGTGAACAGCGAGGTGACGCTCGCGCTCGACGGCGGCGGGACGCTGACGGCCGTCGTGACCAACGACAGCGTCGATGCGTTGCAGCTCGACGCCGGCCGGCGCGCGATCGCGCTGTTCAAGGCGTCGAGCGTGATCCTGGCGGTGACGGGCTGACCCGGCCGCCCGCGCGGCTCCCGGGGCCGGCGTGCGGTGACGGCGCGAAGCCGGTGCCGCGTTCGTCCGCATCGCACCGGCTTCGTGTCCGCTTTCAGCATGTGCCGCGCTGCGGCGTCTCTCAGGCTCCAACGTGGCGACCGGCGCCACGCTCACGACCATGGCGTCGCGCGTTCAGGTGACGCGCGTCGGCCACTCGGCGTGCGGCGGGCTCGCCTGCACGCGTCCTTCGCTCAACTGCACGACCTGGTCGCCGAACGCGGCGACGTCGTCGGGGTCGTGGGAGATCAGCACCATCGGGATGTCGAGCCGCGCCTGCAGTTCGGCGAGCTCGTGGCGCATGCGCTGGCGCATCGCGCCGTCGAGCGCCGCGAACGGTTCGTCGAGCAGCAGGATGCGCGGCTGCGCGACCAGCGCACGCGCGAGCGCCACGCGCTGCTTCTGCCCGCCTGACAACTGCGACGGATATTGCCCCGCGAGCGCTTCGAGGTCGAACGCGCGCAGCCAGTACGCGACCTCCGGCGGCACCGTCTTCGCGCGCGGGTTGCGCAGCCCGGACGTGAGCCCGAACGCGATGTTCTGCCGCACGTTCAGATGCGGGAACAGCGCGTAGTCCTGGAACAGGTACGCGACCCGGCGTTCGCGGGTCGGCACGTCGATGCGGCGCGCGGCGTCGAACAGCGGCTCGCCGTTCAGCGTGATCGTGCCCGCGTCGGGCGTCAGCAGCCCGGCGATCGCCTGCAGCGTCATGCTCTTGCCCGCGCCCGACGGTCCGAACAGCACGACGCGCTGCGTCGTCGCGGTGAACGACATGTCGAGCGTGAAGCGCCGCTCGGCGTTCGCGTAGGTCTTGCGGATGTCGACGACGAGGCTCATGCGGGCCTCCGCCGCGGCAGGCCGCTAGCCGGACGGCGCCGGCGATACGGATGGAACAGGTGCGTCATGTCAGCTGGCTCCGCCGGGCGCGCGACGGCACGAGCCAGCCGGTCGCGAGCAGCACGAGCACGCAGGTGATCGACGTCACCAGCACGAGGAAATTGGCCGTGTTGTCGTCGCCGGCCTGCACGGCCGCGTAGATCGCGACCGACAGCGTCTGCGTGCGGCCGGGCAGGTTGCCCGCGATCATCAGCGTCGCGCCGAATTCGCCGAGCGCGCGCGCGAACGCGAGCAGCGCGCCCGCGAGAATCCCGCGCGTGGCGAGCGGCAGCGTCACGCGGAAGAACACCGCGACTTCGCCGAGCCCGAGCGTGCGCGCGGCGCGCTCGAGATGCGGGTCGACGCCTTCGAACGCCGCGCGCGCCGATTTCAGGATCAGCGGAAACGCGACGACCATCGACGCGATCACCGCACCTTGCCATGTGAACACCAGCTCGATGCCGAGCGTGTCGAGCCACGCGCCGAACACGCCGCGCCGGCCGAGCAGCACGAGCAGGTAATAGCCCAGCACCGTCGGCGGCAGCACGAGCGGCAGCGTCAGCACGGAGTCGACGACGTCGCGCAACGGCGAGCGCCAGCGCGCGAGCACGAACGCGGCCGCGACGCCGAGCACGATGTCGAGCGCGGTCGCCCAGCCGGCGACCTTCAGTGACAGCAGCAGCGGGACCCAGGCGTCTTGCATCGCGAGTCGCTCACTTGGCGGGCTTGAAGCCGAACGTCGACAGCACGGCCTGGCCCTGGGACGACGCGACGAAATCGATGAACGACTGCGCCTGCGCGGCGTGGCGGCTGTCCTTGACCACGGCGATCGGGTAGGTGATGGCCGTCCGGGTCGGCACCGTCAGCGCGACCTTCACGCGGCCCGGCATGATCGCGGCGTCGGTGCCGAACACGAAGCCCGCGTCGACCTCGCCGCGGGCGACGTAGTCGAGGCTCTGGCGCACGTTGGCGGCCAGCACGCCCTTCGCGCTGACCGCATCCCACACGCCGGCCGCGCGCAGCGCGCCCTCGGTGTAGCGGCCGACCGGCACCGAGGCCGGGTCGCCGTACGCGATGCGTTTCACGCCGGGCGCGGTCAGGTCGTTCAGCGACGTCGGCGCGGCCGCGTGGCTGTCCGCCGGCACGATCAGCACCAGCGAGTTCGCCGCGAAATCGCGGCGCGTGCCGGGCACGATCACCTTTTCGTTCACCGCGCGATCCATCGCCTTCTGGTCGGCCGACGCGAACACGTCGGCCGGCGCGCCCTTGGCGATCTGCTGCATCAGCACGTCCGATGCGCCGAAGTTGAACAGCACCTTGGTGTCCGGATGCTGCTTCTCGTACGCGTCGCCGACGGCCTTGAATGCGTTCGTCAGGCTGGCGGCGGCTGACACGACCAGTTCGTCGGCGGCGGAAGCGGGCGCGCTGAACGCGAACCCGGCGGCAAGCGTGGCGATCGGCAGCAGGCGAAGCAGGGTGCGGCGAAGCGGACGGACGGTTGAGCGCATGGTGGATTCGTTTCGAATGGGTGGAAACCGTAATCGTAATATAGGGCGGGTTATAACGCTCGACATACTGTTCATGCGACGGTGCGCATGAAATGGTCAGACGTGAAAAGGGGCGGGCGTGACGGCCGGGCCGCCGGTCACGTGTGAAGCGTGCGCGGCGCCGATTCGGTGCGCTGCAGCGACGACGGCTGCGACGCGGGATGGTAGTTCGGGTTGGCCTTCCAGCGCGCGCGGACGAACGGGCGCTCGTGGCCCGACAGTTGCAGCGCGACCTTGGTGACCCAGCGATGCGACGGCACCGTGATGCCGTGCAGCGCCACGGTGACGAGCGCGAGGCTCGCGACGACCGCGGGCACCGACCAGCGGTGCGGCACCGCGCGCCACGAGCCGGCGATGAACGCGAGCGCGGCGATCGCGCCGACGATGCAGCCGGTGATCGATTCGGACGGCGAATGCGCGTCGAGCGCGACGCGCGACACGCCCACCGCGATGCCGGCCGCCAGGCCGAGCGCGATGCCGGCGATCCGCACCGGCGTGCGCGTGCGGATCAGCGCAAGGAAAATCGCGACCGGATACACCGACGTCGACAGCATCGCATGGCCGCTGAACCCGGTGAAATCCCACGCACGAATGCCGATGCCCCAGCCGAGGAACGCGATCTTGGTGAGCGCCACCACGCCGATCGCGGCCGCGAGCACGCCGAGCCATGCGGCCGCGCGCTGCCACGAGTAGCCGAGCGCGAGCCAGACGGCAATCGTGATCGCGAGCGGCAAGGTCAGGCCGGCGCCGCCGAACGCGGTGATCGTGATCCACAGGTGAGAGGACAGGTCGAACATCGGAGACGAACGAAGGCGGGGAGGATGCTTAAATCAACGCGCGAGCCGGGAAGAACGACTACAACGGATACAAGCGGCGAAACCCCAGTATAGCGCCGCGTCCGCATGAGGCCCGTTTTTTGCGCCGCCGGGAACTATCGGCGCGCAGGAAAAATCCCAGAAACAATGTTATGGTGCATTGCACAAAGTCGAACGATGCACCCGTTGTGGTGCCTTCATGGCGCCCCTATTTTTCCTGACTGCGAGCCCGATCGATGACCAAAAGTCTGACCAAGGTATGGCTGGGCGGCATGAAACGCATGCTGTCTCCGGCCGCCAAGCGCGCGGCACGCGATGCGCAGCGCATCACACGCGACGCACTCGAGGCCGCCACCTCTTCCGCCGTATCCGATCTGTCCCCGCCACGCGAATCGCGCGTGCGGCCGCGCGCGGCCGCGTGGGCTGCGGGCGAATGGACGCGCGGCGAGCATCCGATGGCGCCCGCGCTCGGCCGCCTCGTCCAGAATCTCGCGTACGGGCTCTACGTGCCGCCCGGCCGCCGACGCGGCGCGATGCCGCTCGTCGTGATGCTGCACGGTTGCCAGCAGTCGGTCGACGAATTCGCGCAGGGCACGCGGATGAACCTGCTGGCCGACAAGCACGGCTTCGCGGTGCTGTATCCGGAACAGTCGCTGCGCGCGCACGCGCACGGCTGCTGGCACTGGTATGAGGACACCGACCGCGCGGGGCGCGGCGAGGCGAATGCGGTGGTGTCGCTGGTCGACGCGCTGGTCGACGAACACGGCTTCGACGCGTCGCGCGTCTACGTGGCGGGGCTGTCGGCCGGCGCCGGTCTGGCGTCGCTTCTTGCACTGCACCATCCGGACCGTTTCGCGGCGGTCGCATTGCACTCGGGGCCGGCGCTGGGCGAGGCGAATTCCGGCATCACCGCGATGGACGTGATGCGGCGCGGCCTGCGGCAAAACCCGGCCGCGGCGGTCGATGCGCTGGTCGAGGGCGGCGCGTATCCGGGCATGCCCGCGCTGATCGTCCAGGGCGACGGCGATCATGTCGTCGCGCCGAAGAATGCCGATCAACTGACCGTGCAGTTCATGCGTCTGAACGGGCTCGCCGACAGCCGCGGCGCGCTGCGCGGCGGCGAACGGGTCGAGACGCGCGAAACGGGCGCCCAGATCACCGATGTGTGCCGCGACGGCGAGCCGGTGGTGCGGCTGTGCCATGTGAAAGGGCTCGATCACGCATGGGCCGGCGGCGACGAAGCCGTGCCGTTTCATGCGGCAGTCGGCCCCGACGCAAGCGCGATGATCTGGGCCTTTTTCGAAGCCAATCAGCGCACTGTGGCGACCGAACGACGCATCGTTTGATCGACGCTGGTCAAAGACTAGGGTTTTCCCTATAATTCGGGAAAACCCTAGTCCAGAACCTTTGAATAGCGAGATCGAACATGTACCTGCTGAGCCACCTCTTCCTGATGCTGACCAAGAACGCTGAAAAGGCCGCGAAAGAGCGCACCGACGCGTACCTGGCCGAAGCCACCGACATCTACGACCTCGAATTCCGCATGCGCAAGATCGATCGCGACGCGGCGCTGAACCGCCCGTATTCGATCGGCGCGCGCTAAGCGGCGCACGCGGGCCTGGCGGCCCGCCATTTCGACGAATCGCGCAAAAGGGCGCGTGCGGCATGTGCCGCACGCGCCCTTTTTGTATTTTTCCTGGCCCTGCGTCGCGTCAGACGACCGCCAGGCGCACCGGCACGTTGTTGCGCGTGGCGTTCGAGTACGGGCACACGTGGTGCGCCTTGTCGACCAGCGCCTGCGCGTCGGCCTTGTCGAGCCCCGGCAGCGACACGCGCAGTTCGATGTCGAGCCCGAAGCCGCCAGCGTCGTTCGGGCCGATGCCCACTTCCGCCGTGACCTGCGTATCGGCCGGCAGTGTCTGCTTGTTCTGGCCCGCGACGAATTTCATCGCACTCAGGAAACAGGCCGAGTAACCTGCGGCAAACAGTTGCTCCGGATTCGTGCCTTCCGCGCCCGTGCCGCCGAGTTCGCGCGGCGCGGCCAGCTTCACTTCCAGCTTGTGGTCGGCGGATACCGCGCGGCCGTCGCGGCCGCCCGTGCTCGTGGCGCTGGTCTTGTACAGAATGTTCATCGTGCAGCTCTTGTCGGGAAGAGGGAGAAAAGCGGTCCGGTCAGACGGGTGTCGCCGGCCACGAGTGAAATATAGAGCACAAATCATTAGTGTGCAAATGAAATTTTGAAGAAAAACCCGGCAGCGCCGGGCGAGGTCGTCTGCGCTTGGCGCGTCAGCGTTCGTTGGCCGCCGACAATGCGTCGCGCAACTGCTGGAGATCGGCGCGCAGCCGGATCAGGAATTCGGGCGTTTGCTGCATCGCGCAAAAGAGCTCGGCGGGCACCGAGCGCGCGCGATCCTTCAGCGCACGGCCGGCCGACGTCACACGCACGTTGACGACGCGTTCGTCAGCCGCGCTGCGCGCGCGCTCGACGTAGCCGAGCGCTTCCAGCCGCTTCAGCAGCGGCGTGACCGTGGCGGGATCGAGGTCGAGCCGCGCGGCGATGTCCTTCACGGCCATGTCGTCGCGCTCCCACAGCACGAGCATCGCGAGATATTGGGGATAGGTTAGCGACAGCTTGTCGAGCAGCGGCTTGTACGCCTTCGTCATCGCGTGCGAAGTCGCGTAAAGCGCGAAGCACAATTGCTCGTCGAGCGTCTGGGGCAGCGGGGGCAGGCGATCCATGGTTCGGGAAGCGCGGCGGATGCGCGAACGATTTGTACGCAAATTATTTTGCGCGCAAAAGATTCGATTGAACAGGGGTGGCCGGAGGAAGGCGAGACGCGAAAAGGGATCAGAAGAAGCGCGCCGGGCGACGACCCGGCGCGAAACAGTGCGACGGCGGCCGACATGCGCCGGCCGAAAGAGCGGGTTCAGCGGCCGGACATCGTCGTCGGCGCGCCCGGCTCCTGCACGCCGAAGCAGCCGCGATAGGTCGCGTAGAACGAGCAGTACAGCATCGTGACGATGATGATCGTCACCGGCATCATGATCGTCAGCGCATACGCGCCGGCGCCGAGCGCCTGCAGCAGCAGCGACAGCGCGAGCGACGTGCCGAGCGCGACGGCGAACCACAGCACGCCGTATACGACGAACGCGCCGCGATTGCGCCAGCAGCTGACGACGCTGAAGAACAGCGCCTTCGCGGGCGGGACGTCATGCCATGCGACCAGCACCGGCGCGAACCAGAACAGCATCGCGACCGGCAGATAGAGCAGCGTCGCGAAGAACAGCGCGCCGAGCGTGCCTTGCGCGGCGAGCGTCTCGGGCGTCGTGTTCGCTTCGTCGGCCGCGCCCATCATCACGTGGAACAGCGCGCCGCCGTCCACGAACGACGAAGCGGCGAACACCAGCACCATCGACGCGACGTAGATCACGCCGAGCGCGAGCAGCCGCTGGGTCGCGACGGTGCCGTACGAGCGAAAGCCGTCGACGAGGATCGTCGGCATCACGGTCTTGCCGGCCACGGTGTCGCGGCACGCGGCCATGAAGCCGACCGCGATGCCGGGAATGAACACCAGCGGCAGCGCGGAGCCGATCACCGGCACCATCGACACCAGCGTGATGGCGAGCAGGTACGTGAAGAACAGCGTGATGAACGCGAGCGGATTCCGGCGGAACAGCCAGATGCCTTGACGGAACCAGACATAGCCCGTTTTCGCGGGCACTTCGATCAGTTGCATGCGGTTTGGATCTCGGGTAGCGCGGGCGTATGCGCGATACGCTCGCGCAGGATGCGTTCGAAATGGCCGGGGTCGTGCGGCTTGAGCATCTCGGCCGCGCGCGGCAGGTAGAAATCGTACAGGCGCGACACCCAGAAGCGGTACGCACCGGCGCGCAGCATGTCGCTCCAGTGGCGACGTTCCTCGGCCGTGAACGGCCGGACGGTCTGGTACGCGCGCAGCAGCGCATCGGCGCGCGCGACGTCGAGCACGCCGGTCGCGAGGTCGACGCACCAGTCGTTGACGGTCACCGCGACATCGAACAGCCACTTGTCGCAGCCCGCGAAGTAGAAGTCGAAGAAGCCGCCGAGGCGTACGTCGTGACCGGTGCCGGGCGCCGCGTGCGCGAACAGCACGTTGTCGCGGAACAGGTCGCAATGGCACGGCCCGGCCGGCAGCGCCGCATAGTCGTCCGACGCGAAGAAGCCGGCCTGGTGGGCGAGCTCGCCTTCGAGCAGCGTGCGTTGCGCGTCCGTGATGAACGGCACGATGGCCGGTACGTTCTCTTGCCACCACGGCAGGCTGCGCAGGTTCGGCTGGCTGCGCGGATAGTCGCGGCCCGCGAGGTGCAGGCGCGCGAGCATCTGTCCGACCTCGATGCAGTGTTCGACCCCCGGCGCGAGTTCGGCCGCGCCGTCGAGCTTCGTGACGATCGCGGCCGGCTTGCCGTGCAGTTCGCCGAACAGCGCGCCGTCGTCACGCGGGATCGGGTCCGGGACCGGCACGCCGTGGGCGGCCAGATGGCGCATCAGGTCGAGGTAGAACGGCAGCTGCTGCGCCGTCAGCTTTTCGAAGATCGTGAGGACGTATTCGCCGCGCGTCGTCGTCAGGAAGAAATTGCTGTTTTCGATACCGGACGGAATGCCGCGGAACGCAAGCACGTCGCCCAGTTCGTAGTGGCGCATCCATTGCGCGAGATCGGAGTCGGAAACAGCGGTGAAAACGGCCATGCGGGATGCGTCAGGTCAGGGTGTCGGCACGCGGGCGGCGTGCATCGCGACAACAGGTGAAGGGGCGGCGCGGCGCCCGGTGCGCCACGCCACGGAATCAGTAGCGCAGGTTCAGCGACGGCAGGCGCGTGATCGGGATGCCCGCATCGTGCGGCTTCGGCGACGTGTCGGGCGTCGAGCTCATCTGGTAGCGCGTGCCGAAGTTCGATTTCACGTCGATCTCGACCGGCTTGCCGCGGTCGCGGTACTCGGTGACTTCGGTGCCGTTCTTGCTCTTTTCGTGGAAGCTCGGCGTGCGGCGGATGTCGGCGAAGTCCACTTTCGACGTGACTTCGGCGCCCGGCCGGTTGATCTTGCGGAGATCGGGCAGGCCGGCGGCTTCGTTGGCCTCGGCCCGGGCCTGCGCGTCGGCGTCAGGCGTGCCGCCGGCGGCGTGAGCGACGCCGGCGGCGGCAAACGCGACGGCAGCGGCGACGAAAATGAGCGGCTTCATGATGAGTCTCCAGTGAACCTACCGATTTTAGCAAATACTGCGCGCCATCCGGCCCCTGCGTGCGCAGGGGCGGCCATAAGGGCGACCGGGTTCCGTGGTAATGTCGTCGGATCTGACGAGGTGATGAAAATGAAAAACGATTTGAGCCGCCGGCACCGTGTGCTGTCGCCCGAAAGCCCGTCGGTCGAGGCTTTCGACGATCCGGTCGCCGCCGTCGCGCGGCTGTCCGCCATTTACGACACGAATACGGGCTTCCTGCGCGATGCGTTCGCGCGCTATCGCCGCCACGAAGCGATTACCGAGCACGTGCGCGCGTGCTACCCGTTCGTGCGGATCCGGACCGACGTCAACACGCACGTCGATTCGCGCCGCTCGTACGGCTTCGTCGCGGGTCCCGGCGTATTCGAGACGACCGTCACGCGCCCCGATCTCTTCGCGAACTACTACCGCGAGCAACTGCGTCTGCTGTCGAAGAACCACCATGTCAAGATCGAGATCGGCGTGTCGTCGCAGCCGATTCCGATCCATTTCGCGTTTCCGGAAGGCATCCATCTCGAGGGCGAACTCGATCGCGACCGCCTGCTCGCGATGCGCGACATCTTCGACACGCCCGACCTGTCGTATCTCGATGACCGCATCGTCAACGGCACGTTCGAGCCGGCGCCGGGTGAGCCGCATCCGCTCGCGCTGTTCACGGCGGCCCGCGTCGACTTCTCGCTGCACCGGCTGCGTCACTACACGGCGACGTCGCCCACGCATTTCCAGAACTACGTGCTCTACACGAACTACCAGTTCTACATCGACGAGTTCGTGAAGCTCGGCCGCACGCTGATGACCGAAAGCGACGATCCCGAGGTGCGCGCGTACCGCAGCGAGTACAGCGCGTTCGTCGAGCCGGGCGACGTCGTCACGTACAACGCGAACCTCGGCAGCGAGCCGGCCGAGGGCACCGCGCCGCCGCGCCTGCCGCAGATGCCCGCGTATCACCTGAAGCGTGCGGACGGCAGCGGGATCACGATGGTCAACATCGGCGTCGGCCCGTCGAACGCGAAGACGATCACCGATCACATCGCGGTGCTGCGTCCGCACGCTTGGGTGATGCTCGGTCACTGCGCGGGGCTGCGCAACACGCAGCGCCTCGGCGACTACGTGCTCGCGCACGGTTACGTGCGGGAAGATCACGTGCTCGACGCCGACCTGCCGCTGTGGGTGCCGATTCCGGCGCTGGCCGAAGTGCAGCTCGCGCTCGAGCGCGGCGTGGCCGAGGTCACGCGGCTGGAGGGCGCGGAACTGAAGCGGGTGATGCGCACGGGCACGGTCGCGAGCGTCGACAACCGCAACTGGGAACTGCGCGACCATCGCGAGCCCGTGCAGCGGCTGTCGCAGAGCCGCGCGATCGCGCTCGACATGGAAAGCGCGACGATCGCAGCCAACGGCTTCCGCTTCCGGGTGCCGTACGGCACGTTGCTGTGCGTATCGGACAAGCCGCTGCACGGCGAGCTGAAACTGCCGGGCATGGCCGACACGTTCTATCGCGGGCAGGTCGATCAGCATCTGCAGATCGGCGTGAAAGCGATGGAGATCCTGCGCACGAACGGGCTCGACAAGCTGCATAGCCGCAAGCTGCGGAGCTTTGCGGAAGTGGCGTTTCAGTAACGCCACCGCGCAGCGGCATGCGCAACGACAAAGGCCGCACGCGAACCTTCGTTCGCGTGCGGCCTTCGTTTTTCTGCTTCCGCGTGCGGGCCTGACGGGCCTTCGCTCGGGCGCTCAGCACTCGCCCTTTTTCGCGTGTCCCGGCGGGCAGTGATAGCCGCCACGACCGCGATAGCGCTGGTGATCCTCCCACTCGCGGCGCTCCCAGTAGCGGCGGCCGTCCCAGTAGCGGTCGCCATGCCAGCCGACGATGATCGCCGGCGCCGGGGCGACCACGACGGGCGCGGGGGCGACGACGACCGGCGCGGGCGTGCCGATGTTGACGTCGACGTTGACGGCGTGAGCGAGGCCGGACAGCGAAAGGCCGAGGCCGGCAAAGGCGAGGGCGATCAGCGAGCGTTGCATGTTCTTTTCCGTGGTGTCGTGATGAATAGGCCGGCGCGACGCGATGGAAGCGAGGGGGACCGTTCCACCGGGGGAACGCCGCGCCGACACAATGCAGTGTGCTGCGGCACGACGGAAAAGGCGAGTCGTGATTATTACGGAGAATTGGCGGCGCGCAGGCACGCGATGGGCCCGCCGTTTGACATTGGCGGCCGGCTGGTGCGGCCGATCCCGCCGCATGGTGCCGCGCCGACTGCGGAGATTTGACATTCGACCGCGCGCGGCGGTGAACGGGTATTAACAGCGCGTTACAAAGTCACGCCCGGCGAGCCGCCGGAGCGCACTGTCTGTTGAATGAAAAGCACGACAGCCGGCGCTCGGCCGGCTGTCGTCACCGACCGGTTACAGATAGAACATCCGGTCTTCTTCCGGGCGCGGCGGATGATCCTCCTCGTCCGAACCTTCTTCCTCGCCGCTGTCCTCGTAGAACGCGAGCACCGCGTCGAGCACCTGGTCGGGGTCGTCGATCACCTGCATCAGATCCATGTCTTCCGGATTGATCAGGCCCATCGGAATCAGTTGATCGCGGAACCACTGCAGCAGCCCCTGCCAGAATTCGCTGCCGACGAGGATGATCGGCACGAGGCGCGATTTTTTCGTCTGGATCAGCGTGAGCACTTCGGACAGTTCGTCGAGCGTGCCGAAACCGCCCGGCATCACGATCACCGCATCCGAGTTCTTCACGAACGTGACCTTGCGCGTGAAGAAGTGGCGGAAGCGCAGCGAGATGTCCTGATAGTGGTTGCCGGCCTGCTCGTGCGGCAGCTCGATGTTCAGGCCGACCGACGGCGCCTTGCCGGCGTGCGCGCCCTTGTTCGCGGCTTCCATGATGCCGGGGCCGCCGCCGGAGATCACCGCGAAGCCGGCGTCCGACAGCTTGCGCGCGATCTGCGCGGCGAGCTTGTAGTGCGGGGTATCGGGTTTGAGGCGGGCAGAACCGTAGATGCTGACAGCCGGGCGGATCTCCGACAGGTACTCGGTCGCCTCGATAAACTCTGCCATAATCGTGAACATCTGCCACGATGCGCGCGCCTTCTTGGCCGTCGCGCGTTCTTGATCTGCGAGCGAACGCAGACTCGGAATCACTTTTCTCTTGTTCATAATGCCTGAAGAACGAAATCTGGAAGGTAAGACCCTGCTATTGGTTGACGGTTCGAGCTATCTGTATCGGGCTTACCATGCGATGCCTGATTTGCGTGGCCCTGGCGGGGAGCCGACCGGAGCGCTCTACGGAATCATCAACATGCTGCGCCGTATGCGCAAGGAAGTCAGTGCAGAGTATAGCGCTTGCGTGTTCGATGCAAAGGGCAAGACGTTCCGCGACGACCTTTATGCCGACTATAAGGCAAACCGTCCGTCGATGCCGCCCGATCTCGCATTGCAGGTCGAGCCGATCCACGGCGCCGTGCGCGCGCTCGGCTGGCCGCTGCTGATGGTCGAAGGCGTGGAGGCCGACGACGTGATCGGCACGCTCGCGCGCGAAGCCGAACGGCACGGGATGAACGTGATCGTGTCGACCGGCGACAAGGATCTCGCGCAGCTCGTGACCGAGCGCGTCACGCTCGTCAACACGATGACCAACGAGACGCTCGACCGCGATGGCGTGATCGCGAAGTTCGGCGTGCCGCCTGAGCGCATCATCGACTATCTCGCGCTGATCGGCGACACCGTCGACAACGTGCCGGGCGTCGAGAAGTGCGGGCCGAAGACGGCCGTGAAGTGGCTGTCGCAATACGAAAGCCTCGACGGCGTCATCGCGCACGCGGCCGACATCAAGGGCGTGGTCGGCGACAACCTTCGCCGTGCGCTCGATTTCCTGCCGCTCGGCCGCAAGCTCGTGACCGTCGACACGTCATGCGATCTCGCGCCGCATCTCGAATCGATCGAAGCGTCGCTGAAGACCGACGGCGAGGCGCGCGAGCTGCTGCGCGACATCTTCGCGCGTTACGGCTTCAAGACCTGGCTGCGCGAAGTCGAGAACGCACCCGCGGAAGGCGGTGGCGCCGATGCGCCGGAAGGCGAGCCGGCCCCGGTGATCGCGGCCGACGTCGTGCGCGAATACGACACGATCCAGACCTGGGAACAGTTCGACGCGTGGTTCGCGAAGATCGACGCGGCCGCGCTGACCGCGTTCGACACCGAGACGACCGCGCTCGATCCGATGCTCGCGCGGCTCGTCGGCCTGTCGTTCTCGGTCGAGCCGGGCAAGGCGGCCTACCTGCCGGTCGCGCACCGCGGGCCCGACATGCCCGAGCAGCTTCCGCTCGACGAAGTGCTCACGCGCCTGAAGCCGTGGCTCGAATCGGCCGATCGCAAGAAGGTCGGCCAGCACCTGAAGTACGACGCACAGGTGCTCGCGAACTACGACATCGAACTGAACGGCATCGAGCACGACACGCTGCTCGAATCGTACGTGGTCGAATCGCACCGCACGCACGACATGGACAGCCTCGCACTGCGTCATCTGGGCGTCAAGACGATCAAGTACGAAGACGTGGCCGGCAAGGGCGCGAAGCAGATCGGTTTCGACGAAGTGGCGCTCGCGCAGGCCGCCGAATACGCAGCCGAAGATGCGGACATCACGCTGCAGCTCCATCACGCGCTGTATCCGCAGGTCGCCCGCGAGCCGGGCCTCGAGCGCGTGTACCGCGAGATCGAGATGCCGGTGTCGCTCGTGCTGCGCAAAATGGAGCGCACGGGCGTGCTGATCGACGATGCGCGGCTGCACGCGCAGAGCACCGAAATCGCGACGCGCCTGATCGAACTCGAGGGGCAGGCGTACGAACTGGCGGGCGGCGAATTCAACCTCGGCTCGCCGAAGCAGATCGGGCAGATATTCTTCGAGAAGCTGCAGTTGCCGGTCGTGAAAAAGACGCCGAGCGGCGCGCCGTCGACCGACGAGGAAGTGCTGCAGAAGCTGGCCGAGGACTACCCGCTGCCGAAGCTGCTGCTCGAGCATCGCGGGCTGTCGAAGCTGAAGTCGACCTATACCGACAAGCTCCCGCGCATGGTGAATCCCACCACCGGCCGCGTGCATACGAACTATGCGCAGGCCGTCGCGGTCACGGGCCGCCTGGCGTCGAACGATCCCAATCTTCAGAACATTCCGGTGCGCACGGCCGAAGGCCGGCGCATCCGCGAGGCGTTCATTGCAGCGCCGGGCCACCGGATCGTATCGGCCGACTATTCGCAGATCGAGCTGCGGATCATGGCGCACATCTCCGGCGACGCGTCGCTGTTGCGCGCGTTCTCGCAGGGCGAGGACATTCACCGCGCGACGGCCGCCGAGGTGTTCGGCGTGACGCCGCTGGAGGTCAATTCCGACCAGCGCCGGATCGCGAAGGTGATCAACTTCGGGCTCATCTACGGGATGAGCGCGTTCGGGCTCGCATCGAACCTCGGCATCACGCGCGACGCGGCGAAGCTCTATATCGACCGCTATTTCGCCCGCTATCCGGGCGTCGCGCAGTACATGGAAGACACGCGCGCAACCGCGAAGGAGAAGGGCTACGTCGAAACCGTTTTCGGTCGCCGCCTGTGGCTGCCCGAGATCAACGGCGGCAATGGCCCGCGCCGTCAGGCGGCCGAGCGCGCGGCCATCAATGCACCGATGCAGGGCACGGCGGCCGACCTGATCAAGCTGTCGATGATCGCGGTGGACGACTGGCTCACGCGTGACCGGCTTGCATCGCGGATGATCATGCAGGTGCACGACGAACTGGTGCTCGAGGTGCCGGAAGGCGAGCTGTCGCTCGTGCGCGAGAAACTGCCGGAAATGATGTGCGGCGTCGCGAAGCTGAAGGTGCCGCTGGTCGCCGAAGTGGGCGCCGGCGCGAACTGGGAAGAGGCACACTGACGCACCCCCGAGCGATTCCCGTTTCCCGCGGCATATTGTTGCAGGGATGCTGAATATCGAGATGGTTTGCTTGTGGTCAACGCGCAAGCTCCCGGACAATGCATGTCAATCATGTCATTGACGCGGGGCGGCGCGCCCCGCGTTCCGGATCGGATGCATCGAAGTGCTTCGAACTGCACATCGATGATGTCCGAACCGGTTAATCCACCGGGCGGCGCGAGTGCACGGCGTTTGCTTCATCCGGCGGCAGCAGTTTCGAATCGCAAAGGGGGAATCGGATGCATCGGATCATCATCGTAGGCGGAGGTGCCGGCGGCCTGGAACTGGCGACGCGGCTCGGCGACCGTTACGGCGCGCGCGGCAATCGTCCCGCGCGTGCGCTCGTCACGCTCGTCGACCGCAATCCGACGCACATCTGGAAACCGCTGCTGCACGAAGTCGCGGCCGGCAGCATGGACCCGTTCACGCAGGAGCTCGAATATGCGGCGCAGGCGCGCTGGCACGGCTTCGAGTTCCAGCAGGGCGAGCTGACCGGGCTCGACCGCGCGGCGAAGCGCGTTACGCTGTCGCCGATCAACGACAGCGACGGCGCGGAACTGTTGCCGGCACGCGAGCTGGAATACGACACGCTCGTGATCGCGATCGGCAGCACGACCCACTTCTTCGGCGTGCAGGGCGCACCGGAAAACGCGATCGCGCTCGACACGGTCGGGGAGGCCGAACGCTTCCGCAAGCGGCTGATCGCGGCATGCATGCGCGCGGAGCACCAGGCGCCGGCGCCGACCGCGCCGGGCGAGTCGGCCGAGCCGCGTATCCAGGTCGTGATCGTCGGCGGCGGCGCGACGGGCGTCGAGCTGTCCGCGGAGCTGCGCAATACCGCGCAGGTGTTGTCGGCCTACGGGTTGCACAAACTCGATCCACGGCACGACGTCGGCATCGTGCTGATCGAATCGGGGCCGCGGATCCTCCCGGCGCTGCCGGAACGCGTCTCGTCGGCGACGGCTGAATTGCTCGGAAAGATCGGCGTGCGGCTGATGCTCGCCGAGCGCGTGACGGAGGTGGCGCCCGGGGCCGTCCACACGGCGAGCGGCAAGGTCGTGCGTGCCGACCTGACGGTCTGGGCGGCCGGCATCAAGGCGCCGTCGGTGCTCGCGAATCTCGATGGGCTCCAGGTCAACAAGCTGGGCCAGCTCGACGTGCGCCGCACGCTGCAAACCTTCACCGACGACAACATATTCGCGCTCGGCGATTGCGCGGCATGCGCATGGCCTGGTAACGAGCGCAACGTGCCGCCGCGTGCGCAGGCCGCGCACCAGCAGGCGAGCTTCCTGCTGAAGGCGATCGGCTGTCGGCTGGAAGGGCGTCCGCTGCCCGAATTCACGTATCGCGACCTGGGCTCGCTCGTGTCGCTCGGCCATTTCAGCGCGGTCGGCAATCTGATGGGCGGGTTGATCGGCGGCAACATGCTGATCGAAGGGCTGTTCGCACGCTTCATGTACATGTCGCTGTACCGGATGCACATTGCCGCGCTGCACGGTTATCCGCGGATGATGCTCGACACGATTGCGCACTGGCTGCGACGCACGACGCTGCCGCGCGTCAAGCTGCACTGATCGCGCTCGTGTGCGGAGCGGGCGGGGAATGCGCAATGTCCTGCGTATTCCCCGCCCGTTTTTCTTTTCGATTCGCAAGGATTCGGTCGCGCGACGATCGTCGCTACGCGCCGCCGCACCGCGTCGTAATCGAGTCTTACACATCTGACAGTTGACGCGACAACGGATTATTGGGCATCTTGTCCGGGTTTTCGTTTGCGGCGGGGTGCCAACCGCCGCAACATCCGCGCCGCGCGCCGGTGCGATGCCCCGTCATGCCGTCTCCGCGATCGTGACGGCGGCGCCCAATCGAGGAGTGCATTCATGTTGAAACCCGAAGTCGACAGCCTGGTCCCCCATGTCCCGTTCTCGCGCCGCAAGTTCATGCAGGCTGCGCTCGGCGGCACCTTCGCGGCGGCCGTGCTGCCCGTGTCGGCGCAGACGGTCACGACCGACAGCGCCGGCCTGGACGTCGACACCATCGAAATCCGCTCGGGCGATGCGAGCGTGCCGGCTTATCGCGCGCAGCCGGTCGACAAGACGAACCTGCCGGTCGTCATCGTGATTCACGAGATCTTCGGCGTGCACGCGCATATCGCCGACGTCTGCCGGCGCTTCGCGAAGCTCGGCTATCTGGCGATCGCGCCGGACCTGTTTGCGCGACAGGGCAACGCGGCGAAATATCCGACGATCCAGGCGCTGGTCGACAACATCGTCAGCAAGGTGCCGGACCGGCAGGTGACGGAGGATCTCGATGCGACGGTCGCGTGGGCCGGCAAGAACGGCGGCGACCTGACGCGCCTCGGCGTGACCGGGTTCTGCTGGGGCGGTCGCCAGGCGTGGCTGTATGCGGAACACAATCCGCACGTGCGGGCCGCGGTGGCGTGGTACGGGTTCGTCGAAGGCAAGACCGACGAGATGACGCCGTTCAACCCGGTCGATCACGCGTCGTTGCTGAAAGTGCCGGTGCTCGGCCTGTACGGCGAGAAGGATCAGAACATCACGCAGGCGTCGCTCGCGAACATGCGCAAGGCGATCCAGGCGAGCGATTCGAAGCTCGCGCGCGAATCGGAGATCGTCGTGTATCCGGATGCCGGCCATGCGTTCTTCGCCGACTACCGGCCGAGCTACGTGAAGGCCGATGCCGAGGATGGCTGGAAACGCGCGATCGAGTGGTTCCACAAGTTCGGCGTGATGTAAACGGCAAGCGGCGGCCGAGGCCGCCGCTGCGTGACTGCCGCGCCGTACGCGCGCTTACGGCGTCGGGCCGGTCGCGATCGGTCGCGACGGATCGGCGCTCCATTCGCTCCACGAACCCGGGTACAGCGACGCGCCGTGCAGGCCCGCCACTTCCAGCGCCAGCGCGTTGTGGCAGGCGGTGACGCCGGAGCCGCATTGCAGGATCACGCGGTTTGGCTCGGTGCCGGCCAGCACGGTGGCGAACGCCTCGCGCAATTCATGGCCGGTCTTGAAGCGGCCGTCGGCGGCCAGGTTGTCCTTGAAGAAGCGGTTGCGCGCACCGGGAATGTGGCCGCCCACCCGATCGATCGTTTCATTTTCGCCGCGATAGCGGTCCGGTGCGCGTGCATCGATCACCACGCGCGCGGCTGACGACACGTTCGCGAGCACGGCCGCTGCATCGACCGTCGATTCGAGCGGCGTTGCGGCGCGGAAGTCGCCGGCGGCCGGTTGCGGCACGTCGGTCGTCAGCGGCTGGCCGGCCGCTTCCCACGCCTGCAGGCCGCCGTCGAGCACCGCGACCGAATCGTGGCCGAGCCAGCGCAGCAGCCACCACAGGCGCGCCGCATAGGCGCCGCCTTGCGCGTCGTACGCGACGACTTGCTGGCCCTGCTTGAGGCCGCGGCTGGCGAGCAGCGTGGCGAGCGCGTCGCGGGTCGGCAGCGGATGGCGGCCGTTGGTGCCTGTCTTGCGGCCCGACAGGTCGCGGTCGAGATGAAGGTATTGCGCGCCGGGAAGGTGGCCGGCCGCGTAGGCGGCTTCGCCGGCGCCGGGATCGGCGAGATCGAAGCGGCAGTCGAACAGCGCCACGCTGCCGGGCGCCGCGGCCAGGCGCTCGGCGAGATTGGCGGCGGAGATGAGCGTGGTGTAATGAGTGTGTGGCATGACGGCTCCCTGGAGTGCAAATGGCCTGACACTCCAAGTCTAAACAAAAAAAGACGGGCCGAAGCCCGTCTTTTCGTTTGCCGGCGGCCCGGCGTCGGCAGCGCGCCGCCTCCGCTGTCAGAGGTCGCCGAGGTGGCGGCGCAGGAACTCGTGGAAGTGCTGCATCCCGTCTTCCATCGGGCTCTGGTACGGGCCGACCTGCGACTCGCCACGCGCCATCAGCGCACGGCGGCCCGCGTCCATCCGCATCGCGATCTCGTCGTCCTCGACGGCCGTCTCCATGTAGGCGGCGCGCTCGGCCTCGACGAATTCGCGTTCGAACAGCGCGATTTCCTCGGGGTAATAGAACTCGACGATGTTGGTCGTCTTCTGCGGCCCGCGCGGGATCAGCCACGACACGACCAGCACGTGCGGATACCACTCGATCATCAGGCCCGGGTAGTAGACCATCCAGATCGCGCCGAACTCCGGCGGCACGCCGTTGCGAAACTTCAGCACCTGCTCGTGCCATTTCTGGTAGGTCGCGCTGCCCGGTTTCGCGAGGGCGTTGTGCACGCCGACCGTCTGCACGCTGTACCAGTCGCCGAACTCCCATTTGAGATCGTCGCACGACACGAAGCTGCCGAGGCCCGGGTGGAACGGGACGACGTGATAATCCTCGAGGTAGACCTCGATGAACGTCTTCCAGTTGTAATCGCACTCGTGCACTTCGACGTGATCGAACTGGTACTCGGAGAAGTCGAAGTGATGCTTCGTGCCGAGGTTGGCGAGATCGCGCGCGACGTTGCGGCCCTCGGCCTCGAACAGCAGCCCCTGCCAGTTCTGCAGCGGGCTCTTGCCGAGGTTCAGGCACGGCTTGTCGGGGAAGTGCGGTGCGCCGAGCAGCTCGCCTTCGAGGTCGTACGTCCAGCGGTGCAGCGGGCACACGATGTTCTGCGTGTGGCCGCGCCCGTTGAGCATGATCGCCTGCCGGTGGCGGCACACGTTCGACAGCAGTTCGATCTGGTTCGTCTGGTTGCGGACCAGCACGCGGCCTTCCTTCTCGGACGGCAGCGCAAAATAATCCCCCGCCTCGGGCACCATCAACTCGTGCCCGACGTAACGAGGTCCTTTCTTGAAGAGGGTTTCGATCTCGCGCTCGAGTAGCGCCTCATCGAAATATGCAGTGACTGGAAGCTGGCTGTGGGCCGACTTCAACTGAAGCGCATCGCTCAGATTGGACATTCCCACTCCCGGTGTTAGCGTGAAAGCAGTGAACAACCCAACCATCGAAAAATCGATTTAGGGAAACGGAGAATTATACCCGGTTCGCCTCGCAAGGCTAGGATTAAGTGCCTGATTTGTGTCAATTTTTTGTCGGGCGGCCGTCGAAAGGCGCACACTGTGCATCGAAGATGGGGCCGGGATTGTGCGCGGGCGCCCAAGACGGCAGGTCGGAAAATTCTCTTTTGCCGTAGAATGTCCGACTTGTTTTGAAATTTGACACCCTCGTCCATGGCGAAAACCGCATCCCCAGGCGCCACGCCGCCCGGCAATGGCACCGAACCGTTGCCGGACAATTACGAGATGGCGCTCGCGGAACTCGAGACGCTGGTTGCCCGGATGGAAGGCGGCGCGCTGAGCCTCGAGGATTCACTGGCGGCGTATCGCCGCGGTGCGACCCTCGTTGCGTTTTGCCAACAGCAGCTCGAGAAAGTGGAGCAGCAGGTTCGCGTGCTCGACGGCGCGACGCTGAAGCCGCTTTCGTCCGGAACGGCCGCCACGGACGGCGAAGACGACGATCTATGACATTCGAACAATGGATGCGGTCCGTGCTTGACCGTGTCGAGGACGCACTCGGCCACTATCTGCCGGCTGAAACCGCGATGCCCGCGAAACTTCACGAGGCGATGCGCTACGCGGTCCTCGGTGGCGGCAAACGCGTTCGCCCGCTGCTGTGCCATGCAGCAGGCGAGCTGACCGGTGCGACGGAGGCGGCACGCAACGCGGCGGCGGCGGCGCTGGAGATGATCCACGTCTACTCGCTCGTGCACGACGACATGCCGTGCATGGACGACGACGCGCTGCGTCGCGGCAAGCCGACCGTGCACGTGCAGTACGACGAGCCGACGGCGCTGCTGGTCGGCGATGCGCTGCAATCGCAGGCGTTCGTCGCGCTGACCGACGCCGACGCGCTGTCGCCGGTGCAGCAGGCGGCGCTCGTGCGCGAGCTGGCGCTCGCGAGCGGCTCGATCGGCATGGCCGGCGGGCAGGCGATCGACCTGGCGAGCGTCGGCCTGAAGCTGACGCGCGAACAGCTCGAGACGATGCACCGGATGAAGACGGGCGCCTTGCTGCGCGCGGCCGTGCGGATGGGTGCGCTG
Source organism: Burkholderia cenocepacia (assembly GCF_900446215.1). GTDB lineage: Bacteria > Pseudomonadota > Gammaproteobacteria > Burkholderiales > Burkholderiaceae > Burkholderia > Burkholderia cenocepacia. The sequence continues at coordinate 695,847 of NZ_UAQZ01000013.1, read as the reverse complement.
GCCGGCGAGACGCCTTCGACGGAAACGATGGCTGCGCTGGACGTGTACGCGGGGGCCGTGGGTCTGGCCTTCCAGGTCGTCGACGACATTCTCGACGTCACGACCGATTCGGCGACGCTTGGCAAGACGGCCGGCAAGGACGCGGCGAACGACAAGCCGACCTATGTATCGATCCTCGGTCTCGAGGCGTCGCGCGAGCTGGCAGCGCAGCTGCGCGCCGAAGCGCACGACGCGCTGAAACCGTTCGGCGCACGCGCACAGCGTCTGGCCGAACTTGCCGACCTGGTAGTGAACCGGGTCAGCTGACGCGAAAGCCCGCCGCCGCGCACACGCTACGGTGCGTGCAAAAGAATGCGGGCGCGTTTGATTTCCTACAATGGAACGACGATGTACGACTTGCTGAAAACCATCGACGACCCGGCGGATTTGCGCCGCCTCGATCGTCGCCAACTGCAACCGCTCGCGGATGAACTGCGCGCGTTCGTGCTCGACAGCGTGTCGAAGACGGGCGGCCATTTGTCGTCCAACCTCGGGACGGTCGAGCTGACGATCGCGTTGCACTACGTGTTCAACACGCCGAACGATCGCATCGTCTGGGACGTGGGTCACCAGACCTACCCGCACAAGATCCTGACGGGCCGCCGCGACCAGATGCATTCGCTGCGTCAGTACGACGGCATCTCGGGCTTCCCGCGTCGCAGCGAATCCGAATACGACACGTTCGGCACCGCGCACTCGAGCACGTCGATCTCGGCGGCGCTCGGCATGGCGATCGGCAGCCAGCTGAACGGCGACGACCGCTTCTCGATCGCCGTGATCGGCGACGGCGCGATGACGGCCGGCATGGCGTTCGAGGCGATGAACAACGCGGGCGTGTCGGAAGATGCGAAGCTGCTCGTGATCCTCAACGACAACGACATGTCGATCTCGCCGCCGGTCGGCGCGCTGAATCGCCATCTCGCCCGCCTGATGTCGGGCCGCTTCTATGCGGCTGCGCGCGCGGGCGTCGAGCGCGTGCTGAGCGTCGCGCCGCCGGTGCTCGAACTCGCGCGCAAGCTCGAGGAGCACGCGAAGGGCATGGTCGTGCCGGCCACGCTGTTCGAGGAGTTCGGCTTCAACTACATCGGCCCGATCGACGGTCACGATCTCGATTCGCTGATCCCGACGCTGCAGAACATCCGTGAACTGCGCGGCCCGCAGTTCCTGCACGTCGTGACGAAGAAAGGCCAGGGCTACAAGCTCGCCGAAGCGGATCCCGTGCTCTATCACGGCCCCGGCAAGTTCAACCCGGCCGAAGGCATCAAGCCGTCGACGACGCCCGCGAAGAAGACGTACACGCAGGTGTTCGGCGAGTGGCTGTGCGATGAAGCCGAGCGCGATACGCGCGTGGTCGGCATCACGCCCGCGATGCGCGAAGGCTCGGGCATGGTCGAGTTCGAGAAGCGCTTCAAGGATCGCTACTACGACGTCGGCATCGCCGAGCAGCATGCGGTGACGTTCGCGGGCGGTCTCGCGACCGAAGGGCTGAAGCCCGTCGTCGCGATCTACTCGACGTTCCTGCAGCGTGCGTACGACCAGCTGATCCACGACGTCGCGCTGCAGAACCTGCCGGTCGTGTTCGCGATCGACCGCGCGGGCCTCGTCGGCGCGGACGGCGCGACGCATGCGGGCGCGTACGATCTCGCGTTCATGCGCTGCATCCCGAACATGACGATCATGGCCGCATCCGACGAGAACGAATGCCGCCAGATGCTGCACACGGCGCTGCAGCAGCCGAACCCGACCGCGGTGCGCTATCCGCGCGGCGCGGGTACGGGCGTGGCGACGGTGAAGGAATTCACCGAGATCCCGCTCGGCAAGGGTGAAGTGCGTCGCCGCACGTCGCAGCCGGAAGGCAAGCGCGTCGCGATCCTCGCGTTCGGCACGATGGTCGCACCGTCGCTCGCCGCGGCCGAGGAACTCGACGCAACGGTCGCGAACATGCGCTTCGTGAAGCCGGTCGACGCAGCGCTCGTGCGCGAGCTCGCCGAAACGCACGACTACGTCGTGACGGTCGAGGAAGGCTGCGTGATGGGCGGCGCGGGCTCGGCCTGCGTGGAAGCCCTGATGGAGAGTGGGGTTATCCGACCCGTACTACAATTGGGCCTCCCTGACCTGTTCATCGATCACGGCGACCCCGCGAAGCTGCTGTCGCAATGCGGCCTCGACGGCGCGGGCATCGCGAAATCGATTCGCGAACGCTTTCTGAATCCGGCGGCCGATGTCGCCGGTCAGGCGAAGCGCGTCGCGTAAGCTGGCGCCGCCCGCGGGCGGCGTCGGTGCGACTGGCGCAACCGGTCTTCATTGATGCGGAAAACATGGGCCTGCGGGCCCATGTTGCTTTTCCGGCTGCCGCATGATGCGGCGTGCGCGTCGTCGGACGCGCGGCTTACAAGGATTGAACAAGATGAACCAGATGAATCCCGCCTTCGTGATGCCCGACGTGCAGAGCACGGTGGATACCCGTCAGATCCCGATTCAGCGCGTCGGCGTGAAGGCGGTCCGGCATCCGTTGACGGTATGCACCGAAAGCGGCGACGTGCAACCGACCGTCGGTGTCTGGAACCTCGACGTCCGTCTGCCGGCCGACCAGAAAGGCACGCACATGTCGCGCTTCGTCGCGCTGCTCGAAGAGAATCGCGCGCCGCTGACGGTCGAGCGCTTCCGCGCGATGCTCGCGTCGATGCTCGAGAAGCTCGAGGCCGAGGCCGGCCGCATCGAAGTCACGTTCCCGTATTTCGTGAACAAGACGGCGCCGGTGTCCGGCGTGCAAAGCCTGCTCGACTATGAAGTGACGCTCGCGGGCGAAAGCCGCAACGGCGATACGCGCCTGTTCCTGAAGGTGCTCGTGCCGGTGACGAGCCTGTGCCCGTGCTCGAAGAAGATCTCGCAGTACGGCGCGCACAACCAGCGCTCGCACGTGACGATCGACGCGGAGCTGGCTGCGGATCTGCCGGTCGAGGCGCTGATCCGCATCGCGGAAGAAGAGGCGTCGTGCGAACTGTGGGGTCTGCTGAAGCGGCCGGACGAGAAGTTCGTGACCGAGCGTGCATACGAGAACCCGAAGTTCGTCGAGGATCTCGTGCGCGACGTCGCGCAGCGTCTCGATGCGGACGAGCGGGTGGTCGCCTACGTGCTCGAAGCCGAGAACTTCGAGTCGATCCACAATCACAGCGCGTATGCGCTGATCGAGCGCGACAAGCGGCAGGCTGCATAACGCTGCGGCGTTTTGTCACGCCAATGAAAAAGGCCGCTCGAACGAGCGGCCTTTTTGTTTTCCTGCCGGTGGTGGCGCGTGACGCGAGTCAGCCCGCGAGCGATGCGAGATCCCAGCGCGGCTTCACCGTGAACGCGTAGTCGGCATTCGCCTGTTCGGGCCAGCGGCCGAGCCGCAGCGCGCCCGCGAGCGCGATCATCGCGCCATTGTCGGTGCAGAGCGCGAGATCGGGGTAGTGCACGTCGAAGCCGCGCTTGGCCGCGGCCGCCGACAGTGCCGCGCGCAACTGGCGGTTCGCGCCGACGCCGCCCGCGACCACGAGGCGCTTGAGCTTCGTCTTCTTCAGCGCGGCGAGCGACTTCGCGACGAGTACGTCGACGGCCGCATCGACGAAGCCGCGCGCGAGGTCGGCCTTCGCGCGTTCGAGCGCTTCGCCGTCGAACTTCGCCGCTTCGAATTTCTTCATCTGCGTGAGCACGGCCGTCTTCAGGCCGCTGAAGCTGAAGTCGAGATCGCCCGAATGCAGCATCGGGCGCGGCAGCACGACCGCGCCCGGCGTGCCCGTTTCGGCGAGCTTCGATACTTCCGGGCCGCCCGGGTAGCCGAGGCCGATGAGTTTCGCGGTTTTGTCGAACGCTTCGCCGGCCGCGTCGTCGAGTGTTTCGCCGAGCGTCTCGTACACGCCGACGTCGGTCACGCGCATCAGCTGCGTGTGGCCGCCGGACACCAGCAGCGCGACGAACGGGAACGGCGGCGGCGCGTCGACCAGCAACGGCGACAGCAGATGGCCTTCGAGGTGATGGATGCCGACGGTCGGCTTGTTCCACGCGAGCGCGAGCGCATTCGCGATGCTCGCGCCAACCAGCAGCGCGCCGGCGAGGCCGGGGCCCTGCGTGAACGCGATCGCGTCGATGTCGTCGCGGCGCGTGCCGCTTTGCGCCATCACTTCCTCGAGCAACGGCAGCGCGCGGCGGATGTGGTCGCGCGACGCGAGCTCGGGCACGACGCCGCCGTAGTCGCGGTGCATCGCGATCTGCGAATGGAGCGCGTGCGCGAGCAGGCCTCGCTGCGTGTCGTAGAGCGCGAGGCCGGTTTCGTCGCAGGAGCTTTCGATGCCGAGAACGAGCATGGGTGAGGGCGGGGCACGCCGTTTCGGACGCGCCGCAGGTAGGTCAACGTAACCGGAAAGTATAGCAGGCGAGGGCAGGCGGCCGCTGGCGGCGGCCCGGGCCCGATGCCGGGCAGGTACAATCCGCGCCATGGAAACCTATGACATCGCCGTGATCGGCGCGGGTGCCGCCGGCATGATGAGCGCCGCGGTCGCCGGGCAGCTCGGCCGCCGCGTGGTGCTGCTCGATCACGCGCCGCGGCTTGCCGAGAAAATCCGCATCTCGGGCGGCGGCCGCTGCAATTTCACGAACCTGTACGCCGGGCCCGACAACTACCTGTCGTCGAATCCGCATTTCGCACGCTCGGCGCTCGCGCGCTATACGCCGCGCGACTTCCTCGGGCTGCTCAAGCGCCATCACGTGACCTGGCACGAAAAGCACAAGGGTCAGCTTTTTTGCGACCACGGCAGCGACGCGATCATCGACGTGCTGAAGCACGAGTGCGACGCGGGCGGCATCGCGTGGCGCCGGCCCGTCGTCGTCGACGCGGTGCGCCATGCGCCATCCGACGGCTTCACGCTCGACACGCAGCAGGCGGGGCCGATCGGTGCGCGCGCGCTGATCGTCGCGACCGGCGGCCTGTCGATCCCGAAGATCGGCGCGACCGACTTCGGCTACCGGCTCGCGAAGCAGTTCGGCCACAAACTTGTCGATACGCGGCCGGCGCTCGTGCCGCTGACGTTCGCGCCGCAGGACTGGGCGCCGTTCGCGCCGCTGTCCGGCGTATCGCTCGAAGTGCGCGTTTCGACCGGCGACAAGAAGCGCGGCGGCGAATTCGTCGAGGACCTGCTGCTGACCCATCGCGGGCTGTCCGGGCCGGGCATCCTGCAGATCTCGAGCTATTGGCAGCCCGGCGATCCGATTCGCGTCGACCTGCTGCCGCAGCGCGATACGGTGGCTGACCTGCTCGACGCGAAACGCACGTCGAAGCGTCAGATCGGTTCGCTGCTCGCCGACTGGGTGCCGTCGCGCCTCGCGCATGCGTGGCTCGACACGCATCGCGTCGCGGCCGACGCGCGACTCGCGGACCTGCCGGACAAGACGCTGCGCCAGATCGGCGACGCGCTGTCCGGCTGGACGCTGACGCCGAATGGCACCGAAGGCTACAAGAAGGCCGAAGTGACGAAGGGCGGGGTCGATACGCGCGAGTTGTCGTCGGCGACGATGATGAGCGCGCGCGTGCCGGGGCTGTTCTTCGTCGGCGAGGCGGTGGACGTGACGGGCTGGCTCGGCGGCTACAACTTCCAGTGGGCATGGGCGTCCGGCACGGCGGCCGGGCAGGCCGCGGCCGAGTACGCGCGCGGCGCCTGACGCGCCCGGCCGGCGCCCGGTTGGCGGGGCCCGGCCCCGTGCCTTTGGGCAATCGCTCTGCTATACTCGGTAGTCTTTCCCTGCAAACCTTTATTCGTGTCGGATCATGACGATCATTCGCGTTAAAGAGAACGAGCCGTTCGAAGTTGCAATGCGTCGCTTCAAGCGCACGATCGAGAAGAACGGTCTGCTGACCGAGCTTCGCGCGCGCGAGTTTTACGAGAAGCCGACCGCAGAACGCAAGCGCAAGAAGGCTGCTGCGGTGAAGCGTCATTACAAGCGTATTCGCAGCCAGACGCTGCCGAAGAAGCTGTACTGAACGATTGGGCGCCGCGCGGTTCGCTGAGCGGCGCACCGGCGACTCCGTGCGATCGGGTGCGATCGCGCAACCGATCAGGCGGCGAGTCGCCGATGCCGGATTCGAGCAACCCGCTTGAGACACTGTCCCAAGCGGGTTTTTGTGTTGACGCCCGTTCGCGGGCGTCGGATTCACGTTTCCATCCCGGGTGAAAGATGAGTTTGAAAGAGCAGATCAGCGAAGACATGAAGGCCGCGATGCGCGCGAAGGACAGCGAGCGCCTGGCAACGATTCGCCTGCTGATGGCCGCGATCAAGCAGCGCGAAGTCGATGACCGGGTCACGCTCGACGACGCGGGCATCACGGCCGTGATCGACAAGATGATCAAGCAGCGCAAGGATTCGATCAGCCAGTTCCAGGCGGCCGGCCGCGACGATCTCGTCGCGAAGGAGCAGGCCGAGCTGACCGTGCTGGGCGGCTACATGCCCGCGCAACTGTCGGACGCCGAAGTGGCGGCCGAAGTCCAGGCGGCGGTCGCGCAAACCGGCGCAGCCGGCCCGCAGGACATGGGCAAGGTGATGGGCGTGCTGAAGGCCAAGCTCGCCGGCCGTGCCGACATGACGGCCGTTTCCGCGCAGGTCAAGGCCGCGCTCACGAAGTAAAACCCGTTCCCGGCGCGCCCAGCGATGCGTGCGCCGGGCGTCGTATTGTCTTTTTTCGCTCGATCCCACGGTGATTCCGCATTCGTTCCTGCAGGATTTGCTGAACCGCGTCGATATCGTCGACGTGGTGGGTCGGTACGTGCAGCTCAAGAAGGGCGGCGCCAACTTCATGGGGTTGTGCCCGTTCCATAACGAGAAGAGCCCGTCGTTTACCGTCAGTCCGACCAAGCAGTTCTATCACTGCTTCGGTTGCGGCGCGCACGGCACGGCGATCGGCTTCCTGATGGAACATGCGGGGCTCACGTTCCCGGAGGCCGTGCAGGAACTCGCGCAGTCCGTCGGCCTGACCGTGCCGCACGAGCCGTCGATGCGCGGCGGCGGTGGGGGCGGCGGCGGTGGCGGCGACTATCCGGCGCCCGTGTCGAAATCGGTGGCGACCGCGCTGTCCGACGCGATGACGGCGGCGTGCGACTACTATCGCAAGCAGTTGCGCGGCGCGACCGTTGCGATCCAGTACCTGAAGAACCGTGGCCTGACCGGCGAGATCGCCGCGCGCTTCGGGCTCGGCTATGCGCCGGACGGCTGGCAGAACCTCGAGGCCGCGTTCCCGGATTATCGCGACGAGTCGCTCGTCGAGGCGGGGCTCGTGATCGTCAGCGAGAAAACCGACGCGCAGGGCGTCGCGCGCCGCTACGACCGGTTCCGCGAGCGGATCATGTTCCCGATCCGCAACGTGAAGGGGCAGGTGATCGGGTTCGGCGGCCGCGTGCTCGGCAGCGGCGAACCGAAGTACCTGAACTCGCCCGAAACCCCGCTGTTCAACAAGGGCAGCGAGCTGTACGGGCTGTTCGAGGCGCGCCTCGCGATTCGCGAGCGCAAGTACGTGCTGGTCGTCGAAGGCTACATGGACGTCGTCGCGCTCGCGCAGCTCGGCTTTCCGAACGCGGTCGCGACGCTCGGCACCGCGTGCACGCCGATTCACGTGCAGAAGCTGCTGCGCCAGACCGACACGGTCATTTTCAGTTTCGACGGCGATTCGGCCGGGCGGCGCGCGGCGCGGCGCGCGCTCGAGGCATGCCTGCCGCATGCGGGCGACAACCGGACGATCCGGTTCCTTTTTCTGCCGACCGAGCACGATCCGGACAGCTACGTGCGCGAGTTCGGCGCGGAGGCGTTCTCCGAGCAGGTCGAGCGCGCGATGCCGCTGTCGCAATTTCTGTTGAACGAAGCGATTGCCGGCAAGGCGCTCGATCAGCCGGAAGGCCGCGCGAAGGCGCTGTTCGATGCGAAGCCGCTGTTGCAGGCGCTGCCCGCGAACGCGTTGCGCGCGCAGATCATGCACATGTTCGCCGACCGCCTCGATATCCCGTTCGAGGAGGTCGCGGGGCTGTCGGACGTCGACACGCGCATCGCGACGCCGCCGCGCCAGGCGCCCGCGCGCAGCGAGCGGCGCCGCGTGACGGACAGCGAAAAGCGCGCGCTGCGCACGCTGGTGATGCATCCGCGCGTCGCATCGCAGCTCGACGACGAACAGATTGCGACCCTGCGCGCGCTGCCGCGCATCGGCGAGCTGTTCGCGGAAGTCGTCGATCATGCGCGTGCGCTGGGCGAAGGCGCGGAGTTCCGGCTGCTGTCGGATGTCCTGAGGACGTCCTCGAACGGGGCGACTTACGAGGAAATCTTCCGCGAAATTCTGGACTATGATGAAAACGTCCGCGATTTGCTGTTACAGAATCCGGAAGACGAGACGGTGCCCGAGCGGCAACGTGAGCAGGAGCGGATTGCGGGGGAGGAGCTGCAGGCAGCGGTGCTCAAGATGCGCTATGACGCCTGCTGCGACCGGCTGGACAGGCTGGCGCGGCAATCCACCTTCACCCCCGAGGAATTGGCCGAATTGACGGAATTGAACCAGCAGCGAACCGACATGAAGCGTCGGCTCGGGCTGTAGGCGGCCGGGGCGCTTAGAGAGGGCTCCCCAGCGTGCTATAATATAAGGTTTCCAGCGGTTTGTTTTCTAAGCAGAGGCGAGAATCGCGATGGCAAAGACGACAGGCGGAAAGAAAGCAACAGGCAAGGGCTCGACGGAGCCGACCAAGAAGGTCACAGCGGCCAAGTCTGCTTCTTCCACCAGGACAACGTCTTCAGCCACGTCAGCCCCTGCAGGAAAGAAAACCGCGGCCGGCACTGCTCAGGCTGCGCCGGCGCCGGCAGCCAGAACACGGGCTGCCGCCAGACCCGACTCCGGGCCGGCCAAGCCGGCGGCGAAGCGGGCAAGTGCGAAAAGCGCAAGGGACACGACTGCCGACGCGGACGAAACGGCAGTACGTACTACTCATGCACCCACGGTTCAACCGGCTGTCGTCCAGCAGCCGCGAGTCGATATAGCCGGTACGGCGAACTCCATGACCAAAAAGCTGAACGAAGTATCCGTCGAAGACGACGCAAATCAGAGCGACGAGCAGCCCGCAGCCGCGGCTGCACCGGGCAAATCCAAGGTGCGCGATCGTCGCGCCAAGGAAAAGGCGCTGCTGAAGGAAGCGTTCGCGACGAGCACGCCGGGCACGGCCGAGGAGCTCGAAGAGCGCCGCGTGAAACTGCGCGCGCTGATCAAGCTCGGCAAGGAGCGTGGCTTCCTGACGTACGCCGAAATCAACGACCACCTGCCGGACAACTTCACCGAGACCGAAGCCCTCGAGGGCATCATCGGCACGTTCAACGACATGGGCGTGGCGGTTTACGAGCAGGCGCCGGACGCGGAAACGCTGCTCCTGAACGACAACGCGCCCGCCGCGTCGTCGGACGATGAAGTCGAAGAGGAAGCCGAAGTCGCGCTGTCCACCGTCGATTCGGAATTCGGCCGTACGACCGATCCGGTCCGGATGTACATGCGCGAGATGGGCACGGTCGAGCTGCTCACGCGCGAAGGCGAAATCGAGATCGCGAAGCGGATCGAGGACGGCCTGCGCCACATGGTGATGGCCATCTCCGCGTGCCCGACGACGATCGCCGACATCCTCGCGATGGCCGAACGCGTCGCGAACGAAGAGATCCGCGTCGACGAGCTCGTCGACGGCCTGCTCGATCCGAATGCTGCGGACGCCGCCGATACGGACGGTTTCTCCGCGAAGGAAGCGGAAGCGATCGAGAACGAGGACGAGGAAGCCGAAGAGGAAGAGGAAGAAGAGGAAGAGGAGGAAGACGACGGTGCCGCGCAGGCATCGGCGAACGCCGCCCAGCTCGAAGCCCTCAAGCGCGCGTCGCTCGAGAAGTTCTCGCAGATCAGCGAGTGGTTCGACAAGATGCGCCGCGCATTCGAGAAGGAAGGCTACAAGTCGAAGGCCTACCTGAAGGCGCAGGAAACGATCCAGAGCGAGCTGATGACGATCCGCTTCACCGCGCGTACCGTCGAACGCCTGTGCGACACGCTGCGTGCGCAGGTGGACGAAGTGCGTCAGGTCGAGCGTCAGATCTTGCACATCGTCGTCGACAAGTGCGGCATGCCGCGCTCGGAATTCATCGCGCGCTTCCCGGGCAACGAGACGGATCTCGACTGGGCCGAGAAGATCACCGCGGAAGGCCATTCGTACAGCGCGGTGCTGTCGCGTAACGTCCCGGCGATCCGCGAACAGCAGCAACGCCTGCTCGACCTGCAGGCGCGCGTCGTGCTGCCGCTGAAGGACCTGAAGGAAACCAACCGTCAGATGGCGGCCGGCGAACTGAAGGCACGTCAGGCGAAGCGCGAAATGACCGAGGCCAACCTGCGTCTCGTGATCTCGATCGCGAAGAAGTACACGAACCGCGGCCTGCAGTTCCTCGACCTGATCCAGGAAGGCAACATCGGCCTGATGAAGGCGGTGGACAAGTTCGAATACCGTCGCGGCTACAAGTTCTCGACCTATGCGACGTGGTGGATCCGTCAGGCCATCACGCGCTCGATCGCGGACCAGGCGCGCACGATCCGTATTCCGGTTCACATGATCGAAACGATCAACAAGATGAACCGCATCTCGCGGCAGATCCTGCAGGAAACCGGTCTCGAGCCGGATCCGGCAACGCTCGCCGAGAAGATGGAGATGCCGGAAGACAAGATCCGCAAGATCATGAAGATCGCGAAGGAGCCGATCTCGATGGAAACGCCGATCGGTGACGACGACGATTCCCATCTCGGCGACTTCATCGAGGACACCAACACGGTCGCGCCGGCGGATGCCGCGCTGCATGCCAGCATGCGCGACGTCGTGAAGGACGTGCTCGATTCGCTGACGCCGCGCGAGGCGAAGGTGCTGCGGATGCGTTTCGGTATCGAGATGAGCACCGATCACACGCTCGAGGAAGTCGGCAAGCAGTTCGACGTCACGCGCGAGCGGATCCGTCAGATCGAAGCCAAGGCGCTGCGCAAGCTGCGTCACCCGAGCCGTTCCGACAAGCTGAAGTCGTTCCTCGAAGGGAACTGATTTCCAGCGTCTCCGTTACGAACGCCGCCGGTATCCGCATGATGCCGGTGGCGTTCGTTCCCTCTGTCGTCTTTGTTGTTACAATGCCGGCCCGGCTTCGTTGTCGGGGTGGCGTGTAGCACGCCGCGCTTCTCGTCTGGGCCCCTAGCTCATGCTTGGTTAGAGCAGCGAACTCATAATTCGTTGGTGCCGGGTTCGACTCCCGGGGGGCCCACCAGATTACGTTCCTCGAGCGATCGCGGAACGTCGTAAAACCCGCGATGGCATCATGCGTCGCGGGTTTTTCTTTGTGTGCGGTCCGAATGTGTCGAACGCGTTGAACGGGTGCACGTCGGCGCCGCATGTCGTATCGCCGCCACCGGGGAAACACGGAGGGCGTGCCGTCCCGCTATCAATCGAAGTATGCTGTGGCGCGACCGCCGCGCACGACCGGATTCCCGTCGAGCGCGCGACCGCCGACCCGCGCCGCGCGCGATCGGGCAGCGAGAACAAACACCAACCAACTTTGCCCGACCGTGAGGGGCGGCCATCATGACCATGCTGCGTTCGTGGGGTGCGATTCTCTCGTCGCTGGCGCTCGTCGCGTGCGCCAGTCTTCCGCCGCAGGCCGATCGCGCGCCGACCCATGCATTCACCGATACGGACGATACGCGGCTCGGCGCCGCGTTCCGGCAGCAGGCCGGTACGCATCCCGGGCAGGACGCATTTCATTTGCTGACCGATCCGGTCGATGCGCTGGACGCCCGCGTGTTGCTCGCCGATCGCGCCGACCGCTCGCTGGACCTTCAGTACTACATCTGGCACGACGACCTGACCGGCCACGAACTGGCCGATGCGGTCATCCGCGCGGCCGATCGCGGCGTGCGCGTGCGCGCGCTGCTCGACGATCTCGGCACCAACGCGGACGACCGCAAGCTGCTCGAGATCAGCGCGCATCCGAACATCGAGATCCGGCTGTTCAATCCGGTGGCCACGCGCCGGTTCAAGAAGCTCGGCACGGTATTCGAGTTTTCGCGCGTCAACCGGCGCATGCACAACAAGGCGATGATCGCGGACAACCAGGCGGCGATCGTCGGCGGCCGCAATATCGGCGACGAGTACTTCGGCGCGTCGTCGATGCTGGAATTCGGCGATCTCGACGTCGTGGTTCACGGCCCGGTCGTGAAGGACATCTCGACCGAATTCGACACGTTCTGGAATTCGCCGTACGCGTATCCGGTCGATACGCTGGTCGGCCACGATGCGGCGCCAGGCGGGCTCGACCGCGAGCGCGAACGGCTGCGCGACTACCTGCGGGCCATGGAGGACAATCCGTACGTGCTGGAAGCCCGGCAGCGGCTCGACCGGATCGTCCACGGGCAGGGCACGGAGCTGTCGTGGGGGCATGCGACGGTGCTGTACGACGATCCGTCGAAGATCGCGCACGCGCCAAAGGACAGCGACGGGCATCTGATGCCGCAGTTGCGTGCGCTCGCGTTGCAGCCGCAGCACGACCTGCTGATCGTGTCGCCGTATTTCGTGCCGGGCAAGGACGTCGTCGAGCGGCTGCGCGCGCTGACGGCGCGCGGCGTGCGCGTGACGGTGCTGACCAATTCGCTCGCGTCGACCGACGTGGCGGCCGTGCATGCCGGCTACCGGCGCTATCGAAGCGATCTGGTGAATGCGGGCGTGCGGCTTTACGAGCGCCGGCCATCGGGCGACAAGAGCATTTCGAAGCAGGTCATCATCGGCTCGTCGCGCGCGTCGCTGCATGCGAAGACCTACGTGTTCGATCACAAGAGCATCTTCATCGGGTCGATGAATCTCGATCCGCGCTCGTTGAACCTCAATACGGAAATCGGCGTTTACTGCGAGAGCCCGGCGATTGCATCGCAGGTCGCCAACGACCTGGAAGGGCGACTCGACCAGATCGCCTGGCGTGTCGAGCCGAGAACCGATCCGGCCGGCAAAGGGCGACTGAAGTGGATTCAGACCGATGGCGGGAAGGTCACCGAGATCGATCATGAGCCGGAGGTGTCCGCCGCGCGGCGGATGGAAGTGTGGTTTCTCGGGCTGTTCCCGATCGAATCGCAACTGTGAGCGACATTCAGCGCCGCGCGCGGCGGTGCCGGTCGATGACGGCCGCGAACTGCATCGCCGCTGTCTCGATCGTCGCGTCGCTCAGCCCTGAATAGCCGAGCACGAAGCCGTTGTATCGGCGGCCGTCGCCGATGCAGTAGCTGCTCAGCGGTTGCAGCAGCAAGCCTTCCGCGGCTGCTGCCCGCGCGACGTCGGTATCGTGCAGCGGCGCGGCGAGATCCGCGGAGAGATGCATGCCGCCCGGGCTTTCCCGCACGCTCAGCGACGTGCCGAGATGGCGCGCGAGTGCCGCTTCGAGGCAGCTGCGCCGGTCCGCGTAGCGCGCCCGCATCTTCCGCAGGTGCCGCGCAAAGAGGCCGGTATCGATGAATTCGGCCATCGCCAGCTGGTCGGCCGAATGGCCGCGATGGACCAGTTCGCGCAGCGTTCTCGTGAAGCGGTCGACCAGTACCGGCGGCACCACCATGAAGCCGAGCCGAAGGGCCGGAAACATCGTCTTGCTGAACGTGCCGAGATAGCACACCGGCGCGTCGGCATGCAGGCCCTGGATCGCGGGCAGCGGCTGGCCGCCGTGACGGAATTCGCTGTCGTAGTCGTCCTCGATGATCCACGCGCCGCAGGCGCGGGCGCGCTCGACGAGCGCCGTGCGCCGCCCGGGGCTCATCAGCGCGCCGAGCGGGTACTGGTGCGACGGCGTCGCATAGATCAGCCGGGGCGGGTGAGTGCGCCACTGCTCGTCGGTCGGCGCCATGCCGTCGCGATCGACCTCGATCGGCACGAGATTCAGGCCGGTCGAGCGGAACGCGGTCCTCGCGCCGTTGTAGCACGGGTTCTCGAGCCAGCCGTTTTCGCCGGGATTCGCGAGCATGCGCGCGCACAGTTCGAGGCTGCTCTGCGTGCCGTCGGTGATGAATACCTGGCCCGTGTCGCAGCGCACGCCGCGCGAGACGCGAATGTACGCGGCCACCGCGCGTCGAAGCTCGGGCAGTCCTTCGACCGGCCCGTACGCGAGCCGGGCCGGCGTGATGGTCTTCCATGCGCGCTCGATGCAACGACGCCACTGGGCAACCGGAAATTCGTCGAGCGACGGCAGGCCGGGAACGAACGGCAGCATGCGCTCGGGCTCGGGATCGGCATTTTCCAGCCCGTGCACGCGCGCCGACAGGCGGACCGGTGCGGAGCCGTCTTCATGACCGGCGCTCGGGTCGGTGCGGCCGTCCCATCGCGTGATCGTGCCGTTGCGCGTGGCGGCCACGAAGCCTTCCTCGGCCAGGCGCTCGTACGCATAGACCGCGGAATTGCGCGCGATGCCCAGCTCGGCCGCGAGCACGCGCGTCGACGCGAGCCGCGTGCCGGGCGGCAGGTGTCCGTCCAGCAGCATGCTGCGCAGGCTCCGGTAGAGGGCTTCCTGCCGACTATGCGTGGTCGCGCCGTCCTGTCCGGCAAGCGACGAGATGAGCAGCGCGAGATCCATGGGCTGGTTCCAGAAATTTTCCTTGTGCTGGTTCTTTCGAAGACGCCGCGCGCATCGTATCGTTCACGTTCTCGCGGGGCAGGCCGGTACACGCGGATTTTGAGTGACGGCGCGACTTGCGGTACGCGCGTATTTTGCTCGATTCGGCCGGCGACTGTCGACGGGCGGCCCGATCGCGCCTCGGGCATGGAGTCGGCACGATGCCGATACGATTAATTTCGCAGTACAGATATATGAACGACCAGACCACACTCTCTTCCACCTCGCGTACGACCATTCGTCGCCTGCCCGAACTGGCGAGCCACGATCGCACGATGCTCCACCACATCGTGGACGACGCGTACGTCTGTCACATCGCGTTCGGCGACGGGCAGAACACGCACTGCATCCCGACCGCGCACTGGAGAAGGGGCGACGCGCTCTATATCCACGGCTCCAACGGCAGCCGGATGATCAAGGCACTGTCGGCCGGCGCGCAGGCTTGTGTCGCGATGACGCTGCTGGACGGCCTCGTGCTGGCCCGCTCGGCCTTCAACCATTCGATGAATTATCGATCCGCGGTGATCTACGGGCAGTTCGACGTGATCGACAGCAGTGCGGAAAAGCGCGCCGCGCTGGATGCGTTGATGGACAAGATCGCGCCGGGCCGCAAGCATGAAGCGCGGCCGGGCAATTCGAAGGAACTCGACGCGACCCGCGTGCTGCGGATTTCGATGGCGGAAGCGGCCGTGAAAATCAGCGATTCGCTGCCGTCCGACAAGGACGAGGATCTCGGGCTGGCGGTCTGGGCCGGGATCCTGCCGCTGAAGACGACACGCGGCGCACCGGTCCATGCGGACGGCAACGTGGCGGTGCCGGACTACGTCCGGAACTGGGCCGATTGAGCGGCACGGCGAGGCTTGCATCGGAGCGGCGAGACGGCGCGGCATGCGGAAAACCCGCGACGGCTTCGCAGCCTTCGCGGGTAGCCGGACGCGGTTGCGTGAGAGACGTCGCGCGCCTGCTCACGCAACCGGTTCGGTCAACGACCCGTCAACGCGCGAAATCCGACGTGCTCTGGATGAACGCGTTCAGCTTCGAGATGTTCACGCTGCCGAAGCCCGTCGTCGCATCCCAGCCGGCCTTCGCCTTGTAGCCGTAAGTGCCGCTGCCGTTGTTGCCGGACGTGACGTCGTGCAGCAGCGCCGCGTTGGTCGGGAAGTACTTGTAGATGCTCGACGCGGGGAACCCGAGCGCATTGTTGTTGGCCGACTGCAGCCGCGCCCAGATGCCCGTGAAGATCGGTGCGGCGAGGCTCGTGCCGCCTTCGTTGTTCAGGTAGCCCGACCCCCACAGCGTGTCGGACGTCTGGCCGTTCACGACGAGAATCGCACCGGTGCGCAGGTCGGCGTCGAAGCCGACGTCGGGCAGCGCGCGCTTGGTCGAACCGGTGAGGGTCGACGACTGCCACGTCGGCGCGGCTTCGTACTTGCTGTATCCGCCGCCCGTCGACCACACGGTGCCCGGCTGCCAGCTCGGGTCGTTCCACACGATTTCGCTGTTGTACGCGTTGGTCGACGTGTTGGTGAACAGCGTCGTGCCGCCTACCGCGATCACGTACGGCGACGTGGCCGGCTCGCTCACCGTGTAGGTCGAGCGCGACGGCGTGCCGCTCGCGCATTCGTACGCGCCGTGGTCGCCGGCGGAAACGGAGAAGGTCTGCCCTTGCGCGACCGCCTGCTTGAAGATGGTGTCGTCGGTCGCCTGCGAGCCGGTGCTGTACGCGGACGATTCGCACACGCCGAGCGACACGTTGATCACCTTCGCGACGTTGTCGGTCACGGCCTTGTTGTACGCGGCCGTGATCGCGGTGAGCGTCATCGACGGCGCGGTGTAGAACACGACCTGCTTCACGCTGCCGCCGGCCGTGCCGACGATCGACTGGCTGTCGAGGTTCCATTCGACGGTGCCGTCGGTGTCGGTGTACGAGCTGCCGGACGGGCCCGTCTTCACGATGCTGCTGCTGATCGTGCCGAGGCCGTTGTTCGCGGCGAACGTATTGAGGTCGCTCACCGTCTGCGACAGATCGCCTTCGGAGATGATGCCGACCGTGGTTTGCGACGCCGTCGGCGTGCCGTCGCCGCCGTAGATCGACGAGAACTCGGTCGGGTTGTGCGGCACCGCCGACGCGCCGGCGGGGATCGTCAGGTTGCTGGTGTTGCCTTGCGGCTTGCTGCCCGCGCCCGTATGCATCAACTCGACGTTCTGCAGGCCCAGCACCGCGCCGACGATGTTGCCGATCGCGTTCGGCACTTGCGCGGCGTCGGTGTTCGCATAGACGCTGCGGCCGTTGCGCGTGAAGCGCTTGAGGGTGGTGCGGAACGCGGACTGGACGGTTGCCGCGGTGCCGGACGCGGAGACCAGCAGCCGGTTCGGCGCGACCACGATGTTCACGAAGCCCGCCTTGCGCAGATGGGCGACGACGGAGGCGACCTGCTGGTCGGTCGGCGCATATTGCGCGGCGAATTGCGCGGGCGTGAGGAACTGCCGGTAGTGCGGCGAGCCCGGCGTATGCAGGTCGCGCAGGTACTGGTCGAGCTGGGCTTCGTTGCGCAGGTTCAGCCCGAGCACGATGTCCACCGATTCGCCCGGCGCCATGTCGATGGCCGCGGCGGCAGCGGCGGCGGTGCTGGCGGCGGGCGCGCCGGCCGTACCGGCTTCGTTTTGCTGCACGAGCGGCAGGAAGCCCTTGGTACGCGTTTCCGTCCAGCCGGCCGCGGGCGCGGCATGGGCGGTCGCCATGCCGAACGAAGCGGCTGCCGCGGCGGCGAATGCGAGTTTGACGAGGCGAATGTGCTTGTGTTTCTTGTTTGCAACCTGATTCATTTGAATTACCCCTCCGGTTGAACATCGAACGGCACCAACAACAACGGTCGACAGCGGTGCGGGTCATGCACCGCCGCTTTCTGCCGCATGCGGGCGGATGGCACGGACGCGACAGGGCCTTTCGCCCGATCCGGAAAGCGGTTTGTCTCCGGGGGCGAAATACGGAAAACGCGGTAACGGAAAGGCTGCGCCGCGAGGCGGGGCAGTCGCGCCGGATCCGGCGCGGGCGGGGTTGCTAGAGCAACAGCTTCGTTGTCCTGCTCATTTGATTCGATCCTTCGGCCCGCTGCCGGTGGCAGCCGTCCAGTGAAATGCATCGGGATGCGGCACGCGCCGGCGTGCGAACGAATTATTCGACGGCGCGTACTTCGGTGCAGCGGAAGCGAAAAAACGTGGAGCGGAATCGTTTGCGTGGCAGGCAATCCGTCGGATTGCTTGCATCGGACGGTATCAAGAACGAAAGCGCGATGTCAAACTTTTTTTGATTATATGAAACTAAATTAAATCGAATAAACCGAAATGATTTTGAAAAGATTGGTGGTGTTTTGTAATGTTCAAAACCCGCGATGCAGGTAATGCCGAAAACGACTCGCCGATCATTTCCGATGTGTTTGGAAACGGCCGGCCGTTATCGAGGAAATACTCGAATGGCCGCGGCCTCTCGTTCGGCCAACTGAAGGTCGTCGACGAACCGGAACAGCGCGTCGACATGCTGAAGCAGCGCGTCGCGCGACGCAGCATCCGCATCGGTGGCGAGCGTCCTGATGGCGTCGAGCCGGGTTTCGAGTTCGGCGAGCCGGGTGCGCGTGACGCGACTGCTGCTGGCGACGGTGACCGTCGCATCGGATGGATTCGTACGTTTCATTGCATGAGTCATCGCATTGAAGTGCTCGATGAAGCGAGCCAGGTCGGCCGGGCAGCCGTCGCAGGAAATGATGCACGCCGACGGATCGCCGGCGACGATCCGGCCGGCGGTATCCGCCATGGCGTCGAGCGTCGCGAGCATCCGGCGGATCGACCTGACCAGGTCGAATGCCGCGGCCAGCAGGCAGACGAACAGCACCGTCGCCGGCACCAGGTAAGGGGACGCACTGCGGATCATCGCGCCGGCGGTCGCGTCGTGCGGCAACGCGGCCAGCGTAGGCACGGCGTAGACGAAGCACGCGACGGTGCAGGCGAGCAGCACGACGACGAGCGCGCCCGTGCCGATCGCCCGCCCGATGTGCCGGCCGGGTCTTGCCGGCAGCGTCACTGCACGCCCCGCAGTCGGTAGCCGACGCCGCGCATCACCTCGGGCATGCCCGGCGCGCCGGCCTGTTCGAGCTTCTTGCGCAGCCTGCAGATGTGGCTGTCGACCGTGCGCTCCAGCGCACTGACGTCGGCCATGCACGCATCGAGCAACTCGCCGCGCGTGAACACGCGGCTCGGCGATCTCGCCATGTGCGCGAGCAGCCGGAACTCCGTCAGCGTCAGCGTGATCGGCACCTCGGTGCCGGCCGTGCGCACGCGGGCCAGATAGCTGTCGGTGTCGATCTCGAGGTCGCCGACGCGCAGCATGCGCATGGTCGGCGGCGCGGCCGACCGGCGCAGGATCGCGCGCAATCGCGCGACGACCTCGGCCGGGTTGAACGGCTTGACGATGTAGTCGTCCGCGCCGGCGTGCAGCGCCTGCAGCCGGTCGAGATCGCGATCGAACGCGGTGACGACGACGATGGGCGTGTTGTCGCGCCGTCGCAGCTCGGCGAGTACGTCCCAGCCGTTCTTCCGCGGCATCTTCACGTCGAGCAGGATCAGGTCGGGTTTCAGGTGCGGTTGCATGTCGAGCACCGCTTGCCCGTCGGCGACGCGATAGGTGCGAAAGCCGTCGTGCTTCAGGTAGGCATCGAGAATGTCCGAGATGTCGGGCTCGTCTTCTGCAATCAGTATCAGGGAATTCGTCATGGAGTGTGCCGTGCGATGTCGAACCATCGGGGCGGCCCATCGCCGGGCCGGATCGCGCCGTTCCGTCACGCTGCCGCGCGGGACGGAACGGCGCCGTTCGCTCAGTTCCGCACCACGCGCTGCGACGGTGCGACGTCCTTGTCCGTCAGGCCGCCGCCGAGCGCCTTGTACAGCGCGACGGCATTGCCGAGCTCGCTGCGACGCAGGTCCAGCAGCGCCTGTCGGGCCGCATAGAGCTGCCGCTGCGAGTCGAGCAACTCCAGCCGTCCCTCGACGCCCGCGCGATAGCGCAGGTTCGACAGGTCGGTGCGGCGTTCGGCCGAGCCGACCACGCGCGTTTGCGCGTCGATCTGGCGGCCGAAGGTTTCGCGCCCGGCGATGCCGTCGGCCACTTCGCGGAACGCGGCCTGGATCGCGCGTTCGTATTCGGCGACCGCGCTGGACTTGCGCACTTCCGCGAGGCGCAGCTCGGCGCGCAGCCGGCCGCCCTGGAAGATCGGCACCGTGACCTGCGGCGCGAAGCTCCACACGCGCTGGCCGCCGTCGAACAGACTGCCCATCGCGGGGCTGAGGAAGCCGATCGACGACGTCAGCGACAGGCGCGGGAAGAATGCGGCGCGCGCGGCGCCGATGTCCGCATTCGCGGCGACGAGGTTCTGTTCGGCCTGCCGGATATCCGGCCGACGGAACAGCAGCTCGGACGGCAGGCCGGCCGGCAGTTGCGTCATCACCGGTTGCTGCTGAAGCGGCAGCGGCTCGGGCAGATCCTTCGGCAGCTCGGTGCCGACCAGCAGGCGCAGGGCATTGCGTGCCTGCTCGACGGCGCGCGTGCGCGCTTCGAGATCGGCCGTCGCGCTCGCGACCTGGCCTTCGGCCTGCGCGATGTCGACACCGCTCGCCTGGTGCGCTTCCTTCAGGCGGCGCGCGAGATCGAGCGACTGCCGCCAGTCGGCGAGCGTGCGCTCGGACAACTGGCGTTGCTCGTGCGCGAGGCGCTCGGCGAAGTACGCATCCGCCACGCCGCCGACGAGCGAGATCTGCACCGCGCGGCGGCCGTGGTCGGTCGCGACGTAGCGCGCGAACGCGGCATCCGACTGCGATTTCACGCGGCCGAACAGGTCGATCTCGAACGCGCTGATGCCGACGTTGACGCCGTACTGGTTCTGCGTCGCGCCGAACAGCGGCGGATTCGACTGCGTGTCGTCCGACGTACGCTGGCGCGTGAAGTTCGCGCCGGCGCCGATCGACGGCAGGCGCGCGGAACGCTGGATGCCGTACTGCGCTTCGGCGGCTTCCACGTTCAGCGCCGCCACGCGCAGGTCGCGGTTGTTCTCGAGCGCGAGCTCGATCAGGCGTTGCAGGCGGCGATCGCCGAACATCGTGCGCCAGCCGAGGTCGGCGGCGTTCGCGTCGAGATCGGCGGCAGCGGCGGCCGTGTAGGCCGTCGGCACCGGCATCGACGGTTTGACCAGCGTCGGCGCGAGCGAGCAGGCCGACAGTGCGAGGACGAGGGGAAGAACAAGCAATCGCATGGCATCAACCTTCCTGTCCGTGAGTCGGGGTGGCCGGCTGCGTGCGGGACGCCCGCCATGCGCCGATGCGCTCCTGGATACTCATCACGAACACAAAGAAAACAGGGACGAAGAAAATGGCCAGTACCGTGGCGGTCACCATGCCGCCGAACACGCCGGTGCCGATCGCGTGCTGCGTCTCGGCGCTGGCGCCGGTCGCGATCATCAGCGGCACGACGCCGAGGCCGAACGCGAGCGAGGTCATCAGGATCGGGCGCAGGCGCAGCTTCGACGCCTGCACGGCCGCTTCGATCAACCCCCTGCCTTCCTCGCGCAACTGCTTCGCGAACTCGACGATCAGGATCGCGTTCTTCGCGGACAGGCCGATCACGGTGATCATCCCGACCTTGAAGAACACGTCGTTCGGCATCCCGCGCAGCAGCACCGCACCGATCGCGCCGATCAGGCCGAGCGGCACCACCAGCATCACCGACAGCGGGATCGACCAGCTTTCGTACAGCGCGGCGAGCACCAGGAACACGACGATCATCGACAGCACCATCAGCATCGGCGCCTGCGACGCCGACTGGCGTTCCTGCAGCGACTGGCCGGTCCACTCGACCGCGAAGCCCGGCGGCAGTTGCGCGGCGAGCCGTTCCATCTCGGCCATCGCCGCGCCGCTCGACTGGCCGGGCGCCGCGTTGCCGGAAATGCGCGCGGACGGATAGCCCTTGAAGCGCACCATCTGCAGCGGCGTGTCGGTCCACACGGGGCGCACCACCTCGGACAGCGGCACCATGCCGCCGGCCGCGTTGCGCACGTACAGCTTCATCACGTTGTCGATCTGCATGCGTGCCGGCGCGTCGGCCTGGATGATCACCTGCTGCATGCGGCCCGCGTTCGGGAAGTCGTTCACGTAGGTCGATCCCATCGCGGTCGACAGCGTGTCGCTGAGCGTCGTGAACGACACGCCGAGCGCCTGCGCCTTCGCGCGGTCGATCTCGAGGCGAATGCTCGTGCCGGCCGGCAGACTGTCGGGGTACACGCCGGTCACGACCTTGCTTTGCGCGGCGAGTTCGAGCAGCTTCGCTTCGGCCGCCTTGAGCGCCGCCGTGCCCTGGTTGGCGCGGTCTTCCAGGCGCATCGAGAAGCCCGAGCTGTTGCCGAGTTCGTCGATGGCCGGCGGCAGCAGGCTCATCACCGTGCCTTCGGTCACGCCGGCCATCGCTTGCTGCGCGAGCATGCCTTCCTCGAGGGTCGATGCGCCGCCGCGGTTCTTCCAGTCCTTCATCACGGACCAGTTGATCGCCGCGTTCGGACCCTGGCCCGAGAAGCCGTAGCCGATCACGGAAATGCTCGACTGGATTGCCGGACGTGAAGCAAGATGCTTCTCCAGCGTTTTGACCACGTCGTGCGTACGCTCGGCGGTAGCGTCCGCGGGCAGCAGAAAGCTGGTGATGAAGTAGCCCTGGTCTTCGTCCGGCAGGAACGACGACGGCAGGCTGCGGAAACCGAGCACCAGTGCGCCCGAAATCGCGACGAACACCAGCATCACGCGGCCCGTGCGACCGACCAGGCGGCCGACGCGCGTCTCGTACCATTTCGTCAGGCGGTCGAAGCGGCGGTTGAACCAGCCGAAGAAGCCGCGCTTCTCGTGATGGCCCGGTGCGAGCGGCTTGAGCATCGTCGCGCACAGGGCCGGCGTGAGCGTCAGCGCCAGCAGCGCGGAGAACAGGATCGACACGGCCATCGACAGCGTGAACTGCTTGTAGATCACGCCGACCGAGCCGCTCGCCATCGCCATCGGCAGGAATACCGCGGTCAGCACCAGCGTGACGCCGACGATCGCGCCGGTGATCTCCTTCATCGCCTTCGACGTCGCGTCCTTCGGCGACAGTCCTTCCTCGGCCATCAGGCGTTCGACGTTCTCGACGACGACGATCGCATCGTCGACGATGATGCCGATCGCGAGCACCATGCCGAACATCGTCAGCACGTTGATCGAGAAGCCGGTCAGCAGCATCACCGTGAACGTGCCGAGCATCGCGACCGGCGCGACGATGGCCGGGATCAGCGTATAGCGCACGTTCTGCAGGAACAGGTACATCACGAGGAACACGAGCACCATCGCTTCGAGCAGCGTGTGCAGCACTTTCTCGATCGAGATCTTCACGAACGGCGACGTGTCGAGCGGGATCGAGTAGCTCATGCCCGACGGCATCGACTTGCTCAGTTCCGCCATGCGCGCGCGGATCGCGTCCGCCGTCTTCACCGCGTTGGCGCCCGGCGCGAGCTGCACGCCGGCGAGAGTGGCCGGCTTGTTGTTCTCGCGGCTCACGAACGTGTAGTTTTGCGAGCCGAGTTCGACGCGGGCGACGTCGCCGAGCACGACCTTCGAGCCGTCCGCGTTCGCGCGCAGCACGACCTTCGCGAATTCTTCCGACGTCGCGAGCTGACCTTGCGCGGTGAGCGGCACGGTCACGCGCTGGCCCGGCAGCGCGGGCAGCGCACCGAGGCTGCCCGGTGCGATCTGCACGTTCTGCTGGCCGATCGCGGTCGTCAGATCGCTCATCGACAGGCCGAAATTGATCAGCTTCTGCGGATCGACCCAGATGCGCATCGCGCGTTCGGAGCCGAACTGCAGCACACGGCCGACGCCGTCGATGCGCCGCAGTTCCTCGGACACGCTGCGCGCCATGTAGTCGGCGAGCGCGCCTTCGTCGAAGCGACCGTTGTCCGAGCGCAGGCTGACGATCATCAGGAAGCCGGACGACGCGGATTCGACGATCAGCCCGTTCTGGCGCACGGCGGCGGGCAGGCGCGGCTCGACCGACTTGATCTTGTTCTGCACGTCGACCTGCGCCATCTCCGGATTGGTGCCCGGCTTGAACGTGACGGTGATCTGCGCGCTGCCGGACGTGTCGGCCGACGATTCGAAGTACAGCAGGTTCTTGACGCCGGACAATTGGCGCTCGATGAGGCTCAGCACGCCGTCGTTCATCGTCTGCGGCGTGGCGCCCGGGTAGTTCGCGGTGATCGTGACGGACGGCGGCGCGACCGACGGGTAGCGCGCGACCGGCAGTTGCGGGATCGCGATCAGCCCGGTCAGGATGATGAAGAGCGCGATCACCCACGCAAACACCGGGCGGCGGATAAAGAATTCAGCCATGGCTGGAGGCTCCTCGTGACTCAGTGCGCGGACGCGATGGCGGCCGCGTCAGGCGACTTCCAGTCGGTTGCGGCGGCCGGCGCGCCGTCGGTCAGGCGTTCCATGCCTTCGACGACGATCTTCTGGCCGGCCTGCAGGCCCGACTTGATGCGATAGCTGCGGTTCGTCAGTTCGCCGACCTCGACCGCCTTCAGGTGAGCCGTACCCTTTGCGTCGAGCACCCACACCTGCGGCTTGCCGCCGGCGCGCACGATCGCCTGTTGCGGCACCATCACGGCGTTGGCGTAGTGCGCGCGCGGAATGCGGGCACGCACGTACATGCCCGGCAGCAGCTGTCGTTTCGGGTTGTCGACCAGCACGCGCAGCAGCACGTCGCCGGTGCCCGGATCGACGTTGACGCCCGAGAACAGCATGCGGCCCTTGACGTCGTAGCGCGTGTCGTCGTCGCGCAGCACGTCGACCGGCAGGCCGTTGCTGTCCGACGCTTGCGGTTGAGCGGCAAGCGCGCCGCGCAGCGCGTCGAGCGACGCGGCCGGTTGACGCACGTCCACGTAGACCTGGTCGATCTGCTGGACGCGCGCCATCGGTTGGCTGTCGCTGCTCGATACCAGCGCGCCTTCGGTCACGAGCGCCTGGTCGATGCGGCCGGCGATCGGCGCTTCCACCGTCGCGAACTTCAGGTCGAGCTGGCGGCGCGCGAGCGTCGCGCGGGCCTGCGCGACGTCGGCCGCGGTCTGGTCGCGTTGCGAGACGGCGTCGTCGTACATCTGGCGGCTGATCGCATCGGCCTCGACGAGCGGCTTGAAGCGCGCGGTCTGCACCTTCGCGCGTTCGAGCGCCGCCTGCGCGCGCTGCAGCGACGCGGCGGCCGTGTCCATCTCGGCCTTGAACGGCGCCGGATTGATCTGGAACAGCGGCTGGCCCACGCGCACTTCGGTGCCTTGTTCGAACAGCCGGCGTTGCACGATGCCGCTCACCTGCGGCCGGATCTCGGCGACCCGCACGGCCGCGACGCGGCCCGGCAGGTCCTCCGTCACGTCGACGCGCGTGGCGGCCACGGTCATGGCCGCCACCGGGGTGGCCGGCGCGGCGGCCGGCTGTTCGGACGGCCCGCAACCCGCCAGCATTGCCGCCACCAGCGCGCATACGGCGCCGTAGCAGCATCGTTTTTGGTTCTTCATAGCGACTCCAGGAAGCGCAGGCAGCCCACTGCCTGCTTTGACGGGGCGGAGTGTGCGTGGATTAGTTGGCGTCTTTGATGCGGAAAGATGGAGATTCGATGGAGCCGGCGATAGGAGACGAAACGAGGGCGTCGGCGAGGGTGGAAATGGTCTGATGAATCGGGCGGCGCGGTATCATGCGCGCGGTGTTGCCGACACTTTGCGTGCCGGCCCCGTCAACGAGGATCGAGTTCGCCGTGACCGATAACGACCCGCTCATCAACGACATGCCTACGACGTGGCAGGCCAGGCTGGCCGGCTGCCGATGGACGCGACAGACGGACGGCCAGTCGGATGCCGCGGTGTTCCGGCTCGATGCGCGCGACGGCTCGCGCCGGTTCGTCAAAACCGAGCCGGCGGGGCCGCTCGGCGAATTGCCGGACGAGGCGGTGCGGCTGCGCTGGCTGGCGACGACGGGCGTGCCGGGCGCGCGGGTGCTCGACGTCGCGTCGGCGGCGGGGCGCGAGTGGCTGCTGCTGAGCGCGGTGCGCGGCGACAACCTCGCCGTCGCGTCACTTGCGCCGGAGACGAAAGTGACGATCGTCGCCGACGCGCTGCGTGCGCTGCATCGGCTCGATCCGGCCACATGCCCGTTCGATCACGGCGCGGCGCGTCGAATCGCGCGCGCCCGGGCACGGATCGACGCAGGGCTCGTCGACGAGGACAACCTCGATGATGCGAATACGGGCATGCCGCTCGACACGATGTTCGCGAGGTTACTGGCGCAACGGCCGGCGATCGAGGACGGGGTCGTCACGCACGGCGACGCGTGTCTGCCGAACTTCATGGTCGACGACGGCCGCTTCTCCGGCTTCATCGATTGCGGGCGCCTGGGCGTGGCCGATCGCTATCAGGATCTGGCGCTGGCATCGCGCGATATCGAAGCGGACCTGGGCAGCGAATGGGTCGCGCCTTTCTTCGTGCGGTACGGGATCGAACGTCCCGATCCGGAGCGGATCGCTTTCTATCGTCTGCTCGACGAGTTTTTCTGAATCCGAGCCCTGCACGAGCGACGCACGGGACGGTTTGCCTGTTCCGTACGTCAACCCAATTTCGTAGTCGTCCTGATGTTTCGGCGCGGATGCCGGCGTCCACTACGAAGTCCTTGCGTCAGTCGCGATCTCGCCACGCGTAGGCGAAACGAAGGCCGCCGCCGAGCGTGCACTGGAAAACCTGCGCGGGCGCGACCGGCTGGTACGTGGTCGGTGACAGCGAGCGGACCGTCACCGTCGCGCTTTCATCCTGCATCACGCGGTACTGGATCAGCTCGAGGACGGTCGCGCCGCTTGGCTGGACGGTGAGGTGCTGGTTGGCGAACGCGAGCGTATTGCCGCTGACTTCCATGAAGTCGCGTATCGCGAAGCCGCCCGACACGGTGGGCGCCGCTGCCTGGGTGCCTGTCTGCTGCGCGTTCTGGCACTGGTTCGGCGAAAAGATCGCGGTGACCGTCACGCCGGCAAAGAGCCGTGTGCGCAACTGGCGATACGAATTGGCGCTGTCCGGTTGGGGGCTCGCGGCGGTTGCCGCGAGACTGGTTGCCACGCCGGCGGCAACCAGAACAATGGCGAAGCGATTCAGCATTTTCCTGTCTCCGTGCGATGAAACCCATGGCACGATAGCACGGTGCATCCGCATTGTTCAGACGGTTGATTCGTAGTCGCGCTACCGTTTGGCGCCCGCCTCCCGCAGTGCGTCCACGGCATACGCGTTGTCGTGCGTCAGCGCGAGTTGAAGCAACGACTGGCCGCGCCGGTCGACATGGTTCGGATTCGCGCCATGCGCGACGAGCAGCGGAATCAGCTCGAAGCGGTTGAACAGCGTCGCGAACCCCAGCGCGGTTTCGCCGGCGCCGTTCGTCTGGTCGATCGGGCAGTGCGTGTCGATCAGGCGCCGCGCGATGTCGGGTTCATTCTTGAAGAGGGCGCCCATCAGCGCCGTATTGCCGTGACGATCGCCCGTGCACGCATTGGCGCCGGCCGATAAAAGGTAGTCGAGCGCCGCGGGCTGGCCGTCGTATGCCGCGAGGATCACGGCCGTATAGCCGTGGCCGTCGGTGGCGTCGACCGGATAGCCGGCGTCGTGCAACGCGCGCAGGATGTCGACGCGGCCGACGCGCGCGGCGTCGAACCAGTCGTCGTCATAGCGGCGTAGCGCGGCAGGGTCGGCCTTGCCGTAGGTTGGCCGGTCGGGCAGGTGCGCGCAGCCGGCGAGCGCGGCCAGCGCGAGCGCCGCCGCGGCCGCGCGGATCGCGTGGGGGAAGCGTTCGAATCGCATGAGGGTGTCCTGATGAAGTGGCCGGGCCGACGTGCGCGGCGCGAGCGCACACGTCGGCAACGGCCCGAGCCGCGAGGATCAGTTGTCGCTCAGCTTCGCCGCGAGCGACTGCACTTGCTGGACGTTCGCGTGAACGGCCTGCGCGAGACGCGTACCGTAATCGGCGTCGGCCTTGTAGAAGTACGACAGCATCGCGTACTGGTTCTGCGCGTTCTTCACCTGGCCGAGGTCGCCGGACAGCGCGGTGACGAGGTCGTCCTTGTCCTGCTGCGACAGGCTGCGGTAGTACTCGCCCGCCTGACGGAACGGCAGCTTCTTGCGGATCGCTTCCTGCTGCGTCGTGCCGTCGAGCGCCATGCGGACCGATTTGTACTGCGGGTCCTGCGCGAGTTCGTTCAGCGTCGACGGTTCGTAGTTCACCTCGCCCTTGCGGTCGCCCGCATTCATCTTGCCGTCCTGGTTGTTGTTGACCACCGGCACGACGGGGCGATTGATCGGCAGATCCATGTAGTTCGCGCCGAGCCGGTACATCTGCGTGTCGGCGTACGCGAACAGGCGGTCCTGCAGCATCCGGTCCTCGGACGGCTCGATCCCCGGCACGAGCCGCGACGGCGCGAACGCCGATTCCTCGGTCGACTGGAAGTAGTTGTCGGGCACGCGATTGAGCGTCATCGTGCCGATCTTGCGTTCAGGCACGCCGGTCCAGACCTTCGTGTCGTCGAGCGCGTTGAAGTCGAAGCGGTTCAGGTCCTTCGGTGTGAGCACCTGCACGTACAGGTCCCACTTCGGGAAATCGCCCTGTTTCAGCGCGCCGTACAGGTCGTTCGTCATCATGTTCCAGTCGCGGCCGATCGATGCGGCGATCTCTTGCGGACGCAGGCCGTGCACGCCTTGCCGGCTCTTCCAGTGGAACTTCACGTAATGCACGTCGCCTTGCGCATTGACGAACTTGAACGCATGCACCGCGAAGCCGTCCATGTGGCGATACGAATCGGGCATGCCCTCGTCCGTGTACAGCCTCGTCAGCATGTGGGTCGCTTCGGGCGTGTGCGCGAAGAAGTCGAACGCGAGGTTCGGGTCCTGCACGCCGGTCACGGCGCTCGGTTTGTTCGCATGCACGAAGTCGGGGAACTTGATGCCGTCGCGAATGAAGAACACCGGCCAGTTGATGCCGACCATGTCCCAGTTGCCCTGCTGCGTATAGAACTTCACCGCGAAGCCGCGCGGGTCGCGCGCTTGTTCGGGCGAGCCGCGATAGCCCATCACGGTGGAGAAGCGCACGAACACCGGCGTGCGGGTGCCCGGCGTGAAGACTTTCGCTTTCGTCAGGTCGGAGATGTCGGCGCTCGGCACGAACTCGCCGAATGCACCGGTGCCGCGCGCATGCACGACGCGCTCCGGAATGCGCTCGCGATCGAAGCGCTGCAGCTTCTCGATGAGCGCGGAGTCTTGCAGCAGCACCGGGCCGGCGGGGCCGGCCGTCTGCGAATTCTGGTTGTCGCCGACGGGCGCGCCGGTGTCGCGCGTGAGTTCGGCGGCGTACGGCGAAGCGGAGAGTGCCACGCAGATTGCGGCGACTGCGTGCCGCAGCACGCGAGGGGAAGATGAGGACATGACGATGGAACTCCTTGAATCCGATCGGTGGTGGGGAAGCCGACTGAATTAGAAGAGATCGTCAGACGATTGGCTAATTGATATTCGATATGTTTTCGATAGTCGTGGCGTCGATGCGGCGCGAACCGTTCGTTGCGCGGGAAACGAAGCAGTATTGTTGCGCGCGCAATGAGTTGTTGCGGAATTGTTTCGACGAGCATGATGCATCGGTCGTGCATGATTTGCGTCGGCGCCGTCAACCGGCGCTTGCCTGCCATCCGAGCCCGAGGCTCTTCTGCACCGACACGTAATTCTTGATCAGTTCGGCTTGCCCGGCGATCACGTTCTGCTGCGCGGACAACGCTTCCCGTTGCGTGTCGAGCAGGTCGATCATCGACGCGACGCCCGCGCGATAGCGCTGGTCCATCAGCGTGCGCGAATGCACGGCCGACGTCTGCACCTTCGTCAACGCGACGACGTGCTCGCGCTGATGCCCGTAACGCTGCAACGCGGTGTTGGCATCCTGCAATGCACCGAGCACGGCCTTCTGATAATTCGCTTCCGCCTCGTCGCGCGACGCTTCGGCCGCGCGCACCGCGCCGCGCGTGCGTCCGAAGTCGAGAATGTTCCATTGCAGGTACGGCGCGCCGACCCACGTGAAATTCTGCTTGCGGAACAGGTGGCCGGGGTCGGTCGCGCTGAAACCGAGATCGCCGAGCAACGTCACCTTCGGGAAATAGTCGGCGACATGCTCGCCGATCTGCGCATTGCTCGACGCGAGCCGGCGCTCGGCCGCGCGAATATCGGGGCGCTGTTTCAGCAGCGTGGCCGGATCGCCGATCGCGACGCTGGCGGGCAGCGTCGGCAAGGCCGCGTCCGCGGTCGACAGCGCGGCGTCGAGCGCGCCCGGCGCGCGGCCCGTCAGGATCGCGAGCCGGTCGAGCGACTCGGTGACCTGCGCATCGAGCGGGATCAGCGACGCGCGCGTGTTCTCGACCTGCGTCGTCAGGCGCTCGATGTCCGTATCGGCCGCGACGCCGCGTGCGCGGCGCTGCTGCGTGAGGTCGAGCATCTGCTGCTGCAATTGCGCGGTGCGTCGCGACAACGCCAGCCGTTGCTGCTGGTCGCGCAGGTCGACATACGCATTCGCGACTTCGGCCGCGATCGACACCTGCGTGTCGGCGAGATCGGCATCGACCGCTGCGGCCTGCGCGGACGCGGCTTCGACCGCGCGGCGCGTGCCGCCGAAAAGGTCGATTTCCCAGGTCGCGTCGAAGCCTGCCGAATAGAGTTGCAGCGGCCCCGAGCCGCCGAGCGACGGCGACGCGCCACCCGACTGGCCCGAGCCGTTCGACGGCAGCAGCGAGCCGGCCGCGCCGACGTCCGGTTCCCGCATGCGGATGGCCGCGACGGTGGCCGACGATTTCGGCATCTGCGCGGCGCGCTGTTGCGAGAGCTGCGCGCGGGCCGCGCGCAGGCGGGCCTGCGCCGCGTGCAGATCGGGGCTGTACACGAGTGCGGCGATGATCAGCTCGTCGAGCTGGCGATCGTTCAGCGCGTGCCACCACGCGCTCGGTGCGGGCGCGGCGGTGTCGACGCCGGTGGCCGGCGCACGCACGAAGGTCGGCGCATCCGGCGCGGCGGGCGCGCCGCGGTAGTCGGGGCCGACCGTGCAGCCGGCGAGCAGGCATGCGGCCGCGCACAGGGTGAGCGCGGGGCGGCGGGGCAGGGAGAAGGGTTTCATCGCGTATGACGGGTCAATGGCCGGACGACATCGGTTGCGGCCCGCGCGGCGTTCTCAGCAGCAGCGCGAGCGGCACGCAGGCGAGCAGCGCGAGGCCCAGCAGGTAGAAGGTTTCGGAGTAGGTCATCACGATGGCCTGGATCTGGATCTGCTGCGCCAACTGGCCGAGCGCGCGCAGGTTCGAATACGCGAGATCGCCGGTGTGTGCGAACCAGTTGGCCGTATAGGCCGACAGTCGATCCTGCCCGATCAGCGAGTTCGCGCTCACCGATTCGCGCAGCGCGGCCGTATGGAAGGTCGTGCGCCGGTCGATCACGGTGCCGATGATCGCGAGCCCGATCGAGCCGCCGAGGTTGCGCGCCATGTTGTAGAGCCCGGCCGCATCGCCCGAGTCTTCGCGCGCGACGGCCGCCATCGACGCCTGGTTGAGCGGCATCATCGCGAGCATCTGCGCGAGACCGCGAATCAGCTGCGACCACACGAAATCATGGCCCACGCTCTGCGCGGTCAGGCTGATGTCGAGCATGCAGCTCAGGCAGAACAGCAGCAGCCCCGTGATCACGAGGATGCGGAAATCCACCTTGCCGAGCAGGCGCGGCAGGATCGGCATCACGAGAAAGGCCGGCAGCCCCGACAGCAGCATGATCGCGCCGGCCTGTTCCGCGTTGTAGCCGGCGACGATCGCGAGGAACTGCGGCAGCAGGTAGGACACGCCGTACAGCCCGGCGCCGACCGCGGATACGATCACGATCACGCTCGCGTAGCGCGGGTTGCGCATCAACGACAGCCGCATGATCGGCCGCTTCGCGAAGCGTTGCGACAGCGCGATCAGGGCCATCCCGACGAACGACACGATGCTCAGCGTGACGATCATCTGCGATTCGAACCAGCGTTCGCGCTGGCCTTCCTCGAGCACGACGGTCAGCGAGCTGAGGCCGATCGCGAGACCGAAGATGCCGAGCCAGTCCGCGTTGAAGAACGCACTCCAGTGCGGCCGGTCCGACGGCAGCCCGAACACCAGCAGCGCCATCAGCAGCAGGCACACGGGCAGGTTCAGGAAGAAGCACCAGCTCCAGTTCACGTTTTCCGCGAGCCAGCCGCCCAGCACCGGGCCGAACAGCGGCCCGAGCAGCACGATCAGGCCGAACAGCGTCATCCCGACCGGCAACTGCGACAGCGGCAGGCGCGTGCGGATGATGGTCTGCGCGGTCGGGATCAGCGCGCCGCCGGTGAAGCCCTGGCCGATCCGGCCGGCGATCATCATCGGCAGCGAGTGCGACCAGCCGCACATCATCGAGAACGCGATGAACAGCGCGGAGTTCGTCAGCAGGAAATTGCGCAACCCGAACACGCGCGTGAGCCAGGCGGCGAGCGGGATCATCACGATTTCCGACATCAGGTAGCCGGTCGAGATCCACGTGCCTTCGGTGCCGGTCGCGCCGATTTCGCCCTGGATCTGCGGCAGCGCGGAGTTCGTGATCGAGATGTCGAGCGTCGCCATCAGCGCGCCGAGCGCGCCGGCCGCGACCGCGATCCAGTCGGTCACACTCGCGCGGCCTTCGTGCGGCGGCGCGGGCATCGTGGCGGGCGTATCAGCCATGATGCTGCTCGTCGCGGGCGGAGCGCGTATCGACGTCGACCGTCACCGACAGCCCGGGCAACAGCATGCGCTGCGCGCGGGCGTTCGCGGCGAGACGGATGCGCACCGGCACGCGCTGGACGATCTTCGTGAAGTTGCCGGTCGCGTTCTCGGGCGGCAGCAGCGCGAACTGCGCACCGGTGCCGGGCGCGAAGCTGTCGACGACGCCGGACAGCGGGCCGTCCGGCAGCGCATCGACATGCAGCTCGACGGGTTGGCCGATGCGCATGTTGCCGATCTGCGTTTCCTTGAAGTTCGCGACGAGATAGATCGAGTCCACCGGCACGACGGTCAGCAGGCGCGTGCCGGGCTGCACGTATTGCCCGACGCGCACCGTGCGATCGCCGACGCGGCCCGCGAGCGTGCTGCGCACGATCGTGTTGTCGAGGTCGAGTTGCGCCTGTGCGGCGCTGGCCTGCGCAGCCTCGAGCTGCGCGCGTGCCTGCTGGAGCTGCGCGGTGAACGACGCGATCTGCGTGCGGGCGGCGGCGATCGACGCGTTGTTCGCGGCGAGCGTCGCCGCCGCCTGATCGCGCGTGCTCTTCAGGTCGGCCACGCGTTCGTGCGTTTCGGCGCCCGTCGCCGCGAGCGGTGCGTAGCGCGTGTACTCGTCGCTCGCGTGCTGCGCGTTGATGCGCGACACCTTCGCCTGCGCGTCGGCCTGCTCGAGGTTCGCGTGCTGCTGGCTGATGTCGGCTTCGGCGCGCGCGATATCGGCGCGACGGGCGTCGACGGTCGCCAGCGCCTGCGCGAGCGCCACCTGGTACTGGCGGACGTCGAGCCGCACGAGCGGATCGCCGGCCTTCACGGGCTGGTTGTCGCGCACATAGACGTCGGTCACGTAGCCGGCCACCTTCGGTGCGGCGGTCATGCTGTCCGCCTGCAGATACGCGTCGTTGGTGCTTTCGATGAAGCGGCCGACCGTCCACCAGCGGCCGAGCCACACCGCGCCGCCGATGGCCGCGAGCACGGCGACCGCGAGCAGGACGCGCCGTTTCGTTCCGCCGTTCCGGTTGCGCGGCATTGTTCCGTCTTCCTGACGATCTGCTTTCTGTGGCGGGTCTTGTGGCGTCGACATGCGGGATCCAATTTATTCCGAGTGGAAGAATTATTCCAGTTGGTAAAATTGTGTCAAGTAGAATGTCGATCGATCGAATGACGAGGAAGGCATGAACGAAGCGAAGAAGCTGCGCCGCACGTCGGCGGGCGGCTACGCGCGCGGCGACGAGACGCGCCAGCGGATCATCGAGGCGGCGATCGAACTGTTCGGCGAACGTGGGTTCGCGGGCGCGTCGACGCGCGAGATCGCCGCGATGGCGGGCGTGAACGCGCCGGCGCTCCAGTACTACTTCGAGAACAAGGAAGGCGTGTACCGCGCGTGCGTCGAGACGATCGCGGAGCACGGCTGGGCGGTGTTCGCGCCGGCGGTCGGCCATGCGCGGGCGATGCTCGAGGCCCATGCGAGCGTCGACGAACTGATCGATGCGTTCATCGGGCTGCTGCGCGCGCTGTCGGACCGGATGTTCACCGCGCCGAAGACGATGAACCAGCGGATGTTCTTCGCGCGCGAGCAGGGCGGCCAGGAACCGGCGAGCGCAAGCGAGATCCTGATGACGCGCATGCGCAAGCCGCTCAACGACGTGAGCGCCGAGCTGATCGGCCGCATCACCGGCCGGCCGGCCGACGATTCCGTCACGCGGTTGCGCGCGCTGAGCCTGTTCGGGCAGATCACGGTGTTCCACATCGCGCAGCGTTCGGCGCTGCATTTGCTCGAATGGGACGCGTTCGAGGGCGAACGCGCGGCGCTGGTGACCGAAACGATTGCCGACCAGACCCGCGTGCTGCTCGAGCAGTGGCATGCGCAGCGCGATACGGGCGCCGCCGGTTCGGAAGCCGTTGCGAAGCGCGGGCAGGGTGCCGTCGCGAAGCGCGCGGCGAAGCCGGGAGCGGCACCGCCCGCGGCGAAACGCACGGCGCGCGTAAAGAAGCCTGCCGCGCGTTGAGCGCGGCAGGTTACCTGTCCCGGGCGATCGCGATCAACCCGGCTTGCGCGCCGCTTCGTCGGGCGACGGCGGTGGGGCTGCCGTATCGGCGGCATTCCGCGTGTCGGCGCGCGGATCGTTTTCGTCGGCGGCGACAGGCCGCGAGCCGTCCGCATAGGCCACGACGCTGCGCTGCGGATTGGCGATCCGGATTCCGCGTTCGCGGAACGTCTCGGCGATCCGCCGGTTGAATTCGCGCTGCACGCTCCAGCGCGCCGAGTCCGTGCACTGCATCTGTCCGGCCAGCGCGAGCGCCGCGCCGTCGACCTGGTCGATACCCCAGTAGCTGAAGTCCGACAGGATGCCGTCGTGATACTTCGGATCGTCGCGCAATGCGGCGCCGATTTCCTTCAGCGTCGCGATCGCGCGGTCGATGTCCTCGCCATACGCGATGCTGACCTTGACGGCCGCGTTGCCGAGCCCGCGATTCGTGTTGTTGACCGTCGTCACCGAGCTGAACGGGATCGTGTACAGCGACCCGTCGCCGGCGCGCAGCCGCACGGTGCGGATCGACAGGTATTCGACCGTGCCCGACACGCCGGCGAGCGTGACCCAGTCGCCGACCTGCATCGCGTTTTCCATCAGCAGGAAGATCCCGGTGATGAAATCCTGCACCAGCTTCTGCGAGCCGAAGCCGAGCGCGACGCCGAAGATGCTGGCGCCGGCCAGCAGCGGCCCGACGTTCACGCCGAGTTCGCTGAGGCCCGTCAGCACGACGACGAGCGCGATCATCACGAACAGCAGCGAGCGCAGCATCGGCAGCAGCGTGCGCAGCCGCGCCGCGCGCACCAGGTTGCCTTCGCGCGTCCAGCGCTGCAGGCGGCGCTCGATCGCGATGTTGGCCGCTTCCCACACGACGAGTGCGACGATCGCCGCGATCGCGATCGTCACCAGCGCGGACGCGAGCCGGTGGCCGATCGTGCCGGTTTCGAACGCGCGGAAGATCGGCACGCCCCAGATCTGCAGCAGCAGCACGAGGGTCACGACGCCGATCGCCCCGGACACGATCTGGCGCAGCAGCGGGTAGTAGCGGTACGCGTGCAGATGAACGAGCGTGCGGTCGTCCTCGCGGCGCTGGAACAGCCGCGCGAGCGCGCCGAACACGACGATCGACACCATCCGCATCGCGATCATCACCGCGATCGAGCGGCCGCCGAGCGTGATCAGCACGCGATAACCGTTGTGGACGTCGAGCGCCCACACGAACCACAGCGCCATCACGATGAAGACCGAGACGGGCGCCCACGCGTCCGCGAGCGCGTTGCCGACGACCGAGAAGGTCGGGCGATCCGCGCCGGCGGCACGGATGCGTGCCGCGACCGGCCGCCGGCACTGCAGGATCAGCACCGAGATCATCACGTGGCCGACGAGCGCGACGGCCTTCAGCAGCGCGACATGGCCGGCTTCGTTCAGACCGAAGTTCGCGGCGATCTCGACGGCCGCCGTGCATGCGCCGACCACGATCACGATCCGTGCGATCGAGCGTTGCGCGAATTCGGCCCATGCGTCGCTGATATGCAGCAGCCGCAATTGCCGCGCATCGGGCTGGAAGAACAGCCGGCTGACGATCGTGACGAGCCGGCAGATCACGTAGATGTCGATCAATGCTTCGAGCGCGGCGTCGATCGGCGTGCCGGCTTCGTCGAGCAACGACATCGTCAGGCTCGCGACGCCGACGAATACGAGCAGCGGCACCACGCGCAGCGCGAGACTGACGAGCGCGCGCGGCAGCCGGTGCAGCAGCGTGGTGTGTCGGCGTGCATGGCCGCGGCTTTGCGTGGACGAGGGAGCGTCGACCGTGTCGGCGTGATCGGGTGGGGCGGATGTATCGGGCGGCGGTGCGTGATCCTCGTCCGATGCGGCGGAATCGGACGCGGTGCGGCGCGACGTATCGGCGCGGCGTGCGGCCACCGCGGCCAGCGCGCGTCGCAACACCCGCTTCGCGAGCCATTCGACGACGAGCGCCGGCAGGAGCACCGCGAGGAGGATCCCGAGCGTGCGAGTGAGATCCGCCCGCTGGTCGGCGCGCACCAGCTTGTCGTGCCACCAGTTGCCCACCGACCCGATGTCGAGCAGCGAGCGCAGCGATTCCTGCAGCGCGTTGCCGATCTGAGCGGCCCAGCGCGATCCCTGGCGGACGAGCATCGATGCGAGCCCGTTCGACGTGAGCGCGGCCGGCGCGGCGGCCGCCGATGCGCCGCTGGCCGCAGACGCTGCGCTGGCCGGCACCGCCGGTGCGCTCAACGCGCCGACCGCCGCGATGGCGCGTAGCGTCGTTTCGACTTGCGCGCGCTCGCGCGGGTTTTCGAGCACATTCAGTGCCTGCCGCGCCTGTTGCGGCGTCAGTGCGGGCGCGGCGTCGGAGGCGGCCGACGCGGCGGCCGGAGCGGGAGCGGCCGCGTGGGCGGCCGAGACGACGGCGGCGAGCAGCCAGCCGAGAAGGATATGTCGCATGGAGTGGGCATGCGGGTGCGTGTCATCACGCGGCCCGCCAGGCTGAACGATGGACGGAAGTTAACATGATCGCGATCGGGACCGAATAGTTCCGTCGTTCCGTCGCCGACGATTCGGATCGGGCATGCGCGACGTCGGCCATGCAGGCGCGCAAGTCGTGTGCCGGACGCAGACCGTCGGCGGTCCGATATCGGACGCAAGATCCCGCTTCCCCGATCGTAAGGAGCCTGTCACGCGGGTTTATCGACGCCGGCGCGGGATGCGTCACCCAGCGAGCACTCGTTCGATCACGATCCACGCCTGCATTCCATCACGGAATTCGGATTCCTGATGAATTACGCCTGCTCGTCATGAAATACCGGCAAGACGTGCTCGGCGATTTCTTCGATGACCTCGCGCACGGGTCGGTCCGAGCCCAGGTTCAGCGTGACATGATGCGTACCCGCCGTGCGCATGTCCCGCAGGATGTCGACCAACGCGCGGCGCCCGGTAGCGTAACCGAGCGACAGCGCGGTGGCCGGCGTATCGGGGTGCGTGGCGAGATCGAGGCGCATCGAGACGCCGAACGCGCGAAACGGCGGCGACGCGAGCCGCTCGACCGCCGCGCGCCACATCGAATAGCGGGCGCGCTGCGTATCCGGATCGCGGTGATACGTCATCCAGCCGATCGAATGCCGGGCGATCCAGTCGACGCTCTGTCCACCCGAGCCGACCGCAAGCATCGGCACCGCGTCGCCGTCGCGCGGCAGCAGCGTGAATTCGGGCGCATCGGGCGGCGCTTCGTCGGGCAGCACGCGCGACGGCACGCCGAGCGCGGCCGCGACGACGTCCCAGTGCGCGCGATAGCGGTCGCGCCGCGTTTGCGCGTCGACGCCGAACGCCGCGTATTCGGGCGGCCGGTCGCCGGAGCCGAGCCCGAGGATGAAGCGCCCGCCCGACAGCGTCGCGACCGACAGCGCACCTTTCGCGATATGCAGCGGATGGCGCAGCGGCAGCACGATCGCGCCGCTGGCGAGCGCGATCCGGCGGGTGCGCGACGCCAGCGCGCCGAGCAGCACCCACGGATCGAGGTGGCCGACCGGGTCCGGATAGTCGGCGCTGTTCAGCGGCACGTCGCGAATCCACAGCGCGCGAAAGCCGAGCGAATCGGCCAGCGCCGCGAGTTCGAGCTGTTCGTTGAAGTCCGCGACGATGTGGCCGCTGCGAAGCAGCGGAAGCGTGAGGCCGATCGACAGCCGCCCGGCCGAGAAGACGCGATGCGCGACGTCGGCGCGGGTGGAAGCGGAAGGGGTCATGGCGAGTCCTTGGAGGCGAGGCGACGGGAACGCGCGGCGTTCCGTGTCCGAATGCTAGCGTGTTTGCGCGATGCGCGAGCGGGACGGTTCCGCCCCGCGCTACCCGACCCGCAGCGTCGCGCCACGCAACGCGAGCCCCAGGCGTGACGCCACGCGTTGCGACGCGCGGTTGTCGCGGTCGGTGCTGTAGAACAGCGTGCGCGTGCGCAGCGACGGCAAGCGCGACCACGCGGCGGTGACGGCGGCCGCGAGGCCGCGCCCACGGAACGCCGGCGCGGTCGCGACACCGAGTTCGGCGCCGACGTCGGACAGTCGCGCGGCAAACGCGAGCGACGCGATTTCGCCGTCGACCACAGCCGCGCACCACGGCGCCCACAGATCGGCGGCGCTTCGAAACCCCATCGACAGCAGCCCTTCCGGCATGCCGTGCACGGCCAGCGATTGCAGCAATCGTCGACCCGTGTCGCTGTCGCCGTCGACCAGCGTGGCGTGCGCGTCGGTATCGAATTCGAGCGCATGCGGCAACGCATACACGAGGCCGATGGTCCAGTGCGAAACGGGTGCGAGCAATCCGAGATAGCGTTCGAGGTGCGTGGGCGGCGCGTCGTCCGACCACGGCGGTTCACTGTCGGCCACGCGCGTCAGTTCGTCCGCGATGCCGGCGGGCACGTCCGCGCGTACGCCGGACAGCGTGCCGCCCGCGCAGCGGCCGAGCCAGAAGCGTGGCGCCGGCGATTCGTCGGGATCGTTCTCGCGTTCGATCCGGCGATCGGTGTGCAGCCTGAACAGCGTGCGGTAGTCGATCTCCAGCCAGTTCTTCGTGTCGGGCATGCGGCGAGTGCGGGTTCCGGTCGGGCGGTGCAGATCTGCGGGAAAGGGCAATGCCGGGCGCTCGCATCCGGTGACGGGGCGGCGCCAATCGTGGGCCGATTGTAAGGCGATTGGCCGCCGCGCGCAGCGCCGACGCGACGATGCCGGCGGCACCGGCGGTGCGTTTCAGTTTCGAAACATTCGGGCTTTCTGACGGGGCGCGATGCCTGCCCGCGGCCTTGCCGGGCCCCGCGAGGCCTTGCGCCATGAAACATGGTGCGCTCCTTGCATGGTGGTATGGGCCGTGAGCGCGATCGCGGGCGCAGTCGACCCGGCAATCGCTTCAGTGGGTCGGATGTATCGGAGACGGGGACAAGAGAATGAAAAAAGACCGAAACGCAACGAATCGTGTTGCAAACATGAATCGCCGACCTGCCAGGGTAGTCGCTTCGCCGCTGATTGCGGCGACGTGAGCGAGCGGCTTTCCGTTCCATCCGAGCAATCGGGTTCGTTCTGAACGACGACGTGCATGCGTGACGCACGAAGCCGACCGGTGCCGGTCGGCCGTCGCGGATGAACCGCGAACGCAGGCGGATGGCGTCGGCCCGGATCCCGGAATCGTCATGCCATGACACCACGCCCGTCGTCGCGCGGCGAACGCGTTTGCGCGATGGGCATCGCATCGGCGTGACGAGCCGGTGGAACGGGATCGGGTCGGGAAGGCCGATGACGCGCCGATGTGCGCGGCAGGCGGAACACGCAGGGTCCAGGGGAACGGCCGTCGATCGCGGTATGACGGGCGTCGCAACATTGTGCTGTCAGTTGATCCACTACCCCGATGGATCAATTGTTGAAGCGCCCGTCGCCGAGCGGCGACGGGCGTCTTTTTGCGTGCGCGGGCGTGCCGTGGCGGCGGTCCGCCCGATCGCACGGCGTTCTGTATCATGTGCTGGCGTGCGTGGCCGCCCGTGCGGGCGCACGGCCTGCCGGCGCGACCGATCACGTTGCCAACATGAACGATAAAGCCTTGCCCGATCAAGCCTTGCCCGATCCCTCCATCGCCGACGTCGATCCGGCCGCGCTCGATGCGCTGCACACGTTCGTCGAGCGTCATCCGCGCCTGCTCGTGCTGACCGGCGCGGGCATCAGCACCGATTCCGGCATTCCCGGTTACCGCGACCGCAACGGTCAATGGATGCGCTCGCCGCCGATCCAGCTTCACGAATTCCTCGGCTCCGATGCCGCGCGGCGCCGCTACTGGGCGCGCAGCATGATCGGCTGGCCGGTCGTGGGCCGCGCGCGGCCGAACGGGTCGCACGTCGCGCTGGCGCGGCTCGGCGGCGCGGGCCGGATCGAACGCCTCGTCACGCAGAACGTCGACGGCCTGCATCAGCGGGCGGGCAGCGACGACGTGATCGAACTGCACGGCGGGATCAACGGCGTGACCTGCCTCGACTGCGGCGCGCATCACGCGCGGGCGACGATCCAGACCGTGCTCGAAGCCGACAATCCCGAGTTGCTGGGCGCGCAGGCCGAGCCGGCGGCGGACGGCGACGCGCATCTCGAATGGGCCGCGCTCGATACGTTCCGCATCCCGGCGTGCCCCGCGTGTGGCGGCCTGCTGAAGCCGGCGGTGGTGTTCTTCGGCGAGAACGTGCCGCGCGAACGCGTGGCGCTGGCGTCGCAGGCGCTCGATGCGGCCGACGCGCTGCTCGTCGTCGGTTCGTCGCTGATGGTGTATTCCGGCTACCGCTTCTGCGTGTGGGCGCAGGCGCAGCACAAGCCGCTTGCCGCCCTCAATCTCGGCCATACGCGCGCCGACCCGATACTGACGCTGAAGGTCGAGGCGCATTGCGCACCCGCGCTCGACGCACTCGTGGCGCGGCTCGGGCTCGGGCGCAGCAGCGCCGGCGACACGCAGGAGCATGCATCGTGACCGGCGCCGCTTCTTCCCCCGATCCGTCCGCGCGGCTGTCGGCGCCGGCGGCCGAACGCAATCGCGGGCCGATCCTCGACGTGCTGCGGCGCGTGCTGCCGGCGAGCGGCAGCGTGCTCGAAATCGCGAGCGGCACCGGGCAGCACGTCGTTCATTTCGCGCAGGCGTTGCCGGGCCTGCACTGGCAGCCGAGCGATCCCGATGCGCAGGCGCGGCGTTCGATCGCCGCGTGGGTCGCGCATGCGGGCCTCGCGAACGTTGCCGGGCCGCTGGCGTTCGACGTGCGCGACACGCCGTGGCCGGTCGCGGCGCTCGACGCGATCGTCTGCATCAACATGATCCATATCTCGCCGTGGGCCTGCACCGGCGCGCTGTTCGCCGGTGCGTCGCGCGTGCTGCGGCCGGGCGGCGTGCTGTTCCTGTACGGCCCGTACCGTCGCGAAGGCCGGCATACGGCGCCGTCGAACGAGGCGTTCGACCAGCAGTTGCGCAGCCGCGATCCGTCGTGGGGCGTGCGCGATCTGGAGACCGTGGTCGCGCTCGGCCTCGATCTCGGGCTCGACTGCATCGAGGTCGTCGAGATGCCGGCGAACAACCTGAGCGTCGTGTTCCGGCGCCTGCCGCACGCGGAGCAATGACACGCAAGCGCGCAGCGCCGCCGGGTTTCCACTATCCTTTCGCCTGTGCGCGCGGCCCGGCTCGGGTCGCGCCCCGTTTTTTCCGGAGAATTGACTAATGGGCAAACAAGCAATCGGTGTGATCGGGCTCGCGGTGATGGGCCGCAATCTCGCACTCAATATCGAGAGCCGCGGTTACGCGGTGTCGGTGTTCAACCGCAGTCGCGAGAAAACCGACGAACTGATCGCCGAATTCCCCGGCCGCAATCTGGTGCCGACCTATACGCTCGAAGAATTCGTCGCGTCGCTCGAAACGCCGCGCCGGATCCTGATGATGGTGAAGGCCGGGGAAGCGACCGAT
The DNA here is from genome assembly GCF_900446215.1 of Burkholderia cenocepacia. Taxonomy (GTDB): domain Bacteria; phylum Pseudomonadota; class Gammaproteobacteria; order Burkholderiales; family Burkholderiaceae; genus Burkholderia; species Burkholderia cenocepacia. The sequence continues at coordinate 653,673 of NZ_UAQZ01000013.1, read as the reverse complement.
GCGACGATCGCCTCGCTCAAGCCGCTGCTCGAGAAGGGCGACGTGCTGATCGACGGTGGCAACACGCATTTCACCGACACGATCCGCCGCAACCAGGAACTCGCGCAGTCGGGCCTGCATTTCATCGGCACCGGCGTGTCGGGCGGCGAAGAGGGCGCGCTGCGCGGCCCGTCGATCATGCCCGGCGGCCAGCGCGACGCGTACGACCTCGTCGAGCCGATCCTCAAGCAGATCGCCGCGAAGGCGCCGTCGGACGGCGAGCCGTGCGTCGCGTACATGGGCCCGGACGGTGCGGGCCACTACGTGAAGATGGTCCACAACGGCATCGAATACGGCGACATGCAACTGATCGCCGAAAGCTACTCGGTGCTGAAGGACGTCGCGGGCCTGACCAACGACGAACTCGGCGCGGTGTACACCGAATGGAACCAGGGCGAGCTCGACAGCTACCTGATCGAGATCACGTCGAAGATCTTCGGCAAGAAGGATGAAGAAACCGGCAAGCATCTCGTCGACGTGATCCTCGATCGCGCCGCGCAGAAGGGCACCGGCAAGTGGACGAGCCAGAACGCGCTGGATCTGGGCGTGCCGCTGCCGCTCATCACCGAGTCGGTGTTCGCGCGCGTGCTGTCGTCGCTGAAGACCGAGCGCGTCGCGGCCAGCAAGATCCTGTCGGGCCCGGCCGCCGCGCCGTTCGACGGCGATCGCGCTGCATTCGTCGAAGCGGTGCGCCGCGCGCTGTATCTGAGCAAGGTGATCTCGTACGCGCAGGGCTTCGCGCAGCTGCGCACGGCGTCGGAAGAATACGGCTGGAACCTCGATCTCGGGACGATCGCGAAGATCTTCCGCGCGGGCTGCATCATCCGCGCGCGCTTCCTGCAGAAGATCACCGACGCGTATGCGAAGGATCCGGCGCTCGCGAACCTGCTGCTCGACCCGTACTTCAAGGACATCGCCGCGAACTACCAGACCGCGCTGCGCGACGTCGTGGTGGCCGCGGTGAAGGCCGGCGTGCCGGTCCCGGCGTTCGCGTCGGCGGTCGCGTACTTCGACAGCTACCGGTCCGAGCGGCTGCCCGCGAACCTCGTGCAGGCGCAGCGCGACTTCTTCGGCGCGCACACGTTCGAGCGCACGGACAAGCCGGGCAGCTTCCACGCGAACTGGTCGTAACCGGCCGGTGGCGGCGGCATTGTTGCGAAAATCTATTCTTTGAATAGGGTTTTTCGATCCCGGATGCCGGCATTGTTGGCTCCGGGGAAACAGTGTTTTCGTTCTTTCATGGTTTTCCCTAGGTGCTGCCGGGACTAAACTCTGTTCCATCGCTGCAGACATGGTGTGTGCGGCGGAGCAAAAAAATCCCGGAGGTAATCATGAAATCGCTGATCGCAACGTTCGCTGCTGCTGCTGTCCTCGCCGTCCCCGCCGTCTCGTTCGCCCAACAGAACGCGCCCGTCACCCGTGCCCAGGTGAAGGCCGAGCTGGTTCAGCTGCAACAGGCCGGCTACAAGCTGGGCAGCGACCGGACCAACTACCCGGAAAGCATCCAGGCCGCCGAAGCCCGTCTGAACCCGCAACAGAACGTCGCCGCTGCCGACACGACCGGCTACGGTGCGCAACCGGCTGCTGGTCAGGAATCGGGCGCGCCGGCCGCGGCCAAGACCGGCTGGCAAGTCAAGCGCATCTCGGATGGCGCACCGGTCTACAAGGGTCGTTAATGGCACGGCCGCGCTGGCGACCGCATCTGACCCCCTGTAGTACGAACACCCCGTCGTACCGCTATGCGGAACGACGGGGTGTTTTCATTGGAACGCGCAATGAATGCGGCGGCGTTCAGTGCAGCGGGCGCCTGCCGCGCCCGATCTCGCGGAACAGCGCCTCGGCCGGTTCCAGCACCTGCAGCCACGTTTCGTCGTAACCGCTCAGCGTATCGAGTGCGTCGCGCAGTCGTTCGATCGCCAGGACCGGCAACTCGACGCTGTGGCGCGTGGCGCCGGTCAGGTGCGTGACGCTCGCCAACTGAACCAGCGCGTCGGCCGCTTCGGCGACGTCGGTCGCGAACAACAGGTGCCGGTTGAGCAATTCGACCAGACCGCTGGAACCGGCGAAATCGTCGGCGTCGAGCTGCACGGAGAGAAACGTCGCGTTATTCATTGTCTTGCTCCTCGTTGTCGTTGGATCGCGCTGCGCACCACCGAGTATAGGCCGCGATCGAAGCGGAGAATATGACGGGGCCGATACGGCGGGCGAGGGCGGCCGCGGCCGCGAGAAACCCGCAAGCGCCGGCCGGATGGCCCGCCCGGCGCGGCGCGCGGCCCGCCGGGATGCCCGTGCGATGCCGCAAGATTGTTTCCGGATCGGGCAACTGTCGGGGTGTTGACCGCGACAAATGGTATCTTTGCCGGTCGGGACGACGCGAAAAAGGGGCCGGTGAGCTCATCCGCGCCGACGTTCCGCTGTGGAAACTGACGGCCGCGAAAGCGGTCGGATACTGGTTGATCCGGCCGTTCGGCCGGACATCGTGCGTCGCGCGCCGGGGGGCGGTGGGCGGCGCGACGACGCAAATCCGGGAGGACCCTTGAGAGAAACTATTCCCATCCACGACACGCTCACGCGCTGGCTGCCGCAGGCGGCGCTCGTTGCCGCGGCCATCGCGCTGACGGGCTGCACGATGACGCCGTGGACCGACAGCTGGCAACCCACGCGCCAGCCGGCGCCCACGTCGGCTGCGACGCCGGGTGTGATTGCCGGCTATTACCGCGTGAACCCGGGCGATACGCTGGCGGGCATCGCGAGCGCCTACGGACAGCGCGTGCAGGACGTGGCCAGCTGGAACCACATGGCGCCGACGGACGCCGTGTCGCCGGGCCAGGTGCTGCGGGTCGCGCCGCCGCCGGCGGCCAATGCGTACGGGCAGCCGCCCGCGGCCGCCGCCCAGCCGGGCTCGCTCGCGTGGCCGGCCACGGGTGTCGTCGCGACGCCGTTTGCGGCCGGCAAGACGCGCGGCGTCGTGATCGCCGCATCCGGGCCCGACCACTCGGTGCGGGCCGCGGCAAACGGGCGCGTGGTGTACGCCGGCTCCGGCGTCAAGGCGTATGGCCCGCTCGTGATCCTCAAGCACGACAACGGGCTCATCACGGCCTACGGGCACAACGGCAAGCTGCTCGTCAACGAAGGCGACGCGGTGCGCCAGGGCCAGCCGGTCGCCGAAATGGGCACCGACGCGAGCGGTCGTTCGACGTTCGAGTTCGAAGTCCGCCAGAACGGCAAGGTCGTCGATCCGATGAACTTCCTGCCGCGCAACGGCGGCTGATCGTCGGTATCGCCACGTGTGCGCCGGGCGGCGCACACGGTCGAACCGCTTCCATCTTCATCCTTCCTTAAGCGTCGCGCTGCCAGACTGTCTCGCATGATTGCCGAGCCAGCGAATGCCCAGTGCGAGCGCCGCCGCGCCGAGCGCGATCAGCGAACACTGGATCGCGACGGGCAGATAGCCGTGCGGCCGCGGATCGACGAACGGGTAGGGATACCAGTCCTCCACCGCGCCGCGCACGAGCGTATAGCCGAGATAGACGACCGGAAAGCCGAGCCACGCGAACGCACTGCGGCGCGGAATCGGCGAGCGCGGTTCGACATACAGCCAGTCGCACAGCATCACGAGCGGCACGATCCGGTGCAGTACCCAGTTGTTGAACGCCGGCGTGACGTGGCGCAGCGCATCGAGCCGCGCGAGCAGCAGCTCGTAGACGATCGCGGTGATCAGCACGTACAGCACTGCCGCGCCGCGCATCGATTCGTAGCGGGCCGAGCCGGGGCGCGCGATGCGCCACAGCCCCGCGGCCAGCATCGCGGCCGCGTAGAGGCTGCTCAGTTGCGTGAAGTAGCTGAGGTAGTTGCCGAGATGGAAGCTCGGCAGGCGCCAGTAGTCGGCGACGCTGTGCAGCGTGGTGGACACCGCGAGCAATGCGGCGATCAGCCGGTAGGCTGCAACGAAGAACGCTTTGCTCATGATGCCCGCGCGCCGTCGCACCAAAGCTTCATCGTGCCACAGCCGCCCGGGCGCGCGATGCGGATTTTCCATAGGCCGGCCGCGCGCGGCGCGCGTTGACGATTCGTCGGATATTTGACCGCGCCGTGCAAAACCGGCCGCCCGCGCGGCTACAATCGTCACAGCCTTGCCGGGCGCAGGCCGGCTGCAGCTGGCGCCCCTCCCCGAATACGACACGAGACGAAGCATGAAAAACATCCTCGCGAAACAGACGCGCTACAGCTCGCCCGCGATCTTCTTCCACTGGGCCATCTTCCTGCTGGTCGCGCTGGCCTACCTGGCCATCGAGATCCGCGGACCGAAAGGCAGCGACAGCCGGGCGTTCTGGATGAACGTGCACCTGACGGCCGGTACGTTCGTCCTCGTGCTGTCGGTGCTGCGCGTGCTGTGGCGACTGGTCAGCCGCGCGCCGGAAGCGATTCCGCAGGCGACGTTGCTGCGCTGGCTGTCGAAGCTCGCGCATCTCGCGCTCTACGTGTTCATCATCGCGCAGCCGCTGCTCGGCATCATGATGATCAACATGGGCGGCAAGCCGGTGTCGCTCGACTGGCTCGGCGTGTCGTTCACGCTGTTCGGCCCCGACAAGGCGCTGCGGCCGACGATCAAGGAAGCGCACGAGCTGATCGGCAACGCGTTCTACTTCGTGATCGGCCTGCATGCGCTGGCCGCGCTCTACCATCACTTCATCCGGCGCGACGACGTGCTGCGGCGCATGGCGCCCTGATCATCGCGCGTCCGAAGCGCATCGCAGGCGGGGGCGCATGGTTGTGTTGACAACCATGCGCCCCCGGTTCGTTTACCGTCGTCGGCACTGGTCATCGCGTTGAACATTCTGTAACATCTCGGCTGTTTTTACATTCCGCTTACTCGTCGCCGCACATGCTGCACCGACATCGTCACCTGACTGCCTGGCTTGGCCTGCTCGCGATCTGGATCGCGATCGCCGCGCCGCTGGTGTCGCAGTGGCGTATCGCGCAGGCGGCCACGCCCGATGCGATCGTCTGCAGTACCGAGCATGGCGCGCATCGTGCGCCTGCTGCCGGCGGCATGCACGATCATGCGCTGCATCTCGACGCGTGCGGCTACTGCGGCTTCTTCGCTCATAGCCCGGCCATCGGCGCGCCTGCCGCCGCGTCGGTCGGCGCCGTTCCCGTCGTTTCCGTTTCCGTCGCAGCGCCGCCTGCCGTCGCGGCGCGCAGCGACCGCTATCCGCGCGCCTATCCGCGCGCACCGCCCGAGCGCGCCTGACGCGTTTCCCACCGTTTCTCATTCCGCCGATATCCGTGCGGCCCGTCGAGGCCGCGTGGAGGGCGTCACTCGGGCTTTCGATCATGACCAATTTCCAGTTGCGTGCGCCACGGGCGTCACGCAATGCCCGTGCGCGGCCCTTGCCGCGCATGCTGAAACTCACCGTTCCCGCGCTGGCTGTCGGCGCGCTGGCCGCGAGCGCCGCCGCGGCCGAAACGGCGCCTGCGGCCGGCGCGACGGCGAACGACGCCGCGATGCTGTTGCCGCCCGTCGAAGTCGTCGCGGCGCCGCTGTCGACGCCGCTCGTCGTCGTCACCGATCCGAAGGCGCCGCGCCAGCCGCTGCCCGCCAGCGACGGCGCCGACTACCTGAAGACGATCCCCGGCTTCACGTCGATCCGCAGCGGCGGCACGAACGGCGACCCCGTGCTGCGCGGGATGTTCGGTTCGCGGTTGAACATCCTGGCGAACGGGATGCCGACGCTCGGCGCGTGCCCGAACCGGATGGACGCGCCGACGTCGTACATCGCACCGGAAAGCTATGACAAGGTGACGGTCGTGAAGGGGCCGCAGACCGTGCTGTACGGTCCCGGCGCATCGGCCGGCACCGTGCTGTTCGAGCGTGTGACGCCGCGTTTCGAGCGCCCCGGCATGCGCTTCGAGGGCAGCCTGGTCGGCGGATCGTTCGGCCGCAACGACCAGAACATCGACCTCACTGCCGGCACGCCGGACGTCTATGGCCGCGTGACCGCGAACCACGCGCATTCGCAGGACTACCAGGACGGCAACGGCAACACCGTGCCGTCGCAGTGGGACAAGTGGAACGCCGATGCGGCGCTCGGCTGGACGCCCGACGACCATACGCGCGTCGAGTTGACCGCCGGCACCGGCGACGGCTACGCACGCTATGCGGGCCGCGGGATGGACGGCGCGCATTTCCGCCGCGAGACGTTCGGCCTGTCGTTCGACAAGCGGCATCTCGGCGACGTGCTCGACCGGATCGAGGCGCGCGTGTACTACAACGAAGCCGATCACGTGATGGACAACTACACGTTGCGGCAGCCCGACCCCGCGAGCAGCATGCCGATGCGGATGGCCGCGGACGTGCGGCGCCGCACGGTGGGCGCGCGTGCGGCCGCGACGTTCCGCTTCGGCGACGACTTCAAGTTCGTCACGGGCGTCGATGCGCAATCGAACCGGCTCGATTCGCGCTCGTCGATGGGGCAGCAGAACTACCGCGACCAGCCGTGGGATGCGCAGGCGACCATGTGGAATGCGGGCGTGTTCAGCGAGCTGACGTGGTATGCGAGCGACGTATCGCGCGTGATCGGCGGCGCGCGCGTCGACTATGCGAGCGCACGCGACAAGCGCGCGATGAAGCGCGGCATGATGATGAGCAAGCCGAATCCGACGTTCGACGACGATCGGACGAAGGTGCTGCCGAGCGGCTTCGTGCGCTACGAGCGCGATCTCGCGTCGCTGCCCGTCACGTGGTACGCGGGGATCGGCCACGCGGAGCGTTATCCGGACTACTGGGAACTGTTCTCCGCGACGCGCGGGCCGACCGGGTCGGTCAACGCGTTCTCGGCGGTGCGGCCGGAGAAGACCACGCAGCTCGATATCGGCGCGCAATACAAGAGCGACCGGTTCGATGCATGGGTGTCGGCGTACGCGGGCTACGTCCAGGACTTCATCCTGTTCGACTATGCGACCGGCATGATGGGCCCGACCACGCAGGCGACCAACGTCAACGCGCAGATCATGGGTGGCGAGGCCGGCGTGTCGTGGCGGCCGGTCGCGCCGCTGCGCGTCGAGACGTCGCTCGCGTATGCGTGGGGGCGCAACGTGGCGAGCGGCGATCCGCTGCCGCAGATGCCGCCGCTGGAGGCGCGCATCGGGCTCGAATACACGCGCGGCGCCTGGTCGGCGGGCGGCCTGTGGCGCATCGTTGCGTCGCAGCATCGCTATGCGCTGAACGAGGGCAACGTGGTCGGCAAGGACTTCGGCCCGAGCGCCGGATTCGGCGTGCTGTCGCTGCATACGCAGTACAACGTCAGCAAGACCGTGCAGATTTCGGTGGGGGTCGACAACGTGCTGAACAAGGCCTACACCGAGCATTTGAACCTTGCCGGCAACGCGGGTTTCGGCTATCCGGCGAATGCGCCGGTGATGGAGCCGGGGCGTACCGCGTGGGTACGCGTGAGCGCGAAGCTGTAGCGCGCCACGCGCGTGTGCGCCGCAGCATGCGCGTGCCTGCACGCCGCCCCGCCCGAACGGGCGGGGCGCGTCAACCGATTAGAGAACCGTATCTAGTCGGGGCGCAAACGTTCGCGAGTCGTGCTTCACTCCCGCATTCGACACACGAGGTCCGTGCGAGGCGGCGTGCGTGTCGATCCGGTGTCATTCGCACCGGCAGCACAATAATCAGGAGAACATGCATGGCCAAATCGATGCGTTCCAGGGTAATGGCAGGGGCAGTGGCATGCGCGATGAGCGTCGCGCCGTTCGCGGGGACGACCGCGCTGACGACGCTCGCGACGACGCACGCGGCGATGGCGGCAACCGCGCCCGCCGACGACTATGCGACGACGCGCTATCCGATCATTCTCGTGCACGGGTTGACCGGCACCGACAAGTACGCGGGCGTACTCGATTACTGGTACGGCATCCAGGAAGACCTGCAACAGCATGGCGCGACCGTCTACGTCGCGAACCTGTCGGGCTTCCAGAGCGACGACGGCCCGAACGGGCGCGGCGAACAGCTGCTGGCTTACGTGAAGACGGTGCTCGCCGCGACCGGCGCGACCAAGGTCAATCTCGTCGGTCACAGCCAGGGCGGGCTGACGTCGCGCTATGTCGCGGCCGTCGCGCCCGATCTCGTCGCGTCGGTGACGACGATCGGCACGCCGCATCGCGGCTCCGAGTTCGCCGACTTCGTGCAGGACGTGCTCGCGTACGATCCGACCGGACTGTCGTCGACGGTGATCGCCGCGTTCGTCAATGTATTCGGAATCCTGACGAGCAGCAGCCACAACACGAACCAGGACGCACTCGCGTCGCTGAAGACGCTGACGACCGCGCAGGCCGCCACCTACAACCAGAACTATCCGAGCGCGGGCCTCGGCGCTCCCGGCAGTTGCCAGACCGGCGCGCCGACGGAAACCGTCGGCGGCAACACGCATCTGCTGTATTCGTGGGCCGGCACGGCGATCCAGCCGACGCTGTCGCTGTTCGGCGTGACGGGGGCGACGGATACGAGCACCGTTCCGGTCGTCGATCCGGCGAACGTGCTCGACCTGTCGACGCTCGCGCTGTTCGGCACGGGCACGGTGATGATCAACCGCGGTTCGGGCGAGAACGACGGGCTCGTGTCGAAGTGCAGCGCGCTGTACGGCAAGGTGCTGAGCACGCGCTACAAGTGGAACCATATCGACGAGATCAACCAGCTGCTCGGCGTGCGCGGCGCGTATGCGGAAGACCCGGTCGCGGTGATCCGCACGCATGCGAACCGGCTGAAGCTCGCGGGCGTGTGATCGATGGCGGCACGTGAAGGGCGCGCGCCGCTCGTGCGGCGCGCTGCGATCTACGGGGGCGTGGGGCTCGCGGCAGTCGCCGGCGTCGCGATGTGGAGCGGTGCGGGATCGCATCGCGGCACGGGCGCAGCGGGTGATGCGCCGGAGGCGGCCGCGGTGGGCGGCGTGGCGGTCGCCGCATCGCAGGCCGCGGTGCCGGCGAGTGCGGGCGTGCCGCCGTCGCTCGCCGGTTCCAGTGCGCCGCGGTTGCCGCTCGATGCAGGCGGCCATCTCGCGAAGTCTCGCACGGTGCGCGATTTCTTCGACTATTGCCTGACCGCGCGGAGCGACCTGAGCGCGGCCGCGCTCGATGCGTTCGTCGTTCGCGAGATCGCCGCGCAGCTCGACGGCACGGTCGCACAGGCGGAGGCGCTCGACGTGTGGCATCGGTATCGCGCGTATCTCGATGCGCTCGCGACATTGCGCGACGCCGGTGCGGTCGACAAGTCCGATCCCGGCGCGTTGCAGCTCGCGCTCGATCAGCGGGCGTCGATCGCGTACCGCACGCTCGGCGACTGGAGCCAGCCGTTCTTCGGCGCGGAGCAGTGGCGGCAGCGCTATGACCTCGCACGCTTGAAGATCACTCAGGACCGCTCATTGACCGATGCGCAGAAGGCCGAACGGCTCGCGGCGCTCGAGCAGCAGATGCCGGCCGACGAACGCGAGGCGCAGCAGCGGGTGGATCGGCAGCGCGCGGCGATCGACCAGATCGCACAATTGCGGAAGAGCGGCGCGACGCCCGATGCGATGCGCGCGCAACTGACGCAGACGCTCGGGCCCGAGGCGGCGGCGCGCGTCGCGCAGATGCAGCAGGACGATGCGTCGTGGCAGAGCCGTTACGCGGATTATGCGGCGCAGCGTACGCAGATCGAGTCGGCCGGCCTGTCGCCGCAGGACCGCGACGCACAGATTGCCGCGCTGCGGCAGCGCGTGTTCACGAAGCCCGGCGAAGCCGTACGCGCGGCGTCGCTCGATCGCGGCGCGGGCAGCGCGCATTGACCCGGGTGTCGCCGCGTGTGGCGGGCTTCATGCCGCGCGCGTGATGTCTCGCGGCAGATGTTGCTCGATGGTATCGGCGAGCGTATCGAACGCGGGCCGGATGCCTTCGTGCGCGACGCATGCATAGCCGAGCAGCAGGCCCTGCCGCGCGGTGTCGAGGTTGCTGTAGTAGCTGGTCAGCGGGCGCACGATCACGCCGGCGTCGAACGCGCTCTGCGTGACCGCGCGATCGTCGCACGCATCGGGCAGGCCGAGCACCAGATGCAGGCCGGCCTCGTCGCCCATCACGGGCAGCGCCTCGCCGAAGCGCGCCCGGATCGCGTCGATCATCAGTTGCCGGCGCTCGCCGTACAGCGTGCGCATTCGTCGGACGTGTGAAGTGAGGTGGCCGTCCATGATGAATTCGGCGAGCACGGCCTGCTGCATCAGCTGGCCTTCGCGGTACAGCTCCGACAACCCGGTGCGGAAGGTGTCGACCAGGTGCTCGGGCACGACCATGTAACCCATCCGCAGCCCCGGGAACAGCATCTTGCCGAGACTGCCGACGTAGATCACGCGGCCGCCGTCGTCGAGACCCTGCAGCGACGCGAGCGGGCGGCTGCCGTAACGGAATTCGCTGTCGTAGTCGTCCTCGATGATCCAGCAGCGGTGCTGGCGCGCATATTCGAGCAGCATGCGGCGCCGCGCGAGGCTCATCACCATCCCGAGCGGGTACTGGTGCGACGGCGTGACCAGCACGAGCCGCGGCGGGTGCTGCATGTCGCTCGCGCGCGGGTCGAGCCCTTCCTGGTCGACCGGCACCGGCGCGAGCGTCAGGCCGGCCGCCTGCAATACGCTGCGCACGCCCCAGTAGCACGGTTCCTCGACCCACGCACGATCGCCGATGTCGGACAGCAGCCGCACCGCGAGATCGATCGACTGATGGATGCCCGTCGTGATGATCACCTGGTCCGGCGAGCATTTGACCGAGCGCGCGACGCGCAGGTAATCGGCGAGCGCACGCCGCAGCGGCCGGTAGCCGCCGCCCGGCGCATAGGTCAGCAGCTCCGGATTGGCCTCCTTCCACAGCCGCGCCTGCAGGCGGCTCCACGTGCGGCTCGGGAATTCCGACACGTCCGGCACGCCCGGCATGAACGCACCCCACTGGCGCCGCGAGACGCCCGCATGCTCGATCAACTGCCGCCCGCGCATCGACAGGCTGCCCTGCGCGTCGGGCGCCGGCAGTTCGTCGGCGGCTGACGGCGGCGGCGTGGCACCCGGCACGCGGATCGCGGCGGCGTCCGGCCGCGTGTCGGCCACGTAGGTGCCGCTGCCGGTCGTCGTCAGCACGTAGCCTTCGGCCGTCAGCTGGTCGTACACGTGCAGCACCGTATTGCGCGCGATCGACAGGTCGCCCGCGAGCGTGCGCGAACTCGGCAGCTTTGTCCCTGGCCCCAATTCCCCGGTCAGGATGGCCTGCTGCATCAGTTGCAGCAGCTGCCGGTACATCGGTTCGGGCGAGCTGCGGTCGATGCGGGCGGACAGCCAGTCGGCGACGATCACGGTATCCAAAGTGGTCCTACTAGGAATATTGAAATGGTTCCCTAGTATAGAACCGTGCGCGCCGTATAGTGGCTCGCATCTCAAAATCAATTGGCGCGGAACCAGGGGACAGCACGATGAAGTCCGATGATGTGATCGTCAGCTTTCGCGGCGTGCGGAAGACCTACGACGGCGAAACGCTCGTCGTCAAATCGCTCGACCTCGACATCCACCGCGGGGAATTCCTGACGCTGCTCGGGCCGTCCGGCTCGGGCAAGACCACCTGCCTGATGATGCTCGCCGGCTTCGAATTCCCGACCGGCGGCGAGATCCGCCTCGACGGCGAGCTGCTGAACAACGTGCCGCCGCACAAGCGCAACATCGGCATGGTGTTTCAGAACTACGCGCTGTTTCCGCACCTGACGGTCGAGCAGAACGTCGGGTATCCGCTGACGGTGCGCAAGCTGCCCGCCGGCGAGCGCGCGGAGCGTGTCGCGCACGCGCTGAAGATGGTGCAGATGGAGCGCTTCGCGAAACGCTATCCGGCGCAACTGTCGGGCGGCCAGCAGCAGCGTATCGCGCTGGCGCGCGCGCTCGTGTTCGAGCCGAAGCTGGTGCTGATGGACGAACCGCTCGGCGCGCTCGACAAGCAGTTGCGCGAACACATGCAATACGAACTGAAGGCGCTGCACGAAAAGCTCGGCGTGACCTTCGTGTACGTGACGCACGACCAGGGCGAGGCGCTGACGATGTCCGATCGCGTCGCCGTGTTCGACAAGGGCATCGTGCAGCAGCTCGACACCGTCGACCGCCTGTACGAATCGCCGTGCAACGAATTCGTCGCGAACTTCATCGGCGACAGCAACCGGCTGCGCGGCACCATCGCGCGCGTCGACGGCGAATTCTGCGAATTCCGGCTCGACGACGGCACGAAGCTTGTCGGCCGCCATATCGGCGAAGCCGCCGAGGGCGCATCCGCTGTCGCGTGCATCCGCCCCGAGCGCATGAGCCTCGCCGCGCACGGCGCGAACGGGATGAATGGCGGCGCCGCCAATTGCGTGAGCGGCGAGGCGCGCAGCCTCATCTATTTCGGCGATCACGTGCGCATGCGCTGCGCACTGCCGGGCCAGGACGAGTGCTTCGTGAAGGTGCCGCTCGGCACCGGCGCGCTCGACGCGTTCTCGCCAGGCGCCCCGGTCTCGCTTGCGTTCTCGCCCGAACACCTGCGCGTGTTCGCGTGAGCATGGATTACCCGGTTTTCCGCAGCACGTCGTCAACAACAAAGCCCACTTCCACCACGAGAGGAGAGGAACCATCATGAAACGAGCAAGCTTTACCGCGCGCCGTACGGCACTCGCGCTGGCACTGGTCGCGTTCGGCGCATCGGCCACGGCTGCCGAGCTCACGGTCGTCAACTTCGGCGGCGCGAACGGCGACGCGCAGAAGGTCGCGTTCAACCAGCCGTTCGAGAAGGCGACCGGCAACAAGGTCACGGCCGTCGAATACAACGGCGAGCAGGCGAAGGTGAAGGCGATGGTCGAGGCGAAGCACGTCAACTGGGACGTGGTCGAAGTCGAATCGGGCGACCTGAACCGCGGCTGCGACGAAGGGCTGTACGAGAAGCTCGACTGGTCGAAGATCGCGAAGAAATCCGACCTGATTCCGGAAGCGCCGCAGGTGTGCGGCGTCGGCTTCTTCGTGTGGTCGACCGCGCTGTCGTACAACGCGGACAAGCTGAAAACCGCGCCGACGGGCTGGGCCGATTTCTGGAACGTGAAGAAATTCCCCGGCAAGCGCGGGATGCGCAAGGGCGCGCGCTACAACCTCGAATTCGCGCTGATGGCCGACGGCGTCGCGACGAAGGACGTCTACAAGGTGCTCGGCACGAAGGCCGGCCAGGATCGCGCGTTCAAGAAGCTCGACGAGCTGAAGCCGTACATCCAGTGGTGGGAAGCGGGCGCGCAGCCGCCGCAGTTCCTCGTCGCCGGCGACGTCGTGATGTCGACCGCGTACAACGGCCGCATCGACGCCGCGCAGAAGGAAGGCAAGAACCTGAAGGTCGTGTGGAACGGCAGCATCTACGACCTCGACTACTGGGCGATTCCGAAGGGCTCGCCGAACAAGGCGCTGGCCGAGCAGTACATCGCGTACTCGCTGACGCCGAAGCCGCAGCAGGCGTATGCGCAGCACATCGCGTACGGCCCGACGAACGTCGCCGCGATCAAGGCGCTCGACGCGAAGACGCTCGCGAATCTGCCGAACTCGCCGGCCAACGGCAAGAACGCGGTGCTCGAGGACATCGGCTTCTGGACCGACCACAGCGACGAGCTCGAACAGCGCTTCGCCGCGTGGGCAACGAAGTAACCGGTCAGGCATCCTCACGGGTGTCGTGATGCAACCGGCCGCGCGACGCGTCGATCGCGTCGCGCGGCATGCCGCCGGAACGTGTCCGGCCGGAGAGACCAGTTGAATACGATGACGATCGCGCCTTCCTCGCCGTCGACCGCCGCGCTCAAGCGCGAGCTGAAGGTCGCCGAGGCCCGCAAGCGCACGATGGCGCTGCTGCTGGTCGCGCCGCTCGCGATTTTCCTGCTGCTGATTTTCGTCGTGCCGATCGGCACGCTGCTCACGCGCGCGGTGCAGAACCCGGAGATCGCGACCGCGTTGCCGAACACGGTCGCCGCGTTGTCGGGCTGGGACCGCAAGACGCCGCCGGCGGACGCCGCGTATGTCGCGCTCGCGGCCGACATGACGAAGGTGGCCGACAGCGAGGCGATGGGCGCGCTCGCGCGGCGCCTGAACACCGAGATTCCCGGCTATCGCTCGCTCGTCGCGAAGACGGCGCGCGCGATGCCGCTGAAGGGCGACAATGACGCGGCGCTGACGCCCGCGCAGACGCGCGCCAAATTCATCGACCTCGATGCGCGCTGGGGCGACGTCGCGTACTGGCAGTCGATCGCGAAGAACGGCAGCCAGGTGTCGCCGTTCTACCTGCTCGCCGCGCTCGATCACAAGCAGGACGGCTTCGGCCACATCGTGCAAGCCGATCCCGATCAGTCGATCTACCTCGCGATCTTCGGCCGCACGTTCGTGATCGGCGTGGCCGTCACGCTGTTCGCGCTGCTGCTCGGCTATCCGCTCGCGTACTGGATCTCGACGCTGTCGGAACGACGCGCGAACCTCGTGATGATCCTCGTGCTGATTCCGTTCTGGACGTCGGTGCTCGTGCGCGTCGCCGCGTGGATCGTGCTGCTGCAGAGCGAAGGGCTCATCAACACGGCGCTGATCGGCAGCGGGCTGATCTCGCATCCGCTGACGCTGCTGTTCAACCGCGTCGGCGTGTACATCTCGATGACGCACATCCTGCTGCCGTTCATGATCCTGCCGCTCTACAGCGTGATGAAGTCGATCCCGCCGACCTACCAGCGCGCGGCCGTGTCGCTCGGCAGCCATCCGTTCGCCGCGTTCTGGCGCGTGTACGTGCCGCAAACCTATCCGGGCGTCGGCGCGGGCGCGCTGCTGGTGTTCATCCTCGCGATCGGCTACTACATCACGCCCGCGCTGCTCGGCGGGCCGAACGACCAGATGGTCAGCTACTACGTCGCGTACTTCACGAACGTGACGATCAACTGGGGCATGGCGTGTGCGCTCGGCGGGCTGCTGCTTGCGGCGACGCTCGTGCTGTACGCGGTGTACGGGCGCTTCACGCGCACCAACGTGAGCCTCGGCTGAGCGCCGGGCACAGGGAAACGGGAAGGGGATGCCGACCATGAAACTCGCCAGGCCGCTGTTCGCGCCGCACATGTCGTTCGTCGAGCGCGCGTGGTACGTCGCGTTGCGCGTGCTCGTCGTGCTGACGCTGCTGTACCTGATCCTGCCGGTGCTCGCGATCGTGCCGCTGTCGTTCTCGTCGAGCACGTTCCTCGTCTATCCGATTCCGGGTTTCTCGATGCGCTGGTACGAGAACCTGATCGCATCGGACGAGTGGCGGATGGCCGCGAAGAACAGCTTCATCGTCGCGCCGTCGGCGACCGTCGTCGCGACCGTGCTCGGCACGCTCGCGGCCATCGGCCTGACGAAGGCCGATTTCCGCGGCAAGGGGCTGCTGATGGCCGTGCTGCTGTCGCCGATGATCGTGCCCGTCGTCGTGGTCGGCGTCGGCATGTACCTGTTCTTCGCGCCGCTCGGGCTCGCGAATACCTACACGGGGCTGATCGCCGCGCACGCGGCGCTCGGCGTGCCGTTCGTCGTGACGACGGTGGCCGCGACGCTGCAGGGCTTCAACCAGAACCTCGTGCGCGCGAGCCTGTCGCTCGGCGCGAGCCCGGTGTCGACCTTCTTCCGCGTAACGCTGCCGGTGATCGCGCCGGGCGTGATGTCGGGCGCGCTGTTCGCGTTCGCCACGTCGTTCGACGAAGTGGTCGTCACGCTGTTCCTCGCGGGCGCGGACCAGACGACGCTGCCGCGCCAGATGTTCACGGGCATTCGCGAGAACATCAGCCCGACGATCGCCGCGCTCGCCACGATCCTGATCATCTTCTCGACGAGCCTGCTGCTCGCGCTCGAATGGCTGCGCGGTCGCAATGCGCGGCGGGCAGTGTCGTAAATAACGGCGGTGGGCCGCGCGCCGTCCTGCAGGTTGCGAGACCGCCGCTCGTTGCGTCTTCATCGGTGCCGCTCGTTCGACGCGGCATGCCGAATCTTTCGTTTCGCTGACTGACGGCGCGGCCGCCTGCACGTTCGGTGCGGCTCTGCAACAATACGGCTCGCGGTGCCGCGCGTTCCGTTCTTGCCGCACGGAGCGCGCGTCGCCGCGCCGCTCAATCCGCGACGCCGCGCGTCGCTCGTCAGCCGAGCCCATCTTGTCCGAATTCGCTTCCCCCGCCGGCGCCCACGAGCCGGCCGTCAACTGGCGCGCGATGTCCGCCGTGCTGCTGGCCGTCGCGCTCGCGACGCTCGACACCGCGATCGCGAACACCGCGCTGCCCGCCATCGCGACCGACCTGCATGCGTCGCCGGCCGCGTCCGTGTGGATCATCAACGCGTACCAGCTCGCGATGGTCGCGACGCTGCTGCCGTTCGCGTCGCTCGGCGACATCGTCGGTCACAAGCGCGTGTATGTCGCGGGGCTGGCGGTGTTCACGCTGGCGTCGCTCGGTTGTTCGCTCGCGTCGACGCTGCCGATGCTGACGGCCGCGCGCATCGTGCAGGGCTTCGGCGCGAGCGCGATCATGAGCGTCAACGTCGCGCTGATCCGCGGCCTGTTTCCCGCGCATCGACTCGGGCGCGGCGTCGGCTTCAACGCGCTCGTCGTCGGCGTGTCGTTCGCGGTGGGGCCGACGATTGCGTCGCTGATCCTGTCGGTAGCCGCATGGCCGTGGCTGTTCGCGGTGAACGTACCGCTCGGCGTGTTCGCACTCGCGGTGGCGATTCCGTCGCTGCCGCAGACGGCGCGCGGCAAGCACGTGTTCGATCCGGTCGCCGCGCTGTTCAACGTGATCACGTTTGCGTCGCTGATCTTCGCGCTCGGCGAATTCGCGCAGCGCGGGCCGCTTTCCGTCGTGTTCGCGTCGGCCGCGGTTGCACTCGCGTTCGGCTGGCTGCTGATCCGCCGTCAGGCCGGGCATCCGGCGCCGATGCTGCCGGTCGACCTGTTCCGCCGGCCCGTGTTCACGCTGTCCGCGCTGACCGCCGTCTGCGCGTTCGCCGCGCAGGGCCTCGCGTTCGTGTCGCTGCCGTTCTATTTCGAAACCGTCCTGCATCGCAGCGCGGTCGAAACGGGGTTCCTGATGACGCCGTGGTCGGCGATCGTCGCGCTCGCCGCGCCGATCGCGGGGCGGCTGTCGGATCGTTATCCGCCCGGGCTGCTCGGCGCGATCGGCCTGGCGTTGCTGAGCGCGGGCATGGTGTCGCTCGCCGCGCTGCCGGTATCGCCGGGCGTCGTCGACATCGGCTGGCGGATGATGCTGTGCGGCGCGGGCTTCGGTTTCTTCCAGTCACCGAACCTGAAGGCGCTGATGTCGAGCGCGCCGCCCGAGCGCAGCGGCGGCGCGAGCGGGATCATCGCGACCGCGCGGCTGATCGGGCAGGCGACGGGCGCGGCGCTGGTCGCGCTGTCGTTCGGCATTGCGGGGCGCCACGGGCCGACGCTTGCGTTGATGCTCGGCGCGGGTTTCGCGGGCGCGGCGAGCGTCGCGAGCGGGCTGCGGCTGTTCGCGCCGTCGCATCGGGCCGGCGCACCGGTCGTGTCGGAGCGCGTGAAGGAGCCAGCGACGGAGTAGGGGGCGGGGCGGTCACAACCGGCGCACGGCAACCCTCGCCGCGCGCCGGCCTTCACGCTTCGCTCAGAACCCGCCCGACTTGATCAGCTGGTTGAGGTTCGCGATGTTTAGGCTGCCGAAGCCGGTGGTCAGATCCCAGCCGGTGCCGGCCTTGTAGCCATACCCCTGATAGCCGTTGTTGCCCGACGTGACGTCATAGCGCACGAGCGACGGATGCGACGGAATGTCCGCATAGAAGTTGCCGGCCGGGAAGCCGAGGCCGGTCCCGTTCGCCGCGAGCAGGCGGGCCCAGAAGCCCGTGAAGATCGGGGCGGCGAGGCTCGTGCCGCCGATCTGCTGCAACTGGCCGTAGTTGTAGATGTACGCGCCCGTGCTCTGCGCGGCGTCGAACGAGACGTCCGGCAACTGGCGATTGCTGCCCGACTGCCACGACGGCGCGGGCAGGATCGTGCTGACGCCGCCGCCCGTCGCCCACAGCTTGCCGTTCGAATCGAGCCCTTCGTTCCACACCGTCTCGTTCGAGAACGCACCGGCCGACGTCGTGTAGAGCGTCGTGCCGCCGATCGCGAGCACGTGCGGCGACGAAGCCGGCCACGACACCGTGTAGTTCGCGCCGTCCGGATAGCCGCGGTTGTTGCACTCGTACACGCCTTCGTCGCCCGACGATACCGAGAAGGTCTGCCCCTGCGCGGCGGCTGTCGTGAAGATCTGTTCCTCGGCGTCGAGCGTGCCGTCCGCGTTTGCATCGGTTTCGCACCAGCCGAGCGACACGTTGATCACCTTCGCGGTGTTGTCCGACACCGCGCGGTTGAATGCCTGCGTGAGGCCCGTGTTGCCGGCGGCGTTGAGGTCCGCCATGTAGAACACCAGCTTGCCGACCTGGCCGCCGGCCGAGCCGACGATCGACTGGCTGTCGAGATCCCATTCGCCCTGGCCGTCCTGGTCGTCGGTATAGCTGCCGCCCGTGCCGTTGGTCTTGACGGTCTGCGTGGAGACCGTGCCGTAGCCGTTGCTCGACGTGAACTGCTTCAGGTCCTGCAGCGTCTGCGCCACGCCGCCGATCGTGATGATGCCGACCGTCACGCCGGCCGCGGTCGGCACGCCGGTCGCGTTGTAGAGGCCCGGGAATTCCTTCGGATAGTGGCCGGTGGCCGTGCCGGCGGCGAGTGCCTGCGGCTTCGCGACGTTGCCGATGCGCAGCATCGGCCGCGCACGCGCGACACTTTGCAGCCCGAGCACCGAGCCGACGACGTCGCCGAGTGCGCGCGGCACCTGCGCGGTCGACGTGTTGGCGAAGCCCGAGCGGCCCGCGTACTCGAAGTGCACGAGCGACGTGTTGAACGCAGCCTTCACCGTGCCGGCCGTGCCGCTGGCGGAGACCAGCAGCCGGTTCGGCGCGACCTCGACATTCGTGAAGCCGCTCTTGTGCAGATAGTCGACGACCGACTTCACCTGCGCGTCGGTCGGCGCGTAGTTCGCGAGGAATTGCTCGTGCGTCAGGTACTGGCGGTAATGCGCGCTGCCGGGCCGGTTCACGTCGCGCGCCAGTTGCTTGAGCTGCGTGGCGTTGCGCAGCTTCAGGCTGACGACGACGTTGGTCGTTTCACCGGCTGCCAGTTCGAGCGACGGCGCCGCACTGCGCGCCATCAACTGCGGGCCGGTCAGAAAGGCCTTCGTGTGGGTATCGACCCAATCCGTCGTCGCATGCGCCGCAGCGGCGGCGAACACGAGTGGTGCCACGCACGCCAGGCGGCGGGGCGACGGAAGGGGAAGGGCAAACCAGGCGTTCCTTTTCATCGGGAGTCCTTTTTTAGGAGAGGCGACGTTACTGGAACCCCCGGCCCTTGTGGGGCCGCGAGCGGTGACGAGCGTAGGGCCTCGGTGCCGTTCGGGTAGCTGCCAGTTTCCATAGCTGTCAGTTCTGACAACTGGGCGCATGCGTGCGCGCGCGGCGTCGTTCACGCTGGCAATGGCGGGCGCCGTGGGCGGAACCGGTTCGCGGCACGACGGCACGGCCACGCGCGTCGCTCACACGCACGCGTCGTTCGTTGCAGCATCGGAATGTGCGCGGGCCTGGAAGGGCGCGCCGCGCGGTTGCGTGGCGTGTGCGTGTCAATGGCCGCACGCCGTATCGCACTATGTGGTCATTGGAAGCGACTCGTCAGGAACGGCTTCGTGCAGGCACAAGAACGGGGCAGGCCGAAGCCAAACGTTTCCCGAACTGTGGAACAGCCCAGCGGCCAGTCTTGCAGGCTGCTTTCGGATCGCGCGTCGCAATCGCGGATTAGAGGAAATGCTCTAATCGGGTGTCGACTCGAGCCAGTGCGACGCACGCACCCGTGGCGCGGGATCGAACGATGTCGTTCGCGAAATCCCGCCTTGACGTACGGCGATCAGCAGATATCCTTCAATCCATAACCATCGAGTTATGAATTGTGCCAGACATGCAGAACACCCACGACACGCTGTTCCGGACACTCGCCGATCCCACGCGCCGCGCGCTGTTCGAGCGGCTCTGCGCGGAGGGCGAGCTGACGGTTGCCGCGCTGACCGCCCATGCGGGCGTGTCGCAGCCGGCCGTGTCGAAGCACCTTGGCGTACTGAAGCAGGCCGGGCTCGTGAACGACCGTCACGAAGGCCGGCAGACGCACTACAGCGCGCAGCCGCAGGCGCTGGCCCCGTTGATCGACTGGACGAGCCAGATGGCGGGCTTCTGGCAGCGCCGGTTCGATGCCCTCGAAGATCTGCTCAAAAGGATGGATCAATGAACCAAGCCTCTACCGAAACGCGCTCCGTCGTCGTCGACCGCGAGCTGCCGCATCCGCCGGAGAAGATCTGGCGTGCGCTCACGCAACCGCACCTGATCGAGGCGTGGCTGATGCAGAGCGACTTCGAGCCCGTCGCGGGCCGTGCATTCACCTTTCGCGCGGACTGGGGCTCGGTCGACTGCACGGTCCTGACGATCGAGCCGCAGCGCGTGCTGTCCTATACATGGGCCGCCTATGGCCTCGAAAGCGTCGTGACGTGGACGCTCACGCCGACGCCGCGCGGCACGCTGTTGCGGATGGAGCAGGCCGGCTTCCGCACGGACCAGGAGCAGGCGTACCGCGGTGCGCAGCACGGGTGGGCACAGTTCTTCGCGTCGCTCGAACAGGTGCTGGCGCGTCCCGATCCCGATGAAGGCACGGAGGCCCGCGCATGAGTACAACCGATCTCACGCCGTCGGCGCGCATCGACGCGCTGATCGCCGGCATCGCCGACTGGCGCGGCAAGACTTTCGCGGACCTGCGCCAGACGATCCTCGACGCGCAAGCGGGCATCGTCGAGGAATGGAAATGGATGGGCAGCCCCGTATGGTCGTGCAACGGGATGATCGCAGTGGCGAACGCGCACAAGGGCAAGGTGAAGCTGACTTTCATGCACGGCGCGAAACTGCCCGATCCCGACCAGCTGTTCAACGACGGTCTCGACGGCAATGCGCGGCGGGCGATCGATTTCTTCGAAGGCGACAGGATCGACAAGCGGGCATTGAAGAACCTTGTGCGCGCGGCGATCGAATACAACCGCACGCATCTGAAGAAGAACGCGCGATCGGGTTCCTCCGCGGGCGCGAAGGTGCGAAGCAGCAAGGCGGCGTGACGCGCGAGCCGGATACCGGCGGGTGACGTCGCGCGAAAGCGGGCCGCCGCCGTGCGATCGGCGCTGCGCCGGCCGCACACCGACCGGTGCACGAAAAAAAGCCCGACACGAGGTCGGGCATCCAAATCGGCCGCAACCGCCGCGAGGCGGCTGCGGCACCTGCAAAAGCAGGGCGCTTACGCTGCGAGCAGCGAGCGCAGCACGAACGGCAGAATCCCGCCGTGCTTGTAGTAATCGACTTCGATCGGCGTATCGATGCGCAGCAGTACCGGCACGCGCTGCGTTTCGCCGTTCTTGCGATGGATCACGAGCGTGACGTCCTGCTGCGGCTTGAAGTCGTCGCCGAGGCCTTCGATGTCGTACGTCTCTTCACCGGTGATGCCGAGCGACTGGACGCTGTCCGAGCCCTTGAACTGCAGCGGCAGCACGCCCATGCCGACCAGGTTCGAGCGGTGGATCCGCTCGAAGCTGCGTGCGATCACGGCCTTCACGCCGAGCAGTTGCGTGCCCTTCGCGGCCCAGTCGCGCGACGAGCCCGTACCGTACTCTTCGCCCGCGAACACGACGGTCGGCGTGCCGGCGGCCACGTATTGCATGGCCGCGTCGTAGATCGACTGCTGTTCGCCGCTCGGCTGGTGGATCGTCAGGCCGCCTTCGACGCGCGTACCGTCCGCCTTCGCCGGGATCATCAGGTTCTTGATCCGGACGTTCGCGAACGTGCCGCGCATCATCACGTCGTGGTTGCCGCGGCGCGAGCCGTAGCTGTTGAAGTCGGCCTTCTGCACGCCGTTTTCCTTCAGCCACTTGCCGGCCGGCGAATCTTCCTTGATCGAGCCTGCCGGGCTGATGTGGTCGGTCGTGACCGAGTCGCCGAAGATGCCCAGGGCGCGCGCGCCCTTGACCGTCGGGATCGATGCAGCCGGCTCCATCGAGAAGTCGTTGCCGAAGAACGGCGGCTCGGCGATATACGTCGACTTCGGCCAGTCGTAGACCTCGCCCGTCTCACCCTCGATCTTGCTCCAGAGGTCGCCCTTCTTGGTCAGCTTCGAGTAGTTGTCCTCGAACTTCTTCGGGTCGAGCGCGAACTTGAGCAGCGCGTGGATTTCGTCGCTCGTCGGCCAGATGTCGCCGAGGTAGATGTCGCGGCCGCCCTTGCCCTTGCCGACCGGCTCGGTCATCAGGTCGCGCGTGATGTTGCCGGCGATCGCGTACGCGACGACGAGCGGCGGCGACGCGAGGAAGTTCGCGCGGATATTCGGGTGGATACGTGCTTCGAAGTTACGGTTGCCCGACAGCACGGCCGCCGCGACGATGTCGTTCTTCGTGATCGCTTCGTTCAGTTCCGGCGTCAGGTCGCCCGCGTTGCCGATACAGGTCGTGCAGCCGTAGGCCGCGACTTCGAAGCCGAGCTTCGACAGATAGGGCAGCAGGCCCGTCTTCGTCAGGTACTCGGTGACGATGCGCGATCCCGGCGCGAGCGAGGTCTTGATCTTCGGGTCGACCGTGAGGCCGGCCTCGACCGCCTTCTTCGCGAGCAGGCCGGCGGCCAGCAGCACGCTCGGGTTCGACGTGTTCGTGCACGACGTGATCGCGGCGATCAGCACGTCGCCGTTCTTCACGTCGACGCCGTTGCTCGTCGTGTACTGGGTGTTCAGGTCTTCCGCCTTCTTCGCGAAGCCGTTCTCCGCGACCGGCTTCGAGAACAGGTCGGTGAACGTCGACTTGACGTGGCCGATCTCGATGCGGTCCTGCGGGCGCTTCGGGCCGGCCAGCGACGGGGCGACCGTCGCGAGGTCGAGCGTCACCGTCTTCGTGTAGTCGATGTCGCCGGCCTTCGGAATGCCGAACAGCTTCTGCGCCTTGAAGTAGTTTTCGAACGCGGCGATCTCGGCCTTCGTGCGGCCGGTGCCTTCGAAATAGTCGATCGTCTTTTCGTCGACCGGGAAGAAGCCCATCGTCGCGCCGTATTCCGGCGCCATGTTGCCGATCGTCGCGCGGTCCGGCAGCGACAGCGACTTCGTGCCTTCGCCGAAGAATTCGACGAACTTGCCGACGACCTTCTCCTTGCGCAGCATCTCGGTGATCGTCAGCACCAGGTCGGTGGCCGTCACGCCTTCGCGCAGCTTGCCCTTCAGCTCGACGCCGACGACGTCCGGCGTCAGGAAGTACACCGGCTGGCCGAGCATGCCGGCTTCCGCCTCGATGCCGCCCACGCCCCAGCCGACCACGCCGATGCCGTTGATCATCGTCGTGTGGCTGTCCGTGCCGACGAGGGTGTCCGGGTAGTACACGGTGTCGGTGCCGTCGGCCTTCTTGTGCACGCCGCGCGCGAGGTACTCGAGGTTCACCTGGTGGACGATGCCCACGCCCGGCGGCACGACCTTGAACGTGTCGAACGCCTGCATGCCCCACTTCATGAACTGGTAGCGCTCGTTGTTGCGCTGGAATTCCAGCTTCATGTTCAGGTCGAGCGCGTCCTTCTGGCGGAAGTAGTCGATCTGGACCGAGTGGTCGACGACGAGATCGACCGGGACCAGCGGCTCGATCTTCTTCGGGTTCTTGCCCGTACGCTCGGCGACGCCGCGCATGGCCGCGATGTCGGCGAGCAGCGGCACGCCCGTGAAATCCTGCAGCACGACGCGCGACACGACGAACGGAATCTCGTCGACGCGCTTCGCGGTCGGCTTCCAGTTCGCGAGCTGCTCGATGTGCTCTTCGGTGATTTTCTTGCCGTCGTAGTTGCGCAGCACGGACTCGAGCACGATGCGGATCGACACCGGCAGGCGTTCGATCTTCGTCTTCAGCTCCTTGCCGAGTTGCGGCAGCGAGTAGAACTTGCCTTTGCCGGAACCGCTGTCGAATTCCTTGAGGGTCTTGTGGAGATTGTGGGCCATGGTGATTTTCCTGGGTTTAAGGCTAGGAAACAAAGAGTCCTGTATCTGACGGCTATATCACATACAAGTCGACGTACTCATCGACCGGCATCGCTTCGAGCTTTGCCTGGTCCAGCGACACGTCGAGAATCGCTTGTTGCTGCTTGGCCGGGAAGCGGCGGGCGAGGTTGGTCCTGAACTTCTCGACCAGCAGCGGAACACCTTCGGCGCGGCGCCGCCGATGGCCGAGCGGGTACTCGACCGCCACTTCGGCAAGCTTCGATCCGTCCGTGAACGCGATCGTCAGCGCATTCGCGATCGATCGCTTGTCCGGATCGTGGTAATCCTTCGTGAACTGCGGATCCTCGACGCACACGGTTTTCGCGCGCAGCGCGTCGATGCGCGGGTCCGCCGCGGCCGAGTCTTCATAGTCGGCCGCGGTCAGCCGGCCGAACAGCAGCGGCACGGCGACCATGTACTGGATGCAGTGGTCGCGGTCGGCCGGATTGGCGAGCGGGCCCTGCTTGTCGATGATGCGGATCGCGGCCGCGTGCGTGCGGATCGTGATCCGGCTGATGTCGTCGGTCGTGCGGCCCGCCGCGGCGAGCTGCGCGTGCAGCTGCAGCGCGGCCTCGGCGGCCGTCTGCGCATGGAATTCGGCGGGGAACGCGATCTTGAACAGCACGTTTTCCATCACGTACGTGCCGTACGGGCGCTGGAAGCGGAACGGCTTGCCGTCGAACAGCACGTCGTAGAAGCCCCAGGTTTTGGCGGTGAGCGCCGACGGATAGCCCATTTCACCCGTTTTCGCGATCAGCGCGAGGCGCACCGCGCGGGACGTCGCGTCGCCGGCCGCCCAGGATTTGCGCGAACCGGTGTTCGGCGCATGGCGGTAGGTACGCAGCGCGTGGCCGTCGACGAATGCGTTGGAGACCGCGTTGATCAACTCGTCGCGCGTGAGCCCGAGGAGCCGCCCGACGACGGCCGTCGACGCGACCTTCACGAGCAGCACGTGGTCGAGCCCGACCGCGTTGAACGAATTCTCGAGGGCGAGGCAGCCCTGGATCTCGTGGGCCTGAATCATCGCGACCAGCACGTCGCGCATCGGGAGCGGCTTCCGGCCGGCCGCGCGGGCCGTGCGGGAGAGCCAGTCGGCCGTCGCCAGGATCCCGCCGAGGTTGTCGGACGGATGACCCCATTCGGCGGCGAGCCAGGTGTCGTTGAAGTCCAGCCAGCGGATCATCGCGCCGATGCCGAACGCGGCCTGGACGGGATCGAGCTGGAAGGACGTGCCGGGCACCTTCGCACCGTTCGGCACGATCGTGCCGGGCACGACGGGGCCGAGCAGCTTGGTGCAGGCAGGGTAGGACAGCGCCTCGAGTCCGCATCCGAGCGTGTCGATCAGGCAATGACGCGCCGTCTCCAGCGCGAGCGCGCTGTCGATACCGGTGTTCAGCACGTAGTCGACGATATCGACGAGTACCGTATCCGGAGCAGGGCGGACGTTGGAGACCGGGGCGGACATCGAGGGGCCGGGAGCGGAAAAACGCGCTTAGTTCGTGGCCGGCTTCAGCTCGTTCGACTGCGTCGGTGCTGCCGTGCCTTGCGCCATTTCCGGCGTCACGCATTCGTCCGCGAGGCGCTCGCCGCCGTTCGCGTCGGAGAACAGCATCGCCTTGGTCGGGATCACGACCAGCTTGAAGCCCGCTGCCGGATCGTAGAACGTGTCGGCGCCCGTCGTCGTGGTCTGACGCGGCAGCTTGTAGTTCTTCTTCGCCCAGTGAACCGTGACGACCTGGTCGCGCTTCATGTCGCCGGCGAGGTCGAACGACAGACCTTCCTTACAGGACCACTTGACCGCGCCGTCCGGTACCGGATCGACCTTGGCCGCCGCGCGTGCCTGCGCCTTCTTGCTGCGCGGGATGATGCGCTTGGCCGGCGCCGGGCGCTTGGCCGTGGCCTTCTTCGCGGTGGTGGCCGTACCCTGGGCAAACGCGCTCGGAGCCGACACCAGCATCGTGGCGGACAAGGCGCCGATGGCGGTAGCGATCAGGAGTTTCTTCATGGAGTCAGAACCTTTCGATAATCAGTTGACAAGGGCCGGCAATCGAAACTGCCGGCCGGTTTGAAACTGCACGCGCCCCGAAAGCGCGCAGCGGCCGCTATTTTCACCTATTTGGCCGCGCATATATCAGGTTTTCGGGCTCCGTTACGTTTTTTGTCGTTTCGCAAACCTCTGTCCGGTTCGCGCATCGACGAATGCATGAAACGCGTGTATCGACAGGCGGCGCGCGCTCACGGCGCGACGCCCGCTGCGGCAGGGCCGAACAGCGGTGCGGCCTCGGATGGTACGGGTTGGCCGGTGGCCTGCGCGCGGCGCAGCACCGACCAGTAATAACGATAACTCGCGCGATCGTGCAGCGTATCACCGTGGCGCGTCGGGCCCCAGTCGGCGGCCTGCGCGGCCAGCAGGATCTCGGCGGCCAGCGTGACTTCGTCGGTGCGCGGCGCGAACGCGTCGACGATCGGGCGGATCTGCGCGGGGTGGATGCTCCACATCCGCGTGAACGCGAATTCGTCGCGCGCGCGGCACGCATCGCCGGCCACGACGCTCATGTCGCGCACCTCGGTCGTCACGTTGTGCGACGGCGTCTTGCCGTGCGCGTGACAGGCGGCGGCGATTTCCAGCTTCGCGCGGCGCACGAGCGGATGATCGAACTGGCCGGGCGAGCGCATCGCGGAATCGGGAATCGCGCCGTGGTGCGCGGACACGAAATCCATCAGCCCGAAGCTCAGCGTGCCGACCGTCGGCAGCGCGGCGAGGGCGGCCGCCTGCGCGAGCGCGCCGTGCGTCTCGATCAGCACGTCGACCGGGATCGGCTGCGCGATGCCGAGCTCGCGGCGGGTGCCTTCGATGAACGCGGTCATTTCGGCCGCGTCGGCGGCGTTCGCGACCTTCGGCAGCGTGATGTAGGCGGGTACGCGCGATGCGCGCAGCACGATGCGCACGTCGTCGCGCCAGTGCGGATGGGAAAAGTCGTGGATGCGGACGCCGACGCGGCCGAAGCGGTTCTCGGCGCTGCCGAGCAGGTCGGCGACGAGCGCCGCGTGCGCGGCCTCCTGGCCGACGGCCGCGCCGTCCTCGCAGTCGAGTGTGAGGTCGAACACGGGACCCAGCTCGGCCTGCAGCGCGAGTGACTTGCGCATCAGCTTCTCGCTGCCCGCGTAATGATCGCAGCAGGGCAGGATCGCGGGCGGGGGCGCCCCGTCGTACAGCACTTGTGCAGGAGTGAGCACGGCCATCTCTTCTACGTCAGGGAAGCGGGTCAACGTGGAGAAAATCGGATTCGGGCAGGTTCTGGGCCGGTGCGCGGCGGGCGCCGGGCGGCAAAACGTGCGCGGATCGGATCGTTCGGCAGGGCCGGCGGCTGGCCGGCCCGGACCGGAACCGGGTGGCCCGAGGGCCGCCCGGCAAAGGCGCATGATGCTTAGTTCTTCAGCAGGTGGGCGACGCCATCGCGCTCTTCGAGCAGCTCGGCCAGCGTGCCGTCCATCTTCTCGCGCGAGAACGCGTCGATTTCCAGGCCTTCGACGCGCTTGTATTCGCCGTTTTCGCAGGTGACCGGCACGCCGTAGATGATGTCTTCGGGGATGCCGTACGAGCCGTCCGACGGGATGCCCATCGTGACCCACTTGCCGTTCGTGCCGAGCACCCAGTCACGGACGTGGTCGATCGCCGCGTTGGCTGCCGACGCTGCCGACGACAGGCCGCGCGCTTCGATGATCGCCGCGCCGCGCTTGCCGACGGTCGGGATGAACGTGTCGCGGTTCCACACGTCGTCGTTGATCAGCTTCAGCAGCGATTCGCCTTCGGCGGTCGCGAAGCGGAAGTCCGGGTACATCGTCGGCGAGTGGTTGCCCCACACGGCGAGCTTCTCGATCGACGCGACCGGCTTGCCCGACTTGGCGGCGAGTTGCGACAGCGCGCGGTTGTGGTCGAGGCGCAGCATGGCCGTGAAGTTCTTCTTCGGCAGATCCGGCGCCGACTTCATCGCGATGTACGCGTTCGTGTTCGCCGGGTTGCCGACGACCAGCACCTTCACGTCGCGGCTCGCGACTTCGTTCAGCGCAGCGCCCTGAACCGTGAAGATTTCGGCGTTTGCCGACAGCAGGTCCTTGCGCTCCATGCCCTTCGAGCGCGGACGTGCACCGACCAGCAGCGCGACGTCTGCATCCTTGAATGCAACCTTCGGATCGTCGGTGATCACGACGCCCGCGAGCAGCGGGAACGCGCAATCGTCGAGTTCCATCACGACGCCTTTGACGGCGGCTTGGGCTTGCGGGAGGTCGAGCAGCTGCAGGATGACCGGCTGATCCTTGCCGAGCAGGTCGCCGTTCGCGATGCGGAACAGCAGGGAGTAAGCGATTTGACCTGCGGCGCCGGTGACGGCAACGCGCTTTGCGGGCTTAGCCATTGAAAATCTCCAGGACGGGTGAAGCGTTGGACGCGAGCGAAAACGCCATTCTATGCGCGTTGTGCGTAGCGTTGCATTGAAGCAGGGCGGAGGACTCGCGATGGCAGACGCGGTGAACCTGGAGACGGCCGTGGCACGTAGCCGGGGACGCGCTGTTGCACCCGCGAACCCTTGCTCGACCGGGAGTGTAGGAGCCGTCACGCGCAAAGTCAAACGGTATCATATGTCTTATATAAGACAGATGTTTTGCGGAAATTGAGTGGACGAAAAAGTGCGGTTTGTGATGAAATGCGCGCCATGACATCGAACCAGGCGAACACCGCGAATCAGACCGGCGCAGGCGGCCCAGGGCAGCCGGGCGCGGGCGATCCCGCAGCCTCGCCCGCGGCCTCCGCGTCGCCGACGTTCAGCCCGTTATACCAGCAGATTAAGTCATTGATCACGCAAAGTCTCGAATCCGGCGAGTGGAAGCCGGGCGAGATCATCCCCAGCGAAGTGGAGCTCGCGGCCCGTTACAAGGTCAGCCAGGGCACCGTTCGCAAGGCGATCGACGAGCTGGCCGCCGAAAACCTCGTGGTCCGGCGGCAGGGCAAGGGCACTTTTGTTGCAACGCACAACGAAGATCGCGCGCAGTTCCGCTTCCTGCGGCTGCTGGCCGACGACGGTGCCGAGCACCCGCACGTGAGCCGCCTGCTCGAATGCCGGCGCCTGCGCGCGCCGGCCGAGATCGCGCGGCAGCTCGACCTGAAGCCGGCCGATCCCGTCGTGCAGGTGCGCCGCCTGCTGGAGTTCGAGAGCGAAGCGACGGTGCTCGACGAGATCTGGCTGCCGGGCGCGATGTTCCGCGGGCTCACGTTCGAGCGGCTGAGCGAATACAAGGGGCCGCTCTACGCGATGTTCGAGACGGAGTTCGGTACGCGGATGATCCGCGCGACGGAGAAGATCCGCGCGGTCGCGGCGGATCCGGCGGTGGCCGACCTGCTGCACGTGCCGGCGGGTTTCCCGCTGCTGTCGGTGGAGCGCGTGTCCTATACGTACGGGGACCGGCCGGTGGAAGTGCGACGCGGCTGGTATGTCACAACCGGGTACTACTATCAGAATGACTTGAGTTGACGACGTTTGGCTCAGGCCGCGTGCATTCGCGTACCCCACGCTCGCGAAGCACGTTTCGGGCCGCCTTTGTTCTTGTTCGCGCAACTATCCAGAGCAGACTTTCGCTGCAGCGCGATATAAAAAGGCGCTAAAATTGCGGATTAGTGTGACAACATAGTAGGGGTCTAGCATGACTGACGCAGTAAGAAAGCCGAGGCCGGAATACCGGAACATCGGATTCGGCGATATCACGATGAAATATCGCATGCCGCTGGCGGCGATATTGTCGATTCTCCATCGAGTCAGCGGCGCGCTGCTGTTCTTGTTCCTGCCGTTCCTGCTGTTCCTCTTCGACCAGAGCCTGACGTCCGAGCTCAGCTTCGAAGTCTTCAAGGCCTTCCTCTCCAACATCGTCGTCAAGCTGATCGTCCTCGCGTTGTCGTGGGCCTTCTTCCACCATTTCTGCGCCGGCATTCGCCACCTGCTGATGGACGTCAACCACGACGCCGTCACGAAGGAAGGCGGCAAGCGGACGGCCGTCGTCGTCTTTGTCGTCTCGATCGCGCTGACGATCGCCATGGCACTCAAACTGTTCGGAGCATTCTAAGAAAATGGCAGCCAACAACCGAATCGGCTCGAAGCGCCTCGTCGTCGGCGCACACTACGGCCTGCGCGACTGGCTCGCGCAGCGCGTCACCGCCACGATCATGGCGGTCTACACGGTCATTCTGCTCGTCCTGTTCTTCGGCGCGCACGATTTTTCGTACGAAGGCTGGGCATCGATCTTCGCCGCGCAATGGATGAAGCTCGCGACCTTCGTGATGCTGCTTTCCCTCTTCTACCACGCATGGGTCGGCGTGCGCGACATCTGGATGGACTACGTGAAGCCCGTCGGTGTGCGCCTGCTGCTGCAATCGCTGACCATCGTCTGGCTGCTCGCATGTGCGGGCTACGCCGCGCAGATTCTCTGGAGAGTGTAAAGAATGGCTGCAATCAAAACTTCCCTCCCGCGCCGCAAGTTTGACGTCGTGATCGTCGGCGCGGGCGGCTCCGGCTTGCGCGCGGCGCTGCAACTGTCGCGCGCGGGCCTGTCGGTCGGCGTGCTGTCGAAGGTGTTCCCGACGCGTTCGCACACGGTGGCCGCGCAAGGCGGTATCGGCGCGTCGCTCGGCAACATGAGCGAAGACAACTGGCACTTCCACTTCTACGACACGATCAAGGGCTCCGACTGGCTCGGCGACCAGGACGCGATCGAATTCATGTGCCGCGAAGCGCCGAACGTCGTGTACGAGCTCGAGCATTTCGGCATGCCGTTCGACCGCAACGCGGACGGCACGATCTACCAGCGTCCGTTCGGCGGCCACACCGCGAACTACGGCGAGAAGCCGGTCCAGCGCGCTTGCGCGGCCGCCGACCGTACCGGCCACGCGCTGCTGCACACGCTGTACCAGCAGAACGTGGAAGCGAAGACGCAGTTCTTCGTCGAATGGATGGCGCTCGACCTGATCCGCGACGCGGACGGCGACGTGCTCGGCGTGACGGCCCTCGAGATGGAGACGGGCGACGTCTACATCATGGAAGGCAAGACGACGCTGTTCGCGACGGGCGGCGCAGGCCGGATCTTCGCGGCATCGACCAACGCGTTCATCAACACCGGCGACGGCCTCGGCATGGCCGCGCGTTCGGGCATCGCGCTGCAGGACATGGAGTTCTGGCAGTTCCACCCGACCGGCGTGGCCGGCGCGGGCGTGCTGATCACCGAAGGCGTGCGCGGCGAAGGCGGGATCCTGCGCAACGCGAACGGCGAGCGTTTCATGGAGCGCTACGCGCCGACGCTGAAGGATCTGGCGCCGCGTGACTTCGTGTCGCGTTCGATGGACCAGGAAATCAAGGAAGGTCGCGGCGTCGGTCCGAACAAGGATCACGTGCTGCTCGACCTGTCGCACATCGGCGCCGAGACGATCATGAAGCGTCTGCCGTCGATCCGCGAAATCGCGCTGAAGTTCGCGAACGTCGACGCGATCAAGGAACCGATCCCGGTCGTCCCGACGATCCACTACCAGATGGGCGGCATCCCGACCAACATCCACGGTCAGGTCGTCGGCACGTCGCGCGGCCACAAGGATCCGGTCAACGGTTTCTACGCAGTGGGCGAGTGCTCGTGCGTGTCCGTGCACGGCGCGAACCGCCTCGGCACGAATTCGCTGCTGGACCTCGTGGTGTTCGGCCGTGCGGCCGGCAACCACATCGTCGAGCACGTGAAGAACCAGAAGGAACACAAGCCGCTGCCGGCCGATGCAGGTGAATTCTCGCTGGCGCGCCTCGCGAAGCTCGACAAGTCGACGTCGGGCGAATACACGCAGGACGTCGCGAACGACATCCGCTCGACGATGCAGAAGCACGCAGGCGTGTTCCGCACGTCGGAACTGCTGAAGGAAGGCGTCGACCAGATGGCCGGCCTGAAGGCGCGCGTGGAAAACATCCACCTGAAGGACAAGTCGAAGGTGTTCAACACCGCGCGCGTCGAAGCGCTCGAGCTGGAGAACCTGATCGAAGTGGCCCGCGCGACGATGGTGTCGGCGGAAGCGCGCAAGGAAAGCCGCGGCGCGCACGCGCACAGCGACTACGAACACCGTGACGACGAGAACTGGCTGCGCCACACGCTGTGGTACAGCGAAGGCGATCGCCTCGACTACAAGCCGGTTCAAATGAAGCCGCTGACGGTCGAATCCGTGCCGCCGAAGCCGCGCACGTTCTAAGCCGAGTCAAAGGAATCCGAAATGGCAAAACGCATTTTTGAAGTCTACCGCTACGATCCGGACAAGGACGCAGCGCCGCGCATGCAGACGTACGAGCTCGAGATCCAGCATGAGCGCATGCTGCTCGACGCACTGGTCAAGCTGAAGGCCCTGGACGAGACGCTGTCGTTCCGTCGTTCGTGCCGTGAAGGCGTGTGCGGTTCGGACGCGATGAACATCAACGGCAAGAACGGTCTCGCGTGCCTGACGAACCTGAACGACCTGCCGCAGAAGATCGTGCTGCGTCCGCTGCCGGGCCTGCCCGTCGTGCGCGACCTGATCGTCGACATGACGCACTTCTTCAACCAGTACCACTCGATCAAGCCGTACCTGATCAACGACGCGCCGCCGCCGGAGAAGGAACGCCTCCAGTCGCCGGAAGAGCGCGACGAACTCGACGGCGTGTACGAGTGCATTCTGTGTGCGAGCTGCTCGACGTCGTGCCCGAGCTTCTGGTGGAACCCGGACAAGTTCGTCGGCCCGGCCGGCCTGCTGCAGGCTTACCGCTTCATCGCGGATAGCCGCGACACGGCGACCGGCGAGCGTCTCGACAACCTGGAAGACCCGTACCGTCTGTTCCGTTGCCACACGATCATGAACTGCGTCGACGTTTGCCCGAAGGGCCTGAACCCGACGAAGGCGATCGGCAAGATCAAGGAACTGATGGTCCGCCGCGCTGTTTAAGGTCGAGATGAGCGATTCGCATCAATCCGACCCGCACCGTCGCGCGCGCCTTCGCTGGCGTGCGCGGCGGGGTCTGCTGGAAAACGACATCGTTTTCGAACGGTTCTTCAGCAGATACGAGTATGACCTCACCGATGCAGACGTAGGCGCGTTGTCGCGCCTGCTCGATCTGAGCGACAACGACCTGATGGACTTGCTCCTCGCGCGCAAGGAACCAGAGGGCGACCTAGACAGCCCGGACATTCACCGGCTGTTGGAGATGCTGCGCAACGTGTAACGCCAAGGTGTAACGCGCTGTGCCCGTTATCGAATCCCGTTTCTTTATTTCGATTGAGGATGTGCCATGACTCCGTCTGATGTTAAAGCCACGCTATCGTTCAGCGACAACTCGCCGAGCGTCGAACTGCCGATCTACAAGGGCACGATGGGCCCGGACGTGATCGACATCCGCAAGCTGTACGGCCAGACCGGCAAGTTCACGTACGACCCGGGCTTCATGTCGACGGCTTCGTGTAATTCGGCGATCACGTACATCGACGGCGACAAGGGCGAACTGCTGTATCGCGGCTACCCGATCGACAACCTCGCGCAAAACGCGGACTTCCTCGAAAGCTGCTACCTGCTGCTGAAGGGCGAACTGCCGAACGCCGCGCAGAAGAAGGAGTTCGTCGACACCGTCACGAAGCACACGATGGTGCACGAGCAGATGCACTTCTTCTTCCGTGGCTTCCGTCGCGACGCGCACCCGATGGCGATCCTGGTCGCCGCGGTCGGCGCACTGTCCGCGTTCTACCACGACTCGCTCGACATCAACGACCCGCGTCACCGCGAAGTGTCGGCGATCCGCATGATCGCGAAGCTGCCGACGCTCGTCGCGATGGCGTACAAGTACAGCATCGGCCAGCCGTTCGTGTATCCGAAGAACTCGCTGTCGTACAGCGCGAACTTCATGCACATGATGTTCTCGAACCCGTGCGAAGAGTACAAGGTCAACGACGTGCTCGTCCGTGCGCTCGACCGTATCCTGATCCTGCACGCCGATCACGAGCAGAACGCATCGACGTCGACGGTCCGCCTGGCCGGCTCGTCGGGCGCGAACCCGTTCGCGTGTATCGCAGCCGGTATCGCGTGTCTGTGGGGCCCGGCGCACGGTGGTGCGAACGAAGCCGCGCTGAACATGCTCGAGCAGATCGGTTCGCCGGACAACATCCCCGAATTCATCAAGCAGGTGAAGGACAAGAATTCGGGCGTGAAGCTGATGGGCTTCGGCCACCGCGTGTACAAGAACTACGACCCGCGTGCGAAGCTGATGCGCGAAACGTGCTACGAAGTGCTGAACGAACTGGGCCTGCACGACGACCCGCTGTTCAAGCTCGCGATGCAGCTCGAGAAGATCGCGCTGGAAGACGAATACTTCGTGTCGCGCAAGCTGTACCCGAACGTCGACTTCTACTCGGGCATCGTCCAGCGCGCGCTGGGCATCCCGACGTCGATGTTCACGTGTATCTTCGCGATGGCACGTACGGTCGGCTGGATCGCACAGTGGAACGAAATGATTGCGGATCCGGAACAGAAGATCGGCCGTCCGCGTCAGCTGTTCATCGGCGATACGCCGCGCGAAGCGAAGCCGCTCAACGCACGTTAAGCCGTGTGTGGCGCGAACGGCCGGCAGGCCGCTCGCGTCGGGCAATCGCCACGCCACGACACCCCGACGGGTCAGCCCGTCGGGGTGTTTTCATTTGGGCGGTCGATGTTGGCCCGATCCAGTGCGGCGCTCCAGCGACGGCGGCCGTGTGTCGAGCGCGGGTGCATCGCCGTCGGGCGCGTGGCCGTGCTGCTTGAAGAACTGCCGGTACGCGCCGGGCGTCGTGCCGCGCGCGGCGAGGAACTGGCGATTGAAGTTCGCGGCATTCGGAATGCCGCAGCGCGCGGCCACCGTCGCGATCGGCCAGTCGGTGCCGACGAGGTGGCGGCATGCGTGCGCGAGCCGCAGCCGCTGCACGTAGCGGCCGACGCTTTCGCCGAGATGCCGGACGAACAGCCGTTGCAGCGTGCGTTCGGACATGTGTGCGGCAGCGGCGAGTGCATCGATGCGCAGCGGTTCGTGGAAATGCCGGTCGATCGCGTCGAGCACGCGGTCGAGGCGCTCGGCTTCGGGGGCGGCCGGGTCGGCGGGCGACGCGGCGCCGTCGGGCCGGTCGTACGCGTGCGCGGTGGCGAGCGGTTCGCCGCCGGCTTCCGCGAGATCGGCAAGCGTGTCCAGCGTGGCCGCGAGCCGCACGCGCGGCGACGGATCGAGCAACAGCGGCAGCCGCGCGCGCATCGCGCGGGCCGTCTCCCCGTCGAAGCGCAGGCCGGGCGCCGCACGTCGCAGCAGCGAACGCAGCGGCGCGTATTCGGGGCAGCAGTCGGCCAGCCGCCGCGCCCAGTCCCCGTCGAACCAGACGACGAGCGCGACCTCGGGCGCGTCGCGATCGATGCGCGCGTTCGACGACCACGTATGCGGCAGGTTGGGCGGCACGAGCACGAGATCGTCGTCCGCGTAGTGTGCGACGTGATCGCCGATGAAGCGCTGGCCGCGGCTGTTGAGCGTCAGCGTCAGTTCGTACTCGGGATGGCGATGCCATTCGAACGGGATGCGCGCGAGCTGACGGTGATAGACGCGGATCGAACAGCCGGATGCGAACGTCACGTGCTCGTATTGCGGTTTCATCACGGCCTCCGTTTGGGGGCGGGCAGCGCGTCGTGGCATGATCGTGAGCGATCGTCACCTCGGAGCGATGCCATGCTTTCACATGTTTGCGTGGGCGTCAGCGATACGGCGCGCGCCTACGATTTCTACGCGCCGTTGTTCGCGGCACTCGGGCTGCGCCTGAAATTCCGCGAGCCCGACGGCTGGTCGGGCTGGATGCCGGCCGACGCCGAGCGGCCGCTGTTCTTCTTCGGCAAGCCGCTCGACGGCCACGCGCCGGCGCCGGGCAACGGCCATACGATCGCGTTCGATGTACCGACCCGCGCGCACGTCGATCGCTGCCATGCGCTCGCGCTGCGGCAGGGCGGCACCTGCGAAGGGCCGCCGGGCCTGCGGCCGTACTATCACCGCGACTATTACGGCGCCTATTTCCGCGACCCGGACGGCAACAAGCTCTGCGTGGTCTGCCATCGTCCCGAGTGACACGCGATTGTCAGGATTGTATCGATCATTGGCCGGATAGTGGTGATCGCGGCCATGCGCCGGCCGTACGCTGACGGCACATCACGACACGCTTCAGCGAGGAGACGACGATGCAACTGACGATTGACGATCTGCCCGCCGCGATTCGCGCGGCGAAACGGGCGCTGCGCGCCGACTTGCCCGGTTACGCGGCCACGTTCCGCGAACTCGAAGGCGACATTGCACGGCAGGTCGACGCGATCCGCCGCGCGCACGCGCATGGCCATGACGTGATTCCGGTCGTGCCGTTCGCGGATATCGCGGACGGGAGCGTCGATCCGCACGCACTTGCCGCGATCCGCACGCATGGCGCGGTCGTGATCCGCGGCGTGTTCGATGCGCGGCAGGCAAGCGACTGGAACGACGAGATCGGCGCGTATCTGGATGCGAACCGTTTCGCCGAGCGGCTGCATGCACGCGCGGAGGACCGTTACTTCGGCAATCTCGCGTCGGGCAAGCCGCAGATTTACGGCGTCTACTGGTCGAAGCCGCAGGTGGCTGCGCGCCAGTCGCCGGCGCTCACGCAGGCGCGCGTGTTTCTGAACCGCTTGTGGCGGCATGCGGACGGCGCGCGCACGCATTTCGATCCCGACCAGGTGCCCGCGTATGCGGACCGGATTCGCCGCCGGCCGCCCGGTTCGACGTCGCTCGGGCTGTCGCCGCATGTCGACGGCGGTTCCGTCGAGCGCTGGCTCGGCGCGAATTTTCGGCAGGTCTATCGTCACGTGCTGGCCGGCCGCTGGCGCGATTACGATCCGTTCGATGCGGCGTTCCGACCCGACGTCGAGGAGATTCCGTCGCCGGCCGTGTGTTCGATGTTCCGCACGTTCCAGGGCTGGACCGCGCTGACGCCGCAAGGGCCTGGCGACGGCACGCTGCAGCTGATTCCGGTCGCGAACGCGATGGCCTATGTCGTGCTGCGCGCGCTGCAGGACGACGTCGCCGACGACGACCTGTGCGGCGCGCGTCCCGGCCGCGCGCTGTCGATTCGCCCGGAATGGCACGCGCTGCTGCTCGATGCGCTGGTGCCGATCCCGCACATGGCGCCGGGCGACGCGGTGTTCTGGCACGGCGACGTCGTGCATGCGGTCGAGGATGCGCATCGCGGCAGCGGCGACAGCAACGTGATGTACATTGCGGCCGCGCCCGGCTGCGCGAAGAACGACGCGTACCTGCAACGCCAGCGTTCCGCGTTCCTGCGCGGCGACAGCCCGCCCGATTTCCCGGCCGATCATTTCGAAGTCGATTTCGACGGCCGCGCGGGGGAGGGCGATCTCACGCCGCTCGGCCGTGCGCAGATGGGGTTCGCGCCCGGCGTATAAAGCATGTGCGGCGGCCCCGAACGGCCGTTCGCAAGACCGCGGGCAGGCCGTCTGCCGAATCCGCTGCGTGGTGCACGCAATTCGACGCAATCGGCTGTCGGCGCCGCCGAAATCGACGCGAATGGCGCAATTTGGCTTCCGATAATGGTCCGGACACAACGCCGCCGGCCCGTGCGCCGCACGGATGCGGCGCAGACCATGGAGGAGTCGATGCAATTCACGCAAGCGATCGTTCGCCGTCCCGCGCCGTCCTGCGGCGCGGGCCTGACCACCGCCGAACTCGGTGCACCCGATTACGACAAGACGCTCACGCAGTTCCACGCGTACTGCGACGCGCTGCGCACGCTCGGCGTCGAGTTGACCGAACTGCCGCCGCTGGAGGCGTTTCCCGATTCGCACTTCGTCGAGGACGTCGCCGTCGTCACGCCGGAATTCGCGGTGATCACGCGTCCCGGCGCGCCTGCCCGGCGCGGCGAGACGGTTCATATCGAAGCGGCGCTCGCCGCGTATCGCGAACTGCTGCCGATGCAGTCCGGCCGTCTCGACGGCGGCGACGTGATGCAGGTCGGCAAGCGCTTCTTCATCGGCCTGACGAGCCGCACCGACGCGGAAGGCATCGCCGCGTTCGACGCGCTGGTGTCGCGCCATGGCTATTCGGTCGTCGCGGTGCCGGTCGGCGCCGGCCTGCACCTGAAATCGGTCGTCAACGCGCTCGGCGACGACACGCTGCTCGTGACCGACGCGCTGGCCGCGCATCCGGCATTCGCCGACTATCGCCGGATCGCGATCTCGGCCGCCGACGAATACGCGGGCAACACGCTGCGCGTGAACGGTACGCTGATCACGCCGGCCGGCTATCCGCGCGTGCATGACGCGATCGCGTCGCTCGGCATGCCGCTGCACGTGATCGACACGAGCGAGTTCCGCAAGATGGACGGCGGCCTGACCTGCCTGTCGCTGCGGTTCTAGCCGATTGGCGCGCGGCCGCTTCGGCCGGATAATGTGGCCCCCGCGCGGAACGGCACACGTTCCGCGCACCAGCCACGACCCGACCGGAGCGAACGCGGATGACCGACAAGAAGATGCAGCTCGACAAGATCGATCTCCGGATCCTCGACATCCTGCGTACCGACGGGCGAATCTCGTACCGGAAGCTGTCGGAGCTCGTGAACCTCACGCCGCGGCCGTGCCAGGCGCGCGTGGAGCGGCTCGAGGCGCTCGGCGTGATCGAAGGGTATCGCGCGGTGATCAAGGCGCCGCGCGCGACCAAGCCGATCGTCGTGATCGCGCAGATCGTGCTGGCCGACCACGGGCGTTCGCAGGCGCCGTTCGAGGAGGAAATGCGCGCGAATCCGGCCGTGCTCGATTGCTGGCTCGTCAGCGGCACGTTCGATTTTCTCGTGCGGCTCGCGTGCGAGGATCTCGACGAGTACCGGCGGATCGCGAACGTATGGCTGGAAAGCCCGCGATTCCGGATCGAGAAGATCGTGACGACGGCCGAACTGCAGGCGATCAAGCGCAGCGTCGTGTGATGCGACCGGCCCGGCAGGGCCGGTTTCGAGGCGAATGACCAGGTCGATCGATTTGCATTCCAAATCAAATTTGGCTGACCGGATCACAATCAGGGTGAACACTATGGATGCTATGCAAGCGGCAGCGGGGACGGCCGCGTCGTCCGGGGCGACGCTGAAGCGTCGTCTGCAGGGCCGCCACATCGCGATGATCGCGATCGGCGGTTCGATCGGCACGGGGCTGTTCGTCGCGTCGGGCGCGTCGGTCGCGCAGGCGGGGCCGGGCGGGGCGATCGCCGCGTATCTCGCGATCGGGATCATGGTCTATTTCGTCGTCACCGGGCTCGGCGAGATGGCCGCGTTGATGCCGGTATCGGGCTCGTTCGCGATCTACGGCGAGAAGTACGTCGACGAAGGTTTCGGCGTCGCGCTCGGCTGGACCTACTGGTACAGCTGGGCGGTGACGATCGCGATCGAGCTGGTCGCCGCGCAGATCGTGATGCGCTACTGGTTTCCGTCGGTGCCCGGCGTGTGGTGGGGCGCGGGCTTCCTCGTGCTGATCTTCCTGCTCAATACGCTGTCGGTGCGCGGCTTCGGCGAATCGGAATACTGGTTCTCGCTGATCAAGGTCGTCACCGTGATCGCATTCATCGCGGCCGGGCTGCTGATCGCGGCCGGCGTGCTCGGGACCGGGCATCCGGTCGGCTGGCGCAACTTCACGACCGGCGACGCGCCGTTCGTCGGCGGCGTGCACGCGATGATGAGCGTCGCGCTGATCGCGGGCTTCTCGTTCCTCGGCACCGAGCTGGTCGGCATCACGGCCGGCGAATCGGAAAACCCGCGCAAGACGATCCCGCGCGCGGTGAAGCAGATTTTCTGGCGGATCATGCTGTTCTACGTGCTCGCGATCTTCGTGATCGGCCTGCTGGTGCCGTACACCGATCCGAACCTGCTGAAGAGCGACGTGACCGACATCGGCGTGAGCCCGTTCACGCTGGTGTTCAGCCATGCGGGGTTCCCGCTCGCGGCCGGCGCGATGAACCTGGTGATCCTGACGGCCGTGCTGTCGGCCGGCAATTCCGGCACCTACGCGGCGACGCGGATGCTGTACAACCTCGCATCGGAAGGGCGCGCGCCGGCCATGTTCGCGACGCTGTCGCCGGGCGGCGTGCCGCGCAACGCGCTGTACGCGACGATGGCCGTCGGCGGGTTGTGCTTCCTCACGTCGCTGACCAGCAACCAGCGCATCTATCTGTGGCTGCTGAATACGGTCGGCATCACCGGCTTCATCGCGTGGCTCGGCATCGCGGTCTGCCATTACCGGTTCCGCAAGGGATTCCTGAAGCAGGGCTATCGGCTCGACCAGCTGCCGTATCGCGCGAAATGGTTTCCGTTCGGGCCGTTGTTCGCGATCGCGATCTGCATCGTGATTTCGCTGGGCCAGGATTACCAGGCATTCTTCGCGGCGCGCATCGACTGGATGGAAGTGCTGTCGATCTATGTGTGGATTCCGCTGTTCGTCGCGATCTGGTGGGCGTATCGCCGCGCGCGCAAGAGCCGGCTCGTGCGCTACGAAGAGATGGACATCGGGCCGTGGCTCGCGCGCTCGGTCGAGGCCGTCGACGCGGCGGCCTCGCAGCACGGGCAGCCGCGCTGATCGCCGGCGGGCGACGGCGAGGCGACGGGAGCCGGTGCGAATCGCATGGCCTCCGTCGAGCGAGCCGTGCCGCCACGCGCGTTTCGGCCAGCGTGCCTGCTTCAACTGCGCCTTCATGAAATCCACCCATGCGCGTACCTTCTGCGGCACGTGCCGCGTCGCGACGTACGGCGCGTAGACGTTCTGCTGCGGAAACCGGTACGCGGGCAGCGCGTCGACCAGCGTGCCGCTTGCGAGATCGTCCTGTGTTCCGGCGCGAAGCGGACGGCTTGATCGTGTGGCGCCACCTGCACGAGACGGCGGTCGCCGCCGCGTGAACGACGCGTGCCGCCGCCGTTACTTGTCCAGCTCCGGATAGTGCCGGAAGATCCCCATGTCGTTGAACGGGATGCGGCGCTCCGATGCCAGGTAGCGCGCGACGGGCGGATGCTCCGCGACGCGATCGTGCAGCGCGACGAGCGCCGCGACCTTGCGCTCCGCGCGCTTCATCGCCTTCGGGAACGCATAGCGCAGCCCCTCGATCAACTGGAACATCGTCAGGTCCGCATAGCTGAGCGCGTTGCCCGCGATATAACCGTTCTTGTGCGGATTCTGTTCGAGCACGCGATCGAAGTAGCCAAGGAACTTCGGCAGCCGGTTCTCGAGGAAATCGGCCGCGCGCTCGGCCGCTTCCGCTTTCTGGTCCTCGTAGTACAGGCCGCTGCCGATCGGATGGTGCGTGTCGTGGATCTCGGTGATGAAATCGGCAGCGGTCAGCTGGATCTGATGCACCCACAGCCGGCCGGCTTCGTCGTCGGGCGCGAGCCCGAGCCGCGCGCCGAGAAACAGCAGGATGTTCGCGGTCTGCCCGACGACCACGTCGCCCGCCTTCAGGAACGGCGGTGCGAACGGCACGCATTCGGCCTGCGTGCTGTCCATCATGCGCATCATGGCCGTCACGCCCATTCCGCGCCCCGATTCGCGCGCGACGTCGACGTAGTCGGCTTCGGCGGCCTCGAGCGCGAGCCGTACGTACTCGCCGCGGCCCTGGATCTCGGGCCAGTAATAGAGTTCATATCGCATGCTGTTCTCCTGTTCGTTGAACCGAATGCTGCCGGCTGCATGAAGGCGGGGCGGCCATGCGGCTCCCGCTGCGAATAGACAGTCTAGGAGATCGCGGGGAAAGTGCCGCGGGCGTCGCGCGTCACGCGCCGCGTTCGCCGCCTTCGGGGCCGTAGAAGAACACCCATGTCGAGAAATCGTCGGAGAAGCCGACGAAGCGATGCTCGGCGTGCGCGGGGACGAACAGCGCGTCGCCGGCCGCGACGTCGCATTCACGCCCGTCGACGACGAAGCGCGACGTGCCGGCGGCGATCACGTAGACCTCGTCGCGCACGTGCGGCGTCTGCCGATCCTCGATGCGCGGCCGGTACAGCTCGACGTCGAGCGTACCGTGGTGAAACAGCGTCGTGAACAGCGTGCCTGCGTCGTCGAGGCGCGCAAGCGATTCTTTCAGGCCGAGCTTCATGAGGGCTCCGGGTCCGGATCACGGGAACGTGCGTTGCGTCATCGTAGCGCGCACGTCGATACGTCGAAACCTCGCGCCGGCCACCGGCGAAACAAGGGGCGATGCGCTCGCCACGGATGAAACGGCTTCGACCATCGGCGAAACGGAGCGGTAGCCGAGCGGATTCGATCGGCATTTTCACTCCAATTTAACCAACGCCGCCTACGATCGTGCTTCGCCGATCGGTGATGCGTCGCGATGCCGTTTCATGCGTGGCTGCCGTTGCCTTTCCCCTTGATTCCGCGAAATCCGGCGGTCCTGCCTGTCGTCAGGCGCGCTCGTCATTCGCCTCCTTTCGTCTCGCACCCATGAGTCAGCATCCCCCGGCCTCGTCCCGCAGAACATTCCTGTCCGCCGCGCCGGCCGTCGCGGCGGCGTCATTCCTCGGCGCATGCGGCGGCGACGACGTCACGTCGGCGCCGATCGGCGACGCCGCGCTCGCCGCGCAGATGTCCGCGAAACTGAACGCCCAGCTCGACGATGCGGCGACGGTCGACGCGATCGTGCCGGCGATGACCGATGTCGGCTTCACGTCGGCGCTGCCGACGGTGCCGGCCGCGCAGATCGGCGCGATCGTCGCGTACAGCTTCGGCAATCGTCCGAACGCGGCGAGCGGCAATACGTCGAGCACCGGCGGCAACCAGTCCGCGCTGCCCGATCCGGGGCCCGTCAACGAAGCGCTCGCGGACGCCGTGTACCGCATCCGCCAGTTGAAACCGGTCAAGGTCTACGCGCAGTGGGAAATCGCGCGCTTTCTCGTATCGAAATACGGGCTGGGCGCCGACGTGCTGTCGTCGATCGAACCGGTGATCGCGAGCGACGGCTCGATCGTCTACCTGAGCACCGCGGGCGTCGCGGCCGTGGCCGTATCGCGTGCGGGCGGCGCGGCCGCGATGGGCACCGTCGCGGTGGTTGGCCATCGCGATCATGCGAAGCGCTGCATCCAGACCTCGCGGCAGGCGGGCATGCAGGCGGCCGCGGTCGCCGAGGTGCCGCTGCCGACCACGTACGACCCGCAGTCGGGCCAGCCGTGGACGCGCAACCGCAGCCTCTATCTCGTGCACGACATGTATGCGCAGATGCTGACGCACGCGATGACCGCGACGATGCAGGCGTTCCCGAAGGGCTGATGCCTTCCGTCGTTTCCCATTCGAATTCCGTGACCATGACGAACCGCCGCCATTTTCTCGCCTCCACTTCATTGCTCGCCGCCTCGTGCGCCGCCGCCGCGCCCGCGTTCGCAAGCGACGCCCCCGTTTCCGATGCGGAACTGCAGCGCCAGATGCTCGGCAAGCTGACGAACGAACTGAACGATCGCGCGACTGCCGCCGACGAAACCGGTTACCTGCTCGACACGTTTTTCTCGTGGACGCCGCCGTCCGTCGACGCGGCCGGCGTCAACACGATCGTCGCGTTCGGCTTCGGCAGCCGCGCCGGGTCATCGGCCGCCGCGCCGCTGCCGGGCCCCGTGAACGAGGCCATCGCCGACGCCGTGTTCCAGCTTCGGCAGAAAGCCGCGGTGCCGGTTTTCGCGCAGCAGGAAGTCGCGAGCGTGCTCGCGTCGAAGTACGGACTGACGGCCGGCGTGACGTCGATCGCGACGCCTGCCGCGGTCGCCGGCAGCCCGATACCGACGCCCGA
Organism: Burkholderia cenocepacia; assembly: GCF_900446215.1. Taxonomy (GTDB): domain Bacteria; phylum Pseudomonadota; class Gammaproteobacteria; order Burkholderiales; family Burkholderiaceae; genus Burkholderia; species Burkholderia cenocepacia. Next base: position 609,556 of record NZ_UAQZ01000013.1, on the reverse strand, counting down.
CGGCGTCGCCGCCGCGATCGTCAGGCAGGCCGGTTCGGCCGCGGCGCTCGGCAAGGTCGGCGTGGTCACGCATCGCGATCAGGCGTCGATCGCCGTGCGCGTGTCGAATGCGGCGGGGATGCAGGCGGCGGTGCCGGCCGGACTGTCGCTGCCCGGCACCTACGATGCATCGGCCCAGCAGCCGGCGATGCGGCGGCGCGATCTTTACCTGATGAGCAATGCCGGCATGCAGCTCGCGATGCTGCGGCTCGACCTGATCAATCGCGAATATCCGGGCGGCTAGACGCGCAGCGCACCCCGCGCGCGATCGCCGCGCGCCGGATCGTGCGTGCCACATGTTGGCGGGTAATGCCGATACAGGTATTGGCACTACCAGCCAAACCACTGTTTTTAATGGGTTTTTTCGCGTCCGGCCTGCGCCGCGACGCGTTCTGCGTGGCATAATCGACCGCATCCGCAAGGCTTGTAGTCACAACGACCCCGCATACCCATGGCACAGACTCTCTACGACAAACTGTGGAACACCCACGTGGTCCACACCGAGGAAGACGGCACGACCCTGCTCTATATCGACCGTCAGCTGCTGCATGAAGTCACGAGCCCGCAGGCATTCGAAGGGCTGAAGATGGCGCAGCGCCCGGTGTGGCGCATCAGCGCGAACCTGGCCGTGTCGGACCACAACGTGCCGACCACGGACCGCAGCCACGGCATCGCCGATCCCGTCTCGAAGCTGCAGGTCGACACGCTCGACGCGAACTGCGACGCATTCGGCATCACCCAGTTCAAGATGAACGACGTGCGCCAGGGCATCGTCCACATCATCGGGCCGGAACAGGGCGCGACGCTGCCGGGCATGACGATCGTGTGCGGCGATTCGCATACGTCGACGCACGGCGCGTTCGGCGCGCTCGCGCACGGCATCGGCACGTCGGAAGTCGAGCACGTGCTCGCGACGCAGACCTTGCTGCAGAAGAAGAGCAAGAACATGCTCGTGAAGGTCGACGGCGCACTGCCGCGCGGCTGCACCGCGAAGGACATCGTGCTCGCGATCATCGGCAAGATCGGCACCGCGGGCGGCACCGGCTACGCGATCGAATTCGGCGGCTCGACCATTCGCGCGCTGACGATGGAAGGCCGCATGACCGTCTGCAACATGGCGATCGAAGCCGGCGCGCGCGCGGGCATGGTCGCGGTGGACGACACGACGATCGACTACCTGAAGGGCCGTCCGTTCGTGCCGACCGGCGCGGAATGGGATCAGGCCGTCGAATACTGGCGCCAGTTCAAGTCGGACGACGGCGCGCACTTCGACCGCGTGGTCGAGCTGAACGCGGCGGAGATCGTTCCGCAGGTCACGTGGGGCACGTCGCCGGAAATGGTCACGTCGATCGACGGTCGCGTGCCCGATCCCGAGCGCGAGAAGGATCCGGTCAAGCGCGACGCGATGGAGCGCGCGCTGGCGTACATGGCGCTCGAGCCGAACACGCCGATCGAATCGATCAAGGTCGACAAGATCTTCATCGGCTCGTGCACGAATGCACGGATCGAGGATATCCGCGCGGCCGCGTATGTCGTGAAGAAACTGAACCGTCGCATCGCGTCGAACGTGCGGCTCGCGATGGTCGTGCCGGGCTCGGGCCTCGTGAAGGCGCAGGCCGAGCGCGAAGGGCTCGACAAGGTGTTCACCGACGCGGGCTTCGAATGGCGCGAGCCGGGCTGCTCGATGTGCCTCGCGATGAACGCCGACCGGCTCGATCCGGGCGAGCGCTGCGCGTCGACGTCGAACCGCAACTTCGAAGGCCGGCAGGGCGCGGGCGGTCGCACGCACCTCGTGAGCCCCGCGATGGCGGCGGCCGCGGCGATCGAAGGCCACTTCGTCGACATTCGCCAGCTGGGGTAACGCGTGACGGCATCGAAGGTCATCGCGCGGCTGGTTGCCGCGCTGGCGCTGGCGGGGCTGGGCTTCGGCCTCGCGGGCTGCAATACCGTCCGAGGCTTCGGCGAGGACGTCAACGCCGCCGGCAACGCGCTGAAGCGCGCCGCGGACTGACACCGCCACCGAGAATTTGTCGATGGGCGCCGGCCGCGTGCCGGCCCTTCAACCGGATAGACGGATCATGGAAAAATTCACTGTACATACCGGCGTCGTGGCGCCGCTCGATCGCGAGAACGTCGACACGGACGCGATCATCCCGAAGCAGTTCCTGAAGTCGATCAAGCGCACGGGCTTCGGTCCGAACGCGTTCGACGAATGGCGCTACCTCGATCACGGCGAGCCGGGGCAGGACAACTCGAAGCGTCCGCTGAACCCGGACTTCGTGCTGAACCAGCCGCGCTACCAGGGCGCATCGGTGCTGCTCGCCCGCAAGAATTTCGGCTGCGGCAGCTCGCGCGAGCACGCGCCGTGGGCGCTGCAGCAGTACGGCTTCCGCGCGATCATCGCGCCGAGCTTCGCGGACATCTTCTTCAACAACTGCTTCAAGAACGGCCTGCTGCCGATCGTGCTGACCGAGCAGCAGGTCGATCACCTGTTCAACGACACGTATGCGTTCAACGGTTACCAGCTGACGATCGACCTCGACGCGCAGGTCGTGCGCGCGGGCGACGGCCGCGAGTATCCGTTCGAGATCACCGCGTTCCGCAAGTACTGCCTGCTGAACGGCTTCGACGACATCGGCCTCACGCTGCGCCACGCGGACAAGATCCGCCAGTTCGAAGCGGAGCGGCTCGTGAAGCAGCCGTGGCTCAACACGAAGCTGGTCGGCTGATCGCGCGTGGCGGGTGCGCCGTGCGCGCGCTCGCCGGCCTGTCTCTCCAACAACCTACCCAGTCAGGAATTTCGCATGAAGATTGCAGTGCTGCCCGGCGACGGCATCGGTCCGGAAATCGTCAATGAAGCCGTGAAGGTGCTGAACGCACTCGACGAGACGTTCGAACTCGAACAGGCGCCGGTCGGCGGCGCGGGCTACGAGGCGAGCGGCCATCCGCTGCCCGACGCGACGCTGGCGCTCGCGAAGCAGGCCGACGCGATCCTGTTCGGCGCGGTCGGCGACTGGAAGTACGACTCGCTGGAGCGCGCGCTGCGCCCCGAGCAGGCGATCCTCGGGCTGCGCAAGCACCTCGAGCTGTTCGCGAACTTCCGCCCGGCGATCTGCTATCCGCAGCTCGTCGATGCGTCGCCGTTGAAGCCGGAGCTCGTCGCGGGCCTCGACATCCTGATCGTGCGCGAACTGAACGGCGACATCTACTTCGGCCAGCCGCGCGGCGTGCGCGCGGCGCCGGACGGCCCGTTCGCCGGCGCGCGCGAAGGCTTCGACACGATGCGCTATTCGGAGCCGGAAGTGCGCCGCATCGCGCACGTCGCGTTCCAGGCCGCGCAAAAGCGCGCGAAGAAGCTGCTGTCGGTCGACAAGTCGAACGTACTGGAAACGTCGCAGTTCTGGCGCGACATCATGATCGACGTGTCGAAGGAATACGCGGACGTCGAGCTGTCGCACATGTACGTCGACAACGCGGCGATGCAGCTCGCGAAGGCGCCGAAGCAGTTCGACGTGATCGTCACGGGCAACATGTTCGGCGACATCCTGTCGGATGAAGCGTCGATGCTGACGGGTTCGATCGGCATGCTGCCGTCGGCGTCGCTCGACAAGAACAACAAGGGCCTGTACGAGCCGTCGCACGGTTCGGCGCCGGACATCGCCGGCAAGGGCATCGCGAACCCGCTCGCGACGATCCTGTCGGCCGCGATGCTGCTGCGCTACTCGCTGAATCGCGCCGAGCAGGCCGATCGCATCGAGCGTGCGGTGAAAACGGTGCTCGAACAGGGTTATCGCACGGGCGACATCGCGACGCCGGGCTGCAAGCAGGTCGGCACGGCGGCGATGGGCGACGCGGTGGTCGCGGCGCTGTAAGCGGACGGATCGAAGTCCGGTAACCAAGATGAAAAGGGCGCGAACGGGCCGTAAAAATCGGCCGGTTCGCGCACCGTTGGCCGTTGTGCGGGCCAGCGGCTTTGTGTAGACTCGAACGATGGCGCTGATTTCCCTGATCTCCCCGGTCCTGAAACTCCACGGCAACACTGCCCGTGTGGGTGCGCGCGCCATCGTCATCACGAAAACCATTACCACGAAAACGATCATTAAACGCTGATCGCCGTCGTGCCCGCCTGTTTCCCCGCGCGGTCACGCGGGGACGGAAATGGCGGGGAAGCTCCATTCAAGCAAAGGGTTAGTCATGAACGTAGGTCTCGTAGGTTGGCGCGGCATGGTCGGCAGCGTCCTGATGCAGCGCATGCAGGAAGAGGGCGATTTCGACCTGATCGAACCGGTGTTCTTCAGCACCAGCAACACGGGCGGCAAGGCGCCGTCGTTCGCGAAAAACGAGACTACGCTCAAGGACGCGACCAACGTCGACGAGCTGAAGAAGTGCGACGTGATCATCACGTGCCAGGGCGGCGACTACACGAACGACGTGTTCCCGAAGCTGCGCGCGGCCGGCTGGAACGGCTACTGGATCGACGCGGCGTCGTCGCTGCGGATGAAGGACGACGCGGTCATCATCCTCGATCCGGTCAACCTGGACGTGATCAAGGACGCGCTCGTCAAGGGCACGAAGAACTTCATCGGCGGCAACTGCACGGTCAGCCTGATGCTGATGGCGCTCGGCGGCCTGTTCCGCGAGAACCTCGTCGACTGGATGACGGCGATGACCTACCAGGCCGCATCCGGCGCGGGCGCGCAGAACATGCGCGAGCTGCTGTCGCAGATGGGCGCGCTGCATGGTTCGGTGCAGGAGCAGCTCGCCGATCCGGCTTCCGCGATCCTCGACATCGACCGCCGCGTGCTCGCGACGATGAACAGCGACGCGATGCCGACGAGCCAGTTCGGCGTGCCGCTCGCCGGTTCGCTGATCCCGTGGATCGACAAGGATCTCGGCAACGGGATGTCGAAGGAAGAGTGGAAGGGCGGCGCGGAAACCAACAAGATCCTCGGCAAGCCGGCGATGGGCGAGCCGGGTGCGATCCCGGTCGACGGGCTGTGCGTTCGGATCGGTGCGATGCGCTGCCATTCGCAGGCGCTGACGATCAAGCTGAAGAAGGATGTGCCGCTCGACGAAATCAACGGCATCCTCGCGTCCGCGAACGACTGGGTGAAGGTCGTGCCGAACGAGCGTGAAGCGTCGATGCGCGACCTGTCGCCGGCGAAGATCACCGGCACGCTGACGGTGCCGGTCGGCCGCCTGCGCAAGCTCGCGATGGGCGGCGAATACCTGTCGGCGTTCACGGTCGGCGATCAGCTGCTGTGGGGCGCGGCCGAGCCGCTGCGCCGCATGCTGCGCATCCTGCTCGACAAGTAAGCACGGCTGTCCGGCCAGCGGGCCGGGCTGCATGACACGACGCGCCGCGTCGGCCTCGAGATCCGGGGCCGGCGCGGCGCGTTTTTCATGCGCGGTTCAACGCAGGTTCAGCAGCGTCTGGTCGACCGCCTGCTGGGTCTTGATCGTCTGCGCGTTCGCCTGGTAATTGCGCTGCGCGGTGATCAGGTTCACGAGCTCGGTCGTCAGGTTCACGTTCGAATTTTCCAGCGCGCTCCCCTGCAGCGTGCCGTGGTTCGTGCTGCCCGGCGCGGCGATCTGCGGCACGCCGGACGCGGCCGTTTCCGCATACTGGTTGCCGCCGATGTTCACGAGCCCGTTCGGGTTGTTGAAGTTCGCGAGCGCGATCAGGCCGAGCACCGCGCTCTGGCCGTTCGAGTAGTTGCCGGTCAGCTTGCCGTCGGTGCCGATCGAGAACGTCGTCAGCGTGCCGCTCGCGAAGCCGTCCTGCGCGAGATTGGTCACGCCGTCCTTGCCGCCGTACTGCGTCGTGCCGCCCAGGTCGAGCGTCAGGTTCTGCGGATTGGCGCCGCCCGTCGTGTTCGGGATCGAGAACGCGAACTGGCCGAGGCTCGGCGTCGGCTGGCCGGTCGCGGCCGACGTCGTCGAGCTGATCCGGCCCGACGCATCGAACGTGACGGTGCCGAGATTCGTCGGCGTCTGGCCCTGCACGCCCGCGTAGGCCAGCCACGTGCCGGCCGCGCTCTTCGCGAAGTACATCGTGACCTGCTGCGAGCCGCCGAGCGTGTCGTAGACCTGGATCGACGAGTTGTAGTTGTACGTCGTGTTGTCGGTCGCGTTGAACGGCGTCTTGGCCGGCACCTTGTCCTGCGCGTTCAGGTTGAACTGGCCGGTGATCTTGCTCGTCGCGCGCGGCGCGATGTTGTTGGTCGGCGCCTGGAGCGGCACGGTCTGCGCGGTGTTGATCACGCCGCCGGCGCCCGCCGCATAGCCCATCAGGTTGCGGCCTTGCGCGTCGACGATCGCGCCGTTCTTGTCGCGATGGAACGTGCCGTCGCGCGAGTACGTGGTCACGCCGTTGCTGGACATCTGGAAGAAGCCGTTGCCGTTGATCGCGACGTCGAGCGACGACTTCGTCGAATTGATCGTCCCCTGGCCGAAATTCTGCTGCACCGACGCGAGCCGCGTGCCGATGCCGATCTGCGTGTTGACCGACGTCGCGACCGAATTCGCGTACATGTCGGCGAAGTTCGCGCGTCCCTGCTTGAAGCCGACCGTGTTTGCGTTCGCGATGTTGTTGCCGATGACGTCGAGATTGCTCGACGCACCGGCCAATCCGCTCAAGCCCTGCTGATAGCCCATGTTCGGTCCCCGTAACGAGCTGGTGAGTGAATGCAGTCGTGCGACTGCGCGATGACCCTCCGGTACTTCACGGCATCAGCCCGGCCGCGCGCGCCCGCCTTTCCGGCATGTGCAGGCGCGAGGTCGAAAGATGCCGATTCCTGTTTGAAGACGATCGTATCGACGGCGATTATTTGGTCTGTGTAATTTTGTGTAATGTAATTGAATTGATGCAGAAACGATCGCTTTTGTATGAGCAATGGCGTGGGCGTAAGGCGGTGAAAGCCTTATGGGGTGGGGCTTCGGCCGTGTAAATTTTCATTTCTCCGATAAGAGACGGGAATTGCCTTCTTATCGACGAATTGAAATTTTTCGGGAGCGGGATTAAGCGCCGATCAGGATTTGTTTTGATTTTCGGCGGCTAGTTCATTAACGGAGGGCAGGGCGGATTGTTGAGAAAATCCCTGCGATTCTGTCGTCGTGATCCTGCGGCGGACGCTGGGTCGGCGCCGGAAAGCCGCTTCCTCCGACAGGGGCGCGACGCTGCTGCGAGACGGCTTTCGCCTGCGGCACGCAGGTTCGTCCTGATCGATCGGATGCATCGACTACGACAGGCGCGGCCGCGCGACACGAGCGCCTACCCCGCGCCCGGTTGCACCTGCCGGCGACGAATTCGGCCGGAACCCGATCGTGTGAAGTAAACTACGCGGTTACGACGCACAGACCCGCCGAAAGCGTCGCGTTCCGCGCGACGCTTTTGCATTTCTGCAGCCATTTATTGACGCTTCCAACCGTGAATCCGAGCCGCGCCTGCGCGCGGCGATAGAGCCAACGATGTCCCGAATTTCCTTGTTTCCGCGTCAGTCCCGTCTGTCGCGTGCCGTGCGTGGCGCGCTGGCGATCCTGGCGCTCGGCGCAGCCGCATCGGCATGGGCAGTCGGCGCCGGCGAACTGCCGGCGTCCGCTGCCGGCGCCGCCGCTCCGCTTACCGTGACGGTCCAGCCGGGCCAGTCGCTGAACGACATCGCGAAAGCGGCCACGCAATCGCACGATCCGGGCGTGCTCGCGCGCGCTGGCCGTGCGCTGTTCGACGCCAATCCGCAGGCGTTCATGAAGCGCGACGCGAGCCGCCTGAAAGTCGGCGCGACGCTGACGGTGCCCGCGCTCGACGCCACCGGCGCGGCGCTCGCGCCGGCCGGCGCATCCGCTGCCTCCGGGACGACGGCCGCTTCCGCGCCCGCCGCCGCATCGGGCGCGGCGGCGATCGCGCAGCATGGCGCGTCGGCGCCGCATGCCGGCTCGGCCGTGCAGTCCGCGCCGGTGGCGCCTGCCCAGCATGCAACGCCGGTGAGCGGCGCGAGTGCCGCGACGGCGGCGGGGGCATCGGCTTCGAGCGGTGCCTCTTCGAACGGGGCGTCGGCCGTACATGGCGCGTCGGCTGTCGACGGCATGCAGCCGGCGGCGCCTACGGCCGGGGCAAGCGGCCCGCACGTATGGAGCGGCGCGATCCAGTCGGCGCCGTCGGCCACGAGCGACGCTGCGGGGCAGGCGGTGCCGGGCGGCCCGGTTTCCGGCGTGCACGAACCGGCTGGCGCAGCGCCCGCCGTGAGTGCGTCGCAGCCGCGGCCGTCGAGCCTCCAGCAATTGCTGGCGCTGAAGAATCGCGTGCTGATGGAGCTGCAGAAGCACGGCATCGGCAAGCCGGCCACGACGACCGGCGTCGCGCCGGCGCCGGCTCCGGTGCCCGCCGCGCCGCGTCCGGCCGCGAACGACGCGGGTGCGTCGGCCGCTGCATCGACGGCAAGCGAAGCCGCGTCGGGCGTGGCAGCCAGCGCGCCGCAACCGGCATCGGCGTCCGTGCAGCCGATCGCGCCCGTCGCGACACCTGCACGTCGTCCCGAACAGATGGATTGGCGTCCGGCCGCCGTGGCCGGCGCTGCCGTGATCGTGCTCGCGGCCGGCTTCGCGTGGCGCAAGCGCCGCAAGGGGCGCCGCGCGGACGATGCGGGTACGGCTACGGCCGCGGCAGGCGGTGCCGCGGAAGCGGAAGCCGCGCCGTCCGTCGAGCGCGAATTGCCGATCACGCCCGAGATGCCGGTTGCGCGCGATGCGGCGTCCGACATGAACCTCGCGGCGGCGACTGCTGCGGCGGCGGAGACCATCGAGCCGCCCGCAGCGGACACCTCGCCCGCACCCGAAGTGACGGCGCCGCCGCGCGACGAGTCGCCCGAATTGCCGTCTGCTCATGCGGCGGAGTCGCCCGCGAACGACGCGACTCCGGTTTCGGCCGAGGCGCCGCACGACGCGGCGCCAGCGGAAAAAAACACCGCCGCCGACCAGCCGGCCGAGCCGCCCGCGGCGTCCATCGCGCCTTCGAGCACCGAAGCGCAGCACGCGACGCTGATGCAGAACGCGATCAGCGCGCTCAACAGTCTCGACATGCCGTTGCCGCCGCGGGCGACAGACGAGCCGTCGTTGACGCCGGAGGAACGCGCGGCGCGGGCAGCGCAGCCCGACGCCGATAAAATCGCAACTAACGGTCAATCCGCCCAGCACCCGCCGATTGGCTCGGGTGAGACGACGCCGGAACATCCGGCCGACCAGGACGACGAGTTCGACTGGGACCCGGACGCCGCGACGCCTGCCGGCCACGCGGGCCAGCCGCCCGCGACGTCGTCGCTGCCGGCGCTCGGCGGCGCGCAGTTCGGCGCGCTGAAGCTCGATTTCGATCTCGACCTGCCGTCCACGCCGGGCGCCGCGCTGCCTGCGCTCACCGCGGACGAACTCGCGCGCATCGCCCGCAACAAGCTCGATCTCGCGGCGGAGTACGTCGAACTGGGCGACCTGTCCGGCGCGCGCACGCTGCTGCAGGAAGTGGTCGACGCGAACGACGCCGCGACGCGCGACGATGCGCGCGCGCTGCTCGCGAAACTGGCGGACGAGGCGTGATGCGGATCGCGCTGGGCATCCAGTACGACGGCGCGGCGTTCTGCGGCTGGCAGGCGCAGCCGCACGGCAAGACCGTGCAGGACCGGCTCGAACATGCGCTGGCCGAGTTCGCGCGGGTGCCGCTGCACACGACGGTGGCGGGGCGGACCGACACCGGCGTGCACGGGCTCGGGCAGGTCGTGCATTTCGACACGGAGCTCGAGCGCGAGGTGTTCTCGTGGGTGCGCGGCACCAACGCGTTCCTCCCGCCGACCGTGTCGGTGCAGTGGGCGAAGCCGATGCCGGACACGTTCCATGCGCGCTTTTCGGCGTTCGAGCGCACCTATTACTACGCGCTGTACGTGCATCCGGTGCGTTCGCCGATGCTGGCCGGGCGCGCGGGCTGGATCCACACGCCGCTCGACGACGACGCGATGCGCGCCGCCGCCGCGTACCTGATCGGCGAGCACGACTTTTCGTCGTTCCGGTCGTCGGAATGCCAGTCGAAGACGCCGGTCAAACACCTGTATCAGATCGACGTGCGGCGCGCGGGGCATTTCATCCATTTCCGCTTCCGCGCCAACGCGTTCCTGCACCACATGGTGCGCAACCTGATGGGCTGCCTCGTCGCGGTGGGGCGCGGCCGCTATCCGGCCGACTGGCTCGCCGACGTGCTGGCCGGGCGCGACCGCAATCTCGCGGCGCCCACGTTCATGGCCGACGGGCTGTACCTCGCCCACGTCGGCTACCCGGCGGAATTCGCCGTCCCGCCCGCGCAGCTCGGCAGCGTGCCGTGGAGCAGCGTCTGGGCGGATCTGGACTCACAAACATGACGGAGCACGCCGTGTCTTCTTCGACTTCCGCCGCGGCTGGCCTGGCGCCGCGCACGCGCATCAAGCTGTGCGGGCTGTCGCGCCCCGAGGACGTGCTGCACGCGGCGGCGCTCGGCGCCGATGCGATCGGCCTCGTGTTCTACCCGAAGAGCCCGCGCGCGGTGTCGATCGCGCAGGCGGCCGAGCTGGCGAGCCTCGCGCCGCCATTCGTCTCGGTGGTCGGGCTGTTCGTGAATGCGACCGAAGCCGAGATCGAAGCCGTCGTGCGCGACGTGCCGCTCACGGTGCTGCAGTTCCACGGCGACGAGACGCCGGAGCGGTGCGACGCACTTGGCCGCGCGGCACGCCTGCCGTGGTTGCGCGCGGTGCGCGTCGGCCCCTCGACGCAGCGTGCCGATTTGGTAGAATCGGCTCTTCATTATTCGAAAGCGCGCGGCCTCCTGTTCGACACCCTGGTGCCGGATTACGGCGGTAGCGGCAAGGTCTTCGATTGGTCTCTTATTCCCGCAGAGCTCGCGCGTCGGGCCGTTTTGAGTGGTGGCTTGAACGCGCAAAACGTCGGTGATGCGATCCGCCAGCTGCGTCCGTTTGCTGTCGATGTCTCGAGTGGCATCGAAGTGGAGGGCGCGAAGGGCGTGAAGGATCACGCCCGGATGGCGGCGTTCGTACGCGCGGTGCGCGCAGCGGACGCCGGGTGATGCAAGCCGGTGCGACCCCCAAAGCGGGCGCACCGACCGATCGAGAGAGACACCATGTACAACCTTCCTGATGATCGCGGCCATTTCGGCCCGTATGGCGGCGTGTTCGTCGCCGAGACGCTGATTCACGCGCTGGACGAACTGCGCGCGGCGTATGAAAAGTTCCAGAACGATCCCGACTTCGTCGCCGAATTCGAGCGCGAGCTGAAGTATTTCGTCGGCCGCCCGTCGCCGATCTATCACGCGCAGCGCTGGAGCGAGATGCTCGGCGGCGCGCAGATCTACCTGAAGCGCGAAGACCTGAACCACACGGGCGCGCACAAGATCAACAACGTGATCGGCCAGGCGCTGCTCGCGAAGCGCATGGGCAAGAAGCGCGTGATCGCGGAAACCGGCGCCGGCCAGCACGGCGTCGCGACCGCGACGATCTGCGCGCGCTTCGGGATGGAGTGCGTCGTCTACATGGGTTCGGAAGACGTGCGCCGGCAGGCCGCCAACGTCTACCGGATGAAGCTGCTCGGCGCGACCGTCGTGCCGGTCGAATCGGGTTCGCGCACGCTGAAGGACGCGCTGAACGAAGCGATGCGCGACTGGGTCACGAACATCGAAAGCACGTTCTACATCATCGGCACGGTCGCGGGCCCGCACCCGTATCCGATGATGGTGCGCGACTTCCAGCGCGTGATTGGCGACGAGTGCAAGGTGCAGATGCCCGAGCTCGCTGGCCGGCAGCCGGACGCGGTGATTGCGTGCGTGGGCGGCGGGTCGAACGCGATGGGCATCTTCTATCCGTACATCGACGATACCTCGGTGCAGCTGATCGGCGTCGAAGCGGCCGGCGACGGCCTCGATACGGGCCATCACGCGGCATCGCTGATCGCCGGCAGCCCGGGCGTGCTGCACGGCAACCGCACGTACCTGCTGCAGGACGACAACGGCCAGATCATCGAGACGCATTCGGTGTCGGCGGGCCTCGACTATCCGGGCGTCGGCCCCGAGCACGCATGGCTGAAGGACAGCGGCCGCGCGCAGTACGTGCCGATCAGCGACGACGAGGCGTTGAAGGCGTTCCACGACTGCTGCCGGATCGAGGGGATCATTCCCGCGCTCGAGTCGAGTCACGCGATCGCGTATGGCGTGAAGCTCGCGCCGACGTTGCCGAAGGACAAGATCCTGCTCGTCAACTTGTCGGGCCGCGGCGACAAGGACATGCACACGGTCGCCGAGCGATCGGGCATCGAGCTCTGACCCCGACCGATGCGTGACCTGATCGAAGAGCCGGGCGGCGGCGCCGCGAGCGAGGCGGAGGCGGTTCAGCCCGCCGCTGCCGTGCCGCGCGCGCTGCCGTCCGGTATCGAGCTGCACAACCGCGATTTCCTGACCCACGCCGCGCACCTGCCGGATGCGTCGATCGACCTGATCGTCGCCGATCCGCCGTACGGGCTCGGCAAGGACTACGGCAACGATTCGGACAAGCGTTCGGGCGACGACTTCCTCGCGTGGACGCGCGAGTGGCTCGACCTCGCGATTCCGAAGCTGAAGCCGAGCGGGTCGATGTACATCTTCTGCACGTGGCAGTACGCGCCGGAAATCTTCAGTTTCCTGAAGACGAAACTCACGATGGTCAACGAGATCATCTGGGACCGGCGCGTGCCGAGCATGGGCGGCACGACGCGCCGTTTCACGTCGGTGCACGACAACATCGGCTTTTTCGCGGTTTCCAAAGCGTATTACTTCGATCTCGATCCGGTCCGCATCCCGTACGACGCCGACACGAAGAAGGCCCGCTCGCGCAAGCTGTTCGAAGGCAGCAAGTGGCTGGAGATGGGCTACAACCCGAAGGACGTCTGGTCGGTCTCGCGCCTGCACCGGCAGCACGCGGAGCGCGTCGATCATCCGACCCAGAAGCCGCTGGAAATCATCGAGCGGATGGTGCTCGCAAGCTGCCCGCCGGGCGGCCGCGTGCTCGATCCGTTCATGGGCAGCGGCACGACCGCGGTGGCCTGCGCACGGCAGGGGCGCGACTTCGTCGGCTACGAGATCAACGAAAGCTATTGTGCGATCGCGCACGAGCGCGTGAGCGCGCTCGCCGCGCCGGCGTGCGCGTGAGTCGCGCCGCCGCGTCGCCGAACGCAACGCATACATCGTATGAGACCGGAGCAAGCGCTGAAGCGCCAGCTCCGGATCGACACAGGAAAATTGCCATGTCCCGTATTCAGCAGACCTTCGCCGCGCTCGCCGAACAAGGCCGTAAGGGCCTGATCCCGTTCATCACGGCCGGCGATCCCGATCCCGCGAAAACCGTCGAATTCATGCACGCGCTCGCCGCAGGCGGCGCGGACGTGATCGAGCTCGGCGTGCCGTTCTCGGACCCGATGGCCGACGGCCCGGTGATCCAGCGCTCGTCGGAACGCGCGCTCGCGCGCGGCGTCACGTTGAAGAGCGTGCTCGCCGACGTGAAGCGTTTCCGCGAAACCGACCCCAAAACCCCCGTCGTGCTGATGGGCTATGCGAACCCGATCGAACGGATGGGTGTCGATGCGTTCGCGGCCGAAGCGCACGCGGCCGGCGTCGACGGCGTGCTGGTGGTCGACTATCCGCCGGAAGAGGCCGGTGTTTTCGCCGAGAAAATGCGCGCCGCGCAGATCGATCCGATCTTCCTGCTGGCGCCCACGTCGACCGACGAGCGCATTGCCGACGTCGGCAAGATCGCGAGCGGCTACGTGTATTACGTGTCGCTCAAGGGCGTGACCGGCGCGGGAAATCTGGATGTTTCGAGCATTGCAGGTAAAATCCCGGCCATCAAGTCGCGCGTGCCGGTTCCGGTGGGCGTCGGCTTCGGTATCCGCGACGCCGAAACGGCGCGCGCGGTGGCCGAAGTGTCGGATGCCGTCGTGATCGGCAGCCGCCTGGTGCAGCTGCTCGAGAGCGCCGCGCCGGAAGGCGCCGCCGCCGCGCTGAAGACTTTCATTGCCGAGCTGCGTGCCGCGCTGGACGGCGCGGGCAAGACGGCGCGATAAACACAACAGGAAGCGGGAACGGGCCGGTCGGCCCGCCCCGCCACGGAACAGGAAACCATACGATGAGCTGGCTCGACAAACTGTTGCCGCCGAAGATCAAGCAGACCGACCCGAAAAGCCGCAAGGGCATTCCGGAAGGCCTGTGGGTCAAGTGCCCGTCCTGCGAGGCCGTTCTCTATCGCAACGACGTGGACGCCAACCTGCACGTGTGCCCGAAGTGCGATCACCACATGCGCATCGGTGCACGCGAGCGCCTCGACGGGCTGCTCGATCCGGAAGGCCGCTATGAAATCGGCCAGGAAATCGTGCCGGTCGACACGCTGAAGTTCAAGGACAGCCGCAAGTACCCCGATCGTCTGAAGGAAGCGATGGACGAAACCGGCGAGACCGACGCGATGGTCGTGATGGGCGGGGCGATCCACACGCTGCCCGTCGTCGCGGCCTGTTTCGAGTTCTCGTTCATGGGCGGCTCGATGGGCTCGGTCGTCGGCGAACGCTTCGCGCGCGGCGCGCAGAACGCGCTGGAGCAGCACGTGCCGTTCATCTGCTTCACGGCATCGGGCGGCGCGCGGATGCAGGAAAGCCTGCTGTCGCTGATGCAGATGGCCAAGACCACCGCGATGCTGACCAAGCTGGCCGAGGCGAAGCTGCCGTTCATCTCGGTGCTGACCGACCCGACGATGGGTGGCGTGTCGGCGAGCTTCGCATTCCTCGGCGACGTCGTGATCGCCGAGCCGAAGGCGCTGATCGGCTTCGCCGGCCCGCGCGTGATCGAGCAGACGGTCCGCGAGAAACTGCCGGAAGGTTTCCAGCGCGCCGAATTCCTGCTGAAGACCGGCGCGATCGACATGATCGTCGATCGTCGCAAGATGCGCGACGAGATCGCGCAGTTGCTCGCGCTGCTGCAGCGACAGCCGGCCGACGCGCTGGCCTGACCGGCGCAAGGTTGTGACTCCGCGCGTCGCCTGGCTCCAGCGTCAGGCGGCGCGCTTCGTTTTTTTGGCGTAGTGGCGGTACCGATCCAGATTTGATCCGATGAGCACTTTTCCCACTCTCGACGCGTGGCTTTCGCATCTCGAACGCGCGCACCCGGTCGGCATCGACATGGGCCTGACCCGCATCGGGCAGGTCAAGGCGGCGCTGCAGCTCGAATTCGCGTGCCCGGTGATCACCGTCGGCGGCACGAACGGCAAGGGCTCGACCTGCGCATTCCTCGAGACGATCCTCGTGCGCGCGGGCTACAAGGTCGGCTGCCACACGTCGCCGCACCTGCTCGAATTCAACGAGCGCGCGCGCGTGAACGGACAGAACGTGACCGATGACGAACTGCTGCCGCACTTCGAGGCCGTCGAAGCCGCGCGCACGTCGCTGGCCGGGCCCGTGTCGCTCACGTATTTCGAATTCACGACGCTCGCGATCCTGCATCTGTTCGCGGCGCGCGGGCTCGACGCGGTGATTCTCGAAGTCGGCCTCGGCGGCCGGCTCGATGCGGTCAACATCATCGATACCGATTGTGCGATCGTCACGAGCATCGACATCGACCATACCGAATACCTTGGCGACACGCGCGAGAAGATCGCGTTCGAGAAGGCCGGGATCTTCCGCGCCGGCAAGCCGGCGATCTGCGGCGATCCGGCCGCGCCGCAGACGCTGATCGACCACGCCGAAGCGATCGGCGCCGACCTGTGGCTTGTCGGCCGCGATTTCCGCTACGAGGCGCAAGCGGGCGCCGAGCGCCAGCAATGGAGCTACCTCGGCCGCGAGAAGCGCTATCCGGCGCTCGCGTATCCGGCGCTGCGCGGCGCGAATCAGCTGATCAATGCGTCGGCCGCGCTCGCCGCGCTCGAGGCGCTGCGTCCGGTGCTGCCGGTGTCCGCGCAGGACATCCGGCTCGGACTGGCGAACGTCGAGCTGCCGGGGCGCTTCCAGGTGCTGCCCGGCAAGCCGGCGATCGTGCTCGACGTCGCGCACAACCCGCATGCGTCGGCCGTGCTCGAGCAGAACCTTGGCAACATGGGCTTCTTCCCGTACACGTACGCGGTGTTCGGCGCGATGCACGACAAGGACATCGACGGCGTGCTGCAGCACCTGAAGGGCGAGATCGACCACTGGTGCGTGACCGACCTGCCGCTGCCGCGCGCGGCCTCCGCGGAGCAGCTCGAAGCCGCGCTGCGCAAGGCTGGCGTGGAGGAGGGGCCCGATTCGAGCGTGACGCGCTACGCGTCGCCTGCGGAAGCGTTTCGCGATGCACTAAAAAGAGCATCCGAGAATGATAGAATCGTGGTTTTCGGCAGTTTCCATACGGTTGCCGGCGTGCTGGCCTACCGTAAATCGCAGCAACACTGACTGACGGGCAGTTTCGGACTCAGCCATTCATGGGAATTTTCTCGTTCGGCAAAAAAGACGACGACGCGCCCCCGCGGCGCGGCGGTCGCACCGGGGCCTCCCGGAACGTGCGCACGGAGCGCACTGAACGCGTCGAGCGGCGCCCGCGCCGCACCGAGCGTCCGGAATCGGACGCACTGCTCCTCGATCCGACCCTTCCAGAAAAGCAACGCGCACGCCGGCGCCTCGTGGGCGCGATCGCGCTCGTCGTGGCCGCGGTGATCGTGCTGCCGATGGTGCTCGACTCGCACCCGAAGCCGGTCACGGACGACATCGCGATCGACATCCCGAACCGGCCCGCGCACCAGGCGGTCGCGCCGCGCGACGACGATGTGTCCGACGTGCAGGCCGGCGTCGCCCACGACGAACCGCCGGCATCCGACACGACCGTTGCGGCCGCACCGGCCCCTGCGCCGAAGGATGCCGCCAAGCCGGCCGCGAAACCCGATACGACCACCACGGCGAGCGTGACGCCGCCGAAGCCCGCGCCGAAGCCGGCCGCCCCCGCGGCGAAACCGGCCGCGCCGAAGCCTGCGCCCGCAACCGTCGCGAATGCCGGCGCCGCGAGCCCGGACAGCGGCGACGCATCGTCGCCGGCATCGCCGGCTGGTGCGCGCTTCGCGGTGCAGCTCGGCTCGTTCAAGGACGACGCGACGGCCCGTTCGTGGGCGACCAAATTGAAATCGGCGGGTGTGCCCGCATATGTCGAGCATCGCAAGCAGGCGGACGGCAGCACGGCTACACTGTTGCGTGCCGGCCCGTTCGCGGATCGATCGGCGGCTTCCGCCGCGATCGCGAAGGTGCGCGAAGCCGGTCTGACGCAGTAATGCCACGATGCTGACGGCTTTCGACTACGCTGTATTGGCGGTGATCGTGTTGTCGGCGCTGCGCGGCGCATGGCGCGGCTTCGTGTCCGAGATTTTCGGGCTGATCGGCTGGATCGCGGCGATCGTGATCGCGGGCCGCTACGTCGGGCTGGTCGTACCGTACATCCCGGCGAACTGGCCGGGCGGCGCGCTGACGCAGTGGGTGATCGCCTTCGCGTTAGTCGTGATCGGCGTCGTGCTGGTCGCCGGCGTGGCGAACGCGCTGCTGTCGCGGATCGCGCAGGCGAGTGGCCTGGGCGGCGTCGACCGCTCGCTGGGCATGATGTTCGGGCTCGTCCGCGGCTGCGTGCTGGTGGTGCTGCTGGTCGCGGCGGCCGGGCTGACCGAACTGCCCAAACAGGATTTCTGGCGCAATGCGCTATTGCGTCCTTTTGCCGAACAGGGCGTGCACGAGCTGAAGCAGCTCCTGCCCGACGGCATGGCCCAGTACGTACGCGTGTGACGACGCGGCCGGGCAGGACGGAACCGATTTTGTCATTCTGAAGGACATGCCATGTGCGGCATCGTAGGTGTTATCTCCCAATCCCCGGTCAATCAGCTGATCTATGACAGCCTGCTGCTGCTGCAGCATCGCGGTCAGGACGCGGCGGGCATTGCGACGGCGGACGGCAGCAATTTCCACATGTACAAGGCGAACGGCATGGTGCGCGACGTGTTCCGCACGCGCAACATGCGCAGCCTGCCCGGCACCTACGGCATCGGCCAGGTGCGCTACCCGACGGCCGGCTCGGCGTCGAGCGAGGCCGAGGCGCAGCCGTTCTACGTGAACGCGCCGTTCGGGATCATCCTCGCGCACAACGGCAACCTGACGAACTGGCAGCAACTGAAGGACGAGATGTTCCGGATCGACCGCCGGCACATCAACACCAATTCCGACAGCGAAGTGCTGCTGAACGTGTTCGCGCACGAGCTGCAACTGTCGACCACGGGCCTCGAGCTCGATCCGGCGTCGGTGTTCAAGGCGGTGTCGGGCGTGCATCGCCGCCTGCAGGGTTCGTACGCGATCGTGTCGCTGATCGCCGGCTACGGCCTGCTCGCGTTCCGCGACCCGTTCGGCATCCGTCCGCTCTGCATCGGCAAGCTCGAAACCGAGCACGGCACCGAATGGATGGTCGCGTCGGAGTCGGTGGCGGTCGAAGGCATCGGTTTCGAATTCGTGCGCGACCTGGAGC
This sequence comes from Burkholderia cenocepacia, assembly GCF_900446215.1. Classification (GTDB taxonomy): domain Bacteria; phylum Pseudomonadota; class Gammaproteobacteria; order Burkholderiales; family Burkholderiaceae; genus Burkholderia; species Burkholderia cenocepacia. The sequence continues at coordinate 590,958 of NZ_UAQZ01000013.1, read as the reverse complement.
CGGGCGAAGCGATCTTCATCGACAAGGCCGGCAACTTCCACAGCCAGCAGTGCGCGGAGAACCCGACGCTGAATCCGTGCATGTTCGAATACGTGTATCTGGCCCGTCCGGATTCGTGTCTCGACGGCGTGCCGGTCTACAACGTGCGCCTGCGCATGGGCGACTATCTCGCCGAGAAGATCAAGCGCGAGCTGCCGAACGTGCCGATCGACGTCGTGATGCCGATTCCCGATTCGTCGCGCCCGGCCGCGATGCAGGTCGCCGCGAAGCTCGGCGTCGAGTATCGCGAAGGCTTCTTCAAGAACCGCTACGTCGGCCGGACCTTCATCATGCCGGGGCAGGCCGTGCGCAAGAAGTCGGTGCGCCAGAAGCTCAACGCGATGAGCATCGAGTTCAAGGACAAGCACGTGCTGATCGTCGACGATTCGATCGTGCGCGGCACGACCTCGCATGAAATCGTGCAGATGGCGCGCGATGCGGGCGCGAAGTCGGTGATCTTCGCGTCGGCGGCGCCGCCCGTGAAGTTCCCGAACGTGTACGGCATCGACATGCCGACGCGTGGCGAGCTCGTCGCGCACGGCCGCACCGACGAGGAAGTCGCGAAGATCATCGGCGCCGACCACCTGATCTATCAGGACGTCGACGATCTGCGCCGCGCGGTGCGCGACATCAACCAGAAGCTCGAGCGCTTCGAGGCGTCGTGTTTCGACGGCAACTACATCACCGGCGACGTGACGCCCGAGTATCTCGATGCGATCGAGCGCGCGCGCCTCACGCCGGCGTCGCAGGCCGATCGCGATACGGCCGGCGATACCGAGCGTTCGCAGATGAACCTGCAGCTGTCGGTCGAGTAACGCCGGCGCACGCTTCGATCGAGGCGTGATAGGATGTGGCCTTGCGTCGATTTGATATCAGCTTGCGGACGCGGGGCAACTTCCCAAAACAGCTAAAGCGAAGGCCGGCGGCAGCCGGCCCGAGTCGATCGCTGTCGTACCGCACCGAAGCCCGCTGATGCCGACGCATAGCGGGCTTTTTGTTTTTGGCCTGGGTTTTGACCGGGTCCGCGCCTCATGAACGACCGTCGGCGCGGCCATCGAATACGGAAAACGGAACATGGACGACTCCCTCAACTTCGACACGCTTGCCGTGCGCGCGGGCACGCAGCGCAGCGACTTCAACGAGCATTCGGAAGCGCTGTTCCTCACGTCGAGCTTCTGCTTCTCGAGCGCGGCCGACGCGGCCGAGCGCTTCGCGAATTCGGAAGACTATTTCACCTACTCGCGCTTCACGAATCCGACCGTCACCATGTTCCAGGAGCGTCTCGCGGCGCTCGAGGGCGGCGAGGCGTGCATCGCGACGGCGTCGGGCATGGCCGCGATCATGTCGGTCGTGATGTCCGCGCTGCAGGCGGGCGACCATCTCGTCAGCTCGCGCAGCCTGTTCGGCTCGACGCTCGGGATGTTCTCGCAGATCTTCAGCAAGTTCGGGATCACGACGACCTTCGTCGACCCGACGGACTTGAACGCATGGCAGGAAGCCGTGCGGCCGGAAACGAAGATGTTCTTCCTCGAGACGCCGTCGAACCCGTTGACCGAACTCGCCGACATCGAGGCGATCGGCAAGATCGCGAAGGCCGCGAACGCGCTGTTCGTCGTCGACAACTGTTTCTGCAGCCCGGTGCTGCAGCAGCCGCTGAAGCTCGGCGCGGATGTCGTGATGCATTCGGCGACGAAATTCCTCGACGGTCAGGGCCGCGTGCTCGGCGGCGCGCTGGTCGGCTCGAAGGAATTCATCATGGGCAAGGTGTTCCCGTTCGTGCGCAGCGCGGGCCCGACGCTGTCGGCGTTCAACGCGTGGGTGCTGCTGAAGGGGATGGAGACGCTGTCGCTGCGCGTCGAGAAGCAATCGGCGAACGCGCTGGAGATCGCGCGCTGGCTCGACGCGCATCCGGCCGTCGCGCGCGTGTTCTATCCGGGGCTCGAATCGCATCCGCAGCATGAACTCGCGAAGCGCCAGCAGAAGGCGGGCGGCGCGATCGTGTCGTTCGAACTGAAGGGCGACACGCCCGAGCAGCAGCGCGCGAACGCGTGGCGCGTGATCGACGGCACGAAGCTGGTGTCGATCACCGGCAACCTCGGCGATACGCGCACGACGATCACGCATCCGGCGACCACGACGCACGGCCGCATCACGCCGGAAGCGCGCGCCGCGGCGGGGATCACCGAGGGGCTGATCCGCCTGGCGGTCGGCCTCGAGCATGCGGGCGACATTCGCAACGATTTGGCGCGCGGCCTGGACGGCTGAGTGACGCAGCGGTTTTCGGACCGGCATCAATGAAAACGGGCCGCTCGTGAGAGCGGCCCGTCGTCGTTGTGCGCCCAGCATGGGCGTACTCCTGCGGGTGCAAGTCCCGCCATAAGCTGGTCACAGCGAATGAAGTGAAGCGCAACTGCATGAGGGCGACCGAATGTGGAGAGGAAGCGTGGAGCGTAAATCGTGAGCCGATGGACAAGAACTGCATAGAAGGCGCTGCCGTGCAGGGCGAGCGGGCAACGCACCGCGAAGCTCTCGTGACCAAGGCGAAGCAGCGTAAATGCGGCGGTTGTGCGATGAAGGAGTGCGCTCTTACCTGGGGAGATCTCGCCTTATGCCTGAAAGGGCGACGGCATTGAGCCGGAGCGAGAAGTCATACATGGACGCCCCCGTTTTGCCAGGTTCGCGGTGAGTGACGGTTCGAAGGCATCGATTGCAGCCATACATCCGGACTTTGATGTCAGGCGTACGCCTGCTGTCCCTGATGGAATACGCTGGCCAGCTCCTCAATCAGCAGATCGCACTTGAGGTGCTCTGACTTCTATGGGTTTTGCCGGCCACGGTCTGACCTGTCTCGCCATCACTGCATTGCTTGCCTGAGCAATCGGGTGGTTTGTCGCTCCTAAAGTTTGTCGCAGCGGTCTTGTTCGACTGCAAGCCGACCGGGTTATGCGACTGCCGCGGCAGTCGCATAACCCGGTCGGAACTGCTGGTTGTGAGCCAGCAACGCCCATATGACGCGTGCATTCTTGCTGGCCAGGGCTACGGCAGCGATGTTGGGATGGCGTCGGCCTAGCAGGCGGCTCAGCCAGCTATCGGTGTCGGGCTTTCGTTGTGCGGCTAGGATGGCCGATCGCGCGCCGTGGATGAGCAGCGTGCGCAGGTAGGAGTCGCCTCGCTTGCTCATGCCCAGCAAGGTCGATTTGCCGCCGCTGGAATGTTGCCGAGGGACCAGCCCAAGCCAAGCGGCCAGTTGACGGCCGTTCTCGAAGTTCTTGGCATCGCCGATCGACGCGACCAGTGCGCTTGCCGTGATTGGCCCGACGCCGGGAATCTCGGCAAGTTTGCGGCTGGCGGGATTGTCGCGGTGCCAGGTCTGAATTTGCGTCTCGAGTTCTCGAACGTGCTGATCGAGCAGCTTGAGATGCTCCATCAGGCGCAGCACAAGGAGACGAAACGGGCCTGGCAAGGCGCAAGTGTCGGAGTCGAGCAGTTCGGGTACGCGTTGCGCGATGTGGGCGATACCTTGGGGAATCACCAGGCCGAATTCGGCGAGGAGCCCACGAATCTGATTAGCTTGCGCGGTGCGCGCCTTGACGAAACTCTGACGTGCGCGATGTACGGCGAGGACGGCCTGCTGCGATTCGGTCTTGATGGGGACGAAGCGCATGTTGGGCCGAGCGACGGCTTCGCAAATTGCTTCGGCATCGGCCGCATCGTTCTTGTTGGTCTTGACGTAGGGTTTAACGAATTGCGGAGCCATTAGTCGAACGGTGTGTCCGCATTCTTGAACGCGTCGTGCCCAGTAATGCGCGCTGGCACAGGCCTCCATGCCGATCAAGCACGCTGGCAGATTCGTGAAGAACAGCATTAATTGATCGCGCCGGATCTGCTTCTTGAGGACGGCTTTGCCGTGCGCGTCGACGCCGTGGATTTGAAAGACGTTCTTTGCCAGATCGATACCAACGGTCGTAACCTTCATGATGGGCGTTCCCTCTGGTTAAGTGGTGGCTGACACTTCCACTTTGGCACATCGATGCCGTGCCGGGCGGGGGCGTCCATTCCATTAGCAGAGGTCGTAGTAGTCACAGGACAGGTCGATGAGGCTGAAGCTGGTGACGAAGGGCCGAACGGGAAGGAGTGTCCAGCGTCATGTCGATGCGACAGGCAATGCGTCAGATGCCCGTGCGAGCGGGGCGAGCGGGAAGCATACGCGGTGAAGCTGCGTCTATGCCCGTGAGCGACGAAGGCTGTTGCCCGCGCCATGAATCCGGGGACACGGGGTCATCGCTGCTGATGGCGGCGCTGACGAGGGAGAACCTGAAGCAGGCGTTCAAACGGGTACGGGCCAACAAGGGAGCCGCTGGCGTGGACGGTCTGGATATTGACCAGACGTCGCGCCATCTGGTGACGGCGTGGCCTGCGATCCGTGAACAGTTGCTGAAGGGGACGTACCGGCCCAGTCCGGTACGGCGGGTGACGATCCCGAAACCGGACGGAGGCGAGCGCGAGCTTGGCATCCCGACGGTGACGGACCGGCTGATCCAGCAGGCGCTGCTGCAGGTGCTGCAACCGGTTCTGGACCCTGGCTTCAGCGAGCACAGCTACGGCTTCCGGCCTGGACGGCGTGCGCACGATGCGGTGCTTGCCGCGCAGTCGTACGTGCAGTCGGGTCGGCGAATCGTGGTGGATGTTGATCTGGAGAAGTTCTTCGACCGGGTCAACCACGACATCCTGATCGACCGACTGCAGAAACGTATTGGGGACGCCAGCGTGATCCGGCTGATCCGGGCGTATCTGAACAGCGGCATCATGGATGGCGGCGTGGTTCAGCAGCGCGAACAGGGCACGCCACAGGGCGGGCCGCTATCGCCGTTGCTGGCCAACGTGTTGCTCGATGAGGTGGACAAGGAACTGGAGCGGCGAGGCCACTGCTTTGCGCGCTATGCCGACGATGCGAATGTCTACGTTCGTAGCCGCCGTGCTGGCGAGCGGGTGATGGCGCTGCTGCGTCGTCTGTATGGGCAACTGCGGTTGAAGGTCAACGAGACCAAAAGCGCAGTCGCCAGTGTGTTCGGTCGCAAGTTTCTGGGCTACAGCCTATGGGTAGCGTCCGGCGGCGTCATCAAGCGCAAGGTGGCGGCCAGAGCGCTGCTGGCGTTCAAACGCCGCATTCGTGAACTGACCGGCCGTAGCGGCGGGCGCAGCATGAAGGACGTGGTCGAACGGTTACGGCCCTATGTATTGGGCTGGAAGGCGTACTTCCAGATGGCGCAGACGCCACGAGTCTGGCTGGATCTGGACAAGTGGATGCGTCACCGGCTGCGTGTCATCCAGCTCAAACACTGGCGCCGCGGTCCGACCATCTACCGGGAACTGCGTGCGCTGGGCGCACCGTCCGCTGTGGCGCAACAGGTGGCGGCGAACAGCTGTCACTGGTGGCGTAACAGCGGCAAGCTCCTGAATAGCGTATTGACCCTCGCGTACTTCGATCGGCTGGGTGTGCCCCGACTCTCATAACCTCAACTTCCCGAACCGCCCGGTGCGGACCCGCATGCCGGGTGGTGTGGCAGGGGTACGGCCTCATGGCCGTCCCCTATGCCGATTCGGCGCATGCCGTGGCGTGCGTGTCGTCCCGTTCAGCCAGCGGCGTGACCGGGCGGTGCAGCACGCATCGCGTCCACCATCCATCGCAGCGTTTCGTCGAGCGGCGTGACCGGCAATTCGCCGACCGCACGCCGCAGCTTGTCGCGCGACCCGCTCAGGCTTTTCACTTCGTTGTGTCGCACGAAGCGTGGATCGATCGTCACGTCGATCACGTAACCGGCGATGCGCGACAGCATCGCCAGCACTTCCTTCAGTGAATACGCGCGCTCCGAGCAGACGTTGAACGTCTCGCCTGCCGGTGCGGCTTCGATGAGCTTCAGATAGGCGGCCGTCACGTCGCGCACGTCGGAGAAATCGCGGCTCACGTCGAGATTGCCGAGCGAGATCCGCGGTGCGTTGCGCGCATAGTGCGCGACGAGCTTCGGCAGCAGATAGGCATCGCTCTGGCCGACGCCCGTGTAGTTGAACGGCCGGGCGATCACGATCGGCAGCCGGTCGGCCCATAGCTTCGCCGCATATTCCATCGCGAGTTTGCTGACCGCGTAGTCGTTCGCCGGCGCAGGCGCGACGGTTTCGTCGAGCACGCCGGCGGTCGAGTTGCCGTAGATGTTCGCGCTGCTGGCCAGCAACACGGCCGACGGACGGCGGTCGAGGCCGGAGAGGGCAGCCAGCAGGTTGCGCGTGCCGACGATGTTGACCGCGTAGGTCTGCGACGGCTCGTCCTGTGCGACATGCGCACGCGCGGCGAGATGCACGACTGCGTCGGGCCGTGCATCGGCCGCAGCCGCGCGCATGGCCTCGGCGTCGAGCAGGTCGACGGGCAGCAGCGTGCACTGCGCGAACGCCGGATCGGCGGGGCGGGGCGTGCCGGGCGCGACCGTGCCCCAGACGTCATAGCCGGCCGCCTGCAGGCGTTCGGCCATGTAGCGACCGGTGAAGCCCGTCAGGCCCGTGACGAATGCACGGCGCGACGGACGCCCGGTTTCAGAACGTGTCATGGTGTTGGTTCCGCGTCAAATCCGCTTCGACCATCATCTGGCAAAGTTGTTCGAGCGTCGTCTTGGGTGCCCAGCCCAGTTTGCTTTTCGCCTTGTCCGCGCAGCCGATCAGCAGGTCGACTTCGGCCGGGCGGTAGAACTTCGGGTTCACTTCGACGAGCACGTTGCCGGTCGATGCGTCGAGGCCGCGCTCCTGCTCGCCCTTGCCGGTCCATTCGATCTGGTAGCCGGCCGCCGCGAACGCCATCCGCACGAAGTCGCGCACGGTTTCGGTGCGATTGGTCGCGAGTACGTAGGTGTCGGGCTCGTCGGCCTGCAGCATGCGCCACATGCCTTCGACGTATTCGAGCGCGAAGCCCCAGTCGCGTTTCGCGTCGAGATTGCCGAGCTCGAGCTTGGTCGCCTTGCCGAGCCGGATCTTCGCAACGGTGTCCGTGATCTTGCGCGTGACGAATTCGCGGCCGCGCAGCGGCGATTCGTGGTTGAACAGGATCCCGCTGCTGCCGAACAGGCCATACGATTCACGGTAGTTCACGGTCATCCAGTGCGCGTACAGCTTCGCGACCCCGTACGGGCTGCGCGGGTAGAACGCGGTGGTTTCCGTTTGCGGAATGGCCTGCACCTTGCCGAACATCTCGGACGTCGACGCCTGGTAGAAGCGCGTCTTCGGGCTCACGACGCGAATCGCCTCGAGCAGGTTCAGCGGGCCGATGCCGGTCACTTCGGCGGTCGTCGCCGGCTGGTCGAACGACACGCCGACGAAGCTCTGCGCGGCGAGGTTGTAGAGTTCGTCCGGCTGCGTGCGTTCGAGCAGGCGCAGGCTCGAGCCCGCGTCGGTGAGGTCGTGCTCGACGAGCGTCAGGTTCGGATGCGTGTCGACGCCCAGTTCGGCGATACGCCAGAAGTTCACCGAGCTGGTGCGGCGATAGGTGCCGGTGACCTCGTAGCCCTTGTCGAGCAGCAGTTTGGTCAGGTACGCACCGTCTTGCCCCGAAATTCCGGTGATGATGGCCTTTTTACGAGTTTGGCTCATGGCGTTGTCCTGGTAGAAGCAATGGATGATGAAATTCAGGCGGTCGTGCCGGCGGCGGCCGGCACCGCGCGGCGCGCGGGCCCGCGCGTCAGGCGCCGTTCGAAGCCGTACCAGCTCAGGGTCGCGTACGCGAGCGTGATCGCCAGCGCGAGCGCGGCCGTGACGAAGCGGTTCAGATGCAGCGGCCACAGCGCGTACAGCACGCTCAGGTGGATCAGGTAGACGGTGTAGCTGACGGTGCCGACGTAGACGAGCATCGGGTTCGTCAGCACACGCTGCACGAGGCCGCGGCCGCGCAGCGCGATCACGACGATCGACGTGCACAGCAGCAGCGAGATGCTGTAGAGCGCCGCATTCGACATCGGCGTGTTCGCGGCGCGAAAGCGCGGGAACGACAGGTGCAGCCAGCCGAGGATCGCGAGCGACACGAGCGCGCCGACGATCGCGAGCGGGTAGAACGGCTCGAGCGCGCGCCGGTCGCGGCGCAGCACGATCGCGAGCAAGGCGCCGGCCGCGAGCAGGTCCATCCGGAACGGCGTCAGGTAGTAGATCGGCCAGAACGAATCGAACCACGGCGTCGCGATCGCGCGCAGCACCGGCGCCGCGACGATCAGCGCGGCGGCGACCCACAGCAGCGCGCGCTCCGAGCACCACAGCACGACGAACGGCCAGAAGATGTAGAACTGCTCCTCGACCGCGAGCGACCACAGCACGTTCAGGCTGTCATGGCCGATGCTGCCGAGCGACAGCCCGATATTGGTCGAGAAAAACGCGAACCACGGCCAGTGCGGCAGCCAGCTCGCGCCGAACAGCAGCGTCGACACCACCAGCAGCAGCACGTACGGCGGCAGGATGCGGCGCACGCGGCGCGCATAGAAGTGGCTGAAGTACGACTGTCCGCGCGCCTTGCGATCGAGCAGGATGCCGGTGATCAGCAGGCCGCTCAGCACGAAGAACAGATCGACACCCATCCACAGCGGCGCCTTCAGCGCGTGCTGCAGGAACACGGCGCCCACCGCGATCGCGCGCAGCCCGTCGAGCTGCACGATGCGGCTGTGTTGTGGCGGGGCGAGGTCGGCGGGGCGTGCCAGGGCCGTCATCGCGGGGCTCCTTCACGACCCGCATCCAATGCGTGTACGTATTGCATGCCTTTAATGGAATATGGAATCGAAATCGATTCTAGGGAAAAGAAATCGGTAAAAAAACGCGCGTCATTTATCTGGCGACAAATATTCAAATGCCGATTATTGCGATCGCGAGATGAAAGGTTGGCGCCCGGGCGGGCCCGATGGGCGGAGCGAGGCGGAATTTTCTACGTGGTGGCGCGGGAAAGACGGTCGTTATTGCCGTTTCCGCGCGCCATTTACTCGCTGTTCCGGTTCGATATTTCACGCGGAAACATCCCCAAATATTTCCAAATTTCTTGTGATTATTTTTGCTTGTAACCTGCATCGCGACGTTTGAAACCCATTTAGCGACAGCGCGCATCCGCGGCACTCCGTGGCGGCGCCGGTCGCTGTTGCATCAAGTCTGGAGAAGCGCATTGCGACGTCTGATTCTGGTTGGCATGACGGTATGCGCGGCGCTGCTGACGAGCGCCGTGCCGGCCGAAACGGTGTTGCCCGCGACGACGTCGTGGATCGGCAACACGTTCGGCTATGGCGACGGCTCATGGACGCAGATCGACATCCGCGCGATCGCGGTGACGCCCGAGGGCAAGGTGTATACGAATGCGCCGTGGGACGAGAGCGGCGCCGAGGCGAGCGTCTACCAGGACGGGAAGATGCTCGGCTTCGCCGGCGGCACGCACGGCTGGGGCAATCTCGGCGGCAACGCGATCGCGGTGAACAGCAAGTACGCGTATGTCGCGATCGGCGTCGGCAACGAGCGCGGCCACTTGCAGGCGCCCGGCATCTGGCCGGACAAGGGCAAGCAATGGTTCGGCATCTCGCGACGCACGATCGGCGACATGAAGCAGCCCGCGCCGTTTCGCGCGGCGCCGCAGGTCGCGCCGGGCGGCCGGGCCGACGCCGGCCGTGCACGGATGGCCGCCAGCTTCATGATGATGAACGAGGTGCCGGCGCCCGCGCGCTCGGAAGTCGGCGAGGCGAAGGCCGAAGTGGGCGGCCTCGCGGCCGACGACAAGACGCTGTTCGCGACCAATCCGTCGCGCGACGTGGTGGTTGTCTATGACGCGGAGACGATGCAGCAAAAGGGCACGTGGAGCGCGCACGAGCCGGGCCGCATCGCGCTCGCGGGCGACGGCACGCTGTGGCTGCTGACCGATACGCTGGGCGGGCCCGCGCATCTCGTGCACGTGCGGGCCGACGGCCGCAAGCTCGACGACGCGCCGGCGCTGCCGGAAGGCACCGACGCGGTGGACGTGGCGGTCGACGCGAAAGGGCGCGTGCTGATCGCGGACAACGGGCCGCGCCAGCAGATCCTGATCTTCTCGAAAGGCGGCAACGGCTATGCGCCGTCCGGCACGCTCGGCGAACGCGGCGGCATCTTCGCGGGCCCGGTGCCGGGCCGGCCGGGGCCGCAGCGTTTCAACGGGCTGACGGGCGTCGGTGTCGACCGCGCCGGCAACATCTACGTGTCGATGAACGGGATCGGGCCGCGCCACGACACGATCGGCGCGGGGCTCGGCGCGGTGCTGGAAAGCTACACGCCGGACGGCAAGCTGCGCTGGCAGGTGCAGGGGCTGCTGTTCGTCGACGGCGCGTGGCTCGACCCCGCACGGCCGAACAGCGTATACACGGGCAACAAGCGTTTCGAGCTCGACCTGTCGAAGCCGCCGGGCCAGGACTGGAAATACGTCGGCTTCCTGTCGAACCGCTTCAAGTATCCGGACGACCCGGTGTTCCACACGGACCAGTATCCGGGCATGCCGATCGCGCGGCGCGTGGACGGTCGCACGTTCCTGTACCTGACCGACATGTACGCGGATCACCTGAAGATCTACCGCTTCGACGCGAAGCGCGACGGCGAAGTCGCGATTCCGTCCGGCCTGATCGCGGGCCGTGCGCGACCGGTCGACAAGGTGCCGAACAAGCCGCCGGGCGGCGACTGGCTGTGGCGCGACGCGAACGGCAACGGCCGAATCGACGCCGACGAGTCCGAGCTCAACACGACGGGCAAGGCGAAGGCCGGCGGCTGGGGCTGGTGGGTCGACACGAAGGGCGACATCTGGCGCACGAGCGACGTGCGCGGCATCCACCGTTTCCAGTACGGCGGCGTCGACAAGGCCGGCAACCCGATCTATTCGTACGACAAGGTGACGACCTACCCGATGCCGCAGCCGTTCACGCAGCTGCGCCGCGCGATCTACGAGCCGCAGACCGACACGCTGTACGTGACCGGCTACACCGCCGACGCGCCGCCGCAGCCGGGCATCAACAAGGAAGTCGGGCGCGTGCTGATCCGCTTCGACAAGTGGTCGACGGGCTCGCCAGTCGCGCGCTACCAGGTGGCGCTGCCGTGGAAGCTCGACGCGAAGCCGATCTTCGACCTGATCGGGATCACGGTCGAGGGGCGCTACCTCTTCACGGTGGAGCCGGTCGGCAAGATCCACGTGTACGACAAGGAAACGGGCAAGGAAGTCGGCGTGATGAGCCCGGGCGCCGAGGTCGGCAAGGCGTCCGGCTGGGTCGACGTGCCGTTCGGCATCAGCGCGTTCCGGCGCGAGAACGGCGAGTACCTGGTGTTCGTCGAGGAAGACGCGCGCGGCAAGGTGCTGATGTATCGCTGGAAACCGTGACGGGCGGCGCGCCGTCGTCGACGTCACTCAAGGCTCAAGCATGGACAAAGGCATACTCAAGAACGTTTCGATCAACTTCATCGGGCTGATCCTGCCGACCTTCGTGTCGCTGGTGACGGTGCCCGCGTACATCCACGCGCTCGGCGTCGAACGCTACGGCGTCGTCAGCCTCGTATGGACGCTGATCGGCTATTTCGGGATCCTCGATCTCGGGATGAGCATGGCCGCGCAGAACCACATCTCGAAGGCGCTCGCGAGCGGCGACGCGGACGAAAGCGCGCGCGTGTTCTGGAGCGCGTTCTGGCTGAACCTCGGCACCGGCATCGCGGGCGGGCTGCTGATCTATTTCGGCGCGTTCGTCTACACCGCGTATTTCACGAAGGTGTCGGCCGCGATGCAGCACGAGGTGTATCTCGCGCTGCCGTGGCTCGCGCTCGCGATTCCGCTCGCGAACGTGTCGTGGGTGTTCGCCGGCGCGATCAACGGCGCCGAACGGTTCGGCGTGTTCAACACGAACCAGACGATCGGCACGTTCCTGTTCCAGCTGCTGCCGCTCGCCGCCGCGTGGTGGATCGCGCCGAACCTGCAGACGGTGCTCGCCGCGGCCGTCGTCGCGCGGCTGATCGCGGCGGTGATGCTCGGGCAGGCCAGCATCAAGGTGCTCGGGATCCGCCGCATCGATCCGCCGCAGTGGGGCACCGCGAAAGGGCTGTTCAACTTCGGCGGCTGGATGCTGATCGCGAGCACGACCAGCATGATCGCCGACACGCTTGACCGCGTGATGCTCGGCGCCGGCATGGGCGCGAAATTCGTCACCTACTACACGGTGCCGCAGAACCTCGTCACGCGCCTGAACATGCTGCCGAACGCGCTGGTGCGCACGCTGTTCCCGCGGCTGTCGGCGGTCGGCCGCGATCATGCGGATACGCTCGCGCGCCAGTCGCTCGAGTTCCTGAACGGCGTGTTCACGCCGGTCGGCATCGTCGCGATCTTCGCGCTCGCGCCGTTCCTCACGCTGTGGGTCGGCGCCGATCTCGCCGCGCATTCGGCGCCGGTCGGCCGCGTGCTGGTGATCAGCGTGTGGCTCGTCGGCCAGGCGAGCGTCACGCGCATCCTGATCCAGTCGCAGGTCAACCCGGCCCGCGCGGCATTCGCCGGGCTCGTCGAGATGCCGTTCTTCGTCGGCGGCCTGTGGTTCGGCATTCATCACTTCGGGCTGATCGGCGCGGCGGTGGTCGTCGCGGCGCGCGCGCTCGTCGACTACGGCGTGCTGCTGTACCTGTCGGCGATCCGGATGCGCGCAATCGTGCTCGACATGCTCGCGCATCTCGCGTTCCTGCTGGCGAGCCTGTTCCTGGCGCAGGCGTGGCCGGGGCTCGGCGAGTCGATCGGCATGTGCGCGGTCGTGCTGGTGCTGAACGTCGCGTGGTCGCTCACGATGACGCCGGGGTTGCGCGCGCTCGTGCGCGACCTGTTTGTCCGTCTCAATGCGAGGAAAACCATATGAATCGCGATCTGGCGGAACACGCCGTCCTGAATCTCGCCACGGCCGATGCCGCCGTGGCCCACCCGGGCGACGCCGCCGCGCTGCACCGCGCGGTGTCGGCCGAGCGCGCCGGCGCGCGGCAGCCGGCGCGTGCGCTGCGCGTGGCGATCGTCCACGACTGGCTCGTCACCTATGCGGGCGCCGAGCGCGTGCTCGAACAGATCGTCGCGTGCTTTCCCGACGCGGATCTGTTCAGCCTCGTCGATTTTCTCGACGACCGCGCGTTCGTGCGCGGCAAGCCGGTGACGACGTCCTTCATCCAGAAGCTGCCGTTCGCCCGCACCAAGTACCGTAGCTACCTGCCGCTGATGCCGCTCGCGATCGAGCAGCTCGACGTGTCCGAGTACGACCTCGTGATCTCGAGCAGCCACGCGGTCGCGAAGGGCGTGCTGACCGGGCCGGACCAGGTACACATCAGCTACGTGCATTCGCCGATCCGCTATGCGTGGGACCTGCAGCACCAGTATCTGGAGCAGTCGAACCTCACGCATGGGCCGAAATCGCTGCTCGCGCGGATGATCCTGCACTACATCCGCAACTGGGACACGCGCACCGCGAACGCGGTGGACGGCTTCGTCGCGAATTCCGCGTTCATCGCACGGCGCATCAGGAAGGTCTATCACCGCGACGCGGCGGTGATCTTTCCGCCGGTCGACGTCGACGCGTTCTCGCTGAATGCGGTGAAAGAGGAGTTCTACCTGACCGCGTCGCGGATGGTGCCGTACAAGAAGATCGACCTGATCGTCGAAGCCTTTTCGCGCACGCCCGAGCGCAAGCTGGTCGTGATCGGCGACGGCCCCGAGATGCAGAAGATCCGCGCGAAGGCCGGCCCGAACGTCGAGATCATGGGCTACCAGCCGTTCGCGGTGCTGCACGACCGGATGCGGCGCGCGAAGGCGTTCGTGTTCGCGGCCGAGGAGGATTTCGGCATCTCGGTCGTCGAGGCGCAGGCGTGCGGCACGCCGGTCATCGCGTACGGCAAGGGCGGTGCGCTCGAAACCGTGCTCGACCCGCAATCGAACCTGCACCCGACCGGTCTCTTCTTCGACGAACAGACGCCGCAGGCGATCGTCGCGGCCGTCGACGATTTCGAGCGCGCGCCGCAGCGCTTCACGCCGGACGCGTGCCGAGCGAACGCGGAGCGGTTTTCCGCCGACACGTTCCGGCGGCGCTTCCTCGATTACGTGGAGCAGGCGCTGCCCGGCTCGACCGCGCAGCGCGGCACGGCCGCGCCTCTGCCGGCCGCGCGCGGCCCGGCGACGCTCGTGCTCGACCAGAGCGGCGTGCTCGGCGGCGCCGAGCTGTCGCTGCTCGAGATCATGAAGCACATGCGCGCGAACGCCGACGTGCTGCTGTTCGCCGACGGTCCGTTCCGCGCGGCGCTCGACGAGATCGGCGCGCGCGTCGACGTGGTCGAGCAGGGTGCGCTCGCGGGCGTGCGCAAGCAGGGCGGCGTGTCGTTCGGCGCGGTGAAGCAGCTCGTGCGGCTGGTGCGCGACGTCGCGCGGCGCGCGCGCCGCGCCGAGGTGATCTACGCGAACACCCAACGCGCGATGGTGGTCGCCGCGCTCGCCGGGCGGCTCGCGCGCAAGCCGGTGGTCTGGCACCTGCGCGACATCGTCAGCACCGACCATTTCGGCGGCAAGCAGTTGAAGGCGATCAAGTATTGCGCGCGGCTCGGCGTCACACGCGTGATCGCGAACTCCGATGCATCCGCGCAAGCGTTCCGCGCGCTGACGGGCTTCACGCCGCAGCACGTCGACGTCGTGTTCAACGGCATTTCGGCCGAACCGTTCGACGCGCTGGAAGGCGTGAGCCAGGCCGCGCTGCGCGCGCGCCTGGGGCTGCCCGCGGACGCCTGGCTGGTCGGCTCGTTCAGCCGTCTCGCGCGCTGGAAGGGGCAGCACGTGCTGCTGGAGGCCGCCGCGCGGCATCCGGACATGCACGTGGTACTGGTCGGCGCGCCGCTGTTCGGCGAGGACGACTATGCGGCGCAACTGCACGAATACGTCGCGCAGCACGGGATGGACGCGCGCGTGCATTTCCTCGGCTTCCAGCGCGACGTGGCCGCGTGCATGACGGCGGTCGACGTCGTCGCGCACACGTCGATCACGCCGGAGCCGTTCGGGCGCGTGATCGTCGAGGGGATGCTCGCGCGCCGGCCGGTCGTCGCGGCGCGGGCGGGCGGCGTCGTCGAGATCATCGAGGATGGCGACAACGGGCTGCTCTGCGAGCCGGGTAACGCGGCCGCGCTGGCCGATGCGCTGGCGACGCTCAAGCGCGACCGCGCGCTGCGCGAGCGGCTCGTCGCGAGCGGGCGCGCGACCGCGGTGCGCCGGTTCGGGACCGAAACCTACGTGGAGCGGGTCGAGAAGATCCTCGCGGATACGGCGAAGGCCGCCAAGGCCGCGAACGCGAAGAAGTAGCAGCTGGCGCGAGCCGGCGGCAAACGGGCCCCCATGCGGTGTCGTGCTGCGTGGGGGCTTCGCTTTTCGGCGGGCGAGATGTCTGGTGGTGGCGGACGGGCGGGCATGCACGCCGACTCCACATGAGGCGCGAGCATGGCCGATCGTCATCTGAAACCGGGAGCGGGCCATCGGCGACGTGAAGCGGGCAGGCGACACCGTTGCAGTCGTGCTGCAGCAACCCCGCAGAGACGGCTTACGCGGGTCGTGGCGCGGTCGGAGAGCGGCAGGCTGCCCGTCCCTTGACGAAGCGGCCCGCGACCGCGTGCCGGCCATGAAAAAGCCCCCGCGCAGCGAGACGCCGCGCGAGGGGCGCGAAACCGGACGGGCCGGCCGGCTTGGGTCAGACGGCCTGTTCGGGCGTCGACGCGACGACGCGGGCGGCGCGGGTCGGCTTGAAGCTGGCCGACCACGTCATCGCCGGCCGTTCGAACATCCGGTAGAACAGGTACGCCACCGGGATCGCGACGGCCATGAACGCGAACGACGGCCAGATCGACAGTTGCAGTTCGGAATGGAACAGCACCGAGCCGAGGCAGACGAACAGCGGCAGGTGGACCAGGTACAGCGAGTAGCTGAAGTCGCCGAACCAGCTCAGCACGCGCAGCGGCGGCGTCGGGCGCGGCGGGCGGGCAAGCGCGCGGTACAGGAAGCACGCGAAGCCGGCCGACCACAGCTGGAACGCACCGTACTGGCCGACATGGAACGCGCCGCAGCCGGCGGCCAGCAGCACGGCGGCCGCGACGTACCACGCGCGCGACGGCACGACGGCCATGCCGCGCGATTGCTGCGCGCGCACGTCGGCGATCCATGCGCCGATCGTCCAGGACAGCCAGTACGACGTGAAGAACTGCAGGTCGTGCCGTTCGAGCAGCCACGCCGACGCGACGTTGACGAGCGCGACCGCGGCCACGACGGCCGGCATCCCGATGCGCCGGCGCAGCGCGAACAGCAGCGGGTAGACCGCGTAGAACTGCACTTCGAGCGACAGCGTCCACAGCGCGCCGTTCGACCCGTACGTGTAGCCGGCGACGCCCTGCAGCGAGAACAGGTTCACGAGGAACGCGACGAGGCCGACGTCGCGGATCTTGTGGCTGACGGGCTCGATCTGCAGGCTGACCGCGTCGAGCGCGAGCGTGAACAGCAGCGCGGCGAGCAGCACCGGGTAGATGCGCGCGAAGCGGCGCACCCAGAAATTCGGCGCGTCGAGCCGGTATGCGGGGTTGGCCGCGAGCTTGAGCGCCGCGTTGCGGTGGATGCAGTAGCCGCTGATCACGAAGAAGATCGGCACGCCGGCGGAGCCCCACGCGAACGGGAAGGTCAGGTAGCCGGCGATCACGCCCGGGCTCAGTGCATGACCGTAAGCATGATGGAAGCTCTGCATGCCGACCCAGACGACCTGGCGGCAGTGGAAATAGGCGACGAGCAGCGCCGCGAAGCCGCGCATCGCGTCGATCACGTGTTCCTTGTGGTCGGCGACGGGTGGCGCGGCCAGAGACGATCCGCTGAAAGCTTGCATGCGATTCGATTCCTTGCGACGGATGGACGGGAAGTTTCATCCAATCGTAATGCGCAAGAATTCGGTCAATGAATAAAAAAATCTCGCCCGGAAATATCGGTATTCCACATCATGGAGTTATCGCGACCTGAAAGCGGCTCGTCGAGGGGGGCGAATTATTTGCCGATTTTTTTCTGATAGTTTGAAGCTCCAGTTGATTGATGCAAGGAGCGGCAAGATGGACATGCATTGGATCGCGAGCGCTGCAGTACTGTTGGTCATGGCCGTGCTGTCGGCGTACCGCGAGGCGCTGAAGAACGAACCGATCCGCCCGGGCCTCGAGCGGGGCGGCGTGCCCTATATCGAGGAATTCGAATCGTAAGAATTTGTATCCGGAAAATCGGTAATTTGTTTCTGCTTCGGCAATCGGTCCGGCAATATCGACCGAATTGAAACGATTATATTTTTTTCGGAATCATTGGGCAATCAGTTCATATCGAAAATGAGCGGAGTGGAATTGGCCGTACCGTCGATTCTCGATATGCCGTTCGGAACACAATCGCGCCGGGTCGCAGGTCGACGCGGCGCAGTCAACGCAATCAGGATGCGAACATGTTGAAAGTCACCAAGGCCGTGTTCCCCGTTGCCGGTCTCGGCACGCGGTTCCTCCCGGCAACGAAGGCGAGCCCGAAGGAAATGCTGCCCGTCGTCGACAAGCCGCTGATTCAGTACGCGGTCGAGGAAGCGATCAACGCCGGTATCACCGAGATGATCTTCGTCACCGGGCGCAGCAAGCGCGCGATCGAGGATCATTTCGACAAGTCGTACGAGATCGAGGCCGAGCTCGAGGCGCGCGGCAAGGAAAAGCTGCTCGAACTCGTGCGCGGCATCAAGCCGAGCCACGTCAACTGCTTCTACGTGCGCCAGCCGGAAGCGCTCGGCCTCGGCCACGCGGTGCTGTGCGCGGAGAAGCTGGTGCACGGCGAGCCGTTCGCGGTGATCCTCGCCGACGACCTGCTGCACGGCGAACAGCCGGTGCTCAAGCAGCTCGTCGACGTGTTCGACCACTATCACAGCTCGGTGATCGGGGTCGAGACGATCCCGCGCGAGGACAGCCGCTCGTACGGCGTCGTCGAAGGCCGGGAGTGGGAAGAGGACATCATCAAGCTGTCGGGCATCATCGAGAAGCCGGCGCCGGAGGATGCGCCGTCGAACCTCGGCGTGGTCGGCCGCTACGTGTTCATGCCGACGATCTTCGATCATCTGCGCAAGCTCAAGCCGGGCGCGGGCGGCGAATTGCAGCTCACCGACGCCGTCCAGTCGCTGCTCGCGAACGAGCAGGTGCTCGCGTATCGCTACTACGGCACGCGCTTCGACTGCGGCAGCAAGCTCGGCTATCTCAAGGCCACCGTCGAGCTCGCGCTCCAGCATCCGGAAGTGAGCCGCGAATTCGAGGCGTACCTGCGTACCTGCTTGCCCGCGCTGGCTGCCGTCGCTTAAAGCGGCCGCGCGCTCCGTCGTTTCAGGTGGTGGTTGTTCCGTTGGCCCCGGCCGCTCGCGCGCCGGGGCTTTTTTGTTTGCGCGGGCGCGAGCGCAGGGTGCGCGACGTCGGCACGCGGTGCCGGGCAGGTGTGCGGGGTGCTGGCGCGCGACGCGCGACGCATGCCGGTGAGGCGGGACGTCGCGCGTGAAAGCGGTGCCGAAGCATGCGTCGCGTGACCGGATCGGTGGAGGGATTGCGCGGCATGCACGTCACTCGCGTGGGTGTCGCGCGATGACGCGGTGTCGGCCGACATGCCGCCGGTCGCCGGGCGTCACCGGTATCGACGCATTCCCGTCCGGCTTCCGCCGCGCGCCGCGTCCACGCGACGCTCAGCGCGGCGACGCGCTCGGCTGCGCGGCGAAGTGCCGGGCCAGCAGCGCGGCGATCGGCTTCTTGAAGTCGAGCAAGCGCTTTTCGAGATAACGCCAGGACAGGTGAGCGAGCAGCACGGCGAGCGCGAATTGCAGCAGTTCCGGTGCCGCGTCGCGGACGATGTCCGGCATCGGCACGTGCGCGAAGGACGCGGGCAGCACGCCGAAGCGCGCCGGAATCAGGTTGTGGAACAGGTAGAAGCCGTAGCTGATCGTGCCGAGATAGGCAAGCGGCGCCCAGTCGAGCAGCGCGACGACGGGATGCTCGGGTGCGCTGACGATCCACAGCATCAGCGCGCCGAGCGACACGGACAGGCCGAGATCCGCAAGCCCCGCGACCGCATCGGGCAAGGTCGTGCAGGCGGGCAGCGCGAGGAAGAATGCGACGCCGGCCGCGCCGAGCCAGCCGGGCGGTACGCGGCGCGCGGCGGCCGCGCCGCGATCGGCGAGCGCCATCGCGCCGACGCCGCCGAGCGCGATCAACGCGAAATTCCACGGGGAAAACGCGTAGATCAGCACCGGCGATGCGTCCGACAGGTAGAGCGCGAGATGCGCGAGCGCACACAGCGCGACGGCCGCGACGCCGAGCGCGACGTGTCGCGCGGCGGGCACCGCGAGCAGCGCGAGCGGTGCGATCAGATAGAACTGCTGTTCAACGGCGAGGCTCCAGAAATGCGACGTGGAGCCCGGCCAGCCGTCCTTGACGACGCCGATCCAGTAATTCGACAGGAACACCGCGTGCCAGGCGAGCCCGAGATTGACGCCGCGCTGGTAGAACAGCGCGTGCGCGATCGCGAGCGCGGCGAGCAGCAGGTAATACACGGGAAAGATCCGCAGCGCGCGCTTCGCGAGAAACAGCGCGAGCGCGTGGCGGCGCGTCATGGTGCCGCATTCGACCGCCTGACGGTTGCGATGCAACTCGCCGACGATCAGGAATCCGCTGATGAGGAAAAACGTCCACACGCCGAGCTTGCCGACGTCGACGGCAAGGACATGGCCCTTGTGGGACAGGAAAACGAGGATGACGGCGAGGGCTCGCAGGCCGTCGAGTCCTTTGACGTATCTGACTTCGCGCATGGAGGCATCCGGGCATTGAGCGCGCCCAGTATAGGTGCGCAAATATCGAACGTAATTCGCGTTCGGCTTGTTTGAGCCCATACGTACACGCGTTTTTTCATGCTCGAGTGTCGATGAAGTCGGTCGCGCGCAACAAAACCTGCGGGAAACCCCGCGAAAACGCATAAAAGTACTGCACGAAGCGTCAAGGCGCTTGTAGAATCCGGCGTTGAAGCGCGCGCGTTGCACGCTTCGTGTATCCAACGACCACACCTGGTAGGAGAAACATGGCGACTTCCGCAAAAAAGGTGGCCAAGAAGGCTGCCGCACCGGCGACCAAGAAGGTGGCTGCCAAAAAGGCTGCGCCCGCGAAGAAAGTAGTGGCCAAGAAGGCTGTCGCAAAGGCAGCACCGGCTGCTCCGACGCCGCTGAAGGACAAGTTCACGAAGGCATCGCTCGCAACGCACATCGCTGAGCGCGCGGCTGTCGAAGTGAAGGCGGTCAAGGCAGTGCTCGCCGCACTCGAGAACGTCGTGCTGGGCTCGGTTCACAAGAAGGGCGCAGGCGAGTTCACGCTGCCGGGTCTGCTGAAGATCACGGCACAAGTCGTGCCGGCGAAGAAGAAGCGCTTCGGCAAGGATCCGTTCACGGGCGAAGAGCGTTGGTTCCCGGCGAAGCCGGCCAGCGTGCGCGTGAAGGCACGTGCGCTGAAGAAGCTGAAGGACGCGGCAGCGTAATGCCGCGCAACGACTGCCGAATGCATGTCGGCAGCCGTTGCAGTGTCCCGAGATCCCCGTACGCGAAAGCGTGCGGGGATTTTTATTGCGTCGCGCAAAGCGCGCGGCGGCGAACGGATCGCCCGGCGATGCCGGGTTTGGCCGACGCACGATGTGCGGCGGATCGCATGTCGCGCATCCGCATCCGCATCGCCGAGCCGCGAGTTTCATTCGCGCGCCGCGTTGTTGCCGCGCGTTCCGTCGCGAGCGCATCGCGAGATTTGTCATCGTGACGGACGACACCCCGCACGACATCGCCGCACAGGTCGCCGCCGCACGTGTCGTGATCGAACGGCATCTCGGCGCGACGCTGGAAGCGATCCACCTGTTCGGATCGGTGCTCGACGGCGGCCTGAAACCGCGCAGCGACATCGATTTGCTGGTGACGGTGGCGGTGCGCCCGGACGAAGCGGCGCGACACGCGCTGATGTCGGACCTGCTCGGTGCTTCTGCGCCGCCCGGTTGCAGCGGCGGCATGCGTGCGCTGGAGGTCACGGTCGTCGCGCACGGCGACGTGGTGCCGTGGCGTCATCCGGCGCGACGCGAGCTGCAGTTCGGCGAATGGCTGCGCAGCGACCTCGACGCCGGCATCGTCGAGCCGCCGCTCGTCGATCACGATCTGGCCATCCTGCTGACGAAGGCGCGCGAGCACAGCATCGCGCTGGTCGGCCCGCCCGCGGACGTGCTGTTCGAGCCGGTGCCCGCGCGCGACTTCGTCGCCGCGCTGCTCGCTACCGTGGCGCAGTGGCAGGCGGAACCCGACTGGCGCGACGACGCGTGCAACATCGTGCTCGCGCTCGCGCGCATCTGGTATAGCGCCGCGACCGGCAAAATCGCGCCGAAGGACGTCGCCGCGGCGTGGGTGCTGGCGCGCCTGCCGGACGCGCACCGGCCGGTTCTGGCGGCTGCGCGTGCGGCCTATCTCGATGGTGACGCAGGCGCGGCGATCCTGTCGGGCGAACCGCTGGCGGAATTCATCGGCTACGCGCGGCGGACGATCGAGTCGATGCTGTCGGCGTAGCAGTTCGCGCCGACGATGCACGCTACCGGTTTGCCGGCCGGCCGCGGATAGCGAACGCTCGCGAGCCGGCGGCATGCGCGCACCGTCGAGCCGAGCGCGTGCACGCGACCCGGCGCGGCGTCACGCATGCGCGGCCCGGTGCGCCGGGTCAGCCCGCGGTGCCCGCAAAGGCGGCCTTCAGCGCGGCGTCGTCGAACTTGGTCATCTGCATCATCGCCGCGGCCACGCGCCCCGCCTTGACCGTGTCGCGGTCGGCCATCATCGGAATGAGCGCTTCCGGAACGATCTGCCACGACACGCCATAACGATCCCGCAGCCAGCCGCAGCCGTCGGCCGTGCCGCCGTTGTCGAGCAGCGCGCTCCAGTAGCGATCGAGTTCGGCCTGGTCCGCGCAGCTGACGAGCAGCGAGATCGCGTGGTTGAACGTCTCCGTGCGCGGGTGGCTCATCGCGAAGAACGGCTGCCCGAACAGCTCGAATTCGACCATCCGCGTGCCGTCGGTGCCGGGCACCGCCGTGACGCGCACGATCCGCGAATCCGGAAAGATGCCGGCATAGAAGGCCGCTGCTTCTTCGGCTTCCGTCGAATACCAGAGAAAAGGCGTGATCTTCTGAATCGTCATGACGAATCTCCTGTCTGTATGGGTCCGGGGCAAACCACGTGCCGCCATCGATACGACGGACGACGCCCGCCGAAATCGACACGCGGCGCGAACCAATCCCGCATCGGTCGGGCCGGGCGGTGCCGGCAGTGCGGATGTTAGTCGTCCTTGGCGGAAACGGCGAGCTCTCCGGGCCGTGGAAACCGGGTTGCGCGGGCATGGCAGCGGCCAGGGGCCGCTGCCGACCGGCCGACCTATGTCGGGCCCGGCTGTCGCGCGGAGGCCGTGCAGACGCTGCCGGCCCGCGAGCCGGAGGCGGACGAAAAAAAGCCAGCCGCGGCCGAAACCGGGGCTGGCTTTCCAGGTCGGCGACAAGGCGTCGGAGACGCCATGCACACCGGAAACGTACTTCTTAGAACTTGTGGCGCAGGCCGAGTGCGACGATTTCCTGCGAGCTCTTGCCGGCGATGCCGTACGAGCCGATCGACGCTTGCGCATCGCTGCCGTCTGCGTTGTGGCCGCTTGCGTGCTGGTATGCGCCGACCAGGTACACGTCGGTGCGCTTCGACAGCGAGTAGTCCGCGCCGAGCGAAACCTGGTGGTACTTGGCGTTGTTGTCGCCGCTACCCTTCGTGTAGATGTAGCCGAGGCCAAGCAGCAGCGGTGCCGATGCCTGGTACGTGACGAAGCCGCGACCCGTGTTGTACTTCTGGTTCGTGCCGAACGTCGACGCGCCGTCAGCCTTGTACTGGGCGTTGCTGTAGCCTGCACCGACCGTCACCGGGCCGAATGCGTACTGGGCTGCCACTTGCGCGATGCCGATCGACGTCGACGACGTGAACGCGTTGTTGATGAAGGTCGTGCCCGAGTCGCCGTCGAAGATTGCGTCCGACGTACCGGTCCAGCCGCTACGCTTGCCGGCCGTGAGCGCCGATGCGTTGTTCGCGTGGAAGTAGCCGGCAGCCACGCCGAGCGGGCCGTTGTTGTAGGCTGCGGCTGCGGCCCACGTCTGACCCTTGCCGGTCGAGCCGGCGACGCCGCCGAGTGCGTACATGCCTTCGAACTGGAGGCCGGCGAACACCGGGGACGTGTATTTGATCGCGTTGCTGACGCGCAGGCTGTTGTCGTTGTTGTCGACGTCGCCCGGCGTGGCGAACACGCTGCCGAAGTAGTTGTCAGCCGTGACTGCCTGAACCAGGTCGACCAGCGGGTCGTACTGGCGACCCAGCGTCAGCGTACCGTACTGGTCGCTTTGCAGGCCGACGAACGCCTGGCGGCCGAACATGCGGCCACCCTGGCCCAGTGCGCCCGATGCCGAGTTGAAGCCGTTTTCCAACTGGAAGATCGCCTTCAGGCCGCCACCGAGGTCTTCCGAACCCTTCAGGCCGAAGCGGCTGCCTTGCAGGTTGCCGCTACCCATCGACCACGAATTGTTACCTTGACCGGCGTTACCGTGAACGTACGTGATCGACGTGTCGATCACACCGTAGAGCGTCACGCTCGATTGAGCCTGAGCGGCGCCAGCGGCGCCCAGCAGGGCGAGCGAGAGGGTCGAGAGAGCAAGTTTCTTCATCGTTGAGTTTCTCCACGCAAGTGATTCATCGTTATTTGTTGCGGATTGGAGAATAGCTCAGTGCCATACACGCAAGAAAGCTTAAAAAATAAAGTGTCTCGAAAAGGTAACAGCAGGAAAAAGTCCATATATATCAAGCACATCAGACACTGTTCCTGTTTATGAAATAGTTGACAATTGCTGCGCTGCGATTGTTTCAATCGCTGATGCACATGGCGGCAGACCCCCTGTTTCGGCCCGTTGCAGCAAGGAAATGAGGGCGTGCAAACGTTTGCGGTTGCAGGTGCATGCACGCCGACGTGTCAGGCAAGCGTCGACGCCGCGCGAATGCGCGGCGAACCACGGGGTTGCAAGCGAGGGGAGGGTGTGCCGGGTACGCGCGGGATCGATGCGCGGCCGTCTTCAGCGGGCTGAATCAGTCGTCGCGCGGGCGATTCCCGGCGGGATCGGGCCGAGCGGCTCGAGTCGCTTGAGCGGCCGCGGCCGGCGCCGGATTCGCGGCCGGCCGATGCGCGTCGCCGCGGGCGGCCGCGAATTCCGCGCCGAGCAGCAACACGATCGCGGAGAAGTACAGCCACATCAGCAGGACCGCGAACGACCCGGCCGCGCCGAACGCGCTCGCGGTACCCGCATGCGCGAGATACAGCGCGAACAGCTTCTTGCCGCCGGAAAACAGGATCGCGGACACGATGCCGCCGATCGCGGCGTCGCGCCACGCGACGCGCGCGTCGGGCAGGAACTTCATCAACGACGCGAACGCGGCCGCGAGCACCGCGATGCCGACGAAGAACTGCACGACGTTCGTGACGACCACGTACGGCGAATTGCCCAGCAGCCAGGTGCCGATGAAGGTGATCGCGGTGTCGAGCACGAGCGACACGATCAGCAGGAACGCGACGCCGAGCACGAGCCCGAACGAGATCAGCCGCACGCGCACCAGCCCGAGCATGCTCGACCAGCGGCTTTCGGTGGCCGGCCAGATCACGCTGAGCGCCGCGCTGAGCGACGCGAACGTGGCCGACGCGCCGATCGCGAGCGCGGCGAACGAGATCAGCGTGGCGATGCCGCCGCGTTCGCCCGCGCGGTGCGCGTTCTGCACGATCGTCTGGATGCTGGCGGCCGCGTCGTCGCCGATCAGCTGGTGCGCCTGCTCGAACACCTGGCCGCGCGCGGCGTCGTCGCCGTAGAACCAGCCGGCCACCGCGATCACCATCACGAGGGTCGGCGCGAGCGAGAACGCGGAGAAAAACGCGATGCCCGCGGCCATCGCGGAGCAGCGGTCGGACGAGAAGCGCTTGAACGCGGTGAGGGCCCAGTTGGCCTGCTGCTGGGCGAGACGGGTGGCTTCTGAAGTGATCTGTCGTTTCATGACGGTTCGGTTGCGCGCGGAACGCGGATCATCGCAGGTTAATCGGACATATCGGTATTGATCCGAGGATTCGATCATAGTTGCCTGAACTGTCTATAATTCCTTTCAGTTTCACCCCACCCCACAATAACGCCGAGACCGCCATGCTACAAATGTCCCGGCGCCAGTTCCTGAAGGTGACGGCCACGTCGCTTGCCGGATCGAGTCTTGCCCTGATGGGCTTTTCTCCGTCCGAAGCGCTGGCCGAAGTCCGACAGTACAAACTGGCGCGCACCGTCGAAACGCGCAACACCTGTCCTTACTGTTCAGTGGGTTGCGGCATCCTGATGTACAGCCTCGGAGACGGCGCGAAGAATGCGCAGCCGAGCATCATCCACATCGAAGGCGATCCCGACCACCCCGTCAATCGCGGCACGCTGTGCCCGAAGGGCGCGAGCCTGATCGACTTCATCCACAGCCCGAACCGCCTGACGCACCCCGAGTATCGTGCGCCCGGCTCGGACAAGTGGGAACCCATCTCGTGGAACGACGCGCTCGACCGCATCGCGAAGCTGATGAAGGCCGACCGCGACGCGAACTTCGTCGAGACGGCCGAAGACGGCGCGAAGGTCAACCGCTGGCTCACGACCGGCATGCTGGCCGCGTCGGCGGGCAGCAACGAGGTCGGCTACCTGACGCACAAGACCATCCGCAGTCTCGGGATGCTCGCATTCGACAATCAGGCGCGTGTCTGACATGGCCCGACGGTGGCAGGTCTTGCCCCGACGTTTGGCCGTGGAGCGATGACGAACCATTGGGTCGACATCAAGAACGCGGACGTGATTCTCGTGATGGGCGGCAATGCAGCCGAGGCCCATCCGTGCGGTTTCAAGTGGGTGACGGAGGCGAAGGCGCACCGCAAGGCGCGGCTGATCGTCGTCGACCCGCGCTTCACGCGTACGGCCTCGGTGGCCGATTACTACGCGCCGATCCGCACCGGCACCGACATCGTCTTCCTGGGCGGCGTCATCAACTATCTGCTGACGAACGACAAGATCCAGCATGAGTACGTGAAGAACTACACGGACTTCTCGTTCATCGTGCGCGAGGATTTCGCGTTCAACGACGGCATTTATTCCGGCTACGACGCCGAGAAGCACGCGTACCCGGACAAATCGAGCTGGGACTACGAGCGCGGCGACGACGGTTTCGCGAAGGTCGATCCGACGCTGCAGCATCCGCGTTGTGTATACAACCTGCTGAAGCAGCACTACGCGCGCTATACGGCGGACATGGTCCAGCAGGTCTGCGGCACGCCGAAGGACAAATTCCTGAAGGTGTGCGAGATGCTCGCGAGCACGGCCGTACCCGGCCGCGCCGGCACGGTGCTGTACGCGCTCGGCTGGACCCACCACTCGATCGGCGCGCAGATCATCCGCACCGGCGCGATGGTGCAGCTGCTGCTCGGCAACATCGGCATCGCCGGCGGCGGGATGAACGCGCTGCGCGGCCACTCGAACATCCAGGGGCTGACCGATCTCGGGCTGATGTCGAACCTGCTGCCGGGCTACATGACGCTGCCGATGCAGGCGGAGCAGGACTTCGACGCGTACATCAAGAAGCGCGTGCAGCAGCCGCTGCGGCCGAACCAGCTGAGCTACTGGAAGAACTACAAGGCGTTCCACGTCAGCTTCATGAAGTCGTGGTGGGGCGACGCGGCCACCGCCGAGAACAACTGGGCGTACGACTACCTGCCGAAGCTGGACAAGCAGTACGACCTGCTGCAGGCGATCGAGCTGATGAATGCCGGCAAGATGAACGGCTACATCTGCCAGGGCTTCAACCCGCTCGCGGCGGCGCCGTCGAAGGTGAAGACGGCGGCCGGCCTCGCGAAGCTGAAGTGGCTCGTGATCATGGATCCGCTCGCGACCGAGACGTCCGAGTTCTGGAAGCCTCACGGCGACTACAACGACGTCGATCCGTCCAAGATCCAGACCGAGGTGTTCCGCCTGCCGACCACCTGCTTCGCGGAGGAAAACGGCTCGCTCGTGAGTTCGAGCCGCGTGCTGCAGTGGCACTGGAAGGGCGCGGAGCCGCCGGGCGAAGCGAGGAGCGACCTCGAGATCATGTCGGGGCTGTTCCTGCGCATGCGCAAGCTGTACCAGAAGGACGGCGGCAAGTATCCGGACCCGATCGTGAACCTGACCTGGCCGTACGCGAACCCGGAAAGCCCGACGCCCGAGGAACTGGCGATGGAGTTCAACGGGAAAGCGCTCGCCGATCTGCCCGATCCGAAGGATCCGGCGAAGACGCTCGTGAAGAAGGGCGAGCAGCTTGCCGCGTTCGCGCAACTGAAGGACGACGGCACGACCGCGAGCGGCTGCTGGATCTTCTGCGGCGCATGGACCCAGGCCGGCAACCAGATGGGGCGGCGCGACAACTCCGACCCGACCGGTATCGGCCAGACGCTGAACTGGGCGTGGGCATGGCCGGCGAACCGGCGGATCCTGTACAACCGCGCGTCGTGCGACGTCGCCGGCAAGCCGTTCGACCCGACCCGCAAGCTGATCGGCTGGAACGGCAGCGCGTGGAAGGGCGCCGACATCCCGGACTTCAAGGCGGACGAACCGCCCGAAAACGGGATGGGGCCGTTCATCATGAATCCGGAAGGCGTCGCGCGCTTCTTCGCCCGCGCGGGGATGAACGAAGGTCCGTTCCCCGAGCATTACGAGCCGTTCGAGACGCCGCTCGCCGCGAACCCGCTGCACCCGAACAACCCGCAGGCGCTGAACAACCCGGCCGCCCGCGTGTTCCCGGACGACCGTGCGTCGTTCGGCAAGGTGGCGGAATTCCCGCACGTGGCGACCACGTACCGGCTGACCGAGCACTTCCACTACTGGACCAAGCATGCACGGCTGAACTCGATCATCCAGCCCGAGCAATTCGTCGAGATCGGCGAAGACCTCGCGAAGGAAGTCGGCGTCGCGCATGGCGAGCGCGTGAAGGTGTCGTCCAAGCGCGGCTACATCATCGCGGTCGCGCTCGTCACGAAGCGGATCAAGCCGCTGACGGTCGACGGCAAGAAGGTCCAGACGGTCGGCGTCCCGTTGCACTGGGGCTTCAAGGGCCTGACGAAGCCCGGCTATCTCGCCAATACCCTGACTCCGTCCGTGGGTGACGGCAACTCCTATACACCGGAATTCAAGTCGTTCCTGGTGAAGGTCGAAAAGGCGTAAGGGGGAAGAGATGGCATTGCAATCGCTGGATATCAAGCGCGTCTCGGCCACCACGACGCCACCGCCCACGGTGCGCGAACCGGTGACCGGGAGCGTCGCGAAGCTGATCGACGTA
This sequence comes from Burkholderia cenocepacia, assembly GCF_900446215.1. Taxonomy (GTDB): domain Bacteria; phylum Pseudomonadota; class Gammaproteobacteria; order Burkholderiales; family Burkholderiaceae; genus Burkholderia; species Burkholderia cenocepacia. The sequence continues at coordinate 562,378 of NZ_UAQZ01000013.1, read as the reverse complement.
TCGAAGTGCATCGGCTGCAAGGCATGCCAGACGGCATGCATGGAGTGGAACGACCTGCGCGACGAAGTCGGCACCAACGTCGGCGTGTACGACAACCCGGCCGACCTGACCGAGCATTCGTGGACGGTCATGCGGTTCTCCGAATACGAGAACCCGGCGGGCGACCTCGAGTGGCTGATCCGCAAGGACGGCTGCATGCACTGCGAGGATCCGGGCTGCCTGAAGGCATGCCCGTCGCCGGGCGCGATCGTGCAGTACAACAACGGGATCGTCGACTTCCACGAGGAGAACTGCATCGGTTGCGGCTACTGCGTGACCGGTTGCCCGTTCAACGTGCCGCGGATCTCGAAGAAGGATCATCGCGCATACAAGTGCACGCTCTGTTCCGACCGCGTCGCGGTCGGCCAGGAACCGGCCTGCGTGAAGACCTGCCCGACGGGCGCGATCGTGTTCGGCACCAAGGAGGACATGAAGCAGCACGCGGCCGAGCGGATCGAGGACCTGAAGGAGCGCGGCTTCGAGCATGCGGGGCTGTACGACCCGCAGGGCGTCGGCGGCACGCACGTGATGTACGTGCTGCACCACGCGGACAAACCGTCGCTGTATCACGGGCTGCCCGACAATCCGTCGATCAGCCCGATGGTGAAGCTGTGGAAGGGCATCGCGAAGCCACTCGCGGTCGCCGGCCTCGCGCTGACCGCGCTGGCCGGGTTCTTCCACTACACGCGGGTCGGTCCGAACGAGGTCACTGACGAGGAAGAAGCCGCTGCCCGCGACGAGGCACGACGCATCAAGGAGGACGCGAAATGAGCCACGACGACCCCAACCTGATCGTCCGCTACACGCCGAACGAGCGCACGAACCACTGGATCACCGCGATCACGTTCGTGCTGCTCGCGCTGTCCGGGCTCGCGCTGTTCCATCCGTCGATGTTCTGGCTGACCGCGCTGTTCGGCGGCGGCCAGTGGACGCGGATCCTGCATCCGTTCGTCGGTCTCGTGATGTTCGTGTCGTTCGCGATTCTCGTGGTGCGGTTCTGGCACCACAATGCGCTCGATGCGGACGATCGCCAATGGCTGAAGCAGATCGGCGACGTGCTGACCAACCAGGAAGACAAGCTGCCGCCGGTCGGGCGCTATAACGCCGGACAGAAGCTGCTATTCTTCACGCTGGTGGCGTGCCTGTTGCTGCTCCTGCTGTCGGGAATCGTGATCTGGCGGCGCTATTTCTCGTTCTACTTCCCGATCGGGGTGATCCGCGCGGCCGCTGTCGTGCATGCCGTGGCGGCCTTCGTGCTGATCGCGAGCATCATCGTGCACATTTACGCGGCGTTGTGGGTGAAGGGTTCGATCGGCGCGATGGTGCGCGGCACCGTCACGCTGGGCTGGGCCCGCAAGCATCACCCGAAGTGGTTCCGTGAAAGCGTGAAATAACGCACCGGAGCGGAAGCGGTACGCCGATTGCGGCGTACCGCTCCGCCAACCGCCGGAATCGCCTGAAGAGCGCCGATTCGTCGGCGCTTGTTTTTTGGAAGAAATTTTCGTGACACAACGCATTCTCGAACCGACCGAGATCTCGGCACTCGATCATTCGGCCATTCCGCGCTTTCGCCTGCCGGAGCGCGCGACCGCGTTCGCGGCGCGCGCCGCGCGGCTGCGCAAGCTTGCCGACCTGAACCCGATCAGCGGCTACCTGCGGCTGATGGCCACCGTCGCCGACGCGCAGCACGCGACGCTGCAAGCGCTGGAGCTGCCGCTGCCGTCGAAGGAAGCGATCGCACGCGCACAGGAACATTCGATGCCGCTCGTGCCGGCGCTCGACGGCGAGCGCGATGCGCGCTGGCGCGCCGTGCTGTATGAACTGCTCGACCGCGTCGAAAGCGCGGGGCTCGTCAATCCGCAGCTTGCGAAGCTGCTCGACCGGCTGCGCCTGATGGCGCCCGCCGAGCTCGACGCACAGGCCGACGCGATCCTCGCGCTGCGCTTCGCCGAAGTCGACCCGGCCACCGCGCCGTTCCTGATGGCCGCGCTGCAGGTCGCGTGGACGGACCTCGCGAGCCGCGTGACGCCGACCGATGTCCCGTATCTCGACCAGCCGGGGCTGTGCCCGGTGTGCGGCACGCATCCGGTCGCGAGCGTCGTGCGGGTCGGCGGCCAGTATCAGGGCTACCGTTTCCTCCAGTGCGGGCTGTGCACGACCGAGTGGCACATGGTGCGTACCAAGTGCTCGCACTGCGATTCGACGAAAGGCATCGCGTATCACGGGATCGAAGGCGGCAGCGAAGCGATCAAGGCCGAATCGTGCGACGAGTGCAAGACCTATCGCAAGATCGGCTATCAGGAGAAGGACTACGAGTTCGAGCCGCTGGCCGACGATCTCGCGAGTCTCACGCTCGACCTGCTGATGAACGAGGCCGGCTACCAGCGCAGCTCGCCGAACCCGCTGCTGTGGCCGGACGTGTCGCGCGAAGCGGACTGACGGCACGGGGCCGGGGCGGGGCGCGAGCGCCGGCCCGGCCGACTGCGAAGCATGAGACTGGAGCCACGACGACGTGACCGAACCGGGTGTGAATGAACTGAATGCCGTGCTGGCGCGTGTGCCGTCCGTCGAGCGCGTGCTGTCCTCGACACCGTTGCAACCGCTGATCGACGACTATGGCCGCACGCGTGTGCTGAACGCGGTGCGCGCCGAACTGGAACGCTGGCGCACGGCCGCGCAGCACGATCCCGCGGCGGCCGAGCCACTGGACGAGCCGCGCATCGCAGCGGCCGTCGCGCGCACGCTGGCCGCGCAGAGCGCGGGCGCCGTGCGCACCGTGTTCAACCTGACCGGCACCGTGCTGCACACGAACCTCGGGCGCGCGTTGCTGCCCGACGACGCGGTGCGCGCGGTGGTCGACGCGCTCACGCGGCCCGTCAACCTCGAGTTCGACCTCGCGACCGGCCGCCGCGGCGATCGCGACGACCTGATCGACGATCTGCTGTGCGAACTGACGGGTGCGGAGGCCGCGACCGTCGTCAACAACAATGCGGCGGCCGTGCTGCTGACGCTGTCGGCGCTCGCGACGAAGCGGGAAGTGGTCGTGTCGCGCGGCGAGCTGGTCGAGATCGGCGGGGCGTTCCGGATCCCCGACATCATGAGCCGTGCCGGCGCGAAGCTGCACGAGGTCGGCACGACCAACCGCACGCACCTGCACGACTACGCGGCCGCGATCGGCCCGCGCACGGCGCTGCTGATGAAGGTGCACTGCAGCAACTACGCGATCAGCGGCTTTACGAAGGAGACGACGCTCGCTGAACTCGCGCCGCTCGCACGCGAGCGCGGGGTGCCGGTCGCCGTCGATCTCGGCAGCGGCACGCTCGCCGACTTGTCGCAATGGGGCCTGCCGCACGAGACGACCGTGCAGGAAACCGTCGCCGCCGGCGCAAACGTTGTCACGTTCAGCGGCGACAAGCTGCTCGGCGGGCCGCAGGCCGGCCTGATCGTCGGCGACCGCGCACTCGTCGCGAAGATCAAGAAGCATCCGCTCAAGCGCGCGCTGCGCGTCGGCAAGCTGACGCTCGCGGCGCTCGAACCCGTGCTGCGGCTGTATCAGTCGCCCGAATTCCTGCGCGACCGGCTCACGACGCTGCGCCTGCTGACGCGCCCGCAGCGCGAGATCGCCGAGGCCGCCGAACGCGTGCGTCCGGCGTTCCAGGCCGCGCTCGGCAGCGGTTTCGACGTGACGGTCGAGCCGATGTTCAGCCAGATCGGCAGCGGCGCGCTACCGGTCGACCAGTTGCCGAGCGCCGGGCTCGTCGTGCGCTCGGCGGACGGCAAGCGCAGCGGCCGCGCGCTCGCGCAGCTCGAGAAACGCCTGCGCGAATGGCCGCGCCCGGTGATCGGCCGCGTGGCCGACAACGCGCTGCGGCTCGACCTGCGGTGCGTCGAAGCGGCCGACGAAGCGGCGTTCGTCGCGCAATGCGTGCCGTTCGCGGGGCCCGCCGCATGATCGTCGGGACCGCGGGACACATCGACCACGGCAAGACCACGCTCGTGCGTGCGCTGACGGGCGTCGACACCGATCGGCTGAAGGAAGAGAAGGCGCGCGGCATCTCGATCGAGCTGGGTTATGCGTATACGCCGCTCGACAATGGAGACGTGCTCGGCCTGATCGACGTGCCGGGCCACGAGAAGCTGATTCACACGATGGCGGCCGGTGCGTGCGGCATCGACTTCGCGTTGCTCGTGATTGCCGCGGACGACGGCGTGATGCCGCAGACGCGCGAGCATCTCGCGATCCTGCAATTGCTCGGCGTCACGCATGGCGCCGTCGCGCTGACGAAATGCGATCGCGTCGATGCCGCGCGGGTCGCCGAGGTGCGCGACGAGATCGCCGCGTGGCTGCACGATTCGACGCTGGCCGGCGTGCCGATCTTCGAAACGCGCGCGACGGTGGCCGACGATCCGGGCGTCGCCGCGCTGAAGCGGCACCTGGCCGACGCGGCGATCGCGTGGCGCGCGCGTCGCGATGACGGCCTGTTCCGGCTCGCGGTCGATCGTGTGTTTACGCTCGCCGGGCAGGGCACCGTCGTGACGGGTACCGCGTTCGCGGGCCGCGTCGCGACCGGCGACACGCTCGCGATCGTGCGCACCGGCGGTGCGGCCCGCGTGCGCAGCATCCATGCGCAGAACCGGCCGGTCGAGGCCGGCCGCGCGGGCGAGCGTTGCGCGCTGAATCTGGCCGGCGTCGACAAGGCCGACGTCGAGCGGGGCGATACCGTCGCCGATGCGCGGCTCGTCGCGACGTCGCCGCGCCTCGATGTCGAACTGACGTTGCTCGCGGACGCGGGGCTGACGTTGACGCACTGGGCGCCGCTGCATGTGCATCTCGGCACGCTGCATCGCGTGGCTCACGTCGCGCTGCTCGACGGCGACACGCTCGCGGCCGGCCAGCGGATGCGCGTGCAACTGGTGTTCGACGAACCGGTGTTCGCGCTGCCGGGCGACCGCTTCATCGTTCGCAATCCGCAAGCAACGCGCACCGTCGGCGGCGGTCGCGTGCTCGATCCGTTCGGGCCGGCGCGCAAGCGCCGCACGCCGGCGCGCCGTGCGTGGCTCGATGCGCTCGCCGCGTGGCTCGACGAAGGGCGCCTCGATGCACTGCTGGCGCAGGCGCCGCTCGGCATGCCACGCGCGACGCTCACGCATCTGACGGGATTCGCACCCGATGCGCTGGCGTTGCCGGACGACGCGCTGGCGATCGGGCAGCGCGATGCCGCGTCGAATGAAGGCGCGGTGATTTCGCGGGCGCACTGGCGTGCGTTGCAGGCACGGGCGGTCGATACGCTGCGCGCGTACCACGAGCGCATGCCCGACGAGCAGGGGCTCGACGCTGCGCGCTTGCGGCGGATGGCGGCACCGCTCGTCGGCGATGCGCTGTGGCGCGCGCTCGTCGAGGCGCTGGTGGCGGGCGGCGAGGTCGTGCGCAGCGGGCCGTGGCTGCATCTGCCGTCGCATTCGGTGAGCCTCGAGCCGCGCGAGGAAGCGCTGGCGCAGCAACTGCTGCCGCTGATCCACGCGGGGCGCTTCGATCCGCCGTGGGTGCGCGACCTGGCTCGCGATACGGGCGTGGCCGAGGACGCGGTGCGCACGCTGCTGCGCAAGCTCGCGCGGCGCGGCGACGTGCACCAGGTCGTGCGCGACCTGTTCTACCACGCGGACGTCGCACGCGAGCTGGCGGAACTGGTCGCGCATCTCGCGCCGTCGCGCGGCGGCGGGCTCGATGCCGCGACGTTCCGCGACGCGACGGGGCTCGGTCGCAAGCGCGCGATCCAGATTCTCGAGTTCTTCGATCGGGTTGGGTATACTCGCTTCCACCGCGATCTTCACTACCTGCGGCCTGACAGCGGTTGGGTGGGTATTCAGGCGTAGGCGCTCGTCGTTCTTCTCGCTCTTTTGATTCTTTTCCCCACGGAAGGCATTCGTATCCGGTGGTACGGCCGGGCTTCAAATCCGGTTGGGGGTGTCAGACACTCCCGGGTCAGTTCGACTCTGGCTGCCTTCCGCCACAATGGTTTAAGGCGTTTCGATGTGCCTCAATCGGAGCATCGAAACGCCTTGCGGTGTGGGTTTTTCTGCCCGATTCGTGTAGCCGGGTCAAGATCGCCCAATCTTCTTGACGGCTTCCGCGAGTCGATCGGTCACCAAGTGAGCATACCGTTTGGTCGACGTCGTCGTCTTGTGGCCCAGCACCCCGGCGACCGTGTAGAGGTCGATTCCGGCGTTGATCATTTCCGAGGCCGCGCTATGGCGAAGGTCGTGGAACCGCACGCCCATGTGCCCAGACTTCCGGCGAGCCTTGGCCCATTCGTCCTTGATCTTCCACGCTGGCGCGGTAAATTTCACGCTCCGGGCAATGACGGTGATTCGCGGATGAATCGGAATTAGCCGCGGTCGACCATTCTTTGTCGTTCCAAGGGAGAATCCATCCTTGGTTGGAACCGCGCGCAGAATTTCGCTCATCCGCATCCCGGAATAGAACGCAACTCGGATGGCGGCCCGTGTTTGTCGGTGTGAGCAAGCTCTCGCGATCTCCAGCATTTCGCGCCGACCCTTGTAGACATGGCGCTCGTCACTCGGCTTCGGGATGACCATTTTTGCCGTCTGGTCGTAATCGAGCTTCCCGATCTTGTGCGCATACTTGATCGCCGCTCGCAGATAGCCGAATGTGTTGTGGATCGTCCCGTCTGAGCTGGGTTTCTTGGGGCGCCCTTGGCGGTCGACTTTGGCGCGCATGTACCCGGCAAATCGTATCGACCAGTCGTAGAGATCAAGCGCATCCTGTCCATCGTATTCGGGAGCGTATTTGGTCAGGATTTGAACCCGTCCGTCATGGTCCTTCCACTCAGAACCCTTGTCCATGACATGGATGCGAACGCATTCCCCGATCGTGACGATCTGCTTTCGTGCGCCCGTGGCAATTGCATATACCTCGGCATCCCATTGGCGGCCTAACTCGTCAGCCTCGCGCGCAGAAAGTCCCGCAGGGATGAGCTTTGTTTTTCGGATGCGGTCACCCTCGATGACGCGCTCGAACGTCCACCGGTAGCGACGTTTGCCATTCTTGGAGATGGTTTCGATTGGCATGCTGCGAGATACCTATAAAGCGAATCGAGATCGTACACGTACGTTTTGTGGCCCAGCCGGAATCGCTGAATGATGGTGCAGGTCCGATCGATTCGGCTGATGTTTTGATATGGCACGCCGAGAATGGCAGCCGCTTCCTTTGCGCTGACGCGCTTACCGCTTTTCAGATCCATCGATCCTCCGAAATTCGATAACCCACAGAATCGGGCGTTCCTTCATTTTCCCCTCGTGGTCATAGCGAGCTCGACACGGCGGCTGATCTCGCGATCGTAGCCGGCGAGCGTGGATTGCAGGTTGGGTGCGAGGCGCGGCCCGGCGGCCGGCGTGTCGAGTGGCGCACGCGGCACCGCGGCCGGCGTCACCTCGTACGCCGTATCCGTCTGCACACGTCGATCGATCCTGATGCGCCCGGCATAGAACAGCGTGTCGAGGAAGCACTGCACGAATGAGGTCGATGTCCCGAGCTTGGTCGCGATCTCGCGCGCGGTGTGCGTTCCGGTGAGCAGGACTTCGTAGACGGCGGTGCCGTTGATGCGGCGGCTGGTCATTTCTGTTCTCCCTCACTAGCAGGGGCGCGGCTAGCCCATTCGATCAGCTTCGTGTCGTAGCCGAGCATCAGCGGATGCTTCGGATCACCGCTCTGTGTCAGGCCGAAGTGCTTCACCGGTTTTCCGCTGGTTTGCAGCATGGCAAGAACGGTATCGAAGTCGTTTCGCATGTGCTTCGGTGCCTTCGAACGATTCCCCCAGCATGGGACGAGCACGTCGGCATCTTCGATAATGCGGCTGAGCTGGACCAGGTTCGCGCGCCACTGGTCAGGCGTTATCAGAACGTCGGCCAACTCTTTGACGTCAGTGGCTCGATAGGCTGATACGTTGCCGACGATGAAGCGCCGGCCGCCATTGACTTTCGTGAAGCCGATCCATTTCCGCACCGTTGCGTCGTCCAGCGTGGCATCTGCCGTAGATGGGTTGATGCCGAAATACGCGAACGTCAATCCGTCCATCTGCACCTCGCGGTCGAGGCGGTAGCGAAACTTTCCGCATTGGCTGATGATGGCGCTCACGATTCCTCCTGGCGTTGGGAGAGGGCGGCGTCGATAGCGTCGCGCGGCGTGTTGAAATAGCGATCATCTCCGGACAGGATGTGATAGTTTTCGTCCTCGTCCTGATCGTAGACTTGGCACTGCCGAATCGAACCATCGCGCATCGCCCATTGCACCCATGCTTGCTGGTCGATCAGAAAATCTAGTCGCTCAGTATCCGCAGCTGTGGCTTCGAGAGCGGCGAGCAAGGTGTCGATGGCGTCGGCGGCTTCAGTTCGCGTTTGCGGCAATTGCTCCCAGTAGTGGAAGTTGGTGATGGACTTCGAAAACTCGTCCTCGCCACGCAGCTTCGCCGCCAGCGCTTTCATCTTCTCGGTGTCGACTGTCATCTGATCCACCTGATTTTTGCTTTGCCGCATTTGCAGCAGTAACCCGGCTGAAAGTATGAGCCGGACCTGTTGAGCTGGACTGAGTGCCAGCGCCATTTGTGCCAACAGAGCTTCACGACTTCTCTCCCTGATCGCTAGTGGGGGCGGTCTTGAGCTTGCCGCCGCACCGATGGCAGAACAGCATCCGGTTTTCGACCGGACCGCCATCGATGAACGACCACGACTCACCGCAGGACGATTCCCAGATACCGTTGTCTACGTCGTCGCACTTCCACTCGCACTCCCTGTCGGGCGTGGTGCGGCGAGCGGCCAGAAGCGATCGCAGTCCCTTGTATGCCTTTTGCGTACGCGGGTCAGAACTAAGTCCAATCAGCGACAGGGCAATTTCAACGGCGGACCGTTGCTCCTCCGTCAGCATGTCATCGGTGATCTTCATGATTGGCGGTCCTTTAGTTTTCGAATCGACTTTGCCGCATCCTTTCGAGCCTTGTCATAGCCACGATCAAAATCAGTGGTGATCGGATATTGCGAATGGATCTCTGCACACATCGCACATTCATCAATAGTTCCGTTTCTCACGGGCATGACCTTTTCACGCCACAATCCGAATGCGATCGACGAGAACACTTCATGCGACTTGATGGTTGGATCTTTGGCCTTCATCTCTCTGGCCACGGCTTGGCAGAAGTCTGCGAATTCTCCGACTTCGGTCTTCATGCTTTGCTCCGGTTGATGGCGTACAGCGGCCTGACTTCTGAATCGTCCGTAGTGGCGAACACTTCCGTGTAAAAGGTGCGCTCCAGCGACCACGGTTCATCGCCGCGACGCCACTGCCAAACCACCGGCTCCCCGCAAACCCTCTCCAGAACGGCGGCTTCGAAGGCGCCGGCCAACTGTTCGAGCGTCAGAAGCCTGAACGTGTACTGGCGAAGATAGATGTCCTCGGAGTGGATATATCGGGAGCAGATGCGATGCGCGAGCGCTTCGACTTCCTCGCGCGACAGAATCGGATCTTTCATGATGCTTCTCCTGCGCGGGCGGCATTCGCCTCGGATTCAAGCGCGGCCGCAGCCATCATGCTGACCTGCAACCCGAGGGCGATGGCAAAGCGTGCCGCGAGCGGCAACCCCATCTTGTACGAGCGACCGGATTCCAGTTCCCAGACGTAGGACTTCGACGAGCCAGTCGCGTCAGCCACGTCCTCCAGCGTCATGCCGAGCGCTTCGCGTCGGCTCTTGAGCAGTTCACCGAGCTTCATACGCTCTCCGGCGGCAGGGCATTCTTGATCCAGTCGGGCGACTCTGCTGCAACGCGCGCAGGATCGGGGAGCGGCGCGAGCAACGCTCGGACCTCCCCAAGCACCTCCGACCACGCACCCTCGGTGTAGCAACGATCCTCCGGCGCGTTGTTGCGCTGGTCGTCGTAGATGTCGATGAGTACCTCAAGCAACTCGCGGAATGGGTCCGTCACCTCGGCGCGCGGCTCCGGCGTGCCCGGATGGGCGGCGAGAAGGGCCTGCGCACGATCAAGGGCGATACGCTCAGGATGGTCTTTGTCGGTGGAAATGCCACGGTGCAGCATCACGTCCACGCAGGCTTGCACAACCTCGCGCTGCTCGTCCGTCAGCACGTTGTTATTCGGCATGGTTGGCTCCGTTCAGTCCGAGCTTGCGCAGAATTCGCGCGCGGAGATCGCGCAGATAGGTGCGGCGAAATTTGCGACGCTGGCGCGCGTTCCCGCCGGTCCACGTGTCGTCGGCGTGGTAGTCGACGAACTTATCGAGGTTGCAGGCCGGGCAAGGAATGTTGCCGCCGTTATAGAGCGGGCCGCCGGGCTCGTAGCAGCTATCCTCGTCCCACAAATAGCCGTCGATGCAGCAGGCGTCCGGGTAGGGCGCGCCGAAGTGCGAGCCGGAGTAGTTACACATTGTTGGCTCCTTTGAGAAGGGCGAGCGCCTCGTCGATCAACTTCGGCGTGTCGTGCGCGGGATCTGGACAATCAGCGTCGGGCATCCGGATGAAGCCGAGCTCGATGCCGTTCGCGATGAATTTCTTGGCCGCCGTGAGGCCGAGTCGCACCTTGGCGTGCTGCTCGTCCGTCAGCCGCTCCCGAGCGTCTGCCTGCGCGGTAGGCTGCGGGGCAGCGGCAACCATGTCGTGGTAAATCCGTCTCCGTGTCGGCCAATCGACGTCCGGCAAGTAGCTCGGAATCTGCATCTCAGCCACCGGCTCGATCGGCACAAGCTTCCAGCCGGCTGGGATCGCCACCAGTTCCGGCGCCTGCGCGGGGGCGCGAGCGGCGTCCTCTAGTACCGAGCCGAGCCGAACGCACATTTCCTCGCTCAGCATCAGGAATTTCCCCTTCCAATTCACAACGACCTCGGCCTCATTGGCGATGCATCGCCATTGCCACAATGGGTCGCTTTCGAGATCCGGGCGCGAGATCAGGCCATTCGAGTCGGTCGCCCCTTCCGCCCCCGTCTCGTTGGCAGAGGAGGCGCGGGCAAAGGCGAGCGCGGCCAGCCACGTCTTTCGGTGGTAATCCCATGCTTCCTGCGCAGCGCCGTCATACTCGGGACGCGGATAGCCTTGGTGGCGCTCGAACGCCGCCCGCTCGTCCGCCGGCGCGGGTGCGGGTTGCGGAGCGACATAGAGGAACGGAGCGTGACAACCATCTGGCGCTGCGTAAAGCTCGCAATCGCGCGGCTTGCGACCGGTCATCCAACGAAGCCGACCGCCATCTTCTGCGACAGCTACGTGTTCCAGCACTACTGGTTTCGGCGCTGCTGCGGGCTGCTCGACAGGGGATGCGGCGTTATCGCGATTCGACATGGTTTTCTCCCTTCATGAAGCAGATCCAGTGCGTAGCGCTGCGCTTGCCGGACTGATGGCCGAACAGCGGCTTCTCATCGGTCAGCGCGAGGATTTCGCGAACAGGAATCTGCGTTTCGTTCCATTTGAAGATCAGGACGCCGGCCGGCTGAAGAACACGGAAGCACTCGGCGAAACCCGCGCGCAGGTCGTCGCGCCATGTGGACGCGTCGAGCGCGCCGTACTTCGCGCGAAGCCACGATCGCGGGCCCGCGCGTTCCAGGTGGGGCGGATCGAAGACGACGAGCTTGAACGAGCCATCGGCGTGCGGCAGCGCGCGGAAATCCATGATCCGGTCAGGCGCAACGGTGAGCGTGCGAGTGCCGTCTTCGCGGTGCGAGCGGTCGGTGACGGTCACAGTTTCGGAGCGGATGTCGCCGAACTCGGCGCGCTCGTCTTGACGGTCGAACCACATCATTCGACTACCGCAGCAGGGATCAAGCACAGACTTCATTCGCCCTCCGCGTGCAGGTCCGTCAGCGCATCAGCGCGGCTCTTATTGGTGGTCATGATCATTCCTCGAAAGTGAGTTGCTTCGCGTTCGCCGCGAACACAGCCCGCGCAAATCCGAGCGGCGTTGCCGAGCGGATGTCGCCGCGGTCATCGGAGGGGGGGGCAGCGTGGATGCGGTTGTCCGGCGCGCCGAGTCCATCAGCGCGGTTCGGTGCCGGCATCTCGAAATCGCCGCCGGCCCATATGCAGGTCTTTTTGCTGTAGTTATCCGTCAGCTCGAACCCCGTGAACTCGTACGGATGGAACGTGTAGTCGGGCTTGCGCCAGTGCGACGAGATCACGCTCACCGGGTTCTCGATGCCGTACGGCACGCCGAGCCCGTTCAGAAATTCGTCGGCGACTGCGACCATTTCGATCGCCTGGGCCAGCCGGCGCAGTCCCTTTTCCTTGAACCAGCGTGCACCGCTGACGGCCAGGTCCGTGCATGGAGGGAACGCGAAGCCGAACACCGCGGTCGAGTCAGCCGGCAGCGTCGGCGCGCCGAGCAGTGCGTCCCAGTGCTGGAAGATGACCCCGTCGCGCACGGTGCGGCCGACGTGCTGCACGTCGAAGCAGATGCAGCGGTATCCGGCATCGGCCCACGGCCGTGCCATGTTGCCGGTACGGTCAAACAGGAAAACTGCGGTGGGTACGCTCACGGTCGCATCCTCAATTCGTTGCATCAGCATTAGGGGTGGAAACTCGGCTAGCATGTGGCAGCTTTGTATGAAGGCGCCGCGCTGCAGACCTTGGCGTTGTGACGGCGCCCACCCGTCACACCGAGCGTCCACCGCTGAAACCGGTGGTTGCCGCGCGACGGATGCCGCGCGGCTCGTGGTTACGCGACTCGCTGCTGCAGCCGCTTGATCATGGCGTTCACCTCGGCCTCAAACTGCAGGAGGCCGGGCAGCAGCACGCCGTCGATATACGCGTCGTCGCGCGGCACGATCTGGGTGTAGAGGCTGTACGGCTCGGGCACGCGCGGGTCGTATGACACGAACAGCCACCAGCGCCGGCCGGTGACGAGCATCCCGCCCTGCACCTGGGCGATGTGGTCAGCCGGCATGCCGTTGAGCAGCGTGTTGATGTGCACGGCCTCGTCCATCGGGCATTTCGATTCATAGCCGCCGTCGTCGCCAATCAGGCCGTCCGGAGACGCGCCGAGGAACTCGTATCGCGGATGCGTGAAGAAGCCGCCCGGCGCGATGATGTAGCCGGTCGCGAGTTCAGCCTGCTCGCGACCGAACGGCTCGACTTCCTCGCCCCATTTCGTAGCGCGGCCGCCGACCTCGTGCGTCGCCGTCGCGGCGAGGCGCTCGAACACGATCTCGCGCATGTACTTGTCGCGCGCGCCGGTCGACGTGCGTGGCTTCGGCTGGCCCTTCTTCGGGCCGGTCTTGTATACGTCGCCCGGCTCGCCGCCGGTGAAAGCGATCGCGTCCGCGAAGCGGCTCGCCGTGATGCGGCCGGCGCGCGCGGCGAACCAGGCGTCTGTGCGCTGGTCGATGGCGTTATTCATCGTCGCCACCCGGTTCGCGCTGGCCGGCGCCGTGGCCGTCGTCCTGCGGAGCGCCGTCGGTCTGCTGATGCACGACCGGCGCGCCGGCAATCGCCGCGATGCGATCGCGCTCGCGCAGGCCGAGCGCGGCTCGGTCATCGCGCGACAGCTTCGTCCACTCTTCCTTGAACGGCTCGAAGCCGAGGTTGCGCGCGACGTCTTCGAGCTTCTTCACGATCTCGTCGTGGCGCTCGGTTCGCGCGGGCCGCGAACTGTCGGCCGCGCTGTGCGCGATCTGCGCCGCCGTCGCGCGCGGCGTGATGTCGCGCTCGACCGGCTCGATGTCCATCACCTCTTCGGCCACGGCGATACCCTTCAGCACGTCGGCGAAGTTGTCGCGCAGCGCGAAGGCGCGCGCGCGCATCTTCTTCATGCGCTGCGGGTACTGCGCCCACGGGCCTTGCTTGCCGATCAGCCCGGCCTTTTTCGCGTCCTCGTCGCCGAAGCTCTGGACGTCCTCCGGCTTGCCGCGGCGCTTCACCTTGATGAAGGCCGTGCCGTTCTCCTCCCACTCGTGCACGTACTCGCAGACCGGCGACGCGAGCACAAGCGCGAGGAGGGCGTCGCCCCAGAGCGACGGACGGCCGTTGATGACGGCGATGTTCTGCATCGCCTGCATCGGCTTCAGGCCCAGCTCCATGCCCCACTGGATCGCGACGAGCACGTTCCCGGGCTTGCCGATGAAGTCCTTCGGCACGATGCTGGAATCGGCCAGGATGTTCGCGAGCTGCATCGCCTGCTCGAGCGAGCGCGGCGACAGGTCGAACGCGCCGGGTGCGGTGTCTTGGTTGGTGGTGATGACGTCGGACATGCTGTTTTCTCCATGTGCGCGAGACTCGGCCGCGCGTGGTGGGTGGGTCAGGCTGCTGCAGTTTCTTCGGTGGGGACGTATATCGCGCGCTCGATGGCGGCATCGCGAGCTGCTCGCGCATTCGCGAGTTCCTCGGCGTCGCCGACGCGCTCGGCGTGCTGCCACTGGCGCAGCGCGTCGAACATTTCGCGCGAGGCGGCGAGCATGTGACCATCCGCCGGGCGGAAGATGCTCTCGGCGATCAGGTAGCCGCCGTAGTGCTCGACGTCGTCGAAGCCGCCGCCGACGCATCCCGGAAGCGGCACGTCGGTCACTACGCAGCCGCTCTTTGCCGTCCAGTTGCCGCCGGTCGGTTCGGGCGCGAGCATCGCCGCGCGGTTCTCTGCGTGCTCACGCGCGGCGCGATCGCGCGCTGCCTGTGCTGCGGCTTCGGCGGCTTCGCGCAGCGCAGCTTCCTCGCGTTCCCGCTGCTCGCGCTCGGCGCGGTCGAGTTCGGCCTGCCGGCGCTCCTGCTCGGCACGCTGCTCGGCGAGGCGCGCTTCCGCGGCTTCGATCTCGGCGCGGCGCGCGGCATCCTCGCGCTCCTGCTGCGCGCGGCGTGCCGCTTCTTCGGCTTCACGGCGCTCGCGGTCGACGCGTTCCTGCTCGGCGCGCGCCGCAGCCTCGACGCGTTCGCGTTCCGCGCGCTCGGCTTCTTCGCGCTCGCGTTGCGCGGCCAGTTCGGCGCGCTGGCGTTCGAGTTCCTCGCGTTCGGCGGCGAGCCGCGCGGCTTCCGCTTCCTGCGCGACAGTCGACGCGTGCAGTTCGCGCAGCTTGTCGAGCGTCGTGCCGCGCACGGCCTCGGCCTCGCCGGTCAGCTCGGCGAAGCGGTCGAGCGTGATGCCGAGCGCTTCCAGATCTTCGATTTCGCCCTGAATGCGAGCGGCCGGCAGCCCGGCAGCGCGCACGGCGATCGCGCGGATATCGTCGATGTGCTCGCGAATCGCAGCGACGCGCCGCTGCTCGGCTTCGAGCTTCGCGCGCTTCTCGGCTTCGCGCGCCTCATCCCACTCGTCGCGCATGCCGAGCAGGCGCTTTTCTTCCGGCTCGGTGATCGCGATCAGGCGGTTCTCCTCGGCGATGACCGCTTTCGAGAACGCGTTTGCATCGTCGCGTGCAGCCTTCCCGGCCTTCTGAATGTCGGTGCGTGCCGTGCGCAGCACCATAGCAGCGCCGTGCACCTGGTCGCGCGCTGCCGCGTTCTTAATCTCGACCATGTCTGTCGACTTCGCGACGAGCTCGCGCAGCGACGTCTCGCGCTCGCTGGCACCGAGCGCAACGGCAGCGCGTTCGACGACGGTCAGTTCGGTGGTGGTGGTCATGCATACCTCGTATTGATGGTTGTGACGGACGCGCCGTCCTGGTTGAGATAGGCGATCGCGATCATGCAGACGAAGGCGAGGACGATCATCAGCGCCATCGCGCAGATGGGATTGCGTTCGAACAGGCGGTCGAGCGCGCCGCACAGGTGGGTGATCGGGTTCATCGTGCAATCCCTGCGAGAAGTTCATAGGCCGGCGCGACGCCGCACGCGATCAGGTACAGCGCGCCGATCACCGCGAGCGGGAACCAGTCGCGCGATACAACCGATCGGCTGTAATCTCGCAATACAGGCGATAGGCTGTTGAGAGGGGTGCGCATCATGCCTCCCGTGCCTCGTTCAATGCATCGCGAACAGCCTCGACAGCACACTCCATTGCGATCCGCTCGCCTTGCGCATACTCGGCAGGCAGGCCTGTATCCCAGTTGCTCTGGTACTCATGCAGAGCATCGAGCGCAACCTCAAACGGATCGACTCGCTTAGCTTCTGGGCAGAGTTCGTCGGCTGCTTCGCGAAGCGTGTCGGCCAGCGCGCGGCGTTCTTCCGCATCGAGCCAGCCAATCTTGATCGTCGTGTCGTTGTGGTCGACGGTGACCTCGCAATACTTGCCGCTGCCAACGTTTTGTACGTTGATCTTCATTTCGCACCTCCCGCGATCGTCACGTGCCGCACCGCCGTCGGCGCAGCCTTGCGGCCTGCCTTGATGAGGGCGGCGTCGATGGTCAGGCGCAGGGCGGACGGGATCATGACCGTGCCCGCGTCGGCTTCGGCGGCGAGCATTTCGAGGGCCATCGCCATGTCGGGCGCAGCGGACGCGACGAGCGCATCTTCCTCGGATACGTCCAGCCATGCAGCGCCCGCGTATTCCTCGGCCACAATCGGCCCGATCGAAGTGATGAAGTTCCGGTCGCGCTCAATCGGCCACGGCCCCGGCGTGTGCTTGATCTCGTTCATATGGTCCCTCTGCGTAGCGCGCACTTCGTCGTCAGCGCCGTTCGGATCGAAGTCCACGTAGTTGTGGTTCATGGTCTATCCTCGGTGTGGTGTGATTGCCCGCAGGGTGGGCGGGGTTGGTCAGGCGTTGGCCGCTGCGAGAAGCGTTGCCATCAGACGATATGCGCCGGTCAGGTCGAGAAACTTCATCGCCGCGCCCTGAGCTTCGTAGGGCTTGTCGCGCTCCAGTTGCTCGGCGACAGCGCCGACGCATTCCCATGCGCGCGCGGATTTCAGTCCCATGTCCTTGCACGCTTCGTAGCCGGCTTGCCGCGCATTCGTCGGGATCGGTTTGCCCATCGCGCTGAATGCGTCCATCGCGGGCTCTACGTGTTGGTTCAGATGTTCAGCCATCGTCTTTCTCCTGTAGCGGGAGCGGTTGTTAGGCGGCTGCGTTTTCTTCGAGCCAGTCCTCGCACTCGGCGATCTCGTCGAGGATGTCGGCGCGCGCCTCGTCATCCAGATGCTCGCCAAGCGAGCCTTCCAGTTCGCCAAGCCGATCACGCACTGCGGCTTCGGTGAATTCAGTGACTTTCATCGTCGTTCCCCTTCGTGTTTGCGTTGGTCAGTGCGCGGCTCAGCCGCGGTTGTTGTTGGATGGATTGCATGTCAGCACCACACAACGTGCTTCCAGTCGACGAGGCGACGGATGGTCCAGTGACGGCGCAACTCCGGAAGTTCTATATCCGGGCATGCGACTTCGAGATAGCCACCCGCGAGCGGCACGATTTCGGTGTGGAGGCGGTGAAAGGGCATGTCACACCTCTGCACGATCGCGTACCGTATCGGCTGCAATCTGCTCGTTCATCGTGTCGATCTCGCGCTTCACAACGCGGGAAAATGCGTCCCATACGATCCGGCCGATAGCCTTCAGCACGTCGTCCTTGTCCTGCTCGATCAGCAGTTCGAACATCCGCGCTTCGGCCTTGTCGCTCGCGTCCAACTCGTCGTAGAGCTCGTGACGTGCGATCGTCTTGCCGACTTCGCGCTCAAGCTTTTCCGGGTCGACCGTAAAGCCTGCGCGGAAGGTGTTGATCAAAGTTGACATATGCACTCCTAACAGGTTTGCCGGGAGACATGGCCGGCTTTTACTGACTGCACTGATGGACGGATACGCTGGGTTTGCATGTCCGCTCATCAGGGTAGTGGCCGGTTACGTAATCCGGCGTCTGTCGGCACAGACCGTCCTTGGACCCTATCCGCAGCTTGCCAAGCCCGATTCTTAGAGGGTGCGGAGGTGAAGTCTTTATCACTCGTCCACCAGCGAGTCGCACACACCGACGGAGTTTGATGTCCGTCTACCTGGGTGCAATTTCGGCTCTGTCGCGTCCCCGGCTCCTTCGCCGGTTCATCCGGTCCACCCAGTTGCAGCCTGGGCTAGGCATTCCCTTCTCACGCGGGCAGGCTTCACGGGCGATTTGGTCTGCGCGGCCATGCGCATTGCTTCTGATGCTTCCCGGATAGGCCGCCGGGGCGGTGGCGCAGCGCGTTGTGTGCTGCGTTGGGATTAAATATACCCAAAGGTAAAGATACAAGCAATACCCATGGGTAATTTTCGGCAGGGAAATTTGTAACAGGGGGGTGAACTGAGGAGGGCGAGCGAGACACTGGGCGCAAAAAAGCCCGCTCTAGGCGGGCTCGTCTGGAGGGGGCGGATGGGAGGGAAGTAAATGAAAAGCCCTGCCAAGGGAGGCAGGGCTGTGCGTCACTCCTGAGTCATCATCCACAGGGCGAATATGTATGATGCGAAAACATCATGTTCGATTTCGCCCGATGCAACCGCTACGACAACTTCCTCAAGTTGCGGAGTTTTAGGAATCGGGTAGCCTTCACGCTCAAGGTAGGCGAGCGCACATGTCAGCCCGGTGCGCTTGTTTCCGTCATTGAAGACATGGCCTCGCGCGATCGCTACCGCATACATCGCGGCGATGCCGAAAATATCGTTGATTCCGTTGTAGATAGCGTGGTTTTCTACCCGCGCGAGAGCTGCCTCGACGCCACCACGACCAGCCCCAGCGAACCCCGGTAGGCCGCCGAGTTCCTCTAGAATTTCATCATGCGTCTCGATGACGTATTCGATATCGAGCAATCAGCGATCCTTCAGGGCAACCAGAACCTCGCGGTGCTCGGCGATCACTTTTCGGATCGAGCGCAGCACGTCCTCCCGCTCGGCCGGCGTGGACATATTTACCGATGCCTTCGGCTGGATGATCAGGCGCGGCTTCAGCTTCACACCGTACAGTTCGGTGATCTTCTTGCGTTCCATGGTGGTACCTCCTTGAGGCCATTCTAAACGGTGGCGATACCCTATTGAAAGCGCCCTCTTTCTAAGGCTACACTGTCGCGGTAGGAATGCCCATTACTGGGCACCCCCCGCACAGATCCCGGCGTGCGCGATTCGCGCACCGGGCTCCTGCCTCGGGTGGTTGGCGTCAAACCGCACGACCGGCCAGGGGTGAAGGATGCGAGCCTTGGGTATCCACTGCTTCGCGAGCCGGTGCATCTTTGCCCACGTGGTGTCGTCCTTTTGGCTGCGGCGCCGAAGCGCCAGCCTCCAGAGGTCGATCTCGCGCGCGCGGAAGGCTCGCAACGCAGCGAAGTTGGTCGGCACCGCATGGTAGTTGAAGTACCCTTGAACCACGCGGCGTAACCAGTCCCCTTGCTCGGGAATCGACTGGTGCCATCTGTGCCGCAACTCATCCTTGATTCCCTTCAGCGCCGTTCGAAGACGGTCGCTCCGCGTCTTACGCATGAGCATGAACCTACCGTCTTTCGCACGGCCACTGATGTGGGTGAATCCAAGGAAGTTGAACGTCTCGGGTTTGCCCAGCCCTCGGCTTGCCCGGTTCCGGGCCGCAAAGCGCCCGAATTCGATCAGCCGGGTTTTCTCCGGGTGTACCGACAGCCCAAACTGCTCCAGTCGTTGTTGCATGGCCCGCCTGAACCGCTTCGCATCGTGTGGTTTATCGAAACCAACCACGACGTCGTCGGCGTATCGGACGATTACGACGTTCCCCTCGGCGTGGCGCTTGCGCCACTGGTTTGCCCAGAGGTCGAAGACGTAATGCAGGTAGATGTTCGCCAGCAGAGGCGAGATGACAGACCCTTGCGGCGTCCCCTCGTCTGTGGGCTCGATCACCCCGTCTTCCATCGCTCCCGCCTTCAGCCATTTGCGGATCAGTCGGATCACACGCTGGTCGCCTATGCGATGTTCCACGAAACGGATCAGCCAATCGTGGTCGACCGTATCAAAGAACCTGCTGATGTCGGCGTCCAGAATCCAGCTCACGCTCGTGCGAGCGATTCCCGTCGCAAGTGCATCCAGCGCATCGTGCTGGCTGCGTTGCGGCCGGAAACCGTATGAGAATCCCAAGAAGTCCATCTCGTAGACAGCATTGAGTACTGCCACCAGTGCACGCTGGACGATCTTGTCTTCCAGCGCAGCAATGCCCAGCGGTCGCTGTTTGCCATCCGCCTTCGGTATGTACCGTCTGCGACTGGGCAGCGCCCGATAAGCCTGCCGGCGGAGTCTGCCATGCAGGTCTTCGAGATTTCGGTCGAGATCTTGCTCATAGTCGTGCCACGTCACGCCATCGACCCCGGCTGCCGCCTTCCGCTTCAGCCAGAAGAACGCCGTCGCCAGAAGGTCGAGGTCGATCAAGTGGTACAACGCCGTGAACTTCTCCTTCTTCCTTTGCCTTGCGGCTTGACGCACACGGTCCAGTCTCTGGGACACGCTTATCCGGCTCTGCGTCCGGCGCGTGCGCGACCATTCCGTGTTCCCCTTGGCCCCACCCCTTCGCTCCACTGACTCCGCATCCGGTTGCCCGGGTTTGTTCGCCAGCTTCTTCGCTACTATGGGCGAGTCCGACTTCTCCCATCCGTTCGTCATCGGCTTCAGCTCCTCGCCTTCCCGATGCGGACCGCTCGACCATATTTCCGTCGGCGGCCAGATGGGAGATCTCCCGGTTCCCGCGTAGAGATCGTACTGACATGCCAGGGTCTCAGACCACGCCGAGTCCGCGCAGCGCTCGCGATAGCGCGCCGCGCGATGTTGCCTTCCGCATACAGTAGTACGTCAGCACTCGGGAATGTATCCATTTCGTGGCTCAATGGCTGGCCTATCAGCGCCCCTGTCAACGCTTCGCAACCCGCCTCGCGGCTGGCCACGCATGACTCGGGGAAATCGTGAATCGCTAGTTCTTGCAATGTCGGGGACTTTCACCCCTTGATCTCTACCGGTCTCCCGGCGCACACTGTACGTATATACAGTATCTGGTCGGGATAACGAGGGTGGCCGATGAAAGAAGAAGCGAAGACGTGCCTGCGGTGCAGGCCGGGTGACTTGGCGAAGATCGTCTACTCGCGTACGCCGAGCCTGAAGGGGAAGAGAGTCGTTGTGAGGGATTGGTCCCAGAGATACGGCCGGTGGGAAGTCCAATTGCTGGACGGGCCGCATCTTGGTCTTAGCATCAAAGACGGGCGCCCGATGCTATCGAGCCGATGCTATTTTCAGGATTCTTCATTGGAGCCGATTTATCCCCGGCGTATCGACGTGGGCGAGGAGATGACATCGGTCAGTCTCCGATAAGTCCGTCTGGCGGTGGCTTCGTATTGGCTAATGCGACCTTGCCGGCGAGCATAGTCTCGATTAGCTGTTCGATCGCGGCACGCTGATCATCGCGAAGCATCCCCCATCCCTTGGGAGGTTCGATTCGTGAATTAGCGGGCACCGAATCACCAAGGGTAGCGTTGGATCCTCCCCATCCTTGCTCGGACATCCACCCAGGAAATTTCGCGTCCAGAAGCTCGGCGGTATCTTCCCCGATTCGCTTCCTTCCATCCTTTCCTGGAGGGTATAGGGCTCGAGATATGTAGTTCGGCTCCTTGCCGATTTCACGCGCAATGTGCGCAGCACCGCCCCGGCCCAGTTGATCCTTGAGCCGCACCAAGGCGCGCCATCTCTGCTCGAATTTGTCCATGAACGCATTCCATCGACTATTTACCCCAGAGTAAATAACCTCCAGGTATTGCTTTTATGCTTACCCATGGGTAATCTATGCTCATGGACAAGCTCAAATCCCTGCTCCGCCAGATGACTCGCGAGGAACAAGCTCAGTTTTGTTTCGCCTGCGGGACAACTCTTGGCTACATGCGAAAGGCGCTCAGCGTTGGCGCGATCTTTGGACCAGCTCTTTGCGTTTCCATCGAGCGGGAATCAAAGGGGCTCGTTACGCGTCGCGATCTCCATCCCAACGACTGGCAAGACATCTGGCCTGAGCTCGCCGACCAACCCACCCAGGTGCCCGCATGAAACGCCTCCTGACATTCATCGAGCGCTGGATCGGCCCGTCGAGCGGATACCCGGTCCTGTCTGGGCTGCTATTCGCCGCCGTCATAGCGATTTGCCTTCCGATCGTGTTCTGCGTGATCGAGTGGGTAATCCACTGGCTTCCATGGCCTGGAGATACGAAATGACCACCTGGCTCGAAAGAAACATGAGAACCCTCGCCATCCTTACCGGGGCCGAATCGCGCGAAACACTTCCGACGCCTCGTCGGGTTCTCCCCGTGCGAGGGCAGCAAAAGACGAGAGTGTCGCGGCCAGGCGCACCATGGATTCGTCCTTCAGCTCGTTCAGCCGCTCGCCTTGAACTCTCAACTCTTCGGCGACGACTAGCCTTTGCTCCTGCGTCATTGCAGAGCAAACGGCCCGAAGAACCGCCGCAGTCAACGTGAATGCGTCGTGACAGTACTCCATAGGAGCCTCCTTTCATGAAATGGATTGACGTAGGGGTACGCGATTCTGACATGGCTGGAGGTTCCTCCCGAAAAGCGCGGTTGACGTTTACCGCATCGTATTTGTGCCCCGCAGCAACGGCACTCAACAGTTTTTGCTAGAGGTTGCCAGTCATGGCTAAACCGAATATCGAAAAGGCTCTCCGGGATGTCCTGAACGGACCGGACCGGAAGCGCGCAGCCGAAGCACTCGGCTGGGATCCGTCGGAAGTCAGTCGTTTTCTGAACGGCCAGCGCGGCGTGATGATCGGCGAAATCGACAGGGCGATCGACGTCGCCGGTTACGCGCTGGTGAGCCGGCCGTACCTCGACGCCATCGCGACGCTCTGCAAGGTCGGTGCTGCGTGCGAGTGCGCACGGCAGGGCGCCGGCGAGTGCGGCCTTCGCTGATCGAGATCACCGTGTCCGCAATCCCGTATCCGTCCGATACCAGGGCGAAGGGCTGGCGTTTTGAGCTCGATTACGAGCGCATCCGCCAGTCCGACACCTGGGCTCTTGCTGCGCCCGAAATCCGCCCGTGGCTGCTCATGCTCTGGATGACCGCATGGGAACAGACGCCGTGCGGCAGCCTGCCCGACGATGATGAACTGATCGCCGCGCGCATCGGGATGGATCTCGAGCAATTTCAATCGGCGAAGAAGCGCCTCATGCGTGGCTGGTGGGTCGCCGAAGACGGCCGCCTGTACCACAACACGATGGTCGAACGCGTGCTCGAAATGCTGGAGACGCGCGACAAAGAACGTGCGCGTAAAGCAGGCCAGCGCGAACGAAAGAAGACCGCCGATCCTTCCGGCGATGTCCCGGATTTGTCCCATGGGACAGGCGGAGGACAACCGCAGGACTCCACCCGGAGTCACGACACCGGAACCGGAACCGGAACCGGAAGTAAACCTAAAACCGAAGGTACTAACGACGGCGTACGCACAGCTTCGCGTGCGAGCACGTGCGAAGGCGCGCTGTCCGCCGCCGAGATTTCGACATCGCTCCGGGAGTGGGAGCGGGAGCGTGGCAAGGCCGTGCGCAACCTCACGCCGAGCCAGCAGCAGGTAATCGACCTCGCAGGGATGGCAGTCACGCCGGCCGAGCTGCGCAAGGCATACGACCTCGCCGTCGAGGATCGCGACAACGACAACGACCCCGGCCCGATCAACGCCAGCTTTGTCCGCACGAAGATCGAGCGCGTGCGTCGGCCGCCGCGCGCGTCACCGCTCCCGAGCTGGAGCCAGGAAAACGCCAACACCATCGCAGGTCTGACCGGAAGGAATCGAAGCCATGAACCAGATGACCGAACCATCGACGTTTAAGCGCCCGGATTGGCCGCTGGGGGCGCTTCCGCAGCACTGGGTCGAGGCCCTGTTCTCGAAGATGGCGGCGTTCTACGGCTCGCGCTTCGCGACGATGTGGAACGGCACGAACGTCCTCGAGGTGCAGAAGGCCTGGGCGGTTGAGCTCGGCAAACTGTCGCGCGAGCAGCTGAAGGCCGGCAGCGACAACCTGACGGCGCTGCCGAAGCCTCCGACGCTCCCCGAGTTCATCGCGCTCTGCCGACAGGCCCGCTTCGAGCAGGCAGCATCGAGCGCACCGCAGTTGACGGACCAGAAGCGGGCAGATCGAGCAACGGTCGAGTCGAACCTCGGGACGATCCGGCGCGTGCAGCAGCGTTCGATGCGTCGTGAGCCGACGGCTGAATGGGCGTTCAAGCTGCTCATGTCGGGGAAGTCCGCCGGTGGCGCAGCGCTCCCGTCTGGCGTTGTGCGCTGCGCGCGAGACGCGATTGCGTCGTCGGCCGGGGCGAAAGCAATCGCCGGTTGCTCGCACCCGGACCTTCGCCGCGACTACGAGACGATCCGCGACGCCGTGCTACGCGAACCCGTGAACGAGGTGACGGCATGACGCACGACCTGCTGATCGCCGCGCCGGTCATCGCGCGCCGCGTCGTCTTCGTCGTACCCGGCAAGCCGGTCGCGAAAGGGCGACCGCGCTTCGTACGGCGCGGGCCGCATGTCCGGACGTACACCCCGGAGCCGACGGAGCGTTACGAGAACCTCGTGAAGATGGCCGCCCGCGAGGCGATGCGCGACGACGAGCCGTACGTCGGCCCGGTGCGCCTGATCGTGGACATCGGTGTGCCGATTCCGGCCAGCTGGTCGGAGAAGCGCCAACGTGCCGCAGCAGCCGGCGCGATAGGCGCCACCAAGAAGCCGGACGCGGACAACGTTGTCAAGGCGTTGAAGGACGGCATGAACGGCGTGGTCTACGGGGACGACGGCCAGGTCGTCGACCTCTGGGTGTCGAAGCGCTACGCGACCACGCCGGGCGTGCGCATCGAAGCAATCGAACTGAACCTGCAGCGAGCATAGGGAGGGCCCTTTGAAAACGAAACCCACGAAAATCACCCTCGACACGGTGCTGTCGGTCATGAAGCCGGGCCGGCGCTACACGGCGCACGATCTCGCGCGCAGCGCCGGCGTGCCGCTGTCCACCGTGCGGCATCTGCTCGCGAGCGACCGCGCGATGACGCGCGTCGACATCAAGCGCGGCGAGCGGCGCGGGCAGATGTTCTCGCTGGCCGGTACGTGTGGCGGCAGCGGCCACGTCGACACGCGCGTCCGCCCGGACTTCACGAGCCACCTCACGGGGTATGCGGGCTGGCTCAGTAGCCATCGCGCGCTGGCGATGACAACGCGGGGTGCACAATGAGCGATGTGATCGAGTTCAAATCGGCATTCGACGCCGTGCGCTTCGCGCTCTGCTACTCGTCGCAGCAATACGGCGAGACGATCATGGCGAAGCGCATGCGCGGCGAGATCGGCGGTGATGGGATGGGGCTGATCGGGCTCGTCGGCGCGGGCCAAGCGGGCATGATCCGGCGCGAGCTGGAAACGCTACCCGAGCTGCACCTGTCGGTGATCGTCGCGCGCGCCGCGCCGCATGTGCTGCCGTGCTCGTGCGCCTCGGCATGCTGCAGCGGCAGCACGCCGAACCTCGAGTGGCAGGCGGCTATCGGCTGGCTGACGCGCGCATCCGCAGCATACTGCTCGGGCTTTTCGCACTACCGCGTGCGCCGCGCGATCATCGAGCGGCTGTTCGGCGTGAAATGCGATCTGTCGGAGATCGCCGACGAATGCGGGGCGCATCGGAACACCGTGAGCAAGCAGAACGCGGCTGTGCGCCTTTGGATCGAGGGCGACCGAAAGGGTGAATCCGTTGGTGTTGCGCAGGTTGCATGGCGCGAGATCGAGCGGAAGCTCAACGAGATCGGATTGTTGAAGGAGAGTGAAACCACTTGACGATGTGCATTTCATGCACAATAATCCGCGATATTCGATACACGTGATACGTGCGTCCAAAGCCCGCTGAGCGAAAGCCAGCGGGCTTTTTGCGTTGGAGCTGCTGCCATGAGTTTCCGCATCCTCGAATCCCGCATGTACCGCGATCCGATGCTGGTGCTGCAGGCGAAGCAGGAAGCCGAGGCGCGCGCGAAGCGCAGGCGGCCCGAGCGCTCTGAACCGAGCGCGGCACGCCGAGCAGCCGAGGCGTTGTTCGATATCCCGCCGCGGCCCGTTCCGGTGCCGTGACCCCCGCTCGCCGCGCAACGCGGATGGCAGCCGGGAATAGACCGGCACGAACATTTTGAAAAAAAACTGTAGGAAATCAAATGGCAGCTGGAGGGAAAAGGCCCGGAGCTGGTCGTCCTCCGGGTAGACCGAACAAGGTGACGGCCGAGATAAAGGCGCTGGCCCAAAAGCACTGTGAGGCCGCTATCGCCGAACTGGCGAATATTTTGAAGACGTCCGAGAGCGATCAGGCACGCATCGCCGCAGCCAAGGAGCTGCTCGATAGAGGGTACGGGAAAGCGACGCAGCACACAGAGATCACGGGAAGGGACGGCGCCCCGATCGAACAGAGAACGGTGGTTGTCGATGAAAAGCAGGTTGCCGCGGCCGTCGCAAAACTCGAGGACGAGTATTGATCCCGCTGTCGAGCGGGCAGTCCTGAAGGCGAAGTGCGAGCGCGATCACCTGTTCTTCAGCCGGTACTTCTTCAAGCACCGGCAGGGCATCAAGTTCCGCGTGAACTGGCACCACGTGCTGATCGCCGATACGGTGCAGCGCGTCATCGACGGCGAGCTGAAGAACGTCGTGATCAACGTGCCGCCGGGTTCGTCGAAGACTGAGCTCGTCGCGATCAACCTCATCGCACGCGGCCTCGCGCTCAACCCGCGCGCGCGCTTCCTGCACATCTCCTACTCCGATGACCTTGCGCTGCTCAACAGCGAGACGGCGCGCGAGATCGTCGCCTCGGACGAGTATCAGGCGCTCTGGTCGCTGGCGATCGCCGACGATGCGAAGTCGAAGAAGCGCTGGAACGTGGTAGTCGACGGCAAGAAGGCGGGCGGCGTCTACGCGGTGTCGCTTGGCGGCCAGATCACCGGCTTCCGGGCCGGCCACATGGCCGAGGGCTGGCAGGGCGCCATCATCATCGACGACCCGCTGAAGGTTGAGGACGCGTACAGCAAGACGAACCGCGACAAGGCGAACCGCAAGCTGCTGTCGACCGTGAAGAGCCGGAAGGCGAATCCGGACACGCCGATCATCGTGATCATGCAGCGGCTCGCCGAAGAGGATCCGACCGGCTTCATCAAGTCCGGAAAAGTGCCGGGCGACTGGACGTTCATCGAGATCCCGGCGCTGATCACCGACGAGTACGTCGCGGCGCTGCCGGAGCGCGTGCGCGACATGGTCGAGATGGCCGACCGCGACGAGGACGGACGCTTCAGCTACTGGCCGTACAAGGAACCGCTCGACGACCTGCTCGCCAGCGAGAAGGCCGACCGGTACGTGTTCAGCGGGCAGTACATGCAACGGCCGTCGCCGCTCGGCGGCGGGATCATCAAGAGCGCCAACTTCGGCCGGTACGCCGAGGTGCCCGAGCTGCTCAAGCGCGTCATCTACGCGGACACCGCGCAGAAGACGGCCGAGCGCAACGACTACAGCGTTTTCGAATGCTGGGGGCTCGGCAAGAACGGTCGCATCTACCTGCTGGACCTTGTCCGCGGGAAGTGGGAAGCGCCGGAGCTGCGCCGCCGCGCTCTGGACTTCTGGAACAAGCATCTCGCATGGGTGGGCCCGGGCAACTCGGCGCTCGTGAAGATGCGCGTCGAGGACAAGGCGAGCGGCACGGGGCTGATCCAGGACATCCGGGCCGACGGCGGCATCCCGATCGAGGGTATCGAGCGCGACAAGGACAAGCTGACGCGCGTCATGGACATCGTCAGCTACATCGAATCCGGGCTGGTGTACGTGCCCGAGTCGGCGCCGTGGGTGAGCGACTTCCTGTCCGAGTGCGACGCGTTCACGCCGGACGACACGCACGCGCACGACGATCAGATCGACCCGATGGTCGACGCGATCAACGATCTGCTCGGTAGCGGCCGGGTCACACGTCTCTGGGAAAGGTTGGCAGGATGAATCGAAAGCAACGCAAGGCCGAGCAGCGGCAATACCGCGCGATGGCTGCGGATTCCGCCAACGCGAAGCGCTGGTTGACGCCGGACAGCTTCCAGAACTTCGAGGCCCGCGTCGGCCTCGGCACACCGAACCAGGCGTCCGCGTACCAGTACGGATTCGACTTCATCTCGCGCAACCGCGTGCAGATGGAGGCGATGTACCGGTCGTCGTGGATCGTCGGGCAGGCGGTCGACGTCGTCGCCGAGGACATGACGCGCATGGGCGTCGAGATCGGCTCCGACATCACGCCCGAGAACAAGGACAAGCTGAACCAGGAGTTCGAAAACCTCGCGGTCTGGGACAGCTTGTGCGACACGATCAAGTGGGCGCGGCTGTACGGCGGGGCGCTGGCGGTGATGATGATCGACGGACAGGACGCGTCGAAGCCGCTGCGCCTCGATACGATCGACAAGGGCCAGTTCAAGGGGCTCTGCGTGCTCGACCGCTGGCTCGTTCAACCGACGCTGAACGATCTGGTCACCGAGCCCGGCCCGGATCTCGGCATGCCGAAGTACTACGACGTCGTCGCGGACTCGATGGCGCTGCCGCGCCAGCGGATCCACTACAGCCGCGTGCTGCGCTTCGACGGCGTCACGCTGCCGTACTGGCAGAAGATCGCCGAGAACCTGTGGGGACAGTCGGTGATCGAGCGCCTGATCGACCGTCTCGTAGCGTTCGACAGCACGACGATGGGCGCCGCGCAGCTCGTGTTCAAGGCGCACCTGCGCACCCTCAAGATCAAGGGTCTGCGCGAGGTCATCGCGATGGGCGGCCCAGCGCTTGAGGCGCTTCTGAAGAACGTCGACATGATCCGGCGGTTCCAGTCCAACGAAGGTCTGTCGCTGATCGACGCCGAGGACGATCTGCAGGTCGATCAGTATGGCTTCAGCGGCCTCGATGCCGTGCTGCTGCAGTTCGCACAGCAGCTCGCCGGCGCGCTGCAGATCCCGCTCGTGCGGCTGCTCGGCCAGTCGCCGGCCGGCCTGAACGCGACCGGCGAGTCTGACCTCCGCACGTACTACGACAACATCAAGCAGCAGCAGGAGCGCCGGCTGCGCCGCGCGCTGAACCAGTTGTTCGAGGTGATGTTCCGCTCGGTGCTCGGCGCGAAGCCGCCCGAGGGCTTCTCGTACGACTTCCGCGCGCTCTGGCAGATGACCGACGAGCAGAAGGCGACGACGGCCAACACGATCACCGATGCGGTGACGAAGGCGGTCGACGCGGGCCTGATGACGCCCGCCGGCGGCATGAAGGAGCTGCGCGCGTCCAGCCATCGCACCGGCGTGTTCGCGTCGATCACCGACGAAGAGATCAAGGAGGCTGAGGACCAGCCTCCGCCCGCGCCCGAAACGGAGCTTCCACCCGATGTTGATGACCCGAACGACGGATCGCAAGCGCCGCCAAAACCCGGTGCGTCTCAGCGGCCCGGAGCGTCGGTACGGAACGCAGTTGCGCAAGATCGCGCAGCAGGTGGGCGCGTTGGTCGATGGCTTTCCGCCTGGCGATCCCGCCGCGGCGCCGACGATCGAGCAGCTGCTTAGGCGGTATGCCGAGGCGCTCACTCCGTGGGCCGAGGCGACCGCTGCGCGGATGCTGGAAGACCTGAATCGGCGCGACGAGCAGGCGTGGATGCAGAACGCGCAGGAGATGTCGCGCGCGCTGCGCGACGAGCTGCGGCGCGCACCGACTGGCGAGACGATGCGCGCGCTGATGGCCGAGCAGGTGACGCTGATCAAGTCGATCCCGCTCGACGCCGCAGAGCGCGTTCACCGGCTCACGATCGAGGCGCTCGAGGACGGAACTCGAGCTGCTGAGATCTCGAAGATGATCCAGGCGTCCGGGAGCGTGGCTAAAAGCCGCGCAGACCTCATCGCACGCACTGAAGTAGGCCGAACGGCAGCAAATCTGACCGAAGCACGCGCGCTGCGCATCGGCAGCCCAGGTTACTTCTGGCGGACAGCGGACGATTCTGACGTGCGTGAGGATCATCAGATTCTCGAAGGCCGCTTCATCACATGGGACAACCCTCCAGTCGCCGACCGCAGAACCGGCAGGCGCGCGCACGCGGGCTGTATTTATGGCTGCCGCTGCTGGGCCGAGGTTGTTCTTCCAAAGGATTGACATGCGCTTCTTCACCATCCAGAAGCTCGGGCCGAAGCGTTCGCTGACGCCCGAGGGCTTCCTGCTGTGCGAGGACGTTCCCGTCGCGCGCACCGGCGAGATGCTGTACGCCGAGGGTGAGGTGCCGATCGAGGCCGGCCCTGACGGCCTGATCCGCATCAGCCGCACCCCGGATGAGGTGTTTCGCGACGAGACCCTCGCGAGCTGCGCCGGTAAGCCGGTGACGCTCGACCATCCGGACGACTTCGTCACGCCCGCGACGTTCTCCGCGCTCGGCAAGGGCGTGATGCTGAACATCCGCCGCGGCGACGGCATCGAGAACGACCTGATCCTCGCCGACCTGCTGATCACCGCGCAGGACGCGATCGACGCGGTGCAGGACGAAGAAATCGAAGAGGTCAGCCTCGGTTACGAGGCGGACTACGAACAGGTATCACCCGGCCGCGGGGTACAGCGGAACATCGTTGTCAACCACGTAGCCATCGTCCCTCGCGGCCGCTGCGGCCCGCGCTGCGCGATCGGCGATAAGGAACCCGAGATGAAGACGAAAGACAGCAAGCCGAACACGAAGCCGCCGCGCCGGCCGGCGTGGCTCGATCGCCTGATGAAGTCCATGAAGGCCAAGGATGAAGCCGGCGTCGAGGAAGCGCTCAAGGAAGGCCAGGAAGCCATGGACGAAGAGTCCGAGGAAGAACGCGAGCGGCGCGAGGCCGCCGACCGCGAAGGCCGCACCGGCGACAACGCTGCAATCCTGAAGACGCTGCGCTCGCTCGACCGCCGCATGGCGCGCATCGAGGCGCGCGACGCCGAACGCGAGCGCGAAACCGAGGACGACGACGAGGAAGAGGACGACGAGACGGAAGAGACGACGGATACCGTCATCGAGGCCGAAACCGCGGGCCGCCTCGATCAGTCCGGCGTCGACCTGTACACCGGCGACGCGGCGCGCCTGATCCCGGCGCGCGCCGAGATCCTCGCGCCTGGCGTGAAGCTCCCGACGCTCGACGGTCTGAAGACGAAGGACCGTGCGGCCGCGCTCTGCCGCTGCCAGCGCAAGGCGCTCGATCAGGCATACGAGACGGACGCCGGCCGCGCCGCGATCGCTCCGTTCCTCGGCGGCCGCGCGCCGGACTTCGACACTATGCCGGCACGCGTCCTCGACACGATCTTCACCGGCGCGGCCGAGCTGATGCGCGCGAAGAACAATGCCGGCGCATCGAGCGGCAAGATCAACACGCGCGATTTCGGCAAGGCAACCACGATCGCCGACATCAACAAGCGCAACGCGGAATTCTGGTCCAAGCGGGCCGGCCAATAAGGAGAGTGCCACATGGGCAACGCAATTCTGTTTCGCATGCCTTCGGGCATTCCCGGCGACATCAGCCGGCAGTCGCAGGCCACAGTCGAGACTGGATTCTTTGATCCGTCGAACGCGTTCTCGGCGTATGGGCTGTTCGGCAAGGTCGTGAGCGGCAAGTTCGTGCCGATCGGCGCCGGTGACGTCGCCACGGCCGTCTACGGCCTGCTCGTGCGCCCGTTTCCGACGCAGAGCTCGCAGGATCCCGTCGGCACGTCGACGCCCCCGACCAAGGGGCCGGCCGACATCCTGCGTCGCGGCTACATGACCGTCCAGCTGAACGCCGGCGTCGCCGCGCTGAACGGCCAGGTCTACGTGCGCGTCGCGGCGGCCGCGGCCGGCAAGCCGATCGGCGGCATCGAAGCGGCGGCCGACAGCACCAACACGATCGCCATCGCCGGCGCGACGTTCATGGCGGCGGCCGACGCCGCCGGCAACGTCGAAATCGCCTACAACATCTAAGGGAGCCGACATGACGACTCACAACAAAACGCTGCTCGCCCGCGCGGCGGGCATCGCCATCGTCGGCGCCCCGGCGATCATCCGCGCACGCACGCGCGACGCGCTGATGACGTTCGATGCGGCCACGATCGACAGCACCGGCTCGTTCCTCGTCGGCGAGCTCGAACGGCTCGACCAGACGCTGCACATGCCGCTCGCGTCGGTCACCTGGTCGCGCGACATCGACCTGCGCGAAGACGTGTCGATCGCTGATGAGGTCTCGTCGTTCACGAACTCGACGTTCGCGGCGGCCGGCGGCGCTTCGCCGAACGGCAAGTCGTGGATCGGCAAGGACGCGAGCGCGATCGCCGGCCTGTCGCTGGACATCGGCAAGACGCCGAACCCGCTGACCCTCTGGGGCATGCAGATCGGCTGGACGATCCCGGAACTCGAATCCGCGCAGAAGCTGGGCCGCCCGGTCGATCAGCAAAAGTTCGAGGGCATGCAGCTGAAGCACAACATGGACGTCGACGAGCAGGTGTACATCGGCGATCCGGTCCTCGGCGTGACGGGCCTCGTGAATGCGGCTTCGGTGACGAACACCAGCAACGCCATCGCCGGCAACTGGGGCTCGGCGACGCCGGCACAGATGCTCGCGGACGTGAACGAGCTGCTGAACAGCGTGTGGGCGGCGTCGGCATACGCGGTGTGCCCGGAGCGCCTGCTGATCGACCCGCTGAACTTCTCGCGCCTGAACTCGGAAATCGTGAGCAGCGCGGGCAACATCAGCATCCTGCAGTTCCTGAAGAACAACTCGCTGTCGAACGCGATCAACGGGCGCCCGCTCGAGATCTACCCGTCGAAGTGGCTGACGAACCGCGGCGCGAGCAACACGAACCGCATGGTCGCGTACACGAAGGACAAGAACCGCGTGCGCTTCCCGCTCGTGCCGCTGCAGCGCACGCCGCTCGAGTACCGCGACATTCGCCAGCTCACGACGTATTTCGGCCGGCTCGGCGTCGTCGAAGTCGTGTATCCGGAAACCATCGGCTACCGCGACGGCGTGTAAGGGGGCATCATGGCGAAGACGAAGATCTACGTTGCGAAGGCGTTCAAGCTGCTCGGCGCCGACGGCAAGCACACCGACTTCCCGGTCGGCATGCACACGGTCGACGATGCCGTCGCCGACAACTGGTACGTGAAGCACCACCTCGGTGACCCGGGCGATGCGCTGACGGCGCCGGCCGGCGGCGAAATGACGGCCGCGCTCGCCGCAGCGCGTGCTGAGCTGGAAGCCGAGGGCGGTCGGCTGGCCGAGCAGCGTGCCGAACTCGACGCGATGTCGAAGGGCATCGATGCGCGTGCCGCCGAGCTCGACGCGCGCGAGGGCTCGATTGCCGCGCGCGAACTGGAGCATGCGTCGAACGTCGCGGCGTTCGAGGCCGCTCAGGCCGCTGCCGCGAAGCAAAGCGGCGGCCAGAAGCAGGGTGGCAAGCAGGCATAATGGCCGCAGGCGGGGCGCCATCGGCGCGCCCGCCATCTCCAACCGAAGGTGACCCGTGGACATCGCTCAGTTCCGCCAGACGTTCCCCGAATTCCAGAATTCGACGCTATACCCCGACGCGGTCATCCAGATCTGGCTGACCGTGTCCGTGTCGCTCGTGAATCCGGATCGCTGGCAGGAGCTGACCGACATCGGCATCGGGCTCTGCACCGCGCACCACGTCGCGCTGTCCATGCGCGACCAGAACGCGGCGGCCGTCGGCGCGGTGCCCGGGCAGGTGACCGGGCCGCAGTCGGCCAAGTCGGTCGACAAGGTCAGCGCCAGCTACGACACGGCGGCCGTCGCCATCAAGGACGGCGGATTCTGGAACAGCACCATGTACGGAATCCGTTATCTCAGCCTCGCGATGATGATGGGCGCGGGCGGCATGCAGCTGTAGCGCCGCCGCTGCCCGTCGGGAGAATCCCATGGGCAGCATGAAAGTCGACCGCCTCGACGAGGTGCTGAAGTCGATCGCCGGCCTTGTTCGGCAGGAAGTGCTCGTCGGCGTGCCCGACAGTACAGCTGGCCGCAAGGACGACGGCGAGCCGCTCAGCAACGCTGAGATCGGCTACATCCAGGAGACTGGATCCCCAGCGAACAACATTCCCGCGCGCCCGCACCTCGTGCCAGGCGTGCAGGACGCGCGGCCGAAGTTCGAGCCGCAGCTCCAGAAGGGCGTCGAAGCGGCGCTCGACGGCGACCTCGAACAGGTCGAGCGCCGACTGAACATGGCCGGCATCGCGGCGCAGAACTCCGTGCGCGCGAAGGTCAACAGCAACATCGCTCCCGAACTGGCTGAATCGACGCTCGAAGCGCGGCGCCGGCGCGGCGTCACGCGCGAAAACACGCTGGTCGATACCGGCCAGTACCGCAATTCGATCACATACGTGATCCGCAAGAAGGGGTAGCGCATGGCTTTCCTCGACGTTACCGAGGTCCTGCTCGATCCCGATTTCATGGATACGGGCCTGGTCTGTAACCGCATGACGCAGACCGTCGACGCGCACGGGCGCGGCCAGAACACGCCGGCGGCGACCACGTTCTCGGCCGTCGTGACGAGCGACAAGGGCGACATCCTGCATCGAAACGCCGACGGCAGCCGGATCATCGGCTCGATCACGCTGCACACGATGTTCCGGCTGATCGACGGGGGCGCGGGTTACGACGCCGACGAAGTCGTGTGGGCTGGACGCACATACACCGTCGTCAACGTGAACGACTACTCGCACTTCGGCCGCGGCTTCGTCTGCGCGACGTGCGACCTCAAGCCTCTCTCCGGATGACCCCATGAATGACAGCTCGACAGGCGGATACCTGGCGCCAGCCGTCGATGCGCCGCCGCCCGAGGACGACGCGCTCGACGATCTGGTTCACGACCTGATCGCGGGTATCACGGCTCTGCCGCTCGACTTAGTGCGGCCGCGCTGGCAATCGAAGGTGCCAAAGCAGCCCGAGCCGTCTGTGAACTGGTGCGCGTTCGGCGTGCAAGAACAAGAGCCGGACGCGGGGCCAGTGATCCAACACGACGGCGCGGGAGACGGGCACGACACGTACATCCGGCATCAAGACATCGACGTGATGTGCACGTTCTACGGGCCGAACGGGAAGGGATACGCGCAGCGCCTCGCCGACGGCCTCGCAGTCCCGCAGAACCGCGAGCAGCTCCAACTGCAGGA
Organism: Burkholderia cenocepacia; assembly: GCF_900446215.1. Taxonomy (GTDB): domain Bacteria; phylum Pseudomonadota; class Gammaproteobacteria; order Burkholderiales; family Burkholderiaceae; genus Burkholderia; species Burkholderia cenocepacia. The sequence continues at coordinate 527,283 of NZ_UAQZ01000013.1, read as the reverse complement.
CATGGCGTTCGTCGGCGTCGGCGCAATTCGGCCGGCGCCTGACCTCGTCAACCAGCAATGGGTGCGGCGGTACGACATGACCGTGAAGCTGCGCCGCAAGGTCACGCGCACGTATGCGGTCCTGAACCTGAAGTCCGTGCAGGCGTCGACGACGACAGACGCGTCGCCGCCGGTCACATCCACCATAAACGTCAACCTGTAGGGGATCAGCATGTCCAACGGACTGCCGGTATCGCGCCGCATCAACGTGACGCTCAGCCTCGCGGCGCTCGCGGCGCAGGGCGCGAACCTGAACACCGCGCTCATTCTGGGCGCATCGACGGTGATCGACACGAACGAGCGGATGCGCCCGTATGCCGGGATCACCGACGTGGCGGCCGATTACGGCACCGCAGCGCCGGAATACCTCGCTGCCGCGCTGTACTTCGGCCAGACGCCGAAGCCGCAGAGCGTATGCATCGGCCGCTGGGCGAAGACGGCGACGTCGGGCTCGCTGCTCGGCGGCGTGCTGTCGGCGGCACAGCAGGCGCTCGCGCAGTGGCAGGCGATCACGAACGGCGCGTTCAACATCACGATTGATGGCACCGCGCGCAACGTGTCCGCGCTGAACTTCTCGGGTGCGTCGAACCTCAACGGCGTGGCCGCGATCGTGCAGGCTGCACTCGCGTCGTATGCGACGGTCGTGTGGACGGGCAGCCAGTTCCAGGTGACGAGCAAGTCGAGCGGGATCGGCGCGGCCGCGAGCGGCACGATCACGCTGACCGCGAACCCGGCCGCGAACGACACGGTCACCATCAACGGCACCGCCGTGACGTTCGTCTCGGCCGCGCCGACCGGTAGCCAGGTGCTGATCGGCGCCAGCGCGGCTGCCACGGCAGCCAACCTGCAGGCGTTCCTCGCTGCGTCGACGGACGCCAACCTGTCGCAGTGCAGCTACGCGACGACCGGCGCTGTCACGACGGTGACGGCGATCGCGGTGGGCAACGCCGGCAACGCGATCACGCTTGCGAAATCGAGCAGCGCCATCACGCTGTCTGGCGCCACGCTCGCTGGCGGCGTCGCCGCATCGACGGTCAGCTACGCGACCGCGCCCGGCTCCGGCACCGACGTTTCGGCGATGCTCGGCCTCACGAGCGCGCTCGCGTCGGCACCGGTGAACGGGATCTCGGCCGAGCAGCCGACGGCCGCTGTCGCGATCTTCCTCGACCGCTTCGCGAACCAGTTCCTCGGTCTCGAAATCGCTGACACGGCGGTGACCGACGACCAGCACGTCGCAGTTGCGGCGATGATCGAGGCCGACCAGGCGCACATCTACGGGATCACGACCCAGAACCCGCAGACGCTGGACTCGACCGTGACCACCGATCTCGCGAGCCGCCTGAAAGCGCTCAACTACCAGTACTCGGTGATCCAGTACTCGAGCGTGAGCCCGTACGCGATCAGCTCGTTCCTCGGCCGTCTGCTGATCGTCGATTTCAACGGCAACAGCACGACGATCACGATGGACTACAAGCAGGAGCCGGGCATCGTCGCCGAGGCGCTGTCGACGTCGCAGGCCAATGCGCTGCAGGCGAAGAACTGCAACGTCTTCGCGGCGTACCAGAACAACACCGCGATCGTGCAGTACGGCGTCACGCCGAGCGGCATCTTCGTCGACTCGATCTACAACGCGATCTGGTTCAAGAACGCGGTCCAGACGGAGGTCTACAACCTGCAGTACCAGAGCCCCACGAAGATCCCGCAGACGGACGCGGGCAACGCGCTGATCGCCGGCGCGATCTCGTCGGTGTGCGACCAGGCTGTGACGAACGGCTACCTCGCACCGGGCGTATGGAACTCGGCCGGCTTCGGCGCCATCGTGAAGGGGCAGACGCTGTCGAAGGGCTACTACGTGTACACGCCCCCGATCTCGTCGCAATCGCAGGCCGATCGCGAGGTACGCAAGTCCGTGTCGTTCCAGGTCGCGGCGAAGGAGGCGGGCGCGATCGGCGACGTCGACATCGCACTCACCGTCAACCGGTAAAAGGAAGAAAAACCACCATGAGCACCTACAGCTTTGTGGACGTCACGGCGACGATCATCGGGCCGACGGGCGTGTTCTCGCTCGGCTACGGCGAGGCCACCGCCGAGGAAGGCATCGTGATCGCGCGCGCGGGCGACAAGAACACGATGACCATCGGCTCGGATGGCGAGGGCATGCACAGCCTGCACGCCGACAAGTCCGGGCAGGTGACGCTCCGCTATCTGAAGACCGCGCCCGTCAATGCCAAGCTGATGGCGATGTACGACGCGCAGTCGCTGTCGAGCGCCCTCTGGGGCAAGAACCTGATCGAGGTTTCGCAGACGGCGGCCGGCGATGTCATCACGGCACGCAGCTGCGCGTTCAAGAAGGCGCCGGACCTGCGCTACGCGAAGGACGGCGACATCGTTGAATGGATCTTCGACTCGATCAAGATCGATAGCCTGCTCGGGACGTACTGACCATGGCGACGGAAAAGGAAATCGGCGGCCACCGGTACCAGCTCGGCAAGATGGATGCGATGCGGCAGTTCCACGTGAGCCGCCGCATCGCAACTGTGCTGCCCCCGCTGATCCGGTCCTATCTCGACCTCCAAACGTCCGACGTACCGCTCACGAAGAACCTGAAACTGCTCGCGTCGTCGATCGAGCCGGTGATGGATGCGCTGTCGCGGATGAAAGACGACGACGCGGAATACGTCGTCGGCGCGTGCATGCGCGTCGTCGAGCGGCATCACGGCGCTGTCTGGGCCCGCGTCTGGTCGCCGACGCAGGACGTGTGTATGTTCGATGACATCGACATGGGCACCATGCTCACGCTCACCGGCTACGTGATCATGGAGAACCTCGGGCCTTTTATTCAAGGGCTGCTTACCGGTCTGGCGAGCAGCCCGAGCGAGGCGACACCAGCTGGGTGAAGACGCTGCCCGGCGGCGAGGATTGGCTCCTTGAGCCGGTCGCGCGCGGCTGGTGCAAGTACGAGTCGCTGCTCGACGGCACTCTCGGCCTTGCCGACATCGCGCTGATGAACGATGCGATCGCGGTACGCGCCGACAACGAAGCGGCTGCGCGCCGCAGACAGGAACAGAAGCATGGCTGAATCGTCCGTCATCCGCGAATTCCTCGTCGCGTTGGGCTTCAAGATCGATGTCGACTCGGAGAAAAAATTCCGGGACGGTGTCGAGGGGGCGACGAAGAAGACCGAGGAACTCGACAAGGCTCAGGTCAAGGCCGGCAAATCGGCCGTCACGATGGCGGCCGCGTTCGTCGGCGCAACGGCGTTCGTGGCAGCTCGTACGGTCGATTTCGCCCAGAAGCTGGAGAACCTGCATTTCGCCGCTCGTCGGACCAATTCTGCGGCGAGCAGCCTGAAGGCGGTGGCCAACGCCGCTCAGGACGTCGGCGTGTCCGCGGACCAGGCGCAGAGCAGCATCGAGAATGTCGCGAGGTTCATGCGCAACAATCCGTCCGGCGAGAGCTACATCGGCTCGCTGGGCGTGCAGACGCGCGACGCGAATGGACAGCTGCGCGACACCGTCGACATCGTCAACGACATCGGCAAGGCGATGGCGAAGAAGCCGGCGTGGTTCGGTGCCCAGTATGCGCAGCAGCTCGGCATCGACGAAAACTACATGCTGGGCATGCGCGATGAGGCATACCAGCAGTCGTACGACCGGGCGAAGGGCGACTATATAAAAAGCGGCGTCGATACGGCGAACAACGGCGGCCACAGCCTGATGAGCGCGCTGCGTCACATGCAGAGCGGCTTGGAGGGCACGTTCGGCACCGTTGGCACTTTCGGTATCGAGACTGGCGCCGCGCTCGGCGGTGGCCTGCTCACGTACATGGGCGCGCAAAAGGCCGTGCAAGCGGCAGTCGGCAGAGCGCTTGGCGTGGGTGTCGAGAAGGCTGCGGCGACGGCAGCGGCTGCCGCTGCTGAGACAGCTGCAACTGCGGCCGCAGGGGCCGGGGCGACGGGCGCGGGTGCTGCTGCCGCCGGTGCCGCTGCCGCGGGGCGCGCTGGCTTGCTTTCCCGCCTGTTGCCGTGGGGTGGTCGCCTGCTCGGACGGGCCGGCGCACTCGGGTTGCTTTTCCACAGCGAAGGGCTGAACCGAGGGGAGGACGAAGAGCTAAAGCGGCGACAAGCGCTTGGCGCGACGATCGATGGCCCTGGATCAAAACAGGCTCAGGCTAAAGCTGCCGGGGACGCGACACGTGCGTCACCTCCTATCGCAGCTGGTCAACCGGCGGCCGCGAACGCCCCGCCGAGCAGCGTGGCGCAGCGCATTGCTGACGCGATCGCCGCGTCGAAGGAATCCGAAGCCCGATCGGGTATTCCCGCGCTCGTCACGTTCGCGCAATGGGTGCAGGAAAGCGGTTGGGGGAAAAAGATGTCGGGGAAGAACAACCCCTTCGGCATCAAGGCACGGAAGGGTGAGGCTGGCACCGATGTGGTCACCCATGAGGTGATCAACGGGAAGCGCGTTCGGATGGTCCAACGCTTCGCAGACTACGACTCGATGGCCGACGCGTTCACCGCGCACGCAAACTTGCTAGCGAAGGGAAAGCCGTATTCGAAGGCACGCACGCACCTCGATGATCCGTTCGCATTCGCCGACGCGCTGACCGGTGTGTATGCGACCGATCCGAAGTATGGCAGCAAGCTGAAAAAGATCATGGGTGACATGCTGCAGGGTTCGCAGTGGACGCCGCTTTCGCCCGGTGATCGTGATCGCCCGACGCACATCGAGGTGAAGCAGGACGTAAGGATCGAGGTGCGGGGCAGCGCCGACCCTGATGCGACGGCCCGGTCAGTCGCGCGCGAGCAGCAGAACGTAGCGAACGAGACGATCCGATATGCGGGAGGGCTGGGAGGATGACGAGCATCTCTGACATCCTCGATGTCACGCTGGTCGGCAGTAAGAAGATCGGCAGCATCACGATCTCGGCCATCGTCGAGGAGGTGTACAGCGACAACCTCATGATCACCGAGCAGCCGGTCGAGGATGGCGCCCCGATCAACGACCATGCGTACATGCGGCCGCGCGAGCTCATCATCAAATGCGGCTGGAGCAATGCCGACTACTCGGCGCTGCTCGGGGCGGCGGTCGTCTCGTTCGATCCGGCGGGCGCGAACACGATGGCGACCGGCACGTACGTCGACGCGATCTACAGCCAGCTGTTGAAGCTGCAGGCGAGCCGAGAACGGTTTGACGTCGTCACGACGCGCCGGAAGTACTCGAACATGCTGATTCAGGGACTGTCGACCGTCACCGATCGGAAGTCGAGTGCTGCGCTGATGGTCACCGCGACGTTGAAGCAGGTAACCATCGTGAGCACGCAGGCGACGAAGCTGTCGCCGCGCGACAACCAGGCGAATCCGGCTGCCACTGCCGAGACGCAGAACGCGGGAGTGAAGTCCGCCGCGCCGGCAACGCCGGCGCCGGGAGGATCGGTTCCTGCCAGTACTTGGATGCAATGATGGTGACGTATCTCGAAATTCCGCTGACGGCAGATCCGCAGACGTTCAAAATAACGCTCGGAAAGATCGATTATCGATTGACGGTGCAATATCGGAATGCTGGCGGTGCGGGGTGGATCCTCGACGTAGCTGATGAGGATGGAAATCCCATGGTCAGCGGCATTCCTCTCGTGACCGGTGTAGACCTGCTGGGGCAATACGCCTATCTGGGTTTCGGTGGTCGTTTATGGGTGCAGGGTGCGGCAGATCCGGACGACGTTCCGACGTTCGATGATCTGGGCGTAGGCAGTAAGGTATATTGGGTCGCCGACTGATGACGAGGTGGAAATGAGCGATTTGCTAGATTGGGTTGAAAAATCGGCTATCGAAAATCTGAAAACGCATCATGCGTGTGCTGATGTGATCGCGAAAGATGCGGCTACGACGTTGACCGTCTTTCTCGCTGCCCTCGGCGGCGGCCTTGCGTACGGGGCGAAGGCCCTGGATCAGAACAGCTTCAACTGGCTGTCGATCGGAACAATCGCATTCACGGGCTGGTTTCTCGTCCTGAGTTTGCTGCTCGTTTGGAAGTGCCTCATGTTTCGGGAGATGCCAAACATCTATAACGAACCGAGGAACATCTACCAACCTTCGTTCTCGCTTGAGGATCTCAAGGAGGCTGAAGTTATTGGCCTTCAAAGGCGCATTGATGTGGCTGCTAAGAGCAACGTAAGTGTGGTGAAATGGCTGAACGGGCTGCGGCTCGCCGCCGCAGCCAGCCCGCTCGTATTTATCGCTGCGGCTTTTGTGGCGTGGAGGGTTGCGGCGTAGGCGTCCCCTTGTTGAACCCATCGCGCGTTGGCGCTCTATAAACAGGCTGTGGGTCCGGCACGACAGGCTTATTGTTCGATGTAGCCATGGTCTCTGGTGTTGTTGAGGTGTAGGAGCCGGTAAACATACCAGAGTTGTGGACGGGCCCCGCTTCGGCGGGGCCTTTTTGTTGGCGGTCGCGATGGCTGAACAGTTCGGACGGAAATTTTCGCTCATCATCGGTCAGGACGTGGGCAACGCGCTCGACTTCTCGGACCTGAGAGTCAAATTCGACATTAAGCGCGGCGACCGAGAGACCCCGAATTCCGCGCTCGTCCAAATCTACAACCTTTCCGACAACACATCGAAGCGCGTCGAGAAGGAATTCACGCGCATGGTGATCCAGGCCGGCTACCCGGGCAACTTCTCGATCATCTTCGACGGTCAGATCAAGCAGGTATGGCGCGGCCGGGACAACCCGACTGACACGTTCCTGAACGTGCTCGCGGCGGACGGAGACTCGGCCTATTGCTTCGCGAAGGTGATGCAGACACTGGCGGCCGGTTCGACATATCAGGATCAGGTCAACGCGGCGCTGCAGGCGATGGCTCAGTATGGCGTCACGGCGGGATACATTGCGCCGCTGCCGAGCAACCCACTGCCGCGCGGGAAGCCGATATTCAACCTGGCGCGGGACGTGTTACGCAACGTCGCGCGTGCAACGCAAACGGTCTGGAGTATCCAGGACGGCAAGGTGATCATGATCCCGGAAACGTCGTACGCGCCGTACGACATCCCCGAGATCAACTCGAAGACCGGGATGGTGGGCTGGCCGGTGCAGATGATCAACGGCATCAGCTTCCAGACGCTGCTGAACCCGAGCCTGAAGATCGGGGGCTTGGTGCACCTCAACAACGCCAGCATTCAGCAATATCAGTACAGCTTGAATATCAACCAGCAAGCCGATCAAGGCCGGGCACAACTTGAAAACAAAATCGATTCAGATGGCTTCTATTATCTGATGTCGGTAAACCATCGCGGTGATACGCGCGGGAACGAGTGGCATAGCGAGGCGCTGTGCCTTGCCACGGATGCTACATCGGTGGCCAGATCGATTACAGATAATTTGGTGGTTCAGCCTGAGAGCGCGATCAAGAGGTTTGGTTAGTCCGAGCGGTGCTGTGATTTTTTGATGTTGCTGAAATACTCATCGAAGCTCATCGCTCGTCCCTTGAGATGTCCCGTCCCGTCCTTGTCGAGGGTTGCCGAGTAAAACTCGGTTAATGCTGCCGTGCTCTTGTGTCCGTGCGGCCCGATGATCAATACCTCTGCGTTGCTCGCATCGAGCGTTTTACCCCAGCAGCCGATATCTGGGTTTTCTGTATTGAATATCGCCGCCTTGTGCATGTAAGGCGCGTTCGCGATCGGAAGTTTGCAAGGTTTGTTTTTGAATAGAACGTAGATGTATCGTTCTGCAGACACGTTTTCCGTTGCCGGTGACCCTTTAAACATTACGTAGGCATCTTGTGCCGATGCGGCACCGGACACCAGCATCGCCAGCAAAACGAGCTTCTTCATTTTTTGATTCCCCATGGATAGACGCGAACGAACCGACGACGAGTTGGAGGCGTTGAAGCATGCCATCGGTGCAAGATTAACCGAAGTCTGGACGGCGCTTCCTGGAACGGTCGAATCGTTCGACCCGACCGCGATGACGGTATCCATACAACTGGGCACGAAGGACTCGATTCGTAACGAGGACGGCACCATCAGCACGTCGCCGTTTCCGCTGCTGACCGATTGCCCGGTCGTCTGGCAGGGCGGCGGTGGCGTGACGGCGACGTTCCCGATCGCCGCCGGCGACGAGTGCCTGGTGGTGTTCGCGTCGCGCTGCATTGATGCATGGTGGCAGTCGGGTGGCGTGCAGGAGCAGGCCGAATCGCGGATCCATTCGCTCGCCGACGGATTCGCGCTGGTCGGCGTGCGATCGCGGCCGCGCGCGCTGTCGGGCTTCAGCACCACGTCCGCGCAGCTGCGCAGCGACGACGGAAGGACGTTCGTGGACCTCAATCCATCGGCGGGCACGCTGAAGTTCGCCGCGCCGACGAGCATCGAGCTCACCGCGCCGACCGTTACGGTGAATGCTTCGACGTCGCTGACCGTGAACTCGCCGCAGTCGGGCTTCAGCGGCGCGGTGATCGTGCAGGGGCTGTTCTCGTTCCTCGGCGGGATGATCGGCAGCGCGGTGAGCGGCGCGGCCGCAGTGATCACCGGCACGATCAACTTCGTCGGCACGCTGACCGCCAACGGGAAGCGCATCGACGACTCGCACACGCACAACGGCGTCCAGCCCGGCCCGGGTAACAGCGGCAACGTCAACTGAGACACCCATGCGATACCGAAAACTCGACGCTGAAGGCGACTACGTCTTCGGCGGGTCGGCGAACGACTTCCTCGTGAACTCGCCGGACGCCGTCGCGCAGGCCGTGATCACGCGCCTGCGGCTGCTGCGGGGCGAGTGGTTTCTCGATACGACGGTCGGCATGGATTGGCCGGCCGTGATCGGCAAGAACACGCAGGGCACCGCGGATGCGGCGATTCGTGCCTGCATCCTCGGCACGACTGGAGTCACCGAGATCACTGCATATGCGAGTGCGCTCGACAGCACGACCCGCAAGCTGACCGTCACCGCGACGATCGCGACGCTCTACGGCACAACCACTATCGAGACCACCCTGTGACGACGACGCTCACCACAGTCGCGCCGACGATCGACGCGAACGGCATCACCGCGCCGACCTACGCGGACATCTATGCGTACTTCCAGGCGAAGTACCAGGCGATCTACGGAACGGACGTCTACATCGATCCGGACAGCCAGGACGGGCAGCTGCTCGCGGTGTTCGCGCAGGCGATCGCGGACGTGAACTCGGTCTGCATCGGCGTCTACAACTCGTTCAGCCCGTCAAAAGCGGTCGGCGCAGGCCTGTCGAGCAACGTGAAGATCAACGGCATCGCTCGGCAAGTCGCGTCGTACTCGACGGCTGACCTGCTGATCATCGGCCAGGCCGGGACGACGATCACGAACGGCATCGCGAAGGACGGCAACAACTATCAGTGGGCGCTCCCGGCGGCGGTCACGATCCCGCCGACCGGCGAGATCACGGTTACAGCGACGTGCACGACGATCGGCGCGATCGCGGCGCTCGCCGGCACGATCGACCAGATCGGCACGCCGACGCGTGGCTGGCAGACCGTATCGAATCCGGCCGACGCAGCGGCAGGGGCGCCGGTCGAGAAAGATCCGGCGCTTCGTCAGCGCCAGTCCGTGTCGACCGCACTTCCATCTCAGACCGTGCTTGACGGGATCGTCGGCGCGGTAGCGAACCTTCCAGGCGTCGCGAAATATGCAGCGTACGAAAACGATACGTCGCTCACCGATGCGAATGGGCTGCTACCGCATTCGATCGCGCTGGTGGTGGAAGGTGGCGACGCATCGTCGATCGCCAATGCAATCGCGGTGAAGAAGACCCCCGGCAGTGGAACCGACGGGACCACCAGCATCGTCGTGGTCAGCAGCAAGGGAATTCCGGTCACGATCAATTTCTACCGTCCGACCGATGCTGGGATCAATGCCGTAGTCACGATCAGCGTTCTGCCTGGCTATACGAACTTCATCGGACAGGCCATGCAGCAAGCCATCTCCGACTACATCAACAGCGTCGCGATCGGCGGTGGTGCAGCGCAGTGCGTTGAATGGGATTCATGTATCACCGCGTCGAAATCCGTTCCGGGATCCAGCACATTCAAGATCAAGAATCTGGTGCTGACGGGGCCGCGCGGCGCCGGCGCGCCGGATGTGGCATTGCTGTTCAATGAGCAGGCGGTGTGCACGCCGTCTCAGGTGACGATCACCACGGGTTGATATGGCTACGCTCGACGACTACTCGCAACTGATCACGTCGGAGCATCAACCGCAGCCGCGCTACATGGCGGTCGTAGCGGCGCTGATGCAGCCGGTTGTCGACCAGATCAACGTGTTGCAGGGCATCCCTGCAGCATTCGATCTGGACGATGCCGTCGGCGTGCAGCTCGATGTTCTCGGTCAGTGGATCGGCCGGAGTCGCGAGGTTGCCACGCCGCTGACGGGCGTCTACTTCTCACTCGACGTCGATGGCCTCGGATTCGATCAGGGGGTGTGGAAAGGCCCGTACGATCCCGATACCGGTCTCACATCGCTCGACGACGAAACGTATCTCGCCGTTCTGCGCACGAAGATCGCGGCCAATCACTGGGATGGGACGCCGGCGGCCGCGCAGGCGATCTTGGATGCACTGGCACCGCCCGGATCACTCGTTTTCATCCAGGACAACTGCGACATGTCGATCACGATCGGCATCGCAGGTGCGCAACCGACTGCGCTCTACATCGCGCTGTTGAACAACGGGCTGTTGTCGATCAAGCCAGAGGCCGTGCACGTCAACTACGTCGTGACTTCGGTACAGGGCACTCCGTTATTCGGCTTCGACGTCAGCAACGAGCTCATCGCGGGCTTCGATTCAGGTTCATGGGGTGTATCTGCCCTCGCTCTTCCCAACGAGCTTGACTACACGTTCGCGCTCGACAGTTCAGTCCTCGCTTAACCATCTTCCTTTGCCGTCGATTCTCGCGCGGCGGCGTTACATATCCCGGAGTTCGAATGTCAGTCGAAAACGACTTCCTTGCCTTCGCGGTCGGGGCGGGCGCAAACGTCCTGTCACAGGCTGCATATGCCTCCATGACGGCCCTCGGGACAGGCTTTCAAGCCGGGACCGCTCAGTCCGCTGCGTTGAACAAGGTATGGCGGCAGAGCAGCATCATGTCGGCGGTGCTCGCGCAGTTCATCGTCGCCCGAACCGGTCAGCCAGCGATCGACGACGGTACGACTGCTACGTTGCTGAACAACCTGCTTGCCTCGACGGCACCCGCCGCGGGTAACGCAGGTCAACTCTTTGCGGTGGCGACGCCATCGAACGGAGACTCGAGCAGCAATGCCGCATCGACAGCGTTCGTTTGGGGAGAGCTGGGGAACTACGGGAGTTTCTTCCCATTCAATGCAGTGTCCCAACAGCTGGCGGCGTCGCAGTCCGGCGACCTGATCTATTTCTTCGGGACGAACGCCGGCGTCGTGACGCTTCCCCAGGGAGCATCGATTCATGCGCCGAGTGCGCGCTTCGTGATCTACAACGGTAGCCTCGCGAATCTTACCGTGAGTGCTTTTTCAGGGGATGTCTGGCAGAACTGGGCTCGAGCTAGCGAGGTTATCGGCCCGGGTGATTCGATCGAGGTCGCCTGGTCGAACGGCCAATTCTTCAACGTCGTCGGCGGGACTGCTGCTCTCAAACGCTCGTCGCTTTTTGCGGCCAACGGTAGCCCGAATGGCTGGGAGAAGCTCCCGAGCGGAATGATCCGTCAGTGGGGCGTCGTGACGGTAACGAATGCCTCGGAGACCGGAAATACTTTCAACTTCCCGATCGCGTTCCCGAATGCGTGCTTCGTTTTGAACGGCAATGACAACGGTACGCCGGCGACCGGCGGTAACGGCGGGAAAACGATCGGGATCGGCGCAAACAGCAATAGTCAGTTTTCAGTGAACGCGCTGTTGAACAATGTGTGGCAATCCGGTGTCATCGTGGGTTGGCAGGCGGTTGGTTGGTAACCGGGAGAAACTTGTATGGAACAGAAATTGTCGGGCCAGAAATATGCGGCATATGAAGCGGATCCCGGCCCGATCACCGGGTTCTACGACAGCATCATCAGCCCCGTTCCGACCGGTGTCAGCGCGATTGCGATTACCGATGATGAATGGCAACAGGCCGTGGAAACACACGGCTATACCGTATCGAATGGCGCGCTCGTAGCACCTGCCGCACCGACGACTGCTCAGCTGCTCGCGCAGGCACAGACGACGCAGAATGCGGTCCTTTATGCGGCGTGTTCTGGCACGATCACTTCTGGTTTTTCGTCAGCCGCGCTCGGGTCCGCCTGCAACTACCCGAGCACGCTCGTAGACCAGGCGAACCAGAACACCGTGGCAGCCTGCCAGTCCGGAGGAATGCTTTGGTGCGAGACTGCCGGAACGTGGTCGTTTAAGGCACACACGCAGGCACAGGCGCAGGGCGTTGTCTCGAGCTTTGCTGCGTGGCTCAACAGGTGCCAGCAGCAGCTTGCTGCGTTGACCGAACAGGTGAACGCGGAAACCACCATTCAAGCAGTTCAGGGCATCGTTTGGGTGGCACCGAGCGGATCGTAACGAGGAGCGTAACTAGCATGAAAATTTTCTGCGCGAGGCTTCGCAGCATCACGGGTTTCTTGATTGCGGCGGCCGTGCTCGATCCGGCGTATGCGCAGTTTGTTCCCGGACAAGTTCTCACGGCCACCCAACTCAATAGCGCGCTTCAGAATGCGGCGATTCAGGGAGGGGCGATCAACGGTGCGACGATTGGCAGTTCGCGTCCGAGCTCGGGCGCGTTCACGTCGCTCGCTGCGTCGACGTCTAATCCGTCGCTTCTTTTCAACTTTGGAGGGGCAGGCGAAAGCGATCGTGCGTTGCAGGCAATTCTTCAGGAACAGAAAATATCGGTGATCGCGTTCGGTGCAGATCCGACCGGCACACGGCCGAGCGCGACGGCGATTCAGAATGCGATCAACTACGCGTGCGCATCGCCGTCGCAGAAGACGGTATATGAGCCGCCCGGCACTTACCTCTGGGACCATAGCGTTACGATCAACTGCCCCGCGGTGAAATTGATTGGCGCGGGGGGCGGCGGATATAACGACAATGCTCCCACCATCAACGCTACGACCATCAATCGTTGGGTCGGCGCGCAAGGTGGAACGGCTCTCAAGATCATGCCGGCGGCTGATCAGAAAGTCGAAGACAACAGTGTCATGGGGATATTTTGGGACGGCAACAATTCCCTCGGCGGCATAGCGGTGAATTTGGTTTCAGCGCGATACGGCACCTACGATATTCGCGCCGCTCACTGGTCAACTGCGTTTGTCCAGACTGATATTTCGGCTGCTGCTACCGAGAACTCCGACGTCACCGGGAACATTTTCTACAACATTTCCGGGTATCAAACGCTTCCGACTGATGGGTCGGTGCTCATCACGAACAGCGCCTACAACCACAATGCCTGCTGGAATCATTTCTTCCTGATTCAAGCCGTTTACTTCAATTCGCCCGGTGTCGTATTGAACGGCGACGACAGTGAGCGGTTCGATGTCATCAATCTCTACAACGCGGATAACGGCACTGCGAAGGGTCTCGTGCTCAACGGCTCGAATACGTCGCCGTATGCCAATACGCGTCACAACACGTTCTATCTGGTTGGCACAGGAGGCGGCCAACGCGGCAATCAAGGGGGCGTGTATTCGCAGGGGCTTGATGCGTCCGGGAACCCGCTCGCATATCCGGCAACAGGGAACAATATCGTCTGGTACGACGCCGAGAACTCACAGGCGATGCCGACAATCGATCCCGGATCGTCGCTCTGGTGGAGCGAGGACAATGCGCCGGCCGGGATGAGGCAGTTCTATTACACGAGCAGCCCGGTTGGATATGTCCAGGTCGACAATTCAGGAAAGATCACGCAGGCCGGTCAGATCACGATCCCGGCAGGCGGGACGAGTGGCTCGTTCACGTTCCCTACCTATCAAGGCAATACGACGGCAGGGTTTCCGCATGCTGTCGTCAGCGTTCAGGCTACGCCGACGACGGCCGCGGTTCCATTTTGGGTGTCGGCTACGAACACGGCCGTGACGATCACTTCGGGCTCGCCGGATTCCGCGCTCACGTTCTCGTTCAAGGTTGAGGGGTATTGAGCCATGTTGAAGAAGATGCTTGCGGGTTTAGCTCTCAGCTGCGCGTGCTCGATCGCTCTCGCGCAGTCGTCGATCCCGTTCTACATCCCGAGCGCGAAGATTGCCGCGCTCAACCTGACCGCGTCCTCCGTGCAGGTCAACGGGACAACGGTGCTCTCGTTCGGCAGTGGCAGTGTGTCGGTCGGTATCGGCGCGTCGCCTCCGCGAGCGACTTTGGACGTCGGCGGCCCGATCAAGACGCTCGGCTACACGGTTTCAACGTTGCCCGCGGGCGTGGCTGGCATGCGCGCGTACGTGACCGACGCCACGAGCTGCACGTTCATGGGTTCGCTGACGGGCGGCGGTTCGACGGTTTGTCCGACGTTCTATAACGGCAGCGCCTGGCTCGCCGAATAAAACCACTTCGCGACCAACGCGGGGCGCCTTCGGGCGCCCCTTTTTCATTTCCGGGGGATGAATGACAGACCACGTATCGGCGCCGGCGCGCGTCGAGGAGCGCCTGCGCGCGGGAGATCGGCGCTTCTCGAAACTCGAGCAGCGTATCGACGAGAGCGACGCTGCAGTGAAGGCGCATCTTCAACGTCAGGACGAAAAGCTCGACGCAGTCGTTGCATCGGTTTCGAAGATCCAGACGAACACGCAGTCGATGGTCGATACATGGGAGGGCGGCGCGCGCGCGGTTCGCGCGTTGTGCCGCCTCGCTGATGCGTGGCGCTTCCTTGTCCGGCACGTCGCTGGCCCGACAATCGCGTTCGGCACGGTCGGCGTGATCGTCTTTCGCTACATGCGACACGAACCCATCCCCGACTGGGCGAGCGCGGTCGTGAAGCTGCTTCTGGGATGACCATGACACCACAAACCCTTTCCGCCGCGCTCCGGATCCCGCTAGCGCGCGCGATGCCATGGGCGGATCCGTTGTCGGCCGTGATGGCGCTGTATGCGATCGATTCTCCGGCGCGGCAGGCCGCGTTTCTGGCGCAGTGCGGCCACGAGACAGGCGGATTCCAGTGGTTCCGTGAGATCTGGGGGCCAACGGCCGCGCAGCGCGCGTACGAGCCGCCGTCGGCGAAGGCTGTCGAGCTGGGTAATACGCAGGCCGGAGACGGATTCCGGTACCGAGGCGGAGGCCTGCTGCAGATCACTGGCCGCTACAACTTCCGCGTGATGGGTCAGAAGATCAGCATCGACCTCGAGGGCAATCCGGACTTGATCGTGCAGCCGTCCACGGCGGCGCACGCCTCGGCGCAATTCTGGGCCGACCATGCGCTCAGCGCGTTCGCCGACGCCGGCGACTTCCTGTCGATCAGCCGCGCGATCAATCTCGGCAATCCGCGCTCGGCGGCCACGCCGAACGGCATGCCCGACCGCCTGACGCTCTGGGATTCCTGCAAGAAGGCGCTCGGCGTGACCTGACGCGCCAGTTTTCGAATTTTCGTAATCCCGCCCGGCCGCGCGCCGGGCGTTTTCATTTCCGGACCAGACATGACCCGATGCAGCCATGACGTCGCGCTCGAGCAGCGCTGCGAGAAGTGCACGGCCGAGGGCCTCGCAGGCCTGCCGAAGATCGCCGGCGAGCATGCCGTGCGCGTGACCGACGTCGAGATCGAGTACTACCCGGATCACCCGCCGCGCACCGAGTCGGCGACGTTCCGGCATACGAAGAGGGAAGGGCATGCGGCCGGCCTGCGCTGTGCGATCAGCGGCCAGCCGGCGCCCGAGTATCACCATCTGTTCTGCGAGTGGGCCGATTCCGATGCGATCGACTGGGCAACCGTGCGAGGCGTCGCGCTGGGCGAGGTGAAGGCGCTGCCCGTGCTCGACCCGGTCACCGATCAGCCGACGAAGGAGCTGTATCTCGTCGAGGAATCGTTCCTCTGGCTCGTCTGCAAGCTCGTCGAGCTGCGCGGCTTCGACTGGCATGCATTCGATCCGTCCAAGCCGGAGACCTTCGTTGATGCGATGACGAACATGCTGCCGCTGTCGGCGAAGTTCCACCGCTCGCCGACGCACGGCATCCATCACCGGTCGTTCCCGACCTTTGTGTTCCAGGCGTTCCCGCGCAAGGCCGGGTTCGTCTTCACCCCGGACGAACTCGTCCAAACCGAAAAGGAGTAGGCCATGGCAGTGAAATCTAGCCTCGTGACTGGCGGTATCACCATCGGCGTCACGGATCTCGTCCCGACGGTCGATTGGGTGCTTGGTGGCTGCAAGGGCCCCGTGCCGGCCAGCCTGTCGTCGTTGATTGCCGGCCTCGTCGCAGCAGCTTTCCATGCCGCTGTCGAGGCATACACAAATCGCGGCGCAACGCCGGCCCAGCAGTAATCATCCCGCCGCGCGCCGCGGCACCACTCCAGAAGGAACCCCATGAAGAAGCTCATGCTGCTCGCGGCAGGCATTGTCGCGTCTCTCGCAATCGTCGCCTGCAACTCCCTGCCGACCGTCCAACAGCAGTTCCAAACCGGCTGCACGATCGTCAACGGCGATCTCGCCATCCTCGCGACATCGCCGCTGCTGAGCGCCGACCAGCAAGCCACGATCTCGAAGACGATCCTGCCGGCCAATCAGGCTATCTGCAAAGCCGGCGCGCAGCTGAACGTCGCCGATCTGAAAGCGTTCCATGATTCGCTGCTGCCGGCGGCGATCACGATCGTACAGGCCGTGCCCGCGCTGCCGCAGCAGCAGGCCATCCTGCTCGGGCTCCAGACGTTCGGGCCGATGGTTCAGGCGCTCATCGACCAGATCCTGACGACGGCGCCGCTCGCGGCCGCTGCGTCGACGCCGCTCGCGGGCGCGCCGCTGCAATGACGCCGCGCGATTACGCGCTGCTCGCGCAAGAGGCCTATGCCGCAGCGCCAGACATCGGCAAGGCGGACAGCGCTTCGCGCGCGATCGTACGCCAGACGGCCGCCGGTCTGGTTGTCGCCTTCCCGGGCACCGACAACCTCGACAGCGTGGTGGCTGACCTGGACGTCCATCCTATCGATGTGATCGGCGTCGGCCAGGTGCATCATGGTTTCTGGGCCGCGTGGGAAGCGATCGCTGCACCGGTGCTCGCCGCAATCGCCGGCCGGCCGGTGACGCTCGTCGGACACTCACTCGGCGCCGCGATCGCGATCATGGCCGCGTCGGCGATGGTGGCCGCCGGCCGGGCGCCCACAGCCGTCTACGGTTTCGAGCCGCCGCGGGTGAGCACGAACGGGAGTGTCGCGGCACTGCTCGAGAAGGTGCCGCTCTGCCTGTACAAAAACGGGAACGACATCGTGCCGGACCTACCGCCAGGCTGGAAGCATGCCGGTTCGATCCAGGCGATCGGCCGGCCGGCGCTCCCGTTCGCGAACGTGACGGATCATGCGATCGCGCGGGTGATCGCGGCGCTGGCGGTCACGACGCCAGCCTAGGATCCAGACACCAAAATGGGTGTGGACTTTTCTGCCTTAGCGTGTCTACCTACTGTACGCTTTTACAGCATTGACGAATCATCAAACCCGCATGGCGTCGCGGGTTCGCGTCCAGTCAACTGAGTTTACATACAGCATAATCGGCCTTCAAACCCGGTTAGGGGCGTCAGACGCTCCTGGGTAGGTTCGACTCCTGCTGCCTTCCGCCACCTCGTTTTTCTCCCGACTCGGCATGCTTCGGACTGCGCGCGCCCGCATCGCGCAACGGCCGCGACCGCGCAAACTTGATCGGGAAAAGCACTAGAAGTGCGGGAATTATTTCCCGGCTATAGTGAAATGACTGAAGGTAGACGCGCGCGTTTTTGCCGATACCGTTCAGGTCATGACTGTAGACGGGTGCTGTATGAAAAATAAAATCGAAAAGACCGCCGGACCGATCTGGGGTGTGGCTGCAGGATTGTTTCTCGCGGCGGCAGGGTTGAGTCTCGGCATCTTCCCGCAATCCTTGCACGGCTCGGGAAGCGCGAACGACTTCATGGCGTCCGGCGTCGCGATGCTAGGCGTTTTCCTCGTCGTCTATTCCACGCACGAACTGCGAAGAAAGCGCTCGCATTGAGCGCACGCGTGCCGCTGATCCACGAAAATTGGCTCGAGTTCGCCGGCTGCGCGTGCATGCGTTCGCCGCGCCGATGCCTACGCTTTACGGATTTCGTGGTTGTAGACGAGTTCGACGATCCGTTTCGTCGGGATGCTGGCGCGCAGCGCATCGACACCGTCGATCGGAAACCACTTGCATTTCTCGATCTCGTTGTTCGCTTGCGGCGTCTGGTCCGGGCCGACTTCCGCGAAGAACACGTGATGGATTTTTGCGAGCCCGGTGAACTGCATCGAGTACACGAGATGCTGGCCGGTCACACCGGTTTCTTCGCATAACTCGCGATGCGCGGCTTCGAGCGGCGTCTCCCCACGCTTGATCGTGCCGCCCGGTAGCGCCCAGCGCGACGACGCACGCGCGACGAGCAGGACTTGCTCGTCGCGGTAGCAGACGACGGTCGCGCGTTCCTTGATCGGGACGGCGCTCGTTTCGGCGGAGGGGTTGGGCGCTCGCGTTTGGGGCATGGAGCCATTCTAACCAGCGCGGATCGATCGGCCAAGGCAGCCTGACCCGATTTGACGTTCGCGGACGACGGTCGAACGACGCGGCCCGTCATGCGTGCCGCGCCGTCATGCGGTTCGTGCCGCGTTTGCCTTTACTTCTTTTCCGGCAGGAACCAGTTCATCACGAGCGCGCAGATGCCGCCCGTCGCCACGCCCGATTCCAGCACGTTCTTCAGTGCATGCGGCAGGCTGTTCAGAATGTCCGGCACCTGCGACACGCCGAGGCCGAGCGCGAGCGACACCGCGATGATCAGCAGCGCGCGGCGGTCGAGGTGGACGCCCGCGAGGATGTTGATGCCCGACGCGGCCACCGCACCGAACATCACCATCGCCGCACCGCCGAGCACCGGCTCCGGCACCGCCTGCAGCACGCCGGCGACGACCGGGAACAGGCCGAGCACCACCAGCATGCCCGCGATCCAGATGCCGACGTAGCGGCTCGCGACGCCGGTGATCTGGATCACGCCGTTGTTCTGCGCGAATACCGAGCTCGGAAACGTATTGAACACGCCGGCCAGCAGCGAGTTCGCGCCGTTGACGAGCACGCCGCCCTTGATGCGCTGCATCCACACCGGCCCTTCGACCGGCTCGTTCGAGATCTTGCTGGTGGCCGTCACGTCGCCGATCGCTTCGAGCGACGTGACGAGATAGATGATCAGCATCGGCACGAACAGCGCCCACGAGAAGCCGATGCCGAAGTGCAGCGGCGTCGGGACCTGGAACAGCGCGGCCTGGTGCATGCCGGTGAAATCGAGGCGGCCGAGGAACGCGGCCGCGAGGTAGCCGATCGCAAGCGCGATGACGAGCGCGGTGCTGCGCACCCAGACGACCGGCACGCGGTTCAGCAGGATGATCGTGCCGAGCACGAGGCCCGACAGCGTGAGGTTCTCCGCGCTCGCGAACGTGCCCTTGGCCATCGCGCCGTAGCCGCCGCCCATGCTGATGAGGCCGACCTTGATCAGCGTGAGGCCGATCAGCAGCACGACGATGCCGGTGACGAGCGGCGTGATCAGGCGTTTCACGAACGGCAGGATGCGCGACACGCCCATCTCGACGAACGACCCCGCGATCACGACGCCGAAGATCGCGGCCATCACGGTCTCGACCGGCGTGCCTTGCTTGACCATCAGGCTGCCGCCGGCGATCAGCGGGCCGACGAAGTTGAAGCTGGTGCCCTGGACGATCAGCAGGCCGGCGCCCAGCGGGCCGAAGCGCTTGCACTGGACGAAGGTGGCGATGCCGGAAATGACGAGCGACATCGACACGATCAGGGTCGTATCGCGGCTGGACACGCCGAGCGCCTGGCAGATCAGCAGGCCCGGCGTGACGATCGGCACGATGATCGCCAGCAGGTGCTGCAGCGCGGCGACGAAGGCGACCATCGGCGCCGGCCGGTCGTTCGGGCCGTAGACGAGGTCGCGGGCCGATTCTGCGGCGTCGGCGCCATGGGAGGCGGATTGGGCGGAGGAGGCGGGTTGCATGGCGAGCGGGCCGGACAAGGTGGAAAGTGCGGCATTTTAGCCGAAGGGCCCGCCGGCGCCGCCCGGCCGTGCCGCAATAGTCGACGGCGGCCGGCTGGCGTGAGCCGCGCGACGTCAGCCCGCTGCGCGCGTTGCTTTGCCGCGCGTCGTCGTGCGTGGCGGGCGCGAATCCGGATACGCGCGCTGGCAGACGGCGATGACCGCATCGCGCAGGCGGCGATGCACGGGGTCGCCGTGCATGCGCGGATGCCACAGCGCGGACACCAGGATCGCCGGCAAGCGGACCGGGATCTCGAAACTGCGCAGCCCGAGCGCGTCGGTGAGCCCCGGCGAGCACGCGTTACCGAGGCTCGAGCGCGGCACCAGCGCGACCAGGTCGGTACTGGCCGCGACACGCATCGCGTCCGGATAGCCGGGCACGACGACGTGCACGGCGGGGCCCGGGCCGGCCTGGCCGGTCGAGTCGTCGGCCGGTCCGTCGAAATCGCCGAACTGGGCCGCGATGACGTGACGGCAGGCTGCATAGCGCGCGGGCGTGATCCGGGCCGACGCGAACAGCGGATGCCCGACGCGCGCCACCGCGACGTGCCAGTCGTGAAAGAGCATCCGCGTGTGCAGCTCGGGCGCGTCGTCGCCGCGCTTGCCGATTTGCAGGTCGACGGTGCCGTCGCGCAGCGCTTGCGGATCGCTGTCGAGCTTCGGGACGAAGCGGATACGCACGTGCGGCGCGACGTCGGCCAGCGCGGCCACGACCGGGCCGGCCAGCATTTCCATGAACGACGCGGCCGCCCGGATCGTGAACGTGGCCGTGAGCGTCGCGAGGTCGACGTCGGCCGTCGCCGGCCGCAGCACGGCGCGCGCGTCGCTCGCGACGGCATGCACGCGGTCGCGCAACGCGGTTGCGTGCGGGGTCGGCACGAGCCTGCGCCCGGCGCGCACGAGCAGTTGATCGCCGGTGGCGGCGCGCAACCGCGTGAGCGTGCGGCTCATCGCGGACGTGCTCAGGCCCAGCCGGCGCGCGGCGCCGGTCACGCTGCTCTCTGACAGCAGCGCGTCGAGCGCGGTGACGAGGTTCAGGTCGATGTTTTCCATGTGGACAGGATACGCCACTGCGAGGCGTGACATGGCGTTCGATGCAACGATGGATTGCATTCGGTGCGTCTGGCGCCTGTCGTGGCGCCCGCCTATAGTGGGTGCATGACGAACACGGTAAACGCAAAAACCATGCAATCGACTGAATCGAATCGACGCAACGCGCCCGCGATCCTCCTCGTCGCGGCGTCGCGCGGCCTCGGGCTCGCGATGGCGGAGGCCTTCCTGAACAAGGGCTGGAACGTGACGGGGACCGTGCGCGCAGAATCGGGGCGCACGCAGCTGCACGAGCTGGCCGAGCGGTTCGACGGCCGGCTCGAGATCGGCACGCTCGACATCTGCGCGCCCGCGCAACTGGCCGCGCTGCGCGAGCGTCTGGCGGGCCGGCGCTTCGACATGCTGTTCGTGAACGCGGGCACGACCAACGATCCTAACGAAACGATCGGTGAAGTGACGACCGACGAATTCGTACGCGTGATGATCACGAATGCGCTGGCGCCGATGCGCGCGATCGAGACGCTGCAGGATCTGGTGACCGACGACGGGCTGATCGGCGCGATGTCGTCGGGGCAGGGCAGCGTCGCGAACAACGTCAGCGGCATGCGCGAGGTCTATCGCGGCAGCAAGGCCGCGCTGAACCAGTTCATGCGCAGCTTCGCGGCGCGTCAGGCCGATACGCGCCGCGCGATGGCGCTGATGGCGCCCGGCTGGGTCCGCACCGAACTCGGCGGGCCCGACGCACGCCTGACCATCGACGAAAGCGTGCCGAGCCTCGTCGACGTGCTGCTCGCGAAGCGGGCGCGGCCCGGGCTCGAATACCTCGACTATCTGGGGCGCACGGTGCCGTGGTGAACAGGTGGCTGACCGCGCGCGGCCAGCCGGGAGATGACGTTGCGTACGCAACGATTGCGGGGAGCGCCGACGTGCGCGTCGCTGCATCGCACAACCGACCGCGCTTGACACCAGCGCGTTGCCCGCCGTAAATTGCGCAGGCAGATCTAGATAAGAGACTATCTGTAAGATGGTCTCTCCATGCGTCGATCGCATCTGCAATGTCGAGCCTCTTACAGAACAAATATACGGAGGCCGATTGTGCAAACGATCGCGGTCAAGCTTCATGGCATTGAAGACGTCATCTCCTTTCTCGACACGCGCCCCGGTATCGCGGGCAGGGCGGGACTCGTCTGGTGGCTGTCGCTCGGCGGGCTGTTTCTCGACGCATTTTCCAACTCGGCATTGAGCGCCGGCCTCGGGCCGATGACGCACGAATTGCATCTGTCGGCCGCGCAGGTCGCATGGATGACGTCGTTCGCGTCGTGGGTCGCGATCGCGTTCAACCCGATCGGCGGCTGGATGGCCGACCGCTGGGGCCGCGTGCGGCCGCTGATCGCCGCGAAGCTGCTGTCGGTGATCGGCGCGCTGCTGGTGGTGTTCGCGCCCGATTTCAATACGATTCTCGCGGGCCGCTTCTTCGTCGGGATGGCGTACGGCATCGACTTCGCGATCGCGATGGCGATGCTCGCGGAATTCACGCCGGGCCGCCTGAAGAGCCGACTCAATACCTGGCAGGGCATGTGGTACACGGCCGTGTGCCTGAACCTGCTGCTCGCGCTGCTGTTTCATGCTTGGCAGGTCGGCGATTCGATCTGGCGCTGCTCGGTGGCGGCGACCGCCGTGTTCGGCGTCGCGATCCTCGCGCTGCAATGCGCATTCCTCGTCGAAAGCCCGATCTGGCTCGCCCGCAAGGAGCGGCTCGACGAGGCGGCGCGCGCGATGACGCGCATCTACGGGCAGCCATTCGTCGCCGCGCCCGCGCATGAACGTACTCCCATCGTCAATCCGGCCACGCGCGGCCTCGCGAACGTGCTGCTGATCTTTCGCGGCGTCTACCTGCCGCGCACGATCCTGGCCGCGACCGTGCAGATCGGCCAGTCGATCGAATACTTCGCGATCGGCTGGTACCTGCCGCTGATCAGCGCGGCGCTGTTCGGCAAGGACTTCGTCTACGCGACGCTCGGCGCGCTCGTGTTCAACCTGTTCGGGATCGTCGGCGGCTTCTCGTCGTCGGCGGTCGGCCGCCGTGTCGGGCTGCGTCGCGCGTCGGCGTTCGGCTTCGCGGCGGTCTGCGTGATGCTGGTTGCGCTCGGGTTGTTTCATGCGCGCATGCCGCTGTGGCTGTCGGTGGTCGTGCCGTCGCTGTTCATCCTGTTCCACTAGGTCGGCCCCGGCGCGAACGGCAAGAGCCTGTCGTCGCTGTCGTTTCGCGGCGAATTGCGCGCGGGTGCGAACGGCATCGTCGGGGCGCTCGGCTCGATCGGCGCGGCGCTCGGCCTGCTGGTCTTTCCGCTGTTTCGTGCGCGCTACGGCCTCGAACACACGTTCCTGATCCTCGCGATCGTGCCGTGCGTAGCCAGCGCGATCTGCTTCGCGATCCGCTGGGATCCGACCCGCACCACCGTCAATCCCGACAACGAACCCGACGCGCCGCACTTCGGCGACGACGGCCGCGCCACGTCGGCCTTCCTGAAACCCGCCATCGAGAAAACGCAGCGATGACCGAATCCCGAAACGCCATTCTCGCGATCGACGAAGGCACGTCCGGCACGCGCGCCGCGCTCGTCGACGCGAGCGGCCACGTGTCGTGCCTGGAATACCTGCCGCTGTCGGTCGAGAGCCCGCAGCCCGGCGTCGTCGAACAGGACGCGAACGCAATCCTCGACAAGACGCTCGCCGTCTGCCGTGCGACGCTCGCGCAGGCGCATCAACAGCACGTGCGCATCGTCGCGCTGGCGCTCGCGACGCAGCGTGCGACCGCCGTGCTGTGGGACACGCGGACCGGGCGCGCGCTCGTGCCCGCGATGGTCTGGCAGGACACGCGCCATGCGGCCGAGCTCGACCGTCTCGCGGCCGACTGGGACCGCGTGCTGGTGCCGCAGGTCGGCCGGCCGGCGGGGGTGCGCTCGCCGTATCTGTGGGCCGTGCACCAGTTGCGTACGTCGCGCGCGGTGGCCGATGCGCATCGCGCCGGCCGTCTCGCGTTCGGCACGATCGACACGTGGCTGCTGTGGCATCTGTCCGAGGCACGCGCGTGCATGACGACGCCGACCAACGCGACGTCCGCCAGCGCGTACCTGCTCGGCGAGCATCGCTATTTCGACCCGTGGCTCGACGCACTCGGCTTTCCGCGCGAACTGCTGCCGGCGCTGCGCGAGGACGCCGACGCGTTCGGCCACACGCGCGCGGACGTGCTCGGCATCGACGTGCCGATCCTCGCGTGCGCGGGCGACCAGTTCGCGGGCGCGGTCGGCCTCGGCTGCGTCGAGCGCGGCCAGGCGATGTGCGTGCACGGCACCGGCAGCTTCGTCGACCTGCTGACGGGGACGGCGCGCCCCGACGCCGGATCGCATGCGCAACCCGGCCACGCGCACGACGGCACGCTGGCGATGACCGCGCGGCGGCACGGCGGCGTGTCGCATTACTCGCTCGAAACCTTCGTCGCGACGACCGGCTCGGCGTTGCGCTGGGTCTGCGAAAAGTTGCGCTGGTTCGACGACCCCGCGCAGATCAGCGCGCTGGCTGGCACCGTGCGGTCGGCGCGCGGCGTGACCTTCGTGCCGGCGCTCACCGGCCTGCGCGTGCCGAGGATGGAGCCGAACGCGCGTGCGCTGCTGTCAGGCATCTCGATCGCGACGACGCAGGCCGAGGTCGCGCACGCGGTGCTCGAAGGCATCGCGCATTCGGTCGCGTCGTGCATGGAGGCGAACGAGGCGGTCGCGCGGGCCGGCGTGTCGGAGCTGATCGTCGGCGGCGGCCTCGCGGGCAGCGACACGCTGCTGCAGATCCAGGCCGACGTGAGCGGCGTGCCGGTGCGCCGGATGCGCGACGGCGATCGCGCGAGCCTGCGCGGCGCGGCGTTTCTCGCGGGCGCGTCGGGGTTGCTGTGGGAATCGCTCGAGGCGGCCCGTGCGACGCTCGTCACCGACGCCGTCTTCGAACCGTCGATCGATGCGGACAGCCGGCAGCGGCGGCGCGCGGCCTGGCATGCGCGGATCGCGTCCGAGCTCGCGCACGCGGCCGATTTTGCTCATGCGTAAGCACGGAGAACGACCAGCATGATGTTTTTGCCATCCAGAAAACCCCGCACGGACCGGGCCGGCATGACGGCCACGGAGCCGCTACGCGTGAACCGCGACGAGCATCTGGCGCGACTCGAGACGGATACGTTCGACGTACTGATCGTCGGCGGCGGCGTGACGGGCGCTTACGCGGCGTTCGACGCGAGCCTGCGCGGGCTGCGCGTCGCGCTCGTCGAGAAGAGCGATTTCGCGTCGGGCACGTCGTCGAAATCGTCGAAGATGGTGCACGGCGGACTGCGCTACATCGAGCAGGGCAATCTCGGGCTCGTGCGCCATTCGCTGCTCGAGCGGCAGCGGTTGCGGCGCAACGCGCGCCATCTCGTGCAGCGGCTGCCGTTCCTGTTCCCGGTGATGGAGCGCGAAGGCGTGTTCGACCGGCGTCTCGCGAAAGCCTTCGAAAGCCTGCTGTGGACCTACGACATCGCCGGCGGCTGGCGCGAGGGCATCCTGCACCAGAAGCTGACCAAGGCCGAGGTGTTGTCGCATTGCCCGACCTTCAACGAAACCTACCTGACGGGCGGCTTCCTGTACTTCGACGCGCGCGTCGACGATGCGCGCCTGACGCTGAACCTCGTGCGCACGGCCGCGTTCCATGGCGCGGCGGTGGCGAATCATGCGCGCGTGGTGGAACTGACGCGCGACGGCCACGGCAAGGTCGACGGCGCGATCGTGCACGCCGACGGCCGCGAGCGGCGCGTGCGGGCACGCGTGGTGGTGATGGCGACCGGCGTGTGGCTGCGTGACTGGACCGGTGCACGCAAGGGCGACGCATCTGGATTGCAAGTGCGGCCCGCGAAGGGCGTGCACGTCGCGATTCCGTGGCTGAAGATCCGCAACGACTGCACGGTGACGATCCCCGTGCCGGGCCGCAACCGCCGCGCGACGATCACGCGCTGGGGCAACGTGTCGTATCTCGGCACGACCGACGAGGACTACGACGGCGATCTCGACGACGTGCACTGCACGCGGCAGGAACTCGATTTCCTGCTGGAAGGCGCGCGCTCCGCGTTGAAAGTCGACCTGAGCGCGGACGACGTGGTCGGCAGCATCGCCGGATGCCGGCCGCTCGTCGGGCCGCCCGGCGGCAAGACGATCGAGATGAAACGCAATCACGAGATCCATGTCGCGCCCGACGGCCTCGTGACGATCGTCGGCGGCAAGCTGACGACGTCGCGGCACATGGCCGAGCAGACCATCGATACGGTCGGCAAGCTGCTCGGCCGCCGCACGCGCTGCCGCACGAAATCGGCGTACCTGCTCGGGGCGGCCGGCTACGACCCGCAGGCGATCGTCGCATCGGGCGGGCTCGCCGCGCATCTCGGCGAACGCTACGGCACCGAGGCGCGCTTCGTCGGCGACCTCGCCGATGCGACGCCGTCGCTGCTCGCGCCGATCGTCGAAGGGCTGCCGTACAGCGAAGCGGAAGTGCTCTATGCGGTACGCCACGAATTCGCGCGCAGCGTCGACGACGTGCTGTCGCGCCGCACCCGCGCGCGGCTGATGGCGCGCGACGCGTCGGCACGCGCCGCGCCGCGCGTCGGCGCCATCCTTCAGGCGGAGCTCGGCTTGTCCGACGCGGCCGTCGCCAGCCAGGTGCGCGACTACGTCGCCGCCGTCGCACTCGAAAAAGCCATCCTCATCGGAGAAAACGGATGATCAGCAAGGAAGCCATCAAGCGCGGCTACAACCGCGGCAACTACGTCGTCGGCGCGCATACGCCGCCGCCCTACGCACTGAACCTGCCCGCGACAGGCGGCGCGCCTGTCGAGGCCGGCATGCAGCGGGCGCCGGTCACGGTATCGCCGCAGCAGGTCGACGCGCTGCGCGCGGTGGCCGACGAGGTGCTCGTGCAGCCGGCCGACGTCGTCGCGTGGACGCGCGACTGGTGGGCCGCGTCGATGGTCGTGGAGACGGGCGGCCGGCCCGCGACGCCGCACGCGGTCGTCGTGCGCGTGTCGACGGTCGAGCAGGTGCAGGCCGTGATGCGCATCGCACACGCGGCGACGCTGCCGGTCACGGCGTCGGCCGGCCGCAGCAACGTGACGGGTGCGGCGCTGCCGGTGCGCGGCGGCATCGTGCTCGACGTGTGCGGGTTGAACCGGCTGGTCGGCGTCGACGCCGAGAGCCAGATCGTCGACGTCGAAGCCGGCATGTTCGGCGACGTATTCGAGGCCACGCTGCAGCGCGAGCACGGGCTGACGATGGGGCACTGGCCGTCGTCGTTCGGGATCAGCACCGTGGGCGGCTGGATCGCGTGCCGCGGCGCGGGGCAGCTGTCGACGCGCTACGGCAAGATCGAGGACATGGTGTTCGGCATGGACGTGGTGCTCGCGGACGGCAGCCTCGTCACGCTGGGCGGGTATTCGCGCGCGGCGGTCGGCCCGGACCTGCAGCAGTTGTTCATCGGCAGCGAAGGCACGCTCGGCATCATCGTGCGTGCGCGCCTGAAGCTGCATCGGCTGCCGGACTACGGCCGTGCGCTCGCGTACGGCTTCGACACGTTCGCGGCCGGCCTCGACGCGTGCCGCGAGATCCTGCAGCGCGGCGCGAATCCGGCGGCGCTTCGGCTCTACGACGCGCTCGAAAGCGGCGTGCAGTTCGGCCTGCCCGACACGAACGTGCTGCTGATCGCCGACGAGGGCGCGCCGGAGATGGTCGATGTGGTGATGGCGATCGGCGCGCGCGTCGGCGACGCGAGCGGGCACAAACTCGATGGCGACGCGATCTTCGAGAAGTGGCTCGACACCCGCTACCTGACCGGCAAGAGCGCGGAAGGCTTCAAGCGCAGCCCGGGCTTCGTCGCCGACACGCTGGAAATGTGCGGCCGCTGGCGCGACCTCGCGGCGATCTATCGCGACGTGGTGGCCGCGTTGCAGGCGGTGCCGGGCACGCTGGCCGGGTCCGCGCACCAGTCGCATGCGTACGCGGACGGCGCGTGCCTGTATTTCTCGCTGCGCGGCGACGTCGCGGTGGCCGAGCGGGCCGCGTGGTATCGCGCGGCGTGGGACGCGGCGAACGCGGTGCTGATCCAATACAATGCGGCGTTGAGCCATCACCACGGTGTCGGGCTGTTGCGTGCACCGTACATGCGCGATTCGCTGGGCACCGCGTTTCCGGTGCTGCGGGCGGTGAAGCGCGCGCTCGACCCGAAGCATATCCTCAACCCCGGCAAGCTCGGTCTCGGCGACGAGACCGGCCCGCACGTCGACCGGTAAACGTCATGGACAAGTCGCTGGGCGCGCGTCTCGCCCGTCATCCCGTCATCGCCACGCTGTACGGCGTCGAGCAGGCCGACAGCTTCGTCGATAGCGCGGCCGAGGTCGGCATCGTCGCGAACGTCGACCTGCGGCGCTTGCAGGCGGTGGTCGCGGCGCTCGCCCGGGCCGGCAAGTTCGTGATCGTCAACATCGACAGTTGCGACGGGCTGTCCCAGGACAAGGGCGGCGTCGAGTATCTGGCCGATATCGGTGTCGCGAGCGTCGTGTCGACGCGCGTCGCGACGATCCAGCGCGCGAACCGCGCGGGGCTGATCACGATGCAGAAGGTGTTCGTGACCGACCGTTCGACGTGGCCGCGCAGCGTGAAGGCGATCGAGCAGAGCGATCCGAACCTGGTGCAGCTGATGCCGGCGCCGATGCTCGCGCACCTGAGCGAAGCCGACCGGCAGGCGCTGCCGCCGATCGTCGCGTCCGGATTCGTCGGCAATGCGGACGACGTGCGCAGCGCGCGGCGGCACGGCGCGGTCGCGGTATCGACGAGCGACAGCGCGTGGTGGAATTTCGACCCGTCGGCGTGACGGGCTTGTGTCGAACCTGGAGCCCAGCATGAACGAACCCTATCTGCAGGTGATCGCGCATTACTTCGCAAAACCCGGCAACGGCGACCGCGTGGTCGAACTGCTCGCGGAACTCGCGCCGGCCACGCGCGCCGAGCCCAAGAACCTCGACTACGCGTATTTCCGGTCGCCGGAGCATCCCGACCACATCGTGATCCTCGAGCGCTACCGCGATGCGGACGGCCTCGACGCGCATCGGGAAACGCCGCATTTTCAGCGGATCGGAATCGGGACGATCATGCCGTTGCTCGATCGCCGCGACGTGTCGCGCTACATGGTGCAGCCGGACACCGGCACGGCGACGCCACCGGGAGGCACCCGATGAATCCGTTTCAATTCCGTACCGTGCCGACGCAGATCGTCGAATTCGGCGCTGCGCGCCGGCTCGGCGCGCTGTTGCGCGAACGCTTTCCGGCGCTCGCGCGGCTGTGCGTCGTCACCGATGCGTTCCTGCATCGCAGCGGCGTGCTCGCGCCCGCGCTGGAGAGCCTCGCCGCGCACGGCTGGCAGGTCACCGTGATCGACGACGTGATCGCCGATCCGCCCGAGCACGTGGTGCTGGACGCGACCGAGCGGGCCGTCGCGGCCGATGCCGAGATCGTGCTCGGCCTGGGCGGCGGCTCGTCGATGGACGTCGCGAAGCTGATCGCGGTGCTCGCGCCGGGGCAGCAGGCGCTGGCCGACATGTACGGCGTCGACAAGGTCGCGAGCGCGCGGCTGCCGCTCGTGCAGATGCCGACCACGGCCGGCACCGGCTCCGAGGTCACGGCGGTGTCGATCGTCACGGTCGGCGAGGCGCGCAAGATGGGCGTCGTGTCGCCGCATCTGTTCGCGGACGTCGCGATCCTCGACGCGGAACTCACGCTCGGCCTGCCGCGCGCGGCGACGGCCGCCACCGGCATCGACGCGATGGTGCATGCGATCGAGGCGTACACGTCCGCACGGCTGAAGAATCCGGTCTCCGACATGCTGGCCACGCACGCGCTGACGCTGCTGTCGCGCAACCTGCTTGCCGCGTGCGACGACGGCCGGAACCGGCACGCGCGCGAAGCGATGCTGGTCGGCGCGATGTTCGCGGGGCAGGCGTTCGCGAATGCGCCGGTCGCGGCCGTGCACGCGCTGGCCTATCCGGTCGGCGGAATCTTCCACGTACCGCACGGGCTGTCGAACGCGCTGGTGCTGCCGCACGTGCTGCGCTTCAATGCGCCGGCCGCCGCGCCGCTGTATGCGGAACTGGCAGCCATCGTCGCGCCGTCGGCCACCGGCAGCGACGAGGCGAAAACGCATGCGCTGATCGCCGAGATCGACCGGCTGATCGTCGCGACGGGCATTCCGCGCACGCTGCGCGAAGTCGGCATCGGCGAGGCCGATCTGCCGAGGATGGCGTCGGACGCGATGTTGCAGACGCGCCTGCTCGTGAACAATCCGCGCGAGGTGGCCGAGGCAGACGCGCTGGAGATTTACCGGCAGGCGTGGTGAGACGGCGGGCGGTGCAGCACATCGCCCGGCACGATTCACGACGCGCGCACGGCCTGCCGCGCGGGCCGTGCCGCGACCCACGCGCATGCCAGCGCGACGGCCACCAGCACGCAGCCGGCCCACGGTGTAACGAGCAGTGCATTGCGCCCGACCAGTACGCCGCCGAACGCCGACCCGAGCGCGACGCCCGCATGCATCGCCGACACGTTGATGCCGACGCTCGCGTCGGCCAGCGACGGCGCGGTGTGGATCAGATAGTTCTGCACGATCGGCGAGATCGACCAGCTGATGCCGCCCCACAGCATCATCGCGGGCACGAATGCGAGCGGCGACGCACCGGCCGCCGGCAGCACGGCCATCGCGACGAGAAACACGGCCGGACATGCGCACAGCGTGCGCGAAGCGCCGAGCCGATCCGAGAAGAGCCCGCCGAGCCACGCGCCGGTCACGCCGGCCATCCCGAACGCGACGTACAGCCCTTCGAGCGCGGCCGCGCCGGGCGACAGCACGGCCTGCAGATATGGCGTGAGATACGCGAACAGCGTGAAATGCCCGCCGATCATCGCGATCGATACGCATTGCGCGGCGAGCAGCCGCGGCCGCGCCAGCACGGCGCGATACGACGGCACGCCGGAGGCGCGAGCCGCGGCAGGCGCCATGCGCGGCAGCCGGCGGGCGAGCCAGATTCCGAGCGGCAGCGCCGGCATCGCGATCGACACGAACACCGCGCGCCAGCCGGCCCATTCGGTGATGCGCATCCCGATCGGCACGCCGAGCACGAGCGACGCGCTGATCCCCATGAACACGATGCCGATCGCGCGGCCGCGTTGCGACGCCGGCGCGAGTTCGGCCGCGAAGCGCGTCGCGACGAGGATCAGCGTCGCGCAGCTCGCGGCCATCAGCACGCGCGCGGCAAACAGGCTCGCATAGCCGGGGCTCGCGGCGGCGCCCAGGTTCGCGGCCGCGAACGCGCCGAGCGCCGCGAGCAGCGCGGTGCGCCGTTCGACCCGTGCGACGAACGACGCGGCCACGAGCGCGGCGAGCGCGAACACGGCGGAGAATATCGTGGTGAGCTGTCCGGCAGCGGCGATCGACACGTGAAGGCCGGCGGAGATCGCCGGCAGGATGCCGACGCAGATGTTTTCGGCAACGCCGGCCAGGAACACGGCGGCGGCCAGCAGATACACGCGAACGTCCAACGCAAACCCCTCCTGTACGCGCGATGCGACGGCGCCGGGCAGGGGCGGGGCCGCATCGGATCGAATCGACGGATGGGTTTCGAGGCGAGGCTTCGGTTATCCCGGAAAGGAGGACGGTACCGCACGGTCGGACCATGCGCAAGTGCCGGTGCGCGGCCGTCGCGGCACCGGGCGGTCGTCTCCGGAACAGACGGCGGGCGGCGTGCAGCCGCCCACCGGACCTACATGCGCGACGCGTCCGCGCCGGCCGCGACCACGTACGCCGATGCCTGCTTGGTGCCGTCCGGCTTCGTCTGCAGGTACACGCCCTGGATTTCCGGCTCGAAGCCCGGCAGTGCGTTGATTCCGGCTTCGAGCGCGCGGAAGTAGTCGAGCGCCGGGCCGCCCCACACTTCGCCCGGCACCACGCAGAAGATGCCCGGCGGGTAGGGCAGCGCGCCTTCGGTCGCGATCCGGCCTTCGATGCGGTCGAGCGTCACGAGTTCGACGTTGTTGCGGATCAACTCGGCATTCGCGGCCTGCGGCAGCATCGCCTGCTTCGGGAACTGCGCGCGCCGGAACATCTGTTTCTGCAGATGCTTCATGTCGTGGCTGCGGTAGAAGTCGTGCATGCGCTGGCACAGCTGCCGCAGGCGCATCGTGCCGTACAACTCCGGATACGCTTCGCACAGCGACGGAATCGCTTCGCGCAGCGGCGTGTCCTGGTCGAGATGGCGCTCGAACTGCGCGAGGTGCGCGACCAGATGCTGCAGCTTGCCGAAACTCTCCGATGGCGTGAGCAGGAACAGGATCGTGTACAGGTCGGCCTTCTCGGGCACGACGCCGTGCTCGCGCAGATAGCGCGCGAGAATCGGCGCCGGCGCGCCGAACGCCGCGTATTCGTGCGTGTCGCGATCGATGCCGGGCGTCGTCAGCAGCAGCTTGCACGGATCGACGAAATACTGGTCGTCCGCATAGCCATCGAAGCCGTGCCACGTGTCGGCCGGATGGAAGCGGAAGAAGCGCAGGTCGTCGACGATCTGCTCGGTCGGATGGTCGGCCCACGGGCGGCCGTCGACCTGCTGCGGGACGAACGGGCGGATCTGGCGGCAGGTTTTCAGCAGCAGCTTGCGCGCGTCGACGCCGTGCGCGACGCAGTCGCGCCACAGGCGCTTGCCGGCCGGGCCCGCGTGCATCTGCGCGTTGACGTCGAGCGCCGCGAACATCGGGTAGAACGGGCTCGTCGACGCGTGGATCATGTACGCGTTGTTGAAGCGCCGGTGATCGCAGAAGCGCTTCTGGCCCTCGATGTGGCTGTCCTTCTTGTGGATCTGCGACGTCTGCGAGAAGCCGGCCTGCTGCTTGTGCACCGATTGCGTGACGAAGATGCCGGGATCGTCGGGGCCGAGCGTCAGCATCAGCGGCGAGCAGTCCTGCATCATCGGGATGAACTGTTCGTAGCCGACCCACGCCGAATCGAACAGGATGTAGTCGCACAGATGGCCGATCCGGTCGACGATTTCGCGCGCGTTGTAGATCGTGCCGTCGTAGGTGCCGAGCTGGATCACCGCGAGCCGGAACGGGCGCGGCAGGTCGGCGCGCTCGGGCGCGACGTCGCGGATCGCGTCGCGAATGCGCGCCTCGCCGAGCGCCGCGCTGTCGACGCCGCCGATGAGGCCCCACGCGTTGCGCGCGGTCTCGAGGTAGACCGGCCGCGCGCCGGACAGCACGAGCGCGCCGAGGTGCACCGACTTGTGGTTGTTGCGATCGAACAGCACGAGATCGTCGGGCGCGAGCAGCGCGCTCGTGACGACCTTGTTCGACGTCGACGTGCCGTTCAGCACGAAGTATGTCTTGTCCGCGTTGTAGATGCGCGCGGCGTTGCGCTGCGCTTCCAGCGCGGGCCCTTCGTGGATCAGCAGGTCGCCGAGCCGCACGTCCGCGTTGCAGAGGTCCGCGCGAAACAGCGTTTCGCCGAAGAAATCGAAGAACATCCGGCCGAGCGGATGATTCGAGAAGAACTGGCCGCCCTGGTGGCCCGGGCAGTCGAATTCGACGTAGCCGCGCTGCACGTATTCGCGCATGACCTTGAAGAACGGCGGCAGCAGGTTCTCGCTGTAGATGTCGGCGGCGGCGGAAATCTGCCGGCCGTAGTAATGGCGGCCGCCGTGCCGAAGCTGGATCACGCCGCTCGCGCTCGGCAGGACCGACGGCGGCACTTCCTGGTCGGGCTCGACCGCGACGAAGAACGGAATCGCGAAACCGGTTCTTTCGACGGTTTTCAGTACCTTTTCCGCGGAATCGATTCCGACGACGATTGCCGCGATATTCGTGAAATCGGTCTGGAATACGTCGACCTGTTCGTGCGTGGTGAGGAAGGCGCCGATCAGCGCCGGCTCGACTGCGATTTTCAACAGGCTCACGCGAACTCTCCGGTAAATGACCTGAAACGGGAGCCGTATTCGCGCCAGGACGCAATCGCGAACCGATACGCGCTACAGCCGATTGAAAACGGTCCCGCGAATGCCGATTGCCGATTGCGCACTGCATCAGGACCCTTGTGCGGCGCGGCACAGCCGCGATCGGGCCGTGCCCGGCGCAGCCGATCGTAGCAACAAAAACATACGAACTCAATCGGACCGGATCGAAATGCCATTGCGGCATGAGCATGATCAAATAATCGGAAATTGGCGTGCTGCGGCGCACATAAAAATGATCCAATGATGAAATCCGATTTGAAACGCGTCGATGGCTTCACCGAATCGTCAGCTTTTCATCGAAAGGCATCCATGGCATAGTCGGCTCCGAATTGGACGGCGAATCAAGCCGGAATGGCGAGCGTCTCATGCCGCTGCCCGTGGCCTGCTGTCCGCGTGCTCGTGAGACGAACAATACCAATCGAAGCAACGCAACAGCGAGGGCAACATCATGAATACTTCTGTCGGCGGCATCCGCCGTCTCGGCATGCGTGCGCTACTGGTCGACGACGAGATCGCGCAGGAAACCGCGACCGGGCGTGCGGTCCGCACGCTGAGCGCGGAGCTCGCGCAACGCGGTATCGACGTGCTGACGGCGACGTCCGCCGACGATGCCATCGTGCTGCTCCGCTCCGATCCGTCGATCCAGTGCGTGCTGCTCGACTGGGATCTCGGCGTGGACGGCCACGGGCCGTCCGAGGCCGTGGTCGACGCGATCCGGCATCGCAACGGCAGCGTGCCGATCTTCCTGCTGGCCGACCGCAGCGTCGCGTCGTCGGTACCGGCCGCGGTGATGGGCAAGGTCGACGATTTCGTGTGGCTGCTCGAGGATACGGCCGACTTCATCGGCGGGCGCATTCACGCGGCGATCGAACGCTATCGCTCGACCGTCCTGCCGCCGATGTTCGGCGCGCTCGCGAAGTTCTCGCGCGTGTACGAATACTCGTGGCATACGCCCGGCCACACGGGCGGCACCGGCTTCCTGAAATCGCCGGTCGGCCGCGCGTTCTTCGAATATTTCGGCGAATCGCTGTTCCGCTCGGACTTGTCGATCTCGGTGGGCGAGCTCGGCTCGCTGCTCGACCACTCGGGCCCGATCGGCGAAAGCGAACGCTACGCGGCGCGCGTGTTCGGCGCGCATCGCACGTATCACGTGACGAACGGCTCGTCGACGTCGAACCGCATCATCCTGATGGCGAGCGTGAGCCGCGACCAGATCGCGCTGTGCGACCGCAATTGCCACAAGTCGGCCGAGCACGCGATGACGATGTCGGGCGCGATCCCGACGTACCTCGTGCCGACGCGCAACCGCTACGGGATCATCGGACCGATCGCCTCGGAGCGCCTCACGCAGACGGCGATCCGCGAGGCGATCGCATCGAACCCGCTCGCGGCCGGGCTGGCCGATCGCCAGCCGAAGCACGCGATCGTCACGAACTCGACGTACGACGGCCTCTGCTACAACGTGACGCGCGTCGAGGAGCTGCTCGGCGCGAGCGTCGACCGGCTGCACTTCGACGAGGCGTGGTACGGCTACGCGCGTTTCAACCCGATCTATCGCGACCGCCATGCGATGCACGGCGACCCGCGCGACCATCATGCGGACCGGCCCACGGTGTTCGCGACGCAGTCGACGCACAAGCTGCTGACCGCGCTGTCGCAGGCGTCCTACATCCACGTGCGCGACGGCCGCAGCCCGATTCCGCATGGCCAGTTCAACGAAACGTTCATGATGCATGCGTCGACGTCGCCGAACTACGCGATCATCGCGTCGAACGACGTCGCGGCCGCGATGATGGACGGCCCCGGCGGCGCCGCGCTGACGCGCGAGTCGATCGAAGAGGCCGTCGCGTTCCGGCAGATGATCGCGCGGATGAACGGCGAATTCGGCGCGAAGGGCGACTGGTTCTTCGAATGCTGGCAGCCCGACACCGTGCTCGAGGCGCGCACGGGCCGCACGCTGCCGTTCCACGATGCGCCGCCCGAACTGCTCGCGAGCGACCCGGCGTGCTGGGTGCTGCGCCCGGGCGCGCAATGGCATGGCTTCGGCAACATCGAGGACGGCTATTGCATGCTCGACCCGATCAAGGTGTCGATCGTCACGCCGGGCGTCGCGCCGGCCGGCGGCCTGATGCCGGTCGGCATCCCGGCGAGCGTCGTCACCGCGTATCTCGATGCGCGCGGCATCGTGGTCGAGAAGACGACCGATTTCACGATCCTGTTCCTGTTCTCGATCGGCATCACGAAGGGCAAGTGGGGTTCGCTCGTCAGCGCGCTGTGCGATTTCAAGCGCGACTACGACGCGAACCTGCCGCTCGACCTGGCGATTCCGTCGCTCGCGAAGGAGTATGGCTCGCGCTATGCGGGCATGGGGCTGAAGGACCTGGCCGACACGATGTTCGCGGCGATGGAGCAGCTCGGCACGACGCGGCTGATGTCGGAGGCGTTCTCGATCCTGCCGAAGCCGGAGATGAGCCCGGTGCGCGCGTACGAGCATCTCGTGCAGGGTCGCATCGAGCAGGTGACGCTCGACGAGCTGGCCGGGCGTACCGTGGCCACCGGCGTCGTGCCGTATCCGCCGGGCATTCCGCTCCTGATGCCGGGCGAGAACGCGGGGCCGGCTGGCGGTCCGGTGCTCGGCTACCTGAAGGCGCTCGAAGCGTACGACCGGCGGTTCCCGGGGTTCGCGCACGACACGCATGGCGTGGAGGTCGAGGACGGTACGTACCGCGTGTACTGCCTGACGGCCTGACGCCCGACCGGGCGAACGAGCGACCGGCCGCGCGGCGGCCTCACATCGAAGGATCGACACCATGGAAAATGCAGCACGCGTGTCCGGCGCGGCCCCGGCGGCCGCGCAGAAACACCGGATGAACGTCTGGCAGCTCACCATTCTCACGGCGGTCAACATGATGGGCTCCGGCATCATCCTGCTGCCGTCGAAGCTCGCGCAGGTCGGCACGATCTCGCTGCTGTCGTGGATCGTCACGGCCGGCGGTTCGCTCGCGCTGGCCTATGCGTTCGCGCGCTGCGGGATGCTGAGCCGCAAGCCGGGCGGGATGGGCGGCTACGCGGAGTACGCGTTCGGCAAGGCCGGCAACTACATGGCGAACTATACGTACGGGCTGTCGCTCGTGATCGCCAACGTCGCGATCGGCGTCACGGCGGTCGGCTACGGCACCGTGCTGTTCGACGCGACGCTGTCGCCGCTGCAGACGGGCCTGTGGACGATCTTCCTGCTCGTGCTGACGACGGTCGCGAATTTCGGCGGCTCGCGCATCACCGGCCGGATCGGCGCGGTGACCGTGTGGGGCGTGATCATTCCGGTGGTCGTCGTGTCGCTGATCGGCTGGTTCTGGTTCAGCGGCGCGACCTGGGGCGCCGCGTGGAATCCGCACGACATGCCGTTCGGGGCGGCCGTCGGCAGCTCGATCGCGGTGACGCTGTGGGCGTTCCTCGGGCTCGAATCGGCGTGCGCGAACTCGGACGCCGTGGAGAATCCGGAGCGCAACGTGCCGATCGCCGTGCTCGGCGGCACGATCGCGTCGGCGATCTTCTACATCGTGTCGACCAACGTGATCGCGGGGATCGTGCCCAACGCGATCCTCGCGAAGTCGAACGCGCCGTTCGGCATCGCATTCGCGACGATGTTCACGCCGACCGTCGGCACGATCGTCACCGCGCTGATGGTGATCGCGTGCATCGGCTCGCTGCTCGGCTGGCAGTTTACGGTCGCGCAGGTGTTCAAGAGCTCGGCGGACGTCGGCTACTTCCTGCCGGTGTTCGCACGTGCCACGCGCACGGGCACGCCGATCGTGGGCATGGTGATCCTGCTGGTCGCACAGGTCGCGCTCGCGCTGATGACGATCAGCCCGGAGCTGAGCAGCCAGTTCCAGAAGATCGTCGATCTCGCGGTCGTCACGAACCTCGTGCCTTACGTGATGTCGATGGCCGCGTTGATCACGATCCAGAAGGTCGCGAAGGTACCGCCGGGCAAGGCGCTCGTGACGAACGTGGTCGCGATGGTCGCGACCGCGTACAGCTTCTATGCGCTGTTCAGCTCGGGCGAGCAGGCGCTGATGCTCGGCGGCCTGTGCGTGTTCCTCGGCTGGACGCTGTTCGGCTTCGTCAGCGCGCGCTTCTACCAGATGGAAGTCGATGCGCACGTGAAGGAGCCGGGGAAGTCGCTGCAGGCGTGATGGCGGCGCAGGGCGGCGACTACCGGCGATGCTTCGTCAGCAGCAGCGGAACTTCCTTCTTCAGCAGGTCGACGACGGCGCGCACGCGTGGCGGCAGCGGGCGCTGCGCCTGCACGAGCGCATTGAGCGCATAGTCGGGGATCGTGTAGCGCGGCAGGATCTCCACGAGCTTTCCCTGCTGGAATGCGGTGATGCAGGCCGGTAACTGGACCACGCCGATACCGCCGCCGGCCACGATCGTATCGAACATCGGGCGCCAGTGGCTCGTCGTCATCACCGTCTGGATCCGGGCGTATTCGACGGTCTTGTCTTCGTCCTGCAGCGGCAGTTGCTCGTTCGCGAAGATGCCTTTCACGCGAATGAACGGATGGCTCGCGAGGTCGCTCTTCGTTTCGATCGGCCCGAACCGGTCGAGATACGACGGTGCGGCCACGAGCACGCGGCCGACTTCGCCGATCGGATGCGCGACGAACCCGCCGTCGCCGAGCTGGCCGAGACGCATCGAAATGTCGACGCCTTCCGTGACCGGATCGACGATGTTGTCGTTCAGCACCAGGTCGATGTGAAGCCGCGGGTAGGCCGTGCGGATCTGCATCAGCGCCTGCGGCATCACGACCTCGCCGAAGCATTGCGCCGCCGCGAGCCGGATCGTGCCGACGAGCGTGTTCTCGGTTTTCGATACCGCGGCAATCGTATCTTCCGCTGCTTCGAGCAACTCCTTGCTGCGCGCATAGAAGATGCGGCCTTCTTCCGTGCAATTGAGCGTGCGCGCGCTGCGCATCAGCAGCCGGGTGCCGAGAAATTTCTCGAGCTTGTCGATGCGCTCGCTGACGGCCGGCTGGCCCATGTCGAGATCCCGCGCCGCGCCGGACATCGTCCCGCGCTCTACGACTCTGACGTAGATCCGCATCGTCGCCAACAAATCCATGAAATTACGCCTCTTATCTGATTAAAATCGGCCTATAATCCACGCCGAAATTCTACGATTCATTCTCGGATTGCGTGTAATGCGCTCTGCATGCGATGAGTCTTCCGGTAAATACAACGTATTCACAACCAGCCGGAAAATATTTCGCATATCGATCCGTTTTTCAATCGAAAGATGGTACTAAAGCGCCATTCCGCGAGGGATGTGCGTTGTGCCGATATTGGATATCGGTTCGACAAGCTACCGCCAAGCCCTGACGCACCGTAACCTTCGCCGCGATCTGTCCGTTTCGACAGGTTCTGGTTGATGTACGGCATGACCCGATGCGTCGCATCGATGTCTTTTCTCCCGACGGGCCCGTCCGGCGTCGCAACTGTGTCCGGCGACAGCGCGCCGGACGTCCGGCCCGTCAATCTGTTTCGGTTTCTCCCGACCGCCCGATTTCGCGTCCGCAACGACAAGTTGATACGCACTACTGATCAGTTGCGTCGGCACCTATAAAACCGCTATGAACAAGATATACAAAACAATCTGGAATGAAACGATCCGCGCTTGGATCGCGGTTCACGAGCATGCCGCCGTGTGCGGCAAGCCGGCGCGCAGCGCACGTCGCCAGGTGTCGCGCGGGTTGCTGGCGCTGGGCGTGGCCGCGACCGGGTTCGCCGTGACGGGGCCCGATGCATTGGCACAGACGGTCGTATCGGGTGGCGCGAACAATGCGCCGTCGGGCAAAACGGCAACGGTCGACCAGAGTTGCGGCCAGAATTTCGTCGACCGGAAAAATCCGGGTAACACGTCGTCGGGTGGCGGCACCTACGTGTTGACCAACGGCTGTTCGACGGCGGTCGGCAACAATGCGTCCGCGCAGACGGCGGGCGTCGCGGTCGGCGATCGCGCGAGCGCCGCGCAGGGTGGCGTGGCGTTGGGCGTCGGCGCCGCAGCGGTGCAGGGCAATTCGGGCGTGGCGATCGGCCCGGTTGCGCTGTCGAGCGGTAACACGAGTATCGCGGTCGGCCGGCAATCCGCGGCAAGCGGCGATTATTCGATGGCGCTCGGCAACGTCGCGTATGCGAAGGGCGAGAGCGGCATTGCGATGGGGCACTCGGCGCTGGCGGACGGCTATCGGTCGATTGCGATCGGCGCATCCGATTCGCGGGCGGCCGGCAACGACGGTGTGTCGAACGGCGCGAACTACAACCCGGCCACGCAAACGCGTGCGAGCGGGGCGAACTCGGTGTCGCTCGGGGCGGGCGCCGTGACCGGCGTCGACGACAGCATCGCGCTCGGCTCGAACAGCGTCGGTGCGGCGAATGCGGCGGGCCCCGCGAAGTTCAGTGGCGACGCGATTGCGTCGACCGGTGCGGTGTCGGTCGGCAGCGCGGGCAGCGAACGCCAGATCAAGAACGTCGCCGGCGGGACGGCCGCGACCGATGCGGTGAACGTGAACCAGTTGACCGCGGTGTCGGACCGTGCGGTCAAATACGACACGAACGCGGACGGGTCGGTCAACTACAACAGCGTGACGCTGAACCCGGGCGGTTCGCCGTCGAAGCTGGCCAATGTCGCGGCTGGCGACGTGTCGTCGACGAGCACCGATGCAGTCAACGGCGCGCAGCTGAACCAGACGAACCAGACCGTCAACAACCTCGGCGACAGCACGGCGTCGGCGATGGGCGGCGGTGCGTCGTACGACCCCGCGACGGGCAAGGTGACGAGCCCGACGTACAACATCGCGGGCGGCCGGCAGACGACGATCAGCGACGCGATCAACGCGCTGAACGAAGGCTGGAACGTGACGACGAGCGGCAATGCGAGCGGTACGTCGGTGGCGGCGATCCGGCCGGGCGCGACGATGACGGTCGACGGCGGCAAGAACATCGCGCTGACGCAGAACGGTTCGACGATCACGGTCGCGACGAGCGACACGCCGACGTTCACGAGCGTGGGGATCGACAACGGCGGCCCGGTGCTGTCGGGGTCGGGGCTGAACATGGCCGGCCAGAAGATCACGAGCGTCGCACCCGGCGACGTGTCGCCGACCAGCACCGACGCGGTGAACGGCGCGCAGCTGAGCGACACGAACCAGAAGCTTCGGCAGGCGAGTGAGCAGGCGGTGAAGTACGACACGAACCCCGACGGCTCGATCAACTACAACAGCGTGACGATGAACCCGGGAGGCACGGCAACGAAGGTCACGAACGTGGCGGCGGGCGACGTGTCGGCGAACAGCACCGATGCGGTGAATGGTTCGCAGCTCTACGACACGAACCAGAACGTAACGAGGCTAGGCGATACGCTGAACCATATCGCCGGCGATACGAGCCAGTCATACACGGACCGGAACGGGACAGGCATTCGTTACGCGAGGACGAACGAAGCGGGTCTCGCGCAGACCGATGCGTTCGCACAGGCGCCGGGCAGCACGGCCGTCGGCTACTCGGCGACCGCAAGCGCGGACAACGCGCTGGCGCTGGGTCGCGAGGCGACGGCCTCGCATGCAGGCAGCGTCGCGCTCGGCGCCAATTCGATCGCGGATGGCAGCACGCTCGGAAACGCGGCATACAACCCGGGCACGGG
This sequence comes from Burkholderia cenocepacia, assembly GCF_900446215.1. Taxonomy (GTDB): domain Bacteria; phylum Pseudomonadota; class Gammaproteobacteria; order Burkholderiales; family Burkholderiaceae; genus Burkholderia; species Burkholderia cenocepacia. The sequence continues at coordinate 485,190 of NZ_UAQZ01000013.1, read as the reverse complement.
CCCGCTTGCGGGGACGAACCCGGTTGGCGAGGTGAGCATCGGCAGCGGTGGCGCGGAACGCCGGATCACGAACGTGGCCGCGGGCTCGGTCGATACCGACGCCGTGAACGTGAGCCAGTTGAAGTCGGTGGAAACGAGCGTCGGCAACGTGAGCGACCGCGCGGTGAAGTACGACGGCAGCCCGGGCGATCCGAAGACGCAGATCACGCTCGACGGCCCGGCCTCGACGGACGGCGGCAAGACCGGTGGCACGAAGATCACGAACGTGGCGCAAGGTGACGTGTCTGCGAACAGTACCGACGCCGTGAACGGCTCGCAGCTCAACGAAACGAATGGAAACGTGACGAAGCTGGGCGACACGCTGAACCACATCGCCGGTGATACGAGCCAGTCTTACACCGACCAGAACGGGACGGGTATCCGCTATGTACGTACGAACGAAGCGGGCCTTGCGCAGACTGACGCGTTTGCGCAAGCCCCTGGCAGCACGGCCGTCGGTTATGCGGCAACCGCCAGCGCCGACGACGCGCTGGCGCTGGGCCGTCAGGCGACGGCGAGCCATGGTGGCAGTGTTGCGCTGGGCGCCAATGCGATCGCGGACGGCGCGACACTCGGCAATGCCGCGTACAACCCGGGCACGGGTACGCTGGCCGGCACGAATCCGGTCGGCGAACTGAGCATCGGCAGCAGCGGTGCGGCGCGCCGGATCACGAACGTCGCGGCCGGCGCCGGCGATACCGATGCCGTCAACGTCAGCCAGTTGAAGTCGCTGCAGGCGAGCGTCGTCGACTGGAGCGCGGGCGCGGTGAAATACGACCGCAACCCGGACGGCACGATCGACTACACGCACGTGACGATGAACCCGGGCGGCGCGCCGGCGGCAATCACGAACGTCGCGGCCGGCGAACTGTCGGCGACCAGTACGGATGCGGTCAACGGTTCGCAACTGTACGAGACGAACCGGAACGTGACGCGGCTCGGCGACCAGGTCGACACCATCGCGAACGGCGGCGGCATCAAGTACTTCCACGCGAACGGCGGCACGGCGCCGCTGCCCGACTCGCAGGCGAACGGCGTGGGCAGCGCGGCGATGGGGCCGGCGGCGACCGCCAGCGGCGTCGATTCGGTCGCGGTCGGTAACGGCGCGGTCGCAGGCAAGGACGGCGATGTCGCACTGGGCGCGGGCTCCGTCGCCGATCGCGGCGCGGAGCAGTACGCCGGCAAATACTCCGGGGCGCAGAACAGCACGGCCGGCACGGTGTCGGTCGGCGCACCGGGTGCCGAGCGTACGGTCAGCAACGTGGCCGACGGCCGCGAAGCGACCGACGCGGTGAACGTGCGCCAGCTCGACGGTGCCGTCAAGGAAGCAAAGGACTACACCGATCAGCAGGTGCAGAAGGTGGCCGGCGATGTCGTGAACGTCGGCGACGACGTACGGAAGCTCGGCGACCGGATGACGAATGTCGAAGGCGACGTGACCCGCGTGAAGAACGGCGCGGGCGGCATGTTCCAGGTCAGCCAGGACCAAACGCCGGTCGCACCTGCCGTAAGTGGCAGCAACGCGGTAGCCGGCGGCGCGGGTGCCGTCGCGTCGGGTGCGAACAGCACGGCGCTCGGCAACCAGGCGAGCGCGACGGGCAGCAATTCTTCGGCGATCGGTAACGGTGCGAAGGCGTCGGGCAGCAATTCGGTCGCGCTGGGTGCGGGTTCCGACGGCAGCCGCGACAACGCGGTGTCGATGGGCGCGACCGGTCGCGAACGCCAGATCGTCAACGTGGCGCCCGGCACGGCCGGCACCGATGCGGTCAACGTCAACCAGTTGCGCGCGATGGAACATGGCCTCGGGAGCCAGATCGCGGGCGTGCGCAGCGACATGCAGAGTCTGGATCACCGGTTGACCGCGGGCGTTGCCGCGGCGATGGCGATGGCCAGCTTGCCGCAGGCGTATCTGCCTGGCAAGAGCATGGTCGCGCTCGGCGGTGGTGCGTGGCGCGGCGAAAGCGGTGTCGCGCTCGGCCTGTCCACCGTGTCCGACAACGGCAACTGGGTGCTGAAGGGCTCCGCGAGCAGTACATCGCGTGGTGACCTCGGCGCATCGGTCGGCGTCGGTTACCAGTGGTGAGCGCCCGCCTCATGAAAATCCATCACACCGGAATCCAGCCATCCATGCAAAACCTGCGCATTCGCGTAACGATCCAGGCCGCTCGCGCGACGGTGGCCGTCTGTGTTGCCGCTGTCGTTGCGGGCTGCGGCAGTCTCAGCACCGTCAAGCCGGAAGGCACGACCGACCAGCCCGTGTTTCCGGACGTGAGCCACGCCGGCGTGAACGACGGTGCATGGCCGAATCTCGACAACCTGCGCAGCGTGCGTGCCGGAATGAACAAGACGCAGCTCTATGCGCTGCTCGGCACGCCGCACTTCTCGGAAGGGTTGATGGGCGTGCGCGAGTGGGACTACCTGTTCCATCTGCCGTCGAAGAGCGGCCCCGTTCAGTGCCAGTACAAGGTGCTGTTCGATCAGGACCGCGTGGCGCGTACGTTCCTGTGGAAACCCGAAAGCTGCGCGGAAGTGGCCGCGACGGGAGCCGGCTGAGTCTCGTCCGTCTTGCCCCGGGGAGAGCGGTCGGCGAAGCCGCGTGTGTTCATCGGCACGATGAGCGACAATCGGCTCCTGCCCGACCGCCAGGAGACGATATGACGCAACGGAACGAATCTCGACGCACGCACTGCGTCGCATGGCAGATCGTGCAGACGTGGCAGGCGGCCGAATGGTGCCGGCTCGACGAGTCGCAAACGGGCATCGCGCTGTCGGGGGCGGTGACGGGCGCGCTCGACGGCACGCCGTTCCGGATCGACTACGCGATCGCATGCGGCGCCGACTGGCTCACCCGTTCGGCGCGCATGACGCGGTGGACCGGCACGGCGCCGCCACGGCAATGGGACATCGCTTGCGATGCCGGGCAGTGGACGATCGACGGCGTCGAGGCGCCGATGCTTGCGGGCGCAACCGACATCGATCTCGGCTTCAGTCCGTCGACCAATACGCTGCCGATCCGGCGGCTGGCGCTCGCCGTCGGCGAGTCGGCCGAGATTCGCACCGCGTGGCTGCGTTTCCCCGGTTTCGACATCGTACGCGGCGAGCAGCGCTATGCGCGCACGGCGCCGCACGTGTATCGCTACGAGAGCGGCACGTATGCGGCCGATATCGGAACCGACGACGCGGGCCTCGTCACCGACTACGACGAATGGCGGCGCATCGGCGCGACGCCTGCATCGTGACGCGTCAGCGTGCGCTTGCCACCGACAGCTTGCCCGGGATCAGCTTCAGCGTGCTGAACGCGTCGGCGATGTTCTGCTGGTACGCGACCGTCGCGTCCGTGATCGGCTGCACGCCGTAGCCGGCGCGCTTGAGCGCGACTTCGAGCGTCGGTGCGTCGAGGCCGACGAGCGGCGACAGTTGCGCGGCCACCTCGGGCACGTGATCGCGCGCCCAGCGATCGACCGCGTCGACTTCGTCGAGCAGCGCGCGCAGCACCTGCGGATGCGCGGCCGCGTACTTGCGCGCCGCGAGGTAGTACTGCGTGTTGCGCACGAGAGCGTCGCCGTTCGCGACCACGCGCGCGCCGAGCTGCCGTTCGGCGGCGGCCAGATACGGATCCCAGATCACCCACGCATCGACGCTGCGCTGCACGAACGCGGCGCGCGCGTCGGCCGGCGTCAGATAGATGGGCTGGATGTCGGCGTACGCGAGGCCCGCATGCTCGAGCGCCTTCACCAGCAGGTAGTGGACGTTCGAGCCCTTGTTGAACGCGACCTTCTTGCCGCGCAGTTGCGCGACGGTGCGGATCGGCGAATCGGGCAGCACGACGATCGCCTCGCCCTGCGGCGCGGGCGGCTCGTTGCCGATGTAGACGAAATCGACGCCGGCGGCCTGCGCGAAGATCGGCGGGGTTTCGCCGACCGTGCCGACGTCGATCGCGCCGGCGTTCAGCCCTTCGAGCAGTTGCGGGCCGGCCGGGAATTCGAGCCATTGCACGGTGACGCCCTGGTTCGCGAGACGCTTCTCGAGCGTGCCGCGTGCCTTGAGCACGACGAAGTTGCCGTATTTCTGGAAGCCGATGCGCAGCCGCGTGCCGCTGGCCTCGGCCCGCGCGGGCACGGCCGCGAGCGGGCCGAGCGCGAGCCCGGCCAGCCCGGCGGCCGCGCCGTGCAGCCACTGGCGGCGGCGCGGGTTCGCCGGATTCGTTTCAAGGTCTGCGTGCGGGGTGTCGTTCATCGGAATGTCCTGCGTGCGGGTTCACGGACCGCGCGCGGGGGCGGCGCGGCCGGCGCAGGACCGGGCCGGATGCGGGCGACGCACGCAACGGGCCGGCCCGCGCCGGATTCAGGACGATACGGCCGCGCGGGCCCGCGGCCAACCAACGAATGCTGATATGCAAATCAGCGGGCGCACGATACCGGCCCGCAGTGGAGCCGGGCGCGACCGTCTTCACTCGCTGACGAGCAGGCGTTCCTCGATCGAATCGACGCGATCCGGGTAGAACGCGAGGTGCCCGCGAATCGATTCGACGGCCGGATTCGGATGCTCGTACGTCCACACGGCATTGATCGAGCGTTCGCCGCCGGCGGGGATCGAGTAGTACGCGCAATCGCCCTTGTACGGGCAGTACGTCGCGTGGTCGGTACGTTGCAGCAGCGACATGTCGGCATCCTCGCGCGGAATGTACAGCACCGCCGGATAGCTGGCCTCGCGCAGCACCAGCGCGTGGCGCGTATCGGCGACGACCTTGTCGGCCACCTTCACGATCACGCGGGACGAGTGCGGTTCGATCAGGATCGGATGATCGGGGCCCGGCGATTTCACCGGACGAGAGGGCGTATCGGGGCTGAGCGGCATCGTGGTTCCTCCAGAAAGGGCGGCGCGCACGGACGCGCCGTGCCGGCACGTGCGCGCGGGGCGGATTCCCGCGCGCGGGTGTCGGCGTCGGCCAACCGATACGATGCACCCATTCCGGAGAACCTGCAGGGGGCCGGAAGGCCATGCGGTGGCGCGCGAATGGTCGCGACGGTTTCGACAGTTTCGATGCGCGTGCCCGGGCGGCCCGCGGCCGTGTTCGGCATGGATGCGCCGCTCGCATGGACTTTTCGATGCAGCGGCAGCGGGATGCATCGGCGACGATAAGCAACGCGGAATTAATTGGTAAGCGATCGGCGGGAGGCGCGCGAAGATCGGCGGTCGTCATTCGCATGACAGCCCTTGCTTCCATCCGCCACCATGAAGAATCCTTTCGTTTCGTCAGCCGCGCGCCGTACGCGCGGCGTACCGCATGCCGGCGCCGTGCTTCGCGGCGTCGCCGCGTCGTTGCTGCTGGCCGGCGCCGCGACGCACGCGCTCGCCGCACCCGCCGGCAAGACGCTCGTGTACTGCTCCGAAGGCAGCCCGGCCGGCTTCGATCCCGGCCAGCACACGACGAGCACCGATTTCGATGCGAGCACGTACACGATCTACAACGGGCTCGTGCAGTTCAAGCGCGGCACGCTCGACCTCGTGCCGTCGCTGGCGACGAGCTGGGACGTGTCGCCCGACCAGCGCACGATCACGTTTCATTTGCGGCGCGGCGTGAAGTTCCAGACCACCGCGTGGTTCACGCCGACGCGACCGTTCCAGGCCGACGACGTCGTGTTCACGTTCCGCCGGATGCTCGACCCGGACGATCCGTTCCGCAAGGCCTATCCGGTCAGCTTCCCGTATTTCAGCGATCTCGGCTTCGACCGCAACATCGAGCGCATCGAGAAGGTCGACGACTATACGGTGCGCTTCGTGCTGAAGTCGCCCGACGTCGTGTTCGTGCGCAATCTCGCGATGGCGTTCGCGTCGGTGCTGTCGGCCGAATATGCGGGGCAGCTCGCCGCGCGTCATCGCGAGTCCGACATCAACCAGTTCCCGGTCGGCACGGGGCCGTTCCTGCTGCGCACGTACCAGAAGGATGCGCTGATCCGCTACGACGCGAATCCCGACTACTGGAAACCGGACGACGTGAAGCTCGCGCGCCTCGTGTTCGCGATCACGCCCGATCCCGCCGCGCGCTTGCAGAAGCTCGTGGCCGGCGAATGCCAGGTGTCGGTGTTTCCGCGGCCGGCCGATCTCGAGACGGTGCGGCGCGACCCGAGGCTGACGCTGTTTTCGGGGACGGGCTTCAACGTCGGGTTCGTCGCGTACAACACGCAGCATCCGCCGCTCGATCGCGTCGACGTGCGGCGCGCGCTCGACATCGCGATCGACAAGACGGCGATCATCAAGACCGTGTTCAACGGCGACGCGACGGTCGCGACGAACCCGATGCCGCCCGCGCAATGGTCGTACAACCCGCGCCTGAAGGACGCGCCGCGCGATCCGGGCGCCGCGAAGGCGCTGCTCGCGCAGGCCGGCTTTCCGAACGGCTTCGACCTGACGCTGTGGGCGATGCCCGTGCAGCGCCCGTACAACCCGAATGCGCAACTGATGGCGCAACTGATCCAGCAGGACTGGGCGAAGATCGGCGTGCGCGCGAAGATCGTCAGCTACGAATGGGGCGAGTACAACCGCCGCGCGAAGCACGACGGTCAGCACGACGCGATCCTGTACGGCTGGTCGGGCGACAACGGCGACCCCGACAACTGGCTCGGCACGCTGCTCGGCTGCGACGCGGTGCACGGCAGCAATCTCGCGAAGTGGTGCAACAAGGACTTCGAGCAGCTCGTGACGGCGGCGCGTTCGAACGCGGATGTCGCGAAACGCACGGCGCTGTACGAGCAGGCGCAGGTGGTGTTCAAGGACCAGGTGCCGTTCACGCCGATCGCGACGTCGATCGTGTCGCTGCCGATCTCCAAGCGCGTACACGGGCTGACGTTCTCGCCGCTCGGCGGGCACCGGTTCGACGGCGTGTGGCTCGATTGACGGAAGTGGGGGCCGGCGCGTTCGTACGCGCCGGCGTTCGCCGCGTCAGTTGAGTGCGACGGCGGCCGCGGTTTCGACCGGCGTGCCTTCGAGCGCGACCGACGGCCGGCCGTCGGGGCCGACCGGCACGTCGCCGATCAGTGTCGTGCGATACAGCTGGCGATCGAAGTCGAGATCGAAGATGTCGACGGGCGCGAGATGGGCGGTCGCACGGTTGTCCCAGAACGCGATGCTGCGCGGCTCCCATTTGAAGCGGATCGTGAATTCCGGCCGCGTCACGTGCTCCCACAGCAGTTCGAGCAGCGCCTGGCTCTCGCGCGGCGTCAGCCCGACGATCGATTTCAGGAAGCTCGGGCTCACGTACAGCGCGCGTTCGCCGGTTTCCGGATGCACGCGCACGAGCGGATGCTCGGTCACGAGCGGGCGGCGCTCGACGGCGTCGTCGAATGCGCCGGTCGCGCGCGCGCCGGGCGGCGGCGTGAAGCGATGGATGCCGCGCAGGGTATCGACGAAGCCGCGCAGCGGCGCGGACAGCGTTTCGTACGCGCGCACGAGGTTGGTCCAGTGCGTGTCGCCGCCGTACGGCGGGATCGTCACGCCGCGCAGGATCGACGCCCACGGCGGGTTCACGGCGGCCGTCACGTCGGTGTGCCAGCCGGTCCAGGGCCGGCGCACCGGTTCGCCTTCGAAACGTGTCGCCTTGCGATGCTTCGCGATCGAATAGACGGCCGGATGGCCGTCGACGTGCCCGAACACCGGGTGGCCGACCGTCGGCTCGCCGAACTGCGCGGAGAACGCGACATGCTGCTCGTGCGTGAGGAATTGTTCACGGAAGAAGACGACGCGCCATTTCAGCAGCGCGGCGCGGATCGCCGCGATCTGCGGCGTGGTCAACGGTTGCGTGAGATCGACGCCGCGGATTTCCGCGCCGATATGGGCGGACAGCGGGATCACGTCGACCGGCTGGGCGGCGGGTTCGAGTAGGGCGCTCATGCGACGCTCCTGGCGGTTGTGAACGGGAGAGACGGACGACATCGTTGCGCGTGCAGGCGTCGGTCAGGTGGTGTGCGGTTCATCGCGGGTGTCCTCCAGGGAAATGGCGCGGCGGCGCGGGAAAGGGCGCCGCCGCGGGACGTGGACGTTATTGCAGCGTGGCACCCGGCCCCTTCAGCAGGACGCTCCGGCGGCCGTCGATGCCGACCGGCACGTCGCCGTGAACGGTCGCGCGGCGCACGACGCGGCGCGCATCACCGTAGTCGTTGATCGCGTAGTGCTGGGTTGCGCGGTTGTCCCAGATCGCGACGTCGCCTTCCCGCCAGTTCCAGCGCACGGTGTTTTCGAGGCGCGTCACGTGCTCGTGGAACACCTGCAGCAGATGCGCGGAATCCTGCGCCGACAGCCCCTTGAGTCGCTGCACGAAGTGGCCGAGCACGAGCGTGCGCTCGCCGGTTTCCGGATGCACGCGCACGACCGGGTGCTCGGTTTCGTAGACGGTCGACGTGAACACTTCGCGGTAGCGCTTCAGTTGCGCATCGTCGGCATGCACGTGTGTCGACGCATAGTCGTAGGCGTTCGTATGCAGCGCCCACAGCGTGTCGGCGAGCGCACGCAGCGGGTCGGGCAGATGCGCGTACGCGGCGGCCGTGTTGGCCCAGACGGTATCGCCGCCGAATGGCGGAATCACGACCGCGCGCAGGATCGAGATCTTCGGGTACGCGTCGACGAAGGTCACGTCGGTGTGCCACGAATTGGCGCGTGCGCCGTGCGCGGAATCGAGTTCGAGCAGGGCCGCGCTGCCGTCGACGGACGGCACGGTCGGGTGCGCGACCGTGTCGCCGAAGCGGCGGGCGAATGCTTCCTGCGCGGTGTCGTCGAGATGGTGCTGGCCACGGAAGAACAGCACCTTGTGGCGCAGCAGCGCGGCCTGGATCGCGTCGAACGTCGCATCGTCGAGCGTGGCCGACAGCCGCACGTCGGCGATTTCGGCGCCGATCCGGCCGGCGACCTGGCGAAGCTGGAGCGGGACGGCGGCCGGGCGCGGCGCGGCATGCGAAGCGGGCGAAAACGACGGAGCGGCGTGCTGGACTTCGGACATCGGGAGTCTCCTGGAGTCGGGGTCGGTCGAATCTCCATTCAAGCAGGGACCGCGCGGAACCGGAACCGATGAATCGTCACAACCTTAGCGTGTGCGCTGCGATGAACGATATGTGTCGTCCTGCTGAACAAGGCGCGCGCGTCGCGTCGCTACCACGCGAGCCGCCATTCGCCGATCCGGTGCGGGCGCGCCGCGTCGATGCGCGTGCCGTCCGACGCGTCGTCGCCCGGCGGCTCGCCGTCGTCGAAATCGGCGAGCACGGTGTCGCGCAATCGCGCGAATTCCAATGAATCGCGCCGGCGCGGGCGCGGCAGCGCGACGTCGACGATGCGCGCGATGCGGCCCGGACGCGGCGCCATCGTGACGACGCGGTCGCCGAGATAGACCGCTTCGTCGACGTCGTGCGTGACCAGCATCATCGTGATGCGCTCCTGTTCCCAGATGCGCAGCAGTTCGTTCTGCATCTTCGCGCGCGTCTGCGCGTCGAGCGCGCCGAACGGCTCGTCGAGCAGCAGCACGCGCGGCCGGTTCACGAGGCCGCGCGCGATCGCGACGCGCTGCGCCATCCCGCCCGACAACTGGTTCGGAAACGCGTGCTCGAAGCCGTTCAGCCCGACGAGCGCGATGTGCTCCGCGACCGCGCGCCGTTTCGCGGCGGCGTCCAGCGGCGCGTTGCGCAGCGCGGCGCCGATGTTCTGTTCGACGGTCAGCCACGGGAACAGCCGGTGATCCTGGAACACGATGCCGCGCTGCAGCGACGTGTCGCGCACGCGCTCGCCGCCGGCGTGGATTTCGCCGGTGTAATCGGTGTCGAGCCCGGCGACGAGCCGCAGCAGCGTCGACTTGCCGCAGCCGCTGGCGCCGACGATCGTGACGAATTCGCCGGCGCGCACGTGCAGCGACACGTCGTCGAGCACGGCGAGCGTCGTGCCGCGCTGCGTGTAGTGCTTGCTGACATGGAGGATGTCGAGCGAATCGGAGGCGAGGGTCGTCATGGCGGTCCGGGGAAGAGGCGACAGGAAGAAAAAGGACGCTCAACGGGGCAGGTCGCCGCGCCGGGCCAGCACCTTGCGTTCGAGCGCGCGCGCGGTCGCGTTCAGCGCCCAGCCGGTCACGCCGACGACGATGATCCCGAACAGCACGAGATCCATCCGGAACTGCTCGCTGCCGTCGATCAGCGTGTTGCCGATCCCGCTGCCGGCGACGAGCAGGTACTCGGCGCCGAGCGTCGCGAGCCACGAATAGATCAGGCCGAGATACAGGCCGGTGAAGATCGACGGCAGCGCGGCCGGCAGGATCACGTGGCGGATCAGCTGGAGCCGCGAGTAGCGCAGTGCGCGAGCGACATCGACATACGCGCGCGGCACTGCGTGAATGCCGTCGCAGGTATGGGCGGCGACGGGCAGCAGCGCGGCGAGCGACAGGAACACGACCTTCGCGACGTCGCCGAGCCCGAACCACACCGAAATCAGCGGAATCCACGCGAACAGCGAGATCTGCTTGAACGTGTCGAAGCTCGGGCCGACCATTCGCGCGGCGATGCGCGACAGCCCGAGCGCGGCGCCGAGCAACAGCCCGCCCGTCGCGCCGATCGCGAACCCGCACGCCTCGCGCGCAAGCGATGCCGACAATGCACGGCCGAGCGCGCCGCTCGCGGCCTGCGCCCACGCGGTGTGCAGCACGTCGGCGGGGCCGACGAGCAGGCCGCTTTTCACGAGATGGGCGGAAGCGACGGCCCACCAGCACGCCAATGCGGCGAGCGGCAGGACGAAGCCGCGCCAGTCGGGTGCATGCAGGCGGCGGGCGGGCGTGGCGGGCGGTGTCGTTGACGGCGTGGCGGCGTGGGGCACGGGCGACTCTCCTTCGATTGGTCGGGCGGACCGGTTCAACCGCGAAACGCGGACGGCACGCCGCGGCGCAGGCGCGCTTCGAGTGCGTCGAGCGCCCGGTTGATCAGCAGGCCGACCGCGCCGACCACGACCACGGCCGCCATCACGAGATCGAGCTGGAACAGTTGCCGCCCGTACACGATCAGGTAGCCGAGCCCTTCGGACGACGCGACGAGTTCGACCACGACGAGCGCGAGCCACGATTTCGTGAACGCGAGCCGCACGCCGGTCGCGAGCGTCGGAATCGCGGCCGGCAGCACGACGTGGAGGATGCGTTGCCGGCGCGTGTAGCCGAACCCGCGCGCGACTTCGTCGAGCGCGGGCGGCGTCTGGCGAAACCCCTGCAACGTGCTCAGCGTGACGGGGACGAGCGCCGCATGCGCGATCAGCAGGTATTTCAGCGGTTCGCCGACGCCGACGAGCAGCAGCAGGAACGGCAGCCAGCCGAGCACCGGAATCTGCACGAGCGCGTTGAAGCTCGGCAGCACGTAGGCTTCCAGCGTGCGCGACAGTCCGAGCGCGACGCCGAGCGACACGCCGAGCAGCGTGCCGGCCGCGAAGCCGACGAGCACGCGCTGCAGGCTGATCAGCGTGTGGCGCACGAGATCGCCGTTCGATGCGAGGTCGGCCAGCGTGTCGACCACGCGTTCGGGCGGCGGCAGGATCTGCGGCGCGATCCAGCCGCGCGCGCTGCCGACGCTCCACAGCGCGAACAGCAGCGCGGGCAGCGCCCACGGTGCGAGCTGCCACGCGAGTCGTCGCAGCGCCGCCGCGCGGCGCGGCGGCACGGCGAGCGCGGGCGATTCGGACGGCGGGACGGGAAACGCGGTGTCGCTCATCGGGGCGGTCCGGGTCAGGAGAGGGGCTTGCCGGCCGCGTCGTAACGTTGCCAGTAGTGTTCGAGCTTCAGCGTGCGCAAGGCATTGTCGAGATATTTCGGCTCGAACCAGCCGTCGACGTCGACCGGCTGGCGGATCAGCTTCAGGTTCAGCGCATCCTGCGCGACGGCCTTGTAGCGCGCGATGACGAACGGGTCGATCAGAGGGGACAGGCGGTCCTTCAGGCGCTGGTTCGCGTAGTCGTCCTGCCACGACGAATACGGCACGCCGCTTTTTGCCCACAGCTTGAACAGCGCATCGCGGTTCGCCTCGTCGGACGACCATTGCGCACCCTTCACGAACGCGGTGACGACGCGCTGCACGATGTCCGGATGCGCGCGGTCGAAATCGTCGAGCACGAGCAGGTGGGTCTGGCGCGTCAGCTGCGGGCCGTCGTTCTGCGATTCGTAGATGATCTTCGCGAGGCCCGCGTCGCGCAGCTTGTATAGCGCGTAGTCGCCCACCGACGCGTCGATGCCTTTCGACGCGAGCGCGGCGAGCGAACTGGCGGCGTCGAGGTTGATCACGCGCAGGTCACGTTCGCCGAGGCCGTTCTTCGCGAGCGCGTTATCGGCGACGAGCTGCAGGTTGGTGCCGCGGAAGATCGACACGCGGCGGTCCTTCAGGTCCTTGATCGAGCGGATCGTCGAGTCGGGCGGCACCGCGATCTTGATGCCCGAGCGCACGCTCGCGGCGAGCAGCAGGCGCGTCTTGATCCCGTTCGAGCGCGCGAGCACGGCGGGCAGGTCGCCCTGGTACGCGAAGTCGAGCGCCTTGTTGGCGATCGCCTCGTTGACGGCCGGGCCCGCGCCCTTGAAGAACAGCCATTGCACCTTGATGCCGTCGGCGGCGAATTCCTTCTCGACGAGCTGTTGCAACTGCACGGTGGCGGCGCTCGATCCGCCGAAGGTGGGGGGATCGCCGGCGCCTTGCTGGGCAACGCCGATACGCAGGGTGGTGGGCTTGTCGGCGTGCGCGGCGGCGGCCGGCAATGCAACGAGGGACGCGATCAGCAGCGATCGCAGCAGGCGCAGTGGAAGCATGGAATCGATGGATCCGGGACGTTGGGGAACGAGGCCGGGCCGCAGCCCGTCGGGTCATTCTCGGTGACGCCCCGGGGCCGGACAAGCAACGATTTGAACTATGCTTATCGCCGCGCGGGGGATCGCGGCAGGGAGCCTGCGCGCCGCAGCAGCACGAGCAGCGCGATCGATATGACGGCGGGCCCCATCTGCGGCAGCTTCATCCACGGATTCAGAAACTCGTACAGCGGCAGCGCCCACATGACGGCGACGATGGATTGCTCGCCGCGCCGCCAGCCGTACTGCGAGCCGATGGCGATCATGCACGCGATCGGGACGCACAGCCACGACAGTTCGTAGTGCCAGACATACGGATTGGCGGCCAGCGTCGCGACGACGAGTACCGCACCGCGCAACCGCGCGTCCCGGCTGCGGCGCCAGACGCAGCACGCTGCCGCGAGCGCGATTGCCGCGATGGCGGCTTGTCCCGCGAACGCGAGGGCCGGCGGCAGGCCGGCGAGCCGAAACGCCGCGAACGGCGTCGGCGACGCAAACCAGAACGGCACGCCATGTTCGATGATCAGCGAACGCAGCGCCCCGGCATTCTGCAGAAACAGGCGGAGCGGTTCGATGCCGCCCGCCGCGATCCCCAGCGCGGTGATGGCGGTCGCCCAGGCCGCGGCCCACGCGAACGCGCGCCACGCGCGCGCGGCAATCAGCACGAACGGCAACAGCATGGCCAGTTGCGGCTTGACCGACAGGAGCCCGATACAGAGGCCGGCCAGCATCGGCCGCCGGTCGACGAAATACACGGCGAGCGCCGCACATGCCGCGGTCAGCATCGCGTTCTGTCCGTACATCGCGGTGACGAGCACGCCCGGGCAGGCGAGCAGCGCGAGCCAGCCGATGCGCGTCGCGCCGGGTACGGCGCCGAACCCCGACACGCGCCACACCGCGAGGCCGAGCAGCACGATGCCGAGCACGACGAACAGCGGATAGCTGATCGCGTAGGGCAGCAGCGCGAGCGGTGTCACCGCGAGCAGATACGACGGCGGGTACAGCCACGGCAGGAACACATGGCGGCCCGCCGACGGGAACAGTCCGGCGAGCGCGCGCGAGAACGCGGGGACGTCGTACGCCTGCCACGGCGAGCCGTGGAGCATCAGATGGGACGCGGACCAGAACACCATATACCCCGAGCCGGGGCGGAACGTGTCCGAATCGGTCGAATGAAAGCCGATCCAGAGCAGGATCGACCCCAGCAGCACGCCGATCACCAGCATGACCGCGCTGTAAAGCGCGATGCGTCCGGGGGTGAGCCAGACGCGGACAGGGCGTTCGTCGCGCCGTATCGACGAGCCGGAAATATCCATGCGGCGCTACTTGACCGACAGATTGCGCGGCGCCTGCGCGCCAGCCACGACCGTCTGCCGGCGCCGGGCCGTCGCGATGCGCCGGACCGGAAACTGCAGCAGCTTCGAGCCGTCCGGGGCCCCGGCGTGCCGTGCGGGCTGCAGGCCGGCCTGCGCATCGGCCCGGTAGCGGCGCCGGACGAGGTAGACCGGGCGCTGCTTCGATTCATGATAGATGCGGCCCAGGTATTCGCCGATCACGCCGATGCCGATCAACTGGATGCCGCCGACGAACAGCATGACCGAGATCAGCGACGCGTAGCCGTGCACCGGATTGCCGAACAGCAGCGTGCGCATCACGATGTACGCGCCGTAGACGAACGACAGCACGGCGAACGCGAGGCCGATGTAGGTCCACACGCGCAACGGCACGGTGCTGAAGCTCGTGATGCCCTCGAGCGCGAAGTTCCAGCGTCGCCACCCGGAGAATTTCGAGTGACCGCCGCTGCGTGCGGCGCGCGTGTATTCGATGATCTCGGTCCGGTAGCCGACCCACGCGAACAGGCCTTTCATGAAGCGTCGGCGCTCGGGCAGCGCGCGCAGCGCGTCGACGACCTGACGGTCCATCAGCCGGAAATCGCCGACGTTCTCCGGCATCTCGACTTCGGACAGCTGGTTATGCACGCGGTAATAGAGCGCGGCGGCCACGCGCTGCATCAGCGGGTCGCACCTGCGGTCGGTGCGCTTCGCGGCGACGACCTCGGCGCCGGCGTGCCAGCGTTCGAGCATCGCGGGGATCAGCGCGGGTGGGTCCTGCAGGTCGGCGTCGATCAGGATCACGGCGGCGCCGGCCGCTTCGTCGATGCCGGCGGTCAGCGCGGCCTCCTTGCCGAAGCGCCGCGTGAGGTCGACGATGCGCACGCGCGAATCGGCGACCGCGATGTCGATCAGCTTGTCCAGCGTGCCGTCGCGGCTGCCGTCGTTCACGCAAACGATCTCGAAGCGCGCGGTGCCGATCGCTTCCAGTATCGGAACGGTGGTCGCGAAGAACGCATCGATCGCTTCTGCTTCGTCGTGAAACGGCACGACGAGCGATACCAACGGCTTCAGGGTGTGCCTGGACATACGTCCCCCCGTGAGATCCGGTCTGCGCCGCATTGTCTGGTCCTGTTGTCGCCGAACGTGCGGAAACGGGTCCGGATCGGCGCGCGTTTGTGTTTGTGATGGGCTCGATGGCGTGCCGCGGGCCGGGCGGCAAGCCGTCAGATCATTCTACGCAGGAATGTCACACAGGTGACAGCGTGCGCGGGTTTGTTCGGGGGCGGGATTTCGCGATGCAGCGGCTCGCCGGGGCGCCGAGGCGCCGAGGCGCCGTCCGGACCGCGCGTGCGTGCGCAACGGTTAGCATGTCGACTGGAACGACGGCGACGGAGAGGGCTATGCAAGTCCAGGATCTGACCGGTGCGGCGCTGGATTACTGGGTCGCGACCGCGGAAGGCCACGAGGTGCCGCGTGCCGACGCGTCCGGCTGCACGTCGATCCGCGAACCGGGCGGCGTCCCGACACCGTTCGCGCCGTCATCGTCCTGGGCGGACGGCGGTCCGATCGTCGAGCGGCTGCCGTTTGCCGGGTTCGAGCGCGACGGCGGGCGAGGTGCGTGGCGTGCCGTGCTGCACCGCGCGGTGCCGGCCGCGGGCGAGCGCTGCACGTTCAACCAGTCGGGGCCGACGCTGCTGATCGCCGCAATGCGCACGCTCGTCGCGTCGACGTTCGGCGACGACGTGCCGGATCTCGATATGGCGCGGCCGCGCTGAGCGCATCCTCGCGCCGCATCGCTCACGCGGACACCTGCCGGATGGCGATCGATGCAACGTCGACACGGCGCGGCAGGATCGCGTCCGCCGCCGCGCGATCGGCGACGTGCTGCAACACGTCGATGTCGGCGCCGCTGAGGCTGCGCTGCGCGAGCGCGGCCCGGCGCGCGATGTCGGTGGCCGCATCGGGCGGCAGGCGCGTGAGCGACGCATAGACGCTCGCGTAGTCGGCCGGGTGCGCGAGCGCCCACTGGCCCGCGCGGGCGAGCCGCGCGAGCACGTCCGCAAGCGCCGCGCGCTTGCCGCGATCGTCGAGTGTCTCGACCGGCGACGTCAGGAACGCGAGCCCCGAATTGATGCCGCTGCCGTCGCGGACGATGCGCGCGCCGCGGCGCACCGCATGCCCGTAGTACGGATCGAACGTGGCCCAGATGCCGATCCGCTTCGCCTCGAACGCGGCGAACGCGTCGACCGGCAGCACGAAGCGCACGTCGACGTCGCGCGGCGCGAGCCCGTGTTCGCGCAGCGCGCCGTACAGCTGGTATTGCGAGATGCTGCCGCGCGCCGATGATACGACCACGGTTTGCCCTTTCAGGTCGGCCACGGCGCGAACCGGCGAGTCGGGCTGCACGACGATGCCGAGCGACGCCGGCGAACCGACGCGCGTCGCGACGATCCGCAACGACGGATCGCCGAGCGCGGCCGTCAGGACCGGCAGGTCGCCGGCCGGCGCGAGATCGATCGCGCCCGCGCGCTGCGCTTCGAACAGCGGCGCGGCGCCCTGGAAGTTGGCCCAGCGGAACCGGTACGGCGTGCCGTCGAGCACGCGCGCCGCTTCGGCGAGCGCGCGCAGGCCGCCGGCCTGGTCGCCGAGGACGAGCGTGACGCCCGACAGATCGGCGCCGGCCGCGCGGGCGGGCAGGGCAAGGCCGCCCGCGAACGGCGCGGCGGCGAGGGCGGCAAGGCGCTGCAGCGCGCGGCGGCGCGCTGGGGCGGAAGCGTGGGGCATCGGCGGTGTGTCCTCGGTGATCCGCGCGCGGGCCGCGCGGCTGCCGGGCAGGTTACGGAATCGGTTTCCGGCCGACAAACATCGAATCGTGAAATGCATATTCGCGCGGCGGGCGCCGGTGCGGCCGGCGTCGACCCGACGCCCGGACGCCCGGGACGCTTGCGCGGGCGCTTTACGCGGCCGGCGGCATCGTGCGCAGGAATGCCCGCACCGCAGGCGCCTTTTCGAACCGCCGGTGCGCGAGCGCGAGTTCCGACATGATCGGCTTGCCGGCGATCGGCCGGTACACGACGCCCGGCAGCGACACGCAACCGGCGAGCGCGTCGGGAATCACCGCGACCCAGCCGTTCACCGACACGCACGCGAGCACCGCGAGCAGGCCGCCCGGCCGCGCGGCGACGACCGGCGCGAAGCGGCCGCGGCGCGCGACTTCAAGCGTGCCGAGCGCCTGTTCGGGCACCGCGAAGCGCGCGTCGGCGAGGTCCGCCGCGCGCACGGCGGCCATCGCCGCGTAGCGCGAATCGGCGGGCACGGCCGCGACGAACACGTCGCGCTGCAGCGTGACGATCCGCAGGCCGCCGGGCAGCGCGAGCGGCGGGCGCACGTACGCGAGGTCGAGCCGGCCGGCGTCGAGCTGGTTCGCGACGTCGTCCATCGGCACTTCGCGCAGGTTCAGCTCGATGCGCGGGTGAGCGGTGCGAAATGCGCCGACGGTGCGCTGCAGCGTGCCCGAATACACGGCCGACGACACATAGCCGATCTCGATCCGGCCGAGTTCGCCGCGTTCGGCCAGCGCGGCGAGTTCGCGGCCGCGTTGCAGATGCTCGACCGCGGCGCGCGCTTCCGCGAGATAGGCCTCGCCGGCGGCGCTCAGCGTGACCGCCCGGCGCGACCGGTGAAACAGCCGCACGCCGAGCACCCGCTCGGCTTCCTGGATCTGCCGCGTGAGCGCGGGCGGCGCCATGTCGAGCGCCTCCGCCGCGCGCGCGAAATGCAGATGTTGCGCGACGCTCAGGAACGCCCGCACGTGACGGAATTCGAGCCGGTCCATGGTTGCAATTTTCGTCAATAAAACAGCATTGAAGTGTCAATGACAGGCAATACGGGACAAGCCTAGCATACGGCTCGCTCATCCTGTTCCGGAGTGCCGGATGTCCCAGTCTTCACCGGCGTCGCGCACGAGCGCGGCTGCCGTCCCGCGCACGGGCACCCGCCTGCCTGCCGCCGCGACGCTCGCCGTCGCATCCGCGACCTGCTCGCTGATCGTGCTCGACACCAACGTGGTGGCCGTCTCGCTGCCGAGCATCGCGCGCAGCTTTCATGCGAGCTTCGCCGATATCGAATGGGTCGTGAGCGCGTACATGACCGCGTTCGCCGCGTGTCTGCTGCCGGCCGGCGGGCTCGCCGACCGCTTCGGACGCAAGCGGATGCTCTTCACGGGGCTCGCGCTGTTCCTTGTCGCGTCGCTCGGCTGCGGCATCGCGCCGTCGGCCGGCTGGCTGATCGCCGCGCGTGCGGTGAAGGGCGGCGGCGCCGCGCTGCTGCTGACCGCGGCGCTCGCAGTGATCGCGAACCGTTTCCCGGACGGCCGCGAACGGGCCCGTGCGTGGGCGATCTGGGGCATGTGCATGGGAATCGTGACGGCCATCGCGCCGCTCGTCGGCGGCGCGATCACGCAATGGATCGGGTGGCGCTGGGTGTTCCTGCTGAACCTGCCCGTCTGCCTGCTGCTGGCGGCCGGTGCGCGCGTCGCGATCGACGAATCGAACGATCCGCATGCGAAGCGCGTGGATGCGGCCGGCAGCCTGCTGTTCGGCGCGGCGCTCGCCTGGGCGATCGGCGCGCTGATCGGTGCGCCGTCGCACGGCTGGCTGTCGGGCGCGACGCTTGGCCGGCTCGCGCTCGCGGCCGCGCTGCTGGCGGCGTTCGTCGGAGCGGAGCGCTGGCAAGCGCGGCCGATGATCGATCTCGCGCTGTTTGGCCAGCCGCGCTTCGTCGGCGCCGTGCTCGCGATGTTCGGTTACGCGGCGTGCGCGCAGGTGATGATGACGTTCCTGCCGCTGTACCTGCAAAACGCGTTCGGGATGTCGGCGATCGACGCGGGGCTCGGGATGCTGCCGTTCGCGTTCGCGATGATCGCCGGTCCGTCGCTCGGCGCGGCGCTGGCCGCGCGCGTGTCGTCCGGCGGCGTGCTGGCGGGCGGGCTCGCGCTGATCGGCGCCGGCAACCTCGCGACCGCGGCGCTGACGGCCAGTGGCGACTACCGGCTCGTCGCGCTCGGCATGTTCGTGACGGGGTGCGGCGCGGGCATCATGAACGGCGACACGCAGAAGGCGATCATGGCGTGCGTGCCGCCGCATCGCACCGGCATGGCGTCGGGCATCAGCACGACGACGCGCTTCTCGGCGATCGTCACGGCCGTCGGCGTCCTCGGCGCGGTGCTGGCGGCGAGCACGCATGCGCGGCTCGACCGCCTGCTGTCCGCGACACCTGGCCTGCGCGTATTCGCCGATGAGCCGTTCATGTCGAGCCTGCTGGCCGGCGATCTGGCGCAGGCGCTCGGCCGCGTGCCGCCGGCCGCTGCCGGCACCCTCGCGCGGGCGGCGCCCGTCGCGTTCGCGAGCGGGTTCGCCGATGCGCTCACGGTGAGCGGCGTGCTGGCGCTGGTTGCGGCCGTCGTTGCATACAAGTTGCTGACGCAACCGATGCGCGAAGGCACGTGATGTGAAACGATGTGAAGCATGCGCAACGTCGCGCACGATCCTGCTGTTTGTCGACGTTCGGGGCGATCGTGTCGCTGCCGGTGATTCGATCGAGTGGCCACCGGCGTTCGCGATGCGACGTCCACCGACACGGGTTCGACGCGTCATCCCGACGATTCGGCACGGCGCGGGTGAACAGGACCGGTCTGACATGCGGCCGCCGAGCGGATCATGCCGGCCCGGGTGCGGTGCCGGTCAGTGCAACTTCGTCGCGGTGCGGTGGATGCGTGCCGCGTGCGCGACGCGCGCCGGATGCGACGCATGACAATGCGGGGCCGGTCTGCGGCGCGTGCGCCGGCTGGGTTCGGGCGGCTCGGCGGCGGCCGGCGCGGTTTTCGCGGTGTCCGCATCGGGCCCGGAAGCGGATACGGCGGCGACCGCCGCGACCGCAGGCAGCCTCGCCTCGGCGTCAAGCCATGCGCGCGTCGCCTCGGCGATCAGCCCGCGCAGCCAGCGAACGCCTTCCGCGCACGGCCCCGATTCGTTCCACGTCATCCGGTACACGATATCCGGCGGCTCGGCCGGCAGCGCGACCGCGGCGAGCGGCAGCAGCTTCGCGTAGTGCCGCGCGAGCCGGTACGTGGTGGTGAGGATCAGGTCGGCGCGCACCAGTGCGTGCGCGGCCAGTTCGAAGTGCGGCAGCGTGACGACGATGCGCCGCTGCAGGCCCACGCGTTCGAGCTGCCGGTCGATCGCGCCCGACGCTTCGAGCCACGACGGCGTCGGGCACAGCTGCGGCGCCGCCGCGAATCCGGCGGCCGTCATCGCGCCGCATCGCGCGAGCGGATGCGTCGCGCGCATCAGGCACACGACGCGGTCGTCGAACAGGTCGTCCTGCCGGAAGCGCGACTGGCGTGCGGGCCGGTTGTCGATCACGACGTCGAGTTCGCCGTCGGCCAGCGCGCGCTCGTCGTCGAACCCGTCGCCGAGCGGATGAAACACCAGTTGCGCGTTCGGCGCGCGCTCGCGAAACAGCGCGACGAGTTTCGGCACGAACAGCACGTTCAGGTAGTCGGGGCAGCCGATCCGGTAGGTGCGCACCGACGTGCGCGCGTCGAACGTCGGCTGCTGGATGCGGATGAAGTCGATCACGCGCAGCGCGTTGCGCAGCGGCTCGATCAAGCGCGCGCCGAACTCGGTCGGCACCATCCCGTAGCGGCTGCGCACCAGCAGCGGATCGCCGAGCAGCGTGCGCAGGCGCTTGAGCGCGGCGCTCGTCGCCGGCTGCGACATGTTCAGGCGCACGGCCGCGCGCGACACGGTGCGCTCGGTCAGCAGCACGAGCAGGATGCGCATCAGCCGTGCATCGAGCATGTCGAGCGCGCCCGTGGCGTCGGACGCGCTACGGCGCAGCGCGGTCGGGTCTAGCGGGTCCGGCATGCCGATCGGCCTCCCGGCGATACGAGGCGGCCGCACGATGCGGCCACCGGCCGGCGGCCCGTCATTTTGCGAAGGTTCCGGGCCAGCCGACGATCCGCTTCGGGCGCGGCGGCGCATACGTGCGGACCTTCGACGTCTTCAGCTTCAGGCGCACCAGCGACTCGGCGAGCGCGACCGCGGCCGACACGCCATCGACCACCGGCACGCCCGTGCATTCCTCGATCTGCCGGTCGAGGCCGGCCATCCCGCCGCAGCCGAGGCAGATCACTTCCGCGTGATCGTCCTTCACCGCGCGTTGCGCCTGGCCGACGATCGATTCGATCGCGCGAGCCGGGTGCGCCTCGAGTTCGAGCACCGCGAGGCCGCTCGCGCGCACCGACGCGCAGCGCGCATCGAGCCCGGCGAGCTTCAGGCGATCCTCGATCAGCGGCACCGTGCGGTCGAGCGTCGTGACGACCGAGTAGCGATGGCCGAGCAGCATCGCGACGCTCGCGGCCGCTTCGGTGATGTCGACGACGGGCACCGTCAGCAGTTCCTGCAGCCCTTCGCGGCCGTGCTCGCCGTAGCCGGCCTGGATCACCGCGTCGTACGGCTCGTCGTAGCTCAACACGCGATCCATCACGGCGATCGCCGCGAGGTAGCTCTCGAAGTTGCCTTCGATCGACTCCGCGCCGAAGCGCGGCGTCAGCCCGACGATCTCCGTGCCGGGCGACGCGGCGGCCTGCGCCTGCGCGGCGATCGCATCGGTGATCGACTCGGTCGTGTTGACGTTGACTACCAGGATCCTCATTGCTGACTCCGTATGCGTGTGTATCAGTGTTGCGCGCAGGCGACCGCGATGTGCTCGCCCGAACGTTCTTCGTAGTGCCGTGTGCGATCGGCCAGCAGCCAGTACACGCTGCCCGCGATCGCGGCGCCGAGCAGCCACGAGAACGGCGTCATCGCACTGAAGGCCGGTACGACGGCGAGCGTGATCGAGATCAGCGCGGACGGCACGAGCGCCGCGAGCGCCTTGCGGTTCACGCCGCGCGTGTAGAAGTAGGCGCCGGTCGGCGCTTCGGTGTAGAGATCGGGCACGTTCACGCGCTGCTTGCGCACCAGCCAGTAGTCGACCGTGATGATTCCGTACAGCGGGCCGAGCAGCGCACCGAGGCCGGACAGGAAATAGACGATCACGATCGGGCTGTTGTACAGGTTCCACGGCAGGATCAGCACGGCGATCGTCGCGCTGATCAGGCCCGCGCGGCGGAACGACAGGCGGTGCGGCGCGAGGCTCGTCAGCACGAAGGCCGGCGCGACGAAGTTCGCCATGATGTTCACGGCCACCGTCACGATCAGGAAGGCGAGGCAGCCGAGCACGAGGAACAGCTTGTTCGGCACCGTCGCGATGATTTCCGTCGGGCTGTGGATGATGTGGCCGTTCAGCTTGAACTGCGCGCCGGCGAGCACGAAGCTGATCGTCGCGAACACGAGGATGTTGACCGGCAGGCCCCAGAAGTTGCCGACGCGCACCGTCTTCGCGCTCGGCGACGAACGGGCGAAGTCGCAGAAGTTGAGCACCAGCGTGCCGTAGATCGCGAGCCACAGCGAGCCGCCCGCGAAGATTTCTGTCCACATTTTCAGGCCGGTCATCGGCTTGCCGATCGACATCGCGAGCTGGCCGCCGGTGCGGCTGAACATCCACGCGGCGAGCGACAGCGTCGTGACGAGGATCACCGGGCCGGCGAGCCCCTCGTACTTGCGGACCATTTCCATCCCGTACGTGAGGATGCCGATCTGCACCAGCCAGATCGCGACGAACGTGATCCAGCCGAGCGTCGACAGCCCGAAGATCGCATTCTGGTCGAACGCGGCGAGGCCCGGCCAGATCGCGGTGAGCAGCACGCGCAGCACGACGGATGCGAGATAGGTCTGGATGCCGAACCATGCGATCGCGATCACCGCGCGGATCATCGCGGGCAGCAGCGCGCCGTAGATGCCGAAGCTCATCCGGCTGATCACCGGGAACGGCACGCCGGTCTTCTGGCCCATGTAGCCGGTCAGGTTCATGAAGCAGTACACGAGCACCGCGCCGATCGCGAGCGACGCGAGCATCTGCCAGCCCGACAGGCCGAGCGCGAACAGCCCGATCGCGAACGAGTAGTTCGCGATGTTGTGCACGTCGTTGGTCCACAGCGCAAAGATGCTGTAGCGGCCCCATGTCCGGCCCTCGGCCCGGGTCGGCGCGAGATCGGGGTTATGCAGCCGCGGGCTCAGCGCGGGATCGCGCGCGGCCGTGTCGGTTCGATGCGATGCGTCGTCCGCGCCGAGCCCGAGGCCCGTGCGGTGGATGGCTTCCAGTTGCACGCCGTTGTCTCCTTCCATGTGCGGGGCGCGACACCGGCCGCGTGGGTACGCAGCGCGGTCGGCCGCCGTGGACGTTATGTCTCGGATTTGTTCGCGAGTATGGGCGGCGGGCCGGACGATGGGAAATTAAATATTCGGCTGGACGTCATTTGGAAAACGAATGGAACGCGGGCGGCCGCGGCGGCGGGGAACGGCACGCAAATTGCGAGTCAGCGGGTTCCATCCACATCGACATCAGCGGAGGTGTCATGCAGCGATATTCACTTCGTCACGTATCGCGAGCCGTCTTCGCCGGCATCCTGATCGCGGGCCTCGCGGCAGGCGCAGGCTGCCAGAAGAAGGGCGACAACGGCGCGACCAGTTCCGACTCGGGCGCAGCCAGCGGCATGTCGGTCGCGCCGTCCACCGCGCCATCGGGCACGCCGAGCAGCGGGGCGGCCGGCACCCCCGGCGACGCCGGCGCGAGCATGCCGGGCGCGGCCTCCGCGCCGGCCGGCGCGAGCGGCGGCTGACGCGCGCCGGTAGTCGGGCGGGCGGCGCGGCGGCGCGTCGTCCGCCGCGCGGGTGCGGTGCCGGCGGGCACGCGCGCCGGACGGCGTGCGTGCGCGGCCGTGCGCATGAAAGATTTGCAAGGACCGTTGTAGCGATTTCCGGCCCGGAGGCGACGGCGTGACGCCGGCGTCCGCCGGCCGGGCAAGGAGGTGCGATGCAGAACGCGGAATCGAACCCTACCCCGGAAAAGCAGCGGGAACAGATCGAGAAAAGCCCGGTGAAGACACCGGCGGCCGGCGACATGCCCGACGCGGCGACCCAGGCCGCGCAGGTGGCGCGGCGTCCGCTGACGCCTGAAGCGGTTGCCGGGAAGATGCCGACCGGCCTGCCGGCGATCGACGTCGACGCGCATGCGGTCGACAGCGGCGATCCGGTGCGCCGGGCCGCCGGCCGGATCGTCACGCTCGACAACGCGAACATGGCGATGACCGACAACACGGTCGACGTCGACGGCAAGGGCATGGAGGCGCGCACCGGCGCGTCGGAGCTGCAGGACAACGTGATCTATTCGAACGCGTCGCTCGACGAGGCGGTCGACACGCCCGACGAAGGGCTCGGCGGGATCGAGAGCCGGCCGTCCGGCAACATGCCGCAGATCGCGACGCGGCCGGGCTGGCGTGTGCGCCATGTCGGCGACGTCGATATCGAGCACGGCGACGGCACACGCGCCGAGCACGTGATCTGCCTCGAACGGTCCGACGACTGATACCGCTGACCGACACGCGGCGGCCGATGCGAGCGCACCGGCCGCCGCGATCGTTTTCGGCCCTTACTGCGGCCCGAGTTCCTGCGCGGACGTATCGGCGTCGTTGCCCTGGGCGACGAGCACGTGAATGTCGTTCGGCGTCACGTCGCCGACCCCGCCCGACGGAATCGTCAGCAGCAGCCAGTCGGCGTTGTTGCCGATGTTGACCGGCGCGGTCTTGAGGATCGGCGACTTGCTGCCGGCCGTCGTGACGACCACCTGGTAGGTGCCGCCGTTCAGGTAGACCGAATCCTGCGTCGTGGCCGGGACGGCGTTCTGGTAGGCCGCGCCCGCCATCGTCGGGCTGACCGTCGTGATGTCGGTGCCCGGCGCGACGACGTACACGTCGACGTTCTGCGCATTCGGCGATGCGTTGAAGCTGCGCACGCGCGCCTTGTCCGACAGCAGGCCCTTGTCGTACGGGTCGTCGATGACGGAGATCAGCGACGTCGTGCTCGGCAGCGCGATCGTCGTGTAATGGTGACCGTTCGCCGCGCTGAACGATTGAGACGCGACGGTCGAGGTCGTGCCCGACACGTCGTAGCTCGCGGTCTGCGTGCCCGAATCGATGTCGTGATAGCGCGTCACGCCCTTGTAGGCGACACCCGACTGATCGACCTTCGCATTCAGGTAGTAGTCGAGGTTCGGGCCGGCCGGCACCGCGTTGATGAAGCGCGCCTGCGGCTTCGAGATGCCGAGTACGGTCCCGGCGTCGTCGCCGCCGCCGCATGCCGTGAGCATGGAAATGACCGAGCACAGGGCCACTATCGTTCGTATTGATTTCATGTCGTCCTCTCGTTCAGGAAACCTGCATTGCGATGCGGGACCGCCGCGCAGAGAACCGCGCGGAGCGCAGCGCCGGTTGGAAGGAAGATGCTGTCCGCCGGATGGCGGGCGCGGGGATGACGCAATCGACGTGCCTGTGCGGCGCAAAAACCGGCGAACGACGGTGGCGTGGGGCAGGCAGCGCGCACGCGCCGGGATGGCGGCGTGCGCGGGAGGACGTGGGGAGCGTGCGGGCGGACCGCGCGAGCGGCGCGGTTGTAAAAAGGGAGCGTCGCGCGCGCGGCGCGAGGCGTCAGCGGTTCACGAGCCGGGCCGGGTAGGCGAGCGCGAGTGCGCAGCCGACCAGCATGCATGCGGCAAAACCATACAAGCCCGCGCTTTGCGAATGGAACGTATCGCGCAGCCAGCCGATGAAATAGGTGCTGCCGAAGCCGCCGAGGTTCGCGATCGAGCATGCGAACGCGATGCCGCCGGCGGCGGCCGAGCCCTTCAGGAACGTCGACGGCAGCGCCCACACGACCGGCATCGCGGCGGCCGCGCCGGCGTTGATCAGCGAGAACAGCAGCACCGTGCCGAGCGTGCCGTGCGACGACGAAGCCGCGATCGCCAGCGCGACGGCCGACACCATGAACGGTACGACGATATGCCAGCGGCGCTCTCGCGCGCGGTCGGAGCTCGCGCCGCAGTACAGCGTGGCGAGCACGGCGGCGGCGTTCGGGATCACCATCAGCCAGCCGATGTGATACGCGTCCTTCACGCCGGTGTCGCGCAGGATCGTCGGCAGCCAGAAACTCACCGCATACAGGCCGAGCAGCACGCACAGGTCGATCAGGCCGAGCGCCCACA
Source organism: Burkholderia cenocepacia (assembly GCF_900446215.1). Classification (GTDB taxonomy): domain Bacteria; phylum Pseudomonadota; class Gammaproteobacteria; order Burkholderiales; family Burkholderiaceae; genus Burkholderia; species Burkholderia cenocepacia. The sequence goes on along the minus strand of NZ_UAQZ01000013.1, from coordinate 458,778 downwards.
CCTTCGGATCGGAGAATGCCTTGCCGAGCGCGTGGCTCTTGTTGCCGGACGGATCGGCGTCGAGATTCGCGCGCAGCACCCGCTTCTCGTCGGCGTTCAGCCATTGCGCGGATTCGATGCCGTTGGGCAGCCAGCGCAGCACCGCGAAGCCGAGCAGCACCGACGGCAGCGCCTCGAGCAGGAACAGCCACTGCCAGCCGCCGAGCCCGTGCGCGCCGTCGAACGCCCGCATGATCCAGCCGGAGATCGGACTGCCGATCATGCTCGACAGCGGCAGGCCGACCATGAACAGCGCGACGATCCGCGCGCGGCGCGCATCGGGATACCACTGCGTCAGGTACAGCAGCACGCCCGGCAGGAAGCCGGCTTCGGCGGCGCCGAGCAGGAAGCGCACGATGTAGAACTGCATCGGCGTGTGCACGAACATCGTCGCACCCGACAGCAGGCCCCACGTGATCATGATCCGCGCGATCCACAGCTTCGCGCCGACGCGCTGCAGCACCAGATTGCTCGGGACTTCGAACAGGATGTAGCCGGCGAAGAACAGGCCGGCGCCGAGGCCGTACACGGTGTCGCTGAACTTCAGCGCATCGAGCATCTGGAGCTTCGCGAGCCCGATGTTGATGCGGTCGAGATAGGCCGCGAAGTAACACAGGCAGAAGAGGGTGATGAGGCGCAGCGTGACCTTGCGATAGAGAGTGCCGTGCAGCGCGTCGTCGGGGGAAACGGCGGCGCTCGGGTGTGCGGTAGACATGGGACTGCCCCTGTTCGAGTGTGACGGATGAATGGGTGGCTCGATCGACGCGAGCGGACGTTCCGCTGCGCACTGGAGTCTGTATATCACGTCAAATACGTAGCGTACACACTAGAAAATACCGAAGCGCACAGGCATGGATATGGCAGCCGGAAAGCAAGCGTTTGCATGAGAAAAGGCCGTGTTTGAAAAGGGGTTTTGCTCGATATGGAGCGTGCGCTGAAAAGGTCGGCTCATCGCGGGAGGCATGCACGAAATTCGTGCGTATGCACTCAAAATTGAAGTGTGTGCACGAAGATCTGCCGCAGCACGCGAGCGCATGTCCGGCAGGCGCTGCGATGGTGCTCGACCCGGCCGGCGCACCGATGCGATGGTCGGACGCATCGCCGCGATCGGGCGGTCGTCACGCGCGACTTGCACGCGATGCCGCGAATCATGATGCACCGCAATGACGCGCCCGGCCGGTCGCCGGTCGCACCGATTTGAGGGTGTACACTGCTTGTCTTTCATTTGCATGCAGGCGTGGGCCGGCACTCTCATGGCGTCTTCCAAGGATTCGTACGATTTTCACGACCAGGTCGGGCATCTGCTGCGCCGCGCGTATCAGCGGCACGTTTCGATTTTCCAGGAAGCGATTCCCGATTCGGATCTCACGGCCGCGCAGTTCGTGACGCTGTGCGCGGTCAAGGAGCGGCAGGCGTGTTCGCTGAACGACATCGTCAAGGCGACCGCGATCGACCAGGCGACGATTCGCGGCGTCGTCGAGCGGCTCAAGACACGCGCGCTGATCGAGGTGTTGCCCGACCCGAACGACGGCCGCAAGCTGATCGTGCGCGCAACCGCGGCCGGCCTCGCGCTGATCGACCGCACGGTGCCGTTCGCGCGGCAGGTGACGGAACGCACGTATGGCGCGCTCAATCCCGGCGAGCGGGTCGCGCTGCAGTTCCTGCTGCGCAAGATGATGGAAGAAGACGGCGACGCGTGACGGGTGACGCGCGGCGCGGGCCGCCCTACGTCGCGCCCGCGGTGACCGGTGCGCGAGCCGCGTCGGCGCTCATCAGCCGGCCCGCTTCGCGCAGCGCGGCGCGCACCGTTTCCGGCGTGAACGGCGGGGCGTAGAACCGTACGCCGGTGGCATCGAACAGCGCGTTCGCGACCGCCGCCGGCCCCGGCACCGATGCCGATTCGCCCGCACCGAGCGGCGGTTCGCCTTGCCGCGGCATCAGCACGACGTCGACGTCCGGCACTTCCGCGAACGTCAGGATCGGGTAGCTCGCCCATTCGCGCGACGCGACCTTGCCGTCCGCGAACCGCACGCGTTCCTTCAGCGTGCGACTCAATACCTGGATCACGTTGCCGTGGATCTGGTGGCGCACGCCATCGGGGTTGATCATCGTGCCCGTGTCCTGACCGACCGTCACGCGCTCGATACGAATCTCGCCCGACACGCGATCGACGCTCAGGTCGACGATCCACGCCGACCATGCCGCGCCGAAACCGGGGAAGCGGCTGTGCACGTAGCGCGCATACGCGATCCCGCGGCCATGCACGAGCCGCGATGCGTCGCGTTCTTCGCGTTCGTTCGTCGGGCGCGGCGCGCGCGGCGTCCAGCCCGCGCGGTCGGCCACTGCCTGCAGCAGTTCGGTTGCGCGCAGATCCTGCAGATGGCGCAGCCGGAACGCGAGCGGATCGACGCCGATCAGCGCCGCGCATTCGTCGACGAATGCATCGTGCGCGAACGAATTCGGCAAGGCCGATACGCCGCGCAGCCACGATGCGCGCACGAGCGGCGCGAGATCCTCGCAGACGAAGCGCCGATGCGGGCTCGCATACGGCGACACGGCCGTGCGGTCGCCCATCTCGAACACGCGCGGTTCGGGCGCGATCGCGCCGGTCAGCAGCGCCGCGAGCAGCGGCGCGTCGTTCGACGGGTAGCGTGTCGTGAAGTCATAGCCGAGCAGGCGGCCGTCGCGCGTGACGGTGCCCGTCACCCGCATCGACTGGCCCGCGCCTTTCGGTTCCCACAGATGTTCGTCCGCGCGCGACAGTTGCACACGCACCGGGCGGCCGACCGCGCGCGACAGCAGCAGCGCGTCGCCGCACACGTCGTCCGCGCCGTTGCGGCCGTAGCAGCCGGCCGCTTCCATCCGCACGATGTCGACATCGGCTTCGTCGCGCGCGACGAGCGTCGCGAGGTCGTAGCGCAGCGACACGGGATTCTGCGTGCCGGACCACACGGTGATGCGCCCGTCGCCGGGCGCGCGGTAGTCGGCGAGCGCACAGGACGGGCCGATCGACCCGTGCATCTGGAACGGCCACGCGTAAGTACGCGACAGCGTGAGCGTGTCCGGTTCCGATCGCGCGGCGTCGACGTCGCCTTCGTCGAGCAACACGCGCCGTCTGGCCGGCGCGGCGGCGATCGCGGCAGCCGGTTCGTCGAGCGGCGGCAGCGCGGGCAGCGGCCGCCACGTCACGCGCAACTGGCGCGCGGCGCGGATCGCCTGCTCCTCGCGCTCGGCGACCACGCCGACGAAATCGCCGAGCACGACGACGGCCACGAGCCCCGGCACGTCGGCCACCGACGGGCGATCGACGTCCAGCAGCGACGTGCCGACGAACGGGCCGCTGTCGTGGCCCGCGTACGGCGGTCGTACGACGCGGCCGTGCAGCATGCCCGGCACGCGCATGTCGTGCACGAACGTGAGCTGGCCGGTCGCCTTCGCGGGCAGGTCGACGCGCGGCGACGCGCGGCCGACGATCCGGTATCGAGCCGGGTCCTTCGTGCGGGCGTTCAGGTCGAGCGTCAGCGCGATCCGCCGCGCGGCGACGAGCGCGGCGAACGTGATCGTGTGTCCATCGGCGGAAATCGTTCCGTCGTCGATGTCCAGCCGCGCCGTGTCGACGCCGAACCGCTCGGCGGCGAGCGCGAGCAGCGCGTGACGGGCCTGCGCGGCCGCGCAGCGCAGCGGCGTCGCGGCAATCTGGATCGTCGCGCTCGCGATGGTCGGGCCCTGGTTCGGCGTCGCGGCCGTGTCGCCGAGCACCATCGTCACGCGCGCGGCCGGCACGTCGAGTTCTTCGGCGACGATCTGCGCGAGCGACGTGCGGATGCCGGTGCCGAGATCGACGTGTCCGTTGAATGCGAGGATGCGGCCGTCGTCGAGAATCGCGACGAAGACTTCGGGCAGCGCCGGCACGTAGGACGACAGGCTGCCCGGCTGGCCGGGCGCCGGCTTCACGGGCGGCGCGGGCGGCCGGATCACGGTCAGGCAGCCGGTGCGCGCGAGCAGTTCGGAGCGGTTCACGGGGAGAGGTCCTGTCGAGGGCGGCGCGGCCGGCGGGTGATGGCGTCGGGCAGCGTGCGGGGCGGCGGCGCGCGTGAAGTCAATCTAGGTCGCCAAAAGCGCAGCGTCAATCGCGGGCGGCACACCGGCGCCGCCCGCGATGCGTCGCGACTCAGCGTGCGCGGGCCTGCACGGCGTCGATCGCCGCGATCGCATCGTCGAGCGGCATCACGGCCGCATATTTCTGCTGCATGTCGAACAGGTTCGCGTCGTGCGGCGCGATCGCGCGATCGCCGACGCAATCGGCGAGCACGAGCGGGCGGAACCCGTGCGACATCGCGTCGACGACGCTCGCGCGCACGCAGCCGCTCGTCACGGCGCCCGCGACGAGCAGCGTCTGCACCGCGCGCTGCGCGAGCCACGGCGCGAGCTGCGTGCCGAAGAACGCGGACGGCACGGTCTTGCGCACGACCAGTTCGCCCGGCGCGGGCGTGAGTTCGGGCACGATCGCGCTGTTCGGATGATGCTCGGTCAGCGTCGCCATGCCGGGCACCTTCAGCGAGAACACGTTGTCGTCGCTGCCGTCGTCCGCATACACGATGCGGCTGTGCGCGACCGGCCAGCCGCGTTCGCGCGCGAGCGCCAGCGCATGCGTGGTGCGCGCGATCGCCGGCGCGATGTTGCCGCCGCCGAAGGTCGCGGGATCGGCGAAGCCGACCACGAAGTCGACGATCAGCAGGCCGAGGTTGCCGTGCGGCGGCAGCGGCGTGCCGAAACCCTGCTGGCGATACACGTTCGCTTCGGCGTGACGGGAAAGATCGTTCATGGTGTCGGGCTCGTCGGTATCAGGCGGGTTGGTCGGTCACGCGGCCTTCGCGCACGACGGTCTCGCCGTCGAGTTCGACCGTGCAGCGGCGCAGCGGGATGTCGATATGGCAGGTGGTCGTGCGGCTGCCGCCGCCTTCGTTGTTCGGGCCGAGCGAGAACAGGAAGTTGCCCTCGAACGCGCGCGCGTCCATCCCGATCGTCGCCTCGCGGTCGTACAGCCCGAGCGTCGACCAGCGCGCGCGCGGCTGCAGCCCCCAGCCGATATGCGAGATCGCATAGCCTTCGGGGTCGGTGAACGTGTCCATGTAGTCGCGCAGCAGGTCGGCGTCGACGCCGCCTTCGATGCGCGTCGCGTAACCGCCTTCGACGGTCAGCGCGATCGGCTCGCGCACGTAGTGCTTCTGCGGCAGCAGGATGTCGCCGCGGTCGATCACGATCGTGCCGCGCGCGGTGCGATCGTTCGGATAGGTCAGCGCGAAGCCGCTCGGCCAGTGATCCCAGCGGCCCGGCGCGTCGACGAAGCCGTATTCGGCGGTCGGCGGGAACTCGCCGAGCGGGCACACGAGCGCGGTGCCGGCCGCCGAGCTCACGCGCATCGCGCGCGCGGCGGCGATTTTCTTCGATGCGGCGAGCACGCGCGTGCGGTCGGCCAGGGTCGGCACCATCCGCACCAGCACTTCGGGCGGCTCGACCGCGAGCAGGATCTTCGTGCCCGATTTCAGGATGTCGTGCTGCTCGGGCGAGAACAGCAGCGTCATCAGGTCGAGCACGAGGTCGCTCTCGCGCAGCGCGGCGATCGCGGCGCGGTTGCCGGTCAGCGGCGTCGTGCCGAGGTAGGCGAGCGGGTCGCGGCTGAATGCCTTGTCGCCGTTGACGGGCGGCAGGTCGAGCCGGTTGACGATCGCGCCGAGCGACTGCGTCGCGATCAGCGCGCACGACAGCGTCTGCGGATGGGTGGCCGCGCTCGTCAGGATCGTGACGGTCTGGCCCGGCTCGAGGCGCGACAGCGTGAGGACCTGCTTCCACGCGTCGATCAGTTGGGTATCGCTGACTGGCATCGTCGGCTCCGGTAAAGGCGTGAAGGAAAGCGGCGGACGCCGCGCTCAGGGCGCGAGCGGCGCGCCGAGGAAGTCGCCGAACGCCGTGTAGAAGCCCGCCGCGTTGTCCCACGGGATCATGTGGCCGGCGTCGGGCACGCGCACGTGCCGCATCGTCGGCGTCGCGCGCTGCAGCTCGGCGACGTCGTCGTCGCGCACCACGTCGCCGCGCTCGGCGGTGATCAGCAGCGACGGCACGGCCAGTTGCGCGGCATCCGCGTGGAAATCGTCGGTGTGGAAGCCTTCGTACGACGTGCGCACCGCGCGTTCGTCGCAGGTGTGCAGCCATTCGGCGCGCAACTGCAGCTCGGCATCGGTCCAGGTCGGGCAGAACGCGCGCATGCCCTCGGCGTCCGTGCCGGCACGCGCGAGCGCCATCGAGTCGATGTACCACGGCAGCTTGCCCGGGTAGTCGCGGCGGTTCGGGCCCGAGACGGGCGGATCGACCAGCACGACGGAGGCGAGCCCGCGGATGCCGCGCCGGGCCGCGCGCGCGGCGATCCGCGCGCCCATCGAATGTCCGACGAGGCTCGTGCGCGGCAGATCGAGCGCGGCGACGAGCGCCGCGACGTCGTCCGCCTGCGCATCGAGACTGTAGTCGAGCGACGGCGACGCGTCCGACAGCCCGCGGCCGCGCACGTCGAGCACGTAGGTGTCGAACGCCGCGCCGAACACTTCGCCGACGAAGCCCCACGTGATCGCGGGGCTCGTGATGCCGGGAATCAGCACGATCGCCGGGCGCGACGCGCGCGCGCCGGTCGCGCCGCCGTAGCGCAGATAGTGCTGGCGGATGCCGTTGGCGCGGACGTTCGCGCCGTACAGGAAAGTCGAGGACATGAAGATGCTCCGAAGTAGCGGCGGCGCTCAGTACGCGCCGGACAGCAGCGCGCCGGCGCCGGGCACGACCGGTTCGAGATCGAGTTCGCGCAGCATCGCGTAGGTGGTCGCGATCGCCGCGGTGATCACCGGCTTGCCCGTCATCGCCTCGACCTTCGCGACGGCGGGCAGCGACGGCATCTGCACGCACGCGGACAGCACGATCGCGTCGGCGTCCTGGTACGGCAGCGTCTTCACGATGTCGGGCAGGCGCGCCGGATCGTGGCGGCCGACGTCGAGGTTGTCGGGGATTTCCAGCGCGCGGTACGCGAGCACGTCGAAGCCTTCGTTGCGGATGTAGTCGACCACCAGCTCGGTGAGCGGCAGCATGTACGGCGCGACGACGACGATGCGCTTCGCGCCGATCACCTTCAGCGCGTCGACCAGCGCACCCGCGCTCGTCAGCACCGGCGCCTGCGCGCCGTTGTCGGCCGTGTGCTTCGTGAGGCGCGCCTGCGACACGCGGTGGTAGCCGTGCCCCATCGCCATGATCGCGACGAGGCACGCGTAGCCGAGCACGTCGACGCGCGCATCGCTCAGTTCCACCGCGCAGCGGTCGGATTCGGCGTCCATCGCCGCGAGTTCTTCCTTGACGACCTTCTTCATCCGCATCCGGCTCGAGTGATACGTAAAGCGCTCGGGGCGGATCGCTTCGCGCAGCCGCAGCATCGCGGGAATTTCCGTTTCCATCGTCGTGTTGGAACTCGGCACGATCTGGCCGATGCGGTAGGTCTTGCTCATGACGGGAGGCTCCGTGTCGGTAAGGAGGGGGCGGCACGCTGGCGCGGGATCGCCGGATGTTGGGCAAAGTCTAGTGTGTACATTTGAAAATGGCAATGGATCAAAATGACGTTCGACACGGCTGGATTGTTGTTGTGCGCGGGATTGTGTCGATTTATTAGTGTTTTCCCGAATGTGTCGATGTCGATCAACAATCCGCTTGTCCTGAATAAATTGAGTGTGTACGCTACATAAACGCCATTCAATCCGCCCGTCCTCGCACCGTGTTCGGCAACGGGCCACCCACGATCAGGAGATCCGCATGAGCAAACCCCGTATCGCAATCATCGGCGCCGGTCTCGGCGGCACGGCCGCGGCTGCGCTGCTGCAGCGCGGCGGCTACGACGTCGCGCTGTACGAGCAGGCGCCCGCGTTCTCGCGCCTCGGCGCGGGGATCCATCTCGGCCCGAACGTGATGAAGATCATGCGGCGCATCGGCTGCGAGGACGCGCTGGAGACGATGGGTTCGCATCCGGATTTCTGGTACAGCCGCGACTGGCGCACGGCCGACGTGCTGTCGCAGATTCCGCTCGGCGAATACGCGCGCAAGACTTACGGCGCGCGCTACCTGACCGTGCATCGCGGCGATTTCCATGCGCTGATGACGCAGGCGGTGACGCCCGGCACGATCCGCTTCGGCAAGAAGCTCGCGGCGGTGGAGGACACCGGCAGCGACGTGCGCCTGACGTTCGCCGACGGCAGCGTCGAGACGGCCGACATCGCGATCGGCGCGGACGGCGTGAATTCGCGGATCCGCGAGCACCTGCTCGGTGCGGAACCGCCGCGCTACACCGGTTACGTCGCGCACCGCGCGGTGTTCCCGGCCGCGCTGCTCGGCAACAAGCCGTACGACATGTGCGTGAAGTGGTGGTCGGAGGATCGCCACATGATGGTCTACTACGTGACCGAGAAGCGCGACGAGTACTACTACGTGACCGGCGTGCCGCAGGCCGAGTGGCCGGAAGGCGTGTCGATGGTCGACAGCAGCCGCGACGAGATGCGCGAGGCGTTCGCCGGTTTCCACGCCGACATCCAGCATTTGATCGACGTCTCGCCGTCGATCACCAAATGGCCGCTGCTGGAACGCGATCCGCTGCCGTTATGGAGTCGCGGCCGTCTCGTGCTGCTCGGCGACGCGTGCCATCCGATGAAGCCGCACATGGCGCAGGGCGCGGCGATGGCGATCGAGGATGCGGCGATGCTCGCGCGCTGTCTCGACGAGGTCGGCATCGGCGACCATGCGGGTGCGTTCGCGCTGTACGAGGCGAACCGCGCGGCGCGCGCGTCGAAGGTGCAGCTCGTGTCGCACAACAACACGTGGCTGCGCACCAACGAGGATCCGTCGTGGGTGTTCGGATACGACGTATTCGACGTGCCGCTCGAAGCGCCGTCGCGCAGCAACGTGGCGGCCGCGGCCTGACGCGCGGCGCCCGCGCCGGCCGGCGCCGTGCAGCCGCCTCGCCGGTGCGGGGCCGATGCGCCGCAACGCACGCATTTCGGCGTGTTATATGTCAGGCGCGCGCCGACAAGCGCCAGCCGGCGGCCGTGCCCGCCGCCGGCCGACTCGGCCCGCATTCTGCATTCCGGATCGATCAATGTCCCATCCCGCTTCTCCGCCGCGGCCGCTGGCGTTTCGCGTGAACGGCGCGCCGTACACCTTCGCCGACGCCATGCCCGACACGCCGCTGCTGCTGGTCCTGCGCAACGACTGCGCGCTCAATGGCCCGAAATACGGCTGCGGGCTCGGGCAATGCGGTGCGTGCACGGTGCTCGTCGACGGGCAGCCCACGCGTTCATGCGTCGTGCCGGCCGCCGCCGCGCACGGACGCGACGTCACGACGCTGGAAGGGCTCGGGTCGTGCGACGCGCCGCATCCGATCCAGCGCGCGTTCATCGACGAGCAGGCCGCGCAATGCGGGTATTGCCTGAACGGGATGATCATGAGCACGAAGGCGCTGCTCGATCGCAACCCCGCGCCCGACGATGCGGCGATCCGGGATGCGCTGCGCTTCAACCTGTGCCGTTGCGGCACGCATCTGGAGATCATTCGCGCGGTGCATCGCGCCGCACGCTATCTGCGAGGCGGCGATGAAGCATGACGCAGGTTTGCCCGTGGCGCCGGCGCGCGTGACGGAACCGGCGCCGCCCGATGACGCGGCCGCCGACGCATCGCGCCCGCATCGCGCGTGCTACGCGTGGCCGATCGGCGCTGCGCGCACGCATGCATCGTTCGATATCGAAACACGGACGGCGCCCGACGGCCGGATGACGACCTGGCGCTATCGCGCGCAGGCGGCCGGCGCGGGCGGGGACGATGCTCGCGGTGTGGACGAGCGTGCCGGGCGCGGTCCCGCATCGCCATTCGTCTACCGGCACGCGCAGACGTCGATCGAACTGGCCGATGAAGATGGCGCGATTCCCGGTCACGCGCACGTGTTTGCCCGCGAGTCCTTCGTCGACGAACTCGCGGGCGCGTTGCGGCGCGACCCGGTCGCGTTGCGGTTGCAGCATCTCGATGCCGAGCGCGATGCGGGGCCGCGCGAAACGATCCGGATGGTCAGCGAACGCGCCGCCTGGGGCGTGCCGGCTGCGGCCGGGGCGAACGCGGCGTCGCGTGTCAGCGGTCGCGGTTTCGCATTCGATGGCGAGCGTGTCGATGCGCACGCAACCGCATCCGGCGACGATGCCGACCATGACCGCGATTCGCGCTGGTCCGCGTGGGTCGTCGATCTCGACGTGGACTGCGCGACAGGCGATGTCTCGGTGCGGCGCGTGGTGGCCGGGCAGGGCACCGGCGAGCCGGGCGACGCGTCGCTGGCCGGCCTGCCCGCGTGGCAGATCGAGGCCGCGATTTCCCGCGTGATGGGCGCACGGTTGTCCGCGCGGCCCGCGCACGACGAGACCGGTGCCGGCGAGCGGGCCGACGCGATCGCGCACGAACTGATTGCAGTCGACGCGGCCGCGCGTCGCGCGCACGGCGACCTGTCCGAACACGATGCGCGGCGGATCGAACAGGCGGCCGCGCCGGCCGCTGCCGCGATCGCGAATGCGCTGTACGACGCGACGGGCGTGCGGTTTCGCGCACCGCCGTTCGATGCCGCGCACATTCGCGCCGCGCTCGCGCAACCGGTGCCGGTCGATGCCGGCGACGGCCGGCAAGCAGCCCCGCGCCGCGCGTCGCGCTGGCGCCGCTGGCTGGCCGGCGGCGGCGCGGGCGGGGTGGTCGGCGGGCTGATCGGGCTGGCGTGCGCGATCCTGCCGGGCCCCGCGCCGATCGCGCCCGTTGCGTCGATGGCGCCCGGCGGCGCGGACGGCGCGACGTGGAGCGCGGCGATGCTCGAACGCGGCCGCCAGGTCGCGCTCGCCGGCGATTGCGCGGTATGCCACACGGCGCCCGGCGGCGCGACCAACGCGGGCGGCCTCGCGCTCGATACGCCGTTCGGCACGATCTACACGACGAACCTCACGCCCGATCCGGACACCGGCATCGGTGCATGGTCATACCCGGCGTTCGCCCGCGCGATGCGCGAAGGCATCTCGCGCGACGGTTCGCACCTGTATCCGGCGTTTCCGTACACCGCATTCGCGAAGCTGAGCGAGCCCGATCTGCTCGCGCTCTATGCGTACCTGATGTCGCAGCCGCCGGTGAAGCACGTGCCGCCGAAGACGAAGCTGCCGTTCCCGCTCGACCAGCGGCGGCTCGTGGCCGGCTGGAACTGGCTGTATCACGACGCGCGGCCGTTTGCGCCGGACCCGGCGCGTTCGGCGATGTGGAATCGCGGCAAGTATCTGGTCGACGGCGCCGGACACTGCGGCGCCTGCCATACGCCGCGCAACGCGCTCGGCGCGGAGAAGGGCGGCCTCGCCTACCTGTCGGGCGGCGAAGCGGAAGGATGGGTCGCGCCGCCGCTCGTCGCGTCGCCGGCCGCGCCGGTGCCATGGACCGAAGGCGCGCTGTTCGACTATCTGCGCACCGGGTTCTCGGCGCAGCACGGCGTCGCGGCCGGGCCGATGGCGCCCGTCGTCGCGGGGCTCGCGGCGCTGCCCGAGTCCGACGTGCAGGCGATCGCGCACTATCTGGCGTCGCTGTCGCCGCCCGTCGATGCGGCGGTCGCCGCGGACGCGGCCGCCGGCCACGCGCGCGGCGCGGACGCCGTCGCGACGCTCGGTCTCGAGAACGGCCGCCGCGCGTTCGACGCCGCGTGCGCGGTCTGTCATGCGGAATCGGGCGGTGTCGGGCATTTCGGCGTGCGTCCGCTGATGGGGCTCAACACGAGCGTCAGCCAGGCGACGCCGGACAACCTGCTGCGCGTGCTGCACCACGGGATCGACCAGCCGGCCACCGACCGGCTCGGCTACATGCCGGGCTTCGGCGATGCCTTCGACGATCGGCAGATGGCCGAGCTTGCCGCGTACATCCGTGCGCGCTACGCGCCGGGGCAGCCGGCGTGGCGCAACCTCGCGGAAGCATCCGCTCGAATCCGTCAGGCGGGTGCACATTGACCGTCGCGCCGGCGTGAGCGGCCGCGCCGGCGGGCATGCCGGGCGAAATGACCTGACGAACGAAAACGATGGCCGGCGACGGCTGTAATTCTTGCCAGATTTGGCCATCGTTTAACCATTCGAAACAATGTGTTCACCGAAAGGGGCATGATCTCCGGCGATCGAGCAGGCATACTGTCGCCTATGTTGTTCAATGCACGCCGACCGGCGTGCGCCTGCCCTCCATGTCCATTCCAGTCTCTTTTCGAACCCTGCGATGGTTGACCATTGCGGCTGCTGCATGCTTGCTCGCCGCGTGTTCGACTGCTTCCGACGTGACCGCGACGTCGAACCCGAACGTGTTCACCGTGACGACGCGCACGATCGGCGTGTCGACGACGTGGGCCGACGCCCACGAGAAGGCCGTCAACGAAGCCACCAACTACTGCACGCAGCGCGGGATGCGCGCAAGCGTGAAGCAGGAATCGCTGACCGGCGGCCGCCGCGTCGACGCCCGCTCCGAACTCGCGTTCGAGTGCCATCCGACCTTCGAGACGGCGTCGAACCCGCGCGGTTGACCGACCGGCGGCATGACGCCGCCGCCCGCGTTTTTCTTCCCCCGCCGGCAAACCGACCCGCGATGCCGTTCCGGCCCATCGCGGGTCGACGCACGTCCGGCGTCGGCCGGGCAGGTCAGGCCGGCTGCGCCTCGTACAGCTTTACGCACGCGGAGAAGTCGAGCGTGCCGAGCCCCTGCTGGCTCATCGACTGATACAGCTGCTGCGCGAGCGCGCCCATCCAGACCGGCTGATGCGCGCTGCGCGCGGCTTCCGTCGCGAGCCCGAGATCCTTCAGCATCAGGTTCGCCGCGAAGCCGCCCGCATAGCCGCGCGCGGCCGGCGCCGTGTCGCTCACGCCCGGATACGGGTTGTACGCGTCCGAACTCCAGCAGCGGCCGGTCGACGTGTTGATGATGCCGGCCAGCACGGCCGGTTCGATGCCGAGCGCGGCGCCGAGCGCCATCGCTTCCGATACGCCCATCATCGAGATGCCGAGCAGCAGGTTGTTGCAGATCTTCGCGATCTGGCCGGTGCCGGTGCCTCCGCAGTGCACGACGTTCCGGCCCATGTCGAGCAGCACCGGGCGGATGCGCTCGAACAGCGGCGCGTCCGCGCCGACCATGAAGGTCAGCGTGCCGGCCTGCGCGCCGCCCGTGCCGCCCGACACGGGCGCATCGGCGAGCGGGAAGTCGCGCTGCGCGGCGGCGTCGGCCACCGCGCGCACGGTGCCCGGATCGATCGTGCTGCAGTCGATCAGCGTCGCGCCGGCGCGCGCGCCGGCCAGCACGCCGTCGTCGCCGAGGTAGACGGCGCGCACGTGCTGCGCGGCCGGCAGCATCGTGATGATCAACGAGCCGCGCGCGGCGGCTTCACGCGGCGACGCCGCTGCCGTCGCGCCGGCGCGCACCGCGGCGTCGACCGCGTGCGCGTCGAGGTCGAACACCGTCAGCGCGTGGCCGGCCTTGAGCAGGTTGGCGGCCATCGGGCCGCCCATGTTGCCGAGTCCGATGAATGCGATTTCCATGTGCAGGCTCCTCGTGCTCGCCATCAACGCAGCGCGATCGTCGTGTTCACGCCGCCGGCCGTCGCATCGTCGTCGAACCAGCGCGCGGTGACCGTCTTGGTCTGCGTGTAGAACTGCACGACCTGCTTGCCGTACGGGCCGAGATCGCCGAGCTTCGAGCCGCGCGAACCGGTGAAGCTGAAGTAGGGCACCGGCACCGGAATCGGGATGTTGATGCCGACCTGGCCGACGTCGATCTCGCTCTGGAACTTGCGCGCGGCCGCGCCGCTCTGCGTGAACAGGCCCACGCCGTTGCCCATCGGGTTGCGGTTGACGAGCGCGATCGCGTCGTCGAGCGTGCCGGCTTCCATCACGACCACCACCGGCCCGAAGATTTCTTCCTGGTAGATCGACATGTCGGTCGTCACGCCGGAGAAGATCGTCGGGCCGACGAAGTTGCCGTGCTCGTAGCCGGGCACCTTCACGTCGCGGCCGTCGAGCAGCAGCGTCGCGCCTTCCTTCACGCCGGCGTCGATCAGCGACAGGATGCGCGCCTTCGCCGCCTTCGACACGACCGGGCCGACGTCGGTGCCGGCTTCCGCGCCCGCATTGACCTTCAACGCCTTCGCCTTTTCGACGAGATCGGGCAGCCAGTCGCGCGCCTGGCCGACCAGCACGACGACCGACGTCGCCATGCAGCGCTGGCCGGCCGCGCCGAAGCCCGCGCCGACGAGTGCGTTGATCGACTGCTCGCGATGCGCATCGGGCAGCACGACCGCGTGGTTCTTCGCGCCCATCATCGACTGCACGCGCTTGCCGTGCTGGCTGCCGAGGTTGTACACGTGCGTGCCGACGCGCGTCGAGCCGACGAACGAGATCGCCTTGATGTCCGGGTGCGTGCACAGGCGGTCGACCACCGTCTTGCCGCCGTGCACGACGTTCAGCACGCCTGGCGGCACGCCGGCTTCGATCGCGAGTTCGACGAGCTGCATCGTCGACAGCGGGTCCTGCTCGGACGGCTTCAGCACGAACGTGTTGCCGCACACGATCGCCATCGGGAACATCCACAGCGGAATCATCCCGGGGAAATTGAACGGCGTGATGCCCGCGCAGACGCCGATGGGCTGGCGCAGCGTGTAGGTATCGACGCCGCCCGCGACGTTCTCCGCGAATTCGCCTTGCTGCAGCGTGCCGATCGAGCACGCGTGCTCGACCACCTCGAGGCCGCGGAAGATGTCGCCCTGCGCGTCGGGCAGCGTCTTGCCTTGCTCGGCCGTCAGCGTGTGCGCGATGCGTTCGAGATTGCGGCGCACGAGATCCTGGAACTTCAGCATGATGCGCAGCCGCGCGCCGATCGGCGTCGTCTTCCAGGTCTGGAACGCGCGCTGCGCGGAGGCGATCGCGGCATCGACCTCGTCGAGCGTCGCGTACGGCACGCGGCCGATGACTTCCTGCGTCGCGGGGTTGACGATGTCGCCCCATTCGGCACTGCGCGAATCGACGAACGCGCCGTCGATCAGCAGCTTGGCGGTGGGCAGGGCGAGGGTGGTCTGGGGAACTGCGGCGTTCATGGAACTCTCTCCGGGAAACGGTGGTGCGAAGCAAAAGGGTGGCCTGCGTCCGCCGCGCGTGCGGCGACGGCGGACGGCAGGTCGAACTGAAATCGAATGAAGGCGGGCGGTGCGCTACGCGCGCGCCGGTCGCATCAACGCGGTGCACATGAGGGCGAACACGCCGAAGCCGACGAGGTACGCGATCACGTAGTGCGGCTGGCCGCCGCCGGCCTTGAGCAGCGACGTCGCGATCATCGGCGCGAAGCCGCCGCCGATCACGCCGGCAAGCTGCACCGACAGCGAGATGCCGCTGTAGCGGATTTCCGCCGGGAACTGCTGCGCGAACAGCAGCGATTCCGGCGCATAGAGGATCGGGAACACGACGCCGAGGCCGAGCACGATCGCCCACCATGCGGTCGACGTCTGCTGCGTGCCGAGCATCATGAAGAACGGCGCGGCGAACGCGCACATCAGCACGAGGCCGATCGCGAACATCCGGCGCTGGCCGATGCGGTCGCTCAGATGCCCGCACAGCGGCATCGTGACGAGCGACAGCGCCGCGCCGGCCGTGATCGCGTGCAGCATCTCGGCCTTCGGCAGATGCAGTTGCTGCGTCGCGTAAGCGAGCGCGAACGTGACGACCATGTAGAACCAGGTGTTCTCGGCGGCGCGTGCGCCGACGATCGTCAGCACCTCGCGCGGATGGCGGCGCAGCGCGGCCGTCACCGGCGATTTCTCGGCCTTGCCCTGCTTGCGGACCTTCTCGAAGTCGGGCGATTCCGGCACCTTCGCGCGGATGAACCAGCCGAGGCCGACGAGCGCGATGCTCGCGAGGAACGGCACGCGCCAGCCCCACGACAGCATGTCGGCTTCCGGCAGCGCGGCCACCGCGGCCATCGCCACCGACGACAGGATCAACCCGAGCCCGACGCCCGTCTGCGGCAGGCTGCCGAACAGCCCCTTGCGGCCCTTCGGCGCGTGCTCGACGGCCATCAGCACCGCGCCGCCCCATTCGCCGCCCACCGCCATGCCCTGCAGGAAACGCATCGCGATCAAGAGCGCGGCGGCCCAGTAGCCGATGCTGTCGTACGACGGGATCAGCCCGATGATCATGCTCGGCACGCCCATCAGCAGCAGCGTGATCATCAGCATCGACTTGCGGCCGATGCGGTCGCCGAAGTGGCCGAACACGATGCCGCCCATCGGCCGCCCGATGAAGCCGACCGCGAACGTGCCGAACGCGGCGAGCGTGCCGACGACCGGGTCCAGCGATGGGAAGAAGATGCGGTTGAACACGAGCGCGGCGGCCGTGCCGTAGAGGAAGAAGTCGTACCACTCGATCGTGGTGCCGGCCATGCTGGCCCAGCCGGCCAGCAGGTAGTGCTTCGCGGTGCGCTCGGGCGCCGGCGTCGCGATGGTCGCATGCTCATCGAGGGTGGATCGCGTTTGCATGGTGTCTCCGTGGTGGTGCCGCGGTTCATGGTCCGCAGGTCACGGTCGAGTATAGTTATGCGCAGATTCATGATGTACCGATAAAGAAACCGGTTGGATGTGCATTTATGCATATCGACGGCCGGCCCGGAGACGCCCGCCTTTTTCCTTCGCCGATGCGACATGCCACCGAGCCGGTTTCCGGCAACCTGAACTGGGACGACCTGCGCTTTTTCCTCGAGGTCGCGCGCACGCAGCGCGCGAGCGGCGCCGCGAAGCGGCTCGGCGTCGACTACACGACCGTCGCGCGGCGCATCCGCGCGCTCGAGGCCGCGATGGGCACGCTGCTGTTCGACAAGTCGCGCTCCGGCGGCTTCACGCTGACGGCGGAAGGGCAGCGGCTCGTCGCGTATGCGGATGCGATGGAGACGACCGTGCAGTCCGCGTGCGACCAGGTCGCGAACACCGGCGAGGCGCTGTCGGGCCACGTGCGGATCGGGTCGACCGAAGGGTTCGGCTGCTTTTTCCTCGCGCCGCAGCTCGCGCGGTTCCGCGCCGCGCATCCGCACGTGACGGTCGACCTGCTGCCGGTGCCGCACTTCGTCAACCTGCCGAAACGCGAGGCCGATCTCGCGATCACGCTCGAGCGGCCCGAACGCGGGCCTTACGTGGTCACGAAGCTGTGCGACTACCAGTTGCGGCTCTATGCGACCCGCGACTATCTGGCGAATCATGCGCCGATCACCTGTACGGACGATCTCGCGCAGCACGCGTTCATCAGCTACGTCGACGATCTCGCGTTCAGCAACGAACTGCTGTACCTCGACCGCGCGGTGCCCGGCGCGACGGCCGGCTTGCGCACGACCAGCGTGATCGCGCAGGTTTTCGCGGCGCTGCAGGGCGGCGGCCTGGCGATCCTGCCGTGTTTCATGGCGGCCACGCAGCCGGCGCTGGTGCCGGTGCTGCCGAACGACGTGGTCGTCACGCGGTGTTTCTGGCTGACGTGCCGCGAGGATCTGCGCAAGCTGCGGCGTGTGACCGCGCTGTGGGATTACCTGCGCGCGGCGGCCGATGCGAACCGCGCGTTGCTGTCGGGAGAATCGGGGACGCTGCGATTCGTCGGCGAGCAGGAATAGCGGTCGACGGGGATGTCGCGACGGCGACGCGACGATCGATCTGGATGACAAAACGGCCGGCGGCGCCTCGACCGGCTATCGGGGGAAAGGCAGATGGCTTTGACGCATGCGGGCAAGGTTTTCGTGGTGTGCGTGGTGGTATTCGGCGTGGTCGCTTACTGGCTCGCGTCGCGCATGGTGCGCCGCCAGACGGGCGGCAAGCGCGGCTCGGGCGGCGCGGTCGCGTTCTGGTGGCTCGTGTGTTTTTGCCTGGTGTCGCTGTTGTTCCCGTTCGCGTACTGGATCGGCGACGAACTCTACGTGCTGACGGTGTCGCCGACATACGAAGCGACCGTCGTGTCCTACCGGTCCGAATGGGACACCTGCGAGCGCCGCGACAGTTCGGGGCGAACCTCGTCGTACCGGTGCATCAAGTACACGTCGATCCTGGAAGCCGTGATGCCGGATGGCGAACGCATCACGCTACCGGGCAACATTCGCTCGGGCGCCGTGCCCGATCTCGGCGAGAAGGTCGATGTCGTGTTGCCGCCGGGCGCGCAACAGCTGCACGAGCGCAGCGTGCGCAGTATCGGCCTGCTGGCGGGCGGCGCGGTGGTGGTCGCGATCATCGGCTATTTCGTCTACCTGATCGCGGCGTACGGGGCCGGGAAGAAGATCGACGGCGCGGCCCGCTTCGGCATGGCGGCAGTGCTGAACGGGCTCGTGCCGCTCGGTGCGCTGCTGATGGAAATGGCATTCCTGAGCGTGCCGTACCGCTACTGGGCGCACGGGAATCCGCAGCAATGGCCGGTGTGGGTGCTCGCGCTGAGCATGCTGTTCGCGCTGGCGCTGCTGCCCTTGCTGCTCGTCTATGCGCGCACCGCGTGGCGGGCGGTGGTGAAGTAGCGGAGGCGCGGCACGCCTGTGCCGTCATGTCCGCACCGACAGCCGCGAGGAGACGGTCGTGGAAATTCGTTCGCGGTGGACGTTCGAGTGCCGGCCCGAACACGTGTGGCCGCATTTCCTGCATGCGCGGATGGACGACACGCGGCCGCTGCTGTTTCGCCTCGATGCGCCGTTCCGCCGGCGCCGCCTCGCGGCCCGCCGTGCGCTGCGACGCGCACCGACCCCGGCCTTCAACCCGGGCAACCGAGCCGATCCGCGAGCTCGTTCAGATCCCTGACGTCGAAATCCCACGCATCGTCGGCTCGCAGGTCGGTCGTCTGGCCGGGCCCGTGCTCGGTCGGCCGCAGCACGAACGCGGTCGACAGCCCGAGCCCGCGCGCGGCCGCAAGATCGCCGTTGTGCGCGGCCACCAGGCACAGCTCGGCCGGTGCGAGGCCGAGAATCTCGACCGCTTCGGTATAGACCGCCGGCGACGGCTTGTACGCGCGGGCAACCTCGGCGCCGAGAATCGCGTCCCACGGCAGCCCGCCGTGTTTCGCGACGTCGACCATCAGCCGGATGTTGCCGTTCGACAGCGGCGCGATGATGTAGCGCTGCTTCAGCCGGTGCAGCCCGGCAACGGCATCGGGCCACGGATCGAGCCGGTGCCAGGCGAGATTGAGCGCGTCGATGTCGGCATCGGGCACGTCGTCGATCCCGAGGCGGTCGAGCGTGCGCACGAGGTTCTCGCGATGCAGCACGTCGAGCCGCACGTAGCGGCGGCGCCCGCTGCGGATTTCTTCCATCGACGGCGAATACTCGGCGCGCCACGCATCCGCGAACGCGAACGGGTCGAGCGTCGGCGCGTGGCGGTCCAGGAAGGCGGCGGCACCGCGTGCGACACCGCTTCTCCAGTCGACGATCGTTCCGAAGACATCGAAAACGAGCGCCTTGATTTCGGCAGGGTTCGTCATGGTGATCCAGTGAAGGTCGTTCGATGAGGGTTCACATCGCCGTGCCGCCGGATGGCGCGGCGCGGGTTCGATCGACATTGAATCACGGATACGACAACGCGGCCCGGAAGGCCGCGGTGCGGGGCTCGCGCGCCGGTCGCACGGGGCCGGCGAGCGGGGCGATGGCGCGCGGCGGCCGGACGGCACCGGCCGCCGTGCGCGCCGGGCCGGTCAGCTCTTGTCGTACGAGAACTGGATGCCGGCCGTGCCGCCGGTTTCGATGAACAGGTTCATGAACGCGGGCACGGTGGCGCTGCGCGCCCAGTCGCGCTGCAATTCGCAGAACAGCTGCGCGACGCTGATCATCTGGCCGCCGGCCTGCTCGATGCGGCGCAGCGCGGCTTCGTGCGCGGCGACCGACGTGCCGCCGACCGCGTCGACGACCACGTACACCTCGTAGCCGGCCTTCAGCGCGTCGAGCGCCGGGAACGTCAGGCACGCTTCGGTCCACAGCGCGGTCATGATCAGCTTCTTGCGGCCGGTCGCCTCGACGGCCTGACGGAACTCGACGTCCTCCCACGAGTTGATGCTCGTGCGGTCGTAGGTCGGATAGCCTTCGAGCGCCGCGCGCAGTTGCGGGATCGGCGGCTTGTTCAGCCCGGTCTTCACGTTGACGGTCGAGTGGACGATCGGGAGGTCGTACGCAACCGCCGCCTTCGATGCGCCGACGATGTTGTTGATCAGCAGTTGGCGATCCATCGACGCGATCGAGTTCACCTGGACCGGCTGGTAATCGATGACGATGAACGCGGCGTTCTGCGGGGTGAGCAGGTGGTCGTTCGCGGGGTCGCGAATCGGTTCGCTTGCCATGGTTGCCTCCAGAGACAGAGCAGGAAGTGAGGGGAAATCCCGAGGGTCCGGGCCGGCGGCCGCGGTGTCGGGACACTCGCCGCGGCTGCACGCTCGCGCCGTCGCAAACGTCCGACGCCGGTTGCACGGCAGGCGTTTGCTCCAAGCTTAGTGAATCGTGCGGACGAGCGAGGCAGTCGGCTGAAAAAAATCCCGCTTGCCTCGACGACACCGATCCACGTCGAAACACGATGCTAAGCGTGCAACAACGGGTGTTCCAGTCCCTTAAAATGCCGTCAGTGTTCTATGGGTGGAACAATCATGGATGACCTGAACGACCTCTACTATTTCGTGAAGGTGGTCGAACACGGGGGCTTCACGCAGGCCGGGCGCGCGCTGGACGTGCCGAAATCGACGCTGAGCCGGCGCATCGCGGCGCTGGAAGCGCAGTACGACGTGCGGCTGCTGCAGCGCACGACGCGCCATTTCACGGTCACGGAAACCGGGCGCGAATTCTACGAGCGCTGTCTCGCCGTGCTGGTCGAAGCCGACGCCGCGCGCGAGGTGATCGAGCGCCGGCACGCGGAGCCGCGCGGCATCGTGCGCGTGAGCTGCCCGACCGCCTTGCTCGAATACCGCGTCAGCGCACTCGTTGCCCGTTTCATGGCGATTCATCCGCAGGTGCACGTGCACCTCGAGGCGACGAATCGCCGCGTCGACCTGTTGAGCGAAGGCTTCGACCTGGCGCTGCGCGTGCGCTTCCCGCCGCTGGAGGACAGCGATCTCGTGATGCGTGTGCTGGCCGACAGCCCGCAGCGGCTGGTGGCGGCGCCGCACTGGCTGGACGGGCGCGCCGCACCGTCGGACCCGGCCGGGCTGATCGGCGCGCCGAGCCTCGACTGGGGGCCGGCGCGGCATCACGTCTGGCAACTGGTCGGGCCGAACGGCGAGCACGCGCAGTTGCGCCATCACCCGCGCTTCGTGACCGACGACATGCACGCGTTGCGCGATGCGGCGATTCATGGCGTCGGCATCGTGCAACTGCCGTGCATGGTCGTCGAGGACGACCTGCGCGATGGCACGCTGATCGACGTGCTGCCCGGCTGGGCGCCGAAGGGCGGCGTGGTGCACGCGGTGTTTCCGTCGCGGCGCGGGTTGCTGCCGCGCGTGCGGCTGCTGATCGACTTCCTGGCCGAGCACATCCGGAAGGATTGACGGACGGCGCGCGGCGCGGCGCCGCCCGCGCTCCCGTGCGTTCAGGTGGTCAGTGCCACTTGCGGATCTGCACCTGGACCTTCCCGTCGCGGATCGGCATCACGTCCGGGCTGTCGTCGCCGACCTCGCTGTCGATCAGGTCGTTCAGGCGGCCGTTCATCGCGAGCAGCAGCTCGCCGTGCCGCTTGCGGTCGATCGCGAGATTGCGCATCTCGCCCGGGTCGCGCGCGACGTCGAACAGCTCGACGTCGTTGCGCGCGAACAGCGCGTCGAGCGTCGTGGGCCGGTTGAATTCGAGCGGCGAGAAATAGCGCGTGAAGCGGTAGCGGCCGTCGAACACGCTGCGGATCGTGCCGCGCAACCGGAAATCCGGCTGCTGCGCGAGCGCGCGGCGCAGCAGTTCGTCCTCCGGCACGCCTTTCTGCCGCAGCGTGCCGAGTTCCTTCAGCATCCATTCGCTGTCGTAGTACAGCAGCATCGCGTAGTTGAACAGCGTCGCGTCGCGCGCCGCGTGCCGTTGCGCGTCCGCCGGTTTCGCGAGCCAGCGCGTGAGGTCGTGCCCCTTCAGCGCGCTGCCGCGGATCGTCGCGCGCCGCGCATCGTCGAGGCCGGTGAGTCCGAGCAGCGTCGGCGCGATGTCGATGTGCGACGTCAGCGCATCGCACTGCATGCCGCCCGGATACGCGGGATGGCGGATCACGAGCGGCACGTGATTCTGCGGCTGGTAGGCCGCCGCGCCCTTGCCGACGAGCTGGTGCGCGCCGACGTGGTCGCCGTGGTCGGCCGTCATCACGACGATCGTGCGTTCGTCGAGGCCGAGCGATTGCAGCGTCTGCAGCAGGCGTACGACGTGCGTGTCGCAATCGCGGATGCAGTTGAAGTAGTTGTCCTGATAGAGGCGTACGCGTTCGTCGGTGAACGGGTAGCGTCCGACGAGGTTCGCATGCGCGGCGTTGAACATGCCGTGCGCGGGCGGCCGCCCGGGCTCGTCGTACGGCTGCCGCCGGGACGCGGCGAGCGGCACGTCGCGCCATGACGTGCGATACAGCGCATCGTTCGGCGGCGGCGCGTTGCCGAGCATCGGGTGGTTGGCGTCCTGCACCGTCGAGCCGTGCGTGTCGGTGTTCACGAACATCGCGTCGTGCGGGTTCACGAGATTCACCGCGAGGAACCACGGCTTGCCGTCCTGCGCGAGGCGCGGCGCATGGTTGCGCATCCAGCTCACCGCGGCCTCCGCCGTGAGCCCGTCGTACTGGTAGCCGCCGCGAACCATGCCGATCAGGTCACCCACGCCGAAATAGTCGTCGAAGCCGTACGCGCGGATCGTGCGGTTGTAGTCGGCCACGGGCGCCGTGTACGGGCTCGCGGTTTCGTGCATCGACGCGCTCAGGTGCCACTTGCCGAGATACGCGGCGTAGTAGCCGGCGTCGCGCAGCATGTGGCCGACCGTGCGAATGTCCGGCGACATGTCCTTTTGCCAGGGCAGGCCCGCGTTGTCGAGCACGCCGGTGTGCTGGATGTGCTGGCCCGTGTAGACCGTCGAACGCGACGGCGAGCACACGCATGCGGCGATCTGGTGGTGCATGAAGGTGATGCCGTCGCGGCGCAGCGCTTCGCGGCCGGGCACGGGGAACGGCCAGCGGTCGAAATGGCGTTCCTGGTCGGTCAGGATGAACAGGATGTTGTAGCCGGCGGGCGGCGTGGCAGGCGCGGTGGTGGCGCCGCGCAAGGCCGGCGCCGGATCGACGGCGGCGACCGTTCCGGTGCCGGCAGCCGGGTTCGCGGCCAGCGCATCGGCGCCGAAGCCGGCCGACGCGACGGCCGCACCGGCCAGCTTGAGGAACTGGCGTCGCGCGGTGGGTTCGGTGGCGGGGGTGTCCTGATCGTCTTTCACGTCGGCTGTCTCCTGTCATGCCGGCTCGTGCCGGGGGTTTTCATGCCGACGACTATGCGGCAGGATCGCGTATCGATCGATGAAAGATCAGGGTCGATCGATAACCTGCCGAACATGAATGACGGAGACGCCCGTGACCCTCGACCCCCACGGCCCGGCCGGCCGCACGCGACCGGACCTGCTCGCGCCGCCCGGCACGCCGGCCCACGAGCGGCGCATCGCGCAGGCGCTGCGCCGGCTGCGCGTGCGCGACATGGAAACGCTTGACACGCTCGGCCGCACGCGCAGCTTCGCGCGCACGTCCGAGGCTGCGTCGATCACGCAGCCGGCGCTGTCGAAGTGGCTGCGCGAGCTCGAAGAGTCGCTCGGGCTGCCGCTGTTCGAGCGTACGTCGCGGCGGGTCGCGCCGACGGCGTACGGCGATGCGCTGCTCGAATGCATCGGCCGCGTGCTGACCGACATGCGCGGCGGCGCGCCCGCGTTCGACGCGTTGCGCACCGGCGCAGGCCGCCCGGTGTCGATCGGCCTGCTGCCGAACATGGCGCCGCAACTGATTCCGGGCGCGCTCGCGTGGCTGCGGGAAGCCGGCCGCCCCGTGCAGCTCAACGTGCGGGAAGACACGCTCGACCGGATGCTCGCGCAGGCGCAGCGCCACGAGCTCGACCTGCTCGTGTGCCGGCTCGACGCGTCGGCGTTGAGCGCGGGGCTCGCCGTCGCGCCGCTGTACCGCGACGACATGATCGTCGTGTGCGGGCCGCGCCATCCGTTGCTCGGGCGCGCACGGATCGGCTGGCGCGACGCGGCCGCGTTTCCGTGGATCGCGCCGCCGTCGGGTTCGCCCGCGCGCACGGCGCTCGACGCCGAGTTCGCTAAGGCGGGCCTGGCGCCGCCGGCCGTGCTGATGGAGTCGGTGTCGTGGCAGACCAATCGCGCGGTCGCCGGCCAGTCGCCGTGCCTGTTCGTGCAATCGGCCCGCGCGTTCGACCTCGCCGCGCGGGCCGGCGAGCGCGTCGGCCGGCTGCCGCTGAAGCTGTCGACGATGCCGGAGACGGTCGGCGCGCTGTATGCGGCGCCCGCGAGCGCATCGGTCGCCGCCGCGATCGACGCGCTGAAGGCGGTGACGGGCGCGCATTCCGGCGCGGACGACCGGCCGGCAGCGGGGCAGGGTGCGGACACATTCTGACGGATCGTTGTCGGAGAAGGCGCGCGCGGCCTTCGTGCGCTGCAGCAACCGGTCGCCGCCGGTGCGAGCCGCGCGGCAACCGAGCGTATCCCCTGATGCAAGCAGGCACGCCGGCTGTCACGGATTGGTGTTAAATACATTTCGGCGCGCCCTGGCTCGGCGCGCAAACGGGGCGCACCGGGCATCGGCGTAAACCCGGGGCGGGACAGGGCACGAAAAGGCACGAAATATCGATAACGAATCGGGCGCATCAGACCCGGTCGGACAGACGGCAGGATTCATCTTGAATACCGAACCGCAAAGTTCTCGCTACAGCATCGGGCTCGCCGCGGAAGTGCTCGCATCCGAGCAGAGCGTACTGAGACTGATCACGCGCAACACGCCGCTGCCGGAACTGTTGGTCGAAGTTTGCCGGCGTGCCGAGACTTTGCTCGGCGACGGCGCGTCGTGCACGATCCTGCTGCTCGATACGGACGGCGTGCACGTGCGCGTCGGCGCGGCGCCGTCACTGCCCGCGCAGTACAGCGCGGCGATCGACGGCGCGACGATCGGGCCCGCGGCCGGCTCGTGCGGCACCGCGATGTACGAGCGCCGGATGGTCGCCGTCGAGGACATCGAAACCGATCCGCTGTGGGCCGACTACCGCGCCATCGCGTTGCCGCTGGGCCTGCGCGCGTGCTGGTCGGTGCCGTTCCTCGACGATGCCGGCATCGTGCTTGGCGCATTCGCCGTCTATCACCACTGGCCGTGCCGGCCGAGCGACGAGGAAACCGCGCTGTTGCGCGATATCGGCAACAGCGTCGGACTCGCGGTGCACCAGGACCGGATCGCGCGACAGCTCGCGCACAGCGAGGAGCATCACCGGCTCGTCGTCAACAGCCTGAGCGAGGGCATCCTCGTCATATCGCGCGAGGGCGTCGTGATCGCGAGCAATCCGAGCGCGAACCGGATGATGCGCGTGAAGGGCGAACTCGTCGGCCGCCGGCTGTCGACGGTGATCCTGCGCAAGCTGCGCGAGGACGGCACGCCGATCGAGCCGCGCGACTGGCCGAGCCGGCGTGCGCTCGAGACGGCCACGCCGATGCTCGACTACACGGTCGGCTTCGGTCTCGCGGACGGCGACATCATCTGGGTGCGCGGCAACGCGGTGCCGATCGTGCGGCCGGGCGAGACGCGGGCCGACTCGGTGCTCGTGTCGTTCAACGACATCGGCCCCGTGCGCGAAGCACAGCAGCAGCTGCGCTACATGGCGACCCGCGATGCGCTGACGGGCCTGTACAACCGCCGCTGGCTCGGCGATCGCATGCGCGAGCTGTTCGGCGTGCACGATGCGGCGACCGGGCCCGCGCGCGTCGCGATCCTGTTCATCGATCTGGTCGGCTTCAAGAAGGTCAACGACACGGCCGGCCACGACGCGGGCGATGCGCTGCTGCGCAGCGTCGCGGCGCGGCTCTCGGCCTGCGCGGGCCGCTACGCGCTCACGCGGGTCGGCGGCGACGAGTTCGTGATCCTCGTCGACGACTGCGACGATCCCGAGCGTCTCGCGGTGCTCGCCCGCGAGGTCATCGACGCGATCGCGAAGCCGTTCGCGATCGCGAACAACGAATACTGGCTCGGCGTATCGATCGGCATCAGCGTCGCGCCGCGCGACGGCGACGATGCCGTGACGCTGATGCGCAACGCCGATTCGGCGATGTACGACGCGAAGCAGCGCGGCCGCAACCACTTCACGTTCTTCACCGCGCAGCTCAACCTGCGGCTGCAGCGCCGCTTCGCGATCGAGCAGTCGCTGCGGCGCGCACTCGCGTCGGACATGCTGCGGCTCGCGTATCAGCCCGTCGTCGATGCGCGCAGCGGCCGCACGGTCGGCGCCGAGGCGCTGCTGCGCTGGACGAGCCCCGAGCTCGGGCCGATGTCGCCGGCCGAGTTCATTCCGGTCGCGGAAGACACGGGGCTGATCGTCGGGATCGGCCAGTGGGTGCTCGAAACCGCGTGCCGGCAGGCGGCCGAGTGGCGCCGCACGATCGCGCCGGACCTGATGCTGGCCGTCAACCTGTCGCCGCGGCAGTTTCACGAAGGGCTCGTCGAATCGGTCGGCCGCTGTCTCGCGCAAACGCGGCTCGACCCGTCCGCGCTCGAACTGGAAATCACCGAAGGCGTGCTGATGAACGACACGGACACCGTGCTGCCGATGCTCGAAGCGCTCACGGACATGAACGTGCGGATTTCGGTCGACGATTTCGGCACCGGCTATTCGTCGCTCGCGTACCTGAAGCGCTTTCCGCTGCACAACCTGAAGGTCGACCGCTCGTTCGTGTCGGGCGTGCCCGATCATCACGACTCGGTCGCGATCACGCAGGCGGTCGTCGCGATGGCGCATTCGCTCGGGATGAAGGTCACGGCCGAAGGCGTCGAGACGCAGGCGCAGTCGTGGTTCCTGCAGCAGATCGGCTGCGACATGCAGCAGGGCTATCTGTTCAGCCGCCCGCTGGAGGCGAGCGACTACGCGCGCCGGCTCGGCGCGGCCTGAGCGCGGCGCGCGCGCCGGTCGTACCCGTTGGTGTGCGTCAGTGCGCGTCAGTGCGCGTCGAACCCGCCGCTGCCCGGCGGCGTCGACGACCGATCGATCTCGACCCGGTTCTTGCCTTCGTGCTTCGCGCGATAGAGCGCGCGGTCGGCCGCCTCGATCAGCAGGGTCGTCGGCAGGCCGGGCGCGGGCACGATGCTCGCGCCGCCGATGCTGATCGTCACGGTGTGGTTGCCGGTCGACGAATGCGCGTGCCGCAGCCGCAGCGCCTCGACCGCGAGCCGGATCTTCTCGCCGAGCAGCCGCGCGGCGCCCGGCGACGTGGCCGGCATCACGACCGCGAATTCCTCGCCGCCGAAGCGCGCCGCGAGATCGCCCGACTGCCCGAGGCAGCGCTCGATCGTCGACGCGATCTGCTTGAGCACGCTGTCGCCCGACACGTGCCCGTACGTGTCGTTGTACAGCTTGAAGTTGTCGACGTCGATCATCAGCAGCGACAGCTCGCTGCGCTCGCGCGTGCCGCGCCGCCACTCGGCGGCCAGGTATTCGTCGAGATAGCGCCGGTTCGACAGTCCGGTCAGGCCGTCGGAATGCGTGAGGCGCCGCAGTTCGAGATTGGCCTCGAGCAGTTGCTGCTGCGATTGCCGCAGCGCGCGATAGGCTTCGTCGCGCTGCAGCAGGTTCAGGTACGAGCGCGAATGGTAGCGGATGCGCGCGACGAGCTCGATGCGATCGGGCAGCTTGACCAGGTAGTCGTTCGCGCCGGACGCGAACGCGGCGCTCTTGATCACCGGTTCCTCCTGCGTCGACAGCACGATGATCGGCACGTCGCGCGTCGCCGGATTCGCGCGGTACGCCTTGACGAGGCTCAGCCCGTCGGTGCCCGGCATCACGAGGTCCTGCAGGATCACGGTCGGGCGCGTCTCGATCGCGGTGGCCATCGCGTCGTCCGAGCGCGGGCAGTAGTGGAAGTCGATGCCTTCCTCGTCGACGAGCGCGCGCCGCACGGCTTCCGCGACGATCGTCTGGTCGTCGACCAGCAGCACCATCGCCGGCACGTCGGCGGGCGACGCGGTCGGGCCGCCGGGCGGGCGAGTCAGGTCAATCGTCATGGTCGATGCGGGTTGTTGCGGTCGTTGCAAGGGCGGGCATGGGTGTTGCGGACGGTCATCGTCGGGCTCAGATCCGTGCGAGCGCCGCCAGTTCGCCCGCGATGCGCCCGAGCGGCAGGATCGCACGCGCCGCGCCGAGCGTCGCGGCCGCCTTCGGCATCCCGTATACCGCGCTGGTCGCCTCGTCCTGCGCGATCGTATGGTAGCCCTTCATCCGCAGCGCCTTCAGGCCGATCGCGCCGTCGCGGCCCATCCCCGTCAGCAGCACGCCGATCACGCGGCCGGGCCAGTGTTCGGTCAGGCTGTTGAAGAACACGTCGACCGACGGACGATACGGCGTGGCGGCCGGCTCCCGCGTGTATTCGAGCGTGCCGGCGCGCGTGATGCGCAGGTGATCGTCGGTCGCGGCGAGCAGCGCGACGCCCGGCTGCGGTCGATCGCCTTCGCGGGCGACGCGCACGGCGAGCCGGGTCTGGCCGTCGAGCCATTGCGCCATGCCTTCGGCGAACGCGCGATCGACGTGCTGCACGATCACGATCGGCGCATTGAAATCGGCCGGCAGGCTGCCGAGGATCGACGCGAGCGCGCCGGGGCCGCCGGCCGATGCGCCGATCGCGACCAGCGGGCCGCCGCCGTTGCGCGCGGCCGTGCCGGCGATGCGCGGGCCGCCCGGCGCGTCGAGCAGGCGGCCGATCTGGTCGATCTTCGCGAGCAGCAGTTTCGTCGTGTCGCCGGCCGCGCCGTCGCCGAGCCGCGGCGTGTCGACCGCGTCGAGCGCGCCGGCGCCCATCGCCTCGAACACGCGCCACGCGTTCGCGCCGATGCAGCTCGTCACGATCAGGATCGCGCATGGTCGTTCGGAGCGCATGATCCGCCGCGTCGCTTCGATCCCGTCGAATTTCGGCATGATCAGGTCCATCAGCACGATGTCGGGCGGCTGCGCGGCGCACAGTTCGACGGCCTGCGCGCCGTCGGTCGCGACCCACAGCACGCGGTGCTCGGGCCGTCGCGCGATCGCGCGGCGCATCGCCTCGACGGCAAGCGGGAGGTCGTTGACGATGCCGATGTTCACAAGCGGAATTCTCCGGTCGGTTCGTAGTGTTGGAGGTGGGCCGGGTTCATGGAAGGGCGTAGCCTGTTCGGCGCTGCCGGGCGGCATCGGCGGCCGGACGGCGCGGCATTCTTTTCGGTTGGCGACGCCCGAATGCTGTCATGCGGCGCGAGCGGCGGCAATCGAAAAATGTGCGCATGATGCCGTTTCAGTGCGTTTCCTCTATGGCCGTGCGGCATTGCCCGCAAGCGGGCCGGTCGATCCTGCCCGGACCGGCCGTGAAAGTCCGCATGTTACCGTGTCGGCATCGACAAAAAAGAAAGGAGGGAGCCGGATGACCGCGCCCCATACCGTACTCGTCAGCCGCGACCCGCATGCGCCGATCGTGATCGAGCAGGACGGCCGTTTGCTGTACCGGATCTACATCGAGAGCGGACACGCGTCGTTCTACCGCGATTTTCCGGTCGAACCCGATGCGGTGCGCGTGCTGCGCGACGATGCCGAGCGCTACTACTTCCTGTTCGCGGCGCTTCACCATCCGTACCAGTTGAGCGCGACGAACCTCTCCGACGCGGAACGCGCGCGTTATTTCGGCACGATCCTGTTTGCCGGCCGCGACGAGGTCGAAGCCTTCATGACGGAGCGCGATCGCGCCAGCCACGGCGCGGTGGCGAATCTGCTGCAAATCTTCACGCAGGCCGACTACCGGCAACTGCGCGAGGGCCGGTGGTTCGGCATGGGCGCGGGCACGCCGGCCGCGTAGCGGTCGCGACCGGGTCGCCGGCGGCACGCTGGACGCGCCGCCGCGTCGTCAATGGCTGCGCGCGTAGCCCTGGATCAGCGCGCGCATCATCCCTTCGACCGTCGCGTCGAGCAGGTCGTCTTCCTGCTCGGCTTCCTCGACGAGCGCGGCATAGGCGGTCGCGAGCGTCACGCGGTCGACTTCCTGGCGTTGCTCCATCAGCGTCACCATCCCGTCCTTCGCCAGATGGGCGGAGAACGCGCGGCTGCCGATGGTCTGGAATACGTCAATCATGGCGGCTCTCCCGTACGTTGCCGATGCTTTTCAGTGTAGTCGGCGTCCCGGGCCCGCGCCACGCGCGCCGGCCGGCCCGCCCGATTCGTCCGATGAAACGTGGCCGACACACGGCGCGGGCACGGTGTCCGTCGGCTTCAACGTTTACCCGAACCGGCAAATTGTCGACTTTTTATCGATAAAGTCTCGTGTTAGATTTCGCCGTCCGAGCCCGATGCAAACCGGGCCGGCCGCGCGTGGCCGACGTGCCGCACGTCCAGACACAAGGAGGGGAAATGCTGGTGCTGATTGGGGTGCCGATCGTCGTGATCGGCTTCGCGCTGCGCTTCAATGCGCTGCTGGTGGTCACGATCGCGGGGCTCGCGACGGGGCTCGCGGGCGGGCTGAATCTCGTCGACATCGTCAGCGCGTTCGGCAAGGCGTTCACCGAGAACCGCTACATGGGGCTGATCTGGCTCACGCTGCCGGTGATCGCGCTGCTCGAGCGCAACGGGCTCAAGGAGCAGGCGAAGCGGATGATCTCGCGGGTGCAGGCGGCCACCACGGGCCGCGTGCTGATGCTGTACTTCGTGCTGCGCCAGGCGACGGCCGCGCTCGGCCTCACGTCGCTCGGCGGCCACGCGCAGATGGTGCGGCCGCTGATCGCGCCGATGGCCGAGGCCGCCGCGGTCAGCCGGCACGGCGAGCTGCCCGAGTCGGTGCGCCAGCAGATCCGCGCGCATGCGTCGGGCGCCGACAACGTCGCCGTGTTCTTCGGCGAGGACATCTTCATCGCGATCCAGTCGATCCTGCTGATCAAGGGCTTTCTCGAACAGAACGGCCTCTCCATCGAGCCGCTGCACCTGTCGGTGTGGGCGATCCCGACCGCGATCGCCGCGCTGCTGATCCACTGCACGCGCCTCGCGCTGCTCGACCGCCGGCTCGCGCGCGGCTTCGGCCTGGTGAAGCAGGAGGGCGCGCGATGATCGGCCTCGAATCGCTGTACACGCTCGCGGGGCTGATGTTCGCCGCGTTCGCGTATTTCAACCTGACGGATCGCACGAACCCGCGGCGCGTCGTCAATTTCGCGTTCTGGGCGATCTACGCGGTCACGTTCCTGTTCGGCGCGCTGCTGCCGCATGTCGTGACGGGCTGCCTCGCGATCGCGCTCGCGGTGATCGCCGGCTCCGGCAAGCTCGGCCGCGGCCAGTCCGACGAGGCCGGCGAAGCGGCGGCCGTGCGGCGCGAGACGCTCGCGCAGCGCTTCGGCAACCGGCTGTTCCTGCCCGCGCTGCTGATTCCGGTCGTCACGCTGATCGGCACGTTCGCGTTGAAGAGCGTGCCGTTCGTCGAGTCGAAGAGCGTGACGCTGATCTCGCTCGTGCTCGGCACGATCGTCGCGTTCGTCGTCGCGCTCGCGATGCTGCGCGATTCGCCCGTGCATGCGCTGAAGGAAGCACGCCACACGATGGACGCGGTCGGCTGGGCCGCGATCCTGCCGCAGATGCTCGCGGCGCTCGGCGCATTGTTCGCGGTGGCGGGCGTCGGCGGCGTGGTGTCGGGGCTCGTGAAGGAGTGGGTGCCGATCGATTCGCCGTTCGCGGTGGTCGCGGCCTATACGGTCGGCATGGCGCTCTTCACGATGATCATGGGCAACGGCTTCGCCGCGTTTCCGGTGATGACGGCCGGCATCGGCCTGCCGCTGATCGTCCACCAGTTCCACGGCAATCCGGCGATCATGGGCGCGATCGGGATGCTGAGCGGCTTCTGCGGTACGCTGATGACGCCGATGGCCGCGAACTTCAACATCGTGCCCGCGGCGCTGCTCGAACTGAAGGACAAGAACGGCGTGATCAAGGCGCAGTGGCCGACGGCCGTGCTGCTGCTGGCCGTGAACACGCTGCTGATGTACGCGTTCGTATTCCGCTTCTGATTCGATGGACGAGAGATGCTCATGACCGACCGACTCACCCCCGAACTCGCTTCGAAATTCGCGTCGCTCGCGCTCGCGCACCTGACCCGCGAATATCCGAACAAGCTCACGCATGCGCTCGAAGGGCCGCACGACGTGCAGGGCCCGCGCGCATTGCACCCGATCTTCTACGGCAGCTACGACTGGCACTCGTGCGTGCACGGCTACTGGCTCGTGCTGCGCGTGCTCGAACGCTACCCGGCATTGCCGGAGGCCGAGCGCATCGTCGCGATCGTCGACGCGCATTTCACCGACGCGAACGTCGCCGGCGAGCGCGCGTATCTCGCGCTGCCGCACAACAGCGGCTTCGAGCGGCCGTACGGCTGGGCGTGGCTGCTCGCGCTATCCGCGCAGCTCGAGCGGCTCGCGCTGAAGGGCGTGTTGCCGCAGGCCGCGCGCTGGGCGAAGACGATGGCGCCGCTGGCCGATCTGTTCGTGTCGCGCTTCGAGACTTTTCTGCCGAAGGCGACCTATCCGCTGCGCGTCGGCACGCACTTCAACACCGCGTTCGCGCTGGCGCTCGCGCTCGATTTCGCGCGCGATACGCAGCGCGACGGGCTCGCCGCGCTGATCGTCGATACCGCGAAGCGCTGGCACCTGAACGACGTCGCGTGCCAGGCGTGGGAGCCGTCCGGCGACGAATTCCTGTCGCCCGCGCTGATGGAGGCCGAGCTGATGCGGCGCGTGCTGCCGGCCGCCGAGTTCGACGGCTGGTTCGCGCGCTTTTTGCCGGACCTCGCGCGCGGCGAGCCGGCGACGCTGTTCGAGCCGGCGACCGTCAGCGATCGCAGCGACGGCAAGATCGCACACCTCGACGGGCTGAACCTGAGCCGTGCATGGTGCCAGCGTTCGCTGGCCGGCGCGCTGCCGGAAGGCGATGCGCGGCGCGCGAAGCTGCTCGACGCGGCCGACCGGCATCTCGCGAGCGCGCTCGCGCACGTGGCCGGCGATTACATGGGCGAGCACTGGCTCGCGACGTTCGCGTTGCTCGCGCTGGACGCGTAGCGCGCGAAACCCCGCCGGCCGCAAGGTCTTCGGCCCGCGGCTATACTCGCCGCTCGGGCCGCTTCGCGCCGCGCATGCGGCGCGAAGCGCGCCATCCGCCAGTTCGCCGCCTCGCCATGGACAAGCTCATCTCCTATGTCGCCGCGATCCACGGGCTCGCCGGCCCGGTGCAGATCGCGTCGCACGCCACGTCGCACGACCGCTGGACCGACGACGACGTCGAGGTCACGCGCGACGAAACCGAATACCGTTTCGACAACGGCGCGATCGTGCGCCGCTCGGTCGAGCAGGACCGCGCGCCGTCCGACCTGCTGTGCGCCGAATGCTGGATCGACTACGACGTGCTGCGCCATCCCGATGCGCAGCCGATCAATCCGACGCGGCTGACGTTCGACAACGCATGCCGCGAAACCTTCTGGCTGCGCTACCACCTCGCATGAGCGCGCGACCGCGCGCAGGCACGAGCGCGCGCGGCCGCGTCAACCCGGCGACGCGCCTTCAGTCGCATGCAGCAGCGGCGCGAGCCGCGTGGCCGCGTCGCGCATCTTCTGCACGTTCTCCAGCAGATCGTTGAGCGTCGCGCGCGCGGTCGGTGCATGCACGGCGAGCGCCGCGAGCACGCGACCGCTCGCCGCATCCTTCACCGGCACCGCGACGGCCACCATTCCGCGTACGAATTCCTCGTTGTCGATGCCGACGCCGCGCGCGGCCAGCCGGTCGAGCTCGGCCGCGAGCAATTGCGCATCGGTCAGCGTCCGGTAGGTCATCTTCTGCAACGTGAGCCGCGCGAGCAGCGCGTTGCGCTCCAGCGCATTCATCTGCGACAGGAACAGCTTGCCGCTCGCCGTGCAATGCAGCGGCACGCGCATGCCGGGCCGCATCTCGAGCCGCAGCGGTTCGGTGGTCTCGACGCGTTCGACGTACAGCACCGTGTCGCCGTCGAGCGCGGTGAGGTTGCAGGTCTCGCCGAGCACGTCGACGAGCGCGCGCAGTACCGACCGGCAACCGCGCGTAAACGTGTTGTTCGACAGCGCCGCGAGCGCGAACTGCGCGGCGCGCGGGCCGAGCGCGATGCCGCGATCGTGGCCGCGCGAGTCGGGCATGTGGATCACGTAGCCGCGCGTTTCGAGCGATTCGATCAGGCGCAGCAGCGTCGCCTTCGGGATGTGCAGCCGTGCGGCGAGCTGCGACAGCGTGTACGGCTGTCCGGCCGCGGCCAGCGCTTCGAGCACGGCGAGCGCGCGCAGCACGCGCGCATCGTCGGCGGGCGCGCCGTCGGGCGGCGCGGGGGCGGTGTCGCGCATGTGTCTCCTCCGTCGGGATCGGCGTGCGTCCCGGGATGGTGTGTGCGAGAGAAATGAAACGAATTGAACGGTTTTTGTACCACATTCGCGGCGTGGACAATAAATCGGCTTGTACGTGGTCCGTGTGCTCAATAAATTTGGACAAAACATACCGGATTTTTCGAATACCCCGGAACGGAGACACGGAATGACACGCAGCTTCGACTATGTCGTGGTCGGCGCAGGATCGGCCGGTTGCGTCCTCGCCAACCGGCTGTCCGACGGCGGCCGCCATACGGTGTGCCTGCTGGAGGCGGGCCCCGCCGACAACTACATGTGGATCCACGTGCCGATCGGTTATGGCAAGACGATGTTCCACCCGGTGTACAACTGGGGCTTTCATACCGATCCCGATCCGAACATGCACAACCGCCGCTTGTACTGGCCGCGCGGCCGCACGCTCGGCGGCTGCAGCTCGATCAACGGGCTGATCTACGTGCGCGGGCAGCAGCAGGACTACGACCACTGGGCCGCGCTCGGCAATCGCGGCTGGAGCTGGCGCGACTGTCTGCCGTATTTCCGGCGGCTCGAACACAACACGCTCGGCGAAGGCCCGACGCGCGGCACCGGCGGCCCGCTGTGGGCGTCGGCGATCCGGCAGCGGCACGAACTCGTCGATGCGTTCGTCGCCGCGTCGAACCGGCTCGGCGTGCGCACGGTCGACGATTTCAACACGGGCGACCAGGAGGGAGTCGGCTACTACCAGCTGACGACGCGCAACGGCCTGCGCTGCTCGACCGCGGTCGCGTACCTGAAGCCCGCGCGCGGACGGCCGAACCTGCACGTCGAGACCGACGCGCAGGCGCTGAAGGTGCTGTTCGACGGCGCGCAGGCGTCCGGCGTGCGCTACGTGCAGCACGGCAAGGTGCACGAGGTGCGCGCGCTGCGCGAGGTGATCCTCGCGGCCGGCGCGCTGCAGTCGCCGCAATTGCTGCAGGTGTCGGGCGTCGGGCCCGCCGCGCTGCTGGACCGGCACGGGATTGCGGTCGTGGCCGATCGGAAGGGCGTCGGCGAGAATCTGCAGGATCATCTGCAGGTACGGCTGATCTACGAGGTGACGAAGCCGATCACGACCAACGACGAGCTGCATTCGTGGGTCGGCCGCGCGAAGATGGGGCTGCAATGGGCGCTGTTCCGCGGCGGCCCGCTCGCGATCGGGATCAACCAGGGCGGGATGTTCTGCCGCGCGTTGCCGGACGAATCGGCGACGCCCGACATCCAGTTCCATTTCTCGACGCTGTCGGCCGATTCGGCGGGCGGCAGCGTGCATCCGTTTCCCGGCTGCACGTACTCGATCTGCCAGTTGCGGCCCGAATCGCGCGGGACCGTACGGATTCGGACCGACGATGCGCGCGACGCGCCGTCGATCCAGCCGAACTATCTCGACACCGAGCGCGACCGCCGCACGACGGTCGCCGGCGTGCGCTTCGCGCGCCGTGTCGCGGCCGCCGAGCCGATGGCGCCGCTGATGAAGCGCGAGGTGCGGCCCGGCGCGGACGCGCAGACGGACGACGAGCTGCTCGAGTTCTGCCGCGAGTACGGGCAGACGATCTTCCATCCGTCCGGCACCGCGAAAATGGGCGTCGCGAGCGATCCGCTCGCGGTCGTCGACGAGCGGCTGCGCGTGTATGGCACGCGCGGCTTGCGCGTGGTCGACTGCTCGATCATGCCGACGCTCGTATCGGGCAATACCAACGTGCCGATCGTGATGGTCGCCGAGAAGGCGTCCGACATGATCCTCGAGGACGCGCGCGAGGCCGATCGCGGCCGCAGCGTCGCGCCGGCCGCCGAGGCGCTCGCGTAGCGCGCAGCGCCCGCGCGGCCCGTGCTCCTGCGCCCGGACGGCCGCCGCGCGCTCATCGATGCCCCCGCCGGCACGGCGTCGGGGCAGGTTGCGGCGCATCCTTACCTGGAGAAGCTCGCATGGCAATCGATTCCCGGGTCGTCCGACGCGTGGCCGCGGCCAGCGTGATCGGCGCGACCGTCGAGTGGTACGACTTTTTCCTGTACGGCGTGGTCGCCGGCATCGTGTTCGACAAGCAGTACTTTCCGTCCGGCGACGCGTTCGTGTCGACCATGCTCGCGTATGCGACGTTCGCGGTCGGCTTCGTCACGCGGCCGCTCGGCGGCTTGCTGTTCGGTCATCTCGGCGACCGCGTCGGGCGCAAGTCGGCGCTGATCCTGACGATGCTGATCATGGGCGTGTCGACGGCCGGCGTCGCGTTCCTGCCGACCTACGCGCAGATCGGCATGTGGGCGCCCGTGCTGCTGCTGACGCTGCGCGTGCTGCAGGGGATCGGCCTCGGCGGCGAGTGGGGCGGCGCGGTGCTGATGGCATACGAATACGCGCCGCCGCACCGCCGCGGACTGTATGCGAGCCTGCCGCAGATCGGTCTCGCGATCGGGCTGTGTCTCGCGGCCGGCGTCGTCGCGGGGCTGTCGCGCGCGCTGCCGGACGCCGCGTTCCTCGCATGGGGCTGGCGCGTCGCGTTCGCGGCGTCGCTGCTGCTCGTCGCGGTCGGCTTCTACATCCGCACGCGCGTGGCCGACACGCCCGAGTTCGTTGCGCTCAAGCGTCAGCGGCGCGACACGAAGCTGCCGGTGGTCGAGCTGCTCGGCAACTACCGGCAGGCGATCCTGCTCGGGATGGGCGCGCGCTATATCGACGGCGTGTTCTTCAACGTGTTCGCGGTGTTCTCGATCGGCTACATGACGCGCAACCTGTCGATCTCGCGCGGCGACGCGCTGCTCGGCGTGATGAGCGCGGCCGTCGTGATGTGCGGGTTCATCCCCGTGTTCGGCAGCCTGTCGGACCGGCTCGGCCGTGCGCGCGTGTACCGGTGGGGCGCGACGCTGTGCGGGCTGTCGGTGCTGCCCGCGTTCTGGCTGCTGCAGACGCAGTCGACGAACCTGCTCGCCGTGTGGCTCGCGCTGGTGATTCCGTTCGGGATCTTCTATGCGATGGCGTACGGGCCGGAGGCCGCGCTGTTCGCGGAGCTGTTCGACGCGAACGTGCGTTACACGGGCATTTCGTTCGTCTACCAGGTGTCGGGCATCTTCGCGAGCGGCCTCACGCCGATCGTCGCGACCGCGCTGCTGCGTGCGAACGGCGGCGCGCCGTGGCTCGTCGGGGTTTACGTGATGTTGTCTGCACTCCTGTCGATCGTGTCCGCGCGGG
Organism: Burkholderia cenocepacia; assembly: GCF_900446215.1. Lineage (GTDB taxonomy): Bacteria > Pseudomonadota > Gammaproteobacteria > Burkholderiales > Burkholderiaceae > Burkholderia > Burkholderia cenocepacia. Next base: position 420,833 of record NZ_UAQZ01000013.1, on the reverse strand, counting down.
CGATCGAGAAACGCGGCGGCGTGGCCGGCGTCGCGGTACGCGCGACGTGACGCCCGCGCCGGGCGGGCGGTGGTGTGCGGGGTCGTATCGGCGCCGGGGCGCCGGCGGCCTCGCGTTCGCGCTGGCCGCGCGCCACCGGTCGCTCCGCGTTGCCGGCCGCCAGGCGGCCGGCGCGCTGGCCTGACTGCCGGCCCAGGCGCTGGTCCAAGCGAATCCGGCCCACTGGCCCTACCTGCGGTAAATCGGCCTGCCTACACTTTCCTCGACAGATCGCCGCATGGAAGCATCTGCACACGATCGACCCGAAGAGAACGATCAGGAGACAGGCATGACCAACAGGCAGTCGGCAGCATCCGCCCGCGCGGCGGACACGCGCCCCGCATCAGTCAGTCGAATCGCCTCGCGCGCCGGTTGCGGCGCAACGGGCATGCCCGCAACGGAGGGCTGACCATGTCGACCCCTTCCATCGAACGCACCACGAGCGGCTTCGCCGGCGGCCGGCCGAACGACACGCGTTACGACCCGACCTACGATCCGCTCGTGTCGCCAGGCCCCGGCTGCGGCAAGCAATACGCGCCGACCTACTGGGTCGCGACGGCCGGCACTCCGCCGGCCGACGACGGCCCCGTCACGCGCGATCTCGACGTCGACGTCGCGATCATCGGCGCCGGCTATACGGGCCTCGCGACCGCGCTGTGCCTCGCGCGGGATCACGGCATCAAGGCCGTCGTGCTCGAGGCCAACCGCACCAGCTGGGGCTGCAGCAGCCGCAACGGCGGGCAGGGGCAGAACGCGTCGGGCCGGCTGTCGCGCTCGCAGTGGATCGAGCGCTGGGGCAAGGACGTCGCGCTGAAGATGCACGACGAGATTCTCGAAGGCTTCGAGCACTTCAAGTCGCTCGTATCGGAAATCGACTGCGATCCGCAGCCGGGCGGCCATTTCCTGATCGCGCATCGCCCGCGCATCATGGCGAAGCTCGCGGCCGAGGCGAAGGTGTGGAAGGACGTGTTCGGCTATCCGTCCGAACTGCTGAGCGCGGAGACGTTCCGCCGTGAATTCATCAACGACCACGAGGCGGCCGGCGCGCTGCACGAGCCGGAAGGCATCGGCATCCATGCGCTGAAACTCGCGTTCGGCTACCTGCGTCTCGCACGCGAAGCCGGCGCGAAGGTGCATACGAGCAGCCCCGTGCTCGGCTTCGAGACGATCGACGGCGTGCACCACCTGCGCACGCCGGGCGGCGTGGTGCGGGCTCGCGCGGTCGGCATCGCGACCGGCGCGTACACCGCGCAGACGCTGCATCCGTCGCTGCGCAGCAAGGTGATGCCGATCCTGTCGAATTCGATGGTCACGCGGCCGCTGACCGACGCCGAGATCGATGCGTGCAACTTCCGCACGACGCAGGTGCTGACCGACACGCGCACGCTGCGCTTCTACTATCGTTTCCTGCCCGATCGCCGGCTGCAGATCGGCAGCCGCAGCGCGATCACCGGCGACGATGCGCCGAACCCGCGCCACCTCGATTTGCTGAAGGAAGGCATGGCGCGCAAGTTTCCGGCGCTGCGCGGCGTCGAGATCGATTACTCGTGGTGGGGCTGGGTCGACGTGAGTCACGACATGATGCCGCGCGTGTGCCAGCCCGATCCGCGGCAATCCGTGTACTACGCGCTTGGCTACGGCGGCAACGGCGTGTCGTATTCGCAGCAGGCCGGCCGTCGGCTCGCCGAGCAGATCGCGGGGAAGGGCGCACGCCAGACGCTGCCGATCTTCACGTCGCCGCTGCCCGGTCACCCGTTCGCGCCGTTCCGGCGTATCGGGCAGCGGATGCTCTACCTGTCGTACTTCAGGAACGACGAAAAGCCGTGAGCGCGGGGCGCACCACCCGGCGCGACGCAAGACCGCGCGCGCCGGGCAACCCGACACAATAAAAGCCACAGAAATCCGTGCGGCCGGGGCTGCAGGTGCCCCTGCACGCGCCGTCGCCGGCGGCGCCCGCGTTCACCCGAAGGTGACGCGGGCGGCGCCGGACAACTGGATATGGAGAAGACATGCAACCCTCGATGAACCAGAGTGACCTGAAGTGTGGGCTCAAGCAGCGCCACATGACGATGATCGCGCTTGGCGGCGTGATCGGTGCCGGGCTGTTCGTCGGCAGCGGCGTGGTGATTCAGCAGACCGGGCCGGCCGCGATCCTGTCGTTCCTGATCACGGGCGGGCTGGTCGTGCTCGTGATGCGGATGCTCGGCGAGATGGCGTGCGCGATGCCGGCCGTCGGTTCGTTCTACGAGTACGCGCGGCTCGCGTTCGGCAACTGGCGCGGGCCCGGCAGGATGGCGGGCTTCCTGACCGGCTGGATGTACTGGTATTTCTGGGTGATCGTCGTCGCGCTGGAAGCGGTCGCGGGCGCCAGGCTGATCCAGTTCTGGCTGCCCGACACGCCGGCGTGGATCATCAGTCTCGCGCTGCTGGTCGTGCTGACGCTCACGAACCTGATCTCGGTCGGCAGTTACGGCGAATTCGAATTCTGGTTCTCGTCGATCAAGGTCGGCGCGATCGTCGTGTTCCTGTTCCTCGGCGGCCTCTACGTGCTCGGCATGTGGCCCGCGTCGATGCACACGACGGCCGTGCTGCCGACGCTGCTCGGTCACGGCGGCTTCATGCCGCTCGGCATCGGGCCGGTGATGAGCGGGGCGGTCGCGGCCACCGGGTTCTACTTCGGCGCGGAAATCGTCACGATCGCGGCGGCCGAGGCGAAGGAGCCGGCCAAGGCGGTTGCGAAGGCAACCAACTCGGTGATCACCCGCGTGCTGGTGTTCTACGTCGGCTCGGTCGCGCTCGTCGTCGCGCTGGTGCCGTGGAATTCCGCGCAGATGGCCACGCCGTACGTGAGCGCGCTGGAAGTGATGGGCCTGCCGGCCGCCGCCAACGTGATGAACGCGATCGTGCTGACCGCCGTGCTGTCCGCGCTCAACTCGGGCCTCTATGCGGCCTCGCGGATGCTGTTCGCGCTGACCCGCCACGGCGACGCGCCGGCCGCGCTCGCGAAGGTCAACAAGCGCGGCGTGCCGGTGCGCGCGATCCTGCTCGGCACGGTGTTCGGCTACGTGTCGGTCGTGATGTCGTACGTGTCGCCCGATACCGTGTTCGCGTTCCTCGTCAATTCGTACGGCACCGTCGCATTGTTCGTGTACGTGCTGATCGCGTTCTCGCAACTGCGCCTGCGCAAGCGTCTGGACCCGGTCGCCGCCAGCAAGCTGCGCGTGAAGATGTGGGCGTACCCGTACCTGACCTGGGTCGCGATCATCGGCATGGTCGGCATCCTCGTCGCGATGGCGTTCATCCCGGATCAGCGCAAGCCGCTCTGGCTCGGCGTCGCGAGCCTCGGCGTACTCGTGGTCGCGTACGGGCTGACGCGCCGCGGCCGCCGCGAGCATCTCGACGACAGCGAACTGCTCGCGTATCCGCCGCGTTGACGGGCGGCACCGCATGGCGCCGAAGGCCCGGTGCATGCGCCGGGCCTTCGCGCATGCGGCCCGCGGGGGAGCCGGCGCAACTATCGGGCCGACCGATAGCACCGATCAGAGGATGCGACTTTATGTCGGGCGCCGGCCGGCATAGCATGGATGAACCGATTCACCGGTGCGCGGCAACGACGCGCACCGTCATCCGCGAACGAGGACAGACGATGGAACATCGGGCACGCGAGCGCGACGAGCAGGCCGAGATCAAGACGACGACCTGCTACATGTGCGCATGCCGCTGCGGCATCCGCGTACACCTGCGCGACGGCGAAGTACGCTATATCGACGGCAATCCGCACCATCCGCTGAACCAGGGCGTCATCTGCGCGAAAGGTTCGTCGGGGATCATGAAGCAGTACTCGACCGCGCGGCTCACGCAGCCGCTGATGCGCAAGCCGGGCGCGGAGCGCGGCGATGCGCAGTTCGAGCCGGTGTCGTGGGAGGTCGCGTTCGACGTGCTCGAAAAGCGCCTGTCGCACCTGCGCGCGACCGATCCGAAGCGTTTCGCGCTGTTCACGGGCCGCGACCAGATGCAGGCGCTCACGGGCCTGTTCGCGAAACAGTTCGGTACGCCGAACTATGCGGCGCACGGCGGGTTCTGCTCCGCGAACATGGCGGCCGGGATGATCTACACGATCGGCGGCTCGTTCTGGGAGTTCGGCGGCCCCGATCTCGACCACGCGAAGCTGTTCTTCATGATCGGCACCGCGGAGGATCATCATTCGAATCCGCTGAAGATCGCGCTCGGCAAGTTCAAGCGCGCGGGCGGCCGCTTCATCGCGATCAATCCGGTGCGCACCGGTTACGCGGCGATCGCCGATGAATGGATTCCGATCCGCCCCGGCACCGACGGCGCGCTGTTCATGGCGCTGATGCACGAGTTGATCGCGCGCGATGCGTTCGACCACGAATTCGTGTCGCGCTTCACGAACGCGGCGGAACTGGTCGACCGGCGCGACGGCGCCGACACGTTCGGGCTGTTCGTGCGCGACGCCGACGCGCCGGAGGTCAACCCGCTGTATCCGCAGAACCGGATGTGGTGGGACACGAAGACGAACCGCGCGGTGCTGCACCACACGGATGGCGCGGAGCCGGCGCTCGACGGCCGCTATACGCTCGACGACGGCACGCCGGTCGCGCCGTCGTTCACGCTGCTGCGCGAACAGGTGGCCGCTTGCACGCCCGAATGGGCGGCCGACATCACCGGCATCGCGGCCGACACGATCCGCCGCCTTGCCCGCGAGATGGAGACGGTCGCGCGCGAGCAGGCGATCGAGCTGCCGGTGCGCTGGACCGATTCGTGGGGCCAGGCGCACGAATCGGTGAAGGGCGTGCCGATCGCGTTCCACGCGATGCGCGGGCTGGCCGCGCATTCGAACGGCTTCCAGACGATCCGTGCGCTCGCGGTGCTGATGTCGCTGCTCGGCACGATCGACCGGCCGGGCGGCTTTCGCCACAAGGCGCCGTATCCGCGCGCGGTGCCGCCGTCGGCGAAACCGCCGAACGATCCCGACCAGATCAAGCCGAACACGCCGCTCGCGAGCGGCCCGCTCGGCTGGCCGGCCGGCCCCGAGGACCTGTTCGTCCATCCGGACGGCACGCCCGCGCGGCTCGACAAGGCGTTCTCGTGGGAATACCCGCTCGCGGTGCACGGGCTGATGCATTCGGTGATCACCAATGCATGGCGCGGCGATCCCTATCCGATCGATACGCTGCTGATCTTCATGGCCAACATGGCGTGGAATTCGTCGATGAATACGACGGAAGTGCGCAAGATGCTGGTCGACAAGCGCGCCGACGGCGAATACCGGATTCCGTTCCTGGTCGTATGCGATGCGTTCGCATCGGAGATGACCGCGTTCGCCGACCTGATCCTGCCCGACACGACCTACCTCGAACGGCACGACGTGATGTCGGTGCTCGACCGGCCGATCTCCGAATTCGACGGGCCGGTCGATTCGGTGCGCGTGCCCGTCGTGCCGCCGACCGGTGAGTGCAAGCCGTTCCAGGAAGTGCTGATCGAGCTGGCGAGCCGGCTGAAGTTTCCGGCCTTCACGACGCCGGACGGGCAGCGCAAGTACCGCGACTATCCGGATTTCGTCGTCAATTTCCAGACCGCGCCGGATTCGGGCACCGGCTTCCTGATCGGCTGGCGCGGCAAGGACGGCGAGAAGGCCGTCGTCGGCGAGCCGAACCCCGACCAGTGGAAACGCTATGCGGAGAACGACTGCGTGTACCACTACCGGTTGCCGGAATCGCTGCAATACATGCGCAACTGCAACGGGCCATACATGCAGTGGGCGGTCGACAACGGGATGCGCAAGTTCGGCGTGCCGATCGTGATCCAGCTCTACTCGGACGTGATGCAGAAATTCCGGCTCGCCGCGCAGGGCCGCACGTCGGGCCGCCAGCCGCCGGATCATCTGCGCGAACGCATCGCGCGTTACTTCGACCCGTTGCCGTTCTGGCATCCGTCGCTCGAAAGCGGGCTGACCGATGCGAACCGCTATCCGCTCGCGGCGATCACGCAGCGGCCGATGGCGATGTACCACTCGTGGGATTCGCAGAACGCGTGGCTGCGGCAGATCCACGGCGAGAACCACCTGTTCGTGAACCCGGTGACGGCCGCCGCGCAGCAGATCGACGACGGCGCATGGATCTACGTCGAATCGCCGTGGGGCAAGGTGCGCTGCCGCGCGCGCTACAGCGAGGCGGTCGAGCCCGGCACCGTGTGGACCTGGAACGCGATCGGCAAGGCGGCCGGCGCGTGGAACCTCGGCCCCCACGCGGGCGAATCGCAGCGTGGCTTCCTGCTCAATCACGTGATCACCGACGAGTTGCCCGACGCGGCCCGAGGCGGTGCGCGGCTGTCGAATTCCGATCCGGTGACCGGGCAGGCCGGCTGGTACGACGTGCAGGTGCGGATCTACCCGGCCGAAGCGGATGCGGCGACCACGCTGCCGCAGTTCGCGCCGATGCCGCCGCTGCCGGGCACGCCGCGCGTGCTGCAACGCGTGCAGGCGTATTTCGCGGGAACCGGCGCATTCGCCGCGCGGCTGCGGCGCGCGGCGTCGGCGGGCCCGAAGTCCGACGATCGCTAAGCGAAGGAGCGCAACCATGACCCAGATGGCCCTCGTCATCGACCTGAACGTGTGCGTCGGCTGCCATGCCTGCGTGACGAGCTGCAAGGAATGGAACACGTCCGGCGAAGCCGGCAGCCTTGCCGATCTGCGTCCGTACGACGACGATCCGTCCGGCACGTTCTTCAACCGCGTGCAGACCTACGAGGCCGGCGTGTTCCCGATGACGGACACGATCCACTTCCCGAAGTCGTGCCTGCACTGCGAGGACCCGCCGTGCGTGCCGGTCTGCCCGACCGGCGCGAGCTTCAAGCGCAAGTCGGACGGCATCGTGCTGGTCGACTACGACAAGTGCATCGGCTGCAAGTACTGCGCATGGGCATGTCCGTACGGCGCGCGCGAACTCGACGAAGGCCGCAAGGAGATGACGAAGTGCACGCTGTGCGCGGACCGCATCGACAACGAAGCGCTGCCCGAGCGCGATCGCAAGCCGGCCTGCGTGCTCGCCTGCCCGACGTCGGCGCGGCTGTTCGGCGACGTGCACGACCCGGAATCGGACGTGTCGCGCGCGATCCGCGACCGCGGCGGCTATGCGCTGATGCCCGAGTGGGGCACGCGGCCGTCGAACCATTACCTGCCGCGCGTGAAGACCGAAGCATCGTGCGGATGCGGCAGCAGCGGCGGGTGCGGCAGCGCATCGAACGGGCGCGACGACGAATCGTTCGAGGCCCGCGCGGCGCGCGGCGACATCGATCTCGTGTCGCTGGCGACCCCGCGCTGAGCGACGCGCATTTCATTCAGACACAGACGGAGTTTCCATGCGCCCAGCCTTTTCGGTCGTTTTTCTCACCACGCTGTGCGGCGCCGCACAGGGTCTGCTGCTGACGCTCGTGATCGTCGAGGCGCTGGCGCGGCTGGCCGGCGTTGACGTCGGCGCCCCGTTCTACGTGACCGGGGCCGCGCTGTCGGTCGCACTCGGCGTGCTCGGCCTGTTCGCGTCGTTCTTCCATCTCGGCCACCCGGAGCGCGCGTGGCGCGCGATCGCGATGTGGCGTACGTCGTGGCTGTCGCGCGAGTGCATCGCGCTGCCGGTGTTTCTCGCCTGCGCGTTCGCGTATGGCGCGGCGCATCTGTTCGCGTGGCCCGGCACGCTGCTGATCGGTGCGGCGGGCGCGCTCGCGAGCGTCGCGCTGTTCGTCTGCACGGCGATGATCTACGCGTGCCTGCGCTTCCTGCAGGAATGGGCGAGCCCGCTGACGCTCGTGAACTTCGTGCTGCTCGGCTGCGCATCGGGCTGCACGCTCGCGACGGCCTGCGCCGCGTGGCTCGCGCCGACGCTGGTCGGCCGGCTCGCGGCGGCCGCCTGCGTGCTGACGTTCGCCGGTGGCGTGGCGCGGCTCGCGTCGCTCGCACGCAATGCACGGCTGCGGCCGAAGTCGACCGTGCAGAGCGCGACGGGGATTCGTCACGCGAAGGTCGAACAGAAGTCGCGCGGCTTCACGGCCAGCGCGTTCAACACGAAGGAGTTCTTTCACGGGCAGGGCAACGGCACGCTGCGCGCGGTGAAGGCCGGCTTCCTGATCGGCGCATTCGCGGTGCCGTTCGTGCTGACCGGCGCCGGCGCGTTCGCGCCGACTTCGATCGCGGCGGCCGTCGCGCTCGGCGCGGCGTTCGTGATCCAGTACGCGGGGCTGGTGGCGGAACGCTGGTTCTTCTTCGCGGATGCGCGGCATCCGCAGAACCTCTACTACCAGCGCGCGTCATGACGCGGCCGGCGCGCCGCCGCGCGGCACTAGAAGGTCTTCGCGAGCGCGCGGGCCGCTTCCTGCAGCCGCGGCACGTGGTCGAGCAGCCGCGACAGCGGCGCGCGCGACACCGGCGCATGGACGGCGACCGCGGCGATGCACGCGCCGTCGTCGTCGAGCACCGGCGCCGCGATGCAGACGATCCCCGCGACGAATTCCTCGTTGTCGATCGCGATGCCCTTGTGCGCGGTGCGGTCGAGTTCGGCTTCGAGCAATTCCGGGTCGGAGATCGTGTTCGGCGTATGGCGCGGCAGCGCCATCGTGCGCACCAGCGCCGCGCGTTCGTCGCGCGGCAGCAGCGCGAGCAGCAGCTTGCCGCTGGCGCTGCAGTAAGCGGGCACGCGCGAGCCGGGTTTCAGGTCGAGCCGCAGCGGCCAGTCGGCTTCCACGCGGTCGAGATAGACGACTTCCGTGTCGTGCAGGGCGGTCAGGTTGCAGGTCTCGGCGAGGTCGGCGACGAGCCGTTCGAGGATCGCATGGCGCAGCCGGCGCGTGCCCGCGTGCAGCATCACGCCGGTGCCGAGCCGCGCGAGGCGCGGGCCGACCGCATACGCGTTCTTGCGGCCCGGCTCCCGGATCACGAGCCCGCCGGCTTCGAGCGACGCGAGCATCCGGTGCAGCGAGGCCTTCGGGATATCGACGTCGCGCGCGAGATCGGCGAGCGACACGGCGTCGCCGGCCTGGACGAGATGTTCGAGCAGCGCGAAGGCGCGCAGCGTGGGCGTATCCGCGGGCAGCATGTCGGGCGTTCCGGAAACTGGACTGCGGCCATTGTACCGAACGGTCCGGCAGGCCGGCCGCACGGGGCGGCGGGGGCCGGCAACCCGGCCCGCATTTTCGGCAGCGGAACGCATCGTTCCGTCAACAGGATCGACGCAGGCGCCATCGACGCCTGCGCAACAGGCAACGACAGGAGCGCCACGCGATGGATGGGGTAACGAACAAGCCGGACTGCATGGTGTCGGTCCGCGAACGGTTCGGTTTCGACTCGGACCTGATGGTGCCCGCGTTCGGCGCGCGCGACGATCACGTGCCCGATATCGACGACGCGTACCGCTTCAACCCGGACGTCACGCTCGCGATTCTCGCGGGCTTCGCGCGCAACCGCCGCGTGCTCGTGCAGGGGATGCACGGCACCGGCAAGTCGACCCATATCGAGCAGGTCGCGGCGCGGCTGAACTGGCCGTGCGTGCGCGTGAACCTCGACGGTCACATCAGCCGGCTCGACCTCGTCGGCAAGGACGCGATCGTCGTGCGCGACGACGTGCAGGTGACCGAGTTCCAGGAAGGGATCGTGCCGTGGGCGCTGCAGCGTCCGGTCGCGCTGATCTTCGACGAATACGATGCGGGGCGGCCCGACGTGATGTTCGTGATCCAGCGGATCCTGGAGCGCGACGGCAAGTTCACGCTGCTCGACCAGAATCGCGTGATCCATCCGCATCCGTCGTTCCGGCTGTTCGCGACCGCGAACACGGTCGGGCTCGGCAACCTGAACGGGCTCTACCACGGCACGCAGATGCTCAACCACGCGCAGATGGACCGCTGGAACGTGGTCGCGACGCTCGACTACCTGCCGCGCGACGAGGAGATCGGCATCGTGCGCGCACGCGTGCCGGCACTCGCGGACGAAGCCGGCCGCCCGCTGCTCGAATCGATGGTGAGCCTGGCCGAGCTGACGCGCAACGGTTTCGCGACCGGCGATCTGTCGACGCTGATGTCGCCGCGCACGGTGATCAACTGGGCCGAGAACTGCCAGATCTTCCGCGATCCGGCGCTCGCGTTCCGGCTGACGTTCCTGAACAAGTGCGACGACGCGGAGCGGCCGGTCGTCGCCGAGTATTACCAGCGCTGCTTCGGCGAGGAACTGGCGGTCGCGTCGCGCGCCGGCGGCGGCGAGCCGGGAGCGGGACGGTGAGCGCCGATCGCGACGCGGCGCGCCGCGCCGCCGCGCGCGAAGCGCTGGGCGCGTCGACCGTGCGGGCGCTGACGCGCGATGCGGCGCTGCATTACCGTGCGGGCCGCGTGTGCCGCGACCTGCGGCCGCTGCCGATCCATGCACCGCACCTGCGCGCGCAGGCCGCCGACGACGATCTCGCGTCGTGGCGCGGCGCGGCCGACGGCGCGGCGTTGCGCATCCTGCACTCCGATGCCGACCTGCATCGTGCGCTGTCCGGCTACGATCCGGTCGAACGTGTGCTGTTCGAGATGCTCGAGCAACTGCGCTGCGAATCGCTCGCGCCGGCCGCCATGCGCGGCGTCCTGCTGAACCTGCGCCATCGTTTCGAAACCTGGTCGCGCGCGTTTCACCGGTCGGGGCAGGCCGATACGCATGTCGGAATCCTGGTCTACACGGTCGCGCAGATCGCGTGGTCGCGGCTGACCGGCTGGCCCGTGCTCGAGGAAACGGAAGACCTGATCGAAGCGCCGCGCGCGGCGATCGTGCCGGAAATCGGCGTGGCGCTTGCCGGGCTGCGCCGCTGCCGGCACGACCAGCGCGCGTTCGCCGGCCACGCGTTGGCGCTGGCGCGGCGCATCGCGTCGATGATCCGCGACGCACGCGCGGCCGTCGTCGAAACGCAGACGGAAGACGCGCGCGAGCAGGACGACGCGCTGACGAATTTCTCGCTGTGGGTCGATTTCGACGACACGGGCATCGACCTGCCGGCGCTCGTGGAGACCGGCGACAGCGTCGTGCTGCACGGCGGCGGCGCCACGTATCGGGCGTACACGACGCGCTACGACCGCGAATTCAAGCCGGCCGCGCAGATCCGCGCGGCGTTGCTGCGCGAGTATCGCGACCGGCTCGACGCGCAGGTCGCCGCGCAGCGGATTAACGTCACGCGGCTCGCGCGCGTGCTGCGCGCGGCGCTCGTCGTGCCGCAGGCCGACGGCTGGTCGTTCGGCGAGGAACACGGCCGCCTCGACGGCCGCCGGCTCGCGCAACTCGTCAGCTCGCCGGCCGAGCGGCGGCTGTTCCGGCTCGAACGCGTGCGGCCGCATGCCGATTGCGTGCTCGCGTTCCTGATCGACTGCTCGGGGTCGATGAAGGCGTGGATCGACGGCGTCGCGCTGATGGTCGACACGCTGGCGCGTGCGGGCGACGCCGCGGGCCTCGCGACCGAAGTGCTGGGTTTCACGACGCTTGCGTGGAACGGCGGCCGCGCGCGCCTGGACTGGCTCGCGCGCGGCAAGCCGCGCCATCCGGGGCGCCTCAACGAAACCGGCCACCTGGTGTTCAAGGATGCCGACACGCGCTGGCGGCACGCGCGCGCCGGCATTGCCGCGCTGTTCAAGGCCGACCTGTTTCGCGAAGGGATCGACGGGGAAGCGGTCGACTGGGCGTGCGCGCGGCTCGCGGCGCGGCCGGAAGCGAGAAAGATCCTCGTCGTGATCTCGGATGGCAGCCCGATGGACGGCGCCACCGCACTGGCGAACGATCCGTTCTACCTCGACAACCATCTGAAGCAGGTGGTCGCCCGCCAGGAAGGGGCCGGCCGCGTCGACGTGCTCGGGCTCGGCGTCGGGCTCGATCTCGGCCCGTACTACCGGCACCGGCTCGCGATCGATCTCGTATCGCCCCCGGACATGAAGCGGCTCGTCGAAATCGCCGGCTGGATCGGCGCGCGACGGTGAAGCCGGAAGGAGTCAGCCGCGATGCAGCAGCGGCGGCAGCGACGTCGCGATCAGCCCGACGCCGATCGCCATCAGCACGCCGAACGCGAGCCGGCGCAGCGCGACCGGCGACAGCGGCGGCGGGTAGTGCCGGCCGGCGACCGTCGTCAGCATCACGACCGGGGTCGCGAGCGCGGCCAGCAGCCAGATGTCGCGATCGAGCTGGCCTTCGCACGCGCTGTACAGCACGCGCGTGGCCGACGTGGTCGTGAACAGCACGATCAGCGCGCAGCGGATCTGCACGAGCGTCAGCGGCTGCCGGTAGAACTGGAAGATCAACGGCGGCCCCGACACGCCGAACATCCCGCTCAGCAGCCCGCCGAAGATGCCGCTGACGAAGAAGCTGCGGTTGTCCGAGCGTTCCGTCAGCGGCGTCGGCCGCAGCGCCGCGCTCAGGCCGCCGTACAGCACGACCACGCCGAGGATCAGTTGCAGCAGGTCGGCCGCCGAGCGGCTCAGGCATTCGAGCAGCACCACGCCGGCGACGACCGACGGCAGGATGCCGAGCGTCGCCGCGCCGACCGCCCGCCAGTCGATGTGATGCAGCCGGCCCGGCAGCGCGGTCGCGCCGTTCGCGAGCGACACGACGCTCATCAGCGTCGCGACCGTGGCGAGCGGCGCGAGCCCGAAGCCGCTCGTCACGCCCATCACGATCATCCCGAGGCCGAAACCCGTGACGGTCTGGAAATAGCTGCCGGCGCCGATCACCGCGATCAGGATCGCCAGTTTGTCGGCCGTCATGCGGGTGCGACCTCGCCGGTCGCGGCCCGTTGCATGGCCGCTTGCGCCTGCACGGTGGTCGCCGCGATCACGTGATACACGTCGTCGGCGCCGCAGCCGCGCGACAGGTCGTTCGCAGGCCGGCGCAAGCCCTGCAACAGCGGGCCGACGGCCTTTGCGCGGCCGATCCGCTCGGCGAGCTTGTAGCCGATGTTGCCGGCTTCGAGGCTCGGGAACACGAGCACGTTCGCGTGGCCGCCGACCTGCGAATGCGCGATCTTGCGCTCGGCGATTTCCGCGACGATCGCCGCGTCGAGCTGCACGTCGCCGTCGATCGCGAGCGCCGGGCGCAGTTCGCGCACGCGCGCGGTCGCGGCCGTCACCTTGTCGACCGCCGCATGGTGCGCGCTGCCGCTCGTCGAGAACGACAGCATCGCGACGCGTGGTGCTTCGCCGAGCAGCGCGTGCGCGCTGTCGGCGGCGGCCATCGCGATCTCGGCGAGCTGGCCGGCGTCCGGATCGACGACGAGCGCGCAGTCGGAGAAGATCAGCCCGCCCTTGATCGTATGGAACGGCTCGCACAGCATCATCAGGAAGAAGCTCGACACGATCCGGAACGCCGGATCGACGCCGATCAGCTGGATCGCCGCGCGCACCACGTCGGCCGTCGCATGCACGGCGCCCGCGACCGAGCCGTCCGCGTCGCCGAGCCGCACCATCAGGTTCGCATGGCAGAGCGGGTCGAGCACCGCGTCGCGCGCGGCGTCGGCCGTCATGCCCTTGGCTTTGCGCAACGCGTGCAGCGCGTCGGCATACGCGTCGCGTTGCGGGGCGGTGGCCGGATCGACGAGCGTCATGCCGTCGAGGTCGAGTGCGTCGCGCGCGGCCGCCGCGTGGATGGCCGCACGGTCGCCGACGAGCACGATGCGGGCGATGCCGTCGCGTGTCGCGCGCGCGGCGGCATGCAGCACGCGCGGGTCGTCGGCTTCGCACAGCGCGATGCGCATCGGCTGGCGGCGCGCGGATTCGAGAATGCGGTCGAGGGCTTTCATCGGGAATTCGAAGTAAAAAAGGCCGGATGCGGCGGCCCGCACGGGGCACGGCGTCCGGCCGGGTTCCGGCCGTGCGGGGAGGGCACGGCCGGACGCGGGTGCGTCAGCGACGCGGCATCACACGTAGTCCTTGTACTTGTCGAGCATGCGAACCGGCTTCGACAGCGCGTCGCGGCGGAACGGATCGCCGAGTTCGCGCGTGCACATGATCTCGATGATCGTCGTCTTGCCTTCGTTCATCTGCATGTCGATCGCGCGCTTGAGTGCCGGCCCGACATCCTCCAGACGGTCGACCGTGATCCCTTCGGCGCCCATCGCACGGGCGATCGCCGCGAAACTCTGGTTGTCGAGTTCGCCCGCGACGAAGCGGCGGTTGTAGAAGTCGACCTGGTTCTTCTTCTCCGCGCCCCATTGACGGTTGTGGAACACCACGGCCGTGACCGGGATGTTGTGACGCACGCAGGTCATCGTTTCCATCAGGCTCATGCCCCACGCGCCGTCGCCCGCATACGACACGGCCGGGCGGTGCGGCGCGGCGACCTTCGCACCGATGATCGTCGGGAACGCGTAGCCGCAGTTGCCCCAGCTCATCGCCGCGAAGAAGCTGCGCGGCTTGTTGAAGCGCAGGTAGCTGTTCGCGACCGAGTTGATGTTGCCGATGTCGGTCGACACCATCACGTCCTCGGGCATCGCCTTTTCGAGCTCGCGCAGCACCTGGCGCGGATGCAGGTAGCGCCCGCCGTTGAAGGTTTTTTCGTTCTTCTGTTCCTCGATCATGTCGAGGCTGTAGGCGTCACGCTCGTGCGTCCAGTCGTCGAGTTCCTTTTCCCACGCGGCCTTCTCGGTCGCGATCTGGTCGGCGCGCTCGCCGCGCGAGCCGTCGCATGCGAGCGTGCGGCCGTCGAGGCGCTGCGCGAGCGCGACGGCCGCCGCCTTCGCGTCGCCGCAGATGCCGACCGAGATCTTCTTCACGAGGCCGAGCATCTTGTGGTCGGCGTCGATCTGGATGATCTTCGCGTCCTTCGGCCAGTAGTCCATCCCGTGCTGCGGCAGCGTGCCGAACGGCCCGAGGCGCGAACCGAGCGCGATCACGACGTCCGCGCGCGACAGCAGCTTCATCGCGGCCTTCGAGCCCTGGTAGCCGAGCGGGCCGCACCACAGCGGATGGTTCGCCGGGAACGAGTCGTTGTGCAGGTAGCTGTTGACGACCGGCGCACCGAGCCGTTCGGCGAGCGCCTTGCATTCCTCGATCGCGTCGGCCATCACGACGCCGCCGCCCGAGATGATCACCGGGAATTTCGCCTGCGCGATCAGATCGGCCGCGTCGTTCAGGCTCTGTTCGCCGCCGGGGCCGCGATCGAGCCGGCGCGGTTGCGGAATCTCGACCTTGACCTTGCCGTAGAAGTAGTCGCGCGGAATGTTCAGCTGCGTCGGGCCCATCTCGGCCTGGGCGCGATCGAAGCAGCGCGCGGTGAATTCGGCCATCCGCGCCGGGTGCGTGACGTGGCCCTGGTATTTCGTGAATTCCTGGAACATCGGCAACTGGTTCGCTTCCTGGAAGCCGCCGAGGCCGATGCCCATCGTGCCGGCCTCCGGCGTGACGATCACGACCGGGCTGTGCGCCCAGTACGCGGCCGCGATCGCGGTCACGCAGTTGCTGATGCCGGGGCCGTTCTGGCCGATCACGACGCCGTGGCGGCCCGACACGCGTGCATAGCCGTCGGCCATGTGGCCGGCGCCCTGTTCGTGCACGACCGGGATCAGGCGGATGCCGGCCGGCGCGAAGATGTCCATCGCGTCCATGAACGCGGAGCCCATGATGCCGAACATGTCGGTCACGCCGTTGGCCGCGAGGGTTTCGACGAAGGCTTCGGATGGCGTCATGTCCTGCGGGCCGCTGGTCGATGCACGCAGGGAAGTGGATTGTTCGCTCATGGGTTGTCTCCGATTGTTCAATTAACGGAACGTCTTGTTCCAGATGCTATTGGCTGGGAAAAGCCGGTCAAGTCATTCCGCCCGCTGGCGGGGAATGTGGAATGAAATGAAATGATTCGTTTCAAAATGCGCGCCCGGGGTGGGATGGCCCGAACGCGCGCGAGCGGCGCGCTCAGGCCGGCTGCTTCGGCCGTTCCTTGCGGAACGCGCGCTTGACGGCGATCAGCCCGTCGCGGAACTCGAACAGGTCGCAGCCTTCGGCTTCGATGCGCCAGCCTTCCGCGTGCGTGCCGGTGAACACCCATTCGGATACGCCGCGTTCGCCGGCCACGTAGTGGCGGCCGTGGCCCCAGTGCGCATCGGGGAAGGTCTTGAACACGGCTTCGAACGCGGCGCGCACCGCGTCGCGGCCGACGAAGCGCGTGCCGTGAATGTCGGGGCCGCCGGCCGCGTCGAACACGCAGTCCTCGGTCATGAAGCCCATCAGCGCGTGGGCGTCATGCCGGTTGAAGGCGTCGGAAAAAGCCGCGAGCGTGGCGGCCGTGACGGGGGCGGTAAGCGTGTCGGACATAACGTGTCTCCTGTCGAATGATGGACGGTGCGCGAGGCGCTGATGCGCATGCGGCACGCGGTATCGACACGTTAGTGAGCGCTCGTTTTTGGCGGTAGCGCCAGTTCAGGGGATTCGGTTGGGCCAGGGGCGAGCGTGACCGGCTGACGCGATGCCGCGTTCAGGCGTCGGGCTTCTGCGCCCGCACGCACCGCGCGAGCGCCCGCACGCCCGGCTCGATCCGTTCCAGCGGAATCGCGGAAAAGCCCATCCGGAAGCAGCGCCGCGCATTGCTGTCGTCGTTCATGAAGAACACGCCGCCGGGCTCGATCAGGATCCCGGCCTCCTGCGCGTCCGCCGCGAGACGCGCCGCGTCGAGCCACGGCGGCCCCTCGACCCAGCACGACGCGCCGCCCGTCACGGGCACATGGCGCGCTTCCGGCAGATGCGCATCGAGCGCGGCCATCAGCGCCTGCGAGCGCTCGCTGTACGCATGCGCGAGCCGGCGCAGCAACGCGTCGTGATGGCCGAGCGCAAGAAAGGTCGCGAACGCCCGCTGGATATACGCGACCGGATGGCGCACCATCAGCCGCCGCAGCGCGCGCAGCTCGCGGATCAGCTCGCGCGGCCCGACCACGTAGCCGAGCCGCAGGCCCGGCGCGAACGTCTTCGACAGGCTGCCGACGTAGATCACGCGGTCGGCCGTATCGAGGCTCTTCAGCGCCGGATGCGGCGTGCCGGAGAACGTGTTCTCGCTCTCGTAGTCGTCCTCGATGATCACGAAATCGTGCTGCTGCGCGCAATCGAGCAGCGCGCGGCGGCGCTCGACCGGCATCGTCGCGGTGGTCGGGCATTGATGGCTCGGCGTCACGTACACGTAGTCGCAGCGCGACAGCGTATTGCCGAGCGAGTCGGGCGCGATCCCGTGCCCGTCGACGGGCAGCGGCAGCAGCCGCGCGTTGCGGTTCTCGAAGATGTTGCGTGCGTCCGGATAGCCGGGATTCTCGAAGCCGACCGTCGTGTGCTTGCCGCACAGCAGGTCCGCGATCAGGTACAGCGCCTGCTGGCAGCCGTTCGTGACGACGATCTCGTCGGGCATCGCGAACACGCCGCGCCGCGGCAGCACGCGCGTGCGGATCTGCTGGATCAGCGATTCGTCGTCGCGCTCGATCAGGTCGGGCGCCCAGTTGCGGATCTCCATCACCGACAGCGCCTTCAGGCAGCATTCGCGCCAGTCGTTGGTCGGAAACAGCGACTGGTCGAATTGCCCGTAGATGAACGGATATTCGTAGTGCTGCCAGTTCGCGGGCTTCACGATGTTGCGCTGCCTCGACGGCGGATGCGCGATGCGTTTGTCCCATGCGGGGCGGCCCGGCGTGTCGTCGCCGGCCTCCGTTTGCGCGGCGGGCCTGGCGGCCGCGAAGCCGGGCACGCCTTCGAGCATCTTCGGGTTCACGAAGTGCCCGCTGCGTTCGCGCGAGATCAGGTAGCCCTCTTCGACGAGCATCTGGTACGCGAGCACGACGGTGTTGCGCGCGACGCCGAGCTGGTCGGCGAGCTCGCGGCTCGACGGCAGCGCCGCATCGGGCGCGAGCTGGCCGTCGAGGATCGCGGCCACCAGCATGCGCCGGATCTGGTCCTGCAGGCTCGACGCCGACGACCGCCGGAACTGCTGGGCCCATAAGGCGGTCGGGGTACGACTCGGCATGCTTCCTCCTGTGATCGGTACGGGACACGCGAGGCGGCGCGCGGCGGATGCGCAGGCCCGCGAGGGCGCGGTGTGGCGAGAATACGCGCGTCGCGCCGCGGATGTGGACTCAATGAAATGTGGCGTCTGGCACTACTGCGCGTCGACGTGGCAAGACGATACTCAACTCGTCGCGCCCGCACGATCCGGATAACTCCCCGGTACGCGGGCGCAGGGAGGCGTGCGCGCGTCGCGCGCCGGCATCTTCACCGGAGGGGCGGCATGCACGTCGTCGTGTTCAGGGATCGTTGCGCACGCGTGATCCGCATCGTGTTCGACGACGCGCGCGCGACGGCCGTCGCGTATCGCGACGACGAGGCGATCGGCGAACTCGGCATCGACGCCGACGACGGCGCGGTGTGCTCGCCGTCGCTCGCTCGTCTGTACGTCGAACCGGCCTACCGACGCAGCGGCATCGCGCACACGCTGCTGGCGTGCGCGTCGCGCGAATTCGGCCGGCCGATCCGCATCGACACCGCGGCGCGCGAATGGCCCGATTCGCCGGCGTGGGCGACGCTGTGCCGCTGCCTCGAATACGAAGGGCTGGTGGTGGTGCGCTAGCCCGACAGCGTGGCCACGACCACGCCTCACGAGAACGGAGACGACATGAGCACGGTTTTGAAGCCGATTCCCGCATCCGACGTGCGTCACGAAGCGTTGCGCATCGACGGGCAGCGCGTGTGGCGCGACGCGGTGATCGACGTGCGCAACCCGTACGACGGCGCGCTGGTCGGCACCGTGCCGAAGGCGACGCTCGATGACGTGCGCCGTGCCTTCGCGGTCGCGCGTGCGTACCGGCCGACGCTCACGCGCCACGATCGCGCGGCGATCCTGCGCCGCGCGGCCGACATCGTGCGCTCGCGCACCGCGGAGATCGCGGCGCTGATCACGGCCGAGGCCGGTTTGTGCATCAAGGATTCGACTTACGAGGCCGGCCGCGTGGCCGACGTGCTCACGTTCGGCGCCGGCGAAGTGCTGAAGGACGACGGGCAGATCTTCTCGTGCGATCTGACGCCGCACGGCAAGAAGCGCCGCGTGTACACGCAGCGCGATCCGCTGCTCGGCGTGATTTCGGCGATCACGCCGTTCAACCACCCGATGAACCAGGTCGCGCACAAGATCGTGCCGTCGGTCGCGACCAACAACCGGATCGTCGTGAAGCCGTCGGAGAAGGTGCCGCTGTCGTGTTATCTGTTCGCGGACATCCTGTACGAAGCCGGCCTGCCGCCGCAGATGCTGCAGGTGATCACCGGCGACCCGAAGGAAATCGCCGACGAGCTGATCACGAACCCGGCGATCGACCTGATCACGTTCACCGGCGGCGTGTCGATCGGCAAGTCGATCGCCGCGCGGATGGGCTACCGGCGCGCGGTGCTCGAACTCGGCGGCAACGATCCGATCATCGTGATGGAAGACGCCGATCTCGATGAAGCGAGCACGCTCGCGGTATCGGGCTCGTACAAGAATTCGGGGCAGCGCTGCACGGCGATCAAGCGGATGCTCGTGCACGAGGCGGTGGCCGATCGCTTCACGGCGCTCGTCGTCGAGAAGACGCGCGCCTGGTCGTACGGCAACCCGTCCGATCCGTCGGTCGACATGGGCACGGTGATCGACGAAGCGGCGGCGAAGTTCTGCGAGCAGCAAGTCAACGACGCGATCGCGCGCGGCGCGCGGCTGCTGGTCGGCAACGTGCGCGACGGCGCGCTGTATTCGCCGACCGTCGTCGATCGCGTGACGCCCGACATGCCGCTGGTCAAGCACGAAACCTTCGGGCCGGTGTCGCCGATCATGCGCTTTCGCGATATCGACGAGGCGATCCGGATGTCGAACAGCACCGACTACGCGCTGTCGTCGTCGGTGTGCACGAACCGCTTCGACCACATCACGCGCTTCATCACCGAGCTGGAAGTCGGCAGCGTGAACGTGCGCGAAGTGCCCGGCTATCGGCTCGAACTGACGCCGTTCGGCGGCGTGAAGGATTCGGGGCTCGGCTACAAGGAGGGCGTGCAGGAGGCGATGAAGAGCTTCACGAACGTGAAGACGTATTCGCTGCCGTGGTGAACGCGGCGGGGAAGGGCGCGGCGCGCCCTCCCGTCGCCGGCGGCGTTACTGATAGAAGTTGAGCGTGACCATCGCCGAACGGCCCGGCGCCCACGTCGCGTAGATCGGATACGCGCTCGCGTAATACTGCTTGTCGAACAGGTTCTGCACGTTCAGTTGAACGTCCATCGTCTTGTTCACGCGCCACGTCGCGGCCGCGTCGAAGCGTGCATAGCCGGGCGTCCACTTCTTCACGGTCGGCGATACCGATGCATAGGTCTTGCTCATCACCGTCGCACCCGCGCCGAGCGTGAGCTTCGGCATCACGTCGTAGCTGGTCCACAGCGTGAAGTTGTGCTTCGGCACCATCACCATCGGCAGGCCCGATGCGCCCGGGCTGCCGGGGCCCGCGTCGGTCGTGATCGCGTTCAGGTACGAATAGCCGCCGAACACGTGCCACTTCTGCGTCAGGTTGCCCGCGAAGCCGAATTCGAAACCGCGCACGCGCTGCTTGCCCGCGTTGACCGTGTGACCGAGGCCGTCGCTGACGCGCGCGTTGGTCTTTTCGGTCTGGAACAGCGCGGACGTCAGCGACAGCTGATCCTGCAGCACGTCCCACTTCGCACCGATCTCGATGTTGCGCGCGCGTTCGGGTGCGAGATCCTGGTTGGTCGCGGTGATCTGGTCGGTGCCGCCGCCGAGGCCGCCGTTCGAGCCCGGCGGGTTCGACGACGTGCCGTACGACGCGTACAGGCTCACGTTGGTCACCGGCTTGAACACGAGGCCGAACTGGTAGCTGAACAGGTTCGACGTGTTCGACAGGTCGGCGACGCCGGCCTGCTTGCCGGTCGTGTCGTAGCGGTCGAAGCGCAGCCCCGTGTTGAACTGCCAGCGCTCGGACAGCTTCACCGTGTCGAAGATGTACGCGGAGACCGTATCGGTGCGCGTGTTCGTCGTCGCGCCGGGGAAGCCCTTGTCGCCGTTCAGTACGATGCTGCCGGTCCACGGCATGTTCGGGTTCCAGCCGCCGGCGAGCGGCGTGCAGTTGCCGACCACCGCGCACGGGCTGTTCGAGCGGATGTTGTTGCCGGCCGAATCCGACACGAGATAGCCCTCGTAACGTGCCTGCTCGTGGCTGAACTCGACGCCGGCCGTCATCGTGTGCTTCATCCCGAACAGGCTCGCGCTGCCCGTCACTTCGGTCTGGTTCGAGAAACCGTTCAGCGCGTACTTGCCGCTCTTCGCCTGCAGCCCGAGCATGTTCGGGTTCGACGCGAGGATCTGCGGATTCGTCGCCACGTAATCGAGCGTCGAGCGGCCGAACATCGTCGTGTTCTTCAGCTTCCACGTGTCATTGAGCTTGTGCTCGACGCGAATTTCGCCGGTATCGGTCTGCCCGTAGCGGTAGTCGCGCGTGTTGAGCCCGAAGAACTGCCCGCGATCGGTCGGCACCGGCGTGCCGCCCGATGCGCGGAACGGCACGCTGAAGTCCGGCATGTCGTAGGAGTTCATGTGGTAGTAGCTGACCGTGACCGTGGTCGGCGTGTTCAGCCCGAACACGATCGACGGCGCGACGCCCCAGCGCTTGTTGTACACGTCGTTGCGGCCGGCCTGGTTCGCGTCGTGGCCCATCACGTTCAGGCGCACGGCCGTCGTGTCGTTGATCTTGCGGTTCGCGTCGACCGTCGCGCGCTTGTAGCCGTCAGTGCCGAAGCCGATGCTGCTGTTGATGAAGTTGTCGTTCTGCGGCGTCTTCGTGACGATGTCGATGCTGCCGCCCACCGAGCCGCGGCCCGCGTAGACCGAATCGGGGCCCTTGATCACGCTGATCTGCTCGACCGCGAACGTCTCGCGGTTCTGCAGGCCGGAGTCGCGCATGCCGTCGACGAAGATCGAGTTGCGCGATTCGAAGCCGCGGATCACCGGACGGTCGGCCGACGGGTTCGCCGCCGCATCGCCGCCGAGGAACGTGATGCCCGGCACCGAGCGCAGCGCGTCCGCGAAGGACGTGACGTTCTTCTCCTTGATCAACTGCTCGGGGATCACCGTGACCGAGCGCGGCGTATCGAGCAGCGGCGCGGTGAACTTGTACGACGGCGAGCGTTTCACCTGCATGTCCGACAGCGCGGACGACTGCACGGCAATCGTCGGCAGCGTCGCCGGTACGTCGGCGGCAGGAGCGGAAGCGGGAGCGGTTTCGGCGGAGGCGAGCAGCGGCGTCAGGAACACGGAGCAGGTCAGTGCCGATACGAGGGTGCGAGGCCTCGTCTTGAACTGGGCGGGCATATCGGGAAGCAGCGGAAGGTTCGGTGATCGGACGCGTTTTTCTCGATGCCGGCGGGGCGTGCCCGAAACATCGGAAAACGTCAATGTAAATGCGTATGATTCGCGTTTGCGGTCGCAATTCTACGGATTAGTGTCAAATCTGTAAACGATTGAATGGTTTTTGTACTCATTCAGTCGGGCTTTCGTGGGGGCGCGATCGCCTTTGCGTCGCGTGCAACACCGCTTTCCATGACAGGGCCGCCGCGCGGCGGCGGCGACTCGCTACACTGCCGTACCGGTTGAGGGGCCCCGGCAGTCAGGCCCCCAGGCAAGGAGACAGGACACGATGGACACCCCACGCGCAGCAGTCGTCACATACCGCGGCAATGCGATCGAGAACACGTACGTCGCCCATGTGGCGGTCGTCGATGCACGCGGCAGGCTGCTGTCCCGGTTCGGCGATCCGTTCCGGATCACGCTCGCGCGGTCGGCGGCCAAGCCGGCCCAGGCGCTGTCGGTGATCGAGACGGGCGCGCCGGAACGCTTCGGCTTCGACGACGCGGACATCGCGCTGATGTGTGCGTCGCACAGCAGCGAGGACCGTCACATCGCGCGCACGCGCGCGATGCTCGAGAAGGTTGCCGCGCACGAAGCGGATTTGCGCTGCGGCGGCCATCCGCCGCTGTCCGATGCGGTGTACCGGTCATGGATCAAGCGCGACTACACGCCGACCGGCGTGTGCAGCAACTGTTCCGGCAAGCATGTCGGGATGCTGGCCGGCGCGCAGGCGATCGGCGCGGCGATCGCCGATTACCATCTGCCCGACCATCCGATGCAGGTGCGCGTGAAGCACGTGGTGGCCGATGCGTGCGGCTTGCGCGACGACGAGGTCGACTGGGCGATCGACGGCTGCAACCTGCCGACGCCGGCGTTCTCGCTGGATCGCCTCGCGCGCCTTTATGCGTCGCTGGCCGACGGTGCGGACGCGGTGGAAGCCGGCGGCGCGGTTACCGATCGCGTTCGCGCGCTGGCGCGCATTCATCGTTCGATGACCGCGTATCCGGAACTGGTGGCGGGCGAAGGGCGCTATTGCACGGTGCTGATGAACGCATTCGGCGGGCAGGTGGTCGGCAAGCTCGGCGCGGATGCATGCTACGGGATCGGCGTGCGTGCGTCGGAACGCACGCGGGAACTCGGTGCGGAGGGCGCGCTCGGCATTTCGGTGAAGATCGAGGACGGCAATCTCGACGTGCTGTATATGGTCGTCAGCGAAATCCTCGAGCGGCTGCGGATCGGCACCGCCGAGCAGCGCGCGCAACTGGCCGGCTTCCACCGGCCGCGGATGCTCAACACGCAGGGCGTCGAGTTCGGGCACGCGACGTTCCCGTTCGAATTGCAGGCGGCCTGAACGCCGTTACCGAGCCGTTACCGCGCCGATGCCGCCGGCCCGCGATCCGGGCCGCGCGTCGGCGCGCACTATGCGCGTAGGTCGCGAATCTTCGCCAGTTCCCGCTCCGACAGCTCGCCGATCTGCGCGAGATGTTCCGCGAGAAAATCCTTCAGCACGCGCAGCTTCGCCGAGCTGCGCCGGTTCGCCAGATACGCGATGTAGATGAATTCGCCGGTCAGCCGGTTCTGCAGCCGGTAGCGCGGCAGCACGGCTTCGAGCTGGCCGCTCGCGAGCAGGTCGCGCACCAGCCAGATCTCGAATTCCGCGATGCCGAGCCCCGCGCAGGTCGCATCCAGCAGCAATTCCGAATGGTCGGTGACGAGATTGCCGGCCGGCAGCACGCTGTGGTGCGCGTCGCCGCTCACGAGATCCCAGCGCGGATCGCCTTCCGGGTGCACGTAGCGCAGGCAGTTGTGATGCTTGAGGTCGTCCGGCGTCGCCGGGCGCCCGCAGCGGTCGAGGTAGGCGGGCGTCGCGCACAGGATGCTGTCGTTGCGCGACAACCGGTGGACGACGAGGTTATCCAGGTAGTTCTCGCCTTCGTGGATGTCGAGGTCGAAGCCGCCGGCCACGAGGTCGTTGTGGTTGTCGGTGAGCCGCACGTCGAGCTGGATGGTCGGATAGCGCGCCAGGAACGGCGCGATCAGCGGCGCCAGATGACGCCGCCCGAACGCGACCGGCGCGGTGAGCTTCAGCGGGCCGCTCGGCCGCGCATTCAGCTCGGCGACGACGCGCAGCGTGTCGTCGAGATCGGCGATCAGCGTGACCGCGCGCTCCAGGTAGATGTGGCCGGCCTCGGTGAGCGTCACGCTGTGCGTCGAGCGGTGCAGCAGCGCGACGCCGAGCGCTTCCTCGATCGCCGTCACCTTGCGCGCGACGGTCGACGTCGACACGTGCATCTCCTTCGCGACCGCCGAAAAACTCCCCGTTTCGACCACGCGCACGAACGCGCGCATCGCGCCCAGGTGATCGATGCCGGTTTCCCTCGCGCCTGTTTTCATTCGATTCTCGCTATTGCGTCCCACGCAAAACCGCTTTCGATAATACAGAAGCGAGGTTGTTTTTGCAAAGGCATAGAATGCGAACCCGTCGCGTCGGGAAGCGGCGCACGACGAGCGGCACGAGACATTCAGGAGGGCACGATGGCAGAAAACGGCTTCCGCGTCGAAGCGGATCTTTTAGGGAAACGAAGTATTCCGGATGCCGCCTACTACGGCGTCCACACGCTGCGCGCGAAAGAGAATTTCGACATTTCGGGCCGCACCATTGCGTCGCTGCCGTACCTCGTGATGGCGCTCGCGGCCGTGAAGGAAGCGGCGGCCGACGCCAACTGCGAACTCGGGCTGCTGCCGCGGCCGTACCGCGATGCGATCGCCGCCGCGTGCGTCGAGATCCGCGAAGGGCGGCTGCACGACCAGTTCGTCGTCGACGTGATCCAGGGCGGCGCCGGCACGTCGACCAACATGAACGCGAACGAGGTGATCTGCAACCGCGCGCTCGAAATCATGGGACACGCGCGCGGGCAGTACGAATACCTGCATCCGAACGAACACGTCAATCTCGCGCAGAGCACCAACGACGTCTATCCGACCGCGATCCGGATCGCGACGTGCTTCGCGGTCGAGCATCTGCTCGAAGCGATGGCGCGGCTGCGCGATGCGTTCGCGGAGCGCGCCGACGCGTTCGCCGGCTTGCTGAAGCTCGGCCGCACGCAGTTGCAGGACGCGGTGCCGATGACGCTCGGCCAGGAGTTCTCGACCTACGCGGTGATGCTGACGGAGGACATCGCGCGGCTGCAGGAGGCCGGCTGGCTGATTCGCGAGATCAACCTCGGCGCGACCGCGATCGGCACGGGCATCACCGCGCATCCGGAGTACGCGGAGAAGGCGCTGGCCGCGCTGCGGCGCATCACCGGGCTCGACCTGAGCACCGCGCCGAACCTGATCGAGGCGACGCAGGATTGCGGCGCGTTCGTCCAGGTGTCGGGCGTGCTCAAGCGGATCGCCGTCAAGCTGTCGAAGATCTGCAACGACCTGCGACTGCTGTCGAGCGGCCCGCGCGCGGGCTTCGGCGAGATCAACCTGCCGCCGGTGCAGGCCGGTTCGTCGATCATGCCCGGCAAGGTGAATCCGGTGATCCCGGAAGTCGTCAACCAGGTCGCGTTCGAGGTGTTCGGCAACGACCTGACCATCACCTTCGCGGCCGAAGCCGGCCAGCTTCAGCTCAACGCGTTCGAACCGGTGATCGCGAGCGCGCTGTTCCGCAGCTTCAGCCACCTGACGGCCGCCTGCACGACGCTCGCGCAGCGCTGCGTGAGCGGCATCACCGCGAACCCCGAGCGGCTGCGCGAAACGATGGAGCGCTCGGTCGCGCTCGCGACCGCGCTGAATCCGTACATCGGCTACAAGCGCGCGACCGCCGTGGCCGCCGAAGCGCATGCGACCGGCAAATCGATCCGCGAGGTCGTGCTGGCCCGCGAGCTGATGACCGCTGCGCAACTCGACGAAGCGCTGCAACCGGAAGCGCTGATCCGGCCTCGGGCGCGCTGACGCCAGCCGGTTCGCGACCGTACCGAAAGCGCCCCCGAAGCGGGGCGCGACACATCAACAAACGACGGAGACTCACGATGAAACACACCAGCGAACGCCCGGCCGGCCCGGCCGGCGGCGCGGATGCCGCTCATGCCGATCCCGATGCGATGTTCGCGTCGCACGAAGCCGGCTATGCGAAGCAGTTGAAGCCGCGGCACGTGCAGATGATCGCGATGGGCGGTGCGATCGGCACCGGCCTCTTTCTCGGCGCGGGCGGGCGCCTGCAAAGCGCGGGGCCCGCGCTCGCGCTCGTCTATCTCGTGTGCGGCGTGTTCGCGTTCCTGATCATGCGTGCGCTCGGCGAGCTGGTGATGCACCGGCCGACCAGCGGCAGCTTCGTGTCGTACGCACGGGAGTTCATGGGCGAGCGGGCGTCGTTCGTCGCGGGCTGGATGTACTACCTGAACTGGGCGACGACCGGCATCGTCGACATCACCGCGGTCGCGATCTACATGAAGTACTGGGCCGTCTTCACCGACGTGCCGCAATGGGTGTTCGCGCTCGGCGCGCTCGGGATCGTATCGGTGATGAACATGATCGGCGTGAAGGTGTTCGGCGAGATGGAGTTCTGGTTCTCGCTCGTCAAGGTCGGCACGCTCGCGGTGTTTCTCGCGGTCGGCGCGGTGTTTCTCGCGAGCGGCCATCCGGTGGCGGGGCAGATGCCGGGGCTGCATGTCATCGCGGATCACGGCGGGATCTTCCCGCACGGGATCCTGCCGGCCGTGCTGATCGTGCAGGGTGTCGTGTTCGCATACGCGAGCATCGAGCTCGTCGGCGTCGCCGCGGGCGAGACGGCCGATGCGCGCAAGGTGCTGCCGAAGGCGATCAACAGCGTGATGTGGCGCATCGCGCTGTTCTATGTCGGCTCGGTCGTGCTGCTGACGATGCTGCTGCCGTGGACCGCGTACAGCGCGCACGAAAGCCCGTTCGTCACGTTCTTCAGCAAGCTCGGCGTGCCGTACGTCGGCACGGTGATGAACGTCGTGGTGCTGACGGCCGCGCTGTCGAGCCTGAATTCCGGCCTCTATTCGACGGGCCGCGTGCTGCGCTCGCTCGCGATGGGCGGCTCGGCGCCGCGTTTCGTGTCGCGGATGAACGCGCGCGGCGTGCCGTACGGCGGGATCCTGATCACGGTGGCGATCAACGCGATCGGCGTGCCGCTGAACTACATCGTGCCGGCCCAGGCGTTCGAGATCGTGCTGAACATGGCGTCGCTCGGGATCATCACGACGTGGGGCTTCATCGTGATGTGCCAGATCCTGTTCCGCCGCGCGGTCGATCGCGGCGAGATGAAAGCCGTGTCGTTCCGGATGCCGGGTGCGCCGTTCACGTCGTGGCTCACGCTCGCTTTCCTCGTCGGCGTGCTGGTGCTGATGGCGTTCGACTATCCGGGCGGCACGTGGACCATCGCGACGATTCCCGTCGTCGTGCTCGCGCTGGTGATCGGCTGGAAGCTGGCGAAACGTGGCGCCGAGCGCGAGCGGGCGGCGGCGATGCCGGCATCCGTGCGTGCCGTTGCGGATCCTGCGCGGAACGCGTGACGCGCGCGTGATGTCATGCACCGGGGGCGCCGGTCCGTTCGCGGGCGGGCGCCCCCGGTGCGTTGGGTTCGAGTCAGTTCAACCCGGTGCGCTCGCCGACCCATCGGCCGAAATCGCCGGCCATCTCCGCGGTCAGCTCGTGCCCGGCCGCATACAGCCGCGTGTCGTGCGCGACGCCGAGCGCCGCGAGTGTCGCATCGGCCTTGTCCGCCCACGAGACGGGCAGCTTGTCGTCGAAGCGGCCATGCATGATCAGCGCGTGAAGCGGGCGCAGCGCGTCGCGCGGCGCGATCAGCGGATCGATTTCCGGCAGGATGCGCCCGCACAGCACGGCGAACGCGCTCACGTCGCCCGGCGACGTGAGGCCGACGCTCGCGCTCATGATGCCGCCCTGGCTGAAGCCGGCGATCACGGTCGGCAACGCGGGCGCCGCGCCATCCTGTGCGCGGAAGGCGTGCAGCAGCGTGACCAGTTGCACGCGGCTCTCGTCCGCGCGCGCCGCATCGATTTCAGGGCCGTTCGGGCCGAAACGCACCGGAAACCACGCATGCTGACTGGGCCCGAACGTGAGCGGGCCGCGCAGGAACGCGATTTCGATGCGCGGATCGATCGCGTCGGCCACGTTCAGCAGGTTGGTTTCGTTGCCGCCGACGCCGTGCAGCAGCAACAGGCGGGCGGCGGCGCGGCCGGCGGCCGGGCGCAAACGGTACTGCAGGCCGGATTCGGGATCGGTGGTCAGCGGCAGGGCGTCGGTCATCGCGTGGGTCCGGAAAGGGATCGATGCGACAGTCTAGAGCGGGCGGATCGGGAGGGGAATCGCCGGGGCGGGATTGATTGTTTCCTCTCCGGAATGAATCGGGGCGCCGTTCGTTGCGGGAACGGATCGCGATATCACGCGGCCAGGCATGGCCGGACGGCCCGGATATACGCCGACGACAGGCCAAGTGGACGACTCGTCATACTCACGTACAGTTGA
Source organism: Burkholderia cenocepacia (assembly GCF_900446215.1). GTDB lineage: Bacteria > Pseudomonadota > Gammaproteobacteria > Burkholderiales > Burkholderiaceae > Burkholderia > Burkholderia cenocepacia. The sequence goes on along the minus strand of NZ_UAQZ01000013.1, from coordinate 391,888 downwards.
TAAAACAGATACATTCTGTAGATACGTGAGGATGGAGCGATGGATACTGCAAAGCTCTTCAAGCATGGCGGCTCGCAGGCTGTCCGGCTGCCGAAGGATTTCCGCTTCGATACGGCCGAGGTTCGCATCCGCCGCCACGGGGCGGCCGTCATTCTCGAGCCGATGCCGCAAGACTGGGCTTGGCTGGCACCGCTGATCGGTCCGGTGGACGCCGATTTCGAGGCTGCCGCGACCACACAGCCGTCCGCTCAGGAGCGCTCGGGCCTGGACGTGTTCGAATGAAGTTCCTGCTGGATACCAACGCGGTGATCGCCATTCTCAAAGGCGAGCCGGCGATACTGGCCCGTTTGCATGCCTGGCACCCGGCCGATTTCGGGATCCCCGCGATCGTCGCGCACGCGCTTTACTACGGCGCGTACAAGAGCCAGCGAGCGGCGGCGAACGTCGCGCGTGTCGAGGCGTTGCAGTTCGAGGTCGTATCATTCGACACCGAGGATGCACAGCATGCGGGTGAAATTCGCGCGCACCTGATCGCGGCCGGCACGCCGATTGGTCCATACGACGCCTTGATCGCAGGGCAGGCGCGCGCGCGGCAACTGGTGCTGGTCACGCACAACGTCCGCGAATTCGAGCGCGTTCCGCGGCTGCAATTCGAAGACTGGCTAGCCGAACCGAGCGCAGACTGAACGGTAGGTCATGCAAGATCGACATTAACGAACCTGCCCGACAAACCCCGCGTAGAGCATAAAAAGGTGTCAGAAAAAGACGACCCGCCGATAATACGCAAACGTTTTTCCGGCATTCAATAGAACGGATTTTGCGGAGCATGAATAAAACAATGAATATCCGCTATTCGTGCGATTCGTCGAACGCCGCATCCATACGGGGTATGGCGGCGGAAAGTTAACGGCAAGCCGACCAAAAACTTTAGGCTTTTCCCCGCGCAATTATTCATTTCATTTTTCTCAATGACCGATTGATTTTCGGTCATCGGACAGTCATACACCATCCCCGATAATTCGGCGCTCATATTCTTTCAATAGACCAGAGGGCGATCGAACCCGGATCGCTGCGGGGAGCTGTACTCATGACCATCCGTCATCGCATTACGCTGCTAGTCGTCCTGACGTTCTTCGCGCTGTCCGCGATCGGCGCTTATGCCGTGTACCAGACGCGCAAGAGCGCATCCGAGGTGCGTCAGGTCACCCAGGGAATCGTGCCGAGCGCGCTCGCGTCGGCGGATCTCGTCGCCGATGTGAAGAACATCCAGATCGCGACGATGACGCTCGTCTACGCGCCCGACGCGAACACCGCCGCCCAGGCGCGCGACGAGCTGAAGGCGAAGCAGGCCGCGCTGCGCGCCGCACTCGACGCGCAGGCGAAATCGGCGGTCGGCCGCGCGCAGGAAGGGCTCGTCGCGCAGGCGAAGGACAGCGCCACGAACTATTTCGCGGCGATCGACGACACCGTGAAGATGAAGACGGACGGCAAGGCCGAGATGGCGCAGGCCTACCTGTTCGCGAACGTCGCGCAGTATCGCGATGAGCTCGAAAGCATCGTCGACACGCTGCGCGTCGAGAAGAACCGCCAGAAGGACGACGCGATCGGCGCGCTGAACGGGATGCTCGCGACCACGGCGACCGCGATCGCGGGCGTCGCCGGCACGGTGATCGTGCTGCTGACCGCGCTCGGCTTCGTGCTGTATCGCCAGATCACGCGCCCGTTGATCGGGATGCAGACGGCGATGAGCGAGATCGCGACGAGCCAGGATTTCACGCGCCGCGTGCCGGTGGGCCGGATGGACGAAATCGGCCACTCGATCGTCGCGTTCAACGGGATGATCGAGAAGATCCAGGAGAACGCCGCGCAACTGAAGCAGAAGACGGCCGACATCCAGGCGATGCTGCAGAACATGCAGCAGGGCATCCTGACCGTCGTCGAAGGCGGCGTCGTGCATGCCGAGTATTCGGCGTACCTCGAAACCATCTTCGAGACGAACGACATCGCCGGCCGCGACCTGATGGCGCTCGTGTTCGACGATTCGGCGATCGGCGCCGACGCGCGCTCGCAGGTCGACGCGGCCGTGCACGCATGCCTTGGCGAAGACAGCATGAACTTCGCGTTCAACGAGCACCTGCTCGTCAACGAGGTCGCGAAGCGGATGCCGGACGGCCGCGAGAAGTGGCTCGACCTGAGCTGGTCGGCGATCACCGACGAGACCGACACGGTCGTGCGCCTGATGCTGTGCGTGCGCGACGTGACCGAGATCCGCGAGCTGACCGCGCAGGCCGGCGAGCAGCAGCGCCGCCTGGAGATGATCGGCGAGATCCTGTCGATCAGCCAGGACAAGTTCCACGACTTCGTGCACAGCGCGAAGGGCTTCCTCAGCGAGAACGAGCGGATGATCCGCCAGCACGAGCGCGCCGATCACTCGATCGTCGCCGCGCTGTTCCGCAACATGCACACGATCAAGGGCAATGCGCGCACGTACAGCCTGCAGCATCTGACGAACATCGTCCACGAAGCGGAGCAGGCGTACGAATCGCTGCGCCGCGCGGACAGCGGCCCCGAGTGGAACCGCGACGCGCTGATGGAGGATCTGGCGCGCGTACGTGAAGCCGTCGACCACTACGCGACGATCAACGCGGTCACGCTCGGCCGCAGCGGCGAGCCGGCGCAGCATGGCGCCGACTACCTGATGGTCGAGCGCGCGCACATCAGCGAGAGCCTGCGCGTGCTCGACGGCGCCGATCCGGCGAACGCGTCCGACTGGCACGCGGCGCGCGATGCGGTGCGGCGCATGCTGAGCCAGCTCGGCACGCAAGGGATCGGCGACGCGCTCGGCGGCGTGATCGAGTCGCTGCCGTCGCTCGCGGCCGAGCTCGGCAAGCCGGCGCCCGTCGTGCATATCGACAGTCACGGCCAGCGCGTGCGCAGCGAGATCGTTGCGACGCTGAAGAACGTGTTCATGCACCTGCTGCGCAATGCGATCGACCACGGGATCGAATCGTCCGACGAGCGGCGCGCGGCCGGCAAGGCGGCGTCCGGCACGATCGACATCGCGGTCGGCGTGGGCGGCGGCGAGCTGTGGTTCGTGCTCGGCGACGACGGCCGCGGCCTTGCGCTCGACCGGATTCGCGGCATCGCGCGCGAGCGCGGCTGGATCGATGCCGACAGCGAAGCGGCGCTGTCCGACGAGGAGGTCGCCGAGCTGATCTTCCGGCCGGGCTTCTCGACCGCGCGGACGGTGACCGAAGTATCGGGGCGCGGCGTCGGCATGGACGCGGTGCGCAACTTCCTGAAGCGCGACGGCGGCGATATCGCGCTGCGCTTCACCGACGATCGCGTCGGGGCGCCGTATCGCGCGTTCGAGACGATCGTGTCGCTGCCGGCGCGCTTCGCGGCGGACGGTGCCGCGCACGCGCAGCGGGCGCGCATCGCGGATATCGGCGCAGCGGAGTGACGGCGTGATCGAGCAGGCGTGGATGATTCAGGTGGCCGCCGCGCTGGCGGGCGGCGTGGTCGTCGCGGTGGCGGCGGCGGTCGTGTTGCGCGTGACGCGCAGGCGGCTCGTCGCGGCGCTCACGCGCGAGGCCGATGCGTTGCGCGACGCGCTCGATGCAGCCGGCGCACGCGCCGATGAAGCGGCGTCGGCGCATGCGGACGCCGCCGACGCATGGGCGCAACGCGAGGCGCAACTGGCGGAGGCGCTGACGCGCGAGACCGCCGCGCACGGCGCGCAGCGCGACGCGTTGCAGGCGCTGTCGGCTGACCGCGCGGCGCTCGCGCAGCACGCGCTGAAGATCGCCGACGAAGCCGCGCGCCTGCGCGGGCTCGCCGGCACGTTCGAGCGCTGGCACGAGCAGATGATCTCGCTGACCACGCAGAACCAGGACATGCGCACGAAGAACCAGGAACTGTCCGCGATCGTCGCGCACGTATCGATCGTGTCGCTGAACGCGTCGATCGAGGCCGCGCGCGCGGGCACGGCCGGGCGCGGCTTCTCGATCGTCGCGAGCGAGGTGCGCGGGCTGGCCGCGCGCTCGCAGCAACTGTCGAACAGCTATCGCGACAGCCTGAACCGCAACGATCTCGTGACGGCCGCGACGTTCCAGGACATCCAGGCCGGCGGCAAGATGATCACGGCCGCGCTCGCGACCGTCGAGACGCTGGCCGGGCAACTGCACGCGCGAATCGAAGGGGAAGCCGCGTGATCAGTGCGCAGGCGAGGGCCGGTTTCGAACGGATCTTTTTCGATGCCGCGCGCACGCGGCTCGCGGCCGGCGGCGCGTGCGAGATCCGGCCGGCCGCCGGTCACGATCCCGACGCGCCCGATCGCGTGCTCGCGAAATCGCGATCGAAGCCGAAGGTGCCCGAACACGTGGCCGTGCTGACGATCTCGGCGCTGCATTTCCGCCTGCTGCTCGCGCTGCGCTTCAGCGACGACGACGCGACGCGCCGCCATTTCGCCGGCACGACGGCGGGCACGAGCAGCCAGCGGCCGTTGACCGAAGCGTTCATGGAGGTCGCGAACCTGTGTTGCGGCGCGATCAACCAGGCGCTGACCGCGCCGTTTCCCGATCTCGGGATGTCGACGCCTTACCTGCTGAGCGGCGCGAGCATCGACTACATGCGTGCGCTCGCGCCCGATTACGTGGCTGCGTACGACCTGACGCTCGACGGCGACGTGCGGGTCGGCGCGACGCTGTGCGTGTGCGCGAACGCGCCGGTCGATTTCCATGTGCCGGAAACGGCCACGGTGGAAACCGGCGGCGAGCTCGAACTGTTCTGACCGACCATCAGGAACCCGTGAGATGACCGAAGACCAACCCGTCAGCAAGGTGCTCGTGCTCGACGACAGCCGCGTGCACGCCGACGCGATCAAGCGTTTCTGCGACGAGCACAACCTGGTCGGCCTGACCGTGCGGCGCAGCCGGCTGCTGAAGGTGCTGCGCTCGAACATCGATCTCGGCGCGATCCTGCTGGCCGAGGATTACGGCGGCTCGCCGGTCGAGAGCGCGATCATCGCGACGCAGATCGACGCGCTGCGGCCCGAGCTGCCGATCATCCTGCGCCGCGAATCGCTCGCGTCGCGCGACGGGCTGCCCGATGCGCTGGCGCGCGTCGCATGCGCGGCCTACGTCGCCGACGACATGACGCCGCTCGAGCGCGCGATCGACGAATACCTGTTCGGCCGCGACTACCCGAACGCGCTGGTGCGCGGCATCTCGGAGATCACCGAGGCGCGCCTCGACAGCCTGTTCCCGGGCATGACGATCGAGCACGACACGCCGTGCATCGTGCGCGACCAGATCATCTTCGGCGAGGTGTTCAGCCTGATCGCGCTCGAAAGCGCGTGGTGCCGCGGCTACATGCTGCTGCAGACGAGCGAGCAGCCGCTGCTCGACATGCTCGGCGGCACGCGCGACGGCGGCCGCGCGCCGGATTTCCGCGACGTGAACAGCGTGCTCGGCGAACTGACCAACCTCGTGTGGGGCGCGTTCAAGAACCGCTATCTCGGCGACGCCGAGGCGCTGGCGCGCCATCCGGTGCAGGTGCCGCTCGTCGTCAATCACAAGCAGAAGTTCATCTCGTTCGGCGGCGACTGCCCGCAGCTCTGTTTCAAGTACCGGATGACCGATCCGGCATCGGGGCGTTCGGTCCGTCTCGACCAGCGTTTCGTGTTCAGCCTCAGCTGGTCGCCGGAAGATTTCCGCGAATCGGTGCAGGACGTCGGGCCGATGGTCGAATCGGGCGAACTCGAACTGTTTTGAAGTCAGCAACAACGAAAGGGGAATACGACATGGCAAAGATTCTGGTGGTCGACGATTCGGGCACGGTGCGCGACGAAGTGGCCGGCTTCCTGCGCAATCACGGGCTGGACGTCGCGACGGCCGTCGACGGCAAGGACGGGCTCGCGAAGCTCAAGGCGACGCCCGGCGTGCGCCTCGTGATCAGCGACGTGAACATGCCGAACATGGACGGCCTGACGATGGTCGAGAAGATTCGCGGCGAACTGGCGAACACGGCGGTCAACGTCGTGATGCTGACGACCGAAAGCAGCCCGGCGATGAAGGAGCGCGGCAAGGCCGCCGGCGTGAAGGGCTGGATCGTGAAGCCGTTCAAGGGCGATGCGGTGCTCGACGCGCTGAAGAAGCTCGCGGGCTGACGCGCGAGCGGCCCGGCGCGGGCTTGCGTACGCGATTTACAGCGTGCCGGGATGTCCGTATCCTGCCGGATGCCGAGGGCGGCGTGGCGGCGCATCATGCGCCGCATGCCCGGCATTGACGAACATCAGGAGCGGAACGAAGCAGATGGCAACTGAAATCGGGCGACCCGCTGCGCAGCACATCGAGTGGCGGATCGCGAAGGGCATCGTTTTTACCATCGTGGGCACGTGCATGCTGATCGGCACTGCGTTGTACGCGCAGTCGACACGCGAATTCCTGCGAACGTCGGTCGTCGTGCCAGGGCGCGTGGTCAAGCTGAACGCAGGTCCGCATCATCCGGAGATCACGTTCACGACGCTCGCGGGTGAGCAGGTCGATTATGCGCAAGGCGGCGAAGTCAGCGTCGAGGACGGCGCGACGGTCGAAGTGCGCTATGCGCCGGACGCGCCGAGGACGACCGCGCGGATGAACACGTTCGGCGCGATCTGGGGCACCGTGCTGACCATCGGCGCGATGGGTATGGTTTTTTTCGCCGTTGGCGTCGGTCAGGTGTGGTCGGGCGTGCGTGCCTCGCGTAGCGGGAGACACCCCCCGGTGCGCTGACGCAGAAGCCTGCAAAGCCTGAAACCCGCGTTATCGGGCAGCGGTCGTCGCGCTCGCCGCCGTCGCGAATTCGTCGACGACCGCTTCGATCACCGCCTGCACGCGCGCGGTCTTGTAGAGATCGGTGTGGGCGACGAGCCACACGTCGAAATGATTGCATCGCTGCGGCATGAGGCGCACCAGTTCCGGCTCGGTGTCGGCGCGGAAGCACGGCAGCTCCGCGATGCCGAGCCCCGCGAGCGTGGCCTCCACCAGCATCATCGTCGACGACGTCTGGAACATCACGCGGCCGCGCGAAGTCGGTTCGCCGCACAGCGCGTCCCACATCGTCGGCACCACCGGTTGCTGGTACATCACCAGATCGTGCCCGTCGAACGCGCTGCCGGCGACCGGCTCGCCGCGTTCGGCCAGGTAGCGGCGCGATGCGTAGATGCCCGTTTCGAGATGACCGAGCCGCCTGACGATCAGGTCCGGCGATTCCGGCCGCAACGTGCGAATCGCGAGATCCGCCTCGCGGCGCGTGAGGTTGGTGATTTGCGCCGACGTCACGCATACCACGTCGATGCCGGCATGCTTGCGCCGCACGCGGGCGATCGCCGGAACGACGAAGCGCTTGCCGAGCGTGTCGGTCGTGGCGATGCGCACCGACCCGGCCAGTTGCTCGTCGAGCCCCATTACCCGGCGCTCGATCGTCAGCGACGCGCGTTCCATCGTTTCGGCCGGTTCGAGCAGCGCTTCGCCCGCGGTCGTCAGCACATAGAGGGTCGGTGTGCGGAGAAACAGCCGGGCCGACAGTTCGTCCTCGAGCGCGGCGATCCGGCGCCCGACCGTCGCCTGGTCGACGTTCAGCTGCGCCGCGGCGCCGCGCAGGGTGCCGGTGCGCGCCAGGGCGAGGAAGAAGCGGGCGTTGTCCCAGTTCATGCGGATCGATTGTGTCATCGGGCTGGTGGCGACGGACGGGAATCGGTGATGCAGATCTGCATCAGGCAAATGCGAAATTATCACTTTTCCGCATCGCGCGGCCGGTCCTAGACTCCCGGCATCTGCCTGGAGGTGTCATGTCCGACTGCCATTCCGTTTCCGTCCCCGCACCCGTCTCGGTGGCGACACCGAACCATCCGACGGCGCGCGAGCAGCGCCTGACGCTGGCGCTCGTCGCGGTCGGCATGTTCATGGCGGTGCTCGATTCGACGATCGTCAACGTGGCGCTGCCGGCGATGCGCACGAGCCTCGGCGCGACGGTCGCGGAACTCGCGTGGATCGTCGACGCGTACACGCTCAGCTTCGCCGCGCTGATCCTCGCGGGCGGCGCGCTGTCCGACCGGTTCGGCGCGAAGCACGTGTATCTGGCCGGGCTGGCGCTGTTCGTCGCCGCGTCGGCGGCGTGCGGGGGCGCGTCGTCGGTGGCGATCCTCGTGGTCGCGCGTTTCGGGCAGGGCATGGGCGCCGCGCTCTTCCTGCCCGCGTCGCTCGCGATCGTGCGCAGCACCTTCGACGTGCCGGCCGAGCGCGCGCGGGCGATCGCGGTGTGGGCCGGCATCGCGTCGGTCGCGGTCGCCGTGGGGCCGGTACTCGGCGGAATCCTGGTCGACGATTTCGGTTGGCGCAGCGCGTTCCTGATCAACGTGCCCACCGGCGCGGTCGCCTTTGCCGGCGCGGCGGCGCTCGTTCGGGCGTCGGCCGCGCGGGACGTGCGCCCGTTCGACTGGGCGGGCCAGTGCGTCGGCGCGACGGCGCTCGGTGCGCTGTGTTTCGCGGTGATCGAACTGCCGACGCGCGGCGTCGGCGCCACGGAGGTCCGGTGCGCGCTGCTGGTCGCCGCGCTCGCCGCCGCGGTGCTGGTCGTCATCGAGCGGCGTGCCCGCCATCCGATGGTGCCGCTCGCGTGGTTTCGCAATCGCGTCTTCGTCGCGATGAACCTGATGGGCAGCCTCGTCTATGTCGGCTACTTCGGGCTGCTGTTCGTGCTGAGCCTGTACCTGCACGGGCGCTTCGGCATGAGTGCGCGGCAGACGGGGCTGACGCTGTTGCCGTTCGCGCTGAGCCTGTCGCTCGGCAATCTGCTGTCGGGAAAACTGCACGGCCGGGTGCGTCCGGTCAGGCTGATGGCAAACGGCCTCGCGATGGCGGCGCTGGCCGTTCCGGCGATCGCGCTTGCGCTCGCGCTGCGTGCGCCGTGGCCGGTGGTCTGGACGGCCATGGTCGCATTCGGCACCGGAACCGCGCTGTCGGTGGCGCCGATGATCGCGACGGTGCTCGAACAGGTGCCTGCCGACGCGGCGGGCGTGGCATCCGGGTTCCTCAACGCGGCGCGGCAGGCCGGCAGCCTGCTCGGCGTGGCCGTCGCAGGCGCCGCGACGATCCTGTTGCCGGATCCGGCCGATGCGCTGTGGGCGGTCGCGGCGCTCGGATGCGTCGCCTATGCGATAGCCGCGCTGGCGGCGAGGACGGCAGGCCGCGTGGAAGCCGCGCAGCCGCAGCCGCGCCGTTGACGCACGAGCGGCAAGGGTGTGGCGTAGTGGCCGGCAGGCCGCCGCGCACGCGCATGCGGCGACGCGGCTGGACGCGGTGCGCAATGTGGAGGACCATTTCCGGGATATGCCGCGAGCGAGCGGGCGCGATGACCACCCGCCCGCCTCGCCGCGCAACCTGTCGACCCCCGTCCAGCGGAGCCCCATGGAACCCGATCAACAGACCGCCGAGCCGATCCTGCTGCGCGACGCGCACGACGGCGTCGTCACGCTGCGGCTGAACCGCCCGCAGCAGTTCAACGCGTTGTCCGAAGCGATGCTGTCGGCCCTGCACGATGCGTTCGATACGCTGGCGGCCGATCCGCACGTGCGCTGCGTCGTGCTGGCCGCCGAAGGCAAGGCGTTTTGCGCCGGCCACGACTTGCGGCAGATGCGCGGCAAGCCCGAACTCGACTACTACCGCACGCTGTTCGCGCAGTGCAGCCGCGTGATGCTCGCGATGCGCGCGTTGCCGGTGCCGGTGATCGCACGCGTGCACGGCATCGCGACGGCGGCCGGCTGCCAGCTCGTCGCCGCGTGCGACCTCGCGATCGCGGCCGATACCGCGCGCTTCGCGGTGTCGGGCATCAACGTCGGGCTGTTCTGCTCGACGCCGGCCGTCGCGCTCAGCCGCAACGTCGCGGCCAAGCGCGCCTTCGACATGCTGATGACCGGGCGCTTCGTCGATGCGGCGACGGCCGCCGCGTGGGGGCTCGTCAACGAAGCCGTGCCCGAGGATGCACTCGATGCAGCCGTCGCGCGCAAGGTCGCGGAGATCGTCGCGAAGAGCCCGGCCGCGGTGCGTTATGGCAAGCAGATGTTCTATCGTCAGCGCGAGTTGCCGCTCGACGAAGCGTATGCGTATGCGGGCGACGTGATGGCGCGCAACATGATGGAAGAGGATGCGGGCGAGGGGATCGACGCGTTCCTCGAGAAGCGGAAGCCGACGTGGCGTTCGTGATGCGGTGACGGAGGCGGGCACGCAGCGTGTCGTTGCACGGCGCGCAACGCCGTACCGCGTCGTCGCCGGCGCGCGTGGGGGCGCTGCAAAGCGAACGGGCCGCCCGAGGCGGCCCGCAAGCAGATAGACAGCATGGCATGCGCGGCGACGCGGTCACGTACCGCCGCCGCGACGCAGCGCCGCCGGTCAGCGACCGTAGCTCCCCGTCCGCAGCGGCGCTTGCACGGTCGACGCGCCGGGCGGCACGATCACGACCGGCACGCGGCGCGCGAGCGCGCACATCAGCTCGTAGCCGATCGTGCCGCTGGCTTCCGCGACGTCGTCCACCTTCACCTGGTCGCCCCACAGCTCGACGCTCGAGCCGATGCCCGCGTTCGGGCAAGGCGTCAGGTCGACGGTCAGCATGTCCATCGACACGCGGCCGACGACGCGCGTCATCACGCCGTCCACCGCGATCGGCGTGCCGGTCGGCGCGTGGCGCGGATAGCCGTCCGCGTAGCCGCACGCGACGACGCCGATCCGCATCGGCCGGTCGGCCGTGAAGCGGCGGCCGTAGCCGACGGTCTCTTCCGGCGCGAGCGTCTGCACGCCGATGATCTTGCTGGTCAGCGTCATCGCGGCCACCAGCGGCGTGTCGGCGATATGCCGCGCAGCACCCGTCGGCGACGCGCCGTACAGGATCGTGCCGGGCCGCACCCAGTCGCGATGCGCGCGCGGATGCCACAGCACGGCCGCCGAATTCGACACCGAGCGCTCGCCCGGAATCCCGGCCGTGGTCGCGTCGAACTGCTCCAACTGCCAGTCGACTTCGCCTTCGTCGGCGTTCGCGAAATGCATCATCAACGTGATCTTGCCGATCGACGGTGCACTCGCCGCGCGTTCCCACGCGGCGCGGAACGCGGCCGGCCGATAGCCGAGCCGGTTCATGCCGGAATTCATCTTGAGCTGGATGTCGATCGGCTGCCGCGGCTTCGCGGCGATCAGCAGGTCGAGCTGTTCGTCGCAGTGAACGGCGACCGTCAGCCGGTAGCGATCGGCGAGTTCGACGTCGGCCGGCTCGAAGACGCCTTCGAGCAGCAGCACGGGCTTGTCCCAGCCGAGCTCGCGTACGCGCACGGCTTCGTCGAGATCGAGCAGCGCGATGCCGTCGGCGGCCGCGAGGCCCGGATAGATCCGTTCGATGCCGTGGCCGTACGCATTGGCCTTGACCACGGCCCACACGCGCGATGGGGCGACGGTGCGGCGGATGAAGTCGAGGTTGTGGCGGACGGCGTCGGGGCGGATATGGGCGACGATGGGACGGGGCATGGCAAGGGCTCGGGTCGGATGTCGTTCGGTGCGCGGTTGGCGCGGCGTGAAACGGTGGGCTGGCGCGACCGCGCCAAGCCAGTGTTGAACGCTATCTTATTGGTGTTCGACCAGTTTTAATTAACGTATTTGTCGACGATTTGGTGGAAATTTTGGCGCCGCAGCGGGCCGCACGCCATCCCCCGTGGCTTGCCCAGCCGAGTCTCCCGTCTAGAAAACCGGTGCGCGAACGGCATGCCGCAATGCTAAGCTCTCGGCGATCTTGTCATTGATCAATGTAATCATAACGGAGGAGACTTTGATGACGACGTCCCAGCTGTGCCTGTTCATCGTGGCGCTGTTGCCGTTCCCGATGACGTTTCTCGCCAAGGCCCGCAAGGGTTACGACAACCGCGCGCCGCGCGAGTACCTGGCGAAGCTCGAAGGCTGGCGTGCCCGCGCCCAGGCCACGCATCAGAATTCGTGGGAAGCGCTCGCGCTGTTCACGGCCGCGCTGGTGGTGGCGTGGCACAACGGCGCGAACGTGCATCGCGTCGACCAGCTCGCGGTGGCGTTCGTCGCGATCCGCGTCGTCTATGCGCTGATGTACCTGCTGAACTGGGCGTCGCTGCGCTCGCTCGTGTGGTTCGGCGGGATGGCGTGCGTCGTCGCGCTGTTCTTCGCGACGCCGTAAGCGGTTCGCCGGCAACGCGGGCCGGCTTCGCGGGCCGGCTTCGCGGGCCGGCTTCGCGAGCCGGCGCGTCAGGCGCCGCCCGCGCCCCGTGCGTGACTGTCGTTGGATGCGGGCGCAACCTTCTTCGAGACGAACGGCGGCGCGTCCGCTTCGTTGCGCAGGAACGCGATCAACGGATCGAGCAGCCGGTGTCGCGTCGACGGATGGCGGCGCAGCACGAAGCGCCACGACGCATCGCGCGAGAGGCCCGGCACCAGCGGCACCAGGCGCCCGCTGCGCAGTTCGGGCTCGATCAGCGGTACGCGCCCGAGCGCGATGCCCGCGCCGCCCACGGCCGCGCCGATCACCTGGCTGAAACTGCTGTAACGGACGATCTTCGTCTCGAAGTCGTCTGGCAAGCCGAAGTGCACCGCCCAGTTGCGCCAGTCGATTTCGGGGCTGTCCTCGTGCATTTCCTGCAGCAGCCGCGAGCGGCACACGTACCCCGAGGCGTACGGAAACAGTTCGGGACTGCAGACCGGAAACACGGTTTCCCGCATCAGCACGTCGTCGTCGGCCCGCAGCCGGTGCGCCGGTACGTGCACGATCGCCAGGTCGACGCCGCTGCGCGCGAAATCCGGCTCGTCGTCGAGCACGACCGCATGCAGCGGGGTGTCGGGATGAAGCGACGAGAATTCCGCGAGACGGCGCGCGAGCCACATCGACGAAAACGGCGCGTTGGCGGACACGGTGAGCCGTTGCGCGGTGCCGCGAATCTCGGCGCATGCGTCGGTCAGACGCGACAGCGCATCGCTGACGGCCGGCAGCAGGCGCGTGCCGGCCGGCGTGAGACTGATGCCGCCGAGCCCCGTGCTGCGTTCGAGCAGCCTGGCGCCCAGCGATTCCTCGAGCGAACGGATCTGGTGGCTGACCGCGCTGGTCGACACGTTCAGCTCGGCCGCCGCGCGCGCGAACCCGCCGAGGCGGACGGCCGCCTCGAAAGCACGCAGTGCGCTGAGGGGAGGAAGGTGCGACATGCGGGGTATTGTAGTTGACTCAACACCCGTTGAAAAATCATCTTTTGCCGCGCGCGGGCCGCGCGGGTAGCCTCGATCCGGTCCAGAAAAACGCAACGAAACACCGACCGGAGGGCTGCATGTATTTCGACCGACGACTATGGGCAATGATGACGGGACTGCGCTGGCGGGTGGCGGCGGCCGTCGCGCTCGGGCTGCTCGCGATGGGTGTCGGCATCCTCCGCTTCGTGTTTCTCGGCCGCGTGCTGGCGCTGGTTTTCTCCGGCGCGCCGGCGCGCGGCATCGGCGAAGCCGTCGTGGCAACGGCGGCCTGCGTGCTGCTGCGTGCATGGCTCGATCATCGCCGCACGGTGCTTGCGCAGCACACGGCCGGCCGGGTGCAGGCCACGCTGCGCGCGCGGCTGTTCGACCGGATCGCCGCGCTCGGCCCCGCATGGTTCAGCGGCGAACGCACGGGCGGCGTGATGCTGGCCGTCGTCGACGGCGTCGAGCAGCTGCAGACCTTCTTCGGCGTCTACCTGCCGCAGCTCGTGATCGCCGCATGCGCGCCGATCATGATCTTCGCGATGCTCGCGTGGTGGGACGTGCCGACGGCCGCGATCCTGCTGGTCGCGGCGCTCGTCACGCTCGCGCTGCCGCAGCTCGTGCATCGCGCGGACCAGCGCGCGGCGCTCGCCCGTTCGGCCGCGTTCAAGGCGTTCGGCGAGGAGTTTCTCGACGCGGTGCAGGGCCTGCCGACGCTGAAGGCGTTCGGGCAGAGCAGCGCGTTCGGCGCGAAGCTGGCCGCGAAGGCGCGCGCGCTGTCGGACAGCACGTTCTGGGTGCTCGCGCTCGGTTTGCTGACGCGGTTCTTCACGGATCTCGGCACCGGCCTCGGCGCGGCCGCGGCGATCGCGGTGGGGGCGTGGCGCGTGCGGCACGGCGACATGAGCCTCGAGGCGCTGCTGATCGTGCTGATGGCCGGCAGCGAGATCTTCCGGCCGCTGCGCGACCTGCGCGCGGTGCTGCATCAGGGGATGATCGGCCAGTCGGCGGCGCATGCGATCCATGCGCTGCTCGACGCGGGCAGTCAGGCGCCGGCCGCCGACGCACCGCGCGTGGCGGGCCTGCGGCCGGAGATCGCGTTCGACGACGTGCGCTTCGCGTATCCGGGGCGCCGCGCGGATGCCCATGCGGCGCTGAGTTTCTCGGTACGCGAAGGCGAGACGGTCGCGATCGTCGGGCCGAGCGGGGCCGGCAAGTCGACCATCGTGCGCCTGCTGCTGCGCCAGCACGACGCGCAGGGCGGCGCGGTCCGGATCGGCGGCCATGACGTGCGGACCCTCGCTGCCGACCAGGTGCGCGACATGATCGCGGTCGTCGCGCAGGATGCGACGCTGTTCGACGGCAGCGTTGCCGACAACCTGCGGCTCGGCCGCCCGGATGCGAGCGATGCCGACATGATCGCGGCCGCGCGCGCGGCCAACGCGCACGATTTCATCGCGGCGCTGCCCGACGGCTACGCGACGCGCATCGGCGAACGCGGGCTCGTGCTGTCGGGTGGCCAGCGCCAGCGCATCGCGATCGCCCGCGCGCTGCTGCGCGATGCGCCGATCCTGCTGCTCGACGAGGCGCTGTCGTCGGTCGATGCGGAAAACGAAGCGCTGATCCAGCAGGCGCTCGACCGGCTCACGCGCGGACGGACGACGCTCGTGCTCGCGCACCGGCTGTCCAGCGTGATCGGCGCCGATCGCATCCTGGTGCTCGACCAGGGGCAGGTCGTCGACGAAGGAACGCATGCGGCGCTGATCGCACGCGACGGCCCGTATCGCCGGCTGATGGGGCCGCAACTGGAAGCGGTCGCCGAATCCGTCGGCACGACGGCGGCGGCCGGCGCGACCGCGCGTGCGTCGTCGGGCCCGCAGGTGCGGCCGCTGAACGACGACGCGGCGACGATCGGCTGGCCGGAAACGGTGCGGACGCTGCTGCGCTTCGTGCGTCCATGGAAAGGCAAGGTGGTGCTGACCGTGCTGTTCGGGATCGGCCGCGTGCTCGCGTTCATCGGCGTCGGCGTGCTCGGCGCGCGAGTGGTCGGCGCGGTGCCGACCGGCCAGGTCGGCACGGGGCTGGTGGCCGCGCTGCTCGTGATCGCGCCGGTCGCGGCCGTGCTGCACTGGCTCGAATCGTGGCTCGCGCACGACATGGCGTACCGGCTGCTCGCGGAAATGCGCATCGCGCTGTTCGCGACGCTCGAACGGCTCGCGCCGGCCGGGCTGCTGCGCCGCCGTTCCGGCGATCTCGTGTCGCTCGCGACGCAGGACGTCGAGACCGTCGAATACTTTTACGCACACACGCTGGCGCCGGCATTCGTCGCGGTGCTCGTGCCGGCCGGCGTGCTGGTGTTGCTCGCGTCGGTCGCGTGGCCGCTCGCGCTCGTGCTGCTGCCGTTCCTGCTGTGGGCCGGGCTCGCGCCCGTGCTGGCCCGGCGCGACGTCGACCGGCTCGGTACCGGCGCGCGCGAAGCGCTCGGCCAGCTTGGCGCGCACCTGACCGAAACGATCCAGGGACTCGCGGAACTGACCGCGTTCCAGGCGATCGGGCGCCGGCGCGCGGCGTTCGTGGCCGAGGTCGATGCGTACCGCCGGCAGCGCGCGAAGCTGCTCGACGATCTGTCGACGCAAAGCGCCGCGCTGGAAGTCGCGAGCGGGCTCGGCGGGCTGGCGGTCGCGGCGCTCGGCGCATGGTTGTGCGCCCGCGGCGGGTTCCCGCGCGAGTCGTTGCCGCTGCTGGTGCTGGTCGCGGTGGCCGCGTTCATGCCGGTCGCCGAAATCGGCCAGGTCGCGCGCCAGCTGGCCGACACGATCGCGTCGACGCGCCGCTTGCGCGCGCTGGAGAAGGAGCCCGTGACGGTGACCGACGGCGCGCACGCGATGCCAGGCGATCCGGCGGTGCGGTTCGAGGCCGTGTCGTTCACGTATCCGGGGCGCGGCGTGCCCGCGATCGACCGCGTGAGCTTCGAGGTGCCGCCCGGCAGCACGGTCGCGCTGGTCGGCGCGTCGGGCGCCGGCAAGTCGACGGTCGCGAGCCTGCTGCTGCGTTTCTGGGACCCGCAGCAGGGCCGCGTGACGCTCGGCGGCGTCGACTTGCGCGACCTGCGGCTCGACGACCTGCGGCAGCACATCGCGCTCGTCGCGCAGGATACCTATCTGTTCAACGACACGCTCGAAGCGAACATCCGGCTCGCCGCGAACGATGCGTCCGACGCGGACGTGCGGCGCGCGATCGACCACGCGGCGCTCGGCGACTTCGTCGCGCGGTTGCCGGACGGGCTCGCGACGCGCGTCGGCGAGCGCGGCGTGCAGTTGTCGGGCGGCCAGCGCCAGCGTGTGGCGATCGCGCGCGCGTTCCTGAAGGATGCGCCGGTGCTGATCCTCGACGAGGCGACGTCGCACCTGGACACGATCAGCGAGCAGCAGATCCGCGCGGCGCTGGAGGACCTGATGACGCAGCGCACGTCGATCATCATCGCGCACCGCCTGTCGACCGTGCGCAATGCCGACCTGATCCTCGTGATGGAGCAGGGCGCCGTGATCGAGGCCGGGCGCCACGCGGAACTGATCGCGCGGCAGGGCGCGTATGCGCGGCTCGTATCGCATCAGGCGAGCGGGGTCGCGGCGTGAGCGGCGCGGCATCGGCGCGTTGCCCGTTGGCCATTGCCCGCGCGTATCGCCACCGGCATTGAGCCGAGCCGGCGGTTGCCGGCTCGGCGCGCACGGCCAGCGCGGCACGGCGCACCCCATCTTCTCTCCCCGTGCCGCCGCCCCTCGGCGCGGCGCGATCCGGCGGGGCGCTCTGCACCGCCGTCCCCCCGTTTTCCTCCGATCTATCCGCGCCGCGCGGCCCGGGTTTGTCTCGATGCATTTACCTGTTGCGGACTTTTTTGTTGTCGTAGTATCGCCATTGACAACACTTGTTGCACTAAGGTCTAATTCGACATCGCATGTTGCGGTGCGGCTTGATGTCGTCGTTCCGCCGGCCTGTTGGCCGGCTACATCGCTCAATCATGCGGAGAGAAACCATGAGTCGCCGTTCCTTCCTGAAAGCCGTCGCGGTCGTCGCCGCGCTCGGCGCCAGCCTCGCGCACGCGGATACCAAGACGCTCGTCGTCGGGACCGATACGTCGTTCATGCCGTTCGAGTTCAAGCAGGGCGACAAGTACGTCGGCTTCGATCTCGACCTGTGGGCGGAGATCGCGAAGGACCAGGGCTGGAAATACACGATCCAGCCGATGGATTTCGCGGGTCTGATTCCGGCGCTGCAGACGCAGAACATCGACGTCGCGCTGTCCGGGATGACCATCAAGGAAGAGCGCAAGAAGGCGATCGACTTTTCGGCGCCGTATTACGACAGCGGGCTCGCCGCGATGGTGCAAGCCGGCAATACGTCGATCAAGTCGATCGACGACCTGAACGGCAAGGTGATCGCCGCGAAGACGGGCACCGCGACGATCGACTGGATCAAGGCGCACCTGAAGCCGAAGGAGGTCCGCCAGTTCCCGAACATCGACCAGGCCTATCTCGCACTGGAAGCCGGCCGTGTCGACGCGGCGATGCACGATACGCCGAACGTGCTGTTCTTCGTGAACAACGAAGGCAAGGGCAAGGTGCAGGTCGCCGGCCAGCCGGTCAGCGGCGACAAGTACGGGATCGGCTTCCCGAAGGGCAGCCCGCTCGTGCCGAAGGTCAATGCGTCGCTCGTGAAGATCAAGGCCGACGGCCGCTACGCGCAGATCTACAAGAAGTGGTTCGGCGCCGAGCCGCCGAAGATGTGAGCGTGACCACGCAGCATGGCGCGGCCGAACGGCCGCGCCGGTCTTGAATCGAACGGGGAGCGACAAGTGAATTTCGATTGGTCGGCGATCTGGGCGGCGCTGCCGGACCTGATGGACGGGGTCCGGTTGACGGTGTTCATCGCATTTTTCGGGCTGGTGGGCGGCTTCGTCGTCGGAATGATCGCGGGGATGTTCCGCGCATACGGACCGAAGGCGATGAACGTGCTCGCACAGGTCTATATTGAATTGATCCGCGGCACGCCGATCGTCGTGCAGGTGATGTTCCTGTACTTCGCGTTGCCGTTGCTCGCGCATATCCGCATCGACGGCCTGACGGCCGCGATCATCGCGATCACGGTGAATTCCGGCGCGTATCTCGCGGAAGTGGTGCGCGGCGCGCTGCTGTCGATCCCGAAGGGGCTGACGGAAGCGGGGCTCGCGATGGGCCTGTCGATGCCGCGCGTGCTGCTCAAGGTGGTCGGGCCGCTCGCGTTCCGGCGGCTGATTCCGCCGCTCGGCAACCAGTGCATCGTGAGCCTGAAGGACACGTCGCTGTTCATCGTGATCGGCGTCGGCGAACTGACGCGCAAGGGGCAGGAAATCATCGCGGGCAATTTCCAGGCGGTCGAGATCTGGACGGCGGTGGCCGTCATCTATCTGCTGCTGACCGGCGCGATGACGCTGACGCTGCGGCTCGTCGAAAAGCGGATGAAAATCTTATGAGCATGATCGAATTCCAGAACGTGTCGAAGAGCTTCGGCCACGTGCCGGTGCTGAAGAACATCGACCTGAAGATCGACGCGGGCGAGGTGGTCGTCGTGGTCGGTCCGTCGGGCTCGGGCAAATCGACGATGTTGCGCTGTATCAACGCGCTGGAGAAAATCACCGGCGGCGAGCTGCTGGTCGACGGCCAGAGCGTGCGCGGCAACGCGACGACGATCCGCAACATCCGGCTCGAAGCGGGCATGGTGTTCCAGCAGTTCAACCTGTTCCCGCAAATGACCGCGCTCGAGAACGTGATGTTCGGGCCGATCCAGGTGCGCGGCGCGTCGCGCGCCGACGCGCGCGACCAGGCGATGGCGCTGCTCGACAAGGTCGGCCTCGAATCGCGCGCGAATCATTACCCGTCGGAGCTGTCGGGCGGCCAGCAGCAGCGAGTCGCGATCGCGCGGGCGCTCGCGATCCGGCCGCGGTTGATGCTGTTCGACGAGCCGACCTCGGCGCTCGATCCGGAGCTGCGCCACGAAGTGCTGAAAGTGATGCAGGATCTCGCGACCGAAGGGATGACGATGATCGTCGTCACGCACGAGATCGGCTTCGCGAAGCGGGTCGGCACGCGGCTGCTGTTCATGGATCAGGGCGGCATCGCCGAGGACGGCCATCCGGTCGACCTGATCGACCGGCCGCCGACGCCGCGCCTGAAGGAATTCCTGAAACACGTGTCCTGAACGAAACCGAAACTTCCGACATGCCGCTTTCCCTTTCTCCCGTCATCGCCGGCACGCCGTTCGACATCGGCGTGCGCCTGGGCGAGCTTGCCCGCCCGGTATTCGACGCGTACATGCAGCAGAGCAGCGCATGGCAGGCCGTGCGCCGCTGGCGCGGCCATCCGTTCGTCGACGCGTTGCGGCGGGCCGCGCTCGCCGCGTACCCCGACCTCGTCGCGGAGCTGGACGGGATCGCGGCAGGCATCGGCTGGCCGGCCGAGGACATCTTCCTGTGGAACTGCCGCGGCGAACTGATCCACAACGCGCCGGACGGCTGCACGACGCTTGCCGCGCGCGATGCGGACGGCACGCGCTGGATCGCGCACAACGAGGACGGCGATCCGTACCTGCGCGAACGGTGCCTGCTCGTCGACGTGCAGCCGGCCGGCAAGCCGGGCTTCGTCAGTTTCTACTACCCCGGCTCGCTGCCGGGCCATACGTTCGCCGCGAACCGCGCGGGCATCGCGCAAGCGATCAACAACCTGCGTATCCGCACGCCGGCGCCGGGCGTACCGCGCATGATCCTCGCGCGTGCGGTGCTCGACGCGACGTCGCTCGATGCGGCCGTCGACGTGCTGCGCCGGCACGCGCGCGCGAGCGGCTTTCATCACACGCTCGGGGCGACCGGCGATGCGCGATTGCTGAGCATCGAGGCGAGCGTCGCGCGCTGTTCGGTCATCGAGGTCGCGCGGCTCGCCGGCCATGCGAACCATCTCGTGCATCCCGGCTGCGACGCGCAAGCGCAGATCGTCACGCAGTCGTCGGCGGACCGCCAGCGTCGCGTCGACGCGTTGACGCCCGGCATCGACACGATCGACGAAGCCGCGCTGCTGCGCGTGCTCGGCGATCGCGCGCCTGAAGGATTGCCGATCTACCGCGACGATCCGGCCGATCCGGACGACGAGAACACGCTGGCGACGGCCGTGTTCGCGATCGGCGCGGCATCGATCGATTTCACCGTTCACCAACACGGCACGCAGCGCTTCGCGACGCGCATCGTGCCGTCCGGACGCGCTCACCGCGCATCCTGATCCATGAGGCCACGCATGACGACCGTTTTCCATCGCGCCCCGCGCGCCACCTTGCCCGTTGCCGTCGCAGGCGACGGCATCGAGATCATCGATTCGACCGGCAAACGCTATATCGACGCGTGCGGCGGCGCGGCCGTATCGTGTCTCGGCCACAGCAACCAGCGCGTGATCGACGCGATCAAGCGGCAGGCGCAGCAATTGCCGTACGCGCACACGTCGTTCTTCACGACCGACGTGGCCGAGGAACTGGCCGACCGGCTCGTCGACGGCGCGCCGGCCGGGCTCGATCACGTGTATTTCGTGTCGGGCGGCTCCGAGGCGATCGAAGCCGCGCTGAAGCTCGCGCGCCAGTATTTCGTCGAGAAGGGCGAGCCGCAGCGCCGTCATTTCATCGCCCGGCGCCAGAGCTATCACGGCAACACGCTCGGCGCGCTCGCGATCGGCGGCAACGCATGGCGACGCGAGCCGTTCCTGCCGCTGCTGATCGAGGCGCACCACGTGAGCCCGTGCTATGCGTACCGCGACCAGCAGGCCGGTGAAACCGACGAAGCGTATGCGCAGCGCCTCGCGGACGAGCTCGAACGGAAGATCGTCGAACTCGGCGCGGAAAACGTCGCGGCGTTCGTCGCGGAAACGGTGGTGGGCGCGACGGCCGGCGCCGTGCCGCCGGTGCGCACGTACCTGCAGAAGATTCGCGCGGTGTGCGACAAGTACGGCGTGCTGCTGATCCTCGACGAGATCATGTCGGGGATGGGGCGCACCGGTTACCGGTATGCCTGCGACGAAGACGGCGTCGCGCCCGATCTGCTGACGATCGCGAAAGGGCTCGGCGCGGGCTACCAGCCGATCGGGGCGACGCTGGTGAGCGACCGGATCTATCGCACGATCGTCGACGGCTCGGGCTTCTTCCAGCATGGTCACACGTACCTCGGCCATGCGACCGCCTGCGCGGCCGCGCTCGAAGTGCAGCGCGTGATCGCCGAGGACAAGCTGCTCGACAACGTGAAGGCGCGCGGCGAGCAGTTGCGTGCGTCGTTGCGCGAGCATTACGGCGCGCACCCGCACGTCGGCGACGTGCGTGGCCGCGGGCTGTTCGTCGGCGTCGAGCTCGTGCGCGATCGCGACACCAAGGCGACGTTCGCCCCCGCGCTGAAGCTGCACGCGGCGGTCAAGCGCGAGGCGATGCAGCGCGGGTTGATGGTGTATCCGATGGGTGGCACGATCGACGGCGTGCACGGTGATCACATCCTGATCGCGCCGCCGTTCGTGTGTACCGCGCAGCAGATCGATACGATCGTCGAGCGGCTGTCCGGTGCGATCGGCGCGGCGCTCGCGTCGGCCGGTGCATGAACCCCGATCTCAGCGAATCCTCACCATGACAGACAGACTGCCTCCTTTCGACCCCGCGTCGGCCACCGACGAACAGAAGGCCGTGCTCGCAGACATTCTCAGCGGCCCGCGCGGCAACCTGAACGGGCCGTTTCTCGGCTGGATCGCGAGCCCCGAGCTGGCCCAGCACGCGCAGAAGCTCGGCGCGTTCTGCCGCTATCGCACCGGGCTGCCGCTGCGCCTGTCGGAGCTCGCGATTCTCGTGACGGCCGCGCGCTGGCGCTCGCAGGCGGAGTGGCACATCCATCATCCGATCGCGCTCGAGGCCGGCGTGCCGGCCGCGACGGCCGACGCGATCCGGCTCGGCGTCGCGCCTGCCTTCGAATCGGACGACGACGCGCTGATCCATGCGTTCGCCACCGAGCTGTACGACACGCGCCGCGTGAGCGACGCGACGTTCGCGCGCGCGCAGGCGCGTTTCGGCCACGAGACCGTGGTGAACCTCGTCGCGCTGCTCGGCTACTACGCGCTCGTCGCGATGACGCTGAACACGTTCGGTATGCGCGCAGACGGACAAACTGATTTGCCGTTTCCGGAATAATCGCCGCCGGCGCGTGTGTCGGCGGCATGCCGCGCACGCGCCGGATGGCCCGAAAAGCGCGTATACGCGGGCTTTTCGGCGTTTCGGCGCGGATCGTTCCGGCATCTCGCCGCATCGTGACGACGCCCGCCGCGCGGCCTGCGCGTCAGTGCAAGAAATTTTTCCCGTACCTAGAATTCTGGCAAACAGCTTACGGGGGAAATATCGATGCGCTGGGTCCTGCTGATCGTGTTCATTGCGTGTGTCGTGTACACGCATCGGCGCGGCAAGGTTCGGCACGGGTTGTTCCGGCAACTCTCCGACCACTCGACCTTTACCGCGCCGCTGAACTGCTTTTCATACGCGTTCTCGTCGGTGCCGACCACCCCGTTTCTCGACACGGATCACTTTCCGGAGCTCGCGGTGCTGCAGCGCGAATGGCGCACGTTCCGCAGCGAAGCGCTCGCGTTGCGCGACGCGAGCCGGATCAAGGCATCGGGCGAGTACAACGACATCGGTTTCAATTCGTTCTTTCGCAACGGCTGGAAGCGTTTCTACCTGAAGTGGTACGACGCGCCGCATCCGTCCGCGCAGGCATTGTGTCCGCGCTCGGTCGAGATCCTGTCGCGGATTCCGTCGATCAAGGCCGCGATGTTCGCGCAGTTGCCGCCGGGCGGCAAGCTCGGGCTGCATCGCGATCCGTATGCGGGCTCGTTGCGCTACCACCTCGGGCTCGACACGCCGAACGACGACGCGTGCCGGATCGTCGTCGACGGCGAATCGTATGCATGGCGTGACGGCGAGGCCGTGATGTTCGACGAGACGTACCTGCACTGGGCCGAAAACCGCACCGCGAACGATCGCGTGATCCTGTTCTGCGACATCGAGCGCCCGATGAAATATCGCTGGGCGCAGCGCATCAACGATGCGTTCGGGCAACTGCTGATGCGCGCGGCCGCATCGCCGAACGAAACGGGCGATCGCACGGGCGGGCTCAATCGCGCGTTCCGGTACCTGTATGCGATTCGCCGCGCCGGCAAGCGGTTGAAGGCGTGGAATCGCACCGTGTACTACATCGTCAAGTGGCTGCTGTTCGGCGGGATCGCGGTCGCGATCTTCTGTATCTGACGGGCGAGGGCGGGCAATTTTTTCCCGTCTGACGATAGTGCGGCGCGGCATCGGACGGCCCCCGCCGGCCTGCGCCGACATCAATGCAACCAAATGTATTCATGCGGGATCAACGGACGTTGGCCGCGTATGATGGCTTGTTCACGTCGATATGATCGGTGAGCAAGCATGACGAGTACCCGTAAAACCATGATGATCGCCGGCGGGCTCCTGGTCGCCGCAGCCGGCACCGCGTACGTGATGCTCCTGCGCGCGGACCACCGTGCGATCGAGGACGCCGGCATCGGCGATTCGGCCGCGCCTGTTGCCGCGGCGCCCGCGGGCAACGACCACGCGGTGCAGGGCGCGATCGCGCCGCCGGCACCGGCTGTCGCGACGGCGCCGAAGCAGGCGGCTGCCGCACCGCCTCCCACCGCATCCACGCCCGCGCCGGCCGCCACTGCCCGCGTCGTCGCCCCGCCTGCAGCGGTTGCCGCGGTTCCGGTGGTCAGCGACAAGCCGCAACCGGTGACGAAGCCGGCTGCCCCGCCGCCGAAAGTCAACGTCGTGACGGTCGACGCTCAGGATTCGACCCCAGCGACGCCGCCGCCCACGCCGGCCGCCAAGCCCGCTCGGTCGGCTCAGTCCGCCGCACCCGCACAGGTCACGCAACGCGCGCCGCGCAAGCGCGATGGCCTCGAACGCCACGCCGCCGCCGCGCCGCCGGCCGCGACGAAATCCGAAACGCCGGAGACGGCGGCGCTCGTCAGGGAATCGGCGAAGCTCGACCCGTCGTTGCCGCCGCCGCCGATGCAGTCGATGCCGTCGGCGAGCACCGGTTCGTATCGGCAGGGCGGTTCGTCGTCCGGCGCGAATCCGGTAGCCGCCGCGATGACCGAGCAGCTCGTCAGGGAGTCGAGCCATTTCAAGACCACGACGCCCGTGCCCGCGAACGGCGGCCCGACCGCGACCAAGTAGCCGCGGGCGTCCTCGGCATAAAAAGGGCCCCGCACGCCGACCAAAGCATGCGGGGCCAAGAGAGACAAACTGTTTGCCGTCGGGCTGACGTCCGTCAGGCGGCGACCGCTTCTTCGACTCGCGGCTGCGCGGTGGCGGCCGGCGCCGCCACGTCCTGCCGGATCAGGTGGTCGAACGCGCCGAGCGACGCCTTCGCCCCTTCGCCGACCGCGATCACGATCTGCTTGAACGGCACCGTCGTCACGTCACCGGCCGCGAACACGCCCGGCACCGACGTCGCGCCGCGCGCATCGACGACGATCTCGCCGTGCTTCGACAGTTCGACCGTGCCTTTCAGCCATTCGGTGTTCGGCACGAGGCCGATCTGCACGAACACGCCTTCGAGGTCGACGCGCTTCGTTTCACCGGAACGCAGATCCTTGTAGACGAGCCCGTTCAGCTTGCTGCCGTCGCCGGTCAGTTCGGTCGTCTGCGCTTGCGTGACGATCGTCACGTTCGGCAGGCTGCGCAGCTTGCGTTGCAGCACTTCGTCCGCGCGCAGTTGCGCGCCGTATTCGATCAGCGTGACTTCCTTCACGATGCCGGCGAGGTCGATCGCGGCCTCGACGCCCGAGTTGCCGCCGCCGACCACCGCGACCCGCTTGCCCTTGAACAGCGGGCCGTCGCAGTGCGGGCAGTACGCGACCCCGCGGTTGCGGTATTCGCGCTCGCCCGGCACGTTGATTTCACGCCAGCGTGCGCCGGTCGCGAGGACGATCGTCTTCGCTTTCAGCACCGCGCCGTTCGCGAGACGGATCTGGTGCACGTCGCCCGGGATCAGCGCGTCGGCGCGTTGCACGTCCATGATGTCGACGTCGTACTGCTTGACGTGCTGCTCGAGTGCGGTCGCGAACTTCGGCCCTTCGGTTTCCTGCACCGACACGAAGTTCTCGATCGCCATCGTGTCCAGCACCTGGCCGCCGAAACGCTCGGCGACGACACCCGTCGCGATGCCCTTGCGTGCGGAGTAGATCGCAGCAGCCGCGCCCGCCGGGCCGCCGCCGACGATCAGCGTGTCGAACACCGGCTTGTTTTCGAGCGACTTCGCCGCGCGTTCTCCGGCGCCCGTATCGAGCTTCGCGAGGATTTCCTTCACGCTGCTGCGGCCCTGGCCGAACGACGCGCCGTTCAGGAACATCGTCGGCACGGCCATGATCTGGCGCGACTCGACTTCATCCTGGAACAGTGCGCCGTCGATCGCGACGTGGCGGATGCGCGGGTTGATCAGCGACATCACGTTCAGCGCCTGCACGACTTCCGGGCAGTTCTGGCACGACAGCGAGAAAAACGTTTCGAATGCGTAGTCGCCGTCGAGCGCGCGAATCTGTTCGATCACGTCGTCGTCGAGCTTGATCGGATGGCCGCCCGTCTGCAGCAGCGCGAGCACGAGCGACGTGAATTCATGGCCCATCGGGATGCCGGCGAAACGGATGCCGGCCGGCTTGCCGGGCTCGCCGATCGAGAACGACGGCTTGCGCTCGGCGTCGTCGCGGCGTTCGGTCACGGTCACGCGATCCGTCAGCGACGCAATCTCGTTCAGCAGCGCCAGCAGTTCCTGCGATTTCGCGCTGTCGTCGAGCGAGGCGACGAGTTCGATCGGGCGCGTGATTTTTTCGAGGTACGCTTTGAGTTGGTTCTTGAGATTGGCGTCGAGCATGGCGTTTCGGATTCCGTATTGATTATGCTGGTCGGGCACGTCGTGCCGGAGGAGGGGGCGGGGCGCGCAGTGCGTGGCCCGCCGTCGCGCGCCTCGTGCGAGGCGCGCGGAGCGATCGTCAGATCTTGCCGATCAGGTCGAGCGACGGGGTCAGCGTTTCCGCACCCGGCGTCCACTTGGCCGGGCACACTTCACCCGGGTGCGCCGCGATGTACTGCGCCGCCTGGACCTTGCGCAGCAGTTCGCCTGCGTCGCGGCCGATGCCGTTGTCGTGGATTTCGCACAGCTTGATCTCGCCTTCCGGGTTGATCACGAACGTGCCGCGCAGCGCCATCCCTTCTTCCTCGATCAGCACGTCGAAGTTGCGCGACAGCGTGAGCGTCGGGTCGCCGATCATCGGGTACTTGATCTTGCCGATCGTGTCCGACGTGTCGTGCCAGGCCTTGTGCGTGAAGTGCGTGTCGGTCGACACACCGTAGATTTCGACACCCAGCTTCTGGAATTCCGCGTAACGGTCGGCGAGGTCGCCCAGTTCGGTCGGGCACACGAACGTGAAGTCGGCCGGGTAGAACACGACGACGGACCATTTGCCCTTGAAGTTCTCTTCCGAGACCGGCACGAAATCGCCGTTGTGGTAAGCGGTTGCCTTGAACGGCTTGATTTGGGTGTTGATGATCGGCATCTGGACAATTCCTTTTCTTCAGTGGTGAGTGGAGTGTTGCCAGTATCCGGGTTCACCCTGAGCTTGTGAAATTGCTTGTTTCAATCCGCGGCATCGGGATTTTCTATCTGCTTCCGGCCCTTGATTGGCGGGGGCCGAAGGCGATTCGGGCGGGGCAGAGGTTGTACATGCCTTCACCATTCCGAGCGCAGGTCCTCCTGGCCGGCAATCTCGCGCCCCTTCCGTAGACCGAACCCATTGTTGACAAGTGTGTGTCCGTGTCGCGTGATACAGCATCGATTGCGTCGCCGATGATTTCGGCGCGGGGCGGTCCCTGGCCCCTGCGATGATGCTCAACGCGGCATGCTGGTCATCCGACAGGTCGATCGGGATGGTGGGCATTGCAATCTTCCTGACTTGACGCAGCCATCATCGACATGCGGCCGCGTAAATGCAGGATCGCCGCCTGTCCGAAGCGAATGCCGATTCCCGGTTCGGCAGGCGGGGCACACCCCGCTCAAATCCCCGCCATCTCCCGCAACCATGCCGCCAGCCGCCGCGCCCCGTCCGGCATGTCCGCGTCCTCGCGCGTGCACAGGTAGTAGTCGCGTCCGTCGTCGAGCGCGTGATCGAACAGTTGCACGAGCTCGCCGTTCGCCAGTTCGCGCTGGACCAGCGGCGCGCGCAGCAGCGCGGCGCCGAGATCCGCGCGGGCGGCGCTCAGCGTGAGCTGGCCATCCTCGAACATCGGCCCCACCGCGTGCGACACGTGCCGCACGCCGGCGCCCTGCAGCCAGTTGACCCACGTGCTGCGATCCTCGTCATGCACGAGCGGCGCGCGGGCGAGATCGGCCGGCGTGCGGAACGGCCCGTGACGCTTCAGGAACGACGGGCTGCACATCGGCACCATCGCGCCCGGCAGCAGCCGCTCGCAGCGATAGCCGGGCCAGTCGCCGGTGCCGAAGCGGATCGACAGATCCGACGCATCGCTTCGGTAGTTGCGGTGATGCGCGTACAGCACCGTGACGTCGACGTCGGTGTTGTCGGCCAGGAACGCATGCAGTCGGGGAATGAACCAGCCGATGCCGAGCAGCGGAATCAGGCTGACGGTGATCTGGCGCAGCGACGAACGGTCGCGCACGAAGCGCGTCGCGCTGCGCAGCACCGAGAATGCCGCGCTGATCGACCGGTAGTAGTCGCGCCCTTCGTCGGTGAGCGCAAGCAGCCGGCCTTCGCGTACCGTCAGCGGCGTCTGGATGAACGCTTCGAGCAGTTGCAACTGATGGCTGACCGCCGACGGCGTGATGTCGAGTTCGCCGGCCGCCGCGGTGACCGAACCGAGACGCGCGAATGCTTCGAACGCACGCACCGCGCGCAGCGGTGGATCGTGCGGCAATTGTTCGATATTTTTCATGTATCGAATTTTATCGAAAAGTCAGGGTAAGCGACAACACAAAAATATCCCGTATTTACAAAGATATACGCTAATGTGTGGAGAACGGCATAAGCATCCAACAATTGGATATTTGGGGTTTGAATGTCGAATATTTAATATTTTTCATGTTTTTGATCCGATTGACCGGCCCCCGCACATGAAAATCGCTTTCCTCCCCGCCAGCCTCGCCTTCTCGGCGGCCGCCCTGGTCGCCTCCGTTCCCGCGTTGGCGCAGTCCGCTCCGCAGACGGTCCTGATCGGTCTCGCCGCGCCGCTCACCGGCCCGTCCGCGCGGATCGGCAAGGACTTGCAGAACGGCGCGCAACTCGCGATCGACGACGCGAACGCGAAGCATCCGACCATCGGCGGCAAGCCGGTCGTCTACAAGCTCGTCGCGGCCGACGACCAGTCCGACCCGCGCACGGCCGTCGCGGTCGCGCAGCAACTCGTCGACCAGCACGTGATCGGCGTCGTCGGTCACTGGAACACGGGCTGCAGCGTGCCGGCGTCGCGCGTGTACCGCGATGCGGGCATTCCGCAGATCGCGCCGGCGTCCACCGGCCATCAATACACGCAGCAGGGCTACGCGACGGCGTTCCGCATCATGGGTCACGACGATGCGGGCGGCCATTTCACCGGTGCGTACGCGGTGAAGACGCTGAAGGCGAAGCGCATCGCGGTGATCGACGATCGCACGTCGTTCGGCGCGGGGCTGGCCGAGCAGTTCATCAAGGGCGTGCAGGCGAACGGCGGGACCATCGTCGATCGTCAGTACGTGAACGACAAGACGACCGATTTCAGCGGCGTGCTGACCGCGATCAAGGGCAAGCGCGCGGATCTCGTGTTCTTCGGCGGCCTCGACGCGCAAGCCGCGCCGATCGCGCGCCGGATGCGCCAGCTCGGCGTGAACGCGCCGCTGCTCGGCGCGGGCGGCTTCGTGAGCCAGACCTTCCTGTCGCTCGCCGGCAAGGACGGCGACGGCGTGACGGCGCTCGAACCGGGCCTGTCGCTCGACCGGATGCCGGGCGGCAAGGCGTTCGACACGCAATACCAGGCCCGTTTTCATGCGCCGATCGAGCTGCATGCGCCGTTCGCGTACGACGCGGCCGCCACGCTGATCGCGGCCGCGCAGAAGGCCGGCACGACGCAGCCGGCGAAGCTGGTCGCGGCCGTTCGCGCGATCGACCGGCCCGGCGTGACGGGGCGCATCGCGTTCGACGCCGAAGGCAACCTGAAGGATCCGGCCTTCACGATCTACCAGGTGCGCGGCGGCAAGTGGGCCGTCGTCGACGTGCTCGGCGGCTCGCGCACCGCAGCCAAGTAACGACAAAACGACCAACACGATCCCCATGACCGAAGCGAACCAGACATCCGCCGCCGCCCCCGAGGACTCGCGCCTCGGGATCCTCGCGCGGCGCCGCATCGAAGCGGAAATCATCAAGCCGATCTACGAGATCATGAAGCGCGAGTTCGGCGCCGAGCGCGCGCAGGCCGTGATCGCGGAAGCCGTGCGCGGCGCGGCCGTCGACGCGGGCCGGACGTTCGCCGCGCAGGAGCCGGACGGCACGAGCGTGAAATCGTTCATCGCGCTGCAGGTGCTGTGGGAGAAGGACGATGCGCTCGACGTCGAGGTGCGGCGCGCGGACGACGCGCACTACGACTACGACGTGCATCGCTGCAGTTACGCGGAGATGTATCACGCGATGGGGCTCGGCGAGATCGGGCACCTGCTGAGCTGCGCGCGCGACAGCTATTTCATCCAGGGCTATGCGCCGGACATCGCGCTCACGCGCACGAGCACGATCATGCAGGGCGGCAAGCGCTGTGATTTCCGCTATGCGCTGCAACCCGCGCCGGAGAACGGCGATGCGTGACGCTCCCGCAAGCATGCCGCGCGTCGACGGCGACCGCCTGTGGGCGTCGCTCGAACGGATGGCGCAGATCGGCGCGACGCCGAAGGGCGGCGTGTGCCGTCTCGCGCTGACCGACCTCGACCGCGAGTCGCGCGACCTGTTCGTGCAGTGGGCGCGTGAAGCCGGCTGCACGGTGCGCGTCGATCGGATGGGCAACGTGTTCGCGCGCCGCGCCGGTCGCCGTCCCGACGCCGCACCGGTGATGACGGGCTCGCATGCCGATTCCCAGCCGACCGGCGGGCGTTACGACGGCATCTACGGCGTGCTCGGCGGGCTCGAAGTGGTGCGTGCGCTGAACGACGCGGCCATCGAGACCGAGCGTCCGGTCGACGTCGTGATCTGGACCAACGAGGAAGGCTCGCGCTTCGCGCCGGCGATGGTGTCGGCCGGCGTGTTCTCGGGCGTCTATACGCTCGAATATGGGCTGTCGCGCACCGACGGCGCGGGCCGGACGATCGGCGAGGAGCTCGAACGGATCGGCTACGCGGGCGCGGAGCCGGTCGGCGGCTATCCGGTGCACGCGGCATATGAGCTGCACATCGAGCAGGGCGCGATTCTCGAACGGGCCGGCAAGACGATCGGCGTCGTGACGGCCGGGCAGGGGCAGCGCTGGTACGAGGTGACGCTCACCGGTGTCGACGCGCACGCGGGCACGACGCCGATGGCGTTCCGCCGCGACGCGCTGGTCGGCGCGGCGCGGATGATCTCGTTCGTCGAAGTGCTCGGCCGCCGCTACGCACCGGATGCGCGCGCAACGGTCGGGATGATCGAGGCGCGGCCGAATTCGCGCAACACGGTGCCGGGCGGCTGCTTTTTCACGGTGGAATTCCGGCATCCCGACGATGCGGTGCTCGACGAACTGGACGCGGCGTTGCGCGCGGAGCTCGCGCGCGTGGCCGACGAAACCGGCCTCGGCGCGCAGATCGAGCAGATCTTCACGTATGCGCCGGTGCCGTTCGCGCCACGCTGCATCGACACGGTGCGCGACGCGGCGCGCTCGCTCGGGCTGTCGCACATGGACATCGTGTCCGGCGCGGGCCACGACGCGTGCTATGTCGCGCGTGTCGCGCCGACCGGCATGATCTTCGTGCCGTGCGTCGACGGGCTGAGCCACAACGAGGCCGAAGCGATTACGCCCGAATGGGCGACGGCCGGCGCCGACGTGCTGTTGCGCGCGGTGCTGCAGAGCGCGCAGGAAGCGTAAGCGCGACGGGTGCGGCCGGGGTGGCCCGCGTTACTTCCCCGCGTTGCGCCGCGCCATGTACGCGAGATACGCGACGATCTGGTCGAGTTCGCGGTCGCTCAGTTGATCGGGCGGAAATGCCGGCATGCTGCGGCCCGGCCAGTCGCGCACCGACGCCGGGTTGCGGATGTAGCGACGCAGCGCGGCCGGCTGGAAGTAGTCGACCGGATTCATCGGCGTGTTCAGGTCGGGGCCGGCGTGGCTGCTGCCCGCGCCGTCGATGCGGTGGCACGCGAGACATTGCGTGACGAACAGGTGCTGGCCCGCGCGGGCCGGATCGTTCGCGGGCAACGCGGCGTCGACGGCGAGCGACGGCCAGCGCGCGAGCGGCGACGATTCGATCGTGATGCGCACGATCTGGTACGGCCACTGCTCGCCGCGCACCGACGACGCGTCCGGCCCGAGCCACACGAGATAGAACGGCCCCGCGCTGACCTGCTTGCCGGGCAGTTTCGGCCACGGATGGGCCGGATCCTCGATCGCGAGCCACGGGATCGCGCCGGCCGGCGCGCGGCGGCGCACGAGATCGAGCGGCAGTTGCGCGGCGAAACCGTCGGCCGCGCGCGTTTCGAGCACCCCGTCGGCCGGCAGCGGCGTGTCGCCGAGCAGCGCGGCGAACGGCACGGCGCGGAACGTCATCGGCCGGCCGTACGCGATGTCGCGCGGCACGTGGATGTCGGTCGCGTCCGTACGGGCGAGCAGCGTCTGGCGGGTGACGGCGCGGGCCGTGCCGTCGGTGTCGAGTTCGAGCGTGGACTGGGCCGACGCGCGTTGCCCGAGCAGGCAAACCGTCAGCAGCACAAGCGAAAACCACTGGCGCTTCAGCATTCGTTCTCCGGGAAAGGGCGTTCCGGCGGCGGCAGGAGGCGGGACGCCGCGGCCGATGGAAGGAATCGGGCGACAGTCTATCCGGTACGGGCGGCGCTGGCGAATTCGGCGCGGGAAACGCGCGGCGGCGATGATTGGACCAGCACGCGCCGGCGCCCGACTACCGGGCGCGTGACGGGGCGAGGGCGCGTCGTCGCGCGATCCGGACGGGGAAAACGACAGGCACGGTGGCGGCACGCGATCTGCCCGCGCCCGCGACATGGCGTGACGCGCCCGCCTTCAATGACTCGAACACGACACTTCGTTCTTCGGCATCGGCGTGTCGCGCGCCGGTTCGAAATCGGCTTCGCGCATCCCCGACGGCGTCAGTGACACGAAATGCATCGCCGTGCCGCGCGCCGGGAAACCGGCGACGCCGGTCGAGCCCCACGGAACGGGTGAGCGCTGCACGCCGCTCACCGCCATGTTCGCCGGCGCCAGCGCGAGCGTCAGCAGCCGCCCGTCGCGGGTCGGCACATACGCATGTGTGCCGGCGACGCCGATGCCCGATTCGCGCACCGACGCGGGCAGGCAATCGAGCGTCGCCGTGCGGCGGCCGTCCGGCGCGATCAGCATCGCGACGCCGCGATCGTCCGCGGTCGTCGTGACGACGATGAAACGGTCGATCTCCGGCACATAGGCGGCCGAATACACGTAATACTGGATCGCGTCGTTCAGCGAGCCGAGTTTTTCCAGCTTCGCGGTGACCGGATCGAACATCGCGTATTCGAGTGTCGCGTCCGTGCTGCCGTCGATGAACTTCTGCCACACGAGCAGCGCGTTGCGCGGCGAGCCCGCGATCACGGGCCACCACTCGCGGCGATGCGGCGCGACCGCGACGTGGTTCAGCACGCGCCCGGCCGCGTCGTAGGTTTTCAGGTATACGCCGTTGCCGCTGCCGAGGTTGTCGACACCGCCGCCGTTGACCCAGTCGGTCGAATAGAACACGACGAAGCGGTCGGCGACCGTCGCGACGTGCCCCGAATGACCGCCCGATTCGACGTCGTTCGGGTAGGGCTTGACCGGCTTCAGGTCGCGGCGGTAGATGCCGTAGCGCTGGCTGACTTCCTGCGACGTGTTCCAGCCGTCCTCGAACGTGACGAAGATGTCGCCGTGTGCATTCTGCGCGATCGACACGGGTTCCTGCGCCTCCGGGCGGCTGATGAACGTACGGACGTGCAGCACGCGCGGCTTGTCCGGCTGCCATTCGCCGACGTACACGTCATGCGGCCAGCTGCCGCTGCGCAGCGCACCGCGCGGCATGATGCCCGAGCTGCTGAAGAACACCCAGCGTTTGCCGTCGCCGGCGTCGGCCACGCCGATCCCGTGCATGAAGCGCCGCGGGTCGCCGGTGTCCTGCGGCGACGGGGCGCTCGGCACGGTGACCGTATGCACGGCCGGCGCGCCGGCAAAGGCAAACGGCGTCACCGCGCCGACGCCGCATGCGCCGCCGAGCACGGCCGCGGCCAGCCGCATGACCGTCTGCGCCGGACGCATTCGCCGCTTCATTCGACGGTCACCGATTTCGCGAGGTTGCGCGGCTTGTCGACATCGGCGCCGCGCGTACAGCCGACGTGATAGGCGAGCAATTGCAGCGGGATCACGTTGACGATCGGCGACAGCAGGTCGCCCGATTCGCGTACGCGGATCAGGTGCGTGTCGCGGTCGGCGTCGATTTCGAGCTGATTGCCGGCCAGTACGTAGAGCCGCCCGCCGCGCGCGCGCACCTCGGCCATGTTGGATTTCAGCTTCTGGAACAGACGGTCGTCCGGCGCGATCGTGACGACCGGCATCGCGCTCGTGACGAGCGCGAGCGGCCCGTGCTTCAGTTCGCCGGCCGCATAGCCTTCCGCATGGATGTACGACACCTCCTTGAGCTTCAGCGCGCCTTCCATCGCGATCGGGAAATGGATGCCGCGGCCGAGGAACAGCGCGTTCTCGGTGCGGGCGAACTTCGCGGCCCAGCCCATGATCTGCGTTTCCAGCGCGAGCGCGTGGCCGATGCGATCCGGCAGCGCGCGCAACTGCTTCAGGTGCGTCGCGACCTGCGCGGCATCGAGCCGGCCGCGCAGCTGCGCGAGCGTCAGCGTCAGCACGAACAGCGCGACGAGCTGCGTGGTGAACGCCTTGGTCGATGCGACGCCGAGCTCGATGCCGGCCCGCGTCAGGAACCGCAGCGGCGCATTGCGCGCGATCGTGCTGGTCGCGACGTTGCAGATCGCCATCGACAGTTCCTGGCCCATCGCGCGCGCCTGCTCGATCGCGCCGATGGTGTCGGCTGTTTCGCCCGACTGCGAGATGCCGACGACGAGCGTGCGCGGATCGGCCACCGTGTCGCGGTAGCGGAATTCGCTGGCGATCTCGACCTGCGCGGGCACGCCGGCGATGCTTTCGAGCCAGTATTTCGCGGTCAGGCCCGCGTAGTAGCTGGTGCCGCAGCCGAGCAGCAGCACGCTTCTGACCCGCGACAGCAGCCCGCGCGTGGCTTCCGTCGCGTCGAACAGCGCCGGCGAGATCGTGTCGATGCCGTCGAGCGTGCTGTCGATCGCCTTCGGCTGCTCGAAGATCTCCTTCTGCATGAAGTGCTGATACGGCCCGAGCGCGGCGTCGTCCGCGCGCGCCTTCACTTCGCACAACGGGCGCCGCGCTTCCTGTCCGCCCGCATCGACCACGGCGATGCGCTCCGGCGTGATCAGCGCGACGTCGCCGTCCTCCAGGTACACGAAGCGGTCGGTCAGGTCGCCGAGCGCCGCGCAGTCGGACGCGAGGTAGTTCTGCTCGGCGCCGATGCCGATCACGAGCGGCGAGCCGGCGCGCGCGGCAACGAGGCGCTGCGGCTCGCGCGCGCCGAGCACCGCGATCGCGTACGCACCGTGCAGCCGTTTGACGGCGCGCACGACCGCGTCGAACAGGTCGTCGCGATAGAGGCTGTGGATCAGGTGCGCGATGACTTCGGTGTCGGTCTGCCCGCGAAACGTGTAGCCGCGCTCACGCAGCTCGGCGCGCAGCGTGTCGTGGTTCTCGATGATCCCGTTGTGCACGACCGCGATCGTGTCGCCCGACATGATCGGGTGCGCGTTCATTTCCGACGGCGCGCCGTGCGTCGCCCAGCGCGTATGCGCGATGCAGGTCTGCGCTTCGAGACCGAGCGTCAGCACGCGATCCTGCAGGTCCGTCACGCGTCGCAGCGTGCGTTCGCTGCGCAGGCGCCCGTCACGCTGCACGGCGATGCCGCACGAATCGTAGCCGCGATATTCGAGCCGGCTCAGCGCATTGACCAGTTGCGGCACCTGATTGTTCAGGCCGCTTGCTCCGACGATTCCGCACATGATTCACCTCGTCTCCAGGAAGTTGCCGGCTGGCGCGCGACGCGCGGCAGCACGATGCCGGAAGCGGTGCCACGTCGCGCGGCAGGCGTCGCGCGCGGCGCGGCACGTCTCCGGCGATTTATTCGCGGGGCTGCGGGCCGGCATGCGCGACCCATTCGATGCCCGAAATCGACCCGTTCGCGTCGTGCGACGCGACCAGAATGCGCGTGGTGCGCCGCGTGCCGCGCCGGCGCTCGCTTGCCAACGCGGTCGGCGGCACCGAGCGCACCTTCACGCTGGCCGAGCGCCGCAGCATCTTCGACACGCGCAACCGGTAGGCGAACGGATGCACGACGCGCCCCGCGATCAGCCACATGACGATCGTGCCGGCGATCAGCGCGATGCTGGTCACGTAGAACACGATCTGCTCGATCGGCATCTCGGCCTCGTTGAACGGCAACAGGTAACGGTACGTATAGATGCAGATCGATGCCCAGACGCCCCCGACCAGCGCGGGCCGCACGAGGCGGAACCATGCGACGAGCACGGGCCCGACGATGTTGCCGCGTTCGGCGATCATGTCGCGCGGGGCGCGCAGGGAAAGGTCAATAATCGGCGCGTTCTTCATGTTGAATGCCTCGGTCGGGACTGACCCATACGGCGCGCTTGCCACGGCCCCGCAGCACGACGGCGGGCAGGGCGATGACGGTGGTGATCATGCTGATCAGCCAGAACGCGACGGGGTACCAGATGGTGTCAAGGAAGTACATCAGGAGTTTTTCGTCGTAACGACGATCGATCATGCTGCCGATGATCAGCTGCAGGATGCAGGTCGCGACCAGCAGCATCCCGTGCCAGTGCGGCACCACGGACACATGCCAGTTCGGCGGAAGCGGGTAGACGACGTCGATCAGCGCGAGCAGCAGGATGAACGACATCGAATACGCCCACGCGATGCCGATCAGGTATTCGGCGAACAGCGGCCACATCATCATCTGGGTCGGCCGCATCAGCGTGCCCGCGTACTTGAGCAGCACCTGGATGCCGCCCTTGGACCAGCGCAGCCGCTGCCGGTAGAGCCCCTTGATCGTCTCCGGCATCAGGATCCAGCTGAGCGCGTGCGGCTCGTACACGACGCGCCAGTCGCGGCACTGCAGCTTCCAGCTGATGTCGATGTCCTCGGTGAGCATGTCCGAGCTCCAGTAGCCGACATCGGCGAGCGCGGTCTTGCGGAACATCGTGATCACGCCCGACACCGTGAAGATGCGGCCGTACACCTGCTGCGTGCGCTTGATCAGCCCGACGATCGACGAGAATTCACCGACCTGCATGCGGCCGAGCAGCGACGTGCGCGTGCGGATGCGCGGGTTGCCGGTCACCGCGCCCACGCCCGGATCGGTCAGGAAATGCTCGAGCATCCAGCCGATCGCATCGTGCGCGAGCAGCGCGTCGCCGTCGATGCACAGCAGGTATTCCGCGTTCGACACGGCCGCCGCGGTCGTGAGCCCGACCGCCTTGCCTTCGTTGCGCGCGTGATGGATCACGAGCAGCCGCGGAATCTCGACGGCCAGCTCGTTGAGGATCTCGCCGGTGCGGTCCTTGCTGCCGTCGTTGACCGCGATGATGTCGTAGTTCGGATACTGCATCCCGTTCAGGTGGCCGATCACGCTGCGCGCGTTCGCGGCTTCGTTGAAGCAGGGCACGACGATCGAGACTTTCGGGATGCCGCTCGACGCGATCGTGCGCGTCGACAGCTCGCGGCCTTCCTCGAGCAGGAAGTAGTGCACGACGCCGCCGATCATCCACAGATACGACATGAAGAACGGATAGTAGAAGACGAAATCCTGCAGGCGCTGGATCAGGCTGTGGGTGGTCATGGCGTCTTGGTTCCGTGCGACTGCTGCATCTGCATCAGCGCGTTGATCGAGGTGGGGTCGAGGCGCGACTTCAGCGACATCACGTCGCGCATCGCGTCGAGTTCAGGCTGGCCGTTCAGGAAGTTGTCGGGGTAGTAGCCGAAATTCACGGCGCCTTCGCTGCGCAGCCGCCGCATCTGCGCGAGCAGCGTGCCGGCCGGCACCGCCTTCTGCCCGTGCCAGTCGTACGCCTGCAGTTCGAACACGGTGCGCTGCAGCCCGCGCTGCTTCGTGCGTACCGCCTTCACGAGCTGGTCGAGCCAGCCGTCGGGGTCCTTCGCCTGTTCCATGTACGGCATCGCCATCAGCGCGACGTAGTCGTAGGCGGCGAGGAAATCGTCGTAGTTCTGCGCGAACCATGCTTCCGATTCGGGCTTGAGCACCGGCATCGCGAAGATGTTGCGCGCGGTCAGCACGTCGCCGACGTTCTGGTGGGCCAGCACGATCTGCTCGAGCTGCCGGGTCATGTCGATCAGGTAGCGCGTCTTCTGGTGTGTCCAGCGCTTCATCAGGTCGGGGTTCTCGCGGATCTTGCCGATGTCGGCCGGCAGCCCCCATTGCGAATAGGTGCGCAGCGCATGCCGGCCCCCATCCTCGTAGTCGTCGAGCACCGCGTCGTCGCTGAACAGGATGCCGCTGAACGACGCGTGCTTGCTGAGATCCTCGTAGATCTGCTGGATCATCAGGCGTGCATCGGGATCGAACGGGCTCAGCCGGAACACGCGCGTGCCGTTCTCGCGGGCCGGCGCGCCGCCGAATGCGCTGACGGCTTCGAGCGAGCGGAGCTTGTCGGCGGGCGGGCGAAACGCGAGCACCGGCATCCATGCGTACACCTGTACGTTGGCGCGCGTATTGAGCTGCCACGCGGCACGCGAGAACAGGTCGGAACGCATCGGCAGGTGCCGGTTCGGGAAATACACCGCTTCGGCCACGCCCGTGCCCTTCGGGTCCGCATACGCCTGCAGGTACACCGATTTCGGCTGCATCCGGTAGATGCGCTCGATCAGCTTGCCGAGATTCGCTTCCTGTCGCGCGGGATCGGGGTCGTAGACCTGGTCGAGATCGACCTGCACGGTGCGCTCGGGCACGTCGACGTCGCCGCGGTTGGACGCCGGCTCGCGCATCGAGCGCTCGAACCCGCCGATATCGACGTCGTACATCATCAGGATCCGTCTCAGCCGGTCCAGCGGCACGTCCGGCGTATTCGGGCCGGCGTCGAGACTGAACTGGATGTCCATGCCGAGCGACGTCGAGATCTGGCGCACCGGCTGGTTTTCCGCGCCGTACGGCCACACCATCGAGCGTGCGACGAGGCCGGTGCGTTCGCGGATCTGCCGCACGCACGTCTGCAGGTCGTCGTGCACGCGGGCGTGGAATTCGGCGTCGGTTTCATAGCGTTTCTGGTCTTGCAGGTAGAGATGCGACGTGGTCGCCGGTAACTCGTTGCCTTGCGGATTCGCGATCGCACCGTGGTGGAGATTGTGGGTGTGGCAGCCGAGCTCGACGAATTCCGACTGCCCGAGCTTCTTCACCTCGTCCCACGACAGGAAGTAGTCGCGCGGTACCTGCACCTTGTCGCTGATGCGGATCGGCGTATCCGCCGGGGTATCGATCCACGCGGTGACGAGGCCCATCACGGCCGGATACTTGAAGCGCTCGAGCAGCGGCAGCACCTTCGTGTAGTGGCTGCGAAAGCCGTCGTCGAACGTGAGCAGCACCGAGCGCGGCGGCAGCGGCTTGCCGCCGTGCCGCGATTCCTCGATCTGCTTGACCGTGATGGTGTGGTAGTTGTTGGTCTGCAGCCACGAGAAGATCGCGGTGAGCGTGCCGGTATCGACCGCGAACGGATCGATGATCGCCGTCGGCGACGAAAACGACGCCATCAGGTTGTCGCGCACGTCGTGCATGCAGATCACGCGGAACGTCTTGCCGTCGGCCGGATCGGACGGCGGCAGCAGGTCGATCATCTTGGCGTTGGTCACGCCCGGGAACAGCGAACAGGCGGCAAACGTGCCGAGGCATCCGCACATGAAGGTCCGTCTGGATTGCAGCATTGCCGATCTCCTTGCTAAAACGGCAGGTTGAGCGACAGGAAGCCGGTTTCGGAGCGCTCGCGCTGGCCGTCGTATGCGTGGCTGCTGACCTCGACGCCGTAGCTCAGCGTGATGTCGTGCTTGAACGTCCACGCGTGCTCGAGACGCGCGCTCCACAACGGGCTGGTGCCGAAGCCGCGCTCGTTGTACGCGCCGCCCGACACCGACACGCGCTGCTGCAGCCCCGTGTCGCCTTTCTTCCACAGCGTCAGCTGATGCATGACGGTCGCCGCAGCCGCGTAGTCGCGACCGGGGCTGAAGTAGGGCGCGTCATGGCGCGTGTTGCTGTCGGTGCCG
The DNA here is from genome assembly GCF_900446215.1 of Burkholderia cenocepacia. Classification (GTDB taxonomy): domain Bacteria; phylum Pseudomonadota; class Gammaproteobacteria; order Burkholderiales; family Burkholderiaceae; genus Burkholderia; species Burkholderia cenocepacia. The sequence continues at coordinate 351,896 of NZ_UAQZ01000013.1, read as the reverse complement.
AGATTCAGCGAGACGTTGACGAGCTGGTTCGCGGACGTGTACACGCGCTGCGTGGCGGTCGCCGCGATTTCCTGGTGCAGGTTCGAATCGCTGTAGCGGCTCACGCCGTAGCTCAGCTTGACTTCGCGCCGGTCGTTCTGGCGATACACGACCTCGACGTTCGCGGAGCGGCCCCAGATGTGCGCGGCATACGCTTTCCACGGCAGCGAGTTGTCGTTGGTGTCGAGCCCCGCGCTGACCGTCCAGTAGTCGTTCAGTGCGTACGCGATCGTCCCGCGGCCGCCGGTTCGGCCGTCTCCGCCGAGCGAGCGCGTGACCTCGCCCAGCACGGTGAGCGGCCCGTGCCGGTAGTCGCCGCCGATGCCCGTGCGTGTGCGGCTGACGCTGCCGCCGTCGGTTTGCGCATGGCCGTAGAACGTATGCGCGAAGACCCGCCAGTTGTCGCCGAACGGTTGCGAGTAGATGTAGCTGTCCGACGTGAAGCTGTTGTCGGCCAGCGCGCTGTTGCCGTGCTCGAAGCTCAGGTCGGTCGTGAACACCGGGCTGCGGTATGCCTTGTAGTCGCGCTTGAAGCCGCGCACGGCGCCGCTGTCCGGGAACGTGTTGCCCAGCGTCTGGTCGACGGTCTTCGCGGTCGCGTAGTCATCCGCCGTGAGCGATGCGCGGCCGAGGCCCGCGAGCATCTCGACGCTGTCCGGGTGATCGGTCAGCGACGCGCGATACATCGAGATCGCCTGGCGTGGATGCGATTGGCCCGACACCGCATCGGCGTGCGCGGCGCGGATCTCCGCGTTGAACGGCACCTCTTTCTCGAGCTGTTCGAGGGCGGCGATCCCCTGGTCGGCGTGACCCGTGAAGATCAGGTATTGCGCGCGCAACCGGTAGTAACGCAGATAGTCGCTTTCTCCGGGACCGACGTTGGTCACCTGCTTGGCGGGCGGCAGCGACTTCTCCATGTCGTCGAGCACCTGCTTCGCTTCCGGCGCGCGTGCCTGGTCGACGTACGACCAGAACAGCCCTTCGCGCAGCTCGATCGGCTGCGTGCGGGCGCCATACTGGAAGCCGCGCGTCGCGCGATCGGTCGGCGATGCGGTGGCCTGCTTCAGCGCACGCGCGTACACGGCGTTCGCCTTGGCCGGCTCGCCCAGGTACAGGTACGCGTCGCCGACGGCCGCCAGTGCGTCGATCGAGATTTCCGCGTTGGACGGAATCGTCTCGAACGTCGCGACGGCCGTCTTCATGTCGCCGCGTGCCGCAAGGGCGACGACCCGGTCGCCCGCGAGCGCGGTGCGGACCGGCGTGTACTCGGGCGTGGGCGGTATCCGCTTGTCGAGGTCGTCCGCCGCACGCAGGGCGCTGTCGATTCCGTCGAAGCGGTCCGAACTCGTCATCGAGCGCGACTTGTCGCGTCCGCCGCGCACTTGCTGGCGAATCGACAGTTCTTCCAGTTGCGCGATGTCGACGGCGGAGAACGCATCGGGCCGCGCCTTCGCTTCGTCGAGCGCCTTGACCGCGCCGCCGCTCGCCGCGAGGCCGAACACGTCGTTGCGCACCGTCGCGACATCGGCCGTGCGGAGGTTCGGCGCCTGCGCATTCGGTGCCTGGACGTCGGGCCCTTGCGATCGCTGGATCGGCTCGCCGGGGAGCTGCGCGCCGGGCGACTGCGAATTCGGTTGCCGGGACGACGGCGGTTCGGCGCCGGACGGCTGGGTCGTGGGCGCGGGCGAATTCGGCATCGGCGTGCCGGATGCCTGCGCGGTGAGCGTCGGCGTAGCGGCTGTGGTCGGTGTAGCCGGCGGTGCGGTGGTCGTGGCCTGGGCGCGCTGCCGCGGTGCCTCGGACGTTTGCGTGCGTGGCCGCGGCGTATCCGGCGGCGTGTCGAATGCCTGCGCCAGCAGCATCGGCGCATTCGACGCTTGCGCGGCCGGCGCGGGTGCATTCGTCGATGGCGCGCCCGGCTGCGACGCATCCGGGTCCACCACGACCGTGGTCGGCATCGCCGGGTTCGGCGCCTGCGCGATCTGCATCGATGCGTCCGACGCTTGCGCGATCGGCGTTGGCGCAAGCGGCGGCGGCGTGCCCGAACCCGGCGCGGCCTGCGTCGACGCGCCCGTCGGCTGCAGGTTGGGCGGCAACGCATCAGGCGCGCTGCGGGACCCGGCGATTTCGCTCGCGCTGCCCGGTTCCGCGTCGCCTTCGGCGGCAAGACACGGGCCGGACACGACGAGCAGGCACAGCAACGGCGCATGCAGGAGGATCCGCCGGTTCGGCGGAGCGACGGTGGTGCATTGTTGTTGACGATTGTTGGCCACGGTGTGTCCTCACTTTGAAACGATCACATCGGTTGCACGCCCGACGGCGCTCGTCGCCGGCCGTCGCCCCGTCGGGCGGCGAGGCCCGGCGGGATCCGGCCAGGTCACAGGCGGTTGCGGATCGCTTGTCCAAGCAGCGCGCGCGATTCGCTGTTCTTCGGGTCGATGGCGAGTGCACGGCTCGCGTTTTGCTCCACACAGCTCCATTCGTCGATCCGTGCGCACCAGCGCGCCTTGGCCAGAGCGCGGGCGCCTTCCAGCTCATCGTGCGTGACGCTGGTGGCCTCCATGTGCGACGTGCCCGCGACATACGACTGCGGTTGCGGTTTCGGCACGGGGTCGGGGTGTTTTCTCGTGCGCGCCAGCGTCTGCGAACGTGACGTCCGGTGCGTGTCGCCCGGGCGCGTCGTGCGACTGCCGGTCGACGCGGCGTGCGGATTGGCCGCCAGCCTCGTCGGCGGCACGTGCGCGGGGCGCGTACGTGTCGTGTCGGAGCGGGCCGCCGTTTGCGGCGGCACGGCCGGTTCGGCCGCGGCCGACACGGCGGGGGGAGCGGAGGCGGACGGCGGAACCGGTCCGGCCTGCGCGAGCGTCGAGGTCGAGCCGGCTGGCGCGGCGGTGCCGGACACGCGGCCGGTTGCCGCCACGATGAGCTCGCGGGACTTGCCGACGGCGTTTCCGATCACGCGGGCGATATCGTGCGTCACGCTCGCATGGCCGACCCTCGTGTCCCGCTCGACGTACGCGAAGGCACCGAAGATCGCGGCAAATGCGGCGACGCTGAGCGCCGCATTCTTTCCCGGACCCCACGAGGGTTTCGGCTGACGGGCGGGCGAGCCGTCCGGTCGTTCTGCACGAGGCATGCAAGACTCCTTGATTCGATGCGGTCCACGATTGGCGCGATCGGAGAGGGGCGGCGCGACGTTCACCAGCGCAACTGCGTCGTGAGCGTGCCCGTCTCGACGATCGCGAACTGGGTTGCTCCCTGATAGGTCCCTTCGACCCGGTAGCTCGCATCGGGCACGCTGAACAGGCAGCGCGATCCCGATGCGGCGAATTCGACCAGCACGCGCCCATGTCGGCGCAGGCGCACCTGCACGTTGGAGAGCGGCTGCCCGGTATGTTCCGAGACGAACGACACGCCCAGGTTGTACGGACGCCCGTCGGGGGGAAGCGGTGCGGTGCCGTCGATCCGAGCATCGCCGCAGATATACGAAATCACGTACCGGTTCGCCCCCGGCCCGGACGCCGGTGAGGAGGCCGCCGGTGTCTGGGCCATGGCGTTCATGCACAGCGTGGAGACGAAGACGCTCAGGAAAGCGCGAGCATGCTGTCGAAGCGAGGGTGACATTGCAATCTCCCGTCCGGAATCGATGACGTGCATCGACTCCGAGTCGAATTTGCCAACGTTCTTTTTGCGACACGCTATTGATACACGATGGTTTTTGAACCAACAACCGCGTGTGGTCGGAATGGGACGGGGGTGAAAGATCCTATTTAAATAGGATAAGGATGGATTGCTGAGGATCGCTTAATGCTGAATAAAGTCGATATTGCCGAACATGAAAATTGCTCTTCGGTAGTGATGATCGAGCACGCTTTGAATCACGTCGGAGGTATCGACGTTCGTGCCGAAAAATAACGACTGATAAAAGAAACTCTTGCGCCTGTATTCGAGGCGAATCGATGAAGATCCGGATACAGGTCGCACATCGTGAAATGAGGGTGCGACGTTTTTGATGATTCCGGCAGTTACAGGTAAATCGAAACTTGTGTAACAAGGTATTTCTGTCTCGAAAGGCGGGCCGATTATTCTTACTTAATACCGAAAACAGTAAAAAATACGACATGAATCGCAAACGTTTGCGTGTTCTGGAGATCGATTAAGAGCCGTTGAGGGATTTTACGGAATCCGACGGGATTATCGATTGCTATCGGGAGAACGCGTATTCGCGCCGGGGATATCCACGGCGCGAATATGCCATCAGCGGCTGCCGCCCGCGCTTCGCCGCGCGCTGCGCATCGCCGGGGCGGCCGCTTCTTCAATGCCTGTCGCACCGTCGATCGCCGCGTGCGGCCGGTTCATGATGTAGGTCCACAGCTGCTCCGCCGCGAGCCCGCGTTTGCGCGCCGACCGATACAGGCGGATTTCGAGTTCGGTGATCCAGTCGCCGGTGCCCGCGCACACGAGCGTGCCGTCTGCGAGCTCCTTCGCGACGCAGCTTTCCGGCAGCCAGCCGATGCCGTGCCCGGCCACGACCATGCCTTTCAGCGCCTCGGACATGTGCGTTTCGAAACACCGGTGCAGCACGTACGGCTCGGTCGCATTCAGCAACAGCATCTCGACGATGTTGCCGAGAAAGGCGCCCGACGAATACGCGAGCAGCGGCAGCGGGGCATCGGGCGTGCCGGGCAGCTGGAACACCGGCTCGCCGCGTGCATCGGGTGTCGACACGGGCAGGATGCGTTCGACGCCGAGACTGACGAACGGGAAGTGATTCGGGTCGAGCACGATCGGCAACTGCGGATGGTGATAGCCGAGCAGCAAATCGCATTCGCCTTCGACCAGTTGCTGGACGCCTTCCGGCACGTTCACCGCATTGACGCGGGCAGTGACGTGGCCGACCTCGCCGTTGAGCTGCTTGAGCCATTCGGGAAACAGCGTGAACACGAGCGTATGCGCGACGGCGAAACGCACGACCTGGTCGCTCGCCGCGAACTGGTCGTAGCCGTTCACGAGGTTGCGCGCCGCATACATGCTGCGCAGGATGTCCGCGGCCAGCCCGCGGAACATCTGGCCGGCGGGCGTCAGCGTGATCGGGTTGATGCTGCGGTCGACCAGCTTCGCGTCCATCCAGGTTTCGAGCGCGGCGATTCGTCTGCTGAATGCCGACTGCGTCAGGTGCCGGTGACGCGCGGCCCGGGAAAAGCTCTTGGTATCCGCAAGGCTCAGGAAATCTTCCAGCCACTTTGCTTCCATTTCGATCTTCGCTTTTTATAGTCGGGCGCCTGAAAGGCGGCGCCGTCTGCCGCACCAACGTTCTAGCGTACCGCGCCTCGCGCCGGTCGAGCCGATGTTTTTTTTCGATCGGTGTCAGTCGAAATATGCATGGGCGTTGTCGCCGGGATTACGGCTGCATAGCGTTGAGGTGCCGGACCCGGCTTAACCGGACAGTTCACCGCGTCGGACTGTCCGCGCCGCCGCGGACGGTACTTCCCCCCAGGGCCGGCTGCGCCGTGCGCGTGCCGGCCCGCCCGCGCGTGATCGTTCCGGGGCGCGGGCCCGCCACTTTTGGTGCAGTGCAGATTGCACATTCGTGACACGCGGGAGAACTATGTTCGTCGAACGCGGCGCAGCATCGGCCGTGCGCGTTCACGGCGCACCGCAAGCGCCCGTCGCGTCGGGGGTTGCACCGTTGTGGTGCGCAATGCCGCACCGGCGTGCCTGGCGCGGCGCAAAAACAGGGGGATATCGACGGAGTCGAGCAAGGCACGTTCCTTGCAAAGCATTCAGTACGCCGGTCCGGCATGCGCAATGCCGGGGAAAACGATCGATGGAGAAAAGATCGATGAAGCCATTCGATGAAATGCTGCAATCCGGCGACATGGTAAGGGCGCCTTACGCGCGCCTGAAGCAATGGCTCGACACGCAGAATCCCGCGAGCCTCGCCCAGAAGGCCCACGACGCGGAAGGCGTGTTCCGCAAGACGGGCATCACGTTCGCCGTGTACGGCGACGCGGAGGCCGCCGAGCGGCTGATTCCGTTCGACATCGTCCCGCGCATCATCTCCGGGGCGGAATGGAGCCGGCTGTCGCTCGGCATCGAGCAGCGCGTGATGGCGCTGAACGCATTCCTCGACGACATCTATCACCGCCAGGAAATCGTGCGCGCGGGCATCGTGCCGAAGCACCTGATCGCGCACAACGAAGCGTTCATCCCGGAGATGATCGATTTCCGGCCGCCGGGAAACGTTTACACGCACATCATCGGCGTCGACATCGTGCGCACCGGCGAGAACGCGTTCTACGTGCTGGAGGACAACGCGCGCACGCCGTCCGGCGTGTCCTACATGCTGGAAAACCGCGAAACGATGATGCAGCTCTTTCCCGAGCTGTTCCAGCAGGTGAAGGTGCGCCCGGTCGAAACCTACCCGCAGATGCTGCGCCAGTCGCTCGCGGCCGTATGCCCGCCGGGCGGCAACGCGGACAACCCGACCATCGCCGTGCTTACGCCCGGCATCCACAATTCCGCGTACTACGAACATTCGTTCCTCGCCGACCAGATGGGCGTGCACCTCGTCGAGGGCAGCGACCTGCAGGTGATCGACGGCCGCGTCGCGATGCGCACGACCGAAGGCTTCCAGCCGATCGACGTGCTGTACCGCCGCGTCGACGATGCGTTCCTCGATCCGCTCACGTTCCGTCCCGATTCGGTGCTCGGCGTGGCAGGCATCATGGACGTGTACCGCGCGGGCAACATCACGATCGCGAATGCGCCCGGCACCGGCATCGCCGACGACAAGGCGATCTACTCGTACATGCCGGAGATCGTCGAGTTCTACACGGGCCGCAAGGCGCTGCTGGAGAACGTGCCGACCTGGCGCTGCGGTGAGGCCGACAGCCTGAAGTACGTGCTCGAGCATCTCGACGAACTGGTCGTGAAGGAGGTGCACGGCTCGGGCGGCTACGGGATGCTGGTCGGGCCGTGCGCGTCGAAGGCCGAGCTCGAGGCATTTTCCGCGAAGCTGCGCGCGCGCCCCGCGAACTACATCGCGCAACCGACGCTTGCGTTGTCCACGACGCCGATCCTGACCGACGCCGGCCTCGCGCCGCGCCACGTCGACCTGCGGCCGTTCGTGCTGGTGTCGGACCGGATCCGCATCACGCCGGGCGGGCTCACGCGCGTCGCGCTGAAGGAAGGATCGCTCGTCGTCAACTCGAGCCAGGGCGGCGGCACCAAGGACACCTGGGTGCTGGCCGACTGAGCCGGACGCGACCGCGCGCGCCGGAGCCGGCGCGCGAACCGAACGAAGACGGAGTGGACACGAGATGCTTCTGGGACGAACTGCGAGCGGGCTCTACTGGATGTACCGCTATATCGAGCGCGCGGAGAACATCGCGCGCATCGTCGATGCCGGGCTGCGGATGGCGCTCACGCGCACGTCCGACGCGCCGGCCGAATGGTCGTCGGTGCTGGTCAGCTCGGGCGCGGACGACGGCTACCGGCAGAAATACGACGCGTATGCGGCCGATACCGTGACCGACTACCTGCTGCGCGACCGCGACAACCCGTCGAGCGTGCTGTCGTGCATCGAGGCCGCGCGCTCGAATGCGCGGATGGTGCGCACGGCGCTGACGCGCGAGGCGTGGGAGAGCGTGAACGGCGCGTGGCTCGCGCTGCGCCGCGCGTTCGCGCAGCCGGTGCCGGAAAGCGAGCTGCCGGCCGTGCTCGACCAGGTGAAGCGCGAAACCGCGCTGATCCTCGGCAGCTTCTACAGCACGATGCTGCGCAACGAGATCTTCGATTTCGCGCAGATCGGCGCCTTCATCGAACGCGCGGACAACACCGCGCGGATCATCGACGTGAAGTACCACCTGCTGCTGCCGTCGGTGTCGCACGTCGGCACGATCCTCGACAACTACCAATGGGAGACGATCCTGCGCTGCGTGGCCGCGCATCGTTCGTACCGCTGGGTGTACGACGTGCAGTACAAGCCGCTGAACATCGCCGACTACCTGATCCTGAACGGCCGCATGCCGCGTTCGCTGCGCTATTGCTACGGGCGCGTCGTGTCGAGCCTGAACCTGCTCGCGAAGGATTACGGCGTGACACACCCGTGTCACGACACGGCCACGAAGATCCTGCAAATGCTGTCCGATACCTCGGTCGAGCGGATCTTCAAGAGCGGCCTGCACGAGTTCCTGACCGACTTCATCGGCCGCAACAACAGCCTCGGGCTCGAAGTCGCCCAGGCTTACAACTTCGACTGAGACTTGCCATGCGACTCGCCATCCGACACATTTCGCGTTATCAGTTCGACGATCAAGCTTCCCACGCACTGCAACGGTTGCGGCTGCGCCCGCAGTCGGGCCCCGGGCAGACGGTGCGCGCGTGGCAGGTCACGATCGACGGCGTCGAGCCGACGCTGTCGTACGCCGACGGGCTCGGCAACCGGATCGACCTCGTGCGCCACGATCGCGGCGCGAAAGACGAGATCGTCGTCGTCGCGGCCGGCGTCGTCGAGACGCAGGACCGCGCGGGCATTCTCGGGAATCCTGAGGGCTATGCGCCGCCGTGGATCTTCGAGCGCGAGACCGCGCTCACGAAAGCGGGCGACACCGTGCATGCGCTGACGCAGGCGCTGCCGATCGAGCCGCACGGCCTTGACGCATTGCACTGGCTGATGACGGAGGTGCACGGCCGCATCGCGTACGCGCCGAACCTGGCCGCCGATGCGCCCGTCGATGCGGAAACCGCGCTGCAAAGCGGCGAGGGCACGAGCCGCGACCATGCGCACGCGTTCATCGCGGCCGCCCGCGCGCTGAAGATCCCCGCGCGCTACATCTCGGGCTACGTGCTGGCCGACAGCGCGATGCAGCGCATCGCCGATGCGAAGCAGCAGGCGGGCGACGTCGAGGAAGAGGAAGCACTCGCGCTGCAGAGCGGCGACGGGATGCACCAGATGCTCGGCGCGTCGCATGCGGTGCAGTCGCAATCGCAGGGGCAGCCGCAACCGGCGCTCGGCGCGCAGCCGCAAGCCGCCGCGCTGATGCAGCAGCCGGCCGGCCATGCATGGGCCGAAGCCTATGTCGAAGGGCTCGGCTGGGTCGGCTTCGACCCGTTCATGAACCGTTGCCCGGACGAACGCTACGTGCGCATCGCGGTCGGCCTCGACCATCGCGACGCGCAGCCGGTGACGGGGCTCGGCGCGACGGCCGTCGGCGTCGAGATCAGCGTCGTGCAGACGCCGGAACTCGTCTGACCCGCCGCGCGCTTTCGCCGAATCCGCCATGCCGGGCCGCCGCGTCGACAGCGACGCGGCGCGCGCGGCCGGCCCAACCCGATCCGAGCTCCCATGTCCATCCACGTCGCGCTGCATCACACCACCCGCTATCGCTACGACCGGCTCGTCAACCTCGGCCCGCAGGTCGTGCGGCTACGGCCCGCGCCGCATTGCCGGACGCCGATCCTCGCGTATTCGATGACGGTCGAGCCTGCGCAGCACTTCATCAACTGGCAGCAGGACCCGTTCTCGAACTATCTCGCGCGGCTCGTGTTTCCGGAGCGAACCGAGCACTTCGAGATCACGATCGATCTCGTCGCCGAGATGTCGGTGTACAACCCGTTCGATTTCTTCCTCGAAGCGAGCGCGGAACAATACCCGTTCAGCTATGACGACGCGCTGAAGACCGAGCTCGCGCCGTATCTCGCGTGCGACCCGCAGACGAGCGCCGCGCCGCTGTTCCGCACGTATCTCGACGCCGTCGACCGCACGCCGGCCGGCACCGTGAACTTCCTCGTCGCGCTGAACCAGCAGCTTCAGCGCGACATCGGCTATCTCGTGCGGATGGAGCCGGGCGTGCAGACGCCCGCGCAAACGCTCGAACTCGCATCCGGCTCGTGCCGCGACAGCGCGTGGCTGCTCGTGCAGCTGTGTCGCCATCTGGGCATCGCCGCGCGCTTCGTGTCGGGCTACCTGATCCAGCTCACCCCCGACGTCAAATCGCTCGACGGCCCCAGCGGCACGTCGGTCGATTTCACCGACCTGCACGCATGGTGCGAGGTCTACCTGCCGGGCGCCGGCTGGATCGGCTTCGATCCGACGTCGGGCCTGCTCGCCGGGGAAGGGCATATTCCGCTCGCCTGCACGCCGCAGCCGACGAGTGCCGCGCCGGTCGAAGGGCTGATCGACGAGTGCGAGGTGTCGTTCGAGCACGAGATGAGCGTGACGCGCGTGTACGAATCGCCGCGCGTGACGAAACCGTATACGGAAGCGCAGTGGGACGCCGTGCGCGCGCTCGGCACGCAGGTCGACGGTGCGCTGGCGGCCGGCGACGTGCGGCTCACGCAGGGCGGCGAGCCGACCTTCGTGTCGATCGACGATCGCGACGGCGCCGAGTGGAACACCGATGCGCTCGGCCCGACCAAGCGCGGTTACGCGACCGAACTCGTGCAGCGGCTGCGAGCCGAATACGGCGACGGCGGCTTCCTGCATTTCGGGCAGGGCAAGTGGTACCCGGGCGAGCAATTGCCACGCTGGGCGTTGTCGATCTTCTGGCGCGCGGACGGCCATCCCGTGTGGCACGATCCGTCGCTGTTCGCCGACGAGCGCGAACCGTCCGCGTACACGACCGACGACGCGAAGCGCTTCATCGATGCGCTCGCCGCGCGGCTGAACCTGACCGGCGAATTCATCCGGCCCGGCTACGAGGACGTGTGGTACTACCTGTGGCGCGAGCGCCGGCTGCCCGTCAACGTCGATCCGTTCGACGCGCGCCTCGACGACGAGCTCGAACGCGCGCGGCTGCGCAAGGTGTTCGAGCAGCAGCTCGACAGCGTGGTCGGCTACGTGCTGCCGGTGAAGCGTGTGGACGACATGCCCGGCCTCGACGGGCCGCGCTGGCAGACGGGCCCGTGGTTCTTCCGCGACGAGCGGATGTACCTCGTGCCGGGCGATTCGCCGATGGGCTACCGGCTGCCGCTCGATTCGCTGCCGTGGACCGCCAGCGCCGATTATCCGTACCTGGTCGAGCGCGATCCGTTCGCGCCGCGCGACGCATTGCCGGATGCCGCTGCCATACGCGCCCGCTACGCCGGCCCGGCCGACGCGCCGCGCTACCTGGCCGGCGTGCATCGCGAAGCGTCCGCGCAGACCGTGATGCAGTGGCGCGACGACGGCGCGGCCGCGAGCGGCCGACCGGGCGCCGGGGATCCGCATCGCCGCCCCGAGCGCTTCGAATCGGCCGCGTGGATCACGCGCACCGCGCTGTGCGTCGAAGTGCGCAACGGCATCCTGTACCTGTTCATGCCGCCGCTCGCCGCGCTCGAGGATTATCTCGACCTGCTCGGCGCGATCGAGCTGACCGCGCACACGCTCGGCGTGAAGCTCGTGCTCGAAGGCTATCCGCCGCCGCGCGACGCACGGCTGAAACTGCTGCAGGTGACGCCCGATCCCGGCGTGATCGAGGTGAACATCCATCCGGCCGCGAGCTTCGACGAGCTCGTCGACCACACCGAATTCCTGTACGACGCCGCGTGGCAATCGCGGCTGTGCAGCGAGAAGTTCATGGTCGACGGGCGGCACGTCGGCACGGGCGGCGGCAACCACTTCGTGCTCGGCGGCGCGACGCCGGCCGACAGCCCGTTCCTGCGCCGCCCCGATCTGCTCGCGAGCCTGATCGCCTACTGGCACAACCATCCGTCGCTGTCGTATTTGTTTTCGGGGCTGTTCATCGGGCCGACGAGCCAGGCGCCGCGGGTCGACGAGGCACGCAACGACCAGCTTTACGAGCTCGACATCGCATTCGCGGAGATCCAGCGCAACAAGCTGCTGTTCGGGCAGGACATGCCGCCGTGGCTCGTCGACCGCGTGCTGCGCAACCTGCTGATCGACGTGACGGGCAATACGCACCGCAGCGAGTTCTGCATCGACAAGCTGTATTCGCCCGATTCGTCCACCGGCCGGCTCGGCCTGCTCGAACTGCGTGCTTTCGAGATGCCGCCGCATGCGCGGATGAGCATCGTGCAGCAACTGCTGCTGCGTGCGCTGGTCGCGCGTTTCTGGGCCACGCCGTACACGACGCCGCTCACGCGCTGGGGCACCGCGCTGCACGACCGCTTCATGCTGCCGGAATTTCTCCAGATGGATTTCGACGACGTGCTGGCCGAGTTGCGCGACGCCGGTTTCGCGTTCGATCCGGCGTGGTTCGCGCCGCACTTCGAATTCCGTTTTCCGCTGTTCGGGCAGATCGCGGTGAACGGCATGCAACTGTCGCTGCGCGGCGCGCTGGAACCGTGGCACGTGATGGGCGAGGAGGGGGCGATCGGCGGCACGGTGCGCTACGTCGATTCGTCGGTCGAACGGCTCGAAGTGCGCGTGACGGGGCTGAACGACAACCGGCACGTCGTGACCGTCAACGGCCGCGCGCTGCCGCTGCAGCCGACCGGCACCGTCGGCGAGTACGTCGCGGGCGTGCGCTACAAGGCGTGGGCGCCGCCGTCGGCGCTGCATCCGACCATCGGCGTGCACGCGCCGCTCACGTTCGACATCGTCGATACGTGGTTGCAGCGCTCGCTCGGCGGCTGCCGGTATCACGTCGCGCATCCGGGCGGGCGCAATTACGCGACGTTCCCGGTCAACGCGTACGAAGCCGAGAGCCGCCGGCTCGCGCGCTTCGTCGAGATGGGGCACACGCCGGGCCGGATGGAGGTCGCGGCCGCCGCGCCGAGCCGCGAATTTCCGTTCACGCTGGACTTGCGGCGGCCTTGATCGATCGATGACGGGGCGGACGACGATGCGCGGCGCGCAACCTCCCGGCGGCCTCGCCGGAGTGCTAGGATGCGGGCAGACTGCGGCCGCGCGCCGCGGCAGCTTGCCGCCGGTGCGGCGGCGCGCGTGCGCGGCCGCATCCTGACGACGGAACGACATCGTGCCGCCCATTGACCTCGATCATCTCGCCGCCCTCGACGCGATGCCCACGCTTTTCGATACCGGCGCGCAGCCGGACGCCGCCGAACTGGCCGCCGCGCTCGCGGCGCCGGCCGCCGCCGGCCGCTACGACGAACTGCGCGGCAGCGCGGCCGGCCTGAACGCGCCCGCGCTGGCGCCCGCGTGGCGCAGCTTCTTCACGTCGATCGGCAGCGACGGCGTGGCCGACCTCGACCGCCGCGCCGACGCGCTGCACCGGCGCATGCGCGAGAACGGCCTGTTCTACCAGTTGCACGAGCAACGTGCCGGCGACGGCGCGGCCGGGCCGTGGTCGCTCGACCTGCTGCCGCTGATCGTCACGCCCGAAGACTGGGTCGTGATCGAGCGCGGCGTGCTGCAGCGCGTGCGGCTGCTCAACGCGACGCTGGCCGATTTGTACGGGCCGCAGACGATCCTGCAGCGCGGGCTGCTGCCGCCCGCGCTCGTCACTGGTCATCCCGGCTACCTGCGCGCGATGCGCGGCGCACGCGTGCCGGGCGATACGTGGCTGCACGTCGTCGCGTTCGATCTCGCGCGCGGCCCGGACGGGCAGTGGCGGATCGTTGCGCAGCACACGCAGGGCGCGGCCGGGCTCGGATACCTGCTCGAAAACCGGCTGATCGTGTCGCGGCTCTTTCCGCGCGGGTTTCGCGGGCTGCGCGTGCAGCGGCTGGCGTCCGCCTACCGTGCGCTGTTGCAGAGCATGCAGTCGCTCAGCCCCGCCGCGAAGAACTCGCGGATCGTGCTGCTGACCCCGGGACCGCACAGCGCGACCTATTTCGAGCATGCCTATCTCGCGCGCTATCTCGGCCTCACGCTCGTCGAAGGCGGCGACCTGACCGCGCGCGACAATCACGTCTTCCTGAAGACGCTGAGCGGGCTCGAACCGGTGCACGGCATCCTGCGGCGCGTCGACGACGCGTGGCTCGATCCGCTCGAACTGCGGCCCGATTCGATGCTCGGCGTGCCGGGGCTGCTGCAGGCCGTGCGCGCGGGCAACGTGCTGCTCGCGAACGCGCCGGGCTCGGGCTTCCTTGAATCGCCGGCGATGCTCGGTTTCATGCCGCGTCTCGCGGAAGGCCTGCTCGGCGAAACGCTGACGCTGCCAGCCGTGCATTCGTGGTGGTGCGGCGAGGCGGCCGCGTGCGACGACGCGCTGCCGCAACTCGCGCGTGGCATCGTCAAGGCATCCTATCCACCCGACGTGCAGGCAGGCGGTGCATTCGAGCCGGTGATCGGCGCGCGGCTCACGCCGGCGCAACTGGCGGAATGGCGCGCGCGGATTCTCGCGCGGCCCGAACACTACACGGTGCAGGCCGATCTGCCGCTGTCGCAGGCGCCGACCTGGCCGCGGCCCGACGCACCCGACGGCAACGGCAGCGCGCGGATCGTGCCGAAACCGCTCTTGCTGCGCGTGTTCGCGCTCGCCGACGGCGCGCAGCGCTGGCGGCTCCTGCCGGGCGGACTGTCACGGGTCGGCACGCGCGACACGCTGTTCAACGCGCCGATGCCGCGTGGCGGCAGCACCGTCGATACGTGGGTGATGACCGAGGGCATCGTCGATTCGACGACGCTGTTGCAGACGCACCTCGGCCCCGACGATCTCGTCGAGCGGCCGCGTGCGATCGCGAGTCGCGCGGCGGAAAACCTGTTCTGGCTCGGCCGTTATACCGAGCGCGCGACCAACCTGATGCGCCTGGCGCGTGCCGCGCTCGAACGGCTGCGCGGCGAAGACGACGTCGACAGCCCCGCGCACCTCGAACTGATCGACACGCTGTGCCGCGACACCGGGCTGATCGCGGCCGACGCGCCGCACGCCGTCGATGCGCCGCGCGCGTTCCAGCACGCGCTGGCGACATCGCTGACGCGCGGCGCCGATCGCACGTCGGGGATCGCGTCGTGCCTGTTCGGCATGCGCGGCGCGGCTGCCGCGATCCGCGAACGGCTGTCGAGCGATCAATGGCGGTTGATCGACGACGCGACGCAACTGTTCGCGGATAGCGCAGGACAACCGGAAGCGGAGGAGCAGATCGGCAACGACGCGCTGCAGCTGCTGGAACGCCTCGGCCTGCTGCTCGGCGCGATCACCGGTGCGCAGACCGACAACATGACGCGCGACGACGGCTGGCGCTTGCTGTCGATCGGCCGGCAGATCGACCGGCTCGATTTCCTGTGCAGCGTGCTGAAGTTCGCGTTCGACGAAGGGGCCGTGCACCGGCAGGACGGTTTCGAACTCGTGCTGGAACTGTTCGACAGCACGATCACGTTTCGTTCGCGGTTCCAGCGCGGCTTCGACGTCGCGCCGCTGTTGTCGCTCGTCGTGCTCGATACCGACAACCCGCGCTCGCTCGGCTGGGTCGTGCAGGCGCTGCGTGGCCGGCTGACGAAGGTCGAGCGCAGCGAAGGCTATGCGCTGTCGGAGCTGGCCGAGACGATTCCGGATGTGCCTGCATGGTCGCTGCACGAGCTGTGCGAGACCACCGAAGGCGGCCGGCACGACAAACTGCTCGCGGCGCTCGACACGACGGCGAAGGCGGTGTGGGAACTGTCGAACCGGATTGGCGAGCGCTATTTCAGCCACGTGCGCGAAGCGGGCAGGACGCTATGGTGACGACGAAAGGCGTGCCGAAAACGCCGTCCGGTTCCGGCTCCGGTAACGCACGGCAGGCAGCCGCACCGACGGCGGCCGCAAGCGACGCACGGGCCGCCGTCGCGCCGGGCCGGTTGCTGCGCGTCACGCACGACACCGAATACCGTTACGCGGCGCGCGTCGAATCCGCGCAGCACCAGGCACGCCTGCAACCGCTGGCGACGCCGCGCCAGCAGGTGCTGTCGTTCTCGCTCGACATCGAGCCCGCACCGGAATCGGTCGGCACCGAACTCGACGCGTTCGGCAATGCGCGCGCGTCGTTCGCGCTGAACCTGCCGCACGACACGCTGCTGGTGCGCAGCCGCAGTACCGTGCGCGTGACGCCGCCCGTGTGGTCGCTCGGCGCGCGCGGCGAGCCGCCGCCTGCGATCGCGAACCCGGACGCCGCGCATGCCACCGCATGGGAGGCCGTGCGCGAGCGCTTGCGGTTCCGCGCGGGGCAGCCTTACGACCCGGCGAGCGAGTTCGTGTTCGCGTCGCCGCACGTCGCGTGCGACGCCGAGCTTGCCGCGTACGCGGCCGCGAGCTTCACGCCGCAACGGCCGCTCGTGCAGGCGGCATGGGACCTGATGCGGCGCGTGCATGCCGATTTCGCGTACACGCCGAACAGCACCGACATCACGACGTCGGCGCTCGACGCGCTGCGGTTGCGCAAGGGCGTGTGCCAGGATTTCGCGCACGTGATGATCGGTGCGCTGCGTTCGCTCGGGCTGGCCGCGCGCTACGTCAGCGGCTACCTGCTCACGCAGCCGCCGCCGGGCCAGCCGCGGCTGATCGGTGCGGACGCGTCGCATGCGTGGGTCGACGTGTACGATCCGGCGTGGCCCGAGGATGGCGGCTGGCTACAGCTCGATCCGACCAACGATCGTGCGCCGGGCGACGACTACGTGATGCTGTCGATCGGGCGCGACTACGCGGACGTGACGCCGCTGCGCGGTGTGATCCGCGGCGGCGGGGCGGATCAGGAGCTGAAGGTCGGGGTGACGGTTGAGCCGCTCGATGCGGCTTGAGGGTGCCGCCAGGCGGGCTCAGCCGCTTTAAGTCTTCGTTAATTCTGCACGCCTAGCATGGTGATGCCGGCAGCGATTCGGACTCCGGTCCGACGCGCCGGCGGCACGCGCGGGTGCGTCGACGTCACGGCGCCGCGCCGTCGCGCGTCGCCATTTCCATGCAACGGCGGCAGACCATGATCAAGCACTTCGACTACACGCTCGGCAACGAGACGATCGCGCTTTGTGCGAGCTTCGGCGCGGGCCCGGCATTCCGCCGCGTGCTCGTGAGCCGCGCGGATTCGATGGAGACGCTCGTGGTGCTCGACGCACGCGGGCTGTCGGGCCTGCTGAAGGTGGCGACCGAGGAGCCGGAAGGGTTGCTCGACGATGCGATCCGCAAGGTCGGTGACGAACAGCTCGTCGAGCGGGCGATCAGCGGCCGGACGATCGTCGAAGCGGCGCTGTGATCGGCGGCGCGTGGGCATGCCGGTAGGCATGGCAGCACGCGCCGCGTCGTGTCGCGTTGTTATGATGCTCAGGCGGCGAACCGATCCGTCGCCGCGACCAGCGCCTCCAGAATCCCCGGCTCGTTGTACGCATGCCCGGCGCCCGGCACGATCTCGAACGTCGCGTCCGGCCAGGCTTTCGACAACTCCCACGCCGTGCGTGCGGGTGTCGCGATGTCGTAGCGGCCCTGCACGATCACGCCCGGAATGCCGGCGAGCCGATGCGCGTCGCGCAGCAGCTGGCCTTCCTCGACGAAGCCCTTGTTCACGAAGTAGTGATTTTCGATCCGCGCGAACGCGAGTGCGTAGTGGCCGTCCGCGAAGTGCGCGGCGAGCGCGGGATCGGGCAGCAGCGTGATCGTGCGGCCTTCCCAGATGCTCCACGCGCGCGCGGCTTCGAGCTTCGCGGCTTCGTCGTCGCCAGTCAGCCGGCGATGGTAGGCGGCCATCAGGTCGCCGCGCTCGGCTTCCGGAATCGGTGCGAGGAAGTCTTCCCAGTGATCGGGGAACAGCCACGACGCGCCTTCCTGGTAGTACCACAGCAGTTCCGCGCGACGCATCGTGAAGATGCCGCGCACGATCAGCGCGCTCACGCGTTCCGGGTGGGTTTCCGCGTACGCGATCGCCAGCGCGCTGCCCCACGAGCCACCGAACACCAGCCATTGCTCGGCGCCGACCATCTCGCGCAGGCGTTCGATATCGGCGACCAGGTCCCACGTCGTGTTGTTCTCGAGGCTCGCATGCGGCGTCGAGCGCCCGCAGCCGCGCTGGTCGAACAGCAGGATGTCGTAGCGCTCGGGATCGAACAGGCGGCGATGGTCGGGTCCGCAGCCGGCGCCGGGGCCGCCGTGCAGGAACACGGCGGGCTTGCCGGCCGGGTTGCCGCAGCGCTCCCAGTAGATGCGGTGGCCGTCGCCGGTGTCGAGGTGGCCGTGGGCGTAGGGTTCGATCGGTGGGTACACAGGCAGGCTCCGGGTGAGGGTGGACACGAGGCGGACGAGGCGCGGACCCGCGTGCGGACGGTACGGCCTGGATTGCTGCGCCGCAAAATTCGTTGCGTGGGCATCGGACCGGCCGCCGCCGGACAAGGCTTGTCATTATGCCCATTCGCCGCGCCGGACGTTGGCCCGCTGTGGCGCGTGTCGCCGGCGATGTTTGCCGCGCGGATTTTTGAAGCAATTTCATTCCGATATTTTTCATACAAAATCCCGGCGGCAGGTCGGCGTGCCAAGCGGGCGCCGGCCCATTCCCGCTCTTCCACCGTGCCAACGGAAACCAGCCGATGAACCATCGCGTCACGCAGTTGACCGGGTTGCGCGCCGTCGCGATCGCGATGGTCGTCGTCGGTCATGCCGAGCATGTGCTGCCCGGCGGCTATACGGGCTGGTATGCGCCGTTGCGGCTGATCGCCGACGGCCGGCTCGGTGTGCTGATCTTCTTCGTGCTGAGCGGCTTCCTGATCACCAACGTGCTGCGCGCCGAATTCGCGCGTACGGGTGGCATCGCACTGACGTCGTTCTACGTGCGCCGTGCGTTGCGCATCTGGCCGGCCTGCTACGTGTATCTCGCGGCCGTCGCGATCGTGGCGTTCGTCGGCGGGTTCGACGTCGATCGCCGGCAGTGGCTCTATGCGGCGCTGCACCTGTGGAATTACTCGGCGTGGTTCGGGCTGACCGGCGACAACGCGCTGCATCCGGACGGCGCGTGGTACCTCGGCCATTTCTGGTCGCTCGCGCTCGAGGAGCAGTTCTACTGGTTCTGGCCGCTGCTGTTCGCGTTCGGCATGCGCCGCACCGGCACGCGCTGGCTGGCCACGTTGATCCTCATCGTGCCGCTCGTGCGTGCCATTACGTATTTCGTCGCGCCCGCGCTGCGCGGGCAACTCGGGATGATGCTGCACACGGGTGTCGACCCGATCCTGATCGGCTGCTATGCGTCGCTCAACCGCGAACGGCTCGAAGCGTGGATCGGTTCGTGGCGCGGCGAGGCGCGCATCGTGACGGCGCTCGTGTTCGTCGTGCTGCTCGGCATGCCGCTCGCCGAACACCGGCTCGGCGGCTTCTGGAATGCGACGTACGGCGTGACGATCGAAGCCGCGCTGATCGCGATCGTGATCGTCGTGCTGAATTTCCGCAGCGGGTTCTGGTGCGCGCGCTGGCTGCGCGCCAGGCCGGTGGTGTTCGTCGGCACGATCTCGTTCAGTCTTTATCTGTGGCAGCAGCCTTTTGCGAATCCGGATCTGCCGGTGCCGCATGGGTTTCCGCTGGGCATCGTATGGGCGCTGATTGCCGCGACCGCCAGCTATTTCCTCGTCGAAAAGCCGTTCCTGAGGCTGAAGGATCGCTGTACGGCGCGCGAGGGGCGACGCGTGCGGGACGACGCGTTGCGGATGCCGGCGCCGACCGAGGCGATCGGGCCGAAGGTGGTGGAGTAGGCGGGCGGGGCGGCGTCGCGCCCGCGCCATTACTTGAAGCGTTTCATCGCGGTCGGCGAATACCAGAAGTTCCGGAACATGTCGATTCCATAGGACTTGCCGTCGTAGTGGACGATCGTGCGCGCCGTGCGCTTGCCCGTATCCGAGTAATCACCGTTCTTGCGCTGCGTCTTCGTGATGTGTGCCGTGATCGACAGGTCGGCGAAGCCGTGGCTCGACGTTTTCTCGACGGCGATCGTCATGCGGGCCGCTTCGCTGCGCGCATCGCCCGCACCCGGCCCGCAGGCGTCGCCTTCGACGCTGACCCAGCCGTACAGATTCGTGCCGAACACGGGGCGGATACGGCCGCCTTCATGCACCCAGAGCGTCAACTCTTCGCTTGCGTTGGCATCCGGGCAACTCGGCCCACGCGCGCTGCTGGTAAACACGACGCCGAACGCACGCACGTCGGGCGATAACCGATAGGGCGCCGTATCGATGCGGTAGCTGTTCTCGTCGATCTCCGTCACCACGTCCTCTTCGACCACCGATCGATCGGCCGCCACGACCTTGCCGCCTTCGACGAGCGCGACGACCTGCAGCTTTTTGCTTTCGTCCGGGTTCTTGCTCTTCGGCAGCGAATCGAACGCGACGGCCGCGATCGTCGTTTCCGGTGCGTTCGGCATGACCTTGCACGACGACGCGACGACGAGCCGGTCCGCGTCGCGCGTGGCGATGCGGGCGCTCGCGATGCCGGCCCAGCGGGCGATGGCTGTCACGGTTTCGTCGCTGCAAGGCTGGCTGTCGGCGGCGTGAACGATGGGGGCGGCGGCGAGTGCCAGCAGCGGGGCGAAGCGCAGGATGCTCATTGTTGTCCTCGGAAATGTTTCTTCATGGGTGTTCGTGGGCGTCGCCTCTGACCGTGCGGAGACCTTCAGCAATCCCGTTAGCGAACGTTCGCAAGCCGTTATTTGACTCGCTGAGCGTCAACGTTCTCTATGTCCTTATCATGCTGCTTTTATCCAGCACCGAGCTCATCCTAGCTAACCTGCTTAAGCCACGTGTTTAATTGACGCGTACGATCACGCGTTCTTTCGATTTCGCAAGTCAGTAGATCAAGATTACGATCCGCGCCTGCCTCGTTTATCAGATACCAAGCAGAACACTCGTTGTCGATAAAACGGAGCCATTGCCGCTGAGCCTCGATGAATTTCGCCTTGAGTGCCGGATAGTTGACGTACTCGTCACGTGGCCGAGACAGCGATTTCAAAACCTTTCGGTAAGTGCGGTTCAATTCGTCGTCGGCTTGCTGCAACTCATCCTGACTACGCTGCAGCAAACACTCCGGCGCCACGCTGTCAGGTGCGCAACTCTGCGCTTGTGCAGCGGCGACTCCAGAAAATGTCAGCACCATGGAGACGCCGAGCATTGCGCGACGGAAGCGGGAACCCGATACGTGGACAGGAATTTTTGCTCCCATTTTTGTTTTCTCCTTGATATGGCGATCGATGGATTCCCGGCGTCGATCGCGTTCGACAGCGTCGTCTGAAGCGCGTATCGTCGACTTGCTTTAAAGAGGCGCGATCAGATTTGGAAAAACCGATTGTCTGGGAATGACGCGGCCATGTCGAGTGACTGAAATGCGCGAATGCCGACAACGTGTCCCATGTTTCCCCAAATTTGCAAATAACAATAAAAAAGGCCCTTGCGGGCCTTTTCATAGACGAAGGTGCGGACAACGCTCACCGCGTCAGCGCCGTAAACCCTTCCAGCAACCGCTCGACATCGGCCGCCTGAATCGCGCCCATCGTCGAGATCCGGAACAGCTCCTTCGAGAGCCCGCCTTGCCCGGCATAAATCACGAAGCCACGCGCCTTCAACCCGTCGTGCAGCGTCTCGTACGTGACACCCTGCGGCAACCGATACGCACGCAGCACGACCGACGACGCACCTTCCGGCAGCACCAGCGGCATCCCGCGCGCAGCAAGCCCTGCCTGCGCCTGATCGGCAAGCGCCTTGTAATGCGCATGCCGGGCACGCCAGCCGCCAGCCTCGTCAAACTCGCGCAACGCCTCGACGAGCGCGTAATACGCATGCACGGAAGGCGTAAACGGCGTATTCCGCTGATCCTGCAGCTTCGCGAGCCGACCGAGATCGAGGTAGTAAGTCCGGCTTGCGGCCTTCGTGAGCGCACTGCGGCGCACGATCACGAACGCCGCACCCGGCACGCCGTGCAGGCATTTGTTCGCGGTCGCGGCAACCGCATCGATGACGCCGCCGGCGAAGTCGATCGCTTCCGCGCCGAAGCTGCTGACGCCGTCCACGAGCATCTTCACGCCGCGCGCACGGCACACTTCTGCAATCGCGCCGAGATCGTTCAGCCGGCCCGTCGTCGTTTCATGATGGATCACCGCGACGTGCGAATACCCGCCCGCATCGAGCTTCGCCCCGATCCGCGCGAGATCGGGCGCCTGCATCCACTCATGCTTCAACACGTCATGCGCGATGCCGTACTGCGTCGCGATCTGCGTGATTCGCTCGCCGTACACGCCGTTCTCGATCACGAGCAGCTTGCCGTCCTGCGGCACGAGCGCCGCGATCATGCTCTCGACGGCGGCCGTGCCCGAGCCCGTCATCAGTACGGCCGCCCATTCGGCCGGATCGAGTTCGTACGCGGCGACGAGGCGCGTGCGCGCTTCATCCTGCAGGTCGAAGAATTCGCTTTCACGATGGCACAGATCGGGTTGCAGCAGGCTGCGGCGCACGCGTTCGGTGAGCGTGACCGGGCCGGGGTTCAGCAGCAGCATCAATGGGCTCCTTCAACGTGGGCTTCGGTCTGCGCGGCGCCGATGTGCCGCATCAGACGGGTCTTGACCTCGACCGGCGTGACGGTCGGGCGGGGCAGGCCGTCGGGCACGCCAGTGCGGATCGCCACGCGGACGAATTGCGCACCGTCACTCGTTGCGGCGAGCGTCGCATCGAGCACGTCGAGCGTATCGCCTTCGACCGCCGACGCGTAGCCGCAGGCGGCCGCGACGCCGGCGAACGACACATGTTGCGACACCGTCGCCTGGCCGCCCGTCGATTCGTGCGCGCCGTTGTCGAGCAGCACGTGCGTGAGGTTGGCCGGGCCGTAGGTGCCGAGCGTCGCGAACACGCCCATCCGCATCAGCGCGGCGCCGTCGCCGTCGACGGCCACCACGCGCAGGTCGGGGCGCGCGAGCGCGAGGCCGAGCGCGAGCGGCGTCACGCAGCCCATCGAGCCGACCATGTACAGCTGGTTCGGGCGATCGTCGAGCGCATAGAGCTCGCGACCGCAGAAACCGGTCGACGCGAGCACGACGGTCGAATCGACCGGCGTATGCGCGATCACGCGCTGCAGCGCGTCGTGACGGGTCGGCCATGCGTCGGTCGATGCGGCGCGCGACGCCGATTGCGCGGCGACGTGCGCACGCGGCTTCGCGGCCGGGTTCGCCTTCAGTTCATACGGCGCGACGCTGCCTTTCTGCATCACGAGCGCGTACGGGCGGCCCGTCGCGTCCATGTGCGCGATCGCGCGGTCGAGTGCCGGGCCGACCTGTTCGGGGTCGGTCGGGAACGTCTCCCACGGGATCTCCATCGTGTCGAGCATCGCGGGCGTGATCGGGCCCATCAGCGCGTGCTGCGGCTCGTCGGCCACGCCCGGCTGGCCGCGCCACGTGACGATCAGCAGTTGCGGCAGGCGGAACGTCCAGGTCAGCGACGTGAGCGGGCTCACCGCGTTGCCGAGCCCGGAGTTCTGCATCATCGCGATTCCGCGCTTGCCGCCGAGCGTTGCGCCCGCGATCAGCGCGACCGCGTCGCCTTCGTTGGCGGCCGATACGTAGTGCAGCGTCGGGTCCTGCAACACGTAATTGATGAACGGCGTCAGGTACGAGCAGGGTACGCCCGCGTACCAGTCGAAGCCGCGTTCGCGCGCGGCCTCGACGAACTGGGCCGCTTCGATCATTGCGCGCCCCCGTTGCCGGCGCCCGGCTCGGACAGCGGCGTCTGGCCGTGCGCGAAGTCGCCCGCGCGGCGGAAGTCTTCCAGATCGTTGACGCCGCGCCAGTGGCCGTGCACGTACTGCACCTCGATCTTCTCGCCCGCGGCGACCAGCTCGTTGAGCAGCGACGGGATGTCGAGCGTGTCGAAATCAGGGCGCGCCTGCAGCGTCGCGAGCATCGCCTTCAGCCGGTCGACGCCGGCGCCGCGCACGTTCAGCAGGCCGATCCAGCGGCCGTGCGGGGTGCCCGCGGCGACGTCGCTCGATACGCGTTGCAGGTAGGTCTTCTGGCCGAACAGGCCGCGATCGTCGGCCGCCGAGCAGAGGGCGAAGTCGCGCACGCTCTGGTTCGTCGACTCGGTGAGCGACGAATCGACCACGACGCTGAATTCGGCTTCGCTTTCCGCGAGGTCGCGCACGATGTAGCTGCGGAACAGCAGGTCGCCGTACGAGATCACGGTGTCGCCGGTCAGGCGTTCGGCCGCGCACGCGAGCGACGCGAGCTCGCCCGTCTGCGCATGGCGCTCGTTGACGACGAGCTTGATGCCCGACGTGTCGATCGCGTCGGCGCGATAGCCGCCGACCACGGTGATGTCGTTCACGCCATGCGTCTTGAAGCCGTCGACGAGCCAGCGCAAGAGCGGCTTGCCGGCGACCGGCAGCATGACCTTCGGCTTGTCTTCGGTCACGGCCTCCAGGCCCTTGCCGCGGCTCGCGGCGAGCACGATCGCCGCGTTCGACGCGCGCGAGGACGACGACAGGTAGATGCGCTCGGCCGCCGAGTATTCGTCGGCGTCCTGCAGGCGGAAGATCTCGTTGACCGATGCGACGCGGTCTTCGACGTTGATCAGCGTTTCGCTCTCGTGGATCTCGCGCGCGGTCGCCTGCATTGCGGAGGCCGACGCGCGGATCAGGTGGTTCGCCCAGATCACGGTGCTGATGCCGGCCTGGCGGAACACGTCGGTCGGCGTGCTGTAGTACTTGGTCGGCACGATCACGAGCGGCGCCTTGCCGCTCCATTCGCGCGCGAACTGCAGGATCTCGTCGGGGCGCGACAGCTTGCTGTGGATCAGGATCGCATCGGCGCCGGCTTCCGCGTACGCGTTCGCGCGGCGCAGCGCCTCGTCCATCCCCCAGCCGGCGATCAGCGCTTCGACACGCGCGACGATCGAGAAGTCGGGATCGGTCTGCGAATCCTTGCCGGCCTTGATCTTGCCGCAGAATTCGTCGATTTCCGCGAGCGGCTGGCGCTCGCCGCCGATGAAGCTGTTCGTCTTCGGGAACTGCTTGTCCTCGATGCAGACGCCGGCGATGCCGCGCTGTTCGAGCTTCTTCACGAGGCGGCGCACGTTGTTGAAGTTGCCGTAGCCGGTGTCGCCGTCGAGCAGGATCGGCAGGTCGCTCGCGTCGGCCATGAACTCGAGCACGTCGACGACCTGGGTCCAGCTCGCTTCGTTGTTGTCGCGCACGCCGAATTGCGCGGAGATCGCGAGGCCCGACGCCCAGATCCCCTTGAAGCCGGCCTCGCGGACGATCCGCGCGGACAGGCCGTTGTGCGCTTCCATCAGGAATTCGAGGTCGCTGCTGACGAGCATGCGGCGCAGGCGCGCGCTGCGCGATTCGGTGAAGTTGGGTTCGCGTGCGTTCATCGTGCGGCTCCTGCGGTGGTGCGTTGAATCAGGGGAAGGATGTCTTGCGTCGCGCGGGCGACGTCGTTCGGGAAGTCGATCTCGATCCACGGCGAACCGGTGACGTCGGCGACGTCGAACGAATGGCCGCCTTCGAGCAGCAGGTCGCGTACGGCTTCCTCGTGCGGCATGTTCGCGCGGCCGCTGTCGACGTAGCCCGCGACGATCGTCGCGAGGCGGCGCGCGGTGCCTTCGGTGAAGCGGAAGAAGCCGACCGATTCGCCGATCGTGTCGTAGTCGAGATCGACCGCGAGCTGCTTGCGCAGCTCGACCGGCACGCCGTTCTTCAGGCACAGCTTGACGGGCTCGTCGCCGGCCTCGAAGTCGCGGTCGATCAGCAGGCGGTCGACCGCCTGGTCGGCATCGGCCACCAGCGCGTGCAGGATGTTCTCGTCGTACAGCACGTCCGCGTCCATCAGCAGCACGTCGCCGCCGCGCGTCATCGCGTCGGCGACGGTATGCACGGTCAGCACGCTGCCGAGGTCGTAGCGTTCGTTGATCACGATTTCGGCCTGGCGGCCGAGACGCTTCAGTTCCTGCTCGACCTTCTCGTGCTGAAAGCCGAGCCCGAGCACGATCTCGTCGACGCCCGCGGCGTCGAGCACGCGCAGATGGCGCTCGAGCAGCGACACGTCGTCGAAGCGCAGCAGGCACTTCGGGAACTGCGCTTCGGGCGGTTGTTGCAGGCGCAAGCCGAGGCCTGCCGCAAGAATGATGGCTCGCATGGGTTCTCCAACCAAAAAGCCGGCGATCTGAACGATCAGTCGGCGAGCGGCTGCGGCGCACGGCGCCGCTGCCAGTTTCTTTCACTGAAATGCAGATAGAGCAGGCCGGGCAGGCCGAGCGCGAGTTCGCGCGCGCGCTTCGCGAGCGACAGCGCAAGCGCCGCGTCGGGCGGCAAGCCGACCAGCGGCGCGAGCAGCAGGTAGCCGCCTTCCTGCGCACCGAGCGAGCCCGGGATCGCGAAGGCCGCGCCGCGGATCGCCTGGCCGACGCTTTCCAGCAGCAGCGCGTCGAGCCAGCTCACCGGATGCCCGAGGAAGTGCAGCGCGAGCCACACTTCCGCGGTGCCGACGATCCAGCCGACGAGACTCAATGCGAAGGTCTTCGCGACTTTCGCGCGATCGCGGTACAGCGCGCCGACCGCGTCGTCGATCGCGTCGGCCCGCGTGGCGAGCGACGACCAGTCGCGCGGGCCGAGCAGTTTCGACGCGAGGCGCAGGCCGCGGCCGAACAGCCCGCGCCGCTGCGCCAGATAGAACATCACCGCGAGCGCGCCGAGCACGCCGGTGGCGATCAGCGCGGGCGTACGCAAGTGCGCGACCGATTCGTGCGTCGCATACAGGCTGAACGCGGCGATCCCGATCAGCGCGAACGCCATCTGCGCGAGCGCCTGCATCGTCGTGCCGACGGTCACGGCGGCGGCCGCGTCGGCCATCCGCGTGCCGCGCTGCGCGAGGTGGCGCACCATCAGCACGGGGCCGCCGATCTGCCCGGCGGGCAGCAGGCTGTTCACCGATTCGCCGACCCAGCGCGCGCGCAGCGCGTTGCCGAGTTCGGCGCCCGGCTGCCCGCGGCGGAACATCACGGAGATCGCGAACGCATCGATCACGAGCGGTACGACGTGGAACGCCGCGACGAGCGCGAGGCCCCAGCCGGCCGCGAGGAACGTGGACGCGACCGCGCCGACGCCCTGCCAGGCCAGGAGTGCGATGAAGAGTGCGGTCCCGAGGGACAGCAGGATGAGGCCGGCGCGTGTCATGACCCGGTCGTGCGTCGCGTCGCCAGTTGCTTGAACACCTGGCGGAAACCGAAATACGCGATCGCATCCTTCATGTTCGAGATGAAGCGCTTCCACGGCCGCATGCCCGGGTTCGTCACATATTCGAACGTGAGCGACACGCGCATTTCGTTCTGGCCGAGCGGCGTGATGCGGTGGCGCAGCTTGTCGCCGTCGAACAGCACGATGCCGCCGTCGGCGATCTGCACGGAGCCCGGTTCGTCGGCGACGTCCGGGTTGCGCGTATGCAGCTCGTAGTCGAGCCGGCACGACGATTCGTCGATCACGCCGATCAGCAGCGTGTAGCGCCGGCCGTCGTAGTACGACGTGTCGTAGTGCCAGCCGATGTGGTCGCCGGGCTTCGTGTAGTAATACAGCGCGTACGCGTGCGGATCGTCGTCCGGCGACAGCATCAGCTTGTCGCCCGTGATTTTCTCGAGGAAGCCGATCAGCGCCTTCGAGCGATACAGTTCCGCGATGTACGGCGCCTGCTCGTCGATCGTATGGCGGCTCACGCTGCCGCCCTGCTTGTGGCCGGGCAGGTAATTGCGGTTCAGGCCGGCCTGCATCGCGCGGGCGGCGTCCGCCAGCTTCGCGTGCGCGTCGGGCGGCAGGAAGGCGTCGAGGTAGAGGAACGAGCCCTGGCGCGTGTAGTCGCCGCGCAGGCGGTCGAGGTCGAGCTGGCCGATGCAGTCGGCCACGGTGCGATCGGGATCGGCCGCGGCCGCGCGCACGGGCGCGGGGCGTGCCGGGCTCAGCACGGATTCGTCGCGCGTGCTAGAAGTCATTTGGAAGCCTGGATTTCAGAGGGGTTCTGCGGAACAGTGCTGCCGCGGCGCACGATGCGCCACCAGTCGATCACGACCCATGCGGCGAACAGCGGGGCGCCGATCGATGCGGCGAGCAGGAACGGCTCGACGCCGTCGACGAGCGTCACGATCGGCAGCAGGTACAGCACGTCTTCGGTCTCGAAGCCGCCGGCGAACGCCTGCTTGGTACCGGCCTTGCCGGCGATCGATTCGATCCGCATGCGCAGGAAGAAAATCAGCGCGACGGCCGCGCCGGCCACCGCGCCGAGCAGCACCGGCGACGCGGCCATCTGGCCGCCCTGGGCGACGATGCCGACCCCCATGCTGACGAACAGCGCGACCGTGACGAGCGCATCGGCCGCCAGGTCGTAAAAATGACCGATCTTGCTGGATTTGCCGCTGATGCGCGCGAGCTCGCCATCGGTGTGGTCGACGAAGTTCGACAACACGATCAGGAACGCGCCTGCATTGCTCCAGCCGAAGCCGCCTTGCGCGAGGCACCAGGCGCCGGCGAGGCCGATCAGCAGACGAAGGGTGGTGAGGTGATTCGGGGTGACCGGCGTATCGACGAGCGGTCGGACGAGCGAGCGCGCGAGCCGCGCATCCCAGGTGCGTGGCAGCGGTGGCTCGGGGCGTGTGGCGGTTTTTCTTTGGTCCATCGGCGAAATATATACGGAATTGTAATTTGTTGCTTTTTATTCGATCAATGTCCTGACATGCGGGAGTGTTACGGCGTCTTGCGCGCATCGGCCGGTTCAAAAACGCACGTGCGAACGGGGCGGCCGACGGGGTGGCCGGACTCGTCTTCCAGTGTGGTCCGCATCGCGCGACTGTCAAGGCCGGACGGGCCTCGCAGGCCGGCGAGGCGGTGTTTTTCGCGTCGGTCGGCGGGCGGCGCGCAACGCATGCGACCTTGATCTCGGTCAGGCCCGGAAAAGCCGCATCGGGCGACAATCGGCCGCGCCGGGCAGGTATCGGCCATTACCGAGCCACAGGTCGTCAATGTCGACGGAAATCCGTCGATTGAAGCGCGCGGCGCGGTGATCGGGAGCCCGCGATTCGCGTCGATGCTTTCGCGCACCTTTCGCGTGCATGCGGCGCGGGCGAATCGCCTGTCACAGAACGGTCGTTCGATACCCGGCAAATCCGGCAAGGATCTTTTGCATCCAGCGGACATTTCGCGGCGATGGCCTCTGCGATACTCCGACCGTGCCTGTGGTGCCGGCCGCCCCTGGCGGCCCCAAGGGCTTCATGTCGCTCAGGAGACACCCCCCGCGACGTCAACAGATCAAAGCGTCAGAAACCAGCCATGTCTTCATCACGCATCCTCGCTCCCGCCCTGCGTTCGCTCGTCCGCACCGCCGACGAAGCCGCCGCGCTGATCCGTCCCGGCATGACCGTCGCCATGAGCGGCTTCACCGGGTCGGGCTATCCGAAGGCCGTGCCGGCCGCGCTCGCCGCCCACATCGATGCGGCGCACGCGCGCGGCGAGAACTTCCGGATCAACGTGCTGACGGGCGCGTCGACCGCCCCGGAACTCGACGGCGCGCTCGCCCGCACCGACGGCATCTCGATGCGGCTGCCGTACCAGTCCGACCCGACGTTGCGCGACAAGATCAACGGCGGCGAAGTCGATTACCAGGACGTCCACCTGAGCCACGTCGCGCAATATGCATGGTTCGGGCTGTACGGCGATCTCGACGTCGCGATCGTCGAAGTCGCGGGCATCCGCGAGGACGGCCTGCTGATCCCGTCCGCGTCGATCGGCAACAACAAGACCTGGCTCGAGCGCGCGAAGCACGTGATCCTCGAAGTGAACGCGCGCCAGCCGCTCGGCCTCGACGGGATGCACGACATTTATTACGGCACCGCGCTGCCGCCGCATCGCAAGCCGATTCCGCTGACGAAGAGCGACGACCGGATCGGCGAGCCGTACCTGCGCTGCCCGGCCGACAAGATCGTCGCGATCGTCGAGACCGACGCGCCCGATCGCAGCAATGCATTCACCGCGCCGGATGCGACGTCCAAGCAGATCGCGCTGCAACTGATCGACTTCCTGCGTCACGAAGTGAAGCGCGGCCGCCTGCCGGAAAACCTGCTGCCGCTGCAGTCGGGCGTCGGCAACATCACGAACGCGGTGCTCGCGGAACTCAGCTCGGCCGGTTTCTCGAACCTGACGGCCTACACCGAGGTGATCCAGGACGGCATGCTCGACCTGCTCGACGACGGCACGCTGAGCTTCGCGTCGGCCACCGCGCTGTCGCTGAGCCCGGCCGCCGTGCAGCGTTTCGCCGACGAGATCGCGACGTTCCGCGAGAAGATCGTGCTGCGTCCGCAGGAGATCAGCAACCATCCGGAGCTCGTGCGCCGCCTCGGCTGCATCGCGATGAACGGGATGATCGAAGCCGACATCTACGGCAACGTGAACTCGACGCACGTGATGGGCACGAAGATCCAGAACGGCATCGGCGGCTCGGGCGACTTCGCGCGCAACGGCTACCTGTCGTGCTTCATGTCGGCGAGTACCGCGAAGGGCGGGGCGATCTCGCGGATCGTGCCGATGGCGAGCCACGTCGACCATACCGAGCACGACGTCGCGGTCGTCGTCACCGAGCAGGGGCTGGCCGACCTGCGCGGCCTGTCGCCGAAGCAGCGCGCGCGCAAGATCATCGCGACCTGCGCGCACCCCGACTACCGTCCGATGCTCGAGGACTACTTCGAGCGCGCGTCGCGCGACAGCTTCGGCAAGCACACGCCGCATCTGCTCGCCGAGGCGCTGTCGTGGCACGAGCGCTACGTGCGCACCGGGACGATGAAGGCCTGACGCGGCTGCGGACGGGCGCATGCGCGCCCGTCAGTCCATCGCCGCGTGCGCGACGTCGACGCTCGCCGTTTTCTGCGGCGGGCGGATCAGCAGCAACAGCGGAATCATCAGCAGCGTCGCGACGAACATCAGCTTGAAGTCGTTCAGGTACGCGATCATCGTCGCCTGCTGGTTGATCGTGCGGTCGAGCAGCGCGAGATCGACGCGGCTGCCGGCGATCGCCTGCACGGCCGGGTTGAACGGCGTGATGTGCGTCGCGAGGTCGGCATGCGCGACCTGCGTGTTGCGCGTCATCAGCGTCTGCACGATCGAGATGCCGATACTGCTGCCGATGTTGCGCATCAGGCTGTAGGTGGCCGTGCCGTCCGCGCGCAGCTCGGGCGGCAGCGTCGAGAACGACAGCGCGCTCAGCGGCACGAACACGAGCCCGAGGCCGAAGCCCTGGATCACGCCGGGCCACACGATGTCCGCTTCGGACAGCACGACCGTGTACTGCATCATCTGCCACAGCGCGAGCGCGGAAATCGACAGCCCCGCGAGCAGCAGCATCCGCGCATCCACGTATTTCAGCAGCCGGCCGACGAACAGCATCGCGATCATCGTGCCGGCGCCGCTCGGCGCGGTGACGAGGCCCGTCGTCGCGACCGGGTAGCCCATCAGGTTCTGCAGCATCGGCGGCAGCAGCGCGCGCGTCGCGTACAGCACCGCGCCGACCACGAAGATGAACAGCGTGCCCGTCGCGAAATTCGGGTCGCGCAGCAGTTCCGACTTGAAGAACGACGCCTTGCCGACGGTCGCCGTATGCGCGAGGAAGAACGCGAAGCCGAGCGCCGCGACGAGCGCCTCGATGCGGATCTCGTACGAACCGAACCAGTCGAGCTGTTCGCCGCGGTCGAGCATCGCCTGGAACGCACCGATCGCGAGCGCGAGCGTCGCGAAGCCGAATGCGTCGAATTTCACGTGCGGACGCGGCGCGCGCGCCGGCAGGAAGGTCATCACGCCGGCGAGCGCGAACGCGCCGATCGGCACGTTGATGAAGAACACCCAGCGCCAGTTGTAGCTGTCGGTGAGCCAGCCGCCGAGCGTCGGGCCGAGGATCGGGCCGACCATCACGCCCATTCCCCAGATCGCCATCGCCTGGCCCTGTTTCTCGCGCGGGTTGATGTCGAGCAGGATCGATTGCGACAGCGGCACCAGCGCCGCGCCGAACACGCCCTGCAGCAGCCGCGCGCCGACGATCTGCACGAGCGTCTCCGACAGCCCGCACAGCGCCGACGCCACCGTGAAGCCCGCGATCGACACGATCAGCAGCCGCTTCACGCTTGTATGTTCAGTACTGACCAGTACGGTAAAGTCTGGTGGTAGCCAGACGAGACCGTGCAGTTTGCCCCGCGCTTGGGTGTTGGAGCCCGTGACTGAGTACAAAACGCACGGTTGCCGTGCTGGTCTTCCTGAAGCCCGAACGGTTACGCGCGCCATTTACATCGAGTGCGCATGTACAAGCATGGGATCCGAAGATCATGTCTGCTCCTTCTGCCGTAACGGTCGGCATTGACGTCGCAAAAGCTCACGTCGATGTTTCCGTACTGGGTGCCAATCTGGACATCCGTCGATTCAACAACGATGCCGAGGGCCACTCGGCCCTGGCTGTTGCCCTTCAGCCGCTGAACGTGCAGTTGGTCGTGATGGAGGCGACCGGTGGCTACGAGACCGAGCTGGCGTGCGCCTTGCAAGGTGCGGGTTTGCCGGTCGCTGTCGTCAACCCTCGGCAAGCACGCGATTTTGCCCGCTCGATGGGACGTCTGGCGAAAACCGATGCCATCGACGCACGTATGCTTGCCGAACTGGCTTCCGTGCTACTGCGTCGGGACGATCTGTCCCGCTTGCTACGTCCCGTTCCCGACGAGCGGCAGCAGTGGCTGGCTGCACTGGTGACCCGACGGCGCCAACTACTCACCATGCTCCTTTCGGAGCGACAGCGGCTCCAGATCACGCCGGTTGGTCTGCATTCAAGTCTGCTGGCTATCATTGCCGCCATCCAGGCACAACTCGATGACATTGACGCTCAGATGGTCGCTCATGTACGCCAGCACTTCGGTGAACTCGACCGCCTGTTGCAGTCCACACATGGAATTGGCCCGGTATCCAGCGCCTGCCTGATCGCAGAACTGCCCGAATTGGGCCGGCTCAATCGCCGTCAGATTGCAGCCCTCGTTGGCGTCGCTCCCATTGCTTGCGATTCCGGCTTACGTAATGGGCGACGACGGGTTCAAGGTGGCCGCTTCGCGATCCGTCGCGTGCTGTACATGGCTACATTGACTGCCACACGCTACAACCCCGCCATCAGAGCCTTCTATCAACGCCTGAAGGCCGCCGGCAAACTGTCCAAGGTCGCGCTTGTTGCCTGCATGCGCAAGCTCCTAACCATGCTCAATGCCATGGTCAAAACCAACACGCCTTGGGACGATTCACTTCATCGGGCTTGACTCGGAAGACGGTTACTCAGCCGGTCGGACAGCCAGCCGGTGAGCGGCGTCGCGATCGCCGCGGCGACGATGTAGGAGGTCAGCACCCACGTGATTTCGTCCTGCGACGCGGACAGCGTGCCCTGCATGTGCGGCAGCGCGACGTTCGCGATCGTGCTGTCGAGGGTCTGGATCAGCGTGGCGAGCATGATCGACAGGGTCAGCATCGGCCGGTTCAGGGCGGGCGAGGCGGGGGCGTCGGCGGCGGGGTTCAAGCGGGTGTCTCCGTGGAGCGGTCGCCGTGGGCGGCGATCCGGTATGGCGCAAATTATAAGCATACTTATTATATAGCCGCTTATCGCCAGGTCGGGAGCCGCGGGCCGGTTCCGGCTTGACCCTATAATCGCCGCATGGACAAGACCTATGAGAACCGGATCGGTTACCTGATCGCCGACGTGGCGCGCCTGAACGGGCGTCTGTTCGACCGGCGCGCGAAGCGCATCGGGCTGACGCGGGCGCAAAGCCGCGTGCTCGCGTACCTGACGTGGAAGGGCGAGATGAACCAGGCGCGGCTCGCCGAATGGCTCGAGATCACGCCGATCTCGCTCACGCGGCTGCTCGACCGGATGGAAAGCTATGGCTGGATCGAACGCATGGCGAACGACGACGACCGCCGTGCGTTCGTGATCCGGTTGACCGACAAGTCGCGCGAGATCTTTCCGCAGATGCTGGAAGTGGGCGATACCGTCGCCGACGACGGCCTGCGCGGCTTCACGCCCGACGAGCGCGAGACGCTGGTGCGGCTGCTCGGGCGCGTGCGGCGCAACCTGATCGACTGCGGCGGCGAATGACGCGGGCGCCCGGTCGGGGCGCACCGCTTGCAACCACAAAAAAGAGAACACCGAGAGATGATCCAGGCCCGACGAATCGGCCGGAAGACCGGTATTGCGATCCTGAGCGCGCTCGCAGTCGCACTGATCCTCGGGATCGGCATCGTCTGGCTCGGGCACGACGATGCGCCCGCGGCCTTCGACGCGGCGATGGAGAAGGCGAAGCGCGGCGACCTGGACGGCGAATTCGACGTCGCGCTGATGTACGAGCACGGCGACGGCGTCGAGCAGAATCCCGCCGAAGCCGCGAAATGGTATCGGCGGGCCGCCGACCAGGGCGATGCGGCCTCGCAGAACAACCTCGGTACGCTGTACGAAACCGGCGTCGGCGTCGAGCAAAGCCGGGCGGAGGCCGTGAACTGGTATCGGCGTGCGGCCGCACAGGGCCACGGCAATGCGTTGTGCAATCTCGGTCGCGCATACGAGCACGGCGAAGGCGCGCCGCAGGATAGTGCGGAAGCGGTGCGGCTTTACCGGCGTGCGGCCGAACAGGGCCTGCCCAGGGGGCAACTGTATCTGGGGTTGATGTACGACGCCGGGACCGGCGTGCCGCAGGATGCCGCGGAAGCCGCCAAATGGTATCGACGCGCGGCGGACCAGGGCGATCCGCAGGCGCAGAACGCCCTCGGCTACCTGTACGACAGCGGGCGCGGTGTGAAGCAGAGCGACATCGACGCATTCAACTGGTATCGACTCGCCGCGGAGCAGGGCTACGCGAACGCGCAGAACAATCTCGGGCTGATGTACGAGAGCGGGCAGGGCGTGCGCCAGGACGACGTCGAAGCGGTGAAATGGTATCGGCTGGCCGCGGCCCAGGGTGTCGCGACCTCGCTGTTCCGGCTGGGCGTGCAGTACTACTCGGGTGGCGGTGCCGGGCACGATCCGATCGCCGCGAACGCGCTGCTGGGCCTGGCTGCCGCCGCCGGCGAGACGCGCGCTCAGGCGTACCTCGATCAGGGCGCGAAGCTCACCGCGCCGGCCGATATCGAGAAGGCCGCCCGGCTAAGGGCCGAGATGAGCCGGCCGGGCAACCTGCTCGACGCGCTCGATCGCTACGAGGACACGGCGCAGCGCGGCGACGGCGGCTGATCTCGTCGGTTTGCTGGAGACGGACAGGCGCGGCTGGGGATACGCCGGCGCGCAGCTCAACGGGTCAGCGCCGCGAGCAGGTACGCCGCGAGATACAGCCCCACCCCGTACGACAGATGCGTGACGAGGCTGCGCCGGCGCGCGACGCCCGGTTGCGGCGTGCGTGACGCCGCGATGCCGAAGCCGAACGCCGGCTGCATCACGAAGAACGGGGCGACCACGCTTGCGAGTCCGGCGACGAGTGCGGGGAGCGGCGTCGGCGCATCGATCCACGTCGGGCCGGCGATCAGCACGGGCAGTGCCGCGAACGCGATGCCGATCGCGTAATGCGCGATCCAGCCGAGCGCGCGTTCGCCGGCCACTGGGGCAGCGGTGCTGATCGACGCATGGCGGAACCGGCCGTGCGTCATGTGGCCGAGCCAGCGGCCGACCAGCGCGTAGTCGAGCGACGGAATGCCGAACGCACGCCGTCGGAACAGCGTCCACAGGTCCATCAGGAGCGTGGCGCCCGCGCCGATCAACAGCAGCTTGAGCAGGACGTCGGACGGGCTCATCGCGCACCTCCGCAGCGAGCGATGACGGCGATGCGGCACGGCGGAATGCGACGCGGGTTCAACGGTTTCATGGCGGTCCGGCTTGTCTTTATGGAGTCGAGCGACTATCTTGCAACTTCAAGTGAACTTGAGGTCAAGCATGGGCCGACTGGACATTGCGGACGTCGCGCGGCGCACGGGATTGCCCGCATCGACGCTGCGCTACTACGAGGAAAAAGGGCTGATCGTTCCGATCGGCCGGCACGGGCTGCGGCGGCAATACGACGAATCGGTGCTGGAGCGCCTGGCGCTGATCGCGCTCGGTCGGGAGGCCGGTTTTTCCCTCGACGACATCCTCGCGATGGTCGGCGCGCAGGGGCGGCCCGCGATCGACCGCGCGAAGCTCGACGGCAAGGCGGACGAGCTCGACCGCACGATCCGCCGTCTCGGTGCGGTGCGCGATGCGCTGCGGCATGCGGCCGTGTGCCCGGCGGCGAACCATCTCGAATGCCCGTCGTTCCAGAAGCTGTTGCGCATTGCCGCGCATCGTCATCCGGCGCGCCGTGCGAAGGCGGAAGGCGCCGCGTAGCGGCGAGCCTGCGCGAGGCGGGCGGTTCGGTAGCCATGCGACGGAAGGGCGGTGACGTGGTGACGTGGCGGGTTCGACGTACGTGCCGAATCGCGAGACGGCGCTGCCGGTCCGTGCCGCCTTCGACGTCAGCGAAGCGCCGCCGACGCCCGACTCATCCCGCGTAATACACGCGGCATTCCATCTCGCGCCCGCGCACGATCCGCTTGCCGACGAGCGCGCCGTACGTTTCGGTGAACACGGTGCGCTGGTGCTCGCATTGCACCGCGTCGTAGAAATAGAGCGAGACCCAGTCGGTCGGGCGGCCGGCTTCCGGCGTACGCATTGCGGCATGCTGGCTCAGCACCGTGAAATGCCAGCCGCCTTTCGTCATGTGCATCACCGGCGGCGGCACGTAACCGTCCGCGTTCAGGCGCCGGTGCGCGAGCGTCGGCAGTACGCCGGCGGCCGCCTTGTTGCGGTACTGGCGATCGATGTAAAGCAGCAGTTCGACGGGCGGTTCCGTGCCGGGGCCGGCGCTTTGCATGTGGCCTTGCCAGCGGCGGCGCCGGCTCAGCACGTCGTCGAGCGCGGCGCGGATGCCGACCGCGCGCCGCGGGCCGACGCCCGCGATCGTTTCGAGCTGGCCGTTGCGGGCCGCGCGTTCGAGCTCCTCCAGCGTGTCGATGTGCAGCGCGTCATGAATGCGCAGCGCGAGCGCGTGGCCGATGCCCGGCACCGCTTCGAATGCGGACACGCGTTCGGCGTCGCCGCGCAAGCGGTCGAGCTGGCGCCAGCGTCCCGTGACCAGCAGCTCGGCGATCGCCTGCGCGACGCCCGTGCCGATGTCGGGCAGCGCGCCGAGCGCCTCGACGCCGCCGGCGTCGAATACGCTGCGGATGTCGCGGTCGAGCGCGTCGGCCGTATCGGCCGCGGCGCGGTAAGCGGCGACCCGGTACGGGTTCGCACCCTGGTCGACGAGCCATTGCGCGGCCTCGCGCAGGCAGGCCGCGACAAGCCGGTTTTCCTCGTACGTCTGGCTGACGGTCGACTGCATGGCAAGGGACCCGGAAAGCACAAACGGAATGGACGCGGCGAGCGATGCGCCGGTCGGCTGTCAATCATTGTCGCGACGCGCGATGAAGAAAACTTGATGCGCGTCAATGGCAAACGTAACACAGGCACGCAGCGCACGGTCGTGCCGGAACGCGGCATGACCGTGCACCGCACGCGATGCGGTTACGCGTCGAGAAACGACTGCGCGTTCTCGGCCTCGGCGGCCGTGCGCAGCGCGGCGAGCGCCCGTTTCTCGATCTGTCGCACGCGCTCGCGCGACATCCCCGCATCCTGCGCGATCGCGTCGTAGGTGTCGGGCTCGGCGCCGCCGAGGCCGAACCGCCGGCGCAGCACGTCGGCCTCGGTCGGCGTGACCGACCGCAGCAGCGACCGCACGCAGTCGCGCATGCGCGTGTCGGCCAGTTGCTCGAACGGGCTGGCCGATGCCTGGTCCTCGATCAGTTCCACGAGGCCAGTGTCCGCGTCCGGCAGCGGCGTGTCGAGCGAGACCGGCTCGGCGGGCAGCGCGAGCACCGCGCGCAGCTTGTCTTCGGCGAGGCCGGTTTCGGCCGCGAGCTCGGCCGGCGTGGCGCGGCGGCCCGTGCGCTGCCGAAAGCGCAGCGCATGCCGCTGCACGCGCTGGTACTGGTCGCCGACGTGCACCGGCACGCGGATCGTACGCGAGCGATCCGCGACCGCGCGCGCGATCGCCTGGCGAATCCACCAGGTCGCATAGGTCGAGAACTTGAACCCGCGCCGGTATTCGAATTTCTCGATCGCGCGCATCAGGCCGAGGCAGCCGTCCTGCACGAGGTCGGACAGGTCGACGCCGCGGTTCAGGTACTTGCGCGCGATCGACAGCACGAGCCGCAGGTTCGCCTCGAGCATCGCCCGCGTCGCGTCGCGCACCTTCTGCTGGCCGTCGCTCAGCGCGGCAGCAAGCGCGCGCCGTGCAACCGCGTCGAAGCACGCCGCGTCGCCTGCCGACGGATCATGCGGGGCGGCCGCGAGCGCGCGCACGACACGGCTCGCGTCGTCGACGGCCGGCGCGACCCACGCGAGCGAACCGAGCAGCGCGGCCACGTGGTTGCGTGCGTCGCGGTATTCGGCCGAACGGGTGCCATGCGCATGCACTGCCTCGCGCAGCGCCGACGCCGCTGCCTGCAGCGTGTCGTAGCGGGCGGGCACGGGCGCGTCGGCGTCGTCGTCATCGGGCGAGCCGGTCGTGCCCGTCGCGCGATGACGCTCGAGCAGCGCGTCGACCGCGGGCGGATAGCCGGCGATCGCGTGCAGCACCTGATGGCGGCCCGTCTCGATCTCGCGGGCGAGCACGATTTCGCCTTCGCGCGTGAGCAGCGGCACCGCGTGCATGCGCCGCATGTAGAGCGCGAGCGGATCGGTCGACGCGCTCGTGCCGCGCGCGAGGTCGCCGAGCATGGCCCGGCCTTCGTCGAGCGCGTCGCGGTCGACCTCGACCGGCGCCGCGCCGGCGAACGGCGCGGGCACGGCCGGCTCGTCGAGTACCGCGATGCCGATGTCGGCCAGCGCGGCGCGCACGACATCGAGCGCGTCGGGGCTGTCGCTTTCGGGCGGCAGCGCGTCGACGAGGTCGGCGTGCGTCAGATAACCCTGCTCGCCGGCGAGCGCCAGCAGCTGGATGATCGGATCGAGCGGTGTGTCCGCCCGGGGAGTGGGGCGTGGCGTAGTCATGTCGATGGCGGCGCGAGCCGCGTTCCTGTCTGGGGCGGGCCGAAGCTCGCCGGTTTGCGGTTGCCGGTGGGTCGCGGACGCCCGTCCGCGCCGGTCAGCCGACATCGTTCAAGTTGAGGGCATTTGCGCCAACTTCAACGCCGGCGCCGCGGACGGGCCAGCACGCGGCGTGCCCGCTCCGCCATGCAGGGCAGGAAACAAAAAGTAACGGATCATACGCGCGGAAATCTGCAGGGGACGTAAGCTAGAGTCAGGCGCGCGCCCGGCGGCGACGCGCGGATTCTGCCGGAGTACGAGATGAACCCGATTTCCGCCGCGAGGCCCGCCGTCGTCGCGCTGGCCGCCCTGGCGCTTGGCGGCTGCTACTACACGAGCCCGTACGGTTATGCACCTTATTACGCGCCGGTGCCCGCCACGGTGACGCAGCGCGAGATTCCGGCCGCACCGACCGCGCCCGGCCCGGCCGCGTCGACCGTGCCCCAGGCAGAGGTCGACGTCGGCCCGGCAGTGCCCGTGTATGTCGCGCCGGCCTACGTGCCGCCGCCGTATCCGTACGCGCCGTATCCGTACGCTTACCCGGCGTACTACTCCGGCTGGTACGGGCCGCCCGTGACGATCGGCTTCTGGGGCCGCTGGGGTGGCGGCTACTGGGGCGGCCGCGGCGGGTACTGGCATCGGCCGTGGGGCGGCGGGCATTGGGGCGGTGGACATTGGGGTGGCGGCCACTGGGGCGGCGGCCATCGGCACTGACCGGCGCGCGGCGACGTTGCGCGGGAGAGCATCATGAGGAACACGATTGTCCGAAGTCTGTGCGTCGTCCTGGCCGGCCTCGCGGCCGCGCCGGGCGTCGCCGATGCGCAGAGCAGCGCTTACACGAATTCGCCGGCCGAGCTGTTTGCCGGGCCGGCGCCCGATTATCCGGTGGTCGCGCAGATTCCGCCCGGCACCGCGCTCGACGTCTTCGGTTGCCTGAGCGACTACACGTGGTGCGACGTCGCCCTGCCGGGCGTGCGCGGCTGGATCGATGCGCAGTTGCTCGACTATCCGTACCAGGGCAGCTACGTGCCGCTGCTCGAATACGGCGCGATCATCGGCGTGCCGGTGACCGGGTTTGCGATCGGCGCGTACTGGGATCGCTATTACCGGCATCGCCCGTGGTATCCCGACCGCGATCGTTGGGCGCATCGTGCGGAGCCGAGGCTCGGCCCCGGCGGCATGCCGCCGGCGCAAGGGCGTCCGCAACCGGGCGCGCCGCTGCAGGTCGCGCCGGGCGGCCCGCCGCCCGTGCATGACACGCGGCCGTCGGCCACGCGTGGCGGCTGGAATGGCGCGAACCGCGTGCCGCCGCCGGCTGCGCCGACGCCGGCGCCCACACCGATGCCGGGCGGGATGGGTAATGCGCGCCCGGCCAGCCCGGCAGCGCCGACGCCGATGCCGGGCGGAGCGGGCAATGCGCGTCCGGCCAATCCGCCGCCGGCCGTGCTGCACTCGTCGCCCGCACCGGGCGGCGAGGGCCGCACGATGCCTCAGCCCGCGCGCCAGGGCGGCTGGGGTGGCGGCGGTTATGCGCGGCCGCAAGGCGGCGGAAACGGCGGGGGCAACCACGGCGGCGGTGGAGGTGGCGGTCCCGACGAACTCCGTCACTGATGGCGTCGGTGCCGCGGATTTTCCGGCGCCAGACGAAAAAAAGCCGCTCCGGAGAGCGGCTTTTTGACTGGGCAAGCGCGGCGGGGCAAGACGCCACCGGTCGCCCGTCGCATGCGTCGTCAGTCGTCGAGCAGCGACAGATCGCGCACGGCGCCCTTGTCGGCCGACATGACCAGCTTCGCGTATGCCTTCAGCGCGGCGGACACCTTGCGCGGACGCGGCTGCGCCGGCTTCCAGCCCTTCGCGTTCTGCTCTTCGCGGCGGCGCGCCAGTTCCTCGTCCGACACCAGCACGTCGATCGTGCGGTTCGGAATGTCGATGCGGATCCGGTCGCCGTCGCGCACGAGGCCGATCGCGCCGCCCGCTGCCGCTTCCGGCGAGCAGTGGCCGATCGACAGGCCCGACGTACCGCCCGAGAACCGGCCGTCCGTCAGCAGCGCGCACGCCTTGCCGAGCCCCTTCGACTTGATGTAGCTGGTCGGGTAGAGCATTTCCTGCATGCCCGGGCCGCCCTTCGGGCCTTCGTAGCGCACGATCACCACGTCGCCGGCCTTGACCTTGTCGTTCAGGATGTTCTCGACCGCTTCGTCCTGCGATTCGGTCACATGAGCGGAGCCTTCGAACACGAGGATGCTCTCGTCGACGCCGGCCGTCTTCACGACGCAGCCGTCGAGCGCGATGTTGCCCGTCAGCACCGCGAGGCCGCCTTCCTTCGAGAACGCATGCTCGTACGAGCGGATGCAGCCTTCGGCGCGGTCGAGATCGAGGCTCGGCCAGCGCGTGTTCTGGCTGAACGCGACCTGCGTCGGGATGCCGGCCGGGCCGGCCAGGTAGAACGTGCGGACCGCGTCGTCCTGCGTGAGGACGATGTCCCATTGGTCGAGCGCATCCTTCAGCGTCGGCGCGTGGACGGTCGGCACGTCGGTGTGCAGCTTGCCGGCGCGCTCGAGCTCGCCGAGGATCGCCATGATGCCGCCTGCGCGGTGGACGTCCTCGATGTGGTACTTGTTCGTGTTCGGCGCGACCTTGCACAGCTGCGGTACGGTGCGCGACAGGCGGTCGATGTCCTTCATCGTGAAGTCGATGCCGGCTTCCTGCGCGATCGCGAGCAGGTGCAGGATCGTGTTGGTCGAGCCGCCCATCGCGATGTCGAGCGTCATCGCGTTCTCGAACGCCTTGAAGCCGACCGAGCGCGGCAGCACGCGTTCGTCGTCCTGCTCGTAGTGCTGGCGCGTCAGTTCGACGATGCGGCGGCCGGCGCGCTTGAACAGTTGTTCGCGATCGGCGTGCGTGGCGACCACCGTGCCGTTGCCGGGCAGCGACAGGCCGAGCGCTTCGGTCAGGCAGTTCATCGAGTTCGCGGTGAACATGCCCGAGCACGAGCCGCAGGTCGGGCAGGCCGAGCGTTCGACTTCGGCGACGTCGGCGTCCGAATACGACTGGTCGGCCGCGATCACCATCGCGTCGACGAGGTCGAGCTTCTTCAGTTCGACGGTCTTGGTGACCGGGTTCGCGAGGCGCGTCTTGCCGGCTTCCATCGGGCCGCCCGACACGAAGATCACCGGAATGTTGAGGCGCATCGCGGCCATCAGCATCCCCGGCGTAATCTTGTCGCAGTTCGAGATGCACACCATCGCGTCCGCGCAGTGCGCGTTCACCATGTATTCGACCGAGTCGGCGATGATGTCGCGGCTCGGCAGCGAGTACAGCATGCCGTCGTGGCCCATCGCGATGCCGTCGTCGACCGCGATCGTGTTGAATTCCTTCGCGACGCCGCCGGCGGCCTCGATCTCGCGCGCGACGAGCTGGCCAAGATCCTTCAGGTGCACGTGCCCGGGCACGAATTGCGTGAACGAGTTGACGACCGCGATGATCGGCTTCGAGAAATCGTCGTCTTTCATGCCGGTGGCGCGCCACAGCGAGCGCGCACCTGCCATGTTGCGGCCGGCGGTAGAGGTTTTGGAGCGGTAAGTGGGCATGGTGATGGCTGAAGAAATATCGCGGGAAAAGGGTGGAGGCACGGGAATAAAGGCCTCTCTCGCGCCCGTGCGAACAACCTCTTGAGCTGCGCCCTGGGCAAACTCCGCGATTATCCCACAGCCGACGGGCCTGCGGCGCCGGCGGAAGCGGGCGGGCGGCGGGGGCGTGAGCCGGGCAGCGGCCGCGTGCGCCAAGCGCGCCGGGCCCGAAACGGGACGCAGGCCATCTTCAGCGCAGCCGGACGGCGGCTTCCTCGCCCGTCCTGCCGACGATGAAGCCGCGCCGTGCCGCTCGAGCGTGCGTCAGTCGAGCAGCGTCAGGATCTCGTCGTACAGCGGCTTCGGAATCCGCACGCCGTTCGCGATGCTGCGCGCGCGGGCGTCGAAGCGTCGTTGCGACGGCAGCCGCGCGCCCTGCGCGACGATCGATTCGAACATCCGCTCGCCGCGCGCGAGCCCCGTGTCGAGCTCGTCGCCGAGAAATACCTTCGGATCGAACGCGATCACGAGTTCGCCGTGGCACGGCGTCGCGCCGACGCCCTCGTCGAAGTCCATCGATTCCCGGCTCGTCATGTCGCCGATCAGCGCGCCGCCGAGCAGCTCGACCATCGCCGCGAGCGCCGAACCCTTGTGGCCGCCGAACGTGCGCATCGCGCCTTGCAGCGCGGCCTTCGGGTCGGTGGTCGGCTGACCGTCCGCGTCGATCGCCCAGTGCGACGGAATCGCCTTGCCTTGCTTCGCGTGCAGCTCGATGTCGCCGCGCGCGATCGCGCTCGTCGCGAAATCGAACACGAACGGCTCGGCGCCCGGGCGCGGCCACGCGAACGCGATCGGGTTGGTGCCGAACACCGGTTCGCGGCCGCCTTCCGGCGCGACCCAGCTGTGGCTCGGGTTCATCGCGATGCCGACCAGCCCTTCGGCCGCGATCGCCTCGACCTCGGGCCACAGCGCGGAGAAGTGATAGCAGTGGTTGATCGCCATCGCGGCGATGCCGTGCTGCTTCGCCATCTCGACCAGCACGGGCAGCCCGGTCTCGAAGCTCAGCAGCGAGAAGCCGCGATGCGCATCGACCGCGACGATCGATGACGACAGCCGGCGCAGCGTCGGCACGGCTTGCGGATCGACCTTGCCTTTCTTCAGCGACCGCACGCAGACGAGCAGCCGGTACACGCCGTGCGAATGGCATTCGTCGCGCTGGCCCTGCGTGATCACGTTCGCGATGGCGCGCGCATGCGCGTCGGACATCCCGTGGTGCGTCAGCACGCGCAACGCGAGCGCGTGGACTTCATCGAGCGACAGGACGACTTCGGTGGTGTGGTCAGCCATGGTTCACCTCGCGCGGGGCGGGCACGCCGTCGATGCGTTGCGGCACGTGCAGCGGATTGCTGCTGCGGATCGCGTCCGGCAGCAGCGCGTCCGGCACGTCCTGGTACGACACGGGCCGCAGGAAGCGCTCGATCGCGCGCGCGCCGACGGACGTCGTGCGCGTATCGGACGTCGCCGGGAACGGGCCGCCGTGCACCATC
The DNA here is from genome assembly GCF_900446215.1 of Burkholderia cenocepacia. Classification (GTDB taxonomy): domain Bacteria; phylum Pseudomonadota; class Gammaproteobacteria; order Burkholderiales; family Burkholderiaceae; genus Burkholderia; species Burkholderia cenocepacia. The sequence continues at coordinate 307,747 of NZ_UAQZ01000013.1, read as the reverse complement.
GCATGGCCGACCTCGACGCCCGTGCCGAAGCCGTTGACCAGAATGCGGCCGGCCTTGCGTTCGAGCGTCGGACGCAGCGCGGCGAACAGCGCCGCGTCGCCGTCGGCGATGTGTGCGGCGATCGTCAACTGGCCTTCGAGCGATTTCAGCACGCGATGCAGCGTGTCGGTGTCCGGGCAGCGCACGATCAGCGACGCGGGACCGAACACTTCGTCGCGCAACTCGGGGTGGGCGATGAATGCGTCCGCAGAGGCTGCGAGCAGCGCCGCGCGCGCCTGATGGCGGCCGCCTTCGACGCCTTCGGCCAGCAGCGCGACGGCCGAGTGATCGCGCAGCGCTGCGACGCCTTGCGCGTAGCTCGCATGGATGGGCGGTGTCAGCATCGTCTGGGCGGCGACGGCGCGTACGGCGTCGGCCGCTGCGGATTCGAACGCGCGCAGCGCGGGGCCGTCGACCGCCAGCACGAGGCCCGGGTTCGTGCAGAACTGGCCGGCGCCGAGCGTGAGCGACGCGACGAACTGCGGCGCGATCGCATCGTGACGTGCGTCGAGCGCGGCGGGACACAGCAGCACCGGGTTGATCGAGCTCATTTCCGCATAGACGGGGATCGGCTCGGGGCGCGCAGCCGCGATATGCATCAGCGCGACGCCGCCGCGACGCGACCCGGTGAAGCCGACCGCCTTGATGCGCGGATCGGCGACGAGCGCCTGGCCGATCTCGCGCGACGCGTCGAACAGCAGCGAGAACACACCGGCCGGCATCCCGCATTCGCGCGCGGCCTGCTGGATCGCGCGACCGACGAGTTCCGACGTGCCCGGATGCGCGGAATGCGCCTTGACGATCACCGGGCAGCCGGCCGCGAGCGCCGACGCCGTGTCGCCGCCGGCCACCGAGAACGCGAGCGGGAAGTTCGACGCGCCGAACACGGCCACCGGCCCGACCGCGACGTTGCGCAGGCGCAGGTCGACGCGCGGCAGCGGCTTGCGTTCGGGGCGCGCCGGGTCGATGCGGGCGTCGAGAAAACCGCCGTCCCGCACGAGCGACGCGAACAGCGCGAGCTGGCCGACCGTGCGGCCGCGTTCGCCTTCGATGCGCGCGCGCGGCAGCCCCGTTTCGACGACGCAGCGCTCGATCAGGTCGTCGCCGAGCGCCATGATGCGGCGGCCGATCGCGTCGAGGAACGCGGCGCGTGCGTCGAGCGACGTTTCGCGATAGGTGTCGAACGCGTCGTCGGCGAGTGCGCACGCCGTTTCCAGATCGTGCAGGCTCGCGCCGCCGAACGCCGGTTCGAGCGGTGCGCCGGTGGCGGCGGCGATCGCATGGAGAGTGCCGTTCTGTCCGGCGACGGCCGACTGGCCGATCAGGAGCTGACCTGTGAGTTGCATGGTTTTCCTCGGAAAAAAGCCGGGCCGGGCGTGCTGCGCCCGGCCGCTGGAAGGGAGAAGGGCGCGCGCGTCAATCCTCGTCGTCGTCGAGTTGCAGCTTGTCGGTGCGCACGCCGGTGTTTGCGCCCCAGTAGTAGATGACGAGCGCGACGGCCGCGACGACGACCGTGTCGTACGGATGCGCGAGCCGGCCCGTGCCGCCGAAGCCGCCGAGATACGACAGCACGATCATCGCCGCATAGAACGCGATCAGCCACGCGGACGAACGCACCTGCTCGGCGAGGCTCAGGTGCGCGGTCGGCACCCAGCGGCGGCACGCGAGATAGATCGCGAACATCACGATCTGCAGGCCGAGCAGCCAGGACACCGTGCTCCAGCCCGACCAGTAGACGATCAACGCGGCGATCACGAACGACGCGGGGCCGGTGAGGCCGAACGCGCTGGCGCGGAACGGCCGCGGCAGGTCGGGCGCGGTGCGGCGCAGCGCGGCGACCGACACCGGGGCGACCGCATAGCTGAGTACCAGCGCCGCCGACACGATGTTGATCAGCGCTTCCCACGACGGGAACGGCAGCGTCCAGAAGATCGCGAGGCCGAACGTGAGCCACAGGCCCGCGCGCGGGATGCCCGACGCTTCGTCGACGCGCGTGAACACCTTGAAGAAGGTGCCCGTCTTCGCCCAGCCGTAGACCACGCGCGGCGTCGCGTTCATGTAGATGTTGCCGCAGCCGCTCGGCGAGATCATCGCGTCGGCGACGACCATCACCGCGAGCCAGCCGACGCCGAGCGCGAGGGCGATGTCGCGGTACGGCAGCGAGAACGCCTTGCTCACGTCGTGCCAGCCGGCGGCGAGCATGGCCGTCGGGATGCTGCCGATGAACGCGAGTTGCAGCAGCACGTAGATCAGCGTCGACAGCAGGATCGACAGGATCAGCGCGATCGGGATCGTGCGCTGCGGATTGCGCACCTCGCTCGCGACCGACACGATCGGCGTGAGCCCGAGATACGCGAAGATGATGCCGCCGGCGGACACGGCCATCTCGATGCCCGGCATGCCGAACGGCGCGAAGCCGTGCACGGTCAGGTTCGCGGGCTTGAAGAACGTGAACAGCACCGCGATCACCGACAGCGGCACGATGAACTTGAAGATGCTGATGATGTTGTTCGCCTTCGCGAACGTCTTCACGCTCGAATAGTTCAGGTAAAAGAAGAAGCAGAGCAGCGCGGCCTGCACGAGCCAGCCGAGCGTGGTGGGGTCGCTCGATCCCTCGACCGTCAGCCCCGGAAACCATGCGGCCGCGTACTGGCGCGCGGCGACGACTTCGATCGCGATCAGGCTCGAGAACGCGATCAGCGTGATGAAGCCCATCAGGTAGCCGAGCAGCGGGCCGTGCGAGAACACCGGGTAGCGCACCACGCCGCCCGCGCGCGGCAGCGCGGCGCCGAGTTCGCAGTAGACGATGCCGAGCAGCAGCACCGCGAAGCCGCCGAGCAGCCACGAGAAGATGCCGGCCGGGCCCGCGATCGTCGACACGTGACTCGCGGCGAACAGCCACCCCGAACCGAAAATGGCGCCGAGACCGATGAACGTGAGATCGGTCAGCGACAGCTGTTTCTTGAACTTGCCGTGACCCGCGCCGGGGTGCGCGGAACGGGAAAGCGGGACAGACGGGTGTGCGTTGCCTTGGCCTGGCATGGGCTTGTCTCCTGGGGAATGTCGGTGCAGGCGCGCGTGGCGCGCTCCGACGGAGCAGCGCGCACGCCTGCCGGCCGGCGTCGCCCGGTTCGAACGACCGGGGCGGGCCGCGGCCCGTTCACCGGCGGCGCGGGCTGGCGCCGGGGCGAGCGGGCCCGCAGGCCATGCCGGACCGCGGACGGCGACGAACAGGGGCAAGCCCGCGCGCCGCCGCAGGGGCGTCGATCAGAGACCGACGTCGGGCAGCGCCGGACGCGTTTCGAGCGCCTTCGCGACGATGGCCTTCACTTCCGCGAGCGTGTCGCCTTGCAGCGCGAGGCGCGGCGGGCGCGTGATCGCGCTGCCGCGGCCGACCAGCTCTTCGCACAGCTTGATGCACTGCACGAGGTCGGGGCGTGCGTCGAGGTGCAGCAGCGGCATGAACCAGCGATACAGCGCGAGCGCTTCGTCGAAGCGCTTCTGCTTCGCGAGGCGGAACAGCGTCTCGCCTTCCTTCGGGAACGCGTTCGACATGCCCGACACCCAGCCTTCCGCGCCGACCGCGATGCTCTCGACCACGACGTCGTCGAGGCCCGCGAACAGCACGAAGCGATCGCCGACCGCATTGCGCAGGTCGATGAAGCGGCGCGTATCGCCCGACGAATCCTTGAAGCAGACGATGTTCTCGCAATCCTGCAGCGCGATCAGCACGTCGGGCGTCACGTCGTTCTTGTAGATCGGCGGGTTGTTGTAGACCATCACCGGCAGGTCGGTGCTCGTCGCGACCGCGCGGAAGTGTGCGGCGGTTTCGTGCGGCTTCGCCGAGTAGACGAGCGCGGGCATCACCATCACGCCGTCGACGCCGACGCGCTGCGCTTCGCGCACCGTGTTGCGCGCGAATTCGGTCGTGAATTCGGCGATGCCGGCGATCACCGGAATCTTGCCGCCGGCCGCGTCGCGTGCGGCCTCGATGACCTGCAGCTTCTCGCTCGTCGACAGCGACGTGTTTTCGCCGACCGTGCCGCAGACCACGAGGCCCGACACGCCGTCGTTCACCAGGTTCTTGACCACGCGGTGCGTGGCGTCGATGTCGAGGGAAAAGTCCGGCTTGAACTGGGTGCTGACGGCCGGGAAAACCCCGGTCCACTGAATGGCGTTTCGGCTCACTGAAATCTCCTACGTTCGTATCGGTCGGCCGACGGGTGTGTCGGTGTGGCAACCAGTATCGCCGCGCAAACGCCCATCACGCTTGAGTCGTATCGCGGAGCAAAATGACGAAATCGGCACAGCGGCCGGCAGGGGCGGGAGGGGCGCATCGCACTATGCCGATTTCGTCGTCGTCCTCATCGAAAAGCCACAAGCGGACGGACGCGCGACGGAGGAAGCTATGCTCCTTTCCCCACTTCGGACGGCTCATGATGAAGCGCATCCAGATCATCGATTCGCACACGGGCGGCGAACCCACTCGGCTCGTCGTGTCCGGCTTTCCGTCGCTCGGCGACGGCACGATGGCCGAGCGGCGCGACGTGCTCGCGCGCGAGCACGATCGTTACCGCACCGCGTGCATCCTCGAGCCGCGCGGCAGCGACGTGCTGGTCGGCGCGCTGCTGTGCGACCCGGTAGCGCCCGACGCGGCAGCCGGCGTGATCTTCTTCAACAATAGCGGCTATCTCGGGATGTGCGGGCACGGCACGATCGGCGTCGTGCGCACGCTGCATCACATGGGACGCATCGCGCCGGGCGTGCACAGGATCGAGACGCCGGTCGGCACCGTCGAGGCGACGCTGCACGACGACCTGTCGGTCAGCGTGCGCAACGTGCCCGCGTATCGCCACGCGCAGGGCGTCGCGCTCGACGTGCCGGGATACGGCCCCGTGAAGGGCGACATCGCGTGGGGCGGCAACTGGTTCTTCCTGATCAGCGACCACGGGCAGCGCGTCGCCGGCGACAACGTCGCGGCGCTCACCGCGTATGCGTCGGCCGTGCGCGAAGGGCTGGAACGCGCGGGCATCACCGGCGCGAACGGCGGCGAGATCGATCACATCGAGCTGTTCGCCGACGATCCCGAGCACGACAGCCGCAGCTTCGTGCTGTGCCCGGGCCTCGCGTACGACCGTTCGCCGTGCGGCACCGGCACGAGCGCGAAGCTCGCGTGCCTCGCGGCCGACGGCAAGCTCGCGCCGGGCGCCGTGTGGCGGCAGGCGAGCGTGATCGGCAGCGTGTTTCACGCGAGCTACGAGCGGGCCGACGGCGGCATCGTGCCGACGATTCGCGGCAGCGCGCACCTGAGCGCGGAAGCGACGCTACTGATCGAGGAAGACGATCCGTTCGGCTGGGGCATCGGGTCGTGAGCGAAACGAAGACCGACGTCGTCGTGATCGGCGCCGGCATCGTCGGCGCGGCGTGCGCGCACGAACTCGCGCAGCGCGGGCTGCGCGTGCTCGTCGTCGACGACGCGAGCGGCGGCGCGACCGGCGCGGGCATGGGGCACCTCGTCGCGATGGACGACAACGCGGCGGAGCTCGCGCTGAGCCATTACTCGATCGAATTGTGGCGCGCGTTGAGCGGCGAGATGCCCGACGGCTGCGCATACCGCAACTGCGGCACGCTGTGGCTCGCGGCCGATGCGCACGAGATGGATCTGGCGCGCGCGAAGCAGGCGACGCTCGCCGCGCACGGCGTGGCCGGCGAGCTGATCGACGCGGCGGCGCTCGCGCAACTGGAGCCGATGCTGCGCGCGGGCCTCGGCGGCGCGCTGAAGATTCCGGGCGACGCGATTCTCTACGCACCCGTCACCGCGAACTGGCTGCTGCAGCGCGCGCCGCGCGTCACGGTGCGCCGCGAGCGGGCCGTCGCGGTCGATGGCCCGAGCGTGACGCTCGCAAGCGGCGACGTGCTGCGCGCGGAGCGCGTGGTGGTCGCGAACGGCGTCGCGGCGCGTACGCTGCTGCCCGAATTGCCGCTGCGCCCGAAAAAAGGGCATCTGCTGATTACCGACCGCTATCCGGGCCATGTGTCGCACCAGCTCGTCGAGCTGGGCTATGCGGCGAGCGCGCACGCGAGCGACGGCACGTCGGTCGCGTTCAACGTGCAGCCGCGGCCGACCGGTCAGTTGCTGATCGGCTCGTCGCGCCAGTTCGACACCGAGGACGCGCAGGTCGAGCCGCCCGTGCTCGCGCGCATGCTGCGCCGCGCGGTCGGCTATCTGCCTGCGCTGGCCGACCTGAACGGCATCCGTGCCTGGACCGGCTTTCGCTCCGCGAGTCCCGACGGCCTGCCGCTGCTCGGCGAGCACCCGGCGCGGCCGGGCGTGTGGCTCGCGGTCGGGCACGAAGGGCTCGGCGTGACGACCGCGCCGGGCAGCGCGCGGCTCGTCGCCGCGCTGATGGCCGGCGAGCGGCCGCCCATCGAGATCGAACCGTATTTGCCGGGACGCTTCCTGACCGCGTCCCCCGTAGCTGGAGCGCTGACATGAAACCACCCGCACGCTTACTTCGTTCGTCGTCGACTGGCGTTGGCGCTTCAGCGCTTACGCCGGTCCCATGCAAGGTGCCTCCGGCGGGGGCCGTCAGCCGCCCACGGCCGGCTTTGCAAAGCCGGCCGGCTACGCAGGCGCAGAGCGATGCGCTGCGAATTCCCTGCTACGCCCTTGCGGCGGCCCGGCGGAGGCTGAGATGAAACGACCCCCACGCTCACTTTGTTCGCTGCCCCCCGCGGGGGCGGTCAGCCTCCTTGGGGCGGCCCGGCGGAGGCTGACATGATCATTCATCTGGACGGCCGCGCGCTGACGGTGGCCGACGGCGCGACCGTCGCGGCCGCCGTCGCGGCGAGCGGCGACGACATGACGCGCGTGTCGTGCACGGGTGCGGCGCGTGCGCCGTTTTGCGGAATGGGCATCTGCCAGGAATGCCGGATGACGATCGACGGCCGGCGCCGGCTGGCGTGCCAGACGCTGTGCCGCGACGGCATGCAGGTGGAGCGCACGCGATGAATCAGGAACGATTGAGCGTCGACGTCGCGATCGTCGGCGCGGGCCCGGCCGGGCTGTCGGCCGCACGAGCCGCCGCGCGCAGCGGCGCGACGGTTGCGATCGTCGACGACAACCCGCGCGCGGGCGGGCAGATCTGGCGGCAGCCGGCAGCGTCCGCACCGACGCCGGCCGCCGCCGAACGCCTTGCCGTGCTGCGGCAGCCGAACGTCACGCATCTCGCGGCGACGCGCATCGTCGCCGAAACGCAGCCGGGCACGCTGCTGCTCGAGGACGACGAACGCGGGCTGCTGCTCGATTTCCGGACGCTGATTCTCTGCTGCGGCGCGCGCGAGCTGCTGCTGCCGTTTCCGGGCTGGACGCTGCCGGGCGTGACCGGCGCCGGCGGCTTGCAGGCGCTGATCAAGTACGGGTTGGACGTGCGCGGGCAGCGCACGGTGATCGCGGGCAGCGGGCCGCTGCTGCTGGCGAGCGCGGCGACGGCCCGGCACGCCGGCGCACGCGTGTCGCACGTGCTCGAACAGGCCGCATGGGGCGACGTCGCTGGCTTCGGCGCGGGGCTGTGGCGCTGGCCGTCGAAGCTCGCGCAGGCCGCGAAGCTCGTCACGGCTGCCTATCGGCCGGCTGCGTACGTCGTCGAGGCATTCGGCGACCAGCGGCTCGAACGCGTGCGGATTCGCCAGGGCGATCGCGAATTCGACGTCGACTGCGACCGGCTCGCGTGCGGCTTCGGCCTCGTGCCGAATACCGTGCTGCCGCGTCATCTCGGCTGCCGGATCGAGCACGGCGCGGTGGCGGTCGACGCACACCAGCGCACGAGTCGCGACGGGTATTTCGCGGCGGGCGAGTGCACGGGTGTCGGCGGCAGCGAGCTGGCGATGGTCGAAGGCGAAATCGCCGGCTATGCGGCGACCGGGCAGACCGACCGACTGGCCGCGCTGGTCGCACGCCGCGCGCGCTGGCAGGCATTCGCGGATGCCGTGCGCGAGCGCTTCGCGATCCGCGAGCCGATCCGCCGGCTCGCGCGAGCCGACACGCTGCTGTGTCGTTGCGAAGACGTGCGGTTCGATGCGGTCGCGCGGGAACCGGGCTGGACGGTCGCCAAACTGCAGTCGCGTTGCGGGATGGGCGCATGCCAGGGCCGCGTGTGCGGCGCGGCCGCGCAGGCGCTGTTCGGCTGGACGCCGCCGGCGCCGCGCACGCCGCTCGTGCCCGCGCGGGTCGGCACGCTTATGCTCGACGGTACGGGGCCCTGCGACGGCGCATGATGCGTGCGGCGTCGCGGTGAAGCGGTCCGGTTCGCGCCGGGCCGCGCCTTTCATTCCACCTTCACTTTCTCCCATCCGCCAACCTGCGGCGCCGCACAGGCGCGCAGACACTCGATCGTCGCGGCCACGGCCGCGCGGTTCGCGCTGTCGGGGTGCCAGTACATCGATACCGCGCCCTGACCCTCGAGTTCCATCGGCAGGATGCGGATCGCGTTCAGTTGCGCGAAGCGCCGCGCGGCGCGGTGCGACGCGACGCCGAGCAGATCGGTGTTGTTCAGCAGCGTGAGGTTCAGGATCGAAGAATTCGATTCGACGCAGTGCGGCGGCTGCGCGCGGCCGGCGGCGTGCAGCGCGGCTTCCAGCGCATTGTGGACGGGCGTGCCCGCCGGCCACACGATCCACGGATAGGCGAGCACGTCGTCCCAGCCGAGCGACGTCGCGCCGGCCAGTGCGTGGTCGGGCCGCGCGACGAACACGACCGGATCGACGTACAACGCTTCGGCATGCAGCAGCGGATCGACGGACGTCGAACCCGAACGGCCGACGACGATATCGAGTTCGCTGCGCGCGAGCTGCGGCATCAGCTGGTTCATCGTGCTTTCGGTGAGCCGCACCTGCGCGCGCGGCATGCGTTTCAGCAGCTGCGACACCGCGAACGGCACCGTGTCGGCCGCCGCGACGCCCGACGTGCCGATCGTCACGAGGCCGCTGCCGCCTTCGCGCAACGCGGCCATGTCGTCGCGCGCGATGTCGAGCTGCGCTTCGACGCGGCGCGCGTGCTCGATCAGCGCTTCGCCGTAAGGCGTCGGCCGCAGCCCGCGCGCATGCCGCTCGAACAGCGGCAGCCCGACATCCTCTTCCAGCTCCTTCAGCCATTTCGACAGCGCCGGCTGCGTGGTCGCGAGCGCGACCGCCGACTGGCTCAGATTGCCGGTGCCGGCCAGGCTCAACAGTACCTGCAGATGCCGCAGCCGCAGCCGGTGGGTCCAGTCCATTGCATGCCTCGTTGCAGGTAGGTATATCCAGAAATATATGGATCAGATGATTTGACCATTTTACCGGGTATGTCTGCGTCGAATATAAATCTGCTGACGGACTGCAGTACGGTCCCCGCCCCGACATAGCGCCGACCCGATCGGCCGACCCGCAGGAGACATCATGACGACCCATCCGGACGCGACACGCGCCGCTTACTACGCACGAATCGCCGAGCAGCGCCTGGCGCCGCTGTGGGAATCGCTGCACAACCTCGTGCCGACCTCGCCGCAGCCGGCCGCGCAGGCCGCGATCTGGAAGTACGCACAGATACGCGACCTCGTGATGCAGGCCGGCAGCGTGATCAGCGCCGAAGAAGCGGTGCGTCGCGTGCTGGTGCTCGAGAACCCTGGGCTGCCGGGCAAGTCGAGCATGACGCCGAGCCTGTACGCGGGGCTGCAGCTGATCCTGCCGGGCGAGATCGCGCCGAGCCACCGTCATACGCAGTCGGCGCTGCGTTTCATCGTCGAAGGGCGCGGCGCGTGGACGGCCGTGAACGGCGAGCGCACGACGATGCATCCCGGCGACTTCATCATCACGCCGTCGTGGGCGTGGCACGACCACGGCAATCCGTCGGTGGAAGACGGCGGCGAGCCGGTCGTGTGGCTCGACGGGCTCGACATCCCGCTGCTCGCGCACCTCGACGCCGGTTTCGCGGAGAACTTCCCGGAAGCCGTGCAGCCGGTGAATCGTCCGGAAGGCGACAGCTTCGCGCGCTTCGGTCACAACATGGTGCCGGTGCGGCATCGCGTGAGCGATCCGACGTCGCCGGTGTTCAGCTATCCGTATGCGCGCAGCCGCGAGGCGCTCGACGCGCTGTACCGGAACGGCGAACTCGATGCGTGGGACGGCGTGAAGCTGCGCTACGTGAACCCCGCGACGGGCGGCTGGCCGATGCCGACCATCGCCACCTTCATGCAGTTCCTGCCCGCGGGCTTCGACGGCCGCACGTATCGCAGCACCGACGCGACGATCTATTGCGTCGTCGAAGGCCGCGGCGCCGCGCTGATCGGCGACCAGGCGTTCGCGTTCGCGCCGCACGACATCTTCGTCGCGCCGTCGTGGGCGCCGGTGCGGCTGTCGGCGTCGTCCGACAGCGTGCTGTTCAGCTATTCCGACCGGCCCGTGCTGTCCGCGCTGAACCTGCTGCGCGAAGCGCGCGACTGACGCCGACGGCCGTCCACGATCCGTTTTCCGCGCGCCGCCGAAGTCGCGGCGCGCGCCCCTTCATTCATGTCTACGCTGGAGCCGTTCATGACTTTCGTATTCCCGCCCGAAGCGCCGGTAGCGCTGCCCGTTGCCGGCAGCGATGCCCGATTTGCGGTTCGCCGCGTCTATTGCGTCGGCCGCAACTACGCGGCCCATGCGCGCGAGATGGGCTTCGATCCCGATCGCGAGCCGCCGTTCTTCTTCTGCAAGCCCGCCGATTCGATCGTGCCGGTGGCGTACGGCGAGACGCTCGATCTCGCGTATCCGTCGCAGACGCAGAACTATCACTACGAAGCCGAACTCGTCGCGGTGATCGGCAAGGGCGGTTCGGACATTCCGCTCGAACGCGCGCTCGACCACGTGTGGGGCTATGCGGTGGGCCTCGACATGACGCGCCGCGACCTGCAGATGAAGATGCGCGAGATGGGGCGGCCGTGGGAAATCGGCAAGGCGTTCGACCGTTCGGCGCCGCTCGGGCCCGTGCATCGGGCGAGCGACGTCGGACACGTCGAGCAGGGCGGCCTGTGGCTGACCGTCAACGGCGCGACCAGGCAGAAGAGCGACGTGTCGCACCTGATCTGGTCGGTCGCGGAAACGGTGGCCGACCTGTCGAAGTTCTTCCGCCTCGAACCGGGCGACGTGATCTTTACCGGCACGCCCGAAGGGGTCGGGCCGGTGGTCGCGGGCGACGTGATGAAGGTCGGCGTCGAGCGTCTCGGCGAGCTGACCGTGCGTGTGGTCTGACGCCCGTTCGTCGCTTTCCTCGAAAGGTCACATCGTGCAACTGCATAGCTTCTTCAACAGTTCGACTTCCTACCGGGTGCGCATCGCGCTCGCGCTGAAAGGGCTGCCGTACGACACGCTGCCGGTGAACATCCGCACCGGCGAGCATCGCGACGCCGATTACATCGCGCAGGTGAACCCGTCGGCCGCGGTGCCGGCGCTGACCGACGACGATTTCCGTCTCGGCCAGTCGCTCGCGATCCTCGATTACCTCGACCAGATCCAGCCGACGCCTCGGCTGATTCCGCTCGAACCGCGGCGCCGGGCGCGCGTGCTGGAACTCGCCGCGCTGATCGCGTGCGACATCCATCCGGTCAACAACCTGCGCGTGCTGCGCTATCTCGACAGCGAGCTGAAGGTCACGCCGCAACAGAAGAGTGCGTGGTACCGGCACTGGGTCGCGGAAGGGATGGCCGGCGTCGAGCGGCTGCTGGCCCGCGCGAACGCGGGCCCGTGGTGTTTCGGCGATGCGCCGACGCTGGCCGACGTGTGCCTGGTGCCGCAGGTCGCGAACGCGTTGCGGATGGATTGCGACCTGAGCGCGTATCCGCGCTGCCTCGCGGTGGTCGAGCACGCGCGGCACGAACCGGCGTTCGAGGCCGCGCAACCGCAGCGGCAACCGGACTACGTCGCGTAACACGAATCGCGTCATAGACGCAGGAGACGAACATGGGCGAGACAATCAACGACGGCCGGCGCGTACTCGTGATCGGCGGCGGTATCGGCGGGCTCGCGACGGCGCTGGCGCTCGCGCGTCAGGGCATTCGCGTGAAGCTGCTCGAACAGGCAGAACGGATCGGCGAGATCGGTGCGGGCATCCAGCTCGCCGCGAACGCGTTCAACGCGCTCGATGCGCTGGGTGTCGGCGAGGCAGCGCGCGGTCGCGCGGTGTTGACCGACTGGCTGCAACTGATGGATGCGATCGATGCACGCGAGGTCGCGCGCATCGATACGGGCGCCGCGTATCGCGACCGTTTCGGCAATCCGTATGCGGTGATTCATCGCGCGGACATTCACCTGTCGATCTACGAGGCGGTCAAGGATCACCCGCTGATCGAATTCCGGACGAGCACGCAGGTGTGCGGGTTCGAGCAGGACGGCAACGGCGTGACCGTGATCGACCAGCACGGCGAACGCTATCGTGCCGACGCGGTGATCGGCTGCGACGGCGTGAAATCCGCGATCCGTCAGGCGCTGATCGGCGATGCGCATCGCGTGACGGGCCATGTCGTGTATCGCGCGGTGGTCGAGGTCGACAACATGCCGAAGGATTTGCAGATCAATGCGCCGGTCGTATGGGCCGGCCCGCATTGCCATCTGGTTCACTATCCGCTGCGCGGCGGGCGCCAGTACAACCTGGTCGTCACGTTCCACAGCCGCGAGCAGGAGACCTGGGGCGTGCGCGACGGCAGCAAGGAAGAAGTGCTGTCGTACTTCGACGGCATCCATCCGCTGCCGAAACAGATGCTCGACCGGCCGACGTCATGGAAGCGCTGGGCGACCGCCGATCGCGATCCGGTCGAGCGCTGGAGCGCGGGCCGCGCGACGGTGCTCGGCGACGCCGCGCATCCGATGACGCAATACATCGCGCAGGGCGCGTGCCAGGCGCTCGAGGACGCGGTGACGCTCGGCGCGGCCGTTGCGCAGACCGACGGCGATTTCGAGGCCGCGTTCGCGCTGTACGAACGCGTGCGGATTCCACGCACCGCACGCGTGCTGTATTCGGCGCGCGAGATGGGGCGGATCTACCACGCGAAGGGCGTCGAGCGGCAGGTGCGCAACGGGCTGTGGGTCGGGCGCACCGACGCGCAGTTCTACGACGCGCTCGACTGGCTGCACGGCTGGCGTGCGGAGGATTGCCTGAAGACGGCCGCATAGCGCACCCGTTCAGCCCGATTCCGGCGGCGCGCATTTCAACGACAGACGACGCGCGCCGCCTTCCTGGAGGAGACACCATCATGGCCGATACGCTGTCCATCGACGTCAGCGAATGGATCGACCGGCATCGCATTGCGCCGTTTCAGGCCGCGATCGTCGTCCTGTGCTTTCTGATCGTCGCGATCGACGGATTCGATACCGCGTCGATCGGGTTCATCGCACCCGTCATCCGCGCGGAATGGGGCTTGTCGCCCGCGCGGCTCGCGCCGGTATTCGGCGCGGGGTTGGCCGGGCTGATGGCCGGCGCGCTCGTGTTCGGGCCGTTCGGCGACCGGTTCGGCCGCAAGCGCCTGCTGCTCGCGTGCGTCGCGTGCTTCGGCATCGCGAGTGCCGCGTCGGCGAGCGCGGGTAGCCTGACCGAGCTGATCGTGTGGCGCTTCGTGACCGGGCTCGGGCTCGGCGGCGCGATGCCGAATGCGATCACGCTGACGTCCGAATACTGCCCGGCGCGCCGTCGCTCGCTGCTCGTGACGACGATGTTCTGCGGCTTCACGATCGGTTCCGCGCTCGGCGGGCTCGCGGCCGCGTCGCTGATCGAGCACCACGGCTGGCGCGCGGTGCTGGTCGTCGGCGGCGCGGCGCCGCTGCTGCTCCTGCCGCTGCTCGCGTGGCGACTGCCGGAGTCGGTGCGCTATCTCGTCAACCAGGGCGCGCCGTCAGCGCGGATCGCGACGATGCTCGGCCGTATCGCACCGGATCCGCATCTCGCGCATGCGTCGTTCATCGCGCCCGCCGGAAAGCCGGTCGGGTCGCCGCTCGGCCGGCTGTTCGCCGCCGACCTGCTGCGCGGCACGCTGCTGCTGTGGCTCACGTTCTTCATGAGCCTGCTGGTCATTTACCTGCTGTCGAGCTGGCTGCCGACGCTGCTGCGCACGACTGGCGCGACGCTGCAGACGGCCGCGCGCGTGACCGCGATGTTCCAGGTCGGCGGCACGCTCGGCGCGATCATTCTCGGCTGGCTGATGGACCGCTTCGATCCGCATCGCGTGCTGGCCTGCAGCTATGCGGCGGCCGGTGCGTGCGTCGCGGCGATCGGCGTGTTCGCCGCGTCGCCGTGGGGTGCCGCGCTCGCGGTGTTCGCCGCCGGCTTCTGCGTATCCGGCTCGCAGGTGGGGGCGAACGCGCTATCGGCCGCGTTCTATCCGACCGAGTGCCGGACGACCGGCGTGAGCTGGGCGAACGGGATCGGTCGCGGCGGCTCGGTGGTCGGCTCGATGGCGGGCGGCGCGATGCTGGCGATGGGCGTGCCGCTGTCGACCGCGTTCGCCGTCGTTGCCGCGCCATGCGTGATCGCGGCGCTCGCGGTGCTGGCGCTCGGCGTGGTGCGCGCGGGTGTGGTACGCGCGGCGGCCGCCGACGGGATGGCGGGCAGGCAGGCCTGATCGAAGGAGGGGCGGCCGGATTGCCGGTCCGGCAAGCAGCGGGATACAACATTATATAAATGGATATAATGTCCATTCCTTAATCGTATTCCCGCTCCGATGAACGACGATCTCCCCGCCGGGCTGCCCGCGCCCGACCAGATGCGCGCCGCCGCCGAATCGGCCTGCGCGCTCCTCAAGGTCATGTCGAATCCCGACCGGCTGCTGCTGCTGTGCGAACTGTCGCAGGGCGAGTGCTGCGTGAGCGATCTCGAGGCGCGACTGGACATCCATCAACCGACGCTGTCGCAGCAGCTCGGCGTGTTGCGCGACAACGCGCTGGTTCGTACCCGCCGGGAAGGCAAGACCATCCGCTATTCGCTCGACAGTCCGGCCGTGGTCGCGGTGATGGGCGTGCTGTACGAGCAGTTCTGCGGGGCGACCGCGAAGGAGGCGCGCGATGCAGGTTGATGCGCTTCATTTCACGCCGTGGCTGTCGCTGGCCGGTGGCGTGCTGATCGGGCTCGCGGCCGCGTGGCTCGTCGCGCTCAACGGCCGGATCGCCGGCATCAGCGGGATCGTCGGCGGTTTGCTCGCCGCGGGCGGCGCGGAGCGCGGCTGGCGCGTCGCGTTCATCGCCGGGATGATCGTTGCGCCCGTTGCGATGCACGTCGCCGGGAGCAGCCTGACGCCCCGGATCGACGCCGGTTGGCCTGAACTGCTCGCGGCCGGGCTGCTGGTCGGGATCGGCACGCGGTACGCGGGCGGCTGCACGAGCGGTCACGGCGTATGCGGGATGTCGCGCGGGGCGCTGCGTTCGGTGGTCGCGACGGCGACCTTCATGGTCGCGGGCTTCGCGACCGTCTTCGTGCGGCTGCACGTGGCGGGAGGCTGACATGCAGGCAGGATTCGCGTTTCTGGCGGGGTTGCTGTTCGGCGTCGGCCTGATCGTGTCGGGCATGGCCGATCCGCAGAAGGTGCTCGGTTTTCTCGACCTGGCGGGCCGCTGGGATCCGTCGCTCGCGTTCGTGATGGCGGGCGCGACCGGTGTTGCGGTGTTCGCGTTCGCGTGGGCGAAGCGCCGGACCCGCTCTTGGCTCGGCCTGCCGATGCAACTGCCGGCGGTGCGGACGATTACCGTGCGCCTGGTCGCGGGAAGTGCGGCGTTCGGCATCGGCTGGGGAATTGCCGGGTTCTGCCCGGGGCCCGCGATCGTGTCGATCGGCTTCGGGTCGGCCAAGGGGATCGGGTTCGTCGTCGCGATGCTGGCCGGGATGGCGTTGTTCGAGTGGATCGAGCGCTGGCGGAACGGGCGGTGACGCGCGGGACGTTCGCTTGGCACGATTGCACGGAACATCACGGGTGCATCGGTCACCGCGATGATGCGGTGACTTTCCGGCGTGGCTCACGGCGGGCAAGCCGCGATGTCAGACATGCTCGTTCACGTGCCGGCCGCCGTGCAGTCGCCCGGCCAGTCGGCGCAGGATGTCGCGCCACACCGCGAGCATGCTGCTTCGGCCCGAGGGGGCCACGATCGCCGTGCTGACCACGCCGCGGCCGCCAGCCGACAGCGCGACGTGACCGGCGGTTTCGAGCGTCAGGCATTCGCCCTCGTCGAGTTCGCGGCGAATGTATTGCGGTGCATCGGGTAGCCAGTCGAGCCCGCCGTGGCGCAGCGTGACCGCCAGCGCGCCATCCAGCACGATCAGCTGACTGCCCTTGTCGAACCACGCAAAGTGGCTTTGCCCGGCGTCGAGCCGGAGGTGTTGCGTCCGCATGGCGATTCCTTTTCCCGGTTGCTCCGGTTGCGCGGCCTCGCGACGACGAGGCGACAGCGTGCAATCAGGTTAGGGAAACGGACGCGCGCACGACAGATTCAGGGGACGGGAATCTGTTGCGGTGCAGGCGGCGGTTTCGCGCTGCTGTATCGGTGGGTTTCCCTCGAATCTGTATCTGGCGTGCGCGATGGGGCACGGGCACGATGGTCCGCATGACGCCTTTCGCCGACGCTTCCCGTACGCCTTTGCCGATGGACGGCGAGCCGCTTTACGAACGGCTCGCCGAACATTACCGCCGCATCATCGCGGCCGGCACGCTGTCGCCCGGCGACCGGATGCCGTCGGTCCGTGCGTGCATGGCGCAGCACGGCGTGAGCCTGTCGACCGCGATCCAGGCGTTCCGGCGGCTCGAGGATACGGGCTGGTGCGATGCGAAACCGCGTTCGGGTTACTTCGTGCGCCGCCGCGCGGCGGCCATGCTCGACACGCTGCCGGAAAGCGACGGGCCGCCGCTGAGTGTCGAGCCGCCGTTCGCGGGGCTGCACGAACGCGTCTCGCGCGTGATCGACCGTGCGAACGCGGCGACCGATGCGCTGAATCTCGGCGGCGCCTCCGCGCATGCCGCGCTGTATCCGACCGAGCGCCTGCAGGCGCTGGCGATCCGGCTGCTGCGGCGCAAACCCACGTTGCTGACCGATGCGGGGCCCGTCGGCGGTTCGCCCGAATTCCGGCAGACGATGGCCAAACGCGCGTTGTCCTACGGTGTGACGCTGACGCCGGACGACGTGATGTCGACGAGCGGCGGCGTCGACGCGGTGAATCTCGCGCTGCGTGCGGTCGCGCGGCCCGGCGACACGATCGCGATCGAATCGCCGGCCTTCTTCGGGCTGATCCAGCTGCTCGAAAGCCTCGGCCTGCGGGCACTCGAAATCCCGGCAAGCCCGACGACGGGCCTGTCGATCGAGGCGCTCGACGTGGCGCTGGCAGCCTATCCGGACATCCGGGCCGTGGTCGTCGTGCCGAACCTGCAAAACCCGCTCGGCTGCGTGATGCCCGACGAGCGCAAGGCCGCGCTCGTCGCGCTGTGCTCGCGCCACGGTGTGGCCGTGATCGAGGACGAGCCTTATCGCGAGCTCGTCGAGGCGCCGCACGCGGTCAGGCCGGTCAAGGCATGGGATTGCGACGGCACGGTGATCTATTGCCCGTCGTTCAACAAGGTGCTGGCGCCCGGGATGCGGCTCGGCTGGATGAGTGCGGGCCGCTGGCATGCGCGCGTGAGGATGCTGAAATTCGCGCACAGCCGGCACAACGCCGCGCTGCTGCAGGCGGTGGCGGCCGAATTCGTGGGCTCGGGCGCGTTCGATCGGCACCTGCACCGGTTCCGCGAACAGCTGCGCGTGCAGCGCGACGTGACGATCGACGCGATTGCGCGGCATTTCCCGGCCGGCACGCGGATGAACCAGCCGCCGGGCGGGATGCTGCTGTGGATCGCGCTGCCGGAAGGCGTGCGCTCCGATGCGTTGTTCGACGCCGCGCTGGCACATGGCGTCAAGATCGCGCCCGGTTCGATCTTCTCGAATTCGGACCGTTTCGACGGCTATATCCGGCTCGCCTGCACGCGCGTATTCGATGCGGTGCACGAGGCAGCGTTCGACACGCTCGGCCGCCTCGTACGGGAAGCCATGGCGGCCGCGTAAGCGCGACGGCGGCGGCCGGCCGGACTTGCGAATACGCGAGTGCGCCGGCCGGACGCGGGACCGAAGCGGCGAGCCGCCGCCATTTCATCGGCCGACCGTGTGCGTGGCGAGGTGCTGGCGAATCAGCGACAGGTAGCGATCGCCCACCGAGAAATCGCGTGCCGCGCGCGGCCGGGCGGCGGCAGGCCGCAGCGTTGCCGGCGCGCTCATGCCCAGATATCGGCACACGGCCGACGGAAAGGGCTTGCGCGTATGCCCGAGCTGACGTGCCGCGCGCTCGACGCGGGCATCGCCGACCTGGGCACGCAGCCACGCCAGCACTTGGCGATCGGTGTCGTTGACGATACGGACCAGATGTTCCATCGCGCACCTCACTGTTCATAAATACAGTACTGTAAATATAACCAGTGTTTGCGGTAACCGCAAGCGGGCGCGCGTCGGCTGGCCGTTCGGCCAGGGTCAGCGCACCGGCGCGGCGGCGCGCGTGATCCGGGCGGCGGGGGCGGTCGGGGCGGCGCGGCCCGTATAGCGCGCGTCGGTCAGCGTGCCGAGGAACGCGACGATGTCGTCGATTTCCGCGTCGGTCAGCGCGGGTGGCGTGCCGGGCCGGCGGTTCATCGGCGTCGAGTTGACGTTGATGTTGCCGCGATAGGCGGCCGGCACGTCGTCGAACGTCTTGGCGCCGTGATACCAGAAGCCGGGATCGGTCGAGCGCGTGTTGTAGAACGCGACCGCGTCGCGCAGCGTCGTGAACACGCCGTTGTGCATGAACGTCTGCTTGACCGCGACGTTGCGCAGCCCGGGCGTGCGCAGGTAGCCGCACCATTGCGTCGGTTCGGGCCAGCGCAGCCGCCGCGCGGTGTCGCATAGCCCGTTGTCGAAATGGCGCGGGTCGCGGTTCGCCGGCAGCGCGCGGTTGCGCGGCACCGCGATCGCGTCGTAGCCGAAATCGGTGAACAGCGAGCGTTCCGGGCGGCTCGACGTGTCCGACAGCGTGTGGCAGGTCATGCAATTGCCCTTGTCCGGATTCCTGAACAGCGCGAGGCCGCGCATCTCGGCCGGCGCGAGCGGCTTGCGCGTGCGCAGGAACGCATCGAAGCGCGACGTGAACGGCGCCATCTCGTCGCTCTGCAGGTAGGCTTCGACGGCCGAGCCCAGCGCACGCACCAATTGTTCGGGATCGCGCCGCACCGGCGCGCCGAAGCGTGCGGCGAGATCGGGCGCGAGTTCGGTCGCGTTGACCTTGCGCAGCAGCGCGGCCGGCGACCGGTTGTTCATCTCGTTCGGATCGAACAGCGGCCCGCGGATCTGCTCGGCGAGCGTATCCGCGCGGCCGTCGCTGAACAGGCCGCCGAACGGCGACGGCGCGGGCGCATCGTCGTCCTGGTAGAAGTGGCGGCGCGGCACGTAGCGCACATACAGCAGCGACGGCGCATTGCGCTGGCTGAAGCGCCCGGGCCGGCTGCCTTCCGGCACGCCGGGCCCCGCGAGCGATGCGGCCGACAGCGTCGGCGCGAACGCGCGGCCCGGATCGTGGCAACCCGCGCAGGACATACCGCGCGGCTCGGACAGCCGCGGGTCGAAGAAGATTCGGCGGCCGAGCGCGACGAGCATCGGGTCCGGCGCGAAGCGCGCGGTGGCCGCGTCGATCTTGCCGGTCACCTGCGGCGTGCCGTTGCCGATCGTGTCGACGACGCGCGACGGCGGTGCGCCCGGAAGCAGGACCGTTTCCGCAGGCGCGGCGTGGGCCGTGAGCGTCAGGCCGGCGAACAGGGTGGCGGCAAGCGCGTGCAGCGTCCGCCGGCCGCGTACGCCGTGGCCTTCACATCGAACTGCTTTACTCACGGCGCGATGAATCCCGTCTTGTCGCAGGCGAGCGTCGTGCCCGACTGGTTGCACGACGCGAGTAGCTTGCCGGCCGCCGAATACGCATGGAACACCCAGCCCGTCGCCGGTGCCGCGTTGCGCTCCATGATCAGGAAACCGAAGCTGTTGTTGTGCGACAGCCGCTCGATCACGGCGCCCGGCGCGGGCGTCAGGCCGGCCGGGAACGGGTCGGGCAGCGCGACGTCGAGGTTGTCGCCGCCGTTGCCGGACACGATCGTCGCCGGGTGCCCGGACGAGAAGTTGATCGCCTGGAAATCATGCACGTGGCCATGCAGCGCGACGTGCACGCCCGGCGGGTAGTACGCCTGCGCGTTGAGGCTCGACATCACCGATTGCAGCGCGAGGTTGCCCGGCGCGGGCGTGCTGCCGGCGATCGGCGCGAACGCGAGGATCGGATGATGGTTCGTGAAGATCGTCGTCGTCATGCCGGCCTTCGACGCGAGCGATGCGACCGTCTGGAATTGTTTCTGGTAGATGCCGAACTGTGCGTCGGTCGTCTTGAGCGGCGTGCGGCCGACCTTCGCGGTATCGAACACGATCACCTGCGAGCCGCCGCCGAGCGACACCGCATAGGGTTCCGAATAGTTCGCGTTGTTGTCGTTGGCCGGATCGTCGCACGAGCGTGCGGCCGAATACGGGCGCGGGTCGAGGAAGCGGAACCAGCCCTGGCCGGCCCGCGCGCATTCCTCGTGATTGCCGCGCACGACGACCCACGGCGCCTTCGCGAGCAACGGCGCGGCCGGGCGGAACAGGTCGGCCTGCCACGTATCCCAGCCGTAGCCCCACGGGCTGTCCTTGCAGCCGGCGATGTCCGGCGGGCATGCGTTTTCGCGATAGTGGTAGTCGCCGACGTGCAGCACGAGATCCGGCGACAGCTTCGCGACGCTGGCCGCGATGGTGTCGAGCGGCCAGACCGCGGCATCGTTGCACGCCTGCCAGGCGTTGTCGGCCTTCTTCATCCGGCAACCCGTGTCGGCGATGATCGCGATGCGCTGCGGCTGCGCTTTCGGCAGCGGCAGCGTGCGGCCCGCGACGCTCGCCGCCTGCGCGCCGGCCGGCAGCGTCGCCTCGCAGACGGACACCGGGAAGCTCGATGGTTTCGAATCGGCCGGGTCGCTGGCGGTCGTCCGCTGGGCGACGGTCGCCGCGGCTGCGCGCAGCGTCATGCGCGACAGCTTGCCGTCGACGGTCAACTGCGGGCACAGCGGATCGCTGGCCGACGCGGGCGTGTAGTTCGTGATGACGCGCGCGATCGCCTGGTTCGCATCGCCGATCTCGACCCATGCGGCCTGGACGTTGGCCGACACGCTGGCCGGATCGTCCGGCGTATCGATGTGATTCGAGCACGCGGACAGCGTGGCGAGGGCAACCAGAGGGGCGCAACGTACGAGCAGCGCGCGCGTGAGGAATCGTCGCATGGGAGGGGAGGCACCGTAGGAAAGTCGTCAACGATACGCAGCGCGAATGTAAGAAATGTGAAAAACGGGGCGCGACGCAGGCGCGCACGGGCCGGCCTTGACTTCAAGCCGGCTTGAAGCAGCACAGTCCGGTTCGTCATCAATGAATCGGAAGGGGATCGACGATGGAAACCAACCGGCCCAACGAAGCGCAAGCCGCGCTCTGGAATGGTCCGTCGGGGCGCGCGTGGGTCGATGCGCAGGCGCTGCTGGACCGGATGTTCGAGCCGTTCGAAACGCTGCTGGCGGCGGCTGCGGCTGCGTCGTCCGCCACGCGCGTGCTCGATGTCGGTTGCGGCACCGGCGCCGTTACGCTCGCGATCGCGAGGCGGCTCGGTGCGAGCACGCAGTGCACGGGCATCGACATTTCGGCGCGGATGATCGACGCCGCGCGGGCGCGTGCCGACCGCAGCGGCCTGCCTGCCCGGTTCGTGTGCGCGGACGTGCAGACGCATGCATTCGAGCCGGCGAGCGTCGACCTGATCGTGTCGCGTCTCGGCGTGATGTTCTTCGACGATCCGGTGCGGGCGTTCGCGAACCTGCGGCAGGCGGCGCGGCCCGCCGCGCAGATGCGGTTCGTCGCGTGGCGCGGCGCGGCCGACAACCCGTTCATGACGACGGCCGAGCGGGCGGCCGCGCCGCTGCTGCCGAACCTGCCCGCGCGGCAGCCCGGCGCGCCGGGGCAGTTCGCGTTCGGCGACCGCCAGCGGATCGCGTCGGTGCTGGCGGACAGCGGCTGGGCCGACGTTGCGATCGAGCCGGTCGAGCGGTCATGTGTGCTGCCGGAATCCGCGCTGGACGACTACATTGCGCGGCTGGGCCCGGTCGGCCTGGCGTTGCTGGAGACGGACGAAGCGACGCGGCGGCGCGTGATCGATACGATGCGCGCGGCGTTCGAGCCGTACGTGCACGGCGCCGAGGTGCGCTTCGATGCGGCGTGTTGGCTCGTGACGGCGCGTGCGCCGTCCGCATGACGCGTCGCGTGAAAGCAGCGGATCAGGGAAGGGGCGACGGCCCGTTCGCCCCACATGCTGCGGTGTGCGCGTGACGAAGCGGGGCCTGCGGGTATCAGCGTTTGCGCGCGCGCAGCATCAGCCACGCGCAACCACCGGCCACCAGCGCGAGGCCGAGCAGCACGGCCTCGGCGCCGAGCGCGAAACCGGGCGGCATTTCGCCGCTGTTCGGCACCGGCGACAGGTTGCCGCCCATCGCGACGGCGCCGCCGGCGAGCAGCGCCGCGCAGACGCTCCAGTAGACCTTGCCGAGCGGCGCCGCGGCGCGGATTCGCCACAGCGCGAGGCCCGCGCCGCCGAGGTACAGCACGGCGAGGGTGCCGAGCGCGATGACGTCGGCCGCGCGGCTGTGCAGCAGCCCGCTCATTCGGCCTCCGTCGCGTGTCCCGGAGCCCGGCTGAGCAGGTGCGTGCGCTTGTCCGCGGCCAGCGACACGTAGCGTTCATATTGGCGCAGCACGTCGGCGATCACTTCGTCGCCGCGCAGGTATTCGACGTCGTAGCCGAGCCGGCCGTCCTCGAAGAACGTGACGATGCCATACACGTGCGCACGCGCTTCGTCGGGTTCGGCCGCCTCGCGCACCAGGAACGCGGCCGCGGATTTCGCGGTGACGCGCACGCCGTACACGAAATCGCGGTGTTCGGCGGTCGGCACGGTGAGCCGCACCGCATCGTCGCCGTCGCGCTGCACGTGCGCATCGACCCCGCTCGCGCGCAACTCGGCGGCGACCTTGCGCAGCGCGGGTTCGACCGTTTCCGCGACGAACTGGCGCGCCTCGGCCTCGGTCGTCTGCCGCAGGATGTGCGTCAGGCGATGGCGCCAGTGCTGGCCGGTCCAGAAGCTCGTTGCAGGCGCGACGTCCTGCGAATAGTGCGCGCGATCGGCCGCGAGCCCGCGCCACAGCCCGTAGCAGAGCGCGAGCATGATGATGGCCACCGGCAGCGCGGCGATCAGCGTCATCGCCTGCAGCGCGCCGAGCCCGCCCGCGACGAGCAGGACCGCGGCCGTCACGCCGAGCAGCGCGGCCCAGAACAGCCGCTGCCAGACCGGCGACTGCGCGCTGCCGCGCGTCGCGATCTGGTCGATCACGAACGCGCCCGAATCGGCGGACGTGACGAAGAACACCGCGATCAGCACGATCGCGACGATCGACAGCAGTTGCGGCAACGGCAGGAAATCGAAGAAGCGGAACAGCAGCGCATCGACGTTGGTGGCCGTCTGCGCGAGCGCGCCGGCCGCGCCGTGCGTATCGAGCCAGATCGCGCTGTTGCCGAACACGGTCATCCACACGAGGTTGAACGCGGTCGGCACGAGCAGCACGCCGATCACGAACTGGCGGATCGTGCGGCCGCGCGAGATGCGCGCGATGAACATGCCGACGAACGGCGACCACGACACCCACCATGCCCAGTAGAGGATCGTCCAGCCGCCGAACCAGCCTTCCTCGCGCGGCGGCGCATACGCATAGGTGCGGAACGACAGGTCGACGAGGCTCGACAGGTACTGGCCGATGTTGTCGCCGAGCGCGCGCAGCAGGAAGGCCGTCGGGCCCGCGACGACCACGAAGGCGAGCAGCAGGAACGCGAGCAGCAGGTTCAGCTCGGACAGCCGGCGCACGCCCTTGTCGAGGCCGGTCGCGGCCGACACGCCCGCGAGGATCACGACCACCGCGACGAGCCCGATGCGGAACAGGTTGCTGCCCGTGTCCCACCCGGCGACCGTATGCAGGCCCGCGCTCAGCTGCATCACGCCGTAGCCGAGCGTCGTCGCGATCCCGGCGACCGTGCCGACCAGCGCGAACGCATCGACGGTGTGGCCGATCCAGCCGTTGATGCGCTCGCGCAGCACCGGATACAGCCCCGAGCGCAGCGTCAGCGGCAGGTTGTAGCGGAAGCCGAAGTACGCGAGCACGAGCCCCATCAGCCCGTAGATCGCCCACGCATGGAAGCCCCAGTGGAAGAAGGTCATCAGCATCGCCTCGCGCGCGGCGGCAGGCGTGCCGGGGTCGACCGTCGGCGGCTTCAGGAAGTGCTGCATCGGCTCGCCGACGCCGAAGTACATCAGGCCGATGCCCATGCCGGCCGCGAACAGCATGGCCGTCCACGACACGAAGCTGAATTCGGGTTCGGCATCGTCGGGGCCGAGCCGGATATTGCCGAAGTCGCTGGCGGCGATCAGCACGAGAAACACGAGGAAGCCGGTGACGGCGAGCACGTAGAACCAGTCGAAACGTGCGATGACCCATTGCTGGCCGGCGGAGAACAGCGCACCGGCTTCGCTCGGGTGCAGTGCGCATACGACGAGTAGTGCGCCGATGACGGCGAGCGCCAGCAGGACGACCTGCGGCTTGAATGTCGTGCGGGGCATGGGACGGGAATCCGGCATGGCGGGCATCCAGTTGTGGGCGCAACGAGGCGCGACGCCGCCCGGCGCGCCTGTGGCGCGTCGGACCCTGATACGGCGTGCGTCGAGTGTACCGCGGTGTCAGGACTGCAAGAAGGGGGCATGCAGAAGGGGTAAACCTGACGAATTGTAAGGTATCGCGGCGATCGAGAAAACCCGCGCGGTGTGCGTGGCGGGCCGACGGGGCGGGGAAAACAGCGGCGCGAAGGCAGCGGCGAACGCGGATCGGGCGCCCGGACGGGCACGCACGGCATGCGTATCGTCCGGGCACAGGCGGCGCGCCGAAGGCGCCGCCGGGCGGGTTTCAGAACGTGACGGCGATCCCGGCCATGCCGACGAACTGGCCGTGCGTGGTCGACGGCGTGAGCTGCTGCGAATCGCCGACGATCGGCGCCGCGTCGACGATGTGGCCGGCGCCTTGCGCGCCGAGCGTCTGCCCGCTCGAATGCGTGTACGCCTGCAGCGCGTAGAGCGTCGTGCGTTTCGACAGGCTGTACGACTCCTTCAGCGAATATTGTTGATAACGGGCCGCGCTCGCGACACCGTTTGCCTTCGATGCGAGCGTGTACGCGAATGCGCCGGCCACCGAGAACGTCGGCGTGAAGCGGTATGCGGCAAGCGCGCCGTAGGTGTTGAACACGGCCGTGTCGGTGAACGCCGAGCCGTTGCCGGGCAGGTACTTCACGTTCGAATAGTTGAGCCCCAGCGTCAGGTCGCCGAGCGTGTAGTTGCCGGCCGCCGCGACCTGCTCGACGGCCTTCGCGGTCAGGTAGCCCTGGTTCAGCACGGACACGGCGAAGCTGCCCGACGACGCGGTGGCCGGGTTCAGGAAGCCGGCGGACGAGCCCGAGCTGTTGATCCGCAGGTAGCCGGCCGCGATGCCGACCGGCCCGTTCGCGTAGCGCAGCGCGGCGCTGAACGTGTTGCCCTTGCCGGTCGCGCCGGCAATGCCGCCGAACGCGTACATCGCGCTCGCGGTCAGCCCGGCGAAGGTCGGGGACGTATAGGTAACCGAATTGTTGACGCGGATCGTCGTGTCGAGGCCGTCGATGTCGCCCGGATGGGCCCCGGTGGCGCCGGTCAGCCAGCTGCTCGACGCGTACGGGCCGACCAACAGGAAGTAGGGGGTGTACTGGCGGCCGGCCGTGACCGTGCCATAGCTGGCGTTGCGCAGGCCGACGAAGGCCTGGCGATTGAAGATCGTGCCGGCGGCGGCCTGCGCGCCCGTATTCAGGTTGAAGCCGGCCTGCAGGTCGAAGATCGCGTGCGTGCCGCCGCCGAGATCCTCGTCGCCGCGCAGCCCGAACTTCGACGCGTACAGGTTGCCGTCGCGCATGTAGACGTTCGAATGTCCCTGCTGGTTGTTCACGTACGCGAGCGAATCGTCGACGACGCCGTACAGCGTCACGCTGCTCTGCGCGTGAGCGGCGGTCGTACCGAGCGACGCGGCCGATAAAATGAGGATTGCATAACGGTTGACGGGTGCTTTCATTGTCGATCTCCGGGGTGCTTCATCTTTTCAAGGGGAGGTTGAATGCCTCCTCTGTGGCAGGCGGCGGACCGCGCGAACGGCCCACCTGATCGGGGCTGCTTGCGATTCAGTGGTTCAGTGGTCGAACGCGACGACGAGGCGGCGCCATGCGCCGTCCCGCGCATCCTGCTCGACACGTGCGCCGCGTACGGCCATCGGGCCTTGCAGCGACGCGGGCAGCAGGATTTCGACGCGCTCGGCCGGGCGCGCCGGGCGGCCGTCCCAGCGGACCGACACGCCGAGCACGCCGGACGCCTCGCGGCCGGTCTCGATGCGCCACAGTCCGTATTCGCCGTCGCGCCATGCTTCCGTCTCGCCGTCGTCCTCGACGCATTCGCCATACGCGACGCCATCCTCGATCCGTGGTGCGACGAGGAAGCCGCGCGTGTCGGCGCGTGCCCCGAAATGCTGTTCCGCGACGTTCAGCGGCAGCACGCGGCCTTCGCGCAGCAGCATCACCGGCGTGTCGAGCGGTGCGGGCAGCGTCACGCTCGCGCCGCCGTCGAACGACTGCGCACTCGCGCAGCAAGTCCAGCGTGCGCCCGACGGCAGATACACCGTGCGCTCGGTCTGGCCGGGATCGACGACCGGCGCGACCAGCAGCGCGTCGCCGAGCATCATGTCGTCGCACGCGTCGTAGCAGCGCGCATCGCCGGGGAAATCGGCGAGCGTCGGCCGCAGCACGGGCTCGTAGCGCGTCGTCGACAGCCACAGCAGGTGATAGAGGTAGGGCAGCAGCCGGTAGCGCTGCTTGATCAGCGACGCGATCTGCGCGGTGATCTCCGGGTACATCCACGGTTCGTTGACGGTGCCGTCGTCGTTCCACGAATGGATGCTGAAACGCGGCATGAAGATGCCGAACTGCACCCAGCGCAGCAGCAATTCGGGCGACGGCGCGGGGCCGGAGAAGCCGCCGATGTCGTGGCCGATGTTCGACACGCCCGACAGCGCGAGCCCGAGGCCCATCTTCAGGTTGTAGCGCAGCGTTTCCCACGACGTGTAGTTGTCGCCGGACCACGTCTGTACGTAGCGCTGCATGCCGGCGCCGCCGGAGCGCGACACGAGGAACGGCCGCCGCGCCGGCGCATGCGCGCGCTGCGCGTCGCGCGACGCACGCATCATCAGCATCGTCTGCAGCACCTTCGCCTCGCGCGCCGGGAACGGCTGGCCGAAGCCGTGCGCGATCGCGTCGGGCGACCAGATCTCGTATTCGTTGTTGTCGTTCCAGGTCGATTCGATCCCGTATTCCAGCAGCGCCGACGTGACCTGCTCGCGCCACCAGCGGTATGCGTCCGGCTGCGTGAAGTCGAGGTACGCGCCGACTTCGTCCCAGAACTGCACCCACGCGGGCTCGCCGGACGCCGAGCGGATCAGCAGCCCGCGCTGCGCGGCGTCGTCGAAGGCCGGATGGTCGCGCAGCAGGCACGGCTTGATGTTCGCGCACAGGCGGATGCCATGGTCGCGATAGTGCTGCACGAAACCTTTCGCATCGGGAAACTTGTCGCGGTTCCAGTTGAACACGTAGCGCTTCGCGCCGATCGACGTATAGCCCGACGACAGGTGGAACGAATCGCACAGGATGTCGTGCGCGTCGCACTGCTCGACGAACTGGTTCATCTGCTGCTGCGCGTCCGGCGCATCGGTGTAGCTCATCGTCGAGCCCGAATAGCCGAGCCCCCATTTCGGCGTGCGCGCGGGGCGCCCGGTCAGCCACGTGAAGCGCCGCGTGGCCGCGAGCGGCGTATCGGGCGACGCGATGAAGTAGTAGTCGAGATCGCCGTGCTCGGCGACGAAATAGCGGTACGGGCCGTGATAGTTGTCGAGTTCGCGGCCCATGTCGAACGAGCAGTCCGACAGCGTGTCGTAGAACAGCCCGAAGCCCTGGCATGCATCGGGCGACCACGTGATGTAGAACGGGATGTGCTTGTACAGCGGATCCGTGTGTTTCGCGCTGTAGCCCATCGCGTCGATGTTGCGCATCTCGAAGCGTGTGCCCGTGCGGTCGAGTTCGCCCGCGCGTTCGCCGAGGCCGAAGACCTGGTCGCCGCGCTCGCGGGCGACGTAGTGATACACGCGGTCGTCCCACCAGCCGAAGTTGTACGCCTGCGTCGCGCGGTCGGCGAGTGCGACGCGCCATGCGCCATCCGCGCCGCGCATCGACCACGTGCAATGGCCGCCTTGACGGCGCACCGCGAGCCGGATCCGCGCGGTTTCGATGCGCACGCCGTCGTCGTCCTCGGTCAGTTCGTACCCGGGCAGCGTGAAGTCGCTCAGGTCGAGGCGGTCGCGGCCGTCGAGCGGCACGTCGTCGAGACCGGGCGCGATGGTCCACGTGCGCGGGTTGCGCGCGGTCGCGTCGGGCAGCACGCGCACCCGCACGATGTCGTCCTCGAGCACGAAGATTTCGACGGTGGCGCCCGTATCGGACGCGAGCAGCACACGGTTCGCGTGGTGGCTGTCGACGCGGAACACGGGCGGATGAAGAAGCGAAGTCATGAATGCGATTCCTGGTAAAGGCGGAGATCAGGCGTGCTGCGCGAGCAGGCGTTCCTGCTTCGACTGGCCGCGGATCAGCACCGCGAGCAGCGTGACGCCGATGATGTCGAACAGGCCGAGGCACGCGAACAGCGGCGCATAGCCGATCTTGTCGGCGAGCGCGCCGACCAGCAGCGAGAAGCCGAGGCCGCCGATCCACGCGGCCATCCCGGCGAAGCCGCTCGCGGTGCCGACTTCCTCGGGGTCGAACACGTCGGCCGACAGCGTGTTGACGAGCGCGGAGATCATCTGGTGCGCGAAGCCGCCGACGCAGAAGAGTGCGATCGCGGTGTACGGCGACGACGCGAGCCCGATCATCGCCGGCCCGAGCATCAGCAGCGCGCCGAGCGCGACGCCCGCGACGCGCGACCACACGAGCGGCAGCTTGAAGCGATTCGCGAGGTAGGGCGACAGGTAGCCGCCCGCGATGCCGCCCAGGTCGGCCGCGAGAAACGGCATCCACGCGAACACCGCGATCTGCGTGAGTGGCATGTGGCGCTCGGTCGCGAGGTACAGCGGAATCCAGAAGCTGAAAGTTTGCCACGCGGGTTCCGCGAAGAAGCGCGGCAGCGCGATGGCCCAGAAGCGCCGGGCGGTGACGACGTCGCGGATGCGGCGCGTCGACACGGGCGGCATCGTGGCCTGGCCGTCGCGGATCAGCGTGCGTTCCTGCGGCGTGATGCGCGGATGAGCGGCCGGCGAACGGTACTGCGTGTACCACAGCGCGGCCCACACGAACCCGAGCGCGCCGGTGGCCATGAACGCGGCCTGCCAGCCGAACCGCATCGACAGGAACACGACGAGCGGCGGCGCGATCGCGGCGCCGAGCGACGTGCCCGCGTTGAAGTAGCCGACCGCGACGGATTTCTCGCGATCGGGAAACCACTCGGCGACGGCCTTCATCCCCGATGGAATCGCGGCGGCCTCGAACAGGCCCAGCAAGCCGCGCAGGATGCCGAGCGACAGCCAGCCCGACGCGAAGCCGTGCGCGACGCCGACCACCGACCACAGCATCGCGAACAGCGCGAACCCGAGCCGCAGCCCGATCAGATCGACGATGAACCCGCATACCGGCTGCATGATCGTGTAGCCGATCTGGAACGCGCCGACGATGTACGAGTACTGCTGCGTCGAGATCGCGAACACCTGCTTGAGTTCGGGCGCGAGCACCGCGAGGGAATTCCGTGCGAGGTAGTTGAGGATCGTGCCGAGACACACGAGCACGATGATCCACCAGCGCAACGCCTTGACTGTCTTCACTGCTGTCTCCTGTCAGGCAGGGCGGGCGCGCGGCGCCTGCCCGGTCCGTGAGGGCCATCCATTCGAGATGGCTCGTTTCGTTTATTCGTACGATGTCCGATCTTGATGCGCGCCGGTTTTACCCGGTTTATATCGAAATCACGGTGTTCGAGCGAACATTCCGCCGTCATCAAACTGCAATGTTATCTGACGACTGATCATTTTCGAACATCCTATGTTCGAATGCGAATCCGGTCAACGTGAATCTGCATTCGAACGAACCTGCTCGGGGTTTTCCCGATGGCGGACGGCAAGCCGATGAGCGGCGACACCCGGCGCTCGGCCGCCAGAGGCCGGTGCGGCGGGGCCGGGCGATCTTCCGGACGGTCGATGGACACCCGGCGGGGCGTGACAACCCTGATGAAAATTTATTTCTTTTTTCGAGATAGATTGTGTAAATTGATTTTCATCCACCTTGCAACGACCCTTCGCATGACGCCTCTCGTTCCGCACGATGTCAGTCACGACGAACCCGCGATCGCCGAGCGGATCGCGTCGGCGATGCCGTTGATGACGCCGATTCACCGGCGCATGGGCGAGTTCGTGCTCGCGAACCCGTTTCGCGCGGCGACGATGCGGATCGATGAGCTCGCGCAGGCCGTGAATGCATCGATCGCGACCGCGAACCGCTTCGCGAAGGCGCTCGGTTTCGACGGCTATCCGGCGATGCGCGCGGCGCTCGTGCGCGGCTTCGAGGCCACGCTCGGACCGGTCGAACGGCTGCGTTCCGCGCAGGAGCAGGAGTCCGGCGTGCGCGGCGCCGCGTGGATCGACGCGGTATTCGACCAGGCTGCCGCCAACATCGAGAACACGCGTGCGCAACTGGACGCGGCCGATGTCGAGGCGGCGGTCGAGGCGATCGTCGGCGCGCGGCGCGTGCTGATTCTCGGCGCCGGGTCGAGCGCGTTTCTCACCGGCCTGATGGAGCACGGACTGTCCGTCTGCCATGACAGCGTGCAGTCGCTCGCGCTGCTCGGCGGCCCGTCGCACGCGGCGCGGCGCCTGTACACGGCCGATTCGCGCGATCTCGTGATCGCGCTCGCGTTTCCGCGCTACGTGAAGGACACGATCGAGCTGGCCCGTCGCGCGGCGGCGCGCGGGGCGCGCGTGCTCGGCATCTCCGACGGCCCGCAATCGCCGCTCGCGCCGATCGCGTCGCTGAACCTGTACGTCAAGGCCGAACGGCGTTTCGCGGCCACGTCGGAAGCCGCCGTGCTGACGATGATCGAGGCGCTGATCGATGCGGTCGCGCTGCGCACGCACCGGTCCGCGAAATCCGCCGCCGAGATGACCGAATTCCTGCTGCCGTGGCTCGTGCAGCCGCAAGCGGCGCTGCCGGCCACCAACCCTTCTTCCCCACGTCCGAAAAAATCATGACTTCACCCGCGATCGTCGCGATTCACGGCGGCGCAGGCACGATCCTGCGCGAAGCGATGGATACCGACACCGAACGTCGGTACCGCGCCGAACTCACCGCAATCCTGCAGGCCGCGCAGCGCGTGCTGGCCGATGGCGGCAGCGCGCTCGACGCCGTCACCGTCGCGGTGCGGATGCTCGAGGACTGCCCGCTGTTCAACGCCGGGCGCGGCGCCGTGTATACGGCCGAAGGCAAGCACGAACTCGACGCGGCGGTCATGGACGGCGCGACGCTCGGCGCCGGTGCGATCTGCTGCGCGACCCGCGTGCGCAACCCGGTGCTCGCCGCGCGGCGCGTGATGGAGGCGAGCGAGCACGTGCTGTTCGCCGGCGCGGGCGCCGATGCGTTCGCCGCCGCGCAGGGGCTCGAACTCGCGGAACCCGGCTACTTCGACACCGAATCGCGGCATGCGCAGTGGGTGAAGGCGCGCGCGGCGGCCGGCGCGATGCTCGATCACGATGCGGCGACGTTCGTGTTCGGCCAGTCGCAGCAACAGCCGCAACCGGCCGAGCCGCTCGATCCGGACCGCAAGCACGGCACGGTCGGCGCGGTCGCGTGCGACCTGAACGGCCACATCGCGGCGGCGACGTCGACGGGCGGCATCACGAACAAGCAGCCGGGGCGCGTCGGCGATTCGCCGATCATCGGCGCCGGCTGCTACGCGGACGACGCGACCTGCGCGGTCTCGTCGACGGGCACCGGCGAGATGTTCATGCGGCTCGCGACGGCCTACGACGTCGCCGCGCAGATCGCGTATCGCGGCGCGTCGCTCGCCGACGCCGCGCACGACGTCGTGATGAACAAGCTGCCGCGTCTCGCGGGCCGCGGCGGGATCATCGCGGTCGACGCACAGGGCAACGTCGCGATGCCGTTCAACACCGAAGGGATGTACCGCGGCTACGCGCGCGTCGGTGAAGCGCCGGTCGTCGGCATCTACCGCGACGACGCGGCCTGATTCCGGATCGCACGAGGAGACACGCATGACTTCGAGCCGTAACCCGTCGCCGCTGGCGCTGCCCGAGCAGCGCGTGGTGGCCGTCGACGACCTGTCGGTCACGTTCCGCCGCGAAGGCGCGACGTTCGACGCGGTGCGCAACGTGTCGTTTCACGTCGATCGCGGCGAGACGCTCGCGATCGTCGGCGAATCGGGCTCGGGCAAGTCGGTCACGTCGCTCGCGCTGATGCGCCTCGTCGAGCACGGCGGCGGCGAGATCACGAGCGGACGGATCGCGTTCCGGCGCCGTGGCGGCGCGCTGGTCGATCTCGCGCAGGCGAGTGCCGCGACGATGCGCGGCATCCGCGGCGCGGACATCGCGATGATCTTCCAGGAGCCGATGACGTCGCTGAACCCGGTGTTCACCGTCGGCGACCAGATCAGCGAGGCGATCGCGCTGCACCAGTCGAAGGGCACGGCCGAAGCGCGCGCGGAAGCGCTGCGGCTGCTCGATCTGGTGCGCATCCCGGAAGCGCGCCGCGTGTTCGCGCGCTATCCGCACCAGTTGTCGGGCGGGATGCGGCAGCGCGTGATGATCGCGATGGCGCTGTCGTGCCGGCCCGCGCTGCTGATCGCCGACGAGCCGACGACCGCGCTCGACGTGACGATCCAGGCGCAGATCCTGCAACTGGTGCGCGGGCTGCAGGACGAAATGAACATGGGCGTGATCTTCATCACGCACGACATGGGCGTGGTGGCCGAAGTCGCCGACCGCGTGCTCGTGATGTACCGCGGCGAGAAGGTCGAGGAGGGCGAGTCGGACCGCATCTTCGCGACGCCCGCGCATCGCTACACGCGCGCGCTGCTCGCGGCCGTGCCGCGGCTCGGCTCGATGGAGGGCACCGACGCCCCCGAGAAATTCCCGCTGCTGAAGGTGGACGGCACCAGCGCGACGGCGCCGGCCCCGACCACGGCGTCCGCCGCGAACGACACGCAGCCGCCCGTCGATCATGCCGCGCCGCCGATCCTGCGCGTGCGCGATCTCGTCACGCGCTTTCCGGTGAAGAGCGGCGTGTTCGGCCGCGTGTCGCAATACGTGCATGCGGTCGAGCGCGTGAGCTTCGAGTTGCGCGCGGGCGAGACGCTCGCGCTCGTCGGCGAATCGGGCTGCGGCAAGTCGACCACCGGTCGTTCGCTGTTGCGCCTCGTCGAATCGCAAAGCGGCTCGATCGAATTCGACGGCCGCGACATCAGCGCGCTGAAGGGCCCGGACCTGCAGGCGCTGCGCCGCAACATCCAGTTCATCTTCCAGGACCCGTTCGCCTCGCTGAACCCGCGCCTGACCGTCGGCTTCTCGATCATGGAGCCGCTGCTCGTGCACGGCGTCGCGAGCGGCGCCGAGGCGCAGGCGCGCGTCGACTGGCTGCTCGACAAGGTCGGCCTGCCGCCGGAAGCCGCGCGCCGCTATCCGCACGAATTCTCGGGCGGCCAGCGCCAGCGGATCGCGATCGCGCGTGCGCTCGCGCTGAACCCGAAGGTCGTGATCGCCGACGAGTCGGTGTCGGCGCTCGACGTGTCGGTGCAGGCGCAGATCGTCAACCTGATGCTCGACCTGCAGCGCGAGCTCGGCGTCGCGTACCTGTTCATCTCGCACGACATGGCGGTGGTCGAGCGCGTCAGCCATCGCGTCGCGGTGATGTATCTGGGCCAGATCGTCGAGATCGGCCCGCGTCGCGCGGTGTTCGAGGCGCCGCAGCATCCGTACACGAAGAAGCTGATGAGCGCGGTGCCGGTCGCCGATCCCGCGCGCCGGCATGCGCCGCGCCAGCTCGCGGCGGACGAGATTCCGAGCCCGATCCGCGCGGTCGGCGACGAGCCGGTCGTCGCGCCGCTCGTCGCGGTCGGTCCCGATCATTACGTCGCGACGCATCGCGTCGGCGGCGCGTATTGAGTGGTGGAGTCGTGCGCCGCGATGACGGCGCGCGAGTCAGCAGGCAGTCGAAACCGAAACGCCCGTGAGGCGTCACCGATTCACCGATAGGAGCCCAGCAAAATGACCCAGCAGCATCCGTTTCCGATGTTTCGTCCGCGCGCCTGCTTCGTCGCGCTCGCCGGCGCGTTCGCGCTGTCGGCCGCGCTGCCCGCGTTCGCGCAGCAGACCGCGGTGATGGCGGTGGATTCGACCTTCACGACGATGGACCCGTACGACGCGAACGACACCGTGTCGCAGGCCGTCGTCAAGTCGTTCTACCAGGGGCTGTTCGGCTTCGACAAGGACATGAAGCTCGTCAACGTGCTCGCGACCGGCTACGAGGCCAGCCCCGACGCGAAGACGTACACGATCAAGCTGCGCCCGGGCGTGAAGTTCCACGACGGCACCGATTTCAACGCGGCGGCCGTGAAGGCCAACTTCGACCGCGTGACCGATCCCGCGAACCACCTGAAGCGCTACAACATGTTCCGCGTGATCGAGAAGACCGAGGTCGTCGATCCGACCACGGTGAAGGTCACGTTGCGCGAGCCGTTCTCGGCGTTCATCAACACGCTCGCGCACCCGTCGGCCGTGATGATCTCGCCGGCCGCGCTGAAGAAGTGGGGCCGCGACATCGCGCTGCATCCGGTCGGCACCGGGCCGTTCGAGTTCGTCGAATGGAAGCAGACCGACGACCTGAAGGTGAAGAAGTTCGCCGGCTACTGGAAGAAGGGCTATCCGAAGATCGACGCGATCGACTGGAAGCCGGTGGTCGACAACAACACGCGCGCGGCGCTGATGAAGACGGGCGAAGCCGATTTCGCGTTTCGCATTCCGTTCGAGCAGGCGGCCGACCTGAAGGGCAACGCGAAGGTCGACGTCGTCGAGCGGCCGTCGATCGTGCAGCGCTACGTCTCGCTGAACATGCTGCAGAAGCCGTTCGACAACCCGAAGGTGCGCCAGGCGCTGAACTACGCGGTGAACAAGGAAGCGCTCGCGAAGGTCGCGTTCTCCGGCTTCGCGACGCCATCGACCGGCGTGGTGCCGCAGGGCGTCGATTACGCGACGAAGCTCGGCCCCTGGCCGTACGATCCGGCGAAGGCGCGTGCGCTGCTGAAGGAAGCCGGCTATCCGAACGGTTTCGAGACGACGCTGTGGTCCGCCTATAACAACTCGACGTCGCAGAAGGCGATCCAGTTCGTGCAGCAGCAGCTCGCGCAGGTCGGCGTGAAGGTGCAGGTGCAGGCGCTGGAAGCCGGCGAGCGCGTCGCGAAGGTCGAGAGCGCTCCGGATCCGGCGAAGGCGCCGGTGCGGATGTACTACATCGGCTGGTCGTCGTCGACGGGCGAGGCGAACTGGGCGATCACGCCGCTGCTGGCCGGCGCGTCGGCGCCGCCGAAGCTCGTCAACACCGCGTACTACAAGAACGACACGGTCGACGGCGACCTGACGAAGGCGCTCGAGACGGTCGACCGCACGAAGAAAGCCGAGCTCTACGCCGACGCGCAGAAGCAGATCTGGGCCGATGCGCCGTGGATATTCCTCGTGCAGGAGAAGATCGTGTATGCGCGCAGCAAGCGGTTGCAGGGCGCGTACGTGATGCCGGACGGCTCGTTCAACTTCGACGAGATCTCGCTGAAATGACGGCGGTTTGCCCGCCACGCAGTGCCGGCGGCGCGAGCCGCCGGTGCGCTGATTCGATCGGTGTCCCATGCTGAATTTCCTCGTCAAACGCCTGTTCGGCCTGCTGCCCACGCTCGCGATCGTCGCGGTGCTGGTGTTCCTGTTCGTGCACCTGCTGCCGGGCGACCCGGCGCGGCTCGCGGCCGGCCCCGAAGCCGACGACGCGACGGTCGCGCTGGTGCGCGCCGATCTCGGGCTCGACCGGCCGCTGCCCGCGCAGTTCGCGAATTTCTTCACGAAGATCGCGCACGGCGATTTCGGCATGTCGACGCGCAGCAAGCGGCCGGTCTCGACCGAGATCGGCGAACGCTTCATGCCGACGCTGATGCTGACGCTCGTCAGCATGGTGTGGTCGACGCTGCTCGGCATGGCGATCGGGATCGCGTCGGCGGTCTGGCGCAATCGCTGGCCCGATCGCCTCGGGATGACGATCGCGGTGTCGGGCATCTCGTTTCCCGCGTTCGCGCTCGGCATGCTGCTGATGGAAGTGTTCTCGGTGAAGCTCGGCTGGCTGCCGGTCGTGCCGGACGGCTCGTGGAAGAGCTACGTGCTGCCGTCGCTGACGCTCGGCGCGGCGGTCGCGGCCGTGATGGCGCGTTTCACGCGCGCATCGTTCGTCGAGGTGCTGAACGAGGACTTCGTGCGCACCGCACGCGCGAAGGGCGTGCACGAGCCGATGGTCGTGCTCAAGCACTGCCTGCGCAACGCGATGATCCCGGTCGTCACGATGATGGGGCTGCAGTTCGGCTTCCTGCTCGGCGGCTCGATCGTCGTCGAGGTCGTGTTCAACTGGCCGGGGCTCGGCCGTCTGCTCGTCGACGCGGTGACGATGCGCGACTACCCGGTGATCCAGGCGATCGTGCTGCTGTTCTCGCTGGAATTCATCCTGATCAACCTGACCGTCGACGTGCTGTACGCGGTCATCAACCCGACCATCCGGTTCAAGTGAGGCGCGCATGAACGCGACTGTCCAGACCGCGGCGCCGGCCGCACCGACCGCGATCCGCACGCCGTGGCGCGAATTCTGGCGCAAGTTCCGCAAGCAGACCGTCGCGCTCGTCGCGGGCGGCTTCGTGCTGGCGCTCGTCGTGCTGGCGTTCGTCGGCCCGCACATCGTGCCGTTCGATCCGGAGAACTATTTCGACTACGACGCGCTGAACGCGGGGCCGTCGGCCGTGCACTGGTTCGGCGTCGATTCGCTCGGCCGCGACATCTTCAGCCGGATCGTCGCGGGCACGCGCATCTCGCTCGCGGCCGGCTTCTTCTCGGTGGCGCTCGGCGCGGTGATCGGCACGTTCTTCGGGCTGCTCGCCGGCTACTACGAAGGCTGGTGGGACCGCATCACGATGCGCATCGCCGACGTGCTGTTCGCGTTCCCGGGCATCCTGCTCGCAATCGGCGTGGTCGCGATCCTCGGCAACGGGATGGTCAACGTGATCTGCGCGGTCGCGATCTTCAGCATCCCGGCGTTCGCGCGGCTCGTGCGCGGCAACACGCTGATGCTCAAGCACATGACCTACGTCGAGGCCGCGCGCAGCATCGGCGCGTCCGACTGGACGATCATCATGCGGCACATCCTGCCGGGCACCGTGTCGTCGGTCGTCGTCTACTTCACGATGCGGATCGGCACGTCGATCATCACCGCCGCGAGCCTGTCGTTCCTCGGGCTCGGCGCGCAGCCGCCGACGCCGGAGTGGGGCGCGATGCTCAACGAGGCGCGCGCGGACATGGTGACGGCGCCGCACATCGCGGTGTTCCCGAGCCTGGCGATCTTCCTGACCGTGCTCGCGTTCAACCTGCTCGGCGACGGGCTGCGCGACGCGCTCGACCCGAAGCTGGAGCGCCGTTGATGCGGGCTGCACCGATGTGGACGGCGACGCTGCCGGCCGGGCCGCGCGGCACGATCGCCGACGTGCCGGGGGTGACGGTCGGCCATTGCACGCTGGATGCCGGCAACGTGCAGACGGGCGTGACCGTCGTGAAGCCGCATCCGGGCGACGTGTACCGCAGCAAGGTGCCGGCGGGGGCCGCCGTGATCAACGGTTTCGGCAAGAGCGTCGGGCTCGTGCAGGTCGACGAACTCGGCACGCTCGACACGCCGATCGCGCTGACCAACACGTTCGGCGTCGGCGCGGTCGCCCAGGCGCAGATCCGCGCGGCGATCGCGGCGAATCCGCGGATCGGCCGCGACTGGTCGACCGTCAATCCGCTCGTGTTCGAGTGCAACGACGGTTACCTCAACGACATCCAGGCGTTCGCGGTCACCGCCGCGCATTACGACGACGCGTGCCGCGCGGCGTCGCGCGACGTCGCCCGCGGCGCGGTGGGCGCCGGGCGCGGGATGTCGTGCTTCGACCTGAAAGGCGGGATCGGTTCGGCGTCGCGCGTGGCCGTCGCGGCCGGCCGCCCCTATACGGTCGGCGCGCTCGTGCTCGCGAATTTCGGCCGGCTGCCGATGCTGACGCTCGGCGGCGTGCCGCTCGGGCGCATCGTCGCGCAACGGCGCGCGGCCGAAGCGGCGCACGCTGCGCCGCCCGAGCAGGGCTCGATCATCCTGCTGCTGGCCACCGATGCGCCGCTCGACGCGCGGCAGCTGTCGCGGCTCGCGCGTCGCGCGGGGGCGGGGCTGGCCCGTACGGGCTCCGTCTACGGGCATGGCAGCGGCGACATCGCGCTCGCGTTCTCGACCGCCTACACGATCGCGCACGATGCGTCGACGATCGCGCTGCCGGCCCTCGTCGCGGATGCGGCGCTCGATCCGCTGTTCATGGCCGCGGCCGAAAGCGTCGAACACGCGATCGCCGACGCCTTGCTGCAGGCGGTGACGGTCGCCGGGCGCGACGGCCACGTGCGGCAAGCGCTGCGCGACGCGGTGCCCGATCTCGACCGGCTGTTCAACGAAGACAACGAAGGACGTTCGACCCAGTCATGAAGATCCTGATCTCGACCGACATCGAGGGTGTCGCCGGCGTATTCGCCGTCGAGCAGACGCGCGCCGGCAATCCGGAATACGAACGCGCGCGCCGCTGGATGACCGCCGAGGCGAACGCGGCGATCGAAGGCGCGTTCGCGGGCGGTGCGCAGGCCGTCTGGGTCAACGATTCGCATGGCGGCTTTCGCAACCTGCTGCCCGACGGACTCGATGCGCGCGCACGCGTCGTGCTCGGCAAGCCGCGCCTGCTCGGGATGATGGCGGGCCTCGAACAGCAGCCCGATCTCGTGTTCATGATCGGCTATCACGCGAAATCGCAGACGCGTGGCGTGCTCGCGCACACGATCAACAGCTTTGCGTTCACACAGGTGTGGCTGAATGGCGTCGAGCTCGGCGAGGCCGGCCTGTACGGCGCGCTGGCGCGCGAATACGGCGCGCATGTCGCGCTCGCGACCGGCGACGACGTATTCGCCGACGAAACGCAGCCGCTGTTTCCGGACGCGCGTTTCGAGACGGTCAAGACGGCCGGCGGCGCGTCGAGCGGCGAGACGCTGACGCCCGCCGCCTCGTGTGCGCGGATCGCGACCGCCGCGCGCGAAACGGTCGCGCGGGCGCTGTCGGCCGGCGTGCGCGCCGGCGCGCATCGACCGGCGCCGGCGGCGTGCACGCTGCGCGTGCAGACGGCCGCGCTCGCCGACCTGTTCTGCGTGCTGCCGTCGCTCGAGCGCGTCGATGCGGTGACGCTGCGTTTCGACGGGCCGTCGGTCGAGCATGTGGTGCGCACGCTGAACAGCCTGTCGGCGATGTCGTTCATGCTGCGTTGACGCGTGCCGTGACGATGTGCGCCGGCGCGCGGCCGAGCGCGACGCGGTCGGGCGGGCCGTCGCGGCGAGCGGGAATGCTTCCATCGTCGCGGCCAGCGCGAGCGGGGTTGCGTTGACCGGACGTGGAGCGGATCGTGGATCATTCGAAGGCGACCGGCCTTTGATATCGGATCATTGATGATGGAATTCGAGCCGTGAGAAATACGCTGCTAGATCCCTACGAACACATTCCCCGGAGCGTGGTCGTGCTCGCCAACGACTTCGCGGCGGGCACGACGTTTCCGGATCACGCGCACGTGCGCGGGCAATTCGCGTTCGCGTCGCGCGGCACGATCAGCGTGTCGACGCCGCACGGGCGCTGGCTGGTGCCGCCGCAGCGCGCGTGCTGGGTGCCGGCCGGCGTGCGGCA
Organism: Burkholderia cenocepacia; assembly: GCF_900446215.1. Lineage (GTDB taxonomy): Bacteria > Pseudomonadota > Gammaproteobacteria > Burkholderiales > Burkholderiaceae > Burkholderia > Burkholderia cenocepacia. The sequence continues at coordinate 267,334 of NZ_UAQZ01000013.1, read as the reverse complement.
CGAAATGACGATGGCCGGGCCGGTCACGATGCTCAACGCGTTCGTGTCCATCGATGCCGCGCAGGCGGCCGGCCTGCCGGCCCAGTGCGGCGTATATGGCGTGTCGCCGCTGCTGCGGCAACTGCTCGACGATGCGGTCGACCTGCCGGCGATGTACGACGTCGACGGCCGCGCAGGCAAGCTGATGGATCTGCTGGTCGCGGAAATCGCGACGATGCCGCGCCTCTCGCTGCATGCGCCGCTGCCGGCCGACGCACGGCTGGCGAAGGTGTGCCGCCACCTGTTCGCGGCGCCGTCGATCGACGCCGATCTCGACCGGGTCGCGGCCGACGCGGGCGTGAGCCGCCGCACGTTCACGCGGCAGTTCCGCGCGCAGACGGGCGTGAGTTTCGCCGCATGGCGCCAGCAGGTGTGCATGCTCGCGGCGATTGCCCGCCTGACCGACGGGCAGCCGGTGACGCGCGTCGCGCTCGATCTTGGCTACGCGAGTGCGAGTGCGTTCACGTCGGCGTTTCGCCGCATCCTGGGCGATACGCCGAGCCGCTATCTGGAGATGCGTCGCTAGGCGCCGCGACCCGGCGCAGGCTCTGCTGGTACGCGGGCCGCCGCGCCAAAAAAATACGCGTCCGCCACCTTCGGCCAGACGCGTTTAAAGGCACTCTGTCTGAAAAAAATGCGCGGGCCGCCGGCTGGGCAGCGTCGCGCATGATGCCTGTCATTGTTGCTTCTTCCGATTCAATCCTGCCGGTGCTTTGCGGATAACGAAGCATACGCCGCATAACGCGCAAACGATATCGTGTCGGCCCCACGATTGATGTGCTGTCGCAGCATGTGTTTCGATCGCGCGTTCGATATCGGGGCGGAAAGCCGATGGGGCAATCATCCGCAGCCCCGTCGGTCACGATGCGGCGCACCATCGAATGATCGCGACGGCGCATCAAAAACGCCGTGTGGCGCGATGCCTGTCGGGATCGCGCCACACGGCGATGCGGTTGTACCCGGCGCACAGGGCCGGCAAGCGCCGGCGCGTGCGTCAAACGTCGAAGAACACGGTTTCTTCCGGCCCCTGCATGCGGATGTCGAAGCGGTAGACGACCGGGCGGCCCGGCTGCGCATCGCGTTTCGCGACGAGCGTCGCGCGGCGCTCGGCCGGCACCGCGTTGAGCACGGGGTCGACCGCGTTCGCGGCGGCTTCGTCGTCGAAGTACACGCGGGTGAACGCATGGGTGAGGATGCCGCGCATCATCACGGTCACGTTGATGTGCGGCGCCTCGTCGGCGGCGACGCGGCCCGGCTTCACCGTCTGGACAACGAAGCGCTGCTGCGGGTCGGTGCCCGTGCCGACCCGCGCGAAGCCCGTGAAGCCGGATGTCGCGATGTCGTCGCGCGACGCGGGGTAGCGGCCCGCGCCGTCCACCTGCGTGAATTCGAGCACCGCGTCACCGACCACGTTGTTGTCGCCGTCGAACACCTGCCCGACCAGCAGCACATGCTCGCCTTCGGCGTGCGCCGCGGCGATCGTCGGCGTGAACAGGCTTTTCAGGTCGTAGTCGTATTGCTGCGGGCACAGGCCGTACGCGAAGTACGGGCCGACCGTCTGCGAAGGGGTTTGCTTCAGCGTCGTCATGGTTCAGCGCTCCATCGGGGTGGCGTCGCGGCCGCGCAGCACGATGTCGAATTCGTAGCCGAGCGCATAGCCTTCTTCGGTGATGTCCATCGAGAAGCGCGAGATCAGCCGATCGCGCGCGGCTTCCGGCGTGCCCTGGAAGATCGGGTCGTACGCGAGCAGCGGATCGCCGGGGAAATACATCTGCGTGACGAGACGCGAGCCGAAGTAATCGCCGAACAGCGAGAAATGGATGTGATTCGGGCGCCACGCGTTCGGATGGTTGCCCCACGGATACGCGCCGGGCTTGATCGTCAGGAAGCGGTAGCGGCCTTCGTCGTCGGTCAGGCAACGGCCGGCGCCGAGGAAATTCGGGTCGAGCGGCGCGTCGTGCTGGTCGACCTTGTGCACGTAGCGGCCGGCCGCATTGGCCTGCCACACCTCGACGAGCGTGTTGCGCACAGGCTTGCCGCCTTCGTCGAGCACGCGGCCGGTGACGACCATCCGCTCGCCGAGCGGCTCGCCGTTCTTCACGGCGTTCTTCGTCAGATCGTGGTCGAGCGCGCCGAGATCTTCCGCGCCGTAGACGGGCGCGTACTGGTCGCGCAACTTCTCCTTCAGCGGGATCAGCGGGCGGGTCGGGCCGCGTTTCACGGACGAACGGTACTCGGGATGGACATAGGCCGGATGCGACGGCCAGTCGCGCGGCGTGAGGATCGTGGGGGAATCCATCGGGCGTCTCCTGATAGGTATTTCGCGAAGTGGATGGCCACGACTTTAGCCAATCCGGAAAGTTATGCAAAATGACCTTTTTTCGCGAATCGCATAACCATTCGTTATGTTCGTCCCGGCAATGAAAATTCCGCCGGACAGGAAGCCTGTCCGGCGGAAAAAACGATCGGGCTTCGCGTCGTCGGTGACGACCCCGTGCACGGCCCTCCAGCCAGCCCGTCGCTGTTTTTTCTTTTGTTCTCGTTGTTATCCGGTCTCCCCGAGCGTGCCCGTCGTCATGGCTGACGGGCGTCGAACACGATCCCGTCGAATTCGAGCGCCAGCGTGCCGCTGCGCAGCAGGGCCGACGGTGTCGCCGCGTGGCCGGCGCCGAGCACCTCGGCCACGTACTGCGCGCAGAAACCGCGCCGCGCGCGCAGGTTGAAGCGACTGCCGAGCAGCGCATCGATTCGCCGTTCGGCCAGCGCGTGGACGTGGCGTTGCGCGTCGGCCGATGCCGCCGCGACGCGGCGCGCCAGGGCGATGCGTCCGCCGCCGGTCCGGGCGACGAAACGCGACAGCGGCGTGAGCGTCGTCCATCCGAACGCCGTCGACTCCGCGATCGCCGGTTCGTCGCCCGACGTATCGACGACGATGCCGAAGCGGTTGGCCCACGCGCCGGCCACGCCCGTCGCGGCATCCGGTGCACCGGCTCGCTCGCGGATGAACACGAGATCGCCGACGTGGGCGCCGGCCGCCAGCGTGCGTACGGTGGCGAGCGGCATCGTGCGATCGGTGGCGCGTGCACCGCGCGGGGCGGCGTGGTGCGATTCGCAGGCGGCTGTGTCGATTCGGGCGGTCATTTCGGCTCCGTCGTTGCATGACAGGACGGAGCGGATTATGCAGACAAGTATCCAAAAGTGCTGATGCGGATACGCGAGTAGCCTAATATCCGACCACGAGCATCATTTTTCGATACCAACATGACCGAGACTGCCCAACTCATCGAAACGCTGAAGCGCCAGCTGAAGGCGCAGGGAATGACTTACCGGGACGTCGCGCGTGCGCTCGACGTCTCCGAGACGAGCGTGAAGCGGCTGTTCGCGAGCGGCCGCTTCACGCTGGAGCGCGTCGCGGAGATCGCGCAACTGCTCGGCTATACGCTCGCCGAGCTCGTGCAGGAGGCGTCGGCGTCCGCGCCGCGCCTGCGCGTGCTGACCGAGGCGCAGGAGGCGTTGCTCGTGTCGGACGAGAAACTGCTGCTCGTCGCCGTCTGCGCGATCAACTACTGGACCGTGCAGGACATCGTGTCGGCCTATCGGCTCACGCAGGCCGAGTGCGTGAAATATCTGCTGATGCTCGACCGGATGAACGTGATCGCGCTGTTGCCCGGCGACCGGATTCGCGTGCGCGTCGCGCGCGATTTCGACTGGCTGCCGGGTGGCCCGATTCGCCGCTACTTCCATGCGCACGTGCTCGACGACTTTCTCGGCAGCCGCTTCGACGGCCCGGGCGAGACGATGACGTTCCTGCAGGGAATGCTGACCGACGCGGCCGCCGCCGAGCTCGAACAGGAACTGCGGCGGCTCGCCAGCAAGGCCGCGGCGCTGCATGCCGAGTCGTCGTCCGCGCCGCTCGGGCAGAAGCACGGCACGGCCCTGCTGATCGCGAAACGGATCTGGGAGCCGACCGGATTCCACGCGCTGCGGCGCCACGGGTGACGTCGTCCCGAACGCTTGGGCCTTTCCGGAAAGTTATGCAAAATGGCGATTCATCGTCATTAACATAACCACCCGTTATGAATAACCGTATCGCCGACGGCCGTGTCAAATTTCGGCACCTGCAGTGTTTTCTCGCGGTCGCGCAGCTGGGCGGCGTGCAGAAGGCGGCCGAAAGCCTGTCGATCACGCAACCGGCCGTGTCGAAGACGATCGCCGAGCTGGAGGCGATCCTCGGCGTGAAGCTGTTCGAGCGCGGCCGGCACGGCGCGCAGCCGACCCGCGAAGCGCAACTGTTCATGCCGCACGCGAATGCGTGCGTGCTGGCGCTGCGTCAGGGCGTCGGGCTGCTGGCGCGCGAGGGCGGGGCCGCCGCCGCGACGCTGGAAATCGGCATACTGCCGACCGTCGCGGCCTCGCTTGCGCCGGCCTTGATGAAGGCGTTGACCGCGCGCTGGCCGCGTATCGTCGTGCGGATCGCGACGGCCGCGAACGCCGAGTTGCTCGAGCGTCTGAAATCCGGCGCGATCGAATGCGCGATCGGCCGGCTGTCGGAGCCGGAGCGAATGATCGGGCTCGCGTTCGAGCAGTTGTACAACGAGCCGCTCGTCGCGGTCGTGCGCGCCGGGCATCCGCTGCTCGCGAGCGTGGCGCCGGCCGCCGAGCTGGCGCGCTATCCGGTCGTGCTGCCGCCGTTCGGCACGTTGATCCGCCAGTCGGCCGAGCAACTGCTCGGCGCATGCGGCGCGCCGCCGCTGGATTCGTTCATCGAGGTGCTGTCGGTATCGGTTGCGCGCGCGCTGGCGCTCGAGAACGATGCGGTCTGGTTCGTGCCGCTCTATGCCGCCGAATACGATCTGTCGGCCGGTGCGCTGGCGCGCCTGCCGCTGCCGTCGGCGGGCACCGACGAGCCGGTCGGGCTCGTGCTGCGTACCGATGCGCAGCCGTCGCCGGTCGCGCGGACGCTGATCGACGCGGTGCGCGACATCGCCCGGTCGCGGTTCGGCGATGCGCGCCCGCACCGGGCACCACGCACGGCGCGCAAGCCTGCTCGCGGCAAGCGTTGATCCATCGGGCCTGGCGATGCGCCGGACCCGATCTCGTTTCTCTTTCTTGCTGCGGGACTGGCCATCCGGTCAGTAGCCGTCATCGGGTGCTTGGCATATCGTACCGTTTTTGATACGATTGGCGACAAGACGATGGCGAGACAGCAGATTCAGGTCACGCTCGGCGTGCGGTTCTTCCGGACGGCCCGCGGCCACGAGCCGGTGCGCGAATGGCTCAACGCGCTCGGGCGAGTGGAGCGAAGGGCGATCGGCGAAGAGATCAAGACCGTTCAACTCGGCTGGCCGCTCGGCATGCCGCTGGTCCGGAAGATGGCGAAGGATCTGTGGGAGATCCGCGTGACGGTGCCGGGGCGAAGCGCACGCGTGCTGTTCACGGTCGTCGGCGACACGATGGTGCTGCTGCACGGCTTCTTCAAGCAGTCGCGGGCCACGCCGTCGGACGATCTCGACGTCACCGTCGCGCGCCTGAAAACGCTGACGCGCGCCATCTGAATTCCCCGGTTACGCTGGAGCATACCGTCTTCGACGGTCGGGCAGCCGGCAACGCCATGCACCTGGAGTACGACATGACGACCACGAACAATCCGTATATCGGCAGCGATTTCGACGCCTTCCTCGAAGCGGACGGCAATCTCGAAGCAGCCACCGCCACCGCGATCAAGCGCGTGATCGCGTGGCAGATCGGGCAGGAAATGAAGGCGCAGCAGATCACGAAAACGGCGATGGCCGCGCGGATGAAAACCAGCCGCGCCGCGCTCAACCGTCTGCTCGACGAAACCGACACGAGCCTCACGCTGGCGACGCTCGCGAGCGCGGCCGCCGCGCTCGGCAAGCGGCTCAGTTTCGAGCTGGTGCCGGCCTGACCGGCGCGAACGAATGGCGCGCGGACGGAGCGACGTGATTGTTCACGCGGCGGGGCGGCGAGCGGGCCGGTGCCGGCCCGCGTGCGCATGCCGGGTCATCGACGCGCGCCGGTGACCTGCAGGTAAAGCAACGCGCCGCCCGCGAGCAGCAGCGGGCACAGGAAATACCAGCCGGTCGTCACGAACAGCCCGGCCACCGCAATGAGCGAAATCCATGCGCAGCGGTACGCGATGCCGCCGCGCGGCAGCAGCTTCAGCGCGGCCGCCGCGCCCAGCCCGTACACCATCACGAAACAGCCGGACGTGACGAGCACGAGCGGCTTCGGCCCGACGTCCGACAGCGCCGTGGCGGCCAGCGCGACGGCCGCGAGCACGGCGATCACGCCGAGGCTGCGGCGCGGCACGCCGCCCACCTGGCTGCCTTGCGCGAGCCACGCAGGCAACGCGCCATCGCGGCCAAGCGCCGCGCCGAGTTTGGCCGCGCCCGCGAAATACGCGTTCATCGTGCCGAGCGTGAGCAGCAGCGCGGCAGCCGCCGCCAACACCTGCGCATGGCCGCCGATGCCGCCCGCGATCAGTTCGGCGAGCGGCGCGCCCGATGCGCCCGCGGAAGGCCCGAGCACCGTCACGCTCGCGGCGGCGACCGACAGATACAGGAACCCGACGACCACGACCGCGATGCCGGCCGAACGCGGCATGTCGTGTGCGGGCCGGCGGAATTCGGCGGCGAGATGTGTGATCGCTTCCCAGCCGGCGAAGCTCCACACGAGCAGCGCGGCGGCCTGGCCGACCGCGAGCCAGCCGTGCGGGGCGAACGGATGCAGGTTCGCGGTGCGCGCATGCGGGGCCGACGCAAGCACCGCGGCGAGCAGCAGCGCGACGAGCAGCACCGACAACACGAGCTGCATGCGGCCCGACACAGTGACGCCGAATGCATTCGCGGCCGACACGGTCGCGATCAGCGCGGCGGCCGTGACAATGATCGTCGTGTGTCCGCCGCCCGTGACGGCCGCGACGTATGCGCCGCCGAACATCGCGGCAGCCGGCGCGCCGGCCGGCACCGCGAAATAGAAGCACCAGCCGACGATGGCCGCGGCCTTCGGGCCGAATGCGCGCCGCGCGTAGGTCGACACACCGCCCGCATCGGGATAGCGGGCGCCGAGTGCGGCGAAGGTGGCCGCGAGCGGCCCGGACAGCACGACGAGCGCCGCCCACGCGAGCAGCGACGCCGGCCCCGCGACTTCGGCAGCGAGCGCGGGCAACGCGATCACGCCGGTGCCGAGCACCGCGCCGATATAAAGCGCGGCGCCCTGGAAAATGGTCAGCGAACCCGCGTGGTGAGCAGCGGGCGAATCGGCATGCGAAGGCATGAGCGGCAGTCTCCGGAAAACTTGTTCTGTATGGACGACGCGCGCAAGCCCGCGCGGTCGATCGTTCGATGCTACCCGAACGATGACGACCGCGCGGCCCCGCGTTCAGTAGTCTGGTGCCGCGTGGCTGTCAGCCGATGTCAGCAGGAACGCGCGAGCCGCAGCCGTGCGTCCTCGCGCGCGGCGGGCGACAGGTCGGCTGCGTAGTGGAACGTACCCGATACCAGCGACGCGACGGGCACGCCATCGCGAAACAGCACGCGATTGCCGGCCAGCGCCGGCACCTTGTCGCCGGGCAGCAGCGTGCCGGCGAGATTCAGCGGGTCGGCGCCCGTCACGCACACGTATTGTCCATCGCCCGGTTGCCGTCGCAGTTCACGCAGGATCGGAATGGCCTCGGGCAGCGCGAACTGCTCGCCCGCGAGCCCGGCGACGAAGCGGCCGCCGCGAATCTCGCCGCGTGCTTCGAGGCGCTGCAGCACGCGCACGAGTTCGCGCCAGCTCGGCAGCCAGTCGGCTTCGCGTTCGAGCAACCGCCAGAACACGACGCCGTAGCGGCGCAGCAGCGTCCACACGATATGTTCGAGCGCGTCGGAATCGGTCGTGGCGAGGCCGCGTTTCGGCGCGGGCGCGTCGTCGTCCGACGGTGCCTGACGCTGCACGAGCGCCCAGCGGCCGGCATCGTCCATCCCGCCGATCAGCGCGCCGCCGCGTCGCGTGCGGGGCGCATAGGTCGCGCTGCGCTTGACGGCCGGCTTCAGCAGCGCGCGCAGGCCCGCGTAGCTGTCCGCATTCACGAGGCCGGCCGACACGAGTTCGCCGAGCGCCTGTTCGAGCTCGACGGGCAGCATGTGTAGCTCGTCGAGCAGGGCATCGAAGAACATCGCGCCGTGCGCGGCGAGCGCGTCGCGCACTTGCGTGGCGCGTGCGGACAGCGCCGGTTGCGCATCGGGGTCGCGCAGCGCGTGCCACGCGGAAAGATGGCGGCGCGGCAGCAGCACGATCGGCGTCGTCTTCACGGGCGTGCCGGCCGCGCGGGCCGGTGCGCCGATGCGGGTCCACACCAGCTTGCCCGAGCGGCACAGCTCGTCGAGGCCACCCGCCGTGTAGTCGGTGAGCCGTGCGGGCAGCAGCGCGTCTTCCCATGCGCTTGCCGCCGCCTCGTAGCCTTCGAGCTGTTCGACCACGGCGGCCAGCGCGTCGCGGCCGGTGCCGCGCGTGTCGGGTGTCAGGTGCTGCCAGTGGAACAGGAAGCGCATGAAATCGGCGCGTTCGACCGGCTCGATCTCGCGGCGCAGCCGCTTCACCGTATAGCGATGAATGCGTGCGAGCAGGTGGCGTTCGCACCATTCGTCCGTGGCCGCGCCCGGCGTGAAGCGACCGCGCATCACGTAGCCTTCGCGCTCCAGCGCCGCGAGCGCCGTCGCGATCGACGCGGGCGGCAGGCCGAGCGGCGCGGCGATCGCATCGAGCGTGAGCGGCCCGAAGCCGGTGAGCCGCGCGCGGATCACGTCGACGAGTGCGGCATCGGCTTCCCACGGCTGCGCGCATGCGGCCGGCACCTTGAGCGCGGGTGTCATGCGGGCGTCGGGATGCAGCGCGCGCAGGCAGACGAGCCGTTCGACCGGTACCCACAGCGCGGCGCCGCCCGGCGTCGCGAGTTTCGTCGCGCGGCGGCGTTCCGCGAGTTCCGCGAGTCGCTCGGGCCAGCCTGCGTGCGCATGCGTCTCGCTGTCGGCGACGCAGGCGAGGGTGAGCAGCGCATCGTGCATTTCGTCGGCGTCGCGCACGAGCGGCCACGCTTCGTCGCGCACCGCGTCGATCGCGTCGACGTCGAGCGCGCCGAGATCGTCGGCCGATTCGGGATCGCTCCAGCGGCGCGACTGCACGGCCTGCGTGCGGCGCTCCTCGAGCGGCGCGTCGTCGAGGAACGCGTAGGGCTTCGCGTTGAGGATCTCGGCCGCGAGCGGCGACGGCGCGGGCAAGTCGCGCGCGATGAGCTCGATCGCGCCGCTTTCGATCCGGCGCAGCAGCGCGAGCCAGCCGTCGGTGTCCATCGCGTCGTGCAGGCAATCGTCGAGCGTCTGGTCGACGAGCGGATGATGCGGAATCTCGCGTTCGCCGACGATGTTCTCGAGGCACGCGACCTGATCGGGGAACACCGTCGCGAGCAGATCGTCGCTTTTCATCCGCTGCAGTTGCGGCGCGGTGCGCCGGCCGCCGGTGAAACGCGGCAGCGCGAGCGCGGTGGTCGCGTTCCAGCGCCAGCGCACGCCGAACATCGGCGCGTCGAGCAGCGCCTGGATCAGCACGTGCTCGGCGCTGGCCGAACGCAGGTAGCGCCACACTTCGTCGAGCGCGAAGCTGTGCGCGAGCGACAGCGACAGGATGATCGCGTCGTCGGTCGCGGCGGCCTGCAGTTCGAAGTTGAAGTTGCGACAGAAGCGCTTGCGCAGCGCGAGCCCCCATGCGCGATTGATCCGGCTGCCGAACGGCGAATGGATCACGAGCTGCGTGCCGCCCGATTCGTCGAAGAAACGCTCCATCACGAGCGTGTCCTGCGTCGGCAACGCGCCGAGCGCAGCGCGGGTGCGCGCGAGGTAGTCGGCGATCTGGCGCGCGGCGTCGGGCGACAGGTGGAGATCGTCGACGAGCCAGCGCAACGCGGGCGCGAGGCGGCTGTCGGCGGGGGCGAGCGCGGTACCCGTTGCGGCTGGTGCGTCGGCTTCCGTTGCCGCATTGCTTACCGCGTTGCCGCCGCCACGCTTGCGCCCGCCGCTGTCGACCTGCCGGTCGCCTTCCGCGAACAGCGCGTCGAGCCGCGCGCGCAGCCGGCCGACCGCCGCCGACAGCTCGTCGCTGCGCCCGAGCCCCTCGCCGAGCCAGAACGGAATGCTCGGCGATTGCCCCTGCGCATCCTCGACCCGCACGCGGCCCGTTTCGACACGAATGATCCGGTACGACTGGTTGCCGAGCTGGAACACGTCGCCGGCCAGGCTCTCGATCGCGAAATCCTCGTTGACGGTGCCGACCTGGATACCCTGCGGTTCGAGCAGCACCGCGTAGTCGGCCATGTCGGGGATCGTGCCGCCGGACGTGGTGGCGGTCATCATCGCGTTGCGGCGGCCGCGCACCGTGCCGCCGACCACGTCGCGGTGCAGGTACGCGCCGCGCACGCCGCGACGGCTCGTGAACCCCTCGGCGAGCATCTTCATCACTTCGTCGAAGCGCTCGCGCGTCAGCCGGGCGTACGGCGCGGCCCGCGTGAAGCTTGCATACAGCGCGTCCTCCTGCCATTCCGTGCACGCGACTTCGGCGACGATCTGCTGCGCGAGCACGTCGAGCGGCGCTTCGGGAATCCGCAGCGCATCGAGTTCGCCACGCTGCACGCAATCGAGCAGCGCCGCGCATTCGACCAGCTCGTCGCGCGACAGCGGAAACAGTCGCCCCTTCGGCACGCCGCCGACGTGGTGCCCCGAGCGGCCGACGCGCTGCAGGAACGGCGCGATGCCGCGCGGCGAGCCGACCTGGCAGACGAGATCGACGTCGCCGATGTCGATGCCGAGTTCGAGCGACGCGGTCGCGACGAGCAGCTTCAGTTCGCCGCGCTTCAGGCGCTGCTCGGCGTCGAAGCGGTGCTCCTTCGCCAGGCTGCCGTGATGCGCGGCGATCGCGTCCTTGCCGAGCCGGTCGGCGAGATGGCGCGCCATGCGCTCGGCGGTGCGGCGCGTGTTGACGAACACCAGCGTCGTGCGATGCGCGGCCGCGAGCCCGGCGATGCGGTCGTACACCTGTTCCCACACATCGGTCGCCATCACCGGTTCGAGCGGCACGTTCGGCAGCTCCAGCGCGAGGTCGCGCTCGCGTGTGTGGCCGGTGTCGACGATCGCGCAGTCGCGCGGCGCGTCGGCCGGCCCGCCGACCAGGAAGCGCGCGACCGCGTCGATCGGCTTTTGCGTGGCGGACAGCCCGATGCGCGGCAGCGCGCGCCCGGTCAATGCGTCGAGGCGTTCGAGCGACAGCGCGAGATGGCTGCCGCGCTTGGACGACGCCAGCGCATGGATTTCGTCGACGATGACCGAGCGCACGTTCGACAGCATCTGGCGACCCGACGTGGACGACAGCAGCACGTACAGCGATTCGGGAGTCGTGACGAGGATATGCGGCGCGCGCTTGCGCAGCGCGGCGCGTTCGGCCTGCGTCGTGTCGCCGGTGCGCACCGCGGTGCGGATCGCCGGCACCGGCAGGCCGAGTTGCGCGAGCGATTCGGCGATGCCGGCGAGCGGCGCGTCGAGGTTCACGTGGATGTCGTTCGACAGCGCCTTCAGCGGCGACACGTAGACGACCAGCGTCGCGTCGGGCAGCGTGCCGTCGTGCGCGAGCGCATCGCGCACCAGATCGTCGAGCGCGCACAGGAACGCGGTGAGCGTCTTGCCGGAGCCGGTCGGCGCGGCGACGAGCGTCGAGCGGCCGGCCTTGATGTGCGGCCACGCGAGTGCCTGCGCGCCGGTCGGCGCGGCAAACGTGCGCGTGAACCACGCGGCGACGGCCGGGTGGAACACGTCGAGCGCACGGGCGGCAGGGCGGGTAGCTGTGACGTCCATCGGAGCGTTGAAATAGGGTGCGAGCGGGATGCGAGCGCGCGGACGCATCGCACGCGAATCGAATCGTCAGTGTGCCAGACGTCGCGGGTGCGTGCCGGGCATGCGTGCCGACGATTTACGCTCAGGTGGGGGCTCGCCGCGCGCTTTCAATGGACCGAAAGTTGCGTGCGCGTCGGCACGCCGATCGCGCACGGAATTGCGTCGAATTGCAACTAGACGCGATGCAGCCAGCCGAGCCACTGTTCGATCAGCGGCGCACGCGACCACAGCGATTGCGCGAGCCACAGCGTGCCGCCCCAGGCGGCGGCCACGACGATCAGGTCGCAATGCCCGCTGTTCCACAGGTTCAGCGAGTGGCGCCGCCAGATCCACGGTACGCCGAGCGGATTCGGCCAGTCGGCGAGCAGGTGCATCACGCCGCCGCAGGCGAAGCCGAACAGCGGCGCGGCCCACAGCGGATGCGGATGATGAGTGAGCCCGTGCCACCCGAGCGCGAGCAGCGCGACCCAGCCGACGCCCCAGTGCGTGATGGTGCGATGCGTGATCCACAGGCGGCGCTTGCGGCTCCACCATGCGACTTCGAGCCAGTCGGGCGCGGTGCCGCCCGCGATGCCCGCCGCGAACGCGGCGAGCATGCCCGAGTGCCACGGGCCGGTGGCGCCGGTTTGCGCGACGAGGACGGCGGCGGCGACGCCGGCGGCGAAGCCGGATGCGTGATGCGCGTTGTGTGATGCCATACGGAGCGAGACGAAGAAACGTGAAGCGGCGCGTGCACGAAACGATGATGCGGCGCGCAAGCGGGGCGCTATCTTCGCAGATCGGGCCATGCCGCGGGCGAGGCGTTCGCAGATTTTTTTGCACGGGCGGCGAGGCGCGTCGCGCGGTTCGCAACTTTCGGTTTTTGTGCGGTGCGCGAAGGCGCGCGCCGCGGGCGATACCGAACGAGCCGCGTGCGTGTCGCGGCGCCGCAACGTGACCGGGCGCACACAATCGCCACGCTTTCGTCGCCCGTCGCGTGTTCGACCCTTTTTGTCCCCCTATACTACGAAGCCGGCAGATGGTCGTCGGCGCGCCAGCGGCCATCCACGGATCAGGTGCTCGTCGTGCCTGAAGGAGATCCACATGGGGGACATGCAATGACTACGCTGAATCGCTTCAAATCATCCGCTGCCGTGCTGGCGACGGTGGCCGGCATCGGCTTCCTGCCGAACGCGCCCGCTTACGCGAAGGGGCCGCAGCCCGCGGTCCTGACGAGTTCCGCGGTGGCGGTGGCCGACAAGTACAGCGCGGATGCCGCGGAGCGGATCTTCAAGGAGGGCGGCAATGCGATCGACGCGGCCGTCGCGATCGCGTTCACGCTCGCCGTCACGTACCCGGAAGCCGGCAACATCGGCGGCGGCGGCTTCATGACGATCTACAAGGACGGCAAGCCGTACTTCATCGATTACCGCGAGCGCGCGCCGCTCGCCGCGACGAAGGACATGTACCTCGACAAGGACGGCAACGTCGTCAAGGGCATGAGCCTGTACGGCCCGCGCGCGGTTGGCGTGCCGGGCACGGTGGCGGGCATGTGGGAAGCGCAGAAGCGCTTCGGCAAGCTGAAGTGGAAGCAGGTGCTCGCGCCGGCGATCCACTATGCGCGCGACGGCTTCGTCGTCGACGAGCAACTGGCGCAGCGCGGCGTCGACGCGTCGAAGGAGTTCGGCGGCAAGACCAACTTCGACAAGTACTTTTCCGGGCTGAAGGCCGGCGCGAACTTCAAGCAGCCCGATCTCGCCGACGTGCTGACGCGCATCGCGGACGGCGGCGCCGAAGGTTTCTACAAGGGCAAGACGGCCGAACTGATCGCCGCATCGATGAAGACGGGCGACGGCAACGGGCTGATCACGACCGAGGATCTCGCGCAGTACCGCGCGGTGTGGCGCCAGCCGGTGCAGGCAAAGTGGAACGGCTATGACGTGATCACCGCGCCGCCGCCGAGCTCGGGCGGCATCGGTCTCGTGCAGTTGCTGAAGATGAAGGCCGACCTGAAGCAGGACTTCGAGGGCGTGAAGCTCAACTCGCCGCAGTACATCCACCTCGTCGCGGAAATCGAGAAGCGCGTGTTCGCCGATCGCGCGCAGTATCTCGGCGACCCCGACTTCTACAAGGTGCCGATCGCGCAGCTGACCGACGACGCGTACATCGCGAAGCGCGCGGCCGAGGTCAACCCGAAGGAGCCGTCGGACACGAAGAGCGTGCAGCCGGGCCTCGGCACGACGATGCCGGAGAAGGCCGAAACGACGCACTTCTCGGTGGTCGACAAGTGGGGCAACGCGGTGTCGAACACGTACACGATCAACGGCTATTTCGGCTCGGGCGTGATCGCCGACGGCACGGGCATCGTGCTGAACGACGAGATGGACGACTTCTCCGCGAAGCCGGGCGTCGCGAACATGTTCGGCGTGGTCGGCAGCGACGCGAACGCGATCGAACCGAAGAAGCGCCCGCTGTCGTCGATGTCGCCGACGATCATGACGAAGGACGGCAAGGTGTCGCTGGTGATCGGCACGCCGGGCGGCTCGCGCATCTTCACGTCGATCTTCCAGGTGATCAACAACATCTACGACTTCAAGATGCCGTTGAAGGAAGCGGTCGGCGCGATGCGGTTCCATCACCAGCTGCTGCCGCCGAACACGATCTTCTGGGAGCCGTACCATCCGATCGAAGGCGAACTCGCGAAGCAGATCGAGGCACGCGGCTATACGCTGAAGGGGCAGGATTTCAGCGGCGACATCCAGGTCATCAAGATCGACGGCAAGACGCCGGAGGCGATGGCCGATCCGCGCGGACGGGGCGTGACGCGGATCATTCGTTGACTCGTGTACGATCCGTTGCAGTGATCGTGCCGACTGGAGCAGAAGCCGCCGGAATATCAGGCGGCTTTTTTATTGCCTGAATTATTGGCAGGGTGTGTATGTTTGAAATTCAATCGTGTAGGAGCATTTGCCGAATGCATCACCGCTTCAGCAACGCATGCGCCTGCACGATCTGCTCGGCGAGCTGATTGATCGAGATGCGCCGCTCCATCGCCTGCGTGCGGATCTGTTGATACGCCTCTTCCTCGCTGATCGCGTTGTGCTGCATCAGCAGCGCCTTCGCTTCCTGCAGCGTGCGCACGGACATCGCGCGCTGTTCGAGTTGCGCGATACGGCGCCGGTATTCGTCGTGCCGGCGGCTTTGATGACACGCGAGCGCCATCGCGCTCAACAGGCCGAACGAGCGCACCGGCGTCGTGACCGCGCTCTGCGCATCGATGCGCAGCATCAGTTCGAGGATGGTCGGGCTCTCGTAGGTCGTGACGGCGATGAGCGGCGGCCGTGCGTCGTCCTCGAGCCACGGGATCGACAGGTGCAGCAGGTCGGGCCGTACCGCGAGAATCACGAGATCGACGCTTTCCGGCAGCGTCGCGGGCGGCGGCCAGCGCTGCTCGCTCGGGCAGCCGATGCGCGACAGTTGCTCGACGAGCAGCAGGCCGTTGTCGTCGTCCGGGTAGTACACCATCACGCGCAGCGAACGCAGTTCGGCGAGCAGGCGGGGCGTCGAGCGGATCGGGGTGCGGGCGCGCATCGTCGGTTACGCCTTCAGTTCGTCGGGCGCGTGCACGCGGTCGCCGAGCGAGTGCGTGACGAGGTACGGGTCGGGATGCACGCGGCGCGTCGCTTCGCGCACGATCGTGAAATTGCCGTCGGCCGTCGCGCAGCCGATGCGCGGGTACAGGCACGTGTGCTGCGTGAGCCGGTCGATCTTCACGCGGCCCTGCGGCGCATCGAATTCCGCATCCGCGAGATGCTCGACGAGCCGGTCGCGCTGGTCGGTGCCGGCGCGTGCGAGCGCATTGGCGAACAGATGGACCTGAAAATACGCGGCTTCCCACGGCGCGGACGCGCTCGCGTCGTCGCCGAAGCGCGCCTTGAGTTGCGCGATGCAGCGCCGGTTCACGTCGGAATCGATGGTCTGGAAATAGGGTGACGACGTGTAGTGGCCGGCCGCGGCCGCGCCCATCTGGCCGAGCTCGATTTCGGACGTCGTCAGGCTCGCGATCGGCATCTTGCGTGCGTCGAGGCCGGCTTGCGCATACGCGCGGTAGAACGCGGCCGTGCTGTCGCCGACCAGCGTGCTGAACACGAAGTCGGGCGCCTTCGCGCGAATGTCCTCGACCACCGCCGCGAAATCCTGCTCGGACGCGACGAGCGGCATGTATACCTCGCCGAGGATCTGACCTTCCGGATGCTGCGTGACGAGGTCGATCATGATGCGGTTCGACTCGTACGGATAGATGTAGTCGGAGCCGACCAGGTACACGCGCGCGCCGAACTGCGCGGTCATGAACGCGGCGAGCTGCACGCTGTTCTGGTTCGGCGCGGCGCCGGTGTAGATCACGTTCGGCGAGAACTCGAAGCCTTCGTAGAGCGTCGGGTAGAACAGCAGCTTGTCCCACTTCTCGACGATCGGAATCAGCGCCTTGCGGCTGCTCGACATGTAGCCGCCGAACAGCACGTTCACGCGTTCGGTGGCGATCAGCTCGTCGGCGAGCCGTGCGTAGACGGCCGGGTCCGAGCACGCATCGCGCACGACGGGCACGATCTCGCAGCCGTTCGCGCCGCCCGCTTCGTTGATCTCGGCGATCGCCTGCAGCGTGCCGCGCAACTGGCTCTGGCCGAGGTGCGACGTGCATCCGCTCTGCGAGAACAATACGCCAACCTTCACACTGTTCATTCGGTCTGTCCTGTCTGTTCCGGGGAGGGCCGTCATGCGCTCAACCGCCCGGCCGCGTGCGCGACGACGGCGGGCAGGGCGTCGCCGGTCGCCGCATGCACGCAGCCGGGGCCGACGCCGAGTATTGTAGACAACCCCGGCGGCGCGCCGAACGACAAACCCGCGATCGCGACGCCGCGCTGCCGGGCCTGGCGCACCGCGTGGCGCGCATCCTCGACGAGATAGCGCGGGTCGAACACGTCGATGTCGGCGGCTTCGCCGTCGCCGATCATCAGCACGGCGGCGCGCGCGCTTGCCGCTTCGCGACGCAGCAGCGCAAGCGCATGACGCAGTGCCGCGCCGGTGCGCGTGCTCATCCCGGCGTCGGCCGCGAGCAGCGCCGCGCGACGGCCGGTGTCGAACGCGTCGCCGAAATCCTTGAAGCGCGCGTAGTACACGCGATGCCGGCCGTCGGACGTGTAGCCGTGCACGGCCCAGCGCCGTCGCTGCCGGTCGAACAGGTCGCCGAGCACGAACGCGGCGCGTTTTTCGAGCGCGGCGACCTGTGCGGCCGTCGATGCGGACAGGTCGAGCAGGATCAGCACGGGCCCGCGCGCGTCGTGGGGCACGCGGCGACGGAACACGCGCGGATCGGGCGCTTGCCTGGCGCGGCGCGCGATGCGGGCGGCAATCGCCGCGTCGACGTCGAGCGCGTCGCCATCGAGCTGGCGGCCGACGCGCCGCATCGGTTCCGACGCACGCGGCGACGGTAGCCGCTTCGCCGTGCGCCGGTCGGCCTCGATCAGCGCGGCCAGCGAGCGCGGCGGAGCCGACGTGACGGGCGCGCGCTCGACGATGGTCGTCCAGTCGCGGCGCTCGCGCTGCGTGTGGCAATTCCATTCGGGATAGCGCGGCGCATCGGGTGCCGATCGAGGCTCGTCGTCGGGTTCGTCGCTTTGGCCGCCGGTCGCCGCCGACATCTCGATGCCTGCGTGGCCCGCCTGTTCGGCCGCGGTGGCGGGTTGCGCCCACAGCCACGCGTTGTCGTCGCGATACGGCAGCCACGCGCCGTCGTCGGGCTCGAAGCGCACGCGCATCTGGCCGAGATCGTTCGCGAGCCGCGACGCGATCGTGCGGAATGCGCGGTAGTCGTCGAGCCGGTCGCGCCGTTCCGCGAACCACTGCGCGCCCTTGTCGACCCACGGGTTGCCGTCGCGATACGACGGATCGAACAGCGCCTTCGCGAGCCGGGCGCACAGGCGGCCGAACGTGAGCCCTTCGCGGTCGATCGGTGCGAAAGCCGGCGCCCAGAACGTCGCCAGCCCCGGCCACGTGCGGACGAGCAGCGCCTCCACACGCGCATCCTCGATCAACCCGGCGACCGCGATACCGATCGGCGTCAGTGTGTCGGCCGGTTCGCCCGCCGGCGAATGCAGCCAGTGCGCGAGCGCGTGCGCGGCCGCCGCGATGCGCGCGGCGGGCGGCAGCGTACCCGGCACGCGCAGCGCCGCATGGCCGAGCGTCGCACGCAGCGCCGCATCGTCGAGCCGCACGTCGGTCTCGTGCGCGGTCATCCCGTGCAGGAAGCGGGCGAGGTGCAGCGCGCTCATGTCGCGAAGTGCGCGGCGGCCATCGTCTGCAGCGCGGCCCGCGTGTCGGCGTCGTCGGTCGCCGCGTCGCTGATCGCGATCCGGCACGCGTCGAGCGGCGCGAGCCCCGCGACGATCAGCCGGGCCGCGTGCACGAGCAGGCGCGTCGAGGCGCCTTCGTCGAGCCCGTCGCCGGCCAGCGCACGCGTGCGCTGCGCGAGATCGACGAGCCGGCGCGCGGTGTCGCGATCGACGCCGCTTTCGCGCACGACGACCTCGGCCTCGTGCGCGGCGTCCGGATAGCCGAAGTCGATCGCGACGAAGCGTTGCCGCGTCGACGGCTTCAGTCGCCGGTGTTCGCCGTGATAGCCGGGGTTGTACGAGATCACCAGATGGAAATCCGGATGCGCATGCACGACTTCGCCGAGCCGGTCGAGCGGCAGCACGCGCCGCGAGTCGGTCAGCGGGTGGATCACGACCGTCGCGTCGGGGCGCGCCTCGACGATCTCGTCGAGATAGCAGATCGCGCCATGCCGCGCGGCGAGCGTGAGCGGCCCGTCGGCCCAGTAGGTGCCGTCGGCGTCGAGCAGGTGCCGGCCCGTCAGGTCGGCCGCGGACGTATCGTCGTTGCACGCGACCTGGATCAGCGGCAGGCCCATGCGCCACGCCATGTACTCGACGAAACGCGTCTTGCCGCAACCGGTCGGCCCTTTCAGCAGGACCGGCAGGCGCTGGCGGCAGGCCGTCTCGAACCAGTCGGCTTCGGCGCCGGCCGGCTGGTAGAACGGCGCGTCGACGATGCGGTGTCCGGCGAGCGGATCGGCGGCCAGCGGCGTATCGCGTGCGCTCATCACCACCTCCCCGTCATCATCAGCATGCCGGGCAACCAGCAGGTGCCGACACCGATCGCGATCGTGTAGCCGGGCAGGAAGCGTACGCGCCGCTTCAGCCCGAGCGCGACGAAGAACAGGAACCACAGGCTCGACCACAGCAGCCACATCGCACCGAAGCGCACGTCGTGCGACGTGCCCGCATAGACGAGCGCGCTGATCGCGACGAACAGGCAGTACCAGCCGAGCCCCGCGCCTTGCAGCCCGCGCCACTGGACGGCCGCCAGATACAGGTACGTGAACGCGAACAGCAGGCCGCCCGCGCTCGAGAAATACTGCGGGGGCGTCGATGCCTGCACGAGTCCGGCGAGGTTGATCAGCAGCGCGAGCAAGCCGACGAGCAGGTTCAGGCCGGCCGCGTCGCGCGGTTCGATGCGGCCGGTGAGCGCGACGCCGTTGACGACCAGCACCGCGCCGATGAAGAAGAGAGCGACACCGAGCATGATGAAGGCTCCAGAGTGGGGCGGAGCCGTTCGCGCGGGCGGCGCGAACGGCCGGGCAATGCGCGGGCTCAGCGGTGCGCGGGCGCTTCGGACGGAATGCCTTCGATCGGGCATTCGGGCGTGCCGGGTGTCGCGCGCGTCAGGCGCTCGACGGCCTGGCGCGTGCCGTCCGGATCGTTCACCCAGTTCGCGTAGAACTCGAACGGGCATTGCGCGACGCCGTTCGGCGATTCGCCGGAGCCGATCTTGCCGGTGTAGCCGCGGTGCAGCAGCTTGTACAGGTGGTTCTGCGACTGCATGTTGCGGCGCGCGTCGCGGATCAGGCTCACCGACAGTTCCGCATACTGCACGCCGTTTTCTTCCTCGCCGCATTCGCCGAGCGTGCGGCCGTCGAAGCCGACGATCGCCGAGTGCCCGAAATACGAATACACGCCGTCGAACCCGGATGCGTTCGCGACCGCGACATAGCAGTTGTTCATGAACGCCATCGCCTTCGACACGAGCACCTGCTGATCCTTTGCCGGGTACATGTAGCCCTGGCAGCGCACGACCAGCTCGGCGCCGCGCATCGCGCAATCGCGCCAGATCTCCGGATAGTTGCCGTCGTCGCAGATGATCAGGCTGATCTTGAGCCCCTTCGGCCCGTCGGCGACGTACGTGCAGTTGCCCGGATACCAGCCTTCGACGGGCACCCACGGCATGATCTTGCGGTACTTCTGCACGATCTCGCCCCGGTTGTCGATCAGCACGAGCGTGTTGTACGGCGCCTTGTTCGGGTGCTCCTCGTGGCGTTCGCCGGTCAGCGAGAACACGCCCCACACGTTGGCCTTGCGGCACGCGGCCGCGAAGATGTCGGTTTCCTCGCCGGGGATCGTCGATGCCGTGTCGTACATCTCCTTCGCGTCGTACATGATCCCGTGGGTCGAATACTCGGGAAACACGATGAGATCCATGCCGGGCAGGCCGCGCTTGATGCCGACCACGCGCTCCGCGATTTCGCGGGCGTTCGCGATCACCTCGGCGCGGGTGTGCAGGCGCGGCATCTTGTACTGGACGACGGCGACGCCGACGGCGTCGTTGCTGCTGGAAATATCGCCATGACGCATGGTGTGCTCCTGGTTCGGGTGAAGACGTGCGTTTTCGAAAGGCAAAAAAAAGCCCTTGCCTCGACGAGCGAGGCAAGGGCTTCTTTGCCGGTCCGTTCATCCGACAACGCTGTCGGATAACGGGAATGCGGATGAGTGGCCGGATGCGCGGCCGGCGAAGCGCGGGCTATCGGGCTCGCGCTGCGCACGATCGTGGGACGTCTTTGTCCGCCGGATCGATGGGATGCACTCTATGCAAAGTTTTTTTCGGACGCAACATCGCGTATACCCCTGCACGTCGTGAAGGCGGGGCGAGCGGCCCGACGTGCGGCCGGGACCGCGCATTGCGTGGCGCGCTCGTGCGGGGTCGGACGCAAGTTTGCCGGGAGCGACGCGCGGCAATCGCGATGCAACGGTGTCGCCGAAGCAATCGGCCGGTGCATCGGCGCACCGCTATAAAGTTGTGTACGCAACTTTATTCGATCCCCGCGATATACGCCGAGACGCGTTCAGCTCCGATCGTTCGCCGCGTTGCTTTCGAGGAAAGTGTCCACCGCGATCAGCGATTGTTCGTCGAGCGTGCCGAGCACGCTTTTCAGCTTCAACTGCAACTTCAGCGCATCGAGATAGCTGTCGAACAGCTTCTGCCGGATGCCCGAGATGTCGCGCCGCAGGTTCAGCGTTTCGTACGTCGTGCTGTAGCCGACCTGGTGCGCCTTCATCGACGAATCGTACGCGAGCCGCGCGGCCTGCAGCGACTGCTGCAGCGCGCGAATGCGCTTGCCGACCGATTCGAGCGCGGACAACGCCTCGCGATGATCGGTGCTCAGTTGCTCCTCGACCTCGCGCAGCCGGTTGCGATACTGCTCGGTCACGTGCTCGGCCTCGACCTGCCGGTAGTACACGCTACCGCCGGAGAAGATCGGGATCGTCACCTGCACGCCGACCGCGCTTTGATGGAAGTCCGAGCGATCGGTGAGCCCGCGCAGGTTCGGGTTGAGTCCGCGCGAATACGACGCGAACAGGTCGACGGTCGGCAAGTGCTCGGCGCTGACGCGCTTCGCGGCAAGGCGCGCGACCTGGACGTCGCGATAGGCCTGCCGGTACGCGGGGTTGTCCTGCGGCGCGTAGTCGCCGGACGGAATGCGCGGCGACGACCCGCGCATCGCGAGCCGCGGCCAGCGCGCGAAATCGATCGTCGAGCCGAGCAACGTCTCGTAACGCGCGCGCCGCGCGTCGACGTCGGTCTGCGCGAGCGCTTCGTCGGATTGCGCGAGGCTGCGGCGCGCCTCGATCTCGGCGGTGTCGCCGATCGTCTTCATCCCGAGCTGCGCCATGCGCCGCGTGTCGCTTTCGAGCCGCGTGAGCGCGCTGACTTCGTCGTCGGCCGATTGCAGTTTCTCGCGCGCGCTCAGCAGATCGAAGCACGCATTCGCGACTCGCAGGATCAGGTCCTGCTTCGCGACTTCCAGTTTCTGCTTCGCCGATTCCTCGTACTCGGTCGCGCGCCGCATGTCGTACAGGTAGGGCACGTTGAACAGCGCTTGCGTCACCTGCGCGGAACCGTATGCCGCGTTGCTCGATCCGCTGACGTCGATGCCGAACAGGTTCGCGTGCGTGCCGTAGCGCCCCCATTCGAGCTGCGCGGCAGCCTGCGGCAGCATCTGCGCGCGCGCCTCGGGGAATTTCTGGCGGGCCGCGTCGTATTCGCTGCGGGCTTGCAGGTAGCGCGGATCGTGCACGGACGCGTACTGGTAGGCGGTATCGAGGCAGAACGCACGAGCGTGTGCCGGCACGCCGACTATCGTTACAGCGAACAATGTCATGGTTGCAAGTCGGGGATTCCACCTAGTCGAAAATCTTGATAGGGAAATACCCGCATCCGGTGTCGCCGACCCGCGATTCGTGCGCCTCGTTTCAAACATGGCCGTCTCCGTCTCCTGTCCGTGCCGCAATGCATTGCGGCGGGATTTAAACGTTTTGAAATTGAAATACAAACAGCGTGAATGCCTGCTACTCGCCGTGCATCGGAAAATACGGCTGTAAGAGTGTGTCCTCCATTGAATTCCGACGCGCCCGCATGATAGCCTGATTTCGGCTGGTAATCGCAGTGATTATTAGATTAACAAGTCGCTCGGGATTAAAAGCCGTTGGTCTTTCAATGAAGGTTCTTTGCATCATCTTTATTTTTTACGAGGAGAGAATGATGAAGGTCATGACGACGGAACAGGTCAGGAATGTGCATGGCGGCGGTGCGATCAGCTCGCTGGGTAGCCTCGCCGTTGACGCCGCGCCGGTGGTGACCGCGCTCGGCCAATTCCTGCCGAGCCTCGGCAATTACCTGCAGAACCCGAAGACGTTCAATAACACCGGCAAGTAACCGCCGTGCGCGGGGAGGCGCCCCCCGCGTCAGATGCTGCGAAACAGAAGGAAAAGAATCGATCGCCGCAGTGGATATAAAGTGACTTCGAAATGCATTATTTCGAAATCGGGCGATTGTCAGGAGGCGGGAGTGCCGGATTATCGCCGTAATAAAGTGAACGGCCATTGAGCTTGCAATTGGCCGACGGCTGTTGGCATTCCGACAATATAAAGGCCACAACAAATGCGAGACATCACGGAAGAACAGGCCCGCCAGATTCGGGGCGGCGCGTCGCTTTACTCCAACTCGGCCGCCTATACGGTCGATCTCGTCAATCAGTCGATCGGGACCACGCTGCAAGGACTGATGACCCAGTACCAGGCCCACGCCGTCGAACAGTTCCGGATGTCGCTCGGCTCGTCGCGCTGAGCGGCCCGCCGAGCGGCCGGTAACGCCGATCTTCCGTCGCGGCCGGTAGCGCCGGCTGCGCCTCATGCGTATCGCGCACGACCCGCCACGGGCCCGCACTGGCTGGCCCGGGCGGCGCGTCGTCGCGCCCCGGGTGCCCGACCATGCTCTTCAATACGCGTAAAGTCCGTCCGGTCCTGCAGGACGAAGTGACGGAGTGCGGCCTGGCCTGCCTCGCGATGATCGCGTCGTGGCACGGGCGCGAAACGACGTTGCGCACGCTGCGCAACCGCTATCCGGTGCGGATCGACTCCGGCCTGTCGTTCTTCGACCTGATGGAGATCGCCAACGATCTCGGCCTGCGCGCCCGCGGGCTGCAGTTCGACGCGGGCGAGCTCGACGCGCTGAAGACGCCGTGCATCCTGCACTGGGGGATGAACCACTATGTCGTGCTGACGAAGGTCGGCTACGGCAGCGTGCATATCGTCGACCCCGC
Organism: Burkholderia cenocepacia; assembly: GCF_900446215.1. Taxonomy (GTDB): domain Bacteria; phylum Pseudomonadota; class Gammaproteobacteria; order Burkholderiales; family Burkholderiaceae; genus Burkholderia; species Burkholderia cenocepacia. The sequence continues at coordinate 243,385 of NZ_UAQZ01000013.1, read as the reverse complement.
GCTCGGCGAGACGAAGCTGCCGCTCGCGCAGGCGCTCACGCACATCACCGGCTATGCGCTCGAACTGAATCCGGACATCGGGTTCACGCGGGCCGGGCAGGCCGACCGGATCCGGCTGCGCGACTACCTCGAAGGGCTGACCGGCATCCGCAAGAGCCTCGCGATCGGCATCGCGGGCGGCGTCGCCGCGCAGCTCCTGCTGCTGCTCGGCCCGTCGTACGTGCAACTGACGATCGACGAGGCGCTGAAGAAGACCGACGTCGACATCCTGTACCTGCTGACGATCCTGTTCGCGATCGTGTTCCTGTTCGACACGCTCTACGCGAACCTGGTCGGCAACATCAAGAGCTATCTGCGCAACATCGTGTCGCAGCAATTGTCGGCGAACCTGGTCGGCCATCTCGCGCGGCTGCCGATCGGCTATTTCCTGTTTCACAACACCGGCGATTCGATCTCGCGCGTGTCGTCGGTGTCGGAGGTCGGGCGGTTTCTCGTCGACGGGCTGGTCGGCGGGCTGCTGAACATCGTCACCTGCACGCTGACGCTCGTGCTGATGCTGTACTACAGCCCCGTGCTGGCCGGCATCAGCCTCGCCGGGATGGTGCTGTTCGCATTGAGCCGGCTCGCGATCCAGCCGCAGCTGCAGGACGCGATGTCGCAGATCCTCACCCGCGGCGCCGAGGCCGACGCGCTGCTGATCGAGAACATCCGGTCCGCGCATTCGATCAAGCTGCTGTCGGCCGAAACCGCGCGCAGCAGCCTGTGGGTCAATGCGTTCACGCAGAAGCTGCAGGCGATGCGCCAGCAGGAGCGGTTGCAATTGCTGTTCGATGCGATCTCGAAGGGGATCGTGCACGTCGAGCAACTGGTGATCGTCACATACGGCGCGTGGCTCGTGATGCACGGCCAGAGCACGATCGGCGTGATCTACGCGTTCATCCAGTACAAGAACCTGTTCGCGGACAAGTTCATCGATTCGATCCAGCTCTACGTGCGGCGCAAGGTGCTGCAGGTGCACATGGATCGCGTCGCGGACGTGCTGCAGACCGAGACCGAGGAGCCGGCGCCGGACGCGGTCGTGCGGCCGGTCGACGGGTTCGACGGCGCGCTGTCGATCCGCGCGCTGTCGTACACGCCGAAGGGCGGCCAGCGGCCGATCCTGAGCGACGTGACGCTCGACGTGCCGGCCGGCAGCAAGATCGCGATCGTCGGGCGCACCGGCAGCGGCAAGACGACGCTGCTGAACCTGATCTGCGGGCTCGTGCGGCCCGCGCCCGGTACGCTGTTCATCGGCGGCGTCGATCTCGCGGAAGTGAACCTGCGGCAATACCGCAAGCATCTCGCGGCCGTCACGCAGTCCGACCAGCTGTTTCGCGGGACGATCCGCGACAACATCACGAATTTCGCGCCCGCGCCGCGAATCGGCGCGATGTTCGACGCGGCGAAGCTCGCATGCATCCACGACGAGATCGAGCGGCTCGACCACCGCTACGACACGCCGCTCGGCGATACGCAGAAATTCCTGTCGGCCGGCCAGATGCAGCGGCTGCTGATCGCGCGGGCGCTGTATTGCGAGCCGCGCCTGCTGATCCTCGACGAGTTTTCGTCGAATCTCGACCAGACGACCACGCACGAAATCTGCCGCAACGTGCTGACGCTGCCGTGCACGATCGTGCTCGTCACGCACGATGCGTCGATCCTGTCGATGGTCGACCGGATCTACCGGATGCACGACGGCGTGCTGACCGACGCGACCGACGCGTGGCGTGCGAACGAGGAGGCGCGGTGATGCTCGGGAGACTGTTCCTGCTCAATCCGTTCTCCTATGCGTTCCTGGTGCGCCGCGCGGTGCGCGCGGTCGCGCTGCGCACGTCGCCCGCGCGCGGGCTGCGGCTGATGCGCTGGTGCTCGGGCGCGTGCCTGCGCTGCTTTCCGTGCATTCGCGAGTCGATCGAGCGCGCGGTCGCTTACATGCTGGGCGCGCACCTGAACGACGATCCGCGGCGCGTGCGGGAAGTGTCGGCCGCGATCGTGCGCGAGCTGTTCGAGGCCGAGTTCGCGGGGCTCAAGCTGCGCACGCACAGCCTCGCATCGATGAAGACGATGATCGACGGCATGGCGTGCGAGGGCGACGACCAGTTGCGCGCCGCACTCGCACGCGGCGGCCCGCTGATGCTCGCGGGGCTGCACTTCGGCAACCTGATGCTGTTCGTCACGAAGCTGCGCTTCATGATTCCCGACGATCGCAAGCTGATGGTGATCCTGCACCGCGATGCGCCGGGCGCGTTCTTCGACGATGCGCTGCGGCTCGTCGCCGAGTACGGCGCCGGCGAAGTCGAATTCATCGACATCGAGGAGCGCGTACACCTGCGGCGGCTGATCACGAGCCTGCGACGCGAGGCGCCGGTGTTCCTGCTGTTCTCCGACCTGCACGGCAAATTCGGCAAGACCAATCGCTGCCGGCTCGGCGGGCGTTGGGTGCGGATGGCCGGCGGCGGCGTGAAGCTCGCGGTCGAGCAGGGCATTCCGCTGCTGGTCGCGTATGCGACCGGCGTGCCGTTCCGCGATCGCTGCGCGGTGCATTTCACCGCGCTCGCGGCCAGCCCGCTCGCGCCGATGCTCGGCACCGACGACGACGCGTCACCGGTGCGCGCGACGCACCAGCGCATCGTCGACCGTCTCGAGCAGGCGCTCGTGCGCCAGCCCGAGCAATGGCATTTCTGGGAACACTTCACGCCTTACCTGATGCCGGCGCCGCTACTCGATGCGGCCGCGCGGCGTCGCTCCTGACGAGCCCGCCCCATGCCGACCTGGAATTCCGCCCTCCGAGAACAGAAGCCGTCGCGCAAGCTCGCGCGCGGCACGACCTTCGGCACCGTGATTCACGGCGTCGTCGACGTGCCGGTGTCGATGCGGTTCTTCTGCTACCTGTCGCTGGCGATGTTCGCGATGTTCGTGACCGCGCTGGTCGAGTTGAGCTACGCGAACACCGAGAGCGTGTCGGGGATGCTGACGCCGCGCTCCGGGCTGATCGGCGTCGGTGCGCCGCCGGGCTGGGCGGTACGCGAGGTCTACGTCGGCAAGGATCAGCACGTGAAGGCCGGCCAGCGGCTGCTCGCGGTGACGCGCGACACGAGCTTCGTCAGCCAGGCGAACAACGTGCAGGGGATGCGCGCGGCGCTCGACCGGCAGCGCATCGAGGTGACGCAGCAGATCGACGCGGCGCGGCTCGAATACCGGTCGTCGGTGCAGCAGATCAACCAGCAGATCGCCGCGCAGGGCGAGAGCCGCGGGCTGGTCGACCGGCAGATCCAGGACCAGAAGCGCATCGTCGACGAATACGGCGAACGGCGCGCACGCGTGAAGCAGCTGCTCGACGAACAGGTGGTGACGCTCGAACAGTACAACCAGGTCAACACGCAATACCTGCAGGCCGGGCAGGCGTACCAGGACCTGCTGCTGCGCCGCGCCGAACTCGCGAAGAACGCGATGAAGCTGCGCGGCGACCTCGACACGATGCAGAGCAAGTACGACGGCGCGAACGCGGAGCTGAAGATCAAGCAGGAGGAGCTGAACGCGAAGGAATACAACATCGACGAGAACGTGAACCAGGTGCTGTACGCGCCGGCCGACGGGCAGATCGTGCGGCTCGACGTCGTGCAGGGCGGCGTGATCGACCCGCCCGGCACGCGCGTCGTCGAGATCCTGCCGGCAAAGGCCGACGGGCTGATCGCCGAGGTCTACATTCCGTCGTCGAAGGCCGGCTTCGTGAAGAAGGGGCAGGCGGTGAAGGTTGCGTACGCAAGCTATCCGGTCGAGAAGTTCGGTACGTATCGCGGCAAGGTGCTGTCGATCTCGCCCGTCGCGTTCTCGGCGAAGGAGCTGAACCTGCCGGGCGATGCGGCCGCGCCGCAGACCTACTTCAAGACCTGGGTCGAACTCGCCGAGCGCACGCCGTCGTTCGACGGGCGGCCGCTGTCGTTGCGGGCCGGGATGATGCTGAAGGCGGACATCGTGCTGGAGCGGCGCAGCCTGCTCGAATGGCTGTTCGAGCCGCTGTACCGGATTCGCCAGCGCCTGTTCGGCGTGCCGGCCTGAGCCGATGGGGAATCGCGACACACGCCGCCGCCGCGCGCGGCCGGGCACCGTGCGTCCGCTGTCGCGCTGGCTCGGTGCGACGCTGGTCGCGTGCGCGACCGCCGCGCACGCCGCACCGCAGCCCGACGGCGACACTGCATCGCGCTGGCAGGCCGGCGCCGACGGGATCGGCTTCTGGCCGGGCGGCGATGCGGACGGCTTCGATGCGCACGCATGGACGACCGATGCGGAGCCGGCGCGCGGCGCACGCAACCCATCGTCGAGCGACGGACGGCAACCCGATACCGTCCCGCTGACCGCCCGCAAGATCACGCTCGGGCAGCGAACCGGCGCAGCCGCGCGCGCCTGCGCGGCCGCGGGCGACGACGGCGCGGACGGCATCGGTTTCGACGACACCGGTGCCGGCGGCGGCTGCGATCCGGCCGCCACGCACGATGCGCCGGCCGACGATGCAGCGGCGCGCGGCGTCGTCCATGCCGACCGGATGCCGTACGAACTGCATCCGGTCGATCCATCGCGGCTGCCCGATCTGCCGGCCGCGCAGGCGCCGCCCTTGCTCGAGCAACTGATGGGCGACGACCGCAACATGGTCGGTCTCGGCTGGCATTTCGTCGGGACGACCGGCCGCTCGACGCCCGTGACGACGCACACCGACGCGCTCGGGCTGAACAGTTTCCAGAACGCGGGTTCGAGCCTGTCGCTCAGCAATACGAACACGCTGGCGTTCACGTTCACGCATTTCGTCTCCGAGCACTGGGCGGCCGAACTCGGCGCCGGCATTCCGCCGGTGCTGACGCTGCGCGGGCACGGCAGCATCGCGCTGCCGCTCGACCGCATCTTTGCCGGCGTGCACGGCCGCTTTCCGCTGATCGATCTCGCGAACACGCAAAGCAACCCGCTCGCGACCACGCGGGCCTGGCTCGGCTCGGTCGTGTTCAAGTACTACCTCGGCGAGCGCGACGATCGGTTCCGCCCGTTCGCGGGCCTCGGCATCAGCTACACGCGCTTCACGAACACCAACCTGAACCCGGTGTTCCAGCGCAAGCTGGCGTCGCTCGGCGGCCTGCTCGCGGCGGGCGCGGACATCGGCAGCCTGCAGTCGCTGCTGCTCGATCCGGCGTTGTTCCAGCGGATCTGGGATGCCGGCGGCGACCTGCTGCTGTCGGGGCGGACCAACGTATCGGCGAAGGTGAAGAGCGTGTGGGAGCCGGTGTTCACCGTCGGCGCCAGCTACCAGATCACGCGCCGGTTCTGGATCACCGGGATGGTGACCTACATCCCGCTGCGCACCAGGATCACGCTCGACATCAGCCAGCCGAATCGCACGCTTGCGTCGAATACGTTCGATATTTCGGCGAATCCGGTGCTGGCCACCGTGCTGCTGAACTTCCGCTTCTGACGGGCATGGCCGCCCATTTTCATGAATTTGACGCGCGACGCTGGGATAATGGTGGGGTTTGGCTGCGTCAATGATGGAAGGAGGCCCCATGGGCGACAACGATACCCGCACCGAGACCGACAACCGCACCGATACGAGCTCGATGGAAGCGCGCCAGCGCCGTTTCGAGGAGGATCTCGTCGACGCCTACGATGAAGAGCTCGAGATGGAGCTCGACGACCGCCGCTTCGACGACGGTGAGGACCTGCTGTTCTCGCCCGAGCGCCGCGAAGCGCGCAAGGAATATTTCCGCGAGCTGTTCCGCTTGCAGGGCGAGCTCGTGAAGCTGCAGGACTGGGTCGTGCACACCGGGCATCGGCTCGTCGTCATTTTCGAAGGGCGCGACGCGGCCGGCAAGGGCGGTGCGATCAAGCGCATCACGCAGCGCCTGAACCCGCGCGTGTGCCGGGTCGCCGCGCTGCCCGCGCCGAACAACCGCGAGCGTACGCAGTGGTACTTCCAGCGCTATGTCGCGCATCTGCCGGCCGGCGGCGAGATCGTGCTGTTCGACCGCAGCTGGTACAACCGCGCGGGCGTCGAGCGCGTGATGAATTTCTGCACCGACGACGAGTACGAGGAATTTTTCCGGTCGGTGCCCGAGTTCGAGAAGATGCTGGTGCGCAGCGGGATCCAGATCGTCAAGTACTGGTTCTCGATCACCGATCACGAGCAGGAGCTGCGCTTCCAGAGCCGCATCGAGGATCCGCTGAAGCAGTGGAAGCTGAGCCCGATGGATCTCGAAAGCCGCCGCCGCTGGGAGGCTTATACGGCCGCGAAGGAAGAGATGCTGCAGCGCACGCATATTCCCGAGGCGCCGTGGTGGGTCGTGCAGGCGGTCGACAAGAAGCGCGCGCGGCTGAACTGCATTCACCATCTGCTCGGCCAGGTGCCGTATCACGAGGTGCCGCGTCCGACGATCGATCTGCCGCAGCGCGAACATCACGAGGATTACATTCGCCGGCCGGTGCCGGACAACATGATCGTGCCGGACGTTTATTGACCGTTCTAGCCGGTCTACACGCGATGTGACGAAGCGCGCCGCATGATGCGGCGCGTTTTTTTGAGGCGTTCCGGTCGATGGCGGGCGATGCGGTGCGACAGGTTTGACAGTCTTTCAAGATGTCGGATTGACGGTCGCGAAGGCGTACCGTCATGTTCGCGTCGATATGCGTCGACACCGTTGAAACGGTGCGATTCCGGCGCACTGAGGAAAAACCAGTCGCGCCGAGGGTCCCAAGCGGTAGCCGGAACCTGAGAGACCTTGTAAAAAGTGGAGCGTGCGCCGCGCGGGCTTGTCGCCGCAGCGGCTCACATCTCCGGAAAGCCCGAGCGCCCCTGCGTCAGGTCGAACAGTTCGACTCTTGCCGCGGCTTCGGCGGTTTCGGGCAGCTTGATCACGAGCTTCACCGTCATTCCGTACGCGCTGTCCACCAGCGCGTAGCCCGCCTGTTCGATCCAGCGGCGCACGCGCGCCTCTTCCGGGTAGCCGATCTCGATCGCGAGCCGCGTGTACCGAATGCGCTCGACGCGCTCGGCATCGAGCAGCGCCGACGCGATCGCATCCGTGTACGCACGCACCAGCCCGCCCGCGCCGAGTTTCACGCCGCCGTAGTAACGCACGACCGCGCCGAGCACGCCGTCGAGGTCGTGATGGCGCAGCACTTCGAGGATCGGCCGGCCCGCCGTGCCCGACGGCTCGCCGTCGTCCGACATACCCGACTGGCCGCCCGCCAGCAGCGCCCAGCACACGTGGGTGGCCGCCGGATGTTCGTCGCGCAGGCGTTGCAGTACCTGCATCGCGGCATCGCGATCCTCGACGGGAACCGCGTACGCGATGAAACGGCTCTTGCGGATTTCGAGTTCGCGGATGTAGGTGGTGGCGAGCGAGTAACTCATGCGTCGCGACGCGGAAAATGGTGGGAAATCAAGGCGATGATGATGTGTCGATGCTTTTGGCGTTGGCCCGCGGACGGATGGATATCGTCTGCATGAACGGAGGGCGAAGGCACGATTTTACCGTGCCAGGCATACGCGGCGTCGATGGACGCGTTGGCCGGTACGGGATTCGTCACCGAAGACCATGCAGGGCAGGCATCGCATCAGCGCACGCCGACCGACGACCGGAGCGCCGCGCCCAGCGTGCGTAGCGCCTGCCGGGCGCGCGCATCGGTCAGGCTCGAGTAGAGCACCACGTCGCGCGTCGGCAACGGCGGCAGCCCGTAACGCATCCCCACGTCCACGGTGCCGGCGGGCGCCACGCGATGCCCGAGCGCCGCGACGGCCAGCCCCGCGGACACCGCCGCGCCGATCGTCGCCACGCCGCCGCCGACAAAGACCTCCGTCCACGCGACCCCGGCCTGATCCAGCGCGTCGACCGCCATGCGGCGCACGCTGCACGGTTCGGCCTGCGTCGCGAGCCGCAGCGGTTGCGGCGGACGGTACTCGAAATCGGCCGCCGCCATCCAGCCGAACGACTCCGACAGGATGGTTTCGCCGTCGAGCCGCCGGCTGTCGTGTTGCAGCGCGACGGCCGCGTCGAGCTGGCCGCGGTCGAACGCGTCGAGCACGTCGCGCGATGCGGCGACGCGAATCTCCAGCACGAGCGCCGGCTCCGCTTCGCTCATCCGCCGCAGCAGCATCGGCAGGTCGGCGCCGACGACATGGTGGCTGACACCGATCACCAGCCGCCGCTGGCTCGTGCCGAACGCGCTGATTGCTCCGTGGTGAGCGGCCACCAGTTCGCGCGCCGGCTCCAGGAACGCGGTGCCGTCGGCCGACAGGCGAACCTGCCGCGGCGTGCGTTCCAGCAGGCGGCGGCCGAGCCCGTCTTCCAGCCGCTTGATCTTCAGGCTCACCGCGGACTGCGTCGTGTCCAGCACTTCCGCGGCCCGCGTGAAGCTCTTGAGGTCGGCGGTCAGCACGAATGCCTGCACGGCTTCGATGTCGAGCGTTTTCATCACACCCTCGTCCATTTCAGAATCGAATCATTGAAATATTCTGCCATCTCCTTTTCAAATGATTCAAGGTCTTCTACGCTGCGTTCATGCCGTCCGGAATGCCGTCCGTTTCTTTCGCCAGGAGTCGATCATGTTGACCGCGTACTACGTGCACCGCCTGCCGGCGGACTACGATCTCGACATCATCCGCGATCGCGTGCGCGAGCGCGGCCGGCTATGGGACGACACGCCCGACCTGCTGTTCAAGGGCTTCCTGCTGCGTGAGGCCGGCCGCCATGGCGCGACGGAAAACGGCTACGCGTCGTTTTACCTGTGGCGCAACGAGCAGGCGTTCGCGCGGTTCGTGACGGACGGCCGCTATCGGGTCGTCACGGACAGCTTCGGCCGCGCGCCGATCGACACGCAGATTGCGCTCGACGCGCGCAAGGGCAGTGCGTCGACGGGACGTTTCGCGCGTCTGGAGACGATCGAGATTCCGGCGGACGCCGATCTCGATGCGGTCCTGGCGCGAGAGATCGCACGCAATCGCGAAGCGGCGGCACGGCCGGGCGTGGTCGCGGCGGCCGTCAGTCTCGATCCGCTGCGCTGGCGGCTGACGCGTGCGCTCGTGACCGAACATGAACCGGACGACGGCGGCGCGGGCACGATGTACCAGGTCCTGCATCTGGCGAGACCGTTGCTCGACACGCTGGAAGCGGGCGGCGCGTGATGGCCGGCATCGCGTCGCGACTGCCGGCAGGGGTGGTGATTGCCGCGCATCTGGCGGGCGTGGTGGCGGGCATCGTCGCGATCGCGGCGCTCGCGACGGTGCTGGCGCTGCTGTTCAGGTAACGCGTTGCAGTGCAGAGACGGTTGATGCGGGGGCGCCGCGCATGCGATGCACGGCGCCCCCGGCCGCTTCTTCGTCGCTCGCTCAGTGGCTTTGCAAGCGGATATCGCGCGACGACGCGCCGACATACACGGTTCCGCCCGACACGACCCGCCAGCCGTTGCGCGACGTATCCCAGACGCTTTGCATCCGCGGCGACACGGTTATGTGCACACGCCGTGCCTCGCCCGGATTCAGCCGGATCTTCTCCCAGCCGACCAGCCGCTTGGGCGGCTCGTCCTTGTACGGCACGCCGAGATAGACCTGCGGTATTTCCGCGCCGGCCACGCGCCCGTCGTTGCGCACGGTAAACGCGACGCTCAGCGAGCCATCCCATTGCTTCGACACCGACAGTCCCGAATACGCGAAGTGCGTATACGACAGGCCGTAGCCGAACTCGAACATCGGCTTGATGTTGCGCGCGTCATACCAGCGGTAGCCCATGTTCAGCTTTTCCGCGTACACCGGGTCGGTCTCGAACGCGCCGTTTTGCCCCCACGTCGGCGAATCCTGATCGCGCGCCGGGAAGGTCACGGGCAGCTTGCCGGACGGGTTGACCGCGCCGAACAGCACGTTCGCGATCGCCTTGCCGCCGGCTTCGCCCGGATACCATGCCTCGACGATGGCCGACACGTTGTCCTTCCACGGCATCAGTACCGGATTGCCGCTCTGGACGACGACGATCGTATGCGGATTCGCACGCGCGACGGCTTCGACGAGCGCATCCTGGTTCGACGGGTTCGCGAGGCTCAGGCTTTGCAGGTCGCCGAAATCCTCGCCAGCCGGCTGCGCGACCACGACGATCGCGACGTCCGAGCGGCCGGCGAGCGCCGCGGCCTGGTCGATCTCCTGCTGCGTGTACGCGCGGAACGGCGACTGCTGGTCGCTGTTGCCCGCATACGTGACCTGCGCGGCCGGCGCCAGCGCGCGGATCGCCGCGACGATCGGCACGTCGACCTTGAGCCACGGATTGCGCCACCAGCTGCACCCGGTCGACGACCCGAACGTCAGGCCGCCGCAGCCTGCGAACGAACCCGTTACGGGATCGCGCGTGTTGCCCGAGCCGCCGCCGGACAGCACGGCCGCATCCGCATGGCCGCCGATCACGGCGATACGCGACAGCGCCGACGCGACGAGCGGCAACTGGTTGCCGTCGTTCTTCAGCAGCACGATCGACTGCTCGGAAGCCGCCTGCGCGAACCGGTTGCCGGCCGCGAAATCGATCGTGCCGCCGCCTTTGGCCGGATCGTCCATCACGCCGACGCGGATCATCACCGCGAGCTTGCGGCGCACCATGTCGTCGAGGCGCGCGGTCGACACCGAGCCGTTCGCGATCGCCTGCTTGACGGCTGCCGGCGTCAGGTACACGCTCGGCCCGACGTCTTCTTCCTCGTCGAGCCCGGCGTTGATCGCGGCGGCGGTGCTGTGCGTGGCGCCCCAGTCGGACTGTACCTGGCCCTGGAAGCCCCATTCGTTCTTCAGCACGTCGTTCAGCAGGTGAGGGTTCTCGCACGCATAGGCGCCGTTCAGGCGGTTGTAGCTGCACATCACGCTGCCGGGCCGGCCGCGCTTCGCGGCGATCTCGAACGGCAGCAGGTACAGCTCGCGCAGCGTGCGTTCGTCGATCTGCGTATTGCCGCCCATCCGGCCGTGCTCCTGCTCGTTGCCCGCGTAGTGCTTGATCGTCGCAATGACTTTCTGCCGCTGCGTGGCGAGCGTGCGTTCGGCGAGCAGATCGCCGGCGAGCAACGGATCCTCGCCGAGATACTCGAACAGGCGGCCGCCGCGCGGCTCGCGCGCGAGATTGGTGCCGCCGCCGAGCCCCATGCCGAATCCTTGCGCGCGCAACTGGATCGCGACCTGCTTGCCGAAGTCGTACGACAGTCGCCGATCCCAGCTGGCGGCAACCGCGATCGTCGCGGGGAACGTCGTGCTGGCCTGCGACGTGCTGCCGGAGCCGGTGGCCGAATCGACCATGTTCAGATCGGGAATGCCGAGGCGCGGCACGCCCTGGATGTACCCGGCGCCGCCGCCCGGCACCTTAGACATTTCGTATTGCGAATGAATGAACTGGAGTTTCTCGTCGAGCGTCATCTTGCGCACGAGCAGATCGGCGCGCCGTTGCGCGGCCACCGATGCGAACGCGTCGGTGGCGTCGCCCTGCGCATTGAAATCGGCGTCGCCGGCGTAGGCGGTGGTGCAGAGGGTCGCTGCCAGCACGACGGCCGGCCAGAGGGTGTCCCGCATGTTGCTCTCCATGATCGTATTGCCGGTTGTTCGGATGATGTCTGGAGCTGCGCACGTCCGGTGGATTCGCACCGGACGCATTCGGCTGGCGATGCAGGGTGGTTGCGCGTCGGCATGCCAGGCCAGGCGGGGAATCGTTACGGCCGGTTGGGCTCGACCGGTCAATGCGGGCGGCGACGCGCAGGCCGCCCGGCATTGTCGAATCGGATGTAGCGATTCTCTGCTGCGACTAATGGTATGAATGTAGTTTGACTACAGCATCGGTGTTTCTACCGATACGTGCGATCTTTATTTCGTAGTCACGCGAGGTGGCGTGGGGAGGCGGTCATCGTTCCCGATCGAGGGTGTGTGATCGGGTAAGAAGTACTGGGCGGAAAGCGGTTTTGCGGGTAAGTCGGCGGGGCGCAGATCGATTCGTTGCATGCGCATCGAACGGAGACTTGGGTCATTTCACGCACTGTGCGTCGAATTCGCCGCTTTTATTCTGGCGCGGGCGTGTATGAACGACCGTGCGCGCTCATTCCCGTTGATTGCCGACTTGTTCGGATCGCGATTGAATTGCGACGATATGGAGCGTTTGAATGACAGCAGAATTTCCGGCTACATACGTTGTGGGTACCTCGGCCGGCCTCACGGCCCGCCCGCTTCTGCAGGAACTGGTCGATCTTCCGATGAGCGTGAGGCGGTTCGGCGTCAAGGGTGACGGCGTGACCGACGACACGGTGGCGCTTCAGGTGGCGCTCAACGCGGGGATTCCGCTGTATTTCCCGCCGGGGACTTACCTGTACAGCAATACGCTGAAGGCAACGGCGTCGATCGTCGGCGCAGGGTGGGACTCGATTCTGCAATGCACGACATCGCAAGGCCAGAATTCGGCGATTTACTGGAGCGGCGCCAGTCATTTCAACATCCGCAATCTGCAATTCTTTTCAGCGAATGCGACCGCGTATTACCCGGACGAGAACGCCGGCTCGATCAACTTGCGGGACTGCAGCCAGTTCGAAATCTCGGGGTGCAAGTTCAACAATGCGGCCGGTGGCGGCGCGCTGATGCGCAGTTGCGTCAACGGCAAGGTGTTCGGCAATACGCTGCTCGACATCTGGCATGACGGCATTCATGTAACCAAGGCCAGCGCGGATATCACGATTACGAACAATGAAGTGATCAACGGCGGCGACGACGCATTCGCGGTGGTCGGTTACTTCAATGAGGGCGTCCGGCCTCGCCGGATCACGATCGCCAATAACCGGGTGGTAGGCACCAAATACGCACGCGGCATCGCGATCGTCGGGGCTCAGGACATCACCGTGGCCGACAACCAGATCTACAACCCGATGGCGGCCGGTATTTATGTCGCGTCGGAACTGACGAGCGTGTATCAGTCGTACGGCAACGACAATGTGACGGTCGCGAACAACCTCCTGGATACGTGCGGCGTTCAATCCAACATCGGCGCGATAGTCAATGCGCCCAATGGACCGCTCGGCTATGGCGCATTGGTCGTGACCGCGACGGCAGGCTTCAACAATTCGAACATCACGATCGTCAACAACACGATCAAGAATGCCGCGGGGGCGCCGATCGGGCTGTGGCAGCCGAGCGGAAGCAACATCCACGTCAACATCTCGCAGAACACGATCACCAATGCATGGGATCCGAACAACAAGAACGGATTCCCGTTGACGACGATCGCCGCGACGTCGGGCGCCGCGACGCTGAACTTTGCCAATACCCCGGGCGTCGCGGTCGGCATGGCGGCCTGGTATTTCAACGGGTCGACCAGCGTGCCGATCGGTACCGTCATGGCGGCGGGCGCGTCGACGGTCACGCTCGAGCAGAATGCGACAGTGCCGAGCGGCGGAACCGTGATCTTCGCCGGGGTCGGGTTGTTCGGCGCGACGATCAAGACTACCGCGTCGGCCGCGAGCGGCGCGACATCGTTGACGTTTGCCACGACGACGGGGGTGCCCTACAACGACAACTACGGTTTCGGCGCGCCCGGAGACGAAACGACAGGCGTGTCGATCGGACAGGGCGTCAGCGGGACCAACATCGCGGCCGGCACCTTCGTGACCGGCGTGACGGGGAGTGTGGTCACGCTGAGCAAGGCGACGACCGGCACCGTGGCGAGCGGTGCTTCGATCGTCTTTACCCCGATGGTTTGCATGACGTCCCAAACGATCACGACATCGGCTGCTGCCGCGGCGGGAACCAACACGCTGACGTTCACGCCGTATCCGTCGGCACGCGGCTGCGCGGTGGGACAAGGTGTCACCGCAACGAATATCCCGGTCGGCACGTACGTGACGTCGGTTTCCGGTAACGGAAATGGTCCGACCGTGACGCTGTCGAACAATGTCACGGGCAGCGGAATCGCCAGCGGCACATCGATCACGTTCACCGGCACTGGCGGACTGAGCGCCGTTTCCGGCATCGCGCTGTACAACACGCGAGGGTGCATCGTCTCGAAGAATCAATTCTCCGGCATCGCAAAGGACGCAATCTACGTGGACGGATCCTGTACGTCGTTCACCGAAGTCAGCGGCAATACCGGTGAAAACATCGGCTGCTGCAACGGCTTCGCCCGCCTCGTCACGGTCGGCGCGCTCGCGGCCGGCGCATCGCTCAAGTTGCGCGGAAACTACATGGCCCAGCCGGTCAACTATCCACGCGCGATCGATGCGCTGATCTCGTCGAGCTCATGGGCCTACACGTCGTGGAGCGAAGACAACATCGCGCAAAACGGTTTCGTCGGCTTCGGTGTGCAACTGACGCCGGTTGTGCAGGCGGTGGGGGCTTCGCCATGGACGTTCGCGAACACCTACCCGAGCGCGGTCAGCCTGTCGGTCGCCGGAGGCACCGTGTCGTCGATCGGCGTGTCCCGAAACGGGCAGGCTGCCTATGCGTGCGGACTGACGAACGGGATGATCGATCTCAAGCCCGGCGACGCGATGACGGTCACCTATAGCGTTGCGCCCGCTATCACGATGATTCCGCGGCTGGGGCAGTAACGCACGGCGCCGTTCCGGCATTCAGGCCACCAGCAGGTATCAAACGAGTCTGTCAACCATACTCTCAGGATCGATATGGCATTCCAGCTCAAGGATCGCGTTCAGGAAACGACCACGTCCACCGGCACGGGGGCGTTGTCCCTTGCCGGTGCAATGACGGGATTCCGCACATTTTCGTCCGTGTGCGCCAACGCCGATACGTTCTATTACGGGCTGCAAGCCGTAACGGGTACCGGTGTCCCGAGCGGAAACTGGGAGATCGGCATCGGCACATACAACGCCAGCGCGAACACGCTGTCGCGCACCACCGTGCTGGCGTCGAGCAATGGCGGTGCGGTCGTCAATCTTGCCGCAGGTACCACCCAGGTATGGATGGATTTACCGGCAGCGCTTCCGGCCAATCTGCCGGTCAGCGCCAAATATTTTGGTGCGAAGGGGAACACCAGGATCGTCAACGATGGCGTCACGACATCGGGGTCCACCGCGTTTTCGTCGGCCTCGGCGGCGTTCACCGCGGCGGACGTCGGCAAGCGTATCGACATTGCGACGACGAACGCCAGCGGCGTTGCAACGCTGGTCGTTTCCACCACGATCGCGGCGTTCGTCAGCGCAACGCAGGTCACGCTCGCGAAAGCGGCCAATGCGTCGGCGACAGGGGCGAATGTGGTCTATGGCAATGACGACGGCCCGGCCCTGACGGCCTGGTTGAACTACCTGATGACCATCTGGCCGGTCAAAGGCGACCTGCCTGCCGGGGTCTACTATTCCAGCCTCGCGCTTCCCCCGATCACGAAGCCGATCGCCGTGTTCGGGCATTCGGCGCGCACCTCGATCATCCAGTTCCGGTGTTTCGCTGTACGGAATCCAAGCGAGAAACATCGTGCTGCACGACCGGATGACCACGATGGGGCTGAGCGGCGGGCGGATGTTCAGCGTCATCGGGCAAGTCACCAACTGCCTGTTCGACATCAACTTCCCGTTGAGCGCACGTAACGACTACGCGGCGGAGATTCTGCCGAACCCGAATTTCAATGTCTATCCCACGGACAATGAATTTACCTTCGCATTTCCGAAGACGGTGAAGGGGGTGACGATCGGGAACATCGGCTACAACACGATCAGGTTCAGGAATATTTCGGATGCGCCGAGGCGGTATTCATTTCCACCGAGAGTCCGTACAACCTGAGAATCGATTGCGAGACCGACAGCGTGTTTCAGCAGGTCACCTCGCCGCTGGTGTTGACGGGGACGGGCGCCGTCGCGATTCCGGGCTGGTCGTTCGGTACGACGCCGAACCTGTCGATCTTCATGCCGGTCAACGCAGTCAACGGGACCGGCGACACGACGCTGGCGACCATTTTCGGCATCACGGGCACGATCGCGCGTTCCGGAAGCGTCACGGCCGGAACCGATACCTATACGTTTACGCCGTCTTCATCCAGTACGGCGTACATTCCTGCCGGCGAATACTTTTCGAAGATATGTGTCGATGCGTCTCAAGGCAACGGGGTTTCCGGGCGCTACAAATATATTCCCGAGGACCGCTACGGACGCGCCGTCAACAGCGCGTGGGCCAGCGGGCGCCTGCTGCAGATGTGGCCGTGGCAATTCCACGTCGAAAATGCGACCGGGCTGGTCCGTTACAGCTACGGGGTGCCGACGGCCGACAGCGCGGGCAATGCGCTGGCGGTTTGGTCCAACGGCTTCGTCGGCACCAGTTCGACGCCCGGCGTGACCGGCATCAGCAAACTGACGGCGAACTATGCGTCGCCGACGATGCTGACCAACCTGGTCGGCGGGATCGACGGCCAGTCGGTCAGGATCATCGCGACCAACGGCAACTGCACGATCGCGAACAACGCGAACATCCAGACGACGACGGGGGGAAACGTCGTCATGGCGAGCGGGCAGGTCCTGACCTTTACGTTCGACGCGACGCTGAACAAGTGGTGTGGTGGTTAGCAATCCGAGGGCGTGACGGCCTATTGACAACGTAGCGGCCTCCCGCTTACGTCACGCCGTTCGGGCGCTGAAAGTCCGGAGGGGGAGTCGTCTCGTTGATCGTGCATCGTATGGCGACACGCATCGTGTCGCTCACGCGAGATCGCGGCGTATTCCCGCCCGGATGAATGAAGCGGCGTGCATCACCGGGTGGCGTAGGTCCGGCTCGCACGCTGGCTTGCCCGAGGCCGACACGCGGACTCACTTGGTGATCAGCGCGCCCGTCAAACCCGCGCTGATCGCCGGCAGCAGCAGATTCAACACGCGGCTGGCCCGGACGAGCCCGGTATTGTCGACATAGACGATGTCCTTCGACGCGAGCGGGAACTGGTTCGCGAGCAGCATCGAAACCGGCGACTTCATGTCGAGTCGATAGACCACGGGATCGCTGTCGTCTGCCTTGCGCAGTACGAAGACCTGTTTGGCATTCGACGTCTGCTGGTTCAGTTGGCCTGCCTGTGCGAGTGCTTCGTTCAGCGTGAGCGAACCGTCACGTTGCGGCGGCACGGCCAGCGGTTTGTTCACCTCACCCATCACGTAGACCGGATTGTCTTCGCGTGCACTCACGTGGAGCAGGTCGCCTGGCTGCAGCATGATGGCGGCGGGGTTTTTGCCCGTTTGCATCATCCGCGCGACATTCACCGGATACGTCGTTCCATTGCGCGTAATCGTTACACGACTTTGATCCGCGGTCGGTGCAAAGCCGCCGGCACGATTGACCGCTTCGACGAGGGTCATCGGAATGTCGTTGATCGCCTGCGAACCGGGTGCGCGCACTTCACCATCCACATACACCTGCTCCGCGCGGAACGACGCCACGCGAACGGTCACCTGCGGCTTCACGAATACCTTCCTGAGCTCGGCACTGACTTCCCGCTGAACCTGCGCCGCAGTTTTTCCTGCCACGTGGATCGGTCGCGTCATGTATGGAAACTGCACGTTACCGTCGCCATCGATCACGAAACCAGGCGCGGCGTCGGAGGACTTGGTGTTTGGCGTCGGCTGGCCGGCGGCGGTAGCGAATTCCGGGTGATCCCACACGGTGATCTGCAATACGTCGCCAGGACCGAGCTTGTAGCTGCTCGGCTTGCCGAGCAGATTGTCCGGAACGGGCAACGCGGAGTGGCTCTTCTGCTGCGCACGAATCAGCCCGATCAGCGTCAGGTCGATCTGCTTGACCGGAACCTTCATGTCGCTGGTCACGTCACCGTTCTCGTCAGTCGTGACCGGCAATGCAGGCGAGGATGCCATGTGCTGGCCCGGCGCAAAGGCACAGGCGGAAAGCAGGGCGGAAATCGCCAGGTAAAGGGCAGCGCGCATTCGGCGTCCTGTCGGGTTGTTCTGGTCCGGCACTGACGTGTCGAATCGTTGGTGGTTGCTCATGTCGTCATTCAGCATGGTTAAACGAGAAACATTGATGCGACGCACATGCGTGGATACTCGCCGTTTTCCGGGCCGCCGGCGACAGACATGGCGGGCGTTCATCCCCCTGCCCATATGCTGGCCGTCCCGATCAACCGACTGTCGGACGCCTCGACGTCATCGCATGCTGTCGGGTGAACCGGCCGACCCGAGATTGATTCCCGCATGGATCATGTTGGATGAACTACGGAAAAAAGGATGTGCGTTAGTTCACCAAGCCGTGGATGGCAGGCCGGATTGGCCGCTCGAGATGCGTCGCTGACGTGGGCCAAAAACAGGGCCAAACCTTGTCGAGCGAGTGAGTTCAGGGAGGCCGGGCACGTTGTATCGAACCGCTCCTCGACGTCGTACGAGACGGGGTGGCAACCCGGAGGTTCGCTTACCCGGAGCTTCTTAATGTAAGGAATCGCACTCAGAAAACCACGCATTTATCGCATAGTGACCTGAACAGGCAAGGGCATTTGTTTCTGTTCGGGACTCGGCGGTGCGGTCGTGCATGCAGGCGGTCGGACGCAGACAAGTGCCTCGCATGATGTGCCGAGAGAATGACCCGGATCGACTGGCGCGACATGCGTGATCAATAGCACGCACGGTGACAGGATGCCCGTCAGAATGGCAATTTGGGAGCGTATGCATGACATTGGATAGGCCTTCATCGAAGCAATCCCGAGACCGGCCGGGAAGTGTTTCTCGCAACGGGGTTGACTTCACGCTGGTCCAGTTGCTGGAAAACGTGTTCGATCACGGGCGTGTTTTCCTGGCCGTTTTCCTGGGATGTTTGCTGCTGGCGCTCGTGTATGCCATTGCGGCAACACCGGTGTACTCCGTGGATACGTTGATCCAGGTCCAGGAAAACAAGCACAGTGCGCTCGGTTCGCTGTCCGAAATTTCGAACGCGCTGGATATCGAGAACTCCGCCGTAGTCGGCGAGATCGATATCGCGCGCTCGCGCGCGGTCGTCACCCAGGCCATTGACGCTACCGTCGCGCAGGTGGATGTGTCGGTCCGGAATACGATTCCGCTCGTTGGCGGTTTACTCGGTTCGATATTGCCGAAGGATCGCAATGGCCTCGTCGAGCCGTGGTTCAATACGCCGTTCTGGGCGTGGGGCGGCGAGAGGATCGAGTTCACCAAATTCGACGTTCCGGATGCGCAGCTCGGCAAGAAACTGGAGCTCGACTATCTCGACGGCAATCGCTTCCTGTTGAAGGACAGCAATGATCAAGAGGTGTTGACCGGGAAAGTCGGCCAACCGAGCGAAGCCAACGGATATCGGGTAGAGATATCGCGCATCGTGGCACGCGTCGGTACGGAATTCCGCGTGCGCCGTGTCGCCACGCCGGTGCGACTCGAGGCGGTCCTGAAAAAACTGAACGGCGCGGAAACGAAACGCCAGTCGGGCATCATGCAACTGAGTTTCGAAGACCCCGACCCGGTGTTTGCCGCGCGGCTGCTCAACGCCATTGCCGCCGCCTATCTGGATGCCAAGGCGAAGCGACGCTCGGAGGACGCCGAACACAGTCTGACGTTTCTCGACACGCAATTGCCGCTGGTGAAGAAGCGACTGGAGCAGGCTGAACATGCGTTGAACGAGTTTCGCAATGCGCAGGGGTCGATCGATGCGCAAGGTGATGTGCAACTGCTTATCGACCAGTTGGCCTTGGTCGAAAAGTCACGGCTCGAGGCCAAGCTCGAGTTTCAGGATCTGGCGTCGAAGTATGTCGCCGGACAGCCTCAGCTCACCGCGGTAGCCAGCAAGCTGAAGACGCTCGATCAACAGTCGGCGGAATTGAAAAGCAGGGTTGCGCGCTTGCCGTCGCAGCAGCAGACCTATTTGCGTCTGTCACGCGACGTCGATGTCAATAATCAGCTCTATATCGGCTTGATGAACAACGCGCAGCAGCTGCAAATTGCCAAGGCGGGCACGGTCGGCAATGCGTCCGTCATCGACAAGGCCGATGTCAGCGACAAACCGGTTCAGCCGAAGCGCCTGCTCGTCATCGTGCTGGGTGCGGCAATCGGATTGATATTGGGCGTTGCTGCGGCACAAGGCTGCGCGCTGTTTTTCCAGCGCGTCCGGAATCCGGAGCAATTGGAGCAAGTGGCCGGCGTCCCGGTGCTGGGCATTCTCCCGGTCTCGCCACATCAGGTCGAGGCCGACCTGAACGACCGGGCAGCGTTCATTGCTGCCAGGGAGTATCCGGATACGCCGCTGACCGAAGCGCTGGACAATCTGGCTCTGTTGCTGCGTTACGGGCCGAGTGCTGAGCAGGGGAAATCAAGGGTCGTTCTGATCACGTCGCCGGAGCCGGCGCAGGGCAGGTCGCTGATCTCCGCCAATCTCGCCTACCTCTTATCGGAAAGCGGTCTCAAAACCTTGCTTGTGCGCACCGATGCGGACGAATCGGGCGGAGATCGACACGTGGCGGTGAAGTACCAGAAAGGATTGTCGGATGTCGTGACCGGTTCGCTGGAACTCGGGAAGGCGATCGTCCACATCCGTGAAAATTTCGATGTGCTGCCTGCCGGAAAACGTGCCGAGCCGTGGCGACACCTGTTCGAAACGAAACGGCTCGAGCCGTTGATCACCGCATGGCGAAGCGAATACGACGTGGTCGTCGTGGATGCGCCGTCGGCGCGCCCGGCGGCGAACGTCGCGATGTTGTCGAGGCTCATGGACGTCACGTTGATGGTGGCGCGACAAGGTTCGGTCAGCTACGCCGGCGTGGTGGATGCGATCCGGAATTTGAATCGGGTCGGCGTGAAGGTAGACGGGCTGGTATTCAACGGCTTTCAGCCTTCACCGTTGCAGTGGAGCCATTACGCGAACGTCCGTCGACATACGAAAGCAGTCAAGTCGCGGATAGAGCCGGGCGACGTCGTACCCAATGCATTTCTGTTCAGGGCATGGGAGCGGGTAAGAAAGGGACTGCTGAGAAATGTTGCCTGATGTCGCTTGCACGAGTCGATTCACTGGTTCATGACGGAAACAAGCGATATGGCGGGATGTTTCAGCGCGCCCGTCACAAGCGCGATGCACGTTGGGGCACCGGCGCAGGTTCGCGCAAGGGCGCAATCATGCGGCGGCCGGCGCGTGCGCAGGCTCGACCGGGGTGCCACCGGTGGAACGAATTTCGGGTTGCAGCATGATAGATAAGACTACGCGAGCGATACCGGACACCGGCCCCATATCCGCAACCGGGGTGACGATATCGACGCTACTCGCGCTTGCATTTGTGATCAACGCGATGATGCCGGCGCTCGGAATGAAAGCGGAGAGCGCCACATGCACGTTGTTGTTGGCAACATCGGGGCTCGTCGTCCTGGTCAAGTATCGTCCGGTGTTTGCCGTGACGGTGCTCTATGTGCTCGCGATCGGGCTGACCGCATTTCTTGCCGGCGTGGGACTGGAGGACGGTGGATACCTGCGGGAAACCGATATCTCGGGTGAGGCGACCGGCGCTTTCAGCCGACTCCTTTCGTTCTATCTGATTTTTGTCGTCTGTGCGCTCGTTGCATTCGACCGGTTCCTGGATGAGCGCCCGTCGCACAAGTCGATCAGGGCACGGATTGCATTGCAACCTGTCAGTGTGGCGATGGGATTCGCACTTGCGGCCGCGATCATCGTGACCGGTGTGCTGGCGGGGTTGACGTCGGGATTCTCGCTGTTTACCGGCATCAACCGGTATGCGTTGCGCAACGACGCGTCGAACGGCGCGATGTTCAATCTGTTCCTGAACAATCAGACCTTCATGGGTTTTTTGCTGGGCACCATCGCCACCAGTTCCAATAAACGCATCCGGTGGTTGGCGATCGTCACGATGGCGGTCGATCTCGGGCTCAACGTGCTGCATGGGGAGCAGTTCATGGCGGTGCTGCATATCGGCCTGTGCTCGCTGGCGCCGTTCATCGCGATTCATGCGATGAACGGCAAACCGGTCGTGCGTTATCTGGGTATCGGTGCGGGACTGGCGTTGTTGCTCGGCACCGTTTCCATCATTTACGCCTACCGGGGGCAGGGGCTGGAAGTGGCCGATGTGATCTCGTCGCGCTTTCTGCTGCAGGGGCAGCCGTGGTACGTGGTGGACGGTGATGCGCGCATGTTCGCGGCGCCGGCGCTGGGTGGCGCGGCTGCTTTTTGGCGTTTCGTGAACTCTCTCGCTTCCTGGACGATGCCGACCTTTTTCGACGATTCCCAACCGAGTGGTTTGCGTGACTTGATGGTTTCGTATATGGAGCCTCAGCTCCTCAAGGCCTACATCTTCGACGACGTCACGTTCACGATGGGAAACATGGCGGTGCCGGTGTATTGGTTTGGTTATGCCGGGGGGGCGGCCTTCGTCGCGATGACCGGCGTCGTGTACGGCGCGCTGGCCGCGTTGCAGATCCTGGTCACGATGCGTGGCGGGGTTGTGATGTTGTGGCTGATGGCGAAGGTCTTTTCGTATGCGACCTTTGCCGTTCAGCAAGGCGATTACTGGATGATGTTCGGTTCGCGCACGGCTTTCTATGCGTTGGCCGCGCTGGCCTGGTGGTACGTGATCGACCGGAAGCATTCCGGCGCGAGCTGAGGCGGCATGCGCCTGGGTCGTCGCGCGAAACGAGGGCGATGTCGACGACCGGAACCGTTTCGGTCGATGCGTCGAGCGTGGATGTCGCGTCGCGAACGTAGGGGCGATGGATTCGACTTCGATCGCAGCGCCGGAAAGTCGTGACGAGACACCCCGGTTTTTACTATTTCAGCCATGTCCCACTCGAACGATTCGAAGCGATTTCATCATGTCGATGCCATGCGCGCGGTTGCGGTGATACTCGTCATATGGACGCACTATGCCGAGCGATTCGCTCCGCTGGCGGGCTCGCAATACATGCTCGATACGCTGCAGCGCTCCATGAACTTCGGGCGTGTTGGCGTGGTGGTGTTTTTCGCGATCAGCGGCATGCTGATTCCAAGCAGCCTGCACGGGGAGGTTGGTGCGGGAACGAAGCGGTTTCTCGTTCGAAGATTCTTCCGGCTATACCCGGCTTACTGGTTGGCGCTGCCTTTGGGATATTTTGTCCATTGGTATCTGTTCGATAAAAAGATGGATGTCGATGGAATCGTCGCGAACGTGACCATGATGCCCGCCGCATTCGGAGAGAGCCTGATATTGCCGCATGGTTGGACGCTGGAGACAGAACTGGTTTTTTACGGGCTGTGTCTGGTCCTGTTCTGGAGCGGCGTACTTCACCGGATGTTCTGTCTGTGCGTTGTCAGTATCGGATTGACAGGGCTGTTCGTGATGATCGTCGGATTGAAACTCGCTCCGGCCGGTATGCCCAGCGAATACAAGACCATGCCATATCATCTCGGCATCATGTTTTGGGGCGCGTGCTTTCGCCAGGCATACGACACGCCTCTCAAATTGCTGCGCGCGGGATGGCCGTGGCGTGGTGCTCCGGGCCGAATCGCGATCACTTACCGATCGGCGGCAGCCGGCCTGACGGCGGTGATGGCAAGTGTCGCGCTGATGGGGGCGCTCAGCGATTGGCGACATCACAACATGGAGCACTTTCCGACTTCGCTCGCTTACTTCATCGGCATCGTGATGTTCACCGCATTGGCGACGATTCTGAAGCTCCGCATTCGCCTGCTTTCATGGCTCGGCGAGATCAGTTATTCGATCTACTTGCTGCATAGCCTTCCGCTGTTTGCAATGTTCTGGTTGTGCCAGCGTTTCCACATTACTGGTTGGCCGCTCGGTCTCTACATGATCGTACCGATCCTGCCTTTGATTCCGTTGTCTTGGGCCGGTTATCGGTTGTGCGAAGCACCGTTTGTGCAGTTTGCGCGTACGCTCACCGCGCGCCGGAGAAGCAATCTGTTTGCCTCCGGCGAGGCTGATGGCTGACGCTTGATTGGCGCAGATCGGCCCGCGGCACCAGGGCCGGTTGGAAAAGATCAAACGCGGATGGTTCGCGGGAGCGGGAAACGGCGCCCGATATCTTCCGGGGGATGCTGGAGTCGGCATGAAACGGATATCGGTTGGTCCCGGGCGATTGACGGGGAACACGCCCTGTAACGGATTTCACTAGCGTTTATTAAAACAAGGATAAGACCATGACACCTGTCCAGTTTGATGGATGCGTCGGCTGGCTTCACGAGGGCACCCGAACACACGGCATCGTCATTTGCGAGCCGCTCGGTCACGAAGCACTCTGGCTTCACAAACTCGTGCGTTCACTCGCCGAGCATCTTTCGGAGCGCGGCTTTCCTGTGCTGCGCTTTCATTACCCGGCAAGTGGCGATTCGCTCGGCGACGAAAGCGATCCCGGTCGCTTCGGCCAGATGCTCGGTAGCGTTCGATCCGCCGTACACGCGTTGCGAGAGCGCGTCGCGCTGGACCGTCTGACGCTCATCGGGGTGCGTGCCGGCGCGGCCGTGGCGCTTCTCGCCGCGGACGGCATCCCCGGGCTTACGCGTTTCGTCGCGCTTGCGCCCGTCGTGCGCGGTCGCGGCTACCTCCGCGAGCTCTCCGTCGTCGCGCAACATTGGCTCGACAACGCCCCGCCGACCGTGCGAGGCGCGGTTCGCGACGAGAAACCCCTGAACATACTCGGACACACGTACCCCGACGATCTGGTCGACGCGCTCCGGCGTATCGATCTGTTGCAGGCTGCCCGTCAATCGGGCACGTTGCCGGCGCGCGCATTGCTTGTCGATGCACCGTACGGCGACAGTGCGATGCTATCGGACGCGTTGCAGGCACGTGGTGTCGCGGTCAGCGTTCATGCATGCGCGGACTGGGCGGCCGCAATGCGAGAGCCGCACTGGTCGCGGTGGCCGGCGGCATTGCTCGACACGATTGCGGGCTGGTTCGACGACGATCCCGAGCCGGCCGTCAACGCGCCCGCGCGATGCCTCGACCCCGGCGTGGTACTCACGGGACAAGGGAGCGTCGAACGAATCGTTCGCGTGGGACCGCGGCAACTGGTCGGGGTGCTGTGCGAGCCGACCGAAGACATCATGCGGGCCGCCGCGCCAACGCTCCTGATCACGAATACGGCGGCCAATTCGCGCGTCGCGGACGGACGTTTCGCCGTCCGGCTGGCCCGGTCGCTCGCCGCGCAAGGCATCTGCAGCCTGCGGATCGATGCGAGCGGAATCGGCGACAGCGGCACGCATGCGCGTGACGATCAATCGGACATCCCGTATTCGGATCAGGTGATCACCGACATGGTTTCGGCGGCAGAGTGGCTGAAAGAGGCCGGGCATCACAAGGTTGTCACATTCGGGATTTGCTCCGGCGCGTACACGTCGCTTCATGCCGCGTCGAGCGGGCAGCTTGCCGGCGCGATCGCGATCAATCTCCCGGTTTTCGTATGGCCTCGCGGAGAGACGCTCGCGAACGTGATCAAGAATCAGACGAATTCGATGCGAGGCTATCTGGCATCGTTGCGCAGTATTGGAAAGTGGCGTCGCCTGCTGCGCAGTGGTCGTGATCTGCGTCCGGTTCTGCGCGGATTAACGCGCTTCGTCGCAGATTTCATGTGGGTGCCGGTCATGCGTGCCGCGGAACGGGTCGGGTGGTGCCCGGGCAAGGATACGCCGCGAGGATTGCTGCGCGACATGTCGGCGCGCGGCATTCGCACCCATCTGATTTACGGCACGTTCGATCCCGGTGTCGATACGCTGGTACGGCATTTTGGTCCCGCTTCGCGTGCGTTTGCCCGTTTGCCGAACATGTCGGTCGATCTGCGGGATGCCGTCGATCATTCATTGTACGGCACTGCCGCCGCGCAATATGTCATCGACCGGTGTACTGGGCTGCTTGCCGGTTGGCGGGCACCGGCGGAACTGGCGGCAACGGAGAAGACGAAACGTGTGACGGCGTCGCATTCACGCAAGCGGCGCACCGAATCGACACTCTAGGTCGCAGCGGTACCGTTGCCGCCGGGCAGGTAGGGTGAACCGGTTCTGAGTGACCATGCGAACAGATTCGCCGTTTCCGGTACGTTATCGTAGCGACGTAGTGTTTCACAGGGCCACTCGCCAGACGCACGTAGCGCCGTGGCTCCGCTCAGGAATGCAGATGAAACGAACTTGCC
Source organism: Burkholderia cenocepacia (assembly GCF_900446215.1). Lineage (GTDB taxonomy): Bacteria > Pseudomonadota > Gammaproteobacteria > Burkholderiales > Burkholderiaceae > Burkholderia > Burkholderia cenocepacia. The sequence goes on along the minus strand of NZ_UAQZ01000013.1, from coordinate 217,255 downwards.
ACGACTGCCGGAAATTGCGTAAATTTTACTGTTTGCAAGCGGTCTGTGATATTGCGCAGATCGCGTCTCGACGCGAAGACGATGACGGGGCGTTGAACTTCGGGCCTGATGCACGTCGAGGCCCGGCGTGATGCGCGTGTTGGTCATCAACGACTTCGTTCGAAAGGGAGGCGCGGAGGAGGTATACCGAATGTCCGTCGACGTGCTGCGCGCACGCAATGACGTGTCGGTCGAAACCTTCGACGAGCATGCGCTGCCCGGGGACGAAAATATTCGGCGCGCCCGTGTGTGGTCGCGTGCGACTGCGCTTGCGCTCGGCGCGCTGCTCGACCGGTTTCGGCCACAACGCATTCTCGTACACAATTATCACAATCGCCTGTCGAGCGCGATCCTGCCCGTGCTTGCCCGCTACAAGCGGCGCTCCGGGTGTAGCCTGTACATGACGGCGCACGACTACCATCTCGTGTTCTACAATCCGAGCCTGCAGATCTATTCCGGCGGGCAGACGAAGCCGTTGTCGCTCGACCAGCTGCACGGCGTCCGGCGCTTCGTCTCTGTCGCCAGTCCGCACGGCATTCTCCACGACGTCGTGAAGAAGTTGCATTGGCACACGGTCAATGCGCTTTTCGACCCGCTCGGCCTGTTCGACGAAATCCTGTGTCCAAGCCCGTTCATGCGCGACCTGATCGCGCGATTCGGGCGCACCCGCGCCACGCTGCTATCGAATCCGATCGACGCGGCATTGGTTCCCCGCGCACCGAAACCGGCGCAGCGCGCGCGTCTGGATCTGGCGTTCGTCGGTCGTATCGAAGAGGACAAGGGCCTGGCGCCGTTTCTCGCGCTGATGGCCGATTCCGCCGGTGAAGCGATTGCATCGCTTACCGTTTATGGCGAAGGTTCGGAGCGCGCTCGTCTCGAGGAATGCCACGCCGGCCTCGTCAAGGACGGAAGGCTGCGCTTTGCCGGCCGTCTCGACCATGCCGCGCTGTTCGCCGAGCTGCCGACGCACGACGCGCTTGTGCTTCCGTCGATCTGGGTGGAAAACGCCCCCCTCGTGATAGTCGAGGCCGCGGTCCTGGGCCTGCCGGTACTGGTGAACGACATCGGAAGTTTGTCGACGTTTGGCGACGAGATCGGCAACAAGATCCTCTATCGCAACACCCCCGAAGCGTTCTCGCGGGCAATCGACGCGCTACGCGCCCACCTCGACGACGGCACACGTCGCTACGACTGGTCGCGTTACTCGGTCGATTGCTACGCGTCGTCTCTGTATGCTGCACTCGGCATCGACCAGCATGCACCGCGCGTGCATGCCTGTTGACAGGCGATGCACTGTCCATTTTCAGTCAAGAAAGCACGATGACCGCCGTTCGAAAAAACTTCGCCATGTTGTTTGCGTTGCAGATCTCGACGTACGTCGTGCCGCTCGTCACGCTGCCGCTCTTGACCCGTGTGCTCGGCCCTCAACAGTACGGTCGGCTGTCGTTCGTGCTCGCGGTGACCACGTATTTCATCAATCTGGTGAATTACAGCTTCGACCTGACGGCAACGCCGCGTGTCGCGCTTGCGCGCGACAAGGTCGAGCGATCGAGCATTTTCTGGACGACCATCAGCGCGCAGTGGCTGATAACCGTCGCGGGCTTCGCAGTACTCGTTGCGATGACGTCATTGATTCCGTACTTCGAGGCCGAGCGCACGGCGCTGCTGCTCGAATTCGGGATGGCAATCGGCGCCGCGCTCACGCCAGGCTGGTACTTTCAGGGCATTCAGAAACTGAGCGTGTTCAGCATGACGGTGGTCGGATATCGCGCACTCAGCGTCGCCGCCTTCTTCCTCTGGATTCGCACCCCGGACGATATCCTGTACGCGGTCGCCATCAACGCGGCCGTGCCATTGCTCTGCGGAGCTACCTTGCTTGCTTACCTGTTTTTTTGCCGTGAGATCGCGCGTGTCCGCGTGCGGTTCGCCGATATTACCGAAGCGTTGAAAGGCGGCACGCAGGTGTTCCTCGCGTCGACGTCGATCTCGTTCTACGCATCGACCAACACCGTCCTGCTGAGTATCGTTTCCGGTCACGTCGCCGCAGGCTATTTTGCCGCCGGCGACAAGCTGATCCGTGCCGCTGTCGGCATGCTGCAGCCGCTGAGGGCAACGACATACCCGCATATCACTTACCTGATGCATAACGCACGTGACGAAGCGTTTGCGTTCCTGCGCAAGCTGATTGTCGTGCAGGGCGCGCTCGTGCTCGCAATGTCGGCAACGATCTACGAGTTCGCGCCGCTCGCCGTCCGGATCCTGTACGGAACCACGTTCGAGCCGACAGTCGCCGTACTGCGTTGTCTCGCCCTGGTACCGTTCATGGCATGCATGACCGATCTCTTTGGCGTTCAAACGATGCTGCCGCTGGGCATGAAGCGTGTCTTCAGCACCATTCTGATCTCGTCCGGCTTGCTGAACGTCACGATACTGCCGCCGCTTGCGTCGCTGTTTGCGGAGCGTGGGGCGGCGATTGCCGTCTTGATGGTCGAAACGACGGTGGCCGTCGTACTCATGTACGTGCTTTTCCGCGAACGGGTTGGCCTGATCAACATGCCGGCGAGATCGAGGTAACGCGGTTCGCGAGGCGACAGGTTGCGCTGCCGTCACGACGATTGCGAGGCAGGGCGACGGTGCGTGTCTTGATTACGACGACCGCAGGCGCGAGCGCGGCGGGGTATGACGCGGCTCGCGGCCTCGGTCATGGCGACGGGCTTGTGTCGATCGCCTACAGCCTTTCGAATATTTCCGTCATCATTTTTGCGCTTTTGCTCCAGCAATATTTTTCCGCGTGATGGATTCCCTTCCGCTTGAGCTCGGCTCTGAGATCGTCGGAATCCAGCAGGCGCCGCAATTTTTCCGCAATGTCGTCCTGCGAATATGGATCGCAGTACAGCGTCGCATCGGAGCAGACCTCCGGTAGCGCCGCGGCTTTTCCGACGATCGTCGGACAGCCGTATCGCATCGCTTCAAGGGGCGGAATACCGAAACCTTCGTAAATTGACGGATACAGGAAGCAAACCGCATTTTGATACAGCGCCTTCAGTTGCTCGTCGCTGATGTAGCCGACGTACTTGATGTTCGGTTCTGCCGCCGCTACATGATCCTGGTTGCCGAACACGGTCGTGTTTCTCATCCCGACGATGACGAGATCGACCGACGGATCGTCGAGTTGCCGAAATGCCGCGATGAGCCGGCCGAAGTTCTTGGTGGGATTCATGCTGCTGACCGCGAGCACGAACCGGTTCGGCGTCAGCGAATGTGCGTCGAGCACGCTCGCGTCGGGCTCCAGCGAGTCGAGGTGATCCGCCCCGAGCGGAACGACGCTGATTTTCTCGGTGGAGATACCGCAGTGGTACGCGAGGCGATCCCGTGAAAAACGGGAATTGGTCAGCACGCAAGCGGAGGTTCTCGCCAGGATCCAGAACATGATCCGGTACCACATCCGAAACGACCGCGAAAAATGTGCAGGCGTGTCGAATACCGCCGCATCATGCATGTAGATGATCTGGTTGCGGATGAAAATGGACGCCGAATTGCCGAGATTGACGAGGCGCCCGGAGCGGGCGAAAAACGGCAGGACCAGTTGCTCCCAGACGACGCCTTTGTGAATGCCGACCTTGACGGTCCGCGCTCCATTCACCTCGACGCCAGGCTGGGGAGGCATAAGGAGGGTCACCGGGTCTTGCGGCTGAAACTTGATGAGCGCGGCGATCAGCTCGCGCGCCACTCGTTGCACTCCGGTCGTCTTCTGTGTCGTAAATCGACCGTTGTAAAGGAGCTGTTTCGGTTTTTTGAAAGCGGTCATGTCCATCATTGCATATCGAATTCAGAATCGGGCCTTGATGTGATCCAGGGCAACCGGTTCGAAACCGCGAGTACCGGCGTGAGACTCGACGGTATCCAGACCGTACAAGGCGTGCCACTGCCGGAAGACCGTGTTCATCGAAAACCTTTGAACCGCCCGCGTTCGGGCCGCGGTACCCATTTTTTCGCGAAGTTGCCGGTCGTCGCGCAGCTTGGTCAGATACGCGGCCATCTCGTCGACGCTTGACGCGACATATCCGGTCACGCCGTGAACCACCACATCGCGATTGCCGACGACGTCCGTCACCACGGCCGGGATGCCAGCAACCTGGGCCTCGATCAATGCGACCGGCATGCCTTCCCAGCGAGAGGTCTGGACATAGATGTCCAGTCCCGACGTGAGTGCCAGCGCGTGCGCGCGAGTCACCCAGCCGCTGCAGATGACGGCCTTGCCCTGGCGCGGATCCGGAATCTCGTTGGCGTCGCCGCCGATCCAGAGGAAGTCGACGTCGGCGCGCCGCAGTTTGGCGGCGAGTTCGACGAATGCATGATGGTTCTTCTGAAACGATGCCCGACCGCTCATTCCGATCACGGTTTTGCCATCGTCTCGTGTTCGGCGGGGCAGGATCTCGGCAACATCGACACCGTTTTCCACGAGGACGGCCGATTTGGCGCGGACCTTTTCCTTGATCTCGCCGAGTTCGCTGCCCGAGCAAGCGACAATGGTGCCGCCGATATGCGCGGCGATGCGTTCGAAGTTCAGATAGGCGCTTTGCCGCATGCGCGAAATGTCGAAGCGCAGGAACGAAAGCCCGTGAGGCGAATAGAGGACCCTGGCATCGGGGGCGGCAATCCTCGAAGCGAGACGCCCCAGCACACCGGCCTTCGACGAATGCAGATGAATCGCGGCCGGTCTGCAGTCGCGAAGAATCCTGACCAGCGCGCGTACGCTCAGCAGATCCTGCCGGATGCTGACCTCGCGAGTCATGTCGACGTGGATCAGCTTCACGTCAGGCCGAAACAGCGTCGAGAAATCGGCCGGTGTTTCCGGTCGAATCGAGTGCAGTACCGTTACGTCGATGCCGGCCGCCGCGGCATGGTTGGCAAGCTGGGTCAACATCGACAGCACGCCGCCACCGAACGCCTCGGCGATATGAACGATCTTTTTTGTGGTCATCTTTCGGCCTGTCGGTTCGATCGCGTTTTTCATCGCTCGTCGTGAAAGTGGTTGGACGGCGGATTGTCAAATTGCCGACGGTTGCGCAGATGCAATGCCATGCCGATGAGATATGGATTCCTAATTTGTGAATCCATGAAGATCGAGAACATTGAATCCGTCGCGCCGGGGCCAAAGGTGCGTGATCCACTGGCGCCGCAGGTGGCGTCGACGCAGGTTGAGATCGGGCCACAGCCACGCGAGATCACGCGACCGAAAGTACCTGCCGTGACGTACATCCGGTGCTTGAGTCATTGTGCAGCGCATGCGCGACGCGCTGGGTGCGATGGCTTACCGACGGAGGGATTAGTCGATCGCGGCTGCTGTCTGACGACATTCGTCGAGCGATTTGTCGTGCGGGTATTCGCGCGATGTACGCGTAACGCTTCGTGGAATGGCGCCGCACCACGTCGAGCTGGTGCCGGATATCTTGGTGTGCTGACGCACCGAGGGCCGCCCGGATCGAATGGTCCAATGGAAGGCGCCGTTCCGTTCGTTTCAACGGAGTCGCCGGTCTGCGCGGCGCTCGACGGTTGGCCGGAATACAGCCGGTTGCCATCGCCGGGAGCGATCGATGTCCAGGCAGCCGGCATGAATCATGTCTACCGCGAAAGCGGTTGTTCGAGCGCGCGTGCCAGCGCCGTGCGCCAGATTGTTCGAGGGAACGGATTCACTATGCGTGCTTCACGATGCCTGTCTCGCGTATGCGCCGTGATCGCCGGCATGTTCATGGCTGGTGGGTTGTGGTGGCCTGGGTGCGCCGTGGCGGCGCCCGGCGTGTCCACAGCAGGTACACGGCATGAGGAGGTGCCGGATGCGTACGTTTATCCCGCTTCCGGCTCGGCCGATCAGGCGGATGAGCTGCAACGCGTGCTGGACGGCTTGCGTCCCGGGCAGCGACTGGTGTTCGCGCCTGGGCGGTATGTGGTCGGCCGTTCGTTGATCGTGCGGCGGCCGCATGTCGTGTTGTCGGGGTACGGCGCGACGCTGACGGCGACCAGGCCGGGTGACCAGACGATCGAGATGCGGGGCGACGGTACGACGCTGGTCGGATTCCGGCTCAAGGGCACCGGCACGACGCGTCTCGCGTCGCGGGAGTCGACCAAGGTCGAGGTCACGGGGCACGACGTGCAGGTGCTCGACAACGTCGTCGAAGGCGGTGCCAGCGCCGGCATTTTCGTGTTTGGCGGCTCGGACGTCGCGATCGTCGGAAACGAGGTACTGTCGACGCTTGCCGACGGCATTCACATGACGCATGGTGCGCGCGACGTGCTGGTTCAAGGCAATGTCGTGCGTGACACCGGTGACGACATGATTGCCGTGGTGAGCTACCGCGGCGACGGGGTGCTGAGCCGCAACGTGCTGATCACGCGTAACTCGCTCGAAGGCAACACGTGGGGGCGCGGAATTACGGTGGTCGGTGGCGCGGACGTGACGATCTCGAACAACATCGTACGCAACGTACAGGTGAGCGCGGGGATTCTCGTCGCACAGGAGGACAGCTTCCAAACCTACGGCGCGTCCGGTGTCCGGATTGAGAATAATGTGATTGCGAACATCCAGACGGCGACCGGCCGGACCGATCCCCGCCCGCTCACGCAGCAGGGCGCGATAGAGGTCAGCACGTGGTCCGGCGCGGTGACGCAAGTGGCCGTGGTCGGCAATCGCGTATCGCAAGCACGCTTCGACGGCATTCGCCTGTGGGGGAACGTGTCCGGGGTCCGGCTCGCAGACAATCAACTGTCGGGGATCGGCGGCATGCCGGTACGGGTTGGCCCGAAGCACGATTGCGTGGTCGACTCCCCGACATCCGGGCCGTGTGCGATGACGCTTCAATCCCGCTCGGTCGCGCCTGACGTAGTCGGTGCGGATACGTCGTTGCTCCCGCGCGTACGCGAACTCGTCGGGCAGCCTCGTTGATTCCCGGCGCCGCCGGTCGACGGCGGAACGCGCGTCGCGAACGACGTCGACCGCTATCGGGTTCGCATGCGACGCGGGCGGCGCGTCGTGTCCGCTATGTCTGTTGGGCCGGCAGTGCCTCGACCGCCCGCCCATACTGATCCTCGAAGCGAACGATATCGTCCTCGCCGAGATAGTTGCCCGACTGCACCTCGATGATTTCGAGCGGAATCCGGCCGGGATTCTCGAGTCGATGCACTTCGCCGACGGCGATGTACGTCGATTCGTTCTCGCCGAGCAGGAATGTTTCAGTGCCGCGCGTCACCTTCGCGGTGCCGCGCACGACGATCCAGTGCTCGGCGCGGTGATAGTGCATCTGCAACGACAGCCGCTTGCCGGGTTCGACCACGATCCGCTTCACCTGGAAGCGCTCGCCGAAATCGATCGAATCGTAGTGGCCCCACGGCCGCTGCACCTTGCGATGCTCGCTCGCCTGTGGTCGCTGGTCGGTCTTCAGGCGCGCGACGATGTTCTTCACACGCTGCACGTCGTGCTTGTTCGCGACCAGCACCGCGTCGGCCGTCTCGATCACGACGACGTCCTTCATCCCGACGCATGCGATGAGGCGGCCTTCCGAGCGCACGAGGCTGTCCTGCGTATCCTCGAACACGATCGGGCCGCGCGCGACGTTGCCGTCGTCGTCCTTCGGCATGATTTCCCAGATCGCGTCCCACGTGCCGACGTCCGACCAGCCGGCCGCGAGCGGCACCACGATGCCTTCGATGCCGAGTTCGCCATGCTCCGCGAGGCGCTCCATCACCGCATAGTCGATCGAATCCGATGGGCACGCGTCGAAGGCCGCCGCATCGATCCGGAAGAACGGATCGTCGGCGACACCCGCGCGCCACGCGGTCTCGCAGGCCGCGTGGATGTCCGGCGCGAGCGCACCGATCGCCTTCAGCCAGACCGATGCGCGTGTGACGAAGATCCCGCTGTTCCACCAGTAGTCGCCCGATTGCAGGTAACGCTCGGCGAGCGTCGCGTCGGGTTTTTCGACGAAACGCCCGATCGCGTAGCCGCCCTGGCTGCCGTGGCGGCCGGAGCGCGGCTCGCCGACCTGGATGTAGCCGTAGCCCGTTTCCGCGCGACGCGGCAGCACGCCGAGCGTGACGATCGCGCCTTCCTGCGCGTAGCGCGCCGCGCGCGCGACCGCATCCTGGAACGCGCCGTCATCGACGATCACGTGGTCGGCCGGCATCACGGCGAGCACGGGATCGTCCGCGAGCGCGCTCGCGTCGAACGCGGCCAGCGTCAGCGCGGGCGCGGTGTTGCGCGCGGCAGGCTCCAGCAGGATGCGGGCGGGCGCCGAGCGACCGTGCACCTGCTCGGCGCTCATGAAGCGATGCTGTTCGCCGCATACCAGCAGCAGCGTATCGCCGAGCGACGCGTTCGCGATGCCGTTCAGGCGGCGCGCGGTTGCCGACAGCGGCGATTCGTTCGAGACCAGCTCGATCAGCTGCTTCGGATACTGTTCGCGCGACAGCGGCCACAGCCGCGTGCCGGAGCCGCCGGCGAGAATCACCGGCAGGATGCTCGGCAGATCGGGCTCGGGAACCGGATGAAGGGTGCGGGTCATCGGTTCGCTCCGGTATCGGCGGGTAGCCGGGTGTGAGCGCGGCCGTCGGCGCGCGAGTCGTCGTTGCGCGAGACCGAAACGGCCCGCGACAGCAGGTGACGCAGCGCGCCGGCGGCGCGGTCGGCCGACCGGACCAGGCCGACGAACGGCGCACCCTGTTCGAGATACGGGCCGTAGGCCTTGCGGAATCCGAACCGTTTGTAGAACGCCTGACGCGGCGCAGGGACGTGCGTGCGCACCGCGGTGTCCGGCCATGCGGCCTGCGCGGCGGTGAGCGCGCGCCCGATCAGCCGCTCGAGCGTGTCGTCGTCGCGGCAGCTTTCGCTCGTCAGCACCTTGTCGATCACGACGTCAGGATCGATGTCGTCGCCTGGCAGGATGCGCGCGTACGCGGCGACTTCCGTCGTGTCGCCGTCGTGCACGCTCGCGAAGACGTGCAGCGCGCCCGCGTCCTTGCCGTCGATGTCGAGATGCGTGTGGGCATCCTCGACCACCAGCACGGCGTTGCGCGCGCGCAGGATTGCATAGAGATCGACGGCGCTCAGATGTTCGAATTCACAACAATGCCATTCCATGATGCTGTCCTCGCGTGATGCCTTCGGCACGTCGCGCCGCACGGACGCGATCGTTCCGTGCGGCGCGGCGATCTTCATCATCCGGAAGCACGGTCCGGCGGTCTGTTCGAAAGCCTACTCACGCTCCGGATTCGCATGCCGGGCGCGGGATACGAGGCGATGTTCGCGACGCGCGAGCGTCGCAATGTGCGGTAGCACACACCGTCGGGGCCGGTGCCTTTTCATAATTGATTCATCGTGGCGGCGTGCAGCGAAGTGCGGCCGGAGGACATCGCGCACGAACTGGGCGCCGGGCGCGGGACCGACGATTGCGAGTTCACGATGGGCGCTCGTGCATGACGGCGCCGGGCACCGGTTCGTCGTCGATTGCCTCGCGCAGGCCGGTTCATGAGGCCTCGCGGCGTTTCATTTGGAATCGTGCGCACCTGCGCGGTGCACACGTCCGGCCGGCGGTATGCTGCCGGTTGCGCGCATGTATGGCTGTCGCGATCTGCGGTGCGTCTGCTTCCGTTCGAACCGCGCGGGTCATCCGGTCTGGCGAGAAAGGATGGCCATCATGCTGCACCGCACGACGTGTGTGCCGGCGCGCGGCGTTCACGCCGATCGGCGGGAATTCGCCTAAAAGCGCCGGCGCGACGCGACGCCGCTGATTACGACGTGTAACGGCCGGGCGGTCCGTGCGCGGCCGGAAGGCGGAGCGGCTACCCGGCGGTGCGCGCGATTATGCGATCCGGGAAGCACGGTACTGCGGTTTTGGGGAGATTTCGATGGAAATCGCGGGCAATCGACGGAATCAATCTTGCAGAAAAGTAGTATTTGCCACTGATTGACGGGAATGGTCAGAGATAATCAAATCTCAGTGGTCAAACGCGCGGAGCGCGCGGCCACGGGCAGCGTAACCGACTGATTCAGGTTTATCTTTTGGTAACAAGGTCATCTCGAAACGGGGTGTAAATTCAGGTGCGGATGAAATGGGGCGGTCAATCCGGGCGCGGTTTGGCGGCCCTCCGGTTCAGCATCGGGCGCGACTGTCGTGTACGACGCGACGCACATGCGGACGGAATTTCCGTTTGCCGACGTGCCCCGCCTGACGGCGGGTCGCTTCAAAGCCGGAATGTTGTGGCTCCCGCAGCCGCGCATTCCGTTCGAGTTCGATGACAACGAGGCCGGATGACATCCGGCTCGACCTCCGGGGGTTCTCGCCGTGTGCAGTTTCGATCTTCGCCAAAGCTGCGGAAACGCAGCGCGGAAAGGCGGCCATGCGCCGCCGGCCGCAGCGCACGCGAACGGTTCGCGGAGTGCAGAAAGTGATGGTTCGTTATGAATATGCCAATAACGCGCGATAAGAGCGCCGGCGCGGGGAGCGGTAACGGGCAGCGTCCGCTGATTTACTGGACGCAATCGCCGTCCGTGATGCTGCGAAAGGAATTGTCGCGCCGCGACTGGAAAGTGTCGGTCGTCGCCCATGCGAGCGAGCTGCGCGACACGTCCGGCGAAATTACGTGCGGCATTCTCGATCTGAGCGGCGGCCACGCCGATGCGATCGGCAGCATCGCGTCGACCTGCGCGTCGATGCGCGACGTCGTCTGGGTGGCGCTCGTGGATGTCGGCCAGACCGCGTCGCCGAACGTGCGGGCGCTGTTGCGCGACTACTGTTTCGATTACGTGACATTACCGGCGTCGCATCAGCGGATCGCCGATACGGTCGGCCATGCCTACGGCATGGAATGCCTGTTCGCGCGCGATCGCGAACAGCTCGAATCGGAGGAAAAGGGCATCGTGGGCACCTGCAGCGCGATGCTGCGGCTGTTCGATACGGTGCGGCGTTTCGCGCGCACCGACGCACCGGTGTTCGTGTTCGGCGAAACGGGAACCGGCAAGGAACTCACGGCGCTGGCGATCCACCGCCATTCGGAGCGGCGCAACGGCCCGTTCGTCGCGGTCAACTGCGGTGCGATTCCGCCGCACCTGCTGCAATCGGAACTGTTCGGCTACGAGCGTGGCGCGTTTACCGGCGCGAACGCGCGCAAGATCGGCTACGTCGAAGCCGCGAACGGCGGCACGCTGCTGCTCGACGAGATCGGCGACCTGCCGCACGAAAGCCAGGCGAGCCTGCTGCGGTTTCTGCAGGAGCGTTCGATTCACCGTCTTGGCGGCAGCGACCCGGTGCCGGTCGACGTCCGGATCGTGTCGGCGACGCACGTCGACCTGCGCGATGCGATGGAGGAAGGGCGTTTTCGCGCCGACCTGTTCCACCGTCTGTGCGTGATGCGCATCGACCAGCCGCCGCTGCGGGCACGCGGCAAGGACATCGAACTGCTCGCGCACCACATGCTCGAACGCTTTCGCGGCGATGCGCGCCATCGCGTGCGCGGGTTTTCGACGGATGCGATCACGGCGCTCTACAAGCACGACTGGCCGGGCAATGTCCGCGAGCTGATCAACCGCGTGCGCCGGGCGGTCGTGATGACGGAAGGGCGCCTGATCACCGCGCAGGATCTCGAGCTCGAATACTGTCTCGACGCGGCGTCGCCGTCGGTGGCCGACATCCGCAAGTCGATCGAGCGCGAGGCGATAGAAACCGCGTTGCTGCGCACGCGTGGGCGCGTCGCCGCTTCGGCGCGCGAACTCGGCGTGTCGCGCGCGACGCTGTATCGCTGGATGGAGGCGTACGGTATCGAGCGACCGCGCGGCACCGGCTCGTCCGACTGAGGCGCGGCACTGACACGGAGCGGCACGACGCTCGCGGCGGCCGCGAGCGTCGCGTCACCCGGCCTGCGTGGCCCGCACCGCGCGCGCGGCGTTCACCGCGCGGATGTCTACCGTCGGTGGCGCGCTGTCGCCAGCCGTCGCGGGCTTCCCGTCGGTTTGCAACGGAACGAGCGCGATGCGCGCCGGCGTGCCCGGCGCGAGATGGAACCAGTCGTCGCTCGGCATGAAACCCGGCGCGTCGATCTGCACGTGGCGTGCGACGTGCCGCGTATCGATGTCGACGTGCCAGGTCTCGCCGGTGCGTGACACGCATGCCTCGATCCCGGGTTCGCGGCGCGCCAGCACGGCCGGATGCGTGCGGGACGGAAAATGGAACGCCTGCGACAGCAGCGTGCCGTCGTCGGCGCGCAGCGTTGCAACGACCGTATCGTGTTCGCATGGGCCGAAGCGGTACGCGTAGGTCCAGTCGAAGAAGCGGCCGAGCAGCTCGGCCGAGCCGAGCCGCACGGTGTCGTGCGCGGCGATCCGCACCGGGCCGCCGGCCCGTGCGACCGGCGTGCGGCCGTCGCGCAGCGCGACCAGTTCGACCGCCGCCGACAGCGGCGCCGGGCGTTCGTTGACGACATGCACGTCGAGCCCGTTCAGGCCTTCGTCGACCAGCAGTACCTGGATCGGCTGCAGCACCTGGCGCAGCGCATACCAGGCCGATTTCGGCCGGTGCGCGGCGTCGATCACGCCCCATCCGGCGCCGGGCATCACGTCCTGGAACTGCCACACGAGCGCGCCGGCGCAACGCGAGCCGCTGCGTCGCCATTCGGAAAAGGTCTCGCGCATCACGTCAGCGATCACCGCACGCGACAGCTCGAAATAGCGTGCCGGGTCCTCGCGCCGCAGCCGGTCCGGCGCGACGTCGTACAGCGTCTGCAGATAGTGGTCGCGGATATCTTCGAAATCCCACGACGTGCCGGGGTCGCGCGGCACGGCCGCCTTCCAGCGCGGCTCGTGCACGCCCGGCCAGCCGAGTTCGGCGAGCGTCGCATCGCACGGCACGTTCGCGAACGCGAGGCATTCGCTCGCAAAGCGCACGTCCGCGCGGCGCGCATCGTCGAGCGGACGCAGGTACGCGCCGACGCCGTAGTAGTGCGACACGCGTTCGCGCGGCGTGAACGGCAGCACGCCGCCGTCGGGCGAATCGGGCACGTACGGAACATCGGGGCGGTGCGCGGCCGCGTGGCCGGCCAGCCGGTAGGCCGTCAGCTCGAGGAAGCGCTGCTTCGGCCCGAGCCCGGACATCGCGGCCTGTTGCGCGATCTCGCTGCCGCCGCACAGCACGGCCAGCGACGGCGACGCGCCGTGACGCAACAGCAACTGGCTCGCTTCGCGATCGACGTTGGCCGCGAACGCGGGATCGTCGAGCGCGTAATCGAAGTTCGCGAAGCCGAATTCCTGCCAGACCAGCAGTCCGAGCCGGTCGCACCAGGCGTGGAACGCGTCGGCCTCGTAGGTCATCGTGCCGCCGACGCGGATCATGTTGAAACCGGCGTCGCGCGCGAGCCCGAGCAGGCGGCCGTAGGTCGCGTCGTCCGCGTGCAGCGCGAGCGGCGCGGCGCTGCTCCAGCATGCGCCGCGCGCGAATACGGGCACGCCGTTGATGCGCAGCCCGAACCCCTTGCCGTCTGCGCCGGAATCGATCTCGATCGTGCGGAACCCCGTCGAGCCGAGCGGCAGGCGCGCGTCGCCGATATGCAGCGTGATCTCGTAGAGCGCCGGTTCGCCGTGCGTATGCGGCCACCAGCGACGCACGTTCGGTATCGCGACGCTCGCGCGCAACTGGCCGGCGCCGGCGCGTTCGAGCGTCGCGTGATGGTCGCCGCACGACAGCCGCGCGACGAGCGGTTCGGGTAGCGGTGCGGCGAACGTCAGTTCCGCGTCGAGCCAGCCTGTGTCGCCGTCGACGCGTGCATGCAGTTTGCAATCGCTCGGAACGGGCCCGTCGGCCGGATCGAGCACGTCGACGGGCCGCCACGGGCCGGTCGGGACATACGGCGGAAACCAGCCCGGCATGTGCCCGAACAGCGACGTGCGGATCGTGCGCAGCGCGGCCGGTTCCGCGAGCCGCGTGCGCCAGCGCGCACGGCGCGGCGCGCGCGCGTCGCGCAGGTGCGGCGCGAGCGCACGGAAACACACGGTCAGCCGGTGCGTGCCGTCGAGCGACACCGGTACGTCGTGCGCGACGAACATGCTGTCCGAGTGGTGGATCGGCGTGTCGTCGAGCCAGGCCTGCGCGAGCGTCGCGAGGCCGTGAAAGCGCAGGATGCGCGGCCCGCGCCCGCGCAGCTCGAGCCGGTACCAGTGGTCGCGCTCGTCGAGCGACGCGGCTTCGTCGAGCCGGCCAGCCAACGCGAGCGCCTGCGCGACCGTGCCGGGCACCGGCGCGGCGATCCAGCCGCCGTGGTCGTCCGGGAGGTCGCGCGGGTCGCGCACGGCGCCGGCGGCCGTCGCCAGCAGCGACCACGCGGGCAGGGCGCGCGCGCGCGTCACCGCATGACCGACACGGGTGCCGTGTCGTAGCGCACGGGTGTCACGTGCCGCAGCGGCGCACCGATCTGCCGCGCGCACGCGACGAGGTCGGTGTACGCGGCCTCGATCGCCTCGAGCGTCGAATCGCCGCGCTCTTCCTTGCCGCGCGCGCACGCGCGTGCGAGCCGGAATTCGAGCACCATCGCTTCCGACGCGATGCGATCGCACGCGGCGCGGATCTCGGCGAACGGCCCGGTGCAGCCGCTTGCCTGCAGCCAGCGGGCATAGTGGCCGAACAGTTCGAAATTCGCGCCGAGCTGCCGCACCGAATTGAACGAGTACGCATGGAAATGCTCGAGCGGCGCTTCCGCGAGGATGGGCGCGTCGGCCTGCAACTGCCGGCGGAATGCCGCGATCGGATCGACGACCGGCAGGCGCCGCAGGTGACGCTGCAACGCGGCCAGCGACGCTTCGCAGAGCGCGCGTTCGTCGAGCGGCGCAAAGCGCCGCTTCGCGCATTCGACGTACGGCGGCAGCGTCATCGGCGAACTGCCGCCGACGAGCCCGTTGTAATCGAAATCCTCGGCGACGTAATAGCCGCTGTTGTGGAAGTAGCCGATCTGCTGCTTCTCGCGGTCGATCGCGTCGATGCCGATCGTCGTCTTCGTGTGCTGCGCGCGGTAGCTGCTGCCGCGCGTATCGGGCAGGAACCACGCATCGACCTCGACGATCATCAGATGGCCGCGCGCGACCTGCGTCTCGATGTGCTGGTCGAGCGGCTCGTAGATCGAATGTTCCTGCACGACGATCCCGTAGAGCCGCTCCAGTTCGTCGTGCGGAAACTTGAAGAACGTGAACTGATCGCCCTCGAAGTCGAGCGCGATCGTGAACGGCAGCGCCGCGTACGGATTGAGGCCCCACCACCGGAGCACCTCGAGCCACATGTCGACATAGCAGTTGGTCTGCTTCCAGACCATCTCCTGACTGTGCAGCGGGTGCGGCCGGTAGTGGCGCGCGCGGTGGCGCACGTCCTCGAACGACGCGTCTTCGCCGTCGCGGGAAACGAACCTCATCGCGTACCCCACAGCACGTCGCGAACCTCGCGCGGCCATGCGTCGATGTCGAAGCCATGGTGGCGGAACAGCGCGAGCGTGAGCCGCTCGAGGCCGAAGCCGACGCAGCCCGTGTGCGCGACGTCGCCCGTCGCGGTGCGGATGTCCCACAGCAGCCCGAAGTGGTCCATGTGGTAGTTGAAGCTCAGGCACGCGGTCTGGCGGTCGTCGTGCTCGATCGGGATCAGCAGCTCGAATTTCAGGTTCTGCTCGCGCTGGCTGTTCGCGACGATCTTGCCGCCGCGCCCGAAGAACGGGTCGTTCGCGAGATCGATCGCATTCGGCAGGCGTAGCGCTTCGATCATCCGCGTGCCGCGCTCGATCCACGTCTCGCGGAACGAGACGATCTGCTCGGGCGTGCCGATCCGCACGTATTCGCGCATCCGGAACAACTGCATGCGGGTCGGGTCGAGCGACGGTTCGTGACGGAAGCAGTACGAGAACACGTCGACGATCCGGCCGTCGGCGGGCAGCGCGCCCGCGCGGGCGACGACGGGATACACGGGGTAGCACGCGGCCGGTGTCATCACGACGTAGGTCGGCTTCTGGCTTTCGGTCCAGTCGTCGCCGCGATCGAGGCATTGCAGCACGCGCTGATGCTGGCGCTCGTCGCCGCAGAACGCATGCACGCTGCCCGCCAGTTGCGGGAAGCTCTTCATGTATTCGCTGCGCTCGAACTCGGTGCGGCTCATCGCCGGCGGGAAGCGCAGCACTTCGGCCTGCTGGTCGGCGCCGACGCGCGTGACGAACGCGTCGAGCGCCTCGACCACGCGCTCGAATCGTTCGCTGCGACCGAACAGGCCCTGGATGCCGGTCGAGACCAGCAGGCCCGCGTCGATCAGCGCGTCGCGCAGCGGATTGACGCCCGCGCGGTCGAGCGGTGCGTCGGCGGGAGCGGAGGCGGCGGAGGGCACGGCGAGGCGATCGTTCACGTATGTTTCTCCAGCGTCGCAGGACGCAGCGCGAGCAACAGGCTCGCAGTGTTGGCGGCAATGCGGTCGTTGCTGATCATCAGCGGCGCCGCGTGCAGGTCGCGAATGTGGCGGCCGATGCTGAACGGCGTGCCTTGCTTGTAGCCGGCCATCCCGCAGATCATCATCGCCTGGTGCGCGACTTCGAGCGCGGTTGCCGACACGTAGGTCTTCAGCGTATTGATCTCGGCGGCCCAGGCCATGCCGGCCGACCACGAGCGGGCCGACGCGTTCGCGTGGAGGCGCAGCACGTTGTCGACGCGGGCCTGCATCGCCTGCATCAGCGCGAGCGATTCGGCGATGCGCCGCGCGGCGGGCGACGGTGCGCCGTCGGTCTGGCGCGCCTGCGCGCGGAAAAACTGGTGCGCGCGATGGAACGCGTCGCCGGCGACGCCGATCCACACCGCGGCCCACAGGATGTGCGAGACCGGCACCATCGTTTCTTCGGCGATCTTCGCGAACGGCACCGGCAGGCATTGCACGGCGGCGCCTTGCGCGTCGAGCACGAAGCCGTTGCTGCAGGTGCCGCGCATGCCGAGCGTGTCCCATTCGCCGCGGCGCGTGAGCGTATAGCCGTCGCGCAGCAGCGTGACGAGCACCTGCTCGGAAGCCGGCGCGTCCGCATCGCGTCGCGCGGTCGCGAGAATGCCGTCGGCATAGTCGCCGTACGAGATCGTCGGCGCGGATTTGTGCAGCCGGAACCCGCCGCCGTCGGTTTCGAGGGCGCACTGGCTCGCGCGCAGGTTGCCGCCGACGCCGTCTTCCGACGTGGCCGAGGCGAGCAGCCACTGGTGACGCACGAGCTGTTGCAGGAACAGCTTGTGCCAGCCCTGGTCGGCGGCGTGATTGACGATGCAGGCGACCTGGATCTGGTGCATCGCGAACACCATCGCCGACGATGCACAGGCCTGGCCGAGGATCGAGCAGGCCGACGCGATGCCTTCCAGCGACGCGCCAGCGCCGCCGAGATGGGTCGGCACCATCGCGCCGAGCAGGCGGCGCGCGCGCATCGCCTCGATCGCCTCGACCGGGCAGCGCGCGTCGCGATCGACCGCATCGGCATGCTGGGCGGCGATCTGTGCGACCGCATGCGCGGCCTCGTCGAGCCGATGCGAATCGCTGTCGGGCGCGAGTTCGGGTAGCAGCGCGCTCATGCGGAATGCTCGGTGCGTTGCAGCGTGGCGATCGTGTCCGCGAGTGCGTCGATGCTGCGGAACAGGTTGCGGTTCAGCATCTCGTCGGGAATCTCGATGTTGAACTGCTTTTCGATCGCGAGCATCAGCTGGATCGTATCGAGCGAGGAGAGGCCCGCTTCGTAGAGGTCGTCCCCGTCACCGATCGAATCGATCGCGGCTTCGAGATGGGCGACGTGCTTCAGGATGGTTCTGATTTCGTTTTTCACGTGCTGCTCCGGCGTGCGTGGTGTCGTCCGCTCGGGCAGACGCGCGACAAGCGCTGACATCCCCCCGGCAGTCCGGCATCAGTAGACCATTGGCAGACACGGCGTTCTGTTCGCCACCCTACAAACAGCTGACCCTGCACGCGGGCGGCGCCGTCGCGCCGTCCCGGTCCGGCACGTTGATCACGTGCGCGACGCGGCCGGCACGCCCGAGTCGGCCGACAGGATGCGCTTCATCTCGTCGCGCACGATCGCGCGGCAGCCGCACGACATTTTTTCGAGGCCGTCGAGGTCCGCGAGCTCGATCGAGCTGCGGTATTGCCGGATCAGGCCGAGTTTCTGGATTTCGCCGGCGGCGTCCGTGACCGTCTCCCGCCGCACGCCGAGCATTTGCGCGAGCATGCTGTGCGTCACCTGGATCTCGATGCTGCGCGTGCGATCGAACGCGAGCAGGAACCATCTGCATAACTGATGTTTGAGCACGTGGTGACGGCTGCAGAACGTGATCTGCGACACCTGCGCCATCAGCAGCCGCACGCAGACGAACACGAGATGGCGAATCACCGGCGACGCGTCGAACGCGGCGGCGAAGACGCGCCGGTCGAGCCGGTAGACGAAGCCGTCGCGGCACGCGAGCGCACGACACGGCATCCGGCCGCTGCCGCCGATCACGTCGTCGCAGACCACGCTTTCGCTGCCGATCTCCGCGACTTCCAGCGTCATGCCGCCGGACGACACGTACTGCAGCGAAATCGCGGTCGTGACCGGCAGGTAGACGGCCGTGAGCATTTCGCCGGGTTCGCACAGCACTTGCCCGGATTTCAGGTGAACGAGTTGAAGGTGGGGCGTCAGCGTGGCGAGTTCGTCGCGGTCGATGGCCGCGAGAAACCGGTTGGCGTCGAAGCTGTGGGAAAGCTCGATCATGCCGTTCGCATACGCGACGGCGTCGGGGGCCTGGTGAGTCACGGCGCATCCTCGCAGGGTGGCGGTCGCGCGTCGTCGCGGCGAATCCCGCAACGGGGATTTCGCACGATCGTGCGGACTTGTGTTGATCGAAAGCGGAATGACGATACTGGCGAAAAAGGCTAGCACGCAATCGAATTCGGGCAATTTCGCATTACGTCATTTCACAAAGTTTGACGATTGCGGTTCAGTGCAAACGTTATGCCGATTTAATGATTCATTTTCAAGCGATTAATTGTCCGGAAATGGATTGGTGCGCTTTCCTGTCATTCGATGTCGAACCGGAATCAATCGAACGACGTGGCGTATCGTACAACGAAAGGCTCCCGCGACATTGAACATTATTTGACAAATAAACGGGGAGCGCCTGATTTTTCATTGGGATCAATGGCTTGAGCATGATGTGTGCGGTAGCGGACAGAGCCTCGAATTAGTGTCCCGATTCAAATTTGAGACAGTTTGAAACAAGCGTGTGAGGTGTGGTCGCGTCGGCAAATGCTGCGCTGCACATCACGGAAACAATTGAAAATCGGCTGTAAGTATTTGAACGGTAAGCGTCGCGGCCGTCCTCCGATCGCCCGCGGCCGATGCACGGGAATTGATCAGTCGAATGTGCGCTGTGTCCGTTGCGTGGAGGAGTGTCCGGAAATGAGACGTTTTTTTGATTTTGGGGACGGTTATTCGGGTGCGCTAAATCGGACGTGATTCATATATTAAGGATGGACGGCTATTGGCACGTAAATCGCTTATTCGGGCTGGCGTGTCGAAACGGGACAGTCGACTCAATCCGGCGATGACAAGCCGATGGTCAGTCGGATTCAGGGTTGTGGGCCGCAACCGCTGTCAATGTCCGGGCGCGCATCGCGATAACGAGTTCCGTGCACGCGGCTGCAGGCGGCGCGGACAATAAAAGGGATACAGACATGCTTCATCTTCACTCGAGCTACTCGGCGAATGCCATCCTTGCTGCCCTCCCGGAGGACAGCATCCGCACCATCGCACCGCATCTCGAACTGGTCAGGATCAAGGCCGGGATGCTCGACCGGGTCGGCGAGCCGATGCGTCATCTGCACTTTCCGACGACGGCGATGATGTCGGTCCAGCACCTGATGGAAGACGGCGCGATGGTCGAGGTGGCGGTGGTCGGCCGCGAGGGCGTGGTCGGGTTGGGCACGCTGGTCGGCGGCGTCGCCGCGTCGAGTCGGGTCGAGGTGCGGATCGGCGGGATGGCGTATCGCGTGCCGAGTTGCGTGATGCGCGCCGAGTTCGAGCGGTCGCCGCAGACCTATCGGCTGCTGCTCAACACCTGCCAGGCGACGATGGCGCAGATCTCGCGCAGCGCACTGTGCAATCGGCACCATTCGGTCAGCGAGCAACTCAGCCGCTGGCTGCTGCTCGCGCACGACCGGATCGACGGCGACGAGCTGACCGTCACCCAGCAGACGATCGCGAACATGCTCGGCGTGCGGCGCGAAGGCGTGACGGAAGCGGCCGGGAACCTGCAGGAAGCCGGCCTGATCCGGCAGCGCCGCGGCCGCATCACGGTGCTCGACCGCGATGGCCTCGAACATCACGCGTGCGAATGCTACGACCTGATTCGCGCGGACTATCGCCGGCTGCTCGGCACGCGCGGGAATACGAGGCCGGCGACGGTTCGCCCGCGCATGCCGGAAGGGCGTTGCGGTTTCCCGGCGCACGGTGCGTGACGATGCAGTCGATGTCCGGTGGAACGAATGCGATGCGGCGCGCCGCGATCGCGGCGGCCGACGTCGTGCTCGTGCTGGCCGGCGCGCTCGTCGCGCTGGCTGCGTCGGGTCTCGGCTGGCATGCGCTGTCCGACGCGCAGCGCGGCGCGATCGCGCTGCTGTGCGTGCTGACGGTGGCGCTGCTGCCGCGCTACCTGCGCACCGTGCGCGGCGGCGTCGCGGTGCAGGGCGGCGCGCACCCGCTGACGCACACGCTGGTGGCGGTGGTGTGCGCGAGCGTGCTGACGGTGGCCGGCACGATGTGGATCATGAATCGCGGCGGCACCGTCACGACCCGCTGGATCGTGCGCACGGTGCTCGCCGGTGACGCGGCGCTGCTGCTCGGCCGCGCGGCGTTGCTGGCGTTCGCGCTGACGCGCGGCGATCCGCGGGGGCGGCAACGTCGCGTCGCCGTCGTCGGCGCAACCGGCTACGGGCGGGTGGCGATCGAGCGGATGCAGCGCGCGCCGAATGGCCCGTTCGTGGCCGCGTGCGTATTCGACGACGATGCGCAGACCGCCGCGGGCGGCATCGGCGGCGTGCCGGTGATCGACGACTGGCCCACGTTGCGCGACCTGATTCGGGGCGGCGACATCGACGAGGTCTGGCTCACGCTGCCGATGTCGCACGAGTGGCGGATCCAGCGCATCGTGCGCGAATTGCGCGACGAGTTCGTCGAGTTGCGGCTATTGCCCGACGTGCGGCAGATGGCGGTCGTCGATCGCTCCGCGACCGACCTGCTCGGCATGCCGGCGATCAATCTCGCGACCACGCCGCGCGCCGCGCCGGAGCTATGGGCCAAGTTCGCGTTCGACCGGCTGTTCGCGTTCGGCGTGCTGATTCCGTTGCTGCCGCTGCTGACGATGGTGGCGATCGCGGTCAAGCTGTCGTCGCCGGGGCCGGTGCTGTTCAAGCAGCGCCGCAAGGGCGTCGACGGCCGCGAGTTCCATATCCTGAAGTTCCGGACGATGCGCGTGCACCGCGTGCAGCCGGGCGTGGTGCGGCAGGCGTCGCGCAACGATTCGCGCATCACGCGTGTCGGCGCATTCCTGCGGCGCACGTCGCTCGACGAGCTGCCGCAGTTCTTCAACGTGCTGTTCGGGCAGATGTCGGTGGTCGGCCCGCGTCCGCACGCGATCGAACACGACGACCTCTATCGGCAACTGATCGATTGCTACATGTACCGCTACCGCGTGCGGCCCGGCATCACCGGATGGGCGCAGGTGAACGGCTATCGTGGCGAAACGCGCAAGGTCGAGGCGATGGAGGCGCGCGTGAAGTTCGATCTGTTCTACATGCAGAACTGGAGTTTCTGGTTCGACATCAAGATCATCCTGATGACGGTGGTGCGCGGCTTCATCGGGCGCAATGCATTCTAAGGAAGACGAATCATCGAAGCGGCGCCGCGCGAGCGACCGTATCGACGGAATGAGGCCGGCTCGTGCGCACGGAACGAAGCGATGTGGCCGCATGGGAAATTGCTGCGCTGCGTTTGCGCCGACGGGGCTTCGCCACGCGCCCCTTCGGTCGCGATTCCGCGTCCGTCCCCAGTTTCGTCCCTCCGCCGTCGCATGACCGGCACGCTGATTCCGGTCAACACACGCGTGTTCAATGGGTTTATCCTGCGTCGAATGCGTCCGGCGTTTTGCGCGTCCGGTCGCATCATCCGGATGCGGCGGCGCAGGTCATGCCTGCGCGTCGCGCACCGGCGCGATACCGCGCGCCGCCTTTCTTCGCGCGGAACCGGAACAGGAGAGACGGCCATGTCGCTCGACCAACAACAACGGCAGACGCTGAAACAGCGGCTGAACGAGAGCGAGCAGGCGCTGCGTGCGGAGATCCGCACGAGCGAAGACCAGCGCGCGTCGGAATCCTATGCGGATCTGGCCGGCGCGGCGCCGGACGAGGGCGACGAGGCGAATGCCGACCTGTTCGTCGACGTCGACCATGCGTTGATCGGGATGAAGCTGACCGAACTGCGCGCGATCGGGCGCGCCCAGCAGCGGATGCGTGACGGCAGTTACGGCGAATGCATCGACTGCGACGGCGCGGTCGGCTACGAGCGGCTGCTGGCGCGGCCGACCGCCGAACGTTGCACGCATTGCCAATCGATCTACGAACGACGCTACGCGACGACACCGCGCGCGTCGCTCTGACGCCGCGGCTCCAGCCGCGCGGTACGCGCCGCGCGGCCGGCGCAGGATGACCAACGGGCGCCCGGCGGCGTCGACATGCGGCGCCGGGCGGGCAGACGCCGTCGCGCAGGGGCGCGGCGCCATCCACGTGGAAGGGAGCCACGCCGATCATGCCGATCCACAATGCCGAGTGCGCGGCCGTGTTCGCCGAGATCGCCGACATGCTCGAGATCCAGGGCGCCAACCCGTTTCGCGTGCGTGCGTACCGCAACGCCGCGCGTACGATCGCCGACTACGGCCGGGATATTCCGATGATGATCGCGAACGGCGACGATCTCGGGAAGATTCCGTCGATCGGGGCCGATCTTGCGGCGAAGCTGCGCGAGATCGCCGCGACCGGCACCTGCGAACTGCAGCAAACCTTGCGTCATGCGCTGCCGGGCGCGATCGTCGAGCTGCTCGACGTGCCCGGGCTCGGCGCGAAACGCGTGAAGGCGCTGCATGACGCGCTGAACGTCGATTCGCTCGAACAGTTGCGCGCCGAAGCGAAGAGCGGGCATGTGCGCGAGCTGCCGGGCTTCGGCGCGAAAACCGAAGCGCATCTGCTCGAAGCGATCGACGATCGCCTGCAGCGCGAGCCGCAACGCTTCCTGCTGCCCGACGCCGCACATGCGCTGATGCCGTTGCTCGAACGCCTGCGGGCGGTGACCGGCGTCGGCCAGGCCGTGCCGGCCGGCAGCTTCCGCCGCCGCCGCGAGACGGTCGGCGATCTCGACATCCTCGTCACCGCGCGCGACGCGGGTGCGGTCACCGCAGCGTTCGTCGGCTACGACGACGTGGCGCGCGTGCTCGCGCACGGCAAGACGCGCTCGAGCGTGATGCTCGTCAACGGATTGCAGGTCGACCTGCGGGTCGTCGATGCCGATGCGTTCGGCGCGGCGCTCGTCTACTTCACCGGATCGAAGGCGCACAACATCGCGCTGCGCAGGCTCGCGCAGGCCGGCGGCCTGAAAATCAACGAATACGGCGTGTTTCGTGGCGACGAACGGATTGCCGGAGCGACGGAGGCATCGGTCTACGCGGCTATCGGGTTGCACGAGGTGCCGCCCGAGTTGCGCGAGGATCGCGGCGAGATCGATGCGTCGCGTGCCGGCACGCTGCCGGCGCTGGTCGAGCGCAAGCATCTCCATGGCGACCTGCACGCGCACACCGATGCGTCGGCCGGCCGCGACGGCCTGCGCGCGATGGCCGCTGCCGCGCGTGCACGCGGGCTCGCCTATCTGGCCGTCACCGACCGCGCCCCACCCGACGGCGGCGCTCGCAACGGTTTCGACTGGCTCGCGCGGCAACTCGACGACATCGATCGCCTCAACGCGACGTTCGACGATTTCGTGTTGCTCAAGGGCGTGGAGGCCGGCATTCGCGAGGATGGCAGCCTGGACGTGCCCGACGCGCTGCTCGGCCGGCTCGATCTCGTGGTCGGTGCGATACGCGACGGCTTCGACCTGCCGCGCGGCGCGCAGACCGATCGCATGCTGCGCGCGATGGATCATCCGCATTTCTCGATTCTCGCGCACCCGACCGGCCGCCTGCTCGGCGAGCGCGACGCCTGCGAACTCGATGTGCCGCGCGTGCTCGCGCAGGCTGCCGCGCGCGGCTGTTTCGTCGAACTCGATGCACAGCCGCGGCGCTTCGACCTGCCGGACGTGTGGTGCCGCGAGGCCGCGAAGGCCGGCGTGCCGGTCGCGATCGGTTCGGATGCATGCAGCGCGGACGAGCTCGACAACCTCGCGTTCGGCGTCGATCAGGCGCGGCGCGGCTGGCTGACGCGGCAGGACGTGCTGAACACGCGCACGCTCGCGCAACTGCGGCCGCTGCTGGCGCGCACGATGGGCGGTGCGGGCAGCGCGGGCGGCGGTGCGAAGCGGAGTCGGTCGAAGGGCGCGTGAGCGTGGCCGGTCGCGATGCGTTCAGCTCATGCCGGCAGGGTCATCCGAGCACGCCGGTCGCGGGGACGTAAGGTAGGCCGAGCGCCAGCGCGACCGCTTCGTACGTGATGTGACCGTCGCACACGTTCAGGCCCGCGCGCAGATGCGGATCGTCGAGCATCGCCTGCTTCCAGCCCTTGTCGGCGAGCGCGAGCGCATGGCCGAGCGTTGCATTGTTCAGCGCGAAGGTGGACGTGCGCGCGACCGCGCCGGGCATGTTCGCGACGCAGTAGTGGACGACCCCGTCGACGACGAAGGTCGGCGCCGCATGCGTGGTCGCATGCGAGGTCTCGAAGCATCCGCCCTGGTCGATCGCGACGTCGACGACGACCGCGCCCTTGCGCATCGTCGCGATCATGTCGCGCGTGACGAGCCGCGGCGCCGACGCGCCCGGCACGAGCACGGCGCCGATCACGACGTCGGCATCGCGCACGGCTTCGTCGACCGTCTGCGCATTCGAACAGACGGTCGCGATCCGGTTGGCGAACACGAGATCGAGCTGGCGCAGCCGGTTCACGTTGTTGTCGAGCACGGTGACGCGCGCGCCGAGGCCTACCGCCATCTGCAGCGCGCCGGTGCCCACCACGCCGGCGCCGAGCACGACGACGTGCGCGGCCGGCACGCCCGGCACGCCGGCCATCAGCAGGCCGCGGCCGCCGCGCGGGCTTTCGAGGTGGGTCGCCGCGACCTGGATCGACATGCGGCCCGCGACTTCGCTCATCGGCGCGAGCAACGGCAGGCCGCCGCCGGGGCCCGTCACGGTTTCGTACGCGACGCAGACCGCGCCGGATTTCACGAGCGCGGCGGCCTGATCGGGATCGGGCGCGAGATGCAGGTATGTGTAGAGGATCTGGCCGCGCCGCAGCATCGCGCATTCGGCCGGCTGCGGTTCCTTGACCTTGATGATCATGTCGGCGCGCGCGAAGATGTCCTCGGCACCGTCGCTGAGCGACGCGCCCGCGGCCGTGTAGTCGTCGTCGAGCAGGCCGATCGCCGTACCCGCGCCGCGCTGCACCAGCACGCGATGGCCGTGCCGCGTGAGTTCGCGCGCGCCGGCCGGCGTGAGGCCGACGCGGTATTCGTGGTTCTTGATCTCTTTCGGCACACCGATCAGCATGAGTCGCCTCCATGGCCTTCGTTATCGTCGTCGTGCGAGCAGCCGGTCGCGCAGCGGCAGGCCGACCGCAGTACTGGAATAACAGGGTAGTAGTGCGCGGAGGGAAGTCAAGCGACCGGGCTGTGCGACGACGCATGCGCACTGCAACGCAGCATGCGTGGCGATCGGTTGCGACTCGAGGTCGCAATGCGCATGTGACCGGGTTTCGGTATCGTCATGCGTGGCGCGGGCCGGGGCCGCGAGCCGAACACCTTTCGGCAAAACGACGAGACAACGAGACGAGGACCTTGATCGACATGACCGCTGCGTATTTCAGCGTACCGACGCTTTGCGCCATCGCGCTCGTGCACGTGTACTGGGCGTTCGGCGGGCGATTGGGCAAGCGCGCGGCCATTCCGGAGCAGGATGGCGTACCGCTGTTGCGGCCGACTGCGGTCGGCACGCTTGCCGTCGCGCTCGCGCTGCTGGGCGGTGCAGGCGCGGTCGCCGCGCGTGCCGGCTGGCTGGGGCGCAACACGTATCCCTGCGCGATCGCGTTCGCGGTCGTTGCGCTCGCATTGATCTTCGCGGTGCGGGCCGTCGGCGATTTCCGCTACGTCGGCTTCTTCAAACGCATTCGCGGGTCGCGTTTCGCGCGGATGGATACGCTGTATTACTCGCCGCTGTGCGCGGCGCTGGCGCTGTCGATCGCGTCGATGTTCTGGCCGTGGTGAGAGAGGAACGGTGCGTGATTCAATCCGCGCGCGTATCGATTAGCTCGAGATATTCGGCCGGCACGGCATCGATCAGCCACACATCGTTTTCGGCGGCGAAGAACGTGTGGCCCTGCCGGTGCATCAGCTGCGCCGCCACTTCGAGGATTGCGGGCACGCCGTAACGCGCGCCGACGGCCAGCGCCGTCCGGATGTCCGCCGGCAGATACACGTGATGAGGGGCGCCGGGTTCCGTCGCCGCCTGATCGTCGCTGTCCGCCATTTCCTCATCCTTGCACATTCCGGCATCCGGTTTTTCCATTGTTGCTGATTTCGATGCACTGAATTGCATTGAACCCTCTAGCAATGGAACCGGTTCCATATATAATTCGCGGCACTCGTCGCCAGGCCCGGAAAGAGGGTCGTGCACGTTGCGCTTGCCGTCGGCAGGCGCGACGTCTAAGTTGAATAAGGGTCATGGGCGATGACGGAAAGATGCCGGCCGATGCCGGTATTTGTCCGACGATAGGGCCCGCAAAGAGGTCGATCCGCGCAACGCCGCCGGCCCCGGGGCGAGTGCGGCTGCAATGACGGCGCCACCGCGAATCGCGGCCGGGCGCCAGCGTCGAGGTTGTGCGCAACACACGAAAGAACAGGGCGACCGGCCGCCTGCGGCACGGCTGCCGTGCCGGGCACGCGGCATGCGGAATGCGCGCGTCCGAACCCCGATCCCCAACGATCAACATCCGACCATGTCCACGCCACCTGACAAACCCAATTCGCGTCGCCGTTTCCTGCGCACGTCGGTCGCGCTCGTGCCGATCGCGTCGGTCGCCGGCTGCGACCTGCATTCGTCGTCGCCGTCCGCGACGACCGCCGGCAACGCGTCCACTGCGGCGGCCAGCGCCGAACGCGCGCCGTACAAGCCGACCTTTTTCGATGCGAAGGAATGGGCGTTCGTCCAGGCCGCCGTCGACCGGCTGATTCCGGCCGACGCCGAAGGCCCCGGCGCGCTCGAAGCGGGCGTGCCGGAATTCATCGATCGCCAGATGGAGACGCCGTATGCGCACGGCGCGACGTGGTACATGCAGGGGCCGTTCCAGCAGGGCGTGCCCGAGCTCGGCTACCAGTTGAAGCTGGTGCCGCGCGACATCTACCGGCTCGGCATCGCGGCAGTCAACCGCTATTGCGAAAAGGCGCACGGCAAGGCGTTCGCGGATCTCGACGCGCCGACGCGCGACACGGTGCTCGGCGCGCTGGAAAAGGGCGGCGCGCAGATCGACGACGTCCCGCCCGGCGTGTTCCTCGGCCAGTTGCTGCAGAACACGCGCGAAGGCTACTTCTGCGATCCGGTGCATGGCGGCAATCGCGACATGGCCGCGTGGAAGATGATCGGTTTCCCGGGCGCACGCGCGGACTTCATGGATTTCGTCAACCAGAGCGGCAAGCCTTATCCGTACGGCCCCGTCTCGATCAACGGGGAGCGCAGCTGATGGCCGCAGATAAGAAGCCGCACGTCGATGCGGTGATCGTCGGCTTCGGCTGGACCGGCGCGATTCTCGCGAAGGAACTGACCGAAGCGGGCCTGAACGTCGTCGCGCTGGAGCGCGGCGAATATCGCGACACCTATCCGGACGGCGCGTACCCGAACACGATCGACGAGCTGACCTACAACATCCGCAAGAAGCTGTTCCTCGACCTGTCGAAGACGACCGTGTCGATCCGCCACGGCCTGCAGGACACCGCGCTGCCGTACCGGCAGCTCGCCGCCTTCCTGCCGGGCGAAGGCGTCGGCGGCGCGGGGCTGCACTGGTCGGGCGTGCACTTCCGGATCACGCCGGAAGAGCTGCGCCTGCGCAGCCACTATGAAGAGCGCTACGGCAAGAAGTTCATCCCCGAAGGGATGACGATCCAGGATACGGGCGTCACGTACGACGAGCTCGAGCCGCATTTCGATTTCGCCGAGAAGGTGTTCGGCACGTCGGGGCAGGCGTACAAGGTCGGCGGCAAGGTGGTCGGCGACGGCAACGTGTTCGAGGCGAACCGCAGCGACAACTTCCCGCTGCCCGCGCAGCTCAATACGTATTCGGCGCAGCGCTTCTTCGATGCCGCGCACTCGCTCGGCCTGCATCCGTACCGGCTGCCGTCGGCGAACACGTCGGGCCCGTACACGAACCCGTACGGCGTGCAGATGGGCCCGTGCAACTTCTGCGGCTACTGCAGCGGCTACGCGTGCTACATGTATTCGAAGGCGTCGCCGAACCTGAACATCCTGCCGGCGCTGAAGCAGGCGCCGAACTTCGAGCTGCGCTCGAAGTGCCACGTGCTGCGCGTCGACCTCGACGACACGAAGAAGCGCGCGACGGGCGTCACCTACGTCGATCCGGCCGGGCGTGAAGTGCACCAGCCGGCCGATCTCGTGATCGTGGCCGCGTTCCAGTATCACAACGTGCACCTGCTGCTGCTGTCGGGCATCGGCAAGCCGTACGATCCGATCTCGGGCGAAGGCGTGGTCGGCCGCAATTTCGCGTACCAGAACCTGTCGACGATCAAGGCGTTCTTCGACAAGGACACCTACACGAACCCGTTCATCGGCGCGGGCGGCAACGGCGTCGCGGTGGACGACTTCAACGCGGACAATTTCGACCACGGCCCGCTCGGCTTCGTCGGCGGCTCGCCCTTGTGGGTGAACCAGGCCGGCGTGAAGCCGATCAGCGGCATTGCCACGCCGCCCGGCACGCCGCAGTGGGGCTCGGCGTGGAAGAAGGCGGTCAAGGACAACTACGCGCACACGATCTCGATGGACGCGCACGGCACCAACATGTCGTACCGCGACGTGTATCTCGACCTCGATCCGACCTATCGCGATTCGTACGGCCAGCCGCTGTTGCGGATGACGTTCGACTGGAAGGACAACGACATCAGGATGGCGCAGTACGTGACCGGCCAGATGAAGAAGATCGCGGAAGCGATGGGGCCGAAGGCCATCGGCGTGTCGACGCGCGAGTTCGGCAAGCACTTCGACTCGCGCCAGTACCAGACGACCCACCTCGTCGGCGGCGCGATCATGGGCACCGACCCGAAGACGAGCGTGCTGAACCGCTACCTGCAGTGCTGGGACGTGCACAACGTGTTCGTGATGGGCGCGTCCGCGCTGCCGCAGGGCATCGGCTACAACCCGACCGGGATCATCGCGGCGCTGGCCTACTGGTCGGCACGTGCGATCCGCGAGCAATACCTGAAAAATCCCGCCCCGCTGGTGACCGTATGAAGAGGACGATGAACCACCACAACGCCGCGCGTCCGGTGTCCCCGCTGCGGCGCGCGCTGGCGATCGGCACGGCCTGGGCGGCATTCGGTCTGGCGGGCGGCGCCGCGTTCGCGCAGCCGGCGTCTACGCCGGCCGCGGCTTCGGGCGCGGCGGCTGCGCCTGTCGCGCAGTCCGCCGACGCGGCGCTCGTGAAGCGCGGCGAATACCTCGCCCGCGCGGGCGACTGCATCGCCTGCCACACCGCGAACGGCGGCAAGCCGTTCGCCGGCGGCCTGAAGTTCGACACGCCGATCGGCGGCATCTACTCGACGAACATCACGCCGGAACCGAAGACGGGCCTCGGCGGCTGGACCTATGAGGACTTCACCCGCGCGGTGCGCGAAGGCGTGCGCAAGAACGGCGACACGATGTATCCGGCGATGCCGTTCCCGTCGTATTCGCGCCTGACCGACGAC
This sequence comes from Burkholderia cenocepacia, assembly GCF_900446215.1. Taxonomy (GTDB): domain Bacteria; phylum Pseudomonadota; class Gammaproteobacteria; order Burkholderiales; family Burkholderiaceae; genus Burkholderia; species Burkholderia cenocepacia. The sequence continues at coordinate 187,003 of NZ_UAQZ01000013.1, read as the reverse complement.
GACATGAAGGCGCTGTACGCGTACTTCATGCACGGCGTCGCGCCGGTCGAGCACGAGAACCGCAAGGTGGACATCGTGTGGCCGCTGTCGATGCGCTGGCCGCTCGGCATCTGGCGCAAGCTGTTCGCGCCGGCGCCGAAGCCGTTCGACGCGGCGCCGTACACCGACCCGGTGGTCGCCCGCGGCGCGTATCTGGTGCAGGGCCTCGGCCATTGCGGCGCATGCCACACGCCGCGCGCGCCGACGATGCAGGAGCGCGGGCTGACCGACGCGGACGGCCTCGACTTCCTGGCCGGCGGCGCGGCGATCGACGGCTGGGTGCCGACCAGCCTGCGCGGCGAGCCGCGCACGGGCCTCGGCACGTGGAACGAAACCGAGATCGTGCAGTTCCTGAAGACCGGCCGTACGCTGCGCACGGCCGCGTTCGGCGGGATGACGGACGTGGTTGGCCACAGCATGCAGCACATGACCGACGACGACCTGAACGCGATCGCACGCTACCTGAAGACGTTGCCGCCGCGCGTGCAGGGCGAGCAGCCGCACGTGTACGACGCGGCCGCCGCGAAGGCGCTGCAGACCGGCGACGCGAGCAAGCCGGGCGCGGCCGTCTATCGCGACAACTGCATGGCCTGCCACCGCAGCGACGGCCACGGCTACACGCGCGTGTTCCCGGCGCTCGCCGGCAACCCGGTCGTGCAGGGCGACGATCCGACCTCGCTGATCCACGTCGTGCTGGAAGGCAGCGCGCTGCAGGGCACGCGCACCGCGCCGTCGACCTTCACGATGCCGCCGTTCGGCTGGCGCCTGTCGGACCAGGAAGTCGCGGACGTGTCGAACTTCGTGCGCACGAGCTGGGGCAACACGGGCGCGCCGGTGACGGCCGCGCAGGTCGCGAAGGTGCGCAAGAGCGTGCCGTCGACGCGGCCCGAGCCGCCGCCGGGCGCGCGGTTCCCGCAAGCGTCGCGCTGACGGGAGCGGCAGGGCGCTCGCCCCGCCTGTCGCCCGGTCCACATCGACGTGCGACCGGGCCCGCCATGCCTTTCACTTTGCCGGGGTCGCGCCCCGCCAACCGGCGCCGCCGCGTGAAATTTTCGCCGCTGCGCGCCATTCTTCCGCCTCATCCCTTATCCTTTCACTCTTGAACCTTACTAAATAGTTACAAGAGCTTGGGAGGGGGGATGCCTCATGACGTCAGCCTGATTGCGTTGCTCGCGGCCGGTTTCGGTCTCGCGATGATCTTCGGTTACCTCGCGTCGCTGCTGAAAATGCCGCCGCTCGTCGGCTATCTGCTTGCCGGGATCGTGATCGGCCCCGGCACGCCCGGTTTCGTCGGCGATCTGTCGCTCGCGCAGCAGCTCGCGGAAGTCGGCGTGATGCTGCTGATGTTCGGCGTCGGCCTGCATTTTTCGCTCGGCGATCTCCTCGCGGTGCGCAAGATCGCGCTGCCGGGCGCCATCGTGCAGATCACCGTCGCGACGCTGCTCGGCGGCGGGCTCGCGCTCACCTGGGGCTGGAGCCTCGGTGCGGCGCTGGTGTTCGGGCTGGCGCTGTCGGTCGCGAGCACCGTCGTGCTGCTGCGCGCGCTCGAGGGGCGCGGGCTCGTCGAAACGGTCAACGGGCGTATCGCGGTGGGCTGGCTGGTCGTCGAGGATCTCGTGATGGTGCTCGTGCTGGTGCTGCTGCCGCCCGTGGCGGGGCTGCTCGGCGGCACGCCGCCCGGTGACGCGCACGCGGCCGGCGGCAGCGTGTGGAGCACGCTCGGCGTCACGATGCTGAAGGTCGCCGCGTTCATCGCGCTGATGCTGGTGGTCGGCAAGCGCGTGTTCCCGCGCATTCTGTGGCTCGTCGCGCGCACGGGCTCGCGCGAGCTGTTCACGCTTTGCATGATTGCGGCGGCGGTCGGCATCGCGTTCGGCGCGGCGAAGCTGTTCGACGTGTCGTTCGCGCTCGGCGCGTTCTTCGCCGGGATGATGATGCGCGAGTCGGAATTCAGCCGGCGCGCGGCCGACGAGACGCTGCCGCTGCGCGACGCGTTCTCGGTGCTGTTTTTCATCTCGGTCGGCATGCTGTTCGACCCGAAAGTATTGCTCGACGAGCCGCTGCACGTGATCGAGGTCGCGGCGATCGTGCTGATCGGCAAGACGGTTGCGGCCGTCGCGCTCGTGATCGCATTCCGCTATCCGCTGAACACCGCGCTGACCGTCGGCGCGGGCCTCGCGCAGATCGGCGAATTCTCGTTCATCCTCGCGGGGCTCGGCCGTGCGCTCGGGCTGCTGTCGGCCGAAGGGCAGAGCCTGATTCTCGCGGTCGCGCTGATCTCGATCGCGATGAACACGCTGCTGTTCGCGATGATCGATCCGGCGCTCGCCTGGATCCGCAAGCATTCGGCGTTCGCACGCAAGCTCGAGGCGCGCGACGATCCGCTCGCCGCGCTGCCGATGTCGACGCCGCAGACGCATCTGACTGGCCAGGTCGTGATCGTCGGCTACGGCAAGGTCGGCACGCGGATCGCGCATGCGCTGGACGAGCGGGGGATCGCGTATGTCGTCGTCGAGCAGAATCGCGAGCTCGTCGAGAAGCTGCGCGCGGACGGTATCGCGGCCGTGTCGGGCGACGCGATCGAGCCGATCGTGCTGGTGCAGGCGCATATCGCCCGCGCCGGGATGCTGGTCGTCACGCTGCCCGACGTGTTCGACGTGCGGCAGATCGTCGAGATTTCGCGCACGCTCAACCCGACGCTTGAAGTCGTGCTGTGCACGAACAGTAGCGACGAGGCCGCGCTGCTGTCGAACGAGGGGATCGGCACCGTGTTCATGGGCGAGACCGAACTCGCGCGCGGGATGACCGAGCACGTGCTCGGCCGGATGGCGAAGCCGGTCGCGGCCGCGCATTGACGGCGCGCGGCATCGCGCACCGGGCAGCGCACGGCGGCGCGGGCGGCCGCCGGCGCTGCCGGCTTCAGTCTCAGTAGAACGTCTCGAGTGTCAGTTCCTGCGCCATCACGCGATTGCCGGCCAGCAGGCCGCCGTCGACCGGCAGCGCGACACCGGTGATGATCCGCGCGGCCGGCGAGCACAGGAACAGCGCCGCCTGCGCGACGTCGTCGGGCGTCGCGAAATCGTCGAGCGGATACCATTTCCTCAATTGCTCGAATACCTGCGGGTTGCGCTGCACGCGCGCTTCCCACGCGGGTGTCTTGACCGTGCCCGGCAATACGATGTTCGCGCGCACGCCGTCGCGGCCGTATTCGATCGCGAGCGACTTCGTGTAGCTGATCAGCCCGGCCTTCGCCGCGCTGTAGGCCGGATGCCCGAGCGCATGCACGCCGTTGACCGAACCGATGATCGCGATCGCGCCGCGCCCGCGGGCGCGCATGCCGGGCAGCACGGCTTCCACGCTCACGTAGGTGGCGGTCAGGTTCGCATCGAGATCGGTGCGCCAGCTCGCGGGCGTCGTGTCGCGCAGCGTGGTCGAGGCGGCCGTGCCTGCGTTCGCGACCAGCACGTCGACTTCCGGATGCGATTCGAGCATCGAGCACAGGCGCTCGGCGTCGGTGAGATCGTCGACGACCGGCGTCGCGCGCCCATCGGCGAGCGTCCCGATGAAGCGGTCGAGCGCCGCGCGGTCGCGATCGAGCGCGAGCACGCGGTCGCCGGCTGCGAGGAAGGTGCGGCACAGCGCCTGGCCGATGCCGCCGGCGGCGCCCGTCACGAGGGTGGTGCGTGTCATGTCGGCTCCTGGTGCGGGTTCACAGGCCGAGCGCGGCGCGCGCCTGCTTCTCGTTGTCGCGCGTGATCAGCGTGCCGGACGTCAGCACGAGCGGCGGCGGCGCCTGGTTCTTCGTGATCCAGTCGTACATGTTGATGCTCGTCTGGTAGCCGTGCTGGCGCGGATTCAGCAGGATCGAACCGTAGAAGCCCGTCGGCTTCGGCTTCGCGAACTCGTTGAGCGCGATCTGGCTGCCGTTGATGCCGACCGCGACCATCGCATCCGCGCCGATGCCGCGCCCCTCGGCGGCGCGCACCGCGCCGACCGTCGTGTCGTCGTTCGAGCCGAACGCGACCCAGCGCTTGAAGTTCGCATGCTTGGTGAGCGCGATGTTCGCCGCGTTGAACGCGCCTTCGGTGTCGGCCGTCATCTCGGGCGCGTCGATCACGTTCGCGGCCGGAAAGCCGGCGGCCTTCAGCGCGTCGACCGCGCCGGTCGTGCGCTCGCGCGCGGTCGGCAACTGGTCGTACGCGAGCCGGATGATGCCGACTTCGGCCGGATTCCAGCCGCGCCGCTTCGTCTCGTCCGCGATCGCCTGGCCGACCTGCTGGCCGATCTTGTAAGCGGAGATGCCCATGTGCGGCACGCCCGGGAGCGGCGCGCCGTGGCCGTCGACGAGCTGGTCGTCGACCGACATCAGCTTGATCCCCGCGCGCCTGGCTTTCGCCGCGATGCCGGGGCCGAGCTTCACGTCGGGCGCGCAGATGATCACGCCTTGCGCCTTTTGCGCGGCGAGGCTGTCGAGCGCAGTCGACACCTTCTCGCCGCTCGGCGCCGCGATCCTGATCAACGTGAAGTGCTGTTCCTTCGCGGCCTGTTCGGCGAAGCGCCATTCGTCCTGGAACCACGGATCGTCCGGCTGTTTGACGAGGAAGCCGATCTTCACGTCGGCGGCATCGGCCGCCCGGGCCGGGGCGCCGCCCAGCAGCGTGACGCTCGCGGTGGCCAGCACGAGCGTTTTCCAGTGGAATCGCATGCGTCTCTCTCCGTTGTTGTAGTCGGGCGCGCAGGCAAGGCCGCCTGCGGCGCGCAAAAATTGTAGGAGGACGCGGCGGGAACGCTCAAATGATGCGGTGCGTTCCTAGAGAGTGGGATGGGGCGGGGCGATGCGGACCCGGCATCGCCCGTGGCTTCGTCAGCCGGCGGCGGCCGGCTTCGCGGGCGCGGGGGGGCCGGCTTGCGCGGTGGTCCTGGGCGACGCCGACGGTTTCTGCGTGACGGTCGTCGTCGCTGTCGCCGCTTTCGGCGCGGCGACCGTCTTCTGCGGCGCGGCGGCCTTCGCCGGCGCGTTCTTCTCCGCTTCGACCGGCGCGTCGGGCGGCACGCCGAGCAGCTGCAGCGAGCCGCTCGTGACCGACGCGAACACCGGGCCGGCCACGGTGCCGCCGTAGTAACCCTTGCCGCGCGGCTCGTCGATCATCACCGCGACGATCAGGCGCGGGTTGCTCATCGGCGCCATCCCCGCGAACAGCGCGCGGTACTTGCCCTTCGCGTAGCTCGCGCCGACCTGCTTGCGCGCGGTCCCGGTCTTGCCGCCGATCCGGTAGCCGTCGACGCGCGCGCGGCGCCCGGTGCCGCCTTCGCCGACCGCCATCTCGAGCATCGAGCGGATCGCGGCGGCGGTTTGCGGCGACGTCACGCGGTGGCCGCGGTGCGCGTCGATCGTCTGCTGGTCGGTGCCGTTCTTCAGCAGCGACACCGGGTGCAGCGTGCCGTCGCCCGCATAGGCGGTGTAGGTCTGCGCGATCTGCAGCAGCGACATCGACAGCCCGTAGCCGTACGCCATCGTCGCCTGCTCGATCGGCCGCCAGCGCTTGTAGCCGCGCAGCCGGCCCGACGCGACGCCCGGGAACGTCAGCTCCGGCGCGCGGCCGATCCCGTACTCCTGGTATTTGTTCCAGATCGTTTCGGCGGGCAGGTTCAGCGCCAGTTTCGCAAGCGCGACGTTGCTCGACTTCTGCAGCGCCTGCGATACCGTCAGCGACCCGTGGTTCGACGTGTCGTGGATCACCGCCGGGCCGATCTTGTAGGTGCCCGGCGACGTGTTGATGATCGTGTTCGGCGTGACCTTGCGCTCGTCGATCGACAGCGCGACGACGAGCGGCTTGATCGTCGAGCCCGGTTCGAACGTGTCGATCACCGCGCGGTTGCGCAGTTGCTGGCCGGTGAGGCGGGCGCGGTCGTTCGGATCGAAGGTCGGGTAGTTCGCGAGCGCGAGGATCTCGCCGTTCTGCGCGTCGAGCACGACGACGCTGCCGGCCACCGCGTTGTTCTCGATCACGGCCGCCTTGAGCTGGCTGAAGGCGAGCTGCTGGATGCGGCGGTCGATCGTCAGCTCGATCGTCGCGCCGTGCTGCGCGGGGACGAGCGGGCGCGTGTCCGACACGATGCGGCCGAGCCGGTCGCGGATCACCTCGCGCTGGCCGGACGTGCCTTGCAGGCGCGCGTTGGCCGCGAGCTCGACGCCTTCCTGGCCCTTGTCCTCGACGTTCGTGAAGCCGACCACGTGCGCGGCCGATTCGCCTTCCGGATAGAAGCGCTTCGAATCGGCGATCTGCGTGATGCCGTCGATCGCGAGCTTGTCGAGCCGGCTCGCGGTATCCGCGTCGACCTGCCGCTTGAGCAGCACGAACGTCTTGTCGTTGCCGAGACGCCGCTTCACCTCGACGAGCGGCATGTCGAGCAGCTTCGCGATCTGCGGGTAATCGGTGTCGGCGACCTGTTTCGGGTTCGCCCAGATTTCATAGGTCGACAGGCTGACCGCGAGCATCGCGCCGTTGCGGTCGACGATGCGCCCGCGCATCGCGTCGAGTTCGATCGTGCGCTGATAACGCTTCTGGCCCTGGCCGACGTAGAAATCCTGGTTCGCGACCTGCACCCAGAAAGCGCGCGCGATCAGCGCGGCGAACGCGAGGAACACGACGACCACGATCAGCCGCGAGCGCCACATCGGCAGGCGCGACGCGAGCATCGGATTCTTGGTCGCCGCTGCGTACGGATCGGCAGGGTGGGTCTTCTTTTTTACGCTCATGCAATGGCCGGGTCGGGCCGCCGGGCGGCGGCGGGTCAGTCTGAATAATGCAATTGTAATAAATGAGTAAACACCGTGTGGGGAAAGTATGTTCCGGCCCCGCAAAAAGGCGAATGGCAGGCGATCGGGAACACGGCGGAAAAGGGAGGAAGGCGGGGCCGGGCAGGCATTCGCGGCGGCTGCACAGGGGACGAAACACGCACGAGCGTCGCATGCCGATCCGAGCGTGCGGTCTTCGCCGCCGCTCGATCGCGAGCGTCCCGGCGCGCGATCAATTGCCCGCACCCCGGTTATTTCTTTAATCCAGAAAATGAAAAGCGCCTCGAACCGAGGCGCCATTCATGCTGAATATCGAAATGAATATCACCGATACCGGAATAAACCCGAAAACCGCAGACGATTCATGTCAATAATACCTATCGGGCAACGGAAATAAATTCCCGATATTCCGGCTGGGTGGTGCAGGTATCGACCGCCTGCAGCCGCCACGCGCCGTCGGGATGTTCGCCGGCGAGCACCGCGGGGCCTTGTTCACGCCGCGTCGCATCGAACGACAACCCCTTCAACTGACAGACGGCATTGCCGCTGTCGGCCGCGCAGAGCGCCATCGCGCCCTCGACGTCGCGGACCTTGCCCCAGGTCGGAAGGTCGATGCCCTGATGTGCCTCGCGCGACCACAGCCCCTCGTCGGTATCGACCCACAGTACCGCGAAGGAGTGCCGGGTTGCCGATTCGCTGCCATTAATCCGAATGGTGAGGCGCATTGCATCGTCTCCTGAAAAAAATGACACATTCGACCGTTTGGACTTGAATAGTCTAGATAGACTGGTGTGAAACGCAAGTGATAATCCGCAATAAATCCGTATTGGGTCTATTTCGGTTTCAGATGAAACGACGTCTGACGATTCATGGTCATTCCCGAGGCGTCAGCACACGCGGGGGACACCGGCGATCGCGGTGTCCATGCGAAGACGCGCGGCGGTCCAGACATGGGATGACAATGCCGCCGGCCGCCGCCGAAACCGCCGCGGGAGTGCGATCCGGCACCGCCCGGACGCGGCCCGAGCGAACGTTTCAGCGTGTTGACGCGGCGGCCGGCACGACACACTCCGACAATCGCGTACAAATCGGCACACTTTCACGAAACTTTCGGGACAGACTTGCATGCGTTCGGGCCCCACACTGGGACCTTCCCGATCCTGTGCCGCGGACGCCCGTCCGCGTCGGCTGCCGCCACCTCGTGCCAGAGCGCGATCGACGCGATCGCAGGCCGCACGCCCGATCGGGAGCCGCCGGGGCGCGCGTCAGCCCCGGCCCGGCCGGTGAGCCGTGCGCCGCCCGCAACCGCGGGCACCGCGCCGCCCGGCCGACTCTTCGAAGGAGACTATCGTGCTGATCTGGAAAACCGCGTTGTCGCTCAACTGGCGGACGAGCCTCGTGTCGCCGGCCAGCGCACCGGTCGCGGCGGCGAACGTCGGACGGCTGGTGCTGACCGGCGCCACCGGCTTCATCGGCAGTACCGTGCTGACGGCGCTCGTCAATGCAGGGCTGCTCGAACGCATCGTCTGCGTCGTGCGTGCGCAGGACCGCGGCCATGCGGTCGCGCGGCTGCGTGAAGCGGCGTTGCGCGCGGGGCTTGCGCCGTACTGGGCGTCGCGCCTGACCGATGCGAACGTGATCGTCGGCGCGCTTGGCGACGTGTGGCACGGCGCCGATGCACCGCGCCTGGCCGGCGCGACGCACGTGATTCACTGCGCGGGCCACGCGTCGCCGGCCGACGGCGCGCATCTGCGGGCCGACATCGCCGATGCGGTGCACTTTGCCGAACGCTTTGCGCGCGCGCCGCGCCTGCAGCGCTTCGTGTACGTCGGCACGGCCTACGCGCATGCGGGCCGCGGCGGAATCGTGCAGGAGGAGGCGGAGCGCGACGCGGGGAACGACGCCGCGCCGGGCGACGACGGGCTGCCGGGCGCGGTGCTCGCGGCCGACTACCTGCACGCGAAGGCGGAAACGGAGCAGCGCCTGCGCGCGCTCGGGCTGCCGCTCGTCGTCGTGCGGCCGTCGCACGTGGTCGGCCACACGGTGCTCGGGACGCGGCCCGCGCCGAATTCGTTCTGGATGTTCCGGCTCGCGCACGCGGCGCGCCGCTTCACCGCGCGGCCGATGACGCGCATCGACATCGTGTCGGTGGACGACGTGGCGCGCGCGACGATGCTGCTGGCCGTCAAGCCGACGCTCGCGCACGACGTCTATCACGTGTCGGCCGGCGACGAGGCGCCGCAGGTCGCGCAGATCGTGCGCGCGATGGACGAGGCGGCGGGGATGACCGGGGCGCCGCGCTACGCGGCGTGCGCGCCGGCCGAGCTGCCGCTCGTGGTGCGCGACGTGCTCGGGCGCCCCGATCCGGCGCTCGAGCGCGTGATCGGCCGGGCGCTGCAGCGCTGCGGGGAATTCGCGACGGTCGATCGCGTGTTCGACAATCGCCGCGTGCGCGACGAAATCGATTTCGAGCCGTTGCCGTTCATCGATTACGTCGAGGAGTGCATGCGCACGTCGCGCGGCGTGGCCGTGACCGAGCTGATGCGCGGCGCGATCCATTAGGGCACGTTCACGCGAACAACGCACGTTTCCCTGTCTGGAAAAGTGCATTCGTGGGGCCGGCGCAAGCCCGCTCGACCGCCCGCGCCACACCGGCGCCCGTTCCTGCCGATCGCGGCGCGGGCGCCGTTTTTACGCGTGGCTGCCGAGCTCGATGAGCCGGTCGAGCGCGCGGTAGATATCTTCGAGGCCGTCCTGGCCGAACCGCGACTCGAGCTGACGATATTGCTCGTCGATGCGCGGACCGATTTCCGTCACCAGTTTCCTGCTTTGCGGCGTCAGGCTGACCAGCAGCCGGCGCTGATCCTCCTGCGCACGCGTGCGCGTGATCAGGCCGTCGCGCTCCATCCGTTCCAGCACGCCGGTCAGGCTCGGGCTCAGGATGCAGCAGCGTTTCGCGATCTGACCGGCTTCGAGCGCCTGCGCCGGTTCGCCGTCGAGCACGCGGATGATCCGCCATTGCTGTTCGGTCAGCGAGAATTCCTTGAGAATGGGGCGAAACAAACCCATCAGCGTTTCGCGAGCCTCGAGCAGCAGCATGGCCAGGTTGCGATGGTCGAGCGTACGGTTCATCGGGGGAGAGCAGAGGACGGGGACGCATCAATCTTAACAGCCGAAGCTGATGAATTTCGCCTATCAGGGTAATCGAGGTTGCCAGCGCACGATTGTTTACTTAAGATATTAACTATTGACGATGCGCCGCGACGCGCGGCAGGGGAATGACGCATGGAGCTGTCTTGCACGACCGCCGCGGCGCCGCCGTTGCCGGTCGCCATCGGTACCGTCTACGGGGCGCTGCTCAACGAGCGCGCGGCGCTCGACGCGCTCGGCGACGCCGTGAATGCGCCGCCTTACGGCCGCCCGCCGCAGGCGCCGATCCTGTACATCAAATCCGCCAACACGCATGCGGCCGACGGCGCCGCCGTCGTCGTGCCGGCCGGCGTCGACGCGCTGGAGATCGGCGCGTCGGTGGCCGTCGTGTTCGCCCGGCGCGCGACGCGCGTGGCGGCCGCGCAGGCGCTCGACTACGTGCACGGCTTCACGCTCGCGAGCGACGTGTCGGTGCCGCATCCCGACTACTACCGGCCGGCCGTGCGCTTCAAGTGCCGTGACGGTTTCTGCCCGCTCGGCCCGGCGATCGTGCCGGCCGCCGCGCTCGCCGACGTCGACGCGATCGGCCTGACGGTGCGGATCGACGGCGAGGTGGCCGCGTCCGCGTCGACCGCGACGCTGATTCGCCCGGTGCGCGCGCTGATCGCCGACGTGACGGCGTTCATGTCGTTCGACGCGGGCGACGTGCTGTTGCTCGGCGTCGCGGGCGGCGCACCGCATGCCCGCGCGGGCAGCACGATCGAGATCGCCGCGGCCGGCATCGGCACGTTGCGGCATACGCTGATGGCGGAGGGAGCACGATGAAGACGGCTCGCGTGATCTACAACGGCGCACTGCATGCGGCCGAACCGGCCGGCGACGGCGCGATCCGCCTGGATACGGGGCGAGTGGTGGCCGAGGACGCGGTGGCGTGGTTGCCGCCCGTCGCGCCGCGCACGACCTTCGCGCTCGGCCTGAACTACGCCGACCACGCGAAGGAACTCGCGTTCAATGCACCGACCGAGCCGCTGATTTTCCTGAAGGGGCCGAACACGTTCGTTGGCCACCGGTCGCTCACCGTGCGCCCGGCGGACGCCACGCACATGCATTACGAGTGCGAACTGGCCGTCGTGATCGGCCGCCCGGCGCGCCGCGTGAGCCGCGCGCAGGCGATCGACTACGTGGCCGGCTATACGGTCGCGAACGACTACGCGATCCGCGACTATCTCGAAAACTACTACCGCCCGAACCTGCGCGTGAAGAACCGCGACACCTGCACGCCGCTCGGGCCGTGGTTCGTCAGCCGCGACGAGATCGGCGACGCGGGCGACCTGATGCTGCGCACGACGGTGAACGGCCGGGAGACGCAGCGCGGCAGCACTCGCGACATGGTGTTCGACGTGCCGGCGCTGATCGAGCACATCAGCAGCTTCATGACGCTTTCGCCGGGCGACCTGATCCTGACCGGCACGCCCGAGGGGCTGGCGAACACGCAGCCGGGCGACGAAGTCGTGACCGAAATCGAAGGGATCGGCCGGCTCGTGAACACGATCGTCGGCGAAGCGGACTACTATCGCGCCGGCTGAGGCCGTCGCCCAAGGAAGGAGAGCACATGACCATCAAGCACTGGATCGGCGGCCGCGAAGTGGAGAGCCGCGAAACCTTCACGACGCTGAACCCGGCGACGGGTGAAGTCATCACCGACGTCGCGTCGGGCGGCGAGACCGAGGTCGACGCGGCCGTGCGCGCCGCGAAGGAAGCGTTCCCGAAATGGGCGAACACACCGGCCAAGGAGCGCGCAAAGCTGATGCGCAAGCTCGGCGAGCTGATCGAGAAGAACGTGCCGATGCTCGCCGCGCTGGAGACGCAGGACACCGGCCTGCCGATCGCGCAGACGAGCAAGCAGCTGATTCCGCGCGCGTCCGAGAACTTCAACTTCTTCGCGGAAGTGTGCGTGCAGATGAACGGGCGCACCTATCCGGTCGACGACCAGATGCTCAACTACACGCTGTACCAGCCGGTCGGCGTATGTGCGCTGGTGTCGCCGTGGAACGTGCCGTTCATGACGGCCACGTGGAAGACGGCGCCGTGCCTCGCGCTCGGCAACACGGCCGTGCTGAAGATGTCGGAGCTGTCGCCGCTGACGGCCGACCAGCTCGGCCGGCTCGCACTCGAAGCCGGCATCCCGCCCGGCGTGCTGAACGTTGTGCAGGGTTACGGCGCGACGGCCGGCGATGCGCTCGTGCGGCATCCGGACGTGCGCGCGGTGTCGTTTACCGGCGGTACGGTCACCGGCAAGCGGATCATGGAACGCGCGGGCCTCAAGAAGTATTCGATGGAGCTCGGCGGCAAGTCGCCGGTGCTCATTTTCGACGACGCCGATTTCGATCGCGCGCTCGACGCGTCGCTGTTCACGATCTTCTCGATCAACGGCGAACGCTGCACCGCCGGCTCGCGGATCTTCGTGCAACGCACGATCTACGACCGCTTCGTGCAGGAATTCGCGCGCCGCGCGAACAACCTGGTGGTCGGCGATCCGGCCGATCCGGGCACGAATCTCGGCGCGATGATCACGCGCCAGCACTGGGAAAAGGTGACGGGCTACATCCGCATCGGCGAGCAGGAAGGCGCGCGCGTGGTTGCCGGCGGCGCGGACAAGCCGGCCGGGCTGCCCGACCATCTGCGCAACGGCAACTTCGTGCGGCCGACCGTGTTCGCCGACGTCGACAACCGGATGCGCATCGCGCAGGAGGAGATCTTCGGGCCGGTCGCGTGCATCATCCCGTTCGACGACGAAGACGACGGGCTGCGGCTTGCGAACGACACGGCGTACGGCCTCGCGTCGTACATCTGGACGCAGGACGTCGGCAAGGTGCATCGCCTCGCGCGCGGCATCGAGGCCGGGATGGTGTTCGTCAACAGCCAGAACGTGCGCGACCTGCGCCAGCCGTTCGGCGGCGTGAAGGAATCGGGTACCGGGCGCGAGGGCGGCGAGTACAGTTTCGAGGTGTTCGCCGAGATCAAGAACGTGTGCATTTCGATGGGTTCGCATCACGTCCCGCGCTGGGGCGTGTGACGGGCGCCGGCCGTGTTGTCGCAAGAACGATAGGGAGACTTGAACGATGGGCAGACTGTCCCTCGCCGCGAAAATCACGCACGTGCCGTCGATGTACCTGTCGGAATTGCCCGGCAAGCATCACGGCTGCCGTGAAGCGGCGATCCGCGGCCACCAGCTGATCGGCGAGCGTTGCCGCGCGCTCGGCGTCGACACGATCGTCGTGTCGGACGTGCACTGGCTCGTCAACGCGGGCTATCACGTGAACTGCAATGCGCGGTTCGCGGGCACCTATACGAGCAACGAGCTGCCGCATTTCATCCGCGACATGCAGTACGCGTATCCGGGCAACCCGGCGCTTGGCCGGCTGATCGCGGAAACGGCCACCGAGCGCGGCGTCGCGACGCGCGCACACGAGATCGACAGCCTCGAACTCGAATACGGCACGCTCGTGCCGATGCGCTACATGAACGGCGACCAGCATTTCAAGGTCGTGTCGATCGCCGGCTGGTGCATGTGGCACACGCTCGACGAAAGCCGGCGCTTCGGCGAGGCGCTGCTCGAAGCGATCGAGAAGAGCGATTCGAACGTCGCGTTCCTCGCGAGCGGCTCGCTGTCGCACCGCTTCAACGACAACGGCAGCCCCGAGGAATCGATCCATCAGATCAGTCGCGAATTCTTCCGGCAGGTCGACCTGCGCGTGGTCGAGCTGTGGAAGCAGGGCGATTTCAAGACCTTCTGCGCGATGCTGCCCGAGTACAACACGCATTGCCACGGCGAAGGCGGCATGCACGACACCGCGATGCTGCTCGGGCTGCTCGGCTGGGATCGTTACGACCGGCCCGTCGAGATCGTCACCGACTATTTCGCGAGCTCGGGCACCGGGCAGATCAACGCGATCTTCCCGCTGCCCTGAGCGTTGCCGCCCGCCACGCCCTCGAATCCGACCGGAGAGTTGCCATGCCACACATCGTCGTCGAATACACCGCGAACATCCGCGACGACGCTCGCATTCCCGCGCTGCTGCGCACGATCAACGCGACGCTGATCGCGCAGGGCGGCGTGTTCCCGACCGGCGGCATCCGGTCGCGCGCGATCGAGCTGCACGACTACTGCGTCGCCGACGGCACGGAGGACGACGCGTTCGTCCACGTGATGCTGAAGATCGGCTCGGGCCGCACCGATGCGCAGAAAAAAGCCGCGTGCGACGCGCTGTTCGACGCGATCAAGGCCCATTTCGCCGAGCTGTACGCGAAACGCTATCTCGCGCTGTCGATGGAACTGACCGAGTTCAGCGAAAGCGGCTCGTACAAGCACAACAACATTCACGCCCGCTACAAGCGGGCCGGCTGAACCCCATTCCCGATCCGACCATGCTCGAACCCGCCCTCATCGACCAGCTCGCGCACCGTCTGCACGACGCCGAGCGCGCACGCACGCAGATCCGCCAGATTTCGCTCGACCATCCCGACATCACGATCGACGACGCCTATGCGATCCAGCGCGCGTGGGTAACCCTCAAGCTCGCGGAAGGCCGCACGCTGAAGGGACACAAGATCGGCCTCACGTCGAAGGCGATGCAGAGTTCGTCGCAGATCGACGAGCCCGACTACGGCGCGCTGCTCGACGACATGTTCTTCGCGGACGGCGGCACGATCCCGACCGGCCGCTTCATCGTGCCGCGCGTCGAGGTCGAGCTCGCGTTCGTGCTCGGCAAGCGGCTCACCGGCCCGAACTGCACGATCTTCGACGTGTACGACGCGGTTGACTACGTGGTGCCCGCGCTCGAGATCATCGACGCGCGCAGCCAGTCGATCGACCCCGACACCCAGCGGCCGCGCAAGGTGTTCGACACGATCGCCGACAACGCGGCGAACGCGGGCGTCGTGATCGGCGGCCGGCCGGTGCGCCCGCAGGACGTCGATTTGCGCTGGGTCGCGGCGATCATGTCGCGCAACGGCGTGGTCGAGGAAACCGGCGTGGCAGCCGGCGTGCTGAACCATCCGGCGAACGGCGTCGCGTGGCTCGCGAACCGGCTGTCGCGCTTCGACGTCGCGCTGGAGCCGGGGCAGATCGTGCTCGGCGGGTCGTTTACGCGGCCGTGCGCGGCGCGCTCGGGCGATACGTTCAGCGTCGACTACGGCCCGCTCGGGACGATCCAGTGCTATTTCGAGTGAGGTGAGCGAACGATGCAGATTCCGTCGAATGTCTTCAAGGCCGCGCTCGCGCGCGGCGACGCGCAGATCGGTTTGTGGCTCGGTCTCGCGAATCCGTACAGCGCCGAAGTGGTCGCGGGCGCCGGTTTCGACTGGCTGCTGATCGACGGCGAACATGCGCCGAACACGGTGCCGACGATCCTCGCGCAACTGCAGGCGATCGCGCCGTATCCGTCGCATCCGGTCGTGCGCGTGCCGTGGAACGATCCGGTGATCGTCAAGCAGGTGCTCGATCTCGGCGCGCAGACGCTGCTCGTGCCGATGGTGCAGAGCGCGGACGAGGCGCGCGCGGCGGTGGCGGCGACCCGTTACCCGCCGCACGGGATTCGCGGTGTCGGCAGTGCGCTGGCGCGCGCATCGCGGTGGAATCGCGTCGGCGAGTACCTGCATCGCGCGAACGACGAGATGGCCGTGCTCGTGCAGGTCGAGACGCGCGCGGGGCTGGAGGCGATCGATGCGATCGCGCGGGTCGACGGCGTCGATGGCGTGTTCATCGGGCCGGCTGATCTTGCGGCCGATCTCGGCCATCTCGGCCATCCGGGGCACCCGGACGTGCAGACCGCGATCGACGGCGCGATCCGCGCGATCAAGGCGGCCGGCAAGGCGCCGGGCATCCTGAGCGCGGATGAAGCAGCCGCGCGGCGCTATCTGGAAGCGGGCGCGTCGTTCGTCGCGGTCGGCGTCGATACGACGCTGCTGGCACGGAGCGCGGAGCGGCTCGCCGCGCAGTTCAAGGGGAGCGGCGGCGCCGCGAAGCAGGGCGACGGCACGTATTGATGCAGCGGCGGGCGGTTTTCCCGTGCCGGGCGCCGGCCGTTCGTCGCGCGGCGTCATGCCCGCGCATGGCGGCCGTACTTATCCCGGTGCTTGCCGTCCCGCCTCCAGGTACCTTCCCGGCGTCGTCCCCAGCGCGCGCCGGAACATGTCGATGAACGCGCTCACGTTGTCGTACCCGAGATCGAGCGCGATCGTCGTCACCGGCACGCCGTCGGCAATGCGCTCCAGCGCCCGCAGCAGCCTGGCCTGCTGACGCCACTGCGCGAACGTCAGCCCCGTCTCGGCGACGAAGCGGCGGCTCATCGTCCGCGCGCCGATGCCGGCCCATTCGGCCCATTCCTCCAGCCGCCGGTCGTTCGCGAGATCCGCGGCCAGCGCATCGGTGATCTTCACGAGCCGCGGGTCCCGCGGCCGGACCAGCCCCAGCGCCTCGGCTTCCGACGCCGCGATTTCATCGAGGATCACGTCGGCGATCCGCGTCTGCGCGGCATTCAGATCGGAATCGCCCCAGCTCGCCGCGCGCTGCACGGCTTCGCGCAGCAGCGGCGTCGTGCGGATCGCGCGCGGCGTCGCCGGCAGCGCTGCGCAGCGGGCTTCGGCGACGAACGCCGACCAGCCGGCAATCGGCCCGAACGAACGCAACGAATGCCGGCAATGCGGCGGAATCCAGATTGCATGAATCGCCGGCACGACCCACTCCTGGTCGTCGAGGCCGATCGTCACGAGCCCGCTCAGCGCGCCGACGAGCTGGCCGCGCGCATGCGAATGCGGCGCGGTGATGCGCGGGTCGCGTTGCGACAGGACGGCGGCGACCACGAACGGGCCGTCGTCGGACGTGACGAAGCGGGCGGGCAGGAGTGGATCGGACATGGCCGGATATCGGTATCGAATGGCTGTTATACCGGAGATCGGCCGGATTCGCACGCCTACACTGCGTCCATCGATGACAACCGGAGTACGACGCGATGCGAGCCGAACAGATGCTTCCCGACCATGCCGACCGGATCGATGCCGGCGGAACGACGATCCGCAAGGGGACCGTCGGCGCGTTTCTGGTCAACGCGCGTGTATTGATCGACCCGAACGCTGCCCCGGCCGAGCGGGCGCGTGCGGAGGCCGACGCGATCGATGCGTTGCCCGCGCTGCGTGCGCTCGGCCTGTTCGACGTGCTGGAAGTACGCGATCCCGCGCTGCGCGCATGGCTCGATGCCCGGTAAGGCCCACCCTCCAGAATCGAAGGAATCACCATGAAAGCAGCAGTCGTCGAAGGCGCCGGACAGCGTCCGGTTTATACGGAGTTCGAACCGCCGAGTGCGATGCCGGGCCACAGCCTGATCGACGTGACGGCGTCCGCGCTGAGCCGCATCGCGCAGGGGCGTGCGGCGGGTACGCATTATTCCTCCGTTGGCGCTTATCCGTTCGTTGTGGGTGTCGACGGCGTGGGGCGTCTCGATGATGGCCGGCGCGTCTACTTCTTCGGTGCGCCCGCGCCGTTCGGTGCGATGGCCGAACGCACGATCGCGCCGGATACGCAGTGCGTGCCACTGCCGGACGCGCTCGACGATGTCACGGCCGCGGCGATCGCGATTCCCGGGATGTCGTCGTGGGCGGCGCTGACCGAACGCGCGAGGTTCGTCGCGGGCGAGACGGTGCTCGTCAATGGCGCAACGGGCACGTCGGGGCGGCTCGCGGTGCGGATCGCGAAGCATCTCGGCGCGGCGAAGGTGATCGCGACGGGCCGCAACGCGGCCGCGTTGCAGGCGTTGCTGAGTGCCGGCGCGGACGCGGCGGTGTCGCTGCAGCAGGACGACGTGCATCTGGCGCGGGCGCTCGAACCGCATTTCCGCGCGGGCGTGGACGTCGTGCTCGATTATCTGTGGGGCGCCAGCGCGCAGACGCTGCTGGTTGTCGCCGCGAAGGCGACGCCCGGCGGCCGGCGGCTGCGTTTCGTGGAGATCGGCTCGATCAGCGGCGCGGATGTGCTGTTGCCGGGCGCCGTGCTGCGCGCGACCGCGATCGAGCTGATGGGCAGCGGCTTGGGCAGCGTGCCGTTGCCGCGCTTGCTGGCGTCGGTGCGCGGCGTATTCGAAGCGGCCGGGGAGGCAGGACTCGCGATCGACACGCGCACGGTGCCGCTGTCGGCCGTCGGCGAACACTGGGGCGATTCGAGCAGCGTCGTGCGTCCGGTGTTCACGATGCGTGGCGAGTGAGCGGCGGATCGCCACGTGGCGGGCCGGATCTAGCGTGAGCGTTGGATTGCGCGGCGGCATCGGGCCATTCGCCGTCATGCCGCCGCGCGTAACGTGAAAGCAGTCGGGGCGGCCGATCACCCGCTGCCGCTCGTCGCGTCAGCTTCAAAACCGCTGCTGAATCCCCGCCGTGACCCCGACCTGCGTGGTGCCATACCCGGCGAAATCGCGCGACACGCCGACCTTCTGGTCGTGTTTCGCGATCGCGAACGCGCCGGCCGCATACAGCACCGTCCGCTTCGACAGCGCGTAGTTCGCGCGCACCGACACCAGCGTCGGGTCGGCGTCCGTGCCGCCCTTGATGTTCTGGTGATAGACGGCCGCGATCAGCGAGAACGTCGGCGTGAACTGGTACGACCCGCCGAGCCAATACATGTCGCTCAACTGGTTCGCGGCCGTGGTGTGGAACGTGCGCCGATAGTTGCGATAGCCGGCCATCGTTTTCAGGTTGCCGAAGTCGTAGCTCAGGCCCGCATGGATGCCCTGGATGTAGTTGACGGTATCGGCCGGCGTGACGCTGTCGGCCGCGCCGTTTTGCCGGTCGAACGTGACGACGGCGGCGAACGGCCCCGTCTCGTAGCCGACCGCGAAATCGTATTTCGAGCTGGTCTTCATGCTGCCCGGCACGTTGCCGAAACCGTACAGCGCGCCGAACTTGAAGCCGCTGAATTCGCCGTCGTAGCGCACCGCGTTCGACGAGCGCGTGAACAGGCCGTCCTTGCGGCCGCCGGTCGCCATCGACGAGGTCGCCCACGAGTAGTTCTGCGCGTAACCCATCGGGTCGAACGGCAGCATGTAGTCGTAAGTGACGGTGAAGTTGCGGCCGAGCGACAGTTCGCCCCATTTGCCTTTCAGGCCGACCGTCGCGCGGCGCGCGAAGATCGAGTCCGGGCCGTCGTCGGACGCGCCGTTCGCGAGGTCGATCCCGCTTTCGAGGCGGAACACGGCCTTCAGCCCGCCGCCGAGATCCTCGACGCCGCGCAGGCCCCAGCGCGACGTGTTCTTGTTGCCCGACTTGAGCTTGACCGAATTGCCGCCTTGCGGCGCCGCATGGTTCGTGAATTCGATGCCGGCGTCCATGATCCCGTACATCGTGACCGACGACTGCGCGTGCGCGGCGCCTGCCGCGAGGCCGGCCACGGCGGCCGACCCGGTCAGGACGGCGGCGCGAAGGGAACGGTGTGCGCATGACTTCATTGGCGGTGTCTCCTTGGTTCTTGTGGGTTGGGTGAAACGGATACGGCGCGCGACCGCCCGCGGCGGACGCCGGGAAGCGTCCGCCGGACGGAAGGCCGTTGCGTGGCGCGAGGCGCGCGACATGCGCGGCGGCAGGCGAGCCGCCGCGCCCGGGTCAGCCCGCTTTCGCGAACGCCCAGCAGTCGTTGGTCGGGAATTCGATCCAGTGCTTGCCGGGCGCGCGCGGCACATGGCCGAACGCACGCAGGCGCATCTCGCCGCAATGGAACAGGTACTCCCAGCGGTCGCCGAGATACATCGACGTGACGAGGTCGGCCTGCAGCCGGTTCGCGCCCGGGCCGTCGGCGACCTGCACGCGTTCGAGGCGGATCACGGCCTGGGCGCCCTGGCCGGGTGCCAGCGTGTCACGGGCAAGCGCCTGCAGTTGCCAGCCGTCGCCGGCGAGCGTCACGCATTCGCCGTCGATCGCGGCGACGCGTGCGTCGATCCGGTTGTTGCTGCCCATGAATTCGGCGGTGTACAGCGAGCGCGGCGCGCCGTACAGCTCGGCCGGCGTGCCTTCCTGCTCGATGCGGCCGTTGCGCAACAGCAGGATGCGGTCGGACATCGCCATCGCTTCGGTCTGGTCGTGCGTCACGCAAAGGGCCGACAGCCCGAGCGACACGATCAGCTCGCGCAGCCACGCACGTGCCTCCTCGCGCAGCTTCGCGTCGAGGTTCGACAGCGGCTCGTCGAGCAGGATCACGGGTGGGTTGTAGACGAGCGCGCGGGCGATCGCGACACGCTGCTGCTGGCCGCCCGACAGTTGATGCGGAAAGCGTTCCGCGAGATGGCCGAGGCCGAGCTGGTCGAGCGCGGTCTGCACGCGGCGCTTCTGTTCGGCCGGTGCGACGCGGCGCAGCTTGAGCCCGTAGCCGACGTTGTCGGCGACGGTGCGGTGCGGCCACAGCGCGTACGACTGGAACACGAGGCCGAGCGAGCGCTGTTCGACCGGCAGGTCGATGCGCTGCGCGCCGTCGAAGAACACGCGGTCGTCGAGCTGGATGCGGCCGTCGGACGGCTGTTCGAGGCCGGCCACCGCACGCAGCAGCGTGGTCTTGCCGCTGCCCGACGCGCCGAGCAGGCACACGACTTCGCCGGCCTTCAGTTCGAACGACACGCCCTTGAGGATCGGGTTGGCGCCGTAGCTGAGATGCAGGTCGTCGACGATGAGCTTATCCATGAAGTTTCACTCCGAAGCGCAGGGCCACGCCGAGACCGGCGCCGACCATCGCGATGTTGATGACAGAGAGCGCGGCGACCTGGTCGACGGCGCCGGTCGCCCACAGCGACACGAGCAGCGCGCCGATCACTTCGGTGCCGGGCGACAGCAGGTAGACGGCCGTCGAGTATTCGCGCTCGAAGATCATGAAGATCAGGAGCCAAGCGGCGAGCAGGCCGAAGCGCACGAGCGGCAGCGTCACGTCGAGCGATACGCGGCTGCGGGTCGCGCCGACGCTGCGGCCGGCTTCCTCGAGCTCGGGGCCGACCTGCAGCAGCGCGCTCTGGATGAGCCGCATCCCGTACGCGAGCCACACGACCGTGTACGCGATCCAGATGCTCCACATCGAGTTCTTCAGCTCGCGCAGGCCGGGCACGAACAGGAAGATCCACAGGAACGCGAGACCGGCGAGGAGACCCGGCACCGCGCGCGGCAGCAGCACGAGGTAGTCGAGCAGCTTGGTCGCCCAGTCGGGGCGGCGGTGGCCGGCGAACGCGACGAGCGAGTAGAAGCCGATCGCGAGCGCGCCGCCGATCACGCCGATGCCGAGCGTGTTGACGATCGCGCGCACCAGGTTGTCCTGCTCGAACAGTTCGATGAAGTTCGACAGCGTCAGCACGTCGGCGAGCGGCACGCCTTCGCCCCAGTTGGTCACGAACGCGCGCAGCACGATGCCCGAGATCGGCACGATCACGGTCAGCATCAGCCACAGCGCGACGATCGCGAGCGCGACCCAGCGCCACACGCCGAGCGGCAGCACCGTCGCGCGGCCGGCCTTGCCCTTCACGGTGACGAAGCGGTTCGCGGTCTTCAGCAGGCGGCGCTGCAGCAGCACGAGCGGGAACGTGATCGCGACGATGCACACCGCGACCGCGGCCATCAGGTGATACGACGGCACGCCGAGCTTGTTGGTCAGCTTGTACAGGTAGGTCGCGAGCACGAGGTGGCCTTCCGGATCGCCGAGCACGAGCGGCAGCCCGAACACCTCGAAGCCGAGGAAGAACACCAGCACGCCGGCGAACAGCAGCGCGGGCATCGTCATCGGCAGGCTCACGTCGAGCGCGACGCGGAACGGGCGGGCGCCCGTCACGCGGGCGGCTTCCTCGACGTCCGAGCCGAGGTTGCGCAGCGCGGCCGACGAATACAGGTACACGTGCGGCACGTGCGTGAGGCCGACGATCACCGTGATCGCGAAGATCGAATACACGTTCCAGGGCACGTTCTGCACCCCGAACAGTTCCTTGAACCACACCGAGTAGAAGCCGACCGGGCCGGCCGCGACCACGTAGCCGAACGCGAGCACCATCGGCGACACGAACACCGGCGTGAGCAGCAGCGGTTCGAGCCAGCGGCGGCCGGGCAGGTCGGTGCGCACCATCAGGAACGCGAGGATGCCGCCGAGCGGGATCGAGATGAACAGCATCCCGCCGGCGATGATGAACGAGTTCTTCACGGCCGACCAGAAGTCGGGATCGCTGAAGATGAAGCGGAAGCCTTCGATGCCGAGCGTCTTGTTCGCATCGAAGAACGGCGCGGACAGCAGGCTCTGGAACAGGATGAAGCCGAGCGGCAGCGCGACCGCGACGGTCAGGACCGCGACGACGATCCAGCGCAGCATGCCGGCGAGCGGCTGCAGGCTGCTGACCGGCAGCGCGGGAATCGCGTCGCGCGGGCCGGTGGCGGGCGGAACGGCCGGTGCCGTGCCGCGGGTGCTGGTTGAAAGCATGAGTTCGCCCCTGCGGCCATCCGGATGGCCGCCTCAAGGAAGTCGGTAAGGGGAAGGGGCCGCCCGCGCGACGTGCGGCGGGCGGCCGAGGTCAGCGGCTCAGCGCATCAGCGCTTGATCGCCTGCTGCCATTGCTTCAGGAACGCGAGGCGCTTCGACTGGTCGAGATAGACGAGCAGACCGGTGCCGATCTGGATCGGCTTCAGCGAATCGCCGAGCTCCTTCGTGAGGCTCGCGGCCGACGTTTCGCCGCTCACGTCCGTGCGGATCGCGTACAGGTTCGCCTGGTTCGCGATCAGCGTCTGGCCGCGTTTCGACAGCAGGTAGTCGACCCACAGCTTCGCGGCGTTCGGGTTCTTCGCCTTCTTCGATACCGTGGCGAGGCGGCTCACGACCTGCGTGTAGTCCTTCGGAAACACGTAGCCGATCGACTTGTCCTTCTTCGCCTTCGCGTACGCATACGACCCGATGATGTTGTAGCCGATCAGGTTCTCGCCCGACGAGATGCGCTCCATCATCGCGCCCGTGCTCGACTGCAGCTTCGGGCCGGTCGCGCCGATCGCCTTCACGAGTTCCCACGTGACCTTCTCGTTCACGTGCGCGTCCTGCGTCAGGTAGTTGAAGCCGACGCCCGATTTCTCGATGTCGTAGGTCGTGACCTTGCCCTTGAACTTGTCGGCCTGCGTGGTGAGCAGCTTGATCAGGTCGGCGCGGGTCTTCGGCACCTCGTTCTCGGGGATCAGGCGCTTGTTGTAGACGATCGCCAGCGGTTCGAACGTCGTGCCGTACGCCTGCTTCTGGTACTGCGCCCATTGCGGCACGTTCGGGCTTTCGGGCGAATCGTAGGACGCCATCAGGCCGTCGTTGACGAGCTTGACCTGCAGGTCCATCGCCGAGCTCCACAGCACGTCGGCGCTGGTGCTGCTCGCTGCGTTCTCGCTGATGTAGCGGTTGTACAGCTCGGTGCTGTTCATGTCGTTGTACTCGACTTTCACGCCGTACAGGCTTTCGAAGTCCTTGATCAGCGGACGCACGAGGCCCGTGTCGGTGGTCGAGTAGACGATCAGCTTGCCTTCCTTCTTCGCGGCGTCGATCACGCCCTGGTAGTTCCCCGGGTAGCCGGCCGGAACCTGCGCGACGGCGCTGCCGGCGGCAGTGCCCAGAACGACCGCGAGCGCGGCGGCGAGTTGCTTCGGTGCAAACGGCATGTCTTCCTCCAGTGATGCGTGGGTTTTGTTCGAGTGACGCGGATGTTAATTGCGGGGCACTTTCAGCCTGCTTTCATTCCGATGCGCAATCGCGCCGTCCGTGTCATGGATTTCCCGAGGTCGACGCGGCCGCCGCCGCGGGTTGCGCGGCGTGAGGCGGGGCGAGAAGGGGGAGGACGCGGCGCGTGGTCGCGCGCTATGCGGAGGCGGCCAGCAACTGGCCGAGGACGCGGCCGCCATGCCGCGCGTGCGCGGCCGTCAGCGCGGCATAGCCGACGACGACGCCCGCTTCGCACCGGGCGCTTCGACAGAAGCCGCGGATCGGCTGCAGCGCGATGCCGGCCGCGCGGGCTTGCGCGACCCAGCCCGCGTCGTCGAGGCCGGGCGGCAGCCACAGCACGAAATGAAAGCCCGCGTGCTCGCCGGTCACCGTGTACCGGCCGCCGGCATGTTTGGCCAACTGGTCGAGCACGATGTCGCGCCGCTGGCGGTACGCGTGGCGGGCGGCGCGCAGGTGCTTCGCGAAATCGCCGTGGCCGATGAAGCGGGCCAGCGCCAGCTGGGGCGCGACGCCGACCGAGCGCGCGGTCGCGTGCCAGACGGCGGACAGCGCCGGCCGCAGTGCCGCCGGCACCACCATGAAACCGATGCGCAGCCCGGAAAACAGCGTCTTGTTGAACGACCCGCAATAGATCACGCGGTCGCACGCGTCGAGCGATTTCAGCGCGGGCAGCGGGGCGGTCTGGTAGCTGAATTCGCCGTCGTAGTCGTCCTCGATGATCCACGTGCGGTGGCGCTGCGCCCAGTCGAGCAGTTCGAGCCGGCGCGAGACCGACATCGTGACGCCGAGCGGCGCCTGATGGGCGGGTGTCACGTACGCGGCGCGCGCATCGGGATGGCGCTCCAGCGACGCGGTATCGATTCCTTCCCGGTCGACCGGCACGTCGATCACGGTCGCGCCCGCGAACGTGAAGATCTGCCACGCCGACGCATAGCCGGGGTCTTCCATCAGCACCGTCGAGCCGGGCGCGAGCAGCGTGCGTGCGACGAGGTCGATCGCGTGGCGGATCCCGGTCGTGATGACGATGTCGGCGGCCCCGCACGGGATGCCGCGGTATTCCCGCAGGTACGCGGCGATTCCCGCGCGCAGGCCCTCGACGCCTTGCGCCGGCGTCGCGCCGAGATCGTCCGCCGTCGCGGCGAGCAGGCTGGCGCCGAGCGCCTTCTTCCATTGCTGCATCGGCAGCAGGCCGGGATCGGCGAGCCGCGCGACGAACGGGACGCCGGGGCGCACGCCGTGCTCGGGCTCGGCCGGGGCGGCCGGCGCCGGCGAAGCCGGGATGGGGCGCGGGGCGCCGCCGCGCGACTGAGCCGTCGCGCGCAGATAGCTGTCCGGCACGACCGCGCACACGCGCGTGCCGGACCCTTGCGTACGGGCGATGTAACCCTCGGCGCACAGGATGTCGTACGCCGCTTCGACGGTGCCGCGCGCGACATCCCAGCGCGCGGCCAGCGTCCGGCTCGACGGCAGCGGGCTGTCGCCCGGCAGCAGGCGTTTCAGGATCGCGTCGCGAATCGTGTCGGCGATGCATTCCTGCTTCGACTGCGGGCTGCCGCCCGACAGCCCGGCAGGGCGCGGCAGGTCCAGCGGAATCGCGGCTTTGCCTCGCGGCATAGTGGTCCAGTCAATGGGCGATTTAATGGTCCTTCAGCTTATATCACTTTCGCCTTAGATTGCTGTCGACCCCACTCATCCGACCCACACGGACCTACCGCATGAAGACGCGCTCACTACCCCGCCGGGGCTGGCTGTTCCTGTTGATGCTCGTCGTGTGCCTGCCGCGCGTCACGATCGATGCGTACCTGCCGTCGCTGCCCGCGATGGCAGATGCGCTGCACGGCACCGACGCGCAGTTGCAACTCACGCTGACCCTCTACATGGTCGGCTATGCGCTGTCGATGCTGGTGTCGGGGCCGCTGTCCGACCGCTACGGCCGACGCCCGGTGCTGCTCGGCGGCCTGTGCCTGTACGTCGTCGCGAGCGTCGCGTGCGCATGGTCGACCAGCATCCCGGCGCTGATCGCCGCGCGCGTGTGCCAGGCGCTGGGCGGCTGCAGCGGCACGGTGATCGGCCGCGTGATCGTGCGCGAGCGCTTTCCGGCCGCGACGCAGGCCACGATGCTCGGGCATATTTCGGCCGGCATGGCGCTGTCGCCGGTGGTCGCGCCGCTGGCCGGCAGCGCGATTGCCGAGTGGCTCGGCTGGCGCGGCGTGTTCGGCTGGCTGGCGGCGGGCGGGCTGGTCGCGACCGCGATGGTGCTGCGCTACCTGCCTGAAACCCGTGAACGCGACGCGCGGCCGCCCGCCGGCGCCGGGCTGCTGCGGACCTACGCCGGCCTGCTGCGCGACCGGCGTTTCCTGCGCTATTCATTCGCGATCAGCTTTGCCTACTGCACCTACTATCCGTTCATCGCGGAATCGTCGACGCTGTTCCAGCGGCACATCGGCGTGTCCGGGCCGGTCTATGCAGCGATCTTCGGCGTGACCGTGCTCGGCTACCTGATCGGCTCGAATGCGTTCGCGCGGACCAGCGCGCGCTGGTCCGCCGATTCGGTCATCGCGGCGGCGGCGGTCGCCAATCTGGCCGGCGCCGCCGCGCTGTGGGTCGGCGGCGCGATCGCTCCGACGTCGGTGACGGCGCTCGTCGTGCCGATGTTCGTCGTGATGATCGCGGTCGGGATCGCGATTCCGGCCTGCCAGTTCGCGGTGATGCAGCCGTACACGCAGATCGCCGGCACCGCGTCGGGGCTGTTCTTCTTTATCCAGATGGCGATCACGGCCGCGTGCGGCGGCGTGCTGGTGTGGCTGTCGGACGGTACCGCGCACCCGATGATCGTCGTCACGGCCGGCGCGAGCATCGCGTTCGTCGCGGTGGTGGCCGGTTTTCGCGAGCGCGGCGTGGCCGGCGAGGCGCGCATCGTGGCGCGCAACCGTGCGGCGGCCGAACGCTGAGGCGCAGCCGGCCGGCATCACGCGCGGCGGGTTCGCGACACCCGCGCAACCCGTGTTTCCGCGAGGCGTGGAGACGGAAAGGATCATGTAATGTAGCGGGCTGTTCGCTGACCTTACCGGAACCCCCATGCGTGTGCTGCTCGTCGAAGACAACCCGAACCTGGCCCAGTCGCTGAACGACGCGCTGAGCGCCGCGCGCTTCGCGGTCGATCACATGGCCGACGGCGAGGCGGCGGACCACGTGCTGCGCACGCAGGACTACGCGCTGGTGATCCTCGATCTCGGGTTGCCGAAGCTCGACGGGCTGGAGGTGCTGCGGCGATTGCGTGCGCGCCGCAATCCGGTGCCGGTGCTGATCCTCACCGCGCACGGGTCGGTCGAGGACCGCGTGAAGGGGCTCGATCTCGGCGCCGACGACTACCTCGCGAAGCCGTTCGAGCTGACCGAACTGGAGGCGCGCGCCCGCGCGCTGATCCGGCGCAGCCTCGGTCATGAGCATTCGCGCGTCGAATGCGGGCCGCTTTCGTACGACAGTATCGACCGCAGCTTCCATCTCGCGGGCGAGCCGCTGTCGCTCACGCCGCGCGAGCGCTCGGTGCTCGAGGTGCTGATCCTGCGTAACGGTCGCGCGATCAACAAGGACACGCTGTCGGAGAAGATCTTCGGGCTCGACGAATCGGTCAACGCGGACGCGATCGAGATCTACGTGTACCGGTTGCGCAAGAAGCTGGAGAACACGGGCGTCGCGATCGTCACGCTGCGCGGCCTGGGCTATCTGCTCGAAGCGAAGGCGGAGACGGCTGAATGAGCGGCCCCCGCGCTCACGGTCATTCGCTGCCTCCCGAGGGAGCGCATGCGTTCCTCGGGGCGGCGCGGCGGCAGGCATGATGACCCGCCCGAACCTGCGCACGCAGGTCGCGCTGTGGCTGCTGTTGCCGCTGCTCGGCCTGCTCGCGCTCGACTCGTGGCTCACGTACCAGCGTGCGATGAGCGCCGCGCACGTCGCGTTCGACCGCACGCTGTCGTCGTCGCTGAAGTCGATCCGCGAAGGCGTGCGGCTCAACGACGGCGAGGTCGAGGTCGACCTGCCGTATCTCGCGCTCGAAATGCTCGAATCGAGCGACGGCGGCAAGATCTACTACCTGATCCGCGAGGACAACGGCCACACGATCACCGGCTATCCGGACCTGCCGCTGCCGCAGGGGCGCGACGCGGGCGACGGCGCGCCGTTCGTCACGCGCTACTACGACGTCGTGTATCGCGGCGAGCAATTGCGGATGGCCGCGCTGCGCATTCCGGTGCACGACGTGCCGACCGCGCAGTCGCGCATCGTCTGGGTGATGGTCGGCGAGACGATCGAGGCGCGCCAGGCGCTCGCGCGCGAGATCCTGATCGGGTCGCTGCTGCAGGAAGGGCTGCTCGTCGTGCTGGCGCTCGGGATCGTGTGGCTCGGCGTCGGCCGCGGGCTGCGGCCGCTGAACCGGCTGTCGGCCACCGTCGCCGCGCGCAGCGAGGACGACACGACGCCGCTCGACACCGGCGCGATGCCGAGCGAGCTCGCGCCGCTCGTCGATTCGATCAACCAGTACATCGGCCGCACGCAGCGGATGCAGGTGGCGCGGCGGCGTTTCTTCGCCGATGCGGCCCATCAGCTGAAGACGCCGCTCGCGGCCGTGCAGGCGGGCGTCGAGCTCGCGTTGCGGCCCGACGAGCAGCCGCGCGCGAACGTGCACCTGCGGCGCGCGAACGGCGCGGTGCGGCAGGCCGCGAAGATCGTCCAGCAATTGCTGTCGCTGTCGCGGCTCGATTCGGACAGCGGCCATGCGGTCGCGCACAAGCCGGTCGCGCTGCACCGGCTCGCGCGCAGCGTGACGCTCGACTGGTCGCCCGTCGCGCGCGCACGCGACATCGATCTCGGCTTCGAGCACGAGGCCGACGTCGACGTGCTTGGGCAGTCCGACTTGCTCGGTGAAATGGTCGGCAACCTGATCGACAACGCGATCCGTTATGCGGGCGACCGTGCGGTGATCACGGTGCGCGTCTCGCGCGACGGCGCGGACGCGCGGCTCGACGTGATCGACAACGGGCCCGGCATTCCGGCCGACGAACGCGACGCGGTGTTCGAGCGCTTCCATCGCGGCAGCAAGACGCAGACGGTCGAAGGAACGGGGCTCGGGTTGTCGATCGTGCGGGAAATCGCGCGTGTGCATCAGGGCAGCGTGACGCTGGCCGATGCGGCCGGCGGCGGGCTGATCGTGACGATCCGGCTGCCGGCGGCGGTGAGTGATGCGATGCCGCGCGCCGCGTGAAGGGAACGGATAGTGCTATCCGGCTCAATCGCCGAAGCCGATCTCCGCTTCGACCGGCTGCCCGACTTCGAGCCACGCACCCGCACCTTCGACGACGATCGCATTGATGCCGAACGTCAGCGCACCGTCGTAGTTCGGATTCGCGCGATAGGTCTGCATCGTGTCGGTCGGCTCGTGCGGCCATGCGGGATCGGGCGCGCCGGTCGCCTGGTCGATCGTCGGCATCGGGCAGCGCGTGCACAGCTTCACGAGTCGCAGTCGCACCGGCGTGTCGCCTTGCGTGTCGAGATGCTCGACGAAATCCTCTTCGTACGCGTCGAGATCCGACACGACGATGTTCGGCCGGAAGCGGTTCATCGGGATCGCCGGCGCGCCTTTCGCGGCAAGCCGCGCGTTCAGGTCGTCGAGCGACGACTGGCCGATCACCAAAAGCGGATAGCCGTCCGCGAACTGCGTATGCGTATCGATCTCGCCGGTCCATTTGCGATTGCAGCCGCGGCGTGCATCGGGGCCGAAGCGCGCGAGCTTCGTCGGCACGCCGAGGAATTCGGTGAGCCACGCGGCCGTTTCGGCGCCCGTGTCGATCGCGTCGACGGTGTCGCGCCACACGGTCGCCGCCATCTTGGGCGTGGCGGGCGTCGCGTCGCCGTCGAGCGGCGTGCGCAGTGCCGGCATGCCCGGCGCGTTCAGCACGAGCGCATCGCTGTCGAGTGTCGGACGGATCAGCGCGAGACGCGGATGCGTGCGCTGCGTGAGCATCTGCCCGCGCGGATCGGTGATCAGCCAGTGGCGGTCGTAGGCGAGGCCCGTTTCAAGCAGTTGCGCGCGCGTGAGCGCGATGCCGGCGCAGGATTTGATCGGGTAGACGAAGAGTTCGGTGATGGCTGGCATGACGCTGGCTGACGGCGGGATGATCGAATCGCGATTGTGCCAGATCGGGCCGAAGCCGTTTGGGCGGCCGCGTACCGCCTACCGCCACGCATCCGTCAGCCGAGCGGGAAGCCGGTGTCGAAGGTCGTGCGCACGTCGAGCGGCTGGCGCAGCAACCCGGCCTTCAGGTAGAAGTCGGCCGTGCGCTGCTGTTCGGCGATCACCGTCGCGTCGATCGGCAGCCAGCGCGTGCCGCGGCGCTCGAATTGCAGCTTCGCGGCGGCCGGCGGAATGCCGATGATGCGCGCGAGCGCCGCCGAATACGCGTCGGCGTGCCGGTACGACCAGGCCTGCGCGCGCACGACGCGTCGCAGGAAATCGTGCAGCACGTCGCGCTTCGAGGCGATCGCCGCGTCGGTTGCCGCGAGATAGCTGAGGCCCGACCACAGTCCGCGGCCGTTGACCAGCACGCGCGCGCGGCCGCTCGTTTCGGCGAGCGCGGTGTAGGGCTCCCAGGTCGCCCACGCGTCGATCGAACCGGTGGCGAGCGCCAGCATCGTGTCGGCCGGCGGCAGGAAGCGGAACGACACGGCATCGGGCGGCAGGCCGGCCGCATCGAGCGCCTTCAGCGTGACGAAATGGCCGATCGAGCCGCGCGTGGTGCCGATGCGCTTGCCCTTCAGGTCGGCCGCGCCTTTCAGCGCGGCGTCGGGTTGCACGAGCACGGCCGTGCCGTACGGATCGGAACGGTTCGCGCCGATCACCTTGATGCGGGCGCCCGATGCGAGCGCGAAGATCACCGGCGCGTCGCCGATCGGCCCGCAGTCGACCGCGGCTGCGTTCAGCGCTTCCGCGAGCGGCGCGGCGGCCGGAAATTCGGTCCACGCGATGTCGTACGCGAGGCCGTTCAGTTCGCCGGCCGCTTCGAGCAGCGCGCGCAGCCCGCCTTTCTGGTCGCCGGCGCGCAGCAGTGGCCGTGTACCGGATTGCGCGCGCAGCGCAGTCGGGGCGGCGGCGATCGTGGCAAGGGCGCTCGCCTGCGCGAGGAAGTGGCGTCGGGTCGGATTCATCGTGAAGTTCGGTTGAAGGAAGGATTCGTGGGTTCAATGCGGGAGCCCGGCCTGTACGTCGCGCACGGGTTCGTTGTCGACACGCAGCAGCAGCGCGGTCAGGGCGTCGCCGCTGGTGGCGCGCGCGGCCGGCCGGGCCACCGCATCCGAGCGGCACAGCAGGTCGGCGTCCGACCAGCCGGCGCTGCCCGGCAACGCCCGCGCCCGCAGCCACCCGCGTCGATCGGCGAGCAGTTGCGTGCCGGCGAGTGCCTCGGGTGCGACGCCGGCAATCGTCGCGAACGCGCGCCACGCATCGGCGGTCGTCGCGACGCAGTTCGCGCGCGAGCCGGTCGACGGCGGCACCAACCCCCCGTTTTCGGTGACGAGCAAGGTCTGCCAGCGCGCGTCTTCCGGCGGTGGCGTGGCGCCCGGCTCGAGCGCGACGACGCGCACGCGCTGGCCTTCGCGCCAGCGCTCGAGCGCTTGAGGCGCGGCGCCGCCGCACCGCACGTCGAGGGCCGGCAGCGGGACCGGCACCAGCCACGCGCCTTCCGCCTGCGCGCCGCTGCCGGCGGCCAGCGCTTTCAGGTAGTCGAGCACGGCCCAGGTGTCCTGCGGGCCGAGTGTCGCCGCGAAGCCGGGCATCGTCGACGCGCCGTGCTCGTCCTGCGTGCCGTGGCGCACGCGCCAGAACAGTTCGCCGTCGAGGCGACGCGCGAGCAGCGCGCCGGCGAAGGTCGGCGGCCAGTGCGCGAGCGTGGCGGCGAGCGGCCCTTCGCCGCGTCCGTCCGCGCCGTGGCAGGCCGCGCAATGTTGCGTATACAGGTGCGCGCCGCGCATCACGTTCGCTACGGAAAACGGCGCGGGATCGCGCTGGAAGCTCGTCGGCACGGCCGGCGCGAGCCACAGCGAAGCGGGCGGCCACGGCGCGAACCACGCGACGGCCAGTGCGGCGATGGCCGATGCGATACGCCACTTGCGCGAAGCGAGCGCGGTGCACGCGAGCACGACGGCCAGCGCCGTCACGCCGCAGGCGAGCGCGAGCTGCCGCGTGAGCCCCGCGTCGATGCGCAGCGTTTCGAGCGCGATGCGATGCGCCCACGGCCACGCGGCCTGGCCATCGGCGTCGCCGGTCAGGCCGATCGCGTGGAGCCCATGCGCCAGCGCGATTTGCGCGCGATACAGCAGTTGCAGGAACGCGATGGCCCAGTCGGCGAACGGCGGCGCATTCATCGCGCGCGTCTCCGCCGGACGGCAATCAAACGTCGAACGGCATCCGGCATCTACCAGCTCGCATCGAGCCCGAGATGCCGCAGCGCGTCGTGGCGCAAGGCGGCGAGGCGCGGGTCGCCGCGATGGCGCGGGTAGGGCAGGTCGACGCGCAGTTCGGCGACGATCCGGGCCGGCCGCGGCCCGAACACGATCACGCGCTGCGCGAGGAACAGCGCTTCTTCCACGTCGTGCGTGACGAGCAGCGCGGAGAACCCGTCGCGCTGCCACAGCGCGGTCAGCTCGGCCTGCATCGTGAGCCGCGTCAGCGAATCGAGCTTGCCGAGCGGCTCGTCGAGGATCAGCAGGCGCGGATCGTTGACGAGCGCGCGGGCGAGTGCGACGCGCTGCGCCATCCCGCCGGACAACTGATGCGGAAACACGTTCGCGAACTCCTGCAGCCCGACGCGCGCGAGCGCATCGTCGACGCGATGCTGCGCGGTGCGCGCCACCCCGCGCGCTTCGAGGCCGAGCGCGACGTTCGCGCGCACGCGCCGCCACGGGTACAGCGTCGGGTCCTGGAACACGACGATGCGCGACGGATCGGGGCGCTCGATCGGCACGCCGTCCTGCGCGATGGTGCCTTGCCGCGCGGCGTCGAGCCCCGCGACGAGGCGCAGCAGCGTCGATTTCCCGCAGCCGCTCGGGCCGAGCAGTGCGACGAATTCGCCGGCCGCGACCGACAGCGACACGTCGTCGAGCACCGGCAGCGCGCCGCCGGGGCCGTCGAACGCGTGGCTGACGCGGCGGATGTCGATGCGCGCGCCGCGCGGCGGCGTGACGGCGGGCGCCGCGGCAATGGCCGCGGACGGTTCGAGTACGGCGGCGCTTACCATTTGACGGTTCCTTTCTGCCACGCGAGCACACGGTCGCGCAGCGCGAACAGCAGCGCGATCAGCCCGGAAAACAGCAGCGCCATCACGATCAGCGCCGCATACATGTTCACGTACGACGCCCAGCCCTGCGCCCAGCTCAAATACCAGCCGAGCCCCGACTTGACGCCCATCATCTCGGCGACGACCAGCACCGTGAACGATGCGCTGAGCCCCATGAAAATGCCGACGAACACGTGTGGGAGCGCGGCCGGAATCGCGACGCGCAGCACGAGGAAGCGCGCGTTCGCGCCGAGCGTGCGCGCGACGTCGTAGTACTGCTTGTTCACGCTCGCGACGCCCGACCACGTCAGGACGGCAACCGGGAAGCCCGTCGCCAGCGCGATCAGGAACGCGGCGGCCGAATAGCTCGACGGGAAGAAGTAGAACGTGAGCGGCAGCAGCGCGGTGGCCGGCACCGGCCCGAGCACGCGCAGCACCGGATGCACCCAGTAGCCGATCCGGCGCGACCAGCCGATCGACACGCCCACCGCGAAGCCGACCGTGACGCCGTACGCGAAGCCGAGCGCGAGCAGCTTCAGCGTGTTGCCGGCGCTGCCGGCGAGGCGCGGCCAGTCGTCGACGTAGACTTCGATCAGCGCCTGCGGCGGCGCGAAGAACGGCGTCGGCAGCCAGCCGGTTTTCGCGGTGACGATTTCCCACGCGGCGAGCACGAGCGGCAGCGCGACGAGCCACGGGCCGGCCGGACGCACGCGTGCGAGCCGCGTGCGGGTCGCCGCAACGAGATGGCCGAGCGTCGCGGCGACGAGCAGCAGCGCGGCGATCGTCCACGCGGCCGTGCCGAACGTGTCGGTGTACGCCCAGTCGCTGAAGCCGACGATCCGGTTCGGCCACAGTTGCGTGAGCGCGCCGAGCGCGGCCCACGCGACTGCGGCGGCGATCCCGGTCGGCCAGGTACGCTCGCGCCGCGCTTGCGCGGCCAGCGTGGCGTCGCACGTCGTGCAGGCCGGACGCGCGGAAGCTGTAGCGTTGGCGGCGGCGCCGACCGGAGCCGATGCGGTGCGTGCGGCGGAAGCGTGTTCGATCGTCGACATCGCGTTACCCCAGTACGTTCGCATAGACCTGCTGCGCGAAGCGCTGCGGGTCCGTGCTCTTCTTCAGTACGCTGATGCGGCGGAAATCGTCCGCATAGAATGCGATTTCCTGCTGCAGGTCGACGTTGGTCGGGTGATGTGTGTAGGTGAGCGTCGCGTACAGCTTGCGCAGATCCTCGGGGCTGATCTTCGGCGAATACTTCGCGAACACCTTCGCGGCTTCGTTCGGGTTGTCGTGCGTGTACTCGGTGGCCTGCACGATCGAGCGCGCGAGCGCGGCGGCCGACGGCCGGTCGTTGCGCACGAGGTCGCCGCGCGCGCCGATCACGCAGCACACCTTGCGCGCGTATTCGCCGGACAGGTTGGTCGCGAGTTCGGTATACGCGCCGTTGCTGCGTTTTTCGAGCAGATACAGATTCGGGTCGCCGTCGGCGATCGCGTGGATTTCGCCCTTATCGACCGCGACGCCGAGCAGGTCGGCCGGATACTGTCGCCATGTGATGTCGCGCTCCGGATCGATGCCGTTCTTCGCGAGCAGGATCGAGAAGAAGTGCTTGCCGGGCGCGGCCAGATCGCTGACGCCGACCGTCTTGCCCTTCAGCGCCTGCAGCGTCGTGACGCCGGCCGCCTTCGCGCCGAGCAGGCGCACG
Source organism: Burkholderia cenocepacia (assembly GCF_900446215.1). Classification (GTDB taxonomy): domain Bacteria; phylum Pseudomonadota; class Gammaproteobacteria; order Burkholderiales; family Burkholderiaceae; genus Burkholderia; species Burkholderia cenocepacia. The sequence goes on along the minus strand of NZ_UAQZ01000013.1, from coordinate 152,237 downwards.
CAGCCGCCGTGCGAGCTGCCGATGATCTTCACGTCGAAGCCGGCTTCGAGCGGCTTGAGCCAGCGGTGGATCATCCCGACCGCCGCGTCGGCCTTGCCGGTCGCGATCGATTCGAGCAACTGGTCGGTCGAGCCGCTGTAGTTGATCAGCTCGACCTTCAGCCCGTTCTTCTCGAAGAAGCCGCGCTCCTGCGCGACGACGATCGGCGTCAGGCAGAACGCGTTCTGGTTCCACGCGAACGTCAGCTTCTTCAGCGGCGGCGCGGACCAGGCCTTGCGGCCGAGCGTGATCGCCGGTACGGCGAGCGCGGCGGCACCGGCCGCGCGCAGCAGCCGGCGGCGCTGGTCGTCGTGCGCGTCGGCGGGCGCGGGTGCGGTGGTGTGGGTCATTGTGTGGTCTCCGGGGTAGCGCAAGGGCGGCTCAGTCGAGCAGGTCGGGTTCGTCGGCGACGACGCGCGCGAACAGGCTGTCGAACGCATGCAGCGCGCCGTCGGGGCCGCCGATCTGGCCGTGCGTATGGCGCGCGGTCGCGTGATCGATCGGCTGCGGCGTGCCGGCCGCTTCGGCCAGCAACTGCGTGTGCGCGGCGTTGTCGAGCGCGATGTACCACCACGCGGCGGCCTCGACCGTCGGGCCGGCCGTCAGGATGCCGTGGTTCTTCAGGATCACGCCCTTGTGCGTGGTGCCGTCCGGCTTCGCGAGCGCCTCGGCGATCCGCGCGCCTTCGCTGGTGTCGACGACCATCCCCGTGAAATCGTCGAACAGCGCGTGATCCTCGTAGAACACGCACGCGTCCTGCGTGAGCGGATCGAGCGGGCGACCGAGCGTCGACCAGGCCTTGCCGTAGGTCGAATGCGTGTGCGCGGCGGCGACCACGTGCGGATGGGCTTCGTGGATCGCCGCATGGATCGCGAACGCGGCCTTGTTCAGCGGCCGCTGGCCGATCGCGGTTTCGCCGCGTGCGTTGACGAGCAGCAGGTCGGACACCTTGATCTGCGAGAAATGCACGCCGAGCGGGTTCACCCAGAAATGGTCGGGCAGCTCCGGATCGCGCGCGGTGATGTGGCCGGCGAGGCCCGACGCGAAGCCGAAGCGCGCGAATAGCCGGAACGCGGCTGCGAGCCGCTCCTGCCGGTGGCGGCGCTCGGCGGCCACGTCGATGCGCGGCGCGGGCGGATCGAACCAGAAGTGCTGGCGCGGGGTGTCGGCGAGCACGAGGCCCGATGCGGTACGGTTGGGGGGCGAAAGGACGGCGGACATGATCGCGTAGGGCTCCGTTGGGCTCAGGCGGCGCCGCGTGCCGCGTCGCGTTCGGCGACGGCGTTGCGCACGCGCGGAATCAGTTCGCGGCCGTAGTCGATCGCGTCTTCCAACGGGTCGAAACCGCGGATCAGGAAGGTCGTCACGCCGAGGTCGTAGTAGTCGAGCAGCGCGTCGGCGACCTGTTCGGGCGTGCCGACGAGCGCCGTCGAATTCGAGCGCGCGCCGGTGAGCTTCGCGATCTCGGTCCACAGCCGCTTGTCGACGCGCGAGCCGCGCTCGGCCGCGGCGAGCAGGCGGCGCGCGCCTTCGCTCTGCTGCGGGCCGCCGGCGCCGAGTCCCGCCGCTTCGCGCAACCGGCGCGTTTCGTCGAGGATGCGGTGCGCGCGCGCCCACGCTTCGTCCTCGGTCGCCGCGAGGATCGGGCGGAACGACACGGAGAAGCGCACCTGGCGGCCGTGCTTCGCGGCTTCGGCGCGTACGCGGGTCGTCAGGTCGCGCACCTGGTCGAGCGATTCGCCCCACAGCGCATAGACGTCCGCGTGCTTGCCGGCCACCGCGAGCGCGGCTTCCGACGCGCCGCCGAAGTAGATCGGCACATGCGGCTGCTGGAACGGCTTCACTTCCGAAAAGCCCTGCTTGAACCGGTAGTGCGCGCCGTCGTGATCGAACGGCTGCGTTTCCGTCCAGATCCGCCGCAGGATGCCCAGGTATTCGTCGGTGCGCGCGTAGCGTGCGTCGTGATCGAGGAAATCGCCGTCGCGCTGCTGTTCGCTGTCCGAGCCGCCGGAGATGAAGTGCACGGCGAGTCGGCCGCGGCTGAACTGGTCGAGCGTCGCGATCTGCCGCGCGGCGAGCGTCGGCGCGGTGAATCCCGGGCGATGCGCGAGCATGAAGTGGATGCGCTCGGTCGCGGCCGCCGCGAACGCGATCGTCAGCGTCGCCGACGGGCCGGTCGAGTGATGCGGCACGAGGATCCGGTCGAAGCCGGCCGTTTCGTGGGCGCGGGCAAAGTCGCGCACATAGTCGGGATCGACCACGGGGCCGGACGCCGGGTGGATTTCCGACTGCTTCTGGCTCTGGATCATGCCGATGAATTCGACGCTCATCTGGGTCTCCGGTGCAGGGACGTCCCGGCGCACGGCCGGGCAGGAATGGAGCGCAGGTTAACGCCGGGATCATGCGGAATGGAAATAATCAATCCCGATTTGAATATCAGATTTGCATGGTTTGGGGCCGCATGCGTTGCGCATACGCTGTGGGCTCGCGAATGATCGGGCGCGCGTTGGCGCCGTTCTCGTCGCCGTGTCCGAACTACCCAGGGAATCCGTTTCGATGTCCGCCAGCCTTGCCGCTTCCTCGCCGCCACCGCAACCTGCGCTGCGCCTTCTGCCTGCCGATGCCGCCGGCACCGCCGACGTTGCGGACGCAGACGCCGACGGGACGAACGACGCGCGCCTCGCCGCGCGGCTCGAACACCTCGCCCCCGAACTCGCCGCCGATGCGGCCCGCAACGACGTCGACGGCCGGTTTCCGCACGAGAACCTCGCGCGGCTGCATCGTGCCGGGCTGATCGCGCAGGTCGTGCCGCGCGAGCACGGCGGCGCCGGGGCGACGCTGGCGCAGGCGAGCCGGATCGTCGCCGCCGTCGCGCGGGCCGATCCCGCCACCGCGCTGGTGCTGACGATGACGTACCTGCAGCATCGCGCGCTCGGCCGCGCCGACAACCGCTGGCCGGCGCAGGTGCGGCGCGCGGTGTTCGACAGCGCGGTCGCGCACGGTGCGCTGATCAATGCGCTGCGCGTGGAGCCGGCGCTCGGTTCGCCGTCGCGCGGCGGGCTGCCGGCGACCATCGCGCGCCGCGATGGCGACGGCTGGCGGCTCTCGGGTCACAAGCTGTACAGCACCGGCATTCCGGCGCTGCGCTGGCTGGCCGTATGGGCGCGCACCGACGAGCCGACGCCGCGCGTCGGCGTGTTTCTCGTGCCGCGCGACCCTGACACCGACGGCGATCGCATCCGCGTGATCGAAAGCTGGAATCACCTCGGCCTGCGCGCGTCGGGCAGCCATGAAGTCGTGTTCGACGACGTGCCGCTGCCGGCCGATCATGCGGTCGACGTGCGTGCGCCGGACGCATGGGTCGTGTCGGCTGCCACGCACGCGGATGCCGACGCGCAGGCCGATCAGCAGGCGTGGATGGTCGCGTTGCTCGGCAGCCTGTACGACGCGGTGGCGCGCGCATCGCGCGACTGGCTGGTCGAATTCGCGACGACGCGTGCGCCGAGCGGGCTCGGCGCGCCGCTCGCGACGCTGCCGCGCGTGCAGGAAGCGGTCGGCGAAATCGAAGGCTGGCTGCACGCGAATCGCGTGCTGCTCGACGATCACATCGCGCGCACCGATGCGGGCAACGCGCCATCGGCGACGACCAGCGGCCTCGTCAAGCGGACCGTGACCGAGCAGGCGATCCGCACGGTCGAACAGGCGCTGAAGCTGTCGGGCAATCACGGGCTGAGCCGCGGCAATCCGCTCGAACGCCACTATCGCGACGTGCTGTGCAGCCGCGTGCATACGCCGCAGGACGATGCGATCGCGGTGGCGGCGGGGCGCGCGGCGCTCGACGCGGCGGCGGGCGGAACGTCACGCGACGGGATCGAACGCGGCCGACGCGATGCGTGAACGGGGTCGGGTGGCCCCGCAGGTCATTCGGGCGGCGCGTTGCCGACGCCGCCCGGTGTGGTCACGCAGCCTTATCGTGCGTCTGCTCGGCGACCGCGAACGCGGTCCGCGCATGCGCGGCGACGGCCGCGAGCGGCGCGTCGAAGCGGGCCGCATCGTGCCGGCGCAGCAGCCACAGGTCGATCTGCGGCTTGAAATCGGCGAGCGGCACGATGTCGAGCGCGTCGCGCAGCGGGCTGCCTTCGACGAGCGGCAACGGCATCAGCCCGAGGCCGAAGCCGTTCGCGACGCTCTGCAGTTGCAGGTCGCGGCCGTACGCATCGAGCGTGACCGGCATCGGCAGGCCCTGCGCGTCGAGCGCGCGCCGCAGGCCCGCACGAAAGCCGCAGCCGTCCGGATTGAGCACCCAGCCGCGCGCGTGGCAATCGGCGAGCCGGTAGCTGCGGCGCGGCCAGTCGCCCTTGCGGCCGACCGCGACGAGCCGTGTGGCCAGCAACCGAACGCCTTCGACCTGCGCCGGCAGCACCATCTCGCGCGCGAGGAAGACCAGCGCCGCCTCGAGTTCGCGGCGGGCGATGCGTTCGACGAGCTGGCCGCCCCATGCGGTCGTGACCTGCGTCGCGAGCGCGGGCCACTGCGCGCCGAGATCCGCGATGAGCGCCGGCAGCATCAGCTCGCCGAGCCCTTGCGTGAGCCCGATGCGGAATTCGCCGGCGGGCGGTTGCCCGCCGGCCGTCAGTTCGCGCAGCGCATCGACCTCGCGCAGGATCGCGCGACACTGGTCGAATACCTGCCGGCCGATGTCGGTCGGGCGTGGCGGTTTCGTGTTGCGGTCGAGCAGCGTCACGCCGAGCGCTTCCTCGAGATTCTGGACGCGCCGCGTGATCGCGGGCTGCGTCATCCCGAGCTCGGCTGCGGCCTGGCTCAGGGTCTGGCAGCGGACGACCGCTGCAAAAGCGTCGATATCGCTAATTTTCATGTTTGTTCTGCATGGTCTTTCGGGTGCATCATGACGATCCATCATATTCGGCATCATATTCGAGGAGACAGCCGATGAGTACGCTTTCGTTGCAACAGACGCCGCTGCGTCCGTTCGTCGAGGGTCTGGATGCGCTGCTCGCGTCCGGCGCGAACGAGGCGCGCATTCTCGACGAGGGCGGCGCGCTGCTCGCCGCGCTCGTCGAACACGACGACTGGTTGCCCGACGCGTTCGCGCAGCCCGATCCCGAGCGTTACCGGCAGTACCTGCTGCATCTCGACCCGGACGAGCGCTTCTCGGTCGTCAGCTTCGTGTGGGGGCCCGGCCAGGCGACGCCGATCCACGACCACACCGTGTGGGGGCTGATCGGGATGCTGCGTGGCGGCGAGTTCTCGCAGCCGTACCGGTTCGACGCGGCCGGCAAGCCGGTGCCCGCGGGCGACGCCGTGCGGCTGCAGCCGGGCGAGGTCGAGGCCGTGTCGCCGCGCATCGGCGACGTGCATCGCGTGACCAACGCGTTCGCCGACCAGGTATCGATCAGCATCCACGTGTACGGCGCGAACATCGGCAAGGTCGAGCGCGCGGTGTACCTGGACGACGGGACCGTGAAGCCGTTCGTGTCGGGCTATTCGAATGCCTGACGTACAGCCCGCTGGCGTGGCCCGTTGCGGGTGCGCGCCGGCAGGGCGAAGATCGAGCCGTTCCGCTTCATTCACCGACTTCAACGTATTCAACATAGAGACATCGTGACGCAATCCGCCGATTCCATTTCCCGCTTTCCCGTCGCGTCGTACCAGGACGTACGCGCGCGCCTGCTGGCCCGTGACGAGATCGCGCTGATCGACGTACGCGAGGAAGATCCGTACGCGCAGGGCCATCCGTTGTGGGCCGCCAACTTTCCGTTGTCGAAGCTCGAACTCGACGCGTGGACCCGGATTCCGCGCCGCGACACGCCGATCGTCGTGTTTGGCGAAGCGGGCGGCGAGGATCTCGCACCGCGCGCGGCCGCCACGCTCGCGCGGCTCGGCTACACCGACGTGCGGCTGCTCGACGGCGGCCTCGCGGGCTGGGTCGCGGCGGGCGGCGAACTGTTCATCGACGTGAACGTGCCGAGCAAGTCGTTCGGCGAATGGGTCGAGGCCGAGCGCCATACGCCGTCGCTGTCCGCGCAGGAGGTGCAGGCGCTGCTCGACGCGAAAGCCGATGTGGTGATCGTCGATGCGCGGCGCTTCGACGAATACCAGACGATGAACATCCCGACGTCGACCAGCGTGCCGGGCGCGGAACTCGTGCTGCGCGTGCGGGCGCTCGCGCCGAATCCGCACACGCAGGTGATCGTCAACTGCGCGGGCCGCACGCGCAGCATCATCGGCACGCAGTCGCTCGTCAACGCGGGGCTGCCGAATCCGGTCGCCGCGCTGCGCAACGGCACGATCGGCTGGACGCTGGCCGGCCAGACGCTCGAGCGCGGCGCGGCGCGCCGCTTTCCGGACGAGATCGACGCGGCGCAGCGCGCCGATGCGCGTCGGGCCGCCCGCGCGGTGGCCGAGCGCGCCGGCGTGCCGCGTATCGCGCTGGCCGACGTCGCGGCGCTCGACGAACCGGGCCGCACGCTGTATCGCTTCGACGTGCGTACGCCGGAGGAATACGAAGCCGGCCATCTGCCGGGCTTCCTGAGCACGCCGGGCGGGCAGCTCGTGCAGGAGACCGACCATCACGCGGCCGTGCGCGGCGCGCGGATCGTGCTGGCCGACGACGACGGCGTGCGCGCGGACATGACCGCGTCGTGGCTCGCGCAGATGGGCTGGGACGTGCGCGTCGTCGAGCCGGCCGGCACCGCGGCATTCGCCGAGCGCGGCCAGCCGCCGCGCGACGTGCCGGCAACGCCGCCCGCGACCGACGTGTCGCCCGCGACGCTCGCCGGCTGGCTGAAGGAGGCCGCGCCGGGCGAGCTCGCGATCGTCGACGTGACGGCCAGCGCGAACTACGTGAAGCGTCATATTCCGGGCGCGTGGTTCGCGGTGCGCGCCCAGCTGCGCGACGCGCTGGCCGCGATTCCGCCCGCGAAGCGCTACGTGTTCACGTGCGGATCGAGCCTGCTGGCGCGGTTCGCGGCGGACGATGCGCGCGCGCTGCTGCCGGAGTCGGCCGACATCCGCGTGCTGACCGGCGGCACGGCCGCGTGGATCGACGCCGGGCTGCCGCTGGAGAGCGGCGAGACCCGTCTCGCGTCGCCGCGCGTCGACCGCTACCGGCGCCCGTACGAAGGCACCGACAACGCGGCCGCCGCGATGCAGGCGTATCTCGACTGGGAATACGGACTCGTCGACCAGTTGAAGCGGGACGGCACGCACCACTTCAACGTGATCTGACCGACGCGAGGCGACCGGCTGCGGCGCGTCGTGCGCCGCGCCCGGTCACGATGCGGATCGGCGCTTCGTATCAGCGCGTGAACGTATCGACGGCCGTGCGGCCGACGGCCGGATCGTCGGTGAAGAAGCCGTCGATGCCGCCGCGCAGGTACGCCTGGATCTCGCGCACCGAGCCGGCCGTGTTGCGCGTGGACGGCGTGCCGCCGTCCTTCAGCGACGCGGGCAGGAAGTTGTTCTCCGGACGGAACGTGTACGGATGTACGACGAGGCCGGCCTCGTGCGCATAGCGCACGTACGGCGTCGGCTGCTGCAGCGTGCCGTCCGCGGCGACCGCGATGATCGACGTCTTGTACGGCCCGACGCCGTTCGCGTAGGTCGCGATCTCGCGCATGCCGTCGCGCGTCGACAGGTCGCCGTAGGTGCGCGTGTCGTTCGCCTTCACGAAGTCGTACGGGCGCTGCTGTGCTTCGTCCATCAGCTGCACGAGCTTCCAGTTCGGCTGGCTCGACTTGATCCGGTTGCGGATCGCCTTCAGGTTCGCGACTTCGAACGACTGGATGTAGACGGTCGCCGTGCGCGACGTGTACGCATCCTTCAGCAGCGCGTCGACGAGGCGGTCCTCGAGCGGCAGGCCGATCGACTGGAAGTAGGTCGGATGCTTGGTTTCCGGATACAGGTGGATCGTGCGGCCGGTCTGCGCGGACATCTGCTTCGCGAGCGCGACGATCTCGTCGAACGTCGGAATCTCGAACTGGTCGTTGTACGCGGTGTTGGCGGGGCGCACCTGCGGAATCCGCTCGCGCGCCCGCAGCGTCTTCAGCTCGGCGAGCGTGAAATCCTCGGTGAACCAGCCGGTCAACTGCGCGCCGTCGATCGTCTTGGTCGCCTTGCGGCTCGCGAACTGCGGCAGCGTCGAGACGTTCGTCGTGCCCGAGATCTCGTTCTCGTGGCGCGCGACCAGCACGCCGTCGCGGGTCGACACGAGGTCGGGCTCGATCACGTCCGCGCCGTCCTCGATCGCCTTGCGGTACGACGCCAGCGTGTGTTCGGGGCGCAGCGCGCTCGCGCCGCGATGGCCGACCACCTGGACCTTCGCGGAAATCGGCTGCGTGGGATCGCGCGTCAGGTCGTCGTCGCCGCCGCACGCGGCGAGCAGGAACGCGGCGGCGCAGGCGAACGGGACGTAGCGCAGGGAGGTCGGGCGCTTGAGGAGCATGTCGATGAACCTTCGAAACGGAGTCGGAAAAGAGGGCGCTCGCGCCGGTGGCCGGGCAGGGCGCCGGGCTACGCGGAATCGAACGGTGCGCGATCGTCGCACCGAATGATTACATATGTATTACTTCGACCTTTCCGTTCGTTTTTCGGCGGCGAGGCACGCGCCAGGCGGTTGATCCGGGGCTTGCCCGCCCCGCATTCCGGCCGCCTCGGGCTGCCCGCGCGCCGGATGCACTAAACTTGCGGGAATTTTGCATCGCCGCCGCGGGGCCGACGCCCGCCTGGCGCGACGATGCGGCGACTCGCGGGCCGGCGCGGGCGCCCGGCGCCCGTGTGCGTCCGGGCCCGCGCCGGCCGATTTTTTCCGACCCATGACGACCCATACCGATCCCGCCTATCTGCTCGGCGAGCTGCTGAAGAACGTTTCCCGCTCCTTCTACCTGACGCTGCGCGTGCTGCCCGACGGCATGCGCGACCCGGTCGGCCTCGCGTATCTGCTCGCGCGCGCGGCCGACACGATCGCCGACACGGCGCTCGTCGCGCCCGACCGCCGCGCGGCGCTGCTGACCGACCTGCGCGACGACATCGAGCGGCTCGGCGACGGCGTGGCGCTGTCGCGTTCGCTCGAGGACGTGACGCGGTTGCAGACCGATTCGCACGAGCACGTGCTGCTCGGCTCGATGGAGCCGATGCTCGCGCTGCTGCGCGCGCAACCGGAGGCCGATCGCGCGTCGATCCGCAAGGTCGTCGCGACGCTCACCGCGGGGATGGAATTCGACCTGCGCACGTTTCCGGACGAGCAGTCGGGGCAGGTCGCGTCGCTGCCGACCCGCGACGTGCTCGACCGCTACACGTATCTCGTCGCGGGCTGCGTCGGCGAGTTCTGGACCGACATGACGGGTGCGCACACGCGCGCCGCGCGCGGCTGGGATCTGCCGGACATGCGCGAGAAGGGCATTCGTTTCGGCAAGGCGCTGCAGATGACCAACATCCTGCGCGACTGCGCGAAGGACTTGCGCATCGGTCGCTGCTACCTGCCCGACGACGTGCTGCGCGCACACGGGCTCGTCGTGGCCGACCTGATGCAGCCAGAAGCATCGGAACGTGCGCGCGGCGTGCTGGTCGACCTGCTGCGCGTCGCACTCGACCAGTATCGCGACGCCTGCCTGTATACGCTCGCGATCCCGCGCCGCTTCGTGCGGCTGCGGCTCGCGTGCCTGTGGCCGATCATGATCGGCCTCGAAACGCTCGAACTGCTGGCCGGCCACGATGCGTGGCTCGACCCGGCGAAGCCGGCCAAGGTGCCGAGAAAGCGCATCTACCGGATCATGGCGGCGTCGCTTGCGCTGGCCGGTTCGAACACGGCGATCCGCGCGCGTCTGACCGCGCTCGCCGATGCGGTGTCCGCGCGGCTCGCGCGCCCCGCAGCGCAGCACTGAAGCGCGCCGGCGCGACAGGCGCCGGCATCGCTTCCGGCCCGCGTTCGCCGGGCCGTTCCCGTCCAGTCTCCGGCACGCCGACTAAAACGTTTTCATGATTTCGTGTCTCGAAATGTGGGTGTCACGAACGTCAGCGATCCTGCGCGGCGGCGTGAATCGCGGCGTCAGCTTCGATCGCGCATTTGTAAGATGATTTTTTGCCGAAGGCGTCTGACGACATTGGACGGCCGCGTTGCACCCGTAAAAATGTAAAGCTAGGGTTTTCACCGGGAAATGCCGGAAAGGCCCGCCGCACAAGCATTTCGAGGTGTTATGTAACCGTTTGGTGAACCCGCGCGTTGCGTCGATCATACGATGACCGACTGCTCGTATTGGGAAACAATTGGTAATCCGTCAGAATCGCGTCGGCATGTACTCGCACATGTGTCAGTCATAAAACCACACCAGAAAAGAAATCATTCTTTGAGGACGGAGAATCAATGAAAAAGCGCGTCGCTTTCGCCATGACGGCAGTGGGCCTTGCAGCCGCTACCGCCGCCCACGCCCAGAGCAGCGTGACCCTGTACGGTATCGTCGACAACGGTCTGGCATACCAGAACAACGCAGCCCCGACGACGGGCGCGACGACCGGCGGTCACTCGAAGGTGTCGATGTCCAGCGGCGTATGGGCAGGCAGCCGCTTCGGCCTGAAGGGCAGCGAAGATCTCGGTGGCGGCACGAAGGCGATCTTCCAGTTGGAAGCGGGCGTGAACTCCGCGACCGGTGCATCGCAATGGACGGGCGGTATCTTCACCCGCCAGGCATGGGTCGGTATGACGAACCAGGCGTACGGTACGCTGACGGCCGGCCGTCAGTACACGGCGTACTACACGCTGCTGTCGCCGTATAGCCCGACGACGTGGCTGACGGGCGCATACGGCGCGCACCCGGGCGATATCGATTCGCTGGATACCAGCTACCGCGCGAACAACTCGCTCGTCTACATGTCGCCGAAGTTCTACGGCTTCACGGTCGGCGGTTCGTACTCGTTCGGCGGCGTGCCGGGCAGCGTGAATCGCGGCTCGACGTGGAGCGCGGCGGTCCAGTACCTGAATGGCCCGGCAGGCATCGCGGTCGGCTACCAGAAGGTCAACAACTCGACGCTCGGCGGCGGCGCGTGGGGCGACAACTCGACGGTCACGAGCGGCGGCCAGCCGGCGGTGTCCGCGATCAACAACGGTTATCAGACGGCGCAGTCGCAGCAGCGCATCGGCGTGACGGCCGGCTACCAGTTCACGCCGGCGTGGGACGTGTCGGCGTCGTACACGAACGTCAAGTACACGCCGGGCATCGGCTCGGTGTTCCACAACAGTGCGATCTTCAACACGGCTGGCGCCGTGCTGCACTGGAAGGCAGCGGCTCAGTGGGACTTCGCAGTGGGCTACTCGTACACGGCGGCGACGCAGTCGAACGGCATCACGAGCGCGGCCAAGTACCATCAGGTCACGCTGTCGCAGTACTACAGCCTGTCGAAGCGCACGGGCCTGTACGCACTCGAGGCTTACCAGCACGCGTCCGGTAATACGCTGAGCAAGGCTGGCACCATCCAGGCAGCGACGACGCAAATCGGCGACGGCGTGGCGGCAGGTTCGAAGCAGAACCAGATCGCTGTCGGCGTCGGCATGATCCACCGCTTCTGATGTCGCGCGGCGCGCAAGCGCCGCTCACGGCATGCGGTATGAAAAAACCGGCCTTCGGGCCGGTTTTTCCGTTTACGTCGCGAGCCGATGCACGATGCGTCGTGTCGGATCACTGATCGATCGGCGACTTCAGCGGCTGATGCTCGCCCGTCAGCCCGAACACGACGAGCTGCGCGGGTTCGGTCGCGCTCGCGTTGCGCGACACCTGATGGCGCGAGCCGGGCGGCTCGTACCAGCCTTCGCCGGCGCGATAGCGGCGCAGCGGGCCGCCGTTCACCTGCGACAGCACTTCGCCTTTCGACACGACGGCGAACACCGAGCCGAGATGCTTGTGCGCGTCGGAGGCCTGGCCGGGCGCATAGTCGACGGTCGCGACGACGACGCGCTTGGCCGGCGCTTCGGGCACGGCCTGCTGCATGATCGCGTGCACGCTGTCGCCGGCGTCGTGCGCGTGGGCGCCGGCCGGCAGTGCCGCAGCGAGCGCGAGCCCGGCGTACAGCGCGACGCGAGGGTGCGGAGAGCGGATCATCGTCGGCTCCTCACTCGGGCATCTTGCGGAACGCGATCGCGAAGCGGTTCCACGAGTTGATCGTCGCGATCAGCATCGACAGGTCGAACAGTTCCTCGTCGGTGAAATGCGGCTTCACGGCTTCCCAGACGGCGTCGGGCACATGATTGCTGGCCACCAGCGTCAGCGCCTCGGTCCATTCCAGCGCCGCGCGTTCGCGCTCGGTGAAGAACGGCGTTTCGCGCCACGTGACGACGGTCGCGAGACGGCGATCGGTTTCGCCGCCCTTGCGCGCGTCGGTCGTGTGCATGTCGACGCAGAACGCGCAGCCGTTGATCTGCGACGCGCGCAGGCGGACGAGTTCGGCGAGCGGCTTCTCGATCGAGCTTTTCGCGAGGAATTCCTCGGCATTGCGCATCACCTTGATGGCATTCGGGCTGGCGGCATAGAAGTTCAGGCGCGGTTGCATGGCAGGTCCTTTTCGGTCGGGTTGCGCAGGGTGGCGCGACAGGACCTACTTTAGGTCGTGCACTGGCCTGCTTGAATAGCCAATTTCATCGAAATTCAGGTGACCAGTGGCGACCCGCCCGCGATACCGGCATCCAGCAGCGCGGCCAGCTTCGCGAGCGCCGTGTCGATGCGCAGCGCGTCGATCCCGCCATAGCCGAACAGCAGCCCGGGGCGCACCGGCACGCCCACGTGGAACGCCGAGATCCCGTACAGGCCGACGTCCTGCGCTCGCGCCGCGCGGACCAGCGCCGCTTCGTCGAGCCCCGGCTTCAGGTGCGCGGCGAGATGGATGCCGGCGGTCGGCACGATCGCGTCGAACCACGGCGCGAGCGCGCCGCGCAAGTGTGCGATCAGCATCTTGCGGCGCGCGTCGTAGTGCTTCTGCACGCGTTTCAGGTGCCGCGCGAAATCGCCTTCGTGCATGAAGCGGGCGAGCGCCGCCTGCGTGAGCGTGCAGGTGTGCCAGTCGACGATCTGCTTCGCCTTGGCCAGCGCGCCGCGCAGCGCGCGCGGCGGAATCGCGTAGCCGATCCGCAGCTCGGGAAAGATCGTCTTCGAGAAGGTGCCGACGTACGCGACGAGGCCCGTGCGGTCGAGGCTCTTCAGCGATTCGACCGGCCGGCCTTCGAAGCGGAATTCGCCGTCGTAGTCGTCCTCGATGATCACCGCGCGGCGGCGCTGCGCCCATTCGAGCAGCGCGACGCGGCGCTCGAGCGTCATCGGCATGCCGAGCGGGAACTGGTGCGACGGCGTCACGTAGACGAGCCGCGCGTCGTCGGGCAGCCGGTCCGTGACGAGGCCCTGCGCGTCGACCGGCACGCCGATCACCGTCGCGCCGAGCGACGCGAACGCGGCGCGCGCGGGCGGATAGCCGGGATCCTCGACCGCGACGACGTCGCCCGGCCGCACGACCACGCGCGCGAGCAGGTCGAGCGCCTGTTGCGCGCCTTGCGTGACGAGCACGTCGTCCCAGCTGCAGGCGACCGCGCGGCTGAAGGCGACGTAGCGCGCGATCGCACCGCGCAACTGCGGGTCGCCGGCCGGATCGTGATACTGGCCGGGGCCGCGCGCCTGCTGGCGCAGTGCGTGATGCAGGCAGCGCCGCCATGCGTCGAACGGGAACAACGTCTTGTCGGTCACGCCGCCGCGAAAGTCGAAGCCGGGCGAGTCTTGTGGCGTGGGCATCGCGAGCGCGTCGGGCAGCGCGTTCCACAGCGCGCGCGCATCGACCGCGTCGATGCGCGGCACGTCGTCGACGATCGACGGCGCCGACATCGCGGCGGCGTGCGGCACGCGCGCCAGGCCGTCGGCGACGAACGTACCGTCGCCGGCGCGGGTATTCAGGAAGCCCTCGGCCACCAGTCGCTCGAACGCGTCGAGCGTCGTCTTGCGCGACACGCCGAGCTGTTTCGCGAGGTCGCGCGTCGACGGCAGCCGCGCGCCGCCTTCGAGACGCCCGTCGACGATCGCGGTGCGCAGTTGCCGGAAGATTTGCCCCGTCAGGTCGTGACGGCCTTCGATGCGGATCGCGATGTCCATCGCAGTGGTTACCTCGGTTCGTGTAATTTTGCGTTGATCAGCATACCGGAAGTCCGGCGCGCTAGCGGCGGTTCGACGGCTCGCCGCCGCAGTCGCCCTCGCCGGATTGGACCGCCGCCCGCCGCTGCCTTACGATCGACGACACCGTCACCGTGGAGCGACCTCATGCTGTCCGAAGACGAACTGGCGCTGCTCGACGCGATCCGCGCCACCGGCAGCCTGTCGCGCGCCGCCGCACGGCTCGGCAAGGCGCCGTCGACGGTGTCGCACGCGGCGCGCCAGCTCGAAACGCGCTTCGACGCGCTGCTGTTCGACCGGCGCGGCTACCGGCTGCAGCTCACGCCGGCCGGGCAATTGCTGGCCGACGAGGCCGCGCGGCTGGCGCTCGACGTCGCCCGGCTGACGCAGCGCGTGCGGCAGGTCGCGAGCGGCTGGGAGGACCGGCTGTGGATCGTCAGCGACGAGGTGCTGGAGTTCGATACGCTTCTGCCGGTCGTCCGCGCATTCGATGCGCTCGATTCCGGCGTGTCGCTGCGCTTCACGCACGAGGTGCTCGGCGGGACCTGGGAAGCGTTGCGCGACGGCCGCGCGGACCTGGTCGTCGGCGCGACCAACGAGCCGCCGGCGATTCCGGGCTTCAAGTGGTTCGAACTCGGCGCGATGGAGTGGGTGTTCGCGGTGTCGCCGCGCCACCCGCTGGGGGCCGCGAGCGGGGTGCTGACGCGCGATGCGATCGGCGCGCACCGCGCGGTCGTCGTCGCCGATTCGTCGCGGCGGGCCGGTCGCGCGTATGGTCTGCTCGGCGGGCAGGCGGTGCTCGCGGTGCCGTCGATGCGCGCGAAGATCCTCGCGCAGCGCGATGCGCTCGGCGTCGGCTGGGTGCCGCGCCGGCGCGTCGCGTCGCTGCTCGCGCGCGGCGAACTGGTCGAGAAGCCGACGGCCGACCCGCGCGAGCCGAACCGGCTGTACGTCGCGTGGCACGGCGACCGCGACGGCCGCGCGCTGCAATGGTGGCTGGAGCAACTGCGCGAGCCGCGACTCGCGCAGCGGCTGCTCGACGGGATCGACGTGGTCGGCTGAGCACGCTCGGGCCAACATGTTCGACGTTTTCGAACATGTCCGTCGCGCCCGTCGTACGGCAACGCCACGCGCCGCGCGCATCCTGTGTTCACGGTCAACTCACCGGTTCACAGGAGAACATCATGCAACGCTTCGAAGGAAAGACGGTCCTCGTCACGGGCGGCAACAGCGGCATCGGCCTGGCGGCCGCCAAGGGATTCGCGGCCGAAGGCGCGCGGGTCGTCATCACCGGGCGCGACGCCGAAACGCTGGAAGCCGCCCGTCAAACGCTCGGCGAAGGCGCGCTCGCGATTCGCAACGAAGCCGGCAGCGTCGCGTCGGCGCGCGCGCTGGCCGACGCGCTCGCCGCCGCCGGCGTGCGGCTCGACGCCGTATTCGTCAACGCGGGCGTCGCGAAACTCGCGCCGTTCGCCGACAGCGACGAAGCGATGTGGGATCTCGTGTTCAACACCAACGTGAAGGGCGCGTATTTCCAGATCCAGTCGCTCGTGCCGCTGCTGAATCGCGGCGCATCGATCGTGATCAACGGCTCGATCAACGCGCATATCGGGATGCCCGGCTCGTCGGTGTACGCGGCGAGCAAGGCGGCCGTCAATTCGTTCGCGAAGACGCTGTCGACGGAACTGCTGCCGCACGGCGTGCGCGTGAACGTGGTGAGCCCGGGGCCCGTGCAGACGCCGCTGTACGGCAAGCTCGGCCTCGATGCGGCGACGCTCGACGCGACGGCCGACAAGATCAAGGGCCTCGTGCCGATCGGCCGGTTCGGCACGCCGGACGAAATCGCGTCGACGGTGCTGCACCTGAGCGCGCCGGAATCCGCGTTCATCGTCGGCGCGGAGATCATCGCGTCGGGCGGGATGGGGTTGCTCTGACGGGCGACACGGGCGGGGCCGTCACCGGCGTTGCGATGCCGGGCGATCGGCCCCGCACCCGTGGCTATCGGGCAGTGCAGGCGCCGCGCGAGTCGTCGCCGGTTTGCAACTGCGTCACCGTCAACCCCGCGAACGTCGCGCGGCCTTGCTCGGCGAACACGGCCACGCGATCCGCATCGCGCGGCGGAAAGATCAGGTCCGTCAGTGCGACGCGGCCGCCGTTCGCGAATACTTCGACCGACCCGCGATCGACGACGATCTCGAGCCGCAGTTGCCCGCGTTCGAGCGGCAGATCGACGATGTGCTCGCGGCTGAACGTGCCGGCGAAATTCGCTTCGCCGGATCGCGCACGGTCGAGCGTCAGCGTGCGCTTCGCGGTGTCGTACACGATCCGGGTGCCGATCGAACCATCGGCCGAGCGCCGCACGATCAGGCCCGCGCGTGCGGCACGCTGCGGCGAGATCGTCACCGTGATGCGCTGGACGCCGCCGCGTGTGGCGGCCGACAGCGGTCGGGTAGCCGAGTCGACCGTCAGGTCGCCTTCATGCACGGCCGGCCGGCCGTCGGCCCATGCGTCGAACGCGGCGGCGGGCGCGACGATGAGGGTCGGCTCGCCGTCGATCGCCTTCAGCGACAGTTCGCGCGGCAGCGTGGTCGCGCCACGCCACGGCGTGGTCGGTACCTTGGCCGCGTAATCCCAGTTGCTCATCCATGCGATCGCGACCGGCCGGGCGCCCGGTGCGCCGGAGAACGTGCCGGCCGCATAGAAGTCGGCGCCATGGTCGACCCAGCGGAATTGCGCGGGATCGGAGCCCGCCGGCGCGACGCGGTCGGGCGTAAACGTGCGGCCGTCGAAATCGCCGACGAAATACATGGCGCCGGAACCGCCCGCGATCGACCACGGATTCACGTTGACGATCATCACCCACTTGATTCGCTTCGGATCGCCGTCGAGCGGCAGCGGTATGAGGTCCGGCATTTCCCACAGCGCGCCCGCATGCGGCACGTCCGGCAGCGTGAAGTCGCTCAGGAACGACCAGTGGATCAGGTCGTCGGAACGATAGAGCTTCACGACCTGCGCATCGGCGACGACCGTCGTCATCAGCCAGTAGCCGCCCGCCGCATACCACGACACTTTCGGGTCACGAAATTCCTTCGATTCGGGATCGAGCGTCAGCACCGGGTTGTGCGCATACGGCTGCCAGGTCGTGCCCTGATCGAGGCTGTACGCGAGCGACTGCGCCTGGATGCCGGGCGCGTGACCCGAGCCGGGCTTGTAGACGCTCGTGTAAAGCGCGACGAGCGGCGTGTGACCCGGCGTGCCGAGGCCGGACGTGTTCAGGGTGTCGGCGACGATCGAGCCCGAGAAGATTTCCTCGGTGGCGCTCGCGCGCATCGCGACCGGCTGCTCGCGCCAGTGGACGAGATCGGTGCTGGTCGCGTGCCCCCACGACATGTTGCCCCAGTCGTTGCCGAGCGGGTTGTACTGATAGAACAGGTGATAGCGGCCGTTCTCGTAGACGAGCCCGTTCGGATCGTTCATCCAGTTGCGCTGCGGCGTGTAGTGGAGGGCGGGCCGCCATTGCGGCGTGCCGGTTTCGGGCGGCGCGTGGCACGGGGCGGCGACGACCTGCGTGCACGCCAGGCAGGCGAACAACAGGCGAACGAGCCGGACGGAACAGCGGAAAGACGTCGATTTCATGCGGGGGCCGGGCGCTTCGTCGGGCGAAGCGGGTAAGGAGCGCACCTGCCGCCTGTGACGACGACATGCGCAAAGGTCAGAAGAAACGGCGGAAGAAAAAGAGGAGGCGCACACGCGACACGCGCGATACGCGCCTCCCGAACCTCGTGCCTTGATTGGCGATCGTTATCGTGGTCTGGCCTGATTACGCTGGCCGTTGCCGTCAGTTGTGACCGGCCCCCGTCGCCGGCAGGTTCGCCGGGATGTCGCCGTAGCCACCGAGGCCGGCGCGCCCATACGCGCGGTCGACCGCCGTCGACGTGCCGTTGATGTTCACCTTCACCGTCGGCGCGAGCGTGCCGCCGCGGCGCGGGCCGATCGCATCGATGAACGACTCGACGAGCCCGCCCGGCATCACGTAGTGCGAATACGACTGGAATTCGCGCGGATTCTGGTTCGGGTCCTGCGCATACGGTGCGCCGGCCGGCGCGGAGAAGTCGGTCGGGTTGCCGAGCACGAGGCCGCTGCCGCCGTTCAGCGGCAGGAAGTCGCTGCGGATGCCGTTGCCGACGAAGCCGTACACGCCGTCCGGGCCGTCGACGCCGGCCGCCATCGTCGTGCGGTGGCTGATCGTGAACAGGTAGTACTTGCCGTCCTTCAGATAGATCTGCGGACGCTCGGTCTGGTCGTCGACGCAGTTCGCCGACAGGATCGGCGGCAGGAACTTCCATTCGGTCAACTGCGGGTTGGTCGCGACCGCGAGGCCGACATTGGCCTTTTGATACACTGCGCCCGAATTCATCACCGCGTTGAGATCTTCACGGTTCGGATCGTTCGGCGCGTAGCCGAGATCGGCATCGGTGCAGGTGCGTGCGCCGCGCGGGCCGCCGGTGTTGCCTTCGAACACCATGTAGGTCTTGCCCGGATGCGCGGGGTCGGTGAACACGAACGGATCGCGGAACGAGAAGTAGGTGTTCTGCTGGCCGGTCTGGTAGTAGTTGCCGTCCGGTTCCAGCAGCGCCTTGTGATCGTCGAAGCCGGTGAACCACACGTGCTTGTCGTCGGCGTGGATGTGGCCGTCGGCGCGCGTGATGATCGCCTGCGGCGGCGTAATGTCGGCGCCGCCGGGCGCCGAGCGGTTGAACGACGTCGCGGTGTAGTAGAGGCTGACGTTGCTGCCGTTCGTGAGGCGCGCGGAACCCGACCATTCGGCGTTGTTGGTCATCGGCGCGGTGCCGAACACCCGGGCGCTCGCGCCGTCCGGGAACAGGTGGCCGCCCCAGGTCCAGCCGCCGTTCGCGGGGCGCTGCGACGCGGGGATGCCGGCGCGGCGATAGAAGAAGCCGATGCGGGCGTGGACGTGACGGTCGTCGAACGTGTAGCCCGCGTGCGGATCGGCGGTGAGCGAGAAGATCACCTCCCAGCCCTTGTAGCTGAGCTGGTTCGCTTGCAGGTCGGCCAGCGGCCACGTGTCCCACACCCACACGTTCGAATTGATCAGCGGGAAATCCTGCGGGATGTCCGGCATCGTCAGCGCCTGCGGCAGCGAGTTCCTGTCGGCGCCGGCAGTGTGCGATTGCGCGACGATCTGGCGGATGTCCGCCCGCGTCCAGCGCATCGTGAAGTTGCCCTCGGGATCGTAGGCTTGCTGGGTATGGGGCGTGGGCACGGGCGCGCCCGTGCCGCCGGACTGCGCGTGCGCGACGGACGCGAGGGCGGCGAGTGCGCCGCCAGCGAGCAGCAGACGTTTGGCCGCGACCGGACGGAAAAGGGGAAAGTATGTCATCTCGTCGTCGTTTCCTGGGAAGGTGAAAGTGAACGGCTGAGTGGGCATCGATGTCCAAACCGGTTTGGATGCTATTTCAAACCGGTTTGGAACGCAAAAGATATTTATTTGACGGTAATCGTTACCAATTGGAAATAATTACCCGGTCGGCGCGTCCCGGGCTTCGGGCAGCCGGGCGGATCGACGCATGCGAGGAATGACGGTGAAGGTGAATCTGAAGGCGCTGTCGGACGCGCTCGGTCTGTCGCGGACGACGGTCAGCCGCGCGTTGAACGGTTACGACGACGTCAGCGAGGCGACGCGCGAGCGCGTGACGAAGGCCGCGCGGGAAATGGGCTACGTGGCCGATCCGACCGCGCGCCGGCTCGCGACCGGGCGGGCCGACATGATCGGGATCGTCTATCCGTTCGGCGCGGGCGATCTCGGCGATCCGCGGTTCGGCGAAGTCGTCGCGGGCATCACCGAGCGGCTCGCCGAGCGCAATCTCGATTTCATCATCGCGTCCGCGCGGCCGAACGCGGAGCTGGACACGTACCGGCGGATCGTCGACGGCAAGCTCGTCGACGGGCTGATCGTCGCGCGCACGCGGGTCGACGATCCGCGTATCGCGTACCTGCAAGGGAGCGCGTTTCCGTATGTCGCGTACGGCCGCACGCAGACGGCCGGCCCGTATGCGTGGTTCGACTTCGACAACGAGGCGGGCGCGCGCGACGCGGTGCGCCGGCTGATCGGCTTCGGGCATCGGCGCATCGCGATGATCAGCGCGCCGCTGGCGCTGAATTTCGCCGCGCAGCGGCGCGCCGGTTATCTGTCGGCCTTGCGCGAAGCCGGGATCGACGCGGATCCGGCGCTGCTCGTCGAGTGCGCGTTCACGCACGACGGCGGGCTGCAGGCGGCGCGGGCGTTGCTCGCGCGGGCCGAGCCGCCGACGGCGCTGCTGGTCGACAACAACATCGCGGGCGGCGGCGCGTTTCGCGCGCTGGTCGACGGCGGACTGCGCCTGGGCGCGGACATGTCGCTGATCGTCTACGACGGCGTGCCGCCCGATCTCGCGCATCCGTATCGCGTCACGGCGGTCGTGCAGCCGACCGGGCATGCATCGGGGCGCGCGCTCGCGGAACTGATGCTGCGGCTGCTGGACGACGGTGTGCACGACCACCGGCTCGAGGCGCCGGCCATCGAGGCGGGCGACACGGACGGACCGGCGCGCGGGTAGCCCGCCCGGCGACGGCGGCGAGGCAACGGCGGGCGCGACCGGACTGCGCCCCGGTCGCAAAGGCCATGACGACGGCAGGGGCGAACGCGCATTCTTCTAGACGACCGGTCTAATCCGGCGCTATCATCCGTCCTCAAGCGTGCGGCGACGTCTCCGGCGGGCTCAAGCAGGGGACGCCGTCGTTTTATTTCGGCCGCTTCTAGACGACTGGTCTAATAGGCGTATATCGCATGCGGATGAATGAATCGCACGTTGCCGCGCGCCGGCGGACTAACCGACAGGCGTGGCGCGCCGACGTGCGGCCCCGTTCCCCCGTTCATTTTCGAAGGAGTGTCCGATCATGAAGATCCTGGTTGTCCTGACCTCGCACGACACGCTCGGCGACACCGGCAAGAAGACCGGCTTCTGGCTCGAGGAACTGGCCGCGCCGTACTACACGTTCAAGGACGCGGGCGTCGAGTTGACGCTGGCGTCGCCGAAGGGCGGCCAGCCGCCGCTCGACCCGAAAAGCAGCGATCCGACCGCGCAGACCGACGCGACGCGCCGCTTCGACGCCGATGCGGCGGCCAAGGCCGAACTCGCGTCGACGCGCAAGCTGGCCGAGGTATCGGCGGACGACTACGACGCGCTGTTCTACCCGGGCGGCCATGGCCCGCTGTGGGATCTCGCCGAGGATCTGCATTCGATCGGCCTGATCGAGCGCGCGCTCGCGGCCGGCAAGCCGGTCGCGGCGGTCTGCCATGCGCCGGGCGTGCTGCGCCACGTGAAGAACCCGCAGACCGGCGAATCGGTCGTGCGCGGCAAGCGCGCGACGGGATTCACCAACAGCGAGGAGGCGGCCGTCGAGCTGACCGAAGTCGTGCCGTTCCTCGTCGAGGACATGCTGAAGACCAACGGCGCCGAATTCGAGCGCAGCGCCGACTGGGCGCCGCATGTCGTCACCGACGGGCTGCTGATCACCGGGCAGAACCCCGCGTCGTCGGCGCCCGCGGCCGAGGCGCTGCTCGCGAAGCTCGGCCATCGCTAACCGCATGGCGCCGGCCGGGCCGGCGCCGCGTCCTTGCCGTCGCCGGGCGCTGCCGGCCCGCCGGCGGCCCGCATCGTTGCGTCGTGCGCACCGCGCGGCGCATTCCCAGCCGTTTTGCAGAACCAAGCAAAGGAGTCGTGGATGTCTGCCCTGTTCGAACCGTTCAAACTCAAGGATGTCACGCTGCGCAACCGCATCGCGGTGCCGCCGATGTGCCAGTACGTCGCCGAAGACGGCGTCGTCAACGACTGGCATCACGTGCATCTGGCCGGCATCGCGCGCGGCGGCGCGGGCCTCGTGATCGCGGAGGCGACCGCCGTGTCGCCGGAAGGCCGCATCACGCCGGGCTGCGCCGGGTTGTGGAACGACGTGCAGGCCGAGGCGTTCGCGCCGTCGGTCGCGGCGATCAAGGCGGCCGGCGCGGTGCCGGGCATCCAGATCGCGCACGCGGGCCGCAAGGCGAGCGCGAACCGCCCGTGGGAAGGCGACGACCATATCGCCGACGGCGATCCGCGCGGATGGCAGACCATCGCGCCGTCGGCCGTGCCGTTCGGCGCGCATCTGCCGAAGGTGCCGCGTGAAATGACGCACGACGACATCGCCCGCGTGCAGGCCGACTTCGTCGCGTCGGCGCAGCGCGCACGCGACCTCGGTTTCGAATGGCTGGAACTGCACTTCGCGCACGGCTATCTCGGCCAGAGCTTCTTCTCGGTGCATTCGAACCAGCGCACCGACGAATACGGCGGTTCGGCCGAAAACCGCGGCCGTTTCCTCGTCGACACGCTGGCCGCCGTTCGCAAGGTCTGGCCCGAGCATCTGCCGCTGACCGCGCGCCTCGGCGTGATCGAATACGACGGCCGCGACGAAGAGACGCTCGCCGAGTCGATCGCGCTCACGCAGCGGATGAAGCGGGAAGGGCTCGACATGCTGAGCGTGTCGGTCGGCTTCTCGACGCCCACCGCGCAGATTCCGTGGGGCCCGGCGTTCCTCGCGCCGATCGCCGAGCGCGTGCGCCGCGAGGCCGGGCTGCCGGTGTCGTCCGCGTGGGGGATCGACACGCCGCAACTGGCGAACCGCGTGGTGGCGGAACAGCAACTCGATCTCGTGATGGTCGGCCGCGCGCACCTGGCCGATCCGCATTGGCCGTACTACGCGGCCAAGCAGCTCGGCGTCGAGCGTCCGTCGTGGACGCTGCCCGCGCCGTACGCGCACTGGCTCGAACGCTACCGGGTCGCGGACAAGGTGGCGTAAGCGGGGACACGTCGACGCCGCGCCGCGGCGGTCCGCGCATCGCGCGCGGCGCCGGTCGGGCGCCGATGGATAGAATGGCGGTTCGTCCAGGCCGATGGCCTGCGCGAACCGCCATTTTTTCTTTTCGACAGAGGTGCCATGGGCGCACATGTGCCGTCGTCTCACGATTCCGCCGCGCGGCCGCGCGCGCAACAGATCGCCCGCGTCGCGTTGTATGCGGCGCTGCTGGTGCTTGCGCTGTGGGTGATCCGCGACTTCATTCCCGCCATCGCGTGGGCCTGCGTGATCGCCATCGCGATGTGGCCGCTGCTGAAGCGCTTCGAATCGCACCGGCTGTTCCGCGACCGGCCGACGCTGATCGCGACCGTCATCACGGCGGCGATTTCGCTGCTCGTCGTGCTGCCGGTGGCGGTCGCGACGACCCAGGCGATCGCGCAGGCGCATGACCTGCGCGAGTGGCTGCACACGGTCCAGGACAACGGCATTCCGTTGCCGGACGTGGTCAGCCGGTTGCCGTACGGCGCGGCGCAGATCACCGAATGGTGGCAGGCCAATCTCGGCCATCCGCTGCATGCGGCCACCGCGATGCACGGCGTCAACAGCGAGAAATTCATCGCGTTCGGCCGGCAATTCGGCACGAAGCTCGCGCACGTGCTGCTCGAATTCGGTTTCATGCTCGTCACGCTGTTCGTGATCCTGCGCGCGGGCCACAAGCTGTCGGGTGCGTTGCTGCAGGGCGCGCGGCGCGCGTTCGGGCGCAACGGCGCGGAACTGATCGAGCGGATGGTCGCGGCCGTGTACGGCACGGTGACGGGGCTCGTCGTCGTCGGGCTCGGCGAGGGCGCGCTGCTCGGCGTCGCGTATGCGCTCGCGGGCGTGCCGCATGCGGCGCTGCTCGGGCTCGTCACGGCGGTCGCCGCGATGCTGCCGTTCTGCGCGCCGGTCGTGTTCTGCGGCGCGGCGCTCTGGCTGTTCGTGCAGGGGGCGACCATGTGGGCCGTCGTGGTTGCGGCGCTCGGGTTCATCGTCGTGTTCGTCGCCGAGCATTTCGTGCGGCCGGTGCTGATCGGCGGTTCGACACGGCTGCCGTTCCTGCTCGTGCTGTTCGGCATCCTCGGCGGCGCCGAGACGTTCGGCCTGATCGGGCTGTTCGTCGGCCCGGCGCTGATGACGGTGCTCACGATGCTGTGGGCCGAATGGATCGCTTGAGCGCGCATGCCGTGGCGTCGGCTCGACGCAGCGGTGCGACGACGCGGATGCACACGCACGCGGGTGACGGCTGCAACGATCGCTGACGATTCGGCGGGCGAGGACGCCTGCGATCGCAGGGATCCGGATAACGATCTCTACATTTCTTTTCGATCCGGACCCAAAGGTCGAGTAGCATGGGGCTTTCGATCACGCCGGCATGGCGCAGCAGATTCCCCGAGCATGCGATTGATTTCGATGTCCCGTCCCGCAGCGACGCTGTCCCTGGCCGCCAGCTGCCTGATGTTGCATGGCTGTGCGTGGTTCGACTCGTGGCTGCCGTTTTCGTATTCGCGCACGCCGCTGGCACGGGCCGCGTCGAGGCACGGCGCGACGCGCGCCGACGTCGTCCGCGCCGCCGGCAACCCGCGCAGCGTCTGGATGGTCCGCAACGGCAGCGGTGTCTGCTACAACTATTTCATCGAGCACGGCAACGATCACCGGTCGTACTTCGTCGTGTTCGACAAGGCCGGCGTCGTCACGCAGTACGGCTTCGATTCGTGCATGGACGCCGACCGCAAGGGCACGCTCCAGCCGGGCAAGGCCGCATCGCGCTAGCGCGGCCGCCTGCGCCGCGCGAGCGTGTCACGCACGCGTCACGCGATCGTATCGAGCACGCCGCCGTCGGCGCGCAGCGCGGCGCCCGTCGTGGCCGAGGCGAGCGGCGAACACACGTACACGACCAGGTTCGCGATTTCCTCGGGCAGCGCCGGCCGCTGGATGATCGACGTCGCGCGCTCGGTGCGCACGAAATCCACCGCGACGTCGTCGATGCTGCGGCCCGTTTCGTCGGCCTGCGCTTTCAGCATCGCGCGCACGCCTTCCGACATCGTCGGCCCCGGCAGCACCGAATTGACGGTCACGTTGGTGCCGGCCGCGAGTTTTGCGAGGCCGCGCGCGATCGACAACTGCGCGGTTTTCGTGAACCCGTAATGAATCATGTCGACGGGAATGTTCAGGCCCGATTCCGACGAAATGAACACGATGCGCCCGGCATTGCGTTCGATCATCCCTTTCAGGTAATGCCGCGCGAGCCGCACGCCGGACATCACGTTGATCTGGAAATAATGTTCCCATTCGGCATCGTCGATGTCGAAGAACTGCTTCAGGCCGTAGATGCCCGCGTTGTTGACGAGAATGTCGGCATCCGGCGTGTGCTGCGTGACACGCGCGACGCCGGCCGCATCGGACAGGTCGGCGGCGACGCCGTCGAAGCTTGCGCCGGGCACGGTGTCGCGCAGTTTCTCGAGCGCGGATTGCACCGACGTGTCGCTGCGGCCGTTGACGACGACGCGCGCACCGGCGCGCGCGAGTCCTTCGGCGATCGCGAGCCCGATGCCGGCGGTGGAAGCGGTGACGACCGCGGTCTTGCCTTTCAGATCGATCTGCATGAGCGTGGCGGGGGGAAGAGTGAACGGGAAGCGCCGCGCGTGCCGCGGCGGACGGAATTCAAAGCTTAGGCAAATTCCGGTCAATAGGCCATCTCGCGAGCGCGTCGGCGGCGGTCATGCAGGAATGCCGGGGAGGGAAGTCGTGAAGTGCCGGCGTGGATCTCGGTCGCGAGAGATCCGTGCCGGCTCGGGGCAACCACGCGTGAGATCGGGTACCGCGCGTGCTTCACCCGCGCGGTACCCGACCGACGACGTATTCGCCGGCCGCGATGGCAGCAGGTCGAATGTCGGCCGGAAAGAGTCGGCGCCACTGCCGATGCTGGCGGATGCCGTGCATGCCGCCAGCCCATTTCGTGACTATTGCCCGCGGAACGGGTGAGCCGTCAACGCCGGAAGGCGAATATCAGGAGCACGTGACGAACCAGTCCCACCAGTAGTATCCGACCAGCTCCTGGGTGCTTCTTTCCAGCGTATAGAGCCCGAAGCACGCGCCAAGCGTTTCTATCCCGCTCTCTCTTGCCTTGGAGCCAATGCTGACGAAAGTCTGCGGCTTCGTCATCGGCGGCAGGCCGTCGCGCGTTTCAGGATTCAGTTGCACGGCGTTCACGTCGAGGAAGTCCTGCGAAAACGGGTTGAATACCTGCTGGCCGAACAGGTGCGAAACCTGATAAATCAGCACCGCGTCGTCCACGTTCCCATAGAGGGAGACTGCCCTCAGTGAAACCGTGTCGCCCGGATACAGCGTCAGAACAGGGTCGGCCGGGCCGTTTCCGATCGACCCGCCCCGCGCACCGGTATACAGCAGGCGCACGGCGCGGTGATCGACGGAGATCGGTAATTCGGGCTGCCTGCTCGGATGCGGGTATCTCCACTTGATGTATTCCGTGTCGATTACCGCAAGGATGTCGATTTGCTGCGCGCTCGGGTCGAGCGTGAGGCTTCCAAGATCGGCTGTCATACGGGTGCTCCATTTTGGTTTTGTCGCGGAAAAGGCGCGGCACCGTCCGGGGCGCCGCGCAAGATCTGCCGACTTGAATCGCTCCCGTATCGCTTCGGAGCGAGTTGTCGGCGGCGCTCGCGTCAAGCAGCGGCGGCTTGCCAGACCCAGAAGAAGTAGCCGAACAAGGATTTCCTGTTCTGGCTCCGCGTATAAAGCGCAAAAGACGTGGCGAGGTACTCGGATCCGGCGGATTTTGCGACGGATTCGAATGCCTGGAAGACCTGGGATTGCGCCGAGGTCGCGATGAGGTCCGGCGTTTCGGCAGCGCTCGCCGCGCCAGCCTGTTCGATGGTCACCGCGGTAAACGGAGCGAACACCTGAGCGCCCGAGTATTGCTGGACGTGGTAAATCAGCGCAGCGTCTCCGGAATTGTCGGCCAGCGACGTCCCCATCAGGGATACCTTGTCGCCGACATTCAATTTCAGGCCCAGATTACCGTTTCCCTCCGAACTGCTCACGCCGGGCGCGTGGCCGTTGAGCATGAACAACGCAGTGCTGGGGATGCTGGTCGGGTTCTGCGCGTTCAGGCTCGGATTGGGGTGACTTCTCTTTATGTAATTCGTGTCGATAACTGCAAGAATTTGAATGGACTGAGCGGCTTTTTCCAGATTGATACTGTTCGGATCGACTTTCATTGGAATGCCTCCGTGGTGGGCCAATTGCCCGTGCGGTGCGCGTGGCGCATCGGCGATGCGCTTTTCCAGTATTGGCCATTTATATTGGTTTTAGTACCTGTCAGGTTTGATGGGGGATTTATTTTAATGAAAATTGCTTTTCGCGGACGAGATGGGGTCGATGTCGCGGTGTAATCGACTGTAATTGATTTTTATGGATTTTTTCGGTCTGGAATCGGGTTGTCAGGTGTGAATTAAAACGTTCGTCGCCGCGTAATCGACTGTAATTGATTTCGATTGCCGAAGAGGACGATATTGTCCTTGACGCGCCAATGACGCGTCGTCGGATTTAAATTCATAACGCTTAATGAATGGAGATCAGCCATGGCTACCGAAGTCACTCTTGCATCGAGCGCACAGGACATCAACATCATCGCGGTGATCGATACGGAATGGGTCAAGAAAACGTATCCGAATCCGAGCCAGGATCCGAACAAGCCGACGGGCATCGCCCACAATGGCCAGTTCCTGATTTGCACCGGCGCGCGTGGCGTCAAGGGGCAGGGTACGGCCGACCTGGAAATCACCGCATATCCGGGTGACCGCGTCCAGTTCACCGGCGTGTCGATCTACGACAACTCCGACGATGCCGTGATCATCTACAACATCCCGCGCTATCAAGGCGACGAGGTATTCAACCCGTTCGTCTGCAACACCGTCGTCCGCAATGGCGCGGTGGAACCCAACCCGGATTCGGGGAGCCGCAATGGCCTCCCGCCGCTGAAGAAGCAACTCACGTTCGCGACTTTCGACTCGTCGGTCCGGAAAAGCGGCACCGAATATTTCGGCGTTTGCTTCGCGCTTTACAAGCTCGTCGGCGGGCAGAACCAGGAACTGTTCGGCTACTACTGGTGGGATCCGAAGATCTACGTGCCGGCCTGACCCGATCGTCTCGACGTCGGCGCCCGAGCAGGCGGAAACGCCTGTAGGCGGGTACAGGGCGCGATGTCCCGGCCCAAGCGCGACATCGTGTCGGGCGCCGGCGACGGGCAGGATCGTGCCCACGATCATCGTCGTGGGCACGATTCAACCGAACATCGAAGCCGGACGGTGCGGTTGCGCGGCGCCGCACAGTCTTGTACGGTGAGCATTCGTCCGAACCGGAGCCCGCCGCGTGAACCGTACCGCCAACCGATCCACCGTACCGTCGCCGTTCTGGCGCGATACCGCGCTGCCGTTCATCGAGGCGCGCACGGTCGACGACGGGCGTGCGATCTGCTATGCGAAACACACGCACGACACGCTGTCGGTGGGCGCGATCGTCGGCGGCACGAGCACGTACGTAAACGGTGCGACGAACGCGCACGTCGGCCGCGGCGTGCTCGTGATCATCGATCCGGAGCAGGTACACGCCTGCAATCCCTACGGCCCGGATGCGTGGGCATACCGGATGGTCTATGTCGACGTGCCGTGGCTCGCGCGGCTCCAACACTCGCTGGGGCATGATCCGAACCGCGATTTCCACGGGTTTTCGCCGAAGTGGACCGACCGCGGCGACCTGTTCGCGCAATTTGGCGGCTTCTATCGCACGCTCGTGTCGCCCGGCATCGATGCGCTCGGCAAGGAAAGTGCGGCGGTCGAATTCTTCACGGCGCTGCACGGCGCGCTCGATCGTGAACTGCCCGACCGGCGGCCGGGAGACGACAACGCGAAACTCGCGCGCGCGGCCGACTACATCGCCGCCCATTGCCGCGAGTCCGTCACGCTCGATGCGATCTGCGCGGCGGCCGACCTGTCGCCGTCGTACCTGATCCGCGCGTTCAATGCGCGTTACGGGATGACGCCCCATGCGTTCCTGATCGATCGGCGCGTGCAGTACGGCCGCACCGAGTTGCGCCGCGGCCGGCCGATCGCCGAAGTCGCGCTCGACGCCGGCTTTGCGGACCAGGCGCATTTCCAGCGCGCATTCCGGCGGATCGCGGCCGCGACGCCCGGACAGTATCGCAGCGCGATGCGCTGACCGGCGAAGCCGCTACACGTCCAGCAGGAACAGCGCGCTGCCCGCGAGCAGCAGCGCCATCAGCCGGTTGAACACGCGCATGCGCCGTGCGTTCGCGAGCCGGTGCCGCAACGACGCGCCCGCATAGCCCCAGCATGCGATCGACGCGAAGCAGATCACCAGATACAGCGCGGCGAACTGCCAGACCTGCGCGCGGTCGCCATCGGCCGCATATGCGCCCATCGCGGCCACGCACGCGAGCCATGCCTTCGGATTGAGCCACTGCATCGCCGCGCCGGACGCCGCCGACGGGCCGGCCACGTGCGGATCGGCCGACAGCCGGCCGTCGTCGAGCGCGAGCCGCAGCGCCATGTACAGCAGGAACGCGATTCCCGACCACTGCGTGGCCGTCGTCAGTACGGGCCAGCGCGCGAGCGCCGCGTGCAGGCCGAGGCCGATCAGCAGGAACAGCGCGACGAAGCCGAGCGTCGCGCCGGCCGCGTAGCGCAGGCTCGCGCCGAGGCCGTGGCGGGCGCCCGCGCTGAGCGCGACGATGTTGACGGGACCGGGGGTGATCGACGAGGCGAGCGCGAACGCGGCCATCGAAACCAGCATGCTCATCAGGTGTCTCCATGCGACATGTCGAAAGTCGTATCGAGACTACGGGCGCCGCGTCGGCCCGTATTGAAGAAAACTGCCCTCGGCGGCGCGCGACCGCCGTCAGTGCAGCGCGCGCGGCGCGTGCGCCGGCCGCGCGTCGCGCGGACCAGACGGATTGGCCGAATCGGCCGAATCCACCGCGCCGGCGACATCGGCCGGCCGCAGCGGCCCGCCCGAGCAGGGTTGCGTCGATACCGAGAAGCCGAACGTGTTGACGCCGCCCGAGCACGCGACGAACACGCCGCCGCCGTGCATTTCGGCCACGGCCTTGACGATCGACAGCCCGAGCCCGTGGTTTTCCTTGCTGTTCGCGCGCGCTTCCTCGAGCCGGTAGAAGCGCTCGAACACATGCGAGCGCAGCACCGGATCGATCGGCTCGCCGGGGTTCGACACGGCCATTTCGACGAGCGTGTCGCGGCGCGTGATCGTCACGTTCAGCGTCGCGCCGGGCGCCGAATGCTGGATCGCGTTGATCAGCAGGTTCGTCATCGCGCGGCGGAACAGCGACGGATCGACGGCCGCGCGCGCATCGCCGTGCAGTTCGGCGCGCAACCGCGCCTCGTCGAGCGGAATTTCGAGGAAGTCGAGCATGCGCCGCACCTCGTCGGCGAGCGATACGTCCTTCAGGTCGGTCGCGCGTTCGCCGCGGTCGCTGCGCGACAGGAACAGCATGTCGTTGATGATCACGCGCAGCCGCTCGAATTCCTCGAGGTTCGACTGCAGCGTCTGGCGCATCCGGTCGACCGAGCGGTCGCGGCTCGTCAGCGCGACCTGGGTCTGGCCGATCAGGATGCTGATCGGCGTGCGCAGCTCGTGCGCGACGTCCGCGTTGAACGCTTCGAGCCGCGCGCAGGTTTGCTGGATCCGTTCGAGCGCGCCGTTGAACGACGTCGCGAGATCGCGCAGCTCGGTCGGCAGCGCGTCGGTGTGCAGCCGCTGGCGGCGGTTCGTCGCGCTCACGCTCGCCGCGTCCTGCGACAGCCGGTCGAGCGGCGCGAGCCCGAAGCGCGCGACCGCGCGGCTCAGCAGCAGCGTGATGACGGTGGCCGTCGCGATCAGCGCGGCCAGCGTCCAGCCGAAGCGGCGCAGCATCCGCTGCGTCCGTTCGCACGACGTCGCGACCACCAGTTGCAGCGTCGGCCGCTCGCCGGCGCCGGCGAGCGTGATGGTTTTCGTCATCACCGCGTAGCTGCTGTCGTTGAGCTGGTAGCGCTGGAACGCGCCGAACGGCGGGTCGAGCGGCACGCCGTCGACAGGGCTGCCGAAGCGGAACGCGGGGTTGTCGCTGATTACCTGGTAGTGCGTCGAGCCGTCGGGCGGCTCGAGATCGGCGAGCTTTTCCTGCATCAGGCGGCCGCGCGCGGCCGTGGTCGCGTGCGACACGATCATCTGGGCGACCTTGGCGCGCGTGTCGATCGTCGCGCGCAACTCGGCGAACAGCTGGCGCTCCATCATCACGAACAGCCCGCAGCCGACCAGCGTGAACACGAGCAGCGACACGATGCCGAACATCGCCGAAAGCCGCAGGATGATCGAGCGTTTCATGCGCGCCGCTCCGCGTCGCCGTCCTCGCGCGCTTCGAGCACGTAGCCCATCCCGCGGATCGTGTGCAGCAGCTTGTCCGCGAACGGGCCGTCGAGCTTCGCGCGCAGGCGCTTGATCGCCGTTTCGACGACGTTCGCATTGCTGTCGAAGTTCACGTCCCACACGAGTTCGGCGATGGTCGTCTTCGACAGCACCTCGCCGCTGCGCCGCGCGAGCACGCCGAGCAGCTGGAATTCCTGCGCGGTGAGGTCGAGCCGCGTGCCGTCGCGGGTCGCGCGGCGGCCGATCAGGTCGACGCGCAGGTCGCCGATCGAGATCAGCGTCGATTCCTGCACGCGGGCGCGGCGCGTCAGCGCGCGCAGCCGTTCGATCAGCTCGAGGAACGAGAACGGCTTGGTCAGGTAGTCGTCGGCGCCGCCGCGCAAGCCGCGCACGCGGTCGTCGACGCGATCGCGCGCGGTCAGCATGATGACGGGCGTCTGCTTCTGCGCGCGCAACGCACGCAGCACGCCGAAGCCGTCGAGCTTCGGCAGCATCACGTCGAGCACGACCACGTCGTAGTCGAATTCGACGGCTTTCCACGCACCGTCCTCGCCGTCGAGCGCGGTGTCGACGACCCAGCCTTCCTCGGTCAGGCCGCTCTTCAGGTATTCGACGACTTTCGGTTCGTCTTCGACGATCAGCACTTTCATGTTGGTTTTCCGCGTAACCGGTTAAGGGCGGGTCAAGGGCCGACACCCGCGCCGCGCTGCGGGGCCGCCGACGCGACGTCGGACGGCGCCGGGCCACTCTCGGTGCCACCGTCCCAGCCGCCGCCGAGCGCCTTCGCGAGAAACACGACGAGCGCCGCGCGCTGGCCCTGGATCTGCACGGCCTGGCGCTCGCTCGTCAGCAACTGTTGCTGGGCCGTCAGCACGTCGATGAACGGCGTCAGGCCGCCCGCGTAGCGATCCTGCGCGAGCGACACGAGCTTGCGTGCGTCGTCGACGGCCGCGGAGGCCTGCTGCGCGGCCTGCGCGAGCACCGACAGGCCGGTCACCGCATTTTGCACCTCCTGGAACGCGGTGAGCACGGTCTGCCGGTAGCTGGCCTGCGCGGCGACGTAGCCGGCCTGCGCGAAATCGACGCCGGCCTTCAGCTTGCCGCCTTCGAACAGCGGCTGGCTGAGCGACCCGCCGACCGACCACAGCAGCGCCGGCACGGTGAACAGGCCCGCGAAGCGGGTCGCGTCCCAGCCGAGGTCCGGCGACAGCGTGATGCGCGGGAAATACGCGGCGCGCGCGACGCCGATCTGCGCGTTCGCGGCGGCCATCGCGCGCTCGGCCGACGCGACGTCGGGGCGCCGTTGCAGCAGGTCGCTCGGCATGCCGGTCGGCAGCGTGGGCGCGTTGATCGGCACCACGCGCGGCGGCAGCGAGAATTCGGGGGCGGGCGCGCCGACCAGCGTCGCGATCGCGGTTTCAACCTGCGCGCGCTGCTGGATCAGCAGTTGCGCCTGCGTGCGCGTCGCGTCGAGCTGCGCGCGCTGCTGCAGCAGATCGAGCCCCGATACCGCGCCGAGGTCGTGGCGCGCGCTCACGTAATCCAGCGCCTTCTGCTGCAGATCGATCGAACGCTTGACGACGTCGATCTCGGTGTCGAGTTCGCGCAACGCGAAATAGCTCGACGCGAGATCGGCGCTCAGCACGAGGCGCGCATTCGCGAAATCGTCGCGCGCCTGCTCGGAGCTGGCCTGCGCGGCTTCGACGTTGCGCCGCACGCGGCCGAACAGGTCGAGTTCGTAGCTGACCGCCGCGCCGACCTGGATCTCGTTCTGCACGGTCGACATGCTGCGCGTCGCGTAGTTGGTCTGCGGCCGGTCGGCGGAGATCTTGAAGCGCTGGCCGCTCGCGTTCAGGCCGACGGCCGGATACTGCGCGGACGCGACCGACGCGAGCGTCGCCTTCGCCTGGTCGTAGCGCGCGGCCACCGCCTTCAGGTTCTGGTTGTTGCGCAGCGCGTCGGCTTCCAGCGCGTCGAGCTGCGCGTCGCCGAACGCGGTCCACCAGACCGGATCGAGCGGCGCGCGGGCCGGCGCGGCCGGCTGCCAGTATTGGTCGGCCGGATCGAGCCGCCACGCGGCCGGTGTATCGACGGGCGGGCGCCGGTAATCCGGGCCGACCGTGCAGCCGGCGACGGCGGCGGCCGCAACGATGGCGGCGAGCGCCACGGGCCGCACGCGCGTGCGCATCGCGCTCACGATTTCGCTCCCGCGACCGCGGAGGCCGGCTGCGCGGCCGGCGCCTGCACGACGACCCGGTCGCCGTTCGCGAGCGCGTCGCTCGGGTTCGCGACGAGGCGGTCGTTCGGCGTGATCGGCCCGTCGACTTCGAGCGTCTGGCCGATCGTGCGCACGACCGTCACCTGCTTCAGGTGGACCTGGCCGTTCGCATCGACGGTCGCAACCGTCGGGCCTTCGGCGCGGAACAGCAGCGTATTGGCCGGAACCTGCAGGCGGCCGACCGGCGTCATCGGCAGCGTCGCCTGCACGTACGCGCCGGGCAGCAGCCGCCCGTCCGGGTTCGGCAGCGTGATCTCGATCTGCAGCGAGCGCGTCGCGACGTCGATCGCCTCGGACGTGCGCGTGATCGTGCCGTCGAACGTCCGCCCCGGCAGCTCGGCCTGCGCGACGCTCACGTGCTGGCCGACCTTCACCTGCTGCGCATACGCCTGCGGCACCTGCACGTACAGGCGCAGCCGGTCGGCCTGCACGACCGTGAACAGCGCGCGGCCCGCGTTGCCGGAATTGACGAGATCGCCGACGTCGACGTTGCGCTGCGTGACGATCCCGTCGATCGGCGCGACGATCCGCTGGAAGCCCTTCAGTTCGGTGAGGCGGCGCATGTTCGCATCGGCCGCCGCGAGGTTCGCGGTGCCCTGGTTGAACGCGCCTTGCCGGTCGTCGAGTTCCTGTTGCGACACCGCATCGCGCTGGCGCAACTGCTGCGCGCGGTCGAACGACGTCTTCGCGAGCGCGAGCGCGGCTTGCGCCTGCTGACGTTGCGCGGTGGCCTGCGCCAGTTCCTGGTTCAGCTCCGGCGTATCGAGCTCGGCGAGCGTTTGCCCCTGTTTCACGTGCGCGCCGATATCGGCCTGCCAGCGCAGCACGTAGCCGCTGGCGCGCGCATGGATCGGCGCCTCGACGAAGCCGCGAAGCGTGCCGGGCAGCGTCAGCTTGCCGCCGGTGGCCGCGTCGACCGGATGCACGACGCTCACGTACTGGCGCGTGTTCTGCTCGGCGACCGCGTCGAGGCGATGCTGGTTCAGCACGTTGACGACGATGGTGCGCGCGGCGCCCGCCGCCAGCAGCACGCCGATCACGATCAGGACGATCCGTCCGCGTCGCGACACCGACGCGCGCGCCGGCAGGTGCATGCCGTGTTCGTCTACCTGGATGCCGACGGCGCTGTGATGTTTCTCTTCCATGAATTCAACCAATTCAACCGGGTAGTGGGGCGAAAGTCAGTGTCCGGCCTGGCGCGCACGCCGCCGGGCCAGCCGCGCATGCACGCCGCCGAACACGAGCGGCACGAACAGCAAGGTCGACACGGTCGCGAACAGCAGCCCGCCGATCACCGCGCGGCCGAGCGGCGCATTCTGCTCGGCGCCTTCGCCGAGACCGAGCGCCATCGGCACCATCCCGATGATCATCGCGAGCGCCGTCATCAGCACCGGCCGGATCCGCGTCGCGCCGGCTTCCAGCGCGGCCGTGAGCGGCGGCGCGCCGGCCGCGAGCCGTTGCCGCGCGAACGACACGACCAGGATGCTGTTCGCGGTCGCGACGCCGACCGTCATGATCGCGCCGGTCAGCGCGGGCACGCTCAGGTGCGTGCCGGTGACGAACAGCATCCACGCGATGCCGGCGAGCGCGGCCGGCATCGCGCTGATGATGATCAGCGGGTCGAGCCACGACTGGAAATTGACGACGATCAGCAGGTAGACGAGCACGATCGCCATCGCGACGCCCGCGCCGAGGCCGAGATACGACGTGCGCATCGTCTCGATCTGGCCGCGCATCGCGAGGGCGGTGCCGCGCGGCAGCGTCGCGCGCGCGTCGGACACGATGCGGTCGATCTCGCCCGCGACCGCGCCGAGGTCGCGGCCCTCGACGCTCACGTACACGTCGATCGCCGGGCGGATGTTGTAGTGCGTGATCACGGCCGGGTTCACGGTACTGCGGACCTGCACCAGGTTGCCGAGCAGTTGCAGCGGCGCGCCGGCGCGGCCGCTGGCGGAGATCGGCGTGCCGAGCAGGTCGTCGACCGACGACAGGTTGTATTGCGGGGTCTGGATCTGCAGCGGGTACTGGACGCCGGTGCGCGGGTTGATCCAGAACGACGGCGTCGTCTGCGAACTCCCCGACAGCGAGATCAGCATGTTCTGCGCGACGTTCTGCGCGGAGAGATTGAGCTGCTGCATGCGCGTACGGTCCATGTCGGCCAGCAAGGTCGGCTCGTCGTTGCGTTGCAGCACGTGCACGTCGACGGCGCCCGGGATTTGCCTGATCTTTTTCATCAGGCTGCTCGCAATGGTCATGTTACTCGCGAGATCGTTGCCGAGCACCTGCACGTCGATCGCGGCCGGCTGCCCGAAGTTGAGGATCTGCGTGATGATGTCCGACGGCTGGAAGAAGAACTCGACGCCCGGGAAGCGCTGCGGCAGCAGCGTGCGCAGCGTCTGTACGTAGTGCCCGGTCGCGCGGTGGCCGGGCTTCAGCGCGATCAGCAGCTCGCCGTCGAGCGTGCCGATCGTGCCCGCGTTGCTGTACGACAGGTTGATGCCGCTCACCGGCAGGCCGAGGTTGTCGACGATCGCGCCGAGCTCGTCGGGCGGCACGGTTTCGCGGATCACGCGCTCGACCTGGTCGGCGAGGCGCGCGGTTTCCTCGATCCGGTAGCCGGTCGGTGCGCGCATGTGCAGCCGGATGTTGCCGGAATCGGCGTTCGGGAAGAAATCGCGGCCGAGCATGAACACGAGGCCGGTCGACAGCACGCAGAAGCCGAGGAAGCACAGCGCGTAGAAGCGGCGGCGCACGAGCAGGATGCTGAGCAGCACGATGTACCACGCGCGCAGCCGCTCGAACGCATGGTTGAACGCGTGATGGATGCGGGCGAAGCGCGACGCCGAATGGTCGGCACCGGTGTGCGCCTGCTGCGGGCGGAACAGCAGCATCGCGAGCGTCGGCACCAGCGTGCGCGACAGCACGTACGACGCGAGCATCGCGAACACCACGGCTTCCGCGAGCGGCACGAACAGGAAGCGCGCGACGCCCGTCAGGAAGAACATCGGCACGAACACGATGCAGATGCACAGCGTCGACACGAGCGCGGGCACCGCGATCTCGCCCGCGCCTTCGAGGATCGCGTCGTGCAGGTTCGTACCGAGATGGAGGTGCCGCTCGATGTTCTCGATCGTGACGGTCGCGTCGTCGACGAGAATGCCGACCGCGAGCGCGAGCCCGCCGAGCGTCATGATGTTGATGGTCTCGCCGAGCGCGGACAGCGCGATCAGCGACGTGAAGATCGACAGCGGAATCGAGATCGCGATGATCAGCGTGCTGCGCCAGTTGCCGAGGAACAGCAGAATCATCATCGCGGTCAGCACGGCGGCGATCAGCGCCTCGTGGATCACGCCCTGGACGGCCGCGTTAACGAACACCGACTGGTCGAACAGCGGTGTGATCGTGAGCCCCTCGGGCAGCGTCGGGATCACCTTCGGCAGCAGCGCCTTCAGGTCCGACACGACCTTGAGCGTCGACGCGTCGCCGCTTTTCAGGATCGAGATGAGCACGCCGCGCTGGCCGTTCTGGCGCACGACGTTGGTCTGCGGCGCGAAGCCGTCGCGGACCGACGCCACCTCGCGCAGGTAGGTCGTCGCGCCGTTGACGGTCTGGACCGGCAGGTCGTTGATGTCGGCGACGGTATCGGCGGACGCGTTCGTGTCGATCCGGTATTCGGTCTGGCCCATCTTCGCGGTGCCGGTCGGCAGCACGAGATTCTGCGCGTTGACCGCGTTGACGATGTCGGCCGGCGTGAGGCCCTTCGCGAGCAACGCCTGCGGATCGAGGTCGATCGCGACCACGCGGGGGCGCCCGCCGTACGGGAACGGGATCTGCGCGCCCGGCACGGTGATCAGTTGCGGGCGCAGGAAGTTGAGCGCGATGTCGGCAAGCGACTGTTCGCTGAGCGTCTTGCTCGACAGCCCGAGCTGGATCACCGGAATGCTCGACGCGGAATAGGTGATCACGAGCGGCGGCGTCGCGCCCTGCGGCATCTGCCGCACGATCGCCTGCGCGGACGAGACCGTCTGCGCGATCGCCGTCTGCACGTTCGCGCCCGGTTGCAGGAACACCTTCACGACCGCGATGCCGGGCAGCGACGTCGATTCGACGTGCTGGATGTTGTTGACGGTCGTCGTCAGCACCCGTTCATGCACGGACGTGATGCGGTTCGTCATCTCCGTCGCGGAGAAGCCGTTGTAATTCCAGATCACGCTGATCACCGGGATGTTGATCGCGGGCAGCACGTCGACCGGTGTGCGCATCAGCGCAAGCGGGGTGGCCAGCACGATCATGATGGCCATCACGATGAACGTGTAGGGGCGCCTGAGCGCGAGATTGACGATCCACATGGAGGCGGCGGGGCAGGCGGTGATCGGGCGGCGGTGAAGGGAACCCGAATGATAGGCGTCGGCCCGGCACGGGTTACTGTCGTGAAACTGGCGGAATCGTCAGGTTGAGGCGCGCGGGCCGTCGGCCGATTCCGCAGACGGAATGCGCTGCCGCGATCGCGACGGTTTCGCGCATCGGGCGGCGCTCAAAGCTGCTCCATGCCGAAGCGGGCGAGCGCATCGAGATCGACGACGTCGATCTGGTTGTACGCGAGCCGCAACGCGCCGAGCTTCTCGAGTTGCTGCAGCGCCTGGTTGATCCGCTGACGCGACACGCCGACGAGCATCCCGAGTTCCTCCTGCGAGATCGACAACGACGGGCCGGTATCCGGGTACAGCGCGGGGTTGAAGAGCTGCGCGAGCGCCTGCGCGACGCGCGCGTCGACGTCGAGCAGCCGGCTGTTCTGGATCGACGCGATGAATTCGCCCATCCGGTTGTTCAACTGATGAATCACGAACCGCGTGAACGGCAGGCTCGTGTCGAGCAGCGCATGGAACGTGTCGACCGGCACGAACAGCACGGTCGAGCGCTGGATCGCGACGACCTCGTACTTGCGCAGCTCCCGCTTGATCACGCTGCCTTCGCCGAACCAGCCGCCCGACGGCACGCCGGAGAACGTGCAGCCGCGCCCCGACACGTTGAAGATCGCGAGCTTCAGCAGCCCCTGATGGACACCGATCCAGTATGCGGAAGGCGCGAGCCGGTGCGCGATCACGTCGCCGGCTTCGCACTGTTCGACGTGCGACTGGGCCAGCACGAGCGCCTGGTGCTCGGGCGCCAGCGTGCGGAACCACGCGCACTGGCCGAACAGTGTCGCCAGCGGCGGCAGCGGGCCCGGTGCGGGAGGCGGGTCGGCCGGGGCGGCGGCCGCGTCGGGATGGTCGTGCATGGGTGCGGGTTTGCGAGGATAGGGATAACGCGCAGCGCTCGAGCGGCACTCTGTCGTTTCGATGACAGACGGCTCACAATAGCGCCCGTTAGGCTGTCGGCAATTGAACCACATCAAAACGATCCGGGGTGCGTGCGCTCCGGTCGACAGAACACGGGAGACAGGATCATGACGCAGATGTTCGAGGCCGGGCTCGGCCGCCGCGATGCCAATTACGTGCCGCTCACGCCGATCGATTTCCTGATCCGGGCGGCGGAAGTCTACGGCGAGCGCCTCGCGATCGTGCACGGCGACGTGCGGCGCACGTGGGGCGAGACCTGCACGCGCGCGAAGCAGCTGGCGAGCGCGCTCGCGCAGGCCGGCGTCGGGCGCGGCGACACGGTCGCGGCGCTGCTGCCGAACATCCCGGCGATGGTCGAGGCGCACTTCGGCGTGCCGATGGCCGGCGCCGTGCTGAACACGATCAACACGCGGCTCGACGTGTCGTCGGTGCTGTTCATGCTGCGTCACGGCGAGGCGAAGGTGCTGATCGTCGACACCGAATACGCGGAGGTCGCGCAGCGCGCGGCGCTCGAGGTGCCGGGCCTGAAGATCGTCAGCGTGGCCGACGCGCTGCCGGCCGACCCCGACCGTTTCGCGGGCGCGACCGACTACGAGACGTTCGTCGCCGGCGGCGACCCCGACTACGCGTGGACGCCGCCCGCCGACGAATGGGAGGCGATCGCGCTGAACTACACGTCGGGGACGACCGGCGACCCGAAGGGCGTCGTCTACCACCATCGCGGCGCGTACCTCGCGGCGATCAGCAACATCCTCGAATGGGACATGCCGAAGCACGCGGTGTATCTGTGGACGCTGCCGATGTTCCACTGCAACGGCTGGTGTTTCCCGTGGGCCGTCGCGGCGCGCGCGGGCGTGAACGTGTGCCTGCGCAAGTTCGATGCGAAGACCGTGTTGGACCTGATTCGCCGCGAGCGCATCACGCACTACTGCGGCGCGCCGATCGTGCAGAGCGCGATCGCGAACGCGCCGGCCGAGTTCCGCGCGGGGATCGACCATACGGTGCACGCGATGGTCGCGGGCGCGGCGCCCGCGCCGGCCGTGATCGCGAAGATGAAGGAGATCGGCTTCGACCTGCTGCACGTGTACGGGCTGACCGAGGTCTACGGCCCGGCGACCGTCTGCGCGAAGCAATCGCACTGGGACGCAGTGTCCGACGAGGAGCGCGCGCGGCTGAATGCGCGCCAGGGCGTGCGCTACCACCTCGAAGCGGGCGCGACGGTGCTCGACCCGGACACGATGACGCCGGTGCCGGCCGACGGCGAGACGCTCGGCGAGATCATGTTCCGCGGCAACATCTGCATGAAGGGCTACCTGAAGAACCCGAAGGCGACCGACGAGGCGTTCCACGGCGGCTGGTTCCATACCGGCGATCTCGCGGTGCTGATGCCGGACGGCTATATCCGGATCAAGGATCGCAAGAAGGACATCATCATCTCGGGCGGCGAGAACATCTCGAGCATCGAGGTCGAGGACGCGCTGTACCGGCATCCGGCGGTGGCCGTGGCGGCCGTCGTCGCGATGCCCGACCCGAAGTGGGGCGAGGTGCCGTGCGCGTTCGTCGAACTGCGCGAAGGCGCGAGCGCGACCGAGGCGGAGATCGTCGCGCACTGCCGGCAACTGCTCGCGGGCTTCAAGGTGCCGAAGGCCGTGCGCTTCGGTGAGCTGCCGAAGACGTCGACCGGCAAGATCCAGAAGTTCCAGTTGCGCCACGCGGTCGGCTCGGACAAGGCGATCGACCTGGCCGGCGACAAGAAGTAGTCGAGGCCCGGCCGCGGCCGATCGCCCGCCGTCGGTCACGCGTCGCGTTCGAGCCGGAACACGCTGACCGCGTCCGACAGTTGCGCGGCCTGGTCGCGCAGCGCGACGGCCGCGCGCTCGGCATCCGAGATCAGCCGCGCATTCTGCTGCGTCGCGTCGCCGATCTGCGTGACGGCCAGGTTCACCTGCTCGATGCCGGTCGATTGCTCGCGCGACGCGGCGCTGATCTCGCCGATCAGCGTGCGCACCTGGTCAACCCGCGCGACGATGTCGCGCATCGTGCCGCGCGCGGCGTCCGCGATCCGGTAACCCTGTTCGACGGTCGTCGACGATTCGGTGCTCAGTGCGTCGATTTCCTTGACCGCGGCCGCGCTGCGTTGCGCGAGCGCGCGCACCTCGGCCGCGACCACCGCGAAGCCCTTGCCGTGTTCGCCCGCGCGGGCGGCTTCGACGGCCGCGTTCAGCGCGAGGATGTTGGTCTGGAACGCGATGCCTTCGATCGCGCCGGTGATCTCGGCGATCCGGCGCGTCGCGCGGCCGATGTCGTCCATCGTCGCGACCACGCGCTGCACCGCGGCGTCGCCGTTCGTCGCGGCGGCCGACGCGTCCGCGACCAGCGCGTTGGCTTGCGCCGCGTGCTCGGCACTCTGCTGCACGGCGGCGGTGATCTGCTCCATGCTGGCGGCCGTCTGTTCGACGCTGCTGGCCTGCGTCGCGATCCGCGCGGCGATGTCGCCGCTGCCGGCCGCGATGCCGACCGTGCCGTGCGCGATGTCGGCGGCGCTGTTGCGCACTTGCGCGACGATCCGCGCGAGGCCGTCGCCGATCCCGTCGACCGCCTGCACGAGCCGGCCGATCTCGTCGTTGCCCGTGCCGCCGGGCGCGCCGCCCGCGCCGTCGCGGATGCGCACGCTGAGGTTGCCCGCCGCATAGCGTTCGGACGCGCGCGCGGCGGCTTCCAGCGGCCGGCTCACCACGCGTCGCACGACGATGACGAACAGCGTCGCGAACGCCGCGACGAGCACGGCGCCGATGATCAGGAAGCGGTTGCGGGTGGCGCGCATGGTGGCAAGCAGCTCGTCGTCGAGCGCAACGCCGCCGACGAGCCATTGCCACTGCGGAATCGTCGTGAACGACACGAATTTCGCGCTCGGCCCGCCGTCGTGCGCGGCGGGATCGGTCGACGTGTACGCGAGCCGGCCTTCGCCGGCCGCCAGCATCTGCGCGTAGGGCGCACGCGTGTCGTCGGCGCGCTGGCCGGCCGCATCGGGATGCACGACGAAGGTGCCGCGCGACGGACCTTGCGATGCATCGAGCACGAAGTAGTAGCCGTTGTCGCCGATCTTCAGTGCGCGGATGCCGTCTTCGACGAGCTTGAGCTCGGCGCCGATGTCGAGGCCGACGAACAGCGCGCCGATCACGCGGCCGCCCGCATCGGTCACCGGTTTGTACTGCGTGATGTACGGCCGGCCGAACAGCTTCGCGAGGCCCGTGTAGCTGCGCCCGGCGACGAGCGGCGCATACGCGGGGCCGGCGCGGTCGAGCTTCGTGCCGACGGCGCGCGCGCCGTCCTGCTTCTTCAGCGACGTCGTGATGCGCACGAAATCGTCGCCGTCGCGCGCGAAGAT
Organism: Burkholderia cenocepacia; assembly: GCF_900446215.1. GTDB lineage: Bacteria > Pseudomonadota > Gammaproteobacteria > Burkholderiales > Burkholderiaceae > Burkholderia > Burkholderia cenocepacia. The sequence continues at coordinate 109,643 of NZ_UAQZ01000013.1, read as the reverse complement.
CGTCGCGATCGCGCCGCTTTTCTTCAGGAACTGGTCGGGAATCGAGTAATCGAGGTCGAGCGGCTGGCCGCCCGCGAGGAGGGTCGGCGCGGCCACGCCGCCGATGTCGACGGTGCGCGCCGGGTCGAGCGTGAAATCGGCCGGCAGGAAACTCGCGAACAGCGACATCGAGCGGTTGGCTTCGGCGCTCAACGCCTGGTCGAACAGGTCGACCATCGCGCGGATCGACTGCTCCTTGTCGGCGATCCGCTGATGCGCTTCATCGGCGAGCTGCTGGCCGGCGAAATGGGCGAGCGTCCACGCAAACACGGTAAACAGCAAGGCGACGAGCGCGCACGCGAGCGCGGCCAGACGCGCGCCGACGCTCACCCGGCCCAATTGGGTCATTCTCATGAGACATCCTGAGTGGGAGTGAGAGGAGGCGGAACGCACGCGTCACCGCTCGTGGTCCCGTTAATACGGCAACTTTCGCGAAATCTTTAGCGGATGTCGCGGATCACGGGCCCGCAGGCGGGCGAAGGGGAAGCGGAGGTCAGTGCGTGACGAGCCACGCGACGGCCAGATAGCGGCCGACTTTCGCGATCGTCACGATGACGAGAAAGGTCGGCAGCGGCTCGCGCAGCACGCCGGCGATCATCGTCAGCGGATCGCCGATCACCGGCGCCCAGCTCAGCAGCAGCGACCAGCGGCCGTAGCGCGCATACCAGCGCTCGGCGCGCGCGAGCGCGGACGGTTTGACCGGAAACCAGTGGCGCTCGCGAAAATGCTCGATGCCGCGGCCGAGCGCCCAGTTGATCGCCGAGCCGGCGACGTTGCCGACGCTCGCGACCAGCACCAGCGCCCACGCGGGTTCGCGCCCGGCGAGCAGCAGGCCGGCGAGCACGGCTTCGGACTGGAGCGGAAACAGGGTCGCGGCGACCATCGACACGGCGAACAGGCCGCCGTAAGTGAGCAATTCGGACATCGCGCGATTGTACCGGCCATGCGGCGGCCGGCTCCGGTCACGCGGTCATCGGCTCACGATCTCATGCGGCATCCGTCGTGCCGAACAGCAGGTGCGAGATCACCGACTTGTCGACCGGTTCGTCGTTGAGCGTGCTGGCGAGCAGTTCGCCCGCGAGCTGCTGCGGCGAGAACACCATGTCGGGCTTCAACAGCCGCAGCCGTTCGAGGTTGCGCTGCTGGTTCACGAGCGCGACCGTGCGCACCGACGGTGCGATCTCGCGAATCGCGAGGATGATGAATGCGTTTTCGGCGTCGTCCGAACGCAGCGCGAGCACCGCGCGGGCGGTCGCCGCGCCGGCGCTCTCCAGCACCGCATGGTCGGTCGCATCGCCGACGATCAGGTCGGTCGCGGCCGGATAGTTGTGCTCGACGCCGGCCGGCACGACGACGGTCACCGCGTAGCCGCGCTTGCGCAGCCCGTCGTGCACCGCATGCGCGACGGGCGTCGCGCCGACGATCAGGAAATGATGCTTGCGGATCACGTTCGAAATGCCTCCCTTGACGATCCGTTTCAGATTGCCGCCGATCACCGGGCCGACGACCGCGCTGATCGACGTCGCGAACACCGTGATGCCGAGCACGATCACCGACGCGGTGAACAGGCGTGCGGTCGGCGCGTGCGGGACGATGTCGCCGTAGCCGACGGTCGACATCGATACGATGGAGAAATAGACGGCGGTGGCGAGATCGTGGACGGGCGGCGTGAATTCGTCGCCGAGATAGAGCACGCCGAAGGTCGCGTAGATCAGCAGCGACACGATGCTCAGCAACGCGAACAGGCTGCTGGCGGCGATGCTCGCGCGGTCGAAGTGCCGCCAGTAGTACAGCAGCGCGACGACCAGCACGGCCGTATAGACGAACACCGCGTGGCTGCGATAGCCGCCGAGCACGCTGATGGCGGCCGCCGCGACCAGCAGCAGGATCGACAGCACCCACGCGACGCGGGCGCGCAGCACGATGCCGATGGCCATCGTCGCGAGGCCGGCCGCGACGACGACCTGCGGCAGCACGACGAGCCCCATGTTGTCGACGAGGTTCAGCGCATCGGCGAGCCAGGCGCGATGCAGGCCGAGCCGCGCGTGTTCGACGACGGGGCGCAGCACCATGAGTGCATCGAGCGCGAGCAGGAGGGCGAGATACCAGTGCAGGCCGATCGGCGCGAACAGGCGCCGCAGGCGGGTAGTGACGTGCTTCATTCAGTCGCCCGGCAGGGCATGTCCAACGAACCAGCCGCTACCCTAAAGCATTCGGCGTTCGGCTGCTTTTTCGCGGGGCCCGATGGTTGCCGCCACGGAGCCGGCACGCCGGCCGTTCAGTTCCAGCCGACCATGATCGCGCCCATCCCGACGAGCAGCCCGCCTGTCACGCGGTTCATGGCCCGCATCCGCGCCGGCCGCTGCAGCGCGCGGCTCAGCCGGTGCGAGAACAGCGCCATCGACGCGACGCCGCCCGCGAACAGCAGCGCGAACGTCGCGGCGAGCAGCAGGTATTGAAGGTTCAGGCTCCAGTCGGCAGTCGGGCTGATGAACTGCGGAAAGAACGACGGAAAGAACAGCAGCGTCTTCGGATTCAGCCCGGAAGTCGCGACGCCGCGCCAGAACAGCGCGCGTCCGGAGTCGGCGTCCGGCGCGGCGATCGCCGTTCCCGCGTCGACGTCGGCCGGTGCCGCGGCTGCGCCGGCCGGCGCGCGGCTCAGCCATTGCTTGCCGCCGAGCCAGACGAGATACGCGGCGCCGGCCCAGCGCAGCACGGTCAGCGCGTGTTCGTCGAGGTGGACCAGCGAATTGAGGCACAGCGCGGTCAGCGCGAGTTGCAGCAGCACGGCGAGCGTGCCGCCCCAGACGCACGGCAGCGCGCGGCGCCAGCCGGTGCGCAGCGCCTGGTTCATCGTGAGCAGGTTGACGGGGCCGGGCGCGTAGATGAGGACGACGGAAGCGGCGAGGAACGACAGATAAAGCTTGAACGACATGACGGACGGGCAGGAACGGGGAAGCAGGCACCGGCCCCGCACGCGGTCGGATAGGCGTGCGGGCGGCGGGGAATCGCATGCCTGCCGGCCGGCACCGCAACTCGTGATTGCGGCCGTGCGTCCCGCTGCGAGGGGTTGTCGCGGGGAGCGTGCCGGGCAGCAGGCATGGAGAAAATGTATCAAGCGGCCCGGTTAAAAGGCTTCCTGTTTTCCAGCAAAACGCGCCTGAAACCGGAATCCCGTTCAGATAGAATGCCGATTTTCAGTAGAAGATTCTTCTCATCATGGCTACCCGCGAACGCACGCCGAAAACGCTCGACAATCAGGACCGCAAGATCCTGGGGGCATTGCAGAAAAATGCGCGCCTGTCGAACGCCGAACTGGCCGAACAGATCGGCATGTCGACCACCGCCTGCTGGAACCGCACGCGGCAACTCGAACTCGACGGCTACATCGACGGCTATGTCGCGCTGGTCAACCAGCGCAAGCTCGGCTACGCGGACATCGTGATCCTCGAAGTCACGCTCGATCGCCATGAAGACGACGCGCTGGCGCGCTTCGGCGCCGAACTGGCGGCGCTGCCGGAGGTGCTCGAGGCGTATCTGGTGTCGGGCGAGTACGACTACTGGATCAAGGTCGCGGTGGACGGCACGGCCGGCTACGAGCGCTTCCTGCGCGAAAAGCTGTACCGGATTTCGAGCATCCGCCACAGCCGCTCGATGTTCGCGCTGCGGTGCATGAAGGACGTGCCTTCGATTCAGGTGTGAGGGAGCGGAGATCGGCGCACGGCCGTCGCTGCAGCGACGGCCGTGCGATCGGACGCAGGCGCGGAGGAAAGCCGGCGAACGGTTGACAGGAAGGGCGTGCCGGGAAGACGGCCCGTGAGGCACAAAAACGGATCAGTCTTCCGCCCGGCATGGCTCGGCGCAAGCGCGCGCAAGTCGAGAAGAATGGCATCCCGTCCGGGCCGCAACCGGCTGACGACGGTCCGCGCCGACACGAATCGGCGCCGGTCTCGGCCTGAAACACGGCCTCGAGACGACCTTGAAACGCTGCCGATGCGGTGCGCGTATCCGGCCGGGAAGGACGAATCCCGGCCTCTTTCTGCATGCCCGGCGCGCCCGTCGGGTACGCCGCGCGACCGCCGCGGTCGGCGTGCGTCAGCGCAAACGCGTCAGCCGGCCGGCCGTTCGCTCAGCGCGGCAGACGCGCGTGTGCTTCAGCGATGACTTCGCAGTTCTCGAGGTGGAGCGCCCAGGCCTCTGCCAGCAGCTCGCCAACACGTGCGAGCCAGCCAGTGGATTGGGTGGAACGATCGGAGACATTAGACGTTTGCATGACGAAGCCCCATATAGGTGGCGAGTTAGGGATAACCCTAATCATAGCGAAGCAGCACCGTCTTGTGAAATGCGATTTCGTTATATGAGAATTACTGACAATTTGTGTTGCTGCTGCGCAACATGAATGTCGGCCACCCGGGCATGCCGGGCAGGCGTGACGAGGCCGTGCCGGCACGGCCTTGCGTGGAGAAACAACGAAGTCGGGCGTAGGAAAAAAAGTGCGCTTACAGGCCGATCCACCCGAAGCGCCACGACAGCCGCCGCGTCGCGGCCCGCAGCGCTTGCGCCAGCGCGCTGTCCGGCCCGCGCGGGAAGCCGCGCGACGAGCCGATGATCGCGATCACGAGCCGGATGCTGCCGGTGTGATCGAACACGGGCGCGGCGATCGTCCCGATGCCGGGCACCGGCGCGTCGAACGCGAAATCGAGTTCGTCCGCGCGGATCGCGGCGAGCCGGGCGCGGAAGGCCGCGTCGTCCGGCGCGGCGTGCGCGCCGGCGAGGCGCACCGGTTCGTTGGCGAGCAGGTCGGCCAGCACGTCGTCGGACATGCCGGACGCGAAAATCCGGCCGATCGCCGTATTGACGAGCGACATCACGGTGCCGACCTGCAGGCTCACGTGCTGCGGCCGCGCCGATTCTTCGAGCCGGATCACGGTCGGCCCGAGCGGCCCGAGCGTCGCGGCGGCCACGCTCATGTCGGTCGCGCCGGCGAGCGCGACGATCTCGGCTTCCGCATCGCGGGTCGGCGACACGCGCTGCATCGCGATCAGGCCGAGCGCCTGCGCGAGCGGGCCGCCGTCGAAGCAGCCGGCGTCGCCGCGGCTCAGCAGGCCGATCTTCTGCAGGCTGACCAGATGGGGAAACGCCTTCGCGGCCGGCATGCCGGCCGCCGTCGCGAGATCGCGCAACGGCAGCGCGCGGCCCGCCGACACCAGCGCGAGCAGCAGCTCGCCGGTGCTGTCGAGCGCATTGATCCCGCGCTGCGCTTTTGCGTCGTCGGCCAGCGCGGGCGGTACGCGCGCGGCGGCCGGCGCGGGCGCGGACGCCGGCGCCGGGTCCGCACCTGCGGCGCCGAGCGACGCGGTCGCCTGCCGCGCCGCGTCGCGCAAGGCCACGGCGATCGGGCCGTCCCAGTCGACATCGATCGATCCCGTCGAACCGATCACCGTCAACGCGAGTTGCAGGCGCCCCTGCGCATCGAAGACGGGCACGCACATCCCGCTGACGCCGGGGCTCGGCCGGTCGATGCTGCGTTCGATGCCGCGCATGCGGATCGCGTCGAGTTCGGCAGGTTGCGCACCGGCGTCCGGCGCGACCGGCGCGCTTTCGGCGCCTGCCAGCGTATCGCCCGCGCCGGCCTGGCTGGCCGCCATCGCGTCGAGTTGCGCGGCGTCGCCGAACGCGCGGAACACGCGGCCGGTCGCCGTCGTGTCGAGCGACATCACCGAACCGACGTGCAGGTTCACGTGCAACGGATAGCCGCCGTGCTCGATGCGCACGATCGTCGGGCCGAGCACGCCCGGCACGGACAGCGCGACGCTCAGGCCGACCGTTTCCGCGAGCCGCACCGCGTGCGGAAGCGTCGCGCGGTAGGCCGGCTGGCGCTCGATCGACATCAACCCGAGCCGCAGCGACAGCGGGCCCGGCTCGTAGTTGCCGGTGAGCGCGTCGCGTTTCACGAGCGCGAGTCGCGTCAGGCTCACGAGATAGGTGTGCGCCTGAGCGGTGGAGAGATCGGCCGCCGCGGCCAGCTCCGACAGCCCGAGCGGCTTGCGCCGGCGCGCGAGCGCGTCGAGCAGCCGGCCGCCGACCTCGACACTCTGGATGCCGCGCTGCGCCTTGGGCGGCGCATCGTCCGCGCTGACTTCGTGGTTCTGCACGCGATGATTCTTCCGTTGACGAAACCCCGCATGGTATCCGACGCCATTTCTCGCGCCAGCCCGCAGGTTTACCCGTATTAGACAATAACAAGCACGTTTGCCATTGACAAATATTCGGCGCGAGCAGATGATCCGCTGACACCCCTCAACACATGGCTCGCAGCCACGGAACGCACAATGGCCAAAGCATTCGCCTCCCAAGCCGATCTGGAAGAGAAGAAAGTCACCTGGACGAAGCTGTCCGAGAACGCCTACGCGTACACAGCCGAAGGCGACCCGAACTCGGGCGTGATCATCGGCGACGACAGTGTGCTGATCGTCGACACGACCGCGACGCCCGCGATGGCGCAGGACCTGATCGCGAAGATCCGCAGCGTCACCGACAAGCCGATCAAGCACGTGGTGCTGTCGCACTACCACGCGGTGCGCGTGCTCGGCGCGTCCGCGTATTTCGACGAAGGCGCGCAGCACGTGATCGCGAGCCGCGGCACGTACGAGATGATCGTCGAGCGCGGCGAGGCCGACATGAAGTCGGAGATCGAGCGCTTCCCGCGCCTGTTCGCCGGCGTCGAGACGGTGCCGGGCCTGACCTGGCCGACGCTCGTGTTCGAGCGCGAGATCACGCTGTTCCTCGGCAAGCTCGAAGTGAAGATCATGCACGTCGGCTCGGGCCACACGAAGGGCGACACGATCGTCTGGCTGCCGTCGCAGAAGGTGCTGTTCTCGGGCGACCTTGTCGAATACGACGCCGCGTGCTATTGCGGCGACGCGCAGCTCGAACAGTGGCCGGCCACGCTCGAGGCGCTGCGCGCGCTCGGCGCCGAGAAGCTCGTGCCGGGCCGCGGCCCCGCGCTGCTGAATCCGGCGGAAGTGAACAAGGGCCTCGACTACACGAAGGATTTCGTCACGACGCTGCTCGCGCAGGGCCGCAAGGCCGTCGAGCGCAATCTCGACCTGAAGGCCGCGATGGCGCTCACGCGCGAAGCGATGGACCCGAAGTTCGGCCACGTGTTCATCTACGAGCACTGTCTGCCGTTCGACGTGTCGCGTGCGTTCGACGAGGCGAGCGGCATCGCGCATCCGCGCATCTGGACCGCGCAGCGCGACAAGGACATGTGGGCCGCGCTGCAGGACTGAGCGGCACACGGCGGCGGGGCGGCGCTCACATGATCGCCTCGCCGTTTCCCTGAAGGTTGCGGCAGTCGCGGCGGCATCGCGCCGCGGTGCCGGCAACCGTATCCGGTCTCACAAGAAAGCAGGGCGCATGCACGCCCTCGGAGACTGCCGCGCGCTCGACATCGCGCGGCCCGTTTGGAGAGAGACATGCCCCAATCGCTTCCCGCCGAAGCGACGCTCGCGCACGCGAGCGCGTCGGCGCCGACTTCCGCATCCGCCTTCAGCGACGCGCTGCTGTTCCGCAAGATCGCGTGGCGGATCGTCCCGTTCCTGTTCCTCTGCTACGTCGTGTCGTTTCTCGACCGCATCAACATCGGCTTCGCGCAGTTGCAGATGAAGCACGATCTCGGCTTCAGCGATGCGATGTACGGCCTCGGCGCCGCGGTGTTCTACGTCGGCTACGTGTTCTGCGAAGTGCCGAGCAACATGCTGCTCGCGCGCTTCGGCGCGCGCCGCACGTTCACGCGGATCATGCTGCTGTGGGGCCTCGCGTCGACCGGGATGATGTTCGTGTCGCAGCCGTCGCATTTCTACGTGCTGCGCTTCCTGCTCGGCGTGTTCGAGGCCGGCTTCTTCCCCGGCATCGTGCTGTACCTGACCTACTGGTTCCCCGCGAACCGGCGTGCGGCGGCGATCTCGGTGTTCTTCGCGGGCGTCGCGGTGGCCGGTGTGCTCGGCGGCTTGTTGTCCGGCTGGATCATGCGCGACATGAGCGGCGTGCTCGGGCTGCACGGCTGGCAATGGATGTTCGCGATCGAAGGGGCGCCGGCGATCCTGCTCGCGTTCGTTGCGTTCACGTTGCTCGTCGACCGGCCGCAGGACGCGCCGTGGCTCACGTCCGACGAAAAGGCGCGCGTCGCCGCGCTGTGCGCCGAAGGCCGCGCACACGGCAATGCGCACGACGGCCGCAGCGTGATGACCGCGCTCGCGAATCCGCGCGTGTATCTGTTCGCGTTCATCTATTTCTCGCTGACCTGCGCGTCGCTGACGCTCAACTTCTGGATGCCGCTGATGATCCGCGACTTCGGCGTGACCGACGTCGTCGCCGTGAGCCTCTACACGGTCGTGCCGAATGCGGTGGGCGCGGTCGGGTTGGTGCTGATCGCGCGCCGCTCGGACCGCACCGGCGAACGCCGCAAGCACTTCGCGTGCTGCACGATCGGCGGCGGCCTCGCGCTCGCGGCGCTGACGCTGCACCTGCACAGCTTCGCGGCGATGCTCGCGTGCCTGTCGATCGCGGCCACGCTGATCTTCGCCGCGCTGCCGATCTTCTGGGCCGTGCCGACCCGCTACCTGTCCGGCAATGCCGCCGCGGCCGGGATCGCGTTGATCAGCAGCATCGGGATCACGAGCGGCATCGTCAGCCCGTGGGTGATCGGGATGATCCGCACGCGCACCGGCAGCATGGATCTCGCCGTGTACCTGCTGGCCGCGCTGCTGGTGGCGAGCGGCGTGGCGCTGATGCTCGGCGTGAAGGGCGAGGGCGCGCGGCGCGGCTGAACGTCGGCTTCGGCCGGTCGCCGTCGGCGGGCGGCGGCGACCGGCGTTGCACGTCCTGCCCGCTCCCTGTTGACTTCCGTGGAGGAGACGATCGATGTCAGCCCCTCTCCCGGCAGACGCCGCGCATGCCGCAGCGTCCGGCCCTCGTGCGTCAGACCACGACGCGCTGTACCGCCGCATCGGCATGCGCATCGTGCCGTTCCTGTTCGTCTGCTACATCGTGTCGATCCTCGATCGCAGCAACATCGGCTTCGCGCAGTTGCAGATGCGGCAGGATCTCGGCCTCACCGACGCGATGTACAGCCTCGGCGCGGTGCTGTTCTTCGTCGGCTACGTGCTGTTCGAGGTGCCGAGCAACGCGTTGCTGCGCCGCTTCGGTGCAAGACGCACGTTCGCGCGGATCATGTTCCTGTGGGGCGCGGTGTCGGTCGCGATGATCACCGTCGACAGCGCAAGGCAGTTCTACGTGCTGCGCTTCCTGCTCGGGCTTTTCGAGGCCGGCTTTTTCCCGGGCGTCGTGTTCTACCTGACGTACTGGTATCCCGCGCGCCGTCGCGCGTCGGTGCTGTCGATCTTCTATGCGGGCGTCGCGGTGGCCGGGATGGTCGGTGGACTGCTGTCGGGCTGGCTGATGCGCGGGATGTCCGGCGTGCTCGGTCTGCACGGCTGGCAATGGATGTTCGCGATCGAGGGCGCGCCGGCGCTCTTGCTCGGCGTGACGGCGTGGTTCTGGCTGTGCGATCGCCCCGAACACGCGCGCTGGCTGTCCGACGACGACCGGCGGCGGCTCGCGGCCGACCTCGCCGCCGATCGCGCGGAGGCACCCGCGCACGCGGCTTCGTCGCTGCGGCAGGTGCTGGCCGAGCCGCGCACCTACCTGTTCGCGTTCATCTATTTCTCGCTGACGACCGCGCTGCTGATGCTGCTGTTCTGGATGCCGCTGATGATTCGCGAATTCGGCATTCACGACGTGGTTCACATCAGCCTGCTGTCAATCGTGCCGAACGCGATCGGCGCGGCCGGCCTGATCGCGATCGCGCGGCGCTCGGACCGCAAGCGCGAACGCCGCCGGCATTTCGCCGCATGCGCGTTCGGCGGTGCGGTGGCGCTCGCGTTGCTGACGCTGCATCTGCCGAGCATCGTCGCGATGATGGCGCTGCTGTCGATCGCGGCGATGCTGATCTTCGCCGCGCATCCGGTGTTCTGGGCCGTGCCGTCCGCGTATTTCGCGGGTGCCGGTGCGGCAGGCGGCATTGCGCTGATCAGCAGCATCGGCGTATCGAGCGGGATGATCACGCCGTGGATCGTCGGCGTGATCCGCACGCGCACCGGCAGCATGGATTCGGCGATGCTGATGATCGCCGGATTGCTGGCCGCGTGCGCGGTCGCGATGCTGCTGGGCGTGCGTGCCGCACCGCGCGACGCGGGTCCCGCCGGCAATCAGCGCGCCGCGGTGTAGCGCGGCGCGGGCGTATCGGCCGACAGGTGCGGCGCCATCGTGCGGCGCGCGGCCTCGTATGCGTCCCATTCGTCGCCCGCGTGCAGCGACGGGATCGTCACGAGTTCGCCGCGCTCGAACCCGACCAGCGCCGCATCGACCATGTCCTGCGCGGTCATCACGATTTCCTTCGGCAGGTGCTCGAGCGGCAGGCCGCCCGTCTGCCAGAAATCGGTGGCCGTCGCGCCGGGCAGCACGGCCTGCACCTGCACGCCCTTGCCGGCGAGCTCGTGATGCAGCGACTGGCTGAACGCGAGCACGAACGCCTTGCTGCCGCCGTACACGCCGTTCAGCGTTTCCGGCGAAATCGCGACGATCGACGAAATGTTGATCACCGCGCCGCGGCCGCGTGCGACGAAGCCGGGCACCGCCGCATAGGTCAGGCGCGTGAGCGCGGTCACGTTCAGGTCGATCATCCGCGTCATCGCGTCGACGTCGCTGTCGAGCAGCGGCGCATGCGTGCCGATGCCCGCGTTGTTCACCAGCAGCGTGATGCTCGCGTCCTGTTTCAGCTTGGCCTCGACGGCGGCGAGCGCCGCGCGGTCGTTGAGGTCTGCGTCGACGATCTCGACGCTGCGCTGCGTGTCGTTCGTGATGCGCTCGGCGAGGGCGCTCAGGCGCTCGCGGCTGCGCGCGACCAGGATCAGGTCGTAGCCGCGGCGCGCGAGGCGGTCCGCGTAGACGGCGCCGATGCCCGACGACGCGCCGGTAATGAGGGCGGTACCGCGATGGGCTTGCGTCATGATGTACTCCGTTTCGATGAGGATGGCCGGATGGCGTGAAAGCATTCTGGCCTCGAAGCGCTTCGACACAAATGACGTAGATGGGTATGATTCCGGACATCGCAGCGATCGACACGGGACCGGAGGACGCACATGCACCGAATCGGCTTTTTGATCAGCGACGGCTTCCAGATCATGGCGCTCGCCGCGCAGTCGGTGTTCGAGTACGCGAACATGGGTCTGGAGAAGCCGTTCTACGCGATGGACAACTATTCGGTCGACGGCGGCGACGTGCGCTCGTCGCTCGGGCTGCCGGTCGCCACGCGCGCGCTGCGCGGGCGGATCGGCGTCGACACGTGGATCGTCGCGGGCGTCAACGATCCGCTCGCCGCGCCGGCGCCGGCCGGCGTCGTCGCCTATCTGCGCCGCGCGAATACGCGTGCGCGGCGGATCGCCGGCATCTGCACGGGGGCGTTCGTGCTGGCCGAGGCCGGGCTGCTCGCGCAGCGTCGCGCGACCACGCACTGGGCGTTCGGCCGCGACATGCAGCGGCATTACCCGGAGATTCGCGTCGAGGACGACCGGATCTATATCGTCGACGGCCCGATCTGGACGTCGGCCGGGATGACGGCCGGGCTCGATCTCGCGCTCGCCATGGTGGAAAAGGATCTCGGCGCCGATGCCGCGCGGTCGGTCGCGCACAAGCTGGTGATGCACCAGCGCCGGGCCGGCGGCCAGTCGCAGCATTCGGAAATGCTCGATCTCGCGCCGAAATCCGACCGGATCCAGAACGCGCTCAACTACGCGCGGCAAAACCTCGGCCGCGCGCTGACCGTCGAGGATCTGGCCGAGGCCGTGCACCTGAGCCCGCGCCAGTTCAGCCGCATATTTACGCTCGAGACCGGACAGTCGCCGGCGAAGGCGATCGAGCGGCTGCGGCTCGAAGCGGCGCGGCTGATGATCGAACAGAGCCGCCATCCGCTCGACGTGATCGCGCAGGAGAACGGTTTTCGCGACCGCCGGCACATGCGCGAGGCGTTCGTGCGCGGGTTCGGCGTGCCGCCGCAGGCGCTGCGGCGCGACGCGCGGGCGGACGAGCGGGAAACGGGCTGACGAGCGCGGCCGCCCGCCGCCGGCGCGAGTCGGAAAAAGCGCGCAGAATCTCGTCGACATGCTTCGCGAGGAGACACGATGCACGCCGTACCGTTCGACATTGCGATACCTGATCAAGCGCTCGATGATCTGCGCCGGCGCCTGCGCGACGCGCGCCCGCCGACGCTGACCCCCGCCGAGCCCTGGCAGCAGGGAGTGGACGGCGCATGGCTGCGCGAGCTGGTCGCGTACTGGGCCGGGGGCTTCGACTGGCGTGCGCTCGAGCGTGCGCTGAACCGGCTGCCGCAGTTCGTCGCGGACGTGGACGGGCAGCGCGTGCATTTCATCCATCGGCGTGGCGCGGGACCGACACCTTATCCGCTCGTCATCACGCACGGCTGGCCGGGCTCCGTGTTCGAATTCGATGCGCTGCTCGATCGGCTGTGCGACCCGGCGGCATTCGGCGGCGATCCTGACGACGCGTTCGACGTGGTCGTGCCCTCGCTGCCCGGTTTCCTGTTCTCGCCGGCGCCGGCGGCCCCCGGCATGTCGGCGTTTCAGGTCGCCGATCGCTGGGCCGGGTTGATGGCCCGCCTCGGGTATCGACGCTTCGGCGCGCAGGGCGGCGATATCGGCGCGGCCGTGTCGGTGGCGCTCGGCGCGCAACATGCCGACAGGGTGGACGGTGTCCATCTGAACTACCTGCCCGGCAGCTACGAGCCGGCGATCGACCCGGCCGCGCCGCTGACCGACGAAGAGCAGGCATTCCTGAAGCAGCGCACCGACTGGGTCGCGATGGAAGGCGGATACGCGCACGTGCACGCGACGAAACCGCAGACGCTGGCCGTCGCGCTCAACGATTCGCCGGCCGGGCTGGCCGCCTGGATCGCCGAGAAATTCCGCACGTGGAGCGATTGCGACGGCGACGTCGCGCGGCGGTTTTCGCACGACACGCTGCTGACGGGCATATCGCTCTACTGGTTCACCGGCTGCATTGGCTCGTCGATGCAGATGTATTGGGAAAACCGGCTGCAGCCGATGCGCTTCGCGCCGGGGCAACGCGTGGCGGCGCCCGTTGGCTTCGCGCGCTTTCCGAAGGAGATCAGCCGTCCGCCGCGCAGTTGGCTCGAACGCGTGTTCGACGTGGTGCAGTGGACCGACATGCCGAGCGGCGGCCATTTCGCGGCGCTGGAGGAGCCGGACTTGCTCGCCGACGATATTCGGCGGTTTTTCCGGCGTTTCCGGTAACGGGCGGGCAGCCCGCTCGGCGGAAACCTGGGCCGCAGGGCGCTCGCGCGGTTCAGGCGTGACGGGAGCCGGCGCGATGCGAATCGCGTCGCGCCGCCGCCGCGTGTCTTATCGCGTGACGAACGCCGTGGCCGCATCCGGCGCCGTACGCGCATGCTTGCGCTGGCGCAGCAGCGCGACGCGGCAGTTCTCGCGCGCCGTTTCGCGGCCGTCGTCGTCGAGCAGCACGAGGTCGCCGCGCATCACGTTCAGCGTGATCACGTCCTCGCCCGGCGCGCCGAGGGTTTCCGGCGTGTGCACCGAGCCGGCCGGTTCGAGCACCGTCGAGCCGGCGTGCGCGATCCAGTCGTATTCGCGGTAACGCCACGCACCCTGCAGCGTATGGACGAACACCTCGCCGTCGTGACGATGGCGCGGCAGCGTGCCGCCGGCCGACATCTTCAGCAGCGCGGTCAGCGTGTCCTCGGCCGCATTGATGTGCAGGTACTTGATCGCGAGCCCCGGCAGGTCGGCGCTCATCGGCAGCCACGGCAGCGCGTCGCCGGGCAGGCAGGAGATCGGCGGCAGGTCGGTGGAGAGCGGGGCGGACGGCTGCGTCATGGCGGAAGGCGGAGCGGAAACGGAAAGAAGCCCGCATTATCGCAGAGCCGGATCACGCGGCCGAACGGAGGCGGCGCCGCGGCGAAGGCCGGCACGGCGGGGGCGATCCTTACACGCCGAAATATACAGTCAAACTGTACAGTTTGACTGTCGATGTGCTATCTTGAATTCATGAACGCGCCATCGTCTCCCCCCGACCCACTCCCGCTGGCCGGTCTCGCCGGCGAACTCCGCATCTCGGTCGGCAAGCTGATGCGGCGGCTGCGGGAACAGACCCATCCGAACGACCTCACGTCCTCGCAGAAATCGGTGTTGCTGCGGCTCGACCGCGACGGCCCGGCGACCGTGTCGGCGCTTGCGCGTGCCGAAAGCGTGCGCCCGCAATCGATGCGCGTGACGGTCGCGACGCTCGAGGCGCTCGGCGCGGTCGCCGGCGCGCCCGATCCGAGCGACGGCCGGCAGACGCTGATCGCGCTCACGCCCGGTTTCCGCAAGGTGCTGCAAGCCAACCGCGCGGCCAAGGACGACTGGCTGTTCCGCGCGCTGCACGCGCAACTGTCGGTGGCGGAACAGGCCGAGCTCGCGGCGGCCGTGAAGCTGCTGCAGCGGCTCGCCGAATTCCAGGACCCGGCGCGTCCGTGAACCGCTCCGATCCACTCGCCGCAAGGACAATCCGTGCATGAACTTCCTGCCTCTCGTGTCGTACTTCTTCGGCGGTGCGTTTCTCGCGAACGTCGTGCCGCATCTCGTCAGCGGGCTGCGCGGCGAGCCGTTCCAGACGCCGTTCGCGAATCCGCCCGGCCGCGGGCTGTCGTCGTCCACCGTGAACGTGGTGTGGGGCGTCGTGAACCTCGTCATCGCGTATGCGCTCGTGTGCCGGGTCGGCGATTTCGACCTGAAGCGCACGGCCGACGCCGCGGCGCTCGGCCTCGGCATCCTGGTGCTCGGCCTGTTCCTCGCGCGGCGCTTCGGCGCGCTGCACGGCGGCAACGAGCCGGACCGGGAGCGGCCATGAGCGTGCCGGCCGCGGGCGTATTTCGCTCGCTTCGCAGTTTCAACTATCGCGTGTGGGCGATCGGCTCGCTGGTGTCGAACATCGGCACGTGGATCCAGCGCACCGCGCAGGACTGGCTCGTCCTCACGCAACTCACGCATCACGATGCCTCGGCGGTCGGCACGGTGATGGCGCTGCAGTTCGGGCCGCAACTGCTGCTGTTGCCGTGGACCGGCTACGCGGCCGACCGCTGCGACCAGCGCAAGCTGCTGATGGCGACGCAGGCGCTGATGGGCGCGCTGGCGCTCGTGCTCGGCGTGCTGACGGTCACCGGCGCCGTGCGGCTCGAGCACGTGTATGTGTTCGCGTTCCTGTTCGGCTGCGCGTCGGCGTTCGACGCGCCGGTGCGGCAGACCTTCGTCGCGGAACTGGTTGGCGACCGCGAGCTCGCGAACGCGGTCGCGCTCAATTCGACGTCGTTCAATGCCGCGCGGATGGTCGGCCCGGCGGCGGCCGGGTTCCTGATCGCATCGGTCGGCACCGGCTGGGCGTTCCTCGCGAACGGGCTCAGCTTCTTCGCGGTGCTGGCGTCGCTGTCGCGGCTGCGGGAGGACGAGCTGCGCGCGAACGTGCGGGCGGATCGCGCGCGCAGCAGCCTGCTCGACGGGTTCCGCTACGTGTGGCGCCGCCCGGACCTGACGGCGATCCTCGTGATGCTGTTCCTGATCGGCACGTTCGGGCTCAATTTCCAGCTGTTCATTTCGACGATGGCCGCCAGCGTGTTTCACGTCGACGCGCGCGGGTTCGGGTTCCTGTCGTCGATGATGGCGGTCGGCACGATCTCGGGCGCGCTGCTCGCCGCGCGCCGCGAGCAGCCGCGGTTTCGTCATCTGTGGATCGGCGCGACGCTGTTCGGGCTCGGCTGCACGTTCGCCGCGCTGGCGCCCGGCTACTGGTCGTTCGCCGCGGCGCTGGTGCTGACGGGCATCGCCGCGATCACCTTCATGAACTCGACCAACAGCCTGATGCAGCTGTCCACCGAGCCGGCGATGCGCGGCCGCGTGATGGCGCTGCGCCTCGCGGTCGCGTTGGGCGGCACGCCGATCGGCGCGCCGGTGGCCGGCTGGGTGGCAAACCATCTCGGCCCGCGCTGGGCGCTCGGCGTCGGCGCGGCGTCCGGCTTTGCGGCCGCGCTCGTCGCGACCCATTTCGTCGCGCGCAAGCGGGCACAGCCGCGTACGGGCGGCGACGCCACCTGACCGGACCGCAAGCCGCGGCTACGCCGCCGGCCGTGCCGCCGCATGCGCGGCGTCGAGGCACGACTGGAACAGCAGCGCCGCCCGCGACGGCCGCGGCGAGCGCCGCAGCAGGCTCACGAACCGGCAACGGTAATTGAACCGGTGCGGCGCGATCGGCTGCATCAGCCCCTTGTTTTCGAAACTCTCCGCATAGTGATCGGGCAGGAAGCCGAGATAGCGGCCCGACAGAATCAGCGTCGCGATCGATTCCTGGTCCGATGCGGTCGCGCTGCGGGTGAGCTTCGCGCGATGGCTCAGCTCCATGTTCGGCGAATGGAAACCCAGCCCGGCGAACGCGTGGTTGCGGATCGTCGTCCACGTAAGCTTGCCGTGCGGCGCATCGAATAGCGGATGCTGGCGGCCGCAGTAGAGCAGCATCCGTTCGTCGAACAGCTCCGAATACACGAGGCTGCCCGAGTTGCGGTGCACGGGAATGATCCCGACCTGGTAACTGCCGTCGATGATCCCGCGCTCGACCTCGTTGATCGACGCGACGTGCAGGTTCAGCGTGACGTCGGGCGCTTCGTCGGCGAACTGGCGGATCGCGTCGCCGAGGCGGGCATTCGCGTTGGTGGCCGTCTTGTCGAATACCGCGATGTGAAGTTCTCCGCCCATCCGGTCGTGAATGCCGTCGATCCTGCTGCGAAATGCTTCCATCGACGCGAGCAACCGCAGCGTCTCCTCGTACACCGTCTGCCCCTCGGGCGTCAGCGTGAAGCCCGCGCGGCCGCGCCGGCACAGCACGAGGCCGAGCCGCGTTTCCAGATCCTTCACGTGCCGGCTGATCGTCGAGATGCCGATATTCAGTTCCAGTTCGGCCGCCGCCATCCCGCCGCACTGCACGACGCCCTTGAAGACCCGCAGCAGACGGAGATCCATGTCGCTGAGCTGCCCGAGCAGCGCGCGGCTCTTCGGTTTCTTTGCTTGCATAGTTGAGCAAGTGAACATTGATATTGCGATATTCAAAAGACTAATTGTCGTCCCGACAATGTGCAACATCATCACAAGGAGGAGGGGCGCGCCGCGCCGACCGACATGACCGACATCACCACCGCCCAGCACGACGACACGAACCTCCGCACCGACGCCGCCTGGCTCGATGCGCACTGGATGCCGTTCACGGCCAACCGTCAGTTCAAGGCCGATCCGCGCATGATCGTGTCCGGCAAGGGCGCGTATTACACCGACGCCGAAGGCCGCAAGATCTTCGACGGCCTGTCGGGCCTCTGGTGCACGGGCCTCGGTCACGGCCGCACGGAAATCGTCGAGGCCGTGAGCCGCCAGGTCGCGCAGCTCGACTACGCGCCGGCCTTCCAGTTCGGCCATCCGAAATCGTTCGAACTCGCCAACAAGATCAAGGAACTGACGCCGGCCGGCCTCGACTACGTGTTCTTCACGGGTTCGGGCTCGGAAGCGGCCGACACGTCGCTGAAGCTGGCCCGCGCGTACTGGCGCGCGAAGGGCAAGGGCACGAAAACGCGCCTGATCGGTCGCGAGAAGGGGTATCACGGCGTGAACTTCGGCGGCATCTCGGTCGGCGGGATCGGACCGAACCGCAAGCTGTTCGGTCAGGGCCTCGATGCCGATTTCCTGCCGCATACGCAACTGGCCGAGAACAGGTTCTCGCGCGGCATGCCCGAGCACGGCGCCGAGCTGGCCGACCGCCTGCTCGAGCTGATCGCGCTGCACGACGCGTCGAACATCGCGGCCGTGATCGTCGAGCCGTTCTCCGGTTCGGCGGGCGTGGTCGTGCCGCCGAAGGGCTATCTGAAGCGCCTGCGCGACATCTGTACCGCGCACGACATCCTGCTGATCTTCGACGAGGTCATCACGGGCTTCGGCCGCGCCGGCGCGATGACGGGCGCCGACGCATTCGGCGTGGTGCCGGACATCATGAACTTCGCGAAGCAGGTGACGAACGGCGTGCAGCCGCTCGGCGGCGTGATCGCGACGAAGGAAATCTACGACACGTTCATGGCCGCGGGCGGCCCCGAGTACATGCTCGAGTTCCCGCACGGCTACACGTATTCGGCGCATCCGGTCGCGTGCGCGGCCGGCGTCGCGGCGCTCGACCTGCTGGTGAAGGAAGACGCGGTGGCCCGCGTGCGCGATCTCGCGCCGCATTTCGAGGCGGCCGTGCACGGGCTGAAGGGCCAGCGCCACATCGCGGACATCCGCAACTACGGGCTGGCGGCCGGCCTGACGATCGCCGCGCTGCCGGGCGAGCCGGCACGGCGCCCGTACGAGATCGCGATGCGCTGCTGGGCGAAGGGCTTCTACGTGCGTTACGGCGGCGACACGATCCAGCTCGCGCCGCCGTTCATCGCCGAGAAGCGCGAGATCGACAACCTGGTCAACGCGCTGTCCGACGCACTGAACGAAGTGGACTGAGCCACCGCTCGCCCGCAGCGATAACCGAATTCACGAAAGAGCCCGAAACATGAAACACGACAGCAATGTGACTTCCACCGTCGGCCACCTGATCGACGGCAAGCGCGTCGACGGCGGCAGCCGCGTCCAGCCGGTGTTCGACCCGGCCACCGGCGAATCGCACAAGAGCGTCGCGCTCGCCGACAAGCTGACCGTCGAAGCCGCGATCGCGTCCGCGCAGGCCGCGTTCCCGGCGTGGCGCAACACGCCGCCGCTGAAGCGTGCCCGCGTGATGAGCCGCTTCAAGACGCTGCTCGAGGAACACGCCGACGAGCTGTGCGCGCTGATCACGGCCGAGCACGGCAAGGTGCTCGCCGACGCGATGGGCGAACTGCAGCGCGGGATCGAGAACGTCGAATACGCGACCTACGTGCCCGAGTTGCTGAAAGGCGAGCACAGCAAGAACGTCGGCCCCGCGATCGATTCGTGGAGCGAGTTCCAGGCGCTGGGCGTCGCGGCCGGCATCACGCCGTTCAACTTCCCGGTGATGGTGCCGCTGTGGATGTGGCCGATGGCCGTCGCCTGCGGCAACACGTTCGTGCTGAAGCCGTCCGAGCGTACGCCGTCGTCGACGCTGCGCATGGCCGAGCTCGCGCTCGAGGCCGGCCTGCCGCCGGGCGTGCTGAACGTCGTGAACGGCGACAAGGAAGCGGTCGACACGATCCTGACCGATCCGCGCGTGAAGGCCGTGAGCTTCGTCGGCTCGACGCCGATCGCCGAATACATCTACTCGACCGGCTGCGCGCACGGCAAGCGCGTGCAGGCGCTCGGCGGCGCGAAGAACTTCGCGGTCGTGATGCCGGATGCGGACATCGGCAATGCGGTGAACGCGCTGATGGGCGCCGCGTACGGCTCGTGCGGCGAGCGCTGCATGGCGATTCCGCTCGTCGTCGCGATCGGCGACGAAACGGGCGACAAGGTCGTCGCGGGGTTGAAGGCCGAGATCGAGAAGATGAAGGTCGGCCCGGGCAGCGGCGCGGGCGTCGACATGGGCCCGCTCGTCACGAAGCAGCATTTCGAGAAGGTGACGGGTTTCGTCGAAGCGGGCGTGGCAGCCGGCGCGACGCTCGTCGTCGACGGTCGCGGCGTGAAGGTCGACGGCCATGACGGCGGCTACTACCTCGGCCCGTGCCTGTTCGACAACGTGAAGCCCGGCATGCCGATCTACCAGCACGAGATCTTCGGGCCGGTGCTCGGCGTGATCCGCCTGAAGTCGCTCGACGAGGCGATGGCGCTGATCGATGCGCACGAGTACGGCAACGGCACGTGCCTGTTCACGCGCGACGGCGAGGCTGCGCGCTATTTCGGCGACAACATCCAGATCGGCATGGTCGGCATCAACGTGCCGCTGCCGGTGCCGGTCGCATACCACTCGTTCGGCGGCTGGAAGCGTTCGCTGTTCGGCGACCTGCATGCCTATGGTCCGGACGCCGTGCGGTTCTACACGAAGCGCAAGACGATCACGCAACGCTGGCCGTCGGCCGGCGTGCGCGAGGGGACGGTGTTCAGCTTCCCGTCGAGCCGCTGAGCCCACGCGCGCACCGGCTGCATGCGGCCGGTGCGACGTGCGAAGCGGCCGGAGCCCGCCCCGATCGACGATCGGGGGCGGGCTTTTTTACGTCCTCGCGAAATGCGCGGAAGGCGGCGAAAGAAGGCTTACGGCGCGACCACGTGCCACACGTTCTTGAAGTTGTCGCCGTTGCGCTCGCCCTGTTTCATGTCCTTCGAGAAGAAGTACAGCGGCTTGCCCTTGTACGCCCATTGCGGGCTGCCGTCGTCGCGCTTGACGATCGTGTAGGGCCCGACCGGTACGTCGGTCGCGCTGGCCTTGTAGGGTGGCCACAGGGTTTCGCATGGGCCTGTACAGGCGCTGGTGCCGGCGTTGGGCTTGTCCTTGTCGAATGCGTAGACGGTCATGCCGTTGGCGGCGACGAGCGCGCCGTTCTCGACTTTCGTGATCGAACCTTGGGCCGAGGCCGAGGCGGACGCCATGGCGAGCAGGACGGAGCTGACGAGCAGCGCAGCTTTCATGTGTGCCTCCTGGTAGTCGGTGGGCGGGCGCGATCGCGTGCACGGGCGAGCGTGCGCGACGACCGCGGTGAATGGCGCCGGAACGCAAGGCCGTTGCCGCGGCGGGCGACGCACGGTCGAACGGCGGCAAACGGGGGCGCTTCATTCACGATAGGAGGTTTTTGGCGGGGCTGCGAGAAGATCGGGGGGCGTATCGGCCCGACGTATGCAGCACGCAACGGCATGGCGGGCGCCTGCATCCGGTATTCGGCATCCGTCCCCGAACGCGGCGCACGCCGACGCATCAGCGGTTCGCGCGATTGGTCAGTGCGACGCCCGCGATCACGAGTGCGCCGCCGGCCAGCATCGACGGCGACAGCGGCTCGCCGAGCAGCACGACCGACAGCAGCACGCCGAACACCGGCACCAGGTTGGTGAACACGGCCGCGCGGGCCGGCCCGAGGAGGCGGATGCCCTGCGAATACCAGACGAACGCGATCACCGTGCCGACGGCGCCGAGATAGAGCATCGATGCGACGGCCTGCCACGTCAGCGGCGTGCCGCCAGTCGCCGTCGCGTCGAACAGGTGCGTGACGAGCAGCAGCGCGAGGCCCCAGAGCGCCGCGTACGTGGTGGCCGCGAGCGGCGACAGCCCGTCGAGCGCGCGCCGGCCGATCACGGTGTAGGCGGCCCAGCTCAGCACCGCGCACAGCATGAAGCGTTCGCCGGCGCCGAACGTATTGCCGAGATCGGTCAGCACGCGCAGCCAATCGCCGCGGCTGATCACGACCAGCGCGCCGCACAGCGCGACCGCGATGCCGGCCCAGCGCGACAGCGACAGGCGTTCGCGCACGACGACCGACAGCAGCACGGCGGTGGCGACCGGATTCAGTGCGACGAACAGCGCGGTGCGCCCGGCCGGCATCCGCGCGAGCGCCGCGAAAAAACACACGTTGTACAGGAAGATGCCGGTCGCGCCGAGGCCGAACGTCGTCACGATCTGGCGTCCGCTGAGTGTCGGCAGCCCGCCTTCGACCTGCCAGGTCAGCACGACCAGCAGCAGCGCGGCGATCGCGAAGCGTCCGGTGGCCGCCGAGGTCGCGGACATCGTCGCGGCGAGGATCCGGCCTGCGATGAACGTGCCGCCCCAGAACAGCGCGACGAGCGTGAGCTTCACGTAGATGGCCGCGTGCGGCCGGGGGGCGACGACGCTGGCGGGCGGGGCGGGAGCATTCATGTGGCGTGCAATCTCGAAAGGAAGCGTGTGCCGCGAGGCGTGCGTGGCCGCGCGCGGCTAAACGATGCCGAACCGCGCGATGGCCGGCCTGCGGGCCGATTCAGGGAAGGGGGGCTGGGCGGGCGTCGTCAGCGAAACGCGGGCGCCGACGCGAGCGCGGTGAGCACGGCCGGCATCGCGAGCGCGGCGGCGATCGTCTGGAACGCGGTGATGCCGGCCATCAGCGGCGCGTCGCCGCCGAGCTGGCGCGCCATGATGTACGACGCCGACGAGGTCGGCAGCGCCTGGAACAGCAGCGCGACGGTCAGCGCCGCGTCGCCGAGCCCGAACAGCCGGCCGGCCGCGAACGTGATGAGTGGCATCGCCACGAACTTGAACGCCGATGCGACCCACACCGGCTGCCACCATGCGCGGGCCGCATCGAATGTCAGCGCCGCGCCCACGCACAGCAGGCCGAGCGGCATCGACGCGGCGCCGAGCGCCCGCACGGCCGGCTCGACGGCGGCCGGAAACGCCACGCCGCCGGCCTGCATCGCCATCCCGAGCGCGCAGGCGACGACGAGCGGATTCGACAGGATCTGCCGCACGAGCGCGGCCGCGCCGAGCCGCGTGTCGCCGTAGCGCGCGAAGACCAGCACGCACATCAGGTTGACGGTCGGCACGATCGCCGCGACGCAGACGGCCGCGAGTGCAATGCCCTTCGCACCGAACAGCCCGGCGGCGAGCGCGGTGCCGACATAGTTGTTGAAACGCACGGCGCCCTGGAACACCGACGTGAAGCCGGCGCCGTCGACCCGCACGAACCGGCGGACCAGCAGAAGAAGCGCCGCGGCGAATGCGGTCGAACCGACCAGCGCCGCCGCGAGCGGTAAAACGGGCAACGATTGCAGCCGCGCATTCGCGAGGCCGTCCGCGAACAGCGCGGGCAGCAGCACGTAGTAGCAGAGCCGCTCGGCGTGCGGCCAGAACGCTGCGGCGATGAAGCCGGTGCGCCGCAGGCCATGACCGAACGCGACCAGCAGCGCGACCGGCGCGAGCGCGAGCAGGATCGGGCCGATCATCGGCGCGCCTTCATGCGGGTCGTGCCGGAGCGCCGGCGCGGCCGGCAGGCAACGCAGCGGAACGACGCGGGAATCCATCCGGCGGACGACATGGCGACATGCAATCGAAAGAGTGACGATGCCGCCAAGTTAACACGCGCAAGCAACAGGAATAATGGTGAATTATCGGGTGTTCAATGAGAAATTCTCATCGATGACGCGGTCACTTCGGCGGCCAGCGCGCGGGCGAAACGTTCGGCCGGACGCGACTGGTGTTCGAGCAGGACGACCGCGCGGCCCATCTGCGGCCGGCCGAACGGCAAGCGCGTGACCGGCGGCAGGCGCGCGAGCGTCGCGTCGGGGAGCGCGACGATCGCCGCACCGAGCCCGCGCGCCACCATGCGCGCGATCGTTTCCGCGCTGTCCAGCACCATCTCCTCGCGCACGCGCACGCCGATGCGGCGCAGCTCGGCGGCGATCATCCGGCCGGCCCACGCCTGCGCGTCGAAGCGGATGAACGGCAGCGCATCGAGCAGCGCGCCCGCGTCGCGTTCCGCATGACCGGGCGGCGCGAGCAGCCAGAAGCGATCCTCGTACAGCGTGGTCCACGTCAGTTCCGTCGGGTGCGGGCGCACCGGGCGCGTCGTGATCGCCGCGTCGAGCTCGCCGGCCGCGACGCGGTTCGCGAGTTCCACCGACATGCCGGCCGACACGTGCACGCGCAACGACGGATGCGCGGCACGCAGCGCGAGCAGCGCGTCGGGCAGCGGGCCGGACAACGCGGTCTGGATCGCGCCGATCCGCAGCCGGCCGACCAGCTTCTTCTCGTCGCTGAGCGCATCGGGAATCCGGTCGACCATCGCGAGCACCTGCTCGGCCTGCGCGAGCAGGATGTTGCCGGCTTCGGTGAGCACCGGCTGCCGGCGCGAACGGTCGAACAACTGCACGTTGTATTCGCTTTCGAGCGTCTTGATCTGCAGGCTCACCGCCGATTGGGTGAGGCCGATGGCTTCGCCGGCGCGCGCGAAGGTCCGGTAGCGGGCGATGGCGACGAGCGTTCTGAAGGCGCGGAGTGACATGGGCTCGGTGAGATGGACGAACGGGGACGGCACGCGGATTGCTCGACGATGCCGGTGGCGCAGTGGCGGCATGCCGCTCGGGGTGTCGACGACCGCCGAAGCGGACGGCTGGCGCCGGCACGCTGGCGGACATCATGCCCGTGCGTGCGGAAACGGGCAACCGACGCGCACCCCGGCCTGCGCCGACAGGCGCGGTGCGGGACCGGCGGATCGGCCGGTGCGTGCCTTCATGTATGCCGTCGTGCCGGACATGCACGCCGGTCCGCGCACGCGTGAGCGGCCGTGGCCGTGCGTGCCGCCCGTTTCCGTTTCATCGATGCGCCGGGGCGACGCGAGCCGTTGCGGTCACCCCGACCCTTCGCGGAGGTAACGACGATGCCAGACGATCCCGGTGAAGTCGCGCGTGCGAGCTATCGCGCGTATGTCGACAAGAACCGCGACGCGATCGAAGCGCTGATCGCGCCGGACTTCCATTTCACGAGCCCGCTCGACAACCGGCTCGACCGCGACGCGTATCTGGCGCGCTGCTGGCCGAACAGCGCGATGCTCGCAGGCTTCGAGTTCGTCGACGTGGCGGTGCATGGCGAATACGTGTTCGTCGTATACGAAGCCGTCACGACCGCCGGACGGCGGTTTCGCAACGCCGAGCGATTGCGCGTACGCGACGGCCGGATCGTCGAGGCCGAGGTGTATTTCGGCTGGTACGTGCCGCACCAGGCGCCCGATGGCGGGTTCATCGAGGCGGGCGGGTGAAGGCAGTCGCGTGCATCGGCGCACTCATCCCGCCGCGTCCTCGCCCAGCGCCTGGATGAACCGCGAAAACAGCTCCGGTTGCGACGAAATTCCGAGCTTTGCATACACATGCCGTCGATGCACCTTCACCGTTTCCGGTGAAATCGCGAGCCGCTCGGCGATCGCCTTCGACGAATTGCCGCGCAGCACCATGCGCGCGATCGACATCTCGCGGTCGGTCAGCACGCCCGCGCCGAAGCGCGCGAGCGCCTGCTCGACACGTGCGCCGAGATCGGCGTCGGGCATCACGCGCGCGGCATCGCCCACCAGCCGCCAGTGCTGCCGGATCGCCGCGAGCACCCACGGCATCGCGGCCGTCAGCTTGCCGAGCGGCTCGACGTCGAAGCGCGTCGACGCACCGAGCGACAGCGACAGCAGCGTGTCGGCATTCGGCCGCACGAGAATCTGGATCTCGTCGTCGCCGACCGCGTCGCGGAAATAGCTGAGGAAATACTCGCTCTGCCGGAACAGGTCGGGCGCGACTTCCTCGAGCCGGTAGCAACCGTCGGCGAGCCCGTCGTGCGCGGCCTGCAGGAACGGATCGAGCAGATAGACGCCGTTCAGGTAGAGCGGCACGGGCGACGCGCTGTCGGTGCCGCCGGTGTCGTATTCGTCGAGCACGAGCGGCACGCCGTCGCTGCCGACCGCGGTCGCGAGCGCGTTGTCGAACGGCACCATTTCATTGAGCAGCAGCACCAGGAACCGCCAGAAGCGCGGCTGGCCGAGATGATCGATTGCGCGGCCAAGCGCCTGGTGCATTGCGATTTCCGAAAAGAGACGATCCATACCACCACCGGAAGGGCGTAACACGAAGGGGGAATAGCGGTCCTGAAATTGGCTTCCTAGACTGCCACGCAATCAATCGGGCCCGAGTATGGGTTGTCAAAAAAGAGCAGCATAGGCGCAGGAGAACGAAATGGCGATGATGTCGGAATCGACGGGCAGCGTGCAAGCGGCGCCCGCAATGGAAGACGCGCCGCGCGCGCTGTCGCAGACGCTCAGCGTGCGCGACGCAGTGATGATCACCGTATCGGGCGTGACACCGGCCAGCTCGATCTTCGTGATCGCGCCGTTCGCGATCCAGCAGGCCGGCAGCGGCGCCGTGCTGTCGTTCGTGCTCGGCGGCGTGCTCGCGCTCGCGTTCGCGCTCTGCTATGCGGAACTCAGCGCTGCGCATCGCAGTGCGGGCGGCGAATACGTGATGGCCAAGCGCGTGTTCGGCACGCTGCCCGGCTACCTGACCTTCATTACGGTGCTGTCGGTCAGCGTGTTCATCCCCGCCGTGCTCGCGAGCGGCGCCGCGCCATACCTGAACAACGCGCTCGGCACGCACTTCAGCAACCAGTCGGTCGCGCTGACGATCGTGCTGCTCAGCTATCTGCTCGGCATGCTGAACATCAAGACGAACGCCTGGATCACCGGCGCGTTCCTGGTCGTCGAAATCGGCGTGCTGATGCTGATCGCGGGGCTCGGCTTCGGGTCGCCGCATCGCGGCGCCGAAGTGCTGATCGCACCGGTCGTCGCGAGCGGCAATGCGCTCGTGCCGGCGACGCTCGCGGCCATCGTGCCCGCGATCGGCACCGCGATCTTCTGCTACAACGGCTTCGGCTCGGCCGCGTATCTCGCGGAAGACCTGCGCGGCGGCAACCGCAACGTCGCGAAGGCGGTGATCTATTCGCTGCTCGTGATCCTCGTCGTCGAACTGGTTCCGCTCACCGCGATCGTGCTGGGTGCGCCGTCGCTGACGGAACTGACGAAGAGCGCCGATCCGATCGGCTATGTCGTGCGCTCGCTGAGCAATCCGGCCGTGTCGCGGGTGGTCAGCGGCGGGATCTTCCTGTCGGTGTTCAACGCGATCATCGCGATCGTGATCACGATGGGTCGCCTGCTGTACAGCAGCGGCCGGCATGCGCTCTGGTCGCGCACCTGCAACCGCGCGTTCTCGGCGATCCATCCGCGCCTCGAATCGCCGTGGCTGGCGACGATCGCGCTCGCGATACCGTCGGCCGGGCTCGTGTTCGTGTCGAGCCTCGACGAGCTCACCGCGTTCACGGTCGACCTGTTGCTGCTGATCTACCTCGTCGTCGGGCTGGCCGCGCTCGCGAGCCGGTTCGTGCGCCGCGACGTCGAACATCACTACCGGATGCCGCTGTGGCCCGTGACGCCGCTCGTCGCGGTGGCGGGCGCCGCGTATACGCTGGTCACGACGTTGGCCACCGCGACGAAGCCGACCGACCTGATCATCATCGCGGGGCTGCTGGTCGCGGCACTCGTGATGTACGTGGCCTGGGCGCGCCACAGCGAAGCGTTCCGCGCGCTCTGAGCACCGGATCGACACCTTGCAGCACCGATATACCGAACCATTGAAAGACGGGAGGAATTGCATCATGCGCACGAGGGATCTCGGCATCCGCATCGGACTCGGCACGCCGGGCCGCTTCAACGCGATCACGGACGTACCGGGCGTGCGGGTCGGACATTGCACGCTGAACGTCGAGAACGGCGACGCGTCGATCCGCACCGGCGTCACCGTGATCGAGCCGCGCGCGGGCGCCGTGCACGATTCGCCGTGCTTCGCGGGCGTGCACGTGCTGAACGGCAACGGCGACGCGACCGGGCTCGAATGGATCCGCGAAGCGGGCCTGCTGACGACGCCGATCGCCTATACGAACACGCACAGCGTCGGTGCGGTACGCGACGCGCTGGTCGCGAACGAACGCGAAGCGGCGGCCGGCCGCGTGTACTGGTGCATGCCGGTCGTGATGGAAACCTACGACGGACTGCTGAACGACATCTGGGGGCAGCACGTGAACGCCGCGCACGTGCAGCGCGCGCTGGCCGCCGCGCAATCGGGGCCGGTCGCCGAAGGCGGCGTGGGCGGCGGCACCGGCATGATCTGCCACGAGTTCAAGGGCGGCATCGGCACCGCATCGCGCGTGCTGGCGGACGAGGCGGGCGGCTGGACCGTCGGCGCGCTCGTGCAGGCGAACTACGGCGTACGCGAGATGCTGCGCGTGGCCGGCTACCCGGTCGGCGAAGTGCTGCGGCACGTGCATTCGCCGTTCCGCGACGCGGACGCGAAAGGCGAGGCCGGCATGGGCTCGATCGTCGTCACGATCGCGACCGACGCACCGTTGCTGCCGCATCAATGCACGCGTCTCGCGCAGCGCGCGAGCGTCGGGCTCGCCCGCGTCGGCGGCGGCACCGAGGATTCGAGCGGCGACATCTTCCTCGCGTTCGCCACCGGCAACGACGGCTTGCCGGCCGCGAACTACGGCAGCAAGGGTACGCCGACCACCGGCGTGCAAATGGTCAACAACGACCATATTTCCGCGTTGTTCGTCGCGGCGGCCGAAGCAGTGGAGGAGGCGATCGTGAATGCGCTGGTCGCGGGCGGCGACGTCGCGTCGCGCGGGGCGCGGGTCGAGGGGCTCGGGCCGGCGCGCTTGCTGGATGCGTTGCGCGAAGTGGGTTGGCGGCCGGGGCGCGGCGCCTGAAACGGCAAGCGCCGCTTCAATCGAAGCGGCGTGGGGCGGAACGGCGATGCGGCGATCGGCCGGACCGCCGTCCGCCCGCGCAGGTCATGCGCGCGGTGCGGGCGATACGGGCCTGGCCGTGACGACGCGGCGTCATGCTCAGCTGCCGAAATAGATGTTGCAGAAGCTGACGGGGCCGACGCAGGCATTCGGGTCTTCCTGCTTCGATTGCGCACGATCGACGCGGCCGGCGGCCTTGATCGCCTCGGCGCGGTTCGCCTGTTGCGGTGCGACGTCTGCCGGCGCCGGCTGTGCGTGGGCGACAGCAGCGGTGAGCGACAGGGCAACGAGGGCGAGGTGCAGCGGTTTCATTTGAGTTCTCCTGGGTGAGTGCCAGTCTCGCTGGCAGTGAGGAAACTATAGGCTCGCACTGCTTAAAGATTAATCACCGCGGCTGTAGAGCTTATTTCCATCCGGAACAACGATCCCGTTGCGCGCGCATCGGCCTTCAATGGCGGTGCCGGTTGAACGGCGCGTCCTTGTCGAGCAGCGCGCTGCGCATGAAGTGCAGGCAGCCGACGATCCGCTGCATGCTGCGACGCGCGTCGGGCACCGCGTACCACGCCTGCAGCGTGTGCTGCGCCGCGCGGATCGCGAGATTCACGGATTTCAGCGTGCGTGCATGGTGGCCGGGCGTCGGATCGTCGAAGAAGCGTGGCAGTTCGTTCAGCACCGCGTCGATCGAACCGGTCCAGCGCAGCGTCTGCGGCGGTTTCGACGCGCAGAACGCGTGCAGTTCGTCGCGCAGGTCGATCACCGCATGGCCGACCTCGAGCGTCGACAGCATCCAGCGCATCGCATCGCGATGCTGCCGCGTGCGGCGTACCAGCAGCGTCCGCAGTTGCGCCATCAGGTCGTGCGTGCTCGACTGGAAGCGCTGCGCGAGGCCGTCCGGCGAGCCTTCGCATGCGAGCGTCACCTGGCGGCGCAAGTCGTGCGCGATCCGGCCGGTGAGCCAGGGCATGTGGGTCGGGAACACGACGGCGAACACGAGCGAGCACGCGAGCATCGCGACGACGATCGCCAGCCCGTTGTTGATCAGCACTTCCGGCGTATACGCGATCGCGTTGTCGGGGCCCGCGAGCAGACAGAAAAACACCGCGAAGCCGATCCCGTAGCCGGACAGGCCCGGCCGCATCGCGAGGAACGCGCCGAGGCCGAGCACCGGCGCGAGCGCCGCGCACAGCAGCGGAAAGCCGTCGATGTTCGGATAGACGTAGCACAGGAACAGGTAGCCGACCGCGGTCGCGAACGCCGCGCCGACGCTCATCTGCGCGACGAATTTCGGCGCGCGCGGCGAGGTCGAGCTGAGCGCGCATGCGATCGCGGTGGCGATCACCGCGAGCGAGCCGCTCGGCCATTCGGACGCGATCCAGAATGCGCTCATCGCACCGACGGCCACCACCGTGCGCAGGAAGGCGAAGCCGACGAAGAACGCATTGGTCTTCACCGCGTAATGCGTGACCGAGCGCTCGAATGCGTGGTCGTCCTGATCGAGCGACGCGTAGGTATCGACGTAGCCGAGATATTCGCCGATGAACCGGTACAGCAGCTCGATCGCGGTATCGAAGTCGAGCAGGCCGCCGGCCGCATGGTCCTCGATGGCCCGTCGCGACGCGCGCGCGGCCTTCGGCAACGCACCATGGAAGCGGCGCAGTTCGAGCAGCGCGCCGGTGGCCGGTGCGATGCCGTGCTGGCGTTCGTCGCGCAACGCGGCGAAGCGCAGCGCGAGCGCGTCGACGTGCGGCGCCAGCGCGTCGAGCACCGCGTCCGAATGATTCGCGCGCAGCCGTTTGACGAGCTGGTGCAGCGCATGCAGCCGCGTGCATGCGTTCATGAACTCGCTGTTCAGCCGCGCGAGCCGGCGGCTGCGCGCGCGAATGTGCGGGTCCTCGAACGACGCGAACGCGCGGTTGGCTTCGAAGCCGACGATGTCGTCGACGAAATCGGCGAAGCGCCGTTCGAAATCGCCGCGCGCGACGTCGCCCGCCAGCGCGCCGGCCGTGAACGCCGCGAACGTCGCGTGGCGCGCGCTCAACGAGCGCATCAGCGCCTTCGCGGAACTCAACGGCAGGATCAGCGCGCTGACCGCGCCCGAGCACGCGATGCCGAGTGCGACTTCCGCGGCGCGCGTGAGCGCGGACTGGAACAGCGTCTGCGGCGTCATCACGGCCGGCAGGCCGATCAGCGCGGCCGTGTAGCCGGCGAGCACGAAGCCGTACCAGCGGAAGTGGCGGTTGCGCACCGCGAGGGCGATGCAGCCGCCGATCCACAGCGTGATGCCGGCCATGTACAGCTCCGGCTGCTGCGCGAACAGCCCGCCGAGCGCGAGCGCGCCGACGAGGCCGGCCGCCGTGCCGAGCACGCGATAGAAGCTCTTCGCGAACACCATGCCCGACAGCGGCTGCATCAGCACGAACACGGTCGTCATCGCGGTGCGCGGCTGCGACATCTCGAGACGCATCGCGATGCCCATCGCCAGCAGCGCCGCGAGCACCGTTTTCGCGAGATGCAGCCAGATCAGCCCGTCGGTCGCGGCCCAGTCGCGCGCCGCGTTGCCGAGCGGATCGAGCCATGGCCTCCATCGTGCCGGTTCGATGGAAGATCGCTCGATCGCAGGTTGTGGCTTCATGAAAAGAGGGGGCCGGCGCGGTGCCGCGGCGCGTCCGAACGGCCCGTTCGACTGGTGAGGCGCCGATTGTAGGAGCGCGGCGCCCGCGCATTAACGCAGTTGCGGGGAAACGATAGTTGCAGCCGAAGTAACAATCTGTCGCATCCAGTGGAGGAAAATGGCGGCTCCGCTACAGGTTGCTCACAGGAATGGATACCCTACAAAACATGCGGGTGTTTTCGCGCGTCGTCGAGACGGGCAGCTTCACCGCCGCCGCGCAATCGCTGAATTCGACGACCGGCGCGATGTCGCGCGCGGTGTCGGAGCTGGAGGCGCGCCTGCGCACCCGTCTGATGAATCGCTCGACCCGCCGTCTCGCGCTGACGTCGGCCGGCGAAAGCTATCTGCGGCGCTGCCGCCAGATCCTCGCCGACGTCGACCGCGCGGAAGAAGAAGCGAGCTGCGCGCACGAGCGCCCGGCCGGCGTGCTGCGCATGCACAGCTTCGCGAGCGTCGGTCACCACTACGTGATGCCCGCGCTGACGCGCTATCACACGCAGTACCCGGACGTGTCGATCGAGCTGTCGCTGTCGCAGCGCATGCCCGACCTGTTCGACGGCACGAGCGACATGGCCGTCGTCACCGCGTCGTCGCTGCCCGATTCGGAACTCGTGTCGCACCTGCTCGGGTCGACCTTCAGCATTCTGTGTGCGTCACCCGACTACGTGAAACGGCACGGCGTGCCGGCCCGCCCGCAGGATCTCGCCGCGCACGCGTGCCTGACGCTGTGCACGCCGGCGTTTCCGACGCACGAATGGGTGCTCGAAGGGCCCGAAGGCGTCGAGCAGATCCACGTCGCCGGGCCGGTGCAGACCAATACCGCCGAATCGCTCGCGCTCGCGATCCGCGACGGCATCGGGATCGGCATGCTGCCGCTGTATTCGGCGATCGACGCGCTGCGCGACGGCACGCTGGTCCGTGTGCTGCCCGCGCATATCCTGCAGAAGATGAACGTGTATGCGCTGTACCCGTCGCGCCGTTTCGTCGATGCGAAGGTGCGGACCTGGGTCGAGATGTTGCGTGCGCAAGTGCCGGGAATGATCGCGCGCGACGTCGAGATGCTGAACGCGATCGACCGCGAACCGCAGGCCGCCTGAGCGCAGGCCGCCTGAACCCCGTGCGCGCATCGGCGCGCGGCGGGTTGTTTCCTGCAAACATCCACTACGCGTCGCTCGCCATGCATGCTCGATGCGAGCGACGCACGTCATCACAGCGCGGGCTTGGCCGCCGCGCCCGATTCGGTTGCAGGCGCCCCGGCCGGGCCGTAGGCGGCCTGCGCCGCTTTCCGCTCGGCGAGACGCTTCGCCTGC
The DNA here is from genome assembly GCF_900446215.1 of Burkholderia cenocepacia. Lineage (GTDB taxonomy): Bacteria > Pseudomonadota > Gammaproteobacteria > Burkholderiales > Burkholderiaceae > Burkholderia > Burkholderia cenocepacia. Next base: position 77,216 of record NZ_UAQZ01000013.1, on the reverse strand, counting down.
AGTCGTTCCTGCGCCGCCAGGATGTCCTCCGGATAGTTGCCGACTTCACCGCGCGCCGGGTTGTAGCCGACCGATTCGAGATCGATCAGTTCCTGCAGCACCTGCGCGCGCGTGACGGGCGACTTCGCCTGCTGGGCGAACGACAGGGCCGGTGCGGCAAGCAGGATGGCAGCGGCGGCGGTAACGACGAGCGATTTCACGAGGTTCTCCTGAATACGGGGTGGGTGGCCGGATCGACGCGCGACGCGCGGCTCCGACCTTCGACGTCAGTCTACGCAGCGGGCCGATGCGCAAACACCCCGATTCCAGGAGGGCTGCGTTCCAGAAGCAACAACATTGGCGCTGTCGCCCGCCGCGGCCGGACCCGTGAGCAAACACGGGCGCCGTGCACACGGGCTCGGTACAGGCGGGCGACGTTGCGCGCTGCCGGTCAGAAGCGCGTGCGCATGCCGATCGTGCCGACGACCTGGTTCGCCGTGCTCGATGCGCCGCCCGACGTGTTGATGAACGCCTGGTAGCCGCGGCCGGACGCATGCTGGAACATCGCTTCCGCGTACAGGTCGGTGCGGCGCGACAGCTTGTACACGGCCTGCAGGTCGACCTGATGCCACTTCGGATCGGTGCCGTGCTTGCTGTCGGGATTCGACACGCTGGCGTCCGTGTACACATAGGCGGCGCCGAGGCTGACGGCCGGCGTGACCGCATAGCGCACGTTCACGTCGTAGTTGTTGAACGCGATCTGGCCGCTGGAGCCGAACGAGCCGGTGTTGTCGTACTGCGAGCGCGTGTAGACGAAGCCGACGGTCGCCGGCCCGAATACGTAGCTGACGCCGCCGCCGTACGTGCGCATGCGGTCCGAGCCGATCGACCAGCCCCCCTGGTTCAGGCTCTTCGCCTCGGCCGAATCGGTCGCGCCGGGGCTCGCGCTCGTCGAGCCCTTCGTGCCGTTCATCTGCAGGTAGGCGCCGGCCAGCTTCAGCGGGCCGTTCGTGTAGCTCGCGGCCACGCTGTACGCGCGGTTGGCGCTGAAATTCGCCGAGTTGGAGAACGCGTACAGCGCGCCGACCTTGAAGCCCGCGATCGTGTCGCTCGTGTACTTGACCGCGTTGTTGATGCGCAGCGAGTGGTTCAGGTTGTCGTTGTCGAACGGATGCGCGAAGCCCGCATCGCCGAGATCGCCGGCCGTCGCGGACAGCGGCGCGACGAAGTCGACCATCGTGTCGTACTGGCGGCCGAGCGTCAGCGTGCCGTAGCCGGCGCGGCTCAGGCCGACATACGCGTGGCGGCCGAACAGCTTGCCGTCCTGGCCGAGCCCGCCGTTGTTCACGTTGAAGCCGTTTTCGAGCACGAACAGCGCTTTCAGGCCGCCGCCGAGATCCTCGGTGCCGCGCAGGCCGAAGCGGCTGCCGTTGATCGTGCCGGTCGCCATGCGCCACTGCGACGCGCCGTTCACGTTGTTGGTATAGGCGATGCCGGCGTCGATCAGGCCGTACAGCGTGACCGAGCTTTGCGCGTGGGCGAGCGGCGCGAACAGGGTGGCGGCGCACGCACCGGCGATCAGGGTTTTTTTCATCGGGAAGCTCCTGCGTGTGGGACTGGAAACCAAAGTTCGGCGCAAGTATAGGAATGCGCCGCACGCGCAAGGGCCTTGGGGCCGCGAGCGCACTGTTCCTGATCCGGCAAGAGTCCTTCACAAAACTGACACGCGGCGTCGCGCGCGCGTCGGGCCGGCCGTTCCTGCGTGACGGCCGGCATGCGGCTGCCGTCCCGCGCAGCCCGGTTGTCGTGTCGATGCAACATGCGCGGCAGGTGCGCGCGTCGCCGCTTTTCCTCCATACTGATTGCCCGGACCGCACGGTCGTCGACGCAGATCGCGCGGCCGTGTTCACGCATGCACGACAAGAGGCCTCCCCATGAACCTGTTCAACGTACGCCTGCGCGGCCGCGACGGCCTGTTCACGATCGGCATCGATGCCGGCAAGATCGCGCGCATCGACGCGCAAGCCGCGCCGATTGCGTCGACGAACCCGGACCATATCGACGGCGGCGGCCGTCTCGCGATTCCGCCGCTCGTCGAGCCGCATATCCACCTCGATGCCGTGCTGACGGCCGGCGAGCCCGCGTGGAACATGAGCGGCACGCTGTTCGAGGGCATCGAGCGCTGGGCCGAGCGCAAGGCGACAATCACGCACGAGGACACCAAAACGCGCGCGCATGCGGCGATCGGCATGCTGCGCGACCACGGGATCCAGCACGTACGCACGCACGTCGACGTGACCGATCCGACGCTCGCCGCGCTGAAGGCGATGCTGGAAGTGAAGGACGAGGCGCGCGGGCTGATCGATCTGCAAATCGTCGCGTTCCCGCAGGAGGGCATCGAATCGTTCGACGGCGGCCGCGCGCTGATGGAGCGGGCGATCGAACTCGGCGCGGACGTCGTTGGCGGGATTCCGCATTTCGAGAACACGCGGGAGCAGGGCGTCAGCTCGATCCGCTTCCTGATGGACCTCGCGGAGCGCACGGGCTGCCTCGTCGACGTGCACTGCGACGAGACCGACGATCCGCATTCGCGCTTTCTCGAAGTGCTTGCGGAAGAGGCACGCGTGCGCGGCATGGGGGCACGCGTGACCGCGAGCCATACGACCGCGATGGGCTCGTACGACAACGCGTACTGCTCGAAGCTGTTCCGGCTGCTGAAACGGGCAGGGCTGAACTTCATCTCGTGCCCGACCGAGAGCATCCATCTGCAGGGGCGCTTCGACACGTTTCCGAAGCGGCGCGGCGTCACGCGCGTCGCGGAACTCGACCGTGCCGGCCTCAACGTGTGCTTCGGGCAGGATTCGATCAAGGACCCGTGGTATCCGCTCGGCAACGGCAACATCCTGCGTGTGCTCGACGCGGGCCTCCATATCTGCCACATGATGGGCTACCAGGACCTGCAGCGCTGCCTCGACTTCGTGACCGACCACAGCGCGACGGCGCTACACCTCGGCGACGGGTACGGCATCGCGGTCGGACGTCCGGCGAATCTCGTCGTGCTGGATGCGGACAGCGACTACGAAGCCGTGCGCCGGCAGGCGAAGGCCACGCTGTCGATGCGCCACGGGCAGGTCATCATGCGGCGCGAACCGGAGCGGATCACGTATCCGGATTGACGAGGAGGCGGGCCATTACGGCCCGCCGGACGCCGTGCATTCATGAAATGCATGAGTCGATTCGAAAAATACGTTTGCCTCATAAGGGGTGCAGGCCTACGATGCGGTGCTGACGACGGCGTGCGGGTTGCATGCCGTCTTTTCGATCTCCCGTTCGCCGACCTTATGCGCCTCGATCTTCCGTCCGCTCCCGCGGCATCTTCGCCGACCGCCAGCCCGTTCGCGCGCGTGGCCGTCGTCACGGTCCTGACCGGTATCGGCGCGGGGCTCGGCGGCATGCTGCTCGCGTTGCTGTTGCATGCGATCCAGCACGTCGCGTACGGCTACAGCGTCGCGCACGTGATCGGCGCCGAGAGCTTCCTCAATGGCGTGACCGGCGCCGAGCCGCTGCGCCGGTTGGCGGTCCTGGTCGTCTGCGGGATCGTCGCTGGCGGCGGCTGGTGGGCGCTTTACCGGTATGGCCGACCGCTCGTCAGCATCCGCCGCGCGGTGCGCGCGGCCGATCCGCGGATGCCGTTCGTCAGCACGACGGTTCACGCGCTGCTGCAGATCGTCACCGTCGCGCTCGGCTCGCCGCTCGGCCGCGAAGTCGCGCCGCGCGAGATCGGTTCGCTGCTCGCCGGGCGGCTTGCCCATGCGGCGGGACTCACGCCCGACGACTGCCGGCTGATGGTCGCATGCGGCGCCGGCGCGGGGCTCGCGGCCGTCTACAACGTGCCGCTCGGCGGCGCGATCTTCGTGCTCGAGGTGCTGCTCGGCACGTTCGAACTGCGTGCGCTGGTCGTGGCGGTCGTGACGTCCGCGATCGCGGCGATCGTCGCGTGGCTCGGTCTCGGCAACGAACACCAGTACACGGTGCCGGCGTTCGTGCTGAGCACGCCGCTCGTCGCATGGTCGGTCGTCTGCGGGCCGCTGTTCGGCTTCGCCGCGTACGGGTTCGTGCGGCTCACCACCCGCGCGCGGGCGAACGCGCCGAAGGACTGGCGGCTGCCGGTGTTCGCGCTGCTCAACTTCGCGGTGATCGGCGTGCTGTCGATGCGGTTTCCGCAATTGCTCGGCAATGGCAAGGGGCCGGCGTCGCTGGGTTTCGACGGCACGCTGACGATCGGCCTCGCGGCGGCGCTGCTCGTGCTGAAGGTGCTGATCGAGGCCGGCAGCCTGCGGGCCGGCGCGGAGGGCGGGCTGCTGACGCCGGGTCTCGCGAACGGTGCGCTGCTCGGGGTCGTGCTCGGCGGGCTGTGGAGCGCCGTGTGGCCCGGCGCATCGCTCGGCGGATGCGCGCTGATCGGCGCGACCGCGTTTCTCGCCGCATCGATGCAGATGCCGGTCACGGCCGTCGTGCTGCTGCTCGAATTCACGCGTGCGAATCACGACAGCCTCGTGCCGATGCTGCTGGCGGTGGCGGGATCGCTCGTCGCGTATCGGTTCGCGCAGCGGCTCGCCGAGCGGCGGGTGACGGACGTGGCGACGCTGAGCGAGCCAGTGAAGTGACGACGGTGCGTTGACGCGCGGCGGCCATTACCCTCGAAGGCGGCGCGGATCGTGCCGCCTTTCTCCGTTTTTCCCCGTTTCCCTGTCCTGACACGACGCGATCGTGATTTTGCGCGCCGAAGCGCGTCCGCCGGTTCTGTGCAAGAATCCGCGCGTTTCCGCGCCTCAACCAACAACGATACGCGCGGATGTCCCTATCAGGAAACGAGGAGCTCAAGTTGATCCAGCGCATTTCCCGCTTCTTCACGCAGGTGGTCCACCGCGTGTTGCCCGACCCGTTGATTTTCGCGATCCTGCTGACGATCGTCACGTTCGCGCTCGCGTTCGGCCTCACGCCGAACACACCCGTGCAACTCACGACGATGTGGGGTTCGGGCTTCTGGAACCTGCTCGCGTTCTCGATGCAGATGGTCATGATCCTCGTCACCGGCCACGCGCTGGCGAGTTCGCCGCCCGTGCGGCGCCTGCTCGTCGCGCTCGCGAGCACCGCGCGCACGCCCGGCCAGGGCGTGATGCTCGTCGCGTTCGTCGGCGCGCTGGCCTGTGCGATCAACTGGGGCTTCGGGCTCGTGCTCGGCGCGATGCTGGCGCGCGAAGTCGCGCGCCGCGTGGCCGGCAGCGACTACCGGCTGCTCGTCGCGTCCGCCTACATGGGCTTCCTGAGCTGGCACGGCGGGCTGTCGGGTTCGATCCCGCTCGTCGCGGCGACGAAAGGCAATCCGATGGAAAAGACCATCGGCCTGATTCCGGTGTCCGACACGATCTTCACCGGCTACAACGCGTTCGTCACGATCGGGCTGATCGTGATGCTGCCGTTTCTCGCTCGAATGATGATGCCGAAGCCGGGCGACGTCGTCAGCGTCGATCCGGCGCTGCTCGCCGAGCCGCCGAGCGTCGAGCGCAAGCTCGGGCCCGACGCGACGTTCGCGGAGCGGATGGAGGAGAGCCGCGTGCTGTCGATGCTCGTCGCGGCGCTGTGCGCGGCGTTCCTCGTGCTGCGTTTCGCGCAGAAGGGCTTCGCGCTCGACATCGACACGGTGAACCTCGCGTTCCTCGCGGCCGGCATCCTGCTGCACCGGACGCCGATGGCCTATGCACGCGCGGTGGCCGGCGCGGCGCGCGGCGCGTCCGGGATCATGATCCAGTTCCCGTTCTACGCCGGCATCCAGGCACTGATGGATCACTCGGGGCTCGCGGGCGTGATCACGAAGTGGTTCGTCGATATCGCGAACGTGCACACGTTCCCGCTGCTCGCATTCCTGAGCTCGGCCGTGATCAATTTCGCGGTGCCGTCGGGCGGTGGCCACTGGGTCGTGCAGGGGCCGTTCGTGATGCCGGCCGCGCAGGCGCTCGGCGCCGATCTCGGCAAGGCGGCCATGGCGATCGCGTACGGCGAGGCGTGGACCAACATGGCGCAGCCGTTCTGGGCGCTGCCCGCGCTGGCGATCGCGGGGCTCGGCGTACGCGACATCATGGGGTACTGCGTGACGACCCTGCTGTTCTCGGGCGTGGTGTTCGTCGCCGGGATGTATCTGTTCTGACGAAGTGAGACGAGAGGCGGGCGCGAGGCCCGCATCCTGTCCGCTGGATTTTTTCAGCCTGCCTTCAGCCGCGCGACCGCACGTCGGCGCGCTCGTGCCCGTGCCGCAATGCGAGGCTCGCGAACGCTGCGATCACGAGCGCGGCCGCGAGCAGCGTCAACCCGTTCTTTGCATTGCCGGTCGCCTGTTCGATCGCGCCGACGACGGTCGGCCCGACGAAGCCGCCGAGCAACCCGCACGTATTCACGAGCCCGAGCCCGCCGGCCAGCGCGCTGCCCGCCAGCCGCGACGCCGGAAACGTGAACACGATCGACTGGACGACGAAGAACATCGACGCCGCCACGCACACGCAGAGCAGCCCCGCCAACGGCGACGCATGCGCGGCGCCGACCATCCCGGCCGCCATGACCACCAGCCCCGCGCACAGCATGCGGCGCGAATGACGCGATTCACGGGCGAAGCGCGGCAGCGTGCCGGCCCCGAGCGCGGCGGCGAGCCACGGCAGCGAAGTCAGCAACCCGACCGCGAACGGCGAGAGGCGCCCCGACGCACCGATGATGCCCGGCAGGAAAAAGATCACCGTGTAGATGGTCAACTGGTGGCAGAAGTACACGAAGATCGCGAGCCAGATCTGCGGATCGCGCAGCGCGGCGCCGAACGCATGGCCGCCGTGCGCGGCGATGCCCGCGTCCTGTTCGGCGGCCAGCTTGTGCTCGAGCGCACGACCGGTTTCCGGAGCGAGCCACGGCGCGGCGCTCGGCCGGTCCGGCAATCGCATCCATACGACGAACGCGAGCAGGATCGCCGGAATGCCTTCGACGACGAACAACCATTGCCAGCCGTGGAAGCCGAGCGTGCCGTCGAGCTCGATCAGCGCGCCGGCCAGCGGCCCGCCGACGATGTTGGCGATGCACACGCCGAGCAGGAAATAGCCGGTGGCGCGCGCACGTTCCTCGCGGCCGAACCAGTACGTCAGATACAGCATCACGCCGGGAAACAGGCCGGCTTCGGCCACGCCGAGCAGCAGGCGCATCACGTAGAACGACGTTTCGCCGCTGACGAACGCCATCGCGACCGACAGCGCGCCCCACGTGATCATGATCCGCGTGATCCAGAAGCGTGCGCCGACGCGATGCATGATCAGGTTGCTCGGGATCTCGAAGAGCGCGTAGGTCAGGAAAAACAACCCCGCGCCGAGTCCGTACGCGGCCGATGAGATGCCGAGATCGACGCCCATCGAGTGTTTGGCGAACGCGATGTTGGTGCGGTCGAGAAAGCTGATCACATACGCGGCGATCAGCAGCGGCATGAGTTTGCGGAACAGCAGCCGGTTCAGCGACGCGTTCGCGTCGCCGGCGGCGGACGACAGGGCCTGAGCGTGATGAGTGGACATGCGGACGACTCCGGTAAGGGCGAACCGGCGCGCACGGCAAGCACGGCGCGCCGCGTTCGGCAAATGCCGCTGCGGTGCGGGCAGCGGATGGGCAGACGACGGAGCCGCGCCGGCGGCGCTCGAACGGAGCGGGGCGATGAAGGGCGTCCTGGCGCCGGCCGGCTCGGGCCGGCGCCTTGTCACTGCGCTTGCGGATTCTGGTGTTGGGGTGGCGACCCGGCGATCAGAAATTCACCGCGTCGCCGCCCTTGAGCGCGAGCATCGCGCGCGCCTCGGCCGGCGTCGCGATCTCGAGCGACAGGCCTTCGAGCACCTGACGCATTTTCAGGACCTGCGCGGCACTCGATTCCGCGAGCTTGCCGGGCGCGATCCACAGCGAATCCTCGAGCCCGACGCGCACGTTCGCGCCTTGCGCGGCGCCGATCGTCGCGAGCGGAATCTGGTTGCGCCCGGCGCCGAGGATCGACCATACGTAATCGCTGCCGAACAGGCGGTCGGCCGTCCGGCGCATGTGCATCAGGTCCTCCGGATGCGCGCCGATCCCGCCGAGCAGGCCGAACACGCTTTGCACGAAGAACGGCGGTTTCGCGAGCCCGCGATCGACGAAGTGCGCGAGGTTGTACAGGTGCGAGATGTCGTAGCACTCGAATTCGAACCGCGTGCCGTTCGCGCCGCAGCGCGTGAGGATCGTCTCGATGTCGGCGAACGTGTTCTTGAACACGAGATCGCGGCTTTTCTCGAGATGTTCGCGCTCCCACGGATGCTTCAGCTCGCGGAAGCGCTCGAGCATCGGGTACAGCCCGAAGTTCATCGAGCCCATGTTCAGCGACGCGACCTCGGGCTGGAAATGCAGCGCGGGCTGCAGCCGTTCGTCGACCGTCATGTGCGGGCTGCCGCCGGACGTGAGGTTGATCACGGCGTCGGTCTGTGCCTTGATGCGCGGCAGGAATTCGGCGAACACGGCCGGATCCTGCGTCGGTTTGCCGTCCGACGGGTTGCGTGCGTGCAGATGCAGGATCGCCGCGCCGGCCTGCGCGGCCGCGACCGCGGCCGTCTCGATTTCGTGCGGCGTGACGGGCAGGTACGGCGACATCGACGGCGTATGGATCGCGCCGGTCGGCGCACAGGTGATGATGACTTTGCGAGCGTTTGCCACGGATGGATTCCTTTCGATGAACGATGCAGGAGGCGTCAGAGCACTTCGACGTTGCCGCAGACGGAGATCGCCTGCCCGGTGATTCCGTGCCCGCCCGGCGAGCACAGGAACAGCGCGGTCGCGGCGATCTCGGCCGGATCGGTCATGCGCCGCAGCGAGATCTTCTCGAGATAGCGTTGCTCCATTTCGTCGTAGCCGATGCCAAGCTGCTGCGCGCGCGCCTCGATCACGCGGCGCATCCGCGGGCCGCGCACGATGCCGGGCTGGATCGCGTTCACGCGGATGCCGAGCGGCCCGAGTTCGATCGCGAGGCTTTTCACGAGACCGACCACCGCCCATTTGGTGGCCGCATACGGCGTGCGGAACGCGTAGCCGAGCCGGCCGGCGACCGACGACAGCGCGATGATCGCGCCGCCGTGTTTCGACTCGCGCAGCAGCGGCACCGCGCGGCGCGCGAACTGGAATTGCGCGTTCAGGTTGATCGCGACGGTCTGCTCCCATTGCACGGGGTCGATTTCGTCGATGCCGCCGGTCGGGCCGGCGATGCCCGCGTTGTTGACCAGCACGTCGAGGCCGCCGAGCCGGGACGACACGTCGGCGAATACACGCTCGACGGCGGCCGGGTCGGATACGTCGGCCAGCGTCGCGCTGATCGCGCCGGCCGCGGCACGCGGCGGCCGGTCGGCGAGCGCCGCGATCGCGGCTTGCGATGCGTCGCACACGTGCACGCGCGCACCGCATTCGGCGAACGCGTCGGCGATTTCGAGACCGATGCCCGATGCGCCGCCGGTCACGAGGACGCGCAGGCCGTCATAGGGTTTCAGCAGGTCGGAAGCTGTCATGCCGGGTTGTCTCCATCGTTGATGTTGTGGGATGACGGCCGCTTGGGTATCGGGCGGCCGTGGCAGGCGGTCGCTACGGCTTCGCGTTCACGGTCCGCGGTGTCTGTTCGGCCCGCAGCGTCTCGGCGAGGTCGTGCGCGGCGCCGCCGATGTCGAGCGCGATGCCGGCCCGCACGCCCGCGCCATCGCGCCGTTCGAGCGCATCGACGATCGCGCGGTGCGCATCCATCGAGCGCCGCATGTGCGGGATGTCGAGCGCGACCATGTTGAGGAACGGGCCGACGCGCATCCACAGGTTCTCGACGATCGCGAGCGTGCTTTCGCTGGCGCCGTGCGCATAGATCGCGCTGTGGAACGCAAAATTGCTTTGCAGGTAGGCGCGCGAGCGGCCGGCCTCGGCGTGTGCCTGCATCGTCTCGCAGGTCTTGCGTACGGCCGCGATCTGCGCGTCGGTCATCCGTGCGCACGCGCGCTCGGCGATGCAGCCTTCGAGGGCGATCCGCACGTCGCGCAGTTCGTCGAGCATGTCGAGCGTCATCGGCGGGACGACGAGCGCCCGATTCGGGCCGTCGACCAGTGCGCGTTCGGCGCGCAGCCGCGTGAGCGCGGCACGCACCGGCATCGTCGACGAGCCGACCGCCTCGGCCACGCTGCGCAGGCTCAGCGCCTGGCCAGGCGCGAAGCGGCCGCTCATCAGCGCTTCGCGCAGTTGCTGGTAGACCTTGTCGGCCATCGTTTCCTGTTCGATGACCTTCAATGCGGGCGGGGCGATACGAGGCGGCAAGGCGGGCTCTCCTGGGTTTGATCTGCGATCTGTGATCACACTGACGATATGCGAAGTTTTGACGATCGGAGGAGCGGAGTCAAGGCGAACGGGATTGGGGAAAACGAGGGGGGCAATAGAAGAGGGGCGGCGTCCGGGAAGTCGTCGTCATTACAAAAAACTTTCAAATCACGCATCATGACGCCCTGATTCGATGGATTCGAAGGTCCCCGGAGCACATGAGCCGTCGCGAGTTTTCGATGCGTTTGCCCTCGAGTCGAATTCATCTCAACAACAAGGAGCCAAAGTGAAACGTCCATCATTTGCCGTTGCATGGGCGGCATCTCAGCGAATCTACGACCCGGCAAATTCCGGTGAGCGCGTTGCGAAAGTGATAGGTGGATACGTCGAGAAGAACGTCAACAATCCGAATCCGACAGAGCGATGGAGCAATACTTGCGCGGTGAGGATGAGTTATATCCTGGGTGAAGCCGGTATGGTGATACCGAGAATCCCCGAGCAAACGGTCCCGGGCAGAGACAATCGGCAATATTTTTTTCGTGTCCGGGACTTGATTCGTTTTCTCGAGCAACGCTGGGGGAAGGCTGAGGGCGTCAAATACCCGCCGTCGAACGGAGGGCTGCTTGCGGGTCGGCAGGGCGTCATCCTGTTCGAGGTGTCGGGGTGGAGCGATGCACAGGGCCACGCCACGCTGTTCAATGGGCGGACGTGTTACGACCATTGTTACTTCAACGAACCGGGCGCGCGGTATCGTACCGATCGCGCAAATTTTTGGAGCCTGTCATGAGGGGAGTCCGGATCGCTGCCGCGTTGGCGTGCATCGCGTTTCAACCGGCGATGGCCGTGGCGAAGGACGTCGCACAAACTTCGCCCGAGGCCGGCTCACGAACTTACCTCCAGAACTTCAAGGACATGGTGCTCGCGGAGTGCCTGGCTACCGCATACAAGCAGGCGCCCGGCGCGAGCAAGGACATCGGCAGCAGCATCAGCGCTTTGCGCGACTGGACCTACTACGACATGGAACGTGCGCCGGACGTCATTCACGCGCTGGTCGCGAAGTATCTGGCTCGCGACTATCGGAGTCCGGTTGTCGAATCGGAAGTCGCGGACGTGAAGTTCGACTTCCTGAAGTGCGTCGATCTGTATCACGGCAAGGAACTGGACGCTGCAGCGAAGCAGCTCGTATCGCGTCCGAACCGTACCTATCGAACCGAGCATTCGCCGAAGCCGCGGTAGCGATCAAGCGCCGCTACGCAATGCAACGGCGCGCCGCATGCCGTTTCGTCGACGCTATTCGAGCGTCCGAATCGAATTGCTGATCCCGCGCGCGCAGTCGATCACCGCCGGCGCGAGCTTGCGGCGCGCGTCGTCGAACGTCCAGCGGCTCGTCGGCGCGACCACGTGCACGGCCGCGACCGGCTGCCCCTGGCTGCCGAGCACGGGCGCGGCGATCGACATGTCGCCGATGAACAGTTCTTCCTGGTTGGTCGCGTAGCCTTCGCGTCGCGCACTGTCGAGCAACGCGACGAGTTCGTCGAGCGCCGTGACCGTGCGCGGCGTATGCGGTGTGCGCACCATGTCGTCGAGCCGTGCACGCGCGTCGGCCGGCGGCAACGCGCTCAGGAACGCGCGCCCGCTGCCGGTGCAGTACATCGGGATACGGCTGCCGATCGGCATGTGGATCGGCACGAACTTGGTCGACACGAAACGCGCGACGTACACCATTTCGTCCTCGTCCGGCTCGGTCAGGTTGGTGGTTTCGCCGGTCAGGTTCGTGAGCTCGGACAGGAACGGATTCGCGACGTCGATCAGCGTATCGGCCGCGAGATAGTTGAAGCCGATCCGCATCACGTGCGGTGTCAACTGGTAGCGCCGCGTGACCGGATGCTTGCGGATGTAGCCGAGCTTCTCGAGCGTATAGACCATCCGCTGCGCCGAGCTTTTCGTCATCCCGGCCGCGTCGGCCACTTCCGCGAGCGTCATCGTGCGCCGCTTCGCGCTGAACGCGCGCAGCACGTTGAGCCCTTTTTCGAGCGACTGGTTGAACAGCAGGTCGTTTGACTGATCGGGCGACGTTTCCATGGCATGAGGCGGGATCGATTCGATATCGCATCATAGCGTATCGCATATCGATACTGAAAAATCTTTTTACGATATTTTTGATTCGTTTTAAGATCGAGCCATCGTCGCAGTGTCGATCAGCGACCGGCCGGCGCCCGGATTATTCGAGAAGGAGACACCATGGTTCCGTTCATCAAGCGGTTCGGCGCACTGGCCGCCGGTTTCGCCACCTGTATCGCACTCTCCACGGCCTCGGCGGGCGTCGTTGCGGCCGAGCCGACGCTGAAGGTCGGCGCGACCGCCACCGGCGTGCCGTTCACGTTTCTCGACGTCAAGAGCAATTCGATCCAGGGGATGATGGTCGATGCGATCACCGCGGCCGGGAAGTCGGCCGGGTTTCGCGTCGACGTGCAGCAGACCGTGTTCTCCGCGCTGATCCCGTCGCTCACCACGCAGAAGATCGACATCATCTCGGCCGCGATGCTGAAGACGCCGGCGCGCCAGCAGGTCGTCGATTTCTCCGACACCGTCTACACGTTCGGCGAAGGCCTGATCGTGAAGGCCGACGACCCCGGCCGCTATACGTCGATGGACGATTTCAAGGGGCAGGTGGTCGGCGCGCAGGTCGGCACGGCGTTCGTCGACGCGCTCAACAAGAAGGGCATCTTCAAGGAAGTGCGGACCTACGATTCGATCGCCGACATCATGCGCGACGTCGCGCTCGGGCGCATCAAGGCCGGCTTCGCCGACCAGCCGATCGTCGCGTACCAGATCGAGCACGGCGTCAATCGCCAGGTGCGGCTCGTGCCCGAATACCAGAGCGTCGTGAAGGGGCAGGTCTGCTTCATCGTGCGCAAGGGCGACACCGCGACGCTCGAACAGCTCAACGGCGCGATCCGCAAGATGAAGGGCGACGGCACGCTGCAGCAGATCCTGCAGAAGTGGCACATGAGCTGAGCGCCGGCGCCCGATTCCCGACCGGCATCGCCCGCGCGTCGCGGGCATCTACCGCGGCGCGCCGTCCCGACGTCGCATAGGAGACCTCATGTTTTTCCAGAATGCGATCGATTTTCTGCCGATCCTGCTGAAGGGCGCGGTGGTCACGATCGAGATCACCGCATGCGCGTTCGTGCTCAGCTCGGTGCTCGGGCTGATCCTCGCGCTGCTGAAGGTGTCGCGCAATCGGGCGGTATCGACCGCCGGCAGCACGATCGTCAACGTGATCCGCGGGCTGCCGATCATCGTGCAGCTGTTCTACATGTACTTCGTGCTGCCCGATCTCGGCGTCCAACTGTCGGCGTTCCAGGCCGGCGTGCTCGGGCTCGGCATCGCGTATTCGGCGTACCAGGCCGAGAACTTCCGCGCCGGCATCGAGGCGATCGACCGCGGCCAGATCGAAGCCGCGCACGCCATCGGCATGCGCGGCCCGATGATCATGCGGCGTGTGGTGCTGCCGCAGGCATTTCGCATCGCGCTGCCGCCGTACGGCAACACGCTCGTGATGCTGCTGAAGGATTCGTCGGTCGCGTCGACGATCACGGTCGCGGAAATCACGCGCGCCGGCCAGCTGATCGCGTCGTCGACGTTCCAGAACATGAGCGTGTATACGCTCGTCGCGCTGCTGTATCTCGCGCTCGGCCTGCCGCTGATGTTCGGCGTGAACCGGCTCGGCAAGCGGCTCGCACTGAGGAGGGGCGCATGATCCGGATCGATTCCATCCATAAACGGTTTCAGCAGCACGCGGTGCTGAAGGGCGTGAGCCTCGACGTGCAGCCGGGTGAAGTCGTGTGCCTGATCGGGCCGTCCGGTTCCGGCAAGTCGACCGTGCTGCGCTGTATCAACGGCTTCGAGACCTACGACGAAGGGTCGATCACGATCGACGGCGTGAAGGTCGACGCGCATTCGAAGCGGATTCACGAGCTGCGGATGCGGGTCGGCATGGTGTTCCAGCGCTTCAACCTGTTTGCCCACCGCACGGCGCTCGAGAACGTGATGGAAGGGCCGGTGCACGTGCGGCGCGTGCCGGTCGCGCAGGCGCGCGAGCAGGCCCGCGCGCTGCTCGACAAGGTCGGCCTCGCGCACCGGATGAATGCGTATCCGTCCGAGCTGTCGGGCGGGCAGCAGCAGCGCGTCGCGATCGCCCGCGCGCTCGCGATGGAGCCGCAGGCGATCCTGTTCGACGAGCCGACGTCGGCGCTCGACCCCGAACTCGTCGGCGAAGTGCTCGGCGTGATGCGCGGGCTCGCCCGCGACGGGATGACCATGGTGGTCGTCACGCACGAAATGGCGTTCGCGCGCGAGGTGGCCGATCGCGTGTGCTTCCTGCACGACGGCACGATCTGCGAAAGCGGACCGGCGCGCGACGTGCTCACGCAGCCGACTCATCCCCGCACGCAGGAATTCCTGCGTCGCCTGCTGGCGTCGGACGGCGCCGACAACCCGGATCGAACATGAGCGCAACGAACGCGGCACCCGGATGGCCCGACTCGCCGTGGCCGGATTCGCTGTGGGCGGCGACCGCCGCGCCGGCACCCGATACGCCCGCGCTCGACGCGTCCGTATCGTGCGACGTGGCGATCGTCGGCGCCGGCTTCACGGGCCTGTCGACCGCACTTCACCTGGCCGAACGCGGCGTGAACGTCCGCGTGATCGACGGCGCGCAGCCGGGCTGGGGCGCGTCCGGCCGTAACGGCGGGCAGGTCATTCCCGGGCTGAAATACGACCCCGACGAACTCGTTCGCCGGTTCGGCGACGCGGCCGGCGAGCAGCTTGCCGGTATCGTCGGCGGCGCGGCCGATACCGTGTTCGACCTGATCGCGCGGCACGCGATCGACTGCGATGCGCGTCGCCAGGGCTGGATCCAGCCCGCGCCGACCGCCGCGATGCTCGACACGGTCGCCCGCCGCGCGCAGCAGTGGGCCGCGCGCGGCGCGCCGGTCGAGGTGCTCGGCCGCGACGACGTCGCGCGACGGCTCGGCACGCCCGCGTATGCGGGTGGCTGGATCGATCGCCGCGCGGGCAGCGTGCAGCCGCTCAGCTATACGCGCGGCCTCGTGCGCGCCGCACAGGCGAGCGGTGCGGTCGTGCACGGCTTGACCCGCGCCGTCGGACTGACGCGTGCCGACGGCCGCTGGCAGGTCGCGACGTCCGGCGGCGCGACGCTGTCGGCCGCGCGCGTCGTGATCGCGACCAACGGCTACACGGATGGGCTATGGCCCGGCTTGCGCCAGTCGGTGATCGCCGCGAACAGTTTCATCGTCGCGACGCAACCGCTCGCGCCGGAACTCGGTCGCGACATCCTCGCCGGCGGCGAGGTCGCATCCGATGCGCGGCGCCTGCTGCTGTACTTTCGCCGCGATGCGGCCGGGCGACTGCTGATGGGCGGCCGCGGCCCGTTCGCCGAACCGCGCGCGCCGGGCGACTGGCGCCATCTGGAACGCGCGACGACGCTGTTGTATCCGCAACTGAAGGGCGTCCGGTTCGAATACCGCTGGGCCGGGCGCGTCGCGATCACCGCGGATTTTCTGCCGCACGTGCACGAGCCCGCACCGGGCGTGACGATCGCGCTCGGCTACAACGGCCGCGGCATCGCGATGGCGACGACGCTCGGCAAGCATCTGGCCGCGCATCTGTCGGGCGATGCGCAATTGCCGCTGCCGTTCCGCGTGTCGCCGATCCGGCCGATTCCGTTGCACGGGCTGCAGCGCTTCTATATCGCGGCCGGGGTCGCCTGGTATCGGTTGCTCGACAGCCTGTCCTGACGCAGGTGGGCGGTTGAACCGCGCATCGCGTGCTCCGACGTTTGCGCGAGATGCCGGCGGATGGCTTCGCAATCGGCGACTGTCGCCCCTACCTGATTCCGGCAATAGGGAAAAATCGACCGCGCCCCGTCCTTGCTTGGCTATTGGAATACCCTATGTTATAAAAGGCCGCGCCCAAATCAGGTGCATAGTCCAACAATAGACAACATAATAGAAATCATGGCCGACGCGGGGTATACCGAAAGTGCGGACACGCGTGTTCGCGTGTTGTTTCACGTAACCGATTTCGGGAACGGCGGGATCGAATCGTCTCTGATCCAGTGGCTGCGCATCCTCGATCGCAAGCGTTTCAGGGCCACATTGTCGGTCACGTACGCGTCGCCGATGCTGGCGCAGCGCTTTCGCGCCCTGATTCCGGATGACATTCCCATTGAAATCCTGGTGCGTCCGCAGTGGCTGCGCTATTTCCAGGACCGCCGCCACGCACGCAAGCTCGACAAAGTGGGCCGGATTGCTCGTGACCTTCACGGCGCGCTCGCGGTGCGTCCGTACATCGGGCGGCGTGTCGCCGAACTGGCGCGCGACGTAGACGTCATCGTCGACTACGACTTGTCGCTGCGGCGCCTTGCCGGCCGCTTCGGGGTGGCCTGGATCGGCGTCAACCACTTCAGCTTCGTCGCCCGGCTCGGCGGCCGCGGCCGGCGCATGCGCCGCCTGCTCGAGCAGTACAGCCGCTACGACAGTATTGCCGCATTGAACCCGCAGATGGGCGACGAAGCCGACCGGATGTTCGGCGACCGGCTGCAGCAAGTCACCGTCCTGCCCAACGCGATCGACATCGACGCCATTCGCGAGAACGCGACTGCCGCGCGTCCCCCGTTGCCAAGCGATGTGCCTTACATCGTCTCCGTCGCCCGGCTCGATGAACTCCAGAAAGATCACCGCACGTTGCTGCGCGCGTATGCGCAACTCGTCGCGCAGCGCGATTTGGCGGAGCATCTCGTGCTTGCCGGCGACGGCGCCCATCGCGACGAGCTCATGCGTCTCGCGCACGAGCTCGGCATCGGCGCGCGAGTGCATTTCATGGGGCAGATGGACAACCCGCATCCGCTGATGGCGGGCGCGTCGATCATGGTGCTGAGTTCGAAGAACGAAGGGATGCCGATGGTGCTGATCGAGGCACTCGCCCTCGGCAAGGCGATCGTATCGACGGATTGCCCGACCGGGCCGCGCGAGATTCTCGACCACGGCCGCGCGGGATTGCTGGTGGAAGTCGGGAATGTCGATGCGTTGGCCCGCGCGATGGCGCAATTGCTGACCGACGACCGACTGCGTGCCGACCTGGCCGCCCGGGCGTTCGAGCGGGCGGCACGCTTCGGCATTGCGGAAAGCAACCGGCGGCTCGATGCGTGCATCGAGGCGATTCGCGTGAAACGCGCAAGCCGGTGTCGGGCGCCATCGCGCGAGGGCATGCAGCGCGCCGGCTGACGGCCGATGTCCTGGCGGCGTGACGCGCCCCGCTTCGGCGGGGCGCGTGTCGTTTACCGCGCAGCCGGGTCGGTAAGCGTATTCAGGAACGCCTCGATGTCCTTGATGTCCTGCGCGGTCATCGCGGGCTTGTCGCCGGGCTTGCGATCGAACGGCGCGTCGGTCACGTCCACGTTCGCGCGATATTTCGGCGGAATGTCGTCGTATTCGTCGACCTTGCCGTCCGCGCCGCGCGAGTAGAACTTCTGCGGCGAGATGCTGCGTTCGTTGTAGAACGCCATCACCTGATCGAGCGTGTGGAACACGCCGTTGTGGAAGAACACGTGGCGCGTCGCCGCGTTGCGCAGCGTCGGCGTCAGAAACATTCCGCAATACTGTGTCTGGTCCTTCAGGTCGTCGCGGAACGGCCCGCACACGCCGAGATCGTAGAACGCCGGATTGCGGTTCTGCACGAGCGCTCGATTGCGCGGCGCGCCCAGCGCCTCGTACTGGTAATCGGTAAACATCGGCGGCAGCCCGTCCTTGCCGGGTTTCGACAAGTGGCAGCCCGCGCAATTCGCCTTGTCCGGATCGTTGAACAGGCGCAGCCCGCGCAGTTCGGCCTGCGTCAGGCGGGCGCGGCCCTCGAGCCAGCGATCGTACTTGCTGTCGTACGGATGGAACGACGGATCCTCGACCTGATAGCGCGCGATCGCGAACATCGCTTCCGATACCGCGAGCTGCGGGCGGTCGAACACGCGCGCGCCGAATACCTGCTCCAGTTGCGCACGATGCGACGATTGCGCGAGCTTGTGCGCGACGTCGTCGACGCTCGCGTTCGCCATCTCGACCGGATTCAGCAGCGGGCCGAACGCCTGTTGCTGCAGCGTATCGGCGCGGCCGTCCCAGAACATCCCGCCCTGCGGCACGAGCTGCGGCGCGGCCGACGTGCCGGCCACCTTCTGCGCCTTGACGACGCCGGCCGCCGCCGCGGCCTGCTGCGCGACGCTCGGCGCGGCGTCGTTTTCGCCGGCGTCGGGGCCGATGCTGAAGTTCGGCTGGCGGTACAGGTACATCAGCGACGGCGGTGGACGATAGCCCTGCTGCGTCATCGCGAGGCCGCCCGGCTGCACGTCGAGCGCATTCGGCGGGCCGTACGCGTGATCGGGGCTGTGACACGACGCGCACGACTGCTTGCCCGACGCCGACAGCGACGGATCGTGGAACAGCGCGCGCCCGAGCTGCGCGACCGCCGACAGCGGCTGCGCGGCGGGCCGCTGCAGCACGACCGGATGCGGGTTCGCGCCGGTCCAGTCGGCGACCACGGTGCCGATCGCCGCCGGCACCTGCGCGGGAAACGCGATCGCGAACGCGCCATAGCCGATCACGGCCGCGCCGAGCACGAACGCCGCGCGGCGCAGCAGGCGGGAAGGGGGGCGCGGCGCGGGCGTGCCGGCGGCATCGGGAGACGGAAATGCGGGGCGAGCTGTCATGCTGTCGGTCGAAAATCGGGCGTCGCGCGAAGCGGCGCGTTGAAACGGAAACGGCCGGCGCGTGACGCGCCGGCCTTGCGGTCATGCCGTCACGGTCAGATCGACGGTGCGGCGCTCAATACGGTGCCGAGCGTCGGGTCGAGATACAGCGGCGTCGTGTTCGGCTTCGACGTGAAGTCGAACAGGTTGCGCAGGTCGCCCGCCGTCGCATCGAACGAACCGCCGCCGATACGCTGGCCGCCGAGCCAGTTGTCCTCGATGAAGCGCACGACGGACGACTGGTCGAGCATCGTGTGATCGACGTAGTTCTGCTTCGCATACGGCGAGATCACGACCAGCGGAATGCGCACGCCCGGGCCGCAGCGGCCGTTCACGGTCGCGCCGTTCACGCCGGTGGTGCCGCCCGTGCCGCACTTGCCGGCGCCGTTGAGCTGATCGACCGGGTCCGACGATGCGCGCGTCGGCGCCGTGTACACGTGGTCGTACCAGCCGTCCGAGTCGTCATAGGTGACGATCACCGCGGTGTTCTGCCAGTCCGGCTGCTGCTGCAGGAAGTTGACGACCTTGGTCACGAACGCCTGCTCGTCGAGCGGATCCGAATAGCCCGCGTGACCGTCCTGCGCGGCCGGCGCCTTCAGGTAGCTGACCGACGGGAAGTTGCCGGCCTTCACGGCGGCGAAGAAGTCGTCCGTGTCGTACTGGTGGTTCGCCGGTTCGGGAGTCTTGCCGTCGGTCTCGACGCTCGAACCGATCGCCGCGATCGAGCTCGGGCGCGTGTGCTGCGGGTTCGCGGTCGACGCGTAGTACTGGAACCAGTTGTGGTGCGGGATGTAGTCGGCCGTCGCGGCGTTCACGGCGGTGGCGACCGTGCTGCGCGCGCAGCCCGTCGTGCCGTTGCCGTTGGTCGTCGACAGGTTGAAGCCGCCCATGAAGCCGCCCCACGTGATGTTCGCGCCGTTCAGCAGGTCGCCGATGTTCTTGCCGGTCATCATCGCCTGGTCGGTCGGGCTGGAACACACGTCGAAGCCCGGGTCGACGTCGTTGATCATCGTGAAGCCGCCCTGGCCGTCATTGATGTAGTACGAGCTGGCGGCGAGCGTCGACGGCTGCTTCGACGTCTTGACGATCTGCATCCCGTTGGTCTGCCCCGACACGACGTTCAGCGCGCCCGGCGTCGACGGGCCGTACGACGTCGTGAACGTGTTGTCGCTCATCGCGAAGCGCTGCGCGTAGTTCCACAGCGCGGTCACCGTGTTGCCGTCGAAGTAGCCCATCACCTGGCCCTTCGTGCCGAACGCGCCGGCGCCGCCGGACGAGCCCTTGCCCGTGTACTTCGGGAACAGGTCCGCCAGACCGTTGTCCTCGGCCTGCTCTTCGGCCGTGTACGCGTGGTTCTGGTCGGCGGTCGCGGCCTGCGTGCGGTCGAGGCGGAACGGGTTCGCGGCGTCGGTGCCGTTGGCCGTGTTCGTGAAGTTCGGGTTCGCGGTCAGCAGCGTGCCCGTCAGGCCGTTCGGCGTCGGCGTGCCGGATTTCGCGGTGAACGCCGGTTCGCCCGACGGGTTCGTCGCGTTCGGGTAGGTGCCGAAGTAGTGGTCGAACGAGATGTTTTCGCCGTAGATCACGACGACGTGCTTGATCGGCGTGGCGGTCTGCAGCGCATCCTGCGACGACACGGCGGGCGTCGGCGTGGAATCGTCGCTGCCGCCGCAGGCGAACAGCGCCAGCGCTGCGGCTGCGCAGGCAGTGACGAGCAAGGCTTGACGGAACATCGGGAAACTCCAGGGTAAGGTCTTCGATGGTGGAGAACGGCCCCGTCGCCGTGTCGGTTCGGCGCGAAGCTCGTGAGGGAGCACGCGCATTGGACCAGCCGCGTATGAAGATATGGGGACGGAGTGATTTCGCGATGGTTGCGCTCCGGTATCGGTTTCATTACGACGCAGGGCGATGCGAAAGAGAACGGAAAGGGGCGGACCGTGTGCAATCTCCACGTCACATGCCGCCACGGGCGTGCTGCGGTGGCGGCATCCGGCGCGGGAGCGGCAGGGCGCGTGGCGGCCGGATCACGTCCGGCGCGTGGTGCGTCGCTTTTTTGACAATCCGGTGACGCATTCATACGATGAACGGCTGCCGCGCACCGCGCGGCCTCCGACCGTCAGGGAGTGTTCAGCGTGCCGATCCCCGTTCTGTTTGCCGTTCTGTGCGCGGCGTTCCTGCACGCGTCATGGAATGCGCTGGTGCGCAGCAGCGGCGACCGGCTGCGCTCGGCCACGGTGCTGCAGATCGCGATCGGGCTGTTCGCGCTGCTGTTCCTGCCGGCCGCCGCGCCGATCACGCCGACGAGCTGGCTGTGCGTCGTCGCGTCGGCCGTGATCCACGTCGTCTATACGCTGCTGCTCGTCCGCGCGTACGAACACGGCGACCTGACCGTCGCATACCCGGTCGCGCGCGGCACGGCGCCGCTGCTCGTCACGCTCGGCGCGGCGGCGTTCGCCGGCGAGCGCCTGAACTTCGGTGCGCAAGGCGGGCTCGTGCTGATTTGCGCGGGGATCATGGCGATCGGGCTGGAGCGCGGACGCGGCGCCCGACACCGGATGACGCAGGTGCTGCCGACGGCGTTCGCGACCGGCGTGTCGATCGCCGCGTACAGCGTGGTCGACGGGATCGGTGTGCGCGAGAGCGGCAGCACGGTTGGCTATACCGCGTGGATGTTCGTGCTGACGGGCGTGCTGATGGCCGGGTACTACCGGCTGCGGGCGGGATCGTTGCGGTTGACGCAGGATGCCGGTGAAACCGCGAAGGCCGCCTGCGGCGGCGTATTCGCGGCGCTCGCGTACGGCATCGTGATCTGGGCGATGGATCGCGCGCCGATGGGGCCGGTGTCGGCGCTGCGGGAGACGAGCGTGGTGTTCGCGGCGCTGATCGCGCGCGTGTATCTCGGCGAGCGGCTGACGCCGCGCCGGGCGGCCGGTTGCGTGGTGATCGCGGCGGGGGCGTTGTTGATCAGTGCGTTCGAGGCGGTGGGGTAAGGATCACCCCGGTGCGCCGGGCGTGTCAGCTTTCCACCGGCATCGCACTCGTACACTTGATCTCGTCGAGGCACACGCTCGAATGCACGCCGCTCACGCCGGGAATGCGCATCAGCGTTTCGAGCAGGAACGTCGACAGCCCCTTCAGGTCGTGCGCGACGACCTTCAGCACATAGTCGATGTCGCCCGTCACCGAGAAACACTCCTGGATCTGCGCGAGATCCGACACGAGTTTCTGGAACTTCGACAGATCGCGGATATGTCCGCGCTCCATCGTCACGTGTACGAACGCGGTGACGCCGAAGCCGAGCGTGTCGGGGCAGAGCCGGGTTTCGTAACGGCGGATCGCGCCGATTTCCTCCAGCCGGCGGTGGCGTCGCAAGGTCTGCGCGGGCGACAGGCCGACGGCCTTCGCCAGGTCGAGGTTCGACGCGCGGCCGTTCTCCTGCAACACCGACAGCAAGTGGCGATCGATGCGATCGAGAACCGGTTCAGGCATTTTTGTTTCCTCATCTGTCTCCTGGATGCAATCTTATCTTATAATGTAGGGTTTGCATGAGCGGGTTACGCAACCCGATTTCGCCGTCGCGACGCTAAACTGACGCCGGATTTTCGTGTGCGGCCGCAGCAATGCGGCGCGGGCGACGAGTCGGCGGCGGGGCTGGCCGGCACGCCGACGCGGATCGACTGCCGGCACGCGAAGATTGCAGTCCCCAACCCGGTGGCTCCACGAACGGCCGCCGGCACAGCAAAACAGCGCCCGGCACACCGAGGCGCGCCGCACCGCTCCAGGCGGAAGCGGACAGAGTGGAGAAGACATGGTTTCTGGAAACGACAGCGACGGCCTGAAGCGCGGGCTGAAGAACCGGCACATCCAGCTGATTGCGCTCGGCGGCGCGCTCGGCACGGGGCTGTTTCTCGGCATCGCGCAGACGATCAAGATGGCCGGCCCGTCCGTGCTGCTCGGCTACGCGGTAGCCGGCGTCGTGGCGTTCTTCATCATGCGCCAGCTCGGCGAGATGGTCGTCGACGAGCCCGTCGCGGGGTCGTTCAGCTATTTCGCGAACAAGTATTTCGGCCACTTCACGGGCTTCCTGTCCGGCTGGAACTACTGGGTGCTGTACATCCTCGTCAGCATGGCCGAACTGTCGGCCGTCGGGATCTACGTGCAGTACTGGTGGCCGGGCGTGCCGACCTGGGTGTCGGCGCTCGTGTTCTTCGTCGCGATCAACCTGATCAACCTGACCAGCGTGAAGTCGTACGGCGAGACGGAATTCTGGTTCTCGATCATCAAGGTCGCCGCGATCGTCGGGATGATCGGCTTCGGCGGCTGGCTGCTCGCGAGCGGCCACGCCGGGCCGGAAGCCACCGTCCGGAACCTGTGGCAGCACGGCGGCTTCTTCCCGAACGGCGTGTCGGGCCTCGTGATGTCGATGGCCGCGATCATGTTCTCGTTCGGCGGGCTCGAGCTGGTCGGCATCACCGCGGCCGAGGCCGACGATCCGAAGCGCAGCATCCCGCGCGCGACCAACCAGGTCATCTACCGCATCCTGATTTTCTACATCGGCGCGCTGGCCGTGCTGCTGTCGCTGTATCCGTGGGAGAAGGTCGTCAGCGGCGGCAGCCCGTTCGTGCTGATCTTCCACGCGCTCAGCAGCAACCTGGTCGCGAACGTGCTGAACGTCGTCGTGCTGACGGCCGCGCTGTCGGTCTACAACAGCGGCGTGTACTGCAACAGCCGGATGCTGTTCGGCCTCGCGCAGCAGGGCAACGCGCCGAAGGTGCTGTGCTCGGTGAACAAGCGCGGCATCCCGCTCGCGGCGCTCGGCGCATCGGCGCTCGCGACCGGCGTGTGCGTGCTGGTCAACTACTTCATGCCGGGCAAGGCGTTCGAGGTGCTGATGGGCCTCGTCGTGTCGGCGCTGATCATCAACTGGGCGATGATCAGCCTGATCCACCTGAAGTTCCGCCAGGCCAAGCGCGCTGCCGGGGAGGAGACTTCCTTCCGCAGTCTGGGCTATCCTTTCACGAATTACCTGTGCCTGGCATTCATGGCCGGCATTCTCGTCGTGATGTACCTGACGCCGGATCTCCGCCTGTCGGTGTACCTGATCCCGGTATGGCTCGCGGTGCTCGCGGTCGGGTATCGCTTCCGTCAGAAGAATGCCGGCTTTGCGGTGCATGATGGCGTCTCCGCACGCTGACGCAGGCCACGACCGACCATTCTTCCAAACGAGACCGACTCAAGCCATGTTCGAACACATCGACGCGTACCCGGGCGACCCGATCCTGACGCTCAACGAGAACTTCCAGAAAGATCCGCGCGACCAGAAGGTCAACCTGAGCATCGGGATCTATTTCGACGCTGAAGGCCGGATTCCGGTGATGGGCGCGGTACGCGAAGCCGAGACCGCGCTGCAGCGCGACAGCGGCCCGAAGCCGTACCTGCCGATGGTCGGCCTGGCCGCGTATCGCGACGCCGTGCAGTCGCTGGTGTTCGGCGCCGATCATCCGGCCCGCGCGGCCGGCCGCATCGCGACGCTGCAGACGCTCGGTGGCTCGGGCGCGCTGAAGGTCGGCGCCGATTTCCTGAAGCGCTATTTTCCGGATTCGCAAGTGTGGCTGAGCGACCCGAGCTGGGAAAACCATCGCTTCATCTTCGAGCGCGCCGGCTTCACGGTGAACACGTATCCGTACTACGACGAGGCGACGGGCGGCCTGAAGTTCGACGCGATGCTCGCGGCGATCGACGCGCTGCCGGCGCGCAGCATCGTGCTGCTGCACGCGTGCTGCCACAACCCGACCGGCGTCGACCTCGACGAAGGCCAGTGGGAGAAGCTGATCGACGTGATCGAGGCGCGCGAGCTGCTGCCGTTCGTCGACATGGCGTACCAGGGCTTCGGCGCGGGCCTCGACGCGGATGCGTTCGCGGTGCGCGAGCTGGCCCGCCGCGGCGTGCCGACGCTCGTCGCGAACTCGTTCTCGAAGAACTTCTCGCTGTATGGCGAGCGCGTGGGCGGGTTGAGCGTCGTCTGCGAAGACGCAGCCGCGGCCGAGCGCGTGCTCGGCCAGCTGGCCGGCGCCGTGCGCTCGAACTACAGCAATCCGCAGACCTACGGCGCGAAGGTCGTCGCGGCCGTGCTCGGCACGCCGGCGCTGCGCAAGCAGTGGGAAGAGGAACTGTCGGCGATGTGCCGCCGCATCGCCCGGATGCGCCAGTCGATCCACGACGGCCTGCGCGACCACGTGAGCGGCGAAGCGCTCACGCGCTACGTGAAGCAGCGCGGGATGTTCACGTACACGGGCCTGACCGAATCGCAGGTCGACGCGCTGCGCGAGGTGCACGGCGTGTACATCCTGCGCTCGGGCCGGATGTGCGTGGCGGGCCTGAACGACTCGAACGTCGGCATCGTCGCGGACGCGATCGGCAAGGTGCTGAAGAGCGGCGCCTGACCGCGGCGCCGCGGCGCGCCAGGATGCACAACCGGCTGTGTCCCGTCACGGGAGCAGCCGGTTTTTTGTTGGGCGTCGATCATGTGCGGTGCCCGGCTGACGCACGGGCAGGCGCGGCGGTACGATCACGGGATCGCATGCACGACAGAGGAGCGACATGGGCATCCGGATCATCCAGCTCGGCACGCCGCGCGCGGCCGGCGAAGGGCTGCGGATCGGCACGGTGCGGCGGCCGCCGCGCGGTGTGCCGAAGGCGGAATTCGCGTCGCGCAACTACTATGATGTATGGCTGCCGACGCTGTCGCCGAGCCCCGAACTCGTCGCGCAGGCGCAGGCCGCCGAAACCGACGCCGAATGGAAAGCGTTCAAGCGTCACTTCCGCGCGGAGATGACGCGCGGCGATCCGGCGAAGGTGCTGGACCTGCTGGCCGCGCTGTCGGCGACCACCGCGCTGTCGATCGGCTGCTACTGCGAAGACGAGGGCCATTGCCACCGCAGCGTGCTGCGCGAGCTGCTCGCGGAACGCGGCGCGGCGATCGAGCCCGACGCGGCCTGACGCGGCGTCGCGCGGCCGCGCCGCGCTGCGATCGTGCGGTGCAGCGAACCGGTTGACGTGGGTCAAGCGCGCGGCCGCGCGCGCCACTATGCTCTCGTCATGGAGCCATCACGACGATGACAGGCCGACAGATGCACATTACTTTCCCGCCCGAGCCGCCGGAATACTGCGCGCGCGATCTGGTCGTCGCGTTTTCGGCGCTGGTCGACGGGCGTTGCGTCCAGTGCGCGGTCACGGCCGAGGCGCTGGAAGACCATTTCGGCGCGCGGTCGCTGCTCGAACGCGATCTGCTGCACGCATTCGACGCGCACCGGTCGGCGATCGAGGCGATGGCACGGCGAATGCTCGAGGAAATCGGCGGCCGGCCGGTGCTGCTGCACAGTGGGCACTTCCGGCTCGAAGACTGATACCGCAGGAGGGCGCATGACACTGCAGGGCAACATTCACGAACGCGACTGGTCGGTCGAGGTGGAGACGCGCCCGTGCGAATCGGGCGAGTTCCGCTGCCGCGTGTCGGTCGAGCACGGCGCCGGCGCCGCGCGGTTTCATCATACGTTCGAGCACAGCCACGCGTATCCGACGGAGCGCGAGGCGATGATCGAAGGGCTGCGGGCCGGCATGACGTGGATCGAGATGAAGGCGTCGCAGACCTTCAACGTATGAATGGCCCCGCGCCAGCCAGGCGCGGGCAGACCGTCGGCCGGCCGCGATCGAATCCTGCGCGCCGCGCGACGGGAAACACGTGCCGCCTCCATCGCGAGGCGGCCGGCACATGCAAGGCGGTCGACGAGCGGGCGGCCCCGTCAGGAGACACGACATGGGCGTGGGCATGCAGATCGCCTGCCTCGGATTCACGGTTTCGGCAGCGGTCGAGGCCGAAGCCGGCGCGCAACTGGTGCGGCTCGAACGGTTTCGCGCGTTGATCGACGGCTGCCATCTCGCGATCGACGCGCGCACGGTGGCCGATGGCGCGTGCCTGTACGACGTGCGGCTCGACCTGGTGATGCACGACGCGACGCTCAGGTCGCTGCCGCCGTGCGTCGGCGTCGACGTGGACGATGCGCTGCGCCGCGCGTTCGCGCAGGCCGAACAGGCGCTGATCGCGTGGCAGGCGGGCGCCGCGACGGTGGCGCTGCGCGACGCGGCGACCGGCGACGCGATCCGGTAATGCCGCGCGCCGGCGCCGTGTGTCAGACCCGTGCGAGCGCTTGCGCGTCGATGATGCGCACGCGCTTGCCGCGCGTCTCGACGAGCGCTTCGCGATGGAACCGCGAGAACATCCGGCTGACGGTTTCGAGCTTCATCCCGAGATAGCAGCCGATTTCCTCGCGCGTCATCCGCAGATTGAATTCGGTCGCCGAATAGCCGCGCGCCTCGAACCGCGACGACAGGTTCAGCAGGAAATGCGCGACGCGCTGCTCGGCCGACATCGTGCCGAGCAGCAGCATCTGGCTCGATTCGCGGACGATCTCGCTGCTCAGCATCTGGTAGAGGAAGTGCTGCATCGGCTTCATCTCGCGGCACGCGGCTTCAAGCGCGCCGAACGGGATGATGCACACCACGCTGTCCTCCAGCGCGATCGCGTCGCAGCAGTGCTGGCCGCCGCCGATGCCGTCCATCCCGAGCGTTTCGCCGGCGATCTGGAAGCCCGTCACGTGCTCGCGGCCGTCGCGATGCATCATCACCGTCTTGAACGAACCCGCGCGCACCGCATAGATGCTCTGGAACGGATCGTCGGTGCGAAACAGCGCGTCGCCCTGGCGCACCTGTCGCGTCGTGCAGATGATCGCGTCGAGGCGGCCGTATTCGGCGGCCGTCAGATGCGGCGGCAGGCACATCGAGCGCATCGCGCAGGCCGAACAGCGTGCGGCCGGATGCTTGGCGGCGTCGGCGCGCGCGACCGGGCGCAGGGCAATCGTTGGCCGGGGTACGACGGACACGTCGGCGGCGAAGGCGGTGGCGGTGGACATGAGTCGCTCCGGCTCGTCAGGGGCGGCGCACGCGAGCGTGCACCAGGGATTCGATGACACGGCATGCGGCGTCGAATTCGACGGTCTTGTCGAAGAAGTAGTCGGCTCCCGCCGTCGCGCATGCCTCTCTGAATGCCGGCGCCGAGTGGTTCGTCAGCACGATCGTGACGATGCGCGGCGCGGCCTTCGACAGCATCCCGATCAGGTCGAGACCGCTGCCGTCCGCGAGCCGCACGTCGACGATCACCACGTCCGCGCGACTGCTGCGGATATGCGACCACGCGTCTTGGCCGTCTTCCGCTTCGCCCACGACGGCAACGCCGCGGATCGCGCCGACGAGCAGCGCGATCCGCTGGCGAACGGCGACGGCGTGATCGACGAGGAACACCCTGAGCGCGGCGGGTGACAGGCTGGCATTCATGCCGGCAGTATCGTGTTGCGCCGCCGAAATTGAAATCGGCCGAATTGGAACTTCGTGTAGGCCGCTTCGACGCGGTGTAGGGCATTTCCTACACCGCGTACGGGAAATCGCCGGGACGATCCGGTTGCGGCGATGCCGCGCGAGCGGCTGGAATGGTTGCGCGGCCGGATCAGCCGGCGCGGCGCGCGGCCAGCGCGTCACGCGCGGTGCGGCACGCGGCCAGATCCCACGCGGCGCAGCCGACGCTCTTGAACAGCAGCGGGCCGCCGCGGGCGAAGACGCCGTTCAGCACGTCGGCGAGCGATGCGACGTGCTGCCAGTCGACCCGCGCGACGATCAGGTCGCCGGCTTCGTGGCGCGCGCCGGCCGGATCGTCGACGACGAGCCGGCTGCCATGCACCGTGTTCGCATCGATCTCGGCGGCATCCGCGGTGAACGCGCCGACGCCGACCACGAGACGGCCTTCGCGCGCGGCTTCGCGGTAGACGGGCGTGCGACTGGTGGTCAGCGTGACGACCACGTCGATCGCCTCGGAAATCGCGTCGCCGTCGAGCGGCGCGAGCCGCGGCGCATGCGCGCGATGAGCGGCGCAGAAGGCGGCCGCGCGCTCCGCGGTCGTGCCGCGCACGTGCAGCCGTGCATCCGGAAAGATGGCCGCGAGCGCTTCCGCGTGATTGGCCGCCTGCTTGCCGGTGCCGATCAGCAGGATGTCGCGCGGCGCGGCGCCGTGCAGCGCCTGGATGCCGAGCGCGGTGATCGCCGCCGTGCGGCGACCGGTGACGGTCGGGCCGTCGAGCGCGAAGCGCATTTCTCCGGTCGTCGCGTCGTACGCGGTGACCTGGCCGAGGATCGTCGGCAGCCCGCGCGCGCCGTTGCCGGGGCACACGTTGACGAGCTTGTGGCTCGCCAGGTCGTGGGCGCTCGACGGCATCGACAGCATCACGCCGCCGCCTTGCAGCGGCACGACCAGGCGTTCGGGGCTGACGATGTCGCCCGCCGCGTACTCGGCGACCGCTTGCCTGAGCGTGGCGAGCAGCGCCGGGTAGTCGAGCAGCGCGGCCGTGTCGGCCGCGTCGAAAACGGGAATCGGGGAAGAGGCGGTCATCGTGTACGTCGTGGGCGTCGGTGAGCGTGAACGGCGGACGCATGCCGCGCCCGCCACAGGTCTGCCGGATACCGTGACACAGGGCAGTGTGGATCGAATCTATACCACTTGCTGGCGCGCCTGCAACCCAGAAAATAAAGCGCTGTGGGGATTTTGGTTCTAATATCTGGCCAGAAGCGCGCCGCTGCCGTGCCGCCCGCGCGGCTCCGGTATAGTGCGAACCCATTCCAGATCCACGCCCGCGAACGGGCAGGAGCCATCCGATGATGTCCGCGCGTCCCGACTCACCCGAAGGCGGTTTCCGCCCGCTGCAGATCTACGAGCAGGTAGCCGAAAAGATCCGCGACGAGATCCGCGCGGGGCGCTACGCGGCCGAGTCGCGGCTGCCGTCCGAGCGCGAGCTGGCGGCGCTGTTCCAGGTCGGCCGGCCGGCGGTGCGCGAGGCGCTCGGCGCGCTGCAGAACGAAGGGCTCGTGTGCACGAAACGCAATTCGGGCACCTACGTCGTCGCGGCGCCGCTCGACGTGCTCGCGCAGCGCGGCGATCCGCACACGGCGTCCGAGGCCGACTTCAGCCCGACGTCGACGCTCGACGTGCGATTGATCCTGGAGCCCGCGATCGCGCGCCTCGCGGCCGCCCATGGCCGCGCCGACCCCGGCGCCGAACGCTATCTCGCGCAGATGGAAACCATCACCGACGTCGACGATCCGCACCAGCGCGCGCTGTGGAACGAGAGCGACCGGCTGTTCCACCGGCAGCTCGCGCTGATGACCGGCGATGCGCTGATCGTGAAGATCGCGGACGAAGTCGCGAAGACGATGGACCAGCCGCTGTGGAAGCGGCTGAAGGACGACGGCATCTACGACGCGGGCCGGATCCGGCTCTACGTGTCCGAGCACCGGCTGATCTACGAGGCGATCGTGTCCGGCGATGCCGATGCGGCTGCGTTCTATGTCGAACAGCACATCCGCCGCGTGCGGCGCGACATCGCGCCGAAGTGACCGGCCTGCGCGCGAAGTCGTTCTGGTCTTCAATATGACCAAAATCCCGACAATTATTTTGAAATTGCTTGCGATGTGACCACGTGTGTCCTACATTGGTTTCACACAAAACCAATCAGGAGACATCATGCGACACTTCTTGACCGCGCTCTCGGTGGCTGTTGCCGCCGGCGCGCTGACTTCCGCGCACGCGCAGGAAGTCGTGATGATCGGCCATTCGGCGCCGCTCACCGGCCCGCAGGCCGCCAACGGCAAGGACAACGAAAACGGCGCGCGGCTCGCGGTGGACGAGCTCAACAAGGCCGGCATCAAGGTCGCCGGCAAGGCCGTCACGTTCAAACTGGTTTCCGAAGACGACCAGGCCGACCCGAAGGCCGGCGTGCAGGTCGCGCAGAATCTCGTCGACAAGGGCGTCGTCGCGGTGCTCGGGCCGTACAACTCGGGCGTCGCGATTCCGGCGTCGCGCGTGTATTCGACGGCCGGCGTGCCGATCCTGCCGGTCGCGTCGAACCCGGCGCTGACGAAGCAGGGCTTCAAGAACATCTTCCGGATCGGCGCGAGCGACGAGCAGCTCGGCGGCACGATGGCCACGTTCGCCGCGAAGACGCTGAACGCGAAAACCGCCGCCGTGATCGACGATCGCACCGCGTACGGGCAGGGCGTCGCCGAGCAGTTCATGAACGTCGCGAAGGCGAACGGCATCAAGATCGTCGACCAGGAATACACGAACTCGTCGGCCACCGATTTCCTCGGCATCCTCACCAAGATCAAGGCCAGCAACCCCGACGTGATCTTCCTCGGCGGCTATGCGGCGCAGGGCGCGCCGATGGCCAAGCAGATGAAGCAGCGGGGCTTGCGCGCGAAGCTGCTCGGCGGCGACGGCATCTGCTCGGCCGACATGGGCAAGGTCGCGGGCGAGGCCGCGTCGATCGTCTACTGCGCGCAGGGCGGGGTCGCGCTCGAGAAGACGGCGGCCGGCCGCGAATTCCTGAAGAAGTACCACGACACGTATCACACCGATACGCAGGTCTATGGCGTCAACTACTACGACGGGATGAAGCTGCTCGCCGACGCGATGGTCAAGGCCGGCACGACCACCGACAAGGCGAAGCTGAGCGCGCAGCTCGCGAAGTCGAACTACGCGGGCGTCGCGGGCACCTATTCGTTCGACGCGAACGGCGACCTGAAAGGCGCGCCGACCACCGTCTACGTGATCCGCAACGGCCTGCCGGAACCGTACGCGAAGTAATTGCCGCATCGCCCGTCACCGGACGGCGGCCCGGCCGCCGTCCTTCGTTTCAACGCATTCGATCCGCCATGAAAATTTCCCGATCCCTGTCCACCGTCGAAGTGCACACCGGCGGCGAGGCGTTCCGCATCGTCACGAGCGGGCTGCCGCGCCTGCCCGGCGACACGATCGTCCAGCGCCGCGCGTGGCTCAAGGAGCACGCCGACGAGATCCGCCGCGCGCTGATGTTCGAACCGCGCGGCCATGCCGACATGTACGGCGGCTATCTGACCGAGCCGGTGTCGCCGAACGCCGATTTCGGCGTGATCTTCGTGCACAACGAGGGCTACAGCGACCATTGCGGCCACGGCGTGATCGCGCTGTCGACGGCGGCCGTCGAACTCGGCTGGGTGCAGCGCACCGTGCCCGAGACGCGGGTCGGCATCGATGCGCCGTGCGGGTTCATCGAGGCGTTCGTCCAGTGGGACGGCGAGCACGCGGGGCCGGTGCGCTTCGTCAACGTGCCGTCGTTCATCTGGCAGCGCGACGTGTCGGTCGACACGCCGTCGTTCGGCACCGTGAGCGGCGACATCGCTTATGGCGGCGCGTTTTATTTTTATGTCGACGGCGCGCCGTTCGACTTGCCGGTGCGCGAATCGGCGGTCGAGAAACTGATTCGCTTCGGCGCGGAAGTGAAGGCGGCCGCGAACGCGAAGTATCCGGTCGTCCATCCGGAGATCCCGGAAATCAACCATATCTACGGCACGATCATCGCGAACGCGCCGCGCCACGCGGGTTCGTCGCAGGCGAACTGCTGCGTGTTCGCGGATCGCGAGGTCGACCGCTCGCCGACCGGCTCCGGCACCGGCGGGCGCGTCGCGCAGCTGTACCTGCGCGGGCTGCTCGCGGCGGGCGACACGCTCGTCAACGAATCGATCGTCGGCACGGTCTTCAAGGGGCGCGTGCTGCGCGAAACGACGGTCGGCGACATCCCGGCCGTGATCCCGGAAGTGGAAGGCAGCGCGCATGTCTGCGGGTTCGCGAACTGGATCGTCGACGAACGCGATCCGCTCACGTACGGGTTTCTCGTGCGCTGACCCGCAGCGTCGGTCGCGCCGCTGCCGCGTCCCCGTCGCGCGGCGTTCAGGTTGTCGTACCAGGTTTGGCGCGTCGCTCCGGTTGCGGGGCACGCGCCTTTTTTGCGTGAGCGTTGCGGCGAAACCGCACCGCGTGTGCCGGCGCAAGGCCGCCGCGGGCCGGCCGGCCGCGCGAGTTTGGTACGATGCAGCCTTTTCAGCCGAGCTCCACCCGCGTGAATCGCCGAAACGTGTCGTCAGTGCGTGCCTTGTGTGCCAGATGGGTCGCGCGCGCCCAACCCGTCGCGGCGGCCGCCGTCGCGCGGGCCAAGCCTCTCGCCGCCACCGCGTGGCACCATGTCCGCCACCCGACGCGCCGTGGCGTGCTGCTCACGGCCGCCGCCGTGCCGGCGCTGTTCGCGGGGTACGTGATCGTCCTCATTCCGTTCACGCCGGGGATCGGCGACATCCGCAAGGCGCGCGTCGACCAGCCCGCGCAGGTACTGTCCGCCGACGGCAAGCTGCTGGCCGAATTCAAGCCGTCGAACCGCGAATGGGTGCCGCTCAAGCAGATCTCGCCGCGCATGATCGACGCGCTGATCGCGACCGAGGATCACCGCTTCTACGAACACCACGGGCTGGACTGGAAGCGCACGGCGTCGGCCGCGCTGCATACGTTCTCGGGCAGCCGCCAGGGCGGCTCGACGATCACGCAGCAGCTCGCGCGCAACCTGTATCCGGACGAGATCGGCCGCGCGCCGACGCTCACGCGCAAGGTGAAGGAGGCGATCACCGCGCTGAAGATCGAGGCCGTCTACAGCAAGGACCAGATCCTCGAGACCTACCTGAACACGGTGCCGTTCCTGTACAACGCGTACGGCGTCGAGATGGCCGCGCGCACCTATTTCGACAAGTCGGCCGACGAACTCGACGTGCTCGACAGCGCGACGCTCGTCGGGATGCTGAAGGGCAACAGCTACTACAACCCGGTGCTGAACCCCGAGCGCGCGCTGCAGCGACGCAACACGGTGCTCGGCCAGATGGTCAAGTACGGCAAGCTGTCGCCGGCGCAGTTCGCGCAGTTGCAGCGCCGGCCGCTGCGCATCGACTTCGAGCGCCAGAAGGAGCCGCCCGGGCCGGCGCCGCATTTCGCGCAGCAGTTGCGCAAATGGCTGATCGCATGGGCCGACCGCAACGACTACAACATCTACTCGGACGGGCTGATCGTGCGCACGACGATCGACTCGCGGCTCCAGCAGATGGCGACGCAGGCGCTCACGTTGCAGGGCAATCAGCTGCAGGGCATCGCGAACAACGCGTGGAGCGGCCGCGACGGCTGCGGCACCGACAACGAGGTGTTTCGCACCTTCATGCGCGAATCGCCCGAGTACAAGGCCGCGCAGGAGGCCGGCAAGGACGACGCGGCCGCGATGAAGATGCTCGCGGCCGATCGCGGTTTCCTGCGTGCCTTGTGCAAGGCCAAGACCGACGTGCAGGCCGGCTTCCTCGCGATCGATCCGCGTGACGGGCAGATCCGCGCGTGGGTCGGCAGTCGCGACTTCACCCGCGAGCCGTTCGATCACGTCGCGCAGGCGCGGCGCCAGCCGGGCTCGACGTTCAAGCCGTTCGTCTATGGCGTCGCGTTCGCGAACGGGATGAAGCCGGAAGATACGTTCGTCGACCAGCCGGTCGAGATCCCGCTGAAGGGCGGCGAGATCTGGCGGCCGAACGACGACGTGCCGCCTACGGGCAAACCGATGACGCTGCGCGACGCGGTCGCGCTGTCGCGCAACCGGATCACCGCGCAGGTGATGGAGAAGGTCGGGCCGGGCGCCGTCGCGCGGCTGGCGCGCGACATGGGCGTGCGCGAAAGCCCGCTCGAACGCGTGCCGTCGCTCGCGCTCGGCACGAGCCCGGTCACGCTGAAGGAAATGGTCGCGTCGTACGCGACGATCGCGAACGGCGGGCTGTACGTCGAGCCGCAGATGGTGACGCGCATCGAGAATCGCCAGGGCGAGGTGCTCGCCGAATACGCACCGGCGCCGCCCGAGCGCGCGCTCGACGCCGAAACCGACAAGACGCTGCTCGACGTGATGCGCGACGTCGTGACGCGCGGCACGGGCGGCAGCATCCGCACGCGGTTCGGCATCCGCGGCGACGTGGCCGGCAAGACCGGCACCACGCAGGACAACGCGGACGGCTGGTTCATCCTGATGCAGCCGGGCCTCGTCGCCGGCGCGTGGGTCGGATTCGACGACGGCCGCGTGACGCTGCGCAGCGATTACTGGGGGCAGGGCGCGCACAGCGCGCTGCCGATCGTCGGCGATTTCTTCCAGCGCGCGCAGCGCGCCCGGATCGTCGATACCAAGGCGAAATTCGATACCGAACCGTCGCCGGGCTGGTTCGCGTCGCTGCGCGAGCGCGCGACCGACCTGTTCGATACGTGGTTCCCGCCCGAGCCGAAGAAGGCGCCCACGCCGGTCAGGACGCCGCGTGTCGAGCGCCCGGCCGAGGTCGACGAGGGCGCGGCGTCGGCAGCCTCCGCTGCGTCGGCGCCGGATGTCGCTTCCGGCGGCATCGTCGAGGAATGGGTGCCGGCGTCCGAAGTGGCCGCATCGGCCGCGGCGCTGTCGTCCGGCGCGTCGCAACTGCCTGCGCAGCCGCCGGCAGGCGCCAGTACGACGAGCGGAAGCAGCGCCGGTAGCGGCGCCGCGCCTTCCGCCGTGCCGCCGCCGCCGATGCCGGTGCCGGCTGCGCCCGATGCGACCGGCGCGTCGCAGTAACGAAGCCGTTCAGATTCCGCGCGATGCTGCCGTAATCAAGTTGTCACGACAGCTCGCGCGGTCGCTCCGCGCTTCTCCGATGCTGCTTTCCACCGATTACGTCGTGCTCGCACGCGACGATCTTTCCGCCGAGATCCCGCTCGGCTTCGACCTCTACGACGCAGACGGCGCCGCGCTGCTGCCGGCCGGCACGACGCTGCGCGACCCGGCTCAGCACGCTTTCCTGTTCGACCATTTCCGCCCCGTGCGCCGGCGCGAGGACGCCGACACCGGTCCGCGCGGGTCGGCGACGGCGGCCGCGCCCGCCACGCGCATGGGCTTGTCGGCGGGCGCCGCGATCGGCATCCGCCGCCGGGTCGGCACGACGCGCGCGCTGCAGCGCTGCCGGCTGATCGGCGTCGGCGCGGCGGGTGCGCTGTTCGTCGAGCCGCAGCCCGCCACCGTGCTCGATTTCGCCCGCGGCGACGACGTCGAAGCAGTGGCGATCGGCCGGGCCGCGGTATCGCGTTTCGGCGCGACGGTCGAATCGGTGCAGGTGTCGGGCGCCGCGCCGTTCATGGTCCTGTCGCCGCCAGGGTTCGTCGACCGGCTGCGCACGCGCGCGGAGCCGCGCCTGCCGGTGCGCATCGCGGCCTGCTGCAGCGGCGGAGCGGAAGGGACGGAAGGCATCGGGGTGGTGCACGACATCAGCCTGAACGGGCTGTCGATCGCCGTCGACCGGCCGATCGCAGCGACCGGCGAGCCGTTGCGCGTGCTGCTTCCGTACGAAACCGGCGGTCGCATCGAGCGGCTGGCGCTCGATGGCACCGTGCGGGCCGTGCATGCCGACCCGGCGCCGCCCGCGCTGACGCTCCATCGTGCGGCGTTCGGCGACATCGATGCCGACGACCTGATTCGCCTCAAGGCGCTGCTGTTCGACAGGCAGATGGCGTCGGCGGATACCGATCGCCTGCGTTGAACGCGCGACCCGCGCGTGCCGGCTGCCGTATCGCGGCATTCGGTGCACGAACGCCGATAATCGTCTGACGAAACGACTTATTCCCGCTCGATTGTACGGTTTCGGTCAACAGTGAATTTGCGATTTAAGTATTTACCCTGATAGCCGCGCCTCCTAGACTTCTACTCATGCGCAACGACCTCGAGTCCGAAGCGCCTGACAAAACAATCCTGGAGGTAACGCATCATGAAATCGCTGATCAAGGCAGTTGCACTGGCCGCCCTGGTGGCCGCA
Source organism: Burkholderia cenocepacia (assembly GCF_900446215.1). Classification (GTDB taxonomy): domain Bacteria; phylum Pseudomonadota; class Gammaproteobacteria; order Burkholderiales; family Burkholderiaceae; genus Burkholderia; species Burkholderia cenocepacia. The sequence goes on along the minus strand of NZ_UAQZ01000013.1, from coordinate 40,222 downwards.
CCGGTCGTCTCGTTCGCCCAATCGAACCAGCAGCCGCTGACCCGCGCGCAAGTGCGCGCCGAACTGGTCCAGCTCGAAAAGGCCGGCTACAACCCGAACGACTGGATCAACTACCCGGAAAACATCCAGGCCGCCCAGGCCAAGATCGCCGCCGCGCAGAATGCCGGCGCGCAAGCCGACGCCACCGGCTACGGTGCGAACCCGGTCGCGACGTCGCAGTCGGGCCAGCGTGCGGCCGTGCCGGCCGTGAGCGACCGCTCGTCGGTGTACTTCGGCCACTGAGCCGGTCGTTGCCGCGCGGCCCTCGACGGCCGCGATTGAAGCCGTATCGAGAAAGCCTGCACGCGTATCGCGTGCAGGCTTTTTTGCGTCTTCTTCATTGGGCGGCCCGATGCACGAGGTCGGCCGAATCGGTCGCGGATAGCCTGCGGCGCGCATGAGCGAAACGCCGGATGCCGATCGCCGCGGGATCCGCGCGATACCTTGGCGTGCATGATCACGTCACTCGCCGCGCCGCACCCCGCTGACAATCCGCCGCACGTGCGCTAGCATCGCGGTCGATGTCGCCGCGGCGCGTGGCGCGGCCCATTCATACGGGGCGCAGCAGGGCGTCGGGTTCCACACTTCAACGAACGACAAGGAGCATCCATGCGTGTCTTGACCGGTCTGCTGGGCTCGCTGGCGCTGGTGGCGAGCGTCGCCCATGCGCAGGCGAATTGTGCGGACGCGACGGATCAGGCGACGATGACGGCGTGTGCCGATCGCGCGTACAAGAAATCCGACGGGGAACTGAACCGGACTTACCAGGCCGTCACCGCGCGCCTGCGCGACGCGCGGCCGCTTGCCGACAAGCTCGTGAATGCGCAGCGCGCGTGGATCGCGTACCGCGACGCCGAATGCCGTTTCTCGAGCGCGAATGCCGAGGACGGCAGTGCATACCCGATGGTCGTATCGACCTGTCTCGACGATCTGACGAAAGCGCGCACCGACACCCTGAAGGGCTATCTGTCCTGCGAGGAAGGCGACCTCGCGTGCCCGGTGCCCGCGAAGTAACGATCACGCGCGGGCCCGACCGGGCCTGCACGACGCCGGCTCAGACGTCGTCCGTCTCGTCGAGCAGCTTGTGCCGCATCGCGTAGCGCACGAGCGCCGCTTCGTGCGGCATCTGCATCTTTTCCAGGATCCGGGTCTTGTAGGTGCTGACCGTCTTCGCGCTCACGCACAGCGCATTCGCGATCTCGGTCAGCGTCTGGCCGGCGGCGATCCGACGGAACACGTCGAATTCGCGGTCGGACAGCCGCTGGTGCGGCAGCGTTTCGGCCGGCTCGTTCAGGCTCTGCGCGAACTGCTCGGCCATCGCGAGGCTCACGTAGACACCGCCCGACGCCACTTTCGTGACCGCGCCGACCAGCTCCGCGCTCGCGCTTTCCTTCGTCAGATAGCCCGACGCGCCCGCGCGGAACGCCCGCACCGCGTATTGCTGCTCCGCGTGCATGGTGAGCACCAGCACGCGCAGCGCTGGCTTTTCGTCCTTGATCTGCTTGATCAGCTCGACGCCGTTGCGGCCGGGCATCGACAGGTCGAGCACGAGCACCTGCGCGGGCGTCGCACGCACCAGCGCGATCGTCGACGGGCCGTCGCAGGCTTCGCCGGCCACCTCGAATCCGGTGGCGTTCTGGAGGATGTGCCGCAGACCGTCGCGTACGAGCGTATGGTCGTCGGCGATGAGCACCTTGATCATGTGATGAGCGTGTCCTGTTGAACGGTGGCGAGCGGAAAGGCGACGGTAATCGAGAAGCCGCGCGCGAGCGCGGTGTCGATCGTCACGGTGCCGCCCAGCATGTGGGCGCGTTCGCGAATGCCGATCAGGCCGAACGATTTGTCCTCGTGGGCCGGGCCGCCGGGCGCCGCGCCGCGGCCGTTGTCCGCGACGCGCAGCACGCAAAAGCCTTCCTCGATGTCGAGCCGCAACGCCACGCGCGTCGCATCCGCATGGCGCGCGACGTTCGTCAGCGCTTCCTGGACGATGCGGAACAGCGTGGTCGCGCCCGCGCTGGTGAACGTGAGGCCGCCGGTTTCGATGTGGCGCTCGACATCGATCCCGTAGCGGTTCGTGAAATCGTTCGCGAGCCATTCGATCGCGGGCACGAGGCCGAGATCGTCGAGCATCACCGGCCGCAGGTCGGCCGCGATGCGCCGCACCGACGCGACCGTCGCGTCGATCAGCCGCCGCATGCCTTGCAGATGCGTCTGCACGCCTTCATCGGGTTGCGCGCGGCCGGGCATCCGCAATTGCTGCTCGACGACCGACAGGTCCATCTTCAATGCGGTGAGCTGTTGCCCGAGGTCGTCGTGCAGTTCGCGCGCGATACGGGTCTTTTCCTCCTCGCGCACGTTCTGCAGGTTCGCGGACAATTCGCGCAATTCCTCGCGCGATTGCTTCAACGCATTTTCGGCCCGTTGCCGCTCGGTGATGTCGCGCAGCATCACCGTATACAGCTTGCCCGACGCGTCGCGGATCTGCGAGATCGACGCTTCGATCGGGAATTCCTCGCCGTTGGCCCGCAGCCCGAACAGCACGCGCTGGCGGCCCATCTGCCGCTCGGACACGCCCGTCACGCCGAACTGGTCGACGTGCTTCGCGTGCGCGGCGCGGAACCGTTCGGGAATGAAGCGCGACAGCGGCGCGCCGATCGCTTCCATCGCGGACACGCCGAACACCTGTTCGGCCATCGGGTTGAAGATCACGACTGTCTGCTTCTCGTCGATCGTGATGATCGCTTCCATCGACGAACGGATGATGCCCATCATCCGCGCCTCGTTGAGGATGCCGCGGCTGCTTGCACCGGCGTCGGCGCGCCCGCGCAGCAACGCATGGACGAGCGCCGCGAACGCGAACGACGCGATCAGCCCGGCGGCGAGCACGGTGCCGGCCGCACGCTGCGCGCCGGTCGCGCTCGGCCGGCCGTCCGCGGAATAGGCGAGCGTCAGCGCGGTGCCGCCGAAATTCAGCACATCGGTGCGCCGCATCAGGTCGGGTGACGCCGATGCTTCGTCGGTCGTCGTCTCGACGCTGGCGATCGCGCGCGCATCGCCGCCGGCGGTCATCCACAGGTCGATTCCGCGCTCCGCATCGAGCGCCCGCTCGATCAGGCGCCGCGGGCTCAGCGCCGCGAACAGCATCCCGTCGGCGCCGCCTTCCCGCGTGCCGGAGGGCTTGGCGGCCGCCAGCGGCGAAGACGCCACGGGCAGGAACAGCGTCAGGGTACGGGCGTCGCGGGAAGTGTCGTCGTCGGCAGGGTGAACGCCGAGCGCGATATCGCCGGTGCGCAGCGCGCGCGTGAGCGGCGCCGCGTCGGACGCACCGAAGCGCACGACCGGCGAGTTCGAGACGGGCGCGCTGAGCGTCGCAGCCGCGAGCGGATCGGCCGGCAGCGGCTTCGCGCCGGCCAGCGCGGCGCGCGCCGCGGGCGTCAGCGGCGCATAGCCGATCTGCCGGACCGGCGAGCGGCCGCTGTCGAGATCGAGCGTCTCCGCATACCGGCGCCATTGGCCGGGCGTCATGTCCGGGACGAGGCCGAACGCGCCGCGCGCGCCTTCGAGCACGGCGACACCGGCCTGCAGTTCGTGGCGCAGCATCGCGGTCACGTGCGACGTGCGGCGTTCGAAACGTGTGTGAACGGCGCCTTGCCACTGCTCGCGCACCAGCAGCGCGACGCCGAGCGACAGCACGGCGCCCGCGCACAGCGCAACGACGCCGGCCGCGAACGGCTGGCGTAACATGGTCTGGAGGCGCGTGGGCCCTCGGGCGTCACGCGTCGGGGTTCCACTGGCGGTCATTCGATGGCCATTCTGTTATTCGGGCTACCCGGGGCACTCGGGCAGCGCGGCAAAACCGGGAAAACTCGCACCGGCTGCGTGCAACGACTATTTTCAAGATGAAATTGTGCGCGTTTTACACATTTTTTGTAATGGGGTCGGTTGAAATTGCGGCAAACGGCGTGGGGCAGCGGGCGCGCTTGACGCGCGTCAACGCGCGCGTCGGCACGTGGGGCAGACTGTTCGGCGGGCAAGCCGGCGCCGGGCCGGCTTGCGGTAACGGGTCGCGGCGGCGCAGTGCGCGACGCGCGCCCGGTCGGAGGGACGGACCATGTACAAGCGGATTTTCGTCGGGCTCGACGGCAGCCCGAGCGCGCGTCTCGCGCTGAACGAGGCGATCCGGATCGCGACGGCGTCCGGCGGCGAAGTGACTTGTGCGTACGTCGTCGAGCATCGGCCGCAGCTCGTCGACGTCGACGCCGGCTTCGCGGCCGAGCGCGACGGCGATGTCGCCGCGGCCGATGCCGCGACGCCGGTGCTCGACGATGCGAAAGCGGCGCTCGCGCGGCAGCATGTGCGCGGCACGGTGCGCGCGCTCGACGCGTACGGCGAGGACATCGCGACGGTGCTGATGCGCACGGCGGCCGAAGCCGACGCCGATCTGATCGTGATGGGCACGAGCGGGCGACACGGCCTGCGCAGGCTGTTGCTCGGCAGCGTGGCGGAATCGTTGCTGCGCGCGGCCGACCGGCCCGTGCTGCTGGTGCGGCATGGCGAGGCGGGGGCGTCGGCGGCCGCATGATCGACGACGGGCGGCACGGCGGCCGACGCGGCGCGTACATCCGCGGTCGGCCGAGCGCCGCGCGCCGGGCCGGCCGTCGGCGCGATCGATCCGGCGCGCGGCGCTGCCGATACGCTCGCCGATGCGCGATTGCGCGTCGACGGTTGCATCCCGGCACGCAGTTCTGGCAGCATCGGCCGGTGTCCGCTCGATCGCCGCGCGCATGGCCGCGGCGATCGACGCAGGGACATCCGGCGGCACCCGAGCGCGTGAATCGAGATCGGGCAGGCCGCCGGATGCCGGTTTCCTACCTTACCGACGTCATCTGCCATGCCGATTTCCGCCCCCGACCTGATTCGCCAGTTCGACCTGCAGCCGCATCCCGAAGGTGGCTATTTCCGTGAAACCTACCGCGCGACCGATTCGGTCGTGCGTCCGGCCGACGGCGCGCCCCGTGCCGCGTCGACCGCGATCTACTACCTGCTGTGCGACGGCGCATATTCGTCGTGGCACCGCATCCGCTCCGACGAGGTCTGGCATTTCTATGCGGGCGACCCAATCGAAGTGTGGGTGCTCGACGCGCGCGACGGGTTGACGATCCACCGGCTCGGCAATCCGCTCACGCATCCCGGCACCGTGTTCCAGGCGGTCGTGCCGGCCGGAAGCTGGTTCGGCGCGCGCTGCGCGTCGCCGCAGCACGTCGCGCTCGTCGGCTGCACGGTTGCGCCGGGGTTCGAGTTCGCGGAATTCGAGCTGGCCGATGCGGCCGCGCTGGCGGCCGAGTTTCCCGACTACGCGGAACACGTCGCCCAGCTCGCGCAGCGCTCCGACGCGTGACTGTCACGGGCGCGTCACGCCCGGCGCAAAGCCCGTGCCGACGGCCCGCGTTCCGCGCGGTCGAGGCCAAACCCGTTTAGAATGCGCATGATGCACCGGTCGGTCGCGGACGTGCCGCGGCAGCCGTTGCGCCGCCGTACCGACGGCCCCGTCGCGCGGCCTGCATGTCTTTCAGGAGCGCCGCCGTGTGGCACTTTCCCATTGCTATTCCATCGTCGCTCGGCCCGTGGGCCGTGTTCGCGAGCGTGTTGATCACGCAGCTCGGCGTGCCGGTGCCGGCCGTGCCGATGCTGATTCTCGGCGGCACGATGGCGGCGATGGGGCAGGCGTCCTGGGTCAGCATGTTCGCGGCGGCGATCGGCGCGACGATGCTGGCCGATTCGCTGTGGTTCTTCATGGGCCGCACGCGCGGCCGGCGTCTGCTGAACGGCCTCGTGCGCTTCTCGCTGTCGCTCGACACGACGCTGCGCTTCGCGCGTAACGTGTTCGAAAGATACGGCGCGCCGCTGCTCGTGCTGTCGAAATTCCTGCCGGGCCTCGGCCTCGTGTCGGCGCCGCTGCTCGGCACGACCGCGATCGGCATCGGCGTGTTCCTGTTCTGGGATCTGGCCGGCGCGTCGCTGTGGGCGGCGTTCTGGCTGATCGGCGGCGCGGCGATTCACGACCAGATCGTCCAGTTCGTGCTGTGGGTGCGCGCGAGCGGCGGCACGATCCTCGACGCGTTCCTCGCGATCTTCATCACGTTCCTGCTGTACCGCTGGGTGCGCCGCGTGCAGTTCCGCCGCTATCTCGCGCAGGTGCGCATTTCGCCGCCGCAGCTCGTCGAGATGATGACGTCCAGCGAACCGCCGCTGATCTTCGACGCGCGGCCCAAGGCGATTCGCGAACGCGAGCCGTACCGGATTGCGGGCGCGGTGCCGGTCGATCTCGATTCGCCCGATCTGCTCGATCCGGAAGTGCTGAAACGGCCGATCGTCGTCTATTGCGTGTGCCCGAACGAGGCGACCGCGAAGCGCCTGATCGCGAAGATGCAGCGCAAGAAGATGATCCACAACATCCGCGCGCTGAAGGGCGGCCTCGATGCGTGGGAAAAGCACGGTTATCCGGTCGAGCCGCTGCCGGCCGATCTGGATTCGTCGCGTTATTTCGTGCGGCCCGAGCAGGGCCGGCTCGACGGCGAATATACGGTGCGGGCGACGTTGTCGAAATAAATGCGCGCGCTGCGCCGCGCGCATTCGAATCCGATCACCGCTTTCACGCACCGCGATTTTCCCCAAAATCACCTGGCGTTAAATCGCCGATCCTCCCTATAATCCCGCCTGCATATTGCGTGCGCGAAATTGCGCACATTCGACGCGCGGTCGTTCGCGCCGAAAGCGATGGATCCCGTTGCCGCTCGCCACGCGCACAGCCGCGTCGCGCGGGCCGCTCGGGTGTATTCCGTGAAGGGCTCGATCCGTTTTTCCGGATTGTTCCGGGAAATTCGGATAATCCGCGGCAATTCCAACCGGATTGACGCGGTATCCGTGTCGTTTCTTATTCGGAAATCGACAGCGGCGATTATTTCGTTTTCGGCTGCCACACTCGGCATGAACGGGCGCGCCTTGTCATCGACACAATGACGGCGGCCCGCTCGCGGCTGCCAGGAGACGGATTTGAAACAACCAGAAGACCAGTTGCACCGCGGGCTGGAAGAACGGCACATCAACCTGATGGCGCTCGGCGCGACGATCGGCGTCGGCCTGTTCCTCGGCTCCGCCACCGCGATCCGAACGGCCGGCCCGGCCATCCTGCTGACCTACCTGCTGGGCGGCCTCGCGATCTTCCTGATCATGCGCGCGCTCGGCGAAATGGCGATCACCAACCCGGTCGCCGGCGCCTTCAGCCGCTATGCGCGCGACTACCTCGGCCCGCTCGCCGGGTACCTGACCGGCTGGACCTACTGGTTCGTGTGGATCGTCACCTGCATGGCGGAAATCACGGCGGTCGGCGTCTACATGCACATGTGGTTTCCCGGCGTGCCGAACTGGATCTGGGCGCTCGCGGCCCTGATGGCGATGGGCTCGGTGAACTTCATCGCGGTCAAGCTGTATGGCGAATTCGAATTCTGGTTCGCGCTGATCAAGATCGTCACGATCGTGCTGATGATCATCGGCGGCGGGCTGATGATCGCGTTCGGCATCGGCAACGGCGGCATCGCGACCGGCATCTCGAACCTGTGGTCGCACGGCGGCTTCATGCCGAACGGGATCAACGGCGTGATCGCCGCGCTGCCGATCGTGATGTTCGCGTATCTCGGCGTCGAGATGCTCGGCCTCACGGCCGGCGAGGCGCGCAACCCGGAGAAGTCGCTGACCAAGGCCGTGAACTCGGTGTTCTGGCGCGTGCTGATTTTCTACATCGGCGCGCTGTTCGTGATCATGTCGCTCTATCCGTGGGACCAGATCGGCACGCAGGGCAGCCCGTTCGTGATGACGTTCTCGCGGCTCGGCATTCCCGCCGCCGCCGGCATCATCAACTTCGTCGTGCTGACCGCGGCGCTGTCGTCGTGCAACAGCGGCCTGTTCAGCACCCGCGCGGATGCTCTACAACCTCGCGCAGCAAGGCCAGGCGCCGGCCGCGCTCGGTCGCGTGAACCGCAGCGGCGTGCCCGTGTACGGCGTGGCCGTGTCGGTCGCGCTGCTGCTGATCGGCGTGTTGCTCAACTATCTCGCGCCGCAGCACGTGTTCACGTGGCTCACGTCGGTGTCGACGTTCGGCGCGATCTGGACGTGGTGCGTGATCCTGATCGCGCAGATGCGTTTTCGCCGCACGCTGTCGGCCGACAAGATCGCGCGCCTGCCGATTCGCGTGCCGTTCTATCCGCTCGGTTCGTTCGTCGCGCTCGGGTTTCTCGCGCTGGTCGTCGTGCTGATGGCGTTCACGCCCGATACGCGCGTCGCGCTCGTGATCGGGCCGGTGTGGATCGTGCTGCTCGGCATCGCGTACGCGCTGTTCTACGCGAACCGTCCGGCCGCATCGATGCCGACGAAGTCGTAAGCCGGCGCGGGCAGGGTGCCGCGCGATCGTTGATCGCGATCATGCACGCGCGGGCCGGACGGCCTATGCTGAACGAACGCATTGCTTGTCCGCGCTTCGCGTGGCATCCGCCGATCCCTGCGACCGCGGCGGCTGTCCGGCCGCCGCGCGCCGCTGCCGCGCGAAGCGCCCGTCGTCGTTCAGCGACGACGTGCACGCACGGAGGCCTTCGCCATGCAGCCTGCCCAGCCCATCCCGACGCTCGCGCGGATCGCGCTGGCCGTCGACCCGACGCCCGAATCGCTGACCGCCGCGCGCTACGTGCGTACGCTGCTGAGCCCCGGCATGCGATTGCGCATCATTTGCGCGATCGACAATCCGCGCCTCGTGTTGCCCGACATTCCGCGCATCGATGCGCTGCTGACGTCCGCGCGCGAGGACATGACGCGCGAAGCGCACGCCACCTGCGAGCGGATCGCGGCGCTGTTCGCCGACAACGGCATCGACGTCGAACAGACGGTCGTCGATACGTCGGTCACGGGCGGCTCGGTGGCGGACGCACTGGTGAACGATACGTCGACGTGGCATGCGGACGTGCTGGTGATCGGCGCGAATCCGCATCACGGGCTGTTGCGGCTCGTCGAAGGCGCGATGTCGGACACGCTGACGAAACGCGCGCGCTGCGCGCTGCTGATCGTGCCGGGCACCTATGCGCGGCCGTCGGACGGCGCGCTGCAGCGGCTGATGTTCGCGGTCGACGGCAGCGAGCCGTCGCTGCACGCGGTGCGCGTCGGGCTCGGCTTCGCGGCGCCGACGACGTTGCTGTATGCGGCGTACGTGATCGATCGCGCGGTTCGTCTGACCGATGTCGTGCCCGTGCGCGCGCTCGAGGATGCGTACCGCGCGGAGGGCGAGGATGCGCTCGCGAAGATCGGCCCGCTGTTCCATGCGACCGGCAATCCGACCAAGCGCGGCATCGTCGAAACGCGCCCGACCAGCGACGACGTGGCCCATGCGCTGATGCGCGATGCCGTGCACTGGCGCGCGGAGTTGCTGGTGGTCGGCACGCATGGCCGTCGCGGCATCGCCGCCTGGCTGATCGGCAGCGTCGCGCGGCGCGTCGCGCATCTCGCGCAGGTGCCCGTGTTGCTGGTGCGTGGCGCGGACTGAATCGCGCGTCATCGCGACCGAAGCGGGTTTGGATTGACCTGCATCAGAAACGCGACGCACATCGCGTGAGACAGTGATGGAACATCCGGCGACGCGGCGGGTTGGTCGTGCAGTCGCGACGGCAACCGCGCCGGCATGCGAGTGACGATCACCGTCGCACGCGCCGCCGTCACATCATTTTCGGGAGCCGCGCCACGTGTTCGTCCGGCGCGTCATCCGACCGGGAACTCTCTGGCACGAGGGTAGGCAACCGACGGTTGCCTTGGAGGACGGGCGGGGTGCAAGTCACCCCGTCCGCTTTCCGCCTGGCCCCGTCGAATTCACTTTCCCGCAGGAATGGTTTTGAACGCGGCCGCGTCGAGCGGCGCGTCATCGCGCGGTCGCTTCGGCACGGACCACGGCGAACCTGGAAGCCTGCACGGCAGCGCGCGGGCATGGCAGTCGCCTCGTGCCGTGCGTCGGTGACGCGCTCAGATCAGAGGATACGAAGAACCGATCGCAGGTCGTGCCGGCGGCCCGCGCCGCGCCGTACCCGCGAATGCGGATGAGCGACACGGAGCGGCGCGCATGCGCTGCACGTGCGGCTGCGCAGACGATTCGCATGCGGCCAGCCCGGGCGCGCCTTGCGACGCGGCTCGGACACGGCCGGCGCGTCGGCTTCGGTTCGCGCGCTGAGCGCCGCGGCGAACCGCTGCAGCGCGAGAACCGACCCCACGACGCTCTGATACTTCTCGCGGCCGATCTGCCCGTCGAGCGTGACGAGCAACCCGGCCTCGCGGGCGAGCGCGAGCAGGGTGTCGAGATCGTCGGACGGACGGTTGCCGGCCGACGCGGCCCGGGCGGGCAGGGCGCGCGCGTTGCCCGACGCGCGCCGCTGGCCGTCCCGGCCCGGCAAGTTGCGATGTGCCATGATTGGTCTCCTGCGCGGAACCCCGCGTGCCGGCTCGATGGCCAGCTGAGCGATGTTCCGGTATGAACGCCTGGTTCATGTGATCAGTATCGTGCGGCGACGGTGCGCTGCCAAGCGGCGCGCGCTGAAGTCGCTGTCAGGAAAATGCGCGACGCGTATCGGAATCCGCTGACACGCACGGCAGTCGACCGGCCGGGCCGGCAGGTTCGTTCGACGAATGGGCGGCACACGCGGGGCGCCGCTTGACGCATGATTTCGGCCGGTCTAAGTTCGCGTCTGCATCGGCGTCGCGCGCGTTTCACCTGCCGCCCGTCGTCAGTGCCGCGCCCCGGGGTGGCGTGGCAGGGCTTCCAGTCTCGTTCGCGGGCCACGTGCACCGCGAACCCCGCGCGGGGTCGGTTCGGAAACGGATCGGCGCGGCGGCACGCAACGTGCCGTTGATCACGCGCAAACACGTGCCGGCGCATCGTACGCCGCGTATCTGTCTAGTCTTTAAGCTTCCAGTACCGTCATCTTTTCGTTCCTCGTCCGTCAGGAGTCCGTCGATGTCCAAGGACAATTTGCTCGATTCACTCAAGGAAGCCGCCGAACAGCGTGCGATCGGCGCGGATCAGCTGCGCGCGATGCTCGACGACGAAGTGCGCGCGCTGTCGTCCGGTGCGCGCGTGCACGACTACATCCACGTGTTCGCAATCCGCAACCTGCGCGAGCGGATGCGCCAGAAGGACGAGTTCGACCGCGACACCCGCGCCGACGCAGCGCCCGCGGACGCCGATCCGCGCCCGAGCCATCGGCTGTAACGCGCGGCGGCCGGGCGCCGCACCGGCATGCCGCATGCCCGTCGGCGCCGGCCATCCTGACGATCCGCCGACAGTCGCCGGCGCCTTTCGTCATACGTTTCACTGAATTGTCACAACGACCTCAAGTAAGCGGCGCGATTGCCGTTTACCCGGTGAATTCGTCCACCGGGCGTTCGCGCTCCCTTACCGAGTCGTTGCCATGTTCTCGTCCATTCGCGCCCGCATTCTCGCCGCGTGCGTCGCCATCGTCGTATTCGCGCTCGTCGCCACGACCCTGATCAACTATTTCATCGCACGCTCGTACAACGACGACGCGATCGACCGCAACCTGACCTCCGTCGCCAGCGGTCACGTGGTCGGGATCGCCGACTGGGTCGCGACCCGCAGCCGGATGATCGCGTCGCTGCAGGATGCCGCGCTGACCCCCGATCCGCTGCCGGTGTTCAAGCAGATGGCCGCGGCCGGCGGCTTCACCAACGTCTACGCCGGCTACGCCGACAAGGCGTTCCACTTCTCCGATCCGACCGGCATCCCGCCCGACTACGACCCGACCGGCCGCCCGTGGTACAAGCAGGCCGCGCAGGCCGGCAAGCCGGTCGTCACGCCGCCGTACGTCGATGCCGGCACCGGCAACCTCGTCGTCACGTTCGCGGTGCCGATCCTGCGCGACGGCGCGCTGAAGGGCGTCGTCGCCGCGGACGTGTCGATGGACAGCGTGATCGCCAACGTCAAGTCGATCCGCCCGACGCCGGCGAGCTTCGGGATGCTGATCGACAGCAGCGGCCACGTGGTCGCGCACCCGGACGCGAAGCTCACGCTGAAGCCGGTCGCCGACGTCTCGCCCGAACTCGGCTCGCTGGGCGTGGCGTCGATCGCGGCGGCGAATGCGCCGGTCGAGGTCGGCGTCGGCGGCGACGCGAAGCTGGTGCGCGCGAAACCGGTGCCGGGCACCGACTGGTACGCGCTGGTGCTGCTCGACAAGACCGAAGCGACGGCCGGGATGCGTTCGCTGCTGACCGCGTCGCTGATCACGCTGATCGTGATCGTCGGCGTGGCGTCGCTGATCATCGGCGCGATCACCGCAACCGCGTTCCGCCGCCTGTCGCAGGTGCGCCAGGCGATGGCCGCGATCGGCTCGGGCGCCGGCGACCTGACGCAGCGCCTGCCGGCCGACGGCCGCGACGAAGTCGCCGACATCGCGCGCTCGTTCAACAGCTTCGTCGACAAGCTGAACCACGTGATGCGCCAGATCCGCGACGCCAGCGAATCGGTGCGCACGGCCGCGAACGAGATCGCGGCGGGCAACCAGGACCTGTCGTCGCGGACCGAATCGGCGGCGGCAAGCCTCGAGCAAACCGCCGCGTCGATGGAAGAGATCACCGCGACCGTCGGTCAGTCGGCGGCGGCCGCGAGCCAGGCCGACGAACGCGCGGCGGCCGCGTCGCGGATCGCGTCGCACGGCGGCGTGGTCGTGTCGGACGTGGTCGCGACGATGGGGAAGATCGAGGAGGCGTCGGGCCGGATCGGCGACATCATCGGCGTGATCGACGGGATCGCGTTCCAGACCAACATCCTCGCGCTGAACGCGGCCGTCGAAGCGGCCCGCGCGGGCGAACAGGGCCGCGGCTTCGCGGTCGTCGCACAGGAAGTGCGCAGCCTCGCGCAGCGCAGCGCGCAAGCCGCGCGCGAAGTGAAGGTGCTGGTCGAATCGACGGTCGCGAGCGTGTCGGCCGGGTCCGGCCAGGTACGCCAGGCCGGCGACACGATGCGCGAGATCGTGTCCAACGTGTCGAACGTGACGACCATCATCTCCGAGATCACGCACGCGGCGAACGAGCAGACGCGCGGCATCCAGGAAGTGAACCGCGCGGTCACGCAGCTCGACGAAATGGTGCAGCAGAACGCGGCGCTCGTCGAACAGTCGACCGCTGCGGCCACCGCGCTGCAGTCGCAGGCGAACGCGCTGGCGACGACGGTCGGCCAGTTCAAGGTCGCCTGACGCAGCGGCGGCTCGCGGGCTGCGCCGCTCACGAACCGTCCTGGTCGCGCATCAGCGCGAGCCGGTTGTAGAGCGTCTTCAGGCTGATGCCGAGGGCCTTGGCCGCGCGCGGCTTGTTGCCGTCGAAGTGACGCAGCGTCGCCGCGATGAAGTGTTGCTGCGCGTGGTGCAGCGTCGCGCCGAGCGGCAGCGCCATCGCGCCTTCCGACGTGCTGTCGACGGCCGGCACCGGCTGCTTCGGCAGCGCGACCTCGATGCCTTCGTCCGACAGGATGTACGCGCGCTCGATCGTGTTGTGCAGCTCGCGCACGTTGCCGGGCCACGAATACGCGCGCAACGCGGCGATCGCCGCGTCGGTCAGCCGCTTGTGCGAGCGATGCCGTGCGTTCAGCGTGTCGACGAATTCCCGCGCGATCGTCTCGACGTCGCCGTCGCGCTGGCGCAGCGGCGGCACGTAGATCGCGAACGCGGCGAGCCGGTAGAACAGGTCCTCGCGCAACCGGCCGTCGCGCACGGCGTCGGCCGGATTGTGGCGGGTGGCCGACACGAACCGCACGTCGAGCGGAATCGATTCGGTGCCGCCCACCCGCACGATCGTGTTCGACTCGATCGCCCGCAGCAGCTTCACCTGCAGCGCCGCGGGCATCTCCGCGATCTCGTCGAGCAGCAGCGTGCCGCCGCGCGCGGCTTCGAAGAACCCTTCACGCTGCGTGACCGCGCCGGTAAAGCTGCCTTTCTCGTGCCCGAACAATTGCGCCTCGGCCAGGTCAGGCGGAATCGCGCCGCAGTTCATCGGCACGAACGGGCCGTCGCGCCGGGCGCTCAGATCGTGCAGCCGACGCGCGACGATATCCTTGCCGACCCCGCTTTCGCCGGCAATCATCACGCTCGCGCGGGTCGGCGCGATTTTCTCGATACGGCCGAGCAGCGTGCGCATCGCGGCGGACCGGCCGGACAGCCGGCGGTCGTCTGCGCGCTGCTTCGTCCGGTTGGCGGATTCACCCATAGGCGTTCGCGGGCCGTTTTGAAAAACGGCATCACGTATCCCGTTGATTGCAATATTTATCATCGACAGCGAAACGACCACGAAGGTGCCGCTGAATAGGAATTTCCAATGCGGGCGAGCGGCACGAAAGGAATCGCCCATCGGTTTTCCGCGCATTCGGCGCGCGACGCTCCATCCGGTCGCTACCGGCGCTTTTTTACAGGAAGTCGATGAAAAAAGTGGCCGGCCGCACGGTGCGCCCGCGCGCGCCGTGAGATCGGCGACGACCTGATCGGCCACGGCCCCGAGCGGGCGCACGGTCCCGCCTGCCGTTGCCGCGAACCCGACTGCCAGCCCCGGCCAGGCACGCCGTTTGCTGACGCGTTCACGCTCGCCCGGCGCGTTCGACGGCATGCCGGATGGCCGACTGGCGGCATGCCCCGCACGACGGCAGCCGGTGCGATGCAAGGATGCAATGAGGACTCTGACCCGTGAGGTGTTGCGGCAGGGTGCATGGGTCGTGCTGGCCGTCGGGCTGGCGTCCGCGCTGCAGGCGTGGGCGATTCGGGCTGTCGGCCAGCACGCGCCCTTTGCGCCGCTGCCTTTCTACGCAGGCGTGGCGGCTGCCGCATGGCTGACGTCGTTCGCCGGCGGACTCGTCGCGACCGCCGCGAGCGTCGGCGTGATCGGCGCATTGTGGTGGCGCGACGCGCCGCTGGCGACGCTGCTGGCGCAAGCCGGCGCGTTCGTCGCGATCAGTTTCGTCGAATGCGTGCTGGTGACGGCCGTGAAGCCGCTGCTCGCGAACGATCGTCTGCGCGAGATCGATGACGACGACGGCGGCTCGTACCCGCCGCACCTCGAGCCGTCGTCCGTCGCGGCTGCGCCCGACGACGGGCTGCTGCGCCGCGTGGTCGACGCGTCGCCCGATGCCATCGTCGGGACCGACGCCGCGCGCCGGATCACCAGCTGGAATCCGGCCGCGGCAAGCATCTTCGGCATCGATACGACCCAGGCGAACGGACGGGACATCGTCACGATGATCGCGCCGCGCTGGTTGCGCCGGCATCCGGTGCCCGCATCGTTCGCGGACCTGCGCGCGCCGGTCGGGCCGCTCGACGTACTGTGCGTGCGCCCTGACGGCGGCCGTTTTCGCGCTACGTTCGCCGCGTCGCCGATCGTCGACGCGCAGGGCAACTGCACGGGCCTGTCATTGACGCTGCGCGAAGCGGGCGAACGCCGCCGCGACGAACGCCACCACCTCCGTTCGCTGCGCGGCGCCCGCGACGCGCGCGTACAGGCCGACGCGTCGAACCGGCTGAAGGACGAGCTGCTGGCGACGGTGTCGCACGAACTGCGCACGCCGCTGAACGTGATCTACGGCTGGGTCGAGGTACTGCGCAATGCCGACGGGCCGGGTTTCGTGCAGCAGGCGGTCGCCGCGATCGATCGCAGCGCACGGTCGTTGTCGCACATGGTCGCCGACCTGCTCGACGCATCGTCGCTCGCGACCGGCCGGCTGCGCCTCGAGCGCGTGCCGGTCGATCTCGTGCGGATCGTGCGCGACGCCGCGCGTGAACTCGACGCGACCGCGCAGGCGAACGGGCTCGTGCTGTCGACGGAATACGCGATGCCCGCCTGCGTGATTCCGGCGGACGGCGAACGCCTGCGTCAGGTCCTGTCCAACCTGCTGTCGAATGCGATCAAGTTCACGCCGCCGGGTGGCCGCATCAACGTTTCGCTGACGCGCGCGGGCGAACGCGTGCGGCTGTCGGTCTCCGACACCGGACAAGGCATTGCACCGGAACGCCTGCCGCATCTGTTCGAGACGTTCAGCCGGCCGGAAGGCGCGTTCACGTCGCCCAAGCGCGGCCTCGGGCTCGGCCTGTCGATCGTGCGCAATATCGCGCAGCTGCACGGCGGCGAGGTCGTCGCGACGAGCGCGGGCGCCGGGCGCGGAACGACCGTCACGGTGACGCTGCCGGCCGGCTGGGACGCCGACGATCCGGTGGGGCAGACGTCGCGCGCGCGAGGCGCTCCCGATACGGTCGCGCTCGACGGCCAGCGCGTGCTGGTGGTCGACGACGACGCAACGTCGCGGACCAGCCTCGCGGCGGCGCTCAAGACGATGGGCGCACAGGTATCGACCGCGCGTTCGGGGCACGATGCGCTCGCGGCGGTGGAGCGGCAGCAGCCGAGCGTCGTGCTGTCGGATCTCGCGATGCCGGACGGCGACGGCTACTGGCTGCTCGACCAGATCCGGCATTTGCCGAACGGCGGCGGGCATCTGCCGGTCGTGGCGGTGACCGCGCACGCCGGCACGGCCGACCGGCGTCGCGTGATGGCCGCCGGGTTCGATGCGTATCTGTGCAAGCCGGTCGACATGCCGACGCTCGCGAGCGTGATCGTCGACGTCGTACCGGACGACGCCGGCGACGGGAAGCCGCGCGACCGATAGCGGCGAGCACGCGGCCCGGCCGGCCGGCCCCCTGGCCACTCGGCCGCATACGAAAAGGAGACGCGATGGACGCAACGGAAAGCATGCGGCGCGACGGCGGCTGCCGCCGGCCTGCACGCGGCCGACGCAGGACGCCGGTCGTGCCGATCGCGAGCATACTGATGCTGTCGTGTGCATGGATCGCGACACCCCGCCACGCAGCCGCCGAGGAGGGCACGCGTGCGAAGCTCGCGAGCCAGGCGTCGGCCGTCGGGGGCCAGATCCGCGATGCGACGCTCGCGTCCCGCGTCCGGGCCGCGCTCGTCGCCGAACGCGGGCTGGCTTCCGCGGACATCGACGTGCAGGTTCACGATCGCGTGGTCGAACTGACGGGCAACGTGCCCGACGAGCGGCAACGCGCGACCGCGATCCGCGTCGCGCACGACGTCGACGGCGTGAGCGGCGTGCGCGACAAGCTGCAGATCCGCCGGAAGTAACGTGATGCGCGGGCCAGCGCCGGGCCGACCGGGCGTCGCACGCCCGCGGCCCTGCGCGTCACCGGGCAGGAGGTTCGACATGGACACCATCATCGCGGGCCGTTTCTCGCGGCTCGAACAGGCGGAACGCTGCGCGGAACAGTTGCGCGGCCACGCCATGCATCGGGACGACGTGAAGGTCTTCTTTCTCAATCCGCCCGGACAGCACGCGCTGTTCTGGCTCGGCGGCGACGTCTATGCGGACTCCGCCGCGCGGCCGGGCGGCCTCGGCGCGCTGGAAGGCGTGGCCATCGGTGCGGTCGTCGGGCTCGCCGGGGCCGCGCTGCTCTATCTGGTCGGGCTTCATTCGCCGCTCGCGTGGATCGGGGTGCCGCTCGTCGGCGGCTATGTCGGCGCGTTGTGCGGCGCGCTCGGCCGGATGCGCGGCGATGCGCCGGAGGGGCATGGCGCGCTCAAGCAATGCGAGAACGGCGTCGTGCTGGCCGCGCACGTGACGCGGCGCACGATCACGTTCGCCGAGCGGACGATGCTCGCGGCCGGCGCGCTGTCGGTCGAGCGTACCGAGGGCGCGTGGCACAACGGCGCGTGGACCGATTTCTTCACGTCGGCCCATCGTCCCGCGTGACGGCAAACCGGGCGGCCGGCCCGCTCCGTCGCCCGACACGGAGGCCCGGATGACGACACTCCACCGAATGAAACCCGGCACGCGGCGGCCGATGGCCATCGTGCTGACGGCCGCCGTCAGTATCCTGACATCCGCGCTGTCGCACGCGCAGGCGCCGCCCGCGTCATCCGCGCAGGTCGCGCCCGGCGTCATCCGCCCCGGCCCGACCGCCGACGAGGCTGGCCTGACCCAACGACCGATCGGTATCGATGCCGAATTCGTCGACAAGGCGGGCATGATCGGCAAGGTGGAACGGCAGGCCGGCCAGCTCGCGCTCGACCGCTCGTCGAACGCGGACGTGAAGGCGTTCGCCCGCAGGATGGTCGACGATCACGCGCGTATCGCGGACGAATTGCGGCATATCGGTGCGCAAAAGGGCGTGCCGGTGCAGACGCGCATGCTCGTCGATCCAGAGGTAACGGCATTGCGGGCGAAGGACGGGCGCGCGTTCGATGCCGCGTACGTGGCGCTGGCCGGGCCCCGCGCGCACGAAGCGGCGGTCCGGCTTTACGAAACCGAGGCGAAAGAGGGCCGCGATCCGCAGCTTCGCGCATTCGCGGCCCGCACGCTGCCGACGCTGAACGCGCACCTGAGCGCCGCGCGGCAACTCGCGAAGACGGTGGCCGCCGCGCAGTGATCGGCTTTCCGGCGGGCAGGCGTCAGTGCTGCCGCGTGCCGTCCTCGGGGCCGCCCGGCGACGCCTCGTACGGCGGCGAATCGAGCGCCGTTTCGCCTTCCTCGATCAGCCAGTACGGCGAGCGGCCGTAGTACGCATGCAGTGCTTCGGCCCATTCGGGGTCCGCCATCGCGGGCCACCGGCTCTTGTCGAAACCGGGCGCCTCGCGCACGCGTTCGGTGTTGACCGGCAGCACGAAACACTCGCGCTCGGCATCGAGGACGAGCGCGTTCCACGGCACTGCGAGCAGCTTGTCGCCGAACCCGAGCAGGCCGCCCGACGACACGACCGCATACGCGATCCGCCCGGCGCGCACGTCGAGCATGATGTGGGTGACCTTGCCGACGTCGTCGCCGTCCATCGTCAGCACGCGATCGCCTTCGAACGTGCGGGCGGCCATCACGTCGGGCCCCGGCCCGCCGGCGGCCGTACGCGGACGGGTGCCGACGATGCGCGCGGGGTCGCGCGACGGTTTGTCCGTTGTCATCGAAAACCTCCTGATCGTAGCGGCAACCCGGTGCGCATGCGAATTCGCCGCGCGGGCAATGCGCCGGGAGAACGGGCCGCGAGGTGATGAGGGACGCCGATCAACGGCGGCGCGGCAGCGATACGTCCTCGAGCGTATTGGCCAGCTCGTCGCGCGCCGGACCGCCGGCGCGCGTCGCGATGTCGCCGAGCGACACCATGCCGACCAGCTTCAGGCTGCGGTCGAGCACCGGCAACCGGTGCAACTGCACGTCGGCCATCCGCTGCTGGACGTCGCCGACGCCATCGTCCTCGACGCACCACTGCACCGGCCGGGACGCGACCGCCTGAACCGGCGTATCGGGCGAATGACCGTGCGACAGCGCCCGCACCGCGAGGTCGCGGTCGGTCACGATCGCGACGAGTTCGGTGCCGTCGCACACGGGCAGCACGCCGATATCGAAGCGCTGCATCAATTCGGCCGCATGGCGGATCGTGTCGGTCGGCGCGACGCACACTACGTCGCGCGACATGATCTCATTGACGCGATACATGAACGCCTCCTTCGTGATCGGAACGATACGGGAGCAGGCCGCGTGCCGCGCGCGCGGCGCGCACGCCGGGCCTGGGCGGCCGGGCGACGGAGAAATTTGCCACCGCGCTTGTACATCTTCCACGGCGGCGCCGCGGCCGGTCGGTGCGGGACGTCAGTGACCGATACCCGTCACCGTGACGATTGCCAGCACCACCGCGCTTTCGATCGCGGCGAGCGCCGCGACGCCGGCCGCGCCGCTGATTTCATGCCATCTGCGTTCAAGGACTTTCATCGGATCGCTCCTGATTTCGCCGGTGCGCCGCTGCTGCCATGCACCGCGCGCCGGGTGCCGCCGTCAGCCGTGATCGCGGGGCGGGGAAGGGACGTGCGGCGCGCGACGTTCGTGCTCGCCGGACGGCTTGGCGGGGTCGATACGCGTCGCACCGCCGACGGCGGGCGGATCGCTGGCCGGGAACGTCTCCTCGAGCCCTTCGTCGATGCGCTCCTCCGTCTTGTCTTCGGACGGCGGGCGCGACGTGGCGAGCCGGAGCAGTCCGGCAGCCGGTGACACGGCGTCGCGGCGGCCGGGGGCGTGAACGGTCATGGTCAACCTCCTTGTCGATGAGAAGGCGCAAGCGCCGTACCCGCGGTGTCCGCGGCACGGCGCTTGCAAGCCGGCGAGGGCCGGGCATGCGGATACGACGCGCACGCGTCCGGTATAGACGAGAGGACATCGTGATGAATGCAGCCAGGGAAAGGATACGTTACGACGCGAACGTCTGCGGCGGCGACTTCGGCCACGTGCGCGAACGCTTCGCGACGTGGAAACGCGAATCGCTGGTCTATCGGCCGGAGCGCCGCATGTTCGACGGCAAGGACGAGGTACGCGCACTGAACGACACCGTCTACGACGGCCCGGAGCGCGCGCAGCAGGCGCTCATCGCGCGATGCGAGCCGTCCGATCCGTTCGCGCTCGCCGTGCAACTGAGCGCCGAGGGGCGCACGATGTGGCTCGTCATGGCGGCTTACGACGAATGACCGATGAACCAAACGCCCGATGGCCGCGGCGCGAGAGCAGGCACGGTGCTTGCGGGCGCTCGCCTCGCCATCGAGATGCGCGCGCCGTCGCGCGGGAGTGACATGAACACGCCATCCATGCTGCATCGCCCCGAACCGACGACACCCGACGTCGATCCGGATCCGCCACCGCCCGGACACGACGACCCGGTCGATCCGCCCGTGCCCGACGGGCTGCCGCAGGGCGATCCGCCGTCGAACCCGCCGCCGATGCGGATGCCGGGCGGAGGCCATGCGCCGCGAGCGGCCGCGCGAACCTTGAAAAGGAGGACCGACATGGACATTCACGTGCAATCGCCAGACAAGCGCGCGATCGCTCAGGTACTGGGCCGCTATTTCGAATCGCGTTCGCTGCACTATCACATCGAGGAACTGCCGGGCGGCGTGCTGCAGATCGGCTTTCGCGCCAGCGGCCGCCCGGTCGCCGTCACCGTTTCGTTCGACGATGCCGCGTACGACACCTACACGCACTGGGACGCGAGCCAGAAGCAACTCGCGCTCGGCCGGCTCGCCGACGGCTTCTCGCGGATGATGTCGACGCGCAGTCCGGCCGCGCTCGCCGGCGACTATCACGTCGAGCGTTTCTGATTCCGCAATCATTCGCCGGCTCGTGCCGGATTTCGGCAAAGTGCCCGTGCACAACGGGCGCTTTGCGTCTGCGCGCGTGTCGCGTAGGATGTCCGTTAATTCAGCGCACGCTACGTTCGCGCAGCAGGCCGCCGGCTGTTGCGGCCGATGAAGCGCGACGCGCTTTCCTTCAGGTTCGTTTCGCGCAACCGACGGAGACCGCCTTGACCCCTGTTGCTCGCCTGTTGCTGTCCCCCGGCGCACGCCGGTTCGTATCCGGCCTGTCGGCCTTCGCCGCGCTCGCCGCCGCCGGCGCCCGCGACGCGTCGGCCCAGACGCCTTCGCCGCTCGGCGAATGGCAATACACGGCGGGCGTACCGCTCCAGAAACTCTTCGATCCGAATATCCCCACCTGGCAAGTGAGCGTCGGCGCCGCGATGACGCTGCAGCCGCGCTATGCGGGCTCCGACCGCTATCGCGTGATGGGCGGCCCGAACTTCGACATCCGCTATCGCGACCTGTTCTTCCTGTCGACCGGCGAGGGGCTCGGCGCGAACGTGTTGCGCGGGCCGAACTGGCGCGTGAGCCTGTCGGTCGGCTATGACCTCGGACGCCGTTCGGCCGATGATCTCGGCCACCTGAACGGTCTCGACAACATCAACGCGGCGCCCGTGATGAAGCTCGCGGCCGACTACGTGGTGTCGAAGGATTTCCCGCTCGTGCTGCGCGCGGACGTCCGGCGCAGCATCGGCGGGTCGAACGGCTGGACCGGCGATTTCTCCGCGTACATGCCGATGCCGGGCAGCAACGAACACTTCTTCTGGTTCGCGGGGCCGACCGTGACGTTCGCCGATTCCCGCTACATGAACAGCTGGTTCGGCGTGAACCCGGGCGCGGCCGCGCGCTCGGGGTTGCCGACCTATTCGTCGGGGGCGGGGATCAAGTCGGCCGGCCTCGGCGTGACGATGGTGTGGTTCGTGAACAAGCACTGGTTCGTGACGATGGACGGCGCGATCGAGCAGCTCGTCGGCCGCGCGGCGCGCAGCCCAATCACGCAGCAGTCGACCAACGGCGTGTTCGACATGTCGGTGAATTACCAGTTCTGACCCGTGGCGGGCAGCGAAAGGGCGATGCCGCGTGCGGCATCGTCCGTCACATTTGATATGATTGCGACCTGTACAAATGTACAGTGATCGATCCCCGTGACGCCTGCCTCGCCCACGCCCCCGGCGTTTTACTACCTGACCAATTTCGAACGCGCGCTGACCTGGCTCGGCGAGCGTTACGACGACCTGTTCGATGCGCACGAGCACGCGTTCGTCCGGCAGTTCGCGACGCTGCCGCAGGCGTCGCGTGCGCTGCTCGTGCGGATGCTGATGCGCAACGGGTCCGATTTCCGTGCGAGCAAGCTCGTGTACGACGAGATCGGCTGCCCGCTCGACGCCGCCGCGCCGCTCGTCGCGCTCGGCTGGGTCGATCCGGCGCCGGCGCTCACGCTCGACGAACTGTTCGCGCTGTCGACCAAGGCCGATCTGCTGCGCATCTTTCCGTCGCTCGCCGCGCATGCGGGCGAGCGCAAGTCCGACTGGCTCGACCGGCTGCGGCCCGCGCACGACGTCGCGCAACCGCTCGACGCGTGGTGCGCGCAGTGCGACGACCGCGTGCTGCGTGTGACGGTCGGCGCGCTGTGCGACCGGCTGCGGCTGATGTTCTTCGGCAATCTGCATCAGGACTGGAGTGAATTCGTGCTCGCCGATCTCGGCGTGTTCCAGTACGAAAGCGTGCCGATCGCGCCGTCGTCGCGCGCGTTCCAGCAGCGCGGCGACGTCGACGCGTATCTCGCGCTGCAGATGGGCCGCGACGCGCTCGACGCGTGGCCCGACGATCTGCCGTTCGACGACCTGATCCGCGCGCTGGACGCAGTCGACTGCGCGCAGCCGTGGCTCGCGACGCGCCGCGCGAAGCTGCTGTTCGCGCTCGGCCAGGCGTGCGAACGCCGTGCCGACTGGGACGCCGCGCTCGACGTGTACACGCGCAGCGCGTGGCCCGGCAGCCGGCACCGGCGCATCCGCGTGCTCGAACGCTGCGGGCGCGACGACGACGCGCTCGCGCTGGCGCTCGACGCGCGCGGCGGCTTCGAGAGTGACGAGGAGCGGCAGCGCGTCGAGCGCATGCTGCCGCGCCTGCAGCGTCGCGCCGGCCAGCGCGTCGAACGCGCGGCCGCTGCGGCCGACGTGCCGCGCGAGACGCTCGTGCTCGCGCGTCCCGACGCGTTCGTCAGCGTCGAGTTCGCGGTGCGCGACCACCTCGCGCAGCCGGCGTCGCCGGTCCACTACGTCGAAAACACGCTGATCAATTCGCTGTTCGGGCTGCTGTGCTGGGAGCCCGTGTTCGCGGCCGTGCCCGGCGCGTTCTTTCACCCGTTCCAGCGCGGCCCGGCCGACCTGCATGCGCCCGATTTCGCCGTGCGCCGCGCGGCGGCCTTCGATGCCTGCTTCGCGCAGCTCGATTCGGGCGCGTACCGCGACACGATCCGCCGGCATTTCGCGACGAAGGCCGGGCTGCAATCGCCGTTCGTGTTCTGGGGCGTGCTGACGGACGCCCTGCTCGACGAAGCGCTCGCCTGCCTGCCGCCCGAACACCTGCGGCTGTGGTTCACGCGCCTGCTCGCGGATATCCGCAGCAACCGGTCCGGCTTGCCCGATCTCGTCCGCTTCTGGCCCGCCGAACGCCGCTACGAGCTGATCGAGGTGAAGGGCCCGGGCGACCGGCTGCAGGACAACCAGACGCGCTGGCTCGCGTACTGCATCGCCCACCGCATGCCGGTGCGCGTCGTCGACGTCGAGTGGGCCGGCGAGGGCGTTGCGCACGCCGAGGCGGCGGGGTTGTCCGTATGAGCTACGTCGTCGCGGTGCGGGCGATGTGCGAGTTCACCGCGCGGCGCGGCGATCTCGACCTGC
The DNA here is from genome assembly GCF_900446215.1 of Burkholderia cenocepacia. Lineage (GTDB taxonomy): Bacteria > Pseudomonadota > Gammaproteobacteria > Burkholderiales > Burkholderiaceae > Burkholderia > Burkholderia cenocepacia. The sequence continues at coordinate 16,025 of NZ_UAQZ01000013.1, read as the reverse complement.
GCTTCACGCCCGCGCCGACCGCGCTCGAAGGCATTGCCGGGCACGGCGCGGTCACGTCGAAGCGCGGCGCGCGCTACGAAACCGAAATCGCGCTGACCGGCACGTGGGGCACGCTCACCGTGCGCGGCCGCGCGGACGGCTACGATCCGGTGGCGAACCGGCTCGAGGAAATCAAGACCTATCGCGGCAGCCTCGACGCGATGCCGGCCAACCATCGCGCGCTGCACTGGGCGCAGGCGAAGGTCTATGCGCACCTGATGTGCGCCGCGCGCGATCTCGCGGAAATCGACGTCGCGCTCGTGTATTTCGACATCGTGTCCGAGCGCGAGACCGTGCTGACGGAAACGCTGGATGCTGGCACGCTCGCGACGTTCTTCGCCGAGCAGTGCGCGTGCTTCGTCGGCTGGGCCGAACGCGAGACGGCCCATCGCGCCGCGCGCGACGCGGCGCTGCGTGCGCTCGCGTTTCCGCACGGACAGTTCCGCAGCGGCCAGCGCGAACTGGCGGTGGCCGTCTATCGCGCGGCACGCGACGAGCAGTGCCTGATGGCGCAAGCGCCGACCGGCATCGGCAAGACGCTCGGCACCGTGTTCCCGCTGCTGAAGGCATGCGGCGAGGGCGAGCTCGACCACGTGTTTTTCCTGACCGCGAAAACACCCGGCCGCGCGCTCGCGCTCGAAGCGGCAACGACGCTCGGCGCCAGCACGTCCGCGCTGCCGCTGCGCGTGCTGGAACTCGTCGCGCGCGACAAGGCGTGCGAGCATCCGGACAACGCGTGTCACGGCGAATCGTGCCCCCTCGCGAAAGGCTTCTACGACCGGCTGCCGGCCGCGCGCGATGCGGCGATCGAGGCCGGACTGCTCGATCGCGATACGGTGCGCACCGCGGCGCTCGCGCACGACGTCTGTCCGTACTACCTGGCGCAGGAACTCGCGCGCTGGTCGGACATGGTGATCGGCGACTACAACTACTACTACGACGGCAGCGCGATGCTGCACACGCTCGCGCAGCAGAACCAGTGGCGCGTCGGCGTGCTCGTCGACGAAGCGCACAACCTGCTCGATCGCGCCCGCAAGATGTACAGCGCGTCGCTCGATCCGTTCGCGTTCGCGGCCGCGCGGGAAGCCGCGCCCGCCGCGTTGCGCAAGGCGTTCGACCGGCTCGCCCGCGCGTGGGGCACGCTCAATCGTGCGCAGGCCGAGCGCTATGCGGCCTATCCCGACGTGCCGGGCCCGATCGTGTCGGCCGTGCAGAACCTCGTCGCGGCGATCGGCGAACACCTGACCGACGCGCCGCGCGCGAACGGCGACGCGCTGCTGCGCTTTCACTTCGAAGCAATCCAGTTCGGCGTGCTGGCCGAAGCGTTCGACAGCGCGTCGATCTTCGACGCGACGCTGCACGGCGAACCGATGCCGCGCCAGCCCGTGCTCGACGGCGTCGCGGCGGCCGGCCGCCGGCGCCGCGTCCAGTCGACGCTGTGCGTGCGCAACGTGATCCCGGCCGGTTTCCTGGCGCCGCGCTACGCCGCCGCGCGCGCGACCGTGCTGTTCTCCGGCACGCTGAGCCCGTTCCATTTCTACCGCGACACGCTGGGGCTGCCCGGCGATACGGGCTGGCTCGACGTCGATGGGCCGTTCCGCGCCGAGCAACTGACGGTGCGCGTGGCGAGCCACGTGTCGACCCGCTGGCGCGACCGCGATCGCTCGCTCGAACCGATCGCCGACCTGATCGCCGCGCAATATGCGACGCGCCCCGGCAACTATCTCGGCTTCCTGAGCAGCTTCGATTACCTCGGGCGCGTGGTCGCGCTGATGCAGACGCGCCATCCGGACGTCCCCGTGTGGGCGCAGGCGCCCGGCATGGCCGAAAGCGAGCGCGATGCGTTTCTCGCGCGCTTCGACGCGGGCGGACGCGGCGTCGGTTTCGCGGTGCTGGGCGGGGCGTTCTCGGAAGGCGTCGACCTGGTCGGCGAGCGGCTGATCGGCGCGTTCATCGCGACGCTCGGGCTGCCGCAGGTCAACGACGTCAACGAGCAGATGCGGCGCGCGATGGACGCGCGCTTCGGCAACGGCTACGACTACATGTACCTGTATCCGGGGCTGCAGAAGGTCGTGCAGGCGGCCGGGCGCGTGATCCGCACCGAGCACGACGAGGGCGTCGTGCATCTGATCGACGACCGTTACCGGCGACGCGAAGTGCGCAATCTGCTGCCGCGGTGGTGGCGGATCGGGTGACGGCGTTGCCGGTCGTCGCTACAGCACGTTGAGCATCGCGAGCGCGGCTTCCTGAAGGTGCGGCAGCACGCGCCGCACGGCCGCGTCGGTCGTTTCCGCGCCGATCGGCATGTTGGTGCTCAGCGCGGCGACGACTTCGCCGTGACGGTTCTTCAGCGGCACCGCGATGCCGCGCACGCCCACCTGCAATTGCTGCTCGATCGCCGCGTAGCCGGCGTCGCGCGCCTGGTCGACCTGTTCGAGCAACCGCGCCTTGTTGGTGATCGTGTGCGGCGTGAACGGCGGCAGCTCGGTCTCGTCGAGCCACGCGCGCACGGCTTCGCGATCGGGATGATGGGCGAGCAGCACGACACCGGGCGACGTCAACGGCGCCGGCACGCGCGCGCCGAGCACGAAGCCGGTCGTCATCACGCGCGACACGCCGTTGCGGGCGATGAACACGAGTTCCCAGCCGTCCAGCACGCTGACGTACGCCGATTCGTTCAGCGACGCGCTCAGCTGCTGCAGATAAGGCTGGACCGTGCGCGGCAGCCGCGCCGAATCGAAGTACGACCAGCCGACCCGAAGCACGCGCGGCGTGAGGCCGTACAGCTTGCCGTCGGTGTACACGTAGCCGAGCGATTCGAGCGTCAGCAGGTAGCGCCGCGCGGCCGTGCGCGTGAGGCCGGTGCGGGCGGCGGCCTGCGTGGGCGTCATGCGCGCGTGCTGGCTGTCGAAGGCCTCCAGGATCATCAGGCCTTTTTCGAGGCCGGCAATCCAGTCGCGTCGGTCGAGGTCGGGCTTTTTCGTCATGGGCGGCGCGCGGGGAGATGCGCGGTGTTCGCGCAGGAGTGGTCGATTATCGCGCGAGTGGTCGGGTAACGGGAAATCGGTCGATCCACCATCCTTGTCCGCTGGATAGCGGCAGATATAGAGTCGACGACATCTATTCAAGGAGGTCGTATGCGGGTTGCGAAGTGGGGGAATAGTCTGGCCGTGCGCCTTCCGGCCGGTCTGGTCGATGAGTGGGGGCTGCGTGAAGGCGACGAAGTCGAAATCGTCGTTTACCGTGCAGGTGCTTTGGCTGAGAGCCGCAACGCGAGCCCCGAAGCAATTCTCCTGCCGTTGAGGCGTTTCAGAGGCAAGCTGCCAGGCGATTTCAGGTTCAGGCGGAACGACGCAAACGAGTCGGATTGAGTCGACTCATTCAAGCGCCGGGACGCAGCCGCGGCGCGGTCCAGCTTACTTGTGTTCGTGGCGGAGCGAGGCAATGCGCCATCGCGCGTCGATCACGCACCACTGCTCGACGAAATCGAAGCGGGAATCGATTGCCTGGTTGATTCGTACCGTCCCGATGCCCGTTATCGTCGCCCGTTGTCCGCGCGTAACGATTTGCATGGTTTCGTCCCGATATGCGATACCCGATCTGTTCGATGCACGTTCGGCCGCTACAACGCGCATTCGCGCAAGAAATTGCGCTTTCGTGCGAATGTGAGCTTCGTGCAGGACGAAGAAGTTCGGGCTTGCGACGAAATCGAGCTGTTCGACATCGGCGTGACGATACGCGTCGATCCAGACGTCGCGCATCTGCGCCAGGGTGAATCGGGGTTCCATAGGCGGTGCATTGTCCTGCTGGAGCGCGGGTGCGCGGTTTTTTGGCGCTATCCGCCGGGGTCAGGAAGGCAGCCTATGGCCGGGCTCATGCTTGGGCAATTGGACAAGTCTGAATCTGGTTGTGCCGTGAGCGGGAAAATGCCGGCAGGGCGCGGGAGTAGACGCCCCGATGACGCATTGTCGGGCTGGCGCTGACTGCGGGAAAGAGGCGTGAAGCAGCACGCAGTGTGCTGCCGTAAACAGATGGCAACCGATGGCAGAACGCTGCGCGGCCGCGCATGGAAGCGGCCGATACGGCATGAAAAGCCGAGGAACCGGATGCGACGCGACTATTCCGCGCGCCGCATCCGTCATGCCCTTACTCGCTGCTCGTCCACTCGACGTTCGCGCCCACCGAACGCAGGTTCTCGACGAAATGCGGATGCGCGCGGCGGATCGGCAGCGCGTTCATGATTTCCGAGCGGCCTTCGATGCTCGCGGCCACCATCAGCAGCGCGATCGCGACGCGAATGATGTACGGGCTCTCGACACGGGCCGGCGTCAGTTGCAGCCCGCCGAACGTGATCAGCCGGTGCGGATCGGACAACAGCACGTGCGCGCCGAACTTCGACAGTTCGCCGGACCAGCCGAGCGCGCCGTCGTAGACCTTGTTCCAGAACATCGCACTGCCTTCCGCGCGCACGCCGAGCGCGATGAAGATCGGCAGCAGGTCGACCGGCAGGTACGGCCACGGCGCGGCTTCGACCTTGGTCAGGATGTTCTGCGTGAACGGCCGGCGCACGCGCAGCGGGCCGTCGCGTTCCGCGCGCGACCAGCCGTCGCGGTGCGTGACGGTGACGCCGAACTTCGCGAACGTGCGGTCGATCAGCGGGAAATGCTCGGGCGACGAGTTGCGCACCGTGATGTCGCCGCCCGTGATCGCGCCGAGCGCGAGGAACGTCGCGATCTCGTGGAAATCCTCGGCGAAGCGGAACTCGCCGCCGCCGAGCTTGCCGCCGCCCGTCACGCACAGCCGCGACGTGCCGATGCCTTCGATCGCGACGCCGATCATCGCGAGGAACTGGCAGAACTCCTGCACGTGCGGTTCGGACGCCGCGTTCATCAGCGTCGACGTGCCGCTGGCGGCCGTCGCGCACAGCGCGAAGTTCTCGGTGGTCGTCACCGACGCGTAGTCGAGCCAGTGATCGTTGGCCGTCAGCGGGCCGTCGGTACGGACGATCAGCGAATCGGGCGTGCGCTCGATGTGCGCGCCGAACCGCTCGAACACCTCGACGTGCGGATCGATCTCGCGCACGCCGAGCGTGCAGCCCTTCACGTCGTTTTCGAGCCGCGCGACGCCGAAGCGCGCGAGCAGCGGCGGAATCAGCATGATCGACGAACGCATCGCCTCGGGCAGCCGGTGGACCGCCGGATCGAACTTCGTGTCGCGATGGTGGAGTTCGAGCAGACCCGTCGTGAAATCGACCGACACGTCGCTGCCGAGCGTGCGGAAGATGTCGAGGATCTTGCGCACGTCGGTGATGTCCGGCACGCCGACGAGACGCAGCGGCTGATCGGTCAACAGGGTGGCGCACAGAATCGGCAGGACGGCGTTCTTGTTCGCGGACGGCTTGATGTCCCCGCGCAGCGGAGTGCCGCCGTGGACGATGAGATTCGACATGATATGGGGGCGTATCGGTGACTGACGTAGGCCCATATGATGCCATTGGTCGGCGCGCGGCGTGGAATGTTCAGAGGGGAAAAGGGGGAATCGGCGCGCTCGATTGACCGTATTTGACGTTGGACGCGGGTGAGATCGGCAATCTAACGGGGCGGTCGACACCAAAAAATGAAAACGGCCGGTTGCTATGACGAGGATCGAATTGGCCTCTTATCTCGTAAAATCGAGGTCGGACTCCCGAATCCGACCTTCATGTCGACCCCAACACCTAAATCCTTCTTATCTGACGACGTTTCAGCGAATGCCGACGGCCGGCCGTGGACGCGCGATGAACTCCGTTCGTCGGTCGACGAATATCTCAAAATGCTCGAGAGCGAGCGCGCGGGTCAGTCATACATCAAGAAAGCGGTGTACAAGAAGCTGGCCGCGCAATTCAATCGCACCGCAAAAGCGTTCGAGTATCGGATGCAAAACATTTCGTATGTGCTGGCACTGATGGGCCGCCAATGGCTTCCTGGTCTCAAGCCCGCAAAGAACGTCGGCTCGAATGGCGCGTTGATCGAGCAATTCATCAACGAACTGGAGCAGCGGTCGACCGTTCCGACCGTGAAATTCGAACTCGATGTACGCGACGCATTGAAAAAGCCGCAGATCGCGCCGCCGCCGGGCAACGCAAGCCCTGAGGCGACCCGTGCAACCGTGACTCAGATTCGCCGCGATCCGTCCGTCAAGGCTTGGGTGTTGGCGCAAGCGAACGGCACCTGCGAATGCTGTAGCAGGCCTGCGCCGTTCAAAGGCGCGGACGGACTACCGTATTTGGAAGTGCATCATGTCCGCAAGCTGGCAGAGCGGGGCCCTGATCTTGTGTCGAACACGGTGGCCGTATGCCCGAACTGCCACCGCGAACTGCATTACGGCGAGAGCGCCCGGCAACTGGTCGAACGCCTCTACGCGCGATTGCCGCGCCTCGTGCGCGCGTAACCGGCGCGCTAACCGGCCACGCGCACATTACCTCATTGCGCCGCGCGCATCCGCGCCGCGACCACCAGCGAGATCAGGCAGCCGACCGCGAGATAGCCGGCGACGAGGTGCCACGAACCGCCGGCCACGCTGACGAGGCCGACCGCGATGAACGGCGTGAACCCGCCGCCGACGACGCTCGCGAACTGGTAGCCGACGCCCGCGCCGCTGTAGCGGTATTCGGCGCCGAACAGCTCGGTAAACAGCGGCTGCTGGACGCTCACGACCATGTCGTGCGCCGCGTTCGCCAGCAGGATCGAGAAGATCACGATCCATGCGATCGACCGCGCTTCCAGTGCGACGAAGAACGGTACCGCCGACGCAAGACCGATCAGCGCGCCGATCAGGTAGATGCGGCGCAGGCCGTAGCGGTCGGCGAGCCACGCGAAGCACGGGATCGTCACGCAGCTCACCGCGCCGACCAGCAGGCCGATGTTCAGGAACAGGTCGCGCGACATGCCGAGGTTCGTCGTCGAATAGCTGAGCGCGAACGCGGTGACGATATACATCGTGAACAGTTCGGCGAGCCGCAGCGCGACGATCAGCAGGAACGCCTTCGGGTGGCGCGTCAGCGCTTCCAGCACCGGCAGGCGCAGCTTGCGGTTGCCATGCTCGACCTTCTCGACGAACTCCTGCGATTCGTCCATGTTCTTGCGCACCCACAGCCCGATCAGCACCAGCACGATGCTGAACACGAACGGCAGGCGCCAGCCCCACGACTTGAACGCGGCCTCGCCGAGCGTATGGCCCAGGATCGAGACGATGCCGGTGGCCAGCACGAGCCCGACGCCGTAGCCGACCTGCACGCCGCTGCTGTAGAACGCCTTCTTTTGCTTCGGCGCGCTCTCGACGGCCATCAGCGCCGCGCCGCCCCATTCGCCGCCGACGGCGAACCCCTGGATCGCGCGCATCAGCACCAGCAGCACGGGCGCCCACCAGCCGATCGTCGAGAACGCCGGCAGCAGGCCGATCGCGACCGTCGACAGCCCCATCAGCATCACGGTCAGCACGAGCATCCGCTTGCGGCCGAGCCGGTCGCCGTAGTGGCCGAACACGATGCCGCCGAGCGGCCGGAACAGGAAGCCGACGCCGAAGGTGGCGAACGCCGCGAGCGTGCCCATCGTCGGACTGACTTTCGGGAAGAACTCCGAATTGAACACCAGCGCGGCGACGATCCCGTACAGCAGGAAGTCGTACCAGTCGACGACGGCGCCGACGAAGCTGCCGATCGCGGCCTTGCGGGCCTGGCTGCGCGCACGGGCGCCGGCCGCGGCGTCGAGGGTATCGAAGGTGGGGGTCATGGCAATGTCTCCTGGCACGGCGCATCGTGGAATCGTGGCGGCGCCGCGTCCGATGCTGCATTGAAGTCGAAGGGTGAACGGAGAATAGGGCGCGCGCCACACGGCGGCAATTGGCCAAACGGGCAATGTGCGCGATTATCGTTCAAGTCCGTGCGATTATCGAACGCTTTCCGGGTTTGCACTAGGCGGCGCGACGATATCCCGTTCGGCCGGGGTGTGCCGCCGTGAACGATCTGGTTAAAATCTGCAGCATCGACAACTCGCCCGTTCGGGGCGCATGCGCCGCCGTCACCTCGGCCGCGCATGCCGCACGCGACAGGCACGAATCCCCATCGACCGCATGCCTCCGGAGACTGGAATGCCCGGCACTTCCCACCCATTGTCCAGCGATACGCCGCCCGTCGCCGATCCGGCCGCCAATCCGCTCGGGATGGCCGGCCTCGAATTCGTCGAATTCGCGGCGCCCGTGCCGGAAGCGCTCGCGCAACGCTTCGAGCAATTCGGGTTCAAGGCGATCGCGCGGCACGTCAGCAAGAACGTCACGCTGTACCGGCAAGGGCAGATGCATTTCCTGATCAATGCCGAGCCCGATTCGTTCGCCGCGCGCTATGCGGAGGAGTACGGAATGGGCGTCTGCGCGATCGGGTTGCGCGTGGCGAACGCCCGACGTGCGTTCGAGCGCGCGATCCAGCTCGGCGCGTGGGCGTTCGAAGGCGAAAAGGTCGGGGTCGGCGAGCTGAAGATCCCGGCGATCCAGGGGATCGGCGATTCGCACCTGTATTTCGTCGACCGCTGGCGCGGGCGGGACGGCCAGCGCGGCGGCGTCGGCGACATCTCGATCTTCGACATCGATTTCCGGCCGATCGACATCGCGACCGCGCATACCGATCTCGATTGCGCGGGCGTCGGCCTGCAGCAGGTCGATCACTTCACGCAAACCGTCGGCGCGGGCCGCATGCAGGAGTGGCTGGATTTCTACCACGACCTGCTGCACTTTCGCGAGATCCATCAGATCGACGCGCACTGGCATGTGTCGGAGGAATCGCGCGTGATGGTGTCGCCGTGCGGCGCGGTGCGGATTCCGGTCTACGAGGAAGGCACGCGCCGCACCGAGCTGATGCATGCGTACCTGCCCGATCATCCGGGCGAGGGCGTGCAGCACGTCGCGCTGGCCACCGACGACATCCTGTCGTGCGTCGATGCGCTGCGTGCGAACGGCGTCGAGTTCATCGAGCCGCCCGCGCGCTATTACGACGACGTCGACGCGCGGCTGCCGGCGCATGGCGTCGACCTCGACGCGCTGCGCCGCCGCGCGGTGCTGGTCGATGGCGAGATCGGCAGCGACGGTGTGCCGAGGCTGTTCTTCCAGACCTTCGTCAAGCGCCGCCCCGGCGAGATCTTCTTCGAGATCGTGCAGCGCAAGGGGCACCACGGGTTCGGCGAGGGCAACCTCGCGGCGCTTGCCCGCGCGCGCGACGCCGGCTGAACGATCAGGCGCCGGCGGCCGGCACGCGGTTCGGCGCGGGGTCGTTCGGCTCGCGCAGCACGCATGCGGTGCCACCGGGCGTGTACATCGACACCACGCAGCGGTTGCACGACGTACAGCCCGACTGCGCGAGCCGGCCGTCGCGCAGCCCGTTCACGAAACCCGGCTCGAACACGAGCGCCCGTGCCAGCGCGACCGCGTCGAACCCTTCGCGCATCGCCCGCGCGACGTTGTCACGCGAGCGCACGCCGCCGAGGTAGGCAAGCGGCATCCGGACGGCCGCGCGCACCTGCTTCGAATGCTCCAGGAAATACATCTCCCGAAACGCGCCCATCTTCGGCTCGGTGAGTGTCTGCAGCGCCATCGCGGCCCGCACGATCGCATTGTCGGCATTCGCGCGCGCATCGCCCGGCAGCGGGCTGCCGAACAACTGCCATACCGATTCGACGTTCATCCCGCCGCTCAGCACGAGCAGGTGCGCGCCTTCGGCCTCGAGCCGCCGCGCGATCTCGCACGCGTCGTCGGCCGTGCCGCCGCCACGCACGCCTTCCGTCACACCGATCTTGCAGACCACGGCGAGATCGCGACCCACCGCGTCGAGCACGCGGCGCAGCACGTCGACCGGAAAGGCCGCCCGACGCGCGGCGTCGCCGCCATACGCGTCGCGGCGGCGGTTGTACAGCGGCGACAGGAACTGGCTCAGCAGATAGCCGTGCCCCATGTGAATCTCGACCGCATCGAAGCCGGCGTCGCGCGCATGCCGCGCCGCCTGCGCGAACTCGTCGGCGATCGCCGACATCTGCTCGCGCGTCATCGCCTGCTTCAGGAAGCGGCCGCTCATCACGCCGACCTTGTTGAAGCCGCCCGACGCGCTCAATGGCCGTTTCGTCGACAGCGACGGCAGGAACGTGAAGCAGCCGCCGTGCGTGATCTGCGCGGAGGCCGCCGCGCCGTGACGGTGGACGGCATCGGTCAGCACGCGGAATTGCCGGACCGTCGGTGCGTCGAGCCGGGCCTGGTCGACGAACGTGCGACCGTCGTCGCTGATCGCGCAGTATGCGACGGTCGTCAACGCGGCGCCGCCCTCGGCGATGCGCTCGTGAAAGCGGACAAGCGCTCGCGACGGCACGCCGTTCGGCGTCATCCCTTCGTTGGTGGCGGACTTGATCAGGCGGTTGCGCAGCGTCAACGGGCCGATCTGCAGCGGGCTGAACGCGGTGGTGAGGTCAGCTGATTCCATGGGGCGGACGAAAGGATGGGCACGGCGACCATTGTGCGGCGGCGGGACGGGCGCGCATCGTCCGCGTGGATGAGCCGCGGTGCCGCGCGGCGGCCCGCCGCGATCCCGTCGAGCACGCACGGTGGCTGGCAGGCATCGACGAAACACCCCTCCACGGCACCGAACGGCAGCGTGCCGCGCCCCGGCTACCCGCGCCGACCCTCACGCCGCCCGCAATGAATTCGCCGGCATCGCCCGCGCGCCTTCCGGATCGTCGTCGCCGAGCGGAATGAACGCCATGATCTCCAGGTCGTGCCCCGACAACGCCGGCAGCCGGAACGGGCTCGACAGCACGTTCAGCCGCCGCATGCCGACGTCGCGCAGGATCTGCGACCCGATTCCCGTCACGCGTCCGTCGCGGCGCGCCGTACCGGCCGGCATCCGCGGCGCGTCGCCACGCAGGTCGCAATCGAGCAGCACCGCCACGCCGCAGCCGGCCGCATCGATGCGCTGCAGCGCGGCGTGCAGCGGCCACGAATGCGCGGAGGGCTCCGCGTCGAGCAGGTCGAGCAGCGAATGGCATTCGTGCACGCGCGCCAGCACGGGCGTCGCCGGATCGGGTTCGCCCCGCACGAGCGCCAGATGCGGCGCGTCGTGCACGGCGTCGCGATACTCGATCGCACGGAACCGTCCCCACGGCGTATGCAGCGGTCGCTCGCCGACGCGTTCGACGAGCGACTCATGCTCGCGGCGGTAATGGATCAGGTCGGCGATCGTGCCGATCTTCAGCCCGTGATGCGCGGCGAACGCCTTCAGCTCCGGCAGCCGCGCCATCGTGCCGTCGTCGTTCATCACCTCGCAGATCACCGACGCGGGCGTGAGCCCGGCCAGCGCCGCGAGATCGCAACCGGCCTCGGTGTGCCCGGCGCGCACGAGCACGCCGCCCGGCCGCGCGGCGATCGGAAACACGTGGCCGGGCTGCACGAGATCGTCGGGGCGTGCGCCCGAACGCACGGCCACGCGGATCGTATGTGCGCGATCGGCGGCCGAAATGCCGGTCGTCACGCCTTCGGCCGCCTCGATGCTGACGGTGAACGCGGTGCCGAACGGCGCGCCGTTGTGGTCGGCCATCGGCGGCAACCGCAGTTGCGCGCAGCGTTCGGCGGTCAGCGTCAGGCAGATCAGCCCGCGCCCGAAGCGCGCCATGAAATTGATCGCGTCGGGTGTCACGTGATCGGCGGCGATCACCAGGTCGCCTTCGTTCTCGCGATCCTCTTCATCGACGAGCAGGACCATGCGGCCCGCGCGCAGCTCGTCGACGATCTCCAGCGTGCCGGCGAGCGTCATGACGCCTCCGTCGCGTCGAAGGCGCGGCGCAGCGCGTCGGCGCCGAACGTCAGCACGCGCTCGGCCGCGTCGACCGCGCCGAGCATGCTCGCGAAACCGTGCAACTGGCCCGGCCAGCGCACGAGCGTCACCGGCGTGCCGGCCCGCGCGAGACGCAGCGCATACGCTTCGGCCTCGTCGCGCAGCGGATCGAATTCGGCGCTGACGATCGTCGCCGGCGCGACGCCCGCGACATCCGGCGCAGCGAGCGGGCTCGCGAGCGGCGACGCGCGATCGGCGCCGTCGTCGAAGTAGTGGCCCTTGAACCAGCGCATCATGTCGGCCGTCAGGAAATAGCCGCTGCCGAGCGATTCGTACGACGGATGCTCGGTCGCGCAATCGACGACCGGATACAGCAGCAACTGGTGCGCGATGGCGATGCCCGAGCCGCGCAACTGCAGCGCGGCGACCGCCGCGAGATTGCCGCCCGCGCTGTCGCCGGCGACCGCCACCGCGCCGGCGCGCGCGCCGAGATCGCGTGCACTGGCCGCCGCCCAGCGCACGGCGTCGCACGCATCGTGCGCGGCGGCCGGGAAGCGCGCCTCGGGCGCGAGCCGGTAGTCGACCGACAGCACGAGCGTGCGCGCCCGATGCGCGAGGCTGCGGCACAGGTTCGCGTGCGAGTCGATGCCGCACGACACGAAGCCGCCGCCGTGGAAAAACACGGTCAGCGGCAACGGCCCGTCGACGGCGGGCCGATACAGCCGCGCCGGCAATCGACGGCCCGCTGCCGGGATTTGCCAGTCCGCTTCGGCGGCGACGGCATCGCCGGGCGCGAACGCGCCGCCGGCGGCGAGGCTCGCGCGGTACGCGGGAACGGTGAGCTGCGCGAAATCGATCGCGGGGGCGTGGGCGAATGCGGCGAGCAGCGCCTGCGCCTGAGGGTCGAGCGGCATGGGAACTCCTGTCTGAATCGGATGCGGTCTGAATCAGGTAAACCCGTGTCGCGGTTTTCCCTGAGTCCGCGCCGGACGCTTGCCGGCACGGCCTGACGGGCATTCCAGCGCAGCGGGCAGGGCGCCACATCATCCGATCGGACGATGGTTTGCCCGCCCGGATGGCCAATTCTCGCCATTCAGTGAATCTCCCGATGACGCCGGAATTTAGACGCGTCTTAAATCATGGCGGCGCGGCTCGGTCGCACCGCAAACATGTCGTATGGAGGATGGAGCGTGCTGATGGAGACGAGATGGGCTCCGCAAGAGAGCCAGGCAACCAGTGACGAGGCCGACATCGGCGTCGCGGATTTCAGCGAGCTGATGGCGCGCATCTACCAGGGTCCGCTGGAGACGCCGCCGTGGGCCGGCGCGCTCGAGCTCGTCCGTCGCTGGCTGCACGCGAACTACGTGACGCTGATCCTGCGCGCGGCCGCGAGCGATCGCCGCGCGCCGCTGTCCGTGCACGCCTCGGAATTCGGCCCGGTCGTTCCGGGCGACGGCGAGGCGTCGTACAACAACTACTACTATTCGCTCGACCCGTTCGTCGGCCTGCCGGCCGATCGCGTCGTCACGGTCGACGACGTGTTCGGCGACACGGGCTGGCTGTCGAGCGAGCTGTACAAGCAGTTCCTGAAGCCGCAGGACGTGCGCTATATCCTCGGCGCGGACCTGCGCACGCCGTCGGGCGTCGAGTGCCGGTTCCGCGTGTGCCGCAACCATGCGTCGAAGCAGTTCTCCGCGCGCGACAAGGCGGTCTGCGCGCTGCTGCTGCCGCACCTGAAGCGCGCGGTGGAGCTGCATTCGCGGCTCGATTCGGCGGAGGTCGAGCGCTCGATCTACGCGAACGCGATCGACCGCATGCAGGTCGGCACGATCGCGCTCGACGAGAACGGCACGATCATCGACATGAACAGCGTCGCCGACGAGATCCTCAAGCAGAACAACGGGCTGACGATCGCGCGCGGCACGATCGAGGCGACCGACGCGCAGGAGAACCGCACGCTGAAGCGGCTGATCCGCCATGCGGTGATGGGGCATCACGGCACAGCCGCGGCAACCGTCGAGGCGATGCCGATCACGCGCAGCTTCGACAAGCCGCGCCTCGGGCTGCTGGTGCGCACGGTGCTGCTGTCCGACTGGTCGGAGGACAACCGGCGCCGGCCGGCCGTCACGCTGTTTCTGCGCGATCCCGATCGCAAGCCGCAGGGCGCGCAGGAAATCATCCGCAAGCTGTTCGACCTGACGCCGGCCGAGACGTCGCTCGCGCTGCTGCTCACCAACGGGCTGACGCTCGAGGAAGCCGCGGACGAATCGGGAATCAGCAAGAACACGGCGCGTACGCACCTGCGCGCGATTTTCTCGAAGACGGGCGTCACGCGTCAGGCGACGCTGGTGCGGATTCTGCTCGGGAGTGTCGTGCCGCTCGGGTGAGTGGTGTAGTCGATGCCGACCGAGCGGCAACGGATGCGTTCGCCCGGCAGTACATCGGCATCGATCGATACGTCACCGGCGTCGCGACGATGGCGACTTGACGCAAAAGAGGCTCGCACCGCGCGAGCCTCTTTTTCATCCCGTGCCGTCGCTCATGCGTATCGATTGGGCGACGGGTCGTGCGGCTACCCGAGTTCACGACCCGCGCGTCGAGCGATTCGCCCAATCGGCCCATGCCGGCCACTGCGCGCAGCCGCGCCGGATGAAGGCGACGCCGGTGCGGATCACGAGCGCGCCGATCGCGAGCGCGGCCAGGTCGTCCAGACGGCCGAAGCCAATCAGCGCCGCACTCATCGCGAGCGCCGCGAGCAACGACGACAGCGCATCGGTCCGCACGTGCCAGCCGCTCGCCTCGAGCAGCGCGGAACCGGTCTCGCGCGCCTTGCGCAGCATCCAGCAGGACAGCACGGCCTTGCCCGCGAGCGTGACCGCAACCAGCGCGAGCGCGGTCGCGCCCGGCTGCACGACCGGCGGCGTATCGAACCGGGTCAGCGCATGCCAGATCATTTGCGCGCCGGTGATGGCCAGCAACGCGCCGAGGCCCGCGAGCGCGAGCGGCTCGTAGGTCGGGCGACGCTGCGGCGGCAGGCGCGCGTCGAGCCGGCAGGCGACGAGGATCAGCGCATCGGCCGCAAGGTCGATCGCCGCATGCGCGACGTCCGCGAGCAGCCCCGACGAATGCGCGGACCATGCCGCCGCCGTCTCGACGGCGAGCAGCAGCAGGTTGATCGCGAGGCTGACGGCGAGGGCGCGAGACGTGGCTGCGTAGACGTGGGGCGTGGCGCGCGACGGGCGCTGCATGGCGGATCGCTTGTCGGAATCGGGGACGGCTTCGAACGTTACCGGCCTACGGTGGCACGCGAATGACAAGACGAAACGAGGGCGCGGCGCGAGGATTCGGCGCATGGCGATCCGCTGACCGGTCACCCGTCGCGCTCACCGCTTTCGATTGCGCTGAAAAAATTACAGCGCACGTTCATTTGGTAGCGGATTCGCTGGCATCGGATGACGCTGCCGCGCCGTCGCCGCAGGCCGCCCGATGGAGCGCCGAAGCGCGATGAGCGACGCGGCCGGCTTGCGAGCGGGATCGCGGTTTGCTTCCGCGACAGCCCGGCAGGTTCGCCCGGACCGCGTATCCGAGGTTTTCCCGGCCGCCACCGGCAGCTGCCGGGCGACGAAATTCACCGCCCACTCCCGTGAGCGCCTCAATGCACGACAGCCAGCACCTTCACCCACCCGACACGATGCGTGAGTCCAGCACGATCGTCGTCGGTCGCGTCGTTCATCCGGGACGGGAAAGGCAATTCGATCGCTGGGCGCGCGAGATCGACGCGGCGGCGCGGCGTTACCCGGGGCACCTCGGAAACGTTCGCCTGAGCGATTCCAGCGGCATCAACTACCTGATTTATCGGTTCGACTCGCCGGCGCACCTGCATGCGTGGGAGGCCTCCGCGGAGCGACGAAAGCTGGTGGCGAAGGGCGACACGATATCGGACGAGCATCGCGATGCCGCGGTCGGCATGGATGCGTGGTTCGCGATCGCCGGCAAGCCCGCTACACCGAAGTGGAAAACGTTTCTCGTGACGTGGCTGGCCGTTTATCCGGCCCTGCTGTCGATCACGTACCTACTGAACGCGCTCCTGCCAGCGTCGGAGCGTCCTGTCCAACTCGCGCTCAGCTCCGCGCTGCTGACCGCA
>NZ_UAQZ01000016.1 GCF_900446215.1 Burkholderia cenocepacia | reverse complement strand
CCGACTGGACCTGGCACACGGGCGCGCTGGCGGGCGTCGGCGTCGGCGGCGGCGTGCGCTACCAGAGCGCGTCGGCCGGCGCGCCGGACAATTCGCTGACGGTGCCGAGCGCGACGCTTTACGATCTCGCGATCCATTACGACCTGCCGCGCTGGCGTTTCGCGGTGAACGTCGCGAACCTGTTCGACCGGCGTTATGTCAGCGGATGCCAGTCGTACGCGGTGTGCGTGTTCGGCAACGAGCGGACCGTGCTGGCCAGCGCGAAATACAGCTGGTGAGCATGCGACTTACGCGCGACGTTGCGGCTCGCCGGTCGCGGTGCGCGCACCCGCATGGCCCTGGCGTCGCCATTCGGTCGGCGTGATGCCGAAACGTTCGCGAAAGGCGGTCGCGAAATTGGCCGGCGTCGAAAAGCCGATTTCCTTCGCGATGCTGGCGATGCTGAGCGAGGTCGAATCCAGCAGATCCTGCGCGATCCGCAGCCGCTCGAAGCGCAGATACTCGAACACCGTCTGGCCGAGATTGTCGCGAAACGCGCGCGACAAGCGCTTTTCGTGCGTGCCGACCGCGCGCGCCAGTTCTTCCACCGTCGGCGGATCGTTCAGCGTGCGCGACAGGTGGCGGATCGCCGCGCGCACGATGATGTCGTCGTCGTTGCCGGCCGCGAACGGGTTTTCCGCCGCGTCCGCCTCGGCCGGCCGTTCGCGTTTCGTCCGTGAGAGCTGCACGCGAATCCGTGCGATCACCTCCGCCGGCTCGAACGGTTTCACCACGTAGTCGACGCCGCCGATCTCGAGCCCCTCGAGCCGTTCGTGCAATGCGCCGGCCACGGTCAGGAAGATGACCGGGATCGCGCACGTCAGCGGATCGGCGGCGAGCAGCCGGCACGCGGTGAAGCCGTCCATGCGCGGCATGCGCACGTCCATCAGGATCAGGTCGGGTAGCAGCGCCTGCGCGCGCTGGCACGCTTGCGCGCCGTCGGATGCGATGCTGATCCGGCATCCCGTGCCGCGCAGGATGTCGATCAGCAACCGGAGCTGGTCGGGTTGATCGTCGACGATCAGGATATGAGCGTCGCTCAATGCGGAGATCGGTGAAGGCATCGTGCACCTGTTGTGAAAAGGCGGTTGGCTGCGTTTCCGCGGGTGGCCTGCCCGGTGCGGTGGAAACGTCGGAAGCCGCTCTGTGGCGATGCATCCATCGCATCGCACGCCCGCATCGATTCCGGACAGCGCGAAACGGCGCGGCAGGCAACCGCCCGGCGCATCGGACGGCGTGGGTTGTTTTGATCACTGAGCCGGTAAAGATGCGCGGGATTGCCGTGTTTGCGCGAGGAATGACCGCGACTGCCGGAATCGATGCGAGCGGAATTGTAGGAGCATATTTCGAATCCGGCCAGACATGACGACTCCATTCGTGCCATTCCGCGTGCGTAATTATCGAAAATGGCGGTTTGCGACAGGAACGTGAAGTGTCGATATGCATCGATGATCGTGGTTTACGCGTATATCCGGTGAAAAAATGCACGGCCGGCCGCGTTTCCCGATTGGCTTTTTCAGACGAAATATTATTTGAATCCGCTTTGGCAAAGTATTTATCCGCTCGATAAAAGATTTTGAATGACGGCGCCAGCGCGAAATCGTTTGCGGAATGTGTGTATTTTGCGTAAGCCTTTGAATAATATAAATTTTACAATCTATAAAGAATGCCGGCTTTAATAATTCAAGTCCGTGTCTCATAATTCGTCCGAACTTTGAACGACGGGTGGCGCAGGGTAGCGGAAGCACCGCAAGCGGTGACGGACGTTGCCTGATCCGGGCCTCGCGCATCGATTGATGACGGTCCAGGCCGGGGTTCGCTGCACCGAAGTGAAACTCCGGTTGCCGGAGATGAAATAAAAGAAGCGTGGTGGGTCGCGGTCAGCGCGGCGAAAAATCGGGGAAGTACATGACGACGGGTTGAATCTCCGGATTCAGTCGGGGAAAAGCTCGTCCATGACAATCAATACGTATTCCTAAGTCAGTTGTCGAATTAACGAAACGGGACATCGAGCCGACGGCATGCCCCGGGCTTTCGAACGCCCGGTCGAAACGGCTGCTCGATGTGTGTCGTCTCGGCATGGCTTGCCGTGAAGCGCAATCCGCTTCCGAACCGAAGTCGCAATCGAAGTCGAAGCTGTCAATAAAAGTAAGTAGTCCGTATTCAAACCAGACGCTACACAACGGAGCAGAAGACCATGAAGAGGAAGCAGATTTCGGCGCTCGCCGCCGCGATGTTCACGGGTGCGGGTGTGCTGATCGCCGGCGCCGCCCACGCGGACAATTTCGTCGACCGCGGTAACCCCGACAACGCGCTGAACGGCCAGTGTATCGACGGCACCAACCCGCTATGCGTGGCAACGAAGAACGGCAGCTACGTCGCTGTCAGTACCGCGAACGTGACGCAGGGCACCAATGCGAAGGCCGGCACCAGCGGTATCGCGATCGGCGACCAGTCGAATGCGAGCAGCAAGGGCGGCAGCGGCAGCGGCGGCGCGATTGCGATCGGGGTCGGCTCGCAGGCGCTGGCGAACTCGGCCACCGCGATCGGCACGGTGGCGGTCGCCCAGGGCAATACCTCGCTGGCGATCGGCCGCCAGTCGGCGGCGGTCGGTGATTTCTCGATGGCGCTCGGCAACGTCGCCGATGCGCACGGCACGAGCTCGATCGCGCTCGGCCACTCGGCGCTCGCCAGCGGCGACCGCTCGGTCGCGATCGGCGGCGCGAACCCGACGTCGAGCGATGGCGTATCGGCCGGCGCGTCGTACGACGCGGCCACGCAAACGCGTGCCGGCGGCACGCAGTCGGTGGCGATCGGCGCCGGCGCGCAGACGAGCGACAACAACCAGGTGGCGATCGGCTCGGGCAGCGTCGGCGCGAACAACGGCGGCACGCCGGTATTCGGCGGCACGGCCGCGCCGGTGGGCGGCGCGGTATCGTTCGGCGCGATCGGCAGCGAACGTCAACTCAAGAACGTCGCGGCGGGCGCGGCCGATACGGACGCCGTCAACGTCCAGCAGCTGAAGAACGTGAACAGCACGTTGAGCACGAGCATCGGCAACGTCGACGCACGCGTGACGTCGGTCGGCAACGCGCTGTCGACCTCGATCTCGAACGTCGACCAGCGTGTGACCAGCGTCGGCAACAGCCTCAGCACGAGCATCGTCACGGCCACGCAGAACGTCGTCAAATACACCGACGACTCGCACGCGGCGATCGCGCTCGACGGCGCTACCGGCACGACGATCGGCGGCGTGGCCGCCGGCGTCGCCGATACCGACGCGGTCAACGTCGGCCAGTTGAAGGGCAGCCTCACGCCGCTGCAGACGTCCATTTCGACGGCGACTTCGAACATCACGAACCTGCAGAACAGCGTGACGGGCATCAACGGCTCGCTGAGCACGGCGGCATCGAACATCGCCGGCCTGCAGGCGGCCGATACGCGCAACGTCAAGTACGACGGCGCGAGCGGCTTCGACTCGGTGACGTTCGCCGGCCCCAACGGCACGACGCTGCACAACGTCGCGGACGGCAAGGACCCGCACGACGCCGTCAACGTCGGCCAGTTGAACGGCGGCCTCGCGTCGCTCAGCACGAGCGTGACGAACAACCTCAGCACGACGCTCGGCAACCTGAGCACGTCGATCACCAGCCAGATTGGCAACGCGACGAAGAACGCGGTGCAGTACGACGACGATGCGCACGGCGGCGTCACGCTCGGCGGCAAGGGCGCAACGGCGCCGGTCGGCCTGCACAACGTGGCGGACGGCGTGGCGGCGGGCGATGCCGTGAACGTCGGCCAGCTCGGCAAGGCGACCGACACGCTCAACCAGTCGATCATGACCGTCGGCAACCAGGTGACGGCGAATACCGGCAACATCGCGGCGCTCCAGCAGGATGCGCTGCAGTGGAACCCGGGCCTCGGCGCCTACGATGCGAGCCACGGCGGCCACGGCCCGCAGCTGATCAGCAACGTCGCGGCCGGCAAGAGCGGCACGGATGCGGTCAACGTCGACCAGCTGAACGCGGCGATTCACGACGGCACGAGCCAGCTCGATGCGCTCGCGGTCAAATACGACGATGCGAGCAAGCAGCAGGTGTCGCTCGGCGCGGGCAACGGCGGCAGCCCGGTGCGCCTGACCAACGTCGCGGCAGGCAACGTGGCGGCCGGCAGCACGGACGCGGTGAACGGCGCGCAACTGCGTCGCGCGACCGACGGCGCCGCGGCCGCGCTCGGCGGCGGCGCGACGGCGAACCCGGACGGCTCGATCGGCGCACCGAACTACAAGATCGGCGGCAGCACGTTCAACAACGTCGGCGACGCGCTGACGAACCTCGACGGCCGCGTCGGCAGCAACACGACGACGCTCGCGAATCACGAAACGCGCATCGGCAATGCCGAAACCAATATCGCCGGCAACACGGCGGCGATCGCCGGGCTGCAACAGGATGCGCTGCAATTCGACCCGACGCTCGGCGCATTCAACGCCGCGCGCGGCGGCGCGCCGACGAAGCTGAGCAACGTGGCCGACGGCAACGTCGCCGCGGGCAGCACGGACGCGGTGAATGGCGGCCAGTTGTCGGGCGTGAAGACCGCGCTCGAGCAGCAGATCACGAACGTGTCGAACCAGGCCGGCGAAGCCGTGAAGAACGTCGTCAAATACGACGTCGACGCGAGCGGCAACCGGCTGAATTCGGTGTCGCTGGTCGGCGGCGACGCCACGTCGGCGGTCGTGCTGAAGAACGTCGCGGCGGGCACCAGCGATACCGACGCGGTGAATGTGAAGCAGTTGAAGGACGTGCAGTCGAACCTGAACCAGCTCGGCGCGCTCGCGGTGCAGTACGACGACAGTTCGAAGAGCACGATCACGCTCGGCGGCGCGGGCGGCACGCGCATCACCAACGTGCAGGCCGGCACGCTCGGCGCCACCAGCACCGACGCGGTGAACGGCTCGCAGCTCTACGCGACCAACCAGCAGGTGTCGAAGAACACCACCGACATCTCGAACCTGCAAGGGAGCGTGACGAACATCGCGAACGGCAAGGCCGGTCTCGTGCAGCAGCAGGACCCGAACGGCGCGATCACGGTCGGCAAGGATTCGGGCGGCGCGAGCGTGAACTTCTCGGGCACGGCGGGCGACCGTGTGCTGACCGGCGTCGCGGCGGGCGTGAGCGACAACGACGCGGTCAACATGGGCCAGTTCAACAACGCGCTGAAGAACGTGGCGGCCAACGACAAGATCCGCGCGGCCGCGACCGATGCGAACACCACGTGGATCGCGCGTGCCGATGCGGGTTCGATCGGCTCGACGGCGACGGCGACCGGCAAGAACGCGGTGGCGGTCGGCCAGGGCTCCGTCGCCGATCGCGACAACTCGTTCTCGGTCGGCGCGAAGGGCAGCGAGCGCCAGGTCACGAACGTCGCGGCCGGCACGGCGCCGACCGACGCGGTGAACGTGCAGCAGTTGAACGACAATCTCGCGACGGCGTCGACGCAGGCGAAGGGCTACACCGACCAGCGCATCGGGCAGGTGTACAACTCGTTCAACGACCTGAAGAAGGACATGTACGGCGGCGTCGCGTCGGCGATGGCGGTGGCCGGCTTGCCGCAGCCGACCGGCGCGGGGCGCTCGATGGTGTCGGCTGCGACGTCGAACTATCACGGCCAGCAGGGCTTCGCGGCCGGCTACTCGTACGTGACGGAGAGCAACCGCTGGGTCGTCAAGGCATCGGTGACGGGCAACACGCGGTCGGACTTCGGCGCGGTGGTCGGTGCGGGTTATCAGTTCTGATGCAGGTTGCGCAGCGTTGAGCGATGCGCGGGTGCCGGGCAACGCATGTCATGCCCGGCGCCCGCGGTCGAGCGGTGGCCCGGGGTTCGTTTGCGAATCCCGGGCCGTCGTCGTTTGGCGTATTCGTTCGACTGGTCATCCCGCATCGACGGCGCCTGTCGCGAATGCGAGTGGCGCTGTCCGCCGCGATCGCCTTCATCGCTCGACGGCCGGCCCCGCAAGGGTTTCGCCCGCGTCCGGCGCAACGTTCAATGCGAGTTGTTGAACGCGAGCCCGCGCTCGTATTCTGAAGTCCTCGGGCGGCACGGCATGGGGCCTCCGCCCACCACCGCATCAGAGAGCGCGACCATGACCGAAACGACAGCCACGATGAAGCTGAACCACCTGAGCTTTCCCTCCGCCGACACGCTGGCCACCGCCCGATTCTTCGAGCGATACCTCGGCTTCACGATCGCGGGAAGCTGGGAAAAATCCTGGATCCTCAAACGCCCGGGCTTCGACGTCGTGATCGATCACGTCGGCGACGGCGTGCCCGCATGGCCCGCCAATTTCCACGTCGGCTTCGAACTGCCGAGTCTCGATGCCGTGCACGCGTTGTTCGCGCGCTTCAAGGAGGAAGGCGTCGCGATGGAGACGGACGTCTTCAACAACGGGCGCGGCTCGCGCTTCTTTTGCCGCGCGCCGGGCGGCGTGATGTTCGAACTGAACACGCGCGCGGATGCCGCGCCGGAATATCAGGGCACCTTCGACGATTGATGCGACGCAGTGCGTGCCACGCTCAATCGCAACGGCTGGCGCGGGCGAGCGTTTCGATGACCGCGCGGGTACGCGACGGCTTGGTGATCTCCGTCCATTGCAGATGCGCGTATTTCGGGTCGTCGCGCAAGCCGGCGAACTTCACGCGGTTTCTCGCGAACGTCGTGTACGACCACAGCAGCACCGAGTCCCGCGAGCAGAACGCCATCCGCAGCGATTCCCGGTTGCCGTGAGAGAGCCGGGTGCGCATGAGCCCGCGGCCGATCGTGCGCCGCAGCACACGGGAAAACACCGTCCATCGCCCGAAGTTGAGCCACACGACGTGCGTGGCCCTCGACCACAGCACGTCACGCACCGCGCTGTAGTTTCCGTCGGCGACCCAGCGGTCGCCGGCCGTCGCCGCCCGCACCGCATGGTCGAACTGCACGGGCGGCACGGCGGTCCAGCCCGGGCCCCAGTAGAGCCGGTCGAGTTCGATGTACGGGCAGGCCGCGGCGGCGGCCAGTGCGCTGGCAAAGGTGGATTTCCCGGCTCCGCTTGTTCCGACGACGATGACGCGCATGGGTGTGACCACCGGCAAAAAGGTGAAGGCGCGTATTGTGCCCGAAGCGCGCGGGTGGGCCGGTATCCGTAGCGGGAAAAGGCGGACCGCTGGCGAACCCGCGCATCGATCAATCGAGCGGCGGCACCGCACCATCCCGCAACATCTTGACGAGCCTTGCGCGCCGCTTCTCGAGATCGGCGATCTGGCGGTCGATCGCTTCGAGGCGTTCGCGCTGGACGTCGGTGATCTGGTCGCACGAGCGGGCGCCGTCGATCAGCAGCATGCAGTCCGGAAAGCCGCGAATGTCGTCGAGGGTGAAACCGGTCGCGATCATGCGCTGAATCTGTTTGACCTGCGTCACAGCCTTGTCGGGAAACAGGCGATAGCCGTTGTCCGCGCGCACCGATGCGAGCAGGCCGTGCTCGTCGTAGTGCCGGATCGAGCGCACGCTCGCGCCGGTGAGCTGCGCGAGTTTGCCGATGGTCAGCAGTGGCTGGGTAGGCGGATTTTTCATGAAGGGCAGGTTAGCACGATCCGCTTGACTCTTACATCAGTGTGAGGGTTGAGACTGGGCGTCCGTTCATGCCTGGAGGAAAACACCATGGATACCCGAGTGCTGATGCGCTGGCTGATTGCCGTGATCTGGTGGGCGATGCCGTTCGCGTGGGCGTACGACGCGGCCGCCGCGCCGCTGAGCTATACCGTGACGTCGACGGACGGCGTGAAGCTGGCCGTTCAGGAAAGCGGCGACCCGGACGGCGTTCCGGTCATCCTGATTCACGGCCTGCTCGGCAGCCGCCTGAACTGGGACGCGCAGGTCCAGAGCGCCGAACTGCGCGGCTTCCGGATCATCACGTACGACCTGCGCGGCCACGGGCTGTCGGACAAGCCGTCCGGCGCGCAGCCGTATCGCGACGGAACCCGCTGGGGCGACGATCTCGCGGCGGTCATCGACGGCACGCATGCGCGCAAACCGGTCGTGGTCGGCTGGTCGCTCGGCGGCGTGGTGATCTCGAACTACCTCGCCCAATACGGCGACCGCGCGATCGCGGGCGCGGTGTACGTCGACGGCGTGGTCGAGCTTGCGCCGGGCCAGATCGTCGATCATCCGGACGTGTACCGCGACATGAATGCGGCGGATCTGAAAACGCATCTCGACGGCGAGCGGACTTTCGTCGGTCTGTGCTTCAACCGCCGGCCGGATGCCGCGACGTTCGAGCGCTTGCTCGCCAACGCCGCGATGGCGTCGTGGGACATGCAAAAGGCCATCCCGACGATGTCGGTATTCGCCGCCGCGGGGCTCGGCCACGCGCGCGTGCCGCTGCTGTTCATCTACGGCGGGCGCGACGCGCTGGTCGACACGCAGGCGACGCTGGCTCGCGCGGCCGCACTGAACTCACGCATCGTCAGCAAGGTGTACGCGGCATCCGGTCACGCGCCGTTCATCGAGGAAGCCGGGCGGTTCAATCGCGATCTGGCCGCGTTCGTCCGGTCGGCGTCTGCGCAATGAAGTGGCGACGTCACGCCGGCGTGACCGGGATGCCAGTGGTGGCGCGTGCCTCACGATCGTGAAAGCGCTGGAACGCATCGATCAGCCGCGCGCGCTGCGCGGCCAGCGACGGATCGCGCCGATCGCGCGGCCGTGCGACGTCGACGTGGAGTTCATCGTCGACGCGCCCCGGGTTCGGCGCGAGCACCAGCACGCGATCGCCGAGATACAGCGCCTCGTCGAGATCGTGCGTGACGACGATCGCGGCCATCCGGTGCCGATGGACGACCTCGAGCAGCAGCGTCTGCAAGCGCATCCGCGTGATCGCGTCGACCGCGCTGAACGGCTCGTCGAGCAGCAGCAGATCCGGCTCGCCGAACAGCCCGCGCGCGATCGCGGCTCGCTGCGCCATGCCGCCCGACAGCGTCGCCGGCAGCTGCCGCGCGACGCCGGCCAGGCCGACCTCGTCGAGCAACCGCGCGACGCTCGGATCGCGTCCGCCCCGCGCGCCGGACGCGAAACCGACGTTGTCCGCGATCGACAGCCACGGCAGCAGCCGCGGCTCCTGAAAGATCACGCCGACACGCGCGGACGGCCCGGCCAGCGCGCTGCCATCGAGCGTCACGCTGCCGCGGAAGTCCGGGTCCAGGCCGGCGACGATCCGCAGCAGCGTGCTCTTGCCGCACCCGCTCGGGCCGACCACGCAGACGATTTCGCCTCGCGCGACCTGCAACGCGATGTCGGCCAGGATCGTGCGATCGCCATACAGCTTGCGGGCGATCCGCAGGTCGAGCAGCGGCGTGGCGATGCCGGCGGCCGGCCGGACGGAAGGGGAGGCGCTCATTTGCCGCCCTCGCGCGCCGCGCCGTCGAACGCATCGCGCCAGCCGAGCCAGCGCGACTCGATGCGGCGCATCGCGCCGTCGGTCAGCTTGCCGAGCAACGCGAGCAGCAGGATCGCGCCGAACACGAGATCGGGGCGTCCGGTTTCGCGGCCGTCGCTCAGCAGGAAGCCGAGGCCGCGCGTGGCCGCGATCAGCTCCGCGGCGACCATGAACATCCACGCGAGGCTGAGGCCGGTCCGCAGGCCGGTGACGATCTGCGGCAGCGCGGCGGGCAGCAGGATCCGGCGGAACAGCGCGAGCGGGCCGAGCCGGTACACCGCGCCGAGCTCGACGAGCTTGCGGTCGACGTCGCGAATGCCGGCGACCACCGCGAGATGAACGGGAAAGAACGCGCCGATCGCGATCAGCGTGATCTTCGGCGCTTCGTCGATGCCGAGCCACAGCAGCAGCACCGGCACCCACGCAAGCGACGGAATCGCGCGCAACGCCTGGAACGTCGGTTCGAACAGCGCATCGACTCGGCGGCTCAGGCCCATCGCCGCGCCGACGACGAGCGCGAGGCCGGCGCCCGCCGCAAAGCCGGCCGCGACGCGCAGCGTGCTCGCGCCGACGTGACGCGCGACCCGCGTGACGCCCATTCGCGCGAGCGTATCGAGAATCTCGCTCGGCGCCGGCACGAGATGTTCGGGCAGCCAGCCGCGCCGCACCACGACCTCGAGCAGCACGAGCGCGGCGAACGGCAGCGCGAGGCCCGCGATGCGCCACGCGCGCAGCGGGTCACGTCGGGCCGCACGCGGCGGCGAAGCGGGTTGGCGGGACGCGAGCGCGTCGCCGCGCGCGGTGGTGTCCGTCATCGGCGTCACGCTCAGTGCGACGCGGCGACGATCGGGCGCGCGAACGACGGATCGAGCAGCGTATCGACGATCTTCGCCGGATCGACGCCCGGCTTGGTCAATTGCTCGGCCGTCAGCACCGGCGCGGCGGCCTTCAGCGCCGCGCGCTGCGTGTCGCCCGGCACCGGGTCGCTGAAGTCGTTGCGCTGAAGCTGCAGCTTCGCGACCGGTAGCGATACCTTCGATTCGTCGGCGACGATCTGCGCGGTTTCGGCCGGATGCGCGACGATCCACTGGCGCGCACGGTCGTAGACCTTCAGCACGCGCGCGACCGCCTGCGGATACTGGCTGGCGAACGCATCGCGCACGTTCAGGAAGCCGTACGTATTGAATGCGACGTTGCGGTACAGCAGGCGCGCGCCGTCGTCGAGCTGCGCGGCGGCCATGTGCGGATCGAGCCCGGCCCACGCATCGACCTGGCCGTTCGCGAGCGCGGTGCGGCCGTCCGGATGCTGCAAGTTGACGATCTCGACGTCGTCGCGGGTCAGGCCGACCGTGTGCAGCGCGCGCAGCGTGAACAGGAACGGATCGGTGCCGCGCGTCGCGGCGATCTTCTTGCCTTTGAGGTCGGCGAGCGAACGGATCGGCGAATCCTTGCGCACCACCAGCGCCGTCCATTCGGGGCGCGAGAACACGTAGACCGTGTGGATCGGGTTGCCGTTCGCGCGCGCGAGCACCGACGCCAGCCCCGCGGCCGAGCCGAAATCGACCGCGCCGCTGTTCAGGTATTCGAGCGCGCGATTGCTGCCGAGGCTCAGCACCCAGCGAATCGCCGTATGGTCGGCCTTGAATTCGTCGTCGAGCCAGCCGAAGTGGCGGATCACGAGACTCTCGGGCGAGTAGTACGCGTAGTCGACGCGGATTTCAGCGGGCGTCGCCGCCTGCGCGTGTATCGACGCGAGGCCGGCAAGCGCGGCAACGACGACGGCCGCGGATTGCCACACGCGGGACCAGAACGACTTCATCGGGAATTCTCCGGAAGAGCGGCAACGCGCCGCGAACAGGCAGGGTAGTGGGCTACTGTAACGAAGCGCAGGCGTTCCGTTAACGAAGAAATCCGCGATTGCACATGCACGCTGCTGCTAAGCGCCTCTGCCGCGCAACTTTATGACGCACGCCGATTAATTTATCGGTTTATATCGCTTGGGATTGCCGGATCGAGGGAACAGAATTTCCGTTGCCGGAACCCGGCTGCAGCGGGGCCGCATGCGCTCGACGCCGCGACGGTCGCGAAGGCGCCTGCCCGGTTCCCCGGCTTTACGATCACCTTGCCGTGCATTCGGCATCAAACTAAGGAATCCGATGAGTTCGATCGATCTAGGCTCAGTCACGCCGGTTTCTTCCCCCATCCGCTCGGCGAGCGACGTCGCGCGCCTGATCAATACGGTGGACAGTTCGGTGAGCCACGCACGGATGATCGTGCTGCTGGCGCTCGGCGGCGTGTTTCTCGATGCGTACGACCTGACGACGCTGTCGTACGGCATCGACGACGTGGCGCGCGAATTCGGCCTGACGCCCGCGCTGACCGGGCTGGTCGGGTCGGCGATCATGATCGGCACGATCTTCGGCAGCCTGGTCGGCGGCTGGCTGACGGACCGGATCGGCCGCTATCAGGTGTTCATGGCCGACATGCTGTTCTTCGTGGTCGCGGCGATCGCGGCCGGGCTCGCGCCGAATGTCTGGGTGCTGATCGCCGCGCGCTTCGTGATGGGGCTCGGCGTCGGCATCGACCTGCCCGTCGCGATGGCGTTTCTCGCGGAATTCTCGAAGTTCAACGGCCGCGGCAACAAGGCGTCGCGGCTCGCCGCGTGGTGCCCGATGTGGTACGTCGCGTCGTCGGTGTGCTTTCTGCTGATCTTCGGGCTGTATTTCCTGCTGCCGGCCGAGCATGCGGGGTGGCTGTGGCGCGCCTCGCTGATCTTCGGCGCGGTGCCGGCGCTCGTCATCATCCTGTTCCGCAACCGCTTCATGAACGAATCGCCGCTGTGGGCCGCGAATCAGGGCGACCTGGCCAACGCAGCGCGCATCCTGCGCGAGTCGTACGGCATTCACGCGCACGAAGCGGACGATGCGCGGCGCGAACCGAGCCCGCCGCCGGTGCGGATTCGCGTGCTGTTCCAGCGTCCGTATCTGGGGCGCACGATCGTCGCCAGCGTGATGAACCTGTGCATCCCGTTCGAATACACGGCGATCGCGTTCTTCCTGCCGTCGATCCTGTCGCAATTCCTCGGCGCGGGCGTGTTCGAGACGATCGCGGCGTCGCTCGCATTGAACGTGCTGTTCGCGTTCACCGGCGGCTTGCTCGGCATGCGCCTCGCGTATCGCTATCCGTCGCGTCATGTCGCGATCGCGGGGTTTGCGCTGCAAACGGTCGCGCTCGTCGCGCTGGCGCTGGCGGGGCATCCGCACGGTGCATTGGCGGTCGGCGTCGTGCTGCTGATGCTCGGTACCTGGCTGTTCGCCGAAGGTTTCGGGCCGGGCGCGCAGATGATGATCTATCCGACGCTGTCGTATCCGGCCACGATCCGCGGCACCGGCGTCGGCTTCGGGCGATCGCTGTGCGGGATCGGCCAGGCGCTCGCGCTGTTCGTGCTGCCGATCCTGCAGGCCCGTCTCGGCACCGACATGTTCTGGGTCGTCGCGATCAGTGCGGTCACGCCGATCGTGTTTCTGCTGATCATTCGCTATGAGCCGACGGCGAACGACGTCGACGACGAAAGCGTGGCGTAAACGCTGACGGGGACGCTCGCAGTTCCTCGGAAAACACGAACGGCTTCGTCAGACTGCACGAAGCCGTTTGTACTGAAGCCGGCCGCCGCGTGAATGCGGACAGACCGGCTTCGACGTCGCCCAACGCTACGCGCTCACCGCTTCCCGCTCGGCCGCGCGCTTGACCTGTTCGATATCGCGAAACTGCGCGGCCGGATGCTCGTCCGGCAGCCGCGCCGATCCGCCGAAGAGTTTTTCGCGCAGCGTGCCCGGCGCATACGCGGTCGGATACACGCCGCGCCGCTGCAACTCGGGCACGAGATGGCGCACGACGTCCTCGAAGGTTTCATGCGCGACCGCATACGCGAGATTGAAACCGTCCACGTCGGTCGCGGCCACCCATTCCTGCAGGATGTCCGCGACGGTCGACGCCGACCCGACGAACACCGGGCCCATCCCGCCGATGCCGCCCCAGGCCGCCAGCGCCTCGATCGTCCACGCGGTGTCGCCGCCCGACAGGTGCTCGACCGCCGACACGATCGCATTCGTTTCGACGCGCCTGACCGGATCGGTCGGCGCGTACTGGCCGAAGTCGATGCCGGTCCAGCCGGACATGAACACCAGCGAGCCGTCGTACGACACGTAGCGCCGATACTCGTCGAACTTCGCTTGCGCCTTCTCGTCGGTCTCGTCGACGATTACCGTGACGAGGTTGTAGATCAGCACCTTCGCCGGGTCGCGCCCGGCGGCCGCGGCCTGCGCACGTACGTCGGCCACATAGCGCGCAAGCTGGTCGCGGGTCGGCGCGGCGACGAACACGCATTCGGCGTGCTGCGCGGCGAACGCCTTGCCGGGGCCCGACGCGCCGGCCTGGAACAGCACCGGCGTGCGCTGCGGCGACGGCTCGCACAGGTGATAGCCGGGCACGTCGAAGAAGCGGCCCTTGTGGCCGATCTCATGCACTTTCTCCGGATGCGTGAACACGCGGCCGTCGCGATCGCGCACCACCGCGCCATCTTCCCAGCTGCCTTCGAACAGCTTGTACAGCACTTCGACGTACTCGGCCGCGACCGCGTAGCGGTCGTCGTGCGTGCGCAGCCCGTGATCGCCGACGTTCTTCGCGCCGCTCTCCAGGTACGACGTGACGATATTCCACGCGAGCCGGCCCTTCGTGTGGTGGTCGGCGGTCGACAGCCGGCGCGCGAACGTGTACGGATGCTCGAACGTCGTCGACGCGGTGATGCCGATGCCGAGATGCTCGGTCGCCATCGCGATCGGCGCGGCGAGCTGCAGCGGATCGTTGACCGGAATCTGCGCGGCCTGGTGCAGCGCGTGATAGTTGCTGCCTTTGTACACGTCGTAGTAGCCGATCACGTCCGCGATGAAGATCGCGTCGAAGATCCCGCGTTCGAGCACGCGGGCGAGGTCGGTCCAGTAGTCGAGATCCTTGTACTGCCACGAGCGGTCGCGCGGATGCGCCCACAGGCCGGGCGACTGGTGGCCCACGCAGTTCATCTCGAACGCATTGAAGCGGATGGTCTTGCTCATTGCGCGGCCCCCGTTTCCGCGCTGGCGCCCGCATGGGCGTCCGCACCGTTGCCGACGCGCCACACGAACGGCGGCGTGCGGCCGTTGATGATCCAGTCGCCGACGATGCGCGCCTTGTAGACGAGCGGATTGTGCGACGACACCGTGCGCGCGTTGCGCCAGTGGCGATCGAGCGCGGTCGTGCTGCGGGTCGCCGACGCGCCGAGCGCGTCGAACAGGCGCGTCGCCGCGCGCAGCACGAGTTCGGACACGACGAGCTGGCTCTGCGCGGATTCGATTTCGGCCGCGACGTTCGCGGCCTGCTCGGCCGCTTCGTCGCCGCCGAAGCGCGCTTCGTACGCGTGCTGAAGCGGCTGCGCGGCGCGCAGCGCGAGTGCGTCGGCCGCGTAGGCCCATGACGCGATCTCGCCGATCACCTGCTGCAACTGCGCGTCGTCGCCCGCGCGCGGCGCATTGCCGTGGCTGTACACCCGTGTGCGGTTGCGCACGAGTTCGCCCGCGTCGCGCACGATCGCATGGCCGATGCCGGCGAGCGTCGCGACGTGGAACAACTGGTAGAACGCGGTCTGGTACTTGAAGCGGCGCGCGAAATCGATCACGTTGTCCGCATCGACCGCCGCGTCCTCGAAACGCGTCGTGCCGCTGCCGGTGGTCGTCTGGCCGAAACCGTCCCAGTCGTCCTCGCGGATCACGCCCGGCTGCGCGGTCGCGACGGCGACGATCACGTCGCTGCCGTCGTGCGCGCGCTGCGCGAACACGTCGATCCAGTCGGCGAACAGGCTGCCGGTGCTGTAGAACTTGCGGCCGTTCAGCACGAGCCGGCCGTTTTGCTCCGATACCTTCGTGACGGTCTGGCCGAGCGGCACGTCGCCGGCTTCCGACCATGCATTGCCGACCAGCTGGCCGCTCGCGAAGCGGTCGAACCAGGTCGTGCGTTGCGGGCCGTCCGGTGCGTTCAGCCAGTCCTCGACGAACGCGAAATGTCCGCGCAACGCCTGCGGCAAATTGGAATCGGCGGCGGCCAGCTCGGTCAGCAGCCGGAACAACTGCGGCAGCGACGCGCCGGCGCCGCCCGCGCTTGCCGGCAGCCGTATCGCGCCGAAGCCCGCCGATTTCAGCCAGCCGATCGCCTCGTGCGGCAGTTCGCGGCGGCGTTCGCGTTCGGCGGTGCCGGCGGCGATACGCTCGAAGATCGGCCGGAACCGGCTCGCGAGCGCATCGTAATCGGTACCGGTGGAAAGGTCGGGGGCTGCGTGCGACGAAGTCATGCGGGTTTCCTCGAAGGGCGTGCGCCGGGAGCCCAGTATAGGAAGCGCGAAGCGGGCGTTCCAATAACGGATTCTCGGATCGTTATCGTCGCTGCGTATTACCGCGACTGCGACCGCAACCACGCGGGGACGCATCGACGTTCATGCATCCGTTGCGACGTCGAAACGCCGTTCCACTTGCGTCAGGCGAGACGTCGTTTGTTCTCCCAAGGAATATCGTTCCGAGAATCGCTCGGTTTTCCGGCCCGCGCGGCGCTGCTAGATTGAATGCTTTCGCCATTCGACAGGAGAGCCCGATGTCAGACACGAGCGCGACGATTCAGGAGCGGCCGGCCGATGCACACCCGCAGGTGGCCCGCGTGATCGCCGACGACGCGCAAGCGATCGCGGCCGCGCATGCGCTGGCGCAACGCCTCGCGCAAGGCGCCGCCGAGCGCGATCGCGACCGCCGCCTGCCGCGCGAGGAAATCGAATGGTTCTCGCAGTCGGGGCTGTGGGCGATCACGGTGCCGAAGGCATACGGCGGCGCAGGCGTCTCGCACGTGACGCTCACCGAGGTGATCAAGATCGTCGCCGCGGCCGATGCGTCGCTCGGGCAGCTTCCGCAGAATCATTTCGGGTTGATCGACGTGATCACGCTCGTCGGCACCGACGCGCAGAAGCGGCATTTCTTCGCCGAAGTGCTGAGCGGCAAGCGGTTCGGCAACGGGTTCTCGGAGAAGGGCACGAAGCACGTGCTCGACCTGAAGACGCGCGTGCGCCGCGACGGCGACGACTACGTCGTCGACGGCACGAAGTTCTACTCGACCGGCGCGCTGTTCGCGCATTACGTGCCGGTGCTCGGGCTCGACGACGCGCAGCAGGCCTGGCTCGCGTACGTGCCGCAACCGACGCCCGGGCTGACCGTGATCGACGACTGGTCGGGCTTCGGCCAGCGCACGACCGCGAGCGGCACGGTCGTGCTCGACGCGGTGCGCATCCCGGCGTCGCACGTGCTGCCCGCGCAGCGCGTGTCGGACGTGCCGACGCTCAACGGCCCGCTGTCGCAGATCATCCAGGCGGCAATCGACGCCGGCATCGCGAAGGCGGCGATCGACGATACGCTCGCGTTCGTGCGAACCCGCACGCGGCCGTGGGTCGACAGCGGCGTCGAGCGGGCCACGGACGATCCGCTGACGATTCGTGAAATCGGCCGGCTGCACATCCAGCTGCATGCGGCCGACGCGTTGCTCGAACGCGCGGCGCGCACGCTCGACGAGATCGCGGCCAAGGGCGACGTGACCGAGGACGACGTCGCGCGGGCGTCGGTGGCGGTCGGCGAAGCGAAGGTGCTGACGACCGAGGTCGCGCTGCTCGCGGGCGAGAAGCTGTTCGAGCTGGCCGGCACGCAAGCGACGCTCGCCGAGCACAACCTCGACCGCCATTGGCGCAATGCGCGCACGCATACGCTGCACGACCCGGTGCGCTGGAAATATCACCTCGTCGGCAACTACTACCTGAACGGCGCGCGCCCGGCGCGCCATGCGTGGAATTGAACGTCAGCGCCCGGACGCGAGCAGCGCGCGGGTCAACCCCCGCGCGATGCCGTCGAGCGCGAAACCCAGCGCGCCGATGACGACGATCACCGCGGTCAGCTCCGCATACGCGAGCCGGTCGCGCGTATCGAGGATCAGGTAGCCGAGGCCCGCGTTGACGCCGAGCATCTCGGCCGGCACCAGCACGATCCACAGGATGCCGATCGCGAGCCGGATGCCGTTGAGCAGCGGCCCCGCGATCGCGGGCAGCACGATATGGACCAGCAGCTCGCTGCGGGTGGCCGCGAGGCTTGCGCCGAGCTGCAGCCAGCGCCGGTCGATCTGCTTGACGCCGGCCGCCGTGCTCATCAGCACCGGCCATAACGCGGCGAACCCGAGCAGGAAGTAGATCGCGCGGTCGCCGATGCCGAACGACATGACCGCAAGCGGCATCCACGACAACGGCGACACCATGCGCAGGAACTGGAACGTCGGCGACAGCATCCGCTCGACCCATGGCACGCGGCCGAGCAACAAGCCGAGCGGGACGCCGGCCAGCAGCGCCGCGCCGAGCCCGACGCCGATGCGTCGCAGGCTGACGAGTGCGTGTTCGAGCAGATGATCGTCCGCGCATAGCGAGCGCAGGCTGGCGAACGCGCTGTCCGGCGCGAACTGCCGGCCGAGCGAGCCAGGCTCGGTCAACGCATGGATCGCGGCCCACCAGACCACGACCGTCGCCACGAGCCCGGCCACGCCGAGCCAGCCCGCGGCCGCAGGTGCCGGGGAACGGGCGCCGCCGGTCCGGCGCGTGCCGGGTGCGGACGAGCGGTGGGTAGCAAGTGCATCAGACAACGACGATCTCCTCGCGGCGGAACCCGCCCGATTGACCGAACGCGGTCAGCCCGCCGACCGCGTCGATGCTCTTGCGCACGAACCGGTCGTCGACCAGGTCGCGGGTCGCGAACGCCGGATCGAGCGACGCGAGGAATGTGCTGTCGCCGTCGACCACCGTCCGCTTCAGCCGCTGTACCAGCGCCTCGGTATAGCTCGGGAACGGATACGGCTGGAAGTCGATCCGCTTCGCGTGCCAGTCGGCGTGGCGGATCGCGCCGCTCGCCCGATAGGTGTCGGCCAGCGACGCCGACGGCACCAGCACGCGGTCCAGCGACGCGAGCGTGTGCGGCGAATAGCGGTGCGTGCCGTCCTTCGACAGCAGTTGCGCGGTTTCCTGCGGATGCGAGCGCGCCCACAGCTGCGCCTTCACGATCGCGTTGACGACCTTTTGCGACCACGCGGGGCGCTGCGTCAGATCCTGCTCGTGCATGAACACGACGCAGCACGCATGGTTCTTCCACACATCGCCGGTGAAACGCAGGATCTTGCCGATCTTCATCAATTCCGCGGTCGCGTTGAACGGCTCCGCGACGATATACCCGGCGATCTGGCGCGCGGCGAGCGCGGGCAGCATGTCCGACGGCGCCATGACGACGAGGTTGACCTCGTTCGCCGCGGGCGTGCCGCGCCGCTTGAGCACGGGGACGAGCCCCTGCCCGCGCAGCATGTCCTGCAGCACGACGTTGTGAATCGAGTACCAGAACGGAACCGCGACGGTCTTGCCGCCGAGATCGCGCAGCGAGTCGATGTCGGGCGCGACCGTCAGCCCGGAGCCGTTCACGTGATTCCATGCCACCACCTTCGCCGGCGCGCGGCTGCCGTAGCGCGCCCACAGCGTCATCGGCGACAGCAGGTGCACGACGTTGACCTGGCCGGACAGGAACGCCTCGACGAGCTGCGCCCAGCTACGCAGCAGCTTCGGTTGCTCGACCGTCAGCCCTTCGGACGCGAAATAGCCGTTGTTGTGGGCGACCAGCAGCGGGGCCGCGTCGGTGATCGGCAGATAGCCGATGCGAACCGGCGCATCCGGCTCGGCCGCGGCGTGCGCGTTGGCCATCGACAGCAACGGGGCGGCACCCGTCGCGGTGAACAGGGCCGAGAGCTTCAGCCATTCGCGGCGCGACATCGGAATCTGGCACATGGATAGGGAGGTCAGTTCAAGGGATGGGGTTCGGACGCGTGCGGGCGCTTCATGCCGGCCTGCAACGCCTTCAGGATGTCGATGCGCATCGTGCCGAGTTCGCTGACGAACGCGTCGCGCGGATGCGGGTAATCGACCTGCCACGCGTCGATGAAGCGGCCTTGCGTGCCGAGCAGCACGATGCGATCGGCCACCAGCAGCGCCTCGTCGATGTCGTGGGTCACGAGCACCGTCGCGCAGCGCGTCGTCGACACGATGTTCACCAGCAGCCGCTGCATCGCCGCGCGCGTGACTTCGTCGAGCGCCGAGAACGGTTCGTCGAGCAGCAGCGCGTGCGGCCGACGCGCCAGTGCGCGCGCCAGCGCCGCACGCTGCGCCATCCCGCCGGAAAGCTGGGCCGGGCGCAGCGACGCGGCGGCGTCGAGCCCGACCGCGCGCAGCGCCGAGCGGACGCGTTCGCGTTGCTGATCGCGCGTGAGGCGCTCCTGATGCGCGAAGGCAAGCCCGAACGCGACGTTCCGTTCGGTCGACAGCCACGGCAGCAGGCACGGGTCCTGGAACGCGATCGCGATCCTCGGGTGCGGGCCCTGCAGCAGCGCGCCGTCGACGGATACGGTGCCGGATTGCGGCCGCTCGAGCCCGGCCAGTGCGCGCAGCAGGCTCGACTTGCCGGTCCCGCTCGGGCCGATCAACGCGACGATTTCGCCGCGTCCGACCGACAGCGACACGTCGGCAAGCACGGTCGTGCGCGGCTCGTCGCCGTAGCCGAGCGTCAGGTGACGGGCGTCCAGCAGCGGGGGCGTCATGCGGCGATGCTCCGCGCCTGCGCGGCGAGTTGCGCCTTCAACTGCACCACGCTCGGCGTGACGATCGGAATGAACGCCGCTTCGCGCCAGCGTCGCTCGAAGCCGAGCCCCGCATCGCGCAGATAGCCGCGGCCGCCGCTCGCCTCGAGTTCGAGGTTCACGGCGGTGGCCACTAGCGTCGCGAGCGCGATGCGCAGCTCGAACAGGCGGTTCGGATGCAGGCGCAGGCTGCCGTCGGCGATGCCGGCCGACAACTGCGCGCACGCGGCGGCCAGTTCGGCCGCGCACGATTCGACTTCGGGGCCGAGAATGCCGCGCGTCGTCTCCGCCGCGCGCCGCGCTTCGGCCAGCGAGCGCCGCGCGAGCCCGATCGACAGCCCGCACTGCAAGCCGAGGAATGCCGGTCGTACCGCGGGCAGGAAGGTTTGCGCGTCCGGGTGGATCAGCCAGGCGGCGTCGCTCGGCACGGCGTCGAGATGCAGCGCGGCGGTGTTGCTGCCGCGCAGCGCGATCAGGTCGAGATCCGTGCTGCGGGCCAGGCCGCGCGCGTCATCCGGAATCGCGACGATCGCGGACGGGCGGCCATCGTCGAACGCGACGGCTGCCGCCACCACGAACCGTTCGGCGCGCAGGTTCGTCACCCACGCCATCCTGCCCGTCAGCCGCCAGTCGTCGGCGCTGTCCGCGTGCCGCGTCGCGTCGATCTGAAGCGACTCGATGCCGCACAGATACTTCATCGCGTTCGACAGCCCGCTGGCGCCGGCGCAACGGCCGTCGAGCAGCGCCGGCAGCCAGCGCGCGCGCAGTGCGGCGTTCGGGCTTTGCAACAGGTACTCGATGAAGCTGCGCTGGCCCCACAGCACGAATGCCGCGGTCAGCGAATGCTCGGCCACCGCGGCGATGCCGGCAATGGCGTCCGCGGTGGTGCCGCCGGCGCCGCCGAGGCCCGCCGGCACGCCGATCCGGAACAGTCCGGCCGCCGCGAGGCGCGGCACGACTTCCGCTTTCAGCGCGGCGCGCGTGTCGAGCGACGTGGCGTTCGCGTCGAGCCAGTCGACCAGCGACGCGTCGAGTTCGGGCGCCGTCAGGCGGCCTGTGTCCGGGGTTCCCATCGGTATGCCGCCAGTTCGGGGTTGAGTTCGTTGCGCGACAGGTTGTTCGCGAAGTTGCACAGCGTCGCGAGGCTCACGCCCAGCACCACTTCGAGCGCGTTCGCCTCGGTGAAGCCCGCGGCCAGGAACGCGTCGAGCGCGTCGTCGGGCACGCCGCCGCGCGTCGCGATCACGGCGCGCGTGAATGCGGCGACGGCGTCGAGCCGCGGATCGGCGACCGGTTCGCCGTCGCGCAATGCATCGACGGCGGCGTGGTCGACGTGGGCCTTTTTCAGCGCCGCCGCGGTGTGTCCGGCCACGCAGAACGCACAGCCGTGGACGGCGGCCGCGGTGATCTGCACGGCTTCGCGCTCGGCGAACGTGAGGCCCGCGCGGCTGTTGATCTCCGCGACGGTCAGATAGGTTTCGAGCGCGACCGGCGCGTTCGCGAGCGAGCGCACGAGGTTCGGCAGGAAACCGTTCGCGCGCTGCGACTTTTCCAGGAATGGCTGGCTGGGCGCGGGGGCGGTTTCGATGGTGGGCAAGGGCAGGCGGCTCACAGGATTCTCCGGAGGGGCAGTGAGATCATTGTCGAGGCGGCGCCCCCGCCGGACAATGCGCGAACATCCGCGATTCCTGTGCGTTCGTCCCGCGCCGCGCGTTCCGCCGTCGCGCCGTCTCCGGCTAGTGCAGGCGCGCCGCCGATGGCGACGCAGGGCCGCCGCGCCGCCATGCGCCGGGCTGCATGCCCATCGTGCGCTTGAACGCATGCGCGAACGCCGATTCCGACTGATAGCCGACCAGTTCACCCGCACGCGAAATCGGCAGGCCTTGCTGCAACAGGTCCGCCGCGAGTCGCATCCGCACCATCGTGACGAACTGCATCGGCGGATGGCCGGACGCTTCGCTGAAGTGCTTGCAGAACGCGGTGCGCGACATGTTCGCGAATGCGGCCATCGAGTCGGTGGTCCACGCGTCGGCGGGCGCATCGATGATCGCGGCGACGAGCGTGGCGAAACCGGTCCGCTGCATCAGCGACGCGAGGCCGCTGGCCACGGTATCGTGCCCGGCGGCATCCCGCACCGCATAGAACAACAGCAGTTCGACCAGCTTGTCGATCAGCGGGGAGGGCGCGTCGACGCCATGGCGGCCCTCGGCGCGAATCAGGTCGAACAGCCCGTGGATACCGCGATAGGCGTCGTCGCCGCGCCGCACGATCAGGTACTCGGGAAAGAGCGACACGATCGCGCGCGACACGGTGGAGTGGAATTCGATGAAGCCGCAGGCGAGCCCGACGCTGCCGTCGACCGACGGGTCGAGCGGTTGCATCGACCCGCGTCGCTCGAGCGGGCGGCCGCCCGCGACCGCGCAGGCCTGCGGGTTGACCGGGCTCGGCGACAAGCCGTGCGGCACGTCGCGCAGCAGAAAGACGGCTTCACCGGCGGTGACCGGGATGCTGTCGCGCCCGTCGGCGAAATGCAGCCACGCCGATCCGTGCAGGATCACGTGGAAGCTCGCTTTCGCACGGCCGGCGGTGGACGCCTGCCAGTCGCCGCAATACTGGCC
This sequence comes from Burkholderia cenocepacia, assembly GCF_900446215.1. Classification (GTDB taxonomy): domain Bacteria; phylum Pseudomonadota; class Gammaproteobacteria; order Burkholderiales; family Burkholderiaceae; genus Burkholderia; species Burkholderia cenocepacia. Next base: position 468,360 of record NZ_UAQZ01000016.1, on the reverse strand, counting down.
GACATGAAAAAGCTGGCTTCTCGGCTCCAGGCTGGACAGCAGCCAATGGACGACCTTGTCTGTTTGCGCGGACATTCCGATGCTGGAGGATGGGTGACGCGCCCATGCTACGGGCTGCGCCGCGCCGCTCAAACCAACGAATCGTAGAAAGCATTTTCCTGTTTCAGCGATCGCCTCGCTACCCCGGCTGCGCGCGTGACGGCGTAAATCCGCAGGGGGAAAGCCGACGCGAGCAAGCGGGGCGGCGTGGCGAAGCGTCGGCATTCGCGCCGGTTCCCGCCAAGCGACGCTGCCGCCCGCCCCGCGCTACGCGTGAACGCCGACCCGATACCGCGTGGTCTGTCGATAGACGGTGCCCGGACGAACGATCACGTCGTCGCGCAGGCCGTCCATGTTGACCTGGTCCGGAAAGCCGCCGGCCTCGACGCACAGCGCCGCGTGGCGTGCGCATCGCGTGCCGCCGCTCACGCGCACGCCGTCGAGATAGTTGCCCGTATAGAGCTGCAGGCCGCGCTGATCGGTCGACACGATCAACTCGCGGCCGCTTTCCGGATCGTAGACGCGTGCGACGGGCCGGACTTCGCGCGCGCCGTTGCCGACGACGAAGCAATGATCGAAGCCGCGCGCCCGCGCGAGTTGCGCATGCGGCCAGTCGAGGCGCGCGCCGAGCGGCGCGCTGTGCCGGAAATCGAACGCCGTGCCCGTCACGTCGGCCGTGCCGGTCGGGATCAGCGCGTCGTCCACTTCGAGGAACGCGTCGGCGTCGATGTGCAGCAGATGGCCGCGCACGTCGCTGCCCGCGCGTCCGTTCAGGTTGAAGTAGCTGTGATTCGTCAGGTTCAGCGGCGTCGGCGCATCGGTCCACCCCGCATAGTCGATCGTCAGCGTGCCGTCGTCGTCGAGCGTGTAGCGCACCTGGACGCTCACGTTGCCGGGGAATCCCGCATCGCCTTCCGGCGAATCGAGCCGCAGCGTCAGGCCGCCGCCGTCGTCGATCACGTCCCACCGCGCGCGATGAAACCCGTTCGCGCCGCCGTGCAGCAGGTTGCCGTTCTCGTTGCGGTCGAGCAGGTAGTCGACGCCGTCGAGCGTGAAGCGGGCGCCGGCGATCCGGTTTGCCCATCGGCCGATCGTCGCGCCGAGGTAGACGCCGGATTCGAGGTACTCGGCCGGCGTGTCGTGCGCGAGCACGATATCGGCGAAGCGTCCCGTGCGATCGGGCGCGAGCCACGACACGACGGTCGCGCCGAGGTCGCTGACGACGACACGCATCCCGTGCGCGTTGCGCAGCGTATAGCGCCGCACCGGCTCGCCGTCGGGCAACGTGCCCCACGGCTCGGCGTGCACGCGTGCGACGCCGCGTGTCAGGTAGGAGGAATCGGTATCGATATGCATGAGTGGAGGTCGGATGGGCGGCGGGCGTCAGGGCGTGGCGGCCGCGCGTTCCTGATATTCGCGCGGCGTGCAGCCGAGTTCGCGCCTGAACACCGCATACATGTACTGAAGCGACGTGAACCCGCAACGGATCGCGACTTCGGCGCTGCTGGCCTGCCGGCCGGCAAGCAGCGCCTGCGCGGCTTCGAGCTTGTGGCGCAGGATCTCCTGGTGCACGGTGCGCTGCAGTTCGCGCCGGAAGTGCTCCTCGAGCAGCGAGCGCGACACGCCGACATAGTCGGCGACCTGTTCGGTCTTGATCCCCTGGCACGCGTACTGGCGGATGAAATGCCGCGCACGCATCACGTGCGGGCTCGCCAGCGGCTGGTGGCGCGTCGATTCGAGCACGTTGATGCCGACCGGCGGCACGAGAATGCGCTGCCCGGGAAAGCGCGCGCCGCGCAGCATCCGATGCAGCAGGTGCGCGGCGGTGCGGCCCATTTCCTCGGTGCCCTGGATCACCGACGACAGCGGAATGCGCGTCAGCGTGCGCGTGAGCGGATCGTTGTCGATGCCGATGATCGCGACCTGTTCCGGCACCGCGAGGCCGGCGATCAGGCACGCCTGCAGCAGGTGCCGCGCGCGCGCATCGGTCACCGCGATCACGCCGACGGGCTTCGGCAGCGCATGCAGCCAGCCGATCAGTTGCTCGATCGCGTGATTCCAGCCCGACGCGCTGGTCGACAGCCCGCGGTAGATCGGTGCGTCGAGCCCGTCCGCGCGCGCGAGCCGGTCGAACGCCAGCTCGCGCTGCTGCGCCCAGCGGTTCTCCTGCGCGACCGGCAGGCTGTACATCGCGAAATGCGCGAGCCCGGCGCCGATCAGGTGCGTGTACGCGAGCGACACGAGCTTCGGGTTGTCCGTCGCAATATATGGGACGCCGTCCGGGTACTGCGTCGGGTCCTCGTACGACGATCCGATCGCGACGATCGGCAGCGGCGAGCCGGCGAGCGCGTCGGCCACGGCCGGGTCGTCGAAGTCGGCGATGATGCCGTCGCCGTCGAAGCGCTCGATCCCGGTGAGCCGGCAGCGGAAGTCGTCTTCGAGGAACAGGTCCCACACGACGCGCGTCGTGTGCAGGTACTGGCCGATGCCGCTGATGATCTCGCGGTCGTAGACCTTGTTCGCGTTGAACAGCAGCGCGATGCGGTGCGGTGTCTGGGCGGAAGGGGCGCGTGTCATCTCGGTGTCGGGTGAGCGCGTCGGGGGCGCCGTGCCGTTGTCTCCGGGGCGCGCTCGCGGAGGCGGCGCGCGGTGGTCTGGTGACGGCGATTGTAGGACGGAATGCGTACCGTACGAGCGCCGCTGGCAAGAAACATCAAGCGGGCTGCGCAATTTCGCAATTGCCGGCCGGCAGGCGCGCGGGCACGATCCAGCCAACCGAATTCGGCCGCGCGCGTCGCCGCGACGCGCGTTGCGCTGCAACAAGAACCCGCACGGAGACGCCATGTCGTATTTCGAACATATTCCCGCGATTCGCTACGAAGGCCCGCAGTCGGACAACCCGCTCGCGTATCACCATTACGACCCCGACAAGCGCGTGCTGGGCAAGACGCTCGCCGAGCATCTGCGGATCGCGGTCTGCTACTGGCACACGTTCGTGTGGCCCGGTCACGACATCTTCGGGCAGGCCGCGTTCCGGCGGCCGTGGCAGCAGCCGGGCGATGCGCTCGAGCGGGCGCGGATGAAGGCGGATGCGGCGTTCGAATTCTTCACGAAGCTCGGTACGCCGTTCTATACGTTCCACGACACCGACGTCGCGCCGGAAGGCGACAGCCTGCGCGAATACGCGGCCAACTTCGCGCGGATGGTCGACTATCTCGGCGAGCGCCAGCAGGCAAGCGGCGTGCGGCTGCTGTGGGGCACCGCGAACCTGTTCTCGCATCCGCGCTTCGCGGCCGGCGCCGCGACGAACCCGAACCCCGACGTGTTCGCGTGGGCCGCGACCCAGGTATGCCATGCACTCGACGCGACCCATCGCCTCGGCGGTGAAAACTACGTGCTGTGGGGCGGGCGGGAAGGATACGAGACGCTGCTCAATACCGACCTGAAGCGCGAGCGCGACCAGTTCGCCCGCTTCCTGTCGATGGTCGTCGAGCACAAGCACCGGATCGGCTTCAAGGGCGCGCTGCTGATCGAGCCGAAGCCGCAGGAGCCGACCAAGCACCAGTACGACTACGACGTCGCGACCGTGCACGGCTTTCTCGTGCAGTACGGACTGCAGAACGAGATTCGCGTGAACATCGAGGCGAACCACGCGACGCTCGCCGGTCACTCGTTCCATCACGAGATCGCGAACGCGTTCGCGCTCGGCGTGTTCGGCAGCGTCGACGCGAACCGCGGCGACCCGCAGAACGGCTGGGACACCGACCAGTTCCCGAACAGCGTCGAGGAACTGACGCTCGCGTTCTACGAGATCCTGCGTCACGGCGGTTTCACGACCGGCGGGATGAACTTCGACGCGAAGGTGCGCCGCCAGAGCATCGATCCGGAAGACCTGTTCTACGGCCACGTCGGCGCGATCGACGTGCTCGCGCTCGCGCTCGAACGCGCGGCGGTGCTGGTCGAGAACGACCGGCTCGACGCGCTGCGCCGGCAGCGTTATGCGCAATGGGACGACGCGTTCGGCCGCAAGATCCTGGCGGGCGGCTATACGCTGGAGTCGCTCGCGGCCGACGCGCTCGCGCGCGGCGTGGACCCGCAACATGCGAGCGGCGCGCAGGAGCGGCTCGAGAACATCGTGAACCAGGCGATCTACGGGTTGCGCTGACGCGATGCCGCGCAGGTGGCCGGCAACGGTCGCGCTGCCGGGCTTTGCAGTGACTCGATGCGGGCGGCGCATGTCGGCTGCCGCCCGGCGTTCGTGAGGTGGTTCCATAACAAGGAGTTTGGAGACATGAAATCCGTAACGCGTCGTACCGTATTGAGTTCGCTGGCCGGCGCCGCCGCGCTCGCGATCCTCGCGCTGGGCACGCCGCTCGCCCATGCGAGCAAGGACAAGCCCGAGATCGGTTTTTGCATCGACGACCTGCGCGTCGAGCGCTGGTCGCGCGATCGCGACTATTTCGTCGCGGCCGCGACGAAGCTCGGCGCGAAGGTATCGGTGCAGTCCGCCGATGCGAGCGAGGCGCGGCAGATTTCGCAGATCGAGAACCTGATCTCGCGCGGCGTCGACGTGATCGTGATCGTGCCGTTCAACTCGAAGACGCTCGGCAACGTCGTCGCCGAGGCGCGGAAGGCCGGCATCAAGGTCGTGTCGTACGACCGCCTGATTCTCGATGCGGACGTCGACGCGTACATCTCGTTCGACAACGAGAAGGTCGGCGAGCTGCAGGCGCAGGGCGTCTTCGATGCGAAGCCGAAGGGCAACTATTTCCTGCTGGGCGGCGCGCCGACCGACAACAACGCGAAGATGCTGCGCGAAGGACAACTGAAGGTGCTGAAGCCGGCGATCGACCGCGGCGACATCAAGGTCGTCGGCCAGCAGTGGGTGCCCGAATGGAGCGCATCGACCGCGCTGCGGATCGTCGAGGATGCGCTGACCGCGAACAACAACAAGATCGATGCGATCGTCGCGTCGAACGACGGCACGGCCGGCGGCGCGATCCAGGCGCTCGCCGCGCAGCATCTGGCCGGCAAGGTGCCGGTATCCGGGCAGGACGCGGATCTGGCCGCGGTCAAGCGCGTGATCGCCGGCACGCAGACGATGACCGTCTACAAGCCGTTGAAGCTGATCGCGAGCGAAGCCGCGAAGCTCGCGGTCGATCTCGCGAAGGGCGCGAAGCCCGCGTTCAACGCGCAATACGACAACGGCAGGAAGAAGGTCGACACGGTGCTGCTGCAGCCGACGCTGCTGACCAAGCGCAACGTCGACGTCGTCGTGAAGGACGGCTTCTATACCCAGGCCCAGCTGGCGAGCCAGTAACGGCGCGACGCGCGGGCGGCGCTTCACCGGCGCGCCCGCGCGCATCCTGCGAGGCATGAACGAATGACGGAACCCTTGCTGACGATGCGCGGCATCGTCAAGGTATTCGACGGCGTGAAGGCGCTCGACGGCATCGACCTCACCGTGCGGCCCGGCGAATGCGTCGGGCTGTGCGGCGAGAACGGCGCGGGCAAGTCGACGCTGATGAAGGTGCTGTCGGGCGTCTATCCGCACGGCACGTGGGATGGCGAAATCCGCTGGGAAGGCGCGCCGCTCGTGGCCGCCGGCGTGCGCGACACCGAGCGGGCGGGCATCGCGATCATCCATCAGGAGCTGATGCTCGTACCCGAGCTGTCGGTCGCCGAGAACATCTTCCTCGGCAACGAGATCACGTTGCCGGGCGGGCGCATGCACTTCGCGGCGATGGTCCGGCGCGCCGAGGCGTTGCTGCACGAACTGCGGATCGACACGATCAACGTCGCGCAGCCGGTGATGAACTACGGCGGCGGCCACCAGCAGCTGATCGAGATCGCGAAGGCGTTGAACAAGCACGCGAAGCTGCTGATCCTCGACGAACCGTCGTCGTCGCTGAGTGCGTCGGAGACGCGCATCCTGCTCGACATCGTGCGCGATCTGAAGCGCCGTGGGGTGGCGTGCGTCTACATCTCGCACAAGCTCGACGAGGTGGCGGCCGTGTGCGACACGGTCACCGTGATCCGCGACGGACGCCACGTCGCGACCGAGCCGATGGCCGCGCTGACCACCGACCGGATCATCGCGATGATGGTGGGCCGCGAGATCCGCGACCTGTATCCGCGCGAGCCGCACGAGATCGGCGACGTCGTGCTCGACGTGCGCCACGTGACGTGCCGCGACGTGACGAACGCGCGCCGCAAGCGGGTCGACGACGTGTCGTTCAGCGTGCGGCGCGGCGAGATCGTCGGCGTCGCCGGGCTGGTCGGCGCGGGGCGCACCGAGCTGATGCAGGCGATCTTCGGCGCGTATCCGGGCGCGTGCACGGCGAGCGTGACGATGAACGGCCGGCCGCTGTCGATCCGCTCGCCGGCCGACGCGATCCGCGCCGGCATCGCGATGGTGCCGGAGGACCGCAAGCGCCACGGCATCGTGCCGCAGCTCGGCGTCGGCCACAACATCACGCTCGCGGTGCTGCGGCGCTTCGCAGCGCGCGGGCGGATCGACGCGGCCGCCGAGCTCGATACGATCCGCACCGAGATGCAGCGGCTGTCGGTGCGCGCAGCGCACCCGTTCCTGTCGATCGCGAGCCTGTCGGGCGGCAACCAGCAGAAGGCGGTGCTCGCGAAGATGCTGCTGACCGAGCCGCAGGTGCTGATCCTCGACGAACCGACCCGCGGCGTCGACGTGGGCGCGAAGGCGGAGATCTACCGGCTGATCTTCGCGCTGGCCCGGCGCGGCGTCGCGCTGATCGTCGTGTCGTCGGAATTGCCGGAGGTGCTCGGCCTGGCCGATCGCGTGCTCGTGATCGGCGAGGGCGAGCTGCGCGGCGATTTCGTCAACCAGGGCCTCACGCAGGAACAGATCCTCGGCGCCGCGCTGAAGCCCGCGCGCCTGCCCGCCGAACCCACTGCAGCGAGCGCGATATGAATTCCGAACTTTCTTCCTCGACCCCGGCGACGCAGGATGCAGGCGCCGGCCGCGCGCCGCGGCTGCCATTGCGCCATGTCTTCACGCGCTACAAGGTGCTTGCGCTGCTGTTCGCGGTCGTCGCGATCTGGGCGTTCTTCTCGGTGCTGACGGACGGCGCGTTCGTCACGCCGCGCAACGTATCGAACCTGCTGCGGCAGATGTCGATCACCGGCATGCTCGCGTGCGGCATGGTGTTCGTCATCATCGCGGGCGAGATCGACCTGTCGGTCGGCTCGCTGCTCGGGCTGCTCGGCGGCGTCGCCGCGATCCTCGACGTCAACCGTCACTGGCCGGTCGCGGCGACGGTCCCGGCCGTGCTCGCGCTCGGCGTGCTGATCGGGCTCTTCAACGGCTGGTGGTCGACCTATCGGCGCGTGCCGTCGTTCATCGTCGGGCTGGGCGGGATGCTCGCGTTTCGCGGCATCCTGCTCGGCGTGACCGGCGGCTCGACGATCGCGCCGGTATCCGACGGCTTCGTGTTCATCGGGCAGGGCTATCTGCCGCGCGTGGCGGGGGACGGCCTCGCCGTCCTGCTGTTCGCGCTCGTGACGCTGCTGGTGGTGCGGCAGCGCGGCACGCGGCATCGCTACCGGCTCGCGGTCGCGCCGCTGTGGCAGGACGTCGCGAAGATCGTCGGCGCCGGCGCGGTACTGTTCGCGTTCGTCGCGACGCTCGACCGTTACGGCGGCATTCCGGTGCCGGTGCTGTTGCTGCTCGCGTTGCTCGGCGTGTTCTCGTGGATCGCGACGCAGACGGTATTCGGCCGGCGCATCTATGCGGTGGGATCGAACCTGGAGGCGACGCGGCTGTCGGGCGTGGACACCGATCGCGTGAAGCTCGCGATCTTCGCGCTGATGGGATTGATGTGCGCGTTTGCCGGCCTCGTGAACACGGCGCGGCTGGCGGCCGGGTCGCCGTCCGCCGGCACGATGGGCGAACTCGATGCGATCGCCGCGTGCTTCATCGGCGGCACGTCGATGCGCGGCGGATCGGGCACCGTCTACGGCGCGTTGATCGGCGCGCTCGTGATGGCGAGCCTCGACAACGGGATGTCGATGCTGGACGTCGACGCGTACTGGCAGATGATCGTCAAGGGCGCGGTGCTGGTGCTGGCGGTGTGGATCGACGTGGTGTCGCGCTCGAACCGGCGGTGACGGGCCGCTGGTCGGTCGCGAGTCGACAACGAGGAAGGCCATGGAACGAAACACGATGCGCGTGCAGGATGTTTCCGTGCGGGCGGCCGGGCCGCGCGCGATGCCGGATGCCGGCCCGGTGCTGGGCCTCGGTGATCCGCGCGACCGGCAGGTGATCGCGGATGCACTGCGCGCGCTGCTGCACGAGCGGTCCGAAGCGCTGTCGTTCGCGATGCGGATGGCCGACGCGTGCGGCCGATCCCGGCCCGATGCGGCCGATTTCGCGCTGACCGACATCATTCGGCTGGCGCGCATCGTCGAGCGCATCGAGCGGGACGGCGCGGCGGAGCCCGCTGCGTTTTCCGCAGGGGCGCGCTGACGGCGACGCAAGTCGCCGCGCTCGCGCGGTAGCGCGAACGGGCGCTAGAACGAGTAGGCGAGCGACGCGAACAGGCTGCGCGGCGCGCCCGGCGTGACCCACAGGCTGTTGTACGAACTGACGTAGGTGGTGCGGTTGAACAGGTTGTTCAGCACGACCGACGCGCGCAGGTGCTTGTTGACCTGAAGATAGCCGTTCAGCTGCACGGTCGCGTAGGCCGGCAGCTCGAAGCCGTCCTGCGTGTTGGCCGTGTTGCCCGCGCGGCGCCCGACGTAGATCACGCCGGCACCGGCGCCGGCCTTGTCCGCGAACGGCAGCGTGGTTTCGTACATCAGCAGCGCGCTGCCGCTCAGCCGCGGAACGTCGACGAGGCGCGCCCCGGACGCGAGCACGGCATCGCGCGTGACCTCGGCGTCGACGTACGCGAGGTTGGCGAGCCCGCGCAAGCCGTGACCGAGATCGCCGCTCCATTCGAATTCGATGCCGCGGCTGCGCACTTCGCCGGCCGCGCGCGAGAAGCCCGCATTCGCCGGATCGGCGGTGAGGACGTTGCGCTTGGTCACGTAGAACGCCGAGACGGTCGTGAGCGAGCGCGCGCCGGCCCATTTCGCGCCGGCTTCGTAGCCGTGGCCCTTTTCGGGATCGAACGCGCGGCCGTTGATGTCGGCACCGTTGTTCGGCCGGAACGAATACGCGGTGTTCGCATAGAACGACCACGCGGGACTCATTTCATACACGACGCCGATACGCGGGCTCAGCGCGGTCTGGAGCTGGCTCGTCGTCACGCCCTTCAGGCGGTTGTCGATCGACTGGTGGAAGCGATCCCAGCGCAGCCCGGCCAGGATTTTCCAGTGCGGCCCGAACGCGAGCGTGTCCTGCGCGTAGACGCCTTGACCGTCGTCGCGTTCGAGCAGGTTGGTCGCGGTGCGCGGCGTCGGCGCGGGCTGGCCGTAGACCGGATCGAAGATGTCGATCGCATACGGCGCGGCGGCGGTCGGCGTGGAACGCGTGACGAACTGGTCGTAGTTGAAGCGATACGCATCGACGCCCATCACGAGCGTGTGGCCGATGCCGCCGGTGCGGAACGAGCCGGCCGTCTCGAGGCGGCCTTGCAGGTCGTTCGAGTGAAACGCGACTTGCCGGTAGCGGCGCCACAGCGTGCGGCCGTCCGGCTGCAACGCGAACGCCTCGGACGAGCGCCCCGACAGGTCGGTCTTACGTTGCGCGACGCCGGCATTGATCGACCAAGCCGAATCGATGCGATGCTCGAGCGTGAACTGGTGGCCCGTGTTGCGCACGTCGTAGTCGCCGTCGCGCGGCTCGCCGAGAAAGCGCGACGCGGGGATCACGCCCAGTTGCCCGTTGACCGCGAGCACGCCGCGATCGAGCGGCGCGCGCTGACGCGCACTCTCGAACTCGTAGTGGAGCGTCGTGTCCGCGCCGATGTCCCACGTGAACGACGGCGAGAACAGGTAGCGTTTGCTCGACACCGTGTCGCGAAAGCTGCCGTTGTTCTCGTTCATCGCGACGAAGCGGTACGCCAGCGATTGCGTGACGGGGCCGGTCGTATCGAGGGTCTGCCGCAATGCGCCGTAGCTGCCGGCCGACACGCCGACGGTGGTCGCGCGGGCAAACTGCGGCTGCTTGGTCGTATAGCTGATGATCCCGCCCGGATCGCCGCGGCCATACAGCGCGGACGCCGGCCCCTTGAGCACTTCCATCCGTTCGAGGTTGACGGTGTCGCGCGGCACGCTCATGCCGCGATTCCACGAAAAGCCGTTGACGAGGTAGTCGGTGCCGGACGTGTTGCCGTCGCCGGCGAAGCCGCGCACCGCGTAGTTGTCCCACAGGCCGCCGAAGTTGTTCTGGCGCGAGACGCCCGCGACCCAGTCGTAGAGATCGTCGCCGCGCGTGGCGGCCACGGTCTGGATCAGCTTCGTGTCGACGCTGCTGACCGCGAACGGAATCTCCATCACGTCCGCCTCGCTGCGCGTCGCGCTCGTCGATTCACGCGTACGAAACGGCGCCGTCGCGCGTTGGGCGGAGATCTCGATGGTGGGTAGCGCCGTCTCCTGCGCGTCGGCGCTGCCCATGCCGGTCGTGCCGACGACGATGGCCATCGGTGCGGCCGCCCAGTTCCTCCTGCTCATACTCCTCCTTTTAGTGTGTTTCGCGTTCGGGCACGGCGGGCGGCCTCGCGCCGACATCTGTGTTCCAAACAGTACATTTGCGCGGCAATTTAATGCAAATGAGAGGCATTTGCAATCGTAATTTTGAGATTGGGAGGGCGAAGCGAAATGGCGGGCCGCACGGCCACGGGCGGGAGGGTGAGCGAAGCCGCGTCCGGTTTCGAGACGGCCGACTTCTTCCCGCCGTCCGGCTGGCGCGTGGCGCCCATGCAGGACGCGATGGGGCTGCGCGACCTGGAGACCGAGCGGGCCTGCGCCGTGGCTGAGCATGGCCGGCGTGCTCGATATTCTGCGCAACGGTCGCGTGCCGTTGGGGCCGCGGCCCCTCTATTTCTGTGTCTACGTCGGGATGAGGGCGGTGACGTTTGGGTCGCCCACCCCGTTTACGCGTACCGGCACCCCCGCGCCATGGCTACCGGTCAACGCGACGCACCGAACAACTCGGTCACGAGGCCGCGCAGCCACCGGTTGCCCGCCTCGTGGTGATATCGCGCATGCCAATGCTGCCGTACCGCGAATCCGTCGACCGGGATCGGGCAGGCATGAACCGCCAGGTCGTTCGCGTGGGCCAGCGTCTCGCCGATATGGCGGGGAAGCGTCGTGATCAGGTCGGTCGTCTGGACGATCGCCCCCAGACCCAGGAAGCCCGGCAATTCCAGCACCACGTCCCGCTCGATGCGCGCCTGCCGCAGCGCCTGTTCGAGCAGTTGCGCGCCGGTTCCCGCCGTGATCGCGACATGTCCTTCGGAACGATACTGCTTTGCGCCGAGCCGGCCGCGAATTCTCGGGTGATGCCGATTGGCCAGACAAATCCAGTCCTGGTCATACAGCTTCTGCTGGTAAATGCCGCCGCCGAGCCAGGGCACATAGCCGATCGCGAGGTCGGCCTCGCCCGATTCGAGCGCGCGTTCCGTATTGCCGTCGATCCGCGCGGCTTCCAGCCGGACGCCGGGCGCCTGCGCCCTGACATGGGCCAGTAGCCGCGGCAGCAGCGTGATGTGGCTCGCGTCGGTCATGCAGATGCGAAAGCGTCGCTGGGCCGTCGACGGATCGAACGCGATCTCCCACGCGGTGAAGCGCCGCAGCGATTCGAGGATTTCCCGGCAGGGCCCGATCAGCGCATCGGCCTGAGGCGTCGGCGCCATGCCGCCGGGCGTCCGGATGAAGAGCGGATCGTGCAGGTGTTCCCGCAAATGCCCGAGCCAGATGCTGACCGTCGGCTGGCTCTGGCCGAGTTGCTCGGCGACGCGCGTGACGCTGCGCACGTCGTACAGGAGATCGAAAAGCTGCAGCAGCTTCAGGTCGGGCAGATCGGCGGGCATCGGCACATTATTGTCCATTGCAATGGCGTCATTGTATCCATTGCATTGCCGGCATGAGCGGCGACTCCTATCGTGAGGCCATACGTCAAGGAGACAGCATTGAAAATTGCAATTCTGGGCGCTGGCGCGCTGGGGTGCGCGATCGGCGCCACCCTTACCGAAGGCGGTCACGAGACCTGGCTGATCGATCGCTCGCCCGTGCACGTCGACGCGATGCGTCGCGACGGACTGCGCGTCGACGACGCCCGCGGCAGCCGCCAGGTACGCGTGCATGCGACGACGCAGGCTGCCGAAGTCGGCACGGCCGACCTGGTCGTGGTGCTGGTCAAGTCGTTCCACACCGACGCGGCGATCCGCGGCGCCCGATCGCTGGTGGGCGCGGATACCGTCGTGCTGTCGCTGCAGAACGGCCTCGGCCACGAGGACATCCTGAGCGACGCCGTCGGCCGCGAGCGCGTGCTCGCAGGCAAGACCTACGTCGGCGGCGTGCGGCGCGGCCCGGGCCATATCGAATCCGGCGTGATCGGCAAGTCGACCTACATCGGCGAACTCGACGGCCGCATCACGCCGCGCGTGCAGGCGATCGCCGACGCGTTCGATGGCGCCGGTCTCGCGACGACGATCAGCGACAACATCGTCGGCACGATGTGGGACAAGCTGCTGGTGAACGTCGCGACGGGCGCGCTGACGGGCCTCACGGGGCTCACCTACGGACAGCTTTACGACGAGCCGCTGCTCAAGGCCACGTCGCTCGCGGCCGTGGCCGAGGCGATCGCGGCGGCCCGGGCAGCCGGCGTGAAGTTGTCCATGACCGACCCCGAACAGGCATGGACGCTGGCCGCTGAAGGGCTGCCCGCGACCTTCAAGACCTCGATGCTGCAAAGCCTCGAGAAGGACTCGATCACCGAGATCGACTTCATCAACGGTTCGGTCGTGCGCTGCGGGCAGCGCTACGGCGTGCCGACGCCGGTCAATGCGACGCTCGTCGCGTGCATCAAGGGGCTGGAGCGCGCGATGGCCGATCGCCAACGCGAGGAGGCTGCCGCATGAGCGCCACGAAAGCCTATCTCGAACACGTCGCGATCTGGGTGAAGGACATCCGCTGGCACATCCGTTTCTTCGAGGACGTGCTCGGCATGACGCTGCGCGAAGTGGACGGCCCGCTCGACGCCCCGCGACAGTACTGGACGCTCGGCGGCCTGCAGTTCATCCACGCGCCGGAACACGACGGCCCGGAAGGCCGGCTCGCCCATCTCGGCGTGATGTGCGAGGACCTGGAAGCCGCGCTCGCCGCGGCGCGGCGATTCGACGTGACGGAGATGCCGCAGGGGCGCAACTGGCTTCGCCTGCCCGACGGGCTTGCCGTCGAACTGATTCAGGCCAAGCCGGCTTCCTGCGTCGCGCAGGCGCTGGCGATCGACCCGCGCGCGGAGGCATGACCATGACGATCGTCGAGAAATACTGGGACGACGCCCGCGAGGGCGACGCGTGCACGAGCCCGACTTACGTCGTGACCAAGGCGCGCATTCTCGCGTACGCCGACCTCACCGGCGACCATACGCCCGTGCACGTCGACGAGGATTACGCGAACGCCAGCCATTTCGGCTGCCTCGTCGCGCACGGGCTGTTCGGGCTGTCCGTTGCCGACGGCCTGAAGACCCAGAGCGACTATCGCTTTGTGCCGGGCATGTCGCTCGGCTGGACCTGGGATTTTCTGCTGCCGATCAAGGTCGGCGACGTGCTGCACGTGACGTTCCGCGTCGGTTCGATGCGGGCCAGCAAGAGCCGCCAGGACTGGGGCATCGTCGTGCTGCCGTCGGAGCTGATCAATCAGGATGGGCAGGTCGTTCAACGCGGCGAACATCGCCTGATGGTGCCGCGCCGGCCGGAGGCAGCGTGATGCAGGCCCGTCCCCTCGAAGGCATGCGCGTCGTCGACTACAGCCATTTTCTTGCCGGCCCGTATGTCGGGCGCTGTCTCGCGGCGCTCGGCGCCGAAGTCATCAAGGTCGAGCGCCCGGGCGCCGGCGACGCCGGACGCCAGCATGCGACCGTGCTCGACGACCAGCAAAGCGGCTATTTCCTGCAGCTCAACATGGGCAAGCGCGGCGTGAGCGTCAACATGAAGGACGCGCGCGGCAAGGCGTTCATGCAGCGGCTGTGCGACTCGGCCGACGTCTTCATCGAGAACTATCGACCGGGCGCGCTGGACAAGCTCGGGCTCGGCTATGACGAACTGTCGGCGCGCAATCCGGGCCTCGTCTACTGCTCGATTTCGGCGTACGGGCACACCGGTCCCGATGCGCATCGCGCCGGCTTCGGGCTGATCGCCGAAGCGAAGAGCGGGATCATGCAGATGGTCGGCACGCCCGGCGAGCGGCCGCCGCTGCTGCGCATTTCGCTCGGCGACATGTACACCGGGATTCATGCGGTCGCGGCCATCAACGCCGCGCTGCTCGGGCGCGTGAAGAGCGGCCGCGGGCAGCATATCGACATGGCGCTGTACGACACGCTGGTATCGATGCACGAATATGCGGTGCAGTGCTACACGCTGCAGGGCGTGCTGCCCGAGCAGACCGGGCACGACATGCCGACCTCGACGCTCTATGGCGTGTTCCGGGCCGCCGACGGCGATCTCGTGATCGCCGCGCAAGTCGACGACGCATGGAAGCGCTTCGCGCAACTGATCGAAGCGCACGGCGGCCCGGCCGGCTTCGGCGCGGACACACGATTTCACGACAGCACCGGCCGCAACGCGCACCGCGCGGAAATCCTGGCGGTGGTCGAGCCGTGGGTGGCCGCGCGTTCCGTCGCGTCGGTACTGGAACTGCTCGACGGCATCGACGTGCCGTGCGCGAAGGTGCAGCGCATCGACGAGGTGTTGAACGATCCGCAGATCCAGGCCAGAGGCATGGTCGTCGAGCAGCAGCATCCGCGCTACGGGACGCTGCGCCTGCCGAACCTGCCGTTCCGGTTTTCCGATTGCGACACGACCATACGCGACGTCGCCCCCGATCTCGGGCAGCACAACGCGGAGGTCGCGCGCTCGCTCGGGTTCGATTCGGCCGAAATCGATGCAATGCAGGCCGACGGCGTCCTCTATTCAAAAGCGAGCCAACGATGACGGACCAATACGCGGTGATCGGTTATCCGATCGGGCACACGAAATCCCCGCTGATTCACGGTCTGTTCGCGCAACAGACGCGACAGGACATCCGCTATACGGCGATCGAGGGGCCGGTCGAGCCGGCAGGCGCCTTTGCTGCAGCGGTTCGCGCATTTTTCGAGGGGGGCGGCAAGGGTATCAACGTGACCGCGCCATTCAAGCTCGACGCATTCGCGATGTCCGACGAGCGAAGCGCGCGCGCGACGCTGGCGGGCGCAGCCAATGCGCTCAAGTTCGACGGCGACCGCATCTGGGCGGACAACTTCGACGGCATCGGACTGGTTCGCGACATCGAAGTCAATCTCCGGCTTCCGATGGCGGGCAAGCGCATCTTGCTGCTCGGTGCCGGCGGCGCGGCACGCGGCGCGCTGCTGCCGTTCCTCGATGCCGGGCCGGCCGAACTCGTTATCGTGAATCGCGACGTCGACAAGGCGCGCGCACTGGCCCTGGAGGTCGCCGGATGCGGAACGCTCATCGCGGGCGGCTATGCGGACCTCGCCCGGATGGGACGTTTCGACCTGGTGGTCAATGCGACGTCGGCCAGTCTGACCGGCAACCTGCCGCCTGTCCCGCCGAGCGTGTTCAGTCCGACCGGCACGGCCTATGAACTGGCCTACGGCAAGCGCCTGACGCCGTTTCTCCGACTCGCGAAAAATGCCGGCGTGCACGGCATCGCGGATGGCGTCGGCATGCTGGTCGAGCAGGCGGCCGAGGCGTTCGCCTGGTGGCGCGGCGTCCGGCCCGAGACCAGCGCGGTGATCGACCGGCTGGCCGTGCCGTTCGACTGAGTGCGCGACGGCGCGCGGCCCGCGATCCGGCTACGTCAACGCAGCGGCCGGACCGTCGCGCGTCGTTACGCTGAACGGTCGACCGTGACGCACACGGCGCGCGAATGCCGGATGACGTGCGTGGACCGACGTGGCTCGCGCGTAGCAATCACGTGCCCCTTCGTCGATCCAGCATTCGATTCATTGCGGCTTCCGGTACGCAATGCGGCAGCGACGAGGTTCTCCAACGGCGTCGCGAGGCGACCGAGCAGTCGCACGAGCGCGCTGCCGTCGTCGAACCGCGCACGGCAACCGCGCCGCAATCGCGCCGCCGGGCGCGCTTCTCATGCAGGCGACGCCGAACGCCGCACCGTCCCGCCTTTGCGATACAGCGACAGGGTCGCGAGCAGTCCGCAGCATGCGGCGAAGCTGAGCCAGTATCCGGGTGCGGCCTTGTCGCCCGTGATCTCGATCAGATAGGTCGACACCGCGGGCGTGAAGCCGCCGAAGACCGCCGTCGCGAGGCTGAAGGCCAGCGAGAAACCGGCCACGCGAACGCTGGCGGGCATGATTTCGGTCAGCGCCGCGACCATCGCGCCGTTGTACATGCCGAAGAAGAAGGAGAGCCACAACAGCACGGCCAGCATGCGGCCGAAGCTGGGGGCGGACGCAAGCCACGCGAGCGCGGGATACGACGTCACGATGGCCGCGACTGCGATGGCCACGAGAATCGGCTTGCGTCCGATGCGGTCCGACAGCGCACCGCCGACGGGCAGCCAGAAGAAATTCGACACGCCCACGCACAGCGTGACGACCAGGCTGTCCGCCGTCGACAGTTTCAGTACGGCCCTGCCGAACGTCGGCGTATAGACCGTGATGAGATAGAACGTCGTCGTGGTCATCGCGACCAGCAGCATGCCGGCGAACACGGTGCGCCAGTTCCGCAGCATCGTCGCGACTACCTCGCGTGCACGCGGACGATGGGTGCGCGCCTTGAATTCGTCCGTTTCCTGCAGCGTTCGGCGAAGCACGAAAATGACCGGGACGATCGCGCAACCGATGAAGAACGGGATGCGCCAGCCCCATGCACCGATTTCCTGGCTCGTCAGCAGATGATTCAGCAGATAGCCCAAGGCCGCCGCGATGACGATCGCGACCTGCTGGCTGGCCGACTGCCAGCTCGTATAGAAGCCGCGGTGCCCGGGCGTCGCCATTTCCGCCAGATAGACCGACACGCCGCCCAACTCGGCACCGGCCGAGAAGCCCTGCAGCAGGCGCCCAAGCAATACCAGCGCCGGTGCGGCGAGCCCGATCGTCGCGTACCCCGGCACGCACGCGATCAGGATCGTGCCGCTCGCCATGATCGAGAGCGTCACGATCAGGCCTTTGCGCCTGCCCACTTCGTCGATGTAGGCGCCGAGCACGATCGCGCCGAGCGGGCGCATCAGGAAACCGGCGCCGAAGACGGCAAACGTCAGCAGCAGCGACGCGAACTCGCTTGCCGCCGGAAAGAAGACCCGCGAGATGCTGGTCGCATAGAAGCCGAACAGAAAAAAATCGAACTGCTCGAGAAAATTGCCGCTGGTCACGCGCAGGACCGCGCCGAGCTTCGACGTGCGTGCGGCCGTGCCGTCCGGCGCGGTTGACGGTGAGGGATGCATGGGGTGTCTCCGTTGGATGTATGGTGCGAAGCGGCCCGAAAGCCGGACCGCTTCGGTTGGCCCGGTTCAGTCCGAGCCGAGTTGCAGGCGGTTGGCCTGGCGCTTTTCGATCGACGACTTGAGCAGCGCCGCGCAGCGGAAGATTCCGTGGGCGAATTTTCCGTACGGCAACGTTGCGAACAGCGCCATCACGATGCCGAGATGAACGGCGAGCAGCGTCGCCATCGCGCTCGTGTCGCGCCACGCGAGCAACGCCAGTCCCGATGCGCTCACGAGCATCAGCAGCGCAATGAAGCCGCGGTCCATCGGACGTTGTGCCGGATCGGTCCGCGCGGGGTCGCGCCGCAGGTTGAGCCACAGGAGGCCGGCAGGCCCGATCAGCAGACCGATTCCGCCGACGGTGCCGAGCAGCACGGGCAGGCTCAGGAACGCGTACGGCGCGTGCAGGTCCAGCGCGTAGTGATAGAAGGTCGCCACGAGCGTGGCGGCAAAGCACAGCATGAAGCCGTAGAACGTGAAGTGGTGAAACCGGCGCCGCGCGCGCGTGAACGCATCGTCCGACTCGTTGCAGCCGTCACCGTGGCCGCCGTCGAGATAGGTCAGCGCGAGCGCGTGTTTCGCCGCCTCGGCGACCGCGGGCAGGCTCGCCGTACCCGTCGACACGTCGCGCCAGAAACGCGTCACGCCGACCCCGAGCGCCAGAACGGCGAGGCCGAACACCGAGCCGAACATCGCGGCGAGCAGGTTGTGCGGAAAGATCGCATAGAAACGGCCGCCCGACGGGCCATTCAGCAGCGAGCCGTGCATCGCGACGCCGAGCATCAGGAAAAGCGCCAGCCCGATCGCGAGGGCAAGCGCGACGGCCAGGCCGTTGCGCCTGTAGAGCTGGCCCAGCGCGGCGGGCCACGCATACTCGACATACGTGTCGAGCCGGACCTGCGCCATCGCCTTCGGCACGTTCACGGCGAATTCGTGCGGCGGCGCATATTGGCACGCGTGATAGCACGCGCCGCAGTTGTGGCACAGGTTGGCCAGGTAGTTGACGTCCGCCTTCGCGAATTCGAGCCGGCGCGTCATCGCCGGAAAGACCGCGCAAAACCCTTCGCAGTAGCGGCACGCATTGCAGATCTGCATCTGGCGCGCGACTTCCGCTTCGTGGTCGGTGACGGGCACGATGCGGATCACGGCGGCGCCGCTTGCGCGTGTCGACGGCCGGCCGGCGGGCGCGAGCGCGTGGGCGTCGCGAACGTGTTCTTCAATATCGTGCATGTTGAACTCCGGTCGTTTGCGCGGCCTTGGCCGCCTCGGTGCCCGCGATACGGCCGAACGCGGTGCCGATCGACATCCCGCCGCCCGCCGTGTAACCCTTGCCCAGCACGTTGCCGGCCATCATCTCGCCGGCAACGAACAGGTTGCCGCTTGGTCGTCCGCCGAAGTGGACCTGCGCGCGCTCGTTGACCTTGAGCCCGAGATAAGTAAACGTGATGCCGGGACGCAGCGCATAGCCGAAGAAGGGCGGCGTATCGATCGGGCGTGCCCAGTGGGTTTTCGCGGGATGGACGCCTTCGGTGCGACAGTCGTCGAGCGTCGTGTGATCGAACGTGCCCACCTGGCATGCGGCGTTGTACGCGCGCAGCGTCTCGACGAACGCTCGCTCGGGCAGGTTCAGCCCGCGCGCGAGTTCCGGCAACGAATCGGCGCGGACCCCGGGGAAAACCGGCGGCATGAAGCGTCCGACGGCCTTGGCATCGATGATCGAGTAGGCGGTCTGTCCCGGTTGCTGCGCGACGAGGCGGCCCCAGATCGCGTAACGCTTCGGCCAGAAATCTTCGCCTTCGTCGTAGAAGCGCTGCGCATCGCGGTTGACGACGATACCGAGCGACACGCAATCGATCCGTGTGCAGATGCCGCCGTCGTAGAGCGGCGCGCGCGCATCGATCGCGACGCAATGCGACTGCGACGGGTCGCCGATCGCATCCGCGCCGGCGTCGAGCATGGCCTTGAGCAGGACGCCCTGGTTGAAGCGCGTGCCGCGGATGAGGAAATTGTCGGCGGGCCACTCGCCACGCTCGTTTTGTCCCCACGCTTCGCGCAGCCATTCGCGGTTGGATTCGAAGCCGCCCGCCGCCAGCACGCAACTGCGCGCCTCGAAGCGCCGGCTCCCGCTGCGCGCGGCGACGAAGCGTTCGCCGTCGAGCTCGATGGCGTCGACGGGCGTGTCGTAGCGAATCCGTACGCCCAGCGCTTCGGCGCTGCGGTAGTACGCGTTCACGAGCGCTTTGCCGCCGCCCATGAAGAATGCATTGGTCCGCGCCACGTGCAGTGCGCCGGACAACGGCGGCTGAAACCGCACGCCATGTGCGTGCATCCACGGACGACAGTTCGCCGACGCGCGGATCGCGAGCCGGGCCAACGCCTCGTTCGTGATGCCGCCCGTGACCTTCAGCAGGTCTTGCCAGTACTCTTCTTCCGGATAGGCGCCGACCAGCACGTCCTGCGGGCCGTCGTGCATGCAACGCAGGTTGCGGGTGTGCTGGGAGTTTCCGCCGCGCCATTCGCGCGGGGCCGCTTCCAGCAGCAGCACCGACGCGCCGGCTTCGCGCGCCATCAAGGCCGCGCACAGCGCCGCGTTGCCGCCGCCGATTACGAGAACATCGATCATCTGAGTCGTCTCCTTTGAGACGCACTCTACGGATCGGCCTCGCCTGCCGCCATCAGCGGCGCGGCAACACGTCTTCAGTTTTTGTGAAGAGGCGGCTCGCGCAGCGTGGCGCCGGGCCACCCGCCTGCCGCGACGATCTCGCGCGCGACGTCGGCGAGGACGACCCGCGCGGCGAGCCCGGCGGGCGACAACTCGTCGTCGGAGACGCTCGCGATCAGGTTCGGCCTCGTCGCGTGGGCGTCCGCGACAGGGACGCTCGCGAGCGCGGCGTTCTCGAGCCGTGCGAGCGCCGCGCCCGGTTGAATGGTTGCACCGAGCCCGCCGCGCACCGCATCCATCAACATCGCGAGGCCGTCGACTTCGGCGGCGATGTGCGGGGTAAAGCCGGTGCGGGCGAATGCGACATCCAGCAACGCGCGCAGACCATGCGGGCCGCTCGGCAGGATCAGCGGCACGGCGCCGAGGTTCGCCAGGCGGACGCGCGGCCCGTCGGGCATGCCCGGCAGGCCGGGGGCGCCGATCACGAACAGATGCTCGTCGAGCAACGGCATCACGCTCCAGCGCTGCGCGGGTTCTTCGCGAAACAGGATCGCCAGGTCGATCTGCCGCGCACTCAGCATCGCACCGAGATAGCCCGACAGGCTCTCGACCATGCGCAGCCGGACATCCGGATAGCGCCGTCGCATCGCCTGCATGAACGCGAGGCCGAGTACGCCGGTCGTACTGGGCGCAAGCCCGACGCTGACGTGCCCCGACAGGCGCGCCTGACGCGCGGCGAGCGCCGCATCGTCGACGTGGCGCAACGCGAGTTGCGCCTGTCGCCAGAATGCAAGGCCGGCGTCCGTCGGCACGACGCCCGTGGAGGTGCGTTGCAGCAGGCGCGTGGACAACTCGCTCTCGAGCCGGCTGATCTGCTGGCTCAGTGCGGACGTCACCACGCCCAGTTCCAGCGCGGCCTTGCCCATGCTGCCGTGTTCCACGACGCAGACGAAATAGCGCAGTTGCCTCAGTTCCATCGACACCTCGAATTGACTCAGCCGCGGTATTGTCGCAGCCGACGAGGCGCCGGTGGGGCGAATCGCGTCCACCCGGCCCGTGGAGCGCCGCCGCAAAGACTTCGGGATGGCGGGATCGGCTGGCGGCGCCGCTCAAGGCGGCCGTTCCGGCTCGGCGAGTGTTCAGGTCGCGCAGTGAAGGCTGGCTACATGCGCGCCGGCGCGAACGGCCGTTTCATACGCCTTCGCTTATTGTCCGTCGACGTCGTTCGCGCAGGACTTCATGTCGCCGCGTCTTCCGCTTTCATTCGGCAAGCAGCCCGCGCGCGGCCAGGTTCGCATACAGCGCGCGCACGCCGAAGGTCCACGGCGCGATCTCCGTGCAAAGCCGCACGGTATTGACGAGTGCGCCGAGCGCGGGCGTCGAGATCGTGACACGGTCGCCCAGGTGATGCGTGAAGCCCGCGCCGGGCGCGTCGCGATCCTGGATCGGCGAGAACATCGTGCCGAGGAACAGCATGAAGCCGTCCGGGTACTGGTGATGCGCGCCGCAGGTCTGCGCGACGAGGTCGGCCGGGTCGCGGCTGATCTCGCGCATGTGGCTGATGCCGTCGAGGACGAAACCGTCGTCCGCGCCTTCGACGCGCAGCGACACGCTGCATTGCCGCACGCCGTCGAGCGTGAAGCCGTCGTCGAACAGCCGCACGAACGGGCCGATCGCGCACGAGCCGTTGTTGTCCTTGCATTTGCCGAGCAGCAGCGCCGAGCGGCCTTCGATGTCGCGCAGGTTCACGTCGTTGCCGAGCGTCGCGCCCACCGGCCGGCCGTCGCTCGCGACCGCCAGCACGATCTCCGGCTCCGGGTTGTTCCACACCGACCCGGGCAGCAGCCCGACGTCGGCGCCGAAGCCGACCGCGGACATCGGCTGCGCCTTGGAGAACACCTCGGCATCCGGGCCGATGCCGACTTCCATGTATTGCGACCACGCGCCGCGGCGCTCGAGTTCCGCCTTCAGGCGCAGCGCGGCTTCCGAGCCGGGCACGATCTTCGACAGGTCGGTGCCGATGGTCGTGGCGATGGTGTCGCGTACCTCGCGCGCCCTGGCCGGATCGCCGCCGGCCTGTTCCTCGATCACGCGTTCGATCAGGCTGACGGCGAACGTGACGCCGCACGCCTTGATCGCCTGCACGTCGCACGGTGCGAGCAGGTGCGTCGCGCCGGGCGTGCCGTCGAGCGTCGCCTGCAGCAGCGGTTCGACGCGGCCCAGCGATTCGCCGACGGCGGTGCGCGCGATGGCGACTGCATCGGGGCGGTCGAACAGGTCCGCGGTGGTCGGCACGGTGCGCGTGATGTCGAACACTTCGCCGCCGCGCACGGCGACGACGCTCGGGCCCGCGTGGGCGCCGTCGTGCCGCCAGACGCGGCCGATCAGCAGCGCGTGGGCGAGGTCGTGCGGCAGGCAGTCGGAAACGGAAGGAGTACGCATGGTCAGCTCGGCAAGAGTCGTGGACGGTGAAATCAGTGCGAATGGCGCGGATTGCCGCGCTGCTCGATCACCTTCAGGTACAGCGTGGCCGGTTCGAGGCAGCCGCCGGTGGACAGCTGGCCGACGAAGCGGCGATAGAGTTCCTGCCACGGCGTTTGCGCCTGCGGCACGGTGAAGCTTGCGCTTTCGCGACGTCGCGCGAGTTCGTCCTCGTCGACGAGCACGTCGACGCTGCGGCGATTCAGGTCCACGCGCACGCGGTCGTTCGTGCGCAGCAGCGCGAGGCCGCCGCCGACCGCCGCTTCCGGCGACATGTTCAGGATCGACGGGCTGGCCGACGTGCCGCTCTGGCGCCCGTCGCCCATGCACGGCAGCGACGTCACGCCGCGCTTCACCAATTCGGCGGGCGGCGCCATGTTCACGACTTCCGAACTGCCCGGATAGCCGACCGTGCCGCAGCCGCGGATCACCAGGATGCAGCGCTCGTCGATGTCCAGCGCGGGATCGTCGATGCGCGCGTGATAGTCCTCGGGGCCGTCGAACACGATCGCGCGCGCTTCGAACGTATTTTCCGCGCCCGGTTCGGAAAGATAGGTCCGGCGGAACGCGTCCCCGACCACCGACATCTTCATGATCGCGCTGTCGAAGAAGTTGCCCGACAGCACCATGAAGCCGGCGCCATGCTTGAGCGGCGCGTCGGGCGTCCGGATCACGTCGCGGTCGGCGTCCTGCGCGGTGTCGGCGATCGCGCCGATCGCGCGACCGGATACGGTCAGGCAGTCGCGTCGCAGCAGGCCGGCCGCATCGAGCTGGCGCAGCACGGCAGGCACGCCGCCGGCGCGGTGGAAGCTTTCGCCGAGGTAGTCGCCGGCCGGCATGCAGTTGACGAGCAGCGGCACGGCTTCACCGAAGCGCTGCCAGTCGTCCAGGCTCAGCTCGACGCCCATGTGGCGTGCGATCGCGATCAGGTGCGGCGGGCAGTTGGTCGATGCGCCCAGCGCGGACGCGACGACGATCGCATTCTCGAATGCCGCACGCGTCATGATCGTCGACGGGCGAAGATCTTCGCGAACGAGCTCGACCGCGCGCTTGCCGGTCGCGTAAGCCATCTGGCCGCGCTCGCGATAGGCCGCGGGAATGCTCGCGCAACCCGGCAGCGACATGCCCAGCGCCTCGGCCAGGCTGTTCATCGACAGCGCGGTGCCCATGGTGTTGCAATGGCCGATCGACGGGGACGAAGCCGTGGTCAGCTGCATGAAGCCTTCGTAGTCGATCTCGCCGGCCGCGAGCAGGTTGCGCGCATGCCAGATCACCGTGCCGGAGCCGACCCGCTTGCCCTCGTGCCAGCCGTCGAGCATCGGGCCGCCCGACAGCACGATCGCGGGCAGGTCGACGGTGGCCGCGGCCATCAGGCACGCGGGCGTGGTCTTGTCGCAGCCGGTCGTCAGCACCACGCCGTCCAGCGGAAAGCCGTGCAGCACTTCCACCAGCCCGAGGTAGGCGAGATTGCGGTCGAGCGCGGCGGTGGGCCGACGGCTTTGCTCGGCCAGCGGATGCACGGGGAATTCCATCGGAATGCCGCCCGCGTCGCGGATGCCGGCCTTGGTCCGCTCGGCCAGCTCGAGGTGGTGGCGGTTGCACGGTGCCAGGTCGCTGCCCGTCTGCGCGATGCCGATGACGGGGCGGCCCGACTGCAGTTCCTCGCGCGTCAACCCGTAGTTCATGAAGCGCTCGACATAGAGCGCGGTCATGTCGGCGTGCGCGGGGTCGTCGAACCATTCCTGGCTGCGCAGGCGGCGAGCGGTGTGTGACATGGCAGGCTGTCTCCTAAGGGGCCTTTCTCATTTTGCGTGCCGGATAGTTACCGGTAACATCGTTGGGATGTTAGCACGGGGTTTTTGCATCGCGGAAGGGATTTCGTGCGCGATTTCGTGCGCAAGTGGCGCAGCAGAGGGCGGCGGAAACCGGTACGGAGCCGCGCATCCCGCGGGTCGGGATGCGCCCGGGCGCCGGCCGTCAGGCGCTTTCCCGCGGGATGATCGTGTAGTCGATACGAATGCTTTTCGATTCGGTCCGCTCGCCGCCGTCGCGCGCCTGCAGCGCCGCCAGCAACGCTTCGCCGGTGCGCAGCCCGATACCGTACGCATCGACCGACACGGTCGTGATGGTCGGATGGCAGCAGGTTGCCACTTCGAAGTTCCCGAAGCCGGCCACCGCGATGTCGGCGGGCACGGCCAGCCCGCGCCGATGACATTCCATGATCGCGCCGAACGCCGACATGTCGCTCACGCACATCACCGCATCGGTATCCGGCCATTGCGCCAGCAGGGCCGCCATCGCCGGCCCGCCGTGGCTCATCGTGATCGGCGATTCGCCCAGCCGCACGACGCGCGGTTCGCCGAGCCCCAGCGCCTTGATCTCCGCCTGGTAGCCCTTGA
Source organism: Burkholderia cenocepacia (assembly GCF_900446215.1). Classification (GTDB taxonomy): domain Bacteria; phylum Pseudomonadota; class Gammaproteobacteria; order Burkholderiales; family Burkholderiaceae; genus Burkholderia; species Burkholderia cenocepacia. The sequence goes on along the minus strand of NZ_UAQZ01000016.1, from coordinate 443,139 downwards.
GCCGGTCCAGGCCGCGGCGATCCAGTTCGCTCGCGCCGACCAGAAAGCCGATGCGCCGATAGCCGCGCTCGGCGAGGTGCCGCACCATCGCACGGGCGGCGCGCACGTTCGAGAAGCCGACGGCGGTGTCGATCGGGCGGGTGGGCAGGTCCCACATCTCGACCACCGGAATCGCCGAGCGCTCCAGCACCTTGCGCGTCGCGTCGGTGTGCTGCGCCCCGGTCAGTGCGATGCAGCGCGGCTGGTGCCGCAGCATCGAGCGCACCAGCCGTTCTTCCCGTTCGAGGTCGTAGTCGGTATCGCCGAGCAGCAACTGCAGGCCATGCGGTTCGAGCGCATCGGTCAGGCCGCGCACGGTGTCCGAGAAGTTCGAACTCGACAGCGACGGCACCAGCACCGCGACGAACTCCGAGCGCCCCGACGACAGCGCGCCGGCGGCCGCGTCGGCCACGTAGCCGAGCTGCTCGATGGCCTCGCAGACCCGTGCGCGCGTCTCGGCGGCCACGCTGTGCCCGGCGAGCACGCGCGACACCGTCATCTTCGAGACGCCGGCGAGGCGCGCTACGTCGGACATGCGGGGCGGCCCGGCAGGCCGGACGGCGGTGGGACTGGGCATCGGAATCGCGATCGTGAGAAGGCCGGAAAGGCTACATCATACCGGTGCGGCGTACCGGGCAGGCCGGCCGACGCTCGCCCATCGCGGCGACGCCGGTACTAGGGAAACCACGCGTGCGGCGGACCTTGTACGTGCCGGTCGCAGCGTGCTACCTTCCGATGTGTTACCGGTATCAGTGTGCCGATCGCTCCCGTCGCCTCGCCGGCTTTTTTTTGCCACGGAATGTTATCGGTAACATCGATGCGTCAGAGGACTCGCCGGTACGAAGAAGACCTACACGAACAGGAGACAGACCGATGCCATCCATCACGCAGGCCGCTGCCGCACCGGCCGCGGCCGATTCGTCCGAAGACGCCCTTTACCGCAAGGTCATGCGGCGCATCCTGCCGTTGCTGTTGCTCTGCTACGTCGTGGCCTATCTGGATCGCGTCAACGTCGGCTTCGCGAAGCTGCAGATGCTCGACGACCTGAGCCTGAGCGACAGCGTCTATGCGCTCGGCGCGAGCATTTTCTTCTGGGGCTATTTCCTGTTCGAGATGCCCAGCAACCTGTTGCTGCACCGCTACGGCGCGCGCTTCTGGATCGCGCGGATCATGATCACGTGGGGCATCGTGTCGTCGTCGATGGCGTTCATCGTGCCGCTCGCGCAGTTCTTCCACGTGCAGACGACCACCATGTTCTACACGCTGCGTTTCCTGCTGGGGCTGTGCGAAGCCGGCTTTTTCCCCGGCGTCATCCTGTACATGAACTATTGGTTCCCGGCGCGCCGCCAGAGCGTGGCGATGTCGGGCTTCCTGGTGGCGATCCCGCTGAGCCTGACGCTGGGCAGCGTGGTGTCGGGCTGGCTGATGGAACAGACGCACGGCCTGTCGGGCATGAGCGGCTGGCAATGGATGCTGCTGCTCGAAGGGCTGCCGTCGATCGTGGTGGCGTTCATCGTGCTGGCCTGCCTCGGCGACGGCCCGCAGTCGGCGAAATGGTTGTCCGCCGACGAAAAGGCGGTGCTGTCGCGCAACCTCGAATCCGAAGCCGCGCACAAGTCGCACAGCATCGGCGCCGCGCTGCGCAGCCCGCGCGTCTGGCTGCTCACCTTCATCCTGCTGACCTTCAATACCGGCTTCTACGGGCTGGCCTTCTGGCTGCCGTCGATCATTCGCGCGTCGGGCGTGCACAGCCCGCTGCACATCGGTGTACTGACGGCCATTCCGTACCTGACGGCGATCTTCGCGATGGTGTGGAACGCGTCGCACTCGCGCAAGACCGGCGAACGCCGCCTGCATGCGGCGATTCCCGCGCTGATCGGCGGCGTCTTTCTGATCCTGAGCGCGGCGTTTGCCCACAACGTGGCGCTGTCGATCGTATTCCTGACCATCGCCACGTGCGGCATCCTCGCGCTGATGCCGATCTACTGGACCTTTCCGGGGCAGATCCTGTCCGGCACGGCCGCGGCGGCCGGCATCGCGCTGATCAACTCGGTGGGGAACCTGTCCGGCTTCACGGGCTCGATGATCACCGGCGTCGCGAAACAGATGACCGGCGACATCAACAACGGGACCTATGCGCTGGGCGCCTGCCTGCTGGTCAGTTGCGTGCTGATCGCGTCGATTCCGCGCGACATCCTGCGGCCGCCGGCGGGGCGGTAGGGCGTTCGCCCGGCGTCAGGTCCGACCGGGGCCGGGGCATCGCGCCGCCCCGGCGCCGGATGGATCGCGTCACGTGGAGTGATCTCGCGTGAGTGTGCTCGACCATCACGGACGGACTTCCGGACACCGCCAACCGGCGACGCGCTGCGCACGACTCCGCTTTCTCGCGAGCGGCCGTCAGGCGCCGTCCAGTGCGAAGCGCACCTTGTCCCCGAGCGTGCGCAACCGCTCGACCGGTTCGTTCGCGAACACGAAACGGATATACGCGTCGCCGTGGGCAACGCCCCATCCGGCCATGGCCGTCGCGCATACGCCGTGGCGCAGCAATCGCTCCGACATCTGCGATCCGGTCAGGCCGAAATCGGACACGCGCAGCAGCATCGACCAGCCGCCCGCCGGCATGCCGAACGGGAGCCCCGACAGTTGGGCGGCGACCGTATCCCGCCGCCTCTCGAGTTCGCTCACGTAGCCAGGCAGATCGGATGCGGAATGGTCGAGCGCGACCGCCGCGGCCTCCTGCGCAATGCCGACCGGCACCACGACATTGGCGAGCGACACGGCCACGAGATCCGGAATCAGCCATTGCGGCGCGACGATCCAGCCGACCCGCCAGCCGATCATGCGCAGCTCTTTCGACGCCGCGCCGACCGTGACCGTACGCTCCGCCATGCCGGGCAGGCCGGCGGGATGGATGACCGTGCGTCCATCGAAGAGCAGCCGTTCCATCGCGCTGTCGAGGATCAGCAGCAGATCGTTCTGCACGCACAGGCTCGCGATCAGTTGCCAGTCGGACGCATCGAAGAAGCCGCCCGAAGGCATCGACGGAGACATCAGCAGCATGGCCCGCGTCTGCGGACCGATCGCTGCCCGCAGCGCGGCCTGGTCCAGCTTCCATTCGCCGCCCGGCGTGAAGACGAACGGTACTTGCCGGGGCACACCGCCCGCAAGGCGGACGCGGTTCAGCAGACCTGCGTAGGTCGGATCGGTGACGATGACTTCGTCGCCGGTCTCGACGGTGGCGAGCAGCGTGTTCAGAATGCCGGAGAGTCCGCCCGCCGACACGACCACCTGGTCGGCCGTGAAGCGCTGCCCCGACAGTGCCGACACGTGGGCGGCAGCGCTCGCGCGTAGCCGATCCTGACCGACGAATGGCAAATAGGAGTTGGCCGAGTCTCGCTGGATGGCCTCTCGGGTGACGGCGAGCGCCTCCGAGGTGGGCGGGATGTCGGTATCGAGATTTTCGAGTCGCAAAAGGTCGACGTCGGCATGATCGGCGATCGAACCCATGCGATCGACGCCGATGCCGGCGATGTGCTGCAGGCGCACAGGACGGTGGTGGCGCATCGGAGCCTCCGGTTTTGTTACAATTTAATAGATAATATATGCATGGTGGTCGGGATGAACTTTGAAGTCAAGGACGATCGCTCGCTGGCCGATCGGATCGCCGTCGCATTGGCGGACCGCATCATCTCCGGCGTCATCGCGCCGGGAGAGTGGCTGCGTCAGGACCACATCGCGGCGGAGTTCGGCGCGAGCCATGTGCCGGTACGCGAGGCGTTCCGACGGCTGGAAGCGCAGGGGCTGGCAGTGGTGGAGCCGCGACGCGGCGTGCGGGCGGCGCCGCTCGAGCCGGCGGACGTGCTCGAAATGGCCAAGATGCGCGCTGCTTTCGAGGCGCTGGCGCTGCGCGAGGCAATGCCCGCGCTCGACGCACGTGCGCTGGAGGAACTCGATGCGATCCTCGATCAGGAGTCGGCGGCGCACGGCATAGCCGTGCTCGGCACGCTGAACCTGAGGTTTCATCGCGCATTGACCGCGCGGTGCGGGATGCCGCGGCTCATCGACGCAATCGGCGACATGCATCGGGCCAGCTCACGGCATCTGTACGCGACGTGGCAGCAACTTGACTGGCAGGATCGCTCGAACGACGAGCATCGAAACATCGTTCGCGCGATACGCGATGGTGACGTGGACGCAGCGTGCGCGGCTTTGTCCGCGCACGTTCTGGCGGCGGGGGATGCGCTGGCTCAGGCGTTGCGTAGGCGGTAAGGACACGGGTCAAACCGGCGTCGACGACCGGTCCGAAAAGCCGGTTCCGGGAATGGCTGGCGTCTTCTCCGGGCGACCTCAGCCAAACGCGTCGGAAGGCATTCGTTGACTGCAAGCACGGCGATGGCGACCCGCAGTGCGACATCTTCACTCTGACCGACGACTCACGACACGCTGCGCCGCATCCCCCGCACCTGCAGCCAAATGGCGGATATCAGGAAATAAAGCGCACCGACTCCCGCGTAGCCCGCGATCTTGACGATCGCGGGTGGCATCGGCGCATGGTTTTGGACAATGAAGAACAGCCCGGCCAACGCCGATTGCGCTCCGCTCAGGATCATCACCCACTGTGCGCCGGCGTGCTTCCAGCGCCGCACGGCGGTGCCGAGCTGCAGCGCGCCGGAGAGCATCGCCCAGACGCCGAACACCGCAAGTACCGCGGACAGGCCCGCATTCAACGCCGGAAATACGGCCAGTGTCGTGACGGCGCTGATCGCGACGTTGGCCGCCTGCGTACGGTTTGCCGCCATTCCGCCGCTGCGGGACAGGTCGACGAAATTGGCGAGCGCATCCCAGGCCGGATAAACGACCAGCAGCACCGCCGCGCCGGCTGCGCTGTGCCGGCCGACGGAAAACGCCAGCGCGACCCAGATCAGCGAGAACACCGCCCGGGAAAAGTAGTACCGTTTCAGCCAGTGTTCGTCGGCAGGGGGACGGAATTCGGGGTAGCGGTCAATCATTTGCACTCCTTCATATATTGAATCGTCGTTCCGGCCGGCATGCAGGGCGTCCGCCATGCGGATTCGGATGCGGCGCCGACCGGATCTCCAGTGCGCCGAGTATCGCAATCGCCGGGGCCGGCCGCCATCGGTCAGATGTCCGATGGCCCATTCCACCGGCGGCAGGCTCTGGTCCAGGCGAACATCGCATCGGGGCGGCCCGCGGCGCGGCGCCGACGCGCATGCTCGTGCACGCCGCGACGCCGTCGCGTATGATCGTTTTCCCGCTCCCGCGAATGTCTCCACCGCCCGATGTCCGACGCCGAAGCCCGTCACGTCCCGCTGCGCATCGTCGACGCCGTACGCGCGCTGGCCTTCATCGGCGATCTCAGCATGGGCCAGCCGACCGACCATTCGCCGCGTACGAGCTGGTTGGCGGCGCAGCTCGCGCACGCGGCGCGATTCGATGCAGCGGTGTGCGATACGGCCCGCGAGGTGGCGCTGTTGCGCTGGTCGGGCTGCACCGCGAATGCGGCGGGTTTCGCGCAGGTATTCGGCGACGACGTCGCGATCCGCGCCGCGATGCTCGAGAGCCGGCCCGGCATGGCCGAAGCGATCGGCGGCGCGGGCGTCGCGATGATCCCGCTCGCGCAGATTCATTGCGAAGTGTCGGGCGAGGTCGCGCGAATACTCGGTCTGTCCAACGCGACGGAAACCGCGCTGCGGCACATTTTCGAAAGCTGGGACGGCAACGGGCTGCCTGCGCGGCTCGCGCGGGAACAGGTGCCGGCCGCCGTATCGATCGTCGCGCTTGCGGGCGACCTCGACGTGTTCAGCCGCACCTACGGCATCGAACGGGCGCTCCAATTGATCGGCCAACGCGCGGGGGCGCGCTATCCGGCCGTGCTCGTCGAGACGGCCGAGCGTGACGCACCGCGCTGGCTGGCGGCGCTCGAGCACATGGCGCCCGCCGAGCTGGACGCCGCATTGGCCACGCCGGACATGCAGGGCGCGACGTCCGCCGAATTGATCGCGGACGTCATCGATCTGAAACTGCCGTGGATGACGGGCTTCTCGCGTTCGGTCGCCGCGACGGCGGCCGCGTGTTACGGCCGTCTCTCGCCGGACGAGGCCGCGCGCGAACGCGTGTACCGCGCCGGCCTGATTCACGGCATCGGCCGGGCCGCGGTACCGAACGACGTGTGGAACTTGCCGACGCGGCTGCCCGCGAGCGCCTGGGAAAAGGTGCGACTCGTGCCTTACTGGACCGAACGCGCCGGCAGGCAGACCGGCGCGCTCGGCGAAGCCGCGGTGCTCGCGTCGTATGCCTACGAGCGGCAGGACGGCTCGGGTTATTTTCGCGGCGCGCGCGATGCGGCGCTGACGCTGGAAGCGCGCGTGCTCGCGGCGTCGCTGGCGTGGGTCGCGTTGCGCTCGGCGCGTCCGTGGCGCGCGGCGCTGAGCGATGCGGCCGCCGCCGACCAGTTGCAGGAAGAAGCGGTCTGCGGCCGGCTATGCGGCGACGTGGTGGCCGCGCTCGTGACGGGCGAAGCGCCTGTGCCCCGGCGCATCGCGCCGCGCGCGTCGGACGCTGGACCGCGCCTGTCCGCGCGGGAAATCGACGTCCTGCGGGCGATCTCCCGCGGCGCGAGCAACAAGCAGGTCGCGCAGGCGCTCGCGATGAGTCCGAGCACGGTGCGCACTCACGTCGAGAAGGCGTTCCGCAAGCTCGAATGTTCGACACGCGCCGCGGCGACCCTCAAGGCGTCGGCGCTGGGGCTGCTCTGACGCCATCCACGACGCGGATTCGCTTGCGTGTGCGCGCGGATGCGCGAGAACACGTGCGTGATGTGCCGATCGGGTTCGATATCGGTGAACGCATCGATATCGGCCATGACATCTGCCGTCTTCGCGGCAGCGAACGCGGCGTCCAGCGCTGCGCTGTTTACAGGCGACGACGGGCGATTACGGCCGTTTGCGTTCAGGGCCGAAGCCCGGACGGACGGCGGCCCGCATCGACGGGTGCGCGGCGGGTGCGCGGGCGAGCGAGATGCCCAGCGCGGCGCCGACGGCGAGGAACAGCGAGATCGACAGGAGTGCGACGATGAACGCGTGCGCGATGGCCGCCGGGTCCTGGCGCGTGCCGAGCGTCGTATAGAAAATGCCGCCGATGATCGCCACGCTGAGCGACGTGCTGACCTGCAGCGTCGAGCTGGCGATGCCGGCGATCATGCCGGACAGCGCCGGTGCGACGCGCCCCGTCACCATGCGCATCAGCGTCGGCAGCGCGAGCCCTTGTCCGAACCCGATGACGAAGAGCGCGGCGGCGAGCGGCACGGCAGCGAGCGGCATCCCGACCGGCGTGGCATCGATCAACCCCGCGAGGCCGACGAGCCCGACGATCTCCAGCCCCATGCCGAACGGATTGACGTAAGCGCCGATGACACGTGTGCAGAACGGCGTCGACAACGGGCCGAGCAGGAACCCGACGCCGAACGGCAAGAACACGAGGCCCGCGCTCAGCGCGTCGACGTGCAACGCATTCTGCAGATACACCGAGAACAGCAGGAAGAACGCGCCGATCGAGTACAGCAGCAGCGCGATCAGCAACGCGCGGCCCAGCCCCGGTGCGCGCAGCGCGGCCGGATCGAGCAGCGGTGCGCCGCCGCGGCGGCCGAGCCGGCGCTCGTAGCGCCAGAAGAACGCGGCGAGGGCGGGCACCGCGAGCAGCGACCCCCATGCCCATACCGGCCAGCCTGCTTCGCGCCCCTCGATCAGCGGCACGATCAGCGCGCCCAGCGTCAGCATCGACAGCGCGGTGCCGCCGAGGTCGAGCTTGCGCGCATGCTGCGCCCGCGTTTCCTTCAACAGCGGAATCCCGAACAGGACGACCAGCATCGCCAGCGGCAGGTTGACGAGGAAGATCGTGCGCCAGCCCAGGTTCAACAGATTCAACGAGATCAGGATCCCGCCGAGCGCCTGCCCGACCACGGCCGCGAGGCCGAATACCGCGCCGTACAAGCTGAGCGCGAGCGGCTTTTCCGATTCCGGAAAAATCGCCTGGATCGACGCGAGCGCCTGCGGCGCCATGATCGCGGCCGTCACGCCCTGCAACGCGCGGCCGACGATGAGCGTCCACGGCGAACTCGCGAGGCCGCACAGCGTCGAGGCGATCGCAAAGCCGATCAACCCGAGGAAAAACACGCGGCCGCGGCCGAACAGGTCGCCCAATCGCCCGCCGGTGATCAGCGTCACCGCGTACAGGCCCGCATACGATGAAATGACGAGTTGCTCGGCCGACGACGAGGCGCCCAGTTCCGCGCGGATCGACGGCAGCGCGACATTGACGATGAAGAAATCCAGCGGCGGCAGGAACGCGCCGACGAGCAGGACCGAAAACATCGCCCAGCGACGCGGGTCGGGTGAAACGGGGTCATTCCGTGACATGGGCGGCTCTCCATACGGAACCAATCAGTTCCAAATCGGGTAAAAAAATATCAGTCGAGAATGCGCATCGTGCGATCGACCAACGCGAGCACGTCGGGCTCGGACATACCGGTTTTGCCCAGCACGCGCATGCCCTCGATCTGGCAGACGAGCAAACGCGCCAGCACCTGTTCGTCCTGCTCGGCGATCTCGCCGCTCGCCTGGCCGCGGACGATCGCACCGGCATAGAGCTGCTGCAGCCGCCGGAACATGCGCCCGGTGCGTTCCGCGACATCCGCGTCGCGCGCGGCCAGTTCGGTGGTCATCGCGACCGCGAGACATCCGCGCCGGCCCGCGTCGCCAACGGACAGGCGCGCATAGCGCAGCAGTGAATCGCGAATCGCATCCTTCACGGCACCGGGTTGCGACAGGATGTCGGCGGTCGCCTTGAGCCCGTCGGCCATGTACAGGTCGAGCGCCGCCAGCAGCAGCGCCTTCTTGTCGCCGAACGCCTTGTAGAGACTGCCGCGCGACAAGCCCGTGCCGGCGATCAGGTCGGGCAGGGACGCGCCTTCGTAGCCGCGATCCCAGAAAACGTCCATCGCGTCGCGCGCGGCGTCGCCCAGTTCGAATTCGCGGGGACGGCCCACGCCAGCCGGATTTGCCATTGATCGGTTTCGCCATCGATGCGGTGCCAAAGTTGGATGCATTATATGGACCGATCGGTTCCGATGTCAATGCGCGTGGCCGGACCGGACACGGCGACGGCCGTCCTTGCGGACGGCGCGGGTTCATCCGCTCAGTCGAGCCCGCCCTGGCACAGGTACTTGATGGACAGGTAATCGTCGAGGCCGTAGCGCGAGCCTTCGCGGCCGTAGCCCGATTCCTTCACGCCGCCGAACGGCGCGGCCTCGCTCGCGAGCGCGCCTTCGTTGATGCCGACGATGCCCGTTTCGAGCCGCGCCGACACGCGCGCGATGCGCCGCACGTCCTGCGTGTAGAAATAGGCGGCGAGCCCGAACGGCGTGTCGTTCGCGGCGGCGACCGCTTCGTCCTCGGACGCGAAGCGAAACAGCGCGGCGATCGGGCCGAAGGTTTCCTCGCAGGTGAGCTGCATGTCGGCGGTCGCGTCGACGAGCACCGTCGGCGCGTAATAGTTCGCACCGAGCTCGGTCAGGCGCTTGCCGCCCGTGAGCACGCGCGCGCCGCGTTCGATCGCATCGCCGACGTGGCGTGCGATCTTGTCGACCGCGCGCGCGTTGATCATCGGGCCGATCTGCGCGGCCGGGTCGGTCGCCGGCGCGACCTTCAGCGCGGCGACGCGCGCGGCGAGCTTCGCGGCGAACGCGTCGTAGACACCGGCCTGCACGTACACGCGATTCGGCGACACGCAGGTCTGCCCGCCGTTGCGGAACTTGGCGGCCATCAGCCCGTCGACCGCGGCATCGAGCTCGGCGTCGTCGAACACGATGAACGGCGCATTGCCGCCGAGCTCCAGCGACAATTTCTTCAACGTCGCCGCCGATTCGCGCGCGAGCAGCTTGCCGACCGGCGTCGAGCCGGTGAACGTGATCTTGCGCACGCGGCCGTCGGCGAGCCAGTCGGCCGCCGCGTCGACGCCGCGCTCGCGCGACGCGGCGATCAGGTTCAGCACGCCGGCCGGCACGCCGGCTTCCTGCGCGAGCAACGCGAGCGCGAGCGCGGTCAGCGGCGTGTCCTCCGCCGGCTTCGCGACCACCGTGCAGCCGGCCGCGAGGGCCGGCGCGATCTTGCGCGCGATCATCGCGAGCGGGAAATTCCACGGCGTGATCGCGGCGACGATGCCGATCGGCTCCTTCACCGCGCTCAAGCGCTTGCCGCGCTGCTGCTGCGGGATCAGGTCGCCGTACGTGCGCGTCGCTTCCTCCGCGAACCACAGCACGTACGACGCACCGTACGCAACTTCGCCACGCGCCTCGGCCAGCGGCTTGCCCTGTTCGCGCGACATCAGCTTCGCGAGATCGTCGGTGTGCGCGACGATCGCCGCATGCCAGGCACGCAGGATCGCGGCGCGTTCGCGCGCGGGCGTCGCACGCCACGCGGGCAGCGCGCGGGCTGCCGCGTCGGTCGCCGCGCGTGCGTCGGCGGCGCCGCTGTCGGGTACGTGGGCAACGGTTTCGAGCGTGGCGGGATCGGTGACGGCGAAGCGGCGGCCGTCGAGCGCATCGCGCCAGTTGCCGTCGATCAGGTTGGCGGTGCGAACGAGTTCGGTGCGGGACAGCGTAAGCGGCATGACAGATCCTTGAATGAGGCGGTTCGGTGACGCTGGTTGAGCGGTGTGGGCGCGCGGCTACCCCGCGCGGACAGCAGGCTGCCGCGTTCGGGGGGGACGCACGCCGCGTGTCAGTGACGTTCGCCGAACAGCGATTCGAGCGGGTAGTGCCGTTTGACGAACGGCGACTTGATGATCACGTAACTGAAATACTTCTCGATGCCGATGTTCTGCTCGAGCAGCCCTTCGACGATCGTCTGGTAATGGCTCACGCTGCGCGTGATGAACTTCAGCAGATAGTCGTAGCCGCCGCTCGCGAGGTGGCATTCGACGATCTCGTCGACGGTGCGGATCGCCGCGACGAAGCGGTCGAAATCCTCGCGCCGATGATCGGCCAGCGTGACCTCGGTAAATACGACCTGCACGTCGCCGAGTTTCTCGAGCTGGATGTGCGCGCCGTAGCCGCCGATGTAGCCGGCCTTCTCGAGCCGCTTCACGCGGATCAGGCACGGACTGGGCGACAGCCCGACCGCATCGGCCAGCTCGACGTTGGTCATGCGGCCGCGCTTTTGCAACTGGGAGAGGATGCGCAGGTCGATGCGATCCAGCTTGCTGTCCGTCATGTTCACGTGAAAGAGCAAAAATGGAATGTCCGGTTACTTTAGAGACGAACGATGACCGCTACAAGCCCGGCTTTCCCTTGGCCCGTCAGGCCGGTTGCGCATGCGCGGCGTCGAGCGCGCGCTGCACGCCGGAATCCGCCAGCACGTCGTCGAGCGTCTTGCGCACGCGTTCGAACATCAGGTCGAACTCGCCGGCAGTGAAGCTCAGCGCCGGCGCAAAGCCGAGCACGCCGTCGCCGAACGCGCGGAACACCACGCCGTTCGCGTAGGCGGCGGCCGCGATCCGGTCCGGCACGTTCAGCGCCGGGTCGAAGCGCGTCTTGCGTGCCTTGTCGGCGACCAGTTCGAGCGCGCCGAGCAGGCCGACCGAGCGCGCGTCGCCAACGAGCGGATGCGCGCGCAGCGCGTCGAGTCCCGCGGCGAAGCGCGGCGCCAGCGCCTGGCCGTTCGCGAGCAGCCCGCCTTCGTGATAGAGCTTCAGCACTTCGAGGCCGATCGCCGCGCTCACCGGATGCGCGGAATACGTATAGCCGTGGCCGACCGCGGGCGCATCGGCGCGGTGGCCCGCGATCCCTTCGTAGATTTCATCGGACATCAGCACCGCGCCCATCGGCGCATAGCCGGCGGTCAGCCCCTTCGCGACGGTCATCAGGTCCGGATCGACCTGTTCGGCCTCGCACGCGAACAGCGGGCCGGTGCGGCCGAAGCCGGTGATCACCTCGTCCGCGACGAACAGGATGCCGAGGCGCCGGCACGCGTCGCGCATCGCCTTCAGCCAGCCGGCCGGCGGCACGATCACGCCGCCGGAACCCTGCACCGGCTCGCAGAAGAACGCGGCGACATTGTCCGCGCCCAGTTCGGCGACCTTCGCTTCGAGCGCGGCGACCGACGCGGCGATCAGCGCCTGCGGATCGTCGCCGAGCGGATGGCGGTACGGGTAGGGCGACGGAATATGGTGCTGGTCCGCACGCGGCAGGTCGAAATGACGGTGAAACGCCGGCAGCGCGGTGAGGCCGGCGCCGATCGACGACGAGCCGTGATAACCGCGCTCCAGCGCGATCATCTGCTTTTTCGACGGACGGCCGGTCGCGTTGTAATAGTGCGTGATGAAGCGCACGGCGGAGTCGATCGCGTCCGAGCCGCCGAGCGTGAAGTACACGCGGTTCAGCGACGGCGGCGCGAGCGCGGCGAGCCGTTCGGCGAGCTCGATCGCCGGCTGCGAGCCGAAATGGAAATAGCCGGTCGCGTAGGGCAGCTTGGCCAGTTGGTCGGCGGCGGCTTTCACGATGCTGTCGCGGCCGTAGCCGACGTTGACGCACCACAGGCCCGAGAACGCGTCGAGCAGCGTATGGCCCGCGGCATCGCGCAGGAACACGCCGTCCGCGGATTCCAGCACGGTGACGCCGCGCGCCTCGTGCGCACGGTAGTTGACGACGGGGTGGATCAGGTGTTGACGATCGGCTTCGATCAGCGCGGCTTGGTTCATGGGAAGGCGGGACTCTCGTCAGGTGTCAGCGGTGAGTTCATGCTAACGGGCAAGCCATCCGCATGCGTCTTCAATTTGCGGTCCGAAACGTATGCGCGCGGCGTTTGCACCGGGCGCTTCGGCATTTTCTGCTGCGCGCCCCGCAGGCCGGGCCCGCACGTCAGTAGCCGCGTGCGCGATCGACGACGCCGATCATCGGTTGTCCCGCGCGATGGCGCGCGAGATTCGCGAGCACCGCGTCGACCGCGGTGTCGGGCCGCGTCGCGCTGGCGATGTGCGGCGTGATGCGAATGCGCGGATGCGTCCAGAACGGATGGCCGGCCGGCAACGGTTCGGGGTCCGTCACGTCCAGGATCGCGCTGTCGAGCCGGCCGCTCGCGAGCGCCGCGAGCAGCGCGGGCGCATCGAGCTGCGGGCCGCGCCCGACCTGCACCAGCGACGCGCCGGCCGGCAGCGCGTCGAACACGCGCGCGCCGAGCAGGCCGCGCGTGCCGTCGGTGAGCGGCAGCAGGCAGATCAGGATGTCGGTGCGGGCGAGGAACGCGTCGAGCGCGGCATCGCCTGCATGACAGTCGACACCGTCGAGCGTGCGCGGCGTGCGGCTCCAGCCCGCGCACGGGAAACCGAAGCGCCGCAGCGTGCCGAGCACGGCCTGGCCGAGCGTGCCGAGCCCGAGCACGCCGATGCGTCGCGACGCGGCCGCGCGCACGGGGCGCTCGCGCCACACCTGATCGCGCTGCTGCGCCGCGTAGTCGAACAGGTCGCGATGGATCGTCAGCACGGCCTGCGTCACGTATTCGACCATTCCTTCGACGATACCCGGCTCGATCATCCGCACGACGGGGATGTGCGGCGGCACGCGCGACAGGTCGAACTGATCGATGCCGGCGCCGACCGAGAACACGACTTCGAGGTTCGGCAACAGCGCGACCGGATCGTCCGGCGGCTGCCATGCGGCGAGATAGCGGACGGCGTCGGCGTCGCCGAGGTCCGGCCAGATCCGGAACGGCAGGTCGGGCGCGCGTTGCGCGAAGCGCGCCGCCCACTGCGCGCCGCGCACCGGATCGGCCTTGTAGAGAAAACTCATCGTGCGCCCCGCTCAGCCGAGCGCCTGGTTCACGATCGCGAACGCGCGCAGCGCCGGGTCGCGTGGCGGCGTCGTGCCGCGCGCCATCGCGACGACCGTATCGACGCGCGGCAACCCGAGCCCCTGCAGCCAGTCCGACAGCCCGCTGTCGCCCGGCACGTCGAGCCGCACGAACATGCCCTCGTGCAGCGCGAGCCAATGGCTGATCAGCGCTTGCGCGCGCAGCGCATCCGGCGCGATCACCGGGCCGATCACGTGGCCGCGGCCGAACCGGCGGAACAGCGCGAAACCGAGCAGCTCGCCGTCGCGGTCGAGCGCGATCCCGTTCGCGACGTCGAGCAGCGCATCGATCACCGCACCGCGTTCGTAGCCGGCCGCGCGCGACGCGAGCGCGGCGAGCCGCGGGCCGTCGTTGGTGCCGAGCGGGCGCAGGCGCTCGCCGGGCGGCAGCGAGATCAGCGGCGGCTGGAACGCGGCGCCCTGGTGCTGATCGATCGTATCGATGACGTCGAAGCCGAACTTCGCGTACAGCGGCTCGCCGGCCGGCGTCGCATGCAGAAACACGGTCCGCGTGCCGAAGCTGTCGACCACGCGGGTGAGCAGTTCGCGGCCGATGCCGCAGCCCTGGCGCTCGGGCGACACGATGACCATGCCGAGCGACGCGTGCGATTCGCCGAAGCGCCAGCCGAGCGCGGTGCCGACGATGCCGGTTTCGTCCTCGGCGACGAAGCCGCTGCCGAGCTGGAATACGAAGCGCCAGTCGTCGAGCCGGTGCGGCCACTTGACTGCTTCGGACAGTCGATGGGCGGCGGGCAGGTCGGCTTCGGTGAACGGGCGATAGATGAGCGTGCGGGAAGGATTGAGGTCGGACACGCCGGACTCCGGATGGGTGGAAATGACCTGTTCACTCTGCCAGCGCGGCGGCGGCACGGATAGGACGATTCGCCTGTTTTCCGGCGGCGGCCCGGCGCTCGGGATCGACGCCGATCCGCTCGGCCGGCACGAACGCATCCGCCCGTCGTGCCGACGCGTCACATGAACTCGATCGTTCCTGCCGCGAGCGTGCCGCTACGACGAAAGCGCGATGTCGCGGCCGTTGCGGCGGGCCGCAGCGGCCGGCGCCGCCGGACGCGCCGCATATCGTGCTGCCCGCGCCGCGCAACACGCGACGATTCTGCGTTTCGGACGGCGCCAAACGACGCGCGCGGGGCTTTTTGCCCTGATTCAATTTCGTACAACCCAGCCCGTCCCCGGCCCGCCGGGGCTTCACACCGACAGGACGTCATCATGATCCAGTTTGAACCGAAGTACATCACCTTCGACTGTTACGGCACGCTGACCCATTTCCGGATGGCCGAGACGGCGCGCGAAATCTATGCGGACCGGTTGTCGCCGGCCGCGATGGAGGCATTCGTGCGCGCGTTCGCCGCCTATCGGCTCGACGAGGTGCTCGGTGCGTGGAAGCCGTATCGCGACGTCGTCGTCAACGCGATCCGCCGCACCTGCGCGCGGGTCGGCGTGACGTTCGACGAAGCCGAGGCCGAGCTGTTCTATCGTGCGGTGCCGAGCTGGGGCCCGCATCCGGACGTGCCCGCCGGGCTGTCACGGCTGGCGACGAAGTACAAGCTCGTGATCCTGTCGAACGCGATGGACGAGCAGATCATGAGCAACGTCGACAAGCTCGGCGCACCGTTCCACGCGGTGTTCACCGCGCAGCAGGCGCAATCGTACAAGCCGCGGATGCAGGGCTTCGAATACATGTTCGACAAGCTCGGCTGCAAGCCCGAGGACGTGCTGCACGTGTCGTCGAGCCTGCGCTACGACCTGATGACGGCCGAGGATCTGGGAATCAGGCACAAGGCCTTCGTGAATCGCGGCCACGAGCCGGGCACGCCGTTCTACAACTATTACGAAGTGTCGGACATCGGCCAGCTCGCGACGCAGCTCGGGCTGTAAGCGACGCGTTTCCCCGGTGCGGTGCCGCGCACGCGTGGTGCCGCCCGTCGCGATCCCGGGAGAAACACGCGCAATGCGGCAGGCGGCCGGTGTCGCCACGTCGCGCGAGCCTGCACGCATTCGCGTCGCGCCTGCGGGATCAACGCGTGGATGCCGGCGAACAATCCTCTGAACTTTCACGTGCGCGCCGGCATGCGGCCGGCACCCGCCGATGGTCCCCGGCGCACGCAGCAAATCATGCTGCGCAGGCCACCCAAAACGGTCGATTCGTATCGTGAGGGCGGCCCGAATCGGGACAACCGGCATTTTGGCGATGCTTAAATGAATTGCATGTGCACGGCGTCGCGCCCGCCACCAGCAAGCGGGCGCGGCGGGATCGAACAACCACGCTGGACCCTATGACCCACTTTACACAGTCAGGAGCAGTTCGGATGAGCGACGATATCGACAATGGTGGCAAGGGCGGCTTCACGCGCCGCGACATGATGCGGGTCATGGCGGCGAGCGGCATGATGGCCGTCGGCGGCGGCGGATTGCTGACGAGCGCGCAGTCGGCATTCGCCGCGCCCGCGCCGAAGCGCGGCGGCAAGATCCGGGTCGCGAACGAATCCAGCTCGACCGCCGATACGCTCGACCCGGCCAAGGGCTCGACGGGCGCGGACTACATCCGCTTCTTCATGTTCTACAGCGGCCTCACGCAGCTCGACGGGAGCCTCACGCCGCAGATGAATCTCGCCGAGTCGCTGCACACGACCGATGCGAAGACCTGGATCATCAAGCTGCGCAAGGGCGTCACGTTCCACGACGGCAAACCCGTTGGCCCGGCCGACGTGGTGTTCTCGCTGATGCGCCACAAGAACGCGGCCACCGCGTCGAAGGTCAAGCCGCTCGCCGACCAGTTCGCGGACGCGAAGGCGAGCGGCCCGGACGAGGTCACGCTCACGCTCGCCAGCGCGAACGCCGATCTGCCGGTCATCCTCGCGACGCCGCAACTCGTGATCGTCAAGGACGGCACGACCGATTTCGCGACCGGCATCGGCTGCGGTCCGTACAAGCTCAAGTCGTTCAAGCCGGGCGTGTCGACCGTCGGCGTGCGCAACGACAGCTACTTCAAGCCGGGCATGCCGTATCTCGACGAGATCGAACTGATCGGCATCAGCGACAGCGCCGCGCGCCTGAACGCGCTGCTGTCGGGCGACGTGCACCTGATCAACGCGATCGACCCGCGCTCGACGCAACGGGTCGCGTCGACGCCCGGCTATGCGCTGAAGGAAACCAAGTCGGGGCTCTATACCGACCTGATCATGCGCAGCGAAAGCCCGATCACCGCGAATCCCGATTTCGTCGAGGGGATGAAGTACCTGTTCGATCGCGAACAGATCCGCTCGGCGGTATTTCGCGGCTATGCGGTGATCGGCAACGACCAGCCGATCCCGCCGGGGCATCGCTACTTCAACGCGTCGCTGCCGCAGCGGCCGCACGATCCGGACAAGGCGAAATTCCTGTTCCAGAAGGCCGGCGCGCTCGGCACGGCGCTGCCGCCGATCTATGCGACGTCCGATGCGAACGGGTCGATCGAAATGGCCGTGCTGCTGCAGCAGGCCGGCCAGAAGATCGGGCTGAACCTGCAGGTCAACCGCGTGTCGCCCGACGGCTACTGGTCGAACCACTGGATGAAGCATCCGCTCGGCTTCGGCAACATCAACCCGCGCTCGAGCGCCGACGTGCTGTTCACGCAGTTCTTCAAGTCGGACGCCGCGTGGAACGAGTCGGGCTGGAAGAACGCGAAGTTCGATCAGCTGCTGCTCGCCGCGCGCTCGGAGACCGACGATGCGAAGCGCAAGCAGATGTACGGCGAGATGCAGACGCTCGTCGCGCAGCAGGGCCGGGTCGGCATTCCGGCGTTCATCAGCTTCCTCGACGGCTACGACAAGCGGCTCGCGGGCCTCGGGTCGATCCCGACCGGCGGGATGATGGGCTTCATGTTCGCCGAGTATGTGTGGTGGAACGCCTGACGTCGATACGTGACGCCGCCGCGCGGCCGCAGCGGGCCACCGCCCCGGTCGCGCGGGATCTTTCCCGGAGTGCCGTTTCATGAATCGAATCCTGCTTGGGCTGATCGGTCGACGCATCGCGGTCACCGCGCTGACGCTGCTGATCGTGTCCGCGATCATCTTCACGATCACGAACCTGCTGCCGGGCGACGCCGCGCAGGCCGCGCTCGGTCAGTCGGCGACGCCGGAGACGGTCGCCGCGCTGCGTCAGCAGTTCGGGCTCGACATGCCGGCGCACGTGCGTTACGTGCACTGGCTCGGCGGGCTGCTGCACGGCGATTTCGGCCGTTCGCTGTCCGGCGACATGCCGGTGTCGGAGCTGATCGGCGGGCGCCTGCCGAAGTCGCTCGCGCTCGCGGCGATCACGACCGCCGTGTCGGTGCCGATCGCGCTGCTGCTCGGCATCCTCGCCGCGGTCAAACGCGAGTCGGTGGTCGACCGCGTGATCAGCCTCGGCACGCTGTCGCTCGTCGCGACGCCGGAGTTCCTGATCGCGACGGTCGCCGTGCTCGTGTTCGCGGTGAAGCTGCGCTGGTTGTCCGCGCTGTCGTACAGCGGCCCGATCGACAGCCTGCACGATTTCCTGCGGGCGTATGCGATGCCGGTGCTGACGCTGTGCGCGGTCGTGATCGCGCAGATGGCGCGGATGACGCGCGCCGCGGTGATCGAGCAGCTGAGCGCGTCGTACGTCGAGATGGCGATGCTCAAGGGCGCGAGCCCCGCGCGCGTCGTGCTGCGCCACGCGCTGCCGAACGCGATCGGTCCGATCGCCAACGCGATCGCGCTGAGCCTGTCGTATCTGCTCGGCGGCGTGATCGTCGTCGAGACGATCTTCAACTATCCGGGCCTCGCGAGCCTGATGGTCGATGCCGTCGGCAACCGCGATTTCCCGTTGGTCCAGGCATGCACGCTGATTTTCTGCGTCGCGTACCTGATGCTCGTGCTGTTCGCCGATCTGTGCTCGATCGTGTCGAACCCGCGACTGCGGACCTGAGTGTCCCGTTTTTCTTCCGAGATGCCGCCCATGCACCCGACCGAACCCGTTCATCGCAGCAGCGCGCTGCCGCCGTCAGGCGAACCGCGCGCGCCGTGGGGAGGCGCGACGCCGCCCGCCGCGCCGTCCCCCGACCAGCCCCGCAAGCGCCGCGGCGCACGCATCAGACTGACGACCGGCGGCCGCGTCGGCCTGTCGATGGTCGGCCTGATGCTGTTCATCGCGGTGTTCGCGCCGCTGCTCGCGCCGCACGACGTCGGCGCGATCGTCACGCCGGATGTATTCGCGCCGTTCGGTGCGAAGCTGCCGTTCGGTTCCGACTTCCTCGGCCGCGACATGCTGAGCCGCATCCTGTACGGCACGCGGCTGACCGTGCTGCTCGCGCTGGCCGCGGTGCTGCTCGCCGCGCTGACCGGCACGACGCTCGGGCTGCTCGCGACCGTGTCGGGCCGCGCGGTCGACGAGACGATGAGCCGGCTGCTCGACGCGCTCACGTCGATTCCGTCGAAGATGTTCGCGCTGATGTTCGTCGCCGCGTTCGGTTCGTCGCTGCCGCTGCTGGTGCTCACCGCCGCGGTCAGCTACATGCCGGGCTCGTACCGGATCGCGCGCGCGCTGGCCGTCAACATCAGCACGCTCGAATTCGTGCAGGTGGCAAAGGCGCGCGGCGAGAGCGCGCTGTACATCGCGTGCGTCGAGATGCTGCCGAACATGATCCACCCGATGCTGGCGGATACCGGGCTGCGCTTCACGTTCGTCGTGCTGCTGCTGAGCGGCCTCAGCTTTCTCGGCCTCGGCGTGCAGCCGCCGTATGCGGACCTCGGCTCCCTCGTGCGCGAGAACATCGCGAGCCTCGGCGACGGCTCGGCCGTCGCGATCATGCCCGCGGTCGCGATCGCGATCCTGACGGTGGGCGTCAACCTGTTGATCGACGGTCTGCCGCATCGCGGCCGCCGCAAGGGCGCGGCCGGCGCCGCCGGAGGACACTGATGCGACACGAATCGAACCCGCTCGTCGAGGTGCGCGGGCTGCGCGTGGTCGGCGGCCGACCGGATCGTCGTGCTGAGCGACGGCGTGATCCGCGAGGCGGGGGCGACCGAAAAGATCCTGCATGCGCCGACGCATCCGTACACGCAGAGCCTGATCGCGGCGGTCACGCCGAACGATGCCGAACGTGGCGGGGAAGTGCGACGACCGGCCGCGCCGGCGCCGCTGCTCGACGTGCGCGGCGCGATCGCCGGTTACGGCGGCCGCGCGGCGAACGGCTGGCCCGCGAAGGTGATCCTGCATGAAGTCGACCTGCGCATCGGGCGCGGGCAGACCGTCGGCGTGATCGGCGAATCCGGTTCCGGCAAGACGACGCTCGCGAAGGTGATCGCGGGCCTCGTGCCGGCGACCGGCGGCGAGATCCTGCTCGACGGCGTGCCGCTCGCGCGCGATATCGGCAAACGGACGAAGGAGCAGCATCGCCGCGTGCAGATCGTGTTCCAGAACGCCGATACCGCGCTCAATCCGGTGCATACCGTCGAGCGCACGCTCGCGCGACCGCTCGCGTTCTATCACGGGATCAAGGGCGCGCGTGCGCGGCAGCGCGTCGCGGAACTGCTCGAACTCGTGCGGCTGCCGCCGGCGGTGGCCGCGCGGCGTACCGGCGAATTGTCCGGCGGGCAGAAGCAGCGCGTGAATCTCGCGCGGGCGCTCGCCGCCGAACCCGACCTGATCCTGTGCGACGAGGTCACGTCGGCGCTCGACACCGTGGTCGGCGCCGCGATCATCGAACTGCTGCGCGACCTGCAGGCGAAGCTCGGCGTGTCGTACGTGTTCATCACGCACGACATCGCGAAGGTGCGCGCGATCAGCGACGACATCGTCGTGCTGTATGCGGGCCGGCGCGTGGAGACGGGCAGTCGCGACGCGCTGTGCGCGCCGCCTTATCACCCGTATTCGCATCTGCTGGTGTCGTCCGCGCCGGAATTGCGCGCGGGCTGGCTCGACGATGCGGCCGAGCGCTGCCATCGTCCGCTGGTGCCGATCGGCGAGCGCGAGCACGAGGCCGAGCTGTGTCCGTTCCTGTCGCGCTGCGCGATGCGCGTGGACGGCGTGTGCAACCGCACGGCCCCGTCGCTGCGCACGCTCGGGAACGGCGCGCAGGTGCTGTGCCATCGCAGCGAGGAGGATCTCGCGCGCTTCCAGGCGGAGCCGGCGCCCGCGGGTGTCACGCCGGTGCAGCTGTAGTCCGTGGCGCGCGAACCGTGCGTCGCGCGGCGCGGTGAACGGCCCGCCGCATAGTCTGCTGCGGCGGTCGCGCAAAACGGCGATTTGTACGCGTGCCGCGCGCGAATACGCGGCAACTGCGGTTTTTGACGGTGATTAAATGATTCGCATTGAACGGTCGCCGATCGTCGTTGCGGGAATGCTCGAGAAGAATCCGATGAAACTGGAATCGTACTGGCTGGATACCCGTCCCGCGTTTCGCGCGGGCAGCGTCGGGCCCGTCGAAGGGCGGGCCGACGTGGTCGTCATCGGTGGCGGTTTCACCGGCTTGTCGGCGGCGCTCGCGCTCGCGCAGCGCGGCGTCTCGGTGGTCGTGCTCGAAGCCGCGCAGGTCGCGGGCGAAGCGTCCGGCCGCAACGGCGGCCAGTGCAATACGGGCGTCGCGCAGGACTACGCGTCGCTGGCCGCGCGCATCGGCGCCGCGCAGGCAAAGCAGTTTTATCTCGCGTACGAAAGCGCGGTGAAGAGCGTCGAGACGATCGTGACCGAACAGGCGATCGACTGCGATTTCCGGCGAACGGGCAAGCTGAAGCTCGCCGCGAAACCGCAGCATTTCGCGGGGCTCGAAAAGACCTTCAATGCGTTGCGGCGCGACGTCGATCCGGACATCGAGCTGATCGAGCCGTCGCGGATCCGCGATGAAATCGCGTCCGACGGCTTTTACGGCGGGCTCCTGCAGCGCAACGGCGCGCAGATGCACATGGGCAAGTTCGGCGTCGGGCTCGCGCAAGCGGCCGTGCGGGCCGGCGCACGCGTGTACGAGCAAGCGGCCGTCACACGGCTCGACCGGCTGGACGGCGAGCGCCACCGGATCACCTGCACGCGCGGCACGATCGTCGCCGATCGCGTGCTGGTCGCGACCGGCGCGTCGCAGCACGGGCCGTTCGCATGGTTCCGGCGACGCATCGCGCCGGTCGGCAGCTTCATCGTCGTGACCGAGCCGCTGCCCGACGCGCAGTTGAACCGGCTGTTTCCGCAGCGCCGTGCGTACGTGACGTCGCGCCAGATCGGCAACTATTTTCGCGTGACGCCCGACAACCGGCTGCTGTTCGGCGGCCGCGCGCGTTTCGCGATGTCGAGCCCGCGCTCCGACGCGAAGAGCGGCGACATCCTGCGCGCCGGCATGGCCGGCTATTTCCCCGAGCTGGCCGGCGTGCGGCTCGACTATTGCTGGGGCGGGCTGGTCGACATCACCGCCGACCGGTTGCCGCGCGCGGGCCAGCACGACGGGCTCTATTACTCGATGGGCTACAGCGGGCACGGCGTGCAGATGTCGGTGCACATGGGCCGCGTGATGGCCGACGTGCTGTATGGCGCGGCCGCGTCGAACCCGTGGCGCGCACTCGACTGGCCGGCGATACCCGGCCATTTCGGGCACGCGTGGTTCCTGCCGCTCGTCGGCGCGTATTACCGGATGCAGGATTTCCTGCATTGAAGCGAGCGCCGGGAGAATTCGACATGACAGTGCAATTCGTTGGCTCGCCGCGTGTCGCGCGGCCCGTGTCGCCGGCGATCGGCGACGTGCTGCGCACGATCGACGCGTCGTTCGCGCAGCCGCTGAACCTCGACACGCTCGCGGCGGTGGCCGGGTTGAGCGTGTCGCGTTTCACCGCGCGCTTTCGCAGCGAAACCGGTCTGTCGCCGCACCGGTATCTGTGTCTCGTGCGGGTGCGGCGGGCGCAGGACCTGCTGCGCGCGGGTCTCGCGCCGTCGATCGTCGCGACCGACGTCGGCTTCTTCGATCAGAGCCACCTGTGCCGGCATTTCCGGCGCGTGCTCGGGATCACGCCGCGCGACTACGTGGTCGCCCGAACGGCCGGCGCGCCGGTGCGAGCGCCATCGACGCGCGTGCGCGGCGAACGCCGCGAAGCGTCGTGTCACGCGGCATAGGCGCACGCATGGACGACATGCGCCGCCGAGGCGTTCCGGCAGGAGCGCCGGCGAGCGACGATTTCCGATATCGCGTGACGGCTTCGAACCAGGTCGCCACGCATTGCACAGGAGCAGAAATGACCGCAGTTTTCGTGTTGCACCGGGCCGACGGCGCACCGTCTTCCACCGCCTTCCGCCAGCAGGGATTCGGCGCGAGCGATCCGTTCGCGGCGCATCGCGAGATTGCGTGGGAAGGCCCCGACGCGATGGCCGCCGGGCGCATCGCCTTCGTGGGCGCGCTGGACGTGGCGAGCTTTCCGCACGTCGAAACCCTCGTCGTCGTCGAAGGCGAGTTGACGCTCGAAGCGGCCGGCGCCGCGCCGCTGGTGCTCGGTCCGCGACAGGGTGCCGTCATCGGCTGCGGCACCGCGCTGCGCATCGCCGCGCAAGCGCCCGTGCGGCTGACGTTCTGCGCGGCGGCGTGCGAGACACCGACGAAGCAAGGTCTCTTCGCGCTGTACGCCGACGCGGACTTCAAGCCGTCCGCGACGCTGCCGGCCGAGGTGCTGCTCGGCCCCGCGCCGCAATGCCGCAGCGACAACGTGTTCACCGACGACGCAGCCGGGTACTGCGCGGGCACGTGGGATTCGACGCCGTATCACCGGATCGTCCGGCCGCATCGCGCCAACGAGTTCATGTTCCTGCTGGACGGCGGCGTGCGGTTCGCCGCGCCCGACGGCAGCGTGCTGGCGCTCGGCGCCGGCGATGCGCTGTTCGTGCCGCGCGGCGCGTCGATCGGCTGGGAAAGCAGCGAACGCGTCGCGAAGTTCTACGTGATGCAGACCGTCAACGCCCCCGTCGAGCGAGACTGAACATGTCCCCTCCGTTGCGTCATATCGAAACCTTGTCCACGCCGCCGGCCGCGGCCGACGTCGTCGTGATCGGCGGCGGCATCATCGGCGTCTTCACCGCCTACTATCTGGCCCGCCGCGGCGTATCGGTCGCGCTCGTCGAGAAGGGCCGCATCGGCGCCGAACAGTCGAGCCGCAACTGGGGCTGGTGCCGGCAGCAGAACCGCGACGCGCGCGAGTTGCCGATGGCCAGCAAGAGCATCGATCTGTGGGAACGATTCGCCGCCGAATCCGGCGAAGACACGGGCTTTCATCGCTGCGGGTTGCTGTATCTGAGCAATGACGACGCCGAGCTGTCCCGCTGGGCCAGCTGGGGCGAATTCGCGAAGACCGCGGGCGTGACCACGTATATGCTCGACAGCAAGCAGGCCGCCGAGCGCGGACGGGTGACCGGGCGGCAGTGGAAGGGCGGCGTGTTCTCGCCGACCGACGGCACGGCCGATCCAGGAAAGGCCGCGCCGGCCGTGGCCGCCGCGCTGATCAAGCTGGGCGGCAGCGTCCACCAGCACTGCGCGGCGCGCGGCATCGAGCTGGAGGGCGGCCGGGTCGCCGGCGTCGTCACCGAGGCCGGCGTCATCAAGACGCGCACGGTCGTGATGGCCGGCGGCGCATGGGCGTCGTCGTTCTGCCGGCAGCTCGGCATCCGGTTTCCGCAGGCGTCGATCCGTCAGTCGATCCTGAGCGTGTCGCCCGTCGAAACACCGCTGCCGGAGGCGATGTACACGTCCGGCGTGTCCGTGACGCGACGCAGCGACGGACGCTATGCATTGGCGATCAGCGGCCGCGCGCGCGTGGACCTGACGCCGCAGTTCCTGCGCTTCGCGCCGCAATTCGTGCCGATGTTCGCGAAACGCTGGCGCAACCTGCTGCCGGGCGGTCTCGAAGGCGTGCGCGGCGGCCACGAAACGCTGAAGCGCTGGCGCCTCGACGCGCCGACGCCGATGGAGGCGGTGCGCATCCTGGATCCGAAGCCCGACATGCCGACGGTCGCCGAAACCTACCGCCGCGCGGCCGAACTGTTGCCCGAGCTGCGCGAAGCGAAGATCACGCACGCGTGGGCCGGCTTCGTCGACAGCACGCCGGACGGCGTGCCGGGCATCGGTGAAGTGCCGGGCGTGCCGGGGCTGATCCTCGCGGCGGGCTTTTCGGGTCACGGCTTCGGGATCGGCCCGGGCGCCGGGCACCTGATCGCGGATCTCGCGACCGGTGCGCAACCGCTCGTCGATCCGGCGCCGTATCGGCCCAGCCGGTTCGCCGAATCCGCGTGGGGCAAGGTGGCGGATTTCTAGCGGGCGGCCGCGACGCGTTCCGGCCGCTGCTTCGGCTCATCACGGCCTTCGCCGTGCGTCGACGCACGGTATCGACTCAAGGATATTCCTGCCATGCATTCCCCCGTCAATTCACCGGTTCATCGCCTGATGCAAGCCGGAAGGCTGGATCGGTTCTTCATCGACGGCGACTGGGTCATGCCCGACGGCCGTGACCGGTTCGCGATCGTCAGCCCGTCCACGGAAGACACGCTGTGCGAGATCCCGCTCGGGAACGCACATGACGCCGATCGCGCGGTGCAGGCCGCGCGCCACGCGTTCGAACGCTGGTCCGCGACTTCACCGCAGGAACGCGCCGCGCTGCTCGATCGCATCCATGCGTTGATGCTGGAACGCGCCGAGTTGTTCGCCACGGCACTCGCGCTGGAGATGGGTGCGCCGCTCGGCTATGCGCGCGCCGCGCACGTGCCGCTCGCGGCCGAACATATCCGGGTCGCACGCGACAACCTCGCGCGCTACCCGTTCGTCGAGCGGCGCGGGACGACCGCGGTCGCCCGCGAGCCGATCGGCGTGTGCGCGCTGATCACGCCGTGGAACTGGCCGATCTACCAGATCACCGCGAAGGTCGGGCCGGCGCTCGCAGCCGGCTGCACGGTCGTGCTCAAGCCGAGCGAGCTGTCGCCGCTCAGCGCGCTGCTGTTCGCGGAAGTGATTGCCGATGCGGGCGTGCCCGCCGGCGTCTTCAATCTCGTGAGCGGCAGCGGCGAAACCGTGGGGGCCGCGCTTGCGTCGCACCCGGAGGTCGACATGGTGTCGATCACCGGATCGACGCGGGCCGGCGTGCTGGTGGCGCAGGCGGCCGCCACCACCGTCAAGCGCGTCGCGCAGGAGCTGGGCGGCAAGTCGCCGAATATCGTGTTGCCGGATGCGGACCTGTCGCGCGCGATCCCGCCCGGCGTGGCCGCCGCGTTCCGCAACATGGGGCAGTCGTGCAGCGCGCCGACCCGCATGATCGTGCCGCGCGCCGTGCTCGGCGCGGTGGAGGCGCTGGCCGTTGCGGCGATGCAGGGACTCGTCGTCGGCGATCCGTTCGACGACGCAACCACGCACGGGCCGCTGGCCAATCGCGCGCAGTTCGGCCGCGTTGCACAGATGATCGACGTGGGCATCGACGAACGCGCGAAACTGATCGCCGGCGGCCCCGGCCGACCCGCGGGGCTCGACCGCGGCTTTTATGCGCGGCCGACGATTTTCTCCGACGTGCGCACCGACATGGCGATCGCGCAGCAGGAGATCTTCGGCCCGGTGCTCGCGATCCTGCCTTACGACACCGTCGACGAAGCGGTCGCCATCGCGAACGACACGGTCTACGGGCTGGGCGCGCACGTGCAAGGCACCGACAAGGAACACGTCCGCGCGGTGGCCGCCCGCATCCGGGCGGGGCAGGTGCATCTGAACTACCCGGCCTGGGATCCGCAGGCGCCGTTCGGCGGGTACAAGCAGTCGGGCAACGGCCGCGAGTACGGGATCGAAGGGATGGAGGAATACATGGAGATCAAGTCGATCGTCGGCTGTTACGACTGACCCAGCCGCCGCGCGCGACACGCGCCGGCATGACGGCTGCAAGCCCGCTACTTTCCGAAGGTGCCTAAATTGGACAACCCCGTCACTCCCGTCCCGTCGCTGCACGCGCATCACGCGCACTGGGCAAAGCTGCGCCGCGACCTGCATGCGCATCCCGAGTTGCGATTCGAAGAACACCGGACGGCCGACGTCGTCGCCCGCGAGCTGGAGGCGCTCGGCTATGCGGTGTCGCGCGGGCTGGGCGGCACGGGCGTGGTGGCGAGCCTGCCCGGCGCGGATCCGGGCCGCGGCATCGTGCTGCGCGCCGATCTGGACGCATTGCCGATCCACGAAGCCAACGACTTCGCGCATGCATCTTGCACGCACGGAATCATGCACGCGTGCGGCCATGACGGCCATACCGTGATGTTGCTCGGCGCCGCGCGCGTGCTGAAGGCAATGCCGCAGTTGCCCGGCACCGTCCATTTCGTGTTTCAGCCGGGCGAAGAGGGCGGCGCGGGCGCGCGCCGGATGATCGACGACGGGCTGTTCGAGCGATACCCGACGGAAGCGGTATTCGGCATGCACAACTGGCCCGGGTTGCCGGCCGGGCATTTCGGATTGCGTACCGGCCCGATCATGGCTGCCGGCTCGCGCTTCAGGATCACGGTCACGGGCAAGGGCGCGCACGCGGCGCAGCCGCATCTGGGCATCGATCCCGTGCCGCTCGCGTGCTCGATGGTGCTGCAGTGCCAGACCATCGCCGCGCGGCACAAGGACCCGGTGGATCCGGCGGTCATTTCCGTCTGCATGTTCCATGCGGGCACGACCGACAACGTGATTCCCGACACCGCCGAGCTGCGCGGCACGATTCGCACGTTGTCGTCGGCATTGCAGCAGCAGTTGCAGCGCGACGTCCGGCTTGCGTGCGAGGGGTTGGCGCATGCGTATGGTGCGCAGGTCGACGTCGAGTTTTTTCAGTACTATCCGGCGACGGTCAATACGCCGGCCGAGACGGCGCTGTGCGAAGCGGTGATTCGCGCGACGTTCGGCGACGAACGCCTGTCCCGCGACGTGCCGCCGAACATGACGTCCGAAGACTTCGGCTTCATGCTGGAGGAGCGGCCGGGCGCGTACGTGCTGATCGGCAATGCGCAGGACGGCGCGACGGCACCGTCGCTGCATCATCCGAAATACGACTTCAACGACGACATCATTCCGGCCGGGGTCCGGTACTGGGTCGAGCTGGCGCAGCATTACTTCATGCGCTCGTCGTGATGCGTCGGGGCGGGGGGCGGACCGGTTGACGGCTGGTCTGTCGGGCGTCGGCAGGTCGCGGCGCACCGCCGGGCGAACGCTACGCGCCGATGCCTTTTCCCCGCTTCACGCCGGCTGCGCGACCGGCTCCGCCTGCGCGCGACACACACGATTCCTTCCTTCGCGCTTCGCTCGGTAGAGCGCCATGTCCGCGTCGTGCGTCAGCGCATGCACCGACGCATGCCGTGCGCGCCGGCTGGTCGCGCAGCCGATGCTGACGGTGAAGGGCGGAACCGTTTCCGCAAACCCGTCGAGCCGGTTGCGTTCGACTTCGCGGCGAATCGCGTCGGCGACCCGCGCGGCCCCGTTTTCATCGGTATCCGGCAACACCGCGACGAACTCCTCGCCGCCGTAGCGCGCGGCGAGGTCGCCGCGCCGCCGCGTATGCGCGCGGATGCATTCGGCGAGAAAGCGCAGCGCCGTGTCGCCCAGCGCGTGCCCGTGCCGGTCGTTGTACTGCTTGAAGTGATCGGCGTCGATGAACAGCACCGAGAGGCTGCCGCCGCTGCCGCGCTGCAGCCGTTCCCATTCGTCGGCCAGCGCGGTATCGAGCGCGCGGCGATTGTGCAGCCCGGTCAGCGGATCGGTGCGGGTGAGGTCGGTCAGCAGCGTCTGCTTGCGGAAGTTGTCCCGCAATGCGAAGGCCAGCAGCCAGACCACCGCGCAGAACGATGCGCCGATCACGGATGCCGACACGCCGACCGTCCACGACAGGCGCCGGATGCCGGCCAGCACGTCGCTTTCGGCCGGCGCGACGACTGCGATCAGCGGGGTGCCCGGTATCCGCTGGTAGGTGT
Source organism: Burkholderia cenocepacia (assembly GCF_900446215.1). Classification (GTDB taxonomy): domain Bacteria; phylum Pseudomonadota; class Gammaproteobacteria; order Burkholderiales; family Burkholderiaceae; genus Burkholderia; species Burkholderia cenocepacia. The sequence continues at coordinate 414,233 of NZ_UAQZ01000016.1, read as the reverse complement.
ACAACCGCATGGTGCCGTCGATGCTCGATCGCGCGGGATAGAAGCCCGATTCGCTGTTCACCATCCGCTTGAAGGATGTCGAACGACGCAGGCGGCTCATCTGGCCGTCGTTCAACGACGGGTTTCTCGCGAGGATCGTGCCGTCCGCGCGCACGATCGCGCTGACCCCGTTCGGCCCGACATCGAGTCGGGACAGGAGCTGCTCGAAATAGGCGAGATCGATGGCGACGACCGCGATCCCGTCGAACCCGTGATCCGGCCGCTCGATGCGCCGCGACAGCGCGATGGACTCCTTGTCGCCGCGCGAGCGCGCGCGATAGGGCTGGGAGACGTAGAGACCGAGATTGTCCGCATCGCGATGGACCTTGAAGTAATCGCGATCGCTGAAGTCCCAGCGATGGGTCGCGCTGCAGCAGCCGTCGATCAACCGGCCGTGCCGGTCGGTCACGCCCATGCCGGTCACGTACTGCGCCGCGGTGCGCTCGAACAGCAGGTCGTGCCGCAATCCGGCATCCATGCGCTGTACGGACGGCTTGCCGAGATCGACGGTCAGCGCGATCAGCGCGTTGTTCGACGTCTCGACCGTCCTCGAGATCTGGCTCGCCAGCACGGCCGCGACGTTGCGCGACGTCTCGTGCGCGTGCTCGACGACCTCGCTGCGCGCGGCCCACAGCGTCACCGCGCTGATCCCGAGCGCCGCGAGCGACATCAGCGTGCCCAACGCACCGACGACGAGCGGGTTGCGTCCGGCCCAGTCGGCGATTTTCTCGATCGAAGTGAATGCGGGCATGCTCGCGCTCGTTTGGGACGCCGGCTGCAATGGCGCCGGCGCGGGTCAAATTCTCGTTAACGGCACGGTTAACAAAAAATCGAGGCCACGCGTGGTGGCCCGCCGACGATGGCGGCATCGCACGGCGACGCAAACGTATGCGGCCTCGCAGCGAGATGCCCGATCGCCATCCGGACCTGCGCAGCGTTTGCCTATTGATAACGACACTGCATCAATCGTTCCAAAAATCGCACTTATCGTTTGAGCGATACCGCGCCAACATGCCGGAAAACGACAATCAGACCAGTCCCTCCCGCGTATTCCAGGATTTTCAGGAGACACCCTCGATGCATCCCTCGTCCAGCCTTCCGGCCGAACGCTCGAAGGCCGCCGCGATCTTTCGCGTCACGGCCGGCAACTTTCTCGAGCAGTTCGACTTCTTCCTGTTCGGCTTCTACGCCACGCAGATCGCCAACGTCTTCTTCCCCGCGCAAAGCGAGTTCGCGTCGTTGATGATGACCTTCGCCGTGTTCGGCGCCGGCTTCCTGATGCGGCCGCTGGGTGCGATCGTGCTCGGCGCGTACATCGACGAGGTCGGCCGCCGCAAGGGCCTGATCGTCACGCTGTCCATCATGGCGAGCGGCACCATCCTGATCGCGTTCGTGCCGGGCTACGCGACGATCGGGCTGCTGGCGCCCGTGCTCGTGCTGATCGGCCGGCTGCTGCAGGGCTTCTCCGCAGGCGCCGAACTGGGCGGCGTCTCGGTCTATCTGGCCGAGCTGGCGACGCCTGGCCGCAAGGGCTTCTTCACGAGCTGGCAATCGGCGAGCCAGCAGGTGGCGATCGTCATCGCGGCGGCCCTCGGTTTCGCGCTCAATCAGTGGCTGAGCGCATCGCAGATCGCCGCCTGGGGATGGCGCGTGCCGTTCTTCGTCGGCTGCATGATCGTGCCGTTCATCTTCATGCTGCGCCGCAACCTGGAGGAAACCCAGGAATTCAAGGCACGCAAGCATCGTCCGGGCATGAAGGAAGTGTTCGGTACGCTGGTCCAGAACTGGGGCGTCGTGGTCGCCGGCATGATGCTGGTCGCGATGACCACCACGAGCTTCTATCTGATCACCGTCTACGCGCCGACCTTCGGCAAGACGGTGCTGCACCTGAGCACCGCCGACAGCCTGCTCGTGACGCTTTGCGTCGGCGTGTCGAACTTCGTGTGGCTGCCGATCGGCGGCGCGCTGTCCGACCGGATCGGCCGCCGGCCGCTGCTGGTCGGCATGACGATGCTCACCGTCGCGACCGCCTACCCGGCGCTGTCGTTCCTTGCGCACGCGCCGTCGTTCGCCCACATGCTGCTCGTGCTGCTCTGGCTCTCGTTCATGTACGGCATCTATAACGGTGCGATGGTCGTCGCGCTCACGGAGGTGATGCCGGTGCAGGTGCGGGTCGCGGGCTTTTCGCTCGCCTACAGCCTCGCGACGGCCGTGTTCGGGGGCTTCACGCCGGCCATCTCGACCGGGCTCATTCACATGACCGGCGACAAGGCCGCACCGGGCTACTGGATGAGCTTCGCCGCGGTGTGCGCGCTGCTGGCAACGTTCGCGCTCTATCGCCGGCACGCCGCAACGTTGACGCCGGCGCATTGATGTCGGGCCCGGCCGGAACGTTCATCCCACCCACGCATTCGTACGACCACGACCAACCATGAGAAATCTGCTCCTGAAATGCTGCGCGACCGCGCTCGTCGCCACCGCGGCGGTGGCGGCCAACGTCCAGGCCGCCGAGCTGCACGTGATGAGCTCGGGCGGCTTCACCGCCGCCTACAAGGTGCTCGGCCCCCGGTTCGCGTCGACGACCGGCAATACGCTCGACACCGCGCTCGGCCCGTCGATGGGCAAGTCGCCCGAAGCGATTCCGAACCGGCTCGCGCGCGGCGAGCCCGCCGACGCCGTCATCATGGTCGGCTACGCGCTGGACGATCTGATCAAGCAGGGCAAGGTGATCCCGGGGTCCCGCGTCGATCTGGCCGACTCGCGCATCGGCATGGTCGTGCGCGACGGCGCGGCCAAGCCCGACATCAGCACGGCCGAAGGCCTCAAGCAGGTGCTGCTGCACGCGAAGTCGATCGCCTATTCGGACAGCGCGAGCGGCGTGTATATCGAGCGCGAACTGTTCAAGAAGCTCGGCATCGACGAGCAGGTGAAGTCGAAGGCGAAGATGATCCCGCGGATTCCGGTGGCGTCGGTGGTCGCGAACGGCGACTACGAAATCGGCTTCCAGCAGGTCAGCGAGCTGCTGCCCGTCAAGGGGGCGACCTTCGTCGGCAAGATTCCCGAATCGCTGCAATCCGTCACGCGCTTCGCCGCCGGCATTCCGGTCGGCGCGCAGCATCCGCAGGAAGCGAAGGCGTTGCTCGACTATCTCGCATCGCCCGACGTGCAGGGCGACGTGAAATCGACCGGGCTCGATTCGGTTTCGGCTCATTGAGCCGGAGAGACGGGAAGGCTTGGGTCAGCGTGCCTTCCCGTCCCCGCCCGCATGGGCCGCGATACCGTCTTCATCGACTCCGTTCGGCGAGGCCGGCCCGGCCATCGCGAGCGTCCGCACAAGCCGCGCACGATCGCACGCCCCTTCCCACGACGACACGAAAATCACCGCGCACGCATTGCTGATCACGCTGGTCAGCGCGCGCGCCTCCGACATGAAGCGGTCGATCCCGACCAGCAGCGCCACGCCGGCGACCGGCAGGTCGGGCATCACGGCGAGCGTCGCGACCAGCGCGACGAGCCCGCTGCCGGACACGCCGGCCGCCCCCTTCGACGTGAGCAGCATGATCGCGAGCATCGTCGCGATCTGCGACGCGGAAAGGGGAACGTCGCACGCCTGCGCGATGAACAACGCCGCGAGCGTCAGGTAGATCGCGGTACCGTCCAGATTGAACGAATAGCCGGCCGGCAGCACGAGGCCGACGACGCCCTTGTCGCAGCCGAGCGCTTCCAGCTTGACGATCAGGCGCGGCAGGACCGGCTCCGTGGACGAGGTCGCGAGGACGATGAGCAACTCTTCGCGCAGGTAGCGCAGCAGCCGCCACAGCGCGAAGCCGTGCAGTCGCGCGAGCGGTGCGAGCACGCCCGCGACGAACAGCACGCAGGCCACGTAGAAGGCCATCATCAGCTTCGCCAGCGAGCCGACCGAGCCGATGCCGAAGCGGCCCACCGTGAAGGCCATCGCACCGAATGCGCCGAGCGGCGCGAGCCGCATGATCATCGCGAGCACGCGAAAGACGACCTCGGCGAAGCCGTCGATCAGCGCGAGAACGGGCCGGCCGGCCCGCGGGTGCGCGTTCAGCGAGAAGCCGAACAACAGCGACAGCAGCAACACCGGCAACACTTCGCCGTTCGCGAACGCGCCGAGCATCGTGTCCGGGATCACGCCGAGCGCGAACGCCACGAGCCCGGGCGGCGCCGCATGCTTCACATACGGGGCGAGGAGGCTCGCATCGAGGTGATGGACATCGATGTGCATGCCGGCGCCCGGTTGCAGCACGTACGCGGTGACGAGCCCGAGCGCGAGCGCGGCGGCGGTCAATAGATAGAAGAGCGCGAGCGCCCGCACGATCGTGCGGCCGATGGCCTGCCCGTTCGACAGCGACGTGATGCCCGACACGATCGTGCAGAAGACGATCGGCGCGATGGTCATCTTCACCAGCGCGACGAACGCGTCGCTGAGCGGCTTGAGCATCGCGCCCGCCGCCGGCCACACGTGGCCGATGCCCATGCCGAGCATCATCGCGAGCAGGACCTGCACGTACAGCGATTTGAGCAGCCGGGCCCGCCTCACGATGCGGTCGTCCTTCGTTTCCGTTCCGGCGCCGTCATGCCGATGTACCGCTGTCGGCGGTGCTGCCGCGCTTCGCGTCGACGACCATCCGGTGAAATGCCTCGGCGGCGGGCGTCAGCGCGCGCCCGCGCCGCTTGACGATGCCCACGCGCCGTTTGACGACCGGTTCGACGAGCGGCACGCTCGTGATGACAGGGTGGTCGTGCCCCGGCATCGCCATCGACGGCACCGCGGCGACGCCGAGCCCCGCCTCGATCAGCCCGAGCAGGGTCGTGACGTGGCGCGTTTCGCAGACGCTCGGCGTGCGCGGCGCGACGGCCGCCAGCGCCTGGTCGAGCAGCAGGCGGTTACCGGACGTCTTGTCCACCGATACGTAATCGTGCGCGTAGAGTTCGTTCCAGGTCACGCGCTTCTTGCGCGCGAGCGGATGGTCGCGGCGGCAGGCGGCGACGAACCGTTCCTGGAGCAACACCTTGAACTCGATCTCCGCCTCCTGGCTGCCGATGAAGCTCACGCCGAAATCCGCCTCGCCGCTGATCACCGCGCCGAGCACCTCGTTCGCGCTGGCGTCGAGCAGTTTCACGCGGATGCGCGGAAAACGCTGATGATAGCGGGCGATGATGGGCGGCAGGAAGTAGTAGGCGACCGACGGCACGCAGGCGATCGTCACATGGCCGAGGCGGCTCGATGACACGTCGCGGATGCCGAGCAGCGCGGCGTCGAGATCGTCGAGCAGTTGTTCGGCGCTCTGGGCGAACACGCGGCCGACGGTGGTGAGGGTCACGCGGCGCGTGGTGCGCTCGAAGAGCCGCACGCCGAGCGCGTCCTCGAGCTTGTCGATCCGGCGGCTCAATGCGGGCTGGGACAGGCTGATCGCATCGGCGGCCTTTCGGAAACTGCCCGTTTCCACGACCGCGCGAAACGCCTGCAAGTCCGTCAAATCGAAATTGATGCCCACGGGGTCACGCTCCGCCACTCGGATTTCAGATGCGGAGCATTTTGCATGATTCCGCCGGTAGCCGGCGGATTGCGTCGTTCGCGCGGCAGCGATGGCGCGGCGCGGTGTGCCGCGCGGCCGGCGGTGATCCCGCTGGCCGCGCCGCTTCCGGACGCTCAGCGAGCCGGATCGGACGGAGGTTTCGTCTCGGACAGGTCGTCCTCGTGAACCTCCGCCTGGCGCACCGTGGTGCCGTCGTCGCCGGTTTCGGAAATATCGGTTTCGAAGGTTCGCTGCCCGTCGTCGGGCTTCTCCGCGGGCTTCGCGTCGCCGGTTTGCTTGCCTGTCTGTTGCTGTTCACGTGTCATCTCGCTCTCCTGATCGCAACCTGGAATGTTGCGCACCGTTCAGGCGAGCAAGGCGCGGGCCACGCCGGTGTTGCACGGCAGAATCATTTTCCGTTGATGCCCGGCGCGCTTGCCGATGCCCGACGCGGCCGGCAGCGAGCGCGAGCCCCGGCCGACACAGCGCCAAATAGCGTCACATCGTCCATCTCGCCCGCGGCCGCCGGCTTCGCTCCATTACGCGCGACATGCGCCGTATCGACGCTGCAACGTTTTGCGCTCGATTTTCGCGTCCCGGATGCTCGACCTTGCCCATGGCCGGCCCGACGGCGCGGTTGCGAGACTGGCACGTTGTTCGCTTCACCGGTCGTAGTGGGAACGATAGCCGCCGAGCACCCGTGATCGTCCGACCATTCGACGCGCATGCGTCGCGGGGTGTCCGACAACACGGCACGTTCGCGCTTCGCCGCCAGCCGACGGCGCCACCCGACCGACGCAGACCGCCCGCTGACGATGAGCGGGACGCGCGGGCCGTGACGCGTCGAGCATCGGCGGTCGTCCCACCTTCTACGGGGAGATAAAAATGTTGGCCAAGTCAATCCGGACCCTACGAGCCGTACTGATCGTCTTCTCCGTTTGCCTGATGACGCTGGCACCCGGGCGAGCGAGCGCACTGTCGAACCAGTTGCTGTTGCTGCTGCCGGACAACTTCACGCTGCCGGACCCGCGGGTGTCCGCGTGGCTCGATTCGGCGGCGGAAGAGGGGCTGCAGATCGCGCTGATCAGCGACACGCAATTCAAGCAGGGCGGCACGTCGCTGCAGCAGTACCAGGGCCTCATCCTGCCCGACCAGGTGCATACGGTCGCCGACGATACGCTCGTGAGCGCCATCCAGACCTACGCGTTGAACGGCGGGCGCGTGATGCTCGTCTATGATTTCGGCGTACTGAACGCGGCAGGCTTCTATCCGGCCGGGCAATCGCGCTTCAGCTCGATGGCCGGCGTCAACTATGTGCTCTACGATACGCTCGGCGGGAACATGATCGGCCTCGGCAGCGTGACCGGGATGGGCAGCACGTTGCGCGCGCTGCAGATTCCGCCCGGAAAGTCGATGACATGGCCGGGCACGACGGCGGCCGCGACCGCGTCGGCCACCACCCTGTCGAGTACGTCGACCGGCTCGACGACGAATCCGCCGCTCTACCTGCAGCCGAGCACGTCGAACCCCGGCGGGCTTGCCGGTTACAACCATCAGGCGTACTTCACGTACAAGACGGTGAACGGACGCATGACCGGCGTGCCGCTGAATCTCGGGCGCGTGTCGACCGGCGCAAGGGTCGGCTCCGGATCGTACTGGCCGAGCTCGACGAGGCCGTCGTCGGCATCGACATCGCCGTCGATGAGTGGCGCGACGTCGTTCGCGAGCACGTCGCCCGCCGCGACGACCGACGTGCTCGAAGGAATCTCCGGCTACGTCTACGGTTTCCTCACCTATCCGAGCTACGTCACGCAAGGCACGTATACCGGCACGACGCTGCTGACGTCGCCGAATTTCGGGCTCGTCGCCGGCTATCAGGCGTATGGAAACGGCGGCGTGATGTTCGTCAACCTGCCGCTCGCGTATCTCGACGGACAAACCGACAGCATGCCGATCCACGGCTTCCTGCGTTACTTCACGACGAACGTCCTGTCGATGCCGCGCCTGTCGCTGCAGCCGCGTGCCCAGGCCGGGATGGTCCTGAACTGGCACTTCTGCGCGGAGGACCAGATCCAGCCGGCGCAGTATCTGAAGAATTACGGTATCTGGAACAGCGGCCCGTATTCGATCGTGATGACGGCCGGCCCTGACGACGTGACGATCGGCGATGGTCTCGGCATCAACCTGACGAACAACACGCAGGCGAAGCAACTGGTCGCGTTCCTGCTCAAGCGCGGTCACAACGTCGGCAGCCACGGCGGCTGGGCGCACGACTACTGGGGGGCGAACGCCAGCGAAACGAACGCGGGCACGTTCACGCAGTACCTGGTGCTGAACCGCAATGCGGTGCAGTCGGTGACGGGCAAGCCGGACATCGAATGGGCGGCGCCGGAAGGCAATACGCCGACGTGGGCGGTGAACTGGCTCGAATCGAACGGTTACTCCGGCTACTACTTCACCGGCCATACCGGCAATGCGCAAACGCGTGCGTATCGCAACGGTTCGCTTCTGAATCCCGGCATCTGGGCGTTCCCGGTGATGCCGTTCGGCAAGTACGCGACGTTCGAGGAGTTCCAGGAGTTCGCGGTACCGACCGCGGACGTGCAGAACTGGTATCTGTCGCTGATGGATTTCGTCGTCGCGAACCGCACGAGCCGGCTGATCTACATGCATCCACTCGGCGCGTCGTGGTATCCGAACGTCGTCACGACAATCCTGAGCCGTGCCGCGTCGCTCGCGAAGACCGGCCAGTTCAAGTGGTTCACGATGGATCAGCTCACGCAGTTCGACCGGCGCCGTCTGCTCGTGAACTGGACGGCGACCGACACCGGCACCGGCTGGACGTTCAGCGCGACGCACCCGAGCAGCCTGCAGGACATGACCTGGCTGCTGCCGAAGAGCACGTACCAGATGCCGAGCGTGAAAAGCGGAAGCGCAACGATCGTGAGCACCGATCCGGTCAACTGGCTGGTCATCGCGGGCACGGGCAAGTCGCTGTCGTTCACGAGCGCGAAGGCGCATTGACGCGCGCCGGCGCCTTGACCAACGGGGAACACCATGAAGCGAGCTTCGTTTGCGCGTGCGCTGCGGATGCTGGTCGTTTCGGCGAGCGTCGCGCTCTTGTGCGGCGTGTCGTTCGCCCAGTCTTCACCGCGCGCGCCGCGCGGGTTTGCACGGCCGCCGCTCCATCTGCACGGCGCCGCGAAACGGAATCCGGCCGGCCTGTCACCGCAGCAGATCCGCCGTTTCTACGGGTTCGATCAATTGCCGGCGCGCGGCTACGGTGGCGACGATCAGGTCGTCGCGATCGTCGATGCGTACGACAACCCGAACGTCGAGGCGGATCTGCGAACGTTCAGCCGCACGTTCGGCCTGCCGCCGTGCGCGTCGCCGCGCTGCTTCACGAAGGTGTACGCCACCGCCGACAAGCGTCCGCCGCCGCCCGACGCACTGTGGGCGCTCGAGAGTTCGCTCGACGTGCAGTGGGCGCACGCGATCGCACCGAATGCGCGGATCGTGCTGGTCGAAGCCGCATCGAGCTCGCTCGATGACCTGATGAGCGCGATCGCGCTCGCGACGAGTCCGGCCCCGGGCGGGGTCGGTGCGAAGGTCGTGTCGATCAGTTGGGGGAGCGGGGAGTTCCTGGCCGAAACGCAATTCGACGGGCAGTTCGCCAGCGCGAACGGCGTGTCGTTCGTCGCAGCGTCCGGCGACGGCGGCAACGGGATCGACTACCCGGCCGCGTCGCCGTACGTGCTGAGCGTCGGCGGCACGTCGATCGCGACCGATGCGAGCGGCGCCTATGCCGGCGAAACGGCATGGGCCGGCAGTGGCGGCGGACAGAGCGCCGTCGAGACGGAGCCGACGTATCAGTCGAACTTCCGGATTCCGTCGGATAGCCTCGGCTTGCGCGGGCTGCCCGACGTCGCCTATGACGCCGATCCGGCATCCGGCTTCGCGGTCTACGATTCGTACGGCTATGCGGGGCAGGGCGGGTGGTTCGTGGTCGGCGGCACGAGCGCGGGCGCACCGCAATGGTCCGCGTTGATCGCGATCGCGAACAGCTTGCGCATCGCGCACGGCAAGACGACGCTGAATGCGGTGAGCGCGCTCCAGACCGTGCTGTACGGGCTCGCCGCCAGCGCCTACGCGGCGAACTTCCACGACATCGTCAGCGGTTCGAACGGCGCATGCGGCGCGCTTTGCACTGCGACAACCGGATACGACTACGTAACCGGCCTCGGGCGCCCGATGGCCGCCAATCTGGTTCAGGCGTTGATCGCCGCGCCGTGACGTGTACCGCAGCGGAAGAGCGCGGGCTGGCTCCATCCCTCGCGGCCTCCTATAATCGCCATCAGCTTGTCCGGGAAGTCGCGGTTATCAAGGCGAGGGAGGGCAAATGGGACCGTACCGTCGCATCTATTCGCGCGTCATCCTCACGAGTTCGATCGCCGGTCTGGCCATGCTTGCTGGCCCGGGCAACGCACATGCCGAGGACAGTGCGTCGAGCGTTCCGATCGACTTCAAGCCATCGGAAAGAACGATCAACGCCTATGCGGTGTATGGCGACGGACGCGCGACCGAGGGGGGCGACATGCATTGGCGCGCCTACGAAGTCGGCTTCGGCGACGTCCTGAACGACTACCTGTCGATCTACCTCGCGTATCTGAACGAGGGGCATCCGCTGGATCACCACCGTGACGGCTTCGCCGCGCTGGGCTCGTTTCGTTGGCCGGTCGGCAGTCGCGTGGCGCTCGAACTGTCGGCCGGGCCGTATTTCAGCATGGACACCACGCATGTCGACAATCAGGCGCGCAACGAAAAGCGCTGGGGCGTGCGTGCGTCGGCAGCGGTGCGGTATTACCTCGTGCCCAATCGCTTCTTCCTCAAGCTGCAGTACAACCACGTCCAGATGTTCAGCGGATTCAATTCCGACGCGGTGCTGTTCGGCATCGGCTCGGATTTTGGCGGCGATCCTGGCCCGGCGCTGTCGGACGGCAAGACGCAGGTGAGCGTTTGGGCCGGGACGTCGCAGACGAACCGCCCCCAAGTGCCGATCGAAAAGGGCTACATGATCGAAGTCAAACGACCGTTCGGCAATGCGTGGGCCTATTCGGCGAGCTTCGTGTACGAAGGCAACAATGGCGTCGCGGGCCGAAGGGGCGTGGCCGCGCAATTCTGGTACGTCGCGCCGATCAAGAGCAAATGGACGCTTTCGGCCGGTGTCGGTCCGTATCTGTCGCATGACCGGGACGAGGTCTCGCGCAAAACGAGGCTCAATGCGTTGCTCAGCGCGCTGGTGACCTATCAGGTCACGAACGATTGGGCGGCGAGCTTGCGCTTCAATCGCGTCGCAACCGGTAACAACAAGGACCAGGACATGTTCATGGTCGGCCTGGCGCGCAATTTCTGACGGTGTGACGTCCGCGACTTCCTCGGGCCGATCGACGATGCGCGTCCGACGCGAAGACGGCGCGGGTGTGTCGCGACCATCACGCGTGGCGGGCTTTTTCAAGCCGCCGTTTGCCTCAGTGTTATGTCGTCCTGCTTATCACGATCGCTCGAACGCTAACTTCCGTTCCGGCCGCCTTTTACGCGTCTTTCAGCCAGGGCATTTCCACGGGCGACACGATCAGTTGCCGGAATTCGCGCTTCAGATCGAAGATGAAGCCGACCAGAATCATGGAATCGGCGTAAGGAATCGGGAAAACATGCGGATTTTCCGGCGTACGCAACGGGCGCTCGGGCGTGTCCGCTGCCGCCGCGGCGTTCTCGCGAACGCTTTCCAGCTCGTCGGCCATGGCCGGGCCGTTGACTTTCAGCACACGGCTGCGCAGCTCGCTCAAGGGCTCGATGCGCGCAGCGTCTTCGTGGTATTCGGGCACTTCGTAAACGAACCAGGACATTTTCGTCTCCTGTGAGAAGGGGCGCTATTCTAACGCTGCGCGCGGATCCGCTGGAAACCGTCCTCGGCTGGTCGCCGCCACGCCGGGAGCATTACGTTGCACACGACGTGATACTGAAGATGGAGGTTGTCGATTTCGACCCCAATTTGGCGATAATCAGCATTATGTAAAATCTAGTCATTCGCGGCTGGAACGTCGCGGACAAAATCCGCCGAGCCAAGCGCGAAGGCACGTTCACGGCCGTGCTCGCCAAGTGGCGCACGCTCGCGTTGAATCTCCCGCGCTCGTGGCGATCTCTGGACCGGTATCGGGCCACCTGCCTACATCCCCCATAAACGTCGATCAACGTGGAGCGCGGCGAAGGACGAGGCCGACCGGGCCGGACGCCTCTACGCGCCGTTGTTGCCGGGCGCGAACCGCTCAACTTGATGGAATCCCCGCCAATCATCCGAACAAATCTGAGAGAGGCCGACGCGCGCCGCGTCGACGCCGTATTTCGAGGAGCACACGTATGTTGCGAAAAATCGCAGTCGTCGGGGACACGTTGTCGAGCAGTGCACTCGCCGCCGGGCGCTGGAGCGCTCGCATTCACCGCATGCATGCGTTACCTGCTGCTTCGGCAGAAACGAACGGGGCTGCTGGAGTCACTGCAGGGTCCGTGAGGCTGGCCGGTACTGATTTAAATCAAAATGTTCGGGGTCACAATTCAGCGCCCTTACCCCAATCAAGATCAGTCGACGGAAAAATGCACGCAACTTAACGATGCCGCTATACATTAAATGACAATAATAAAAAAACAATATTTAATGAAACCAATTCCAGTCATTCCGTCAACTCGATCACACGTCACTCGCTCCCCGTCCACTCGACCCGCACTGCGCCCCGCCCCGTCGCGGCACGTACATCACGGCCCAATCCCCCACACCTCGATGTGCGGCTCCCGACGCGGCTGCCACACCCGACACGATCATTTCAATTCCCTCACCAAACCCCGACTTGATTAACAGCGGCGACATGAAAAATTAATCCAACAGAAAATATCTTGTAATTATAAAAATCACCTTCTAGCATCCCTCTGCTGTTCGCGACACGTCTTGTTTAAAAGTCATCACTTGATGCATTCCTCGAACAAACCCATTCATAACCTGGGGAATTACATGAAGAAACTGTCTCGACTGCTGCCCATCACCGCGATTACCCTCGCGAGTCTCAGCGCTTTTGCCCAGGCCGGCGACCAGCCGGCCGCGGTCGACAAGGCACTGCAACTGATCCAGCAGAACCCGTCCGCCTTCAGTCTGGCTGCCGGCGGCACGGCACGCACGTTGAAGTTCGCCGGGCCACAAGCAGGCGCACCGACCGACGGCGACCAGTTCCAGGTACGCGACGTGATCGTCGATCCCGACGGCACCGAGCACGTGCGCTTCGACCGCTTCCATGCAGGCCTGCCCGTGATTGGCGGCGACGTGGTCGTCCATTCGAGCAAGGGGCAATTGAAGCAGGCAAGCGTGACCCAGCTCGCGCCAATCAATCTCGCCGGCTCGATCGGCAAGGTCGGAAACCGCGCCGTGATCCGCAACGCACCCGACGTAGGCGCGACGCGCGCCAGGCACATCGCGGCCGCGCGCTTCAACTCCGACGTGCGCCGCGTCGACGACGCGGAACTCGTCGTGTTCGCACGCGACGTCACGCCGACGCTGGCCTATGCGGTGCGCGTCTACGGCAAGGCGACCGAGACCCACGGCGATGCCGTGCTCTACTACGTCGACGCTCGCACCGGCACCCTGCTCGATGCACAGGACCTGATCAAGACCGCCGCCGCGACCGGCACCGGCCGCTCGCTGTACTACGGCAACCTGACGCTCACGACGGACCAGACCGGCACGAACGCGTACCGGATGCTCGATCCGAGCCGCGGCGGCGGCTCGGTCTACGATGGTCGCGGTCTCAGCTCGGACGAGGTCGAGCAAGCGACCGACCTGCCGATCTTCACGAGCAGCACGAACGTGTGGGGCAACAACGCGACCACCGACCGGCAGACCGTCGCGGCAGACATCGACTACGGGCTCGCATTGACTTGGGACTACTACAAGACCACGCACAACCGCAACGGCATCTTCAACGACGGCCGCGGTGTGAAGAGCTACGCGCACGTGGTGTTCAATACCGGCAGCGGCACGACGGGCGCGAACGCGGCATGGCTGTCGTCGCGCGTGATGGCGTACGGCGACGGCGAGCCGGGCACGCGCCTGCCGAAACCCGTGGTGTCGGTCGACGTCGCCGGGCACGAGATGAGCCACGGCGTGACCGAGGCCACCGCCAACCTGAACTATTCGGGTGATGCGGGCGGCCTGAACGAATCGACGTCCGACATTTTCGGCACGCTCGTGAAGTTCTACGCGAACAACCCGAACGATCCCGGCAACTACGTGATCGGCGCGCGCGTGGTGAGTGGCGGCCTGCGCAAGATGTACAAGCAGGATCTCGACGGCCGGTCGTTCAGCTGCTACCCGTCCGGCGGCTTCTCGTGGTCGAATCCGCGCCACGATCCGCATTTCACGTCGGGGGTCGGCAACCGCTTCTTCTACCTGCTATCGGAAGGCCCGTCGGTGCCGCCGACCGACACCGGCCTGTCGAGGACGCAACTGGTCTGCAACGGCGACACGACCTTCAGCGGGCTGGGCCGCGACAAGGCTGGCAAGATCTGGTACCGGACGCTGACCGTGTACCTGAACGCCAACTCGAGCTACCCGAACGCGCGGCGTGCGTCGATCCAGGCCGCGAACGACCTGTATGGCGCGAACTCGGCCGAAAGCGCGACGGTCGCCCGCGCGTGGAGTGCGGTCGGGGTGAATTGACCGTGCGTGTATGAACGCGTCGGACGCCGGCAGTCGCGTGGCGGGATTTCGCTTCGGAGGAAAGCGATTCGGTCGTGGTCACGCGGCGTTCGGGTGAATGACGAGAAGGGGCCGGCCGACCGCCTGCGTATGCAGGGGGCGGCCGGTGGATCGTGCGTCCTTGCGGTCCGACAAATGAATCGGCGCTCGACGAATACGCATTACATAGGCTGCCTGGCGTGCCGCCGCCAACGTGGCCGGCGTATTCGCGAATCGCTCGGCCGGACGCTCCGGGTGAACCCCGTCCCATCGTATCGACGGCGCCGCCCCGGTAGCCGGCTTCCTGAGCGAGCCGACAACGCGCTATATTCTGGTCCCAGGCAGGACGACGACGGAAGCCGCCCGCCATCGCAACCCTTCCCGACGCGCTTCCTCACCCCGAGAGAACGACAAAAATGGACCACTCGCAGTATTTCAGCCAAAGTTCGATCCAGGCCGCGAATCTTCGCCTGCACTATCTGTCGCAGTTGCTGCGCGAGCAGACAGGCTCGATCGTCCAGTACGGCATCCTGCGCGGGTTTCCGATCGGCTTCAGTCATTGGGCGGAAGTTGCGGTCGGCGGCTATCTGCTCGGCACCTACGAGATCGCCGTATGCGCGATCCTGGAAGCGCTCGGATCGCCCGACAAGGTGCTGGTCGACCTCGGCGCCGCCGACGGGATTTTCGGCATCGGCCTAGTCAGGAACAACGTCTTTGCCCGCAGCCTGTGTTTCGAGATGGACGAGCAGCGCCGCCACGCGATCCAGCACCGCGCCGCGGAGATGGGGCTGGCGGACCGCGTCGCGGTCTATGGCAAGGCCGATCGCGACTTGCCCGCGATTCTGTCGGAGCACGGCGGGGAGCCGGCCAAACGGGTCATCCTGTGCGATATCGAGGGCGCGGAGTTCGACCTGTTCGACGATGCGCTGCTGGAGCAGCTCTCCGGCAGCCACGTAATCATCGAAATCCACGATTTTCTGCTTTCCGACCCGCAACAAGCCGCGCGCGCATTCGACGAATTGAGTCAGCGCGCGGGCAAGTACTTCAACGTGTACGAGATCCGCGACGGGCTGCGCGACATTCGCAACATCCCGTTGCTGCGACACTGGTCGGACTGGGACGCATGGCTGATGTGCGTCGAGGCGCGCTACCGGATGATGCGGTGGCTTTGGCTCGAGCCGAAAAGCCAGCCGCGACGCGCCGATCAGGACATCGATCGCCTGATCCTCGACTACCAGCGGCGGATCTTCACAGTCTGACGAACGGGAACCGGCGCGTATCGAACAGCCACGCACACGCCGACCGACCGCGGCGTCACACCTGCCGCACGACGATATCCCATGCGGTATGACACGCCTGCCCGGGCAGCGTCAGTGCGCTCAGCGCGATACGGTCGCCCGGTTGCGTCGCGACGCTGAGTTTGTGCGGCGCCTGCAGCGACACGCTTTCACCGTTGCGCTCCACTCGCGCGCGGGGCGCCGACGGCTGGCCGCTCAGGTGAGACAACCCGATGTCGAGCACCATCCGCTCGCGCGTCACCGCGAACTCGACCTTGTGCGACGCCCATGCATTGAACGCACTCCCCTGCGGATGCCGGAACGATGTGCCGGCGACGAGCCGCGGAACGTTCGGCAGCACGTCCTCGTGCGCGGCGACGAGTGACAAGCCGCTGGCGGCAAGGCATTCGAGTTGATGCGCGTCGAGATCGGCCGGCTGTTCCCGCATGCCCGGTTCGGGCGGCAGCGCGAACGCCTGTCCGAGCGCGATCGCCCGTTCGGCATCGCGAGACAAATAGCGCCAGTGATTCAGGAAGCGCACGTCGCCCGTCATGTGCAGGCCGCGGATCGGCTTGCCCTGATGCTCGAGCACGATTTGCACGGCGCTGAAATCGTGCCGCTCGTGAAGTCCCCATTTCGTCACGAAATTCTGCTCGCAGCCGACGAGTCGCACCTGTCCCAAGCCGCCCCATAGATGCAGGAACGTCGTGTCGAGCCCGTGGATCGCGGCGAAGTCCTGGCCGATTCTTCCGGCCTGTTCGCGCACGTACTGCGCAAACCGCATCCACGGCGCACGCGTGCCGACGACGAGCCCCGCCTGCAGCGGATGCCCCACCCGATCGAGCACGTCCTGGACGCATTGACGAACCAGCGCGTCGCGTCGCTCGCCGATGAGCGGGGCCATCACGAACGCACAGAAATGAGCGTCGGGTGCGACGTGGAGCAGATCGTCGTCCGGCACGACGTCGAAAATATCGAACCGCGGCCCTGGAAACCAGATATCCGCATCGTAGAGCGCAAGCGTCTGCAATTCCGGATCGGCGTCGAAGACGGCGGCCGCCGAGATGTAGCGATCCCACGCAAGGTCGCCGACGCCCGCCCCGGCATAGACCTCGATACCGTTGTCGCGCAACCGCTGCTGCTTGTCAGCGGACAAGCCATAACCGATGACGCCAATACGCCCGCGGTAGTCCGTCGCGCGCAGCGATACGATGAACGGAATCACCATCTCGTACCAGGCTTGCCTGTTGTCGTCGATTGCGAACGCGACGAGATGACGGCGGTTGGTCTCGTTGTTGTTTGACATGTTCATGCGTGTAGTAACGGCTGGGGAGTCCGCATGCGGAACGGTGCGGCTGCGGAGCCTTTGATACGCAATGCCGATTACCGGGAGTCAGCCGATCATTCGTTATCGTCATACGATAACGAATGAAATCAACACGATCGATCGCCCGCCCGTCGAGAAACGGCCGCTCGATTGTAATGAAGATCCGCGCGTTTCTGGGGGGCCAATCGGGGTTGAGCCGGATATACAACGGATTGTCCGTGCCGCGGCTCGGATCGTTTGTTAAATAGCGTGAGTGATCGACCACGCGCCGGTAATTTGCCTTACCATCCCGCCGTCATCTTGACCAGCATCGGGCCGAACACCGTTGAATCGCTCGTGGATGACAAGCGTATTTTTCTTTCCAGAGCCCCATCCGGGCACCAATTTCACCCCAGGACCGACCATGTTCCAGACTCCGGGAGATTCCTTCGTCAACGGCTCGTTGCTCGGCCTGTGCGTCGAGGTGCCGCTTGCCGCGCTGGTTTCGCTGGTCATGCACGGCGTCGACTGGAACGGCCCGCGCGTCGCGATGCTCATCGCCACGCCCGTGCTGATCGCGTGCCTCGCGCTGCTGACGCGGCCGGTCGCATTCAGCACGGTCTGGAAGCACAAGCGCTCGCCTTTCGAACTCGACGACAACGTTCGCGCATCGATCTACGGCCGGCTCTGCGGGATCGCGCTCGGCGTGGTATTCGGCATCATGGTCGCGACGACGTTCGCCTGAGCCGCCCCCTGAATCCTCCGACGCAACCTGCATCACCGCTGCCCCGCACCCACCTCCGGTTTCATCGCTTCACCCCGCCGCAACCAGCGGATTGAACGACGTGTCCCAGAACGGCGCGACATGGGCCGGCCCGTCCAGCACGCCGATGCGGGCAAACACGTCCGCGACCTGCTGGTGCTGCGCGACCACGTCGGGCGTCACCGGCAGCAATGCGTAGTCCTCGCTGCGCTGGTCGAACATCGTGACGAGATCGGCAACCGGCACGCGGGTCTCGCGATTCTGCGCGAGCGCATAGTCGCGGAAATGCCCGTTCGCCCACGCATACGCACGTCGAAACCGCAGCAGCAGATCGGCCGTCGCCGCGCGGCGACGTGCATCGTCGAGCGTGCGCGGATTCGCGTACACCGGGAAATTGCCCGACAGGTAGCCCTTCCCCGTCTTCAGCACGCGGGCGCCGTAGCGATTGCGCGCAAGCTGGCCGTTGTAGCCGTAGATCGCCCACGCGTCGATATCGCCGCGGTCGTACGCGGACAACCCGTCGGTCGGCGACAGGTTGATCGGCTGGATGTCGTCGAAGGTCAGGCCGGCTTCCGCCAGCTGTCGATACAGGAAATAGTGCGACGTCGTCGCGCGCACGTAGCCGACGCGCTTGCCCTTCAGGTCGGCGATGCCGCGGATCGGCGTGTCCTTGCGCGCGAGCGTGACCTGGTTGTTCAGGTCTTCGCGCACACGCGAGATGAATTTCACATTGGCTTTCTGGCGCGCGGCGAACACGGCCGGAATTTCGCTACCCGAACCGATATCGAGCGCGTCCGCATTGAGCGCCTCGATATGCAGCACGCCGTTGTTCAGTTCGCGCCAGTCGATCCGGTACGGCGTATCGGCGAGCCCGGCCGCCTGCAGCAGCGCGCGCCAGCCGCCCTTGTAGGTCGCGACGCGCAACGTCGTGCCGGCCAGATCGGCGTCGGCGGCCGGCGCGGCGAACGCGGCCAATGGGTGCGCCACGACCGCGGCGCCGGCAAGCAGCAGACGGCGACGTGCCGCCGACATTGACGACATCGGATGCTCCTGTCGATCGGATGGAATGGGATCGGAAGTGGAACCGCTGCGTCAATGCAGCGCCGGAAACCCGTGGCGCTCGGCCAGCAGTTCGAGGATGCGGCGTGCGTCGGTGACGAAGCGCACGTCGCCGAGCGTCTGCGCGTCGTCCGGCGCGGGCCGGTCGCGACCCAGCACGAGCACCGGCAGGCCCTGGTGTGCGTCGTCGAGCGCGTCGATCACCGCGGGCCGCGGCCGCTCGAAACCAACGCGCTTCACGTCGAGACGCGCGGCAAGATCGGGCGCGCTCGCCAGCAGCCCCTCGATCGGCAATCCATGCGGACACACGAAGCGCTGGCCCGGATGCTTCGGATCGGCAAAGCCCGGTTCCAGCAGAAACAGCACATCGCGACTCATGTCAAACGGCTCCCTTTTTCGTCGATCGTCCCGATCGGGAAGCATTCGTACACCTGTACGCGCTGCTGTTCCCGCGGCATGCCGGCCACCGGCCGGATGCCAGACTCTACCGTCGCACCTCGCACGGCCCTACCAACGTTTTGCGGAATCGATATGCAAACGCGCATAGCGCATCGGCCGGTCGTCGCCTAGCCGGACGTTGCGTAAACGCATCGTCATGCGAACGACGGGCAGTCCGCACATCGAACCATTTCATCGATCGATATGAACGCGCGCAGGCATTTCCAGCGCGCGACGTTCGCAGTCCGCGCGATGCGTTCGCCGCAGCAGGCGCGCCGGACGCGATCGCGGCGCACCTGCCGGGCCGGCGGCAACGCACATTACAAATCGGCCGCACAGCGAATTACAAACCACGGATCGGCCGTTCATCGACGCGCCCGTCGTCAATAGCATCGTGCTCCTCACAAACGTACGGATAACAACAGAGGATGGTCATGATCAAAAAAACGGTGGTACTGGGTTTGGTGTCGATCGGTTCGGTCAGTGCGCATGCGCAGAGTTCGGTCACGTTGTACGGTGTGGTCGACGCCGGCATCGCGTACACGAACAACCAGGGCGGCGCGAGCAACATCCAGCAGACGAGCGGCAAGCTGAGCGGCAGCCGCTGGGGCCTGAAAGGCGCGGAGGATCTCGGCGGCGGCCTGCAGGCGGTCTTCACGCTGGAAGGCGGATTCCGGCCGAGCGACGGCGGGCTCGGCCAGGGCGGCCGCCTGTTCGGCCGCTCCGCGTACGTGGGTCTCGGCAAGAAAGGCCTCGGCACGCTGACGTTCGGCCGTCAGTACGAGCCGATCACCGATCTCGTCGCGCAGTACTCGGGATCGGGGATCTGGTCGCCGGCCACGCACGTGGGCGACAACGACAACCTGAACCAGAGCTTCCGGCTGAACAACGCGGTGAAATTCCGCAGCGACACGATCGCCGGCTTCACGGCCGACCTGCTCTATGCATTCAGCAACCAGGCCAATGGCGGCGCGGGCACCGGCTTCTCGAACAACAACGCGTGGGGCGCATCGGCGAACTACGTGAACGGTCCGCTGTCGGTCGGCGGCGGCTATGTGCGGCTCAATCACCCGAATGCGACGTCGAACACGAGCGGCGCGGTGGGCGGCGCGACCTCGACCACCGGCAACGACTACAGCGGCGCGTTCTTCTACGGGCTGAACGGCGGCGTACTGAAGCAGCAGATCGGCGCGGTCGGCGCGAACTACTCGCTGGGCCGCACGACGCTCGGCTTCGCATGGAGCCACACGCAGCTCGACTATCTCGACGGCTCGTCGCGCAAGTTCAACAACTACGACGTAAACGCGCGCTATCAGATCACGCCGGCGGCCACGCTGATCGGTGTCTATACGTTTACCGACGGGCGCGCCAGCGGCCTGCCGGGCACGAGCGGCCAGACGCTGAAACCGCGCTGGCACCAGTTCACGCTCGGGTTCGACTACGCGCTGTCGAAGCGCACCGATATCTATGTGTCGGGCATCTACCAGCTCGCGGCCGGTGATGCGAGCACTGCGACGTCGGGCGGTTATCGCAAGATCGCGGCGATCTCGAACATCGGCAGCGCGTCGTCGACGAACCGCCAGCTTGCGTTCGTCAGCGGGCTGCGCGTGAAGTTCTGACGGCACGCGCGGCGGGCGCGGCGCAATCGTCACGATAAGCAAAGCGGGAATCGTTGTTTGCCGCGCCCCGCCCGGTTGCCGAGAATGATCGTTTCCCCGCGCGCCACACGCGTTCGACCATGACCGATTCCCGTTTTCCTCCCCGTGCGCCGCGCCCCGGCCGGCGCGCGGCGCTGCGCCAGTTGGCCGGCGGCTGGGCGGCGACGCTGCTGCCGGCCGGCGGCGCGCTCGCGAGCCCGCCGCTCGATGTGCCGCCGTGGACGCGCGCGCCCGGTGCGCCGCTGCTGTCGCCGCCGTACGGCGTGCCGGGGCCGCACGAACGCGACGTGATTCGCCGCAGCGCCCGCACGCCGGCGCTGCCCGGTTCCGGCTCGTCGATGACGCCGCTCGCCGACCTGTTCGGCGACATCACGCCGAACGGGCTCGTCTACGAGCGTCATCACGCGGGCGTGCCGGACATCGATGCGCAACGCCATCGCGTCGTCGTGCACGGCCTCGTGCGCGAGCCACGCGTCTTCACGGTCGACGACCTGCTGCGCTTCCCGTCCGAATCGCGAATCCACTTCCTCGAATGCTCGGGCAACACGGGCAGCGAATGGAACGGCCCGAGCGGGCTGCCGGTTCAGTTCACGCACGGGTTGCTGTCGTGCTGCGAATGGACCGGCGTCCGGCTGTCGACGCTGCTCGACGAGACGGGCATCGATCCCGCCGCACGCTGGCTGCTCGCCGAAGGCGCGGACGGCGCGGCGATGACGCGCAGCCTGCCGCTCGACCGGATCCTCGAGCGCGCGCTGGTCGTCTATGCGCAGAACGGCGAACGGCTGCGTCCGGAGAACGGCTACCCGGTGCGGCTGATCGTGCCGGGATTCGAAGGCAACACGAACATCAAGTGGCTGCGACGGCTGAAACTGGTGCGTGCGCCGGAGATGACGCGCGAGGAAACGTCGAAATACACGAATCTGCTGCCGGATGGCTGTGCGCGCCAGTTCGTGTTCGAGATGGATGCGAAGTCGGTCATCACGCGGCCGTCGGCCGGCCATCGGCTCGCCGCGCACGGCTATTACCCGATCAGCGGCTACGCGTGGTCGGGCCGCGGCCGGATTCGCGCCGTCGACGTGTCGACCGACGGCGGTCGCACCTGGCGCCCCGCACGGCTCGCCGGCGACGTCCGCGACCGTGCGTTGACGCGCTTCGAGGCCGACTGGGTATGGCGCGGCGAGCCGGCCGACCTGCAAAGCCGCGCGACCGACGACACCGGCTACGTGCAGCCGACCCGCGACGCGCTCGTCGCCGCGCGCGGGCTGAACTCGCAGTACCACTACAACGGCATCCAGAACTGGCGCATCGGCGCGGACGGCGAGGTGCGCAATGCGTAAGCTGCTTGCTTGCCTGCTTGCGACCGGCGCGATGACGTCGGGCGCGTTCGGCGCCGGCTTCGGCCTCGGACAGCCGATCGACCGCGCGGCGCTCGCCGCGTGGGACATCGACGTCGCGCCGGACGGCGGCGGCCTGCCGCCCGGCGCGGGCACGGTCGCACGTGGCGGCCGCGTGTTCGCGGACAAATGCGCGATGTGTCACGGCGCCGGCGGCGAAGGCGGCGTCGGCGATCCGCTCGTCGGTGGCGCCGGCTCGCTCACGAGCGCGAAGCCCAAGAAGACGGTCGGCAGCTACTGGCCCTACGCGACGACGCTGTTCGACTACATTCGCCGGGCGATGCCGTACAACGCGCCGCAATCGCTGAGCGCGGACGACGTCTATGCGGTCACCGCATACGTCCTGCACCTGAACGGCATCGTGCCCGGCGACGCCCGGCTCGACGCGCGCACGCTGCCGCGCGTGCGGATGCCGAACCGTGACGGCTTCGTGCCCGATCCGAGGCCGGGCAAGCTATGACGTGTCCCGCTTCGCTTGCCCCATCGAGTGGCCCACCCGCGCGAGTCGCGTCGCGCTTTTCAGCAAGGACCCCGTGATGAGCGATCCCTCCGTCGCCGCCCCGCTCGCATCGTCGCCGTTCGTCGACGTTCGTTCGCCGGCGGACTTCCCCGACAGCCCCGTGTCGCGCACCCTCTCGCAGCCGCTGATGCTCGGGCTGTTCCTGCCGATCCAGGCTGGCGGATGGAGCGCGTCGACGCTGCCGCGCTCGACCGACTGGACGTTCGACTACAACGCCGAGCTGGTCGCGCGCGCCGAGGCGCTCGGTTTCGATCTCGTGTTCGCGCTGTCGCAATGGCTGCCCAAAGGCGGCTACGGCGGCGTGTTCGACGGCCACGCGCTCGACTCGTTCATGACGCTGGCCGCGCTGACGGCGCGCACCGAGCGGATCATCCTCGTCGCGACGAGCCACGTGCTCTACGGGCCGTGGCATCCGCTGCATTTCGCGAAATTCACCGCGACGCTCGACCACATTTCGCGCGGACGCTGGGGCATCAACGTGGTGACCGGCCACCGCGCGATCGAACACGAGATGTTCGGCTGGAACCGGATCGAACACGACCGGCGCTACGAGATGGCCGCGGAATTCCTCGACGCGGTCCAGCAGTTGTGGGCGCAACCGGACAATTTCAGCTATACGCCCGAACTGTCGAGCTGGCGGCTCGGCGGCGCATTCGTGACGCCGAAGCCGCGCTACGGCCGCCCGCTGCTGATCAACGCGACGGGTTCCGACGCCGGTATCGCGTTCGCCGCACGCTATTCGGACATCGTGTTCGTCACGAGCCCGGCCGGCCCCGACGCCGAACGCGCGATCGACGCGCTGCCCGCGCATACCGCCCGCGTGAAGGCGGCCGCCGCCGCGCGCGGTCGCACGATCCGCACGCTGCTCAATCCGCTCGTGATCTGCCGCGAGACGGCGGCCGAAGCACGCGCGTACCGCGACGCGATCGTCGCGCATGCGGACGAAGGCAGCTTCCACCGCTTCGACAGCGACGCGCACGCGTGGCGCGGCGGGTTCGAGCAGCGTGCGCAAGCCGCCGCGCGCGCGATCGGCGGCAACATCTCGATCACCGGCTCGCCGGAGCAAGTCGCCGACACCATCGTGCGGCTGCACCGCGCGGGCATCGACGGCATCCAGTTGAGTTTCTACGACTTCAAGCCCGATCTCGACTTCTTCGGCGAGCGCGTGCTGCCGCTGCTGCGCGAAGCCGGCTTGCGGCGTTGAAGTCGGCGCTGCAACGCGGCGCGACGGCGTAGCAGCAACCGCCCGCGGCCGTCGTCAGAACACGCGCCCTTCGGTCAGGTGCGTCGTCACGCCGTTCAACACGTAATCGCCCACCACGCGCGCCTTGTGCAGCAACGGGTTGTGGCTGAAGATCGTGCGCAGGTTGCGCCAGTGGCGATCGAAGTTGTGCTCGCGCGCCGTTGCCGACGCGCCGCCCACTTCGAACAGCCGCTCGGCCGCATGCAGCGCGAGCTTGCTGACGATCAGTTGCGTGCGCGCGGTCGCGAGGGTGCTGTCGAGCACGAGCGTATCCGCATCGGCGGCGCCCGCCTCGATCGCATCGGCGGAGCGGTCGAGCGCACGCGCGTTTTCTCGCACGAGCGCGTCGATCGCATGGCTGTGCGCGGACAGCTCGCCGACGATCTGCTGGATGAAGTGATCGTCGCGCGCGGTCGCCGCCGGGCTGTGCAGCGCGGGACGACCATGCGCGAGCACGTAGCGGCGTGCATCGGCCACCACGTTGCGCACGATGCCCGCGCCGGTCGCGACCAGATGCAACTGCCGCAGCGCGCCGCAATGCCGGCCGACGAGCGTCGACCCGTCGCGTGGGGCGACTTCGTCCGCGAACACCTGCACGTCGTTCAGCACCAGGCTGCCGCTCGCGGTCATGCGCTGGCCCATGCCGTCCCAGTCGTCGAGCACCTGCAGGCCGTCGCGCGCCACCGGAACGATCACGGCGAGCGCGTCGCCCTGCTCGTTCTCCACGTTGATGCGCGCGAAATCGGCAAACGCGGTGCCCGTCGAATAGTATTTGCGACCCGTCACGCGATGGTGATCGCCGTCGCGGCGCAGCACGGTCGTGTTCTCGCCCGGGCGCGACGTGCCGCGTTCGGTCGACGCGCCGCCGAAGATCGCGCCGGCCAGCACACGCTCGAGCTGCACGTCGTTGAACGCCGTACGCGGCGACAGCCGCAGCGTCTCGGTCTGGTCGTAGTGGATGCGCAGCGCATGCGCGAGATTCGAATCGGCGGCCGCCAGCGTCGCGATCGCATCGAACAGGTCGACCAGCGTGCCGCCCAGGCCGTCGCGCGCGACCGGAATCCGCAGCGCACCCAGCGCCGAGCGCCGGAAGAGCGCGAAGCCGTCGAACGGCAGTTCGCGACGCGCCTCGCGCTGGGCGGCATCCTGCCCGATCGCAGTCGCGAGATCGGGCAGCGCGGCAAGCGCGTCGCGCAATGCGTCGCGCGGATCGACGGCATCACGGGCAGTCATTCGGCAGGTCCTTGTTCGGGCAGATCGGGGAATGTCGCGGCAGCGCGCGACGGGGCGTACGTTACACGCCGTCCGCTGAGTATAGGGACGCACCCGGCGCGCGTGAAAAGCCGATTTCAGCTTACGTTATGCCCGCGCCGGGATTGATCGCGGACGGGCGCGTCAGTGCTGAATCCCCCAGCGCCGCACGGTCGCGCGTTCGAGCGTATCGAACACGAGGTTCTCGACCAGCAGCCCGATCACGATGACGGCCGCGAGGCCCGCGAACACGCGGTCCGTGTACAGCTCGTTGCGGTTCTGGAAGATGTACCAGCCGAGGCCGCCCTGCCCCGCGCTCGCGCCGAACACGAGCTCGGCCGCGATCAGCGTGCGCCACGCGAAGGCCCAGCCGACGCGCAGGCCCGACAGGATCGACGGCAGCGCGGCCGGCACGAGGATCAGCGCGATCTGGCGCAGGCCCGTGAGCCCATAGTTGCGCCCGGCCATTTTCAGCGTGGCGGGCACGCCGACGAAACCGGTATAGATGCTGAGCGCGAGCGGCCACAGCACCGCATGCACGAGCACGAACAGCAGGCTGCCGGTGCCGAGCCCGAACCACAGCAGCGCGATCGGCAGCAACGCGATCGACGGCAGCGGATTGAACATCGACGTGAGCATCGTCAGCAGATCGCGGCCGATGCGCGTGGATACCGCCAGCGACGTCAGCGCGAACGCCAGCAGCACGCCCAGCGCATAGCCGCGCAGCAGCACCGACATCGAGATGCCGGTCTTGACCAGCAGTTCGCCCGACTCGATGCCCTGCACGAACGCGGCCAGCGTCGCGCCGAAGGTCGGGACGAGCAGATCGTTCGCGACGATGCGCGCGACGATCTCCCACACGGCGATCAGCACGAGCGCGATGACGCCGCGGCGAAACCACGTGGCACCGGCGATGCGGCGCGACAGCGGCGCCGGCGCCGCGCGTTCGGCGTCGGGCAGCGGGTCGAGCGGACGCGTGTATTCAGCGCGCACGGGCGGCAGCGGCGGCAGGACCGGATCGATCGTACTCATGATGCGGCGTCCTCCGTCGTCGGTACGTGCGGTGCGTCGGTGTCGAACAGCAGGCGGTGGATCCGCGCGACGTGGTCGCGGAAGTCGCCGGTGTCGACGTTGTCGAGCGAATGCTCGTGACTGTTGAGTTCCGCCCGCACGCGGCCCGGATGCGGCGACAGCAGCAGAATCCGGTTGCCGACCACGAGCGCCTCCTCGATCGAGTGCGTGACGAACAGCAGCGTGAAGCGGAATTCGTCCCACAGCCGCAGCAGTTCCTCCTGCATCTTGCGGCGCGTGAGCGCGTCGAGCGCGGCGAACGGCTCGTCCATCAGCAGCACGCGCGGCTGCATCGCCAGTGCCCGTGCAATCGCGACGCGCTGCTTCATGCCGCCCGACAGCGTATGCGGATAGGCATCGGCAAACGCGCTTGTATGTTCAGTACTGACCAGTACGGTAAAGTCTGGTGGTAGCCAGACGAGACCGTGCAGTTTGCCCCGCGCTTGGGTGTTGGAGCCCGTGACTGAGTACAAAACGCACGGTTGCCGTGCTGGTCTTCCTGAAGCCCGAACGGTTACGCGCGCCATTTACATCGAGTGCGCATGTACAAGCATGGGATCCGAAGATCATGTCTGCTCCTTCTGCCGTAACGGTCGGCATTGACGTCGCAAAAGCTCACGTCGATGTTTCCGTACTGGGTGCCAATCTGGACATCCGTCGATTCAACAACGATGCCGAGGGCCACTCGGCCCTGGCTGTTGCCCTTCAGCCGCTGAACGTGCAGTTGGTCGTGATGGAGGCGACCGGTGGCTACGAGACCGAGCTGGCGTGCGCCTTGCAAGGTGCGGGTTTGCCGGTCGCTGTCGTCAACCCTCGGCAAGCACGCGATTTTGCCCGCTCGATGGGACGTCTGGCGAAAACCGATGCCATCGACGCACGTATGCTTGCCGAACTGGCTTCCGTGCTACTGCGTCGGGACGATCTGTCCCGCTTGCTACGTCCCGTTCCCGACGAGCGGCAGCAGTGGCTGGCTGCACTGGTGACCCGACGGCGCCAACTACTCACCATGCTCCTTTCGGAGCGACAGCGGCTCCAGATCACGCCGGTTGGTCTGCATTCAAGTCTGCTGGCTATCATTGCCGCCATCCAGGCACAACTCGATGACATTGACGCTCAGATGGTCGCTCATGTACGCCAGCACTTCGGTGAACTCGACCGCCTGTTGCAGTCCACACATGGAATTGGCCCGGTATCCAGCGCCTGCCTGATCGCAGAACTGCCCGAATTGGGCCGGCTCAATCGCCGTCAGATTGCAGCCCTCGTTGGCGTCGCTCCCATTGCTTGCGATTCCGGCTTACGTAATGGGCGACGACGGGTTCAAGGTGGCCGCTTCGCGATCCGTCGCGTGCTGTACATGGCTACATTGACTGCCACACGCTACAACCCCGCCATCAGAGCCTTCTATCAACGCCTGAAGGCCGCCGGCAAACTGTCCAAGGTCGCGCTTGTTGCCTGCATGCGCAAGCTCCTAACCATGCTCAATGCCATGGTCAAAACCAACACGCCTTGGGACGATTCACTTCATCGGGCTTGACTCGGAAGACGGTTACTCAGGCCGACCTTGTCGAGATAGTGCAGCGCGCGCTCGCGGGCTTCGGCGCGCGACAGCTTCGCGGCGGCGCGCAACGGAAACGCGACGTTCTCGACGACCGTCTTCCACGGCGGCAACTGGTCGAACTCCTGGAACACGACGACGCGGTCGGGCCCCGGCCCGCGCACGGGCCGGCCGTCGAGCGCGATCGAACCCGAGACGGGCTCGATGAAGCCGGCGATCGCCTTCAGCAACGTCGACTTCCCGCACCCCGACGGGCCGAGCAGCACGAAGCGGTCGCTGCCGTACACGTCGAAGCTCACCTGATGCGTCGCGCGCACGATCCGCGTGCCGCTGCGGTATTCGAGGCTGACCTCGTCGATGGCGAGCAGGCGTTCGCTGTGCGCGCCGGCCTGCGCGGCATGCGCCGCCGGCCGCCCGGCGGCACCTGCATCGGATGCGGCGGACGCGGCCGGCGACGCGCCGCTGCGTGCCGTATACGGCGGAAACCAGGTTCGGGGAGAAGTGGCGTTCACGATCGAATCTCTTGCGGGAAAAGCATCAACATACGGCCAGGCGTCGTGCGGACCAACCATCGATTGCGCATATCGAAACCGCGCCGCCGCATAAGCGTCGATCGCGGCGTCGCAGCGTCGACGCCGCTCAACTGCCGCCGGCCGTCGCGGGATCGTCGAAGAAGTAGTCGCGCCACGACTTCGGTTCGTTGCGGATCGCACCGGTGCGATGCATGAACTGCGCGAGCGGCAGCGTGTTCTGCGGCGCGGTCTTGAACTGCACCTGCGGATTGCGCAGGATCTTCAGCAGCAGCGCGCGATCGATCTTCGACCCGTTCACGCGAATATAGGTATCGGCCGCGCGCTCCGGGTCGGCCGCGATCTGCCGTGCGGCGTCGGCCAGCGCGGCGACGAACGCGCGGTAGGTCTTCGGGTTGTCGTCGCGGAATTTCTCGGTCGCGTACAGCACCGTCGCGGAGCTCGGGCCGCCCAGCACGTCATAGGAATTCAGCACGATGTGCGCGTTCGGGTTGCCGGCGAGCTCCTGTTCCTGGAACGGCGGATTGCCGAAATGGCCGGTGATCACGTTGCTGTTCGCAAGAATCGCGGCCGTCGCATCGGGGTGCGGGATCGCCTGCGTGAACGCGTCGAGCTTGTCGAACTGCTTGTCGCCCCACTGCTTCGCCGCGGCGTACTGCAGCACGCGCGACTGCACCGACACGCCGACCGCCGGCACCGCGATGCGGTCCTTCGCGCTCAGGTCGGCGATCGTCTTCACGTTCGGGTTGCTGCTGACGAGGTAGTACGGGAAATTGCCGAGCGACGCGACGCCCTTCACGTTCTGCCGGCCGCGCGTGCGGTCCCACACGGTCAACAGCGGCCCGACGCCCGCGCCCGCGACGTCGACCGCGCCGGACAGCAGCGCGTCGTTCACGGCCGCGCCGCCCGACAGCCGCACCCAGTCGACCTTGATGTCGAGGCCGGCCTTGCGCCCTTCCTTCTCGATCAGTTGCTGGTCGCGCGCGACGTTCAGCATCAGGTAGACGACGCCGAACTGCTCGGCGATGCGGATGCGGCCCTCCGCGTGCGCGGCTTGCGGGATGACCGCGCCCGCGAAGGCGAGCGCGGCGGTGAGCGTGGCCGCCAGCGCGCGACGCGCCGGCAAGAACGAGAACGACATCGGAACTCCGGTCAGGAAGGGGCGGAAATGAATGACGGGGGCGTGCGGCTCAGAAAGGCGCGTCGCCTTCGATCGTCGTGCGGTACAGCTTGCGGCGCAGGTGGTCGGGCGTGCCGGCGGCGAGATGCATCAGCGAACGGTTGTCCCAGAACACCAGATCGTGGTCGCGCCATGCGTGCCGATACAGGTGCTCGGCGCGCACGCTGTGTGTGAACAGTTCGTCGAGCAGCGCGCGGCTTTCGTCTTCCGGCAGCCCGACGATGCGCGTCGTGAAATGCTCGCTGACGAACAGCGCCTTGCGGCCGGTTTCCGGATGCGTGCGCACGACCGGATGCACGACCGCGGCGACCTGCGCGATCTGCTCGGGCGACAGGTTGGGCCGCCACGGGCTGCGCGCCTGCAGTTCCGCATAGCGCGCGAGATACGTATGCTCGGCGCGCCGCCCTTCGACCGCGCGGCGCAGGTGGGCCGGCAGCGTGTCCCACGCGAGATGCATGTTCGCGAACAACGTGTCGCCGCCTTCGGCCGGCAGCTCCTGCGCGTGCAGCAGCGAGCCGAGGCTCGGTTTTTCCTTGTACGACAGGTCGGAGTGCCAGAAATGGCCGGCATCGCCGAGCCCGACCGGTTTGCCGTTCTCGACGATGTTCGACACGATCAGCACTTCCGGGTGACCGGCCAGCGCGAACTGGTGCAGCACGTGAATCTGCAGCGGGCCGAAGCGGCGGCTGAATGCGATGTGCTCGTCCGGCGTGATGCGCTGGTCGCGAAACACCAGCACGTGGTGATCGAGATGCGCACGATGGATGCGCGCGAAATCGTCGGCGTCGAGCGGTTGCGACAGGTCGAGGCCGATCACCTCGGCGCCGAGCGGCGCGTCGAACGGCACGATGTCGAAATGCTGCGCCGCGCCGTCCGGCCGCAAGGCGGGATGCCCGGCGGAAAGCGTTGCGGCGTCGCGGATGGCGGTAGTCGTCACGGCACGGCCCCTGATTCGGTCAAAACGCGAATCTACGAGTGCGTGCCGGCGTGCGTCAACGAAGCGATTCGGATACGTTTATCTGCTGCGGTGATAAAGATCGCTGCTCGCGCATACGGCGCCGATCGGGCGTGAAATGGGCGCGGAGTCGTCCGACCGGCGCCGATGACCAAAGGGTCCGCCCGCACCCTGCCGCATCGCCCTGCACCGCGAGCCGACTATGGCTGCCCTGCACCGCCCGACGCACCATAGATCTGCCCGGTCACGTAGCTCGAACGCGACGAAAGCAGTTCGACATAGATCGATGCGATCTCGGCCGGTTGTCCCGGCCGCCCCATCGGCACCTGCTCGCCGAATTTCTCGACGTTGTGTGTCGTCTGTCCGCCGCTGACCTGCAGCGGCGTCCAGAATGGCCCCGGCGCAACGCCGTTGATGCGGATGCCGCGCTGGATCATCTGCTTCGCGAGCCCCTTCGTGAAATTCGCGATCGCCGCTTTCGTCATCGCGTAGTCCAGCAGGTTCGCGGACGGATCGTACGCATTGACCGACGTCGTGTTGACGATCGCCGAACCGGCCGGCATGTGCGGAATGGCAGCCCGCGTGATCCAGAACATCGCATAAAGATTGGTGCGCAGCGTCCAGTCGAACTGCTCGGTGCTGATGTCGAGGATCGATTCATGGCTCTGCTGGCGGGCCGCGTTGTTCACGAGGATGTCGAGCCCGCCGAGCGCGGCGACGGCCCGCTCGACGAGCCCGTTGCACGCGCCTTCGCTGCGGATGTCGACCGGCAGCGGCACGGCCTTGCGCCCCGCGCTGCGGATCAGGTCCACGACTTCGCGCGCATCGGGCTCCTCGTCGGGCAGATAGACGATCGCGACGTCCGCGCCTTCTCGTGCACAGGCGATCGCGACCGCGCGGCCGATGCCCGAGTCGCCACCGGTGATCAGCGCCTTGCGGCCGTCGAGCCGGCCGCTGCCGCGATAGCTGCGCTCGCCGTGATCGGGGCGCGGCGTCATCCGGCCCGCGAGGCCCGGCCACGGCTGGTGCTGCTGCGGAAACGGCGCATGCGGATAAAGCGTGCGCGGATCGCGCGGCGCCGTATCGCCGGCGTCGTCGGGCGGGCCGCCGCCCGTCTGCGCGATCGTCGGCAGGGCGACGCTGGCGACCAGTCCGGCCGTCGTGCCCTGCACCCATTTGCGACGGGATTCGGAAACTTCGTCTGATGACATGATGGACTCCGGTGCGTGGTTGGCGGTGTGGAACCGGACGCGACCATTCGGCCGACGCGCGCGCTACAGCGGCCGCGGCCGATTTCCAGAATCGTCCGGCGCGTCGTGCTCGTCCGGCCACGGCTGGCCGGCCGGATCGCGCACCTCGGTCTGGCGCGGGTCGTCCGGCACGACCTTGCGTGCCTGATCGTCCGGAATCGTGTCGAGTTCGCCGCCGCCCGGCGCGTGGCCGGGGCGCGCGGTCGATTCGCCGCCGCCGGGGGTCGGGTTGCGCCGCTGCGGCGCGTCGGCCGCCTCACGCGCCGCGTCGGGCGACGCGGGATCCTGCCGTTGACTGTGCTCGGTCATGAATGTCTCCCTGTCCGGATGAGGACTGCGTTGCGCCACACCACGCCGCGACGGGCGATGCGGCGGCCTGCACCGCTTTCAGCAAGCGACATGCCGTCATCGGGCTGCGTCTGCGCACCGCCAGCCGGTCGATCCGCTACAGAAATTACAAGCGACGCGTCATCCGGCGCAGTCAGGACAGCGCACGCGGCCGTGCCGATGCGGGAACGAAACGCGGCACGCACGATGCTCGAAAGCGGCATGCCGGCTGCACGCCGGCACCCTTTCGATGCCGAGGAGGACGATCATGAGCGCGACGCACGCGACGAATGCGACACCGAACGACGAAGACATGACCGACACGCCGGACATTCCGCCGCCGGAGCCCGACGACGAGCGCCACGACGACCTGCCCGACTTGCCGGACCCGACCGAAGTGGGCGAGGACGGCTAACCGATCGCGCGAACCGTGCCGCCTGCCGGATTTTCGACACCGCCGGCCGGCGGCCCGCGCTTCACCGCGTGCGCCGCCTTTCGTGCGCGACCTCGCTGGTCGGCAACGCATCGACGTCCTGCAGCGGCTCGCCCGGAACGCGGCGCTTCGCGGCCTGGTCGGCCGGCAAATCCGCCGTCTGCTCGGCGCGCCCGTCCGCGCTGCTGCCCTCGGCATCGAGTTGCTGCTCGGCCCGCTGCCAGTATTCGTCGGCCCTGCCGTCGGGCGCACCGTCCGCCTGCCACAGCTGGTACGCCCGCTCGCGAATCTGCGTTTCCCTGTCTTCGTCCATGTCGTTCTCCGTGTCTGCCATGGCGATCACCGATCCGGGCGCGACGGCGCCGATACCGCGCCGAGCGTCGACGACATCGCGCCGTCGGCGGCCGTCGCCAGATCACCCAGCGCGACGATGCCGACCAGCCGCTTCTGCCGGTCGACCACCGGCACGCGACGAATCTGCGCGTCTTCCATCTTCTTTTGCACCGCCGAGATGTCGTCGTCCTCGTAGCACCAGTTCGCGGGCCCGCTGACGACGCCCTCGATCGATTCGTTCGGCGGCACGCCCATCGACACCGCGCGCACGACGATGTCGCGGTCCGTCAGCATGCCGATCAGCCGCGTGCCGTCGCACACGGGCAGCGCGCCGACGTTCAGGTCGCTCATCAGCTTGGCCGCATCGCGCAGGCTCTGCGTCGGGCCGATGGTCGCGGCGTCGCGCGTCATCACTTCCGATACACATGTCATGTTTCGCTCCTTGATAAGCCGCCCACGGCGGCCTGCGGAACGCAGCATCGCGCGTTCCGGCCGCCGCGCGCGTCAGTTCTCCGTCGAGCAGCGCACCGACGTCAGGCCGGCCGACTCGACGATCCGCATCAGTTGCTTCAGCATCACGTCGGCGCCGGCCGCTTCGCGCCACTGCACGAACAGTTCTTCCTGGCGCACCGCGCGCGCGGTCGTTTCGCAGAAGCTTTTCGTCCGGCACGTGAAACCCGCATCGCGCAGCTTCGCGGCCAGTTGTTCACGTGCAGCCGAGCCGAGCGGATATTCGACCGTCACCAGCGCGGTCCGGACGCCCCGCAAGCGCCGCTCGACGAACCGCAGCGGCCAGACGACCAGCAGCGCGAGCACCAGCCCGAGCGCGCCGAGCGACAACTGGCCGCCGCCGATGCACAGCCCGATGACCGTCACGAACCACAGCGTCGCGGCCGTGGTGACGCCGGACACCAGGCCGTCGCGATGAAGGATCGCGCCGCCGCCGATGAAGCCCATCCCGGTCAGGATGCCGAGCGGCAGCCGCATCAGGTCGAGCACCGAGAACGCGCCCTCCGGCTTGCCCGCCTGCAGCAGCAGCGCATTGACCTGCAGCATCGACAGGCACGCGGCGAGACAGACGAGGATCGTCGTGCGCAGTCCGGCCGTCTTGCCGGATTCGCTGCGATCGAAGCCGATCAGGCCACCCGCGACGAGCGCCAGCCCGATCCTGACGAGAACGTCGTGCCACTGCAGTGCGACCGGCATCGGTTCCATGCGCGCCTCCCGTGCAAATCGTCATGTGTCGGGGCGCGAACGCCGCCGACGACGCTTGCCGGTCGCAAGGCTCGGGCCTGCTTTCCGGGTAGGCGGCGGGTGTAGCAAGTCGAATGGGATTGTAGAAAGGGGCGTTCTGCGCACACTGTGCGTCAGCGGCGAAGGTGCCGGAGCTGTGCGCGGGATCGCCTGCCGCTGCTCGAGGCGCGGAACGGCGGCGGACGGACTGCCGCTGCGGGCATCCATCGGAGCCCTGTCCGGCGTGCCCGTCGGACGCGCGCACGCAGGCGCCGATGCCGTCTTTCTCCGTATCCGGTCAGATACGAACCTCGCCTCCACCCTCCTTTTCTCACCGTCCGTTCCCAATCGGGAACGAAATCACGCCGCCGCTTATCGGAACACTCCATTCGTTCCCGCACGAATACGAATCACGGTCCAAGCCGGCGAGTTATGGAATACTGTTCCCGTTCGGATACGAAGCACGGAGAATGTCATGTCGGAGTCCCAATCCGTCGACACGATCGGCGCGCTCGCCCATTTCATTCGCGCGGCGCGAATCCAGCAGGGGTTCACCCGGGACGAACTCGCGAACGCGACCGGGCTGTCGCCGAAATTCATCAGCCAGGTGGAAGCCGGCAAGCCGACCGCACAAATCGGCAAGGTCATGCTGCTGCTGAGTGAGCTCGGCGTGCGGCTGTACGCCGAGTCGTCGATCGAGATTTCCGAAGCGACCGCGCTGAAGGCCACCCAACGCCGCAGGAGCAGCCATGGCGGCTAGAACGCTGATCGCGTCCGCTAACGGCGTGCGCATGGGCACGCTGGCCGACGACAAGGGGATCTGGTCGTTTGCGTACGACCCGCAATGGCTTGCGTCACCCACCGCGTATCCGCTGTCGCCGGCGTTCCCGCTCCGCGCAGACGTGTTCACCGACACGTCCACCGATCGCCCGGTCCAGTGGTTCTTCGACAATCTGCTGCCCGAGGAAGGCATGCGCACGTCGCTCGCGCGCGAGGCGAAGGTCGATGCGGCCGACGCGTGGGGCCTGCTCGCGTACTTCGGCCGCGAATCGGCCGGCGCGCTGACGCTGCTGACCGACGGCGAGCAGGAAACGCCCGGCGACCTGCAACCGCTGCCGCTCGACGAGCTCGAGCGCCGGATCCAGGCGATGCCCGAGCGCGCGCTGACAGCCACCGCGCCCAAGCGCATGTCGGCGGCCGGCGCGCAGCAGAAACTGCTACTGGTGCTGCGCGGCGACGCGCCCGACTACGCGCTGTTCGAGCCGATCGGCAGCGAACCGTCGATGCACCTGCTCAAACCCGACATGCGCGCGGCCGGCTATCCGCATTCGGCGATCAACGAGTTCTTCTGCATGCGGCTCGCGAAGAAGATGGGGCTCGACGTGCCCGACGTGCATTTCCTGCGCGCGCCGTCCGCCTGCTACGTGATCGACCGGTTCGACCGCGACGTCGCGTCCGAACGGGCCGCACGCGTGCATACGATCGACGCGATGCAGTTGCTCAACTACGACCGCGGTTTCAAGTACCAGCGAGCGAATGCGCAGGAGCTGGCCCGCGCGATCGACCGCACCAGCACGCGCGCGCTCACGCGTCTGTCGGTGTTCCGCTGGACCGTGTTCAACGTGGTGGTCGGCAATGCCGACGCGCACCTGAAGAATCTGTCGTTCTTCGTCGACGCGCGCGGCTACCGGCTCGCACCGTTCTACGACATCGTCAGCACGGTCGTGTATCACACGCCGACGCACCGGCCCGACCACCGCGGCGATCATTGGCCGCACTGCGAGCTGACGATGCCGCTCGGGAATGCGACGCGGTTCGCCGATATCGACACGAATGCGCTGGTCGCATTCGGTCATGCGCTAGGGCTCAGGGAGAAAGCGGCCACCAGCGAACTGCAGCGCTTTCTCGAGCCGCTCGATCGTCACGTCGGAGAGACGCTCGATGAAGTGCGAAACATCACGCATCCGGACGCCCGGGAAATGCGGTTGCTGAATTCGATCGCCGCGATGCCGATCGCGGAGATGGGGCGCGCGCTGCGGCAGGCGCGCGGATAGGTTGCCGCGCGCGGGTGTCGTACCGCCGCCGATACCCGCGCGCCGCCCGGCCCGGCAAATACCTGGGCGTCAGCGCCGCCCCGCAAAGGCATCGACGCCCGTCGCCGCCGCGGACCACGCCCACAGCCGCGCCGCGTCCTCCGGATCGATCGCATGCGGCCGCACGCCCGATTCCTCGTTGCCGCGCGTCACCGTCGCAACGTCGCAATCCTCGCAATAGACACCGCCGAGATCGGCCAGGCGCGGCGACGTCGCCGCCCATACCTGGGTTGCCGCGCCCTGCGCGGGCGTCTTGAAAGTCGGATCGATGGGCACGCCGTGTTCGTCGACCCAGCCCTGCGCCATCATTTCCTCGCGCGTCAGATGACGCTGCAGCGGCGTCGCGATCTTGCCGGGATGCAGCGAATACGCGCGGACACCGAACGGCGCGCCGAGCACGTCGAGCTGCACCGCGAACAACGCGTTGGCCGTTTTCGACTGCCCGTACGCCAGCCATTTGTCGTACCCGCGCGCGAAATCGATATCGTCCCAGCGGATCGGCGACAGCCGGTGCCCGAGCGACGACACCGCGACCACGCGCGCGCCGTCGCCGTGCGCGATCGCCGGCCACAGCCGGTTGACGAGCGCGTAGTGACCGAGGTGATTGACGGCCAGCTGCGCTTCCCTTCCGTCGCCCAAGCGAGTCTCCGGGCACGCCATGATGCCCGCGCTGTTGATGACGATGTGCACGTCGCGCCGCGCGTCGACGAACCGCGCGGCGAATGCGGCCACGCTCGCGGCGTCCGCGAGATCGAGCGTCGCGATTTCCACGCCGTCGATGTCGCGCGTCGCCTCGCGCGCGGCCGCGACGCTCCGTGCGCCGACGACGACGTGCGCACCGGCCTGCGCCAGCGCCCGCGTGGTTTCGAGGCCGAGACCCGAATGGCCGCCCGTGACGATGGCGGTCTTGCCGTGCAGGTCGAGGCCGGCCAGGACGTCGCTCGCCGTCGAGGCGGCGTCGAATCCGGAATGAAGGGGATGCTGCCTGCTCGTCATCGAAGGCTCCAGGAACGGGGTGCGAAGCTCGAGGCCGCCCATCGGCCGCGTCACTGCACGAACCCATTCTCCGGCCGCGCATCCGGACTGTGAATGCAATAGAATCCGGTTTTTCGTCGAGATCGTCCGGGAATTGCGCGTGGACCCGCTATCGGAAGTGCTGTCGCTGCTGGAAACGCGCGACTCGTTTTTCACCGGCCTGCGGGCCGGCGGCCCGTGGGCGGTCGACCTGCCCCCGCCCGACGGAATCAAGTTCAACGCGGTGGTCGAAGGCAGTTGCTGGCTGACCGTCGACGGTGCGGGGCCACCTGTTCGGCTGCGTACGGGAGACTGCTTCCTGCTCGCCGCGCCGCGGGCATTTTCGCTGGCGAGCGATCCGTCGGTCGCGCCGGTGCCGGCCGCCGACGTGTACCGGCATGTCGAACGCGGTATCGCGCACTATGGCGAGCCGGCCGACTGCTTTCTGATCGGCGGCCGCTTCGCGTACGAGGAACGCATGCCGCTGCTGCTCGGCAGCCTGCCGCCCGTGGTGATCGTGAGCGGGGATTCCGAATCGGCGGCGGTGCTGCGCTGGTCGCTGCAGCAACTCGCACGGGAATTCGGCGCGTCGTCGCCGGGCGGGTCGCTGATGATCCGGCATCTCGGACACATGATGCTGGTGCAGATCCTGCGGCGCTACGTGGACACCGGCGCGAACGGCGATGTCGGGTGGCTGGCCGGGCTCGCGGATGCGCGGGTCCGCGCGGCGCTGGCCGCGATTCACGCGGCGCCCGAGCGGCGCTGGACCGTCGACGCGCTGGCGGCCTGCTGCCACGTATCGCGGTCGACGTTCGCGCTGCATTTCAAGCGGCGGCTCGGGTTCGGGCCGCTCGAATACGTGCTGCGCTGGCGGATCCAGCTGGCGATGCGCGAACTGCGCCGCTCGAACGCGTCGATCTCGACGATCGCGCAACGGCTCGGCTACGACTCGGATAGCGCGTTCGGCCATGCGTTCAAGCGGATCGTGGGCTGCTCGCCGCGCGCCTATCGTCATGACGTGACGAAGGAATCGGGCAACTAGCGTCGTGACTGCCTTCGTCGGGCTCGTGATGGCGCGACTCCGTCAACGCCATGCGTTCGTATCGCGACCGTCGGGATAAGTATTCTTATCACAATACCTCGATTGCACTTCCAAACTCGGCCGTGCAGCAATCCGTCAGCGCATCACGCGCCGGTATGCCGCAATTCCCCGTCGATGTGCTGCGGCAGCCTCAGCAGGTTGAAGATCGGGCACACCTCCTCCACCGCCTGATGCAACGCACGGATCGCCTCCGGCGGCTCCGGCGACACGATGTCCAGCGTATAGCGGAGGTTGTGCGGAAATACCGGCACATGCTCGAACCCCGGCTGCTGCGCGAGCGGATGCTGGTCGCCGGTGACTTCGACTTCGATCGCGTCGATCTTCAGCCCCCGTTCTGCGGCCTGGATCAACGTGATGTGCGTGAGGCAGCTGCCGAGCACGCCGAGCTGCAACTCCGGCGATGCGGGCCCGAGGTTGTAGCCCGCGAAATCGGGCGGGCTGTCGCTGATCACCTGGAAATCGCGAATCCGGATCTCGCGCACGCCGCTGCGACCGAGCGCGCGCACGGTCGCCTTCAGCGGCGTCGCCTTGAAATCGGGATCGTTGCGAGCGGCCTGCTGCTTCGCATGCCACGCATCGCGCTTTTGCGCGAGATAGTCGTTCAGGGTCGTCATGGTCGAGTCATGGGTAGGCGGCACGCAAGCAACCGATCGGGTCGCTGCATGCCAGCGCGATCAGTCGAGCGCCGGAATCCACGCAGCCGTCGCCGCGTCGCTCGCGCGGAACGCCGGAAACTTCGCGCCGAGTTCGGCTACGGTGTGAATGTCGTTCTTCACGAGATCGTCGCGCGTGATCAGCGTCGGCTTGACCGCGATGCGCGCACCCGGGTTTTGCCCGGCGACCAGCAACGCCGCGGCCCGCACCGACACGGCGCCGACGACCGCCGGATTCGTCGCGGCCGTCGCGACCCACGCGCTGTTCGGTGCGCGAATCGCCTCGATGTCGGCCGTCGACACGTCCGCGCTGTAGATGCGGATTTTCGACGACAGCCGGGCCTCGTCGGCGGCGAGCTTCGCGCCGCGCGCGAATTCGTCGTACGGCGCGAACACCACGCGAATGTCCGGATTCGCGCGATACACGGCCGCCGCCTGGTTCGCGACCGATTGCGCGATCGGGTTGTCGACGGTGCCCCAGCGCGCCTTTTCCTGCACCTTCGGATGCGCGCGCTTGAAATCGCGCCACGCGGCATCGCGGCGGTCGAGCGGCGCGGATCCTACCACGTACACGTACCCGGCGGAGAACGCGTCGCCGTTGTCCTTCACGGCCTGATCGAGCAGCAGGTTCGCGAGGTCGCGATCGTTCTGCTCGATCTGCGGCACCTTCGGATTGGCGAGATCGACGTCGAACGCGACGACCTTGATCCCCTTGTCCAGCGCACGCTGAACGACGTCCTTCAGCGATTCCGGCAAGCCGTGATTGACGATGATCGCGGACACGCCGATGCTGATCGCCTGCTGGATCTGCTCGCGCTGCTCGGCCGCGTCCTGCCGGCCTTCGTAGATGCGCAGATCGACGCCGAGCGCGCGCGCCTGCTTCTGCGCGCCGGCTTCGTAGGCCTGGAAAAAATCGCCGGTCGACAGGTAGTTGACGAGCGCGATCTTCACGCCGCCCTTGTCGAACGGCGCGGGCGCGCCCTTGAGCGGGCCGGCGTGCGCGGTGGGCACACCGAGCGCGAGTGCGGCGCCCAATACGAGTGCACCGAGTTTCGGTTCGAGGCGCGACTTTCGGCGAAGCAACGAGCGCATGACGTGTCGGTCTCCATACAGGACGATATCGGCTCAATCTATCAGCGCGGCACGCGAACTCAAACCGACCGATTCGGCAATCGATATTACTTTGGATAACAAACGGTTCAGCCCGGGCGTGCCTCGAACCCGTCCATTCCCGAGCCGACGCTTGGCGACCTCACCCGTCACGCCCGGGCATCCGCCCGGCGACCGATGCCGAACGTAAACGCCAAGGCCAGCACGAGCAGCACGCCCTTGATGAAATCCTGCATATAGTAGGGCGCGTTCAGCATCGTGAGTCCGTTGAGCAGCACGCCGACGAACACCGCGCCGACGACCGTGCCGAACACGTTGGGCCGCTTCGCGCCCCACACCGCGTAGCCGATCAGTGCGGCGGCCACCGCGTCGAGCAGCAGCGAGTGTCCCGCGCTCACGTCGCCGCGGCCGACTCGCGCGGCGATCAACACGCCGCCCAGCGACGCGATCGCGCCCGACACGACATACGCGGCGACACGGTAGCGCGCGGCCGGCGCACCGGCCAGCCGCGCAGCCGTTTCGTTGCCGCCGATCGCATAGATCACGCGGCCCCAGCGCGTCGCTTCCATCGTGACGCAGGCCAGCACCGTCACGGCCGCAAGCACCAGCACCGGCAACGGTACGACGTCGAATACGCGCAGTCGGCCGAGCGCGAGGAACGCGTCGGGGAACACGCCCGTCGCATCCGTGCCGTCGGGCAGCACGGAGCCGGTCGCGAGCGAACGGCCGCCGGTCGGGATCAACTGCAGGCCGGCCAGCAGGAACAGCGTGCCGAGCGTCGCGAGCTGGTCGGGCACGCGCAGCCGCGTGATCAGCAAGCCGTTGAACAACCCGGCGGTCACGCCGAGCACGACGCACGCGATCACGGCCGCCAACGCGCTGCCATGCCAGACGACCAGCACGTAGCTCGCGGCCATCTGCGCGGTCGCGGCCACGCTGCCGACCGACAGGTCGAAACCGCCGGCCGCGAGCGTGACCGTCACCCCGACGCCGAGCAACGCGACGATCGACACCGCCTGCAGGATGCTGAACAGATTGTCGACGTTCAGGAACGCAGGCTCCCTGAGCGCAAACACCACCACGAGGACGGCCAGTACGAGCAGGATGCCCGTCCGTTCGAGCGCATCGCGGATGCGCGCCGGCCCCGTGCGCGACGATCGTTCGACGGGGGCGGCATGATGCACGGCGGAAGAAGAAGTCACGGGTTTCATGAGTGGGCACCCACGATGGAAGAAATCGGAGACAGGCCATCGAGCGTCGCGCGATCGAACCGCACGATCCGATCGGCGATCTCGGCCGCTTCCTCGAGATCGCTGACGAACACGAGCGTCGCACGTTCATGCGCATGACGCCGCAGCGTATCGACGATATCGGCGCGCGCGCCCGCATCGATGCCCTGGAACGGCTCGTCGAGCAGCAACAGCCGCGCGGGCTCGGCGTGCCAGCGCGCGAGCACGACCTTCTGCTGGTTGCCGCCGGACAGGTGCGCGACGCGATCGTCCGGCCCCTCGCAGCGAATGCCGAACCGCGCGATCGCGGCCGCGGCGGCCGTACGTTCGCGGGCTCGGCGCACCGCGCCGCCCGCGAACCAGCGCGACAGGAACGGAAAGCCGATCGTGCCCGCGATCGACGCGAACGGGACGCTGTCGGGAAACAGCGACGTGCGCCAGCGATCCTCGCCGGCCAGGAATACGCCGGCGCGAATCGCATCGGCCGGCGAACGTGGCCGCCATGGCCGTCCGTCGAGCGTCATCTCGCCGGCGGCCGCCCGCACCGCGCCGAAGATCGTCCGCGCGAAGCGCGACTTGCCGCCGCCGACCGGGCCCGCGATCGCGACGATCTCGCCGCGCCGGACATCGAGGTCGAACGGCGTGCTGGTCGGCGTCAGCCGGATCTGCCGCACGCTGAAGCCTGATCCGGGCCCGGATTCGGTCGGTGCGACCCGCTCCGGCGCCACGGCACGCGTACGCGGCAACGGCCGGC
Source organism: Burkholderia cenocepacia (assembly GCF_900446215.1). Classification (GTDB taxonomy): domain Bacteria; phylum Pseudomonadota; class Gammaproteobacteria; order Burkholderiales; family Burkholderiaceae; genus Burkholderia; species Burkholderia cenocepacia. The sequence goes on along the minus strand of NZ_UAQZ01000016.1, from coordinate 372,138 downwards.
CGATCATCGTTTCCACCGCGGCGTCGAAATCGATCGGCGCGGCCAGATCCGCGACGATCCGGCCATCGCGGACGATCGCCGCGCGATCCGCGATACGACGTAAGTCGCCGAGCCGATGCGACACCAGCAGGATGGCGACGCCATCGCGGCGCAACGCATCCACCAGCTCGAACAGCCGCTCGGCCTCCGTCGCCGACAGGCTGGCGGTCGGCTCGTCGAGAATCAGCAACGACGGCTGCCCGGCCAGCGCACGCGCCAAGGTCACGCGCTGCTGGTCGGCCAGCGACAGCGATGCGAGCGGCGTCGCCAGATCGACGTCGAGCCCGACCCGCTCGGCAAGCGAACGCGCCGCGGCACGCCGCGCGGCCGGCGGCGCGCGCCACGGCGACGTCGGGTCACACAGCCGGTCCAGCAGCAGGTTGTCGGCGATCGACAGCGTCGGCACGACGGCGTCGGCCACCGACTGGTGCACGGTCGCGACGCCGAGCCGCTTGGCCATGTGCGGCGACGCCGGCCGATACGGTTCGCCGCGCAGCGTCAGCGTGCCGTCGTCCGCTTGCAGCGCACCGCTCAGGATCTTGACGAAAGTCGACTTGCCCGCGCCGTTCGCGCCCATCAGCGCGACGACTTCGCCGGCGCCGATCGACAGGTCGAGCGCTGCCAGCGCGACGGTCGCGTCGAAGCGTTTCGCGACGCCCGTGGCGCTCAGGACGGGCAGCGACACCGATCGACGGGGTCGAGCTTCGCGCCGCGTCGCCTCCATGGTTTCGTTCGTCGCGCCATTCATGCCGGAAGATTCCGGTCGGCACGATGCAGGTGCGGCAGGAACAGTACGTCATCGATCATGTCACGCCACTCCGATGAAAGTCGTTCGGCATTGGTCGGCCGGTCAGCCCGCTTCCGGCACGGGAAACCGGAACGACGCGCCATAGGCCGTGTCCGGCAGGCGGTCGCGGCCGCCCAGCCGTGAACGGAAGGTGCCGCTCGCCGGCGTCGTCCGGTACAGGCCGCGCTTCTTCAGCTCGGGCACGATCAGTTCGGCGAAATCGTCGAGCGTGCCCGGGCTGATCAGCGGGTTGATCATGTAGCCGCTCGTCGTCGACCGCTGCGCATGCTCGGCGAGCTGGTCCGCGACTTCGTCCGGCGCGCCGACGAGGATCAGGTCGGTGCCGCGCGTGACGCTCGCGAACTTGCGCCGCACGTCGCCGGCGGTGAGCGGCTTGCCGCTGCCATCCGGCCGCACCACGTAGGACGTCAGGCCTTCCGTCTGCGTCGTCAGCGGTTCGTCGTCCGCATAGCGGTCGATGTCGATGCCGGTGTCGCCCGCATAGCTGACGAGTTGCGCGTGCTGGTGATAGTGCTGCTGCAGCGAGTGATACTTCTCCTTCGCGTCGCTCGACGAGCGCGCCGTGACGATCCGCAGCACCGTCAGCGACTTCACGTCGTCCGCCGCGCGGCCGCGTTCGGCCGCGAGCCGCCGAATCTCGTCGAGGCCCGCGCGAATCTCGTGCGGATCCGATTTCGCGACGAACACCACCTCCGCGTGCTTCGCCGCGAACGCGCGCCCGCGCCCCGACCAGCCGGCCTGGATCAGCACGGGCGAGCGCTGCGGCGACGGCGCGCAGACGTGCGGCCCCTGCACGCGGTAGTGCGTGCCTTCGTGCGCGATCGGCCGCACGCGCTCGCCACGCGCATAGCGCGGCGCGTGCTTGTCGGCGACGACCGCGTCGTCCGCCCAGCTCCCTTCCCACAGCTTGTACACGACGTCGAGAAACTCCTCCGCGCGCGCGTAGCGTGCGTCGTGGCCGATCATCCGGTCGAGCCCGAAGTTGCGCGCCGCGCTCGTCAGGTAGGACGTCACGATGTTCCAGCCGATCCGGCCGTTGCTCAGATGATCGAGCGTGCTGAAGCGACGCGCGAGCGCGAACGGATGCTCGTAGGTCGTGCTCGCCGTCACGCCGAACGCGAGCCGTTCGGTCTGCGCGACGAGCGCCGGAATCAGCATCATCGGATCGTTCGCGGGTGCCTCGACCGCCCACTGCACCGCCGCGTCGGCCGACCCGCCATAGACGTCGTACAGGCCGAGCACGTCCGCGAAGAACAGCATGTCGAGATCGGCCTGCTCGGCCGTGCGCGCGAGATTCGACCAGAACGCGAGCGTATTCGCGCGCAGCCGTTCGTCGGCCGGATGGGTCCACAGGCTCGGCGCGCCGCCGCAGCCGACGCTGGCTTGTTCATACAGGGAAAACAGCAAGGGGCGAGGATCGGACATCGTCGAAATCGGTACCAAGGCAGGAATCAGTTGGGGGCCGCCCACGCGCCCGACGACGCGCGGCTGCGCCGTGCGGGCACCCGTTCGTCGGGCTGGCGCGTCAGGTAGCGATTGATGCGCTGCTCGACGCGGGCGGCGGGAATGGTCAGCAACGCGACCAGCACGACATAGACGATCGCCGCACCGGCCAGCGGTTCGTACACGCGCAACGTCTCGAAGCGCAGCGTATTGGCCGTGCCCATCACGTCGAACACGGTCACGGTCGACGCGAGGACGGTCGATTTCAGCAGCAGGATCGCCTCGCCGGTGAGCGCGGGCAGCGCAAGCCGCCACGCACGCGGGCCGACGATGCGGCGCAGCACCTGCATGCGCGTCATCCCGTATGCGTGGCCGGCCTCGATCTCACCGGCTGGCACGCCGGCGATCGCGCCGCGCAGGATTGTCGCGACGTACGCGCTCTCGTTCACGCTCAGCGCGACGATCGCGTACCAGAACGCGTCGCGTAGCAGCGGCGACGCCCAGCTGTCGCGCATCCATTCGCGCGGGACGATCTGCCCGAATCCGTAGTACAGCAGATAGAGCTGAACGAGGAGCGGCGTGCCGCGGATCAGCATGAGCCAGCCACGCGCGGACCAGCGCAGCGGCGCATGGCGCGCACCGGCGGCGAGCGCGAGCGGCACGCCCAGCAGCACGCTGGCCGCACCCGATACGAGCGTCAGCGCGAGCGTGGTCGGCACCGCGGCCAGCAGCTTCGGCATCACCGTGTCGAGCAGGAAAGGCAGCGAGAAGATCATGTCGTCGCGCGCGTCGTGCCGCGGTTCGCATGCCGCTCGAGCGCCGCGAAAATGCCCGTCGACGTGATGCTCAGCAGCAGGAACAGCGCGGCCGTGACCAGATAGAAGAAGACGTAGTGCCGCGTCGCACCGGCCGCGAGCTGGCTCGCCTTCAGCAGATCCGTGAACGATCCGAGCACGCTGATGAACGACGCGTCCTTGGTCGCGTTCAGCCACACGTTGCCGACGCCCGGCAGCGCGAGCCGCGCCGCGGCCGGGAGCCGGATACGCGTGAACGTCTGCCAGGGCGTCATCCCGTACGCGTGCGCGGCTTCGATCTGCCCGACCGGCACGTTGACGAGCGCCGCGCGCAAGATGTCGGTGAGATACGCACCCTGGATGAAACCGAGCGACAGCGCGGCGACGACGAACGGGTCGAACGCGAAGTCGCCGGCTACGATGCCGCTGCCGCGCAACGCGTTCTCGATGGCCGGCGCGACCGCGTAGAACGCGAGCAGCAGGCACAACAACTCCGGCAGCGCGCGCACGAGCATCGTGTAGAGCCGCGCCAGCCACACGAGCGCCGCGTATCGCGACAGCTTGCCGAGCGCGCCGGCGATGCCGAGCAGCACGCCGGTGCAGAACGACGCGGCCGCGACGCCGAACGTCAGCGCGAACGCGCCCGCGAACACGCGGCCATAACCGCCGTCGCCGAAGGCGAGCAATGCGAGCAGCGAATCGTCCGCGGCCATGCGCTCAACGCCCCTTCTCGATCGTGCCCTTCAGGTTCGGATAGCGGGCGGTGATCGCATCCCACGTGCCGTCCTGCTGCAATTGCGCGATCGCGGTCGACAGCTTGCCGCGCAGCGCATCGCCATGGCGCACGCCCGCGCCGATGCCGAGGCCCAGCACCGGATTGTCCGCGCACGTGGCCTTGACCTCGAAGTCCTTGCCGTCGCGCGACGCGAGGAACGCCGTGAACAGCCCCTTGCCTTCCTGCACGTAGTCGACGCGGCCGGACACCAGATCCGCGAGCGCATTGTCGAACTTGTCGAACGCCTTGACTTGCGCGTTCTGCTTGAAGCGGGCATCGAGGAACGCGGAGAAGTTGGTGCCGGCCTCGACGCCGATCACGCTGCCCTTGAAGGTCGCGGGCACCGCGCAGTCGACGCGGCGCCGGTCGCTTTTCGCGCCGACGAACACCGTCGGCGATTCGTAATACGCACGGCTGAAATCGATGGCTTTCTGCCGCTCGCCGGTGATCGTCATCGACGACCAGATCACGTCGATCTTGCGGTTCTGCAACGCAGGAATCAGGCCGTCCCACGCGATGTCGGTGACCTCGCACCGCACGTTCAGCTTGCCGCACGCGGCATCGAGCACGTCGATTTCCCAGCCCTTCCACTTGCCGCCGGCATCTTTCGAAAAGAACGGCGGGTACGACTCGGCGTCGATGCCGACGCGCAACGTCGGCTGGGCCGCATGGGAAACCGGCGCGAGGCCGAGCACGAACAGCGCGGCCGCGGCACGGCGGACCCTGGAACGCATCAAACGATTCATGTGGCGCATTTCTGAAATAACGTCGGAACGACCGGCGTGGCGGCCGGCAGGAGGCGAGACTGTAATGCGCGCCGAAGCGTGTACCAAATGGTTATTTTTTCGATGGATATCTGATCGCGCGATATGCGCCGAACCGCGCACCGGCCAACGTCCTCGCCCGGTGCGCGAGTCATCCGTTCACGCCGCCACGGCCTCGCGCCGCCACGCCGGCAGTTCCAGGTTCGCGCGGAAATCGCCGCCTACATAGTCGGTATCGAGCAGGTCGCGCCGCCGCAACTCGGGCAGCAAGCCGTTGAGCAACAAGTCCTCCTGGTCCGGCTGGCCCAGCCCGTGCAGCGACAGCACGTCGACGAGCCCCGCGCGATAGCGCGTTTCGATCGCATCGGCGAGCTGCTCCGGCGTGCCCGCGACGAACCAGTGCCCGGTCTCCTGCGCACGCACGATCAGTTCGCGCAGCGTCAGCCGCTGGCGCGCATAGCCGACGAAGATCGCCACGCGCCCGCGCCGGCGGTGCACGCTGTCGATCGCCGGCAGCAGCGATGCCGGCAACGGCTGGTCGAGCGGCAGGCCGCGCAGGTCGACACCGCCGCCGAGCATGTCGGCAAGCTTCAGCCTGCCCTGTTCGTAGTCGATGCGCTCATGCTTGTCGCGCAAGCGCCGCGCGACGTCGGCATCGGAGTCGCCGATCACCGAATGAAACGAGTTCATCACGAGCGGCGGCCGGTCGCCGCGGCCGAATGCAGCCGCCTGCCGGTGCAGCTCGGCGACGAACGCGCGCGCATCGTCGAGCGTCGGCTGCGACGTGTAGACGACTTCCGCATACCGCGCGCCGAGCGCCACGCCGCCTGCCGACTGCCCCGCCTGAAACAGCACGGGCCGCCGTTGCGCCGAAGGCGGTACGTTCAACGGCCCCTGTACCTGGAAATGCGCGCCGCGATAGTCGATCGCGCCGAGCTTGAGCGGATCAACGGAGATGCTGCCACCCGGCCCGCGACGCGTCGCACGCGGATCGTTCGCATCGAACAGCGCGTTGACGACCTCGATGAACTCGGCCGCGCGCGCATAACGCTGCTCCGGGTCGGGCAGCGCGGCATCGCCGAAATTCTCCTCGCCGACCGACGACGTGACCGCGTTCCACGCGGCGCGGCCGCCGCTCACGTGATCGAGCGTGCCGATCAGCCGCGCGAGGTTGTACGGATGGTGATACGTCGTCGACACGGTCGCGACGAGCCCGATGGCCGAGGTCGCCTGACTCAGCGCCGCCAGCGCGACGATCGGCTCCTGGCTGCCGGTGGTCCCGGCGAGGCCGGCCGCATCGGCCTGCAGCAGATCGGCGGTAAAGAGGCCGGTGATCTTCTCGGCTTCCGCCTTGCGCGCGAGCGACGCCGCGCGCCGCACGCCCTGCCCGACATCCGCATCGCCGGGCGCGTACAGCACGCTCGCCGCGCCGACGAGCGTCTTGAGACGTCTGCGTGCGCCGCTCATGACGCGGCTCCGGTCGTCGTGAAGGCCGTACGTCGTTCGCGTTGCTCGTTCATTCGGATTCCTCGTGATTCTGTTCAGTCGGAGAATCGGAGCATGCCTGCGGCCATCGCGACGGCGAGCGTACTCGCGCCGGAGATCGTCGGGCAGGCTCCACGCACGCGCCGCGAGGCGCGCAGCCAACGACCATAACGCAAGCCCCCCGGTCGGCCGGAACGAATATTTTCGGCTTTCGATATTCTTCTTGATTGTTTGACCGTGCGAACGACGACGCAAAATAATTCGGCATGCCAAACCCGCTGATCCGGCCGTTTCGACCCGCGCCGATCGCTTCATCATGACGTTCGACGCCATCCGCTCCCACACCGATTCGTCCGCCTTGTCCGCGTTGCCGTTCCGCTTGAGCGTACTCGACAAGAGCCCCGTCGCGCCCGGAGAAACCGCCGCCGACGCGCTGGCGCGCAGCGTCTCGCTCGCGCGCTTCGCCGATGCGGCCGGTTATCACCGCTACTGGCTCGCCGAGCATCACAACACGGCCGCGCTCGCGTGCCCGTCGCCGGAAATCCTGATCGCGCACGTGCTCGCGCAGACGCGGCGCATTCGGGTCGGATCGGGCGGCGTGATGCTGCAGCACTACAGTCCGTACAAGATCGCGGAAAACTTCAACCTGCTCGCGTCGCTCGCGCCCGGCCGCGTCGATCTCGGCATCGGCAAGGCGCCGGGCGGCCTGCCGCTGTCGACGCGCGCGCTGCAGGACGGCTACGATCCGGCGCGACGCGCGCCCTTCGCCGATCTGGCCCACGCGCTGAATCGCCATCTCCACGGTGACGATGCGACAACCGATGCGACCGGCGAGGATGCGGCCACGCTGCATGCGACGCCGCGACCGCCAACGCCCGCGCAACCGTTCCTGCTCGGCGCGAGCGCGGAAAGCGCGACGCTCGCCGCACGGCTCGGCTGGGCGTTCGTCTACGCGTCGCACCTGAACGCATCGGCAACGGATCTGGCGCGCACGTTCGATACCTATCGGGAAGCGTCGGGCGGCCGCACGCCGCTGCTGGCCGTCTCCGCGATCGTCGCCGGCACCCGCGACGCGGCCGCGCGGCTCGCGAGCGGCCATCAGGGCTTTCGCGTGCAGGTGGGCGACACGCCGGCCGTCAACGTCGGCAGCGTCGAACAGGCGCATGCGTACATCCGTCAGGCCGGCGGCGGCCCGCACCGGATCGACCCGCGCGAAACGCGCATCGTGCACGGCACGCGCGACGACGTGCTGTGCGAGTTCGACGCGTTGCATCGTCGTCACGGGATTGCCGAATTCGTCGTCGACACGCCACTCGCCGATGCCGCACCGCGGATTGCGTCGCTGCGGTTGCTGGCCGGCGCGCCCGCCGACGATCACGACGCCGCGGCGGCGCGCGACGGGTGGAACGCGCGCACGACCACGCATCAACCGCACTTCGAAGGCACCGCGCCATGACCGATACGATCCGCATCGCCGGCGCGGACGACGTGCCGGCCGTCTATGCGCTGCTGCAGAACGCCTACGCGCCGCTCGCGGCGCAGGGCGTGCACTTCACGATCACGCGCTCGCCGATCGAACGCGTCGCGCAGACCATCGCGCGCGAAACGACGTTCGTGCTCGAACACGCGACACCCGACGGCCGTACCGCCCTCGCGGCCACGTTGACCGTGCGGTTTCCGTGGGTATCCGGCGAACGCCATCGCACGCCCTATCCGTTCCTGCACTGGTTCGCGGTCGCCCCAGCGTTCAAGCGGCAGGGATTCGGACACGCGCTGATCGCGCACGTCGAGACGCAGTTCCTGGCGTCGCAGGTGAAGGCGCCGGCGACGTATCTCGCGACCGCGACCAACCATCCATGGCTGCCGTCGTATTACGAGCGCAGCGGCTATCAGCCGTTCGACCGCTCGACGAATGCGCTCGGCACGCCGCTCGTCTGGCTGAGAAAAATCCTGATCCCGGATCTCTACCCGGCCCCGACAGCGGACGATACCGCCCGGGACCACGAGCGCATCCACGCGAACGCATGACGTGACGTGCCGCGCCGGCCCACATAAACGACGCGAACCGCATCCACCGCTATCCACCTCGTAAAAGGCTTTCTCGCATGACATTCGCATTTCCGGATTCCGCGCCGCGCGCGTCGCGCCGCACCGCATCGGCTGCGCTGCTGCTCGCGCTCGCGCTGCCGCATGCGGCGTTCGCCCAGGGCGCGCCCGTCGCGGGCGGCACGCTGACCTGGGGCGTCGAAACCGAGCCCCGCACGCTGAACCCGCAACTGAACGGCCAGGACAAGGTCGAGCTGCTGCTGCGCAACGCGTATGAAAGCCTGCTCGCGCAGAAGCCCGACGGCAGCTACGTCCCGTGGCTCGCGACCGGCTACAAGGTCTCCGCCGACGGCAAGACCTACACGTTCACGCTGCGCGACGGCGTGAAGTTCACCGACGGCGCGCCGTTCGACGCGAAGGCCGTCGCCCGCAATTTCCTGAACGCGCGCGAACTGTCGTATGCGGCCGGCAGCCAGCTTGCGCGGCTGATCTCGCACGTCGCCGACGTCAAGACGCCGGACGAGCACACCGTCGTCATCACGCTCGACGCGCCGTATGCGCCGTTCCTGACGTTCGCGGGCCGGCTGCCGCTGCTGTCGCCGAACGCGTTCGACCGGCCCGGCCTGAAATCCGGCGGCCCCGACATCGCGGGCACCGGCCCGTTCATCCTGCGCCGCTACGTGAAGGGCCAGGAAATCGAGTTCGCGAAGAATCCCGACTATCGCTGGGCGCCGCCGACCGCGGGCCACCAGGGCCCCGCGTATCTCGACCGGGTCGTCTACCGGTTCCTGCCCGAATCGTCGGTCCGCACCGGCGCGCTGCTGTCCGGCCAGGTCGACGTGATCGAGGGCGTGTCCGGCAACGACGCCGCGCTGATCCGCAAGAACGCCGATTTCACCTACCGCCGCGCGCTCAATACCGGCACGCCGTACTCGCTGTTCCTGAACGTCGGCTACGGCGCGACGCAGGACGTGAAGGTGCGCCGCGCGCTGCTCGAAGGGCTCGACACGACCGGCATCGTGCAGTCGATCTACCGCGGCGAGCGCACGCGCGCCTGGGGCATCACGTCGCCGATCGATCCGTTCTACGACGCGTCGATCGAAAAGACCTACGGCAACAACCCGAAGCTCGCGAACCAGTTGCTGGATGAAGCCGGCTGGAGCGCGCGCGACAGCGGCGGCTATCGCACGAAGCACGGCGAACGGCTGACGATCGCGGTCGTCCAGGCGCAGGCGACCGTGCGCGACCAGCGCGACGTGCTGCTGCAGGCGCTGCAGGCACAAGCGCGGCAACGACTGGGCGTGGACCTGAAGATTCAGTACGTCGACGACGGCACGTACGTCGAGGCGCGCAAGAGCGGCAAGTTCGGTTCGATCGCGAACTCGAACACGCCGCCGGACGGCATCGACATCGAAGGCCACTACCTGCCCGTCGATCGCGGCGGCGCGCTGAACTACAGCCGTGCGGCGGCGCCCGAGCTGACGCGCTGGCTGCAGGCGGCTGCGCGCACGCAGAACGTCGCCGAGCGCAAGAGGCTGTACGGCGAGTTGCAGCGCTTCGCGATCAACGAACAGGCGTACGCGCTGCCGCTGTACGAGCCGGAAGACCAGATCGCCGCCGCGAAGGCGGTCCAGGGCTTGCGCTTCCGCTCGTTCGCGCAGATGCCCGAGAACCCGTACGACGTGTGGGTGAAGAAGTAAGCCGACGCGTGCCGGCCTGCTTCGCCTCGCCCATCGCGCCGCCCCGACAGGAGAATCGACCATGAACCGTCCGTCGTCCGCTTTCGTCGCCGTCCCGGACGCGCGGCCTGCCGCTGCGCCGCCGGCTGCGTGGCGCCGCTGGCTGCGTTCGCCGGTCGCGACGCGGCTCGCCACCGGCGCGCTCGTGCTGTGGGCCGCGGTGACGCTGTCGTTCGCCGCCGTGCATCTCGCGCCGGGCGATATCGTCGGCATCCTGATCGGCGAGCAGTTGAGTACGCCGGAGATCGAGGCCGCGATCCGCCAGGAATGGGGGCTCGACGAGCCGCTCGCGCTGCAATACCTGCATTACCTGTGGCGCGTGCTGCACGGCGAGTTCGGCCGCTCGTACATCCTCAACACCGACGTCGCGCCGCTCGTGCTCGGCCAGCTATGGCCGACGCTGAAACTGACGGGCGCGGCGCTGGTGGTGACGATCGTATTCGCGGTCGGCCTCGCGGTACTGACCGCCGGCCGACGCTGGGCCGGCCGCGCCGCATCGGGTGTCGAACTGCTGCTCGCGTCGACGCCGTCGTTCTGGCTCGGCATCATGCTGCTGTTCGTGTTCAGCTTCACGCTGAAGTTGTTCCCGGTGGCCGGCGATCGCGGCTTCGCGTCGCTCGTGCTGCCCGCGCTGTCGCTCGGGCTCGCGCAGGGCGCGGTGATCGGCCGCGTGCTGCGGCAAGGCATCGAGCGCGCGCTCGACGAGCCGTACGCGCTGACGGTGCGTTCGTGGGGCATCGGCGGGCTCGCGCTGCGGGTGCGCCATGCGCTGCGCCATGCGGCGCTGCCGGCCGTCACGCTCGCCGGCTGGCTCGTCGGCGGCTTGCTGAGCGGCGCGGTGATCACCGAACAGGTGTTCGGCCGGCCGGGCCTCGGCAAGGTGACGGTCGACGCGGTGCTGTCGAAGGACATGCCGGTGATCCTCGCGATCGCGATCCTGTCGGCGGCCATCTACGTCACGCTCAGCACGGCCGTCGACCTGCTGTACCTGCTGATCGATCCCCGCCTGCGCGACCGCCGCGCAGCGCGCTGAACCGGAGACTTCATGTCCACGCCCATCGACTTCACGTTGCGCACGCCCGCCACATTCGCCGCCGCCGGCTGGCTGCGCCGCCATCCGGGCCTCGCGCTCGCCGCCGTGTATCTGCTGCTGAACGCGATCGCCGTGGTCGCACCGGGCTGGCTCGCGCACTACGACCCGCTGGCGGCCGATCCGCTGTCCGCGCAGCTCGGCAGCAGCGCCGAGCACTGGCTCGGCACCGACCAGCTCGGCCGCGACATCTTCTCGCGGGTCGTGCATGGCGCCCGCTACTCGCTGTCGATCAGCGCGGCCGCGATCGGCGTCGCGACACTGTTCGGCACCGCGCTCGGGCTGTGCGCCGGCCTCGCGCGCGGCTGGCTCGATGAGCTGATCACGCGCGTGCTCGACGTCGTGTCCGCCTTCCCCGACCTGCTGCTCGCGCTGATGCTGATCTCGTTCACCGGCCCCGGCGCGGTCAACCTCGTGTTCGCGCTCGGCATCGCGTCGGTGCCGCGCTTCGCACGCGTGGTGCGGGCGCAGACCTTCGTCGTCGCGGCGTCCGGCTATGTCGAGCACGCGCGCACCCTCGGCCTCGCGCCGGCGGTACTGGTGTGGCGACACGTGTTGCCGCATGCGATCGCGCAGGTGCCGGTCCTCGCGACGATCGGGCTGGGCACCGCGATCATCGGCACGTCGGGGTTGAGCTTTCTCGGAATGGGGCCGCAGCCGCCCGCGGCGGAATGGGGATTGATGCTCGCCGAGGGCCGCAACTATCTGTACAACGCGTGGTGGATCGCGGTGTGGCCCGGCCTCGCGATCACCGCGGCCGTGATCGCCGTGAATGCGCTCGGCGGCTACTGGCAGGCGCGCTTCGAGCACCGGGAGACAGCATGAGCACGCGCGATACCGTTGCGAGCGCAACGACCGACGCCGCCGTGCCGCTGGTCCGCATCGAGCGTCTGACGATCGGGTTTCGCGGCCCGCGAGGCACCCAGCCCGTCGTCGGCCCGCTCGACCTGGCCGTGCATGCCGGCGAATGCGTCGCGCTCGTCGGCGAGTCGGGCTCCGGCAAGTCGGTCACCGCGCGCAGTCTGGTCGGGCTGAACGGCCCGCGCGCCGTGATCGACGCGGCCCGATTCGAGATCGCCGGCACCGACGCGCGCGGCCATCGCGAGCGCGACTGGCGCACGATACGCGGCCGCCGGATCGGCTACGTGCTGCAGGACGCGCTGGTGTCGCTCGACCCGCTGTGGCGCGTACGCGACCTCGTCGCGGAGGCGTTGCACGATACGCGCCGGCACGATGTCGCCGCGCGTAGCGCCGACCTGCTGCGCGCGGTCGGCATCGATGATCCCGAGCGGCGGCTGCCGCAGTATCCGCATCAGTTGTCGGGCGGCTTGCGGCAGCGCGTGCTGATCGGCACCGCGATCGCGGGCGGTGCGTCGCTGCTGATTGCCGACGAGCCGACCACGGCGCTGGACATGACCGTGCAACGCCAGATCCTGTCGCTGCTGCGTGCGCGCCGGGACGCCGGCGACGCGATCCTGCTGATCAGCCACGACCTCGCGGTCGTGGCCGATCTGGCCGACCGCGTGCTCGTGATGCGCGCGGGCCAGGTCGTCGAACAGGGGCCGGCACGCGACGTGCTGAGCGCACCGGCGCATCCGTACACGCGTGCGTTGCTCGCGGCAATTCCCACCGCCGCGTCGCGCGGGTTCCGGCTGGCGAGCGCCGAGCGCGTGCCCCTGCCGCCGAAGCGCATCGACACGCAGGCGCCGGTGCTGGCCGTCGACGCGCTGACGAAACGCTACGGCGGGCGCGATGCGCCTGCCGCCGTCGACGGCGTGTCGTTCTCCCTCGCGCGCGGCGAGACGCTCGGCATCGTCGGTGAATCCGGTTCCGGCAAATCGACGGTCGCGCGCATCGTGCTCGGGCTCGTCGAACCCGACGCCGGCACCGTCACGCTCGACGGCCGGCCATGGAACGGCATCCCCGAAGCCGCGCGGCGCACCCGCCGGGCGCGGCTGCAACTGATCGCCCAGGACCCGTACAGTTCGTTCGATCCGCGCTATTCGGTCGGCCGGATCATCGGCGAAGGGCTCGAGGTGGCCAGACTCCACGGCGACGCACGCCGCCGCCGCGTACTGCAACTGCTCGACGAAGTGCAGCTCGGCGCGGCGTGCTTCGACCGTTACCCGCGCGAATTGTCCGGCGGCCAGCGCCAGCGCGTCGCGATCGCGCGCGCGTTCGCGTCCAACCCGGCGCTGCTCGTCGCGGACGAACCGGTCAGCGCGCTCGACGTGTCGATCCAGGCGCAGGTGCTCGACCTGCTCGCCGATCTGCAGGCCGAACACGGCACCGCGATGCTGTTCATCTCGCACGACCTGGGCGTCGTGCATCACGTGGCCGACCGGATTCTCGTGATGCGGCGGGGCCGCGTGGTCGAAAGCGGGCCCGTTACGCAGGTATTCGACGCGCCGTCGCACCCGTATACCGCGTCGCTCCTCGACGCACTGCCCACGCTGCCCGGCAGCGCGGTCACCGCCCCAACGCTCTCCGCGCTCGCATGACGGCTGCCTGCCCCGGTCGAACCGCCGTCACGGGTTGATCGACCACCGGTTCTCGCCGTCAAGTCCACTTCGGCGCGATCACGCGGGATCGAACCGCGCGGCAATCGCGCGTCAGCGCCCGATCGGCAACCCGGTCGGTTCGATCCAGCCGAGCTTGTACGCGATCAGCAGCGACAGGAACAGCGTGACCGACAACCCGACGCGCGCGGCGAGCGACCACGCCATCCGCTTGGACTTGCCGCGATCGTGATTCATGAAGTACAGCGCGAAGATCAAACTCGCGATGATCATCGCGAATGCCACAGAAACCAGCAGGGTTTTCATTGCCGTTGCCTTTGAAGATCCGAATCGGCCTGAATCAGTTCGGCCAGTTTTTGCCGCTCGTCGGCGACGCCGCCGACGCCCGACGCCGGCCAGTCCAGCGCGACGCCGTTGCCCAGCGAATCGCGCACGAGCGCCTGATAGCGCCGGTCGTTGATCGTGCCGTGCTCCATCGTGTCCGAGATCTCGCGCCGGAACGGCAGCGGGAAACTCGCGTACGCGCGCGACAGCGCCGCATATTGTCTCGCATCGATCTCTTTCGACGATGGTATGACAGTCCAGATCACCACGGCGACGATGGCCGTGAACGGGATCGCCGTGTAGCGCAGGATGAACTTGATCGGGGTCATGAAGCGGTGGGCAGAAGGGAATCGCAAGCGCGCGCCGCGCAGCGGCGAAACAGCCAGCCGGCGGCGCCTTCCATCATTGTACTGAAAGCACCATCCGGCCAACAGAGTATGATAATGACATTATCATGTTCATCACATGATTCGACAGCCCCGGTATCCGGTGCAAGCGGCGTGCCCGTCACGACGTCCGGCACCGGTTTCGGCCTGTGACCGCGAATCCGCGACGATCGAGCGACACCCTTATGCCAGCGCAGTACTTTCGAAACCTGACGGGAAAACACCGCAGCGCGACCGCGAACCGCCAGCTCGGGTTTTCGCTCGCGTTCGTCGCCGGCGCGGCCAATGCCGGCGGCTTTCTCGCGGTCAAGCAGTACACGTCGCACATGAGCGGCATCGTGTCGGCGATCGCCGACCAGACGGCGCTCGGCGACGTGCGGCTCGCGCTCGCCGGCATCAGCTCGCTGGGGTCGTTCCTGATCGGCGCCGCGTGCTCGGCGGTCCTCGTCAACTGGGGGCGCCGCCGCGGGCTGCACAGCCAGTTCATGCTGCCGCTGCTGGTCGAAGCCGCGCTGCTGTTGCTGTTCGGGCTGCTCGGCAGCCATCTGGCCCTGTGGGAAACCTTCTTCGTGCCGGTGACCGTGACGCTGCTGTGCTTCATCATGGGGCTGCAGAACGCGACGATCACGAAACTGTCGGGCGCGGAGATCCGCACGACGCACATGACGGGCATCGTGACCGACCTCGGCATCGAGCTCGGCAAGCTGTTCTACTGGAACCGGTCGGCCATCGACGTCGACGCGCACGCGGTGATCGCCAACCGTTCGAAACTGCGGATTCACGCGACGATGCTCTCGTCGTTCTTCGTCGGCGGCCTGGCCGGCGCGATCGGCTTCAAGCGCGTGGGCTACGTGTCGACCGTGCCGCTCGCCGCGGTGCTCGTCACGCTCGCCATCGTGCCGGTGATCGACGACCTGCTCGCGCTGCTGCGCAGCAAACGCTGATCGTGCGCGACAGGCGGCGCTCGCGCGCGGTAACGCCGAAAGCGGATCGATTATAATTTGATTAACATATCGACCACCCTCGCCCCGTCATGGAAACGAAAACCGCCCGCCTGACCGTCCTGATCGATCCCGCGAAGAAGGAAGCCTTCGAGATGCTCTGCGCGGAGCAGGATCTTACGCCGTCGCAAGTCGTACGGCAGTTGATCCGCGAATATCTGGACCGGCACGGCGTCACGTACAAGACCCGGAGCGCGATCGGCAAGCGCGTGAAGTAAGCGCGGCCGCACCGGCCGCGCGCGGCGCCGGCCTCGCCGGCCCGGTACCGCCCGGTACCGTTACGCGCCGATCTCCCAACGTTCGTGCGACTGCGCGCGCCAGACCAGCCGCCGCGGATCGATGCCCTCGCCGTGCTTCATGCGCCTCGCGGTGGCAGCCAGCTTCAGTTCGCCGGCCTGCGGGCACGCGAGCGCCCGCTCCAGCAGGATACGCAACGACGGCAGCCGGCTGCCGTCCTTCCATGCGAATGCGACGAAGTTGTTGTCGTCGCCGCACGGCAGCAGCGCATACGACGAACCGAATACCGACCGCAGTTGCTCGAGGTGCTGCGGCAACGCCGGATCGTCGTCCATGAAGTTGATCGCGAGCACGCCGGATGCGCTCAGGCGCGCGCGGCACGCGTCGAGGAACGTGCGGCCGGCACAGCGGCCGCGCATACCGTCGGCGACGAACGCATCGTGCAGGATCACGTCGGTCCGGACGTCCGCCCGCTCCAGATGATCCGCGCCGTCCGCGCATACCACGCTGAACCGCGCATCATCGGCAGGAATCCTGAACACGTCGCGCAGCGCGATCACGTCCGGATTGATCTCGACCGCATCGATCGTCGTGCCGGGCAGGTGACGGTAGCAGTACTTCGCGAGCGAACCGCCGCCGAGCCCGAGCATGCAGATGTGTGCAGGCTCGGGCTGCAGCAGCAGGAAACCCATCATCACGCGCGTATAACCCAGCTCCAGCCGCATCGGATCGCGCAGCGACATGAAGCTCTGCGTGCCGAAATGATCGAAGTGCAGCGACACCGCATGCTGCGTCCGCAGCACGAAAGGCCGGCCGTCGTTCAGCGGCGTCGCCAGGAACCTGACGAACGCGTCATAGGAAGTTCGATCCTCGGCCATGTGCGGGTAGTCGGATGAAAACGCGGCGGATGAAAACGCGAAGGCAACGGTCGCCTGAACCGCGTGCTCAGACCTTCTTCAGGTAGCACGCCTTCAGCATGAAGCCGCCCATGTCGGTCTTGCAGTCGACTTCGTGATCGCCGCCGACGAGCCGGATGCTCTTGACCTTGGTGCCCATCTTCAGCGTGATCGACGAGCCCTTCACACGCAGATCCTTGATCAGCACGACCGAATCGCCGTCCGACAGCACGTTGCCGTTCGCGTCCTTGACGACGTCGCCCGCCGGTTCGTCACCGGCCTCGGCGCCGGCGTCGGCCGACCATTCGTGGCCGCAGTCCGCGCAGACGGTCAGCGCACCATCCGGGTAAGTGTTTTCCATTGCACATTGCGGGCAGGCGGGGGCATTCATTGCGGCTTCCATTCGGGGAGGAGTTCGATGATGCCGGGCGAGCAGGTTGCGCGCCCGGATGCGGGCGACACGCCCGCCGGCAACGCCGCGGGCCGGCATCGGCGCACACCGCATTATAATGCAATTCACATGATCTGGCCGATGCATTATAATCACGCACTTCCCGACAATCCGCGCACTTGAATGCGCCTTCGCAGCGGATGTCGGCATGTTCGCGCCGGATGGCGCGCGCACTCCGCCCGGCCGGCACCCGCGACCCTGCGGGAGAAATCGTGAATACCGGCCGCCCGATGTCCGCAACACGTGCGCAACCGTGCATGTCGCGCACCGCCCCGCCCACCTGTCCGGAGGCTTTCCAGCATCGTGGCAATCGTTGTGTACGTTCAAATCGGCCCCGCATGGAACCGCAATCGCGGCCGCGCCGCGCGCGACGCGACCGTCGCCGCGGCACGCCGTTTCGACAGCGACATCCAGCTGATCGCGAACGGGCACAGCAGCAACGCAAAAGACGGCGGCGCAATCGCGTCGCTGCAGGTTCACGGCGGCACGTCGGCCCAGGTGCTCGCCACCGGCCCCGACGAGGAGGCCGCGCTGCAGGCGCTGCTGCCGTTGCTGCAGGCAAGCTGACGCTTGCGCCGCCGATCCCGCGGCCATGCGCCGTCCACCCCGACACCCCATTTCCCGAGGAAGCGATGAACGACAATCTCACGTCCAACACCCCCAACCTGTCGGCCTCCGCGATCTGGGCGCTCGAACGGCTCGCCGATGTTCGCTACGGCCGCGACGCGCCGGCGCTCGGCTGGTCGATCGCGCGGGAACTCGTCAGCGCCGGGTTCGTCAGCCATCCCGCGCACGGCCGCTCCGGCGCATCGATCACGGCCGAAGGACGCTCCTTCCTGAAAAGCCGCAAATAACGCGCGCCGGCAACCGGGCTCAGAACCGGTGCCGGATGCCGACGATCGCGAGCAACTGCGAATTCGTGCCGGCATCGACGTTGTACGACCCGATCACGGCCTGGGCCGGCCCGGTTCCGTTGAAGCCGTTCGCGTGCTGGTAGCCGACCGTCGTATAGAGATCGGTGCGCTTGCTCAGCAGATAGTCGACGCCGGCATTGACCTGGTGATAGCGCGCGGACGAATCGCCGCCCGACCACGTGAAGTTGTAGCCGACGATCGTCAGCAGCGACGGCAGCGCCTGCCATTGCGCGAATGCCGAACCGTTCCGGTAGCGCTGCGCGTGCACGAACGTCGACGACGCGTCGGGCCGGTATTCGCTGAAGCTGAACGCCGCGCCGACGGTCACGTTGCCGATCGCATACTGCACCCCGGCGCGCGCGACTTCGATCGACCGCGCCGACGCATACGCGCGGTTCACCGCGCTGTTGAAGAACGAATCGGCCGACGATGCGCCGCGCGTCGAACGGAGCGCGTTGCCGTTGTCGACGTGCAGGTAGCCGGCCGCCGCGCTCAGCGGACCGTCCGCATAGCCGAATGCGCCGGCATACGCGAGCCCCGACCCCGATGCGCCGGCCACGCCGCCGGGCGACACCATCGCCGCAACCGTCACGCCGTGCCACGCCGCGCTCGTCCATTTGACCGCGTTGCTGAACGTCACGCTGCTGTCGTAGTTGTCGACGTCGCCGGGCGGCGCGAAGAGCCCGCTGAACGCGTCGGCCGTGATCGGCTGCACGAGATCCGTCACCGGATCGTTCTGCCGGCCGAGCGTCAGCGTGCCCCACGTCGCGGACGCGACGCCGACGAACGCTTTCGAGCCGAACAGCCGGCCGCCGTCGAGCTGGCCGGTCCCGACGTCGAAATTGTTCTCGAGCGTGAAGATCGCGTTCATGTCGCCGCCGAGCGCCTCGCTGCCGGTCAATCCCCATTCGTTCGCCGACAACGCGCCCGACGACATCGATACGCGCGACTTCCCGGCTTCCGCGTGGTTCAGATACGCGACACCCGTATCGATCGTGCCGTACAGCGTGACCGAACCCTCCGCGCGCGCGGCGACGGAAAGCGCGGCCGCCACGGCAGCGCCTGCAATCAGCATGCAATTTTTCATCGTATTGTTGGATAAGTAGTGCGAATCGATTTGAACGGACGTCGATGCGGCATCGGCCATGCATCGCGCGCCGGATCGCGGCATCCGATGCGCGCGACGCGCACGCCCGGGCACGGAGCGTGCGCGCGCGGACACCGGTCACACAGGTTCGCCCGTCACGACGGGCGCGGTTCGATCAGGCGCCGTCGCAGCTGAACCGGTAGCTGTCGTCGAGCTTTTTCGCCAGCACGAGCGTGCGCATGTTGAGCGCGCGCGCCGCATTGCACAGCGTGCGTTGCCCGCTCGGCGTCCGGTATTTGCCCGCATACTCGGCGTTCAGCACCGGCTTGTTCTTCGACGTGAACACCGTGTAGCCGTCGCACTCCTTCTGCTCGTTGCACTCCTCGTTCACCGCGAAGTCGAACGACGGTTCGAGCGCCACGAGCTGATCGACGTCGTTCTTCAGCCCGACCGCCAGATTGCGCTTGTGCGCCTCGTTCGCGATGAACACGTTGAACGCGTACTGATCGGTGTCCTGCAACGGGAAACCGGTGTCGTTCGCATAGCCGTCGACGTTGTCCGGCTCGACGCCGTCGCATCCCTTCGCCACCGCGCGGTCGAGGCGGGCCGTCATGATGTCGCGCACGTTGCCCGAACGGATGTCGAGCCAGCGCTCGCCCTCCCAGTCGTCGAGCTTGTTGCCCTGGTCGGATGCCTTGAACTTCGAGAAATCGGGCCGCCAGTTCTCCGAACTGCCCGCGGAGAAATAACAGACGACCTTGCGCCCCGCCTGCTTGAGCGCCGCGATCGTCGCCGCGTCGGTATCGAACAGGTCGATGTCGTAGATGGCCACGTTGTACGACGTATTGAGCTTGCCCTTGAGCTGCCATTGCCACGTATCGCCCACCGCCGGCGTCCAGTGCGACGCGGCGCGCGCGGGCGCCGCCACGGCCGGCGGCGACGCGGCAAAGGCCTTGGCCGACAACGGATCGGACGACCCGTCGCCGCAGGCCTGCAGGATCGAGGCGCACAGCGCGAGCGCCGCGACACCGGAAAGGTTGCGTGCAATTTTTTTCATCGAAGCATCTCCAGTGGAGGGATCGGAATGACGAATGGAACTGCGCGGTGCGGAACTGCCGGTTGCCCGGTGATGCGCGACGTCACGTGGCCCGGGCGGTGGTACGCGGTGTTGCGGGGTGACGCTCACGCGTCGAGCGGCTCGGCGCGCAGCAGCGCCGCATGCTCGAAGCGCAATGCGATCGCGTCGTGCCCCGGCGCGATGCGGCCGACCTCGCGATTGCCGTTCGCGTAATCGACGATCCGGTATGACCGGCCGGGCTGCAGGCCGCGCAGCGCGACCGGGCCGCTCCAGCGCTCGGCGTAGAACGCGTAATGCAGCACGCCGTCCTTTTCCACGACGTGAGCCTCGGGCTTGTCGAACGCGATGTCGTACAGCTCGCCGCGATAGCGGCCCTCGGCGAGCCGGTGCGCGTTGTAGACCTCGACCCAGTGCCGCCATGCCTGCTCGTGCTCGGGCGTCAGCAGGAACGAGTCCTTCGGTTTCGGATCGACGGGCCACGTGAACTTCGTCGAGATCACCGCGCCGACGCCCACCGCCGACGCGAAATCGCGGCCGCCGTCGCTCAGTTCGACGTGATCGCCCGCGTACGCGGACGATGCGCCCATCAGCGCCTTCAGCGTCTTGCCCTTGTGGCGCACCTGCCAGCTCGACAGCGGATCGGACGCCGGCGCCTGGTCGATGTAGCGCATGTTGTGGAACGCGTACGCGGTGCCGCACGGGCACACTTCGACGACCGCATCCGGCTTGATCGCATGCGCGGCGTCATGGAACACGCGGTAGAAATCGGCGAGGTGCTCGACCGAATCCTCCGGCCGCGCATGCCGGTGCGCGGGGTTGTAGCACGGCGCGACGCCGTTCAGGTGCTGGCCGTCGATCTTCACGCCGTCGAAGCCCCACTCGCCGATCACCTTCTTCATCAGTGCGGCGATGTGCGCCTGCGTCTTCTCGTAGGCCGGGCACAGATAGAAGCTGTTCCACCAGGTGATCGCCTGCGGTGCGCCGTCCGCGTCGAGCAGCAGCATGTCGGTGTGGTCGTGCAGTTCGTCGCTGCCCGGCGCGACCGCGAGCGGCGCGATCCACAGCCGCGCCTTCTGGCCGCGCGCATGGATGTCGTCGACGAGCGCCTTCATGTCCGCGTCGCCGGCCGGGAATTTCGCGCGGTCGGGCACCCAGTCGCCGGTGCGCCGCTGCCAGCCGTCGTCGAGCACCGCCCACTTGAAGCCGAGTTCCTGCACCTTCGGCAGCGTCGCGCGCACGTAGTCGAGGCTGAACTGACGCTCGTAGCCCCACGCGCACCAGATCGGCTCGTACGCGCTCGCCGGCGGCCGCGGCGCATGGAAACCCTGCGCGCCCATCATCTGCCGGTACGTATCGAGCGCGACGAAATAGTCGCCGTCGTGCAGCATCACGAAGGCGGTCGGCGTATCGAGCGTCGCGCCCGGCGCGAGCGTGACCGTCTGCTCGCCGCGCAGGCCGAGCGAGACTTCGTCGCGCACCGCCTTCACCGGCAGCGATACGAGGCGCGGCACGATGTCGAGGTGACCGAGCGCGATGCCCTGGCCGCGCCGCCACACGTCGACGACCGGCGTGCCGCCGCCATAGTCCGACGCGTTCATGCCCATGAAATTGCGCTGATCGAAGCCGGCCTTGACCGGCTGCACCCAGTCGCGCCGGTCCGCGTGGCTCGCGCCCGAATAGGTCCAGTAGCCGCCCGCGCCGGCCGCGGCCGGCAGCAGCCGGTGCGCGGCGACGTTCCATGCGCGGACGTCGGTCGGCTGCGTGCCGACGTTGCGGAACTGCGTGTCGAGCAGCGCGACGCCCGGCCGCGCGTCGAGCAACGTGATGCGCACCGTCTTCTCGAAGCCGTGCGCCGACCGGCCCACCAGCCGCAGTTGCCGCCCCGCGCCGAAGGCGGTGGAGACGTCCGCATGCGCGGCGTCGACGAGCGCGAAGCGATCGATCGTGCGCACCGGCCGCGTGTCGGGCGCGGGGCCGTCCGAGGTCGGCGCCGGCGCCGGGCCGATCAGTTGCTCGAGCGTCTCGCTCGCATCGAAGCGGGTCAGCGCACGCGTGCCGCCGCCGCGACGCACGGCCAGCCGGCTGCGCATCGCCGGATCGAACTCGATCACGAGCCGGTCGTCACGCAGCGCGACGCGCGACGGCTCGCCGCCGCGGGCATCGCGCACGCCGACGCCGACCAGAATCGGGCTCGCCGCGCCGGCGGCCAGCCACTGCACGAACGCGCGCCGGGTGGTCATGGACGCACCTCGCGACGCAACGGCACGCAGCGCGCCGCCCTGCTGGCACGCCGGGCAGGCAGTGGAAATCGAAAGGAAAAGCAAGCGTTCATACGGAATTCCTCGTGAAGAAGGGCCGTGCGCCGACGCATCCGTCTCGCGCAGATCGGCAATCTAGTCGATCTTTCGATTTCTTTCGTTTGTGGTTTACACTAATAACGAAAGGAAACGAAAGATCATAGATTGGCCGCTCCCGACGGACGTTTCTGCCGATCCCTGCTGGAACGTCGTCGGGCTCGCCCGCCGAACGCCTCCGATTTGGCCTTGCACGGCATCAAACGAAAGCATTCGACGGATCAGAACCCACTTCGAAAGACGCGACCGATGCAAAACAACTGGCTCGTTCACGCGCTCGTCACGACCCTGCTCTGGGGCGTGTGGGGCGCATTCACCGGCTTGCCCGCCGAACACGGCTTCCCCGACACGCTGATCTACGTGGTCTGGGCGTTCACGATGATTCCGCCAGCGCTGGTCGCGCTCGGCCGCGCCGGCTGGCGTGTGCGGCGCGATGGCCGTTCGCTGGCGCTCGGGCTCGCGATCGGGCTGCTCGGCGCGGGCGGGCAAATGCTGCTGTTCCGCGCGGTCGAATCGGGGCCGCCGTATCTCGTGTTCCCGATCGTGTCGCTGTCGCCGGCGCTGACGATCGCGCTGTCGTTCCTGCTGCTGCGCGAACGCACCGGCAAGCTCGGCGTGGCCGGCATCGTGCTCGCGCTGTGCTCGCTGCCGCTGTTCGACTTCCAGTCGGGCCAGGGCCCCGCGCGGTTCGGGCTGTGGTTCGCGCTCGCGCTGCTGGTGCTCGTCGCATGGGGGCTGCAGGCGTATTTCATCAAGATCGCGAACGCGACGATGGACGCGGAATCGATCTTCTTCTACATGGCGCTGACGGGCCTGCTGTGCGTGCCGTTCGCGCTGTGGATGACCGACTTCGGCCGCACGATCAACTACGGGATCGGCGGCCCGGGCCTCGCTGCCGTGATCCAGGTGCTGAATGCGATCGGCGCGCTGACGCTCGTCTATGCGTTCCGCTTCGGCAAGGCGATCGTCGTGTCGCCGCTCGTCAACGCGGGCGCGCCGCTGCTGACGTCGGTGATCTCGATGATCGTCACCGGTGCGACGCCGACCGGCAGCAAGCTCACGGGCATCGCGCTGGCGCTGCTGGCCGCGCTGCTGCTCGCGCTGCAGCCGGAAGGCGCCGCGGCAACCCACACGGCGGGGGAATCGGCATGAACCCGCTGCTCGATCTCGTCCGCCGTCACAAGCAGTCGTCGCGTCACGCGCCGGCCGGCACACCCGCGATCGGCATCCCGTCCGTGTGCTCCGCGCATCCGGTCGCGATCGCCGCCGCGCTGCGCGAATGCGCGGCGCGCGAACGCCCCGCGCTGATCGAGGCGACCTGCAACCAGGTCAACCAGGACGGCGGCTATACGGGCATGACGCCGCACGACTTCCGTCGCCACGTATTCGACATCGCCGCGCGCGAACGCGTGAGCCCCGATGCGATCCTGCTCGGCGGCGACCATCTCGGCCCGAACGCATGGCGCCGGCTGCCGGCCGCGCACGCGATGGACAAGGCCGAGACGATGGTCGCGCAGTACGTGGCGGCCGGCTTCCGCAAGCTGCATCTCGACTGCTCGATGTCGTGCGCGGACGATCCGCAGCCGTTGCCCGAAGCCGAGATCGCCGCGCGGGCGGTGCGCCTGTGCCGCGCCGCCGAGGCCGCGTGGGCGGCCGGTGCGCCGCGCGGCGACGCGCCCGTCTATGTGATCGGCACCGAGGTGCCGGTGCCCGGCGGTGCGCACGAGACGCTCGACGCGGTCGCGGTCACCACGCCCGAAGCGGCCGGCTCGACGCTCGCGCTGCACCGCGACGCGTTCGCGCGCGCCGGCCTCGACGATGCGTGGTCGCGCGTGATCGCGATGGTCGTACAGCCGGGCGTCGAGTTCGATCATCACAAGGTGATCGACTACGACGCCGGCAACGCGCGTGAACTGAGCGCATTCATCGAAACGGAACCCGCGCTCGTGTTCGAAGCGCATTCGACCGATTACCAGACGCCCGACAACCTCGCGCAACTCGTGCGCGACCACTTCGCGATCCTGAAGGTCGGCCCCGGCGTGACCTTCGCGATGCGCGAAACGCTGTGGTCGCTCGCCGCGATCGAGCGCGAATGGCTCGGCGGCGACGACGGGTTCATCGCGACCGTGCTCGGCGTGATGCGCAACGAACCGGCGCACTGGCGCGATTACTACCCGGCCGGCGCGCAACTCGAACTCGATCTCGCGTACAGCCTGAGCGACCGCATCCGCTACTACTGGGCCCATCCCGTCGTGCAACGCGCGTGCGCCGACCTGCTCGCGCGCCTCGATGCGTCGCCGCCGCCGCTCACGCTCGTCAGCCAGCATCTGCCGCGCCAGTACGAGGCCGTCCGCGAAGGACGGCTCGCGTTGCGCGCCGGCGCCCTGTTGCAAGACGGCACGGCCGCGGCCGTCCGTCCGTATCTCCACGCGTGTGCCGCGTGACCGACTCTCCTCAGATCTGCTCATGGAATTTTTCGACCTCGATCCCGCCGACCTCAGCCGCCGCCACGCCGCCCACACGGCACGCGAAATCGCCCAGCAACCCGACGTCTGGCCCGACGTGCATGCCGTCGTCGACGCGCAGCGCGCGGCGCTCGACGCGTTTCTCGCGCCGCTGCTCGCCGATCCCCGCCTGCGCATCGTCCTGACCGGCGCGGGCAGCTCGGCCTTCATCGGCCAGTGCCTCGCGCCCGCGCTGCGGCACCGCTTCGGCGGCCGCGTCGAAGCGGTGGCCACCACCGACATCGTCGCGAACCCCGGCGACACGCTGCAGCCGGGCGTGCCGACGCTGCTGGTGTCGTTCGCGCGCTCCGGCAACAGCCCCGAAAGCGTCGCGGCCGTCGAACTGGCGGATCGCCTCGTCGACGGCTGCCGCCACCTCGCGTTCACGTGCGCGGCCGACGGCATGCTGAACCGCCGCCTCGGCACGCATCCGCGCGCGCACGTCGTGCTGTTGCCCGAGGCCACGCACGACCAGGCGTTCGCGATGACGTCCAGTTTCAGCGGCATGCTGCTCGGCGCGGCCTGGGCGTTCGGCGTGGCCGGCATGCCGGTCGGGCCGCTGGCCGACGCCGCGCGCACGCTGCTGCGCGACCACGCGTCGCGGCTCGCCGCGCACGTGCGGCAGTTGCCCGAGCGCGTCGTGTATCTGGGCAGCGGCACGCTGCTCGGGCTCGCGCGCGAAGCCGCGCTGAAACTGCTGGAACTGACCGACGGGCTGATCGTCGCGATGGCCGAATCGCCGCTCGGCTTCCGGCACGGCCCGAAAACGTTCCTCGACGAACGCACGCTCGTCGTCGTGCTGCTGTCCGGCGATCCGCATACGCGCCGCTACGACCTCGACCTGCTGCGCGAACTACGGCGCGAAAACCGCGCGGCCGGCATACTGTCGGTCGGCGTCGCGCCGGCCGACGACGCGGGCGACACCGGCACGCCGTCACCGTCCGGCGACGACCTGACGGTGCCGCTGCCGCCCGGCCTGCCCGATCTCGCGCTCGCGCCCGTCGCGCTGGTGCTCGCGCAGTGTTTCGCGCTGCTCGCGTCGCTGCGCCTAGGGCTCACGCCCGACAACCCGAGCGCATCCGGCACCGTCAACCGCGTCGTGGCCGGCGTCACCATTCATCCGTACGCGGGGCAGCCCACATGACTCCACTCTTTCTCGGCATCGACGGCGGCGGCACGAAAACCGCGTTCATGGTGATCGACCGTCAAGGCCGCGTGCGGGCGCGCCACGAAACGACCACCAGCTACTACCTCGAGATCGGCATGGACGCGCTGCGCACGCTGCTCGCCGACGGCGTGCATGCGGTGCTGGCCGCGGCGAACGTCGCGCGCGACGACGTCGCGTACGCATTCGCCGGCCTGCCCGCGTACGGCGAGGACAGCCGCCTGCTGCCCGAGCTCGACGGCCTGCTCGCGCCGCTGTTCGCGCGCGAGCGCTACCGGATCGGCAACGACATGGTGTGCAGCTGGGCCGGCACGCTGGCCGGCGGCGACGGCATCAGCATCGTCGCCGGCACCGGATCGATCGCGTACGGGCAACGCGAAGGCCGCGCCGCACGCTGCGGCGGCTGGGGCGAGGTCTTCGGCGACGAAGGCTCGGCCTACTGGCTCGCGCGCGAAGGGCTCGCCGCGTTTTCGCGGATGGCGGACGGCCGCGCCGCGCGCGGGCCGCTGTTCGACATCGTGCGCGCGCACTTCGCGCTGCAACACGATCTCGACCTGTGCGCGGCCGTGAATGCGGGCGCGGTGCGCAGCCGCTTCGCGCAGCTGTCGCGGCTCGTGATCGATGCGGCGCACGCGGGCGACCCCGCAGCGCACGCGCTGATCGACCGCGCGACCGACGAGCTCGCGCAACTCGCGGCAGGCGTCGCGCGCACCCTCGGCTGGCCGCCCGGCGAACCGCTGCCGGTGTCGTATTCCGGCGGCGTGTTCAACGCCGGCGCGCGCGTGCTCGAGCCGCTGCGCGACGCGCTCGCGCGCCGCGTGCCGGATGCGGTGCTCACCGCGCCGCGGCTCGGGCCCCACGTCGGCGCGGCGGTCCACGCGGCCCGGCTGGCGGGCATGCCGCTCGACGCGCCGGCCTTGCATGCGCTCCAGCCCGGCCAGGGGTTTTGATATCATTTCGGCTCCCTGTCTTGCCGAAATGGACATGCCCGCTCACCGAGTGCCTCCGTCGCCTGCCGTCGATCACGCGCCGCTGCTTGTCGAAGAACGTCGCCGCCTGATCTGCGAGCTGGTGCGCGAGCGGGAGAAGGTCACCGTCGAGGAACTGGCCGAGCGGTTCGGCATCTCGCTCGTCACGGTGCGCAGCGACCTGAACGCGCTCGCGGCGGCCGGCGCGGTGCTGCGCACCCACGGCGGCGCGCTGGTGCTGCGCGAAAGCGACGAGGTGCCGATCGCGGTCAAGCAGAAGCTCCGTCACGCGGAGAAGGTGCGGATCGCGGCGGCCGCCGCCGCGCTGATCGGCGACGGCGAAACGATCCTGCTCGACTCCGGCAGCACGACCGAGGAAATCGCGAAGCAGATCCTCGCGATGAAGCTGCAATCGCTGAACGTGATCACCAATGCGCTGAACGTGGCCGTGCTGCTCGCGGCCGCGCCGCACATCAACCTGATCATGCCGGGCGGGCAGCTTCGGCCGAACTCGTATTCGCTGTCGGGGCCGCAGGCCGTCGTCGCGCTGCAGGGGCTGTACGCGGACCGGCTGTTCCTCGGCGTCGACAGCCTCGATCCCGAGATCGGCCTGATGACGCCGCACCTGCTCGAAGCGCAACTGAACGCGCAGATGCTGAAGATCTCGCGCCAGGTGATCGCGGTCGCCGATTCGTCGAAGCTGATGAAGCGCAATCTCTCGGTAATCGCGAGCGTCGAGCAGCTCGACATGCTGATCACCGATACGGGCGCCGACGCAGCCGTGGTCGACGACCTGCGCCAGCGCGGCATCGACGTGCTGACGGTCTAGCCGCCCGACTTTCCCCTCTTTCCGGACACCCGATGCCACCCGTCTCGTCCCCGCCCGTTCTCGATACGCCGCGCCTGGTGCTCGAAGGCCATCCGCTCGGCGACTTCGACGCACTCGCCGCCATGTGGGCGGAACCCGGCGTCGTCGCGCACATCTTCAACGGCGAGCCGTCCGCGCCGCGCGACTCGTGGATGCGCATGCTCGCGTATCGCGGGCTGTGGCCGCTGCTCGGCTATGGCTACTGGGCGATTCGCGAAAAGGCGTCGGGCCGCTATGTCGGCGATCTCGGCTTCGCGGATTTCCACCGGAACATCGAACCGCCGATCCGCGGCGTGCCGGAAGCCGGCTGGGCGCTGGCGACGTGGGCGCAGGGCCGCGGCTATGCGACCGAGGCGCTCGCGGCCGCGCTCGCATGGCTCGACGCGCAGCAGCGGTTCGAGCGCAGCGTGTGCCTGATCGCGCCGACCAATGTCGCATCGATCCGGGTCGCGGAGAAAGCCGGTTACGGCGAGCCGCGGCCTATCCGGTTCAACGACGCCGATTCGTTGATGTTTTCGCGCAAGAGTCGATAAGCGCGGCGAGCCGGCGGCCGCGTCAGTCGGCTGCCGGTTCGTAGCAACGCACGAAGAGGCCGTCTTCCATCGGCCAGCAGTTGCCGCCTTCATCGCGCACGATCCAGTCGCCCGGCTGCACCGGCCGCCAGCCTTCCGGCGTCGCGACCGCCCACTTCCCGTCACGGCGCTCTACCCGTTCATGATCGCCGTCGGCGAACCACCGTGTCGCATCGACGTGACTGGTGCGTTTTCTGAATCTCATCCCGTCACCTGCAGAAACGAATTTCAATGTCGCGTGGCCGCGGCGCCGGCGTCGAGCGATCGCTGCCGCACCCTCAGCGCGTGGGTGGCCAACCGGGTCGCGTGCAACGCCGTCCAGCCCTCCGCAATGAGCGCCTCCAGCGTGTCGCGCGCGATGGTGGAAATCCGGACATCGATTTCCTGCATGCGCATCAACGCCGACACGACCTCGGCCGGTTGATCGGGTGCAAGCGCAAGCACGAACGCCGACCGCATCTCGGCCGCGCGGACGGCTTCGTTCCAGTCGGCGCGCGCGACCGCGGCTTCGATCGCCTGCGTGAGTGCCTCGAGACGCTGGACGACTTGCAACGGCGTCATTTCATTTCCCCGTCAATCGTTCGTACCATCCGCTTGCCCGCCCGTCAGGCGCCGGCGCGGCGTCGCGCCGACCCGCGCGCATCCGGTTCCGCACGCGAGCGACATGGCTCGACGTGTCGTCGAAACCGGCAGTCGATACGATCGGAAAACGATGCCATCGCAGTGCGCGATGCGCGCGAGTCGGCTGCGCAGATTGTAGGGAGCGGCGCCCGCCCACGTCGGTAATATTTTGTAATGATATGTCGACTAACCTTGCCTGGCCTGGGTTTGACCGGTGCGAGCGCGGTTCGCGACCGCGGCCTGGCGCAAACGTTTTCGTCTGAAGGATGCGTGGCCGCGCAACGTCGCGAGCGCCGCGCCGGCCCTCGCCCCGAACCGTTTCTGCCCTGCGCGCGACCCCGCCTCGCGCTTCCCGTACCTGCCGCCCGGCGGCGGCGATTGGCCCATAGCTAAGCTCACCGAACGATTCAGATTTCGCCACATTCCACCGGAATGTTGCGCAGTATCATCCACGTCGCTTCGGCTACGACGCGTTCGGACTGGGCCTGACCGCTCGCCACCTTCCCGTTTTGCCCCCTTCGTTTAGCGATGCCCATCCGAATCCTGCTCGTCGAAGACGACGCCCCGCTGTCCGCGCTGATCGCCGACTATCTGCGCCAGCATCATTACCAGGTGGACACGCTGTTCGACGGCGCCGGCGCAGTGCCGGCAATCGTCGCGAACCGCCCCGACCTCGTGCTGCTCGACGTCAACCTGCCGGGCAAGGACGGCTTCGAGATCTGCCGCGAGGCGCGCATGCAGTACGACGGCATCGTGATCATGGTGACCGGCCGCGACGAACCGTTCGACGAATTGCTCGGCCTGGAACTCGGCGCGGACGACTTTCTCCGCAAGCCGGTCGAGCCGCGGCTGCTGCTCGCGCGGATCAAGGCGCAGTTGCGGCGCACGCGCGTGCCGGCGGGCGAGCCCGCGCCGGATTCGCCGCAGCGATACGTGTTCGGCAAATTCTCGATCGACCGGGCCGATCGTCGCGTGCATCTTCCCGACGGCAGCATGCCGCGCCTGACGTCGACCGAATTCGACCTGCTGTGGGCGCTCGTGTGCCGCGCGGGCGAGGTGGTCAGCCGCGAAGACCTGACGCTGCTGCTGCGCGGCATCGCGTTCGACGGCCTCGACCGGTCGATCGACGGTCGCATCTCGAAGCTGCGCCGCAAGCTGCGCGACGATGCGGCCGAACCGAAACGGATCAAGACGATCCGCTCCAAGGGCTATCAGTTCAGCAAGCACGCGTGGGATTGACGCCGCGTGCGGGCCGGCGAGCGGCGTGGCGCGAGCGGGGCCCGCGATGTCCGGCGTGCGTTCGCGGCTATTGCGCGCGGGCCGTACCGGCATCCGGATTCGCATTCGCGCCCGGCTCCGCCTGCCATCCGCCGCCGAGCGCCTTGTACAGCGCGACGAGATCGGTCGTCGTCTGCAACGCGCCCTGCTGCGCCTGCTGCCGCCCCTCCGACCATTGCCGCTCGGCGTCCAGCACGTCGAGGAACGGCGACAAGCCTTTCCGGTAGCGATCGCGCGCGAGGTCCAGCGCGCCCTGTTCGGCCTTCACCGCATCGTCGAGCGCGGCCGCGCGCGCCTGGTCGGTGCGGTACACGGCCAGTGCATTGTCGACGTCGCGCAGCGCGACGAGCACCGCCTGCCGGTAGGCGAGCGCCGCTTCCGCCTGGCGCGCCTGCGACAGCCGCAGATTCGACACGAGCTGCCCGCCGGAGAAGATCGGCAGCGAGATGGCCGGCCCGAACGAATAGAACAGGTGCGACCAGTGCGCGAGCTCGCGCACGTGCGACGCACGCAACCCGACTTGCCCGGTCAACGAGATGTCCGGATAGAACTGCGCGACCGCGACGCCGACGTCGGCGGTGGCCGCATGCAGTTCGGCTTCCGCGCGGCGGATGTCGGGACGCCGGCGCGCGAGCGTCGACGGCAGGCCGACGGGCACGGCCGGCGGCACGTCCGGCAGCGCGCGCGGGGCGGCAAGCCAGTCGTCGAGCGCGCCCGGCGCGCCGCCGACCAGATACGCGAGACCGTTGCGCAACAACACGATCTGCTGGTCGAACTGCGGCAGTTGCGCGCGGATCTGCGCGAGCCGCGCGTCGGCGCTGCGCACGTCGAGATCGCTCGCGAGACCGTGCGCGGCCTGTTCGCGCGTCAGGTCGAGCAGTTCGCGCTGCGCGCGTTGCAGGTCGTCGGCCAGCGCGCGCTGGGCTTGCGCGCCGCGCAGTTGCAGATAGGTCTGCGCGACCTCCGCCTCGAGCGACAGCAGCGCGTCGTCGCGGCTTGCGATCGCCGCGCTCGTCTGCGCGCCGGCCGCTTCGACCGAGCGGCGCACGCGCCCGAACAGGTCCAGCTCCCACGACGCGTCGAAGCCGGCCTGCCACAGGTTGACCGGCGCCTCGAGCGCATCGATCGCGCTACGCGCGCCCTGCTGCACGCGCGCGCCGGTGCCCGGCCCGAACCGGTCGAGCGGCGAGCCCGGCGCGCCGAGACGATCGACGCGCTGGTCGATGCCCTGTTCCTCGACGATGCCTTTCAGGCCGAGCTGTTCGCGCTGATAGCTGGCGGTCGCCCGCACGTCCGGCAAACCTTGCGCGGCGGCCGCGCGAACCTGCGCGCGTGCCTGCGCGATGCGCAGCACGGCCGCCTGCACGTCGAGGTTGTCGTGCGCCGCGCGCTCGACGAGCCGGTCGAGCAGCGGATCGCCGAACGCGCGCCACCAGCGCGGATCGGGATCGGCGTCGACCGTCGGCGACGACCGTGCGGCCGCGTCCGATGCGGGAGACGCCGCCTGTCCGTCCGCCCGCATCGCATGCCAGGTGTCCGGCACGTCCGCGTGCGGCGGCTGGTAGTCGGGCCCGACGGTGCAGCTTGCGACCACCGCGCATCCGGTGAAGATCGTCGCCGCGCGGCGCACGAGGCTGCGAATCACGCGGCGATTGCGATTGTCCCGACGTGCGTTCATCTCAATGCCCTCCCGCGGCGCGCGCGGCCTTCGCCGGCGAGAACAGGAACGTCAGCGGAATGCTGAACGCGCAGAACACCGCGAGGATCGCGAACACGTCGATATACGCAAGGATCGTCGCTTGCGCGATGAAGGTCTCGTACAGCCGCCCGCCGGCCGTCTGCAATGCGGCCGACGGCGGCGCGCCCGTCAGCGCGCCGATCGCGCGTGCGTTCTCCTGCAACGCATCCTGGAAGTTCTGCGACAGCGTCGACATGTGCGTGGACAGATGCGCCATGCGCGCCTGCGTGCGTTCGCGGATCAGCGCGGTCGACACCGAGATGCCGATCGAGCCCGCGACGTTGCGGAACATCGTGAACAGCGCGGACGCGTCGTCGTTGAGCCGCTGCGGCACGGTCAGGTACGCGAGCGTCGTGATCGGCACGAACATGAAGCCGATCGCGAGCGACTGCGCGCAGCGGATCATCATGAGGTGCGTGTAATCGATGTTCGGCACCAGCGTGCGCGAATAGATCAGCGCGCCGCACAGCAGCACGAAGCCGAACCCGACGAGATAGCGCGTCTGCACGTGCGGCATCAGCCGGCTCACGAGCGGAATCTCGAGCGTGATCAGCAGCGCGCCGGGTGACAGCACCAGCCCCGCGAGCGTCGCCGTGTAGCCGAGATGCTGCTGCGCGAGCTGCGGCACGATCACCGCGCTGCCGTACAGCACGGCCGCGAACGTCGCGATCGTCACGCAGCCGAGCGCGAAATTGCGGTCGCGCAGGCACGACAGGTCGACCACCGGCTTCTTCGTGCGCAGCAGCCACAGCGTCGCGCCGATCAGCCCGAGCGCGGACAGCACCGCGAAGATGCGGATGAAGTTCGAACCGAACCAGTCCTCGTCCTCGCCGCGATCGAGCATCACCTGCAGGCAGCCGAGCCCGATCGCGATCAGCCCGATGCCGATGTAGTCGATGGAGATCCCGCGTTCGGCATCGCGCCGCCACGGCGGATCCTCGACGAGCTGCATCACCGCGAGCACGGTCAGCGCGCCGATCGGCACGTTGAGCAGGAACACCCAGCGCCACGAGAAATGGTCGGTGATCCAGCCGCCGAGCGTCGGCCCGAGCACCGGCGCGACGACGATCGCGATCGCCGAGATCGAGAACGCGCGATTGCGCTGCTCGGGCGGGAACGTATCGAGGATGATCGACTGCTGGTTCGGCTGCAGCCCGCCGCCGAACAGCCCCTGCAGCACGCGAAACACGATCAGTTCGCCGAGGTTGGTCGCGACGCCGCACAGGAACGAGCACACGGTGAACGCGGCGATGCACAGCAGGAAGTAGCGCTTGCGGCCGAGCAGGCGCCCGAGGAAGCCCGAAATCGGCAGCACGATGCCGTTCGCGACGAGGTACGACGTGAGTGTCCAGGTCGCCTCGTCGTAGCTCGCCGACATCGTGCCGGCGATGTGCGGCAGCGCGACGTTGACGATCGTGGTGTCGAGTACTTCCATGAACGCGGCGAGCGTGACGACGATCGCGATGAGCCACGGGTTCGCGGCGGGTCGCCATGCGCCGCCGGACGCGCCGTTGCGCTCGGGCGGCCGGTTCATCGGCGGGCCTCGCGAAACGGGAATGACGTGCGGGTATCGGGCATCGGATCGCTCCGGTCGACACCGGCCGCGGCGCGGCGGCCGGTCATTTCAGGTGAACGGTCGGCACGGCCGACAGGCCGAGACCGAGCGGCGGACGGGTCGGCAGCGGGCCGTCGAGCACGATCTTCACCGGCACGCGCTGCACGATCTTCACGAAGTTGCCGGTCGCGTTCTCGGTGGGGAACGCGGAGAAGCGCGAGCCGCTGCCGAGCTGGATGCTGTCGACGTGGCCGTGCAGGTCGAGATCGGGATACGCGTCGACCGACACGTCGACGCGGTCGCCGATGCGCATCCGTTCGAGCTGCGACTCCTTGAAATTCGCGGTGATCCACACGCGCGGCGTGACGATCGAGAAGATCGACGTGCCCGGTTGCAGGAACGAGCCCAGTTGCACGTTGCGCCGCGTGACCCAGCCGTCGGACGGCGCACGCATTTCGCAGTACGACAGGTTCAGGTTGGCCGTCTCGAGCTGCGCGCGCGCCTGCAGCACCTGCTGGCGGCGCTCCTCGACGGCCGTCTCGGCCTGCCGGATCTGCTGCGGCACGAGGCTCGCGGTGCGCGCCTGCGCCTGGGCCATCGCGACGTTCGCGTCGGCGGTCGCGCGCTGCGCGTCGGCCGCATCGATCGCCTGCTGCGAGGTTGCGCGCGCATCGACCGCGCGTTGCCGCGCCTGCGCGGCGAGCGCCTGCCGGTACGCGGCTTCCGCCGATTCGATCTGCGCGCGCGCTTGCCGGTACTGGGCCGGATACTGCACGCGTGCGATGTCGAGCTGCACGCGCGCCGCATCCAGCTGGGCCTGGGCGAGGCCGAGCTGCGCCTGCGCCGCGTCGACCTGCGCGCGGTAGTCGCGCGGATCGATCTCGACGAGCACGTCGCCGCGCCGCACGAAGGTGTTGTCGTCGACCGCCAGCCGCGTCACGTAGCCGGACACGTGCGGCGCGACCGCGATCGCGTTACCGTCGGTGTACGCATCGTCGGTGCTTTCCTGGTTGCGCGTCGCGAGCCACCAGACGAGGCCGCCGACGAGCAGCACGATCAGCACCGCGCCGAGGATGATCAGCGTTTTCTTGCCGGGTCGCTTGCGTTCGCCTTCGCCGTCGTTGCCGTCTCCGTCTCCGCCGGTGCGACCGCCGCGATCGTCGTGCCGATGGTCGTCGCCACCGCCGCCGCCCGGCGCGTCGGTCGGGTGCTCGCCGTCGTTGCGGCCCGGCGCGGGGCCCGCGCCGCTGCCGCCACCGGACGGCCCATCGCCTGCGCGCGCGACCACGGTCGGCCAGCGCACGTGCAGCGGCGTCGACAGGGCGGCACCGGCCGCCGCCGACACGAACGCGTCAGGCGCGCCGGTGCCGCGCGGTCCGGGCGTCAGCGCGCGCCGGACCGCGACGCCAAATCGCTCACGAACGGACAACGGGCACAGGATCGCATCGGGCATGAACGGGACTCCGGGCGGCGGCCGCGGGCGTCATTGCCCGCACGGACCTCAAGCGCGCGATCAAGCAAACAGCGGGCCCGGCAACGTGGTTCGGCTTGGTTCCAGCCGACCGGCACGCCCGATGCGCGACGCGTACGTTTCGACGGCCCCGACAGGACTCGCGAACCATGACACGCTCGACCTCACTCGACACCGACACGCGCGACGAAGATCGCGGCAACAGCACGCCCGGTCCCGAAGGCAAACGCCCCGGCACGGCCACGCCGCCGCCGCGCAGCGCGCACGATCCCGCCGAAGGCAAGCCGGACGAGCCGGAAAACGGCACGCCGCAGGATCGCGCACCATCCCGCAAGCGCGAAGACGCGCGATAGCCGCGCATTGCGCCGCACCGCGCGCGCGGTCGGCCGCGACAGGCGGCGGCATAAATGACAAGCCGTTGAAAAATCGCGGACGCCCGCCGGCACGCAGCCCCGAAACGCTCACGCGCCGGCAGGCGCGGCGGCGAAGCAGGAATGCAGGTTGCTGTACCGGGTAATGGATCTTTCATTCACCCGTCGCCTGCCCTGCATGACGCTCCCCGACCCGTCCGATTTCCCTGTTCGCGCGGTGCCGCTGGCGCCGCTGGCGAAAGAACGCGCAACGATCATCTGCCATCGCAACCAGCGCGTGCTGCTGGTCGCCCGACGGCCGTCGTCGCGCTGGACGCTGCCGGGCGGCGTGATTCGGCGCGGCGAATCGGCGCTCGACGCCGCGCATCGCGAGCTTCGGGAGGAAACGGGGCTCGTCGATCTCGAACTCGCGTATTTCTTCTACGTGGACGGCAGCGTGAAACGCCATCACGTGTTCGTCGCGAGCCTGCCGCGCGGCGCGCACGCATGCCCGGGCCGGGAAATCGCGCTGTGCCGCTGGGTCGGCATCGACGCGGTGCCGCACTGGCCGGCGAGCGCGCCGACGCAGCGCATCATCCGCCAGTTCGCGGACCTGTGCGCCGCGTGCGGCCTGTCACCGGCGCCGGTCAAGCGTCTTTCGTCGCCTCGTTGAGCCCGGCGACCGGCGGCTGCGCATCACGCGCGAGCCCTTGCGCGAAGACTTTCAGTCCTTCGAGCAGCGGCGTCAACGCCTCCCACAGCGCCTCGTCGTGCAGCAGCCGATAGACGCCGCGCACGCCGGGCGCGACATGCTCATGCTGCGCCGGCTGCCAGGCGCCCACGTGATGCAGCGCGTCGGCCGCCGCGAACGCGGCGCGACCGAACTGTTCCGGCGGAATGCGCGACAGCGCCGTCACGAGCATCGCGAGATTCTGCATGCCGCTCTGCATGCCGGGCTTGTCGAGCACGTCGACGAACGTGTCGGCCAGCCGCGCGTTCGCCGTGACGACCTCGTTCGCGAAACGCAGGAAGCCGTGTCGATGCAGGCTGCCGAGCAGGTGTTCGAGCGCGTCGTGCGCGCCGGGCTCCGGATGCGGAGGCGTCGTATCGGGGGGCTGGCGGTCGGTCATGGGCTTGCTCCGGTTGGGGCGCCAGGCTGCCGTCGTGCCGGCAGCCGTGCGTGCGCCGAATGCGTGTCGTAGTCGTTCACCGGCCCCCGCCGGTGCGGGCAGCCGCGGCCGCGTCAGTGCGAATGGCCGCCGGGCGGCGCCTTGTATTCGCTGCGCGCGCCCATCGCGTCCTCGACGTGATGCACGCCATGCAGCGCGGCGACGCCGTCGATCAGCGCCTGCCTTTCGGCCTCCTCGACCTGTCCGGTCAGGCACACGTTGCCGCGCTCGACGCTCACGTCGATGTCGCGCGGGCGACCGACGAGCCGGCCGAGCGCCGCACGCACGCGCTCGGCGACCTGCGCGTCGCTCGCATCGCCCGCGAGCCAGTCCGCCCGCAGGCCGGCGATCGCGCCGCGCGCATGGTCGGCCGCCCGCTTCGCCTGCGTATTCGCATAATCGGCCACGCCATGCCGGCCCGCAACCGCCTTGTCGCGCAGATACGCGCGCCGGCGCCGGCCGGACGACGGATCGAGAAAGTACATCGCGGCCGCGCCACAGGCGACGGCCACCGCAAGATTCAACAGCGGATTCGAAGGGATTCTGGAGTTCATGGAAGCACCGTAGGCAATACCCGGAACGACCGGGCTTCGTTTCGGGTTGCAGCACGTGCCGTTCCCCGCTGCGAGCGTCATGGGCACGCCGGTCTGCCGCGATGCGACGCCGGAAGCGACAAGCGTTTGAAAAATCATCGGGCCGCGCATCGCGCGATCAAGCGATCAGGATTCGGGCGGCGTATCGGCCGTTTCCGCGCGTGTGCCGCCCGGCTCGTCCTCGCCGCGCTCGGCCGCGCGCTGCGCCATTTCGACGTAGGTCTGCGCCAGCGCGCGCAATTCCTCCTCCGACGCATCCTCGATCCCGATCAGCCGGTCGCTCGCCGCGCGCGTGACCGCGAGCAATTCGTCGAGCTTCAGGTGCAGCGCCACGCTGTCGCGGTTCTGGTTGCGCTGCAGCAGGAACACCATCAGGAACGTGATGATCGTGGTGCCAGTATTGATCACCAACTGCCATGCGTCGGAGTAGTGAAACACGGGCCCGCTCACGAGCCACAGCACGGTGATGGCGACCGCGCTGCCGAACGCGACAGGCGAGCCGGCCCAGGTCGTCACGCCCGACGCGAAACGTTCGAACGCGCGGGTGACCGCGTGCCCGCTCGGCGCGGAACCGGCGCCGGGCTTGCACGCCGTGTCGCGACGGTCGCTCGGTGGTTCGTTGGGTTCGCGCATGACAGCCTCCGGATTCGATGGTTGGTTGGAATGTGCGCATGAACCGCGTCGCCGCCCGCCGCGAACCGGACGCATGCAGGGCCGCTCGGGGGCCGGTCCCGTGTGCGCGCCGTCGAAACAAGCATCGCGCGTGCCCGTGCGGCGGCGGCTTTACCGCGGCGCGTGCGTGTCCTCGTCGTCCGGGAAATAGCGCGTGTCGGTCAGCTGCGCGATGCCGTCGAGATCCGGAAAGATCGTCGCGACGCTCACGCCGACACCGGCGAGTTCCTGCCGGATCGTCGCGAACCGCGCGCCCGGTACGACGATGCGGATGAGGCGGCCGGCAAAATCCGCATGCTCGTCGAGCGGCACGAAGCGCTCGGCGCCGGCGTCGTAGCCGTGAATCGTGAACCAGCCGTCCTGCGCGGTGATCCGCGGCATCACGTGACGCGGCCGGAACACCTTGGTGCGCGTGACCTCCAGCGGGGCGCGCCGCTCGGCGGCGGTCGCGATGTCGTCGGCGTCGTGCGCGAGGCACCACACCACGCCGTCGCCGCCCGCTTCGCCCGCGCGCCTGACCGCGAACCACAGCGCGGCGAGCGCGTTGCCGGACCAGTCGAGCAGCCGTGTGCGCATCCCGTGCTGCTGCGCGAGCGCGAGCCAGTCGCACGCATCGAGGTTCTGTCCGGGTTCGAGGTGCGGCAGCGCGCGCCGCGTGAATTCGTCGAGCATCCGCGCTTCGACGTCGGGCGACGCGCGCTGTCGCGCGATGCCCGGCACGAGCGGCCAGCCGGCATTGCACTGGCCGCGAAAGAGGCGCAGCGCCATCGTCTGCCGCTGCGCGCCGATCACCGCCATGTAGTCGGCCACGCTGTCGATCGAGCGATCTGCCGCGTCACGTTCACCGTCCATCCATCACCCCTCCTGTCGCGGTTGCCGGTACGCGCCGCCGTCGCGTCGGCACGTGTCCGCTGTCGCCGCTGACCGGATGCGCGGCCGCCGGTACGGCCGACCGCGCATCCCGTCCCGCCCCGCGATTCACGGCGTCTTGCCGTGCTCCTTCTGCCAGCGTTCCATCAGCGCGATCTCGTCGCGCTGCGCGGCGACGATCCGGCTCGCGAGCTGCCGCAGCGTCGGGTCCTTGCCGTATTTCAGCTCGACCTGCGCCATGTCGATCGCGCCCTGGTGATGCGGCGCCATGTGCGAGACGAAATCGCGATCGGCGTCGCCCGTGTACGGGGCGCTTTCCATCGCTTCCATCATCTTGCGGTCGGCACGCTTGAATGCCTGCGTGGATGAATCCGGCACGCTGGCCGGATTGGCGGGACGCAACTGCGCCGCCGCGGGCAGCGCCGACGCGCACACGGCCAGCAGGGTGCAGGCGGCACCGCGGCGCAGGGATGAACGGTTGAATGCAGACATGAGACGAATCCTCGCTAAGAGATTGAACGGTTCGCGTGCGGCTCTCCTCTCGTTCGCACGCATCGCGACGACGGAGGCCGCGCGGCACGCGTCACCGCCATCGCGCACGCGCATGCGCGTCGCCGCGCGCGACCAGCGCGCGGATGCGGTCGGCGGTGCGGCACGCGATCGCCTGGATCGTCAGCGACGGATTCACGCCGCCGACGGTCGGAAACACCGAGCCGTCGCACACCCACAGGTTCGGGATGTCCCAGCTGCGGCAATCGGCATCGACGACGCTCGTCGCCGGGTCGTCGCCCATCCGCACGGTGCCGGCGAGATGGCACGTGTCGTCCTCCTCGTGCCAGACGTGGCGCGCGCCGGCCGCTTCCAGCGAACGGCCCATCTGCGCGAGCGCATGGCGAATCATCCGGCGATCGTTGTCGTCGTACGAATAGGTGACGCGCGCGACCGGCAGCCCGAACGCGTCGCGTTCGTCGGCGAGCGTCACGCGGTTGTCCGCGCGCGGCAGCGTCTCGCCGACGATCTTCAGGCCGGCCTGGAAGTTGTAGCGCGCCATCTCGCGCTTCAGCGCATCGCCCCACAGCCCGCGCGCGGCGACCTTGCGCGCCCATTCGATCGGCAGCGGCCCCTGGCTCATCCAGCAGTAGCCGCCGAAGAAATCCTTGCCTTCGTCCGCGTAGTTCCAGTGCTCGGTGATCGACAGCGACGGCGGGCCCTTGTACCAGCGCACTTCGTCGTCCATCGTCCCCCACGACGCCTGGTTGAGCTGCGCCATCAGATAGCGGCCGACGAGGCCCGAACGGTTCGCGAGCCCCTGCGGATGCCGCCCGTTCGCGGACAGCAGCAGCAGGCGCGGCGTCTCGATCGCGTAACCGGCGACGATGACGTTGCGCGCGCGCTGGAAATGCGTGCGGCCATCGCGCCGGTAGTGCACGCCGGTCGCGCGATCGCCTGCGGCCTCGATCCGCAGCGCCATCGCGAGATCGCGCACCTCGGCGCCGGCCGCGACCGCGCGCGGAATCCACGTGACGAGCGCGCTCTGTTTCGCGTTGGTCGCGCAGCCGGCGATGCAGAAGCCGCGATACACGCACGGATGCGCGCGGCCGCGCGGCGCGGACAGCGTCGCGAGCGGCGTCGGCGTCCAGTCGATGCCCATTGCCTCCGCGCCACGTGCGAGCACGAGCGCGGCCGCGTTCAGTTCATGCGCGCGATACGGATAGCGCGGCCGCGGCGGGCCCCACGGGTAATTCACCGGCCCGCTGATCTTCAACGCCTGTTCGACCTCGCGGTAGTAACGCCACATCTCGCGCCAGTCGAGCGGCCAGTCGACGCCGTAGCCGAGCGCGCTGCGCGAGCGAAACCACTCGGGCCTGAATCGCAGCGACACCATCGCGAAGTGCACCGTGCTGCCGCCGATCGCCCGGCCGCTGTTGTTGGTGCCGAGCGTGAGCGGATCGGCGCCGTCGCAGATCCGCTCGTCGGTCCAGAACAGCTTGTGCTGATGCGTCTCGTCCGACGCGAATTCCTCGAGCGGCCGCCACCATGCACCCGCGTCGAGCGCGACGACCGAAAAGCCGTATTCGGCGAGCTTGCACGCGAGCGTGCCGCCGCCCGCGCCGGTGCCGACAATCACGAAGTCGACCTCATCGTCGTCGCGGAACATCCGCATCGGCGACCAGCCGCCGACCCGAAACGGATCGGGCGCACGGCCGTCGCGGCCGCGCGGCGTCGGGGCGGACAGCGGTTCATCGGCGGCCATCGCGATCGCCCTCCTCCATGCGCATGTCCGCTTCCCACGGGTCGCGGCGGTTGAAGTCCATCCGCACGTAGCCGCGCGGGCTCGCGGGTCCGCCGAAGCCGATCTCGTTCCACGCGAACGGATGGCCGTAGTACGCGCCGCAGACGTCCATCAGCACGCGCTTCGTGAAGAACGTGCGCGGGTCCATGCCGTCCCACGCCGGTTCCAACTGCCGGTCGACGTCGCCTTGCTGTACCGCGTGCAGCAACGCATCGGCGTCGCGCGCGCCGAGCGCCGCGAACGGGCAACCATGCGCGTGCCGCGCCATCGCGTCGAGCGCGGCGAGACCCGTCTGCCACGCGACGCGCAGCGGCGGAAGGCGCGCATCGCGATAGCCGTCGCCGTCGTCAGCCGCGAGCCGCGCGTCGACCAAGGCGGCGGTCGGGATCGCGCCCGCGCCGCCCGGCTGCTGCGGGACGATACGCGCGCACAACGCGCCGAGCGTCGCGAATCGTTCGGCATCCAGATAGCGTGGCGCATGGGCCGCGACACGCAGGCGCGCATCGATTGCGCGCCGCGTCGCATCGTTCCACGATGGCGTGTCGCGCTTGGCGAGCACGTCGTAGCCCGGATAGCGCGGCAGCGCGACCGCGTTGCGGTTCGTATCGCTCATGGCGCCTCCCGTTCGGCGAGCGCGGTCGCGGCGAGCCCCGCGATCGCGAGCGCGGTGAAACTCGGCGGCGCCGGCAGCGGCGGGCCCGACAGCACGTTCTGCGACCAGTTGCGCCAGCCGCCCATCTGCCGCGCGACGCCGCGCACATGAAACGCGACGCCGACGAACCCGAGCACGGCCGTCGCGCGCAGCCAGCCGCGGCAGAACCGCCGGTCGGCGCGCGGACGCGACAGCGCGAGCTGCGCGGTCGCCAGTGCGGCCACCGGCGGCACGACGAGCGGCGCGAACATCGCGCGATGCTGGAAGGCGCCGCGAAAATGCAGCAGCCCGACTTCACCGAGCGTGCCGACGAGCCCCGCCGCGACGAGCCCGGCCAGCGCGCGCCCGGCCGGCAGTCCGGCGAGCCGCGGCGCGTCGGCCGGGCTCTCGCGCAGCCGCTCGCCCGCCGCCCCCAGCGCGCCCGACAGCAGCAGCGCGAACGGCGCACCGAGCGGCGCGCCATAGAACAGGTTGTGCCAGCTGAACCCGCCCGGTCGCTTCGTCACGTTGTACAGGTGGAACGCGGAACCGGCGACGCCGACCGCGGCCGCTGCGACGTGTACCGCGTCGCGCAGCCGGTGGCGCACGGGCGTGTCGTCCGCGTGGCCGTGCACGCTCGCGATCACCGACAGCGTCGACATCGCGAGCGGCGCGAGCATCGCGCGATTGTGAAAGGTGCCGCGATAGTGCTCGACGCCGCTGTCCGCGAGCACCGAGCCGGCCAGCAGCAGCGCGCTGCGGTTCAGCAGCCGCGCGGCGTCGGCGAGCAACCTGTCGCGCTCGGCGGCGCGATGTCGGGGGTGTCGCATCGTTCCTCCTGGTCGGGATTCAAAGCGCGAGATCCAGCAGATCGGCGGCGCGCAATTCGAGGCCGAGCCCGGCGCGCGTCGCGTCGATCTCGAGCGCGCCGTCGACGAGCATCGGCGCGCCGTCGAACAGCATCCGCTCGATGCGCACGTGATCGTGAAACCATTCGATGTGGCGCAGGCGCGCCGCCGCGCATCCGATGTGCCGGTGCAGCGCGGGTGCGCAATGCGCGGACAGGTCGACGTGATGCGCATCGGCAAGCGCGGCGGCCGCGAGAAAGCCGCTGACGCCGCCGCAGCGCGTCGCGTCGGCCTGCAGCACGTCGACCGCGTGGCCTTCCAGCAAGCGCCGGAAATCGTCGGGCGTATACGCGTACTCGCCGGCGGCGATGTCGACCCGCGCGCCGACGTGCTCGCGCACGAACCGCAGCCCGTCGACGTCGTCGCTGCTGACTGGCTCCTCGAACCAGCGGATGTCGCAATCGGCGGCGGCCTGCGCGAACGCGAGCGCGGTGCGCGGCGCATACGCGCCGTTCGCATCGACGAACAGGTCGACGCCCGGCCCGAGCGCATCGCGCGCCGCGCGCACGCGCGACGGATCGCGTGCATCGTCCACGCCGATCTTGATCTTGCACGCGCGCACGTGCCCGGCGCGCCAGCCGTCGAGCTGCGCGGCGAGCGTCGGCGCATCGTAAGTCGTGAAACCGCCGCTGCCGTACACCGGCACGCGCTCGCGCAAGCGGCCGAGCAGCAGCGCGAGCGGCACGTCGGCGAGTTTTGCCTTTGCGTCCCACAACGCGGCGTCGAGCGCCGAGATCGCGGTCGCCGCGATTCCGCCGCGGCCGACGTTGCGCACCGCGCGCCACAGCGCGTCGACGGCGGCCGGGATGTCCACCACCGGCCGGTTGCGCAGCACGCCGGCCAGCAGCGACGTCACGAGCGGCACGGCGCTCGCGTCCGTGTACGTATAGCCGAGCCCCGTCACGGGCCCCGCGTCGATCTCGACGACGACGACCGTCGTCGCGGTCCATGCGTAGGTGCCGTCGGCTTCGGGCCGGTCGGTCGGCACGCGGTACGCGCGGGCGCGCACGTCGTCGATCGCCGGCGCGGCGGAAAGTGCCATCGTTGCGCTCCGGTCAGCTTGCGTGTTGCTTGCGGATGCGGCGTGCAACCGCTGTGCCCGGCGTATGCGGCGCGGCACGTGCCTTGCGCGGCAGCCTCGCATCGGCTCATCCCGAACCAAGGAGAAACGGCATGGCGACAGTGGCGGATTTCATCGTCGAGCGGCTGTACGACTGGGGCGTGCGCCGCATCTACGGCTACCCAGGCGACGGCATCAACGGCTTTTTCGGCGCGCTGAACCGCGCGGACGGCAAGATCGAATTCATCCAGGCGCGCCACGAGGAGATGGCGGCCTTCATGGCGTCCGCGCATGCAAAATTTACAGGCGAGCTGGGCGTATGCGTCGCGACCTCGGGCCCAGGCGCCGCGCACCTCGTGACCGGCCTGTACGACGCGCGGCTCGACCACATGCCGGTGCTCGCGATCGTCGGCCAGCAGGCGCGCGCGGCGCTCGGCGGCCACTATCAGCAGGAAGTGGATCTACCGGCGCT
Organism: Burkholderia cenocepacia; assembly: GCF_900446215.1. Lineage (GTDB taxonomy): Bacteria > Pseudomonadota > Gammaproteobacteria > Burkholderiales > Burkholderiaceae > Burkholderia > Burkholderia cenocepacia. Next base: position 328,150 of record NZ_UAQZ01000016.1, on the reverse strand, counting down.
TTACAAGGACGTTGCGGGTGCATTCGTTCAGCTGGCGACGGTGCCCGGCCAGGTGCGTCACCTCGTCGATCGCGCGGTGCGCACCGCGCTCGGCGCGCGCACGGTCACCGCGCTCGTGCTGCCGAACGACCTGCAGGAGCTCGACTACGCGCCGCCGAAGCGCGCGCACGGCACCGTGCATTCGGGGGTCGGCTACACGGCGCCGAAAGTCGTGCCGTATGCGGACGACCTGCGGCGCGCGGCCGACGTGCTCAACGCGGGGTCGAAAGTCGCGCTGCTGGTCGGCGCCGGTGCGCTGAAGGCGACCGACGAGGTCATCGCGGTGGCCGACCGACTCGGCGCGGGCGCCGCGAAAGCGCTGCTCGGCAAGGCCGCGCTGCCGGACGACCTGCCGTGGGTCACCGGTTCGATCGGGCTGCTCGGCACCAAGCCGAGCTACGAGCTGATGACCGAATGCGACACGCTGCTGGTGGTCGGCTCGGGTTTTCCGTATTCGGAATTCTTGCCGAAGGAAGGCCAGGCGCGCGGCGTGCAGATCGACCTGAAGGCCGACATGCTGAGCCTGCGCTACCCGATGGAGGTCAACCTCGTCGGCGACAGCGCCGAGACGCTGCGCGCGTTGCTGCCGCTCTTGAACGAGCGTCGCGACACCGCATGGCGCGACCGGATCGCGAAATGGAACCACGACTGGCACGAGACGCTCGCCGCCCGCGCGGCCGCGAAAGCCAGCGCGGGGCGCGGCGTGAACCCGCAGCGCGCGTTTACCGAGCTGTCGCCGCGCCTGCCCGACGACGTGATCCTGACGAGCGATTCGGGCTCCTGCGCGAACTGGTATGCGCGCGACCTGATGATGCGGCGCGGGATGATGGGGTCGCTGTCCGGCGGGCTCGCGTCGATGGGCGCCGCGGTGCCGTACGCGATCGCCGCGAAATTCGCGCACCCGGTGCGCCCGGTGATCGCGATGGTCGGCGACGGCGCGATGCAGATGAACAACATGGCCGAACTGATCACGGTCGCCAAATACTGGCGCCAGTGGCCCGACCCGCGCTGGATCTGCATGGTGCTGAACAACGAGGACCTGAACCAGGTCACGTGGGAGCAGCGTGTGATGGAAGGCGACCCGAAGTTCGACGCGTCGCAGCAGATCCCGAACGTGCCGTACTACCGCTTCGCGACGCTGCTCGGCCTCAAGGGAATCTACGTCGACGATCCGGAACAGCTCGGCGCCGCATGGGACGAAGCGCTCGCGTCCGACCGGCCGGTCGTGCTCGAAGTGAAGAGCGACCCCGAGGTGCCGCCGCTGCCGCCGCACGTGACGCTGCAGCAGGCGAAGCATTTCGCCGAAACGCTGGTGAAAGGTGACGCGCGCGAAGCCAACGTGATCGTCGAGACCGCGCGGCAGGTGCTGTCGGCCGTGCTGCCCGGCAACGGCGAACACGGCGACAAGGCCGGCAAAGGCAGCAAGGGTGGGAAAGGCGAATCGTAGGCAACGCACGCGCGGACGGCGCGTCATCCTAGCCGATGTCGACGTCGTCCCGCCCGTCGCCCTGCAGCGCGAGCGCCGCATTCACGAGCCCGACCTGCGCGAGCGTGAACGGAAAATTCCCGCACAGGCGCCGCGTGTGCACGTCGTATTCCTCGGACAGCAGCCCGACGTCGTTGCGCAAGCCGAGCAGCCGCTCGAACAGCGCGTGCGCGTCGTCGTCGCGCCCCTGCATCCGGTACACCTGCACGAGCCAGAAGCCGGCCGCGAGAAACGCGCCTTCGTCGCCTTCGCAACCGTCCGCGAAACGCGGCGGCCGATAGCGGAACGGCAAGCCGTCGTCGACCAGTTCGCGCTCGATCGCGGCGACCGTCGCGACCACGCGCGGATCGCACGCGTCGAGCATCCCGGTCAGCGGAATCAGCAGCAGGCTCACGTCGATGCCGTCGCCGTCGAAGCGATCGACGAAGCGGCCCAATAGCGCGTGATAACCGTGCTCGAGCACCTCCGCGCGCACCGCGTCGGCCCAGCGCCGCCACACGTCGAGCGGTGCATGGTGGCCGAATGCGCGCGCGGAACGGTACGCGCTTTCGACCGCGGCCCATACCATCACCTTCGACGACGTGAACGGATGCCGGCCGCTGCGCACCTCCCAGATCCCTTCGTCCGGCTCGCGCCAGATCGTCGCGAGATGTTCGAGCAGGCGCCGCTCGAGCGTCCACGCGTCGTCGTCGGGCGGCAGCCCGTGCCGGCGCGCCTGGTACAGCGCCCCGAGCACCTCGCCGTACACGTCGAGCTGCAACTGGTCGGCCGCCGCGTTGCCGAAGCGCACCGGTTGCGCGCCTTCGTAACCGGCCAGATGCGCGGCTTCCCATTCGGCCGCGCGCCGGCCGCCGTCGGCCGCATACAGCACCTGCAGTTGCGACGGATGATCGGCGATCGCGCGCACGAGCCAGTCGCGCCAACGCGCGGCTTCGTCGCGATAGCCGCAGCGCACCAGCGCGCGCAGCGTGAAACTCGCATCGCGCAACCAGCAGAACCGGTAGTCCCAGTTGCGCTTGCCGCCGAAGCGCTCGGGCAACGAACTGGTCGGCGCCGCGACGATGCCGCCGGTGCGCAGGCTCGACAGCAGTTTCACCGTGATCAGTGCGCGCTCGATCGCGTCGCGATGCGGGCCCTCGGCGGCGTTGCAATTCGACCAGACGCGCCAGAACGCCTGCGTGTCGCGCAGCGACGCGTACGCGTCGGGCACGGCCGGCGCCGGGTCGAACGAACGCGCGTAACTGATGCAGAAATCCACTCGCTCGCCCGCCGCGATCCGTCGCGTGCCGACCAGCCGGTCGCTCTGCACGTCGAGCCGCGCATCCGTGTCGAGCCACATCGCATCGCCGCCCGTCATCATCCGCCAGCGCCGGCCGAAACGCCGGCACCACGGCAGCGCGCTGCCGTAGTCGAAGCGCACGCCGAGGTCGATATCGACGTCGACCGTCCCGCGCTCGCCCTTCACGCTGCGGATCAGGCATGGATCGGGCGCGTTCCAGCTCATCCAGTCGGTGAGCGTGATGCGGCCCGACGAGGTGTCGAACGTCGTTTCGAGTATCGCGGTGCCCGGCAGATAGCGACGCGTGGCGCGGGCATCGTGCTCGCGCGGCGCGATCCGGAACCGGCCGTTGTCCGGCGTACCGACGAGCGCGGCGAAGCACGGCGGCGAATCGAAGTCCGGCCAGCACAGCCAGTCGATGCTGCCGTCGCGCGCGACGAGCGCCGCGCTGCGTCCGTCGCCGACAAGCGCGTAATCCTCGATCCGCATCGCGCTCACCGGTGCCATTTGCGCGCGGCGGAAAAGGCAGCCGCGAGCACCGCGACGGCCGCGCCGAACGCGAGCGCGCGCGACGCGCCGAGCCCGGCCTCGGCGCCGGTGCGGCGCGCTTCGTCGGTGAACGCGCCGCGCGTCGCATGCCGGCCCGGCACCGGCTCCCACAGGTTCGACGGGCGCGGGCCGGCCCGCGCCGCGCGCTGCTGGCCGCGCACGGCCGTCCGCGCGAGATAGCGGTCGAAGCAGCCGGGGCCAAGGCCGTTCGCGACGATCGCCGCGAGCGACGACCAGCCGACCCAGCGCTCGCGGCACGGATGCCGCGCGGCGTGCACGATCGCATCGGCCGCCACCTCCGGCGCATAGACCGGCGCGACCGGACGCGGTGCATGCGGCAGCACGGATTCGGCCCAGTCGAACTGCGGCGTGTCGATCGCGGGCAATTGCACCATCGTCACGCGCACATGACTGTGTGCATGCAGCAGCTCGCAGCGCAGCGCGTCGGTAAAGCCGCGGATCGCGTGTTTCGCGCCGCAGTACGGCGCCTGCAACGGAATCGACCGGTATGCGAGCGCCGAGCCGACCTGCACGATCGTGCCGCGGTTGCGCGGGGCCATCCGTGCGAGCGCGGCACGCGTGCCGTACACGCAGCCGAGGTAGGTGACGGCCGTCACGCGCGCATAGTCTTCCGGCGAGATGGCGTCGAATGGCGCGAACACGGTCACCATCGCGTTGTTGACCCACACGTCGAGCGGCCCGAGTTCGTGTTCGATCCGCTCGGCCGCCGCGTCGAGCGCAGCCGCATCGCTGACGTCGACGGCAATCGGCAGCGCCTGGACGCCATACGCGCGCACTTCGCATGCGGTGTCGTGCAGCGCGCGCGGATCGCGAGCGAGCAGCGCGACGTTCGCGCCGAGTCGCGCGAACGCGTGGGCGGTCGCGCGACCGACGCCCGCGCTTGCACCCGTGATCGCGACGGTCTTCACGGTCGAGTCCTCCCGTTTTTCGATGATGGCCGGCACGCCGTCGAAGCTTTCGCGCCGCAACGTGCCGGAACGCGATCGGCGCAGCAAACGACATGCCGTCGGCCGCCGGGGCCGTGTGGCTTCGGTGCGAGCCGTGAACGGTCGCCCAATTTACAAGCCGGCTGTAACGCGCCGGCCGTCGTGCGCGCAATCCCGCCACCTCGCGGCCGCCTCCGCGCCGGCCGCACGCGCACGAAATTTGCTCCGCCGCGAACGGCTGTCGTCATGCCGGTGCGTCCGGCAAGGAGTCTCGTTGCTCGTTCCGCTGTCCCGCAAAACGCGTCATATCGCGCGCGTCGCACCGTTCGCGTGCGCGGTCGCGCCAAGCGTCGCGTACGCGGCCGCCGCGCCTGCGGCGCCCGGCGATCCGGCCGCGCCGTTGCCGCTCGCGTACGTCGTGCACGCGGCCGGCCCCGCCGCGCAGCCGGTGTTCGTGCTCGGCTGGGCGCTGCTCGCGCTGTGCACATTCGTCTGCATCGCGATCGCCGTGCTGCTGCTGATCGCGCTGTTTCGTCGTCGCGCACGGGCAGGCAGCGGCCACGGCAGCGGCCTGTCGATCGTGACCGTGGGCTCCGCGATCTCGATCCTGCTGCTGTTCGGCGCGCTCGTGTACATGCTGCGCGTGCTGGGCATGGTCGCCGCACCGCCGCGCCCGCCCGCGCTGACGATCACCGTGACCGCACAAGACTGGTGGTGGGCCGTTCGTTATCCGGACGATGCGGGCGGCCCGGCCTTCGTCACCGCGAACGAGATCCATATTCCGGTAGGCGAGCCCGTCGCGATCGAACTGAAGAGCGCCGACGTGATCCACGCGTTCTGGGTGCCGCAACTTGCCGGCAAGACCCAGACGATTCCCGGCCAGACCAACCGCCAATGGCTGCAGGCCGACCGGCCCGGCATCTATCGCGGCCAATGCTCGCAGTACTGCGGCGCGCAACATGCGCACATGGCGTTCGAAGTCGTGGCCGAGCCGCCGGCCGCGTTTCACGCATGGCTCGCCGCGCAGCGCCAACCGGCCCGGGCACCCGCGGCGGGCGCCAACGCCGAACGCCGCGGCCAGCGCGTATTCGCCGCGCGCTGCGCGGGCTGCCACGCGGTGCGCGGCACCGACGCCGCGGGCGACGCGGGCCCCGATCTCACGCACGTCGGCACGCGCCGGCTGCTCGCGGCCGGCACGCTGGACAACACGCCCGACAACCTGCACCGCTGGATCGCGCATGCGCAGCAGGTCAAGCCGCAATCGCTGATGCCGTCGATCGCGCTCGCGCCGCGCGACGCCGACGATCTCGCCGCGTATCTCGCGACGCTGCACTGAACGGAGGATGCCGATGGCCATTGCCCGCGACACGCCCACCCCGCTCAGCCGCGTACCCGATCTCGGCGACGCGCCGCCCGGTTCCGCGCACGAGCGCGCGCTGGCCGAGCTGTGGGAATCGGCACCCGGCTGGCGCGGCTGGCTCGGCACCGTCGATCACAAGCGCATCGGGCTGCGCTACATCGTCACCGCATTCGTGTTCCTGCTGCTCGGCGGCGTCGAGGCGCTCGTGATGCGCATCCAGCTCGCGCGGCCGAACGCGACCGTGCTGACGCCCGCGCAATACGATTCGCTGTTCACGATGCACGGCGTCACGATGATCTTCCTGTACGCGCTGCCGGTGCTGTCCGGTTTCGCGAACTACCTGTGGCCGCTGATGCTCGGCTCGCGCGACATGGCGTTCCCGCGGCTGAACGCGTTCTCGTACTGGGCGTTCCTGTTCGCCGGGCTGTTCCTGTATGCGAGCTTTCCGCTCGGCGCGGTGCCGGACGGCGGCTGGTTCAACTACGTGCCGCTCACGTCGCTCGACTACAGCGCCGGCGCGAACATCGACATCTATGCGCTCGGGATGATCCTGCTCGGCATCTCGACGACCGGCGGCGCCGCGAACTTCGTCGTCACGCTGCTGCGGATGCGCGCGCACGGGATGTCGATCGACCGGCTGCCGATCATCGTGTGGGGCACGCTGACCGCGTCGGTCGCGAACCTGGTCGCGGTGCCGTCGGTGAGCCTCGCGTTCCTGCTGCTGTGGCTCGACCGCAATGCCGGCACGCACTTCTTCGACGTCGCGCACGGCGGCCGGCCGCTGTTGTGGCAGCACCTGTTCTGGATGTTCGCGCATCCGTGGGTCTACGTGGTCGTGCTGCCGGCGATGGGGATCGTGTCCGACGCGCTGCCGACCTTCTGCCGGCGGCCGCTCGTCGCATACGAGGCCGTCGCGGTGTCGACCGTGGCGACGATGCTGATCGGCTTCGAGGTGTGGGTCCACCACATGTTCGCGACCGGCATCGCGCCGCTCGCGCTCGCGTTGTTCGGCGCCGCGAGCATGCTGATTTCGATTCCGAGTGCGGTCGCGGTGTTCGCATGGATCGCGACGATCTGGACCGGCCGCCCCGTGTTCCGCACGCCGTTCCTGTATTTCGCGGGCTTCGTGCTGATGTTCGTGATCGGCGGCGTGTCGGGCGTGATGACCGCGGCCGTGCCGCTCGACTGGCAGCTCACCGATACGTACTTCGTCGTCGCGCACCTGCATTACGTGCTGCTCGGCATCAACGTGTTTCCGGTGCTCGGCGGCGTCGCGTACTGGTTCCCGAAATTCACCGGCCGGATGATGAACGAGCGGTTCGGCCGCTGGACCTTCTGGGTCGTGCTGGTCGGCTTCAACCTCGGCTTCTTCCCGATGCACGTCTCCGGCCTGCTCGGGATGCCGCGCCGCATCTATACCTATCCGTCCGGGATGGGCTGGGACACGTCGAACCTGCTGACCACGATCGGCTCGTTCGTGTTCGGGATCGGCATCGTGATGTTCGTCGTCAACGCGCTGGTGAGCGCGCGGCGCGGCGTGCGCGCCGGCGACAACCCGTGGGGTGCGGCCGGTCTCGAATGGTCAGTCGCGTCGCCGACGCCCGTGTACAACTTCGCGGTGCTGCCGCTCGTCGCGTCGCGGCATCCGCTGTGGGAAACGCGCGACGATCCGCAACGCACCAGCCTGCGGGTGGGCTACCGGCTCGCGGACGGGCGCGAGGCGCTCGCGGTCACGCCGCTCGCCGCGACGCCGAGCGCGATCCTGAAGATGCCCGAGGACAGTTGCGTGCCGTTCGTGCTCGCGCTGCTCGCGACCGCCGTGTTCGCGGCGATGCTCGCGCGCTCGCCGACGCTCGTCTGCGTGGCCGTCGCCGGTTGCGCGATCGCCACCGCCGCGTGGCTGTGGCCGCGCCGCACGCTCGGCCAACGCGCGCGGCTGCCGGCTCGCGCCGACACGCAGGCGCCCGCGGCCGCGGCTGGTCCTCGTCCGGACGAACCGCCGTCGCCGACGGTGCCGGCCGGCGCGCCGGCCGCGTGCGTCGCGCCGCTGCCGGTGGGCAGTTGCGGCGAACGCGCGGGCGGCTGGTGGGGCGTGCTCACGCTGATCGTCACCGAGGCCGGGCTGTTCGGCTACCTGCTGTTCTGCTACTTCTACCTGCAGTCGCAATGGCCCGCGCCGTGGCCGCCCGAAGGGATGCCGAAGATCGGGCTCGCGGCCGTCAACACGGTCGTGCTGCTGTCGAGCAGCGTGTTCGTGTGGCTCGCCGAGCGCGCGGTGCGGGCCGGCCGCCAGGGGCGCGCGGTCGCGATGCTCGTCGTCGCGCTGGTGCTCGGCATCGCGTTCGCGCTGGTCCAGCTGCACGAATGGCGCGACCATCCGTACGGCCCGACCGCGCATCTGTACGGCAGCCTCTACTTCACGATCACCGGGTTCCACCTCGCGCACGTCGTGGCCGGCCTCGCGATCCTCGCGCTGCTCGCCGGCTGGACGGCCGCCGGGTTCTTCGGCCGCGAACGGCGCGTCGCGCTGACGGTCGGCGGGCTCTACTGGCACTTCGTCGACATCGTGTGGCTGTTCATCTTCACCGCGCTGTACGTGTCGCCGTTCTGGCTGAGGAGCACCGGATGAACGATGCACGACGCACGTGGACACCGCTGCTCGCGATCGCCGCCGGCCTGGTCGGCGCACCCGCGCTGTGGTTCGCGCAGATGCTGGTGTCCGAGACGCTCGCGTCCACCGCGTGCTATCCGCTCGGCGTCGCGCAGGCCGCGCCGCGCTGGGCGCACGTCGGCGTATGGCTTGCGCTGATCGCCGCGGGCGCGTTCGCGTTGGCCGCGGCCTGCGCGACGTGGCTCGCGCGCGCGTGGCGGCGCCGGCACGATGCCGATGCGCCGGTCGCGACGCGCGACGACAGTACCCGCTTTCTCGCGCGCTGCGGGATGCTCGCCGCGCTCGGCTTCGTGATCGGTCTCGTATTCACGGGGATCGTCACCGCTTTCGTGGGGCCTTGCAGTCCATGGCGCTGATCTCGCTCGCTTCGTTGCCGTTCCGCGTTCCGGGCCGCCGCGCGCGCGTCGCGTTCGCCGTGTGCGTCGCGCTGTGCGGATGCGACATGCAGCGCGACGACAACGCGGCCGCACCGGGCGATGCGGCCGACGCCGCGTCGGCGGCGGAAGCGCCCGAGCCCGCGTCGGGCTGGCGGTTCGTGCGGATCGGTGCGTCGGCGGCCGATGCCGCTGCGTCGATGTCCGCACGCGTGAAGGACGACCGGCGGCTGTCACGCGACCGGGACGCGTCGGTGGCCGATGCGCCATCGTCCGCGGCGTCCCCCTCGCCGCCCGAGGCGGCCTCCACGTCGACCGCCCGCCGCCCGGTGATCGCCGCGGCCGCCGCGAGCGCCGACGCCGCGACGCTCGCGCGCGGCCGCTACCTCGCGCTCGCCGGCGATTGCGCCGCGTGCCACGACGCCGCCGACCATACGCCGTACGCGGGCGGCCAGCCGGTGAATTCGCCGTTCGGGCCGATCTACGCGCCGAACATCACGCCGGACCCGACGCACGGGATCGGCCACTACACGCTGCGCCAGTTCGACGATGCACTGCGGCGCGGCGTGCGCGCGGACGGCAGCCGGCTGTATCCGGCGATGCCGTACCCGTCGCTCGCGCACCTGACCGACGACGACGTGCGCGCGCTGTATGCGTATTTCATGCGCGGCGTCGCGCCGTCCGCGAACGCGGCCAAACTCACGCAACTGCCGTTTCCGTTCAACCAGCGCTGGGCGCTGGGGCTGTGGAGCCTCGTGTTCGCGAACCGCGACCGGTTCACGCCGCAGCCGTCGCAGTCGGCCGAATGGAATCGCGGCGCGTATCTCGTGCAGGGGCTCGGCCATTGCGGCGCGTGCCATACGCCGCGCGGGCCGGCCTACAACGAACGCGGCTACGACGAGCGCAGCCCCGCGTTCCTGACCGGCGGCATCAACGATCACTGGTTCGCGCCGAACCTGACCGGCGCGAGCCCGGACGGCCTCGGCCGCTGGTCCGCCGACGATATCGCCGCGTTCCTGCGCAGCGGCCATGCGGCGCGCGGCGCGGTGTTCGGCGCGATGGCGCCGGTCGTCGGCGAAAGCACCGCGTTGCTGACCGATGCCGACCGCCATGCGATCGCCGTGTACCTGAAGTCGTTGCCGGCGCAACCGACTGCCGCGACGAATCCGCTGGGCGTCGGCGTGCCGCGGCTGACGGCCGCCGGCCCGCGTCCGGAAGGCGGCCAGCAGGCGCCGGGGGCCGGCGTGTATGCGGGGTTCTGTGCGCGTTGCCACGGTGCGGACGGCACGGGCGTGCGTGATCGGGGGCCGGCGCTCATAGGCAACTCCGTCGTGCTCGCAGCCGATCCGACCAGCACGATCCGGATCGTGGTCGAAGGCGCCCGGCCCGCGCCGGGCAAGCCGGGGCCGGTGCAACGGATGCCGGCGATGCGCGGCGCGCTGACGAGCGGCGAAATCGCGGCGGTGGTCAGCTACGTGCGCGGCGCGTGGGGGAATCGGGCCGCGCCGGTGTCGGAGCAGGAGGTGCGGCGGTTGCGGGGAGCGATACACAAGTAGCGTGTCGGTGTCGTCGCACGCGCATCGAAACCGTTCAGCGATCGCCGACGATTCGATCTCGGGTGTTCATCCACACGGAGCCTGACTTCATCGACGCACCGGATCAGCGCGCCAGCACCGCCACCGCCTTGATCTCGACGACATAACCCGGCGCGCCGCCGAGCATGTGCGCGCCGACGGCCGTCCACGCGGGCCGCGGATGCGCATCGAAATAGCGGTCGCGCACCTGCATGAACAGCGGCAGGTCGCGCATGTCGGTGTGAAACGTCGTGAGGTCGACCACATCGTCGAACGATGCGCCGGCCGCCTCCAGCACCTGCTTCAGGTTCTCGAACGCCTGCACGATCTGCGCTTCGCGATCCTCGACCAGCTGCATCGCCGCGTCGCGGCCGATCTGGCCGGATACGTAAAGCGTATCGCCGACCTTCAGTCCCGGCGCGTAGCCGATCTTCTCGTACACCGCTTCCATTCCCGCCGGAACGATGGCTTTGCGTTCATGCATGATTGTCTCCGTGGCCGGCATCGTCGCGCCGGCCGTATGCGGTTGTCGATGAAACAATGGCCAGCGATACGCCCTTCAACCCGTATCGCCGCCCGCCACCGGCAGCACCGTGCCGGTGATGTAGCTCGCCTCGTCCGACGCGAAGAACAGGATCGGCGCGATCTGCTCGTCGAGGCTGCCGTAGCGCTTGAAGTACGTCGATTCCGTCACCTGCCGCACGGCCTCGCCCATCCACGCCTGTTCCTGCTCGGTGTCGCCGGCCGCATTGCGCGGCACGCGGCGGCGGCGCGCTGGTACCGCCCGGCGCGGTGGCGACGACGCGGATGTTGTGTTCCGCATATTCCATCGCAAGCGCCGACGTCAGCGCGTTGACGCCGCCCTTCGCCGCCGAATACGGCACGCGCCGGATGCCGCGCGTCGCGTTCGACGAGATGTTGACGATCGTGCCGCCGCCGCGCGCGAGCAGGTGCGGCAGCACGGCGTGACAGGCATAGAGCGTCGGCATCAGCGAGCGGCGGATTTCCGCGTCGATCTGCGCAGGCTCGAACTCGGCGAACGGCCGCATGCGGATCGCGCCGCCGACGCCGTTGATCAGGATGTCGATGCGGCCGAACGTCCGCACCGCGTGCGCCATCGCGGCATGCGCGCCTTCGTACGTCTCGAGATCGGCGACGAAGCCGGCCGTATCGCCGCCCGGCGCTTCCGCGGCCACCTCGGCCACGAAATCCGCGCGATCGACGAACAGCACCTTGCCGCCCTCTGCCGCCGCGCGCAGCGCGACACCGCGGCCGATGCCCTGCGCCGCGCCGGTGACGACGACGACCTTGCCGGAGAATCGTTGCATGGTCATGCCGCCTTTGCCGTGACGTTGGGGGTGAACTTCTCGTAGTGGAAGCTGTTCGGCTTCACGCCTGCGTCGTCGAAGTACTGGCGCACCGCGTCGACCATCGGCGGCGGCCCGCACAGATACACGTCGACGTCGCCGTCGTTCAGCGCGTCGGCCGGGATGTGCTGCGTGACCCAGCCCTTGCGCGGATGGCTCGACGCGGCGTCCGCGACGATCGTCGCGAAGCTGAAGTTCGGCAGCCTCGCCGCCACCGCCTCAAGCGCGTCGACCAGCACGAGATCGAGATCGCGCGTCACGCCGTAGACCAGGTGCACCTTCTGCTGCGAGCCGCTGCGCGCGAGCACCTCGAGCATCGACAGGAACGGCGCGAGGCCCGTACCGCCGGCGAGGAACAGCAGCGGCCGCTGCACGTCGCGCAGGTAGAAGCTGCCGAGCGGCCCGTACAGTTCGAGCGTGTCGCCGGGCTGCGCCGATTCGAGCCACGTGCTCATCACGCCGCCTGGAATCTTCTTGATCAGGAAGCCGACCTTCGCGTCGCCCGGCGCCGACGAGAACGAATACGAGCGATGCTGGCCGCTGCCCGGCACGCCGATGTTCACGTACTGGCCCGGCAGGAACACCGGCGCGCTGGCGCCGACGTCGAGTTCGAGCACGACAGCCGCATCGTTGTGCTGCTCGACCTTCGTGACCGTCGCGGCAAAGGCGCTCTCCCCGGTCTTGCAGGCGACCGACGACGTCGGCACCGCGATCACGCAATCGCTTTGCGGCACCATCTGGCAGGTCAGCACGAGGCCGCCGTCCTTCTCGTCCTCGGTCAGCGCATCGTCGATGTAGTCGTCGCCGAGGTCGTAGCGGCCGCTTTCGGCGCGGCACTTGCAGGTGCCGCACACACCGTCGGAGCAATCCATCGGCAGGTTGATCTTCGCGCGAAAGGCTGCATCGAGCACCTTCTCGCCGGCCTTGCAGTCGATGAAGCGGGTCACCCCGTCCTCGAAATTCAGTGCAATCTTGTAGCTGGACATCGCGTCACCTCCACTTCCTTTCATGACAGGCCAACGGCGTCAGACGTGATAGACGTCGAGCACCTGCCGGATGTAGTCGTTCTTCAGCACGATCTTCTTGCGTGAAATCAGCAGCGCGTCGCCCGTGCGTCGCAACGTGACGAACATCGTGCCGAAGAAGTGATCGGTCACGCGATAACGGTGGTTCAGCGTGTGAAAGTTGTAGCGCACGTCGACCTCGTCGTCGCGTTCGGCCAGCACCTCGACGTTCGTCACGTTGTGGCTGGTACGCGGCTCGGGCGTCGATGCGCCGCTGCGCTCGGTCTTGATCCGGAACACGCGATCCTCGAGGCCGCCGCGGTCCGCGTAATACATCAGCGAGATCTGGCTCTGCGGATCGTCGGTCGGCCGATCGTCGTCGTCCCATGCGGGCATCCAGTACGTGACGTCCTCCGTGTAGCAGGTCAGCCACGCGTCCCACTCGCGATCGTCAAGCAGGCGCGCTTCGCGATACAGCGCCGCGCAAATCGTCCGGTAATCGAAGCTCATGCCGCCACCTCCCCGCGTTCCTTCTTCAGCGCATCGCGCATCACGTGCACCCAGTGTTCGTGCTGGCACACGAACAGCCCTTCGTCCTCGCTGCGTTCGCCCGAAATGCGCGGGTTCAGCCCCATCTTTTTCGCGTTCTCGTCCGGCCCGTCGACCCACAGCGGCGCGCCGCGCGACAGGTCGTTCCACATCGCCGTGATGCCCGCATAGCCGGCCTGGCACGCGCGGAACTCTTCGAGATCGTCGGCCGTGCCCATGCCGGTCACGTTGAAGAAATCCTCGTACTGGCGGATCCGCGTCGTGCGATCGGCCTCGCTCTCGCCTTTCGGCGCGAAGCAGAAGATCGTGACTTCGGTCCTGTCGACGCCGAGCGGTCGCACCACGCGGATCTGCGTGCTGAACTGGTCCATCAGGAACACGTTCGGATACACGCACAGGTTGCGCGTCTGGTTCACGATGAAGTCGGCCTGCACGTCGCCGACGCGCGCCCGGATCTCGTCGCGGTGCTGATACACGGGCCGCACCTCCGGGTTCATCGTCTGCGTCCACAGCAGTATGTGGCCGTGGTCGAAGCCGTACACGCCCGCGACCGACTTGCTCCAGCTGTTCGCGTCGACCGCCTTGGTGCCGTCCGCCTTACGGCGGCCCATCGTCGCCGCATAGTTCCAGTGCACGGTGCTGACGTGATAGCCGTCGCAACCGTTCTCCATCTGCATCTTCCAGTTGCCTTCGTAGATGTAGGACGAGTTGCCGCGCAGCACTTCGAGCCCGTTCGGCGCCTGGTCGACGATCTGGTCGATGATCACGCGCGCTTCGCCGAGGTAGTCCTCGAGCGGCAGCACGTCCGCGTTGAGGCTGCCGAACAGGAAGCCGCGATAGTTCGCGAAGCGCGCGACCTTCTTCAGGTCGTGCGAGCCGTGCGTGTTGAACTGCACCGGGTATTCGGTCGTCTTCTCGTCCTTCACCTTCAGCAGCTTGCCGGTGTTCGAGAAGGTCCAGCCGTGGAACGGGCACGTGAAGCTGCCCTTGTTGCCGTGCTTGCGGCGGCACAGCATCGCGCCCTTGTGCGCACACGCATTGATGACCGCATGCAGCTCGCCGGTCTTGTCGCGCGTGATGACGATCGGCTGGCGGCCGATCCACGTCGTGTAGTAATCGTTGTTGTCGGGAATCTGGCTTTCGTGCGCCAGATACACCCAGTTGCCCTCGAAGATGTGCTTCATCTCGAGCTCGTACAGCGCCGCGTTCGTGAAGATGTCGCGGCGGCAACGGAAGACGCCGGCCGCCTTGTCATCCTGCACGGCGGTTTCCAGCAGGTGATCCAGGTCGTTCGTAGCGTCGATCGTGATGGACATGATGGCTCCTTCCATGCGCGTGCCGCGTCCTGCAAGCACGCTCGCATCGGTATCGGTTGAATCTCGGGGGGACCGGCCGGCAGCGGCGGCGCACGCGCGCCGCCGTGCCGCCGGTGGTTATGCCGCGGCGGACGCGCGCAGGCGTTCGACGATCTGGTTGTCCTTGCCCTGCACGCGCGGCGTCAGCACGAAGTTGAACTCGATGTCCTGGTACGCATCGGCCTTCATGCCGAGCGCCGTGCCGCCGGTTCTTTCGGTCACGGGCGGGATCAATTCCTCGCGCGTCGCATACGCGAAGTCGTCCCAGATCAGCGGATCGCCGTCGATGTTGAACTGTGTCGTCAGCTTGCGGTGATCGTCGCTCGTCACGAAGAAGTGCACGTGCGCCGGACGGTTGCCGTGGCGGCCGAGGCGGTTCAGCAATTGCTGCGTCGCGCCCTGCGGCGGGCAGCCGTAGCCGACCGGCATCAGTGTGCGGAATTCGTACTTGCCGTCGGCGCCCGTTTTCACCGCGCCGCGCAGGTTGAAATCGCTCTGCTTGCCGGTCGGGTCGAAGTGCGAATAGAAGCCCTTCGAATTCGCGTGCCAGCATTCGACCACCGCGCCGGCGATCGGCTTGCCGTCGAGACCGGTGACCGTGCCGTGGATCACGAGCGGGCCCGCGCCGTCGTCCGCGTCGAGGTCGATCTTCGCGACGCTGTCGCGCACCGGTGCTCCGGCCACGTACAGCGGCCCCTCGATCGTGCGCGGCGTGCCGCCGTCGAGCCCGATCGCCTCGTCCTCGGCGTCCATCCGGATGTCGAGATACTTCTCGAGACCGAGGCCGGCCGCGAGCAGCGCTGCTTCGCCATCCTGACCGAGCTTGTTCAGGTAGTTGACGCCCGCCCACACTTCGTCGGGCGTGATGTCGAGATCGTCGATCGCCTTGAACAGGTCGCCGAGCAGGCGCAGCACGATCTGCTGCGTGCGTGCATTGCCGCCGGTGCCGCTTCCGCCCGCGTTCGACGCGGCCTTCAGCAGGTCCTGCACTTCCCGGGTATCGAAAACTTTGACGCTCATGATGCTGTCTCCACGTGTATTTGGGGGATGACGGTCGTTGCCTGACTCGACTTACCGCGCGACTTTCGTCAGCCCGTCGCGGGTGAAGCGCCTGACCTTGTCCTCGTCGAGCGCGATGCCGAGACCGGGGCCGTCCGGCACGGTCAGTTCGAAGTCGCTGTAATCCAGCGGCTGCGTCAGGATTTCTTCGGTGATCAGCAGCGGCCCGAACAGTTCGGTGCCCCACTGCAGGTTCGCGATACTCGCGAACAGGTGTGCGGATGCCACCGTGCTGAACGCGCCTTCGAGCATCGTGCCGCCGTACAGCTCGATGCCGGCCGCATCCGCGATCGCGGCCACGCGCTGCGCGGCGAAGAGGCCGCCGCTCTGTTCGATCTTGATCGCGAACACGTCCGCGCCGTGCTGCTTCGCGATGTCGAATGCGCTGTCGGGGCCCTGCAGGATTTCATCGGCCATCAGCGCGACGGGGAAGCGGCGCATCAGGCGCGCCAGCGCCGCGGCCGATGCGACCGGCTGCTCGACCAGTTCGCAGCCCGCATCGGCGAGCGCCGGAATCGCGCGCGCGGCCTGCGTTTCGCTCCACGCCATGTTCACGTCGACGCGCACCGACGCGCGATCGCCGACCGCCTTCTTGATCTCGGCCACGTGCCGGATATCCGTTTCCGGCGCTTTCGCGCCGATCTTCAGCTTGAATACGTTGTGGCGGCGCGCGTCGAGCATGCGTTCGGCTTCGGCGATGTCGGTGGCCGTGTCGCCCGACGCGAGCGTCCATGCAACCGGCAGGCGATCGCGGCGACGGCCGCCGAGCAGTTCGCTGACCGGCACGCCGAGCCGCTTGCCGTGCGCGTCGAGCAGCGCGGTTTCGAGCGCGCTTTTCGCGAAGTGGTTGACCTTCGCAAGCTTGCCGACGAATGCCATCAGCGTCTGGACGCGCGTGGCGTCACGGCCGACGATCGCCGGTGCGAGATACGCGTCGATCGCGAGCTTCATCGCTTCCGGGCTTTCCGGGCCGTAGGCCATGCCGGCGATCGTCGTGCCTTCGCCGATACCGGTCACGCCGTCGCTGCAGAACACCTTCACGAGCATCAGCGTCTGGCCGTGCATCGTGGCCACCGACAGCTTGTGCGGGCGGATCGTCGGCAAGTCGACGAGACGGGTTTCGATGCGTTCGATGGTGGCGGAGGACATGGGGCGCGCTGCGTGGGGGCTGTTCATGGAACGGATTTATACGCGGCGGGGAAATGGGGCGTCCAATACTTTTGGGCAGGATTTTTGATACCTGGTGGGTATTGAAATCCGGCCGTGGGCGCGAAATATTGCGGTGCGCCATACCTGTTTTGGTTAGGTAGGCGGGCTCGGAGGGTTGATGGAACGGGGTTGCGCGGGGGTGGGGAGCGGTTGGGCGGGAGCCTATCGAGGCTGCTTGCGGCAGTGGGAAAATCGGCTGAAAACCGGTGCCCTACGGAGTCGGATCAGGGTTTTCCTGAGGGGAAAACGGTGGAGCTGGACGTCCGGCCTTCAGGAGCGGTCTCTGCGAACGATCGAAAGGAGGCGGGCAGACGGAGATTGACGTTGTTGTCGATACGCGTCGTCCAACAGACGCTGACGGCCACTATCGGCCAAAACCGGTCGTGGACCAACAACAGCAACCAGACATCCGGTAGGCAGGTCGAGTTCCGACAACGGACACGCACGCTTTCATGGCGATCCATTCTTCCCATCTGGCCGGTGTTTGTTACGACCGCCCCCTCAATTTCCTGAAGATGAGCGGCATTGCTTCAGCATCCAGCCCATCCATGTCAACCAGTCGCAGGGACTTCACCATGTCCAGCGTCGAACGCTTGTACTTCTTGAAATGCGGCGACTGGATATGTGCGTCGTACGCATCGTGGCTCGCATAGATTTCCACAATCTTGATGTGCGTCGGGCTATCCTTTTGAGCCATCGGGAAAATGCACACTACCCCCGGCTCGACGCGCATCGACGCCTCGGCCTCCTCGTTCAAGATGCGCCGATATGCTTCGAGATGCTGATTGAATATCTCGATTTCGGAGATACGGACTAACATTTTTGGCTCCTGCGCATGGACGTTACCGTGCTGCCCCAACGGCAGTACCGCACACATCACAACGAGCGCGAAGAGGATAAGACGTCGGCACTCGATGAACGGCCCCTTCATATCTATTTTCGCATTCGATGTTCGTCCAGCGGCGGTACGTTCGACCGCGGCGGCGAGTTCGCAAGCTGCCGCCATTGAACGTACCGCCGCTCGCGACATTCAGTTCCGCGGCATTGAAATCGTCGGCGGATGTTCCGGAAGCGGTGGCACGATGCCATCCACCGGATGGGGGACATACGGCGCTTCGAGCGCGGCGATTTCGTCCTGCGTCAGCGAGAAGTCGAGCGCGCCGATGGCGGTTGCCAGATGCTCGGGCTTCGTTGCCCCGATGATCGGCGCGGTGATCGCCGGCTTCGTCAACAGCCACGCCAGTGCGACGTGCGCGCGCGGCACATGATGCGCCTCGGCGATACGCGCGACGACGTCAACCACCTTCTGGTCCTGGATTTCAGCGTTCCGATACATTTGCAGCGCAAAGGCATCGTTCTGCGTGCGGCGCGTGGTTTCGCTCCAGTCGCGCGTCAGCCTGCCGCGCGCCATCGGGCTCCATGGAATGACCCCGACGCCCTGGTCGGCGCAAAGAGGCAACATTTCGCGTTCCTCCTCCCGATAGAGCAGGTTGTACTGCGGTTGCATGGAGATGAAGCGTGTCCAGCCGTTGCGTTCCGCGACGTGCTGCATTTTCGCGAAGCGCCATGCCTCCATCGACGATGCACCGATGTAGCGGGCTTTGCCTGACTTCACTATGTCGTGCAGCGCCTCCATCGTTTCCTCCACAGGCGTGCCGTGGTCGAAACGGTGGATCTGGTAGAGGTCGACGTAATCCATGCCGAGGCGGGTCAGACTGTCGTCGATCGACTGAAGCAGCGCTTTCCGCGAGAGAAACCCGGTATTGGGTGAATTGCGCCACGGAAAGAACGCCTTGGTGGCGACGACGACCTCTTCGCGCCGCGCCATGTCGTTGAGCGCTCGGCCCGTGATCTCCTCGGAGCTTCCGCCCGAATAGATATTGGCAGTGTCGAAGAAGTTGATGCCCGCCTCGAGCGCTTGCCGAAAAAACGGGCGGGAGGCTGCTTCATCGAGGGACCAAGGCTGGGGCAGGCGGGCAGGCTCCCCATAGCTCATGCATCCCAGGCAAAGACGAGATACTTTCAGGCCCGTTCGGCCCAGATTGACATATTCCATGTTCACCTTCAAAGGTCTACGGTCACATAACGCCGATAAGCAGACTGCGGCAGGCCCGTGGTTGACGATTTATCCCGCGTCAGCGCTACACGACAACCACGGACCGACACCGCGATAGACGCTGCCGCAGCAGTCAAGCGTCGCGCGACGCGAACAGCGACTCCCAGCCGACGAACGGGCCGAGCGGAATGATCTCCCAGTCGATCAGGCCGACCTTGGCCAGCGGAAACTCGGCGAGCGCCTGTCTCGCGGCATCGACCGAATCGCTTTCGGCAATGATGGCGACGCCCGGGCGGTCCTGACGGAACGAGATTTCGCGCACGAAGCCCGTTTTATACAGATGCCACGCATGGCGCACTTCTTCGAAAAGATGGGGCTGATAGGCGTCCGGGCTGGCCCCCGGCAGCGGGACGTCGAGACAAAGCAATTTCATCGTGCGGCTCCTGACATGAACTGGCTGGTCACGTGAGCGACGCGCTCGCCCAGATACGCAGCGGTATCGATATCGCTCTCGATGGGGGTGATGTCCGGTGATGCATCATCCGATTGCGCCATCGCGCCCAGCCATCCGCCGACACGATTCTTCTCCTGCGGCGACTTGCCCGGGAAGATATCGAGTCCGACCCAGATCATCCCGTGCTGGGCGGCAAACAGCGCCATCGTGACGAGGGAATTCAGCTTGTCGCCGTGCATGGCGCCCGAATTCGTGAAGCCTGCGGCAATCTTGTTCCGCCACGACTGGGGAATCCACGCGGGCCGCGTCGAGTCCTCCATCACCTTTTTGAGCCTCGCGCTGACGGTGCCGTTGTAGGTCGGCGAACCGAAGATGATCGCGTCGCTCGCGGCGAGTTTTTCCCAGGGCGTATCGCCATCTGCAACGGCGATCAACTGCGCTTCGGCACCCGGCACGCGACGAACGCCGTCTGCAACGGCTTGGGCCTGTTTCGCGGTGTGGCCATAGCCACTGTCATAGAGGATCGTGATGAGCATTGAAGACTCGCAAGCTTCGGACGGAGGGGCGATGTCCACCATTGTCACCAGCGTCACTCATTACGAGAAGTTCTGGCAGGGTTGAACCACCCTCAACTGCAAGTTTAGAATCCGGCTGCGCGGCGACAGGTCGGCGCGATGTCAGTCATGGAGGAAATGTGGATTCTTCGCAGCGTGTTCGAGCCATCGTTTCTCTCGTCCAGGCCGTGGATGCGGGAAGTTTTGCGGCAGCGGCCCGACAATTGGGCGTCACGTCGGCTGCCGTGAGCAAGAACGTGGCGGGCCTCGAAAAAGCACTGGGTGTGCGGCTGATGAACCGGACGACCCGCACACTCAAACTCACAGAGGAAGGCGAGGTGTTTTTGCGCCACGCGCGCATCGCACTTGAAACACTGGATGCCGCGATCGATACGGTTTCCGCCCAGCGGGCCGTGCCGGCCGGGCGCGTGCGGATTTCGACGAGTGCCGCCTTCGGGCATAACCACGTGCTTCCGGCGCTGCCCGCGCTGCTCGCTCGCTACCCGGCGCTGTCGGTCGAGGTCGATTTCGACGATCGGGTCATCGATATTGTCCGGGACGGTTACGACATTGCGGTAAGAGGCGGCAACATCCCGGATTCCGCGCTCGTGACTCGCCCCATTTGTCGCTTGAATACAGTACTGGTAGCGTCTCCCGACTATCTGGCGAACCATGGCGTGCCCGAAACGCCGGATGCGTTGCACGCGCACCGGCTCATTGCACGGCGATTCCTGAGCGGCCAGGTCGCGCCGTGGAACTTCACGGGCGACGACAAAAGCATCACGACGATCGACCCCTCCGGCAAGGCAATGCTGACACTATCCGCACCGGAATCGCTGGTGCAGGCGGCGTGCGATAGCGTTGGCATCGCGGAGGTCGGGGTGCATCTTGCGTGGGATCGGTTGCGTTCCGGTGCGCTGAAGGTCATTCTCCACAGGTTTCACCATCCCGGAAGCTATGAGATGGTGATGCAGTATCCACACCGGGCGCTTGTCGCGCCACGAGTGCAAGTTACCGTCAAACATCTGCTGGAAGCGCTAACGGCGGATAGCAAATTGCATGTGCCTACGGATGCCTTGGATAGCTATAGCGTGTAGCAGTCAGCCATCGTTGTATTACCAAACGTGTGGTTCCGCGTGGAAACTGCGTGTGCAGCATCGCGACGACCGGAAGTATTCATCGAGCGACCGCCGAAGATCGACAAACCGACGTTGCACGTCCGATGCGGTGAAAGGCGACTCTGGGTCGGTAACTGCCACTCGGAAGAAGCGTGAGCGCAGGTCTTGTCGCGTCATCAGATCGCATGCCGCAAAAAACCGCCCCCCCAACTGTCCAATTTGAAGCGCGGCGCGATATTTCAGCACGTCGACGCGCGATAAATTCGGGAGCGGATGTCTTGCGATACGTAGAAAGAAATTGCAGCTGTTGCCGGCAGTAGGCGGTCGGTCAAAACTTGCGGGTGCTAAACTGCGCCCTTCAATTTACTGTGAGCTGACGATGACGAAGGACGTCCCGTACCTGAACGGTCTGCGCGCTTTCGCCGCGATCTGGGTAGTGGTCGCCCATTGCATGATCTGGGGTGGATGGACTCTCACCCCTATACCTGATCCGAAGCTTGCAGTAGATCTGTTCATGATGATCTCAGGCTATCTCATGGCTTACAACGCCAGACTGCGAGATTCGGTCGAGCCGATGACACGACCGTCTTCATGGCTACGCTTCTATATCCGACGATACTTCCGTATTGCGCCAGCGTACTACGTTTCTCTCGTATTCGCGGTTGTCACTTCGACAACGTTCCTCAAGGGCTACAAGGTACTGCAGCTATTGAACCCGGATTTTTGGGGGAGTGGTGGGATCTATGATCCTTCGACTATCACTTACACGGCAGGCAACCTAGCAGCCCACGTCACGTTCGCTTTTGGCCTGCTGCCGCGTTATACGTTCTCCACCATGCTTCCTGACTGGAGCTTGAGTCTCGAAATGCAGTTTTATCTTGCCTTTCCTTTCCTCTATATTCTGATGCGGAAAGCTGGCGCCGTCACCACTGCTATCCTATTAGGCGTATCGGCATTCGCGATCGCTCGCACACTCACCGGCGTGTTCCCCGAGCCCGGTTTCTTGCCACTCAAACTTTCCCTTTTCTTGGTCGGCATGCTGATCGCTGAGATTCCATTCGGCGTGACTTTCCGGCAGAAGGCAGCGATCGCGACGCTGACCGCAACACTCCCTTTTGCACAGGAATCGACTTACCACGGGCAATGGTGGTTGTTGCCGATACTTTCCATTATGTTGTACGTGCTCACAGTCACAGGAACGGAAGACTCGTCTAGGGCAACGTTCGCGACCAAAGTGCTGGGAAGCCGTATGGCATATGCGCTTTCCGATGCATCGTACGGCATATATTTGTTTCACGGCTTCTTCATTGCACTTTCCGGCTCAACACTATTTGGCGACGCGGGCCTGCTGCAGCTGAACGGCAACTATCGAAGTGCCGTACTGTGCGCCATTGCACTACCTGGATCAGCCCTGCTCGCAATGCTCATCCATCGATATGTCGAGCGCCCCGGTGTGAATCTTGGGCGCTCCGCGGCGAACATATTCACCAGCAACACCCCGAAGTTACGCTGATTGCCCTTCGATCGGCTCCGGTAGGCCTGCCAGAAGCGCCTCCGGGACGCTTGAGAAATACGCGTGGTATCGAGGATCGTCGAGTGATACCTGTCCTTGATGGGGCCACGCCAACGGGTCCTGTGGACAGTTGAAGACCGAAATGATCGATGTTTCAGTATCGTCACTGAATTGAACGTTTAGCAACTCCATGCTGTTCCTCAGAATTTGTAACTCGATATAAAACACGAGAAGGTCATCGTTCCAGCGCTTGCCGTTGCAACATAGAACATCGTCTGCGGGGTAACCATCGGCACATCGCTAAACGGTGCGCCAAGGGTTAGGATCGACTGCCCATTCGTGCCGGCCGATCCGATGCCTGTTGACGATCCACTGACAGCGCTCCCTATGATCGATGCGGCGGTCGATCCACAGTTCGTGTACCCCGATACAAGCTTCGCGTTCGGCGGAATGTAGCTTGCCACCGAGAACGGCGCGTAACTAGACTGCTGGACACTTGTGCTCAGAACCGAAAAGCTAGTCAAGTTCACGGTCCGATCGACCTGAAAGCCTACGCCAAACTGGCGACTAGAGTTGGTTGACCATACCGATACAAGCGCACTGGCCGCATAGCCGGCGGGCATGTTGGCGCCGCTGTACACGTTCGGAGCAACGCTTGAAGTCGCATTGGTGGCAAGAAGAGCCGTCGTCCCATTCGTCGGGTTGTAAATTGCATAGATAGCAACAAAACCGGATGCCGGTGCAGTACCAGTATCCATCCCGCCCGCGCCTGTAGTCCCGAGATTGATCGTTGCATTGAAGTTTGCGATTCGGAACGCGGCACCGCCGAGCGCCGTCTCGACAACGATCTCATCTGCCGTAAACGTCGCGGATGCGCTCACCGTCGGAACCGACATACTGGCGTTGCGCATCGATCCGACGACCGAGCCGACGGCCCGCTGCACAAACGCCGTCGTTGCGAGCTTCGTGCTGTTGTCGAATTGCGGCTGCGTCTTCCATCCAGGACCGCTCATCACGCCCGATGCAGGAAGCGACATCGATCCGCCAAACATGACCCACACACCTGACGAAACCAATGTGACGGTGTCTCCCGGATTGAGTACGAGCGTGTTCGACGTAGTGCCGTTGAAGATCGCATCGGACCCAGCCCCAACCAACGTGTATGCGGTCGAGCCGATGTTCGAGAAACGGATCGCCGCACCATTAACGCCAGATGAAAGCAACGGCAAGGTCACGTTATACGGCGAACCTCCGAAGAGCGTATACGCGTTGCCCCAAGCATTGGCATTCAGCGTCGTTCCCGCACTAAGCCCGATCTGATTCCGGAAATTCCCAAGCGCACCTTGAATGAACGCCGTCGTCGCAAGTTTCGAGCTGTTATCGAACTGCGCGGCAGTCGTTCCGTACTGGCTAAACAACTCACCGGCCACGTCCCACTTGATACCGCTTTCGTTAATCAGCTCGAAGAACCCGAAAACACCAACAGCGAATGTGTAAGTGTCAGCTCCGCTGGCAGGCACGTTCAATTGCCCAGGTTTGTTAGCCGCTAGAACGGAAGCAATCGGGCCAGCATACTTGAACACGCGGATTGCAGAGCCGCCTGGAACGGTTGTGGCATCCGGCAGCGTCAACGTGCCGTTTCCGTCCCAAGTGATAAGGCAGCCAACGTCGGATGTGCTGAGAGTGGCGCTTCCTACGTATCCGTTGGCGGATCGGTAATTACCGACTGCTCGCTGCACGAATCCGGTCGTCGCGAGTTTCGTCGTGTTGTCGAATTGCGGCGGCGTCACCCCAAGAATCGTCGTGTAGCTCGACAAGTACCACGCGCCACCGTTGCTGATGAACTGCGCTTGCTCGCCCGCATTCAGAGCGAACGTGTTCGACGTTACTCCGAACTGGCTGTTGATGTTCTCCGATGCATTGCCCTTGATAGTCACGGTGACCGGCGCTCCGATTGTGATCGTCGCACCATTAGGAACGCCAGCCACCGGTGGCAGCGTAAGGGTGATCCCTACGCCGTACGCCCAAATAAACGCCCCCACATGACCGCTGTTCAACGTTGCCGTCGTGGCAATACCCTGGATGCTGGAATACGACTCTCCAGACTGCTTCACGAATGCAGTCGTCGCCAGCGCCGTCGAGTTATCCCCCTGTGCTTGCGTCGGCGCCTTCGGAGTACCAGTAAGGACGGGCGAGTTGATGGGCGCCTTCAGCCCGAGTTGATTTGTAATCGTCGTCGCGAAATTCGGATCATTTCCGAGCGCATCCGCCAATTCCTTCAATGTATCGAGCATGCCGGGCGCTTGGCCGACCAGTTCGGCAAGCCTTGCCGCGAGGTCCGACTTCGTCGCGTACTGCGAATGCGGGTCGGGCGCGGCGATATGCTGCGCAAGCCCGGTCTGCGACTGCTCGACCTGCGCCTTCAGGTAGCGCGTGCGGCCGCCGAGCTGCTTCGCCTGCTTGTTCGAAACCCCGTCCGGGCCACCTTCGACCGGATCGGCGGTTTCGATTTGGTAAAGATCTTCCTCCCATTGGGAAGATTCGACGAGTTTGCCCATTAACTGCTCCCGTGGTTGTACTGTCCGTCATAGTGGGCGGCGCCGTTGTAGCGCATCGGCACACGACGGTATTCGAGACTCGCGAGTACGCATCGAGCCGGCGCGAACGCAGCCAACGTCGTGCGCAGCAACGCCGCTTGATCGTTGGTGATCGCGCGATCGAGCAGGATGACCCGATAGGCCGCCCACAATCCATTGCCGCCATACACCATTACGCTGTCATGGCGGCTTTTCCCATCGTAGTAGGCGCCACCGATGCCCTCGACAAGCTCAACTTCGCCAAAGCCTAGGCGCCGAATCACTTCTCTGACCGCCCAGGGCGTGCCCTTGTAGCGGTGCAGCTCGATTGCCCCTTTGATCAAGGCACGCTTGGCCTCATCCGACTCGGCGAGACTCCAGCCGTCCTCGCCCATCACCGAAAACTGGTCTGCGAGGAACGGCAGTGCGGATGCGTCGACGCCATCGATCAGGTAGACCAGGAGCGGCGACATGTCGATGTTGTCGAGGCGCTCGGCCAACTGGGCGAAAGCCTTGAAACGAGGGTCTTTCGCCAGCGCTGGCGGCAAGAGCAGATCAGCCATTCGCCACCCCGATCGGGATGACACTGACACCCGTACACCGCGCCCATTCGCTGGCGGTCAGCACGCGCAGTGCGAGTCCCGGCAGGTCAACGTCGTACACGCCCTGAACCTGCACGGCGCGACTGAGCTGGCGCGGGACGATATCGCGCCCCAGGCCGGCGGCACGATCGGTTCGGTAGGCTTCTGCGGCCGTACGTGCCTGCGCGATCGTTGTGTCGGCGTCGGCATCCTTGTACAGCGTCAAACGCACGTCGATCGCGTAGTCGACCGGCGTCGGCGATCGGACGTCGACGTAATCGGTCAGCGGCCGCCGACGCTCGTCGGTCAGGTTGTCGCGTACGAGCTGGAGAATCGCTTCGCTAGGCAGCCCCGTGTCGACGAGCGGGTAGACCTGGACGCTGCCTGGCTGAACGCCGTTGACGGAAACCAGCCGGCCGTCGCGCATTTCCATTTCCGGACCGATTACGCCGACGTCGACGATCGACTGGTGCGCGCTCTTGGCGTGGAACACGTACGCGAGCCGGGAGCCCGCCGTGCTGAATGCTTGTGGTGCGAGCCGGATACGCTCACGCAGACGATCGTCCGTTTCCTCCTCGTAGCCGTCCGCGCTGACCTTGGTGTTAGCGACCGTCACGTCGACGTCGCCCAGGTCGTCGACGAGCGAGCCGAGTTGCCCCGGCTGCCAGCCGTTCCCGATCGAGCCTGCGGTTTCGCACGTCGCGGCCACGTCGATCGACAACTGGCCGGCGACGAGCGTCACGTCGGTGTCGGTCGCGAACGAGACAGCGCCGTCGCTCGTCTCGACACGCGTGCCGGCTGCAATCAGCAGGTTCGACGGCAACGCTTCTTCGATCGAGAAGCGCAGCGTCGTCTTCGCGGGCTGCGCCGGCAGCCGCGTCACGCCGACCAGCTCGCCAAGGTAGTCGATCATGGGAGCGCGGGCGAACGCGACAAGGTTCTGTTTCGCGGCCTCCTGGATGCCGACGCGTACGAGGGTTTCACGGTAGGCAATGATGTCGACCAGGACGCGTTCGACCTGCGCCGGATACAGCGTCTTGCCAGTGCGCGCCTCGTAGTCGGCCACGATCTCGGCCGTAATGGCCTCTGGATCACGGGCGATGAAATCCGGTTCACCGAGCGTCATCGCGGCACCTCCGTCTCACGAATGACGCCGTCAGCAAGGCGCCACTGCACGCGGATCGTTTCACGCGACTCAGCGATCGACGGAATGACACGCACGACCTCGCAGCGCGGCTCCCACCGGCGGATCGCGTCGACCGACTCGCGCACAACATGCGGCGTGGCGCGGTCGATCGGCATGTCGAGATACAGATAGAGCTTGGAGCCGAACTCGGGGCGATGCGGATCGCTGCCCTGGGGCGTCCCGAGAATCAGGCGAATCGCCTGATCGATGTCATCCACGCCCTCAACAACGCCTTCGCGGTTAAGGGCCGGCTGCCAGTGAACGGAGGTGATGTCGGAGAGCTGGGTCATGCGGCCATGTTGCCGCGCGACCAGTCGGGGGGATATTAAAGCCGGCTAAAAGCTCAGTGGGAGTGGTGATTCGAGTTGCCGCCGGCATCCATGATGGTGCCAGTCGCGTTCACGTTGCCGTCGACGTTCACGTTGCCCGTCAGCGCAGCGCCATCGCCGCCCGATCCGGCCATGCCGCCCTGGTAGGTCAGCTTGCCCTTGACTGTCACGTTACGCGTGAACTCGGTCTCCGGCACGTCGACCGTCACCTTGTCGGCCGCGCGCAGCATGATTTCCGACTTCGAATCGACGATCACGGTCTGCATGCCCGAGCACGTCAGCGTGTGGGTCGCGCGATCGTACTCGAGCACCGCGCCATCCTTGAAGCGGACGATGAACTTGTTCGGGTCCGTGACGGGCGGGCGATCGGCATCGGAGTAGATGGCGCCGAGAATCACACCGTCCTCGCACCGGCTGTCCAGGAGCACCGCGACCTGTTCGCCGTTATCGTAGGTCCAGCAAGCCTGATCGGCCAGGGTCTTCGGGTACGCGATCGGCAGCCACATGGTCCTCATGTTGCCGAGGTCGGTCAGCCGTACGCGCGCGAAGCCGGGCTTCGACGCACTGACCGTGCCGAACTTGATCGTCGCGCCGAACTCGTCGAGGGTCTCGCTCATTTTTTCTTGCCTTTCGCCGCTACGGGCGTGGTTCCAACAACGCCGACGTCGCCTTTCGCGGTGACGCCGTAGACCTGCAGCCCTTTCGTTGACTTTTTCGCGGTGCCGCCGCCTTTGCCGGCCTGGACGGCGAGCGCCGAGCGCTTCAGCTCGACTTCGGTTTGGTAGCCGCCGCCGCGATCGAGACGATGTCGCGCCGACTCGATGAGGTATTTGCCGGACAGTTTGCCGAGTTCGAGCAGCTCGATCGACGCACCGGCGGCCAGCTTCGTGTCGCCCCGCATCTCGACCGAGCCGCCAGTCTGCTTGAGGTTCGTCCGGTCAAGCGCCGCGCGTGCCTTCGTCTGCAGCGTTGCCTTGGAGCCGGCCCGTGCGGAAAGCCGCAGCGTGTCGCCGCTCGTCGACTGACCGGACTGTTTCCGCTTGCCCGCTGCCACTTCAGACTGGCCGACGACGCCCACGGAGTCACCCGTCACGCCGTAGACGACGAGCTTCTTCGTTTTCGGGTTGTGGTAGCCGACCTTGGCCTGCGCGTAGACGTCTTTGATCTTGTCGCGCAGGCGAATCGACTTCAAGTCGGCGCGCTTGAACTGCTGGACCGCGTCCGATCCTCGCAGGTCGGCGAGTTCGCTGAAGATCAGCTTGCTGCCCGAAATCTTGAACGCATAGCCGTACTCGCGCGCGAGCCGCGTCAGGAACGCTACGTCCTGCTCCTGATACTGCGTGACTCGGTCGATGCGAATATCCCGAATGCGGCCGGTGAGCGTCAGGTGGTTCCGCTTCGCCACGCGAGCCGCGATCGTCGCCAGCGTGGTGTGCTCGTACGCTTTGGCCTTGCGGCTTCGGACCGATGCCTTCACGCCAGTACCGAGTCCGCGGATTGTCACGGTCGACGGCGGTTCGTCGAAGCCAATCTCGTCGATCTCGAAGCGGCCGCACGCGAGCAACGGCGCGCCGGCGTAGCCGATCTTCAGCGTCAGCGCGTCGCCTTTGCCCGGATACCACGCATCGAGCCATCGGCCATCCGTGTCTTCGAGCACGACCTCGATCTCGTCGGACTGGCCTGACAAGAAGTCGGTATACGCCACCGACAGCACGTAGGGCGCGATGTCGTTGGTGATGTTCTTCTGCTCGTACACGAGCGTGAAAACGGGCTCAGGGACGTCGGCAACCGACGTCGGGGTGTCGATCACCGCATCCACGGCGGAAGCTCCTCATCGGCTACGTCGTCGGCCGCAACGACCGGAATCGACAGCGCAATGCCGCTCGCGAGAACCGCCGTAATCGGCACGCTGGGGTTCGCGGCAATGATCCGCTCATAGGCAAACGGGTCGCCGTAATACCGGTAGGCGATTTGATCCCACCGTTCGCCCTCGGTTGTGATGTGGGTCAGAAACATCAAATCCTCCGCGTCGCGACTTTCGCGGCCAGTTTGCTCAGACTCGGCGCCGCGGAACTTAGCGCGCTGCTCGCCGTCGAGAGCTGGCCCGCGGCCCGGTCGATTGCGCCGGTAATCGTCCCGATCGTCGCGTTCGCCAAGCCGCCTTGCGCCGATCGGACCGCATCCAGCGCAGTATTGCTGGCGCGCAGGATGCCGGCCGCCTCGGGAATCTGGTCGGTCAGGGACGCCAGCGCTGGCGACAGCTTCGCCAGTGGATCAGCGGCTTGCTTGATGTTGGTCAGCACGCTCGACGAGCGACTCAATGCTGCGAACGGATCGTCTTTCAGCTTCTGGACGACCTTGACCGCGTCGACGGCCACGCGCATCGCGGACTGCGCCTGGTTGGCCCAGGTCACTGCCTGCTGAATCGTGCCTCGCGCGGTGGCCACCGCCGATGTGACGCTGGAGACCGCCTGCGCGGCCGCCGGCGGCACCTTGGGCTGTACGGCCGGCGGCTTGAACGGGTTTTTCTTGTCGCCGACGAACTCGCGCAGGGTGATCTGTGCATCGAGGGACAGCACGGTTCCCGACGTGTCGGTTTGTTTGCTGGTCGACTGAACCTCGGTCAGTACAAACCAGCCCTTGTAGTCGCCGTTGCCAAAAACGAGCGCCATCGCCTGTTTTGCGCTCACCGCCGCGCGCAGCTTCGCCAGCTCGGCTTCCGGATCGCAATACCAGTAGTGAAACGACAGCGCGATCCGAATCTCGTCGAGCTTGTCGCCCATGCGTTGCAGCCGCGGCTTGCCCTGCAGCAGCGCGTGTTCGGCGTAGTCGGCACCGAAGGTCGCATCGAACCCGTCGAAGTATCCGATCAGGTCGAATTCGATATCTCCAAGAATTGCGAACACGTCAGCTCCTGTACGCGCGGCGCTCGCGCTTCGCGAGCAGGTCGTCGAGCATGCGCTCCAGGTCGCGCAACGACAGGTTGAGCCCTTGCTTGACCTGATCCTTGACGCCGTCCGGTGAGCCGCCCTGGACCGTAATCGTCGGCGAGAAGTGAACCGTGATCCCAGAGCCGGCTACCGATGCGCCAGCCGGCGATCCGCCCCGAGCTGCGTTGATGCGCTGCAGGGACGCCGCGGCCGCGGCCTGCGTCGCCATGCCGGCGGCCGCGCGCGCGGCGACCGCCGACGAGCGCCCGATGCCGATTGCGGCGCCCTGGGCGATGTTGTCGCCGAAGCCCATGAATACACGGGACGGCGACTTGATCCCCAGCGTGTTCGCGAACCACGCTTTCACGTTGCTGCCGAACTCGATCAGCGTGTTTTTCGCAGCCGTGAAGCGATTGCGAATACCGTTGACCAGACCGTCGATCAGGTGGGAGCCGAAATCGGTGAAGGTTTTCGGGAGCCCAACGCCGAACCACCCGAGCACACCCGCGAACGCGGTACGAATCGAAGCCCAGATGCCCCCGAAGAACTGCTTGATCGGCGTCCAGTAGCGGTAGATGAGGTACGCGCCGACCGCGATCGCGGTGATGGCAATCCCGATCGGATTGAGCATCAGCGCGCGCCCGAGCCAGAGCACCGCGCGCCCGGCCAGCATCAGGCCGTTCACGAGCTGGCCGCCCAGGACGCGGGCCAGCAGCATCCCGCCCTGGGCGAGCAGCCGCAGCGGGCCGATAAACGTCATCAGCATGCCCTGCCCGAAAGGGAGCAGCGCGCGGCCAACGACGAGCGCGCCGCGCCCGAATCCCATAAACAGGCTCCCGGCACGCCCGATCACGGCCGCGAACTTGCCGGCCGCGCCCGCGCCCATGCCGAAAATCTGAAACACGGTGGACAGGCGGGAGCCGCCACCGGCCCAGAGCGCGCGAAACAGCGTCCACTTCGCCCCGACCGTCGTCAATGCCGTGCTGACCATGTTCAGCGGCGACTTGACGAAGAAATTCAGGCCCCAGCCGGCCGCGAGCGTCGCGACCTTCATGCCGATCACGGCCGTTGCGAAGCCGACCACGCCGCGGATCAGGCCGGGATGGGCGGCCGCGAACTGCGCGGTGCGCTGGATCAGCGGCGTGACCGTGTTCATCAGGTCCGTGAGCGACGGCAGCAGCGCGCGGCCAACCGTGATCCCGAGGTCCGCAATCTGCGTCTGAAAGCGGCCCCACGCGACGGTCGCCAGCTCCGCGCGGCGCACGTAGTCCTGGTCGATGGTATTCAGCGCCTGCGCGCTACCCATGTCTTTCTTGTTCTGCTGATACTTGTCCCAGCCCTGACGCATCGCGAGCAGGTGGTTGATGGTCTGGATGTCCTGGAACACCTCATTCAGGCCGAAGCTCTCCATCAGCTTGCGCTGTGCTTCCTCATCGCCCTTGGCGCCCGCCGCTTTCCACTGCTTCATGAACGCGTCGCCGCGCGAAGCGATGAACTTCTGTGCGATCTGCAGCGAGCCTTCGTAGCTCGAATAGCCGCCGGCGACAAGGTTGGACATCGATTTCTGGTAGTCGACGCCGGCCTTCTTGTAGGCGTCGATGGTCGCCTTCGCGTTCATGTGCGACAGCCAGTTGCGCAGATTCGTCACGGCTTCGTCGCCACTGCCGGCGCCTTCGCGGCCGACTTCGAGGCTGGCGATGATCTGCGTCAGCGCGTCCTGGCCCTTGATGCCCTTGGCCGCAAACGCCGCGGTCATTTCCGGCAGAGCCTTGGCCATATCCTTCAGCTCGAACCGGCCGAGCTTGCCGCCGTAGGCCGCGCGGTTGAACGCCTCCTTCAGCGCCGCGTCGCCCTTGATCCCGAGCGTCTCGGAGAACGAGTACACCATGCCGGCGAGGTCTTTCATGTCGGCGTTCGTGGCCGTCGCCACGCGCCCGAGCAGGTTCGATTTCTGGCCGGCTTCCTTCGCGTCCATGCCGGCAGCGACCAGTGTGCCGACGCCTTCGAGAATGGAGTTGTGACCCTGGCTCGTGGCAAGGGCCGCACGGCGCATCGTCTCGCCGATCCGGAACTCTTCATCACGGGTCAGGTTGCCGGTAATCGCGATGTCGCGCAGGCCGGCTTCGAAGGTGGCGGCCTGCCGAACAGCGCCGATTACGGGCGCGGCCGTGGCAGCCGCCGTCGCGTATGTGCCGAGCATGTCGGCGCCGAGCCCCTGGCGTTGCTCACGCAGCGCGGCGCCGCGCGCCAGCCGGGTCGCAAGGGCCGCTTGCTTCGCCTGGACCTGATCGATTGTCCGGCCGAGGCGGTCGTACTGGCCGCGCAGCTCGGCGATGTTGCGCATCGGATGCGCAACGGCCCGCGCCATCGCGTCCCCCAGGCGGGTATGCCTCGCGCGCAGCTCGTCGGCGACGCGGCCGAGGCCATTCAGCGTCGTGCGCGTGCCGGAAAGCGCGGCGCCGAAGCTACCGAGTAGCGTCGCGCCGATCTTTACGCCAATATAGAATTCGCTTGCCATACCCTTACCGGAAAGTGACGAGGCCGCTCATGAACATCCAGTCCATCGCCGAAGGCATTACCTACACCGTGATCGCGATTGCCGGCGTCGTGCTCGCCGTCTGGCTGTTCATCGAGTTGCCCTGGTGGTCCGTGCCGATCGTGTTCGGCATCGTGGCGTTTTTCGGCTTCGCCTTCCTCGGGCCGGCCGTCGTGGCCGGCTCCTACCTCATCGCGGCGGCGATCAAGGCCATCGTGTGGCTTTGCGGCCGGCTCGGGCGCCGGGCCGCCTGACATCAGGATTGCTTTGTCGCGTCGACGCGCCGCTTGATTTCCCGCTCCGCGGCGTCGACCCAGTGCCAGTAGTCGTCCATATCCAGTTCAGCGATCTCGGACGGCTGAATCTTCAGCACCAGTAGCAACACCTCATCCAGCGGTCGCAGCGCCGAGTCCAGCGCCTGCGTTTCCTTGCTCGGCGGCTGATCGCTGGGCGCCCGCATTTCCGGCGGTATCCCGTCCCTCAACCATGCTGCGAAAGGAGTCCATGAGCCGCTTCGAGTCGGCGAGGTCGAGTTCGCCGATGTCTTCGACGGTCAGGTTGGTCAGCATGGCGAGCAGGAAATCTTCCTGTTCGCCCGGGTCTTCGCTGTATTTGGCCGCAAGGGCCATTTCCTTGCGCTTGCCGCGACGCAACGTCAGTTCCGTGAGCGTCTGGCCGGTAGCGAGTTTGACGGGAAATTTGAGGGGGATTTTCACGACGTGCTCCGTGGTGGTAGAGCACACATTGTCGATTCGCGCGCGCGTTCGCACTTTCAGCGCAGATTAAAAAAGGCCCGCCGAAGCGGGCCAAGACGACAACGACTGCGCAGGTGTGGGGTTAGCCGCCGATGTTGGCGCGGAAGTCAGCCAGCATGTCTTCGCCGCCGACGCGGAAGATGTTCGCCAGATAGTCCAGCTCCAGCACTTCCTCGCCGTCGATGACCTGCTTGATGTAGGTCGCGCCGAACGCGGAGCTGAAATCGGCGTTCTCATGTTGCTTGTACGTACCGAGCGGGTTCTTCTTGAACATCACGGTCAGGTACGTCACGAGACTGACTTCCCGCACGCGGCCTTGTGCGCCATACGTCTCGATGTTCGATCGGCATTGCAGCGGAACGGCCTTGAACGGGTTCGCCATCGCCTTCGCCACGTCGGCGTAGAGCGAGTTCCACTTGATCTCGCCTTCGAGCTTGTCCAGGCCGCCCGGCAGCTCGACCTTGCCGATCATGCCGAGCGCCTTGTGCTCGGCCATGATCGCCTGGATGTCCGGCAGCTTGATTTCCTCAGCCTTGCCGAGCATGGAATTGTTGCTCAGATACACGTTGGCGTTCGTGATCCGGTTGATTTGGACGCCACCCGCCATAATCAGTTACCTCCCTTCAGGGTGAGCAAGTACTCCGAGGTGATCTCGGTCTCGTACGTCAGGCGTTCGAGCGGTGGCGGCACCGTGTACTTGTAGTTGATGAGCAGGTGGCCGGCCGCCAGCTCCTCTTTCGGGTTGCGGGCCGGATCGAACCATGCCTTGAAGCCGAGCAGCGCGCCGTCGCCGATCAGCTTGCGCCCGAACCCGTTCACCGACTCGACGAGCGAGTCGATCAGCCCTTGGTCGATCGGCGCGTCGACGAACTGCTGGCTGAAGTAGCGCAGCGATTCGTTGATGACGTCGCCCGTACGGCGCACGTTCTCGAAGTTGCGCATGTGCGTCACGGTCGGCCATGCCGCCGTGCGGTTGCCCCACAGGCGCAGGCCCGAGCCGTACGAGCTGAACACGGTCGTGATGCCCTGTTCGTTGAGCATGTTCACGTCCGATTGCGGATCGTCGATCATCGCCGACAGCGGCCGCTCGACGCCCGTGACGCCGACGAGCTGCTGATTCGAGCTGGACCACCAGTAGCCCTTGTCCAGGTCGACACGTGCGCGAAGGCCCGCCGCACGCGATGAGAGCGGCTCCAGGCGTTCCGCGTTGGTCGCGGTGTCGTAGACCTTCACGTGCGGGTAGCAGAGGCGTACGCGGTCGCTGGACGTGTTGAAGTTGATCGTGCCCGCCGGCCCGCGCCCGGCCAGCGCCTGCGCGAGCGTCGTGCCGATCGGCGCATCGATGTACGCGATCGCCCCGAGCTGGACGGCCATCGCCTCCAGCTCGACCGAGACCGAGTTCTGCGTGCAGTACGCCGGCGCGATCAGAATCTTCGAGAAGTAGCCGTACAGGTTGTACGTGTCCTTCAGCGCCTTCATCCCCGTGCGCATTCCGGCTGCGTTCACGGCGCCGATGATGTCCGCGGCCGTGACCTTCGTCGGGTCCGCGTAGTCGTAGGTCGCCTTGGCCGCCGTCGCACCCGGCGGAATCGTGCCGGTTTTGATCCGGGTGATGACGCCGTTGATCAGGTCGACAGCGTAATCGGTGCCTTCGGCGTACGTCGTGCCGCCCGAGTCGTTCTTCAGCACGAGATTCGCCGCGGCCGGATGCGCGAGTTTTGCACGGCCCGTTGCCGCGTCAAACGTGACGGGCTCGTTGGCCGCGTTGCTCTTGTGTACGGCCGGGTCGAGCACGTTGATCACGATCACCGTCCCGCTGCCGTAGTCGTAGACCGCGTCGAGCGCTTGCGGGATCGTGAAGCCGGCGAGCTGCGGGCCGAACTGCGCCGCGTCGACGTCGGACAGCGACTGCACCGGCGTATTGACCGGCCCGATCGGTGCGGTGCCGATCAAGCCGATCACCGCCGACTTCACGACCTTGACGGGCCGCGAGCCGGTTTCCTTTTCAATGGTCTCGACGCCATGCAAATAGTTTGCCGCCATCGCTCAGACTCCCTTCACGGCGACCGCGTTCGCGGCGGTCTTCGGTTGGTCTTCCGGCACGCTGGGGCGCGCGGGCTTGGTCGACGGCGCTGCGGCCGGCTTCAGGTAGCCCATCGCGAGCAGCGTCGCTGTGTACTCGTGGTCTTCGGGCAGCTCGACGTCTGCGCCCGTATGAAGCATCACTTCCTGGACGTCTTCGCCGTCCTGCAGCGTGACGCCGCTGGTCGGTCCGCTGTACTGGTATTTCACGATTCCTCCTCGTAGGTAACTTGCGTCAACAGCGGTCCGTCGTTCGGCTCCGCGTCTTCGACAATCACGGCGCCCGCCGAAAACTCGATCACGTACTGCCACAGGCCGGCCGACTCGCCGAGAAACTTGTCGCTGACCGCCGCGAGCTTTTTGCAGTCCGGCGGGCGGAAGCCCACCAGGGCGGTGCGAACGTGATCGAGCACGTCGATGGCACCGCCGCGGCCGTTGAGCTGGCGCAGCACGATCGCGACGGCAAACTTCACTCGCCGCGGCTGAACAACCATGTCGGTGTCGACGGTCGTGTCGTACTGGCTGCCCGGATAGCTGACCAGCAACGCGCCGATCGCATGGTTGAGCCGGTATTCGTCCGGGCGCTCCGGGAAGTACTCGGTCACCAGCGCTGGCAGCTTGACGCGCAGCCGGGCGACGATGGCATCGACCATTTCAAGCGTCGTCGCCATCAGAAGCGCTCCAACAGGTCCGCGTCGAACTGGCGACGGCGCGCGCGGACCTTCATTTCGCCCGGCTCGGGCGTCGCCGGGCCGCTCGGGTCGCCGATCGTCAGCTTGTTGTCGCGGATCTTTTCGAGCATGTGCATCGACGCCTTGAAGGTCTGCGACACGGTGTCCGGGAGCGCGGCGCCTTCCGGTCGACGGGCATACAGCCAGTGCCGGGCCAGATTGACCGTGACATCCTTGATGACCGTCGGAACCGGCGACAGCGGCAGGTTGTAGCGGCCGCGCAAGTGCGCGTCGACGATTTCCTCCGCCTGGCGCACCGAGCTTTCGACGATGTCGGTATTGATCGTCGTCGGCGCCGGTGCGCCGTAGTCGGTGGTCGTGTCGTTCGTCAGCTCAATGAGCGTCCGTTCCGGCACGGCCAGCTTCAGGTCGGCGAGCGTGCAATAACGCACGTCAAATACCCCGCAGGATGCGGATGACGTCGCCGGCCGCCGTCGCCGCATCGAGCGCGTAGCCGTTCGATGCGCCGGTTGCCTTCGGAATGGCTTGGCCGGCCGCGTCCGACTCGACCTCGGCATGCTCGTCGACCGGTGCGCCGGCCATGACCAGGATGACGCCGAGCAGGTTGACCGGCGCTTGCTCGCCGACATCGGCGGTCGTTTCGGCAACGCCGAGCGCCTTCGCGCCGGCTGCGCACACGCCACCATCGAAGCCGACGAACTGGAAGCGGTTCAGGCCGGCGGCAGCGGTAACGGACGTGGTAAGGATCGGTTGATGCGTTTTCATGAGTCATGTTCCGTTCGGGTGGGTCTCGCCCGAAGGCGAGACGTGGTCAGTACGGGATTCGGTGCCGCGAGCGATCAGCCGTTGATGCCCGAGATCAGGTAGCCGGCGTCCGCGCCGAGCAGGTACGGCCGGAAAATGTCCGTGCTGCGCACCAGTTCGAGCTTGCCGTCTTCGATGCGCGTGTCGACGACCGGATTGCCTTTCTTGCGCAGCGTGTAGCCGTAGGACGGCTCATACGGCGTACGCTGTTGGCCGCCGCGCTGCAGCGGAACGTAGGCGAGCACGATGTTGGCGCCCCAGATGTCCGTGAAGCGGTCCTTGTCGTCGGCATAGATGGCTTCGCCGACCGCGATGTTCTCGACCTCGAAGATTTCCTTCAGCAGGTCGACGGTCACGATGCCCTTCATCGAGTACTTGATCTTCTCGATGAGCTGCGGGTGGGCCTTCAGCGTCTTGTAGGCCGACGCACCGATCACCATCGTGTTCGGCCGGCGGCCGATCTTCGTGCGGATCGCTTCCTTGCCGTCTTCGATGACGCCGACCGGATCGCTGCCGGCCGCGGTGAACTTCTCGGTCGCGCTGAGTTGCTTCTTGTTGCCCCCGGCGTAGCTGTTCGGGTTCTGCGCGAGGTCCGCGACCATTTTTTCGCGGCGCAACTGGATCGCTTCGGTCGCTGTCTGGACGGCGGCTTGTTCCAGGGGGAACGCCGATTCCTGGTCTTCGCGGTAGTCGATCGGATACTCGAGATCGTGTTCGTCGAGGACGATGTCGATGCTGCCGAGGTCTTCAGGGTTCATTCGATTCGACCGGGCGCGCAGCGCGCGTTCCGTCTTGTAGAGGCGGAACGATTCCTTGCCGAACTTCGGAATCTTGCCGCCTTCCTTTTCCACTTCGACGACCGGCATCAGGCTCTGGCCGATGAATTCGGCGTTCGTGTAACCGATCGCGAGATTCGTCAGCACCGGATCGACGATTCGCAGTTTCGAGAGACGTCCCATCATTTCTCCTGGCTCAATGGCCTTATCTGTGGCTTGCGCCGGTTATTAACGGATCACCGCGTTCGCGGCCGCCGCGTAATCGACCTTGTGTTCGCGCATGTATGCACGAATGCGGCCGTCCAGCTCGGCGCGCTTCGGATCGACGTTCTCGCCGTACTCGACGGTGTCGGCGCCCGTCGTCGTCACGCCGGCGCGCTCGCGCGTGGCGTGCTCGCCAAATTCGACGACCTTCGGCAGCTCGCCGAGGAACGAACGGAATGCGCTCGCCAGCGGCTGCTTGGCATCGCCTTCGCCGAACTCGAACGGCTCACGTGCCGTGAAGTCGAGAAATGCGACGACTGCATCCTTGTGCTTCGGGGCGAGCGTGCCGCCCTTGACGAGCTGCTCGGCATACGACACATGCTCGCTGTGGCGGCGGTCGTCCGCCGCCTTGCGCTCACGCGCCTGCGCGTCGGCGAGCTGCTGCTTGAGCTGGGTGTTTTCGGCCTCCAGTGCGGCCTTTTGCTCAGGGGTCACTGCGTCTTTCTCCTGCTTCGTGGTGGTGGGTACGGTTGCCGCCCCGCGTTCGGCGAATGCGCTGGTCGGCGCATCGTCTTGTCGCGCGACTTCGCGGATCGACTCGATTTGCCAATCGGGGATGACCTGATCAGCCGTGTCCCGGCCGAATTGCGTCAGCAGCCATTCGCGCAGGCTGCGCCAGAGGCCCGCATTGAGTTCTTGGCCCCAGTCGCTGAACTCGACGACGCCTTCGTTGCCGTCGCTGAAATTGACGTCGCGCAGGCCCTTGAGGGCCGGCGGCTGCGCACCGAGGAACCCGACGTGACGGAGGTAGTACACGCCCGGCACCGGGTTGTGCGGCGAATCGGGGTGGTAGAAGCTGGCGCTGATCTTCTTGTAGCGCCCGGCGCCGACGAGTTCGGCGAATGCGGGATCGACCTGGGTGGGTTCGGCCTGCAGGTTGCCGGCCGACGCCGAGAGAGAAGCGACCCAGCCCCACGCCGGCGCGTTGTCGCGCGGATGGCCGATGACGATCGGCGCTTCGTGGACTTTCGGATCGTATGCAGCAGCCGTCGCGGCGAGGTCCGTTTCGGCGAAATCAAGCACGCGACCGTTCATGTCGGTCTGCGTGCCTGCCCGGAAAATGTGGAGTGGTTTCGCGTTCATGGCGCCCATCATCGGGCGACGAACGGAACGGGTCTTTTAATCGGCTTTACGATTGCGCCGGCGTGATACGCGCGATGCAGGGAGCGCAGCAGGTTCGAACCAAACCCGTAAAGCCTTTATAAAACTTTACGGGGCAGCGTCAGGGCGCTGTGGCTATCGTTGCGCGCCTCGGGTGGTCCGGAGGCGCGCAGAGCGCGATCGGCTCGTCGACAGGTTAGCGGCGGTTCGCTGCGTCCATCAAGTGGCGCAGGATCGTGTTGAGCACCGGCTCGACCGCTTCAGGTTGCAGCTCGCCATCAGCCGTAACGGGCAACCACGGACGGGCGGGAATCGTGACCTTCAATCCGCGACCGGCTTGCCCGCCGAACTGGTGAATCGCGGCGTATTCCTTGTTGCTGCCGATGACGGCCGAATTGTCGTCGTGATCCGTCGAGACGCTCGCGGCCATTTGCCCGCTGTCCTGCAGGATCATCAGACCGGCCTTGCGACGCGACGCGGCCGCGGTCAGCTCGCCGTTTTTCTTGTACGCCTTCTTGCCGCCGACGCGCATGTGAATCGTCGCTTCCGACAATGCCTGCCACCGCGGCCGGCCTTGCGCGGCGAAGTTGTCCTCGGTGACCAGCACCAGCGCCTGCGCGATCTTGCGCATCGCGCCAGCCTTCTGATGGCCGGCTTGTTCGAGCTGCAGCAAGCGCGTGCGCAGCGCCGAGTCGTCGATCTGGAAATTCACGAAATCGCTCACTGCAATTCCCCCCTGGCGATCGTGCCGAGATCACCCGTGTATCGAGACAGGTCAGGCTGCCACGCCGCGGCACCGGGGTTGTAGCTCCAGCCGACGTCCGGCGACACGACGATTTCGCGGCGCGTGACTGGGTCGACGGTGCGGAACGTCGCGACCTCGCGCAGCTCGCCGGTCTTCTCGTTGACCAGCTTGAGCGTCGTGCCGAGGCGGTCGCCGGCCGCCTCGACCTTGATGCCTCGCACGATGATCTCGTCGTGCGACAGCGCCACCACGCGGCACCGGCAGCCCCAGCCGTTCGGCGGGTAGAACGACTGCCAGAACGGATCGTCGTAACGGAACACCTTGCCGTTCATTGCCCGATGGCTCGGGCGCGTGCGGCTGTCGAGGATCGCCACGTACATCCAGTACGGCCGATCGTCGACGTTCGCCATTTGCTCGGCGTAGCGGCCCGCCATGTAGGCCGTCTGCAGGTTCGTTCGGTAGATGGTCTGCAGGCGCCACGGGCTGCCGAGCTGAACCTGGTTGACTTCGCCGGTATCCTGGTCGACGTGCTCCTGCTTTCCCCACCAGCCCTTGGATTGCAGTACGGGCGTCAGCTCTTTCGTGAACCATCGCAACGTCTTGCCTTCGCTGATTGCGGTTTCGACCGCGTTGCGAATGTCCTGCAGGATGTCCAGGCGCGTGACCTTGGCAACCGTAAATGCCTTCGCCTGGGCGTCCTGCCAAAGCTCCTCCCAATCCCAGGTGATCTCGTAGCCCTTGCTGCGCAAGTACTCGATCGCCTTCTTCGGCGGCAGCTTCATGCAGTAGCCGAGGTCGACCGCTTCAGGCATGGAGACGCCCCCAGAGGTTCGCGACGAAGATCGCGCGGGCAAGCCGTTCCTGCAGCGCGTCCGCGTCGAGGCTCGGATACAGCTCGGCCAGCATGCCGAGCAGCTCGTCGGCACTCGCGCCGTTCGCAATCCGCTTTAAAAGCGGCGCGACCAGCGCCTGCGCGTCGGCATTCAGGTCGCGCGCGGACAAGGTGTTCAGTGCGGCGTCGAGCGCGTCCTGGTCGGGCGCTTCGAACTCTGCGAAGGATGCGGCACCCACGGTATCAACGGCGGACACCGGCAGCGGCCGCTCGTCCAGGTCGCCATCCTGCAGGTTGTACGCACGCTTGAAATATGCCGGCGTGAAACGCGCGCCGGCTTGCGTCAGCTTTTGGTCGCGGCCGGCCTGGATCTCGTCGACCTGTTCCTGTTCCCACATGTCGAAGACGGGTCGATCGGCGCCGTCGAAGTTCAGGTCGCAAATCCAGCGGATCAGCATGTTCATCGCTTCGGAGACGACCGCCTTGTCGCCGTCGCGAATGTCGTCCGTCACCTCAAGCCCGGCCTGCGCGGACGCGCGCGTCGACGTCGCCTCGGTGGTTTGGTTCTGCCCGAGCAAGGCAATCGATACCTCGCCGCGACAGAAGTGCAGCAGGCGCTCGTAGACGTCGGCGCTACCGGTCTTGCCGGCTGCTTCCTTAATCTCGATGCTGGAATCGTCCGGGACCACGGCGACAGCATCCTGCACCATGTCCTCAAGGCAGTCGAGCAGCAGGTTCTTTTCGCCATCGGATGCGCTGCGCGGATGCTTGCCGACCAGCATCGGCGAACCGTACTTCTCGGTGAACTGCACCCAGAATTTGAGGCCGCCTTTCTTGAACGTCGTCGGCCAGAAGCACATCGACAGGTCCGGAAAGCCGTACGGGTTCAGATACGTCGCCTCCTGGCGCGGCACCAGGAACTTGCGTGCCGGCAGCTCTTCACCTTGCATCCAGTGATCCTTGCTGCGAAAGCGGAGCTGGTTCTCCGGGTCGTACACGAACCAGTCGGCCGGCTTGCCGACGACGTCGATCGGCACGATGTAGTTGCCGACCTTGCCCCAGGTAATCTCCATCGGCTGATAGCCGTACAGGACGGCGTCCAGCATCTCGGTCACGATCCGAGACAGGTCGAGGTCCGCGAAGACGTCGGCGATCGACTTCGCGACACGACTCTTCGCCTTGCCACGGTCGAGGCCCCATTCGAGCGCTTTCACGGCCGCCTTGCGGCGGCGCACGCACCCGCCGACGTGCGCGTCCGCGCGCAGCTCGCGGTAGACGCGGATGTCCTTACCGAGTGCCTTGAGCACCGGGTCCGGATTCGGCAGGTACATGCCGAGCGCGAAGAAATCAATGCTTCGCGCCCGCGTCGCGATCTGCGACGAAAGCGACTTGTCCGGCTCGCCGAACGTAACAAACTCGGTGGGGCTGACCCACAAACCCTTGCTCATGCGTAACCCTCTGTCATTCGGACGCTGGAGCGGCGCCGCCGCGACTTGGCGGTCACCGGTCCCTTGTTCAGTTCACGGCTCGCGTAATACGCCAGAGCAACCGCTACGGCGGCGTCGCCGTGGCGCTTGCCGTCGTCCTGGCCGGTCGCGCGGACGTCCGGGATGCGCGGCACGCCCTTGATGACCTGTACGGCGCGCAGGTCCGCGAGCACGTCGGCATCCTTCGGGAGGCCGTCGATCGTGCCGTCTTCGAACGCCGCCTTCACGGGCGGCATGTGCTCGCGATACCACGACTCGGACAGCATCACTTGCTGGATGCGCGATGCGCCGTAGCGCTGCATCGCGACTTCTGCGAGGTATTGGCCGTTGCCCCGCGCGTCGAAGGCGCCGCCCGTGAAGCGCGGGAGCCGATCAAGCAGGTAGAAGGCGATCTGCTCCTGCTGCCGGAACGGCACGTTGCGCAGCTCGACGATGAACGGCACGCGGCGAACCAGGTTCTGTTGTTCGATCAGCGGCACGTGGACCGTCAGGTCGCCAGTCCGTCCGAAGTCCTCGCCGTTGTACGAGCGGGCGTCGACCGGGAGCGCCGTGAGCAGCGGGCCGAGCGTCGCTTCGAGCCAATCGCGGCATTCGGCTGCGCGGATGTGGTCGGGAAGCACCTCGAAACCCTGTTTGCAGGCCCAGCGCAGCACCGGCGTGTCAGCCGACATGCGCGACTCGATCAGCGCGCGCGACAGCCATGCGCCGCCGCTGTTCTTCGGCACGCAGTCCAGCTCTTCCTCAGCATCCGCGCCGTACGACGCGCGAATATCCTTGACCCACTTGGCTTCACCTTCGGCCGTCCAGGCTTCGCCCTTGCGCAGGCAAATGCGCTGGTAGAGCCCGTCCTGGACTGCGTCGGCGAACGTGATGCGATGCAGGCTGTAGGGCTTCTTGCCGGAACGGACGTCCGTGACCAGCTCATTGAACGCGTTGTCGACGCCGTCGTGCGTCGAAATGATGTGAACCTGACCGCCCCACATCAGCAGCGCCATCGCGGCCTTGAGCAGCTCGCCGAGCTGCTCGTGGAACGCTGCCTCGTCGATGATCACGCGGCCTTGCTTGCCGCGCAGGTTGGACGGGCGCGACGACAGTGCCGTGACGCGAAAGCCCGACGCGAAGCGGATCACGAACGCGAGGATCGACTTGTCGCCATCCTTGTCCTGAAAGACCTCTTCGGTTTCTTCGATCTCGTCGGCCGCGAGGCTGTAGAACTTGGCCCAGTCGGCGCAGTCCCGGATGAACTCCTGCGCCATGTCTTTGTTGTAACCGACGTACCAAACGTCCATGCCGCGCTGGCTGGCTGCGAGCAACGCTGAATCGGCTGCTTCGCCCCAGGACAAGCCAACGCGGCGCGACTTCTCGCAGACCTTGACGGGCGACGTGTCGGCGCACCATTTCTGCTGATACGGCAGCAGGACGGCGGGCGCACGATCCGCACGGGTTTCGACGGTCGTCATCCTGCAATCCCGAGAATCTGACGACGGATCGCGTCGGCCGCGTCATCGGACAGGCCGCTGCTCTTGACGACCTTGTCGACGGCCGCGGCGGCCGCTTCCGCGCGTGCCTGCACCTCCAGGCGGAATTTCTTCTGGTTCACGCTCGCGCGGGCCAGCGTCGCGATGTTCTTCGCGGCCTTGGACAGCAGCGCGATACGTTCGCCTGGATCGGCGTCTTCGTCGGTCGCTTCCTGCAGGTTGACGATGGACTCGAACATCTCGGTCTGCACGAGCGCGATCACAGCCTCGGAGCGGGCGTCCTGATCGTCCGCTGCGCCTTCGGTCAGGATGCGTGCGGCTTCCGTGCTCGCCTTGATCGCGGCGAAG
This sequence comes from Burkholderia cenocepacia, assembly GCF_900446215.1. Taxonomy (GTDB): domain Bacteria; phylum Pseudomonadota; class Gammaproteobacteria; order Burkholderiales; family Burkholderiaceae; genus Burkholderia; species Burkholderia cenocepacia. The sequence goes on along the minus strand of NZ_UAQZ01000016.1, from coordinate 284,131 downwards.
CGGCGCTCGATACGCTGCCCGTACCGATGGATCGCCGACTTGCTGATCTGGTAGCCCTTGTCGCGAAGCGTTTGCTCCAGCTCCTGATAGCCCGTGAAGTTGCCCTCGACGAGCGCGCTTTCGAGCCATTCGCGCACGGCCTTCGGCAGGCGTTGCACGCCGCTGCTGCGCCCCATGTCACTGGCTCCAGTACTTGGCCGGCCGCGCGATGCCCGGCTCGCAATCGATCGTGTACTCGGCGATGTCGACGCCGTAGCGCGTGAGATCGCCCCACCAGCGGCCGGACGGTTCCTTGCGCAGCTTCACCAGCACGCGATCGGCGAGGTAGTCCAGTTCCTTGCGCACCTCAAGCGCCGTGATGTCGGCGAAGATCGAGCGCATCGTCATCTGGATCACGTCCTCGACGACTTCCTCGGGCCGCGCGTTGTACAGCGCCAGAATCAGATACCAGCGCAGCGATTCGCGGCGCACCTTGGCGTGGTCGATTCCCAGCGGATTGGTGGGCGTCATTGATTTCCCCGGAGTTGTAAGTTTTCGAATCTGAGCGCGATCGCGTCGAGCTTGGCTTCGATGACGGTCTGGTTGCGCACGTAGTCTTCGCGGCGCACGTACTGCAGCGGTAGGTCCGCCTGAAATCGCAGAAAATCGCGCTCCAGGCGCGCCGTGTTGTCCGCCTGCCGGCTGATCTGCTCGAGCACCGCCTTGATCTGTTTTTCCTGGTTCTGATCGCGCTCGGACTGGTGGCGCTCGATCTGCACGAGCAACACCTTGCCGGCCCCGATCAGAAGGCCGATGAACGTCGCGAGCATCGACACCAATTGCCAGAATTCCACCTGTAACGTCACTGCTTTTCTCCCTCGATGTAGTCGATCAGCTTGTTCAGTTGCGATTCGATGTCGCGGCTGCGGCGGCTGGCGTCGACGTGGTGGGCGAGGATGTCGTCCTGGCGTACCCCGGAATCAAGGGCGTCATCGGCGCGGGCCGGCGCAACAGCTCCGGCGGCAGCACTGGTCGCGGGCACACCATCGGCGCCGGCGGCGGCGTTCCACACGCGGACAAAGCCGGCAGTGAACACGCAGCGAGGCAAATCCTGAAGAGGCGCATCCGGCGCCGGGCGGTATTGGCTCGTGACACTGGCAATTCTCCGTTTCAGTTCGTCGGATTCGAGCGCGTGCCGGGCTTTCTCGGCGAACAGGTCGCCGGCGAGCGCCGCCGCGCGCTGCGTCTCCGCGCGTTCCTTGATGCGCGCTTGTTCGACGGCATCGCGCGCGCCGTCTGCGTATTGGCGTTCGAGCTTGGCGACCTTCGCGTCGCCGGCAAGCGCACCGGCGTGATAGCCGCCGAAGAAAGCGACCGCGCCAGCCGCCAGTGCGCCGATCGCCGCAGCGCCGGCCGCCGCCGCGACACACTGGCCGCGCGAAAGCAGGGCAGGAAAGTTCATGAGCACGCTCCCGGCCCGAACCCGGCCTTGACGTAACGCGGCTCGAACGTGCGCAGAATCACGCGCGGGTAGCCGCGGTTCTCGCGGAAAGCGGCCGCGTGCCGGCCGGCGTTGAACCGCTCGACATGGCCGAACCAGCGTTGCCGATCGGCGCCGCCGGCAGCCGTCACGCGCTGATCGCGATAGACCCAGCCCAGGCCGCCGTTATAGGCCGACAGCGTCATCGCCATGCGCTCGCATGCACCGGCCGCCGTGATGCGCTCCCAGAGGTGCCGGTCGTACCGCACGAGCGCACGAATCGACCAGGACGGGTTGAACGGCTGCGCCTCGCCCAGCTCGGCCGGATAGGCGCCCGCGATCCAGTCGACGGTCGAGGGCATGAATTGAGACATCCCGCGCGCACCAACGACGCTGACGGCGTCCGCGCGCCAGCGGCTCTCCTGGTGGATTTGCGCCGCGAACGACGAGACTGGCGCATCCATGCCCCAGACGGCACGTGCGTTGCGCGTCAGCTCGGCGCGGTACGCCAGCGCCTCGGCGGGCACTTGCGCGGCCACGGGCGCGGCGGCGCCGAGCAACGCGACGACAAAGGCGATCAGGACGCGCATGGTCAGAGACCCAGCGCGACGCCGACTACGACGCCGAGGACGATCACCGCGCGGCGAAGCATGGCCGCGGCGAACACCAGCTCGTAGCCCTTGGCGACTCGATAGTCGGCTTCGGGCGTCAGTCCGTCCGGTCCATGCCGCCAGTCGGTTTCGAGATAGCTGTCCGGCCGCGCGTACGGGAAAAGCCCGCGATCGAGCCAGTACGCGACGACGGCCGCGAGGCTGACGAGACTCAGTTTGTAGAGGGCGACGGGCAGTTGCTGCGGCGAGAAAAGCGCGATGGCTGCAACGAGGATGATCGCGGCGACGAGCCAGCTCGTCAGCCGCGGGAAGCGCTTGATGAAGGGCATATGACCTCCCGTAGTGGATATGCCGTCATCTTGGACGGCATGTACGGGTAGGTCTTTTAATCGGCTTTAGCGGTCGGCTTGCGCGGCGTTCCTGCGATTCAGACCATCGCGATACAACAGCCCACCGATCCTTACGAGCGTACTGACATCGAATTCGTTAAGGCGTTCGAGCGACAGGTCGATCCAACCAGCGAGCAACGCGATTGCATCGTCGGAGTTCTCCTGGTCGCCAGTCACGTCGAGGATCTTGGCCTGATGTTCGAATGACGCAATGACGGGGTGAATGTTCATGGGATGACTCCAAGTCGGGAGTCATCCAGCATAGGCACAGGCACCGCCGACAGCAAGCCGAATTCTACGGCTTCGATGAGCGCAGCGCGTGCTCCTGAAAATCGAAGAGCTGGGAGAACATCCGCTGCCAGAAGCCGACCTTTGCGAGCTGATCGTCCGCGTATCCCATCGCCCGCATTTGCTCGTTGTGGCACATCACGTTGAGCACGTGTAGGACCGGCGGTTCCTCGGCCTCGATCGTCAGCCGTTCGCTGCGCACCGCCAGCAACACGCTTTCGTCCGGCACCGAAAGTGCCATGCGCTTTTCCAAGCCGATGAACTGGCGTGCGAAATCCGCATGCGCCCGCGCGCGCTGCGACGAACCCACGACCAGGTTGATCGCGGACAGCACCGTCACGAGCCCCGCAGCGACGAGCGCGACCGCCTTGTATTGCTGCTCAAGCACCCCGTAGACCGCCGTCGACCCGAAGATCACGGACAGCATGTTAGTCATCTGGTCGAGGCGATCGAAGAACGCGCGCCGGCGGTTGTGATACCGGATCGAGCGGCGAATGTCGAAGAGCTGGTTGTGCCACTGCAGGTCAAGATTGGTCGTTCCCATTGCTGTTATCCCGTGTCGGCAGCGGCGGAGGCGGCGGCAGCGTGTTGACCACTTCGAAACCCTTGTTGATATCGTTGTAGTCGCGCCGCTCACCGTAGTCGACGCTGTCACGCGTCGGCACGCCCTTGTTGGTGGAGTCGGAATTCGAATTGTTCTTCGGATTGGTCATTTTGCTGCCTGCCGTTACGGGAAGAAATTAATGCTCGTTCAAGCCTGCGCGACTGAATCGCCGGCCGGCTCGTCAGTGCTTGCGTCGTGCGCTGAGATCGCGCCATACACCGGGCTTGCCGTCCGACGTCACAACACACTCAATATCGGGCGCTTCGGAGTTGTCGATGATGCTGCCGACCGCGTACGTTTTCCCCGCATACTGGCAGCCGCCGAATGCTGCCTGGAGTTGGTCGATTGTTTGATGACTGGACCAGCCGTAGTAGCCGAGGATGACGCCGCCCAAGAGTGCCGCGAACAACGTGACTTTCAGCATCGTTCGGGTGGATGCGAGCCGCTCCTGGGTGAGCTGGAGTTGCGTCGTCAGGTCAGGGCGTGAGTCTTCGCAAACGTTGTCCCGAGCGGGCGTAGATTGGGCGGCGCTTGGTGCGGTGGACTTGATCGCTACGCGGTTCAGCCAGGACGTCAGGTATTGCTCGATATCGACGTATCTATCGCTGCGAATCCATTTGACCCGCTTGGCACCGGCGCGAGCCAATACGGCCCGGGAAATCTTGAGAACATCATTTCCCGTCGCGTCGGCGATCTGCCCGACCAGCTCCATGATCACACCCTTCTGATGGTTGGTCACGAACTCGACTTCTTCGGGCTCCTTCGGGCCGAACTGGAGGTTCACGACATTGCTGTTCGAGAACGGTACGCCGTGGTTGACGTTGACGATGTCGCGACCAGCAACGCTCCCGATTGAGCCGGCCCGGATATTCACCGAGCGATCAGCGATGTTTGCTTCACCGGCCTGTATGGCTTGCCCGACCGGCTTGTTGAACTCCTGTTTCCCGTTAGCGTCATTGGTCATTTTCTTTTCTTGCCTTTACCGAAAAAACTAATCCCCTGCTGATCGAGGTTTCCCTCGACCTTTACGGCCTGTCCTACGGATCCGTGAAAGACCTGCTCCTGGCGCGTCGTGCTTGCGGCCGCCAGCGCGCCAATCGCAGCGGCTTTCACCTCAAGCGACGCGGACCGGTACCGCGAAACGAGTTCTTGTTCATCGGGTGCCAACGCCATCGACGATCGTATCGCCCCGACGATGTACTGGACGTCCGCCCCGACACGCATGATTGCCGCGAGGTAGCTGGCGTCCGGCGAACGCTCGCCTTTCTCGTACTTGATCTGCGATTGCTTGGTCACCTCCGCCAGCGCCCCGAATGCCGTCTGGCTATACCCCAACCGCTCACGCTCCTCGCGCAGGCGCTCGCCTATTGAATCCATACGATTACCCAAATGGCGCTTGACAGGTAATCAAACGCATACCATACTTCATTCACACCGTCCCACCACGAACGGCAACCTAGTCGGCACTTTCCACGGTGCCGACAGCCCCTTAACAGGAGCTTCAATGAAACTGCGTACCGCCGCTGAAGCCCGCGCGGAGCTTCAATCGAAAGGTATCTCGATCACCCAGTGGGCGATCGCGAACAAATTCTCTCCCAATCTCGTATTCGAGGTTCTGGGCGGCCGGAAAAAATGTGTCCGCGGCCAGGCGCACGAAATCGCCGTCAAGCTGGGGCTCAAGGCTGGCGAAATCTGCGCCGACCCGGCAAAAGCGCTCGCATTGCCTCGACACCGCGTCGCAGCGTGAAAGACCTCATGCGCTGCAACTGTTTCGGCCACCACGTCGACAGCCCGGTCATCGGCGAGACCTCGCTTCGTCAAGCATCTGCACCATCTGCAGGACAACTTCGCCGCCCCGTGCCTGTATCGGATCGGGCAGTTGGCGACGAGCAGCGCCGAAACGACGCAGCGCCTGCGAAAAGCGTACGCCGTCGACGCAGCCCTGTTCCTCCAGGTGGCCGATAAGTCGAAGCATCGTCTGCCCGACAGCGTCCACACGTGCCGCTAACTCACTGAAATCCGAATCCGTCATGGAACATTTTCCCCGTAAGAGTAACCGCTTTTCATTCTACGAGTCGCAACGTTGTTGCATAGGCGCAAAACGGGAATTTGTTTGGAATCGGCCGGAAACCGTTTTGAATGGGGCTTCCCAATGAGCCGCCGCAATTGGAAACGTATTCAGCCGCATAGCCTTCGGCACGCGCTTGAACTCTGTAAAGAGCATGCGCGCGAGCGGCGCAATCTCAGCGTCGAACGCATCTCTGAACACATGGGGCTCGCCGATCACTGGACTCTCTACAAATGGTTCCAGTCAGGCCGTATGCCGATCTCTCTGATCCGGCCGTTCGAGGACGCGTGCGGTGCCGATTTCGTCACTCGCTGGGTGGCGGCAAGCGCCGGTCGGCTGATCATCGACATCCCGACCGGCCGCGACGCGACGGCCGAAGACATGCAGATCTTGCAACGCACGCTCAACGCCGCAGTCGGGCAATTGCTCGACTTCTACGCTGGCTCGGCCAATGCAGACGAAACGATCGCGACGATCCAGCAAGCAATGGAAGGGCTTGCATGGCATCGCGGCAACGTCGAGCGCCATGTACAGCCCGAACTCGACCTTGGAGCAGCCGAATGACCGCGAACGCAACCACGAAGTCCGCTGAGAAGGTCCTGGAGGTTCTCAACGTTCTGCTCGGTCATTTCGCGCATGGCCTGACGCCCGGCGAACTCACCAAGGCGACGAACCTCTCGCCGTCGAACATCACGCGGTATGTCGCGACGCTTGAGGCGATGGGGTTCGCGGAGCGTATTCCCGAAACGGGCCGCATCCGTCCATCCGTGAAGCTGGGGCGCCACGCCGTCGCCATCCTCCGTAGCCTCGACGCCGCCCGCGAGCGCCTCGACAGCATTCAAACCCGCCTGACGAATCAGTAAAGGAGCAACCGTGTCAGCCAATTTCACCACGTACACCGCTTGCGTGTACCCGCCTGGGGATTCCTTCAACCGCGTGGTAATCACCGGCCTGGAGTGCGCCGAGCACGAAGTCGCAGCAACCGCCAAAGAGTACGCAGAGAAATCGTTGCGCGCTCTCCAGGCGGTGCCCGCCGAGTCCTGGCGCGTTCAGATTCTGGACCGCGCCGAAGTAACCGATTTGTGAGAGCGAAATCATGACGAAAGGTCGAAAGCCGAGCAGCACCAACAACGTCGCGACGACCGTGACCGACGCCGATGTTCCGGGCATGCCCGCAATGGTCGACGCAGCGAATCAGCTCGCCGTGCTTGATCAAGAACGAGACTCGACAGTCCGAGCCGTCGCTACACAGCTCGGGTACCAGTTGCCGGCCGATTGCACCGACCCGGACCTGATTCAACGCGACATTGCGGCGAACATGCGTCGTAGTGTGGAAGCGTGCCTGGAGGTTGGTCGTGGCCTTCGAGTACTGAAGGAGGCATGTGAGCACGGCCAATTTGGTGCGCGTCTTGATGTTCTGGGGATTGAGCCGCGTGTAGCTCAACGGTTCATGGCGTCGGCGACCAAGTTTTCAAAAGCGGCGTTAACGCCGCTTTTGAAGGCGGCCGGAAATCAGACCAAGCTTTTTGAAATGCTGGTCCTCGACGACGAACAGATCGAAGAGCTGGAGCTGACCGGCCAAACCGGCGAGCTGAAGCTCGACGATATCGCCACCATGAGCGTGAAGGAACTGCGTGGTGCGCTTCGGGAAGCACGTGAACAAGCCGCCGCGCAAACGCGTCTGCTGTCCGACAAGAACGCGAAGATCGACGAGCTGGCCGCGAAGAAGACGCGCGTCAAGAAGGTCACGCCGGACGAAGAAGGAGCGGAAATCCGCAAGGAAACCAGCGCGATCGCCTTCGAGGCGGAGTCGGTTATTCGCGGCAACCTGCGTGCCGCCTTCGAAACCTTGGCGCAGCACGCCGAGACGCACGGCGCGCCGCACGACGACTTCATGGCTGGCGTCCTCGGGCAAATCCAGTTGTCGCTCAACCAGCTTCGAAGCGAGTTCGGCGTCAAGGCCGCTGCGGACGGAGACGACGTCCCGCAATGGCTGCGTGATACGTCGGCCGGGTCAGCGGATGCCGACTTCTCACGCGCCGCTAACTGATTCGGGGGCTCGCGACGATGAGTGCCGTCTTGAACGAACGCATTGTGGCTGTCGCCCAGGCAGCGCGCGCGGCCGGCCACGGCAAAAAAGGTGCGATCTACGACGCGGCCTGCCGCGAGCTGGGCCTGTCTTTCACCACCCTGATGCGCAAACTGAAGGAAGCCACCGTGACCACGCAACGCAAACGCCGTGTCGACGCCGGTCAAAGCTCGTTGACGCGCGACGAAGCGATGCTGATTTCAGCAACGCTCATGGAGTCGACGCGTAAGAACGGCAAGCGCCTGTATACGGTCGGTGACGCGGCGGAGATTTTGCGCGCGAATGGCATGATCCGGGCTGAATTTCTCGACGAGTCCACCGGCGAGCTGCGGCCGTTGTCCGATAGCGCGATTCAACGCGCGCTACGCATGTATGGCGTCCATCCCGACCAACTGCTCGCACCGGCCCCAGTGACTGAACTGGCAAGCCTGCATCCGAATCACGTGTGGCAGATCGACGCGAGCCTGTGCGTGCTGTACTACCTGAAGCCGGTAGCCGATGCCCGTGCGAACGGCCTGCGCGTGATGGATCACGCTGAGTTCTACAAGAACAAGCCAAAGAACCTCGCCCGGATCGCGGCCGATCGTGTGTGGAGCTACGAAATCTCCGACCACGCGAGCGACTGGATTTACACCGAGTACGTCATGGGTGCGGAATCGGGCGAGAACCTCTGCTCGACGCTCATCAACGCTATGCAGGAGCGCGGCGGGGCCGACCTGCTGCACGGTGTGCCACGCATTCTGATGCTCGACGCCGGATCGGCGAACACGGCGTCCATGACGCGCAACCTGTGCCGCTCGCTCGGAATCGAGCTGATTGTCCACAAGGTTGGCAACGCCCGTGCCACCGGACAGGTTGAGAACGCGCGGAACCTCATCGAGCGCAAGTTCGAACCGGGCCTCAAGTTTCAGCCGGTGAACAGCCTCGACGAGCTGAACGCGCTTGCGAAACGCTGGCGTATGCACTTCAACGCCACTGAAACGCACAGCCGGCATGGTGCGACGCGTAGTGAGGCATGGATGCGCATTACCGCCCAGCAACTCATCAAGGCGCCGTCGATCGATGTGTGCCGCGAATTGGCGGTTGCCTCGCCGGAAAGTCGGAAGGTCACGCCGAAGCTGCGCGTGTCGTTCCGTGGCGAGGAATACGACGTGTCGTCGGTGCCGGGCGTCATGGTCGGCGAGAAGCTGATGATCACGCGCAATCCGTGGCGTGACGATGCCGCCCAGGTGGTCCTGACTGGCGAGGACGGGCGCGAGACGTACTTCGTCGTTCCGCTCATCGTACGTGGCGATTTCGGCTATGCCGAGACTGCCGCAGTGATCGGCGAAAGCTACCGGCGGCACGCCGATACGCCAGCGCAGCATGCGCTTCGAGAGATCGAGCAGCTCGTGACAGGTACGTCGACTCCTGCCGACGCTGAAGCCGCTCGCAAGGGCAAGGCACTGCCGTTCGGCGGCCGTCTCGACCCGTACAAGCACCTCGACAAAGCCGATCTTCCGACGTACCTGCCGCGCCGCGGCACGGAACACGACCTCGTTGCGCCGCGCGTCGAACTCGCGCCGCTCTCGCTGATCGAGGCGGCAAAGCAGATCAAGGCCGCTGTCGAAGCTGCCGGCGTCGACTGGAGCGCGGACCGGTTCCGCTGGCTGCAACAGCGCTATCCGGACGGCGTACCGCAAGAGCAGCTCGACGCGATCGTCGCCGAGCTTACCGGCCCGCGAGCGGGTCAACAGCAACCGCTGCAGCTCGTTCGCGCAGCGGCAGGAGGTCAATGATGTTGGTCCTGAAAAGCGTTCTGCAACGCGCCTCTATCAAGCAGGCCGAACTTGCGGAACACCTGAATCTGTCGCAGGCGGCGGTCGCTCAGATCGTGAATCACGGCGTATGGCCGCGCAGCCTCGACGACCTCGACCTGCGGGAGCGAATTCTCGACTACCTGGAAAACAAAGGGGTGTCGGACGCAGGCCCAGGTGTTTTTGATGAAGTGCAAAAGGTGGGTGGCCCGACCGATGTCTTGGCGGATACGACGGGCCACCCGGTCTCCCAGCCGAACAGCAATACCGATCTCAACCAGGAGGAATCCATGTTACTGCGCAAACAGGTTCTCGCACCAGCCACCCGTAAGCACTTCGGCCTGTTCCGTGACCCGTTCGCGGATGACATCCAGTCGCACGAAGACATGTTCGTCAGCCCCGATATTCGCTACGTGCGCGAGGCAATGTTCCAGACTGCGAAGCATGGCGGGCTCCTGGCCGTCGTCGCGGAATCGGGCGGCGGCAAGACGACGCTGATGCGCGACCTCGAAGACCGCGTGATGCGCGAGAGTCATCCGATCATCGTCATCAAGCCGTACGTGCTGGCGATGGAGGACAACGACCAGAAAGGCAAGACGCTGAAGGCGACGCACATCGCGGAAGCAATCATGGCCGCCGTGGCCCCGCTGGAGAAGGTCAAGAGCAGCCCGGAAGCCCGCTTCGCGCAGCTCCACAAGGCCCTGAAGGAAAGCCACGCGGCGGGCTACCAGCATTGCCTCGTGATCGACGAAGCGCACGCGCTGCCGATCGCGACGCTCAAGCACCTGAAGCGCTTCTTCGAGTTGGAGATGGGATTTAAGAAGCTGCTGTCCATCATCCTGATCGGCCAGCCGGAGCTGAAGGTCAAGCTGTCCGAGCGCAACCAGGACGTCCGGGAAGTCGTGCAGCGATGCGAAATGGTCGAGCTGGCCCCGCTCGACGGCCCGCGCCTGGACGAATACCTCCGGTTCAAGTTCGGCCGTCTCGACAAGCCGGTCGGCGACGTGATCGACGCAAGCGGCGTCGACGCGCTGCGCACTCGGCTCACGATGACCAGCACGCGACGCGATCGTGCCGAAACGGTGTCGCTGCTGTACCCGCTCGCGGTCGGAAACCTCCTGACGGCCGCGATGAATCTCGCCGCGGGCCTGGGCGTGCCGGTCGTCACCGCCGACGTGATCAAGGGAGTCTGACATGGGCGCCATCGTGCAAATGAACCTGCCCGCACCGCGAAGTCTGCTGCCTGACGGCACGCGGGTTTTCGACGCGGAGTGCGTCTCGCGTCTCACGTTGCTGAACGCTTGCGCGCGGGCGCTGCGCGGCCTGGGCTACCGCGTGCTGGCCGAAGAGATCTCGCCGCGCGACGGCGGCCGGCCGACGATCCAGATCGGCCCGTACCTCGCGAAGTCGTCCGACGTGCTGCGCGAGCGTGCGGGCGGCGTCACTGTCCAGCGGCAAGGCAATCGTCAGTTTGCCTACGTCGTTTTCATGAGCGTCCGAGTGACATGGGAGGTAGCTGGATAAGTCGGTTTCTCGGATGGTTCCTGATTCAACGACTCATGCCTTACCCACCGATTTTCAAGGAGCACAACATGCAAGCGAGTAACGAACACCTTCTGCACGCAGCTCAGGCACTTACGGATTGCTGCTTCGGCGCATCGTTTCAGTCTGGGTGGTGGACGGACCTGAAGACCGGCACCGACCTGCGAGCCGCGAACAACGTACCAGAGAAGCTGATGTTGATCGTTTCCGAAGTCGCCGAGGCAATGGAAGGTCATCGAAAGGGTTTGATGGACGACAAGCTTCCCCATCGCCCGATGATCGAAGTCGAACTCGCGGACGCGGTGATTCGGATATTCGACCTGGCCGGCGCGAAGCAATACGACGTAGCTGGCGCGATCGTTGAGAAACTGGCCTTCAATGCGCAGCGTCCGGACCACAAGCCCGAAAACCGACTCGCTGAAGGCGGCAAAGCCTACTGATATGAGCGACGCCGTCGTTATCGCCATCGGAATCGTCTTTCTCGTCTGCCTCTGCCGCAAGGAAATACGCCGCTGGTGGACCCGCTAACGAGCTTTCAATACCTCATCGAGAGGAGCACCACATGGAACAGAAACAGATTCCGAACGGTTACTGGCAGGACGCGAAAGGCTGCCTGATTCCGGAAACCATGATCAAGCCGATCGACCGTGAGCGCGATCGCCTCGTTCGCGAGCTGGCGGACGAAGCCAAAACGAGATCGAAGGGGCTGGTCGAGCTGAAAGCCCGAATTTTCGGTGATATCTCGGCCTTCATCGACCTTTCGGCCGAGGAGTATGGCTCGAAGGTTGGCGGCAAGAAGGGCAACGTCACCCTGTACTCGTTCGACGGCCGCTACCGCATCCAGCGTGCCATCCAAGACCGCATCGCGTTCGATGAACGCTTGCAGGCCGCGAAGTCGATGATCGACGAGTGCCTTCGCGATTGGACGACGGACGCACGCCCCGAAATCCAGGCGATCGTCACGCAGGCGTTTGCGACCGACAAGGAAGGCCAGATCAACACCGGCCGCGTGCTCGCGCTGCGCCGATTGGACATCACCGATCCGCGCTGGCTGGAGGCAATGCGAGCCATCGGCGAAGCACTGCAGGTGATCGGTAGCAAGTCGTACGTCCGCGTCTACGAGCGCGTCGGCGACACGGACCAATACGTACAGATTCCGCTCGACATCGCCAACGCGTAACCGCGACATCGAGCACTTTCGCTGGCCGCGAGCGTCTCGCGGTATCCACCATACGGAGCATTTATGAACAAATCGGACCTGATCAATCACGTGGCGGCAGAAACGGGCATGACGAAAACCGACTCCGGCTTTGCGCTGGAAGCCGTTCTCGAAGGCATCACGAAGTCGCTGCGCAAGGGCGACACGGTGACGCTGACGGGATTCGGCGTATTCAGCGTGGGCGCGCGGGCCGCCCGTACCGGACGGAATCCCGCCACCGGCGAAGAAATCAAGATTCCAGCGTCGAAAGCCCCGAAGTTCAAGGCCGGCAAGGGGCTGAAGGACGCCGTCAAGTAATCGTCGAGCTGCGCGGCGACGCCCGATGCGATGGGCGTCGACCCGTGCGGCGATCGACCAGGACACGAAAGCAATCGCACTGCGAGGGACGACATGACGAACATAAAAAAATACGTGCTGACGCACGACTTCAGCTACGAAATCGTGGTGGATGTCGATCACAACATCCTGACCGAAGAGAAGCTCTGCGAGCTGGTTCGATTCTGGTCTGAGGGTGATGCAGACATCGAGCGGCACGGCCCGCTCCAGGCGTTTCTGAAGCTGTTTGCTGCGCGCTTCCTCGCGGCCACCGTTGAGGAGATTTCTCCGCAGGATGCGTTTAACGCCGGCCGCATCGAGGGGTTCCCGCCGGTAGATGGATCGAGCGGCCTGCGCGTCGTTGAATACGACGAATTTTCCTTCGAAGCGGACGACATCGATGTACTCGAAATCTGATCGCGGGCCTCAGGCTCGGCAAAAGCTCATCCGCCTGATTCACGTCGCAAAGCGTGATCTTGCGATGCCCGATGACAGCTACCGCGCTGTTCTGATGCAGATTGGAAAGAAGGAATCCGCGGCCGACCTGACCGTTCCAGAACTGGAAAGGGTTCTGGAACACCTGAAGCGTTGCGGCTTTAAAGTGCGTTCCAAAAAGGGCGCGCGCAGTCAGGCGGACGACGAGCAATCGAAGATGATTCGCGGCATCTGGCTTGAGCTGGCGGATCGGGGCGTCGTGCAAAACCGGTCTGAGGAAGCGCTTGGCGCTTTCGTAAAGCGCATGACGCACGTCGACGCGCTCGAATGGCTCAGTTCCGCCCAGGCATCCCGTGTGATTGAGCACCTCAAAAAATGGCGTGACAGGACGACGGAGGCCGTATGAAGGACGAAACGTTCAAAAGCAAAGGGCCGGAGCTTCTGGTCGACTTGTCTCTGCAGGTCGCCCAGGCACTGATCGAGCTGGCCGACATCGGCGCCGACCAGGCGAACCAGCTCGGGCGCGAGATTGCCGACCGCATGGCCGGCCACTGGGGCGGACAGAACATCTACTTTCCGATGGGTGTGTCGTACCGGCTGTCCCAGCGAGATCGGCAGATTTTCGACGAATTCCGCGGCGACAACCATGCCGAGCTGGCACGGAAGTTCGGCGTGTCACTCCAGTGGATTTACAAGATCATCAAGGCGGTCCGGCGCGAGGAGATCGCCGCTCGCCAACGCGACCTGTTCGCGAGCCCCACTTCTACCGATTGAGCCCGAGGAGGCTGCCTTGACAGGTAGGTAACCGCCCCTCAGACTTCTCCGCAGCCGTCGATGTAATGCCGCAGAATCGGTCCGCAGGGGTCGTCGTAGATCCCGCGTCCGCCAGTGGACAACGGTGTTGCCCCCACCACAAGGGCGGGGACAACCGCTACGCGGTTCCACCGTTGACCACTGTCTCCTCGCGAGCCTTGCCTTCGGCCTGACGCGGCCCTCGCGGGCCTTGCCCCAGAGAGATATATTTCTGTTTCAACCTACGCAAGTGGTTTGCAAGCGCCGTTCCGTGTGATCCCGTTCCGTCCCGCCTCATACCGGAAATATCGCGCGTTCTCCCTTGGAAATATCTCACCTCTCTTCACATGCTCGACCGCTTGCGCGGCGACGCGCATCGCGTGTTCCGGCTCGCCCTGCATCCAGAGCAGACGGATCAGCATCGTGCGCCCCAGCGTCGCCATGTCGACGCCCAGTGCGGCCTGCGCGCACGGCGGTTCGCCCGCGTCGGCCAGCTCGGCCGTCGCCGCTTCCAGCCGCTCGCGCGCCTGCGCATGCTCGCCGAAGTAATGCAGCGACGTCGCGACCATCGTGTTGGCCAGCAACCGCTGCGACCGGTCGCCGCGCCGCTCGGCCGCCCGCTCGAAGCGCGTCGCGTAGCGCAGCGATTCGTGAATGTCCGACAGCGTCAGCATCGTGTTCCACAGCCCGACCAGCGCGCGCGCGTCGAACGCATCGTCGCCGATGTGCGTGGCGAGACCGAGCGTACGGTCCCACATCGCGGCGGCGGCCAGTGCGTCGCCGTCGGTATGCAGCAGCGCCGACGCGCAGGCCGCCCGCAGCCGCATCTCGCGCGCGACGTCGACCGGGCCCGTGGCGTCCGTGTCCAGCCCGTCGAGTACCTGGCGCGCCCGCGCCGTGCACGCGCGCATCCGCGACGGCTCCAGCAGCGCGCGCGCCAGCCGGTCGGGCTCGGGCACGCCCGCGGCTTCGGCGGCGTCCGCCGGTTCGTCCACGGCCGGCGCGGGCGCATCGGCGGGCTGCACGTCGGCGAGCATCACGGGCGCCGCGGGACGCGCATGGGCCCGTTCCCGCTCGTACTCCGCATGGCGCGCGACGATGCGCTCGAACTCGCCCTCGTTGTGCAGTTTTTCCAGCGCGTACGCGCGCGTCGATTCGGTCAGCCGGTAGCGCGCATATGCCCCATCGAATTCGACGGTCACCAGCGATTTCGCCACCAGCTCGCCAAGCACCGCGATCATGTCCGCGGCCGAGGTGCCGGGCTCGGTCGCGACCGCGCGCGCGGCATCGAACGAAAACGGCCCGATGAAGCATCCCATCCGGCGAAACAGCGCGCGCGCGGCCCGGTCGAGCAGCACATAGCTCCAGTCGAACGTCGCGCGCAGCGTCTGATGACGCGGCAGCGCCGAGCGCAGCCCGCCCGTCAGCAGATTCAGCCGGTCGTCGAGGCGCGACGCGACGACCGCAAGCCCGAGCGTCGCCACGCGCGCCGCCGCCAGTTCGATCGCGAGCGGCAGCCCGTCGAGGCGCCGGCAGATGTCGCCGATCAGCCGCACGCCGGCTTCGTCGACCGCGCAATCCGGCGCGGCCGCGCGCACGCGTTCCAGGAACAGCTCGACGGCCGAACAACGCACGATTTCCGCGGCGGAGGCATTGCCGTCCGGCACCGCGAGCGGGCTCATGCGCAGCACCGCTTCGGCCGAGATGTGCAGCGGCTCGCGGCTCGTCACGAGCACGCGCAGCGAGCCGGCGCTCGACGTCAGTGTTTCGACGAGGCTCGCCACCAGATCGACGATGTGCTCCGCGTTGTCGAGCACGAGCAGGCAGCGCGACGTCGCGAACGCGTCGCCGATGCGGTCGATGGCGGGCACGCCGGACGTATCGAGGCCGAGTTCGGCGGCGAGCGCGATCAGCATGTCGTCGCGCGTCGACGCGCGCGCCAGTTCCACGAACAGCACGCGCTCGTGCGCGCGGCTGCGCACGCCGTGCGCGACGCGCACCGCAAGACTCGTCTTGCCGATGCCGCCCGCGCCGACGAGCGTGATGACCGGCGTGCGTTCGAGCATGTCGACGATCTGCGCGATTTCGGCGTCGCGCCCGACCAGCGGCGCGAGCAGCGACGACGCGCAGGCATCCGGCAGCGCCGCGACGGCCGACGGTACGGAGACGGCCGGCGCTTCGGCCGCGGGCACGAGATCCGGGCCGGGCGACGCGCTCGCAACCAGCAGGTAGCCGCGCCCGGGCACCGTCTTGATCAGATCGCGGCTCGCGCCGAGCGCCTTGCGCAGCGTGGCCACATGCACCTGAAGCCGGTTTTCCTCGACGATCAGGCCCGGCCAGACCGCATCCATGATGTCGTCTTTCGACACGACCGAACCGCTCGCGCGGTGCAGGACTTCGAGAATGTCGAGCGCACGCGCGCCGATGCGCAGCGACGCGCCGTGGCGGCGAATGTCGCGTTGCTCGAAGTCCACCGACAAAGTTCCGATCTGGATCATGGCCGCCTCCGGGTTCCTCGGGATGGCTGGCGAATGAACGCGGCAGTTCACCCGTCAGGAAGTCCGCGTCCGGCGCACCCTTGCACCGGACGAAAATGTCGAATTCCGGACCGAGTGTAAACGGGCATGCCGTGAAAATCTTGAAGGAAAATGCGCTGCCAGCGCATTTCGCGCGGACGCGATCGGCACGATCACTTGCGTGTAAAAGTAGGGCGCTATACTCTGCCGGGCCGCGCGCGCAGGCCCTGCGCGGGGGTATGCACTCACCGCGCACACGCATTGAAAGCAATCTGTCAGGATGACGAGCGGACGTTTATGCAAATTCATTTTGAACGTTCGCGCGCGCATCTAAACTGGACTCGTCATTTCACGCTCCGAGTCCCTCGCTGGGGAATTCCATGTCAGACACCGTCATCGCCGCGCCGGTGGCAACGCCTTCGCGGCGGCCGAAAGACACGCTCGGCTGCGTGTCGAGCCTGCTGGCGAAGGATGTCGAGACGACATCCGGCGGCCTGAAGCTCCACCGCAAATGCATGCGCGAAGCGCACGTCGAACGCATCGAGATGCCCGCGTGCGACCGCGGCTTCCTGGTCGGCGTGTCGCTGAACGGCGGCCACCGCCGCACGCTCTACGGGCGTGCCGGCGCGAGCGAGCGCCGGTTCCAGCACCACTCGATCTACATTCGCGATTTTTCCCGTCATTTCCACGCCGACCTGTACGGCAACTTCGACTTCGTGCTGGTCGAGCTGCCGCATGCGTATCTGGCGCGCATCGGCCCCGAGCACGGCGGCAGCCCGGTCGACGGCCTCACGTGCCGCGTCGATGCGCGCGACCCGGTGCTCGGGCATCTCGCGCACGCGGTGGCCGACAGCCTCGACACACCCGGCCCGCTGAACGCGCTGTTCATCGAACAGGTCGGGCTCGCGATGGGCGCGCATCTCGTGCGCCGCTACGGCAACGCGCGCACGCGCGAACTCGAGCACAAGGGCGTGCTGTCTCCCGCGAAGGTCGCGCTCGCCAAGGAGCTGTTGATGGAAAAGGCGGACCTCGGCGTGTCGATCGAGGAAGTGGCGAACGAATGCGACCTGTCGCGCGGGTATTTCATCCGCGCGTTCTCGCGCACCACCGGCCGCACGCCGCACCAGTGGCTGCTCGAACAGCGCGTGATGCGCGCTCGCGAGCTGATCGAGACCTCCGACATGACGCTGGCCGACATCGCGGTCGCGTGCGGCTTCGCCGACCAGAGCCATCTGAACCGCCTGTTCGCCCGGATCGTCGGTCATCCGCCCGGCGCGTGGCGGCGCGCACGGTCGCGCTGACCGGCATGGGCGCACGCCTGGCCGTCACCGCACCGGTGTCGCGTCATAGTTGACCGGCACCCAGTCGTACTGCGCACCGTCGCGGCGCAAATGCCCGAGCCCGGGAAACGCGATATGCGCGGCACCGACGAGATAGCGTCGAGCCGCGACGCGCTTCAGCGTGTCGCGCCGCGTGCGGCGGGCCGTGCCGGCATCGCTGTCGTACTGGACCGTCGCGTCGACGTCGCGCAACTGGATCGCCGCCACGTGCACGATGTCGCCCCACGCGAGCAGGCCCGCGTTCCCGCTCTCGATCAGATAGGCCGTATGGCCCGGCGTATGGCCGGGCATCGGCACCGCGCGAATGCCGGGCGCGAGCGTCGCATCGCCGCGAAACGTCTTGAAGCGGCCGGCCGCGACGTAAGGCGCGACCGCCGCGGCGGCCGCATCGAAGAACGACGCGAGGAACGCCGGCGCGTGCGCCTTGTTGGCCGGATCGAGCCAGTACGCGGCCTCGACCGCGTTCACCCGCACGACGGCATTCGGAAACGTCATCGCGCCATTCGACGCAATGCCGCCGACATGGTCCTTGTGCAGGTGCGTGAGCAGCACTTCGTCGATCTGCGCGGGCGCGTAGCCGGCCGCGCGCAGGTCGTCGAGCAGCTTGCCGCAGCAGTCGCCGTACAGCGCGCCGGCGCCCGCATCGACGAGAATCCGCTTCGATCCGGTATCGACCAGGAACGCGTTGATCGACCCTTGCACGGGCGGCTCCAGGAAGGCGCGATCGAGATCGCGCCGGATCTCGTCCTTCGAGATGTCGCGGAACACCGTGTCGACCGGAAACGGATGAGTGCCGTCGGACAGCGCGATCACCGTGAAGTCGCCGATCTTCTGCCGATAGAAGCCGGGGGGCTGCCGGCCCGCGGCGGGCACGGGAGCGTCGGGCGGCACACCGGACGCCGCGTCGGACGGCACGCCGGCTTGCGCAAATGCCGCAGGCGCCAACAGGCCCGCGCACCCGGCCACGATCAGCAAACGCGCCGCCTGCGCGACGCACGCGTGCCGGAACAGGGTCTTCATGTCTTCTCCGTGACGAACCGTACGCGCGCCCGGCCACGAATGGAACGGCCCGCGCGACACGCGATGTCGCGCAGCTTATCGGGCGCCATGGCGAAAATCCTGAGCGCTGCCTGAATTGTCCTGAAGACGCAGCGCACGCACGGGGCTGCCGCGCGACCCGGCGCTAGAATGCGATCCGCATGCAATGCGACGTTGCAACCCGCCCAAGGACGACCCCATGGACAAATTCTCCGCGCTGCGCGCCTTCGTCGAAGTCGCGGAAGCCGGCGGCTTCTCGAGCGCGGGGCGCCGGCTCGATCTCGCCGCTTCGTCGGTCGTGCGCGCGGTAGACGCGCTCGAAGCGTCGCTCGGCACCGTGCTGCTGAATCGCACGACGCGGCAGGTCACGCTGTCCGATGCGGGCGCCGTCTACTATGCGCGAGCGAAACGCGTGCTCGGCGAACTCGCCGATGCCGACGCGCTGGTGGCCGACCGCGGCGACGCGCCGTCCGGCCCGCTGCGCGTGTCGGTCCCGGTCGCCTACGGGCTGCGCCGCCTCGCGCCGCACGTCGCCGCGTTCGTCGCCCGCCATCCGAAGCTCGACCTCGACCTGCAACTCACCGACGAACGCGTCGATCTCGTATCCGCGCGAATCGACGTCGCGATCCGGCTCGGTGACGCCGCGCCGACCGCGGAAGTCGTCGCGCGCCCGCTCGGCACGTTCCGGCGCTACGTGGTCGCGAGCCGCGCCTACCTCGACGCGCACGGCACGCCCGCGACGCCGGCCGAACTGGTCGATCACGCATGCCTGCGCTTTCATTTCGGCGTCGACCAGCAGACGTGGACGTTCGTGGGCGCGCCACGCACGACGCAGGTCGTCGTCACCGGGCGGCTGAAATCGAACCACAGCGAAGTGCTGCGCGAGGCCGCGCTCGACGGCGCCGGCATCGCGCTGCTGCCCGACTGGCTGGTCGATACGGACCTCGAAGCCGGCCGCCTGCAACGGCTGTTCGATCAATACGACGTGACGCCGGGCTCGGCGCGCGCGGTGATCACCGCGCTGTACCTGCCGAACCAGCGCGGCTCGAAGCGCGTGACCGCGTTCATCGATTTCGTCGAATCGCTCGCTCGCGCGCAGCCCTGAGACGGGCGGCACGGAGCGATGCCATGCGTCACCAGCCGAACTTCGCTTCCATCCCGACGTAGTCGGCGTTGCGCGCGCCGAGTGCGCGAATCGACGAGCCGAGCTGGAAGTGCACGGCCTCCAGCGCGAGCGCGACGTTCGCGTTCACGAGCCAGTCGACGCGCGCCTGCGCGTACATCCCCGTCCATGCGCCGCCCTTGCCCGCCGTGCCCGGCACCGCCGACATCCCCTGCCCGTAGATCGCGTCGGCCGTCGTCTGCCGCCACTGGAAGCCGACGGCGGTGAGCACCGTCACCGAGCTGGCCGGCTTGAAGGTCAGCGACGGCTTCACGTGGATCAGGTTGCTGTACCCGGTATAGCCGGCGAGCGTGAAGTAATAGCCGTTCGGAAACATCGGGTTGAACGTGCCGACGCGCCGGTCGCCCGGATGCGCGTCGCCCGATGCACCGTCGACCTGGATGCCGATGCGCGGCGTGCCGGCCGTCTTCGCGAACGTGTAGCCGCCCAGCGCGCCGAACGCCCACGCGCCGACCGTGTCCTGTCCGACGTGGCCCGTCTGCAGCATCGCCTCGACGTCCCAGTCGAGCCCGTCGGCCTTGCCCGCGTAACGCATGTCGAACACGTCGCGCCGTTCGGTGCCGGACGCATCCGGATAGCGCGCGTTGTCGCGCGTGTAGCGCGACCAGTACGCGGACAGATCGCCGGGCCCCGTGCCGGTGCGCTCGACGCGCACGCCGTCGAATCGCAGGTGGCGGTTCGACACGTCGTCGAACGCGGCCGCATTGCGATACTGCACCGGGCGCGTCACGTAGCCGATCAGCCGCCATTTGCCGATTTCGTAATCGGTCCACAGCCCGTCGAATGCCTGCCGCACGTTCGGGCCGTCGCGCACCGACACGAAGCGCTGCAAGTCGAACGCCATCTCCTGCCGGCCGATCCGCGTCTTGAACGTGCCCGGCCCCAGTCGATCGACGTACGCGACGAACGCCTGCTCGAGGTCGAGCTGATCCTTGTCGACCGGGCCGACCGTGTCCTTGCCGAACGGCCGCGCATCGACGAACTGCACGAACGCCTGGAAGTGCCCGCGATAGCGCAGGTCCGCGTGCACGTTCGCGCGCTGGATCACGTAATTGTCGTCGTGCGCGGCGCCGAGGCCGAACAGCGGCGCGTTGTTCAGTTCGAAGCGCTCGCGCAGGTTCGCGCCGAGCGACAGGTAGGTCGACGGATCGTCGCCGAGCGGCACGTATTTCAGCGCGTCGAACGGCTTGCGCGGCACGCACGGATTCGCGAGCACCGACCAGTCCTCCTGCCAGCGGTTGAACAGCACCGTCGGGCGTTTCGCGGTGCACGACGCCGCGGCGGCAGCCGGCGACGCGGCCGCGCCGCCCGCCGCCTCGGCATCGGCGCCGACGGCCGAACCCGCATGCAACGCGGCGCCGCCCGCCAGCACGACGCACGGCAGCGCGCCGCGCCACGATCGCTTCATCGGCCGGCGCACCGTCATTTCGACCGCGCGTGGATTTCGGCGACGTAGCCGCCCGGGAACTGCACGAGCGCCGCGTCGCGGCCGTCCGATTTGAACGGCGGCACCAGCACCGTCACGCCCGCGGCTTCGGCCTGCTTCAGCGTCGCGGCGAGATCGGCCACTTCGTAGCCCGTCATTTCACGCCCGAACGGGTACGGCAGGTGACCGTCGGTCGCGAGCACGGTCATCTTGCCGAAGCCCGATTCGATGCGAATGCGGCGGTACGTATCGTTCGGCCGGCCGATCTCGATGCCCGGCGCATGGCGCACGTCCGACACGATCTTGCCGTGCGAGAACGCGGCGAAGTTGCGTGCGAGCTTGCTCGCGCTTTCCGGCGACACGTACACGCGATTCTCCGGCACCGTCTGCAGCGCGTCGTAGTTCGGCGCCTGCGTATGCCAGTACAGCTGCATGTTCACGCCGCCCGGCCAGCGAACGATCGCGTCGCGTCCGATCGGGTCGGGAAACGTCGATACGACGATGTCCGCGCCATGCGCGCGCGCCGACTTCACCGCGACGTCCATGTCGGTGACGAGATAGCCGGTGCGTTCCTCGCAGAACGGGTACGGGATCGGCGTCTTGAAGCCGAACACCGAGATCGTGCCGACCGGCGTCAGCACGAGCTGCGACATCGTCTGGCTCGGCGTCGGCGTGACCTGGAACACGCCCTGCTTCGACTTCTTGCCGCCGAAGGTCGCGACGAAGCTGTCGGTGAAGCGGTCGAAGTCTTCGGGGGCGACGCACACGTGCGTCGTGTCGTACTGCGGGCCGACCGCAATGGCTGGCGACCGCGCCGCGGCGGCCGGCGATGCGATGTCGTCGAGGTGGGTTTCGTCGGCGAGCGCCGGCGCGCCGGCCAGCAGCGCGACGAGCACGGCCGACGATGCGGCGGTCATGCGCAGCATGTCGCGCAGGTTCAATGAATTCATCGGTTTTCTCCTTGATGGTGATGCGCGCGGCTCGGCGCCGCGCGCGGATTCGGATTCAGCGGGATACAGGCCACTCGTCCGGGCGGCCCGGACGCGCACCGCGCGCGGGAGACGGCGCAGACTCGTCGTTTCGACACGGTCGTCGCAACGTCACCGAATGGCGGGAACGCTGCCAGCCCGGTCTCGCCTATCGTTGCGCACGGTGACGAGGACGAGCCCGCCGATCTCGACCACGATCGCCAGCGCCGCCCACAGCGCGGCCGGCTGCAGGCCGAAATGCGCCTGCTCCGCCACCGCGCCGTGAAAATCCAGCGCCTTCGCGACGCCGCCGATCAGATACGCGGACACCAGCGCGAGCCGCGCGAGCGGCAGCACCCCCGGCTGCGCGAGCAGCGCGCGGACCCACGCCGGATTGCCGGCGCCGCCGCGGTGGGTCGGGGCCGCCATGTCAGACCGCCCAGCACGAACAGCCGAACGCACCCCAGAAGCCCTTCGCGTCGGACGTCGGCAACGCGTTTGCCCATGCGTCCGCGTGCGCATGCTGGTGAACGTTGCATTCGTTCGCGCAGCCGCACATCGCGGCGGCGGCCGCGCGTTGCAACGGTGCGCCGTTGCGCTGCGTCGCGCCCCAGCCGCCATAGCCCCCGAACTCGCGAACGGGCGACCAGTCCGGCATCGCCGGCGGGATCGGCGCGTCGTGCGACGCGAACGGCCCCGCGCCCCATACGATCTTCCCGTCGACCACCGTCAGCAACGCGGTCGTGCCGGCGATATCGTCCTCCGCGCACGCGAAGAAATCGCGGTCCGGGACGATCAGGTCGGCCAGTTGCCCGACCGCGATGCGCCCTTTCTTGCCCTCCTCGTTCGAGAACCACGTCACGTACTCGGTCCACATCCGCAGCGCGGTTTCGCGATCGAGCAGGTTGCGCTGCGGATACATTCTGAGGCCACCGACCGTCTTGCCCGTCACGAGCCATGCAAGCGACACCCACGGGTTGTACGACGCGACGCGTGTCGCGTCCGTGCCGGCCGACACCTTGAGCCCCTTGGCGAGCATCTTCGCGACAGGCGGCGTCGCCTCCGCGGCTTGCGCGCCGTAGCGCTCGACGAAGTATTCGCCCTGGTACGCCATCCGGTGCTGCACCGCGATACCGCCGCCGAGCGCGGCGATCCGGTCCATCGATTGCTCGGTGATCGTTTCTGCGTGATCGAAGAACCAGTTCAGCCCTTCGAGCGGGATGTCTTCGTTGACCTTCTCGAACACGTCGAGCGCGCGGCTGATCGTTTCGTCATAGGTCGCGTGCATGCGCCACGGCCAACGGTTTTCCGCCAGCACGCGCACGACACCTTCGAGGTCATCCTCCATCTGCGCGGGCAGATCCGGCCGCGCCACGCGGAAGTCTTCGAAGTCGGCCGCGGAAAACGCCAGCATCTCGCCCGCGCCGTTATTGCGGAAGTAGTCGGTGCCGTCGTGGTACTTGACGCTCTTCGTCCAGTTCACGAAGTCTTCCTTCTCCGCGTTCGGCTTCTGCGTGAACAGGTTGTACGCGATCCGGATCGTCATCTCGCCCGTGTCGTGCAGCTTGCGGATCACTTCGTAATCGTCGGGATAATTCTGCGACCCGCCGCCCGCGTCGATCACACCCGTCACGCCCAACCGGTTCAGCTCGCGCATGAAGTGGCGCGTCGAATTGTATTGATACTCGAACGGCAGCTTCGGGCCTTTCGCGAGTGTCGCGTAGAGGATCGTCGCGTTCGGGTTCGCGAGCAGCAGGCCGGTGGGATTGCCTGCGGCATCGCGCAGGATCGTGCCGCCCGGCGGCTCCGGCGTGTCCTTCGTGTAGCCGACCACCCGCAGCGCCGCCGCATTCAGCAACGCGCGATCGTACAAATGCAGGATGAACACGGGCGTATCGGGCGCGACTGCATTGAGTTCGGCGATCGTCGGCAGCCGTTTCTCGACGAACTGATGTTCGGTGAAGCCGCCGACCACGCGCACCCACTGCGGCGCCGGCGTGATCGCGACCTGCTGCTTGAGCATCTCCATCGCGATCGCGAGCGACGGCACGCCGTCCCAGCGCAGTTCCATGTTGTAGTTCAGTCCGCCACGAATCACGTGGCAGTGGTTGTCGATCAGACCCGGCAGCACGCCGCGGCCGCCGAGATCGACGACCTTTGTCGCGCGGCCCGCGAGCGGCATCACGTCCGCTTCGCTGCCGACGGCAACGAATCGTCCGGCGGCAATCGCGACCGCCGTCGCGACGGGGTTCGTGCGATCGAGCGTCGTGAATCGTCCGTTATGCAGGATCAGATCCGGTTGGGTCACGGTTGCGGTCATATGCATCATCTCTTGTTGATCAGAAGCCAAAGAGTTGTTTCACGGGGGGTAAGGCTTGTACGCCGATCAGCATGCCGAGCAGCCCGACCAGCGCAATCAGCGGCGGTGCGGGAGAGCGAACCTTGATGGCGCTGTAAATCACACCGATCAGCACACCCGCGCCAAGGGAAACCAGATAAGGTTCCATGCAATAAATCTCCCGGACAATTTCAAATGCAGGGGCTGTATTTCGACCCGCATGCCGCGGGCGGCATTCGTGTTTCGGTCACGTCCGCCGCCCGCGGCAATGGAGCCCATGCGACGCGTTCACATCGAACCCGCCGCACCGGCATCAGCGGTCGCCGGTCGTCCGCGCTTACTTCGCCGGAACGGCCGGAATCGACTCGTGCGGCGTCGCGGTGCGTTGCGGCGCCTTGTGGAGCATCGTGTACGCGTAGTCCACACCCATCCCGTATGCGCCCGAATGCTCCTTCGCGATCGCCATCACCGCGTCATACGTCTCGCGGTGCGCCCAGTCGCGCTGCCACTCGAGCAGGACCTGCTGCCACGTGACCGGCACCACGCCGGCCTGCACCATGCGCTGCATCGCGAAATCGTGCGCGGCCTGCGTCGTGCCGCCCGATGCGTCGGCGACCATGTAGATTTCGTAGTCGCCTTCGAGCATCGCGCAGAGCGCGAACGTCGTATTGCAGACTTCGGTCCACAGACCCGACACGACCACCTTCTTGCGGCCGTTCGCGGCCAGCGCGTCGCGCACCTTCTGGTCGTCCCACGAGTTCATCGACGTGCGTTCGAGCGTCTTCTGGTTCGGGAACACGTCGAGCAGCTCGGGATAGGTGTGGCCCGAGAAGCTCTCGCTTTCGACCGTCGTGATCGTGGTGGGGATGTTGAAGACCTTCGCGGCCTTCGCGAGCCCGACGACGTTGTTCTTCAGCGTCTGACGATCGATCGACTGCACGCCGAACGCCATCTGCGGCTGCTGGTCGATGAAGATCAGCTGGCTGTTGTGCGGAGTAAGTACTTCAAGCTTCGGATTGCTCATGGTGGTGATGTCCTTTGACGCGGAGAAAAATGAGGCTTGCCCGGCCGACGCATCCGCGAGGCATCCAATGCGCCATGTCGGAAGCGTCGGCAGTCGGCCTGCGTCATTCAATACGCGAAATTTCGACCGCACCAGTTAATTGTTCTGATTCTCACCGCGCTCTGAATTCAGACTGAAAAGATCTGAATTTCATTGAATCGGCTAACGATGAACACGCAGACCTGATAGGCTGGCCCAAGACTTTCGGATCGACGCCAGACCGGTATTTATCCATATTTTTAACGGCCGTCATTCCATCCTATATCTATGAAACCGTACATTGCTTCGCTTCTCGCCGGCATCCTCGCCGGCGTCGTCTACGCGCTGATCGGCGTGCAATCGCCGGCGCCGCCCGCCGTTGCCCTGGCTGGCCTGCTCGGCATTCTGGTCGGCGAACAGATTCTTCCCGTGGTGCGGCGGATGTTCGATGGCATCCGCCTGAGAACCGCATGGCGCGACGCGAAGTGCAGCCAGCACATGTTCGGCGCGCTGCCCGGCGCGCACGCCGATGCTTCCGCGAAGCACCGCGAATCGACACCGACGTGACAGGCAGACGTCGAGCGAATGCGGCGGCGGCCCGGCCGTCGGCACACATGCGTGCGTGCCTCGGTACATCGGACAACGAACCATTGTGAACAACATTGGGTTCAGCATTGCTCGACGGCGCGACACCGCCTGATACCCTTGTCGTAGCAAAATTCGTCATGAAGCTGCCTTTCGAAGCACTCGATGCACTGGACGCGATCGACCGCACCGGTAGGTTTTCTGACGCCGCAGTTGGTGCACCGCGTGCCGTCCGCATTGACATATCTCGTACAAAAGCGCGAGCGCGATCTCGACGTCGCGTTGTTCGATCGCAGCGGGCGTCGGGCGAAGCTCACGCGCGCGGGCCGCGTCGTCGTCGAGGAAGGCCGTTGTCTGCTTCATGCCGCCGAGCAGCCTGAACGGAAGGCGCAGCGCGCGCAGCAAGGTCGGGAAACCGAGGTCCGCGTCTGCATCGCCGCGATACTGCCATTCGACATGATGTGGTCATACGCCCACGCGTTCTACATGCGAAGGACTCGCGGTGGGTACGCTCCCGGACTGCATCGCGGCACCCGCGATCGCGCAAGGCAGGCTTGTCGCGCGAAAAGTCACCGGCATGCGCGGCACGACCCATTGCTATATCGCGTGGCGCGCCGACGAAGCCGGGCGCGCGTTACGCTGGTGGGTCGAACAGCTCGGTCACCCGGACCTCGTCGACCGGTTCACCACTGCTGCGCTTTCTGTAGCCGCCCGCCGCGTGCGCGACGAACGCCGTGCGGAACCGGCGCTCAGCGCGACGCGGAGGGTTCGCCGGTCCGGCCGGCGCGCCAGGTAAGGAAACAAAGCAGCGCGAGCGGCAGCGCCAGTGCCCAGAACGCGGCGTACAGGTAGGCGCTCGCCCCGGCGCCCGCGCCGAGCGCGAAACCGGCGACCGGCGGCAACGTGCGTCGCAGCCGCGCGCGTGCGGCTTCCCGTTCGGCCGGCGCGGCGATCGGCACCAGCCAGTCGAATGCATCGATGACCGCCTGCGTGACGTTGCCGGTCATCACGGTGTTCGCGACGACGGTGCGCGCGGTCAGCCGGCCGTGCGCGTTCTGCACACCCATTGCCGCGGCACCCAGCAGCCCGCAGACGATCGTCGCGGGCGCATCGGCGCTGCCGATCGGCGACGCCGCGACGCCCGCGAGCATGAATCCGGCCAGCAGGATCGTCTGCAGTGCGTACAGCGAGCGCGCCCGCACGCCATGCCCCCGCACGCGCATCCGGTGATCGAGCACGCGGGCGGCCACGATGCCCGCGATGAATGCCGGAAACGCGAGCCACTTGATCACGAGGCCCTGGCCGACCCCGGCGAGGCCCGAGCCGATCAGGATGAAGTTGCCGGTGACGTGCGCGGTAAAGAGCCCGAACAGCGCGACGAAGCCGAGCGTGTCGACGTAGCCGGCGATCGAGGCGAGAAACACGTCCTCGCCGCGCACGCGATCGGGGGCCGCCGCGCCCGCTGCCGTTACTTGCGCGGGCTGCATGTCGTGGCTTCCGCGGTTTTGTCGATGGGGTCCGCATCGCGAGCCTGCGCGGCGAGCGCACGCAACGGCGCCGGCACGAGCGGGATCGCATGCTCGCGGACGACGATGCCGAACAGGCGCGCCAGCGCGATCAGCGGCGGCGCGGGCGACTGCACGCGCACGAGGGGGTGCAGGAGGCCGATTGCGACGCCGGCTCCCGGTGAGATCAGGTAAGGCATGGTCCGTTCCGGTTGTGCCGCCGGCCGGGCCGGCCGAAGGGCTTCGGCCTCGTGCGGCGGCTCTAGAACAAGACTACGGAAGGCGGCCCTGAAAGTCACGGCGGCGAACTGAATCGTTCTGAACGCGCGGTGCGGCGCGGTGACGCATGCGCGCGACGACCGCAGACGAGCCAGCCGCCACGCCACCGCCTCACACCGGGATTCAGAACGATTCAGCCACGACGTTCGTCGCGTGGCCTATGCTCGGACAGCATCGGACGCGACCGTATCGCGCACCGTCCGCATCGAACCGGGATTCTCACCATGACGACCGACACGCTCGCACTCACCCATCACACCGTTACGGCGAACGGCATCCGCCAGCACGTCATCGATGCCGGCGCGGGGCCCGTCGTCGTGCTGCTGCACGGCTTCCCCGAAACCAGTTTTGCATGGCGTTTCCAGATTCCGGTGCTCGCGCGGCACTATCGCGTGATCGTGCCCGACCTGCGCGGCTACGGCGAAACCGACAAACCCGCGGCCGGCTACGACAAGCGCAACATGGCGCGCGATCTCGCCGCGCTGCTCGATGCGCTCGGCATCGAGCGCATCGCGCTCGTCGGGCACGATCGCGGCGCACGCGTCGCGACGCGTTTCGCGAAGGACTTCCCCGAACGCGTCGAGCGGCTCGTCGTGATGGACAACGTGCCGACGCGCATCGTCGCGCAGAACATGACCGCGCAAACGGCGCGCGCGTACTGGTTCTTCCTGTTCCACCAGGTGCCCGACCTGCCGGAGGCGCTGATCGCCGGCAAGGAAGCCGAATGGCTCAGCTACTTTTTCGCCGACTGGTGCTACAACCCGCACGCGATCTCGGGCGATGCGTTCGACACGTACGTGCGTGCGTATCGGCGCCCGGGGGCCGTGCGCGGCGCGCTGGCCGACTATCGTGCGAACGCGGAAGACGTGCAGCAGGACCTCGTCGATGCGGACGTCAGGATCGCGTGCCCGACCATGGCGATCTGGGGCGAGGATTTCTACGCGGTCGGCAAGATGTTCGACATGAAGGCCGTATGGGAAGGCATGGCGACCCACCTGCGTGCCGAGCCGATCGCGCAGTGTGGGCATCTGCCGCACGAGGAGCAGCCCGAGCGCGTGAACGCGCTGCTGCTCGATTTCCTGCGCGGCTGGGCCGGCTGACGCCACGCGCGCCGCACACGGCATCATCGGGGGAACATCGGATGGAACACGGAGCGGGCCGCAAGGCCGTCATCGCCGGCGGATCGGTCGGCGGGCTGTTCGCGGCGACCGCGCTGCGCGCGGCCGGCTGGGACGTCCGCGTCTTCGAGCAATCGCCGCACGCACTCGACAGCCGCGGCGGCGGCATCGTGCTGCAACCGCCGATCGAGCGCGCGTTCGCGTTCGGCGGTGTGCCGCTGCCGCGCGAGGCAAGCGTCGATTCGATCGACCGGATCTACGTCGATGCGCACGACCGGATCGTGCAGCGCTTCGCGATGCCGCAGACGCAGACGGGCTGGAACGTGATCTACACGGCGCTCAAGCGTGCACTGCCCGCCGGCGTCATCCACGCGGGCGACGCGTTCGAGCGGTTCGAACCGGACGGCGAGCGGATCGTCGCGCATTTCGCGAGCGGCCGCGCCGAGATCGCCGACCTGCTGATCGGCGCGGACGGCGGCCGCTCGACCGTACGCGCGCAATTGCTGCCGGACGTGCGGCCGACGTATGCGGGCTATGTCGCGTGGCGCGGGCTCGTCGACGAACGCACGCTGCCTGAGCAGGTGCTGGTTCTGCTGCGCGAACGCTTCACGTTCCAGCAAGGCGACCGGCACCTGTTCCTGACCTATCTGGTGCCCGGCGCCGACGGCACGATCGAACCGGGCAAACGGCGCGTGAACTGGGTGTGGTACCGGCGTCTCGCATCCGACCGGATGCCGTCGCTGTTCGTTGCGCGCGACGGCACGCAACGCGACGGGTCGCTGCCACCCGGCGCGATGCGCGACGACCACCGCGCGGAACTCGTCGACGCCGCCGACCGGATGCTCGCGCCGACGCTCGCCGCGCTCGTCGATGCAACCACCGCGCCGTTCGCGCAGGCGATCCTCGATCTCGCGGTCGAGCGGATGGCTTTCGGGCGCGCGGTGCTGCTCGGCGATGCCGCCTGCATCGTGCGCCCGCACACGGCGGCGGGCGCCGCGAAAGCGGCGGAGGACGCGGTCGGCCTCGCCGAAGCAGTGCGCAAAGTCACACGCGGCGCCGCGTTCGATGCCGCGCTGGCGGGCTGGGACGCCCGTCAGCGCGCCGCCAGCGCATCGATCGCCGCGCGCGGGATCGCACTCGGCGCGCGGCTGATGGGCGCGGCGTGAACATGCGCCGGCCGGGGGTCGACTGCATGGCGCTGCGGATCGAATCCGGGATTCAGTGCGCGCAGCACGCTGGCGCGCCCGCCGTCGTCATCGGGCAGCTGCGGCTGCCCGCGCGCGAAAACCGGGGTCGCGACCGCCGCGAGCCACGCGGCGATCGCCAGCCCCGTCACGCGTCTCGATACGGCGCCCCGCTTCATTGCGCGCTCGCGGTCGATACGGTGGCCGACGTCGCGGTCATTGCCGAGTACCGGCCGCCATGCGCGATCGCATACAGCTCGCGATTGCGCGCGATCGTCTGCGCGCTCGGCGGATAGTCCGTGTTCAACGTCGGCAGCGACCCGTCGCGCTCCGCCCGAATCAGGTCGGCGCACACGTCGGCCCGCGTGACCGGATGGCCGGTGGTCTGCGCAAATGCGACGATCGGTGCGCTCAGCGCACAGGAAAGCAATGCTGCACGAATCAGGTGGTTCATGATGTTCACCTCTCGAAGATAGCGTGTTAGCGTCCGCAGATCAGGCCGGACATCCGCTCCGCATCGATGCGATGAGGAGTGGTGTCCATTCTGCGATTCGCGCGCTGTCCGGAAGGTGAGGCTTCGATTACGGTCCTGTCATCTATCGCGGCCGGGCCACACGGCGGCGTCGGTCAGCGCGTCACGGTTTCCGTGTTTCGCACGCTGCCCAGAAACCGCGTCAACTCCACCGTCTGCGGCCGCTCGAAGATCTCGTCGGCCGTCCCGCTCTCCCACACGCGCCCCTGATGCATGAACACGATCCGGTCGCTCACCGCACGCGCGAAGTTCATCTCGTGCGTCACCATGATCAGCGTCATGTCCTCGCGCGCGAGTTGCTCGACCACGCCCAGCACCTCGCCGACGAGCTCCGGATCGAGCGCGGACGTGATTTCGTCGCACAGCAGCACGCTCGGCTTCATCGCGAGCGCCCGCGCGATCGCGACGCGCTGCTGCTGGCCGCCCGACAGCTGTTCCGGAAACGCGTCGAACTTGTCGCCGAGGCCGACGCGCTCGAGCATCAGTTCCGCGATCGCGCGTGCCTGCTGGCGGTGCGCCTTCTTCACCACCGACTGCGCGAGCATCACGTTCTGCCCCGCGCTCAGGTGCGGAAACAGGTTGTACTGCTGGAACACCATGCCGACCTTCAGCCGCAGCGCACGCAGGTCCGCGTGCCGTGCATCGACGCGTTCGCCGTCGACCGAGATCGTGCCCGCGTCGATGCTCTCGAGCCCGTTGAGCGTGCGCAGCAGCGTGCTCTTGCCCGAGCCGCTGCGCCCGATGATCGAGACGACCTGCCCGCGCTCGACGGAGAAATCGATGCCCTTGAGCACATGATGGGTGCCGAAATTCTTTTCGAGACCCCGGGTTTCAACGAGCGGCATGCCATCTCCTTTGCAACGTGCGCGCATAACGGGTAAGCGGATAACAGAGCGCGAAATAGATCAGCGCGACGAGGCCATACACGACGAACGGCCGGAACGTCGCGTTCGAGATCGCGATGCCGACCTTCGTCAACTCGGTGAAGCCGATGATCGACACCAGCGCCGTGTCCTTCACGGCCTGCACGCCGAAACCGACCGTCGGCGCGATCGCGATGCGCGCGGCCTGCGGCAGGATCACGTGACGCAATTGCTCGACGTAGCTCATCGCCAGGCTGGCCGACGCCTCCCACTGCCCTTTCGGCACGGCCTCGACACAGCCGCGCCAGATCTCGGCCAGATACGCGCTGGTGAAGAACGTGAGCCCGGCCGTGGCCGCGACCCACGGCGGCACGTCGAGCCCGACGAGCGGCAGGCCGAAGAACACGATGAACAGCTGCATCAGCAACGGGGTGCCCTGGAACACCTCGATATAGAGCTTCGCGACGCCGCGCAGCACCGTCGAGCCCGATACGCGCATCACGAGCAAGCCGAGGCCGACCAGGCCGCCCGTCACGAACGACACGATCGACAGCACGATCGTCCAGCGCGCGGCCAGCAGCAGGTTCGCGAGAATCTGGCCCAACGTGAAATCGGTCATCGCGCACCTCGCACGCGACGGGTGAACAGGCGGCGGCCCATCGCGCCGAGCGTGGCGCGCAGCAGCAGCGCCATCGCCAGATACGCGAGCGTGATCACGAAGTACGTCTCGAAGGCGCGGAAGTTGCGCGACTGGATGTAGCTGGCCGCATAGGTCAGATCGGCCACCGAGATCTGCGACACGACGGCCGAGCCGAGCATCGTGATCACGATCTGGCTCGACAGCGCGGGAAACACCTTGGCGAGCGCCTGCGGCAACACGACATGACGCAGCATCTGCGCGCGCGACATCGCCAGCGCGGACGCGGCCTCCAGGTGCCCTTTCGGCACGGCGGCCACGCCGGCGCGCACGATCTCGACCGAGTACGCGCCGAGATTGAGCGTCATCGCGAGGATCGCGGCCGTGTACTCGTCGATGTGCACGCCGAGCGCCGGCAAGCCGAAGAAGATGAAGAACAGCTGGACGACGAACGGCGTATTGCGAATCGCCTCGACGTACGCGCCGATCAGCGGGCGCAGCCGCACGGCCGCGCGCGCGTCGGCACTGTACGCGGCCGCGCCGAGCACGCCGACGGCGACACCCAGCACGGTCGCGACCGCGGTCAGCGCGAGCGTGATCGCCGCGCCGCTCGCGAACACGCCGACGTACTCGGCGAGTTCGCCGAATTGAAGCTGGTAGCTCATGGGAAGGGGATAAATTCAGGTTCGGACAACGACACGCACCACGCCGGGCACCCCGGCCGCGGCGACGTATCAGGCGACACGGCGATGCGTCACAGTCCGGCCGGCAACGGCTGGCCGAGCCACTTGCGCGACATCTCGCCCAGCGAGCCGTCCTGCTTCGCATGCGCGATCGCATCGTCGATCTTCGCGAGCAGGCGTGGTTCGTTCTTGTTGACGCCGACGAAGCACGGCGAATTCTTGATCACGAACTTGACCTCGGGGCGGCGCGGCGGATTCTTCGCGAGAATCGCCGCCGCGACGATGTTGCCGGCCGCGATCAACTGGACCTGCCCCGACAGGAACGCCTGGATCGTCGCGTTGTTGTCCTCGAAGCGCTTGATCGTCGCGTTCGGCGCGAGCTGCGACAGCGCGATCTCCTCGAGCGCGCCGCGCGTGGCGCCGACCGTCTTGCCGGTGAGGTCGGCCGGCGCGCTCACCTTCACGTCGGACGGCCCGAACACGCCCTGGAAATACGGTGCGTACGCGCTCGAGAAGTCGATGACCTTCTCGCGCTCCGGGGTCTTGCCGAGCGACGAGATCACCATGTCGACCTTGTTGGTCGTCAGGTACGGAATCCGGTTCGCGCTGTTTACGGGCACCAGTTTCAGCTTGACGCCGAGCGCCTTGGCGAGGAGTCCTGCCATGTCGATGTCGTAGCCCTGCGGCTGCATGTCCGTGCCGACCGAACCGAAGGGCGGATAGTCCTCGGGCACCGCGACGCGCAGCGTGCCGTTTTTCGCGATGGTGTCGAGCGCATCGGCATGGGCCGGCGCGGCGGCGAACAGCGCGATCACGGGGGCGGCGAGCAGCGCAGCCAGCCAGGTGCGTCGGGGGAACGGTCGGGTCGTCGGGCTCACGGTGAATCTTCCTTGTCTGGTATGTCGTCGGGCAGCGCGCA
This sequence comes from Burkholderia cenocepacia, assembly GCF_900446215.1. Taxonomy (GTDB): domain Bacteria; phylum Pseudomonadota; class Gammaproteobacteria; order Burkholderiales; family Burkholderiaceae; genus Burkholderia; species Burkholderia cenocepacia. The sequence continues at coordinate 250,368 of NZ_UAQZ01000016.1, read as the reverse complement.
ACGATTGCGCGGTCCACACCACTCCAGCAAAAACCGGGCCATTGCCGTCAAACGCTTGCCACGCCGGCACGAGACGGAAATTTCAGCGAACCGCTCGGCGTGCCGAATTCCTCATTTCGGTGCACGAACCGGCGCCATCGGTAACGGTTGCCCTCGCAGCGCGCGCCGGCGCACCAAATTACCTATCTGGTTCACCCGTCGCCGCGGCCCTATGCACGGATTCGAACAGGCCCAGTTCAAATTTGCATTCCGTTTGTGACGGAAATTACGGCTGAATACGTTCGCGACGTACCGTGCCTTTCGTCACGTCCGACGAATCGCGATCAGGACGGGCGTGCTCGATTCGGTGCGCTGCTCCTCCGGTACCGGTGGTCCCGATCGTCCCGCGATCGGGGCGAATCCAATCCCATCCGCGCGCAAGGATACCGTCATGGCATCGATTCCCGACCCGTCGACAACCGGCGAAACCGACAAACGCAGCTGGCTCGAATCGCACGAAGCCGGCTATCACCAGACCCTCGGCAATCGACAGGTGCAGATGATCGCGATCGGCGGGGCCATCGGCACCGGGCTGTTTCTCGGCGCGGGCGCGCGGCTGCAGGCCGCCGGCCCGGCGCTCGCGATCGTCTATCTGGTGTGCGGCGCGTTTTCGTTCCTGATCCTGCGCGCACTCGGCGAACTCGTGATGCATCGCCCCAGCAGCGGCAGCTTCGTGTCGTACGCGCGCGAGTTCCTCGGCGAAAAGGCCTCGTTCGTCGCCGGCTGGATGTACTTCCTGAACTGGGCGATGACCGGCATCGTCGACATCACCGCCGTCGCGCTCTACATGCATTACTGGGCGCCGTTCGCGGCCGTGCCGCAGTGGATCTTCGCGCTCGTCGCGCTGTGCATCGTCGCGACGATGAACCTGATCGGCGTGAAGTGGTTCGCGGAAATGGAGTTCTGGTTCGCGCTGATCAAGGTCGCTGCGATCGTGCTGTTTCTCGTGATCGGCGCGGCGATCCTCGGCACGGGCATGCCGGTCGCCGGTCATGGCACCGGCATGCATCTGATCACCGACAACGGCGGGTTCTTTCCGCACGGGCTGATGCCGGCACTGGTGCTGGTGCAGGGCGTGGTGTTCGCGTTCGCGGGCGTCGAACTGGTCGGTACGGCCGCCGGCGAATGCAAGGATGCGCGCAAGGTGCTGCCGCGCGCGATCAACAACGTGATCTGGCGCATCGCGATCTTCTACGTCGCATCGGTCGTGCTGCTGGTCTGCCTGCTGCCGTGGAGCGCGTACAAGGCGGGCCAGAGCCCGTTCGTCACGTTCTTCGGCGCGCTCGGCGTGCCGGGCATCGGCTCGGTGATGAACCTGGTGGTGCTCACGGCCGCGCTGTCGAGCCTCAACTCCGGCCTGTATTCGACGGGGCGCGTGTTGCGTTCGCTGTCGATGGGCGGCTCCGCCCCCGCGTTCCTCGCGCGAATGAGCGGGCAATCCGTCCCGTACGCGGGCATTCTGGTGACGGTCGCGATCTACGTGGTCGGCGTGCTGCTCAACTATCTCGTGCCGTCGAGCGTGTTCGAGATCGTGCTGAACATCGCGTCGCTGGGCATCATCAGCACCTGGGGCTTCATCGTCGTGTGCCAGATGAAGTTCCGCGCCGCGGTCAGGCGCGGCGACGTGGAAGACGTGTCGTTCAGGATGCCGGGCGCGCCCGTGACGTCTTGGCTCACGTTGCTGTTCCTGCTCGGCGTGCTGGTGTTGATGGCCTTCGACTACCCGAACGGGACGTGGACGATCGCCTTGATCCCGCTGGTCGCGCTGCTGCTCGTGGCCGGCTGGAAGTGGCTGAGCCGTCGCGCGCGCCGCGCGTTGCTCAAGCCGACGATTCCATCGATCACGCTCACGCAGAACGTGCTCGAGAAGGGCGAGAGCTGACTCGCGGCGGCATGCGCGCCGTCCGTTGAAGGAACCGCCGCCGGGCTGCCGACGGCGGTCGCCAACCGCGTTCAGTGATGCTCGTACAACGGCTGCGTGTCGAGCGACGCGAGCGACGACGTCGCCGCCCTTGCCGCGTCGGCCGGCCGTGCGGCAACCGATTGCGCTTGCTGCGCGGCGACCTTCGCCTCCGCGGCCTGGATGTCCTCCGGATAGTACGGATCGGTGCCGATGGGACGATAACCGGCCTTTTCGACGCGGACGAGATCGGCACGCACCTCGGCGCGGGTAACCGCATGGTCGGTAGTTTGCGCAAATGCGACGATCGGTGCGCTCAGTGCGCAGGACAGCAGGACTGCACGAATCAGGTTGTTCATGATGTTCACCTCTCAAAGATGGCGTGTTCGCGTCCGCAGATCAGGCCGGACCTCCGCTCCCCATCGATGCGATGAAGAGTTGAGTCCATTCTGCGATTCGCGCGCTTTCCTGAAGGTGAGGCTTCGATTACGGTTTTGTTATCTGATCGCCCGTTCTTCTATCGTCGGCTTGCGCCGTGATTACTTTATCAACCGCATGCCAGCGACCTTTGAGGCGGCCACGTCGAAGGTTGCTGTGTACTCGCACCCGACGACGTGTGCCGACCGCTCGATCAGGCAATCCGCAAAATCCGCCTTCGGTGATGCCGCGAAAACGCGAAGTGCCTTTCGCACCGTGTCAGCGCCTTCAACGGCCAGTTCCTTCGTAGCGGTCATTGAGTCGATGATGTCTGTTATCTGTTCGCGCTCTACGCCGTAGCAACGTCCCAGCACCCAGACGACCTCGACCAGCGCCACCTGCGAAACGTACCCCGGACGCTCCGCCGACAACGACTCCATCAGCGCGGTCGCCCTCTTTGATTGCACGGCATCGTCTTGAGCGAAATAGCGGACCAGCACGTTCGTATCCAGTCCTATCATCGCGCGGACGCTCCCTGTTCGGCGATGGCCCGATTCATGTCCTCGATTGACACCGATTTCTCGGGCTTTTTCACGATGCCCTTGAGCGAGGCGAGCGAGCGCGTGGCCGGGTAGATCTCATACCGGCCCGTTGCCTCGTTGAAGCTGAATTCGATCCGGTCTCCGGACTCCAGGCCTAGTTGATTGCGTACATCCACCGGAATGGTCACCTGACCCTTTGAAGTAATAGTAGCTGCTGTCATTTGCGGCACCTCCAATATTCCTTACTTTATGGTAAGGAATATGAAAAAGCAAGGGCGAGCTACCGGCGACCACCGCCGACGCTGCAGTGCGCCCGCACAGATAACGGTTTCGTAATCCTCGAGTCAGGGTCGGGTCAACGCCGCGCGGGCAGACTGCGTGCTCGTCGCATCGAATGCGCATCCGAGCCCTGCTTCGAGGAGCACCATCATGTGGATCGTCCGGCTGGCGTTACGCAGGCCCTACACGTTCGTCGTACTCGCGCTGCTGATCTTCATCGCGGGGCCGCTGGCACTGCTGCGCACGCCGACCGACATCTTTCCGAACATCGACATTCCGGTCGTCAGCATCGTCTGGTCGTACAACGGCTTCTCCGCCGAGGACATGGCCAAGCGGATCACGTCGAACTACGAACGCGCGCTCACGTCCGACGTCGACGACATCGAGCACATCGAGTCGCAATCGCTGAACGGCGTGTCGGTCGTGAAGGTGTTCTTCCACCCGGGCGCCGACATCAATCGCGCGATCGCGCAAGCCGCGAGCAACGCCGCGTCGATCCTGCGCATCCTGCCGCCCGGCACGCTGCCGCCGAACATCATCACGTACAACGCGTCGACGGTGCCGATCCTGCAGCTCGGGCTGTCGAGCGACACGCTCGCCGAGCAGCAGCTGTACGACCTCGGCAACAGCTTCATCCGCACGCAGCTCGCGACCGTCCAGGGCGCGGCGGTGCCGCTGCCGTTCGGCGGCAAGATCCGCCAGATCGTCGTCGATCTCGATACGCGCGCGCTGCAGGCGAAGGGGCTCGCGCCGATCGACGTCGTGAACGCGATCAACGCGCAGAACCTGATCCTGCCGGGCGGCACCGCGAAAATAGGCACGCACGAATACAACGTGCAGATGAACGGCAGCACGCAGACGGTCGCCGCGCTGAACGACCTGCCGGTGAAGACGATCGGCGGCAACGTCGTGTACGTGCGCGACGTCGCGCACGTTCGCGACGGCTACGCGCCGCAGACCAACATCGTGCGGGTGGACGGCAAGCGCGCGGCGCTGCTGACGGTCGAGAAGACCGGCAGCGCATCGACGCTGACGATCATCGACCAGGTGAAGGCGATGCTGCCGAAGATCGCGGCCGGGTTGCCGAACACGCTGCGCATCGCGCCGCTCGACGATCAGTCCGTATTCGTGAAGGCGGCGGTCCAGGGCGTCGTGCGCGAAGCGCTGATCGCCGCGTGCCTGACCGCGCTGATGATCCTGCTGTTCCTCGGCAGCTGGCGCGCGACGCTGATCATCGCGATCACGATCCCGCTCGCGGTGCTCACGTCGCTGCTCGCGCTGTCCGTGCTCGGGCAGACCATCAACATCATGACGCTGGGCGGGCTCGCGCTCGCGGTCGGCATTCTCGTCGACGACGCGACCGTCGCGATCGAGAACATCACGCATCATCTCGAGCTCGGCGCGCCGCTCGAGGAGGCCATCCTGACCGGCGCGGGCGAAATCGCGGTGCCGACCTTCGTGTCGACGCTGTCGATCTGCATCGTGTTCGTGCCAATGTTCCTGCTCACGGGTGTCGCGCGCTATCTGTTCGTGCCGCTCGCCGAAGCCGTGATCTTCGCGATGATCGCGTCGTACTTCTTCTCGCGCACGCTGGTGCCGACGCTTGCGATGGCGCTGATGCGCGCCAAAGGCAGCGGCCGGCCGCCGCGCGGCGCATTCGCACGCATCGCGCGGTTCCAGGCCGCGTTCGAGCATCGCTTCGAGGCCGTGCGGCTGCGCTATCGCGCGCTGCTGTCGGCGGCGATCGCGCGGCGGCGCCGCTTCGCGGCCGCGTTCCTGCTCGCCTGCGTCGCATCGACGGGCCTCTACGCGTTCGCCGGGCAGGACTTCTTTCCGTCGGTCGACACCGGCGAGATTCGCCTGCATCTGCGCGCGCCGACCGGCACGCGGATCGAGGAAACCGCGCGGCTCACCGACGAAGTGGAAGCGAAGATCCGCAGCGTGATTCCGGCGAACCAGCTCGCGGGCGTGCTCGACAACATCGGCGTGCCGGTGAGCGGGATCAACCTCACGTACGACTCGTCGGACCCGATCGGCACCGAGGACGCCGACGTGCTCGTCACGCTGAAGCCGGATCACGCGTCGACCGCCGCGTACGTCGCGAAGCTGCGCAACGTGCTCGCGCAGGCGTTCCCCGGCGTGACGTTCGCGTTCCTGCCGGCCGACATCGTCAGCCAGATCCTCAACTTCGGGCTGCCCGCGCCGATCGACATCCAGATCGTCGGCAACAAGCTCGACCAGAACCGCGCGGTCGCGAACGCGCTGCTCGCGAAGCTGCGCGGCGTGCGCGGGCTCGTCGACGCGCGCATCCAGCAGCCCGGCGACGAACCCGCTATCAACGTGAACGTCGATCGTACGAAGGCGATCCAGGCCGGTCTCGACCAGCGCGACGTCGCGCAGAACCTGCTGATCGCGCTGTCCGGCAGCTCGCAGACGACGCCGAACTTCTGGCTCGATCCGCGCAACGGCGTCAGCTACCCGGTGCTCGTGCAGACGCCGCAGTACACGGTGAATTCGCTGCAGTCGCTCGCGAACGTGCCGCTGCCCGCCGGCACCGCCCGCTCGCCGCAGACGCCGGCCGGCGGCCCGGCCGCGGGCGCGCCCGCGCAGAACCTGCTCGGCGCGCTCGGCACGTTCTCGCGCGCGACGCAGCAGGCCGTGGTGTCGCACTACAACGTGCAGCCGGTGCTCGACATCTTCGCGTCGGTGCAGGGGCGCGACCTCGGCGGCGTCACGGCCGACGTGACCCAGCTCGTCGACGCCGCGCGCGCGCAACTGCCGCCCGGCGCGTCGATCGTGCTGCGCGGCCAGGTGCAGGCGATGCACGAGTCGTTCGCGGGGCTGCTCGGCGGCCTCGCGCTCGCGATCTCGCTGGTCTACCTGCTGATGGTCGTGAACTTCCAGTCGTGGCTCGATCCGCTCGTGATCGTCGGCGGGCTGCCGGCATCGCTCGCCGGCATCGCGTGGATGCTGTTCGTCACGCGCACCACGCTGTCGGTGCCCGCGCTGACCGGCACGATCCTGTGCATCGGCATCGCGACCGCGAACAGCATTCTCGTCGTGAACGCAGCGCGCGAGTTGCTCGCGGCCGGCGCGCCGCCATGGCAAGCGGCGCTCGACGCGGGCTTCAACCGCTTCCGGCCCGTCGTGATGACCGCGCTCGCGATGCTGATCGGCATGTTGCCGATGGCACTCGGCCTCGGCGACGGCGGCGAGCAGAACGCCCCGCTCGGCCGCGCGGTGATCGGCGGCCTCGCGTTCGGCACGGTGTCGACGCTGCTGTTCGTGCCGGTGCTGTTCGGCTTCGTCCATGCGTGGCTCGCCCGGCGTCGCGACGCCGCGGCCGCCCGGCACGCGCCGCACGCGCCCGACACGCCGGCGCTGCGTTGAGCGTGAACGCCCGCCCCTTCTCATCCTTCGATTCGCCCGACCCCGGACCCATCATGAACGACTCGATCGAACCCGTCGCGCCGCCGCCCGCCGCCGAAGCGGCCACCGTGGCCGCAGCCGTGCCGCCCGCCGCGCGCGGCGCCGCCTCCGATACGCCGCCGCCCCGCCGCGGCCGCAAGCTGGCCGTGCCGCTCGCGGCCGTCGCGCTCGCCGCCGCGCTGCTCGCGCTCGGCATCGTGCCGCGTATCGACGCACGCGCCGCGCAGCGCGCGCAGGTCGCCGCGCAGCAGGCGCTGCCGGTGTCGGTCGTCGTGCCCGGCGCGGCGCCGGCCGACCAGACACTGACGTTGCCCGGCTCGGTGATGCCGTATGCGGACGCGTCGATCTATGCGCGCACGAGCGGCTATATCGCGCACTGGAGCGCCGATCTCGGCGCGCGCGTGAAGGCCGGCCAGACGCTCGCGCAGATCTCGGCGCCCGATCTCGATGCGCAGCTGCGCCAGGCGCGTGCGGACGAAGCGAGCGCGCAGGCGAACTACGACTATGCGAAATCGACCGCGCAGCGCTGGCAGGACATGCTGAAAACGCAATCGGTGTCGCAGCAGGACACCGACACGAAGGTCGCGGACATGAACGCGAAGCGCGCGATGCTCGCGTCCGCGCAGGCGAACGTCGCGCATCTTGCCGAACTCGTGTCGTACGAGTCGGTCACCGCGCCGTTCGACGGCGTGATCACCGCACGCAACGTCGACGTCGGCACGCTCGTGACCGCGGGCGGCACGCCGGGCAGCCCGGGCCTGTCCGGCGAACTGTTCCATCTCGAACAGACGAACACGCTGCGCGTGTTCGTCGACGTGCCACAGGACAGCGCGACCGGCGTGTCGGCCGGCACGTCCGTCTACCTGACGACGCCACAGTATCCGGGCCGGCACTTTGCCGCGCAGGTCGCGCGCAGCGCGGGCGCGATCGATCCCGTCACGCGCACGCTGCGTGTCGAGATCGACGTCGACAACCGCGACGGCGCGCTGATGCCCGGCGCGTATGCGCAGGCGCATCTCGTCGTGCCGAGCGCGGCGCCGGCGCTTGAACTGCCGGTCAGCGCGCTGCTGTTCCGCCCGAACGGCGTGCAGGTCGCCACCGTCGGTGCGAACGGACGTACGGCGCTGAAGACCGTGCAGATCGGGCGGGATTTCGGCACGCGCGTGGAGATCGTCGCGGGGCTCGCGGCGGCCGATCGCGTGATCGACAACCCGGGCGATGCGATCACGGTCGGGGAAGCCGTGAAGGTCGTGTCGACTTCGCACGATGCGGCGCCGGTTGCGGCTTCGTCCGCTTCGTCCGCTTCGTCTGCTTCGTCTGCTCCGCCCGCGCAACCGGCCTCCGCGGTCAGTGCACGCGACGTGCCGCCGGTGCACGCGGCCGGTGCCGCGCCGGCTGCGTCGACACTCGCTCCCGCGCCCGCCCACGGCTGACCCATCGACGACCACCCACGAGATGCCTGCCATGCGTCTTCCTCATCCGCTCCCGTTCGCTCGCCGCATCGTCGCGCTCGGCGCCGTCGCCGCACTGACCGCCTGCTCGACGCTGCCGCGCTATTCGCCGCCCGCCGTCGCGGTGCCCGCGCACTATGCAGGCGCACCGGCAGCACCTGCCGAACAAACCGGCTGGCACGTCGCGATGCCGGCCGACGCCGCCGCGCGCGGCGCCTGGTGGACTGTCTTCGACGATGCCGATCTGAACGCGCTCGAAGCGCGCGTCGACGTGTCGAACCAGACGGTGAAGAAAGCCGTCGCCGATCTGCAGCAAGCCCGCGCGATGGTCGACTATCAGCACGCCGGGTTCCTGCCGACGATCACGGCCGGTGCCGCGCAGAGCCGGGCGCGCGTGTCGCAGAACCGGCTCGGCTCGTCGCTCGCCGGCAAGACGACGCCCGACTACCAGGTCGGCGTGGCCGCGAGCTGGGAGCCCGACCTGTTCGGCCGCGTGCGCGACGCGGTGACCGGCGCGCAGGCGAACGCCGCCGCGAGCGCGGCCGACCTGCAGGCCGTGAAGCTGTCGGTCACGGCCGAACTCGCGACCGACTATTTCGCGCTGCGCTCGCTCGACACGCAGAAGCAACTGCTCGACGACACGGTGCATGCGTACGCGGACGCGCTGACGCTGCTCAAGCAGCAACTCGCGGCCGGTGCGATCGACGCGTCGGCGGTCGCGCAAGCCGAGACGCAGCTCGAATCGACCCGCACGCAGGACACCGACATCGATGCGTCGCGTGCGCAGTTGCAGCACGCGATCGCGACGCTCGTCGGCGAAAGCGCGTCGACGTTCGCGCTGCCGCCGCACGTACAGCCGTTCCACGTGCCGGCCATTCCGGCCGGCGTGCCGTCGCAACTGCTGGAGCGGCGGCCCGACATCGCGGCGGCCGAGCGTCGCGTCGCGGCCGCGAACGCGCAGATCGGCGAGGCGCGGGCCGCGTTCTTCCCGGATCTCGTGCTGTCGGCGAGCGCCGGCCTCGAAAGTTCGTTCTTCGCGCCGTGGCTCGCCGCGCCGAGCCTGTTCTGGTCGCTCGGCCCGCAACTCGCCGGCACGCTGTTCGACGGCGGCCGCCGCAGCGCGTCGCTGCGCGGCGCGCATGCGCAATACGACGGTGCGGTCGCCGACTACCGGCAAACCGTGCTCGTCGCGTTCCAGCAGGTCGAGGATCAGTTGTCCGCGCTCGATGCGCTCGCGTCCGAGGCCGGCAGCCAGCAGCGCGCGACCGACGCGGCCGACCTGTCACTGCGGCTGACGACGAATCGCTTCAACGCGGGCGCCGTCAGCTATCTGGACGTGGTGACCGCGCAGACGATCGCGCTGACGAACCGGCGCACGGCCGATCAGATCGACGCGCGCCGGATCGAGGCCGAAGTCGGGTTGCTGAAGGCGCTGGGTGGTGGCTGGCAGGTAAGCGTAAGCGCCGGCTCAGACGCGGAATCGAACACCGACACGCACGAACACGCGGCCGCCGCGCGCCACGAACCCGCCGTCACGCAGCCGGCGGCCGGTTGAACGTGAGCACGAAGCGCGTGCCGCGCGCATCGCTTTCGACCTGCGCGCTGCCGCCGTGCAGCTCCATCACCGAGCGCACGATCGCGAGGCCGAGCCCGGCCGTGCCGCCCGGCGCACCGCCGCTGCGCGCGGGGTCGCCGCGCACGAACCGGTCGAAGATCCGCGGCAGCAGCGCGGGATCGATCGGCTCGCCCGGATTCGCGACGACGACGCGCACCGCATCGGCCGTTTCATCGACGCTCAGCGTGATGACGCCGCCGGCAGGCGCGTATCGCAGCGCGTTCGCGAGCAGATTGCCGACGGCGCGGCGGAACAGCTCGACATCGGCCGTCAGCTGCCCGTGCCCGTCGACGCGCAACGTCGAGCCCGCTTCGTCGGCGAGCCCCTCGAAATACTCCGCGATGCGCTCGAGTTCGTCGCGCACGTCGAACGCGCGCTGCCGCGTGACGAAACTCGGATGCTCGGCGCGCGCGAGAAACAGGACGTTCTCGATCATCCGCGCGAGACGGTCGTATTCCTCGAGATTCGATTCGAGCAGCGTCTGGTACTCGTCGACCGACCGCGGCCGCGCGAGCGCGACTTCCGTGGCGCCGCGCATGTTGTTCAGCGGCGTGCGCAGGTCGTGCGCGAGATCGGCGCTGAATTGCGACAGATGCGCGAATGCCTGCTGCAGGCGGCCGAGCATCGCGTTCTGCGCGTCGACCAGCGCGCGCAGCTCGGGCGGCGCGCGCGACGCGTCGAGCCGCGTGTCGAGCTTGTCGACCGTGATCCGGCCGGTGTTGTCGACGATCTCGCGCAACGGCGCGAGCGCCGTGCGGATCAGCCAATAGCCGAGCAGCAGCGCGAACAGCGCGCCGAGCCCGCCGGCGAGCTTGAGCCGGTCGCGGTAGCCGTCGAGCAGATCGGCCCGGTCGCGCATGTTGCGCGCGATCGCGATGCGGATCGGCGTGCGGTCGCCGAGCGCGGCCTCGATCACGACGCCGCGCATCGGCGTGCCGCCGTCGGCGGTCCACGTGACGAGCCGGTCGTCCGTGATCCGGTCGTTCGCCGGAACCGGCACCGCGCGTGGCGCAAAGAGCTGCGCGTCGGCCAGCGGCGCCGACGCGGCTGCCGGCGCGTCGTCGAGTGCGGCGAGCCGGACGTTGTGGCGCGCGAGCACGTCGCCCCCCGCATCGACGACGACCATCGACAGCGCCTCGTTGCCCAGCACCTGGCTCGTCAGCCGCTCCGCGTGCGAGCGAACCGCGTCGAGCGACTCGAGTTCGCCCGCGAGCCGGCGCGTGTGGCGCGCGGCCAGCACGATGTCGAGATCGTCCTGGGTGTTCACCTGCCGCTCGAGGCCCGCATACACGTACGCGCCGACGAGCGCGAACGCGGCCAGCGTGGTCGCGGCGAACGCGAGCGCGAGCGTCGCGGCCAGCGAGCGCGGCCGCGTCATGCGTCGTCCTTCGGTTCGAGCACGTAGCCGACGCCGCGCACGGTATGGATCAGCTTGACCGGGAACGCGTCGTCGATCTTCGCGCGCAGGCGCCGGATCGCGACCTCGACGACGTTGGTGTCGCTGTCGAAATTCATGTCCCACACGTACGACGCGATCTGCGTGCGGCTCAGCACCTCGCCCTGGCGGCGCGCGAGCAGCTGCAGCAGCGAGAATTCCCGCGGCGTCAGGTCGATCCGCGTGGCGCCGCGCTTCACGCGGCGGCGCACCACGTCGATGTCCAGATCGCCGACCGCCAGATGCTCGGTCTCGCGCGGCGGCCCGCGACGCGCGAGCGTGCGGATCCGGGCGAGCAGCTCGACGAACGCGAACGGCTTCACGAGGTAGTCGTCCGCGCCGAGTTCGAGGCCGTGCACGCGGTCCTGCACGTCGTCGCGCGCGGTCAGGAACAGCACCGGCGTCGTGTGCGTGTCGCGCAGCCGCTTGAGCACGCCCCAGCCGTCGAGCACGGGCAGCATCACGTCGAGCACGATCACGTCGTAACGCTCTTCCTGCGCGAGCATCAGCCCTTCGCCGCCGTCCTTCGCGAGATCGACGCTGAAACCCGATTCCTCGAGCCCCTTCTTCAGGTACGCGCCCGTCTTCGGTTCGTCTTCGACTATCAGGATGCGCATCGCCGGCTCCGTCGCATTCGTGGGGACATGCGGCGATGTTACCGGGAAACGGCGACGCGGCGCCGCTGCGTGCAAGCGCGAATGGCGTAGATGACAAAACCGTAATCAGCCGGTCAGCCTGGCGTGCGGTTGCACGAAAACAGGGACACATTGACATCGCGGACGGGTTCGGCCGCGTGCGCCAACGCCGGCCGTCCATGCGGTTCACCGCTGTTCGCGCGCGCCGGACGGAACGGCGCGGCCGGCGCCGGTCAGGCTAACGCCGCCGGCTCGCGCAGGGCGGCTCGCTCACCCCGACGCGGGCGACCCAGCCGCGGTAGAACGCGCGGTACTTCAGCACGAGCTTGTCGTACCGGCTGTACGCACCGCCGCCGTCCGGCTTCATCCCGTTCCAGATCCTGACGTCGTACCCCGCCGCCTGCCGGGTCTGGAGCCCGAACAGCAGGTAGTCGATCGCGCGCCGCGGCACGCCGCGGCCTTCCTGATCGAGATCAGCATGTGCATGACGTTCTTGCCGTCGCTCACCGGCGTCACGCACTGGAGCAGCTTGTATTTGACGTCTGCGTCCAGCGCGACGGTCATCACGCATCCGCCCGGGTAGCCGTCGAAGTGCAGGTTCATCTGCGACATGTTCATGCCAAGCGCGCGCGACAGCATGCCGAACGGCCCGAAGAGATCAGGCGCGCCGCGAGCGCGTGGATCGTCACCGCGGTGTTCTCGAGCCCGCGGGAGAACAGAAAGGCCATGAAGACGAGCACATTCACGGAAGCGCGAATCGCATTCGCGCTGAAACACTTCAACGGCGTGCCAGCGCTGGCCGGCCGCGAACCGCGACACTGACGAATCGGGGAGGCCGCGTGCCCATCCAGGAAGCCTTGCTGAAGATGTCGATGTACGTGTCGCTGGTGCCGATCGTGCCGGGGCCGACCAATACGCTGCTGCTGTCGTCCGGCTTGAAGGTCCGCTTGCGTGGCACCTGGCCGCTGATCGTCGCCGAGGCGCTCGCTACGCGATCGCGATTGCCGGATGGGGATTCTTCCTGTCCGCGCTCGCTGCGGGCCGGCCCTGGCTTTATGACGCGGTCAAGCTCGCGAGTTCCATCTACATCTTTTTCCTCGCGCTGAAGATGTGGACGCGTAAAGCAAGCTGGGCGGCGCGCGGCGCTTCATTGCGCGACGCCGCGCTTCGGAAACCGCATCGCTATGACGAGCCCGCCGTCGGCCGCGTTGGCAATTTGCAGCGTGCCGCCGTGATGGCGAACGAGGCGGTGAACGATCGCCAGGCCCAAACCGCTGTGCGAGGTGCCGCCGCGAGCGGGATCGAGCCGGACAAACGGACGCAGCACGCGATCCAGATCAGGCTCGGATACGCCGGGCCCGTGGTCTCGCACCACGAGTTCGTAGTGCTCGCCATGCGCTCGCGTGGTGATCTCCACGGGCGGCTCGCCGTAGGTCAGCGCATTTTCGACGAGGTTCGAGAGCGTGCGGTCGATGTCGACCGCGGGTAGCATGAAGTCGGGCCCCGCGTGAAGATCAAGCGTGACGAGCGCATCCCGGTGCGCCTCGCCGCTCGGACCCAGCGCGTCGGTGTAATCGCGACGGCAATGCGTGTCCACGCTGATCCGCGGCGAGCCTTCGGGGATCTCGCGCGCAAAGTCGAGAAACTGCGTGATGACACGCGACATGGATTCGGTATCGCGCAGAAAACCCTCGCGATCGCCACGATCGGTCAGCAGGTCTGCCCGCACCTGCATGCGTGTGATCGGTGTGCGCAGGTCGTGCGCGATACTCGCCAGCATCACGGCGCGCTCGCGCTCGGCCACGGCCAGCTCGCCGGTCATGTCGTTGAAGTCGCCGATCAGCTCGCGCAATTCGCGCGGCCCGCGCTTGCGCACCATGTTCAGATGGTGGCCGGTGCGATGTTCGCGCGCGGCTGCGGCAAGATCGCGAATGGGGCGATTCAATTGCCACGCAAGCACGACGGCAACCACGATGGCGAACATCAGCGTCAACGCCAGCGCCCCGGTGAAACGGCTCAGCGGCACCTCGGCTTGCGGCAGCACGATGCCACGCGTGCTGCCCGCGGGGAGCACGCGCAGCGTGCCGTCGTCGTCCATTGCCACGTGAGTGCCCGGCGGCAGCACGTGCCGCAATTGCCGTTCGATGGGCCCGTTCGTGTCGTCGCGAAAGCGCCGCGCGTCGGCGGCCGGCAGTTGCTTCAGGTCCACGAACGAAATACCGAGGATGTCCGCCCCGGACCGCTCGCCGTCGCCGCCCCGCCCGTCCATGCCGGCGGCAACCTCCACGACGCGCGAAATATGGAAGGCGGCGAGGCTCGCGCGCGTTCGCTCGATCAACAGCAGCGACGTGAGATGAACCAGCATCAGCAGGCCCACCGTGGTGATGACGAGCCGGCCGAACATCGTATCAAGTGGATTCTTCATCGGCCGGGTGGTCGGGAATGAACATGTAGCCGATCCCGCGCACGGTTTGCAGCCGTCGGGGATTGGACGGGTCGTCCTCGATCAGGCGGCGCAGGCGCCATACCGGCACGTCGATGCCGCGCTCGGTCACTTCGGCATCCGGACCGTGGAGCAATTCGATGAGCCGCGTACGCGAAAGCGTTTCCATGGGGTGCGAGGCCAGCACCTCGAGCAGCGCGTACTCGCCGCCGGTGAGCTTCACGGGCGTGCCTTCGCACAGCAGCGTGCGCGTCGCGAAATCCAGTTCGAAGCGGCCGAACCTGAACGGGGCGGGCTTCTCCTGCACCGCTGTCGTCCGCGGTGGCCCTTGGCGGCGCAGCACTGCCTGGATGCGCGCGAGCAGTTCCTGTGGCATGAACGGCTTGCCCAGATAGTCGTCCGCCCCGAGTTCGAGCCCGAGCACGCGGTCAATGCCTTCGGCGCGCGCGGTCAGCATGATGACGGGAATCGTGTCGCCGCTCGCGCGCAGCTGCTTGAGCGCGGTGAGGCCATCCACGCCCGGCATCATGAGGTCCAGCACGATGATGGCCGGCCGTTCGCGCTCCAGCCGCCGCGCGAGATTCGTTGCATCGTGCAGAACGGAGAACTCGATGCCGCGCTGCTGGAAGAACCTGCGCAGCAGGTCGCGCAGTTCCGCATCGTCGTCGACGAGCAGGACTTGCGGCGCGGAGCCGGGGATGGAAGGTGGGTGCATTTCAGGTATTCAGGGCGGCGTGAGGACGAAATGATGGTAGCCCGGATACGATCTGACTGGCTTTCGAAATATTACTGTGATTTGCGATTCCTAACGGAACCGGCACAAGGGTCGGGCCGCGAGGGTATTACGTATGCCGAAATCCCGATTCTCTTCCCCCTCTCCAGGCGCGTCACTGGACAGTAAGTTTCCGTAAGCACAAAAAAATGCGCCGTCGGTAGCGTTACGCCTTGTCCAGCACCGGCACCGCCCAGGTCCCCCTGAAGCGTCCGGAGCCGTCCCGTTCTCGCATCGCGCGACATCGCGATGTCCAAACAGGTCAAAGATGAAGACGCCCATTCTCGCGAACCACGCGCACCACCCCATGACGTACAGGCCGCGCCAGCTGTTTGCCGCACTCTCGATCCTTGCGATAGTCGGAACCGCCGGCTGCAACAGGCAAACCGGCGCACCGCCCGGCGGCTTCGCCACGCAGACCGCCCAGGTGGGCGTGCTCTCGCTCGCGCCGCAGCGGATCGTCGAAACGACCGAACTTTCCGGCCGCCTTTCCGCGCAGAAGGTCTCCGACGTACGACCGCAGGTGAGCGGCATCATCCTCAAGCGCTTGTTCGTGGAAGGCAGTGACGTGAAGGCGGGCCAGGTGCTCTACCAGATCGATCCGGCCACCTACCAGGCTGCCTACGACCAGGCACGCGGCACGCTGGAAAACGCCCGCGCCACGCTGGCTTCGGCGAAGACGAAAGCGGACCGCTTCACCGAACTCGTGAAGATCAACGCCGTGAGCAAGCAGGACTACGACGACGCCGTCGCCGCGGTTCGCGCAGACGCCGCGAGCGTCACGGCCGACGAGGCAGCGCTCGAATCCGCGCGCGTGAACCTCGAATACACGCACGTGCGTGCGCCCATCTCCGGACGCATCGGCGCATCGACCGTGACGGAAGGCGCGCTCGTGACCTCGAACCAGACCACCGCGCTCGCCACCATCCAGGCGTTCGACCGGATGTACCTCGACGTCACGCGCCCCAGCACGGAATGGCTGAGGCTTCGCAAGGCCTTCGCTTCCGGGCGCCTGAAGAAAACGGGCAGCGACAGCGCCGCCGTCACGCTCGTGATGGAAGACGGCACCGAATACGCCCACCCCGGCGCGCTGCAGTTCTCCGGCGTCACGGTGGACGCCACCACCGGGTCGGTCACGCTGCGCAGCACGTTCCCGAACCCCGAACGCGAATTGCTTCCCGGCATGTTCGTGCGCGCCCGCCTGGAAGAAGGCGAGAACGACAACGCGATACTCGTGCCGCAGATGGCCGTGACGCGCGCGTCGGACGGCAAGGCGAGCGTCTACGTCGTGGATGCGGCCGGCAACGCGCGGCAAGTGCAAGTCACGGCCGACAACGCATTCCGGGACCAATGGATCGTGACCTCGGGCCTGCACGCCGGCGACCGCGTGATCGTGAGCGGCCTGCAGAGCGTGCATGCGGGCGCGCCGGTCAAGGTGGCGGCCGATACGCCGCAGACGCAGGCGAACGCGGCATCCGCGGCACCCGCGACGGACACCGCCTCGACCGTGTCGGCACGACGCTAGGCGGAGAACGGCATGGCAGAGTTCTTCATCAAGCGCCCCATTCTCGCGTGGGTCATGGCCATCGTCATCATGCTGGTGGGCGCGGCGGCGGTCACGAGTCTTCCCGTCGCGCAGTACCCCACCATCGCGCCGCCCTCCGTGCAGGTGACGGCCACTTACCCCGGCGCCTCCGCCGACACCGTCGCGGCAACCGTGACCCAGGTGATCGAGCAGAAGCTGAGCGGCATCGACAACGTGCTGTACATGTCGTCCACGAGCAGTTCCGCCGGGCAAGCCACCATCACGCTGACGTTCAATCCCGGAACGAATCCCGACATCGCGCAGGTACAGGTGCAGAACAAGGTGACGCAGGCCACGCCTACCCTGCCCCAAACGGTGCAGGAGCAAGGTGTGCAGGTCGCGAAGGCGTCGACGAGCTTCCTCATGATCGTCGCGCTCTCGTCGCCGGGCGGCACCTGGAATTCGGTGGATCTCGGCAACATCATCGCGACCCGGATCGAAGATCCGCTCGCGCAGTTGAACGGCGTGGGCGACGTGACGCTGTTCGGCGCGCAGCACGCGATGCGCATCTGGCTCAACCCGGTGAAGCTGCGCAGTTTCGGACTCGCGCCCTCCGACGTGACCACGGCCATCACGAACCAGAACGTCGAGCTTTCCACGGGGCAGGTCGGCGGCTCGCCGGCAACGGATTCGCAGGCCATCAACGCGACCATCCGCTCGTCGAGTCTGCTGACGAGCGCCGACCAGTTCGCCGACATCCTGCTGCGCGTGAACAGCGACGGCTCGCGCGTGCTGCTGAAGGACGTGGCGCGCGTCGAGGTGGGAGGCGACAGCTACGACACCGCGTCTCGTCTGAACGGCAAGCCGGCATCCGCGCTCGCCATCAAGCTCGCCACCGGCGCCAACGCGCTGGACGCGGCCAACGCCGTGCGCGCGAAGCTCGCCGAGATCCAGCTGCAATTGCCGAAGGACGTCGCGATCAGTTACCCGTACGACACCACGCCGTTCGTTCGCATCTCGATCGAAGAGGTCGTGAAGACGCTGTTCGAAGCGGTCGTACTGGTCTTCCTCGTGATGTACCTGTTCCTGCAGAACGTGCGCGCCACGCTGATTCCGACCCTCGTGGTGCCCGTTGCGCTGCTCGGCACGTTCGGCGTGATGTCGATGATCGGTTTTTCGATCAACGTACTCTCGATGTTCGCGATGGTGCTCGCCATCGGCCTGCTCGTGGACGACGCCATCGTGGTGGTGGAAAACGTCGAGCGCATCATGAGCGAGGAGAAGCTCGGCCCGAAGGAAGCCACGCACAAGGCGATGGGGCAGATTACCGGCGCCCTGGTCGGCGTGACCACCGTGCTCACCGCCGTCTTCATTCCGATGGCGTTCTTCGGGGGCTCCACGGGCGCGATCTACCGGCAGTTCTCCATCACCATCGTCTCGGCGATGCTGCTGTCGGTCATGCTCGCGCTTACGCTCACGCCGGCGCTGTGCGCCACGCTGCTCAAGCGCGCCGACGTGGAGCACCACGCAAAGCGCGGCTTCTTCGGCTGGTTCAACCGGTGGTTCGCCAAGCGCAACGCGGGCTACAGTTCCTCGCTCGCACGCGTGGTCGCGCGACCCGCGCGTTACATGCTGCTCTACGGCGCGATCGCCGGCGTCGTGGCGTTGCTCTACGTCACGTTGCCCTCCTCGTTCCTGCCTGACGAAGACCAGGGCTACTTCATCGTGTCGATCAGCGCGCCCGCGGGCACGCCGGCCTCGCGTACGCTGAAGACGGTGGAGGCCGTGGAGCAGTACGTGCTGAAGGACGAGCCGGGCGTCAAGCAGGTCATCGCCATCAACGGCTTCAGCTTCAACGGCCAGGGGCAGAACAACGCCATCGCGTTCGTGACGCTCAAGGACTGGAGCCTGCGCGGTTCGCGCGACAGCGTGTCGGCCATCATCGCGCGCGCCAACCAGCATTTCGCCGGCAATCGCGACGCGCGCATCTTCGTGCTGAACCCGCCCGCCATTCAGGAACTGGGTACGCAAAGCGGCCTCGACTTCGAGATAGAAGATCGCGGTGGCGCAGGCCACGACAAGCTGCTCGCGGTGCGCAACCAGTTTCTCGGCATGGCGTCGAAGGAGCCGACGCTCGCGATGGTGCGCCCGGCCGGCCTTGAAGACACGCCGCAGCTGCAGGTGGACATCGACCGCGAAAAAGCCAACGCGCTGGGGCTTTCCATCTCCGACGTCAACGCGACGCTGCAGACCGCGTTCGGTTCGTCCTACGTGAACAACTACATCGACACGGGGCGCGTGCAGAAAGTCTATGTGCAGTCGGACGCGCCGTATCGCATGATGCCCGCCGACCTTGGCGACTGGTATGTGAAGGCAAGCAGCAGTGCGTCGAGTTCGTCGTCGTCCTCGTCCTCGAGCACCACCACGAGCACGACAGGCTACGACTCCACGATGGTGCCCTTCTCGTCGTTCGCAAAGAGCCACTGGACGTTCGGGCCGCCACAGATCGAGCGCTACAACCGGCAGCTCGCCACCGGCATTTCGGCCGCCACGCGGCCCGGCGTGAGCACCGGCGAGGCAATGACGGCAGTCGAACAGCTTGCACGCAAACTGCCGCCCGGCTTCGCCGTGGAATGGACGGGCCAGTCGTATCAGGAGAAGCAGGCCGGCTCGCAAGCCACGGTGCTCTATGCGATCTCGCTCGTCGTCGTGTTCCTGTGCCTGGCGGGCCTCTACGAAAGCTGGTCGATTCCGCTTGCGGTGCTGCTCGTCGTGCCGCTCGGTGTGCTGGGCGCGTTACTTGCCGCTCATGGGCGCGGGCTTTCGAACGACATCTATTTCAAGGTGGGGCTGCTGGCCACTATCGGTCTGTCCACGAAGAACGCCATCTTGATCGTCGAGTTCGCGAAGGATCTGCAAGCGCAGGGACGCAGCCTCGTGGACGCCGTACTCGAAGCCGCCCACATGCGGCTGCGCCCCATTCTCATGACTTCGCTCGCGTTCGTGTTCGGCGTGCTGCCGCTCGTCATCAGTACGGGTGCCGGCGCCGGCGCACGCCACGCCATCGGCACGGGCGTGACGGGCGGCATGATCGCGGCCACGGTGCTCGCCATCTTCTTCGTACCGGTCTTCTTCGTCGTGGTGCGCAGACTGTTCAACGAACACGGTCACACGACGGACTCCGCCGACATCAACGAGGGCAACGCATGAAACGCACACTGATCGCCCTTGTCTGCACGGGCATGCTGGCAGGCTGCACGCTGGACCCGACGTACCAAAGGCCGGCCGCACCGGTCGACAATACCTGGTCCACCGTGCCCTCGCGGTCGCAGCCGAAGGCCGCGCAGAGCACGGCTGCGGCACCGCTGGGAGCCGACCTCGGCTGGCGCGACTTCTTCAAGGATCCGCAACTGCAAAAGCTGATCGAACTCGCGCTCGTGAACAACCGCGACATGCGCGTGGCCGCGCTCAACGTGGCGCAGTACGAAGCGCAGTACCGCATTGCGCGCGCCAACGTCGGACCGGCCATCAACGCATCCGGCTCGATCACGCGCGAACGCGTGGCCGGCTCCACGGGCGCATACGGTTCGAGCAGCGCGAGCGTGGGCCTCACATCGTGGGAAATCGACTTCTTCGGCCGCCTGCGCAGCCTCAAGCGCCAGGCGCTGGAGCAGTACCTCGCCACGGACGCCGCGCGCACCAGCACGCAGATCAGCCTGATCGCGACCGTCGCCACCGACTATCTGCAACTGCGCTCCGACGAGACTTCGTTGCAGATCGCGCAGAACACCGTGGATGCGGACCAGCACACCTACGATCTCACGGTGAACATGATGAAAATGGGCAGCGCGTCGCTGCAGGACGTGCGCCAGGCCGAAAATTCGCTGGCGAGCGCGCGGTCGAGTCTCGCCTCGTACACGCGTGCGGTCGCGCAGGACCGCAACAACCTGGTGGCCGAAATCGGTGCGCCGCTGCCCGACGATCTGCCGCAGGGCCCTTCGCTGATGGAAAGCGAGCACACGTTCGCGGACATTGGCGAAGGCGTGCCGTCGGATCTGCTCGCGCGCCGGCCCGACATCGTCGAAGCCGAGCACACGCTGAAGGCCGCCAACGCCAACATCGGTGCGGCGCGCGCCGCGTTCTTTCCGAAGATCGAGCTGACGGCTTCCGCGGGCACCACGAGCGGCAGCCTCTCGAACCTGTTCAAGGCGGGCACGGGGGCGTGGACGTTTGCGCCGACCCTCTCGGTGCCGCTCTTCGATTTCGGCTACAACCGCGCCACGCTGGACGTGGCGAAAGTCGAGAAGGACATCGACGTCGCCAACTATGAAAAGGCCATCCAGACGGCGTTCAAGGAGGTGTCGAATGCACTCGCGGGACGCACCACGTACGTCACCCAGGTCGCCGCGGATCGCGACTACGTCGAGTCCGCGCGGCAATACTACGACCTCGCGCAGGCACGCTACCGCAGCGGCACCGACAGCTTCCTGACCCTGCTCGACGCGCAGCGCACGCTCTACGCCGCGCAACAGCAACTGGTCACGGACATGCTCGCCAAGCAGTCCAATCTCATCACGCTGTACAAGGTGCTGGGCGGCGGCTGGCGGGAAACGAGCGCGGTGGCGCAGCGGTAGCCTCCGTACGCCCGTGACCGACGCGCTTTCGCACATCACGGGCGTCTTGCCATCGATGCCTCGTTCCCCCGCAGGAACGGACTGCTAAAAACAGCGATGCGCACGACGGATCGCGCGCGGTTCTCGCGAAAGCCCATCTTTCTGGCCCATCCTCGCCCGGCCCTCCCACGTGCAATCTTTTTGCATGCCGACAGCGGCATGCGGGCGTCTCGTCCGCCTGGCCAGCGACCGAAAAGTGACCCTCCTAACATCATAGGATTGCATTTTCACATTTAATGTGATTTTATTATCACCTGTCGCGAGCGGCCGCCGACCATGCGCGCGCCGCGGCGCATCCCATACCAAGGAAGAGACGCAGATGGAGACAATCGCCGTCATCGGCAGCAACATGGTCGACCTCGTGACCTATGTCGCGCGCATGCCCGCCCGGGGCGAGACGCTGGAGGCCCCGAACTTCGAGCTCGGCTGCGGCGGCAAGGGCGCGAACCAGGCCGTCGCGGCCGCGCGCCTCGGCGCGCGCGTCGTGATGGTCACGAAAGTCGGCGACGACGTGTTCGCCGACAACACGATCCGCAACTTCGAGCGCGAAGGCATCGACACCACGCACGTGCGCAAGGTCGCCGGCGTGCCGAGCGGCGTCGCGCCGATCTTCGTCGAACCCGATTCGAGCAACAGCATCCTGATCGTCAAGGGCGCGAACCGCCACCTGCGGCCGGCCGACATCGACGCGGCCGCGCCGATGCTCGCCGAATGCGCGCTGATCGTGCTGCAGCTCGAGATCGAGCTCGACACCGTCTATCACGCGATCGAATTCGGCGCGCGGCACGGCATTCCGGTGCTGCTGAATCCCGCACCGGCGGTCGCCGACCTCGATTTCGAACGCATCCGTTCCGTCGAATTCTTCGTGCCGAACGAAACCGAGCTCGCGATCGTGTCGGGTATGCCGGTCGATTCGCGCGAAAGTGCGACCCGCGCCGCCGAAGCGCTGGTCGCGCGCGGGCTCAAGCACGTGCTCGTCACGCTCGGTAGCAACGGTTCGCTGCTGGTGTCGCGCGACGGCGTGCGGCACGTGCCGGGCGTGCCGGTCGACGCGCGCGACACGACGGGGGCGGGCGATGCCTATATCGGTTGCTTCGCACGCTGCTATGCGGCGTCGCGCGACGCGATCGATGCGATGCGTTACGCATCCGCGTACGCCGCGCATTCGGTCACGGGCCTCGGCACGCAAAAGTCGTACGCCGACGCCGCGACGTTCGAACGCTTTCTCCGCGACGCCGGCTTCTGACCGGCGCCTTCATCGACGAGACATTGGGAAGGAGACACCCATGAGCCGAACCCGGATCGAACACGCCCCCGACGGCTATTACCTGAATCGCACGCCGCTCTTCGCGTTCACGCTGCTGTGCTGCCTGTTCGCGCTGTGGGGCACCGCCGCGAACCTGAACGACGTGCTGATCGCGCAGTTCAAGAAATCGTTCTTCCTGTCCGATTTCGAATCGGCGTTCGTGCAGTCCGCGTTCTATCTCGGCTACTTCTTCCTTGCGATTCCGGCCGCGACCGTCGTGAAGAAGTTCAGCTACAAGACGACGATCCTCGTCGGCCTGCTGCTCTACACAACCGGCTGCCTGCTGTTCTTCCCGGCCGCGTCGATGGCGAAGTACGGAATGTTCCTCGTCGCGCTGTTCGTGATCGCCGCGGGCCTGTCGTTCCTCGAAACGGCGTCGAACTCGTATTCGACGCTGATGGGCCCGCGCGGCACCAGCACCCGGCGCCTGAACATCTCGCAGACGTTCTATCCGTTCGGCGCGATGGCCGGCGTCTACATGGGCAGCTTCCTGATCTTCAAGGAAGGCGACGCGTCGCATGCGCAGCTCGCGGCGATGTCGGCCGCCGACGCGCACACGCATCAGCTCGCGATGATCCAGGCGACGCTCGAGCCGTACAAGTGGCTGATCGTCGTGCTCGTCGCGGTGTTCATCGTGTTTGCGCTCACGCCGTACCCGGCCTGCAAGGGCAACGGCACGGGCGCGGTCACGCACCGGATCGACGCGCGCGGCACGCTCGCGCGGCTGCTCGGCAACCGGCGCTTCGTCGCGGGAGTCGTCGCGCAATTCCTGTACGTCGGCGCGCAGGTCGGCGTATGGAGCTTCACGATCCGGCTCGCGATGCAGATCGGCGGCCTCACCGAGCGCGGCGCGTCGCGCTACCTGCTCGCGACCTTCTTCGCGTTCTTCGTCGGCAAGCTGGTCGCGACGCTCGTGATGAAACGCGTCGGGCCGGCCAAGGTGCTGATCGTCTACGGCATCCTGTGCATCGCGCTGCTCGCGTACACGATCAGCGTGCACAACATCACGGCCGTCTATGCGGCCGTGTGCGTGAGCGTCTTCCTCGGCCCGTGCTGGCCGACGATCTACGGGCTGACGATCGACGGCCTCGGCAAGGACACCGAATACGGCGGCTCGATCCTCGTGATGAGCATCGTCGGCGGCGCGGTCGTGCCGCTGATCCAGGGGCTGATCTCGGATCACACCGGCGGCAACATGCAGCTCGCGTTCGTCGTGCCGCTCGTCTGCTTCGTCGTGATCGTCTACTACGGCTTCTACTGCCTGCGTCACCTGCCGGCGGCGACGCCCGACGCGGCGGCCGACGGCCACGCGTCCACGCGCTACGCCGCGACGCGCAACACGTCGGGAGCCTGACGATGCGGGGCGAGATCGAACTGCGGCGCGACGACTTCCGCGAAACACCGCGCACGCTGTACCGCACCGACGGCCTCACCGTGATCGCGTTCGCGTATCCGTCCGGCGTCGAGGCGCTGAAGCTCGCGAACCGTCGCGGCCATCTCGTCGTGCTGCCGTATCTCGGCCAGATGATCTGGGCGGCCGAATTCGACGGCCGCGACCTGACGATGAAGCACATGTTCCGGCAGCCGAAGCGCGTGGCGTCGATCATCGACACCTACGGCTGCTTCATGTTCCACAGCGGACTGCTGCGCAACGGCTGCCCGGGGCCGGACGACACGCACGCGCTGCACGGCGAGATGCCGTGCGCGCCGATGGACCGCGCGAGCCTCGTCGTCGGCGCGGATGCGCGCGGCGCGACGGTCGAGGTGACCGGCGAGTACGAATACGTGCAGGGCTTCGGCAGCCACTACGTCGCGCGTCCGTCGGTGCGGCTGGCCGAGCACGATGCGCGGATGACGATCGCGATGGACGTGACGAACCTCGGCGGCGCGCCGATGGACCTGATGTACATGGCCCACCTGAACTACGCGTACGTGCCGGGCGGCCGCTTCGAGCAGTCGCTCCCGCCTGGCGGCATGCGGCTGCGCGACAGCGTGCCCGCGCACGTGAAGCCGACCGCCGCGTGGCGCGACTACACGGCCACGCTCGCGCGCGATCCGGCGCGGCTCGCGACGCTCGATGCGCCCGCGCTGTACGACCCCGAGATCGTGTTCTTCATGAACGAGGTTGAAACGGACGGCGACGGCGTCGCGCATTTCCGGCTCGCGCATCCGGACGGCGGCGCGTTCCACACCGCGTACCGCCCCGCGCAATTCCCGCATGCGACGCGCTGGATCCTGCACAACGCGGACCAGCAGGTCGCCGCGTTCGCGTTGCCGTCGACCTGCGAGCCCGAAGGTTACGAAGCCGAACGCCGCAAGGGCCACGTCGCGGCGCTGGCGCCGGGCGCGTCGCGCCGCTTCGACGTGGTCACCGGCTACCTGAGCGCGGCGGAAGCGCGCGATGCGTGATGTGATGGAAAACGTGATGAAAACCGCGACGAAAAGCGCGACGCCCCGCGCGCCGCACGCCCGCGCCGCCTCACGTCACGAGCGCGATCCCGTGCTCGCGGATCGCGGTTTCGTAGCGACGGCTCAGTTGTCCGTCGGAGATCACGTAGTTGAAATCGGTCAGTTCCGCGAAATAGGCCGCGCGCACTTCGTCGAACTTCGTGTGGTCGACCAGCAGGAAGCGGTTCTGCGCGCGCGCCATCACCTTCTTCTTCGCATCGACTTCGTGGAAGTTGAAGCACGTGACGCCGCAGCGGTCGCTCACGCCAGCGGCCGAGATGAACGCCTTCGACACGCGCACCGAATCGAGGATGCCCGTTTCGGCAACCGATTCGAACACCATGTTCTGGCGGTGATACGCGCCGCCGCACAGGATCACGTTGCAATGCGGCTTCTGCTGCAGCTTCGCGAACACGTTCAGCGAATTGCAGACCGCCGTGAATTCGAGGTCGTCGGCAATGAAATCGACGATGAACGGCGTGGTCGACCCGCAGTCGACGAAGATCGTGTCGCCGGTCGTCACGAATTGCGCGGCCAGCTTGCCGATGCGGCGCTTTTCCTCGGTCTGCCGGTTGTTCTCGGCGCTGATCAGGTATTCGCCGATGTCGCTGCGCTGCGCGGCGAAATGGCGCGTCACGTAGCCGCCGATCAGGCTGAGGCCGTGCGGGTTGTCCGCGAGATCGCGGCGGATCGTCATTTCGGACACGCCGAACAACTCGGCGACTTCCTTCAGATGAATCGCGTTCTGCCCTTGCAGCACGTTCATCAATGTCTTGATCCGCTCGCCCTTCTTTGTTTCCATGCCTGTATCCTGCGTGCCCGCCGCGTGAGTCGCTCGTCGTGCCGGGCGCGCGGGCCCGGCCGGAATGTCGTATTTGTAACAAACCGATGTGAAAACATCAACTTTCCGTGTGCCCTTTCCGCACACGATCCGTGGAGTCCTGACACATGCCGCTTTCCAACGCCCAACTCGCCCAAACCATCGATCACACGCTGCTCGCGCCCGACGCGAGCGACGCGCAGATCCGCGAACTCTGCCGCCAGGCGGCCGAGCATCGCTTTTACTCGGTCTGCGTGAATTCGGCGAACGTGCCGCTCGCCGCGCGCGAGCTGGCCGATACCGGCGTGCTCGTGTGTGCCGTGGTCGGCTTTCCGCTCGGCGCGGGGCTGTCCGCCACGAAGGCATTCGAAGCCACCGCCGCGATCGCGGCGGGCGCCGGCGAGATCGACATGGTGATCAACATCGGCGCGCTGAAAAGCGGCCGCGCCGACGACGTGAAGGCCGACATCGACGCCGTGCATCGCGCGTGCGGCACGGTGCCGCTCAAGGTGATCCTCGAAACGGGGTTGCTGACCGACGGCGAGAAGGTGCGCGTGTGCGAGATGTGCCGCGATCTCGGCGTCGCGTTCGTGAAGACGTCGACCGGGTTCGGCCACGGCGGCGCGACGCTCGCCGACGTCGCGCTGATGCGCCGCACGGTCGGACCGACGCTCGGCGTGAAGGCGTCGGGCGGCGTGCGCGACCGCGCGGCCGCGCTCGCGATGCTCGAAGCGGGCGCGACGCGGCTCGGTACGAGCTCAGGGGTGGCGATCGTCAGCGATCAGGCGGGCGGCGGATCGGGATACTGACGCGCGAACGGCCGGCCTTCGCACGCGTGCATCACGCGTCAAGACTGGCCGTCGAAACGCCTCGCGCAGGTTCCGGCCGGCCCCGGTCCGACGTCGGACGCACGCCAGGCGACGACCGATGCGGCACACGCCATCGACGGCCAGCACGGCGATGCTGCGATCGGTGGTGCACACATCGGCTGCACCACCGCTACGGCGGCGCCGGCCGGGTACTGCGCTCGCCCGGCACGTGGCGGCATCGCGACGTCCACGTTGCCCCGCCCGCGCCATTCACGACCCGATAGCCCTTGTCGCAGAACGCGTCGGGCTGCTCGGCCGTCGGCAACCAACGTAAGGTATCGAACAGAAGCGTCCCTCGCGAAAATACGAAAATCGAAAGATCAGAGGCCGTCTGCATCGCTTCGCGATCCGTGAACTCATCGTCAAGGCTCCAATGCAAGCCAATCTTCGGTCCCGGTTCCATCACGACGGCTTTGCGGTCATCAACGGGCTGATCGACACCGCGGAGATCGAGGACTTGCGCGAAATCGGCCATCGTCTGCTCGGCAGTCGCACGGGCTACGCCCAGGGCCTGATGTTCGATTTCTATCCCGAGTCGAACGGGGGCGATTCCGGGCCTCAACTTCTCCAACTTCACTGGGCGTCCTATTTCGAGCGTCGGCTAGCGAAACTCCGTATCCGCTGCGCCGCGTTCGATATCGCCAAGGCGCTGCTCGGCCCGAATGTTCGTTTTGCCGGCGACAGCTTTTTCCTGAAGCAGTCGCGTACGGACACCGTGACGCCATGGCATCAGGACGACGCGTTTACCGACGCGCGCATCGACCATCGCGAAGTCAACTTCTGGATTCCGTTGCAAGCCGTGTCGGTCGACAACGGGTGCATGCGGTTCATCCCCGGGTCTCACCTGTACGACGTCCTTCCGCACGTACCGCTCGGGGGCGACGTGACCGCCCATGGACTCGAGTGTGTCGGCGGATTCGATCCGGCGCGCGCCGTGACGTGTCCGTTGATGCCGGGAGACTGCACCGTGCATGCGGGGCGCACGCTGCACGCCGCGGGGGCAAACTTCTCGGATCGGCCGCGGTACGCGTATGCGCTGAATTTCCGGTTACCACGACGGTGCTCGAGTACGACGACGAACTTTCCCTGGCACGACACGTGGCGCCCCTCGCGCATCGAGCGCTCGCACGCGTCCCGGAATCTACGTGGGTGCTGGCCGTCCCTTCTGCACGAACTGTACACGTTCGATTTTCGCAATCCGTTCGAGTGGCGACTCGCGGGCGGCAGGATCGCGCGTTGGCTGAACGCGCCGCGGCAACCGATGCGCGAACCCGAGCCGGAATGAATCGCGGCGGGATCGGTGGAGCGCCGCCCCATCTCCCGTACGCGCGGGTCGGCGGAAATTTTCCATCGATTCCGGCGCGATCCGTCGCACGAGCGTGCATCATGCGGGCGGCGTCCGGCAAATGCACGGCGTTCGGCCAAGGACGCTGGCTCGCCTCTTCCGCACACACGACAACCCCGGCACAATGCCGCCCATGCGCTACGACAATACCTTCGTCTACCCGTCCTCCGGCTTCGCCGGCCGGCTCGCCAACCGGATCGTCGCGAGCGGCCCGCTGCTGCGCGCACGCCGCGCGCTGCTGTCGCGGCTGCCGTTCCTGCAGCTCGCGAGCGACGTCGAGCACGTCGTGTATTGCACGTGGGTCGTCGATGTCGCGGCCGTCGCGCCGCTCGTGCCGCGCGGCGTCACGCTCGCGAGCCGTGGCGGCCGCACGCTGTTCACGACGCTCACCTACCGGCACCGCCACTTCGGCCCGCGGCTCGCCGGCCCGCTGCGGCGCGTGTTTCCGTCGCCGCTGCAAAGCAACTGGCGGCTCTACGTCGACGCGCTGCCGGACGGCGCGCCGGCCGGGCGCACCGTGCTGTTCGTGAAGAACGTGTTCGACCACCCGCTCTATGCACTCGGCAGCCGGCTGTTCAGCGACGCGCTGCCGTCGCATCTCGCGCGGCCCTTCACGCATGCGGCGCGCGACGGACGCTACGACACGCTGCTGGCCGCGAGCGGCGGCAGCGCGCCCGACTTCCGCTGCACGGCCGAAGCGTCGCACGACCGCACGCTGCCCGACGCCTTCGCGCCGTTCTTCGACGACTGGCGCGCGGCGGTCGCCGCGCTGTCGCTGCAGCACGCGGCCGTCGCCCATGTGGCAGACTGCGATCGCCTCGCGCATGCGTCGATCGACCTGCCGATCGACGTCGACGCGGTGCGGCCGCTCAAGACGATCGGCCCCGCAGGCGGCGGCGACTTCCTCGCCCGCATCGGCGCGACCGGCGAGCCACTGTGCTTCGTCGTGCCGGACGTCGCATTCCGCGTCCTGTCCGAGCGGCTGCTGTAGCGCGCGGCTCAGGCGCGCCGGCGCCCCGGCGGGCGTTCGTCCGCACCGCTTTCGTCCGCGAGCCGTCCCGCGTAATCGCGCGCGAACTGCACCGCGATGCGGCCCGAACGCGCGCCGCGTTCGAGCGCCCACTGCAGCGCGGGCTCGCGGGCCGCGCGAATCTGCGCGTCATCGAAACCGGCCGCGCCGAGCCGGCTCTCGACGACGGCCAGGTACTCGTCCTGCGTGAAGCCGTAGAACGTGACCCAGATCCCGAAGCGCTCGGACAGCGAAATCCGCTCCTCGACCGCGTCGCCCGGGTGCAGCTCGCCGTTCTCCGCACGCGTCACGTTCGCGTTGTCGCTCGCCTGCTCGGGCATCAGGTGGCGGCGATTCGACGTCGCGTACACGAGCACGTTCGACAGGTCGCTCGCGACCGAGCCGTCGAGCACCGTCTTGAGCCCCTTGTAGCCGGTCTCGCCGGCCTCGAACGACAGGTCGTCGCAAAACACGAGGTAGCGCTCGGGCCGCGCGCGCACCAGCTCGACGATCGCCGGCAGATCGTTCAACCCTTCCTTGCTGACCTCGATCAACCGCAGGCCGTGCGCCGCGAACGCATGCAGGCACGCCTTCACGATCGACGACTTGCCGGTACCGCGCGCGCCGGTCAGCAACACGTGATTGGCCGCGAACCCGTGCACGAACTGGCGCGTGTTCCGCTCGACGATCGCCGCCTGCCGGCCGACGTTGCGCAGCGCGTCGAACCCGACGAGCGCGGGCGTGGCGATCGGTTCGAGCGGCGCCGTTCGATGGCCGCCGCCGACACCGCACCAGCGAAACGCAATGGCCGCATCGAAATCGATCGCGGCCGGCTGGCGGATGCCCGCCAACGCCTCGAGCGCGGTCGCGATCCGTTCGAGCTGGCGCGCGAGCGCCGGCGCGGCACCGGGCGCGCATTCGTCCGGCAGCATGGCCATCAGGTCCTGGAGGTCCGCATGCGCGCTCATTGGCGGGCTCCTTGCGATGCACCGGCTTGAAACGGAAACCGCTGCGCGAGCGCGACGCCGAGCAGCGCGACACCGCCGCCGATCAGGTGATACAGCCGCAGCGATTCGCCGAGCAGCACGATCGCGCCGCCGGCCGTCATCACGGGCAGCAGGTTCATGAACATCGCGCAGCGGCTCGGGCCGAGCAGCCGCACGCCCTGCATCCACAGATACGGGAGCACCACCGACGCCAGCACGCCGGCATACAGGATCAGCGGCACGCTCGCGCGCGTCGGCCATGCGGCCTGCGCAGGCAGCCGCAGCAGCATCGGCGCCATGAACACGAGCGCGGCCAGCGCCTGCACGTAAGTCGACTGCCACGCGGGCAGCGCGCCGATGCGCCAGCGCTTGAGCAGCACGCCGTACAGCGCGTACGCGGCCGACGCGGCCAGCATCAGCAGGTCGCCCAGCTGCACGCCGCGCGCGGCGATCGCCGTCGGGTGCCCTTCGGCGATCAGGTAGACGACGCCCGCGAGCGACAGCACGCCGCCGCCGATCATGCCGGCGCCCGGCGGATCGCCGAGCAGCAGCGAGCTCAGCAGCATCGTCATCAGCGGCACGAGCGCGGTGATGATCGCCATGTTGGTCGCGCTGGTCGTTTTCGCGGCCTCGTAGGACAGGCTCTGGAACAGCGCCATCGCGAGAAAGCCGAGCACCGCGAGCTTCGGCAGGTGCGCGACGAGCACCGCGCGATTGCGCCACGCGGGGCGCAGCGTGAAGACGCTCATCAGCGCGACGGCGAGCAGCAACCGGTAGAACGTGATGGCCGACGGGTCGATCGTCGACGCGGACAGCTTCGAGACGACGACGTTGCCGGCCCACAGCGCGATCGCGCAGAAGGGGAGCAGAAAAGGAGACTTGTTCATCGCGTTGGACGGATTAATATCGTGACAGGGAGGCTGGCGTGAATCGGAACGCCATCGTGCCCGCCCGCCCACTGCCTGTCTCACGCCAAAATGTCACGACTTGTCGCCAATCGGACACGCGAGTCCACCCCGCCGTTTGCGCACCTGCGCTACGAATCGACGCCGATGCCCGTGTCGGCAATGGCGGCCACCTACGTGCACGGCACGTCGATCGCGCCGCACCGCCATCGGCGCGCGCAACTGCTCTATGCGATCGAGGGCGTGATGCACGTCGAATCCGAAGGTGCATCGTGGGTCGTGCCGCCGACGCGCGGCGTATGGCTCGAAGCCGGGCTCGACCATACGGTGCAGATGAGCGGCGACGTGCAGATGCGCACGGTGTTCGTCGAGCCGGGCGCGGTCGAGCACCTGCCCGCGCGCAGTTGCGTCGTCGAAGTGCATCCGCTGCTGCGCGAGCTGATCCTCGCCGCGGTCGACGTGCCGCTCGATTACGCGCCGGGCTCGCGCCACGATCACCTGATGCACCTGCTGCTTGCGGAAGTGACCGTCGCGCCGCTGCTGCCGCTGTACCTGCCGTGGCCGCACGACGCGCGCCTGCGGACGATCTGCGACACGCTGGTCGCCACGCCCGACGACCTGCGCACGATCGCCGAGTGGGCCGACCTGCTCGGCCTGTCGGTCCGCACGCTGCATCGTGCGTTCCGGCGCGAGACGGGACTCAGCTTCCGCCGCTGGCGCGAGCAGGCGCGGCTGCTGCTCGCACTCAAGCGTCTGGCGCACGGCGAAAAAGTGCTGACCGTCGCGATGGATCACGGCTACAGCAGCCAGAGCGCGTTCTCCGCGATGTTCAAGCGGCACTTCGGGATGTCGCCGTCGGCGTTTTACGCGTAACGGCGGCGCTGCCGCTAGCGCGCCGCGATTGCCGCGATGAAGCATGCGCATGCGGCGGCCGATGCCACCGTGCGCACGTGATTCCACCTCGTCCAGTCGTGCAGGTAGCGCGTCCACAGCGCCGCGCCTTGCGCCGTGGCCGGATCGGCCGCGGTGAGCGCATCGTTGAGCGGCACGTTGACGGCCAGCGTCACCGCGAACATGCCGAACACGTACAGCACGCCGCCGGCGAGCGCCGCCATCGCGCCCGGCGAATCGCGATCGAACAGCGCGATCACGACGAGCGCGAGCGCCATCAGCGTCGTGACGAGAAACAGCGGCATGAACGGCGAACGCACGATGTCGACGTTGATCGCGTTCATCGCGGCCGCGCCGGCCGGCGGCGCGAGCCGTCCGAGCGACGTCATCACGAACGTCGAGAACGCGAAGTACACGCCGGCCATCAGCCCGCAGCCGATGGCCGAACCCCACAGCAACGCTGACGTCACGAACGCGATCATGGTCAGGCGCTCCATACGCCGGTCGCGGCGACCGCGCGCGCATAGTCGGCGAAATCGCGCGCCGGGCGCCCGAGCGTGGCCTCGACGCCGTGCGTCACCGCGCTGTTGCGCCCGTCGAGCACCCCGTCGAACAGGTCGTCGAGCAACGCGACGACCGGCTCCGGCACGCCGACCTCGCTCAGCCCCGCGACGAATGCATCGTGCGGAATCTCGCGGTAGGCGATCGGCCGCCCGGCGGCCCGCGCGATTTCGTCGATCGCTTCGGCGAACGTCAGTGCGCGCGGGCCGGTGACCTCGATCACGCGGCTCGCGAAGCGCGCATCGGTGAGCGCGGCCACGGCCACGTCCGCGATGTCGTCCGCATCGACGAACGGCTCGCGCACCGCGCCGGCGGGCAGCGCGACTTCGCCGGCCAGCACGCCGTCGAGCAGATAGCCTTCGGAGAAGTTCTGGTTGAACCAGCTTGCCCGCACGACACCCCAGCCCACACCCGACGCCTGCAACGCAGCCTCGGCGGCCTGTGCGCGCGGCTCGCCGCGCCCAGACAGCAGCACCACGCGCTCGACGCCGCGGTCCCGCGCGAGCCGCGCGAATCGGGCGATCGCGTCCACCGCGCCTTCGACGGCCAGATCGGGCTGGTAGGTCACATAGGCGGCCGACACGCCATCGAGCGCGGCCGGCCACGTTTCGGGCGCCGTCCAGTCGAAGCGGACGGCCGACGTGCGCGATACCGGCCGTGTCGCATGGCCGCGCGCACGCAGCCGGGCATCGACGCGGGCGCCCGTCTTGCCCGAACCGCCGACGATGAGGAGGGGAAGTGCCGACATGTGCGTCTCCTTTTGGAAAAACACGAGAATCTCTCGCGTTTCAAAAACACGATAGACTCTCGCATTAGCAACGTCAAGCTTTTGGGGAGACGGCATGGGCCGACAAAAATCGGGGCAGAGCGACGAGCCCGACGCGGCGGCAGCGGACGCGCCGGCGCGCGCGCGGCTGGTACCGACGCAGCAGCGCAGCCGCGAGCGGTTCGAGCGCATCCTCGCGTGCGCGTCGGAAGTGATGATCGAAAAAGGCTGCGACGCGTTCCGGATGAGCGACATCGTCGAACGCACGGGCATCTCGTTCGGTTCGCTGTACCAGTACTTTCCGGACAAGGCCGCGGTGATCGGCACGCTCGCGGAGCGCTACAACGCCGTCGGCCACGACTGCGTGCGGCGCGACCTCGCGGGAATGAAGACGATCGACGATCTGCACGCCACGCTCGCGCGCATCACGGACAGCTACTACCGGATGTTCGTCGACGAGCCGCTGATGCGCGACATCTGGCGCGCGACGCAGGCCGATCGCGCGCTGCAGGCACTGGATCGCGCGGACGGCGAATTCCTGGCCGGACTGTTCGCGGATGCGCTGGCGGAAGTCGCGCCCGACACGACGCGCGCACAGCGCAGCGCATTCGCGGAACTGATGATGATCCAGATCGCGGCGGCCGTGCGCCACGCGATCACGCTGCCGCCGAAGGCGGCGCGGCACATGCTGGCGATGTTCAAGCGCGCGCTGCCGCGCGACCTGTCGGTGCTCGACGCGTAATCGCGCCGCGCGCGCCGCACCATGCACGCGGCCGCCCGAAGGCGGCCGTGCGAAGTGGCATGACGCGCCGCTTACTTGCTGTAGTCGTACACGCCGCGCCCGGTCTTGCGCCCGAGCCGCCCGGCCGACACCATCTCGCGCAGCAGCGGGCACGCGCGATACTTCGGATCGCCGAAGTCCTTCACGAACACGTCCATCACCGCGAGGCACACGTCGAGGCCCACGAGGTCGGCCAGCGCGAGCGGCCCGATCGGGTGGTTCGCGCCGAGCTTCATCCCCGCGTCGATCTCCTCGGCCGACGCGATGCCTTCGGCCAGCACGAAGAACGCTTCGTTGATCATCGGCACCAGGATCCGGTTCACGACGAAGCCCGGCGAATTGCGCACGCCGATCGGCGACTTGTCGAAACGCTCGGTCAGCGCGCGCACGGCCGACGCGGTCGCGTCGCTCGTCTGCAGCCCGCGGATGATCTCGACGAGCGGCATCAGCGGCACCGGGTTGAAGAAGTGCATGCCGAGAAAACGCGACGGATCGGCGAGCGGCGCCGCGAGCGCGGTGATCGAGATCGACGACGTGTTGGTCGCGATGATCGCGTCCGGGCGTGCGACGGCCTCGATCTGCTTCAGGATGCGGCCCTTCAGCTCGACGTTCTCGGTCGCGGCTTCGATCACGATGTCGACGGCGGCGAGCTTCGCGTAGTCGGTCGACGTCGTGATGCGCGCGAGCGCCGCATCGCGTGCGGCCGCGTCGAGCTTGTCCTTCGACACGAGCCGCTCGAGGCTGCCCTTCAGCGTCGCGAGACCCTTGTCGAGCGCGGCGTCGCTGACGTCAATCATCACGACGTTCAGTCCTGCAACGGCCGCCGTTTGCGCAATGCCGTTACCCATGGTTCCGGCGCCCACGACGCCGACGGTTTCGATGGCCATGAAATGTCCTGTGTGTTCGGATGCTGAGCGGTCGATTATCAGATGTTCTCGAAGATCGCCGCAATCCCCTGGCCGCCGCCGATGCACATCGTCACGAGCGCGTAACGCCCGCCGATGCGCTTCAGCTCGTACAGCGCCTTCACCGTGATCAGCGCGCCGGTCGCACCGATCGGGTGACCGAGCGAGATGCCCGAACCGTTCGGGTTGACCTTGGCCGGATCGAGGCCGAGCTCCTGCGTGACCGCGCACGCCTGGGCCGCGAATGCCTCGTTGGCTTCGATCACGTCGAGATCGCTGATCTTCAGGCCCGCGCGTTCGAGCGCCTTCTGCGTGGCCGGCACCGGGCCGATACCCATGTACGCCGGATCGACGCCCGCGTGCGCATACGCGACGAGGCGGGCGAGCGGCTTCACGCCCTGCGCGCGCGCGGCGTCCGCGCTCATCATCAGCACGGCGGCGGCGGCGTCGTTGATGCCCGACGCGTTGCCGGCCGTCACGGTGCCGTTCTCCTTCGCGAACACCGGCTTGAGTTTCGTGAAATCGTCCGCGCTCGCGTCGTGGCGCACGTGCTCGTCGGTATCGAACGCGACTTCGCCCTTCTTGGTGCGGATCGAGATCGGCAGGATCTGGTCCTTGAAGCGCCCTTCCGCGATCGCGCGCGCCGCGCGGCGATGCGATTCGAGCGCCAGCGCGTCCTGCGCGTCACGCGAGATGTCGTATTTCTTCGCGACGTTCTCGGCCGTCACGCCCATGTGGATCGTCTGGAACGGGTCGTGCAGCGCGCCGAGCATCATGTCGACGAGCTTGCCGTCGCCCATGCGCTGGCCGAAGCGCGCGGCCGGCACGGTGTACGGCGCGCGGCTCATGCTCTCCGAGCCGCCGCCGATCGCGACGTCGGCATCGCCGAGCATGATCGTCTGCGCGGCCGACACGATCGCCTGCAGGCCCGAGCCGCACAGGCGGTTCACGGTCAACGCCGGCGTGTGCTGCGCGACGCCGCCGTTGATCGCCGCGACGCGCGCGAGATACATGTCCTTCGGCTCGGTGTTCACGACGTGGCCGAACACGACGTGCCCGACCGCGTCGCCCGGCACGTTCGCGCGCGACAGCACTTCGGCGACCACCTTCGCGCCGAGGTCGGTCGGCGAGAAATCCTTCAGGCTGCCGCCGAAATCACCGATCGCGGTACGGACACCGCTCACCACCACGACTTCCTTCGCTGCATTGCTCATCGTCTCACTCCGGTTCGTTCGCGCCCGCGGGGCGCGGGGATGCGTTGCGTTACATGTTCGGGTAATTCGGCCCACCGCCGCCTTCCGGCGTGACCCACACGATGTTCTGCGTCGGGTCCTTGATGTCGCAGGTCTTGCAGTGCACGCAGTTCTGCGCGTTGATCACGAGGCGCTCGCCGCCGTCGTCGTTCTTCACGAACTCGTACACCGCCGCCGGGCAGAAGCGCGCCTCCGGCCCCGCGTACGTGCGCAGGTTCACGTTCACCGGCACGCTCGCGTCCTTCAGCGTCAGGTGCGCCGGCTGGTTCTCCTCGTGGTTCGTGTTCGAGATGAACACCGACGACAGCCGGTCGAACGTCAGCTTGCCGTCCGGCTTCGGATACGCGATCGGCTCGCACTGCGACGCCGGCTTCAGCATCTCGTGGTCCGCATGCTGGTGATGCAGCGTCCACGGCACGTTGCCGCCCATCACCTTCTGCTCGAGCCCGACCATCAGCGTGCCCAGATACAGGCCCTTGGCCATCCACTGCTTGAAGTTGCGCGCGCGGTACAGCTCCGTGTACAGCCACGATTGCTTGAACGCATCCGGATACGCATTGAGCTCGTCCGACTGACGGCCGGCTTGCACCGCGTCGAATGCCGCATCAGCCGCCAGCATGCCGGTCTTGATCGCAGCGTGGCTGCCCTTGATCCGCGACGCGTTCAGGAAACCCGCGTCGTCGCCGATCAGCGCGCCGCCCGGGAACACCGTCTTCGGCAGCGACAGCAGGCCGCCGGCCGTGATCGCCCGCGCGCCGTACGACACGCGCTTGCCGCCTTCGAGGAATGCGCGGATCGACGGGTGCGTCTTGTAGCGCTGGAATTCCTCGAACGGCGACAGGTACGGGTTCGTGTAGCCCAGGCCCACCACGAAGCCGACCACGACCTGGTTGTTGTCCATGTGATACAGGAACGAGCCGCCGTACGTATCGGACTTCAGCGGCCAGCCGGCCGTGTGGATCACGAGGCCGGGCTTGTGCTTGGCCGGATCGATTTCCCACAGTTCCTTGATGCCGATCCCGTACGCCTGCGGATCGGCGTTCGCGTCGAGCTTGAATTTCGAGATCAGCTGGCGGCCGAGATGGCCGCGGCAGCCTTCGGCGAACAGCGTGTACTTCGCGTGCAGCTCCATGCCGAGCTGGAAGTTCTCGGTCGGCTCGCCGTCCTTGCCCACGCCCATGTTGCCGGTCGCGACGCCTTTGACCGAGCCGTCGTCGTTGTAGAGAATCTCCGCGGCGGGGAAGCCGGGGAAGATCTCGACGCCCAAG
Organism: Burkholderia cenocepacia; assembly: GCF_900446215.1. Classification (GTDB taxonomy): domain Bacteria; phylum Pseudomonadota; class Gammaproteobacteria; order Burkholderiales; family Burkholderiaceae; genus Burkholderia; species Burkholderia cenocepacia. The sequence goes on along the minus strand of NZ_UAQZ01000016.1, from coordinate 213,100 downwards.
GCTTCCGCCTGCTGGCCCAGCCAGCGCGTGACGTTGCCCAGCGAGATCACGTAGTTGCCGTGATTCTTGAAGTTGTCGGGCAGCGCCCAGTTCGGCGTCGTGACCGCGCTCTTCTCGGACAGGAACAGGAAGCGGTCTTCCGTCACCTCGACGTCGAGCGGCGCGCCGCGCTCCTTCCAGTCGGGAAACAGCTCGGTGATCGCGCGCGGGTCCATCACCGCGCCCGACAGGATGTGCGCGCCGATCTCGGAACCCTTCTCGAGCACGCACACGCCGATCTCGGCGCCTTTCTCGGCGGCCAGCTGCTTGAGCCGGATCGCCGCCGACAGCCCGGCGGGGCCGCCGCCGACGATCACGACGTCGTATTCCATCGATTCGCGCGGGCCGTATTGCGCGAGCAAGTCCTGTGTGGTCAAAATCCTGTCTCCTGCTGCGTCCCGACCGTCAGTGGGTCAGAACTGGTCTTCCGTCAACGCGAGCACGCTCTCGTTGCCCTTCGCGCCGACGATCGACGCTTCGAGCGCACCCGCCTGTACCAGCACGTGCTCCGCATAGCATTGCGCGATCGCGATCTTCGCGTCGAAGAACGCCGGGTCGCTCGCACGGTTCGCGTGCGCGGCCACCAGCGCGCGCGCCATCTGCCAGCCGCACAGCACCACGCCCGCCAGCTTCAGGTACGGCACGCTGCCCGCGAACACCGCGTTCGGGTCCTGCTTCACGTTCGCGAGCACGTAGTCCACCACCGCCGCCAGCGAGCGCGCGCCCTTCTCCAGCTGCGCCTTCATCGACGCGGCCGCCGCACCGTCCAGCTTGCCGAGCGCCGTCACCGTGTCGCCGATTTCCGCGAGCAGCGCCTTCGCCACCGCGCCGCCGTCGCGCAGCGTCTTGCGGCCCACCAGGTCGTTCGCCTGGATCGCCGTCGTCCCTTCGTAGATCGCCAGGATCCGCGCATCGCGGTAGTACTGCGCCGCGCCCGTCTCCTCGATGAACCCCATCCCGCCGTGCACCTGCACGCCCAGGCTCGCGACGTCGTTCACCATCTCCGTGCTCCAGCCCTTCACGACCGGCACCAGATACTCGTAGATTGCCTGATGACGCGCGCGCGTCGCCTCGTCCGAATGGCGGTGGGCAATGTCGCTGTGCGCGGCAGCCACGTAGGCCAGCGCCCGCGCGCCTTCGGTCAGCGCACGCATCGTGCCCAGCATCCGGCGCACGTCCGGGTGATGGATGATCGTCACCGACTGCTTGGCCGAGCCGTCCACCGGGCGGCTTTGCACGCGTTCCTTCGCGAATTCGGCCGCCTTCTGGTACGCGCGGTCGGCCACGCCGATCCCCTGCATCCCGACCCCGAAGCGCGCCGCGTTCATCATGATGAACATGTATTCGAGGCCGCGGTTCTCCTCGCCCACCAGATAGCCGATCGCGCCGCCGTGATCGCCATACTGCAGCACCGCCGTCGGGCTCGCCTTGATCCCGAGCTTGTGCTCGATCGACACGCAGTGCACGTCGTTGCGCGCACCGAGCGAGCCGTCGTCGTTGACCATGAACTTCGGCACGATGAACAGCGAGATGCCCTTCACGCCTTCCGGCGCGTTCGGCGTGCGCGCGAGCACCAGGTGGACGATGTTGTCCGCCATGTCGTGCTCGCCCCACGTGATGAAGATCTTGGTGCCGAACACCTTGTAGGTGCCGTCGCCCTGCGGCTCGGCGCGCGAGCGCACCAGCGCGAGGTCGGAGCCCGCCTGCGGCTCGGTCAGGTTCATCGTGCCGGTCCATTCGCCCGAGATCAGCTTCGGCACGTAGCGCTGCTTCTGCTCGTCGGTGCCGGCCGTCAGCAGCGCCTCGATCGCGCCGTCGGTGAGCAGCGGACACAGCGCGAACGACAGGTTCGACGCGTTCAGCATCTCGATGCACGGCGTCGCGATCAGCTTCGGCAGCCCCTGGCCGTCGTACTCGGCCGGATGCTGCAGCCCCTGCCAGCCGCCTTCGACGAACTGGCGGAACGCTTCGCCGAAGCCCGGCGTCGCGGTCACGACACCGTCCTTCCAGCTGCTCGGATTGCGGTCGCCTTCGACGTTCAGCGGCGCCAGTACCTCGCCGCAGAATTTCGCGGACTCGTCGAGCACGGCCTGCGCCGTGTCGTAACCCGCATCCTCGAAGCCCGGCAACTGCGCGACGGCGTCGATGCCCGCGAGTTCCTTCAGCACGAACAGCATGTCCTTGACGGGGGCGTTATAGCTCATGGTCGATGTTCCAATCAGGCGGTGAATAGGGCGTGACGCGGGCCCGGTACGGCAAAACCGGCCAGCGCCGCGACGTGATGGGCCATCCTAACGCCGGGACTCCCGATTCCGATTGTCATATCCGGCCCACATGGTGACAAAACCGGCCACGTCTGAGCTGCACCCCAAAAGTTGGACTAGATCCAACCTTTGGGGTGTTTTTCATGACGAAGTACGACGAACGTTTTCGGCGTCGAGTGGTTCAGGCGTACCTGGCTGGAGAGGCCGGCACCAAGACACTTGCTCACCGTTACGGAGTGGGCAGGACAATGGTGCGACGTTGGGTGGCGAGCTATCGCGAGCATGGTGAACAGGGGCTGCGCAAGAAGCACAGCCACTACGACGCGCGATTCAAGTTGTCAGTCCTTCAGCGGATGCGGCGCGATGAACTGTCGTATGCGCAGGTGGCAGCGCTGTTCGGCATCCGCAATGAACGAAGCATCCCGATCTGGGAGCGTCTGTATCATGAGGGCGGTATAGATGCGTTGGCGCCTCGTCGCCGAGGGCGCCCTCCGAAAATGACCACCTCACCACCACCGAAATCCCCCGACGATACCGTGCAGAAAGAGCCGAGCCGCGAGGAACTGCTCAAGGAAATCGTGTATTTGCGCGCGGAGGTGGCATACCTAAAAAAGCTCGATGCGCTGCTGCAATCCAAGAAGCAGGCAGCGCCCAGGAAAAAGCGCAAATAGTGCGTGAGCTCAGGCAGTGTCATCCGGTAGCTGCGCTCCTGAAGGCGGCAGGCCTGGCGCGCAGCACGTTCTATTACCAGCTCAAGGCATTGGCTGCCGGCGATCGGTATGCGGATCTCAAAGCGAAGATCCAGACCGTATACGACCACCACAAGGGCCGTTACGGCTATCGGCGAATCACGGCGGCGATCCGGCAGACCGGAGATGCGATCAACCACAAGACCGTGCAACGGTTGATGGGACAGCTGCAATTGAAATCTCTGGTACGCCCAAAGAGATATCGTTCCTGGCGAGGCGAAGTCGGCCGCGTTGCCCCGAATCTACTGCGGCGTCAGTTTGATGCTGAACGCCCGAATCAGAAGTGGGTGACCGACGTGACCGAATTCAATGTAGAGGGCCAAAAGCTCTATCTATCGCCGGTGATGGACTTGTACAACGGGGAGATCGTCGCTTACCAAATGGATGAGCGCCCGAGCTTCGAGTTGGTCAGCTGCATGTTGAAGAAGGCGTTGGCCAAGCTCGATGATGAAGGACGGCCGTTACTGCATTCGGATCAAGGCTGGCAGTATCAGATGCCCGCCTACCGTCGGCTGTTGAAGCAGCATGCGCTCACCCAGAGCATGTCGCGCAGAGGCAACTGCCTTGATAACGCAGCCATGGAGAGCTTCTTCGGCACGCTGAAATCCGAGTGCTATCGGCTGACGCGCTTTGCGAGCGTGGAGCAGTTGCGAGATGCGTTGAGCCGCTACATCCACTACTACAACCACGAACGCATCAAGCTGAAATTAAATGGGCTGAGTCCCGTGCAATACAGGACTCAGCCCTTGGCCGCTTAGCTTTTAACCGTCCAACTTCGTGGGGTCAGTTCAGTCGCGCGCCGGCGGCGGCCGTCGCATCTGGCCGCGAAAGCCCGTCTGGCGGGCGTCAGCGCCCGTCCGGCTGCCGTTCCGGCCGGGTGGCGAAATAGTGCGCGGGCGAATCGCCGAGCGCCTTTCGGAACATCGCGATGAAGTTGCTGGGCGATGCGTAACCCAGCAGGTCCGACACCTCGGCCACCGGACAGCCGCGGGCGAGCAGGTCGAGGCCGCGCGCGAGCCGGGCCTGCTGGCGCCATTGCGCGAAGCTCAACCCGGTTTCGGCCGACATGAGCCGCCGCAACGTGCGCGGCGACATCGCACCGAACGCCGCCCATGCATCGAGCGTGCGCCGGCTGCCGGGATCGTCGAGAAGCGCCCGTGCCACCCGCGCGAGCCGCGGATCGGCGGGCATCGGCACGTGCAACGCCTCGCGCGGCGTGCGACGGATTTCGTCGTGAATGACCGCAGCCATCCTCGCGTGCTCCGGCGCCAGCGGCGCGTGCTTGTTCCATTCGATCGCACGATGCGCGAGCGAGCGCAGCACCGCGCTGATGCCGATCACGCACGGTTCGTCCGGCAGGCCCGCGCAGAACGGCGGCGCGGCCAGCAGCACCCAGCCACCGGGCGCGCCGCTCACCCGCACCTTGTGCGGCATGCCGGGCGGCACCCAGCCCGCACGATGCGGCGGCAGCAGCCACGCACCGCGCGGCGTATGAACGTGGATCAACCCCGCCTCGACACACAGCACCTGACCGCGCGCATGCGCGTGCCAGTCATAGTCGCGTGTGCCGAGCCGATACGCGCTGGCCGGATCGTCATTGCCGCGCAGCGCGATCAGCGCGGGGCCGTCCAGCCATTCGCTGTAGTCGGGAAGCGCCAGGTCGGCGGCGGTACGGTTATCCATATTGGCCAGTCTACGGCATTGAACGGCCAGATGCCGTTATCCGCCCACCCGTGACGCACGGAACAATGCATGCCGGACCGCGCGCCCCGCGCGGCTAACGGAGAACGTTCCATGCATGACATTCACGTCGCCATCGTCGGTGCAGGTCTCGGCGGCCTGGCCCTCGCCCAGGCCTTGAAACAGGCCGGCATCGCGTTCGATGTCTACGAGCGCGACCCGGCCCTCGACAGCCGGAGGCAGGGCTACCGCATCCGGATCGACGCGACCGGCCAGCGCGCGCTGGCGGCCTGCCTGCCGGCCGGGCCGGCGGCATTGTTCCGGGCATCGGCGTCGCAGGGCACTGGCGCCGTGCGGCTCGCGACGCCCCGGCTCACGCCGGCCCACGGACATGCGCCCGCCGGCTGGCACACCGCACCGGACACGGCGGACCTGAGCGTGAACCGGCTGACCCTGCGGGAGATCCTGATGGCCGGCATCGAGGATCGCGTGCATGTCGGCCACGCGGTCGACCGCTATCGAGTACTGCCCGACGGCCGCGCACACGTGACGTTCGCGAGCGGCACGTCGGGGTCCGTTACGTGCGACGTGCTGGTCGGCGCGGACGGCATCCATTCGCCCCTCCGCGCGCAGCTCGTTCCGGCGGCCGCGCCGGTCAGGACCGGCGCCCTGTGCGTCTACGGCAGGACCCGGCTGCCGACCGACGATCCCGCGTTCCCCGAAGCCGCCGGGTTGCGCGCCGCCACCACGGTGATCGTGGCCGACGGGTGCGCGGCGGTCCTCGAGGACATGCGGTTCCGCACCGACCTGCGGGCGCTCGCGGCCCATGCGCTGCCGTGCAGCCGGTTCACGCCGCCGGACGACTATTTCTACTGGGCCGCGATCGGACCGTCGAGCCGCTTCGGGCTGGATGACGCCGACCCGACGGCTGCGCTCGCGGCTCGAATCCCGGCCGCGCTCCGGCATGTCGTGCGGGACTGGCACCCGGTGCTGCGCCGCCTGCTGCTCGACACACCGTCCGACGCCGTCACCGCGCTGCCCGTGCGTCGCGGACGCCCCGACGTAGCGCTGCCGGCCGGCCCGGTCACGCTACTGGGCGACGCGATCCATGCAATGAGTCCCGCCGGCGGCGCGGGCGCCAATACGGCGCTCAGGGATGCCGCCGCGCTGGCGGCGCGGCTGGCCGGGCAGACCGCCAACGATGGCGATATCCGGCACGCGCTGACGCGATATGCGGAAGACATGCGCGTGTGGGCGACCGACGCGGTGATCGCGTCCGATCGCGCGGCCGCGCGGCTGTTTGCCGGGAATTGAGCGGAATGTGTCCGTCGATCGGAAATCCAGATCGCCGATTGCGGCGACGCACGCCAAAGGAAACGATCGGCCGAGTGCGCGCCTGCACGGCCCGAGCGGTGAAGGTCGCCGGTTATGGGAATGTCTGCCGAAAACCGGCCGTGGAAACCGCAAAAGGAGCCGGTTATGGGATTCAATCCGCGAACCCGCGCATCCGCGCCACTCAGCGTCGCGCCCGCGTCACGCCCGCCGCCGATACGTCCCCGGCGTACTCCCGGTCCAGTGCCGGAACGCGCGATGAAACGCGCTCGGATCGTCGAAGCCGATATCGGCGCCGATCGCCGCGATCGTGTCGGGCGTATCGGTCAGCCGCTGGATCGCGATATCGCGCCGCAGCTCGTCCTTCAGCACCTGGAACGTCGTCCCTTCCGCCGCCAGGTGACGGCTCAGCGTCCGCACCGAACAATGCAGATGCTCGGCCGCCTGGTCGATCACGGGCAGATCCGGCAGCGCCGCCGACAGGTATTGCCGCACGCGATGGCACACGAGCTGTTCGCTGAACGATTCGAAGATCCAGTCGCCGGGCGCGCGCGCGAGGAACTTGCGCAGGTTGCGCTTGCTCTGCCGGATCGGCGCGTCGAGGTAGTCGGCGCTGAAGCGCATCAGCGTGCGCTCGCAGTCGAACTGCACGGCGCCGGTGAAGAAGTACAGGTGATCGACCGCATGGCGCGGCCGCGGGCACGCGAACTCGATCTGCAGCAGCGGAATCTTCTGCCCGATCAGCCACGAGCACACGCCGTGCACGAGCTTGAGCATCAGCTCCTGGCCGAGCGCGCCGATCGGCCCGATGGCGTCGTTCGGACGCAGCAGCACCTGCGCGACGAGATCGTCGCGCTTCGATTCGACGAAGAAGTCGTCGAGCAGGATATGGAAAAATTGGCCGAAACGGTGCAGCGCCGTTTCGAGATTGCGCGCGTCGAGCAGGCTCAGGCACAGGTACTTCAGCGTGCCGCCGCGCAACGGGCGCGAGAAGATGCCGGGCATCTCGTCGTCGAGGTCGATCGCGAGCGTGCGGTACAGCGTCGAGAACTGCTCCTCCGTCACGCGCGCGTGCGGCTCGCCGAGCAGCTCGATCGGAATGCCGGCGCCGCGCAGGTAGCGCTCGACCACGTCGCGCTGCACGCCCGCGCTCGCGAGAAAGCCGTTGACGAGCGAGATCGGCACCGTCGCGCTCGGCGACGGCAGCGCACGCCCGGGCCGGGCGGAAAGTGAATCTGAGCCGGTCATCGCGTCCCCGTCGATCGAACCGACCGCATTGTACTTGAGCGGCCCGCGCGCCCCCTTCGGCGTGGCCGGCGCGCCGGGCCGCGCCGCCGCGGCCGCGCGGCGCGTCGTGCCCATCAGTCGGTGCGGCTGAGTTCCCGGCGCAGGATCTTGCCGACCGTCGACTTCGGCAGCCGCTCGACGAAACGGACGAGCTTCGGCACCTTGTACGCGGCCAGGCTCGCGCGGCAATGCGCGACGAGTTGCGCCTCCGTCACGTCGGCGTCCGCCGCGAGCACCACGAACAGCTTGACGGCCTCGCCCGTGCGCGGATCCGGCACGCCGATGCACGCGCATTCGGCGACGCCCGGCAGCGCGGTCGCGACCGCTTCCACCTCGTTCGGGTACACGTTGAAACCGGACACGATGATCATGTCCTTCTTGCGATCGACGATCCGCAGGAAGCCGGCCGCGTCGAACACGCCGACGTCGCCGGTACGGAAATAGCCGTCCGCGGTGAACGCGGCCGCGTTCGCGTCCGGCTTCTGCCAGTAGCCGCTCATCACCTGCGGCCCCTTCACGCAGATCTCGCCCGCCTCGCCGATCGCCACCTCGCGATCCTGGTCGTCGAGCAGCTTCACGTCGGTCGACGGCAGCGGCAGGCCCGTGGTGCCCGTGAACCGGTCGATCGACTGCGGGTTGAACGACACGACCGGCGACGTTTCCGACAGCCCGTAGCCTTCGCGGATGAAATTGCCCGTCACCGCCTTCCAGCGCGACGAGATCACGTCGATCACCGCCGCCCCGCCGCCGGCCGACAGCTTCAGCCGCGACCAGTCGACCTCCTTCAGGCGCGGATGGCCGGCGAGCCCCGCGTACAGCGTGTTCACACCGACGAACACCGTCGGCCGCGCGGCCTTCAGCACGTCGATGAACCCGTCCATGTCGCGCGGGTTCGCGATCAGCCAGTTCTGCGCGCCGATCGCGAAGTAGGACAGGAAGTTCACCGTCAGCGCGAAGATGTGATACAGCGGGATCGCCGTGACGACGACCTCCTCGCCCGGCCGGCGCGCATCCGGCACGATCGCCGCGAACTGCGCGATGTTCGCGACGAGGTTGCGATGCGACAGCGCCGCGCCCTTCGACAGGCCGGTCGTGCCGCCCGTGTATTGCAGCAGCAACAGGTCCGCGCCGCTCAGCGCCACCGGCTCGCATGCGAGCGATTCGCCGGCGGCGATCGCCTGCGCGAGCGCGGTCGAACCGGGCGGCAGCGCGTCGCAGGTGCCGGCCGGCGCATCGACGACGCCGAGATCCTCGCGCCCCACGCTCAGCACGGTGCGCACGCGCGTGCCGCCGACCACGTCCGCGAACGTGCCCATCGACCCGCCGCAGACGATCGCCACCTCGACTCCCGCGTCGTTGAGCTGATGCTCGAGCTCGCGCGCGGTGTAGTGCGGATTCACGTTGACCTGGATCGCGCCGATCCTCGCGACCGCGACGAACACGACCGGGAACGCGAGCACGTTGGGCAGCATCACCGCCACGCGATCGCCCTTGCGCACGCCGACGACCTGCTGCAGATACGCGGCCAGCGCGGTCGACAGGCGCTCGACGTCGGCATAGGTGAGCGTGCGGCCGAACGCATGGAACGCCGGACGGTCGGCGAAGCGGCGCATCGCGTCGTCCAGCAGCGCGCTGACGGAAGGATGGCGATCGGCGTCGATCTCGGCGGGGATCGAGCCATACGACCCGGTCCAGTGTCTCTTCGTCATGTCTCACTCCTCTTTGGACGGCACGCCAGCATGCGTACCGTTCGCACGGGGCCTGCACGCCGGAGGGACGCGGGCCGCCGCCTGACCGGCGACTATCGCCCGCGCGACGCGCTTTGCAAATGATCCGGGCGGCCGAAAACATGATCGAAACGGACATGCGTGCTCGCTCCCTGTCCAGGCAACTCGGCCGCGCGCATATTCCCCGGCGCGAATTGCAAAGCAGCAAGCGGCATGGCGCGGCGTGTCGCCGTTCTTCATAATCGACGACCGTCCCTCATCCGCCGAGACCATGCAGCCGCTCGCCCTGGCCCCCGCCGACACCTTCTCGTCCGTTCGCTTCCTGCTGACCGACATGGACGAGACCCTCACGCATCGCGGCCGCCTCGCCGCGCAGACCTATGCGGCGCTCGAGCGGCTGCAAGCGCGCGGCATCCGCGTGATCCCGGTCACCGCCGCGCCGGCCGGCTGGTGTGACCAGATGGCGCGGATGTGGCCGGTCGACGGCGTGATCGCGGAGAACGGCGGACTCTTCATCCGGCGCAGCCCGGACGGGCACGGCGCCGAACGCCGCTATTGGCATGCGGACGATGCGCTCGACGGCGCACGCGACGCGCTCCGGCGCATCGCGCAGCATGTCGCGACGGCCGTCCCGCCCGCCCGCCGCGCGGACGACCAGGACTTCCGGCTGACGTCGCTCGCGTACGCACGCACCGGCGGCGACCAGGACGACCGGATACTCGACGCGCTGATCGAGGCCGGTGCCGACGCAACCATCAACAATCTGTGGGTGATCGGCTGGGTCGGCGGGTACGACAAGCTGTCGATGTCGCTGCGCGTGCTGGCGGATACGTTCGGCGTCGATGCCGGCGCCGCGCCCGGGTGCGTCGCCTATTCGGGCGATTCCACGAACGACGCGCCGATGTTCGGCTATTTCACGCATACGGCCGGCATGAGCACCGTTATCGAGTATCTGCCGCAGTTGTCCGCGCTGCCGCGATGGATCACGCAAGGCCCGGGCGGCCTCGGCTTCGTCGAGTTCGTCGACGCGATCCTGCGCGCGCAGCCCGGCGATCGGGGCTGACTACCCGCGCGGCGGGGTGGCGCCGGCGTATATCAGGGTGAACCCGGTGGCGGATGGGATCGTTCCCGCGCAGAATTGCGTGCCGTCAACGATATCGATTCGGACGCAGGATCCCGTCATGCCGCGCAGTGCGCTCTTGAAACCGACCGACGCCCGGCTGCCGGACGCCGCTTCCGCGCACGCGTTGCGCGAGCAGCGCTTCACGCCGGCCAAGCTGGCCGTGCTGGTCGACGTGGCCGCGCAAGCCGGCCTCGATCCGGCCGCCGTGCTCGCCGGCACCGGCCTCGCGCCGGCCGACGTCGCGGACCCGTTCACGCTCACGTCGCCGCTGCAGTTCCTGACGGCCGCGCGCAACGCGGTCGCCCGCTACGACGGCCCCGACCTCGGCGTGCGCGTCGGCCGCCGGCTGCGCGCGTCGAGCTACGGGATGTACGGCTACGCGATGCTGTGCTCGGAATCGCTCGCGCACGCGTTCGATTCCGCCGTCAAATATCACCGGCTCGCGAACGGCATGCTCCCGATCCGCTGGGTCGAACAAGGCGATACCGCCTCGTGGCTGTTTCCGGACCGCCACGAAGTCGCGCTGCCCGATCTCGACGAGCCGCTGTACCGTTTCCTGATCGACATGCAGTTCGCGCTGCACGTGACGATCATCAAGGACGTGATGGGCGGATGGTGCGTGCCGGCGCGCGCGCAGTTCGCGCAGCCGCAGCCGCCGCACTGTGCGCTGCTGGCCGACGCGCTCGAATGCCCGATCGCGTTCGACCAGCCGCACCACGTGCTCAGCTATCCGGCGGCCTGGCTCACGCGCGCGCCGCAGCTCGCGAATCCGATCACCGCTGCGCAGGTGTCGTCGCACTGCGCGAGCCTGCTCGACGAAATGCGCAGCCAGGCCGGCGTCACGCGGCGCGTATACCAGGAACTCACGCGCACGCCCGGGCAGTTTCCGGACATCGACGCGATCGCCGAGATCCTGTGCATGACCTCGCGCACGCTGCGCCGCAAGCTCGAAGCCGAAGGCACGTCGTACAGCGAACTGCTGACGAGCGTGCGCAAGGCGCTCGCGATCGACTACCTCAGCACGACCACGCTCAGCACCGAGGACATCGCGCTGACGCTCGGCTTCAGCGACGCGGTGGGATTTCGCCACGCGTTCAAGCGCTGGACCGGCACGACGCCGAGCGACGTGCGACGCAAGCGCGGCGGCTGACGCCGCCGATCGAAGCTCAGCGTGCGTCGCCCGCCGCCGGCGACGCGACCGCCAGCGCAAACTCGAACACCGCGCCGCGCCCGGCCCGGTCGACGAGCCGGATGCCGCTGCCGTTGAGCGCCAGCATCCGGTGCACGATCAACAGGCCGAGCCCGCCGCTCGTCGCGGTGCCGCCGCTCATCGGCCGCTGCGGCCGCTGGAACAGCCCTTCGCGCCGCGCCGCCGGAATCCCTGCCCCGGTATCCGACACGGTCACGACCACGCGGTCGCCGTGCGGCGCCAGCGCGATCTCGACCTCGCCGTGCGCGGGCGTGTGCCGCAGCGCGTTGTCGAGCAGGTTGGTCAGCACGCGCTCGATCATCCCGAGATCGGCCGACACGACCGGCACGCGCGGCGGAATCCGCGCATGCAGCGCGACGCCGCGCGATTGCGCGCTCAGCTCGAACTTCTGGAATACGTCCTGCACGAGATCGACCAGCGAGAACGGCTCGCGCTCGGCCTGCACGCCGCCCGATTCGAGCCGCGCGAGCTCGAACAGCGCCTGCGCGAGCCGCCCGACCTTCGCGCTCTGCGCGAGCGCGATCGACAGGTAGCGCCGCCGTTCGGGCTCGGCCAGCGTGTCGGCCTTCAGCGACAGCGTCTCCAGATAGCCGTGCAGCGACGTGAGCGGCGTGCGCAGGTCGTGCGAGATGTTCGTGATCAGTTCGCGCCGCTGCTGGTCCTGGCGCGTCAATGCGCGCCACTGGTCGCCGATCCGGTCGGCCATCTGCGCGAACGCGGATTCGAGCACCGCGATGTCGTCGCCACGACGGCCCGGCGGCAAACGCAGCACCGGCGGCTGCACATCAGCCGCGCCCGGCGCGCCGGGCGCACCGTTCGCGTCGAAGTCGCGCATCGCGGCCGTCAGCCGGCGCAGCGGGCGCGTGATGAAGCTGAATGCGGTAAGGCCCGCGAGCAGACCGAGCAGCGCGACGATCGCCATCGACCACAGCGTCGTGCGCAGCACGTTGCCGGCGTCGACGCGCGCGGCGAGCCGGTCGTGCGCCTCGCCGAGCAGCACCACGTAGATGTAGCCCGACGGCGGCTGCCCTGGCCGCTGCAGCGGCGCGGCGCTGAACACCTTGCGCGCGTCCGGGCTGCGCGGATCGTCGCCGAGGATCGGCAGCGGCTGGCCCGCGATGAAGCGCTGCACCGGCGCGAGATCGACGCGGTCGCGCTTCACGTGGCCGGGCGGCGCATCGTCGCCCTTGATGCGCCCCGCGTTGTCGAGCAGGTACACCTCGACGCTCGGGTTCACGCCCATCAACTGGCCGAACAACGTGCGCACGGCGTCGGGGCGCAACCCGTTCGCGTCCATCAGCGGCGCGCTGCCGGCGATGTTGGTGGCCAGGTCGCGCGACAGCGCCTGCACGACTTCCTTCTCGCGCATGTCGTTCGCGCGGATCTGCAGCCACGCCGACGCACCCGAGCACGCGAGCAGCAGGATCGAGAACACGAGCGACAGCCGCCGGGTGAGCGTGAGCTTCATCATGCGTCCCGCTGACCCGGCGCGGCGAGCTTGTAGCCGCGCCCCCACACGGTGAGGATTCGCACGGGCTCGGCCGGATCGGCCTCGATCTTCGCGCGCAGCCGGTTGATGTGGGTGTTGACCGTATGTTCGTAGCCTTCGTGCTGATAGCCCCACACCGCATTGAGCAGGTCCATCCGCGAGAACACCTTGCCCGGATGCCGCGCGAAGAAATACAGCAGGTCGAATTCGCGCGGCGTGAGGTCGATGCGTGCGCCGTCGACGCTCGCTTCGCGCGCGATCGGGTCGATCGCCAGCCCGGCGACGTCGAGCGTGCCCGCGTCGAGCCGCGAATCGCGCGCGAGCGCATCGACGCGCCGCAGCAGCGCCTTCACGCGCGCGACGAGTTCGAGCACCGAGAACGGCTTCGCGAGGTAGTCGTCGGCGCCGAGTTCGAGGCCGAGGATCCTGTGCACCTCGCTCGATCGCGCGCTCGTGATGATGATCGGCGTGTAGCGCGTCATCGCGCGCGCCCGCCGACAGATCTCGAGGCCGTCGACGCCCGGCAGCATCAGGTCCAGGATCAGCGCGTCCCAGCCGCCCTGTTCGAGCAGGCGCAGCCCTTCGGCGCCGTCCGCGCTGTGCACGACTTCGTAGCGCTCGTCGCGCAGGTGCAGGCTCAGCACGTCGGCGATGTCGGCATCGTCCTCGACGATCAGGATACGTTTCGGTTGGTCCATGGCGGTGGGCGGCGGCACGTCGGAGCGGGGCTCGGTCACGGTTGTCGGGCGGCGATCGGAGCCGGCGCGAAGCACGGCGGAAGGCCGCGCTGCCGTCATTGTGCAAAATTTTGCGGCGGCAAGGGATCACATTTCGTTTATGTTTGCGCCGCGCGTGCACCGTCAGCCCACGCCGTCAAGGGCGGGCGCGGCAATCTGGCCCCTGAAACGCGATGTCGGACACGCCGGGCGGCACGCTCGATCGACAGCGCACGGTTCGCCAGCCGACGGATCGGCGTCGCCCGTCCCTCAACCTCTCGATTCCCGCGGCACGATCCGGGCATGGGCCGCCCGCGACGCGCCTCTGCGTTCCGCGTCGCGCATGAGCTTCGTGAGTTCGCGCAATCGCTCGGCAGAAATTTCGTCGCGTTCCAACCCTTCGCGGCCGTCCACCCCGGCGCGACTCCCGAACGTCGAGCGACGCGGTCCGGTCGACGCAATGTCGGACGCCATCCCACCCACGATCGACTTCAAATTCGATGTCGAAGAAGAAGCGTTGTCGATGCCGTCCGTTTGCATCCGTGCGATCCACTCGATCGTCATCGCATCGTCTTCGCTCACGCCTTCCATGCGAAAAATGCCGGGCGCACTTGGCGAGCGATCGGCTCGGCGCAGCACCGTACGCAGGAATCCCTTCGCGAATCCTATGCGGCTGAATTGCCAGTCGGCATCATGCTCGACAAGGTCATCGTTGACGGTCTGCTGCATCGAGATGTGGTCGGTGTATCCCGCATAGCCTTTCGGCTCGCCGGGAAAGTACTGAAAATCCAGCGAAGGCGATGCGTCCGACCGCGGTACGCGTGGTGCCGCCTGCTTTTGCCTGCTGTTGTTCACTGCCGCCACGAACGCCAGCAGACCGGCGCACGCGCCGACCAGGATGGCAAGGACAGTGTGTTTCATCGTTCGTCTGACGCGCTAGCGGCAGGTGTCGTTGCCTGGCGCTTCCGGGGCCGCGATCAGGCGCGGGTCCAGTTCGGTCAAACCGTCTTCGAGTCATGTCCGTGCCCGCCGTCGAAGGACGCTGCCAACGTCAGCGGTCGGCGCGACACAGGCGCTGCCGTCGCCGAAGGTGCATGCGTGCGTCGATGCGATGAGCGCGAGGCTCGGGGAAATGCGGCCGGCCGCACCGCCAAGGACGACGCGGGCGCAACGCTTCGCAGGCCGAAGCATTCGGCCCGCGGGTCCGTCAGCGATGCGCGTCACCTGCGAGCCGCGCGTGCAAGGCCTCGATCGACGTTGCGACGAACGACGAGAACGCGCGAATCCGCGCGGTGTCGCGCAGGTCCGGATGAGTCAGCAGCCACAGGTCGGTCGCCAGTTCGTCGATCCGGCCGCCCAGCCGCACCAGATCGCGCTCGTCGTCGGCCAGGTAGCACGGCAACACGGCTGCACCGATGCCGGCGCGTGCCGCGGCGAACAGGCCGAGCAGCGTATCCACCCGATACCCGCAACGCGCATCGGCGCCGTGGGCATGCATCCATCGCTCGAGCGGCCGGTAACCCATCCGCCGGTCCGGCCCGACCCACGCAAGATCGTCGGCGCGCTCGCGCCACCCGGGTGCCGCATAGACGGCCTGTGCGATCGTACCGACCCGGCGGCCGATCAGCACCTCAGGCGGCGACGACGACGGGCGGATCGCGACATCGGCCTCGCGCTTCGACAGGTCGAAGACCGCGTTCGATACGGACACTTCCAGCGTGATCTCCGGGCAGGCATGCCGGAACGCGGCGAACACCGGCGACAGCAAGCCCGACAGCAGCGTGTCGGTCGTCGTCACGCGCACGGTGCCCGATGGCCGCACGTCGCGACCGGCCACGCGCCGCTCGACGCCATGCACCTCGTCCTGGATCCGTTCGGCGGCAGCGGCGGCGTCCTCGCCGGCCGGCGTCGGCGCATAACCGGCGCGGGTGCGCTCGAACAACTTGACGCCCAGTTCGGCCTCGATTGCCGCGAGGCGGCGAAACACCGTCGCGTGGCTGATGCCGAGCCGCCGCGCCGCGCCCGCGAGCGAACCGGCCTGAGCCACCGCCAGCACGAGCCGCAGATCGTCCCATGACAGCCGCTGTTCTTTCATGCAAACCTCGTTTGCGAAACTGGCCAATTCCCGTTCATTCTCGCAACGCGTACCGTATCAGGCAAATCCCGGCGCAAGCCGCCTTCACCGGCACACCATGAGGAACGCCGCCCATGCACACGCTGATCGTTCATTGCCATCCCGAACCCCGCTCGTTCAACGCCGCGCTACGCGACACCGCCGCGCGGACGATGCGCGCGCTCGGCCATGACGTCGAGGTGTCGGATCTCTACGCGGACGGGTTCGATCCGGTCGAGGCGCCGCGCCACTACCCGTGTCGCGCGAACGCCGACGTGTTCTCGGCGCTGGTCGAACAGCGCCACGCGAGCACGCATGCCACGCTGCCCGCCGACGTGCGCCGGGAGATCGCCCGGCTCGAGCAGGCCGACCTCGTGGTGTTCCAGTTTCCGGTCTGGTGGCATGCGGCGCCCGCGATGCTGAAGGGCTGGTTCGATCGCGTGTTCGTGAACGGCGGCCTGTACACGGGCAGCCGCCGCTACGATCGCGGCCACTTCCGCGGCCGGCGGGCGATCTGCTCGGTCACGACCGGTGCGCCGGCCGCGACGTTCGGCCCGGGCGGGCGCAGCGGCGACATCAGCCTGCTGCTGTGGCCGATTCATTACTCGCTGCATTACATGGGATACGACGTGCTGTCGCCGGTGCTCGCGCATGGCGTGCAGGACGCGCACGGCGGTTACGCGTATCAGGACGATGCGGCGCTGGCGGGCGAACTGGCCGCGCATCGCGACACGCTCGCGCGCCGGCTCGCGAACTGGCAGACGGACCGGCCGTTGCGATTTCCGGGTTGGGATGACTGGGACGAGCACGGGACGCTCAAACCGGGAATCGTCGGGTACGACCGATACGTGCGCGGGTGTGCATGAGCCCCTCACGGGAAATTCCGTGATGCTGCGTCGAATTGACTTGCGCCCGGACGGGAGGAAAGGCTGCGGGTAAGGCTGGCCCGACCTGTTCGACGCGCAGCGCGTTCGGGGCCCTGCACGGCAGCTCGCCGATGCGCGAGACCGCCCAGGCGCGGCGAGACCGGTGACGACGTTCGGCACGAACCTGCATGCCGCCCGCCTGGCCACGCCGTTCAGGTCAGCAACGGGCATCGCACCTTGCAATCGATCCGGACCACGAGTTTGCAGATGCGTTACCCCGCGACTCTCTCGAACGTATCCGCATTGGTCTGGACGGCATGTGCCCATCCAGACTCCGATGATCGCGAGCCTTGCCGAGGCGCCTGGCTGGTAACGACATGCCATACCGTCTGCAGCTTGCCGTCACGCAGCATGCCCGTGAAAGAACAGATCACGGTAACCCGGTCATTCGATATGCCGAAAGCGAAGTTGATGCAATCGCCGAACCAGACGCCCGAGACAGGCAGATCGTGACCGAAGAAGGCGCTGTCCTGCAACGCGGTGCTGAATACGCCACGAATGGCGCCCTCCTTGTCGTCGGTGATGGAAAGTGTGGAGCCGTATTGATTACGCCACGTACCGATCCAGTTCATAACGCACCTCCGGAGCACGCGATCACGCGCCAATGGGCCGAGCGTTCCAGGCGCCGGCGCCTTCTCGCGGCAATCGGGCTCGCAAAGCCGGCGCCGCGCATGGGCGAGCACCGTCGTGACAGAAAATCCTGGCGCGAATCCAGCAATAGTGATGCATCACCAGCGCCCACGGCGCCGGCATGACGATCAAAAAGTATAGACGCTCGTCGGATGATATGAGGCGGTGCATGTGACGATCCGGCCAGTGCGGACGCTTGTGTTCCCCCACTTTGTTGACCACACGATGCCGTCCGGCACGAAGGCTCGCCTGCGTCGACATGAGCCGATCAAGGGGCCCGCACGTTTTCCCATTGCTGCTGCGGTCGCCACGACGGCGTCGGGAAGATGTCGAGCAACTTTCTCGCCTGAACCGCTTGGGGTTTCTGGATGAGATTCACGCGGCTCGCTCTTGCAACGCCCCGTCGTTGCGACGGCTATCTCGACGGCGGACAACAGAGCGCGCCGTCACGTTCCTGCCAGTCGGAAAATCGGGCCGGCGCCCGCGTGACGACGTGACCTGCTGCATGCCGCCACGCAGCATCGTCAACCACGGGCGCGCGACCAATCCCCGCCCGCCGTCCATGCATACTCAGTATGACTTGCCGCCCACCGTCGCCGATTCCAGTTCGCGCGTGATGATCTGCGTGCCGCCCACATCGGCGATCGACTTGACCATGCCGACACCCGGCGCGAGCCAGTCGTCCGCGATCGTCTTGCTGGTCAAGGCCGGGTTGGTGAAGGTCTCCGTCGTGTGATAGTGGCATGCATTCGCGAAGACCTTGCCGTTCCGGAGGCTGACCGTTTCGCGCGCGACGTAGGTCCGCTGGATCGAGACGGACGTTTGCGCGCCGCCGGACGGAAAGACGGGCGTATCGACATAATTCACCGTCTCGCTTCCCGTGAGCCCGATCGTCTCGACATAGGGCGGCGAGTTCACATCGCGCAACGCGAGCGTGCTGCCGCTGTAGACCTCGCCGCCGTAGTTCGTGCGCACGCCGTTGCCGACAAGATAGTAGTGGTTGGTCTGAATCGGCGAGCCGGTCGTGGTTTCGGCCTGCTGCGTGAGCGCCACGCCCTCGAACGTCGCCGGCGCGAAGGTCCGCGTGTACACGCCGTTGTCGACCGCCGGGCTCTGCGCCGTCGCTTGCGTGTACATGTGCAGTTGCACGATATCGCCTTGCTGGTAGACCGGATCGCACTCGACGTTCGAGGCGGTCGGCGAACCCGAATTGCCATCGGATGTGCCCGTCGTTGGCGTGCCGCCCGTCCCGCCGCTGCCGCCGTTGTTGGTCGTGCCCGATCCGCCGGACGCCGCGGGCGAGGAATTGTCGTCGCCACCGCCGCAAGCGGTCAGCGCCAGGCAGGTCAATGCAATCAGTGCAACGGCTTTCATCGGGATCACCTTCGGAACGAACAGGACGAACGCAGCCGCTGCGCGCGCATCGTGCCGCACGCACCGACCCTCACGAATCGGACATCAGGAATCAAGGCAATCGGCCGGCGGCCCTCGCCGGCCCGGCGACGTCAGTTGACCTGCAGCTGGCCACCGCGGCCCAGCCCGCCCTTGACGTCCTGCGCCTTGTAGCTGCGCAGCGCGACGACCATCTTGTTGTACGCATCGATGAACGCGACGACCGTCGCCTTGCCTTCCGGCGTCGCCGAGAAACCCGCCAGCGCGCCGCCCACGCCGCCGCCGAACCCACCCAGCGCCGCGCCGTAGTTGGTCGCCGTCGAGCTGCCCTCCGACGCCGCGATCTGCACCGCCGAGCGCACGTCGAACAGCGTCAGCGTCACGACCGACGCCTTCGTCTGCAGGTGGCCCGCCACCGCCGCCACCGCGCTGTTGCCGATCAGCCCGCCGATCATGCTGCCGATCCCGCCGATCGGCGAATCGTTGATCACGATCTGCGGCTCCATGTAGTAGTCGGCCGCGACACGCTGGCCCTTCTGCTGCTTCGAGCCCGCGCGGTATTCGCCCGAGTTGCGCTGCAGCTGCGTGATGCGCGACAGGCGCGCGTCGCTCTTCTGGTTGCCGATCGACGTGATCACGAAGCAGTTCGACTGCTGCACCGCCAGGCGCAGCAGCGGGTCGATCGTGGTCATCTTGGTCGCGCTGCCGAACGGGCCCCACCAGTCGGCATTGCGGCCGTCGTCGACCGCGATCGTGCCGAGCGGCGACGTGCAGCGCTGCAGTTGCGAATCGGCGCCGGCGCTCGCGCCGCCAGCCGCGGCGCCCGTCACGCCGGCGTTCTGCCCGCCGGGCGTCACCACGCCGCCGCAACCCGCGACGGACGCGCCAAGCGCTGCAACCAGCGCACCTTGAGTGAGACGTTGGAGAAGGTTGGTCTTCATTGTCGTTGTCGATCGATTAGAGTCGTTGTTCGGCTTATGTGTCCATGCGAACTTCGATAAGCCCCCCGGCGTGGCGCGCGATGGTGGTCTCCCCGCGGCTGCCCCCGTTGCTCGATGCCCGGTCAGTAGTACCAGTACGTCTGCTGCCAGACGCCGTAGTACGGATAGCCCGAGTACCAGTAGCCGTAATAGACGTCACGCCATTGCGTGCGCCATTTCCAGTCTTCCTCGTCTTCCTTCTTGGCCTTGCGCGCGAGATCGAGCAGCTTTTTCGATTCCTTGTCGCCGCGGCCGGCCGCGATCGACAGCCACTTCTCCGCTTCGCGCGCATCCGAGCCCATTTCCTCGAGGCCGAACAGGTAGAAACTGCCGAGCGCCTTCTGCGCGTTCAGGTCGCCGCGTTCGGCGGCCTCGCGCATCCACTTGAGCGCCTGGTAGCTGTCCTGGCGCACGCCGTCGCCGCGGAAATAGCGCAGGCCGAGGTCGTAGGCGGCCTTCGGCTGGGTCTTCGCGGTCTGCTTGAGCGCGGCGATGCGCGGCTCTTCGCGGTCTTCCGCCTCGTCCCTTTTTTGATAGGAGACCTGATCTTTAGGGCGATCGGAACAACCTGTGTCGTCGCAGATCCGTACCGTGTTCCCGGTGACGGACGGATCCTGCGCGCACGCGGCCAACAGCAACAGCAGCCCCGGTGCGAGTAAACGGCGATACATGGGTATTTTCCTCACGTTTCATTGGCGCCGTATTGCTTCGCGCGCTCGCCCGCGAGCATGCCCCCGGCCGGTGCGGGGCGCGGCGAACATCGTCCGCGGGCCCGCGTGCCAAGGCTCTCTCAGGTTCTCTTTTCGGCTTGAAACATCGTTGCAGCGTCTGACACGGCAGAAAACGGCACGCGGTAAACCCGCTCTTGTTCTGTCTCTTTAATCCACGCAATATCGATCGCTGCTTACTGGCTTCAAATGATACATATCGGTCTATCTAATAGTCAAGACGACTTGATAACTGGCTCGACAAGCGAAAGATTGTCGGGGCGGAACGGCCATCAGACAGCGCCAGGAGGCCGATTTCATCGGCCGGCATGATGCTAGAATAATCGGTCTATGCTGTTGAAATATCGAGGAGGAAGCCGTTCGTGCGAGCCAACAAACGCCAGCTGGTGGTAGACAAAGCGACCGAACTGTTCTCCAGGCATGGATTCCACCCGGTGGGCGTCGACTGGATCATCGACGATTCCGGTGTCGCCCGAATGACGCTGTACCGGCATTTTGCGAGCAAGGACGAGCTCATCCGCGAAGTGCTGGTCCAGCGCTACGACCTGATCGTCGGCAGCATCGACGCGCAGTTGCAGCACGTCGTCGATCCGGTCGAGCGCGTCAAGACCGTCTTCGACTGGTATGAAGCGTGGTTCCGCACACCCGAATTTGCCGGCTGCCTGTTCGAGCGTGCGCTGGCCGAATTCGGCACCGCTTATGCGCCGATCTCGGATGTCGCGATCCGCTATCGCCGCAAGATGGTCGAATGGATGGCCGAACTGATCGAAGCCGTCGTGCCGGCCGAAACCGCCAACC
This sequence comes from Burkholderia cenocepacia, assembly GCF_900446215.1. Lineage (GTDB taxonomy): Bacteria > Pseudomonadota > Gammaproteobacteria > Burkholderiales > Burkholderiaceae > Burkholderia > Burkholderia cenocepacia. The sequence continues at coordinate 191,917 of NZ_UAQZ01000016.1, read as the reverse complement.
GGCTGGCGACCGTCTTCATGATGCTGTTGGACGGCGCCACGGTCGAAGCGCGGGCGTTCAACGATTCCGCGGCGGCCCAGCGCGCATGGCAAGCCGCGCATGCGCTGCTCGAACAGGCGATGCACGCGCCGGTCTCGCCTGCCGAAGGTGCCGGTCGCCCGACGTAACGCAACGTCGCGCGCCGTCGTATTGCAAGCAAACCGAGGTCGGAGGGTGCCGGGGAGGACGACATGCATGATCGGATGCGCTGGATCGGTTTCGCGATGGGTCTGGCGATCGCGTGTACCGGCTGCAAATCGGTGAATGTCAGCCGATATGAAATCCAGAACCGCGATCGAAACGGTCTCACGATCGTTGCGTTCACCACGGAAGACCTGGCATCGCTCGACCGAACGCTGTGGGCCGACCACGTCTACCTCCGCTACACCGTCACGCCGCTCACCATCCGCAAGCGATTCGATACGGGTGAAATCGCGCTCGACGACTATCCGTTTGCTGCGCGGCGGCTCGCCATCCGCGCCCCGTGTCCGGTCCCCACGTCGGACTTCTGTTCGTCCTGGTTCATTCCGTTCCACGATCGCGCGGGGCTGCACGGCCTGGACTATGTGTCGGGGCTCGATGCCAACGAACCCGCGCGCCTGACGTTGCGCATCGGCGGCGGGAGCATGGTCGGGGCCCGGCTGGTATCGAAGGAACACGCGATCGACGTCGACGTGGGCGACAGGGCGAAGCCGACCGGACCGTGAGGCCCGCCCAGGCTGCCGGCGCGGGAAACCGCCCGGGCGGGCACGGCCATTGCACCTGCCGGACCCCGGGAGGCCCGCGATCATGAACGACAACGATTTGCTCCAGCCCGAGCCGACGGAACCGAACCCGAACGCGGTCCCGTGGGTCCGGCGTCTCGGCCCCGGCCTGATCACCGGCGCCGCCGACGACGATCCTTCCGGCATCGGGACATACTCGCAGGCGGGGGCGCAATTCGGCTTCGAACTGCTGTGGTCGCTGCTGCTCACGTATCCGCTGATGACGGCGATCCAGCTGGTCAGCGCGCGAATCGGCCGCGTGACGGGCAAGGGCCTCGCGTCGAACATGCGCAAGCACTATCCGCCATGGCTGCTGTACGGAACGGTCGTACTGCTGATCACGGCCAACGTGATCAACATCGCGGCCGATCTGTCGGCCATGGGCGCGGCCGTCAATTTGCTGCTGCCCGGCCCGCAACAGCTCTACATCGTGTGCCTCGGCGGCGTATCGGTCGTACTGCAGGTTTTCGTCCCGTACGACCGCTATTCACGATTGCTGAAATGGACGGCGTTGACGCTGCTCGCCTATGTCGCGGTCGCCGTCATCGTGCCGGTCGACTGGGCCGACGTCGGTCGCGCGATCGTGCGGCCCCATGCGCAACTGAGCGCCGCCTACCTGACCACGGTCGTCGCCGTGCTCGGTACGACCATCAGCCCGTATCTGTTTTTCTGGCAGGCGTCCCAGGAAGTCGAAGAGTTGCGCTCCGTGCCGAACCAGCGGCCGCTGCGGCGCGTACCGCATCAGGCGCCCGCCCAGTTGCGCCGCATCAGCTTCGACACGTGGTTCGGCATGGGCGTGTCGAACGTGATCGCCTTCTTCATCGTGCTGACGGCGGCGGCCACGCTCAACGCGCATCACATCGACGTCAAGACGTCGGCCGATGCCGCGCGGGCGCTCGAGCCGCTTGCCGGTCACTTCGCATACGTGCTGTTCGCGCTCGGCATCGTCGGCACCGGCCTGCTGGCGCTGCCGGTGCTCGCGGGATCGGCCGCCTATGCGGCCGCGGGCACGTTCCGCTGGCGCAACAGCCTCGCGCTGCAGTTGGGCGTCGCGCCCGAGTTCTATGCGGTGATCGTCTTGGCGATCGTCGGCGGGATCGCGTTCACGTTCATGCATTTCGACCCGATCCGCGCGCTTTACTGGAGCGCCGTCATCAACGGCGTGAGCGCCGTTCCGATCATGGTCGTGATGATGCTGATGGCGAGAAGCAAACGGGTCATGGGCGAGTTTGCCGTCAGAGGCGCGCTTGCATGGGGCGGATGGATCGCGACGCTCGCGATGGCAATCGCGGCGATGGGCGTGTTCGTGCCGGGATGAAACCGGCAGCGCGAATGCCGCGGCTCGCGCTCACTCCAGTTCGCCCGTACTCAGTGCGGCGCCGACCGCACGACGCAGCACGTCCGCGAGCCGCTGGTTTTCGTCGATGCGGGCCTGTTCGATCGCGACGTCCTCGGCGTTGCCCGTGCGGCGCGCCCATTCCTGGCGCTCGCGCGCAAAAATCATGCGCTCGTGAACCGCGCGGATCGCCCCCCATATCGCATCCTCCGCTTTCTGGGCTTCCGCGTCGTCGAGGGAAAGCGCGGAGAACGCATGCCCGGTATGGCAACGGTATCGCAACGGACGATCGTCGCGCATGCGCCAGAGCACGCCGTTGCAACTGGGGCACGTGAGGGCGGAACGCGTGCCGATTTTGTCAAGCAGTCCCGGATCGACGAGGCCGCCCTCGGCAATCCGGCTCTCATGGTCGAGGTCGCGCAAATCTGCCATTTTTCGCTGCTCCTTCGCACGTGCGCCGTAGACCGCTGCATGAAGGGTCCGCGGCAGTTCTTCCGCCGTCGCGACCGCATCGGCTCCCGCCGCGGCCAGTGCGCTGCGCGGCATCGACGGCGCTTCGCATTCATCGGGGTCCTGAACGATGCCGTAGCCGCCCCGTGCGCGAATGGCCGCCAGGCCGGCCGCGCCGTCATCGAGGTCGCCGCTGAGCACCACGCCGATCGCACCGGCGCCATATTCGCGTGCGGCGGAGCGAAACAGCGGGTCGGCGGCCGGGCGGGCGAAGTTCTCGGCGGCCGTATCGAGCAGCCACAGGTCGCCGCCGCGCACGATCATGTGCCGGTCGGGCGGCGCCACGTAAATTCTGCCCGCCTCCGGCGATTCCCCGTGTAGCGCCTCGCTTGCATCGAGCCTGCCCCATCGCGACAACAACTCGGGCAGGATCGTCCGATGTCGACCAATGTGCTGCACGATGCAAATCGGCACCGGAAAATCCGCGGCAATGCCGGCCACCAACGTCCGGAGGACCGGGAGACCGCCTCGGGACGACGCAATTACCACGATATCTCGACGATCCATAGCGCCCCCTTTGCGGATAGCGCCGCAAATCGGGTTCCTGAGCCGAAATTCCGTCACGGGCGGTAGCAGACGAGGCAATGCGGGTCGGATGGCGGTTGATGCAACCCGCCGACGGGAACGCGTGGCGCGAACCGCGGCGCAAACGACCCGCGACGCACGCGCGGGTCGTCACCGGGCGGGTTTAATGCGTGTCGCCGAGCGCCGCGAGCAACATCCCGAAATCCAGCGGTTTGGACAGGTGAGTGTCGAAGCCGGCCTCCGCCGCGGCCCGGACATCGTCCTGGCGATTACGGCCCGTCAGCGCAACGGTCCGGAGCGTGGCCCAGCGGGGATCGGCCTTGATGTGGCGAATCAACTCATAGCCGTCCATGTCGGGCAGCCCGATGTCGGACACGATGGCGTCGACAGGCGTCTCCGGCAACCTCTCCAGTGCCTCGGCCCCGCTTTTCGCGGCCGTGACCGTTGCCCCCGCGAGTTCCAGCAGCGCCGTGAGCGACAGCGCCGTCTCCTGATCGTCCTCGACCAGCAGCACGCGAAGGCCCGCGATACTCCCCTCCGCCGCGCCGTTGCCGGAAGACACGACGCGCTCGTCGGATGCGGCCGGCAGCCATACCGTCATCGTGGTCCCCCTTCCCTGGCCGTCGGATGCCGCGGCGATCCGGCCGCCGTGCATTTCCACGAGTTGCCGAACGAGCGCCAGCCCGATTCCGAGCCCGCCGCGGGTCCGGTCGCGCGGCGCCTGCCGGAACATGTCGAACACATGCGGCAGCGTATCGCCGTCGATCCCCTGCCCGTCGTCGATCACGTCGACACGCAGCATCCGCCCTTCATGCGCGAGACGCACGACGATCTCGCCATGCGATTGCGTGAACTTGAGCGCGTTGGACATCAGGTTCCAGAAGATCTGCTCGCAACGCACCGGATCGGCGAGCGCGATGGCCGGCTCCGTCGGCAACTCCGTTTTCAGGACCAGGCCGCGCGCGTGCACGTCGCGCTCGCAGGTATCGGCGATACCGCGCAACATCGCCGTCAGGTCGACGCGGCCCAGCTCGAGCGCGAGCTTGCCGGTCTGGATGCGCGACAGATCGAGCAGGTCGTCGATGATCTGCGCCTGCGCGCGCACGGCTTGCCGAATCGAATCCGCGGCTTCGCGCACGGCGGGAATGTCGCGCGTCTCCGGCAGGCGCGGCAGCATTTCCGACTTGACGCCGATCAGGTTGAGCGGATGCCGCAGCTCGTGCGACAGCACGGCGATGAACTCGTCCTTTAGCTGATTCGAACTGAGCGCCTGCTCGCGGGCCGCCTGCTCCCGCGCAAGCGCTTCGCGGTTCGCGTCGTCGCTCTGCTTGCGCAGCGTCATGTCGCGCACGATCTTCGCGAATCCGTTGAACGACGTATCGGAAATCGGCGTAACGACGCCGCTGCAGAAAATCCGGCGCCCGTCCTTGGTCCGGTGCCAGCGCTCGTCGTCCGCGCGGCCTTCCCGGGTCGCGACTTCGCGCTCGCGCATCGGCACGAGCGCCTGTCGATCGTTGGGTTCGTAGATCAACTCCACGTCCTGGCCGATCATCTCTTCTTCCGTATAGCCGAAGATGCGTTCCGCCCCGGCGTTCCAGCTCACGATCGCGCCGTTGCCGTCCTGGATGATGATCGCGTAGTCCTTGGTCGACTGCGCGACCAGGCGCAGGCGCTGCTCGCCCGCGCGAGCCGCCTCTTCCGCATGATGCCGGTCGGTGATGTCGATCAGCGTGATCACCGCGCCGTCGATGTGGTCGTCCGCCGTGCGGTAGGGCAGCAACCGCATCAGATACCACCGGCCGGCCTCGCTCTCGATCTCGCGCTCGATCAACCGCAGCGACTGAAACGACTGCCGGACATCGTCGGCCAGCGTCGGATACCGCAACGCGTGGGTAATGTGGAACAGCGACCGGCCCAGGTCCGTATCGATCAGATTGAAAATGGCCGTCGCGTTCGGCGTAAACCGCTTGACCCGGATTTCCTTGTCGACGAACACGGTCGCGATCTCGCTCGACGCGATGATGTTGTGGAGGTCGTCGTTCGCCTTCGCGGTGTCTTCGATCCTTGCCTGCATTTCGGCGTTGGCCGTGGTCAACTCCTCGTTGACCGATTGCAGTTCCTCCTTGCTGCTTTCGAGCTCCTCGCTCGTGGAGCGCAATTCTTCGTTGATCGCCTGCAGTTCCTCGTTCGACGCCTTCAGTTCCTCGACGGACGTTTCGTACTGCTCGATGATCGTCGCCAGTTGCTCGCGGCTGTGCTGCAGCTCCTGTTCGAGCTGCGCGAGCACCGGATCCTGCCCGCTCGTCTCGGCCTGATCCTCCTCGGTCATGCGGCCGGCCACCTCGTCGAACACGACGAGGAGGAATTCCGCATTCGCGACCTTGTCGTGGAACGGCCGGACCGTCATGTTGATCCACGATACGCGCGTGTCGTGCGCCCACTTGACCCGGCGCGCTTCCACGCTCGTACCCGTTTGTAGCGCGCGGAAAATCGCGGTGCGCAAATCGAGCCGCAGATCCGGCAGCACCAGCGTCATGATGTTGCTGGACAGCTCGCCGCCGACATGCCTGAGGAACCGGCCGGCGTTATCCGACAGATGAACGACGTTCGATTCCTTGTCGATGATGACGCTCGGCGGCGAATACGTTTCGAGCGCGCGCTGGTGCAGTTCCGCATAGGAGAAATTGCGCTGTGCCGGGCTGGTCGGCACCCGCAGCGGGGGCTGCGGCGCGGCCCGCTCGTCGGATGCACCGGACTCGACCTGGAACAGCGGCGGAAAGCCCGTGACCGGCTTCGCGCGATGCGTGACGACGCGGGCGCGGTAAATCCGGCGCTTCTTGTCCACGACGGCAAACAGATCGTCCGCCGCGTCGGCCGATTCCGCGGTGCCGAGGAACAGGTAGCCGTTCGGACGCAGCGCGAAATGAAACAGCTCGAGGATTTGCCGCTGCACCGCCCGCTCCAGATAGATCAGCACGTTGCGGCACGAGATCAGGTCGAGATGCGAGAACGGCGGATCGCGCAGCAGGCTGTGCGCGGCGAACAGAATGCGCTCGCGCACCGCCTTGGCGATCACGTAATGTGCGCCGTCCCGCGTGAAATACCGCTGCAGCAGCGCGGCGGGCACGTCGCTCGCGATCGAAAGCGGGTAGGAGCCGGTGCGCGCGCGGACGATCGCCGCCTCATCGATATCGGTCGCGAATACCTGGATGGCCTGGCTCGACATCGCGGCCTCGCGCGCCCGCGCCAGCAACAGCGAGATCGAGTACGCCTCTTCCCCGGTCGCGCATCCGGCTACCCACACGCGCACCTGCTCCTCGCCGGATTCCGACGCGAACAACGAGCCGATCACTTCCTGTTCGAGGAAATCGAACGCTTCGCGATCGCGGAAGAACTGGGTCACGCCGATCAGCATGTCCGCCAGCAGCGCGTTTGCTTCCTCCGGCGCGGCACGCAGGAAATCCCGGTACGCGAGGAGATCGCGCTGGCCGTTGACCTGCATGCGCCGTTCGATACGCCGCAGCACGGTCGCCCGCTTGTACAGCCGGAAATCGTGGCCGGTGCGTACCCGCAGGTGCATCAGAATGTCGGAAAGCGCCCGCTCCGGATCGTTGACCGTCGGCCGATCGACGTGGTGCAGCGATTGCGCGAATTCGACGCTTTGCTGCTCGATGCGGCGCGCATTCGACCAGAGTTCGAGCAACCGTTGCGGCATGTCGGCCACCGGCAGCACGATATCGACGCGCGCCATGGCAATCGCGTGCTGCGGCATCTCCGCATACTCGGCGTCATCCGGCGTCTGCGCAAGCGTGATGCCGCCCGCCTCCTTGATGCGGCTCAAGCCCGCCGCGCCGTCGGAGCCGGTGCCCGACATCACGATGCCGATCGCGCGCCAGTCGTGCGCGTCCGCCAGCGTCCGAAAGAAGTGGTCGATCGTGAATGGGGCATCATCGGACCGGCCCCGGCTATGACAGCGAAGACAGCCGTCCGACATCTCGAGTTGCAGGCCCGGCGCGATCACGTAGATGTGGTTCTTTTCGATCGGCACCGTGGACGTCACCTGATGCACCGGCATGCCCGTCGTGCGCTGCAGGACCGTGTCCATGTGGCTGACCTGTTCCGGCGCGAGATGGACGACGACGACGAACGCCATGTCCATGCCCGTCGGCGCGCTCTCGAAAAAGGTCTGCAAGGCCGTCGTACCGCCTGCCGATGCGCCGATGCCCACGACCGGAAACGACAGATCGCTCTTCAACGTGGCGGGCGATGAAAGCCGCTCCTTGCGCGCAGGCGCTTGCCGTGCCATTGAATTCTCCTGATGGTGTTGTGGGGCATCGTGTGCCGACCGCCGATCGATACCGGGTCGCATCGCCCTCGTCCGGGTCGGGGCGTCCCACGCTCCTCCGTGATGCTTCCCCTGCGCCTCCGTGCGCATTGTACGGCACCGGCAAGCGCCGGACCGCCCCTGACTAAGGGCTTGCGATCTCCCATGCGGCGGATCACCGACGGCGTGTGCGCGCGGGACAGCGGGAACCGGAACGATGAAACGGCTGCACCTGCTCGGCTCCGTCCCGCAGCGATGCCTCGCCCGCTTTCATCTCGCCTGCGATGTCGCCAACACCGCCGTCAGAATGCCGTGCACGACCGCCGCGCCTGCGCGCAGGCGTGTCACCGGAACGTCATTCGTGCCGACATACCATCCCCATCGGTCCGCAAGACGCGATGCCGCTCCACGACCGCGAGCGGGAACTAATCGTGCTCATCCGTCGACGGCGCGGACCTAATTTATTTTCTTTGACGAATTCCGTATTACCAGCGAATATTCGCGTCGATCAAGCTGTTAGTACCGCTGACAACACAACGACACGATGCTCGCTCATGCAGTCGGGGACATTACGCTGCTTCGCCAACAGATACTGGATCGAAGGGGAAGAAATGACGCCGTTTTCGCAGGATGTGAGCATCAAGCAAACTGCCGCCGTAGCCAGGGCAGCCACTCCATCGCCCGTTTTCTGGAAGGCGGGGCCGCTCGTCGAAGCCGTTCCGCCCGAGCCGAAATCGACGACCCCGGACCTGCGCGATTTCTTTGCCGCCGCCGCGCTGCAGGGCTTGCTGTCGCGCGACGCCGGACGCAACGTGTCGACGATCGCCGACTACGAATCGAAGCGCGCGGTCAGCGCCTACCGGCTCGCCGACGAAATGCTGAAAGCGCGCTGAACCCGCACGCCGGCGCGCCGGCCGTCATCCGGCTCGCGCGGCGTCGCGGGCAACCTGGGCCGCCACGTTCGCCCGGGCGCTAACGCACCGGCCGTTCAGTTGCCGCCCAACCGTGCAACGATTGCGCCGACCGGCCGCGCCAGCAGAACGACATTCAGCACGACGACGACCGCAGTCGCGCCGCGCGCTGCGCAGCGCGCGATGCGCCCGCTCGTGAACGCGCCCATGACGTCACGTCGGCCGCAGAAGTACACCAGCGCCAGCATCGGTACCGGCAATACGACGGACAGCACGACCTGGCTGATCACGAGCGCCTGCATCGAATCCACGCCCATCCCGACGACGACGAACGCGGGCGCCATCGTGACGAGCCGGCGCAGCCAGACCGGAATCCGGAACCCCACGAAGCCCTGCATGATCATCTGTCCGGCCATCGTGCCGACGACGGAACTCGAGATGCCGGCGCTCATCAGCGACACGAGGAAACAGGTCGCGGCGGCCGGGCCGAGCAACGGCGTCAGCATCCGGTACGCGGTTTCGATCTCCGCGACATCGCGATGGCCAGCATGAAACGCCGCGCTCGCCATCACGATCATCGCCATGTTGATCGCGCCGGCGACGGACAGCGCGACGACCACCTCCCGATCCGAGAACCGCACCATCATCCGGCGCCGCGCGCGATCGAGCCCCGACGCGCGTCGCTGCGTGAGCCCGGAGTGCAGAAACAGCGCATGCGGCATGATCGTCGCGCCGACGATGCCGACCGACACCGTCAACGCGTCGCCGCGCGGCCATTCCGGCACGACGGCATGCCAGCCGACTTCGGCCCACGCGACCGGCGCAATGAACATCTCGGCGAGATAGCAGAGACCGGTCACGCCGACGAACACGCTCACGGCGATTTCCATCGGCCGGAACCCGTTCCGGTCGGCCAGCAGGATGGCGTAGGTCGCGAGCGCCATCACGAACATTCCGGCGAAGGTCGGCAGGTCGAACAGCAGCGACAGCGCGATCGCGCCGCCGAGAAATTCGGCCAGCTCGGTCGCCATCGCGGCCAGCTCGCTCGCGACCCACATGCCGACGACCACCGGCCGCGGGAAATGCAGGCGGCAGAGCTCCGCGAGATTGCGACCGGTGACGATGCCGAGCCTCGCGGACAGCGACTGGAACAACATCGCGATGCCGTTCGCCATCAGCACGACCCAGAGCAGCGTGTAACCGAACTGCGCGCCGGCCCGGATGTTCGTCGCGAAATTGCCGGGGTCCATATACGCGACCGACGCGACGACCGCCGGCCCCGCGAACGACAGCGCCGCCAGCGGCCCGCGCCGCCGGCCGGCCAACCCCTCGCGCATGTCCGTCGCGGTGCGCTCCGTCGCCACGTTCCTGTCGAGCGTCGCCATCCGTACTCCTTCACGAAAGCGGCATCGTGCGCCCCCCGCGCGATCCATCCCGCGTACCGCCGACACACCGTGCCGCACCGCCTCCGTGCCGGCGCGACACGGGCCATGCAGCCGAAATGACAACCGCTTGAAAATCCGGCGACGAGGGGGGCGGGCTACGCGACGCGTGCTCGCGCCGCCGCCGTCTCGGCCCTTGTCGCATGCCGCGCCGTTGCGTCGGCGGCCGGCCGCCGCGCCCGCGGAAAGCAGCCCCGCCGCGAGCCGATCGCGGTTCCGTCGCGCCGCGCCGGCCGATGCCGGACAGACCGATGCCCGTTGCCCGACGCACGCGTGTCGTGCAGCGAACGATGCCGTCACCCGCGGCATGCCGCTCGCGCACAGCCCGCACCGGACAGCATCGCGCATGCCCGGGATCGTCGGCCGTGGGATCGAATCGTGCTGATTCGAGCCGGCGAATGTCGCGCAACCCTTTTCCACGGAGATGCCATGTTCATCCACAACACACGGCTTCAGTACACGGTGCGCGTGGGCGCGCCGAATCCCGGGCTCGCCAACCTGCTGCTCGAGCAGTTCGGCGGCCCGCAGGGCGAACTTGCCGCCGCGATGCGCTATTTCACGCAGGCGATCACCGAGGAAGATCCGGGCCGCAAGGACATGCTCCTCGACATCGCCACCGAGGAGCTGAGCCATCTCGAAGTGATCGGCTCGATGGCCGCGATGCTCAACCGCGGCGCCAAGGGCGAACTGGCCGAAGCGGTCGACGAACAGGCGGAGCTGTACCGCAAGCTGCACGGCGCCGGCAACGACAGCCACGTGACGCAGGTGCTGTACGGCGCGGGCGCGCCATTGACCAATTCGGGCGGCGTGCCGTGGTCGGCCGCGTACATCGACACGATCGGCGAGCCGACCGCCGACCTGCGCTCGAACATCGCGGCCGAAGCACGCGCGAAGATCATCTATGAACGGCTGATCAACGTCACCGACGATCCGGACATTCGCGACGCGCTCGGCTTCCTGATGACGCGCGAGGTGTCGCACCAGATGTCGTTCGAGAAGGCGCTGTATGCGATCACCGCGAATTTCCCGCCGGGCAAGCTGCCGCCCAAGACGCCGTATGACCACGTGTACTTCCGGATGCAGCCGGACGCGGCGCCGCTGGTCGGACCGTGGAACCACGGCGGCGAACTCGAGATCCGGCCCGGCGAGCCGGCGGTCGATGGCGGCAGCGGTATTCCGGAAGGCATGCTCGACGCGCAGCAGGCGGACGCCATCGAAGCCATGGCGCAGCGACTCGCCTCCGATCCGAACAGCGACCCGGTGACGGGCGCCGAACTCGGCGCGGGGCCGCCGGCGCCTCAGGGCCGCAAGCCGGGCAAGCCGGACGGCGCGTGAGCAGGGGCGCGCTGGCGCGCGATCGGGATTCCGGCGCGCCGGCGAAGCGACATGACGCGCGCGCCGGATGCATCGCCGCACGTGCGGCCGCGCGTCAGGCGCCGGCTTCGTCGGGCTCGGTCTGGTCGCCCTGGTCGGCCATCAGGTACTGGATGACCAGCGTCGGATCGGCAATGTCGAGGATCAGGCGGCGCATCACGCGCTTGCGCATATGGTCGTCATCCAGCGTCCACGGCCCGGCCGCGTCGCCGAGGTAGCGGCCGATCGCGCCGCGATTGTCGCCGTCGAGCGGCAGGCCGAGCCGCGCGGCGAGCAGGCCGGCGATGACGTCGTCAAGTTCGACGTGCAGCGGCCTGGAATCGATCGAAAGTTCGAGTTTCATGGTCGGTCTCGCAAACACGAAAAAAGCGGCGCGACGCGCCCCCCGCTGTCGCGCGCGCCGGGCAAAGCCGCTCCGGCCAGCGGCTGTTCGACGATCGCAGGCGAGCCCGCGACGCAGGTCAGTAGCCGAGGTCGGGCGCGGCGGCCGGCTCGGCGCCGTCCTCTTTCGGCGCTTGCGCGACGGTCGCATCGGTCGTCAGCACCAGGCTCGCGATCGATGCCGCGTTCTGCAGCGCGGTCCGCGTGACCTTGGTCGGATCGACCACGCCCGCATCGACCAGATCGCCGTACTCACCGGTCGCCGCGTTGTAGCCGAAGTTCCCTTTGCCTTCGAGCACCTTCGAGATCACGACCGACGGTTCGTCGCCCGCGTTGGCCGCGATGACGCGCAGCGGCGCTTCCAGCGCACGCAGCACGATCCGGATGCCGGCATCCTGGTCCGCATTCGCGCCCCGGATGTCGGACAGCGCCGCGCGCGCACGCAGCAGCGCGACGCCACCGCCCGGCACGATGCCCTCCTCGACCGCGGCACGCGTCGCATGCAGCGCATCGTCGACGCGGTCCTTCTTCTCCTTCATTTCCACTTCGGTGACGGCGCCGACCTTGATCACCGCCACGCCGCCCGCGAGCTTCGCGACACGCTCCTGCAGCTTCTCGCGATCGTAGTCGCTCGTCGCTTCGTCGATCTGCGCGCGAATCGCCTTCACGCGCGCGTCGATGCGCGCCGCATCGCCTGCGCCGTCGATGATGATCGTATCGTCCTTGCGCACCTCGACGCGCTTCGCACTGCCAAGATCCTCCAGCGTGGCCTTGTCGAGCTGCTTGCCGGTTTCCTCCGAGATGACCGTCGCGCCGGTCAGGATCGCGAGATCTTCCAGCATCGCCTTGCGCCGGTCGCCGAAGCCCGGCGCCTTGACGGCGGCGACCTTCAGGATGCCGCGCATCGAATTCACGACGAGTGTCGCGAGCGCTTCGGCCTCGACGTCCTCGGCGACGATCAGCAGCGGCTTGCCGGCCTTGGACGCCGCTTCGAGGATCGGCAGCAGATCGCGGACACTGGAGATCTTCTTGTCATGCAGCAGAATCAGCGCATCGTCGAGATAGGCAGCCTGCTTGGCGGGATCGTTGATGAAATACGGGCTCACGTAACCGCGATCGAACTGCATGCCCTCGACCACGTCGAGTTCGTTCTCCATCGACTTGCCGTCCTCGACGGTGATCACGCCGTCCTTGCCGACCTTCTCCATCGCATCGGCGATGATCTTGCCGATCGCGTCGTCCGAGTTCGCGGAAATCGCGCCGACCTGCGCGATTTCCTTGTGGGTCGAAATCGGTCGGGACAGCTTGCGCAACTCGTCGAGTACCGCGCCGACGGCCTTGTCGATGCCGCGCTTCAGATCCATCGGGTTCATGCCGGCCGCGACGTGCTTCATGCCTTCCTGCACGATCGCCTGCGCGAGCACGGTGGCGGTGGTGGTCCCGTCGCCGGCCACGTCGGCCGTCTTCGACGCGACCTGCTTGACGATCTGCGCGCCCATGTTCTCGAAGCGGTCCTTCAGCTCGATTTCCTTCGCGACCGACACGCCGTCCTTCGTGATCACGGGCGCGCCGAAGCCGCGCTCGATCACGACGTTGCGGCCCTTCGGACCGAGCGTCACCTTCACCGCATCGGCCAGCACGTTCACGCCCTTGACGATCTGCTGGCGCGCGCCGTCGCGGAATTTCACGTCTTTTGCAGTCATTTTGTTGCTCCGGATACAGTCGTTGAACGGGATGCCGCGCGCACCGGGTACACACCCGTGCGACGCGGTCGAATCGGCATTCAGGCCGCTTTCCTGGCGGCCGGTGATTCGGGTTCGAGTACGCCCATGACGTCCTCTTCGCGCATCACGAGCAGTTCCTCGCCGTTCACCTTCACGGTCTGGCCTGCATATTTGCCGAAGAGAACCTGGTCGCCGACCTGGAGCTGCAGCGGGCGCTGCGAGCCGTCCTGCAGCAGCCGGCCGCTGCCGACTGCAATCACTTCACCCTGCTCGGGCCGTTCGGCGGCCGAATCGGGAATCACGATGCCGGAGGCCGTCGTCCGCTGCTGTTCGATTCGCTTGACGATAACCCGGTCGTAGAGGGGACGAATCTGCATTTTCATCTCCTGAGCGATGAGATCACCTGGAAAAGGGAATCCGCCGGCGCCTGTACGCGCAAAGCCCGCGATGCGCCGGCGTGCCATCGATTGGCGAAAAGCGAAATAGTGGCGTGGGGAGCGCGCTTCAAGAGGGTGACGCGCGCCCAATATGTAACAAAATGTTTCATCGCGAAACCGGCGCGCGCACGACCGGCGGCTGTCTCCCGACGCTCCGTCGCGAGCGGCAACACGACCTCGACGACCGCCGCTCCGGGCCGCGCGAATCGTCGTGCAACGATGCTTGAAATCCGCGCGTCCCATCCTATTTTGGTATCGCTCAAGCAGCCGCGGCTTACGCGCTGCGTGTTTCGATTTGTTTGTCAGCGAGATCTTTCGCGGATCGACGAACTGGAGCGCGTGGTCCGGTTCGTCCTCCGTGCGAGGTCCAACCGGGAGCGAATCATGAACGATCCTTTCTTCATCTTCGATCGGCTGCCGGAGGTCGGCCGCCGACCACGACGCGTCGCCCGCGTCGTCAAGGGTTTGCCGACCGGCCTATGGATAGCGCGCAACGGCACCGGTCGCTTCGCGTCGATCGGCGCGTGGGTACGCGGCGCGCGCAAGCCATTCGCGTTGCGTCGCGCGGCCCAACCCGCCGCGATCGGCCGACCGAAGCCGCCGCGCCGCCGCGTCGCCACGCCAGGACGGGTGCTGCACCACATTTCATTTTTCGGCGTTGCGCCCGCGCGTGGCGGTTTCGTGCGCGACGGGAGGCGGCCATGCTGAGCCCGCATGAATTCGCGACGCTGATGCTGGTGTGCCAGGCACCAGATCAACTCGACATGAACCGCGCCGAACTTGATGCGTTGCTCGAACGACAACTCGTCATGCTCGAACATGGCGCACCCGGCCGCCGGCGCGCGTACCTGACGAAGAAGGGCCGATCGATTCTCCACGCGCTCGGGGCCGACATCGCTTCCCGCGGGCGTCGTCACGAGGCCGCGGCAGCGCGCGACCATCCATACGACGCGCCCGTCGCGCTGTCGGACGACGCCGGGTGACCCGGCGTTCGAATCAGTGCCGCGGCTACCGACGTGCGTGCGTGATCATGCTCAATGCACGCGGTATCCGCGCAAGCGCGCCGCCAATACTGAAGCTCGCGTTTCGTCGACGACCCTGGCGGCGGTCGTCGAACCCGCAGCCGACAGCCGCGGCCAACGACGAAGGCGCGATGCATGCTCCGGCGGACAACCGCCGTCCGGATCACTGCATCGATGCGCCGCCCGCCCCTACTTGTCGATACGAACCGATATGCCCGATGCGCTGTAAAGCGCGGTGGCGTTGTACCCGTCCACGACCACCGAATCGAAGCGCCCCTGAAGTTGGCTGCTGTCGACGAGCGAAACGACGTCACCGACCTGCGGCGCGAGACCCGCGGCGAACCGGACGTGCAGCGTGCCGCCGGCAAGCGTCGTCATCCCTGCCACCGCGAGTCGTCCGGCGTCGCCGGCGCCACGGTCGAGTTCCAGCGTACCGCCCTTCAACTGCGTGTAGCGGCCGTTGATGTTCGCGCGCGCCGCGGCCTTGATCGCCACCGTGCCGCCGCCGACATAGACGTCGCCGGCACCGAACGCCTGCGGCGATCCCGCCGCGAGCGTTCCGCCCCGCACTTCCGTGCCGCCGCGATAGGTGTTCGCGCCGGTAAGCGTCAGCGCGCCCGTGCCGGCGAACGTCAGCTTGCCGTCGCCGCCGATATCGTTGCGCCAGGTATCGGCTGCATTGAATCCGCCGAGCGAAGCATCCATCGTCACACTGACGTCGCCGGCAAAATTCGCGTACCCGTCCGCGGCGGCGAACAGGTTGAGCCGGCCCCATCCCTCGGCGTCGTCGAGCAGCGGATAACCGGACGTCAGCGCCGTCGTCTTCAGCACGACGCGTCGCTGGTCGGCGCTCAGATACGGCAGACGCGTCTCGAGCAGCACTTCGGCCCCCTTCGGCACGACTGCGCCGTTGGTGGTGGTGCCGATCGGCGCGAAGCCGAACGTGAGTCGGCGCGCGTAATTGGCCCGATTGGCGGCCGGGTCGGCAAAGCGGTCGCTCGACGCCGTACCGGCATGCGCGGCGGCCAGGAACGTGGCCGGCGTGGTGCGGGTCAGCGAATACAGCGTTGCATGCGCCTGCTGGAAGGCCGTCTGCTTGAGCGTCGCGTTGGCCGGATCGACGAGGTTCGCCGCCACCACCGCCTGGGCAAGTATCCGGCCGCCGATCACGTCGAGCGGCGAATGCATGCCGGCGAGGATGCGGTTCTCGCCGAGTTCGAGCCCGCGGCTGATCATTTCCTGGAAACGTTCGGGAATCACGTACGCCATCGCGAGCGCGTCACGCATGCCTTCCGCGGAATGCCCGCTCGGAAAACCGCCGTCCGTGGCCGGCGTGGTGCTTTCTGCCGGTACGAGCGTCGGCGCGACGATGACGCTCGTACTCCACCGATACGGACGCGCATATTTGTAGAAGCGTTTCGCCGGCTCCGTCGAGCCGTTGTTTCCCATCGTATTGATGAAATCGACGACGGAACCGAACCCGGCATTCGCGCTGCCGCCGACGCCGGTGTTGTTGCCCGTATCGTTGTAGAGCTTCGTCGTCGCGTCGGCCGGCACCGACGTGATGCTCGTCGTCTGCTGCGCCGCGCCGCGCCACGCGTCGGTAAGCGGCCCCATGCCGTCCGACACGCTATAGCCCTTGCCGCGGCGGTCGTCGTAGTACGCGGCCTCGGCCTGCGCGGCGGTACGCTGCGACGTCGCGTCGACCACATACTGGACATTCGCGTTCAGCACGGCCGGGTTCAGCGCCGTCCCGCCTGGCGTACCGTCGTTCGGAAGACCGGTCCACAGCGACGGCGCCACCGCCGGAAAACCGTCGGCCGCAGGTGCGCTCGTCCCGGCATCGACGAGGTCGGTCAGCGGCTGCCACAGCGCACGGAAGCCGTTCAAGACGCGCACGCCGGCGTTCGTGCTCATCGTGGCGTAACGCGCATCGCCGCGCTGGTTGGTCGCCGCGTTGTCGACGAACGCCGGCACCGATGCCTGAACCGGGGCGCTGTCCACGAAACCGGGGTCCGCGGGTGCTGCCGGCAGTTGCGCGACAACCGACGGTGGCTGGTTGCTGTCGACGTCGTCTCCGCCGCAAGCCGCGACAACGAAGGCTGCCGAAACGGCGATAGCGAAGGTGTGCAAGGCAATCCGGCGATGCGCTGACATGACTGGGCGGTTCCCGTGGAGTGTCGAGAAAGCGCGTACGATATAGTTAGTTTGTGAAAGATATGAGAAAGAGCCGAGAAAGTTCGGGGGAAGGCGACGTCGCGCCACCGTCCCGCATCACGGACAGTTGCCGAGCACGTGATACCCGGCCGACGTCACCACCCGGCGTGTTCGAATAAAAGACGTTGTCCAGCCCCATGCTCCGGTTCGCTCCGTTCGCATGCGTCGCGCGCCTACCTTCCGCAGAACAGCCTCGCCGACGCTGCACGCAGCCAGTTGTCGTTCTACGAAATCACGAACGGTCAGCACTTCGACGTATTCCTGTCCGTGGATGGTTTCGATACGCGCTTCATCCCGGTTCGCTACTACTATCTGCAGGCGCTCGACCGGAGGATCACCTGACGCGCGTGAAGCCGTTGCCGCCGTCGCAGGTGGTCTGCACTGCGCCGCGTGGTGGTGTAGCCGGGCAGATGCCGCAACTCACCGTGGCGAATCCTCCACCGATCGCAAGCGCGCCCGCCGCGAATGCGATCCAGGTCGCGAACAGCATCGTCGATATCCCGCGCTGACGGGGCAACGCTGCGGCCGGCCGCCTGTCGCGCATCCCCCGGGATGCAACGCACAGGCGACCGGTACGGGTTCGATCCGGCATCCTCGCCGGCGCAGGTCTCAGCCGAGCCGATAGACGCGCGGCACGATGCCGCGAAACAGCGTGCGCGCTCGCTCGGGCGCGCGTGCGCGACAACCCTGAGCATCAATCCGGCGCCCATCGCGGTCGATTCGGATCCGGCATCGCGCGCTGCGTGCCGCTCTCGTCGCGCCGGCGGCAGCAAATCGTCCCTAGTCCGGAAAATCTGCGCGCTTCGTCGTCTCCACCCATGCGCCGAAGTTGTCGCGCAACGCATCGAGCCGCGCCAGCGCGTCCTTCAGCGCGGCGCTTTCCCGCCGTTTCCGTGTAGTCGTCGATCCGCGTCGCGGATTCGACCATCGACCGCCCCGACCAGTCGGTACGAAACGCGCCCGGCTCACCGATCGTCACGCGAATGCCGAGCGGCGAAACTTCATGAGACAGCGATTCGGACAGCGCCTCGACCGCGAATTTCGTCGCGTGGTAGTAGCCGGTCGCGGCGAACGCGACGAGCCCGCCGAGCGACGACATGTTGAAGATGTGGCCGCGGCGCTGCTGCCGCATACCGGGAAGAATCCGCTGCGTCAGCGCGTTGAGGCCGAACACGTTAACCTCGAACTGCGCGCGGATCTCGCGGTCCTCGCCTTCCTCGATCGCGGCAAGATAGCCGTAGCCGGCGCTGTTGACGAGCACGGCGCTAGCGATCGAAGCCGGGGCGGCGATGTCGAGCGGCAGCGGCAACGCGCGCGCCGTACCGGCGCGTGAGATCCGACAGGCTGTCGGGCCGGCGTGCGGTGACCACCGTGCGCCAGCCACGGTCGAGCACGGCTTCGGCGAGCGCATGGCGAGGCCGGGCGATGCACCGGAAATGAGCCACGCGGGAGATCGATCGTTCATCGGTTGCTCCTCGAGGAAATGGCGCTTCAGCTGGTCTGGCCCGTCGGCCGGACCGTGGGTTCGTTCATGCTGACGCTCGCCGGCGACTCGATCACGTGGCGCACCACGCGCCCGATATCCGCCGGTTGCAGCGCGATCGCGCGATACTCGCGCATGAACGCTTGGGTCGGTGCGTGGGTGATCGTGTCGGCCAGTTCGCTTTCGACCACACCGGGATTGACGCAGGTGATCCGCAGCGCCGGATGCTCCTGACGCGGACCGTCCGACAACGCGCGCACCGCGAACTTCGTCGCGCAGTAGACGGCCGCACAACCGACAGCGCGCCGATCGAAGCGATGTTGGCAATCTGCTCGGCGCCGCGCAGTCCATGTGCGACAGCACGGCCGCGACGTTCCACAAGACGCCCTTGAGGTTGACGTCGATCATGCGGTTCCATTCGTCGTGATGGCCGGCGACGAGCGGCGACAGCGGCATGACGCCCGCGTTGTTCACCAGTACGTCGATCTGCCTCCGCGCGTCCAGCGCCGCATCAGCAAACGCTTGCGCCGAGTGGCGGTCGGTCACGTCGAGCGCGCAGGTTTCGACTGCAGTGCCCGCCACCCGGAGATCGCGCGCGATGCCATCGAGCCGGTCCGTGCGCCGCGCCCCAGCATGAACTTCGCGCCCGGTGCGGCCAGCGCGCGTGCGATGCCTTCGCCGATTCCGCTCGATGCGCCCTTGATGAGAATGACTTTGTCCATGACACCTCCTGTTTCGATGACAGGACGATATCGCCACTTCTCTGTCGCTTGTAGATGGTGAATACTGAATGGGCTCGTTAGCATCACTGGACAATGATATGAACCCGAATCTTCCGCCGCTGCTCCTCGCCGTCGCCAAGGAACGGAAGTTCCGCGCGGCGGCCGACCGGATGGGCGTCACCCGTTCCGCAGTCAGCCAGGATATCCGGCGGCTCAAGGACACGCTCGGCGTCGCGCTGGTGGTGCGCACCACGCGGTCGGTTCAACTGACCGACGCGGGTACGCAGTTGGTGCAGTCGCTGGAGGGGCCGCTCGTCGACATCAGCAGCGCGCTCGATGCAACGGGCACGAGCGACGCGCCGCGCGGCCACCTTCGGCTCACGGCCACGTCGATTGCCGAGCCCTTCCTGTTGGGCCCGTTGCTGGCGAGCTTTGCGGAGCGTTATCCCGACGTGACCGTCACGGACGAAGAATTCGATATCGTCGAGCGCGGATTCGATGCCGGGATCCGGTTGGGACAGGTCATCGAGAAGGACATGATTGCCGTGCCGCTGGGCGGCGAGCAACGCGAACGCGCGGCGGCCGCCCGGTTACGTCGAAAAGTACGGCGCGCCCGGTCACCCCGACGAGCTCGTCCGGCACTGCTGTATCAGCTGGCGGCTGTCGCCAGAGCTGACGCCTTACCGCTGGGAGTTCGTGGAAGACGGCTGCCCGTTCGACGTCGCGGTCGAGCCGCAACTGACGACGAACGATTTGCGCCTGATGCTGCGTCTTGCGCTGGCGGGCGCCGGCATCACGTTCGCGCCCGAGGATTGCCTGCGCGCACATTTCGACGACGGCTCGCTCGTGCCGCTGCTGGAGGCATTCCTGCCACCGTTTTCAGGCTTCTTTCTCTGCTTTCCGCAGCGGCGCAACATGGTGCCGAAGCTGCGTGCGTTGATCGATTATATGCGGCAATGGCAGGCGCCGTCCGCTGCTTGCGGTTGACGCGTGCCGCGTAACGCGGACGCTCCCGCGATGGTCGTCAGGATAGCCCCAATAATCTACACACGGCACCTTCAAAGCCGCGTCTTGCCACGCAGCTTCGACGGCCCAATCCCCGGCGCAAGCATGCGCCAAATATTGTTCCAGTGGCTTCGTCATAAACGATCGCACCGTCGTCGACATAGGCCGACGCAGCGCGTGGGCACTTCGCCCAGACTAATTCGAGAGCCTGAGCCTCCGCCTCGCGGCACAATGGGCTACGGTTGCTCCACATGTCGCTTCCCGATTTCGCGCACGCGAAAATCACCGTCCGCCCTTCTATCGCACCGTGCCGTTCTTGCAGTGTCCACGTCACATGCCTTTGCTCGCATTGCACAATGCGGGGCGGCCGCAATACGGGCAACGGCTGGGGATTGCTCTTGGATACATCGCATTTCCTCGCTCAGAACGGGATCGTCAACCGGTACGTCGGTCCCGTGGCGCATCAGGACTACTTCGGGCAAAGCTCGCTACTCCTTGGCGCCAGCCGCCTCGTGTGCGCAATGCAGGCGCTGGTCCGCGCCGCCCAACTGCTCAGCTAACACCGGCTAACTTTACGACCACGACCGATCAACCGTTCATCGCAAACCGAGGTGCGGGAGTGAGTCGACATCTGGCTGCGATCGGCCCAACTGTGACTGCGGATGGAAGCGACGCAAGGAAGCGCCCTTCTGAGACTCGTGGCCTGGAACGCATGAACCGTAGCGCCAAAGGGAACGAACTAGCAGTGCCGACCTCGCAAATTTAACTCGACCAAGCGTCTGCACCGACGGAAGACGCGAGCAGACGTTCTGCCGGTGGCTAACGAAAAGGCATGGACGACCTCGCAGACTCCACGCGCGGACCTCACGAAAGCATCGGTCGAAGCACTGGAAAAACGGCATTGCAAAAGTGATAGCAGGATAGGTTCGCGTCGGTTTTGGGCACCATGCACGTCTGAACTGCCCGGAATAAGAGTTCGAGCGACGGAAAGCTGCACCGCGACCAGTGGAAGTTCCGCTACTGTCCGGCTGTACCTCAGTCTTGCAATAGCCGGATCACCCCTCTGATAACGTATGTCAATGGCCAGCGGCACACATTAGGAAATACATCGGGCCCGCGCCATCGGATGAAGTACCGCCACCGAAGGCGTCTACATCCAACGAGACCCGCCACCATCATAGCGGTGCGCGGTGGCGGACGGTTGCGTCAAAAAAGCCAGTCGTCGTTCCTGGGGAGGACCGTTGACGCGGCTTGCTTCAGCAGGAGAGTCATCGGCCTTAGTGGGGCCCGATCTCATCTACAGGTCGCGCGTCTCGTCGTCGGCCGTCTTAGCCGCCCTTCGACTCACCGTTCTGTTTCGTACGGTGTGTTGATACACCCATGGTGTCTATAAGCGCCAGCACTGCAATGCGCTGATCTGCGTCGAGAGCCCTGTATCGAGACAAGATCTGCTGTTCCTCGACGGTCGATGCAAGCGTCGCAACCCGCCCAGTAAGCAGGTAGTACACATCCACGCCGGCAGACGCCAGCCCGACGAGGTAATTGGAGTTCGGTCGGCGGGTCCCTCGCTCGTAATGAAACTGGGCCTGCTTATGAACCCCACCCAGCTCTGCGAATTCGGGCTGAGTCAAGCGCATGCGCTTGCGTTCCTGCTTGAGGCGTGTCGGAAAATCATCCATTTGTCATGTTTTGCTGGTTGACATAGGTACAAACGAGTACTAATCTCGTCATACCATTTGACTTCTCGATGTTACCGCACGCTGTCGAGCGAGGCGCCACTGCGCTCTACTCACGCGAGCGGAGAATCGGTCCGGAGGAAACCATGGCCAACTACATACTCCGTGGCGCGCTACCGGTCCGTGCCCAATTTCGCCATGCGCACGCCGAGAACCTCGCCAACAAGTTGACCGAACACGTTGATGCTGACTTTTATTTTGCCACCGACACCGTGGCGCGCTGTCTAGTCATCTGCCTCGCCGGCGCACTATTACCGAACGAATGGTTTGCAGTCGAGCAAGTGCTTGCCGACTTTGCGCAGAAACATGGGAGCGCCGCTGCAATTTTCACAAGGAACTGGGCCGGCGACGTTTCATTCTTGCCGCTCGGCCTTGACCGCCATATCGACCTCTCCCGAGATTCGATCAACTGGACACGCAGACTAGAACGTTGCGCATCGACAGGGGATGGCGACTCCTGACTTTTCTGCCGAATGCCCAGCACGGCAGCACGCCGTTGCGTGGCCGCTGGCCGAGTGTCCCACGCCGGAGCATCGAGCCAGCCGCTTGACCTGTCCGGCGAAACATCAATGGAGTGACAATCATGGAGATCGAAGATGCCCTAGACAAGGGCGAATATGTATTGTGCGGCGCGATGCCAGTGGATGCAGATATGGAGCTCGAACATCTCGAAAGCGTTCGCCGGCACTTGGGCGGCATTGCCGACGTTTATCTCGCGCGTGACGATGCGGCGAGCACAGTCTCGATCCGCCTATCTGGCTCCATTTCGCGTGACGATGCAAAAGTGGTCGACAGACGGATCCAGAAGTTTGCACACGATCATTGCAGCGCCGGCGCCATCCTGTGGCGCGGATGGAACAATTCGTGGAAATGGTTCGTGGTCGGGTTGGATTGGCAAGCCCAATGCCTGCTGAAGCTTGCCGCAGCTGAGGAACAGTTCGAGCGCCTCGAGGAACGGGGTTTTGATTACATTTTCTGGGTCCATCTAGATGCGACAGCCCACGGCGATCACACCAAACGTGGCAACCGGGTCGGCCGCCTTTCAATTAAGACAGAAAGACGAGAGTGACGAGTGACGGACCGGTTCTACGCCGGCGGCGAAGCCGGTCCGTCCCTGATAAACGAGAAGTGGACGTTTCAACTTAGCCACTACAAGCGCTTCCGACGAGAGTGTTAATTATGTAAAATTCAGTGTTCCTAATTAAATTGCCTCGTTGGCAGCGTCCCACCCGCCGCGCCACCCACAGGCTCACCGAATTCTGGTCGCCCGCCAAGCCCACGAGCTGAACAATAGCGCGACCGATCGAGTGCCCTCGCGGGACTATAATGTGCGTGGTGTATGCGACGCCGCGTCGAATACCGATGGGCTTTTTACTCACTGTTAATTTTCTAAGAAGACATCCCTGCACACTGGAGTTGACCCTGTAATACCGGACACGACATCACACTAAGGTTGCTGAATCCATCGAGCGCCGGAACTCGCGAGGCGAGCGGTATTTCAGCGCGCTATGGGGATGCTTCTCGTTGTAATGCTCGAACGCGATGGCCAAGTTGCGTGCAGCAGTCGCTGCGTCCGGTTTCGGCATGAAGGCGACGTAGTCGCGTTTCATCGTTTTCACGAAGCTCTCGGCCATCCCGTTACTTTGCGGGCTGCATACCGGCGTGGTCAATGGCTTCAGGCCGATGGCCACTGCGAACCGGCGCGTGTCGTCGGCCGTGTAGCCCGAACCGTTGTCGCTCAGCCACTCGATTTCGGACGGGGTATGCAGTTCGTTGCCAAACCGATTTTCCACTGCAGCCAGCATCACGTCGCGCACGATGTCGCCGCTGTGGCCTGCCGTCGTGGCCGCCCAGCTCATCGCCTCACGGTCACAGCAATCCAGCGCGAACGTTACGCGCAGCGGCTCGCCATTGTCGCAGCGGAACTCGAAGCCGTCCGAGCACCATCGTTGATTGCTGCGCGCGACGGCCACCTTGCCGTCGTGTCGACGTTGGGGCCGAGGTGGAATCGGTCGGCGCTGCATCAGCAGCCCATGTGTGCGCATGACGCGATAGATTCGCTTGGCATTAAACGGCACCAGCCCTACCGCGACGCGCTCGTTGCGCAATATGCCCCAAACCCGGCGATAGCCATAGCTGGGCAAATCGCCGATGACCCGGCGGATTTCCTCGACCGCGGCCGCGTCGTCAGTCTGCCTCGATTGACGGCCATCGCGCCACGTCGCCGGACGCGACACTCGTGCCGATACGTTCGAGCGCGACACGCTGAGAACTTCACAAACCAGTTTCACTGGTCGTCCTCCGGCAGCGAGGGCGAGTGCGCTATCCATTTTTTTGCCCGGCCGTACTCGACTGCTTCGCGGAGAATCTCGTGCTCCATGGTCTTTATATGGACGCCTCCGGCTTGCCAAGGTTTGTTGCTCTGTCGAACAGATACAGGCTGCGGTTTTATATCCGGCCCATGCAGGTCGAAGCCCGCTGGCCCCAATGGAATCCGCTGACTCATGCCTCATTTTTGCCACGGACCGTGATGTCCAGAAGACGATGCAGGTTTGATGAGTCCCGGTCTTACCTGTTTGCCATTACAACACTACCTTGCGCAACCTTGGACTACAGATCGGTGATAGAACGCGATACGATCTCGACACACATCATGCTGCAGTAACTGGAGGCGGATAGCTCTCGCAGTATGAGCGGCCATGAGCTAGCAGAGCCCAGATCGTCCGCGCGATCTTGTTGGCCAGTGCAACGACTACGACATTGAGCGGACGCCGCATGCTCAACTGCACTGCCTGGAGCAGCCCCTGAAACACCGGACATAGCCTCTCACTTAAACTAGCGGGTAGGCATAAGACTGTGTTTTTGACTAACACCAGGCAGGAAGTGATGGAAGTGTTGACGGGCCCTGAGCGTCGGCGGCGCTGGACGGCGGAGCAGAAGCTGGCGATGGTTCGCGAGAGTTTCGAGCCGGGGAAATCGGTTTCGATGGTCGCGCGCCAGCACGGCGTGAATCCGAACCAACTGTTCCACTGGCGCAAGCTGTACCAGGATGGGAGCCTGTCAGCGGTCAAGGCCGGCGAGGAAGTAGTCCCGGCCTCGGAACTGGCCGATGCACTCAAGCAGATTCGTGAGCTGCAACGGATGCTCGGCAAAAATGGTATGGACGCCTCCTCATCGCATAATGAGGCGTCGTTCAACCAGGAGAACGCAAATGGAACCGACAGTCGTAGGCGTAGACATCGCCAAGCGGGTCTTCCAACTGCACTGGATCGCTGCGGACACCGGCGAGGTGTTCGACCGGCAGCTCCGCCGCAGTGATTTTCTCGAGCACTTCGCCAATCGTGAGCCCTGTCTCATCGGCATGGAGGCCTGCGGAGGCTCACAGCACTGGGCACGCCGTCTCACCGAGCTCGGCCATCAGGTCAAATTGATGCCAGGCAAACTGGTCAAAGCGTTCGTGACAGGAAACAAGAACGATGTCGCCGATGCGCGCGCAATCTGGGCAGCTGCACGACACCCGGGCGTGAAAGCCGTCCCGGTGAAGACCGAGGCCCAGCAAGCGGTTCTGGCACTGCATCGTATTCGACAGCAGTTGGTTATATTTCGGCGCTCTCAATCTAACTGCCTGAGAGGCTTGCTCGGCGAGTACGGAGAGGTCATGGGCGTGGGACGCGCAGCAATGAATCGCGCCATGCCCGACCTGCTGCTACGCCTCGAATTGCGCCTGCCGCGAGTCTTGATCGATTCCCTGCGGGAACAGTGGCAACGCCTTGTCGACATCGACAAGCAGATAACCCTCATCGAGCAGCGACTCCGCGCGTGGCTGCATGAAAACCCGGCCTGCAGAACGATTGCCGAAATCCCCGGTGTTGGGTTCCTGACCGCCACTGCTGCCGTAGCAGCTATGGGCGATCCCAAAGCGTTTCGGTCCGGCCGCGAATTTGCAGCATGGCTGGGTCTCGTCCCTGCGCAGTTTGGAACTGGTGGCAAGGTCCGGCTGCTCGGCATCAGCAAGAGAGGCGATCGATACCTGCGCACGCTGATGATTCATGGCGCACGGTCCGTCATGAAGCACGCAAAAGACCCGGGTTCCTGGGCAGTGCAGTTGAGCATGCGGCGTCCGCTCAATGTCGTAGTCGTTGCACTGGCCAACAAGATCGCGCGGACGATCTGGGCTCTGCTAGCTCATGGCCGCTCATACTGCGAGAGCTATCCGCCTCCAGTTACTGCAGCATGATGTGTGTCGAGATCGTATCGCGTTCTATCACCGATCTGTAGTCCAAGGTTGCGCAAGGTAGTGTTGTAATGGCAAACAGGTAAGACCGGGACTCATCAAACCTGCATCGTCTTCTGGACATTGTTGGGCGCAAAGTAATAATGAGCCACTTCGCGCGAAGTAAATCTGAGCCACCTTTCAGTACAGTCAGCCTTTTGCGCGCAAAGGCTGGCGATGCTCCAGAAGGAACAGTGGATGCAAATCCATGTGCTCAAAGCCCAAGGCGTATCGGAGCGCGAGATCGCGCGGCGCCTGGGTATTTCTCGCAACACGGTGGCGCGGTACCTGTCGGCCGAGGACGTGCCGCGCTACAAGCCGCGTGAACCGCGGCCAACCAAGCTCGGAGCGTTCGAGGCGTACATCCTCGATCGCATGAGCGCCGCAGCACCCGAGATCATCGCTGCGCCGGCGCTGCTGCGCGAGCTGCGTGCGCGCGGCTACGAGGGCCAACTGCGAAGCCTGCAGGCTTTCATGAACGCGCATAAGTCCGTGCCCAAGCCAGACCCGGTCGTGAGGTTCGAGACCGAGCCTGGCCGGCAGATGCAGTGCGATTTCGTGGTCTTCCGCCGAGGCACCGACCCGCTTTACGCCTTCACCGCCACGCTCGGGTTTAGTCGGTGGCGCTGGGCACGCTTCACCACCGATGAACGCGCCGAGACGCTGGTCGCCTGTCATCATGCGCTGTTCGAAGCCTTGGGTGGCGTTCCTCGCGAGATCCTTTACGACAACGCCAAGACTATCGTTGTCGAGCGCGATGCATATGGCGACGGTCAACACCGCTGGCACGCCGGCATGCTCGATCTGGCCAAGCGGTACGGCTTCCTACCCAGACTGTGCCAACCGTACCGCGCGCAAACCAAAGGCAAGGTCGAGCGATTCCACCGCTACCTGCGTGGCAATTTCTATGTGCCGCTGGCGAGCCGGCTCAAGCAATCCGGCTTGATGCTCGATGCCGTGACTGCGAACGTCGAGGTGAGTAAATGGCTGCGCGACGTGGCTAACCAGCGAGTGCATCCGGTTACAGGGCTGGCACCCGCGATTCTGTTGGAGCAACGCGAACGGGCTTGCTTGCGCGATATGCCGGGTTACGCGGTGCCCCGATTGCCGGCTCGTGCCGTCGCTCGGCCACGCGTTGATCCAGCAATGTCGATCCAGCACCCGTTGTCCGTCTACCAGCAATTACTGACCGAGGTGCGCGCATGAACTTGCAGCAGGAACGCATCGACGGGCACTGCCAGAGTTTGAAGCTCGAGGGGCTCATGCACCGATACGTCGCTCTGGCCAGCGACGCGGCGGCCAAACAATGGAGTTTCCTCGATTTCCTCGAGAACGCGCTCGCGCACGAACGAGAGACGCGGCAAGTTCGTTCGCGGCAAACACTGGTGCGCATGGCGGGGTTCCCCGCTCTCAAGACACTGGATGACTACGACTACAGCTTCGCCGTCGGGGCCCCGCGCAAGACGATCGACGAGCTCGCCACCCTGCGCTTCATCGAACGGGGCGAGAACGCCGTGTTGCTTGGCCCGTCAGGCGTGGGCAAGACGCATCTCGCGATAGCGATCGGATACGCTGCAACGCAGGCCGGCATCAAGACGAAGTTCATTACGGCGGCGGATCTAATGTTGCAGCTCGAGGCCGCACGCCGACAGGAGCGATACGACGCCGTACTTCGACACAACATTCTCGGCCCGAGGTTGCTCATCGTCGACGAGATTGGCTATCTGCCACTCTCGGGAGATCAGGCCAGCCACTTCTTCCAGATCGTCGCCAAACGCTACGAGCGCGGTTCAATGATCCTGACCAGCAACCT
The DNA here is from genome assembly GCF_900446215.1 of Burkholderia cenocepacia. GTDB lineage: Bacteria > Pseudomonadota > Gammaproteobacteria > Burkholderiales > Burkholderiaceae > Burkholderia > Burkholderia cenocepacia. The sequence goes on along the minus strand of NZ_UAQZ01000016.1, from coordinate 163,879 downwards.
GCCGTTTGCGCAGTGGGACGAGACCTTCGGTGGCAACACCACACTGACTGCAGCGATGCTCGACCGCATCCTGCACCATGCCCACATCATCCAGATCAAAGGAGACAGCTACAGACTGAGACAGCAACGTCAAGCCGGTCACGTCTCGTCATCGAAGAAGTAACGACTGGCTCAGTTTTACTTTGCGCGATCAGGCGCGAAGTGGCTCAGATTTCAAATGCGTTTGACAACATCACGGTCCGTGGCAAAAATGAGGCATGAGTCAGCGGATTCCATTGGGGCCAGCGGGCTTCGACCTGCATGGGCCGGATATAAAACCGCAGCCTGTATCTGTTCGACAGAGCAACAAACCTTGGCAAGCCGGAGGCGTCCATATAAAGACCATGGAGCACGAGATTCTCCGCGAAGCAGTCGAGTACGGCCGGGCAAAAAAATGGATAGCGCACTCGCCCTCGCTGCCGGAGGACGACCAGTGAAACTGGTTTGTGAAGTTCTCGGCGTGTCGCGCTCGAACGTATCGGCACGACTGTCGCGTCCGGCGACGTGGCGCGATGGCCGTCAATCGAGGCAGAGTGACGACGCGGCCGCGGTCGAGGAGATCCGCCGGGTCATTGGCGATTTGCCCAGCTATGGCTATCGCCGGGTTTGGGGCATCTTGCGTAACGAGCGCGTTGCGGTCGGACTGGCGCCGTTTAATGCCAAGCGAATCTATCGCGTCATGCGCACACATGGGCTGCTGATGCAGCGCCGACCGATTCCACCTCGGCCCCAACGTCGACACGACGGCAAGGTAGCCGTCGAGCGCAGCAATCAGCGATGGTGCTCGGACGGCTTCGAGTTCCGCTGCGACAACGGCGAGCCGCTGCGCGTAACGTTCGCGCTGGATTGCTGTGACCGTGAAGCGATGAGCTGGGCGGCTACGACGGCAGGCCACAGCGGCGACATCGTGCGCGACGTGATGCTGGCTGCAGTGGAAAATCGGTTTGGCATCGAGCTGCATACGCCGTCCGAAATCGAGTGGCTGAGCGACAACGGTTCGGGCTACACGGCCGACGACACGCGTCGGTTCGCAGTGGCCATCGGCCTGAAGCCATTGACCACGCCGGTATGCAGCCCGCAAAGTAACGGGATGGCCGAGAGCTTCGTGAAGACGATGAAACGCGACTACGTCGCCTTCATGCCGAAGCCGGACGCAGCGACTGCTGCACGCAACTTGGCCATCGCGTTCGAGCATTACAACGAGAAGCGTCCCCATAGCGCGCTGAAATACCGCTCGCCTCGCGAGTTCCGGCGCTCGATGGATTCAGCAACCTTAGTGTGAGGCTGTGTCCGGTATTACAGGGTCAACTCCAGATACATACTGGAAACCAACAATGGTGTCGTCCGCGTAGCGGACGACGATCATGTCGGCACTCGCATGACGTTTCCGCCACGACTGGACCCACAGATCGTACACGTAATGCAGATAGATATTCGCAAGCAGCGGCGATATTACCGCTCCCTGCGGTGTCCCCTGCAACGTATCGATCCGCTCGCCCTGTTCCAGCACGCCCGCCTTGAGCCATTTCTGGATCAGGCGGATGATCCTTCGGTCGCCGATACGGTGCTCCAGAAACCGGACCAGCCATTCGTGGTTGATCGTGTCAAAGAAGCGGCTAATATCAGCATCGAGGATCCACCAGATATTGCGTCCCTTGATTCCGTACGCCAGAGCATCCAACGCATCATGCTGGCTGCGTCTGGGCCGGAATCCATAGCTAAAACCCAGAAACTCCGCCTCGTATATCGGCGTGAGGATCATGACCGTCGCCGCCTGGACGATTTTGTCTTCCATGGCGGCGATGCCGAGCGGCCGTTGTTTGCCATCTGCTTTGGGTATGTACACCCGCCGCGAAGGCAACGCTCGGTATGCTCCTGTGTGGAGCCGTCGATGCAGGCACAGGAGATTCTCTTCCAATGCTGCCTCGTACATTCCCCACATCATCTGGTCAACGCCTGCTGACGCGCTCTTCTTTAACGACAGGAAGCCCGCGCGCAGGATATCAACGTCGATGTGATGCAGGAGCGCTGTCAGTTTCTCCTTCCTGTTTCTGTTGACAGCTTCCCGTATGCGACTCTGCGCCTGTGACACGGCTTCCCGGCTCTGCGTCCGGACCATGCTTTGCATCATCGCATTCCCTTCGGTCCCGCTCCTTCCCTCCACCAGCTCCGCCACGGCTGACGCCGCTTTGTTCGCCGGCTTCCTCGGTACTATGAGCGAGTCTGACTTCTCCGGACCGTGCATCATGGTCTACGGCTCCCAGCCTTCACCATGCGGCCCGTCGCCCGGCTGGCGAGGGCGGTCCGGAGATCTCGCGGTTCCCGCTCAAGAGACGTACACGCATGCCAGGGTCTACAGACGACGCGGAGCCGCCCGCCACTCGCGATATCGCGGCGGGACGTATTGCCTTCTGCTGACTGGAAAGCATCAGCACTCCGATTGGGAAGTCTTTCGTCGCTCAATGGCTGGCCTACGTGCGCCCCTGTCAACGCTTCGGTGACACCCTCGCGAGTGCCCCCGCATGACTCGGGGTCGATGTGATTCGCTAGTTCTTCATCGTAAAGGACTTTCACCTTCTATCTCTTGACGGTCTCCCGTCGCACCCAGTCGATACCTTCGAGCAGCATCGACAGTTGCGCCTGGCTCAGGCACACCACGCCACCATCGGCACGTGGCCACACGAACCGACCGCGCTCCAGACGTTTCATCAGCAGACACATGCCGTCGCCGCTCCACCACAACACTTTGACCAGATCGCCACGCTTGCCGCGGAACACGAACACGTGGCCGCTGAACGGGTCTCGCTCCAGCACGGTCTGGACCTTCGCGGCCAAGCTATTGAAGCCCGAGCGCATGTCGGTCACGCCGGCGGCCAGCCAGATCTTCGTGTGGCTGGGTAGTCCGATCATGCTGTCGGTCCCGACGTGCCGCGCAACATACGGAGCACCAGCAACAGCGTGGCTTCATGCGGCGAGCCTTCGATGCGCACTCGGGTGTTGCCTACGCTGATCTCGATGGCGCCCGACGGAGCGGCACTGGCGACCGGCGCCGGGGCCGGTTGCTCGATCTCTTGCGCCGGTGCCTCCACGGTCACGGGCAGCAAGTCCACCGGATCGTATTCGCCGGCACGCAATGCTCGACGCCATTTGAACACCAGGTTCGGATTCACCCCATGCTCCATCGCCAGACGCGCCACCGATACGTCCGGCTCGCAGGCCAGCTTGGCCAGATGCCGTCGAAATTCGATCGGGTGATTCGGGATGCCTTTGCGTGAAGTTCTCTTCGGCGTATCTGTTGCCACTTTGGTCCCCACTACTTTGGTGGGGACTACTCTGGCAACTTCCTTTCACATCGTCGAGACGGTGCTGGGGACACGCTTACGGTGTTAGTCAAAAACACAGTCTTATGCCTACCCGTTATTGTAAGTTGGTGACTGTGTCCGGCGTTTCAGGGGGCTGCTCCACACACTTATGGCTACCTATCTCGAACTGAAGGCGCAAGCCGAAGCGCTGGCACAACAAGCGGAAGAAGCGAGGCTCGCAGAGCTGGACGCCATCATTTCCTCCATCCGTGAACAGATTGCCGAATACGAGATCACGCCTGAACAACTCTTCGGTCGACGTCGCGCCGTTGCATCGAGCCCTCGTGCCCCGATCGCGCCGAAGTATCGCGATCCGAAGACCGGTGCGACCTGGAGCGGGCGCGGCAAGGCTCCCCATTGGATTGCGAACGCGAAGAACCGCGAACGCTTTTTGATCGAACAGTAAGCCGATAGGCGGTTCGGCGCGATGTCTTCATCTTTACCCGACGGGACATACTGGGCGACATGTCGTGAGCGGACGATCTTTGCAGCGTCCGCAAACGGCCACGGCGACATATTTCCGCGCGCAGAGATGATCGTGAAAGACGGATGGGCTACGTTCACCCGTGACGGCGTCGAAGTGTGGAACTGCAGCGCGCGCTACGCCGCTGCGCACTTCGACGTTCAGTCCGCTTAGGAAGACCTGCCGATGAGCCAGCTTGTTCAGATTGCGCCTGGTGTCGTGTTCTCCGCCGATGTACTCGGGGCCGACTGGGCACGTAAGTATCAGCAGATCACCGAAATTGAAGTGCCAAACGGGCATGCGCAATCCGCAACTCGGCGGAACCGGCCCGCCAAGGAAACCGGTCAGGCGATCGACGAAGGCACTTCGAGCCAGATGTCGTTGTTGTAGGCGACGACCGGTCTGCCAACCTATGCCCGTCCGCCTCGCATAGAGAAGATCAAGCGGCGCATGTTCATTGTTCGGCCAGCCGTTCGAGCTCGTCGAATTCACCAAAGAAGTCCTGCTGCCCTGGCAACGGCGCCGGCGGCCGACGTGCTGCTCGCGGCCGCGGATGCCCCGCTCTCTTCAACGTGCGCGCAATCGCATTAAGCTGCGCCCAAATCTGATCTGCTTCGGCGCTCGACAAAGTGTCGGCCGCCACTTCGAGCGCACCAACGAGCCTCTCGAGCTTTTCGGATGCGCTGGCCAGCACGGGGCGCACTTGATCGCGCGCCTTGCTTTCCCGATAGGCTGCGAGCCATCGCTCAAGCAGCTTCCGCTCGTCGCGGGACAAAGCGTCAAGCAAACCAGTCGGGACAGGTTCATCGGCACGAAACGTACCGATGACACATTCGCGGGCCCGCGCCCTGATGGAAGGCCGCTTGGGGGGCTCGGCCCGAAGCAACTTGATGAGGCGCCCTTGTTCTCGAATGAGCATCGTTCGTCTCTGATTCCATGCGATCACACCAGAGCATAACAAAACAGTACGCCACGAGCGATTGAGCAACGGCTCATATCCTATCGCGTCATTGTCCGCCAACTACAATCTCACTGAGCTGAAACGCGCCGGTGCGTCGCGCATCCGGTTGAAAAGCTCACCTCCCGACCGCTTCATGTCGCCGCTTGCGGCGAGTCTCTTCGGTTGTCGTGATACTGATGAAATAACACCGAGCACACCAGTGGCCACGTCGAATCGTATTCGGTGTGGCGAGCCACCGATGGCCTCGGGCACATTCCCACTCAAGTCTGGTTGCGCTATTCACATAAGTCGCTGAGATACACTTCCCACCACGCTCAAGCGCAATGTTCTTCATCAGATCAAGCCCAAGCCTCGACGCGTCGCGGCTACACACAGGGCACCAATGCCCCCGTACAACTGCCGCAGGAGCAGCCTCCCAACGATGGCCGTACTCGCACTCCCATTCCAGCCGAGTCGCCGCGTTTCGGTATGTTTCAGACAAGCACCGGCCGCCGAGCTCCCTCGCCCGCTGGCGCATGCGCTCGATACCAAAGCGCATTGCCTCCCGCTGACACTCCGGGCACCAAGCACCACGAAAGATTCTCGCGCCTTGGGTTTCCCACTCGTGATCAGCACCACACCGAAATCTGTAGTAGGCCTTGCTGCCCTCGTAGACCTTCGAGAGACAAACCCCACCGTGGCTCTTCGCTCGTTCACGTAACCTTGGCAGGCCGTCCTTGTGACGATATGCGTGCACCTTCTCTCGGTCCGAACAAATGCGACACCATGCACCCCGCACGATCTCGGTACCGGAAGTCTCCCATTCGTGTCCAAGAGCACACCGGAAACGATAGCGCTCTGTCAGTTTCGTGTAGCCGGTCGACAAACACTTGCCACCTCTCGCTTTTGCAGCGCCTCGCATGCGCGTCATCCCATCCGGATCGGCCATGCGCCTCGAATGTTGCGCCCTCGCGCAGAGTACGCACCAAGAGCCTTTTCGCAGATTCTCGGCAGTCTTCTCGAAAACGTGCCCTGCCTTACATACAAACTGGAGTGGTAAGCCTCGGCCCGCGTACTGCTCCGAAAGACAGCGCCCGCCGGCCTGGCGCGCAAGTTGATGGATCTGACGAAGTACCTCGTCGACGCGACATGTCGGACACTGGACCATCGTATAGAACAGATAGGAGCCGCATCGGCTCGATTCGTGTCCCTTGCGACATCGAAATCGATACTGCGCGTGCCAGCCTTTCCATTCCGATTCCAGCAACTTCAGTCCGTATGGACGAAGAGCCTCTCGCATTCGCTTCAACTGATCGAGTGACAACGTTGCAGCTCCGCTAAATTCCTTTCGTTGGCGTACCCGCGCATAGAGGCCTAGAAGTCGACCACCCCGATGTATGATTCTCACACGTTACTCTCGTGAAATCGAGGCCACCCGGGCCATTCTCTGACCAGTCACCGGGAGTTGCGAAATCCTACTTCTCAGATTGCGAAATGACCTCTCCGAAATCGAACCCTTTTAATTCATTTTGCTCTACAAGCTCCCTAAAACGCTCGGATACAAATACTGTAGCAAGACTTTCTTTTAGGCGAAATATATCAGCCCCTTCAATGCGACTCTTCAGAAGAAATATTTTATTAAAAACCGTCGCCTGAGGGTAGACTTTGAATTTTGATGCATCCATATCGACGGCATTCTCGATCACCCGGGTTACATGAAATCCGAACATGTCTTTTATCGGGGCCTCGACCTGCAATATCTCCCCGCTGTCACGAAGTACCGGCGCCAACACATCAAGCGCCCTCTCACTAAACAGGAGAAACGGAGATAGCATCGTATGAACGTCGCTGGTCTTTTTTCTGCGCGAAGTACCCCACGTAAGCTTAACGGGGTCATAATCTTGGCCAAACCCTCGCCCACATAGAGCGGTTGCTCGTATAGCTACGCTCTTGTCATATGCGATTTCACCGTCATCATCGACTTGAACGAGAGGCTGAAATGCTTCATCCTGCCTCAAACCGTAAACGTTACTCACGCACCGCCCCACATCCAAATTCCATAAATACCGAGAATCCATCAGCTATTATGGCGCGGTGCAGCTCCTCGTGCATCCCGGCCCCACACGGCTCAAGAAAAAATGTCGGCGTGTTACTCTCAGCACCCACGACATCCAGACCGATACTATTTACCTTTCTGCGCGGAACCAAAGGGTGCCCCATTCCGTCCGGCTTGACAACGCCCAATCAGAAAAACGGGGCGAACGACGTTGTTAGACAACTGAGCGCTGCCATTTGTCGTTAAAATTAAGAAACTCTTTTTTCTTCACCATCCATTTACCCGCCTTTTCCTTCATCGTGAATCGGGATATCGTCAACATTCCCAATGTCTGGCGAATGGTGAAAACCACCTCTCCGTCTGTCGATTCGGCGCTATCTTCAACATCAGTTTCAGGATCGTATGTCGGCGGATCCGAACAACCCAAGTCAATCAAACGACCTTGGTTTGTTTTTTCTTGGAACACCCATTTCTCCAAAATAGCAGAAAGATCCTTCCGTGCACGGTCATCAATACCAGAAACATCTCCGCCACTTTTCAGAGCGCTATGTTTTTTCTTGTAAAAATCCTTTTCCCACCGATTCATTTCCAATGTGAATGATCGCAATGCCGTTCGCGCTTGTTCAAAATCGTCATTCATCGCCTTCAACCCTTAATCATTGAAAATACCGCCCTAGTGCGAGATCTCAGCGACGATGACATCCATATTTTAGCCAGGCCAGTCGTCGACCGCGACGAACTGCATTTGCTGTGTTCCGGCGACGATCATATTCAGAAATGCCGAGAATCCATCGGCTACATTGTAGAGGTTGCCACATTCTGACACCTCTGCAATATCCGGCTTCGCTGTGTCATCCGCATGCAGATGCGTTCTATCCCAATATAGGACCTTTTCAACGTTATCGAATCGCGCCAGCGCGTAGTAATTACCCCCTGGATCATCTCCAATAACAAAGAAATCGTTTAGAAAATCGACCTCACCTCTGACACGTTCGTTTTGCTCGATTAAATCAAAATTCTCGTTACTCGTTCCGACGCCAAAAAGCGAAGCAAATGAAATTATTCCATTATCGACACCGGGAAAATCAAAATCGAGATAGTCGGCGCCACCAATGAATATGCCGTTCCACTTCTTCAAAAAATCCTTGTAATCCGCCGGAAGAACGAATCCGAGTTCCGCCTCCAATTTACCGAGGAGCGGCTGTGCAGGTTTTGCTCCATACAGAACTGGCACCTTACCTCCTTAACACGACGATTGATTCTTCAAATTAGAGACACCACCCCTATGGGTGAACTCACTGTGAATATCCTTCGGAATTTCCTGCATCGTTACCATGTTCTCGTGGTGGTGCCAAGTATTTTTTGTGTAGTCGGCGGGGCTTCCTGCCTTCGCATCCGCCAATCCAAAGTCCCCTGCTGGCGCCCTACTGTGATTTCCTTTCAGCCCCTCAACGTCTACAGATCTGACCTCATACGGCTTGAAATCAGGATAACCATTTGGATAACGGACAACCGTACCTTTTGCATTGGTATATACCCACGTCCCCGACTCCACCTCGACGTGAACGGTACCACCTTTTTCAAGCCATTTCGTCACATCCGGAGAGTTCAACGGCTTCTCCCCAAACCAGCCCCACGGATCGATCCATCCGGTAGGATTGGGGGCATACGCATACAAATTGTCGCCACCTAGCAGCCCGATCGGATCGTGGTTAATGAACCGGCCTACATCAGGGTCGTAGAACCTGAAAGTATTATAGTGAAGGCCCGTGCTTTCATCGGCATATTGTCCGGCATAGCGGAGCGGCTGATCCGTGCGTGCCGAAGTCAGTTCTCGACTGTTCGGCTTGACCTTGCCCCACGCCGTATATTGCCCCGCCCACGCTAGTTCTCCAGCTTCGTCTGTAACTTCCAATGGGGCGCCCACCAGGTCCGTATGGAAGTGGTATATCCGCGACGCCAGCTTCGCCGTGTCGATCGCTGCCGCCGCCAGTGCGTTCGCGATAACCGCATCAACGCGTGCCGCTGGAGAGTACGACGCATCTGGACTGTATATGTAACTGCTCACGCCAGTCTCGCGCACCTCTTGCGCGAGCCGTAGCCCCTCCCATACGAACCGCTTCGTCTCGCTGCGCAGTTTTACGCCACGCAGGTCGTAACTGGTATCCGTCTTCGCAATCCGCCTCCCGATCGGGTCGTATTCGAACCGAGATTCGACCGTGCCACGCGCGTCGTGCGTTCGGACTGCGATCAGTCGGTTCTGCCCGTCGTAGGTGAACCGCTGCGTCTGGTTCGCTCCGCGCAGCTTCGTCGTCAGATTGCCGAACGGATCGTACTCGAAACGGAGATCTTGCCACATGAGCAGGCGATTGCCTTCGACGTACCCCCGGCTGCTGCGCTGCGCATCGTCAAGCAGGTTGCCGGCGCCGTCCCACGCGAATTCTTCAACTTGCCGATCCATCGTGTTAACCCGCCGGGTCAACTGCCCGGCAGGATCGTAGTTGTACTGCGTACTGCCACGGAGGCCGTCGCTCATCTCGATGAGCTCGCCAGCGGCGTCGTACCCGTAATTCCGCCACAAGTGCCCGCGCCCACGACCCAGCGCTTCGGGTTGGAATCCTGCCGACTGCCAGACTTTCCGACCAAGCGGATCGTATGCGGAACGCTGAGTCAACCGCCCCTGTGTGCGCATCACTTCACGATGCAAATCGTCACGCTCGAAGTCACTCACCACCTGATCGCCACAGCGGATCTGGTGAACGTGGCCTGAACCATACCGCAGGATCTGCAAGGTCTGGGCGTGCGGCAGCGCTAGCGTTGTCACGTTGTCGAGCGCATCGAGCACATATTCGACTGTGCCGTTCACGCCGTGCTCGGCCATAAGGCGACCCGCTTTGTCGTATTCGAAGCTCACGACGTCAGGAGTGATGCCAAGCGCAATACCGGCTGGAGTTGGCGTACGCTCAACCTTCACCGTCCGGTCGCCCTTGTCGCGCTCAAAGCGGGTTACCTCGGTCGGCGTATGCTGGACCTTCAGATTGCCCATCCGGTCGCGCTCAAAGCGAATAGTGCGAATCGGGCGGTTCGCATTAGCGCCATTGACCGGGGCCCCTACGATGTCAAGCGTGAGCAATTCGCCAGCGTCCCCGTACCCGAACCGCCGTTCCACGCCGTCCGGTCGCGTCTCGGTCAAGAGCCGACCGCCGGCACTGTACGTGAACGCATAGCATGCGCGGTCCTGCAGTAGCTCTCGAAGCCGCCCGTCGGCATCGTACCGATAACGGGTTCGGCGCCCTGCTGGATCGCTTATCTCGACGACTTGGCCACGCGCATTGCGCAGCGACTGTCGGACCCTTCCGCCGAGGCCAACGTGCCGAACCATAAGCCCGGCTGCATCGTATTCGAAGGTCTCCGAACTTCCGTCGGGATAGGTAATGCGGAGCGGCTCGCCGGTCGGACGCACATGGTACGTGATGCGCTGACCAAGCGCGTTCTCACGCATAACCGGCAGACCGAACGGATCAAAAGTGGTTCGCGTCGCTTTGCCGGAACAGTCAGTGCGCGCGACGAGCTCACCGAGCCTATTCCACTCCAGAGTCTTACGCCCCCCCAGTGCATCAATGTGCGCGAGCGGGAGCGAGGTCAGCCCTTTCGGATACTCGTAGCGGTTTTCGCGGCCAAGCGGATCCTGACTCACCAGCAGCCGACCCTGCGGATCGTATTCTGCACGCCAGGCACCACCGTCAGGCCCGACAATCTCCACGGGCCGCATGCTGTTGCCGTCATAGCGAGTGCGTGTCGTGCGGCCGAGCGGATCAGTCTCGGCGACGATCCGGCCCGCGTCGTCGTACTCGAACTCGGCCGTGCGCTCACCGGGCAGCATCAGCATCACCGGCATGCCGGCGTCGTTGTACTTGATCCGGTAGAGTCCCTCGTCGAAGTCGGTGTACTCGACAATCTGAAACTGTGCGTCGAAGCGCCAGTGCGCGGTGCGACCATCGGCGTGCCGGACGCGCGTCTGCCGGCCGTCGACGTCGTATTCGAACGACCAGTCCTCGCCCTCGCTGGTGCGCGTTGCGACGACCCGCGGCTGCCCTTCGATCGTCGACCACACATAACTGGACGTGAAACCCAGTGCGTTCACATGACTCGCCATCAGGCCGTTGGTATATACGAACTGGCGCACGACCGCGCCATTTGCATCCGTCACCGACGCCAACTGGCCGTTCTGATCGTATCCATAAGCGACGGCCAGCCGGCGCTCATCGCCATGAACGAGCGTGACCGCGCCAAGCCGCCCGTGTTCCTGCTCGTAATCGAGAACGGCATTCAATCCGCCGCACGTCAGAATCTCGGTGACGCGGCCGCGGCTATCGCGCTCGAACTGGCACCACTGCCCAGCCTGATCCTCGATGCGGCGCACCCATGCGATGCGGCCGGAGTCCGGATCGTATCGGCCGAAGTCGTAATACGTCTCACCGATGTCATGCAGGATGTAGCGGCCGTCGGGCGTACAGGTCAGATACCGTTGCTCCGCTTCGCTGAAGGCGGCTTGCCCGGCACGCAGCAACGGAAATCCGCTCTCGCGCCCTTGCGCGTCGGTGTACCAAAGCCGCCCGTCGCGGGCATGCAGACGAAGCTCCCACGGCGCTACCCAGCCACGGCCAAGCGTCCCCGCATAGTCGATGCTGCTCGAATAGAACCGCTTGATCGCGACCGGCATCGGGCTCGGGATCACGAAGTCCGTTTCCGATTCGGCCAACAAGATCTTTCTTCCGGTCGTGACGTCGACCGGGTTGCCGAACATCCCGCCGAGCGCCTTGTTGATCGCCGGCCCCGCAACGTACCGCCCGAAAGCCTCCCCGAGCACGTACCCGCCGATGAACTTCGCAGCGCACGGCAGGACCGCACGCGACAGGCCGCCAGCCTGCTTCAACAACCCACCCAAGCCGCCGACCAGACCCGCCAGCACGAATGCCCATTCCGTCGCCGTTCGCAGCCACGGCGGCACTTCGTCGTCGACCGGCAGGTATGTCTGCGTGCCGCCGTGAAAGAACGTGTCGTGAGAACCGTCGCCGATCGTCGCGCCGCAGGTGATCTTGTCGTCCTTCCGCGCCGCGGGCCGCCCGTTGATGAAGATGTTCGTCGATCCTTGCGCGACAAGCGGAATGGGATTGTGCTTGCTGCATGCCACGCCGCTCAACGTCGCATAGGCCGCCGACAAGGAATTGACGTAGACGTCCGGCGAACCTGTAATGATGTTGCCGGATTGCGAGCTGAACATCTTCCCGATCGACTCCCCTATTGATAGGAGAGCCTGCGCTCCGATACCGGCCATCATGCCGGCCAGCAACGCCACGCCGAATCCGCATGTGAACGTGGCGAACGCCACTGCGGCGATCAGGGCGATGCCCAGCACGGCTCCGACCAGAAAGCCCGCAAGTGCGCTGGTGTGATCGATCGGATCAGTGACTCGTGCGGCTTCGTACACGATGATTGTCCTTTGCTGTTGTTATGCCGACTCTTGTTCTGCCGGACGGTAGCCGTCGAGCCAGTTGCGCCACAATGCGTCGAGCGTTTCGCCGAAGCTCTTCGCGCTCGACGCGGTAAAGATCAGCACGCGTCCCGGGGCAACGATGAATGCGCCTTGCCGTTGAAAAACGGTCTTCGGGCCGTTCCGATAGGCAGCATCGATGCGCTCCCCCGGCATTCCATCAGTTTCAGGCCCGAGCCGTTCAGCCTGACGCGAAAGCACCCGGTGTCCCTGCAATCGCGATTTGAGCAGCGCGATCTGACGATCGATATACGGCGCAAGGGTCTCTCCGTCCTTCAGCCAGTCGCGTGCGACACTGAGGTTCGGCTGCGCGGCTGTATCGGCCGGCACGAACAGGTTGGTCGTGCGATCCTCGAAACCGTTCGGCAGAACGATGCTGCCCTCGTGAATCCGGATACGGTTTTCGGAATCCGTCATGCTGGTTCTCTCGTCATGTGTAGTTGTTGGAATGAGTGGAAATCAGCGCGCACTCGCGCCACCACTCATTTTCCTTGCAGCGCGACGGCGCTTTCCCGACGCAAGCGCAAGCTGCCGGCGAGCAATACGACATGCGCGACGAGCCACGCGTAAAACGCAACGCCGTAGCCGGATATCGGCGTCGCAGCTGCTTCGTTGAAGTACCACTTCGTCGTGAACAGTGAGCAGAGCGCACACGCGAGCGCAGCGGCCGAAAACTGGCTCGCGCGGGTATGTCGGCTCCGAGCGAGCTGGACGGCCGCAACCACGTAGAGCGGATTGGCCAGCCATGCTGGATTGAGCATGAACAGTCCCAACCAGCCCTGGGCGAGAACCGACAGCCCGCTGAGCGACGCCTCCTTTTCGAAATGCATCGCCGGCAAAGTCAGCGAGAGCAGGTACAGCGCCCCGGATACGCCGAGGACCATCTCTCGCCTGACACCCGGCGTCGAATCAAAAGCGTTCATCATTTCGCGAATCCATTAGACGTCGCTTCAATCATCACGCGTGCGTTCAATCCGTCTGGCCGGCCGGCGTCACAACCTTCTCGCCGCGCGCGCGCATCGCCGCGCGTTGCGCCTTCGGATCGAGCGGCGGCCACGGCGCGCCGGCCGTTACGATCTTTCGGCGGATATCTTCGATGCGCGTACGCGCCGCGGAATCCGCAGTCGTATGGTTCTTCAACTCGTTCTGCAGCACCCACCCGTACGACACGCCGAGCTGGCTGGCAATCTTCGGATCCGCGCCGTGCGAGAGCAGGTAGTCGACGACGTCCCACTGCTGAATCATCGTCGCCTCGAAGAGTGCGGTCTTTCCGAGCGAATCGCGGGCATTCACGTTCGCCTTGTGCTCAATCAGCAGCTTCAGCTGGGGCAGCAGCCGGTTCTCTGCAACTGCAAAAATCATCGGCGTGTCGCCGTTGTATTGCCAGTTGGGATCGAGCCCACTGTTCAACAACACGCGCAGGAGGTTGGGCGTATCGGCCCGCAATGCGACATCGACTACCGATCCGCCGCTGGCACCGACCGGCGCCTTGGGATCTGCGCCGTTCTTCACGAGCACCGAAATGATCTGGTAGCGCGGATTGGACGCGTCGTTCTTGACAGGGACGATTTCCTGCACGGCATACGACAGCAGCGTCGTATTCTTCGCGCCCGGCGCATTCAGATCGGTCTTAGGCGCAAGCTGCTGAACGCGAGTGAGATCGCCGTCATGAATGGCCTGAGCCAACGTGAGTTGCTGCCCCGAAAAGAAATCTTCCGGTGCGTAACGCTTGAAGCCAGTCATGTTCGTCCCTTGGGCTTGAGTAGGCCACCAGAGCGGCGAGGACACTCCAACGAGTGCGGCAATCGCGCCGGCGGTTATCGCTTTTTTGTATCGCATCAGTGAGATGAATTCAGTTGGGAGACCAAGTCGAGCTGATCCTTCGCGACCTGCTGGTTGATCCCGTTCGTCACGTCACCCATCAGGTGACGGCCGACCGTGGTCACGCTCTCACCATCGAGCGTGACGGGGCTACCAACCGCCTTGGGCATCAGCGCCGCCGTACCATCGCTGATCGGCCCGAGCCGGCCTTCCTGCAGGCCGGTCAGGATATCGCCGTCGACGCGGTAGGCCGTGATGTTGGCCGGCTGGGCGGTCCCGCCGTATTGTGCGACGGTCTCCGGATTGAGGCCGGCAGCATTGAAGGTCACCGCCGAACCGCCGCTGGCCTCGGCTGCAGCAGACGCCAAGCCACCGCCGAGCGAATGCCCGGTGAAATCGACGCCGGCCGACGCGCCCGTGGTCTCGATGTTCTTGCCGATCGTGACCGCATTGCGGTAATACGGCGCATCGGCACCGAGCCCTTGCGCCATGTTGTTGCTCATGTCTTCGCCGAAGAGCTGCTGCGTCCCCTTGAACGCGACCGTCGGCTTCATGCTGTCGCCGAAAACATTCGGATCCGGGATATACATCTGCGACCCGAAGTTGCTACCGCTTTTCTCGAAGTCGCTCGGCTTGAGCCCGAACGCCTTCAACGCCTCCGGATCGTTCGTCGCCATCTTCCACCCGGTCGGCGGCGGATCGTTCGGGTGATACACGTGATCCGCGAGCTTCGCCAGTTGCTGCGCCTTCAACGAGCTCGCCAGTTTGGCCGCCGCCGCGCGCGTCGCCGGATCGGGGCTCGCCAGCCCCTTCGCGATCGTCGCCTGCTCTGCCGCCCATTCGAGCGCAAGCGCCTGTTCCGCGGATTGCGCACTGCCGCGATTCAGATGGATGACCGGCCCGTCGAGATAGATGCCGTTCGCGTTGATGACGATCGTTGACGGACCGAAGGTCAGCTTGATGCTGTCCGGCGTCATCGTCACGACGCCATCGCCGACACGATGCTCGATGCCGTCGCTCGCCTGATGGCTTTGCATGCCGGGCCCGGCCTTGCTTGCGATGGCCTTCGTATTGATCACGTTCGCCGTGGTGTCGCGCGTCAGCGCGATGGTTTCCTTCAATCCGCCCTGCGCGATCTGCTTCGTCTCGCTGCCCTTGAGCAGCGACACCGTGCGCCCGCCGGCTTCGACCGTATGCGTTTCCGAATCCTTGATAACCGTGTTCATGTCTTTCTGCGCGTGCAGAAAGACCTCTTGCGCGCCGTTCACATCGGAGAACCGCAGTTCGTTCGAGCCGGCGCCCTTGTGCGTCTGGCTCTTGATCCCCATGGTCTGCCCGGCAGCCCCGTGATAAGGATTGCCCTGCTCGCCGTTGTAGACGCGGCCCACAATGACCGGATTGTCGGGGTCCCCTTGATTAAACGCGACCAAGACCTCCTGATTGATCCGTGGGATGGCGGCCGCCCCCCACCCGTCGCCCGCCCAAGGTTGGGACACGCGGATCCACATCGAATCCGAGCCGTCCAACTTGCCGCGGCGATCCCACAGGAAGTGCACCTTCACGGCACTGCCGTTCGTGTGAATTTCTTCGCCCTTTGGGCCGACCACGATTGCCGACTGCGTGCCGTGAATGACGGGCTTCGGCGTATTTCTGGGCGAACGATACGGAAACTTCTTTGGAAGCAGAGAAAATGTATTGCGGTACGGCAGTTTGGCGTTGTGTTCCGTGTAATCGTTCACGGCCTCGTGACGAACGTGCAGGACTGCGTATTCCTGATTGTTGGCCATCACTGGATGGTTGGTCACCGTCACGCTGCCTGCAGCGCTCATCCGCCACGCATAGCCGCTGCCCGTATACCGATGTGCGCTCGCTTCTTCTGCTTGCATCGCAATGCGTGCGTAACGGTCACCGTCATCGCCGTGGTCGAACAACGACTGATGTTCGAAACGCTCTGTCGTTTCGAGCCCCGCATGCCGGAGATTCTCCGGCTCGGCCTGCGCCAGCATCAGCGGCGACGACGGATTCTGGTGATTGAAGTCGCGAAAGGCGATCTTGCCGACGCCAAAACGCCGGCCTTCATGCAACTGGTCGATACCGTTGTCTTCACTCGCCGCGCTGGCGTTATACGGCAAGTTGGCCAGCCCGTCGATCGGGCGGAAAACGAAATTCGTATCGCCGATGACAAGGAAGTGCTTTTCCTTCTCGAAGCGGTGCGTCCAGATCAGGCCTTCCTGCTCCATCAGACGCGCACAGAAGTTGTAATAAGACTCCTGGTACATCACGATGTATTCGAGCGGCTTCTGCGCGGTCCGGATGTCGAACTCGAAATCGGTGAACCCGTGATCCTGGAAAATCTCGGTGAGGATGTCCTGAGCGGTCTTGTTCTGGAAAATCCGGCAGTCGGTCGAGCGCGTCAAAAACCAGAACCACGGCGCCACCGTCATTTGATATTGCGTCACCTTGCCCGGGTTACCCGCCCGGTCGAACGACGTGACGTAGCCGTCGAAGTAACGGATGCTGTCTGCCCCGCCTGACGAGACGATGCGCTCAAGTGTGGACTGCCGCGCGCTCTGGTCGAATCGAATCTTGATCGGTTGCCCGATCAGCTGATCAGGCACCAGGTCATGCTGGTGTGACAGCAAATCGAGGTGAATCTCCGGCAACCGATTGACATGTTCGTCGATGACCGCGGTGCTGACCAGCAGCACGTCCGGACCAAGCGGCGAGTCGATGGTCACGTATCGATTTAGCTGAGTCAGCCGAGCAACGCCACCGGCCGCATTGTTGAGCGCGTCCGCAATCGCGGCCGGCGTTTTGTTCATCAGCGAGAAGCCGGTCTGCGCAAGCTGAACCGCGCGTTGCACGGTGTCGATATGACTTGCGACGCCGGCGAGCGGGCCAATCTGTCCTGCCACCGTGGATGCGACCGGCCCGGCAAGGCCGCCAAGCGCGCTCAGCGAGCCCAACAGATTTCCGCCGGAACCGGCCGGAATACCGCCATTCGGGGCGAAACTCATTTGAATTCCCTTTATTTTCGTCTCAGGTTCTGTCCCCAATTGGCTCACCAGCTTGAGGCCCCGCTACTGTAGGACAAAACGTTTGCAAGCGAAAGATACCTGAAATTCCTTTGCAATTTCCCTGCTGGCACCCTCTTCCGTCACCAGTCAAATAAGCGGTTGGGAACCGGCGCAGGGTTCGCCGCGTCGCAGTACCACACCGGTCTCTGCCGAGATCAACACGATTTGCACAAAGCTGGTGACTGGAACGTACGGGGAAAATAGTCGATCCATCACGCGCCCCAGTCCGGCGAGACTGAATTGGACGAAACGCTGCTCGTCGATCACGAGCCGGACCTCCAATCCTTGGACGAACGCTGAAGCGGGCTTGCCCGGCATCCAGCGCCGCATCCGTTCAGTCGAGAGGGACACGAGCGCGTCGAATCGCCGGCCGGCATCGGGCGCAAACATGCCGAAGCGGGCGCACAGCCGCTTGAGCTCATCGAGGCCTTCGGCGTTTAGCCGCGCTGCCTGCGGAACCAGCCACGACAGCAATTCCCACAGGTCGCCGCGGCGAAGAATCGGCGCGGGACTTGCACTGGGCTGAGCCAATAACTCGATCTCGTCACCCGAGTCCCCATCGCGCACGGCCAACTGGCGCTCGCGCATGTCCGCCAGGTTGCCATTTGTGCAAGACAGCACGATGTCGAGCTGGCGCTGCGCGGCCGGATCAACGGGCTCGCCGCGAGCGTTCACCAGCGCGAGTTCCAAGCCACGCAATCCGTCTGCGCGCGCTCCAGTTGCCTGTCCGCGCAGCGCTTCCTGTCCCGGCTTGCCGGGCTCGGAAGGCGGCTTCGGCGCGCGCCGGGCTTCGTCCCGCAAAACAACCCAATACGGGCCTGGCGCTGCGCCAAGCGCGTGCTGCAAGGATTCGAAGGGCGGCAGAAGCGCGGCGCCCTGGGCGGTCGTTATACGGACCTGATCAACTGACCAGATCTCGGTCGTGGCCGCGGTCTTCAGCGAAAACGGTTTCAGCGCATAGTACGCTTGCCCAGCCTTCGTTTCGATTGGCTCCGCATTGCTCGAGAACAAGTTGACTACTGGTGTGCAAAACAACCGGAGATTGTCGGCCGACGCTGCAATCAGTCGTTGGGCGCAACGTGAGTCAGGGTGGACGCCGGCAAGGGCCAAATGCAACGTGATACGGCGCGCACCGCCCGCCAACCGTTTCAACCGCGCCAAATCCAGATCGAGGTTGTCAAATCGAGCGGGAAACGCGCCGTACTCCCTCAACAAATGAAACGGAGCAGTCGTGTTGTCGCGAGGCGGCGGAAGCAGCGCGTCGGCATCGTCGAAACCTGCGGCCGCCAGCGGCATGTCCACCCGACGCCAGCGCCCGTTGCCGTCCAGTTCAACGAAGGCCCGCGTGGCGTGCATCAGCACGCCGTCGGCGAGCGCAGCCACCACCTCCCTCTCCCCCGCCAAATGCAACCGCACCGTATCTGGAGCGATGGAGAACTGGGCTGACGGTGCCGTGAGCTCAAGGGTGAAAGACAAAATCCCCGTAGTGTCGGCCGGCAGTGTGGTTTGCATCGGCGCGACGGTCGACGTCGCGTAACGTACACCGGAGACGGTCAACGGCACCAACGTGACGTCGGCGGCGGTGCGGAACACCAGGCGGCTATTCGGCGCCACCAGTTGCGTGCCGCGTGGAACAATCCGCGGCTCGGTCTGCTTGCTGTCTCGATCCACGCGGAATTGGGCCATCGCACAAGATGGAAACGGCCGCAGGAACGCTCCGTGGATTGTGTTAATCAACGCGTGCGTAAACTCCGGCACCTCATCTTCGAGTCGGATGTCGTGCCGAGCGCACATCAACGCGAACGATTGCAGCAGCCGTTCGACATGTGGGTCATCCGAGTGCTCACCTGACATTGCAAGGCGAGCTGCGATTTTGGGGTAAAGCTCGGCGAATGCGCGCGTCGAGCGGCGCAGCAGACCCAACTCACGCTCAAAATGCGGTAGAAGATCCTCGGGTTCGATGGCCATACGCGTTTCAGACGGTCACGCCGATCTGTCAATCAGTACCGTGCTCATGGGTAGACGCAGCGATTCTAACCGGGCGTCGCGCACGCTTATCTCGAATTCTATCGAGTCGGGAGCGAAGCAATCATAGTGTTTGAATACGCAAGCCATGGAGCATGCCGTGAAGCGAGGGCCGCCACTATGGCCCTCGTGACAGCCCTCTGGGCTTCGGGAGGTTCGGTTGCCCATCGCCAAGCGAGCAAAAGCGATGAGCACGCTCTCGAAACTTCTCGGCATCGTAGCAGAGCACGTTCGTTCGTCGAGACCGTTTAACGATTGTTCACCGATTGCCAGCGATGCGCTCAATATCGCCCGTCCGCGGGCACCGATCTCGAGAACGGTTTCCACCTCGACACAACTCTCCAGTTAGCCAAACGATCGCCGCAGCGCGTACGTCCCTGTTCCTCGCGCCTCCGACGGCCGACACTTTCGGCCAACGACTCGGTACGCAGAATATGCGCCGGACCGCAGCAGAAATGGTGTGCGCTTGCAGAACGACGCTCGCTCGCCTATACCGTACTCGATGCGGCACCGGAGGCCATCGTGATCGTCCCTTTTTTGATGCCACGCTTATTCTGTACGGCCTTCGAGTTGGCCGGCGCAATCTACGATGGCGAGGTGTTGGTCGATGCTCGCCGGGTTTCGAAAATTCGCAGGATGCTGATTTCGTTCTACGGTGCAGATCCTGGCCCTTACGAGCTTGCTCTCGCGACCGTCGCGACCGACGTGTTCTCGGACGAAAACACGCGGGCCTGTTTCCTCGAACGAGTCGATGCGTTCGACCGACTGCTCGGGAATAAAGGTTTAATTGAGGCGTGGGGAAAAACCGGCTGGGTGCGCCGCAATGCGATCGATGCAGATCGATTCGCTCCTGCTCGATTTGTTGTCGAGGCCGCAGCCATCTGCGCGTTGGACACGCGTCGCCGCGTATTCGACCTGCAGGATTTCCATCAAGCGGCGTACAAGCGAGCTGCTGCTAGGGGTGTCGAATTTTGGTAACCACCTAGCAACATGCGAGTGCGCTTTCGCATGTGAATCGTTAGGTGGCGCTGTTCCCCGCATGTTCCGACACACGCTTGCGATCACGGCTCCGTTTCCCCTGCGCTTTTTTAACAGCGGCTTTGCCAGTCGCAGCACGGACTTGCCAAAGCTCGCACGCCGAATTTACGGAGTCGTCGGGCCTCCCGCCAAAGCACCACGTCCCGCTGGGAAACCGTGCAACCGTCCAGAGTTTTTCGTTCATCGTCGTTTCCTAGTGGGACTGATTGAGAATTTCGAAGTCGAAATTCGGGTACGACATCCGCGTAGTCGTCATCGCGCGGCGCGCGCAAGCGCACGCACGCACGCTGCGCGACTACTTGGCCGCGCCGATGAGCTTGAGAAAACGCTTGCTGCACTGCTTGATGTGCTCGATCGACTGATGATCTCTCGGCGCATGAGGAACAGCCCAGTACTTCGATTCGTTCCATCCGTGCTCCCGTGTCTTGCCGGCCACGGTCTTCTGCGTCACGAAGCCCCAGAACCACAGATCATCCCATACCAGTAGTTCCCGATCGCGATACCCGAGGTCACGGTGGAAAAACCGCCCGACGTTCGATGCGGAGATTGCTTTCCCCCAATTGAGGTGCGGCGCGAGCGCCTCAAAGATCGTCAAGATCACCGCGTCGACCGGCAAGCGCAATTGGTCCCCCTCAAGGACACGCGTGTCGCGCCAGAACTTCGCGCGCAGGTTCGACGTCGATTCGATATACGCCAGGTTACGCACGAACAGCGCCGCCGTCTTCGTGCCCCAGCCCGGCTGCAAGGCAAGACCGTCGACCAGGCCCACGCTGCCCCCGACTGTAATGTGCTGGCGGAAGGCGGCGAAGTTTTCGGACGCGCCCCGATCCCTTATCTCGCGGAAAAACTGACAGATCGGGTCAAGCCTCGGTCTAGACTGGGTTTGCAATACGCGGTGCATCAACAACAACGCACGATCGTCGACGGTCGCCGGCGACAGCGACTCGCCGAGGAAGCCTTGTTGGATCGCTGCGTTGACGTGGTGGTGTTCGACCAAAAACGCATAGAGTTCCCTGATCGGCTTCGGCCGTGCTGTCATCGTGATTCCCCGTTCGTTGTGTGTATTTGAAGGCTCGCGTTTGGATCCGTAGAACCAAATAGACTTGTCACCGTTTGCGAAGCAACGTTGTCACTTCGCCAGTCGACGTCGACCAATCGTGCGGTCGTGATAGGAAATTTTATATTGCTCTACGGGGAGTCTTCGCGCCGACCCAGTCCGGCAGCTACGGGCGTCGCATGCCGTCGAGCGGCCGCGCAGCGCAATTGTGACTCCGCGCCCATTCTGGGTACAGGACATCGGCCGCGAATACAACAGCCGGAGCGATCTGAATCATCCGTATCAGCGGCAGGTTGAACGGGCACAGTGGCGCCCTAGCAGCGGCATCACCTGTCCCCCTTAATCAAAAATACTATCCCAAAGGGCGCTCGCAACACCGACGGCAAGACCGACACCAGCGGCCATTGCCACTACCGGAACACTCAACGGGACGGACATGATCCCCGCAGCGGCAGCACCTAGACCACCCGCAGCGGTAAAGCCGCTGGTAATCGCAGTGGCAGCGACCGGGGCCGACGAACTGAAGGCGGTGCTCACTGTGGGGGTCAGTGACGCGGCGGCCTTGACGGTGGTCGCCGCATTTGCCGCAGTCGACGCTTTGCTTCCCGCCCTTACCATCTGTGCGGCGACCCGGACCGTCGGGCCCATGGTCTTTTTCGTCGCCCATGTCTGGTACCATCGGTTCATCACCGCGGCGGCGGTCGCTCGCCCCGCGGTGCGAACCTTTCGGTTGACCTGTTCGCTGGTATGCTTGTCCTCGATGCACCACATCACGAAGTGCTCGCAGTTGTTGAACACGAGGTTGTACTCATCCTCCCCGATGCGTGCCCTCGCCCGCCCAACGCTGGCGCTACGGTTGTGCAAGCGGTTCGGGTGATCGACGAATCGGACTTTTCGGCCCTTCGCGAACGTCGATAGCAGGACCTCCTCGATCACCCCCGTCTCGAAGATCCCATCTTTCCCCGAATACTGAATTACCGTGTTGGACCCGGAGGCCAGCCCGTGATGCTCGTAGCCAGGGCGCTGCACCCACAAGTGGTCCCCGGCGCGAACCATGCGTTCGTCGCTCATGATGATCTTCCCGCCTGATCGTGTTGTTCGATTCCCGCTCTACGGCAGATCGTTGCTCAACTTTACAGTACCTCGGAAGCGCGCGGTGCAGCTGGCACACCAGCTGAGGCACGCCAAATCCGACAGACACTTTCGAGCTCGCCGGGCAAATTGGTCTGTCGCTGTAGGAGTTCACAATCAATGCTAGCCGTGCCCAAAGGAGTGCTAGCAATGTTCACTAATACTGCTAGCGTAATGTTTTGCTTATCTAAAAGTCGACGCCCATCTTCCACAACAGCACGACCCGCTTCCGTGAGTCTCGTCCGTCTGCCGCTGCGATCGAACAGCTCGACAAGGTACAGTCGACGTTCGAATGGCTGCTTGAGAGCGATTGCCTACGACTGTCGAGGCCGACTGCTGCCCGACATGAGCGGCAACAGCCGACCCACTGCTGCCGCCTGTATAAACGCTGCCTCGACGGCAGCTTTCAGGTGCGGAACGGACTTTCATTCAGTCACGCCTCTTGGGTGGCTCCATATCTGGGGGCGTGACCGGATGTCTATGACAGAAATCGGCTATTGCATGACGTACTTCGTCGTTGGCGCTCGAAATGGCATGCAGCCAACGAAACCATTGGTCCCGCCGGAATACCTCCGAAAACGGACTCATCAATTCGATGACTCTTCGCTGCTCGCGGTAATCCACGAACCGCCCTTTGTCTGGCATTACGAGCTGATGGACGTATGCATTCCGACAGTCATAGATGCCGAGCGCAGCATTAACGAATGCCTCCTGTGCACCCCCTCGGATCTGCGGCCACTCCTGTTTGCTCAGTTCCTCTAGTAGTTGCAGTCTCATACGATGTCCGAGTGATTTAACCCGGGATAGAACGCCATCGCAATCGTTCGCCGCAGTCTCGAGGGCAGCCGAAACACTCACCTCAAGAATTGAATTTATCAACACGAGTGCCTCCATGAGAAAGCCTCCTTCCATGAGCATGCGAAGGCGACTCAGCGAGCGTCGCATCGGATGAAGTGTCGGCGTCGTCCCGTCAGCTACTGACTCAAGCGCTCCGCTAAGATGCCATTCGCCCTTGAGGTTAAAACTATGTCCGGTGAATGATGAGTAGTGGCCGAGGCATTTCTGACCGGATCGCAACTTGTGGATAACTGTGAATCTTCGCTGTAGCGATGACGGCGACACATGAGCAATCGGGACCCCCCCGTATTCCTGCCAGAATGCCTCTATTACTCTGTTAGAGAAGTCCGCAAGAAACGGTTGAAGATAGTTGTTGGCCATTGCAACATGCCATGCAGTCGATGGTCCGTCGGTGGGCCTGCGCCCACTGCGCACTAGCTCCATATTGAACTGGTCACGTAGGAATTCATAGAGCGGATCGTCGGCGTCTGCCAACACACCACGCAGTATCTTTCTTAGGCGCCCCGCGGGTATTTCGACTTCGAACACCCCACCCACTGGCACCGCTGGCTGTGCTAGACCTTCCGGACTCTCAATGCCATGCGGACCCAACAACAGCTGCAGCGGATGCTCTCCAGACGGATCAGAGATATTCCGGATAGTGAATGAGAAAGGCTCTGGTTTAGCGTTCCGGTTGAATCGAATCGGCAACTGGCCGTGGTAAGGCCCGGCCAGATGCGCCCATGGTTGATCAAAAAGCACCAAAACGATGAGATCGGACACATAGTCTGACTCGTCAATCGACGCGACCTTCGGGTCCGCATCCTCAGCGAATTCACCGGTATTTAGTGAGTCCATCAAATACCCGTATAGTGCATTGCTTGGTTCAACGGGCACAAAGCCGAGGTTCGTGTGATAACCCGTATGCAAGCCGGACTCTGAGTATGTTCGCTTTGCGTACGAAAATTTTGGAGGCTGTGCGAACAGCTTATGTGATTCGATTTCCTCTCGAATCCGGGTGCAATCTGAATTACTGACATCATTCGGTACCCATTTGGGTGGAAATCCATCTTCATGAACCTTGTAGCCTTTCAGATTGCCCCGCCAGTCTAGGTCGAGTTCCACACTTTTCACTTCTCCGCTCCCATTCAATCGTCGAGTCTCTACTGCCCAGTGAACTGACGTTTCGCATTATTATGCGGGCTTTGAAGCATGGTTGACCAGTCGCATCGATAACCCGCACGATACGAGTCATTGCGCGGTCCGGTTGTACCTGCAACGTGCCCCCGCGACGCTGGTCGTCACGGAATGACGGCATAAGTCCGCTACTGATCGGGAGCCGCCGTTCAAACGGCAAATTGACCATTTGAGCTAATGACCGACTCTGGCCGAGAGCAGCCGGACGCAATCGACCACGAACGTCCCGCAACACTGCTTTCCCAGCATAGGTGCCCGAGCTTGAGGCAGAGAGAAGAGAGTTCTGCTTGAACTCAGCGCTTCGGCCGGCAGACCGGTGCGTCGACAATCGGTCTAGAAATCAGGACGTTACGGCCGGAACGCTTGGTCCGCAACGCGAATTGACAAATTTACTGCGGACGTAGGCGAATTGACGACATTATTTTGGAACGACCGTCAATAAAGTCGTCAACTCCGGGGCCGGATGCCTAGATCGGCGGGGATTCTGGAGTGGCAGATTTAATGTGCTCTACGGTCGGCGCTGTATCGATCGGCTGATGCACGTCAACTGGCGATGCCATGGGAGGTCAGGAACTGTTCAAGGCGGGCGAGCACGCGGGTTCCGAAGCTCTGCATCTCCACTTCGGTGCCATCCGGCCAGCGCACCCATCGCTCCTCGCTGGCGTTGAACGCCACGCTGTTGAATGCGGCGCTGCCCAAGGCGCCGCTCACGCGATGCGTGGCCGGGTCCGGCCGACCGCGATCGAGCCTCATGTGCTTGGCCTTGTTGGACACATCCCGACACAGCTGGATATCCGGCTCGGCCAGCAACGTGGATCGATCGGCCTCGGCGACGGTGCCTTTCAGGTAGTCGGTCGCGGAATGTGCGGTGACGAAGAAGTTGAACACGTGGTCGATCGACGGCTCGCCGGCCAGGCGGTCAAGCTCGCGCCGCGCCTTGCACACCATCGCCGCGGCGTCCGTCAGTTCGAAGAAGCCCATCGGTGCCCTCGCGGGGAGGCCCGCTCCTCGCGGGGCGGGCCAAGGTTGAACAACCTGCGGCGTGACCGTATCGGAGACCGGCACGGTGCGCCACAGGGACACGGTCGCGGCCGCTACGCCGCGGCGCTCACAGGGCGCTGCAGCCGCGCAGCTGCGCGAGCAGCAGCAGCAGGAGCATCAGGACGGATACCGCCCACCCCCGCACGTTATTGGGCATCGAACACTTCGCCACTTGGGTCCGTCCGGGTCGCCCGCCGGCCAGTCTCGGGGCAGGTCGCCCTTCACGGCCTGCCAGTCGTATAGCGCGCGGCTACGCGTCGGCAAGGTGAAATAATCTAGGTAGTTTCCCTAATGCTCTGCCCCGCTCGCTCAGGGCCAAACCGCACATTGGCGATTCAAGGGCATTAAACGCAATGCCGATAAGCGGAGTTATCGGCATTGACGGCGCGCCACAAAAACCCGGCCGCAGCCGGGTTGGTCGCCGCCTGCGCTCGCACCCATCCGTTCACGGTCCCAGGTCCGCACGGCCGACGGTCGACTCGGGTGGCTCCCCCCTAAGCGGATCGGCCAGCAGTCGCGCATACGTCTCGTGCTCGACGAAGGGCGTCGTGGTATAGGTGATACCCGCCCGGAGCGGCGCAAGTGCCTCAAACGAGAGAATGATTGCGCCCTGCCCGGGGTAACGGCGTGACGGATACCATGCCCCGTCCGGTCGCTGCGCCGGCGCGACCTGCTGCATCGCCTGGTGCAGCTGCGCACCGAACCATTGGCACCAGTCATGGGCCGGCGACGACAACTCATCGTAGATCCCTAGCAGGCTCGACGCGGGTGCACCCAGATCCCACACTCGAAGCGCCCGCGGAAACGTCAACGTCGCAATCAAGCCGTTACGTTCGGCCTCACCGCTCAAGTAAAACGTCCCCGGCCGGCAATCGTTGCGCGCGAAGCGCGCCTCCCAGACCGTCGTTTCGGGCTCGAGAGCCAAGTACAGCCAGCCGAACGGCGAAGTGCCATCCGCCGCGATCAAGGCCTTCGGCGGACCGAACCGGTACGGGTTCCACACGCGATCGGGTAACACCCCCGCCGGTGAATAAGCGGCCCGATGCAGCACCGGGCCGACAGTGCGCGTACTACGCTCCAGCGCTGCGACGAGCTGGTCCACCGACGGCATCGACTCTGCTATGTCCGGCGGCGGTATTACAAGTTGAGGTTTTCCCATTTCATGGCCGTTTTAGTAGGCCACGCTCTCCCCGGCTCGCGGGATCGCGTCGATTACGCGACGCTGGCGCTCGACGGGGGACAGGTTCAACAGCCGACGCTGACTCGCGTGCGGCGCCCCGCGCCCCTCGAAAAGCTTCCCGGCCAACAGTTCCGCAGGCGCGAGCTCATTGAGCTCGTCGCACGCAGTCACGAAGAAGGCGTGGACTTCCGTTTCCAACGCCCCTCGGAACTGGTCGAGCACTTTGGGCAGCAATTCCGGCACGAACTCCACAAACTGCCATGCTGGAAACACCCGTCCATTGGTCTGGCCTCGCGGCCGGACGCAGTAAAACCGACCCGCCTCCACTGATCGGTAGAGACTCGCGATTGACAGCGCCACCAACTTTCGCTCGACAACTTCCGAAGGCTTCAAGTTGGCAACAGGCAACGCATCCGATACCGTCCCGGACGCCCCTTCCACTTCCGGAATCAGCATCGTCGCCAAACGGCGTTCCAATGTATCCCGAACGAGCAAGTGGAGCGTTTCGGCGCGGACATCCAGCGAGATCCGACCACGGAGGGAGCCCTCGATATCCGTTGCAAACAGTTCGGCGACGTCACGTGCGATTTGGGCAGTGTTGAGATACTGCCCTTCGCTGGGCACCGCCCGGATTTTGAGGTCGGCTATCCGGCTGGTTTCGTCAATTGCCTGTGCCATTTTGAACTCCTTAGGCGAAATGGGGAGGCGCGCCAAGCGGGTTCAAGCGCTTGGCAATGGCAGCGGCACTGCCCGTCTCTGAAGGTTCATCAAGCATCCGCCGGGCGGCCAAGGTGCGAACGCTGGCGGCCGCCATGGAAAGTCTTTCCCGGTGAGCGGAAACGAAGGGAGCGGCGACCTCTTCAAAGAAAAAATCGCGCGCGATGCGCCGCGCGATCCCGCTCGCGAGATCCAGGCCGACCGCCCAAGCGAGCTCGGCTTCGGGATCAAACAGCACCCCGGCGTCGAGCAGCTCTTGAGCAAGTGCGAGCTGCGTGGGTACCGGGAGCACATCGGTGGGTCTCACGTCGATCAGGTGCTGCCAGATGCCCATCGCAGGGCTGGCGACGTGGGACTCGGCCGGCAAGGCTTGCGTTCGCAACTCTTCGCTTTGCCAAGCCTCGAGCTCGTAAAGCGTCATGTACAAGATCTGCAGGCGCAGACGAACGGTCGACTGACGGGAATCGAGGCGCCATTGCTGAATAAACTTGGCTCTCGATGCGGTCAAGCTATCGACATCTCGCTGCTCGACCTCCAATGCCCATACTTCGGCGGTGAGGGAGGCGATCTCGGCGCGAACATCGGCGATCCGTTTGAGTCGCCGTCCCTGCTCCTGCGCCCATTTCCGGACGTGTGCCTCCGCTTCCGCAAAACGATGCAGCGCGAGCGGATCCTCGATCGATTGCGTGCACGGAATCTGCACAAGCGTGCTCATATGGCACGGCGGCGGTCCCAGGAAGTCGGCTTCGATCATCGTCATGGCGATCTCCAAACAGTTACTCAGAGTTTATCAGTTTTCGCGTAGTTTGCAAGTTTATCGACTGCCGCATTTTTCTCGCCTAACCGGTCCCGACAAGAACAATTATCAGAAGTGAGATTTTCTCAATTTGTCTGAATAAAACCAGGGGCGCCCCTCCAGAAACCGCCACTGCGGCCGTCATTCGGGCTAGGCCCGGCGCACGTACGCCGGCTTTCTCCGTTCTTCAGGACACCCGCCCCATGGCACTCGTACCGATCCCCCAGCTGCCGCACATCCAGCCGCCCACCACCTACGTGGATCCCGACCAGATCATCGCGCTCTACACGCCGAAGCAGCACCCGGGCTGCGCCGAGTTGATCCTCAATCTGCGTGGTGCGGACGGCAAGGTGCGGAGTGTGTTCGCGGACCTGACCGTGGCGGCTGCCGTTCTCGCCTACGGGCCGTTCGTGCCGGTCGAGTTGCAACGGATCACGAACGACGTCGCGACTGACTACCATGTGCGTGCGAGCGCGATCATCGAGCTAGCACCGCGTCCGGACGGCCACGCCAACCTCTGGCTGACCAACGGCGATTGCAAGGCGATCACGCCGGCGGCCTATGCCGCGGTGGTGGGTGCGCTCGCCGGGCCGGCTGTCGCCGCAGCCGGCCACATCTGACGCCGAGGCACACCGAGGCGACGTCGGCTCATGCGAGGCTCGCCGCGCCCTCTCGCCACCTGAATCCTTCAAGAGATATTGATGACCCGACCACCCCGCAAACTCATCCCGGACGATCAGTGCATCGTCGTGTTCGACACCACGCCCGTGCGCGCGCTCGCCGAGCAACCCACACTGCCCTCGTGGGTGGCGACGTTCGCAAAGATGTCGAGAGACGGCTACTCGTTCTCGCTCGCCGACAACGCGCTCACCGAGCTGCTGAACCAGCGTATCAAGAACGGTCTGGATGACGCCGACTTGCGCACAATCGTTGGGGCACTCGCGCAATTCCTCAACCCGAATGTCCCGGTCCTGCCGGGCAAGCGGGACCTCATGAGCATGATCGGAGAATCCGACGATCCGGCCTGGTCCGAGGCCGAAGCCGCAGCGTTCGCCCAGGCGGGATGGACGGTCCTTAAGGACCCGACACTGCTCGACGACGACAGCCGCAAGAAACTCGCCAAGGCCTTGCAGGAAGATCGCGACGATTGGATCGAGACATTCGAGACTTTCGATGCTATTCGTTCGAAATGGCTGGACCAGGATCCGGAAGGCGAGGCTAAAAATCCGCTGGATCAATACAAGCATCCGATCCTGAGTGCCGCTCTCGCGGACATCGCTTCCCGCGGCAAGTCACAATCACCGACGATGGCGGAGCGCCAAGATCTCGTCATGCGATATCTCTGGCGCCAATGGGTGCGGACGCGCAAGTCCGTTCAACCTTACGATCCGAGTAACGACAGCAAGATCAACGACGGGATCGATTTCGATCTCTATCACTACCTGACGTTGCCGGCGTACGTCGTTGCGACCGAAAAAGGGTTCCACGGCGCAATCGAGGACATCAAGGTTCCTCAGCGTGACTGGTTCTGGAAGCCCGAGGAGCTTGCGGCCGCTTGGGAGCGCGGCGAGAGACCCCGTCCGACATGGAAGGATGAGCGTACCGATTCGAGCAAATGATTCGACACGGCTCTCAACCTCTGGGGCGCGCGAGCTCGTGAGGGTGAAAAAAGGGGCCGAAATGAACTGCACCCCAAAAGTTGGACACCCGTCCGACGTTTGGGGTGTTTCACATGACGAAGTACAACGAGCAGTTCAGACAACGCATCGTTGAAGAGTATCTTGCCGGTGGAATTGGCACCAAGTCGCTGGCCGCTCACGCAGCGGGCTCGCCGTCCGGCAGTTCGGGGTCCGGCAGGAACGACACCTGGCCTGGCGGGATGACGAAGCTCGGCAACCAGTCGTCGAGCGCCGTAGACACGTGCTCGTAGGCCGCGTCGAGCGCGGAACCCTCCGGTGCGTTCGGCTCGTCCGGAAACAGGCGCCGGCCGGTCTCGATCATGTCGTCGCAGAGGAAGCCGTACCGCCCCTCTTGCAGCATGGTCCACAGCGCATCGTAGCGCTCGGCCTCGAGGGACATCAGACCGACCGACATCGCGTCGGCGATCCGGAATTTCATGTAGCCGATGCACCACTCGAGGAACATCTGCTGGACAGCAGTCATAGGGGGTGTCACTTCACGATCCCTTTGCCGGGCCCGCGTATCGCCGGAATGCCCGTAGGATAGCGAGTCTCCCGACACTAGCGTGCGCGCCGCGCGGCAAGATGCCGGGCTTCAGGTGCAACAATACCTGGGTGCTCGACGCGCGCACGTTATCGGCCTCCGATCCGCGCTGAGCGCAGCCACGCCACGTGCAGCGCGCGCTCCTACGGCGGCGCTGCACGCGATCAACGTCCCGGCGGTCGCCAGCTGTTGAAGTCCGAAGTTTGTGCTAATGGCGTCCGCTGCAACGCTAATCGTGTCCGTTAATTCTGCTAACACAGCCATCTGCGGTCCTTGAACACTCGTTTCTCGCGATAACGGCTGATCGCGCGCAGCGCGGCAGCAAAGTGACCCGACAGCCGAAAGACAGAGGCGGGGACTGTTTCCAAAACCGTGTGATGCACGCTACAGAATTCGGCTGTCGGATCGAGCCACTCACGTTTCCAGCGAGGCACTGAAACGTCCGCGTCGTTCAGCACGAGGCATCTGAAGCAGTACGGCACGCAGCGCCAGTTGAAGAGCCAGTCCGATGGCGTCTGGATGTGCCTCAATCTGTCTTCATCAAGGCGTGCGAGCGTTGAGAATCGTTGAAGCGCTGGCTGAGAAATCGGAGGAAAAAGAATCCATCCAGCAGTCCCAAGCGAGGGCAGCGGCTCGCTCGAGCTCATCTGCCACAGCATCGCAACGCTCACCTGATATCGCGTCGCGACACGGCCTAACCAGCCACCAAAGGCCTCCTCGTAGAAGGGCCTGGGGGCAATCGGCCATGGAACGACGTTACTGCTCGACTCGGCAGACATGCTCGAGATGCGTAATGCCGATAAATTCGTCGCCGCTGCGAATTGATAGTTCGGCGGCATTGTTCAGCAACGTGGATATCTCACCGGTAAGTCCGCCGCTCGCGCTCAGAACAAACTGAACGATCTCGCGTCGTGCGAGATCCGATGGCTTGCGCAGTGGCAGCACGCGTTCGAAGGCCGCGAGAAGCCGCCGTAGACCATCGCTCTCCCGCCACCGTGGTATTTCGAACGGCACATACCGACTAATCATCTGGGTATCGGTTTGAAGCGCCAGCACCGCGTCGCGGGTGCCGAGCAGAACCATGCTGATCTGAAGGTCGTTAGCCAGAAATTTCAGCAGGTTCAGCGACGCGCGCTGCTCGCGATAAGAGCCCGCAAGTAGGTGATGCACCTCATCAACGACCAGCATGCGCGGTGACATCCGCCTGAGAATCTCGCGTGCTAAACGTTCAAGGGCTGCCAAGCCGGAAGCGGCATTGTGCGGAACACCTAGCTCGACCAGTAAGCCTGAATAGAATCGATGCTGATCAGGGGTCGGTGGCATCTGCATCGCGACGACCGGACAACGTTCGACCCCGCTTTTCTCGTCAAACTCGCTTGGATGTGCGCGGCGAAATTTGGCCGTTATTTTCGTCTTGCCAATATTTGAATCACCGTGCAACAGCAGGCACGGCATACGTTCGCGGCGGGGCGTCTCAAAGAGGCGCTCAAGTTGCTGCAGGGCTTGCGTCGCGCGGGGATAGTCGATCCAGCGGTCTCGAAGAAGTCCGAGGATTCGTTCGTCGTTCCCTAACTCGGCTTGCTGTCTGGCAGCCGGTAGCAGATGCGCAAGTGCCCCACCCTTCATGTTTCACCTCACCATTGCTCCACATCGAAGGCCTGAACTGACGTCGCGTAGTCGACCGCCTCAGCCTCCTGCTCCTTCACGTCATGTCTGTACGGGACAATCCTGTCGCGCAACTCTTCCAATGGGACGATCTTTTTGCGTGACCGTCGACGTGCACGGGCCGTTGTCTGTTTGGCTCTGGAAATTACATGCCGTTGCTCTTCTATTGTCCTGAAGATCAGCGACTCAGAAACAGTTTGTTGTCCTTCCAACCTAATGGAATGCAACGCTGCCCGGTGTTCAAAAAGAGAGATCGCCGGCCGCCGCATGTCTGCGTAACGGACTTCGAGATAGTTGCCGCTCCCTGCTGTCACAAAAACCCGCGAGAGGTCCTCCGGATGATACCGAACGGTGACCGCCCGCCGCGTCTGGCGCCAGGCGACGAAAATCGGATGCCAATAACGAACATGGAAGAGCGTCAGTCCGTCAGCCTGGATTTTCCTCTGCACTACGGGCAAAAACCGAATCAGGAACCTGAGCTCAGCGTCGCTGGAAGCGGGAAGCTGCCGCGAATCAAGGCTAAGGGCAAGCATCCGCCACGTGTCAGCTGGCGTCGCTCCAAGCAGCCCGCGATGCGGAACGTGGTGGTAGCGTCTGGCGATCTCGATCGCGAGCCATTGCTCGAATTCTCGAAGCGTCAACGAGGCCGTCTTTTCAGACTCTCGCGCCTTCCGTCCTTTGGGAGACGATCCAGTCGCCCCCGGTAAGCCCCGGACACGCTCCATCAGGGTGCGGTTCAGGCGTTCAATATGGCCGCCAAAATGAGGCCGCCCGACTGGACGATACATCAGGTGGATACCGTATTCCCGACATCCACTGCGAAGCGCCCTGCTCTTGAACTCGGCAGCGTTGTCCAGATGTAGAACGTTCGGAATCCCACGCATTGGCCACTCTGCGTCCGCCTCGATCTTCGCGAGCCAGGGGTTAATAGGATGGTCAGCCCGATCCTCACTCAGTGGACTACGCTGAGTGAGGATTTTGTCCTTCTGGAGGACCATCATGGACACGGTATCGCTGATCGGAGTCGATCTCGGCAAACACTGCTTCCACCTGCATGGGCAGGATGCGTCAGGCAGGATGGTGTTCCGTAAGAAGCTCACGCGCAGCCAGATGTTTACGCTGCTGGGCAATTTCCCGAGTTGTACGGTGGTCATGGAGGCCTGCGCGGGTGCTCACTGGATCGCCCGCCGACTTCAGACGCTGGGCCACGAGGCCAAGCTGATTTCCCCTCAGTTCGTCAAACCGTTCCGGCAAGGCAACAAGAACGATTTCGCGGACGCCCAGGCGATCTGCGAAGCAGCTTCGCGTCCGAGCATGCGTTTCGCGAGTCCGCACAACGAAGCTCAGCAGATCGTTTCAGCCTTGCACCGCGTGCGCGAGGGCCTTGTGCGTCAGCGCACCTGCACGATCAATCAGATTCATGCGTTTCTGTTGGAGTTCGGCATCAGCTTGCCGCGCGGTATGGCGGTGATCCGACGGCTGCCCGCCGTGCTGGAGGCAGAATCGTTGCCGCCGAGACTGGTGAGCGTGCTCGAACGTCTGCACGCGCACTTCAAGTATCTGGACGAGCAGATCCATCAGCTCGAACATGAGTTGCTTTCCCAGTTACACGAGGACGAACGCAGCGAACGGCTGCTCGAGATTCCGGGCATTGGCCCCATGACTGCCAGCGTGTTGATGTCGGAGTTGGGCGATGCGCGTCAATATGGTTCGGCAAGGCAGTTTGCGGCGTCGGTCGGGCTGGTGCCGCGGCAGTACAGCACCGGCGGCAAACCAACGCTACTCGGCATCAGCAAGCGCGGGGACAAGGAATTGCGGCGGCTGCTGGTGCAATGTGCGCGGACCATCATGCAGCGCATCGAGCACCGCACGGATGCATTGGGCGTCTGGATTCGCAGCCTGTTGGCGCGACGACATTCGAACGTAGTGGCCTGTGCCTTGGCCAATAAATTGGCGAGGATCGCGTCGGCCATCCTCGCCAAAGGGACACACTACCGAAGCATCGAGGCTGTTCCTGCAGTCTGACGCTTCCTGTCGCTTACTGCTTCAGTTGCAGTAGTCACACCAGGTTTTGCGACGCGAGATACGTGAAGGCATAAACGACTCAACGGCCGGGCAAGTAACCTGACACAAAAAACAGCATCTCAATGCTGAGGGGTTTTTGAGGTTTGCCCGGCGCGGCTCCCATCATGGGGCGGGATCTTTCCCATCCGCGACCCCGGATAGATTCGAGCAAGTCCACTTTAGGTCAACACCACCTCGCTTGCAAAAATCGGGCTGACCATAGATTTTTGGCAGTGCCGCCCTGGTCAGCAGCAAACCAACGGTAGCCGCTCCCGGACGCTCCATGCCAACGTAAAAACTCAACACGCACCTGGTTGCAACGTCCAGAGCGATAGTCAGCCACGGGCGGCCAATCACCTGTCTGTCATATTCGCTAACCAAAACCACGTCCGCCTGGGTATGGTCGACCTGAACGATTTCCAGAGGATACTTTGCGACAAGTGAACCTGGCGCTGCCAGCGCGCTGGGAAGGGCCGCGCGCTGCAGGGCGTCCGCCTCGCGATGCTGAGCCCACCGCCGGCCTATGGTGGTTCGGCCTGGTGGTTGCAGTCCGGCAAGCTCACATCTGCGTCGAACCTCCAGCACGAGATCGGTTGCAGGATGCGCCAAATGTCGTTGAGTGGGCAGCCAGACGTGCACTACTTCGTCAATCACTGCATCAACGGCCCCTCCCAATCGATGGCTGCTCTCAGATGGGCCTCGTCGTTTCGGAATGACCGCGCTCGCTACCGGGTTTGCCAGAAATTTCCGCCGCAGACGATAAACAGTAGTCCAGTGGACGCCCAGCAGATTGGCAGCCGAAACCGCGCGCTTCTTCGAAAGCGGTCCTCGCCCCAATGGCCGGAGAACATCTGCTACTTTTTCCGCTCTGCTAACTGCTTCCTCGGAAACCGTCATTGCCGCTCCTAATCGAGCCTCGTCAGACGCGTTAGCGGAATTAAAGGACACGTATAACGCGTTAGCAAAATAAACGGACATCCGATCGTGCGCGCGTTGCCAAAACGCAACGCATGAAAAGACGCGCGAGACGGCAGCAATGCCTTATCTCGCGGGGCCGTGGCCGTGTCTTACATTAGCGTAATCTATGGACACGATTAGCAGTTTTTAAGGGCTTCAACACCTACACACCTGATCGCCGCGGCGAGCATCCGCAGCGGCATCTTGCTCACTTCGCCGGTGTGCTGCAGGCCGACGCGTTCGCCGGCTACGCCGAGCTGTATCGCGGCGGCACCATCCAGGAAGCCGCGTGTATGGCGCACGCGCGCAGGAAGATCCATGATCTGCATGCCGTGCGTCCCAACGCCGTGACGGAGGAGGCGCTGCGTCGGATCGGCGCACTCTACGAGATCGAAGAGCAGATCCGCGGCAAGCCACCCGACGAACGGCACAGCATGCGCCAAGCGCGAGCGATACCGCTGCTCGACGACATGAAGCGGTGGTTCGATGCGACACTTACCACGCTCTCCGCGAAGTCGGACACGACCAAGGCGATTCAGTACGCGCTGAACCGCTGCCGGCGCTCGTCTTCTACTGTAGCGATGGGCGTGCGGAAATCGACAACCTGATCGCGGAGCGAGCGCTGCGAGGTGTCGCGTTGGGCCGTCGCAATTACTTGTTCGTTGGCGCGGACTCGGGCGGAGAACGTGCCGCTGCGATGTATAGCCTGATCGGCACAGCACGCCTGAACGGCCTCGATCCCGAGGCCTATCTGCACTACGCCATCGAACGTATTGCGGATCACCCTGTCAATCGCATCGACGAATTCCTGCCATGGAACGTTGCGGCTCACCTTCCGTTGACCGCAAGAGTCACACCGGTACGATAATGATCGGACATTAACCGATCAACGTGAGGCAGTAATGGAACGGATCGAGTTGGATATCCGCGGTGACATGGAGAATGGCAAGGCAGTCCTCTTCTACGAAGAGGATGATGAAAATTGCCAGGTGAAACTCGAGTACAAGGCGTTAAGTCTGTCGGGGGACGGACCGGACTTCTTCGAAGCCTTATCCGCAGTTCGTCAGAGGTTGGAAGCACATGGACTCCTCCTTGGCTGTTATGGCGCGAGCCTCAATGTGTTTCCTTCGCCCATGGCTAGGCAAATGGGCAGCGGGCTCAAGGCCTATAGACTAACGCTAGGACAGCAGGCAAAGAGACAGGACCTGGTTCGTATCTTTGATACAGGCCCGGACGTTCGACCGGCTTCAGTTGCCGCACAACGAGAATACTTCGATACGTGGCAAAAGAGCCTTGAGTAGCGTCCGGAAACGTATGCGATAGCTTCCCGCTGTCAATACGGCCCAAACCGAACGCTTACCTGCGGGCCTGCACGCGGTCGATAACTTCCAGCATCCACTCCCAAGCCGAACAAGCGGGTGAAACACGCACGTCACTGGCCTCCGGTCGGCGCCGGGTGCAGCCACGCAGTGCGCCGCGCGATCCAGCCGAGCCCCCAGCTGGCAATCGCCAGGCCGGCGAAGCCGAGACCAAGATGCACGGCCACCATCGCCGGCGCCTCGTGCACGCGAGGCGCGTGATAGAGCTTCCAAATGACGTCGAGAAACACCCAGAATCCCGACCCCGCGACGGCAGTACACCACTGCGGTGCCGCGAGCGCCGCGCGGGCGACCTGCTGACGGTAGATCAGCGGCACGAGCACGTACGCTGCAGTGATCCCTCCCATCAGCACACGCGTGCCCGGATACATCACGGACCCCACGCCGTAGCTCAGGGCGGCTGCGGCGAGCGCGAGGATCGCCCATTGCCACGCGATGAACGGTTCGGCGAACGGCTCGGCGGACCGGTCGCGCCCCGGCACGAGCACCGCATAGCCGACCTGCAGGATCCCGAAGCCGATCAGCGCGCAGCCGGCGCCGGTGGCCGCGTGCTCGAGCGCGGACAGCGCATCGTGATGCCCGACGGCCGCGCGGACCCATGCGCGCGCGGCGCGCGCGGTTGGATCGCCGCGTTCCGCCGCCTTGCGCCATGCGGAGCCGGCGGTCTCGCAGCGGAATGCGATCAGGATGAGCAGGCAGCCCAGCAATCCGTGATAGAGGGCGTGCAGCAGTTCCGGCCAGGTTTCGATCGACCGCCAGCGACGCGACGCACGCATTTCGTTCATGCGTCACCTCCGGTTGCCGCTCACTGCAGCGCATCTTCACGAGCGAATCCATGTGCATCAGCGCGTCACGCTCGAACACCGGCACCGCACGCTGCGGGCGTCCAGGCCGAAGCCGCGTTCTCGCCCTCGCCCGAGCACATCCGGACGGAAGGTGGACAGAACAGCTCTCCATGTCGCCCGTGGCAACACCTTCCGGGTGACTCCGAGCGTCGCGGCGTTCCTCCCAACTGCGCGACTGCATGTTCTCCCTGCACGAGACAGGCGACGGCCGTCACCATTTCCCAGTAGCGGCCTCGCAGGACACCCTGCTTCGGCATAGCAACGATGACGGGATCCTAATCGGTCGAACACAGCCAAGCACATACTGAACGCAAATGCCGACACGAACTGAACCGTTCGGTTTAAAATGTCCGCATCTCATCGCGCGGTGTTCCGAAATGGGCAGACCCAAAAAATTCAGCCGAGACGGCGTGTTGGAAAAGACGCTGCCCGTCTTTTGGAAATACGGCTTCGCCGGGACATCGCTCCAGCAGCTGGAACAAGCAACCGGGGTCAACAAGTCCGGGCTCTATTCGGAGTTCGAGGACAAGGAAGACCTGTTCCTGCATAGCCTCCTCTATTACTACGAGCATCGGGGTGCGCAGCAGATCCTCACCGCAGAGCCAAAGGGCTACGGCAACATCGAGCGCTTTCTTCGGCTCGGCGATCCGCAAGACAACGGCTGCGTGGGCTGTTTCTCAGTCAATTCGATCCGCGAATTCCCGTCGCTGTCTGAGCGTGTACGCGAGATCGTCGGCGCGTACCACCACCGACTGATGCCGCAGATCATCGAAAACATCGAGGCGGAACCTCACCGGCTCCCTGCCGCCACCATCGCCACGATCGTCACGGTGTTCTTTGCCGGTTATTGCATCGAACGTAATCTGCCCGAACTGGCGGAAAGCGACGCGGTCGGCTCTTTTATGCAAGCGCTGCGCGTTCTCTGAAGCACCATCGCTCGGTTGCTAGTCGATAGGGCGGACTTTCCGAACCGATTGGTTTTTTTAATTGGCGTCGTGACCTCGGCTTCTCCATACTGAACCAATCGGTTCAATAAAGTGCCGATCCAAACGGAGAGCAGCCATGGCCTTGAAGATCCATCCCATCAACTTCGGCAACATGTCGCTCGATTCGAGCGGCCTCGTGCTGTTTCGCGAACCCGGCAAGCAGGTAACGATCCCCGTGCTGGGCTTCCTGATCACCGGCGGCACTCACCCGGTCCTCGTCGATACGGGCTCGCGCAATGTCGAGCAGTACGCGGCGTTCGGCCTGCCGTACGAGGTGACGCCTGAGATGACGATCGAACATCACCTTGCCCAGCACGGGCTGAAGATGAGCGACATCCGTCACATCGTGCATACGCACGCCCACATCGATCACGTCGGCATGACCGACCGGTTCCCGATGACGACCACCGTAGGGATCTCACGTCGCGAACTCGAATTCGCCGCGTCAGGGATCATGGGCCCGCTGATGTACACCGCCGCCGATACCAAGCATCTGATCGACCGCCTGCACACGCGCGGCGCGATCCGTCTGTTCGACGTCGACGGTACGTTCGAGGAGGAGGTCATTCCGGGCGTCGCTATCCGCCTTTCCGGTGCCCATACGCCGGGTTCTCTGTCGGTGCTCGTCGAAACCGACGAAGGCATCGCTAACATCAGCGGCGACATTGCATACAACCTGAAGGACCAACTGATCTATCCGATCCTCGATCAGGCGGCGCACGAGCCCACGATTACCGCTAATCGTGCGATGTCAACGCTCGACGAAAAACGTGCGATCAAGCGCGCGCTCGCAACGAGCCGGTTTCTGCTGCCGAGTCACGATGCGCCGGCGCTCGTGAGTGGCGGAAAGATCGTCGGGGTGATGGAAAACGCGATCTCGAATCCGCAGGCCGACGTCACGAAGGCAGCCAATTACACGCTCCTGACGGCTGGCTGACGCCCTATGTCGCGCCCACTACGTCGAGCGCTCGGCCTGCTGATCTGCGCTGCGGGCGCATGGCACGTCGCGACCGAGCTGGTTCTGCATGCACTCGGTGGTTGACCGGTTGAACCGCGTGCGTCCCGCGGGCTTGCCGGGGCGCGCGCTTCCCAAGACTCGAAAGGACCACACATGGCTAAGCCCTTTTCACCGCGCACAACAAGCGCGCTTCGCATTCTGAGCCTCGCATACTTCGTACAGGCAACGGGGGCGCTCTCCGTCGTCGGCAGCCTCGATGCGATCTCGCGTCAGTGGGGACTCGCGGATTCGCAGAGTGTTTACCTCGTTACCGTGTTTGGAGTGACGTTCGCGTTTGCCGCGCCGCTGCTGCAGGTCGGCTTTGGCCACCTGCGGCGCCGTCGCCAGGTACTGCTCGGCCTGACAATGTTCAGTGCCGCGGCGCTTCTGCTGGCAGCCGCGCCGAATTATCCGGTACTGCTGCTGTCGCGTGTACTGATGGGCCTTGGCGCGGGCTTCATCGGCCCGGTGCTTGGTGCATTGGGCTCCAGCCTCGTCGAACCCGACGAACAGGGCAGCGCGATCGCTGTCGTGCTGCTTGGCCTGAGCGTTGCCGGCCTGGTGGGCATGCCATTGTCCGCATGGATCGCGCACGCATGGGGCGCACGAGCGCTCTTTCTCGTCATTGGACTCGCCGGCGCGGCGACCGCCGCGCTCATTGTCGCCGCCATACCCGACACGAGCCAGGGAGAAAACATCGAATTTGCAACGGTTGCGTCGCTGCTGACGCGCACCGATACGCTCAGTGCGTTCCTGGTCGTATTCTTCATCGCGGCTGGCGTCTACTCGACGTATGCCTTCATCGCGCCCATCATTCGCGATGTGTTCCACGCGGGTGCCGATACGGTATCGACCGCGCTCGTTGTGCTGGGCGTCGCAGGCATCGCCGGCAACCTGTTCGTGACTCGCGCCGCGCGCCGCTATAGCGCCGAAGCGATGCTGTTCGCCGGTCTCGCATTGCTTGCGCTCGACCTCGTATTTCTTCGCTTCACGCCCCCGAACCTGCGGCTGCTGTTCGTCGCGCTGCTCGCATGGGCGTTCGCGACCGACCTGCTGTGGCCGTCGCAGCAGCGGCGCATCGTCGAACTCGTGCCGCAATGGCGAGGCATCGCGCTGGCGTTGACGGCGTCGTTCGTGTTTTGCGGTATCGGCGTCGGCTCGGCCGTCGCTGGGTGGGTCTATCCCGCGTTCGGCCTGACAGGCACGATCGGCAGTTCGCTGGCATTCCTGGCGCTGGCGACCGGCAGCCTGCTCGTGTCGCGCGCATCGGTTAAGGCGCAGCGCGGCGTCGATGTGTGCCGCGCTTCGCTTCAACCATGACATCGTCAAAACCTCTCACGCATCGGCGTTGCGTCGTGGGACGCGCGGACCCCGCGCCCACGTCGCAGCAATCGGCCGCCCCCCACCACAATGGCGGGCAACCGGCTGGCTGGGGTCGGCAGCCCCATTTTCTGTCTATTGCAGAAACTGCTTCTCGCCATCTCGAGCTACTCGTCGGCCGAGCGACGTACGACAATCCCGATGACTGCTCTGATTGCATGAACGCGCGTTTCGCGCCCCTTCCACGGCATATCCATCATGTTGAATGCGTTGTCGATACTTCTCGTCAGCCAGCTCGTCGGCGAGCTACTCGCGCAACTGACGCATGCGCCGATTCCGGGCCCCTTGATCGGCATGCTGTTGCTGCTCGGTGTTCTGATGTGGAAGGGCGGGCCATCGCAGGAACTCGAAGGATTCGGCAAAAGCCTGTTGTCGTGGCTCGCGATGCTGTTCGTGCCCGCGGCCACGGGCCTGATAACCGAGTTCGATCGGTTGGCGGCGGACTGGTGGCGCATCGCCGCCGCCATATTCGTGTCGACGTTGCTCGGCCTCGCGACGACCGGATGGGCCATGGAGCGACTCAGCAAAACGCTCGCTGCTGAAACGGAGTCGGAACATGACGTCTGATCTCGCCTCTGCGTGGGCCGCGTTGCAACACCAACCGCTTTGGGGGTTGCTCGCGACACTGGCCGCATATCGGATCGGGCAGGTCGTGAATCGGGCGGCTCACGGACACGTGCTCGCTCACCCTGTTCTCGTCGCAGTGCTGATGCTCGTCGGTTTTCTGTCGATCACGCATGTGCAATACAGCGATTACCTGCTGGGCGCGCAGTATTTGCACTTTCTGCTCGGGCCGGCGACCGTCGCGCTCGCGATTCCGATGTTCCGCAATTTGCACCACATTCGCAGAACCGCCCGCGCGCTGGTCCCGGCACTCGCGATCGGTTCGATCGTATCGGCAGGCAGCGCCGCATTCATCAGCAAGGCGCTGGGTGCAGCGCCGGTGGTGACGGCGTCGCTGATCGCACATTCGGCGACCACGCCCATCGCAATGAGTATCTCTCGCGACATCGGCGGCGACCCGTCGCTGACCGCAACGTTCACGCTGGTTACCGGCATTGCGGCCGTGTTGCAGATCGGCGTGACCATGAAGGTGATGCGCATCGTCGACGCCCGTGCGCACGGTCTCGCGGCCGGAACCGCAGGCCACGGGCTGGCCACCGCGCGAATGCTGAGTATCAGCGAAACGGCGGGCGCGTTCGGCGGGCTCGCGATCGGAATGAGTGGCATCCTGACCGCACTCGTCGCGCCATTGCTGGCCGTGCTGACCAGATGAGCGACTCGGCGCACGGTCAGCGTGGTTCCGTCGCGCGAAAAAAACTGCGGCGGCTGGGATTCCCCTAAGCCGCCGCCTCTTTCAGAGCCGATATCCGCACGTTCAAATAATCTTCTCGAGCAGCGCGACGTCGAGTGTAGCCTTGCCGTCAAGCGCACGCGCAAGCGCCAGGAAAGCTGGCGCTTCGCCATGCACCTTGAGCGCGTGCTCGTCCCGCCATCGTTCGATCATCGTGAAGCGATGAGAAGCGCCGCGGTGTTGGTGCAGATCGTACTGCTCGCATCCATCCTCGGTCCGGACGGCGGGAACGGCCGCCAACAGCGCCGCTTCCACCTCCGCGGCGTGCCGCGGGTCTGCCGTAATCGTGGCAACCACATACTGCTTGGACATTGATACCTCCATTCTCGATTGGATCGTTCGGGCGCGAGCTGGCCGGTTGCCCGATCGCGGCCGCCTTCGTTGCGTGGCTTCAAACAGTATCGACCGCGTGCCGTCCACGTGACATGCAGATTTGTCGACATGAGGGGCCGCACCGACTCGTAAACCCGGCGTCGCGCCGTGAGAACGATCGGACACGGACATGCTCAGTCGACCGCTGGAAAATCCAGCGTCGTATCATTCACGCGGTTCACCAGGTTCGTGAACGTGATCGACGTGATGACAAGGATCGTCTCGATCACTTGGCGTTCCGAAAACCCGGCTGCCAGGACTGCGTCGAGAACGGCAGCGGGCACCGTATCGCGGCTGGTCACGATCGAGCGTACAAACGCGAGCAATGCGTCGCGGCGGGTATCGCCGGATGGCAGCCCGGCGCGAATGTGCTTCATCGCATCCGGCGCGAGGCCGGCCATCTTGCCGATCATCGTATGCGCC
This sequence comes from Burkholderia cenocepacia, assembly GCF_900446215.1. Classification (GTDB taxonomy): domain Bacteria; phylum Pseudomonadota; class Gammaproteobacteria; order Burkholderiales; family Burkholderiaceae; genus Burkholderia; species Burkholderia cenocepacia. Next base: position 120,903 of record NZ_UAQZ01000016.1, on the reverse strand, counting down.
GCCAGGCAGTAATCGCAGCCGGAAAGCGCGCTTACGGCGAGGCGCACCGCTTCGACATCAGCCTGCTCGAGCGAACTCGCCGCAATAGCGGCGTCCACGTGCAGCATCGCCGCGAGACCGGCGGGACTGTGTGTGCCGATGGTCGCATAGGCATTCGGGACTTTGCCGATCGCGGTCTTGATCTGGTCGAACACGACTGCGGTTTCGCCGGTCGCTTCCGACGGCTTCAAGGTGGTCAAGCGTGTCATGTATCTCTCACTGATGTGGATAATCGGGCGCCGGCCAGCAAAGGTCGGCGCGATAGCGGGCGCACGAATCAATTCCCGCGTTCCCGGCTTTACTGCGGATCAAACGAGGCAAGAAGCGGATCGGCACAGCCGCGCATCGAACGCGATCCCCTGCGGCCCCTTTTTCCCTTCATCCTGTAGCGCTGAAATGAATGTCGCCCTCGACGTTACACGCGCGCTCAAAACGCCGTTCAAATGGCGACTCGCAGGCGACAATGCACGACGCGCGGTTCTCACGGCACGAATGCAACGGATAACCGTTGAACCGATCTCGCGCACCTCGGCGTGCATGAGAACCGAAGTGCGCGAGCAACATCACCGACCCGGCTCTCCGGGCACCAGATTGTTGACGACGGACGTTACGCCCGCGACGCGCGACGCGCTGTCGGCTGCGAGCTGCACCTGCTCACTGTCTGGTACGTAGCCGGTAAGCGTCACCGTCCCATGGCGGACGAACACCCTCGCGTTGATCGCCTCCAGCCCTTTCGTTTTCGACAGGGCCCATACGATTTTGCGCGACAGCGCCCGATCGGCGGAGCGTTCCGCCTTCCTCTCGGCCTTCTTCACTTCCTTCCGGCTGACGACGGCGTCGGAGGACGGCCCTGAGTCCTGCGCTGCTGCATGGGCGGAAACGCCGAAAGCCAAATACGTTACGTACAGAACCGACGCAATAATTTTCTTCATCACAGGCTCTTTAAAAGACGTTAATGGAAATTCGAAAAGGGGTGAAACCGGATCGAATGGTAGACAGGCGGCTACCTACGCTCAATGGCGCATTTCCGAAAACAGCTTTCAAGCCGCGGCGATGATCGTCCCCTCGCTGCCGCCCGCCACACGGCCTATACCGGCGTATAGGTGCATTCAATATTTCCGGCTAGTGCGAATACCCGACGAGACGATTTTCCGGATGCTCCGGCAACGGCACAGTACCGCCACGTGCTGCATGGTATTCCGCAATACGGGAAATTCTGCCAAGTCACGACAGAGCTGCCGCAGCTTAATCTGACGAGTTTCGGGGCGCCCCGCCCCGCACTGGAGTGAAAAGCCGATGATCGCCACTTTGCAGGAGCTTCGGTATTCGCCACAGGACACACGCGGCCACACGGTGAATCCGTGCACGCTACTCGGTCGCGTCGCCCGTGTAGTCGCGCATCGCGGCGATCATTGGCGCGATCCGTTCGCGCAGATGCGCATGGAGATATCTGACCGCGGGCGAGAACTGACGACGATGCGGGCACACAAGGCTCAGTGGAGCCGCCTCGCCCCGCTGTTCGGGCAGCAATACGTTCAGTCGTCCCGCGCAGACATCGTCATGGACATCGAGCCAGGACTTGTATGCGATTCCGCGGCCTTCGACGGCCCAGCGCCTCGCGATCTCGGCATCGTCGCAAAGCAGTACGCCCTTCACCGTGACCTGACGTCGGACGCCGCTGGCCGGGAAAACCCAGCGATCGTACACACGTCCGCTGAGCACGAAAGGCAGACAGTCGTGCAGCACCAACTCGTCGAGCGATGCCGGTGCACCGTACCGCTTCACATATCCGGGAGACGCTACGAGCACGCGGCGATTGTCTTCCGCGAGCGGCAATGCGACGTAGCTCGCGGCCTCCGGTGCGCCGTAGCGTATCGCCACATCGACGGGATCGCGAAACACGTCGGTCACGTGGTCCGACAACGACAGCCTCAGCACGAGCTTCGGGTGCGCGTCGCGGAACACGCCGAGCCACGACAGCAACGCGTTGCGCCCGATATCCGACGGTGCCGCGATTCGCAACGTACCTTGAAGCGCCTGTTTGTCTCCATGCAAACGCTCGCGCCCCTCGTGGATCGTCGACAGCACTTCTTCCGCATAGGGAAGGTATTGCTCGCCTTCCGCGGTGAGCTTGAGGCTGCGCGTCGAACGGGCAAAGAGGCGCGTGTCGAGCTCCCGTTCCAGTCTTTGTATGGCGGCACTTACCTGACCGGGCAACAGATCGGCTTCCCTCGCTGCGCTCGAGAAGCTGCCCAGCGCCGCCGTTCTCACGAACAGTTGGAGATCCTCTAGCCGCACCATTTTCATTCCCGGAGTGAAGGTCCTGCCTAATGTAACGCGTTTCTCCGATAGATGCGGTCGCGCAGAATTGCATCCACATGCCGGGACCGGCGCGCAACCCGACGCCGGCGACGGCTCGAACACGACACGGAGTTCATCGATGAAAGCAGTTGTCTATACCCAGCACGGCCTGCCCGCCGACCATCCGGAATCGCTCATCGATGCCGACGTACCGAAGCCCGAAGCAGGACCGCAGGACCTGCTGGTGAAGGTCGACGCGATCGCGGTCAATCCGGTTGACACGAAGGTTCGTATGGGTTCGCCCACCGGCCAGCCGCGCATCCTCGGCTGGGACGCCGCGGGCACCGTCGAAGCGGTCGGCAGCGCCGTGTCGATGTTCGCGCCCGGCGACAAGGTGTTCTTCGCCGGCTCGATCGCGCGGCCCGGCGCCTATGCGCAGTACGTCGCCGTCGACGAGCGCATCGTCGGCCGCAAGCCCGCGACGCTGTCCGACGCGCAAGCCGCAGCATTGCCGCTCACGTCGCTCACTGCGTGGGAGCTGCTGTTCGATCGCCTCGGCATCGCCGAAGGCGGCGGCGCCGGCGACGCGTTGCTGATCGTCGGCGCGGCCGGCGGCGTCGGGTCGATGCTCACGCAACTGGCGCGTCGGTTGACCGGACTTCGCGTGATCGGCACCGCATCGCGCCCGGAAACGCGCGCATGGGCGCAAGCGCTGGGCGCACACGACGTCATCGACCATACCGGGCCGCTGCTCGAAGGGCTGCGCAGCATCGGCGCACCGCAGGTGCGCTACGTTGCGAGCCTCACGCAGACGGACATCCACTACGCGCAACTCGTCGAGGCGCTCGCGCCGCAGGGCCGGCTCGCCGTCATCGACGATCCCGACACCCTCGACGCCGTGCCGCTGAAGCGCAAGTCGATCTCGCTCCATTGGGAGCTGATGTTCACCCGCTCCCTGTTCGAATCCGCCGACATGGTCAGGCAGCACGAAATCCTCGACCGCGTCGCCGCGCTGATCGACGACGGCGTGTTGCGCACGACCATGGCCGATCACTTCGGCACCATCAACGCCGCGAATCTGCGTCGTGCCCACGCGCTGATCGAGAGCGGGCGCTCGCGCGGCAAGATCGTCCTCGAAGGATTCTGACGCGCGCCCACCCATGCCGCATCGCCATTCCGAACTCATCGCATCCGACCGGAGAACCACCATGCGCTACCCGCATCCGCAACTCGTCCGCTTCCGTTCCCTCCGCCGCCACGCAGCCGCACTCGCGGCCGGCATGGCATTCGGCCTGCTCGTCGGCCCGGCCTTCGCGCAAGCGCCGGCGCACGACACGCTGCCTGCAGGACAGGCGACCGAGCGCACCGTCGGCGCCATCGACATGGTCGCGACGTTTTCCGGCGCGATGCCCACCGGCGTGACGGTAACCGAGCACGGCCGCATCTTCGTGAACTTCCCGCGTTGGGGCGACACGGTACCGTTCACGGTCGGCGAACTGCGCGACGGTCGCGTCGTCGCCTATCCGAACGCAGAGATCAACCGCGCCGATGCGTCCCACGCGGCCACCCACTTCCTGAGCGTGCAGAGCGTCGTTGCCGACGGCCACGGCCGGCTGTGGGTGCTCGATACCGCGGCGCCGAATTTTTCGGAGCCGGTCGCCGGCGGCGCGAAACTCGTCGCGATCGATCTCGCCACGAACCGCGTCGTCAAGACCATCGTGTTTCCAGCCAACGTGATGCGCGCGCAAACCTATGTGAACGACGTGCGCTTCGACTTTCGCGTCGGCAAGGCGGGCATCGCTTACGTGACGGACTCGTCGCTGTCCGGAGTCGGCGGCCTGATCGTCATGGATCTCGACAGCGGGAAGGCGGTACGCCGCCTCACCGGCGACGTGTCGACGTCCGCGGACCCAGCCTTCGTGCCGGTCGTCGAAGGGCAGACGCTGAAGATCCGCGATGCGAATGGGACGAGCAAGCCGTTCACCGTGGCCTCCGACGGCATCGCACTGTCCGCCGACGGCGAGACGCTCTATTACTGCCCGCTGTCGAGCCGTCATCTGTACGCGATCTCGACCGCGATGCTGCGCGACCCGTCGATCAGCGACGCGCAACTCGCTGCGGCCGTGAAGGATCTCGGCGAGAAGGGCGCGTCCGACGGCCTCGAGAGCGATGCGAACGGGAACGTCTATGCAGGCGATTACGAGCACGATTCGATCCGCCGCCTTCAGCCGGGCGGCGAATGGCAGACCATCGTGCACGACCCGCGCGTGCTGTGGCCGGACACGCTGTCGGTCGGCCCCGACGGCTATCTGTACTTCACCGCGAATCAGCTCCATCGCCAGCCGGTGTTCCACGGCGGCAAGGACGAGCGCCAGAAGCCGTATGCGCTGTTTCGCGTGCGCATCGACGCAGGCCCCGCGCCGACGCGCTGATCCCTCTACCCATCACCGACCACCGGAATTTCCACCATGAACCTCGCCGACGCCATCCATGCCCGCCACACCGTGAAGGCCTTCGAAAGCGGCAAGTCGCTGCCGCAGACGCAGATCGAGACGCTGCTCGCCCTGCTCCACCAGTCGCCGTCTTCGGTGAATTCGCAGCCGTGGCACTTCGTCGTGGCCGCGACGCCGGAAGGACGTGCGCGCATCGCGGCGGCAACGACCGGCAGCTACGCATACAACGAGCCCAAGGTCGTCAATGCGTCGCACGTGATCGCGATGTGCATGCGAATCGACATGGACGACGCGCATTTGCACGCCATCCTTGAGCGCGAGTCCGCCGACGGCCGATTCAGAACCGCCGAGATGCGCGCCGGGCAAGACAAGAGCCGCCGCTCGTACGTCGACATGCACAAGTACGAGCTGCGCGATACGGCGCAGTGGATGGAAAAGCAGGTCTACCTCGCGCTGGGCGGACTGCTGCTCGGCGCGGCCGTGCTCGGCGTCGACGCGACCCCGATGGAAGGCTTCGACAGCCGCGCGCTCGACGCGAGCCTCGGCCTGCGCGAGCAAGGCTTGACGAGCGTCGTGCTGGTGTCGCTCGGATTCCGCAGCGACCAGGACTTCAACGCGGATCTGCCCAAATCGAGGCTGCCGCGCGAGCGGATCTTCACCTTCATCTGATCGTTCGATGCGCGCGTGTCGTGTCGTCGAGGCACGGCAGCGCGCGGCTGCATCACTTCGAGGAGCGTCATCATGTCCGAGCTCGTTCGTATGGACACGCAGCGCAGCACGACGGCTGCGTCGTCGTCCAGATATGGCGGTGCGTTGTTATTGAGCGCAGCCATCTTCCTGTGGGGCGCCAACTGGCCGGCGATGAAGCTGGGCCTCGCGCACGTCACGCCGCTGTGGCTGTCGGCGACACGCTTCGCATCCGGCGCGCTGTGCCTGTTCGCCGTGCAGGCCGCGACCGGCACGCTGCGGGTGCCCAAGCGCGGCGATCTGCCGTTCCTGGCCAGCATCGGCGTCCTTCAGATGCTCGCGTTCACCGCATTGAGCGCGGTTGCACTGCATCACGTCGGCGCCGGCCGCTCGGCCGTGCTCGCTTATACGACGCCGATCTGGGTCACGCCGGTGTCGGTCCTCGCGTTCCGCGAGCGGCTGTCCGCTCGCGCCGCCTTCGGCACGGCGCTCGGTGTGGCCGGCGTGCTGCTGTTCAGTCCGCTCGACGTGGACTGGCACGACCATCGCGCCGTGCTCGCGAACCTCATGCTGCTCGCGGCCTCGCTGTGCTGGGCCGTGTGCATCCTGCACCTGCGGCATTTCCGCAGCGCATCGAGCGCCTATGCACTCGCACCGTGGCAGATGCTCGTCGCCGCCGCGCCGCTGGTCGCGCTCGCCGCGATCGTCGAAGGGCCGTACACCGGCGACGGCAGCGTCGCGCTGACGTCGGCGCTGGTCTACATCGGCCCGATCGCGACGGCGTTCTGCTTCTGCGCGGTGAATGCGGCGAACACGCGCATGTCGAGCACGAGCATGGCGACTGCGATGCTCGGCGTTCCGGTCGTCGGGCTCGTCACGTCGGTGCTCTGGCTTCACGAGCATCTCACCACGGGTCTCGCGACCAGCGTCGTCCTCATCGTCGCCGGCATCGCGCTTTCCGTTACATCGCGCTGAACGCGTTCGTCTACCCAGGAGCATCCCATGATCGACCCCATCCCGACGCCATCCAGCCTCACGCTGGTTACCATCGACCTGTCGTTTCATCGTGCGGCGTCCGCCGTCGTGCGACGCATTCTCAACGCGCACGGCATCGCGGTCGACGAGTGCTTCGCGCCGCACGAACAAGCGTTCCAGATGCTGCGCGAAGGCCAGGCCGACATGCTCAGCAGCGCGTGGCTGCCGAGCAGCCACAGCATTTATCTCGCGCCGTTTGAGCATGACGTCGAGAAAATCACCGTTCTTTATCGGCCATACGCGTTGTGGGGCGTGCCGGATTATGTTCCGGCCAGCGCAGTGCGCGCGATTCCCGATCTGAAGCGGCCCGATGTCGCCGCCCGGATGGTCAAGCGGATTCAAGGCATCAATCCAGGCGCGGGCATCAGCCGCTTTTCGCGCGAAATCGTTACGCAGTATGGTCTGGACGACGCGGGCTATCACTTCGAGAACGGCACGCTCGATGACTGCGTTGGCGCCTTCGAACAGGCGGTCGCCGAGCGTCGCTGGGTCGTCGTTCCGCTGTGGACACCGCAGTATCTGCATGAGCAATACACGATCCGCGAACTCGACGATCCAAAGGGTCTGCTGGGCGGCACGGACGACGCCACGCTGATCGTGAGGAAGGCATCGCTGCACGCTATCGCCCCCGCCGCGCTGGCCGAACTGCGCGCGCTGAACCTCGGCAATCGCGAGACGAGCCGGCTCGACTACCTGCTGTCACGCACCGGTGCGACGCAGCCGAGCTGACGCGCGACGATCGGCGCCGCCAGACGCCAGTTCGCCGATCGAGTATTCATGCTGGATGAATTGAGTTTATGGGTGGGGCTCGTTGATCGACCTGTCATGCGACCAATACACTGCATCGCACTACGCCGACACGACCGAGGAAGCGCATGCAGCACCGAGCCACCGGCATCACGCAAGCGGTTCGTGGACTTCCCCGACAGTGTCGATCACTTCGTCACCCTCATCGGAGCAACAGCATGACGCAAGCACATCAAGGCACCGCACTCATCACCGGCGCATCGTCGGGCATCGGCGCGATCTATGCCCAACGACTCGCACGCCGCGGCTTCGATCTCGTCCTCGTTGCCCGCAACCGCGACCGGCTCAACGACTTCGCGAAGCGCATCACCGACGACACGCAGCGCAATGTAGACGTGATCGCCGCCGACCTCGGCGATCCGCATGCGCTCGCCGAGATCGAAGCAAAGCTGCGCACGGACGCGAGCATCACGCTGCTCGTGAACAACGCCGGCGTCGGCACGCACAAGCCGCTGCTCGAAAGCGATGTCGACGCCATGACGCGCATGATCGACCTCAACGTGACGGCGCTGACGCGCTTGACCTATGCGGCCGTACCGGGCTTCGTCGCGCGCGGCCGCGGCGCGGTCATCAACATCTCGTCGATCGTCGCAATCGGCCCCGAGCTGCTGAACGGCGTGTACGGCGGCAGCAAGGCGTTCACCCTCGCCTTCACGCAGTCGCTTCATCACGAGCTGGCGGACAAGGGCGTGCAGGTGCAGGCCGTTCTGCCGGGCGCGACGGCCACGGAGTTCTGGGACATCGGCGGGCTCCCGCTCGACAATCTGCCGAAGGAGATCGTGATGTCGGCGTCCGACCTGGTCGATGCGGCACTCAGCGGTTTCGACCGTCGGGAAGTCGTCACGATTCCGTCGCTTCACGCAGCGGAAGAATGGGACGCCTACGATGCCGCGCGTCGCGTCATGCTTCCTCATCTGTCGAACAGCGTCGTCGCTGCCCGTTACGCGGTCACGCATTGACCGTCGCCATCCATTTTCGTAGCAGCTCCCGTCACACACTCAAAGGAACGTCGATCATGAAACTCACCGGAAACACCATCTTCATCACCGGCGGCACGTCGGGCATCGGCCGCGCGCTCGCGGAAAACCTGCATCGTCGCGGCAACAAGGTCATCGTCGCCGGGCGTCGCAAGGCGCTGCTCGACGAAATCGCACGCGCGAATCCGGGCATCGACACCGTGGAGCTGGACGTGGGCGACGCGCAGCAGATCGAGCGCGTCGCACGCAAGCTGATCGCCGACTATCCGACGCTGAACGTCGTCGTCAATAACGCGGGCATCATGCCGTTCGACGATGCCGGCGGCGCGCTCGACGACGCCCAGGCCGTGCGGCTCGTGACCACCAACCTGCTCGGACCGGTTCGCGTCAGCGCGGCGCTCGTCGAGCATCTGAAAGCGCAACCCGAGTCGTACATCATCAACAACAGCTCCGTTCTCGCATTCGTGCCGCTCGCGGGCACCGCGCTCTATTCGGCGACGAAGGCGGCCGTTCACTCGTACACGCTGTCGCAGCGCTTTGCGTTGCGAAACACGAGCGTGCGTGTTCTCGAGATCGCACCGCCGTGGGTCGATACGGACCTAATCCACAAGAGCGGCGATCCGCGCGCAATGCCGCTCGACGCATTCATCGCGGAGACGCTCAAGCGTCTCGAAACCGCGACGACGGAAGTCGTGGTCGAGGCGGCGCAGCCGCTGCGCAGCAACGTCGGCCCGAACGAGCATGCGTTCGTCGAGCAGTTCAATCAGGCGCTCGTCGACAACCCGATTCCGGTTGCATGAGTCGTTGCGGATCAACGTATGGACAACTGGAGGAGTCGCATTATGGAAAGCCCCAGACATTACGAGTACCTGTTCCTTGGCGGCGGCAAGGGCGGCAAGTCGCTGGCGATGGATCTCGCGCGTAGCGGCAAGCGCGTGGCTGTCATCGAGCGCGGGATGATCGGTGGTTCGTGCATCAACGTCGCGTGCATTCCGAGCAAAACGTTGATCCAGAACGCACGCAACATGCACGCGTGGCGCACCGCCGCTGCGCCGGCGCGCCCCGTTGCCGACATGGCGCGCGTTCATGCGAACGTTCGCGGCGTCGTCGAAGGGATGGTGGATATCAACCGCCGCGCGTTCGAGCAGTCCGGCCTCGAGCTAGTCATCGGCTCCGGCCGCTTCGTCGCGCCGCGGCGGATCGCCGTACGTGCTGCCGACGGCAGCGAGCAGGTGTTCGAAGGCGAGAACGTCTACATCAACACCGGCACCGTCGCGACGATTCCCGACGTACCGGGGCTACGCGACGCCGGCCCGCTGACCCACGTCGAGGCGCTCGACCTCGACGTGCTACCCGAAAAACTGATCGTCATCGGCGGCGGCTACGTCGGCCTCGAGATGGCGCAGGCGTTCCGGCGTCTCGGCAGCGAGGTCGTCGTCGTTCATGACGCGCCGCGCGTCGCAGCCCGCGAGGACGAAGACGTCAGCATCGCGATCCAGCAGGCGTTCGAAAGCGACGGGATCACGCTGAAACTGTCCGCCCGCGTGGCACGCGTGGACGGCCGGTCGGGCGCCGGCGTCACGGTCGCGCTCGGCGACGGCACTACGGTCGAAGGCAGTCATCTGCTCGTGGCGACCGGCCGGCGGCCGGTCACGGACGGCATCGGCCTCGAGCTGGCCGGGGTCGAGCGCGACGAGCGCGGCTTCATCAAGGTCGACGACACGCTCGCGACCACAGCGGAACGGACCTGGGCCATCGGCGAAGTAGCCGGCACGCCGATGTTCACGCACGCGTCGTTCGACGATTATCGCGTGCTTAAGGCCGGCATCGAAGGCCGTCGCGGCAGCACGGCGTCGCGCGTGATTCCGTACGCGTTGTTCACCGACCCGGAGCTGGCGCGCATCGGCCTGAACGAAGCGGAAGCCAAAGCGCGGAACACGCCGGTCATTGTCGCGAAACTGCCGATGGCGGCCGTACCGAGAGCGCGCACCAACGGCACCACCACAGGGTTCATGAAGGCGCTCGTCGCGCCGGACACCGGCCGGATTCTCGGCTTCACGATGGTCGGTGCGGGCGCTGGCGAAGTGATGTCGGCCGTGCAGATCGCGATGATCGGCAAGTTGCCCTACACGTCGGTGCGCGACGCGATTCTTGCCCATCCGCTTCTCGCCGAAGGCCTCAACCTGCTTTTCGCAACGATCAAGTAAGCCGCCGCTCGCGCAGATTGCCGGTTTTTCCCGGCCGGTCGCGCGGGCCGGGCCGGCCGCTCGCGCCGTCGCGACGCCTGATGCGTCGCGACGGCGCCGGCACTTCCGCACGCGTGTCGCAGCCGACATAAAAATGACTGCACTTGGCGTACTCGCGTCGCCACTATCCGGTAAAATCCGCGGGCAAGTTCGAATGGCGCGTCGCTCCTGTCAACGTACACGGGCTGCGCCGCAGTCGCGAGCTTCGAGAAAAACATGCGTTCGTCGATACCGGCGCCCCGCCGCGGGCGTGTGGGCATCGACCGTGGGTAAAGTCGCCGTTCTTCCACTTGCATCGAGCATCCCGCTGCGCTTCGTTAGCGAGCGAACGACGTGCACGCGTAGATGTGGGTCGCGGCGTGGAAACATGAATTGCTGTTGGCATTCGATATCGACGAACACAGGCGTTGCCATGGACGAATCCGCGTGGCCTGGCTCGCCAAGCAACGGGGAAACCTCTTGGATCTGAACGCGACGCGCTCATCCGGTCATCCGGCCGGCAGCGACGACCCCAACGACGAAGCGCGCGAAAATCGGATTGCGCGGCATCTCGCGCTACGCATCCTGCCGATCTTCATGTTCGCGTACGTTGCCGCATACGTCGACCGCATCAACGTCAGCTTCGCGAAACTGCAGATGGGCGTCGACCTCGGTTTCACCGATGCGGTCTTCGGATTCGGAGCCGGCACGTTCGCGCTGGGCTACGTGGTGTTCGAGGTCCCGAGCAACATGATCCTGCAGCGGGTCGGAGCGAAGCGCTGGCTCACGCGCATCATCCTGTCATGGGCGATCGTGTCGGCGCTGACCACGTTCATCGCGACACCGAAGCAGTTCTATGTGATGCGCTATCTGCTGGGCGTCGCGGAAGCCGGGCTCGTACCGGGCATCGTCTATTACATCTCGCAGTCGTTCCCGCGATACCATCGCGCGCGGGTGCTGTCCACGTTCTACGCGGCGCTTCCGCTGTCCGGGCTGATCGGCTCGCCGCTGAGCGGCTTCATCATGGAATACTTCGACGGCATCGGCGGCCTCGTCGGCTGGAAATGGATGCTGGTCGTCGAGGCGCTGCCGGCCTTCGTCGCCGCGCTGCTTTGCTGGAGATATCTCGAGGACGACGTCACCCAGAGCGTCCACGAAAGCGACGCCGATCGAGCGTATCTGAGCCGGACGCTCGCCGTAGACCGCGCGCTCGCCGCATCGGCGAACAACAACCAGATGTTCGGCAGCTGGATCTTCTGGACGTTCGGGGTGATCTACTTCCTCGACGTGTTCGGAATATACGGCTACACCCTGTGGGCGCCCACGATGATCAAATCGCTGGGCGTCGGAAGGGATCTCTTCATCGGATTGATTGCGGCCTTGCCGAATGCGGTCGCGATGATCGTGATGATCACGGTCGGCCAAAGTGCGGATCGCCGTCGCGAGCGACGCGTTCATACCGCCGTGCTGTTCCTGCTGGCAGCGACCGGACTGACGCTCGCGCTCGTCTGGCACGGCAACCTGTGGCTGACCGTGATCGCGCTGTGCATCGCCAATGCCGGGTTGCTGTCCGTGCCACCCGTGTTTTGGGGTATGCCGACGGCATTGCTCGGCCCGAGCAACGCGGCGAGCGGCATCGCATGGATCAGCGCGATCGGCAACATCGGCGGTTTTTTCGGCCCCTATGTCGTCGGCGTGCTGAAACAGTCGTCGGGCAGCTTCGTGCTTCCCGTGTCGTGCATGATCGTGTGTCTGCTGGCAGGCCTGTGTCTCACACTGACGCTGCCGAGGCACATCGTGAACCGATAGGCTGCCGGCAGCGCACGCGCCGCTGCGGCGCCGACACCGTCATTCCGATGCGGGATCCAGCCCCAGTGCTTGCGCGCCAAGCACGAATTCGGGCAGCGTTCGCGCGCCCATTTTGCGCATCGCATGGCCGCGATGGATCTTCACGGTGATTTCACTGAGCCCCATCTCCGCGGCAATCTGCTTGTTCAGCAGGCCGCTCACCACGTACTTCATCACTTCGCGCTCGCGCGGCGTCAACGTGCCGTAACGGCGGCGAACGTCGGCGAGACGACCGTCCGACTTGCGGCGCTTCTCGTCCTTCAGCAATGCATTCTGGACGACGTCCAGCATGTCCTGATCGCGGAACGGCTTGGACATGAAGTCCAATGCGCCGTTCTTCATCGCCTTCACCGACATGGCGACGTCGCCGTGCGCCGTGATGAAGATGATTGGCAACTGGAGATCGCCGGCAACGATCTGTTCCTGCAAGGCGAGGCCGCTTTGACCTTTGAGCCGGACGTCGAGAATCAGGCAGCTCGGCACATCGCGCTTGTCGAAATCGAGAAACTCCTGAGCCGAACCGAAGAGTTCCACGCCAAGACCGACAGAGCGAAACAGCCGGCCGAGCGCATTGCGCATCGAGTCGTCGTCGTCGACGACATATACGACGGAGTTCGTTGCGAGGAGATCGGAACCGTTGCTCATGGCTGCGTGATTCCTTCGACTGGTAGAACGAACTGCATCGATGTCCCCTCGTTTTCTTGTGATTCGGCCCAGATGCGGCCACCATGCCCTTCGACGATCGAACGGCAGATCGACAGGCCCATTCCCATGCCCTCCTTCTTGGTCGTGAAGAACGGCGTAAAGAGCGAATCGGCGTCTTGCCTTCTGATGCCGTGACCCGCGTCATCCACCCTCACCTGCACAGACGTGCCGTCAACGAGCCGCGTCGACACGGCCAGCGTGCGCCTGCGGTCCGTGACGCCGCTCATCGCCTGCACCGCGTTCATCAGCAGATTGATGATCACCTGCTGCAACTGAACACGATCGCCGCGCACCCACAGCGACGGCTGGCAGTTCTGCGCAACTTCGACGTCGTGGCTCTGCAGCTCGCGGCGCATCAGATCGATCGATTGCTCGACGATCGACGTCACGTCGACGCGCGCGTCGTCCCGGTCATTGCGCTTCGCCATCGCACGAATCTGCCGAATGATATCCGTCGCGCGCCGCGCGTCGTCGGTCATCTGTTCGATCGAATCCCGCACCTCGTCGAGATCCGGCACGTCGTGGTTGAGCCAACGAAGCCCGGCCTCGCCCGATGTGACGATCGCAGCCAACGGCTGCGTGACTTCGTGCGCGATCGACGCCGCCAGTTCGCCGAGCATCGTGACCCGCGTGACATGGGCCAGTTCCGCGCGCGACCGCTCGAGCGCCTGCTCGGCCTGCCGGCGCGCCTCGATGTCCGTATTGACGCCGTACCAGCGGCGAATCCGGCCGTCGCCGTCGCGCAACGGGGCGGCGCCGATGATCATGCAGCGATACTCGCCGCTGCCGAGCTGGACCCGCACCGTCACCTCGAACGGGCTGCCCGACGTAATCGCGTCGTGCCACGCCGCCTCAAGCGTTGCGATATCGTCGGGATGCACGATGTCGCGCCATACGTTCGTGCCGTCGCGCGTTCTCACGTCGTAATCGGTCCAGCGCCGATTGAGGTACAGCAGCCGGCCGTCTTCGGCGGTGCTCCATACCATTGCGGGGATCGCGTCGATCGTCGCTACCAGTTCTTCCTTCTGGCGGCGCAACTCGGCCTCAAGCGACTTCGCCTTCGTGATGTCGCTGTCGGTGGACAGAATCGCGATCGGCTGGCCCGACTTGTCGCGCGACACGATCCACCGGCTCGAAACCAGCACCGTCTCGCCGTTCTTGCGCGTGCGCGTAAGTTCGCCTTGCCAGCTACCGTCCCGGATCGTCGTGTCGATCAGTTCGGCGATCGGCGATACGGCTCCGGTGCGCGTCAGCTCGTGAAACGCCTCGCCGAACGCTTCCTGCGCGCGCCATCCGTACAGGCGCTCCGCGCCCTTGCTCCAGAAACGGACTCGCCCGTCGAGCCCGTACACCACGATTGCATCGTGCGTGAGATTCAGCAAATCGACCTGGTTTTGCAGCATTGCGCGGCTGCTCTGATTGCGCAGCGCCAATGCCGACACCGTCACGATCGCAATGACGCTAACGATACAGCGCGCGAGTGAACTCACCGCGATCTGATCGCTTTGCGCGAGCAAAAAACCGAGGAGGGTCAGCGACACGCACGCCCATGCCATGCCGACGGTGACCGTCGGGGACGCAACCGACGCGACCAGCAGCACCACGACGACATACAGCACGGCGACCGCGACGTCGACCGGTGCAAACGCATCGATGAGGAACACCGCTAAGCCCAGTGCAATCGCAACCGCATATACGACGTACGGGCTCGTGCGCAGTTGAGCGTCGATATTCGGGCCCAGCGCCGACGCGTGCACCGCCGCGAGCTCGGGCGGCGCAATGATGTGGTCCACACGTACGCCGCGACCCTCGCTCATCTGGCGATTGCTATCCATATCGTGACTCGGTAAAAACGATGTCCGGGTTACTGGGGGCCGCTGCTCGCGGCGACGTCCTCGAGGCGCTCCTGGATTCGCGCCGGATCCACCGGTTTGCTGAACACGCAGATCGCGCCAAGCTTCATCGCTCGCTCGCGCGTTGCTTCGGACGGGAAAGCCGTGATGAAGATCACAGGAGGAGCCGGCCCGCGCTCCAGCAGGGTTTCATACATCTCCAACCCCGTGATGCCCTTCATATGCACGTCCGAGATGATACACGCGACATCCAGTATCAGATCAGCGTCGAGGAACGCCTCCCCGGACTCGTAGACGCGCACGTCCCAGCCCAGCGAGCGCACGAGACTGCGCGTTGCCCGACGGATGGACCGGTCATCATCGACGATGGAAACAATACCTCGGTTCGGCATACCAGCGGGTCCTTGCCCTTCAATTCAAAAAAATGGCGAGATCGCGCCTTCGAGGTCCGCGGGCTCGACCGCATCCTATGCCGCCGGCATCGGCTCGCAAACTATACTTCGGTATAACGCCGCGCCCGATATGCATGCTGCCACCCAGTCTGTGCGTCTCACGCCGTAGCCGACAGCTGCTGGAAGCCCGTTGTAATGAACGGCCGCTCGCTGTTCGACGTCCAGTACGGTGCCGCGTCGCGCCTGCCGTTCGGCGCCGACGTGTGGTCGAAGCTGGCGATTTCCAGATCGCGAAGCTGGGTCTGCATCCAGTCGATGAACGCGCGTATCGACATCGGCACCTGACGTCGATCCGGATACAGCACCGAAATCGGCAGCGGCGGCGGGCCGTACTCGCCGAGAATGCTGACGAGCGTACCCGTCGCCAACTCTTCCGCGACCATCCGTTCGCTCACCTGCGCGATGCCGACGCCTTCGACCGCATATCGAACGGCCGAACGCACATCATTGACGGAAATCCGCTCCGCCAGCTTGAGCCGCGTCTCGGCGCCGTCCACGGTGTAACGGAACTCTCGGACCGGACCGAAGCGCCGCGGCGTGTAATGGATCACGTCGTGGCAATGGAGGCCGTCGGGGTCGACCGGCGTGCCGCGCGCTTTCAGATAGTCGGGACTCGCCACCGTCACCGCATGAAACTGCCCGACGCGCCGGCTGCGCAGCGACGAGTCCGCCAGCTGGCCGACCACGACCGCGCAGTCCACGCCGTTCGCGATCAGGCCGTCCGCGTCGCCGCCGACGTCGACCCGCAAGCCCACTTCCGGATGGTTCGCACGGAACACCGGCAGGAACGGCAACACCGAATGCGCGACTTCCTGATCGAGATCCACCGCCAACCGTCCGCGCGCGATCTTCCCGGCGCCGCTCAGTTGCTGCTGCATCAGTTCGATCTCGCCGAGAATGCGCTGGCAGTGCTCCTGATACTGCTCGCCCTCCGTCGTGAGCCTGACACAGCGGGTCGATCGCTGAAGCAACGTTACGCCGAGATATTCTTCCAGTCTGCGAACCAGCGTGCTGGCCGACGCTGCACTGATACCGAGCATATCAGCCGCTGCGGTGAAACTGCCGAGGCGGGCGACGTGACTAAACACTGACATCGCGTGCAGGGTACGGTCCATGCTGTTCTCCGGAAATCGTTGCGGTGGAAGGATTAACCGGAAGTCTAGAGAACAGTCGGTCTCCGCAATATCACCTCGTGGGAGTTCGGACCTTATACGATAGTGTTAGCCGCCACACCATCGACTCGGCGAAATCGCCCGGCGGTACGTGGAATTGAACGGGTGATCGCTGTTGGTCACGCGCAGCCCGGCGCAGGGTCGCCTGGCCGGCTACTGACACCCATGGATTTCCGATTCAGCACGTCGCCCAAGTCCGTTGGCCCGGAACGAAACTTTTGGACGTTCAGACGAGTTCGCTTCCGAGCGGGATGGTCGCCCCGATTCCATTCAACACTGATGTTGGGGTAAAGCGGTTCTTCCTTCAGGGAACGCTAATGCCGGGCGTGCGCCACAAGCGACGGCCCGGCTGTTCGAAAGAGCGCGGTTTGCGCCCCTCTCTCTTGCGACAGTTCAACGCTCCCATGTTGGTGCAGCCGGTGCCCCTCCTCTGGCGTAGCGCTCGAGCGCCGCCTTGAGCACGGTGCGCTCGATCGAACCCTCGTCCGCGAGCGCACCGAGCGCTGCAATCACGATCGAGATACGATCGACCTCGAAGAACTCGCGCAGGGCCGCGCGCGTGTCGCTACGGCCGAAGCCGTCGGTACCGAGCGTGACATAGCGCCGTGGCACGAAGGCACGAATCAGTTCGGGCACGGCGCGGACATAGTCCGTCGCCGCGACGACCGGACCACAAGTGGTGCCGAGAACCGACGTGACGTAGGCCGGCGTCGCCTCCGCCGCTGGGCTCAAGCGGCGATTCCGCTCGGCGGCAACGCCGTCTCGATGCAGTTCGGTGAAGCTCGTCACACTCCACACCGCTGCTTCGATGCCCCAGTCCTGCCTGAGCAGTCGGGCCGCCGCGAGCACTTCGCCGAGGATCGCGCCGGAGCCCAGTAACTGAATACTCGCCTCGCCGCTTTGTGCATCCGGAACCGGATGGATTCCTTTGAGCACCCCAACTCGCAGCGATTCGTAATCGCCGGTCGGTGCGGACGGTTGAGGATAATTCTCGTTGGTGACGGTCAGGTAGTAGAACACGTCCCGCTGACGCTCGACCATTTCGCGCATGCCTTCCTCCATGATCAGCGCGACCTCGTACGCGAACGCCGGATCATAGGCTCGGCAATTGGGCACCGTCGAGGCGGCGAGATGGCTTGTGCCGTCCTGATGCTGGAGTCCTTCTCCGCCAAGCGTTGTCTTGCCCGCCGTGGCGCCGATCAGAAAACCCCGCGCGCGCTGGTCTGCCGCCGCCCAGATCAGATCACCGATGCGCTGAAAACCGAACATCGAGTAGTAGATGTAGCAAGGCAGCATCGCCAGATCGTGAACGCTGTACGACGTCGCGGCCGCGATCCACGACGAGATGGCGCCGGCTTCCGAAATACCCTCTTCAAGGATTTGGCCACCTTTGTCCTCGCGGTAGTAAAGCATCGTGCCAAGGTCTTCGGGTTCGTACAACTGACCAAGCGGCGAATAGATTCCGACCTGGCGGAACAGATTGGCCATGCCGAAGGTACGAGCCTCGTCTGCGACGATAGGGACGACGCGTGGGCCGAGCGTTGGATCCTTCAGGAGACTGCCGAGCATGCGCACGACAGCCATTGTCGTGGACATTTCGCGGCAACTGGCATCAACGGAAAATTGCGCCCAGGAAGCGAAGTCAGGCAAGGCCGGTACCGAGGACGCCGCGCGGCGCCGCCGGGGCAGGTAGCCGCCGAGGGCCGTGCGCCGGTCGTGGAGATACTTCATCTCCGCACTCGTGGCGGCGGGCTTGTAGAAGCGCAATTGCTCGACGTCCTCATCGGACAACGGCAATCGAAACTTGTCGCGGAATATCTTGAGCTGTTCGACGTCGAGCTTTTTTTGCTGGTGCGTCGTCATCCGCCCCTGGCCGATCGGGCCCATGCCGAAGCCCTTCATGGTCTTTGCGAGGATGACGGTCGGCTGGCCGCGGTGCCGAACAGCTCGGAGATACGCGGCGTAGAGCTTGCGAACGTCGTGGCCGCCACGGCGCAGGCGGTCGATGTCGTCGTTGCTCAAATGAGCCGCCAAGGCAGCAAGTTCTGGACTCTGGTTGAAGAATCGTTCGCGATTGTACTGACCGTCGTTCGCGGAAAATGTCTGGAACTGGCCGTCCACCGTGTTGGAAAAGGCGCGCGGCAACGCGCCGGTACGATCGCGCTCGAGGAGATCATCCCAGTCCGAACCCCAGAGCACCTTTATGACGTTCCACCCGGCCCCCACAAATTGGGCTTCGAGTTCGTCGATGATACGGCTGTTGCTGCGCACCGGGCCGTCGAGCCGCTGAAGATTGCAGTTGATCACGAAGACCAGGTTATCGAGGCTCTCGCGGGCGGCAAGTGACAACGCGCCGATCGATTCTGGTTCGTCCATTTCGCCGTCGCCAAAGAATCCCCAGACCCTGCGTTCCTCGGTAGCCGACAGGCCGCGGTTTTGAAGATAGCGCATGAAACGCGCCTGATAGATGGCATTGATCGGACCGATGCCCATTGAGCCTGTAGGGAACTGCCAGAAGTCGGGCATCAGCCATGGGTGAGGGTACGAACACAAGCCCTGCCCCGCGATCTCGCGACGGTAGTGTTCAAGATGAGTGTCGTCGAGAAATCCTTCGAGATACGCCCGCGCATAAATGCCCGGCGACGAATGCGGCTGGAAGAACACCAGGTCGCCTCCGCCTGCGGCGTGCGCACCGCGAAAGAAATGGTTGAAGCCGACTTCGAACAGGTCGGCCGCGGACGCGTAGCTGGCGACGTGTCCTCCGAGTTCGCCATAGGCGCGGTTCGCGCGGACGACCATGGCGAGGGCGTTCCAGCGCAAAGCCGCCGAAAGACGTTCTTCAATTTCCAAGTCGCCCGGGTACGGGCCCTGTTCCTCGACTGGGATCGTGTTGACGTACGGCGTCTTGCTCGCGCGGGCCGATGCGATGCCGCGTGTCAGTGCATGGGCGGCGAGCCGGTCGAACAGATATTGTGCGCGATCGAGGCCCACGTGCTGAATGACGCCGTCCAGCGCGTCAAGCCACTCCGCAGTCTCGTGAGGATCATTATCTTCGTCGCTTCGGGCAAGGGCCTGCAGCGAGGCGTGGCCGCTCGATAAATCGGTCATGACGCAACTCCGGATAGGAAAACAGGGGTTTGATCTTGCTTGGGATCGCCGTATCAGCTTACGCGCCGAGTCGCAGAAAGTGCGTCTGTTTCCACTATCAAATCGCAATCAAGTAGTGTATAAATTCCCCAAACCCGCCACTAATCGGAATATGTGAACTATGGCTGCAGAGCAGAAATCCGGCGCCCGCCGGCTCGATCGCATCGACATCGCGATCTTGCAGCAATTGCAGAACGACGCCCGCATCACTAACGCCGAACTGGCGCGCGCCGTCAATCTGTCATCGACACCATGTTTCAACCGCGTACGAACGCTGGAGCGACTTGGGTTGTTTCGTCAGCAGGTCACGCTTCTGGACGCCGAAGCCCTGGGTCTGCATCTGAACGTATTCATCCAGGTAAGCCTGGAAAAGCAGGTAGAAGACGCGCTGAACCGCTTCGAAGATGCGATCGCGCAAAGACCCGAAGTCATGGAGTGCTATTTGATGACGGGCGATGCCGATTATCTGTTGCGCGTCGTGATGCCCGACATGCAGAGCCTCGAGCACTTCATTGTGCACTGGCTCACGAAAATTCCCGGCGTTTCGAATATCCGGTCGAGCTTTGCACTGAAGCAGGTTCGCTACAAGACTGCGCTGCCGTTGCCGGCAAGCGGAATGGAACTCCTGGCACGGCCACAGGCGCCGATCGAATGGACGTGAGCACGGAGGCGCGCGTGAGCAGTCTTGGCGTCTTTGCGCGCGATCACTCTAAAGCACGAGTGCCGGGCGGGTAAGAGTGCGCCCCGCGGCACGGTCACTCGTATCGCATTCCCCAAATGCCCACAGCGGTGACCGCATCGTCCCCGCCTGGCGCATGACGCACGTACAAGCGTTCCGCCATCGCAACGACGGCGGCGGCAGACTTACCCGAGGAGTTCCATGCGACGCTCCGGATCAAGCTGATGGGCACGATCATGTGTTCGCGCCATCCAGCGATTTCGGCGTTACGCACTGTCCGTCGACTGTGCCTGATCCTTTTGGGCCTCAAGGCTGGCGAGGCGTTCGCTGAGGGCCTTATGGATCATGTTGTATGAATCAGTGCCCAGCACGATCCGTCTTGGCGCTGGAGTTTCGTGCGCGCTGGCGATAATCAAGCGCACCATCTTCTCAAGATCGCCATTCGGCGCGAAAGCAGGATCGGCCAGCCGCGCGCGCAGTGCGCCGATTGGCGTGTCCTTGTAGGCCGGCAGGTCCGCACCCATCCGGGTGCCGGCCGTGCGTCGGAATGCCGTACGTACACTGCCGGGCTCGACGATCGTCACGCCGATATCGAAAAATGCGACCTCGGAGGCAAGCGATTCAAAAAAACCCTCTAGCCCCCACTTGCTCGCATGGTAGAGCGACGCGCCAGGATGTGCGGCCTGGCCACCGTACGTAGACATCGCGACGATTCGCCCGCCACCCTGCGCACGCAGGTGAGGAAGTACCGCACGTGTCACATGTATCGGACCAACCAGGTTGGTATCAATCTGGTCTCGGATTTGCTCATTCGTCAAACCTTCGGCCGGCCCGAACAGCCCATAGCCTGCATTATTCACCACGACATCGACCCTGCCGTATTCTGCAAACGCTCGCTGCACCACCTTGGGGATGGCTGCGACGTCGGTGACATCCAATGGGAGTCGCCGAAACGATTCCGGGTACCTCTCGTGCAGGTCTTCGACGGATTGCAGTTCACGTACCGTGCCAACGACACGGTCACCACGCGCGAGCAGTTGTTCGCTCATTTCGCGGCCAAAGCCGCTGTTCACAGCCGTAATGAACCAGGTATGGGTCATAACACGCTCCTTCGGTCGAATGGGAATTGGGCCATCACTGTATCCGCCGCTAAAGCAGGCGATAAGTGGTCTAATGCGGCATGTCTTGATGG
This sequence comes from Burkholderia cenocepacia, assembly GCF_900446215.1. Classification (GTDB taxonomy): domain Bacteria; phylum Pseudomonadota; class Gammaproteobacteria; order Burkholderiales; family Burkholderiaceae; genus Burkholderia; species Burkholderia cenocepacia. Next base: position 99,331 of record NZ_UAQZ01000016.1, on the reverse strand, counting down.
CAAAAAACCATGAATAGCCGCCCCACATTGAATGAACTGAGAGCGCTCAGCGCGGTTGTCAGTCACCGCAGTTTTCGAAAGGCCGCCGAAGAACTCGAGCTGGCTGCCTCCACGCTTAGTCACATGATGCGCGACCTGGAAGAGCGAGTAGGCGTGCGCCTGCTTAACCGGACGACGCGCAGTGTCTCCCCCACACCAGCCGGGGAGCGCCTCGTCACGAAGCTTCATCCGATTTTGCAGGATCTCGATAGTGCGCTAGCCGAGATGGATGCGAACCGCGATCACCCTTCTGGCACATTGCGTCTCACTGCATCCGAGACGGTATCGATGTTGCTTGTTCAGAAGATCATCCCCGAATTCCTGAACCGCTACCCCGAAATGCGCGTGGACCTCGTCGCCGAACCGGCCTTTGTGGATATCGTTGCCGAAGGCTTCGATGCAGGCTTTCGGCTCGGGGAGGCAGTGCCTCAGGATATGGTCGCGGTCCATTTCGGCGGTCCGTCTCGAATGATTCCCGTCGCATCGAAAACATATCTCGCTGCCCGCAAACCGCCGCGCACGCCCGTTGACCTTGCCGAACACCAGTGCATTTGTTCTCGTACGCCGAACGGGCGACCGTACAAGTGGGAGTTCAAGCGCCGCGGTCACGCAGTTTCGATTGATGTTCCGGGCTCGCTGGTCTTGAACCGGACCGAATTGATGCTTGAGGCCGCACTACAAGGGCTCGGGGTAGCTTTCGTTCCCGAGCAGATGGCCAGGCCGTACCTCGATAATGGCTCACTGAGCGCGTTGCTGAGCGAGTGGTGCCCGACCTACCCCGGCTTGTATTTGTACTACCCCGGACACCGACAAGTTCCTGTTGGTTTGCGCGCTTTTGTCGGCGTTCTTAAGGAGCTCGACGCTACGCGGTCGCATCGCTGCAGTCCAAAGGCGCCCACCGAAACTCTGGCGAGGTAGCCGGCCTCAGCGCATTTGCGCCCGCGACAAGCGCACGGCCGGGCCCGCCTATGTTTAGCCATAGGTTACCGAGCTTTGCGCCGCAAAGACGGGGTTAGCTCGCCGTTACGCTGTTGTACCACCTGGCAGCTCCTGTCACTAGTTGAGCGAGTTGCGTGTTCGAGCGGACTAATAGTGCTGGCGTGATAAGGTTCCCTATCTTGCGGGCACGTTCTTCCCGGCGTCAGCGGTGGCACGCAACCGCGAATGGCGGTTCTGGCACGACGCGAACGACTCTGCACGTCCCGCTGCCGCCGGTCACCGTAGGGTGCACCCTACGGCTGCTTTTGAGCCAAAGCGATCGCAAGGTGCTCAAGCCGGTCGGCCGACCCAAGGCTTTTGCTCGTACGGTGAGACCGACGGCGGTGAGACTGCTGCAAAATGCTCCCCAATCATTTACTCCTGATTGGTGTCCAATGTGAACAGCCCTCAATTGTCCCGTTGAGCGGACCAACTTCAATACAGACCAATTTGTCGTTGCCGATCCGTCGACCATTGATTGGTAAGATAGGCGATGGGGTTGCGGCAACGTACGCCCATCTGCGGGCATCATATGACTACCTCATCCTAAATCGGCTTCGAAATCGAACATGGACGACGACAAAAACGATGCAGCAGAAATCGCCCCATCCGGAGAGACACGCCGCACTCAAACAGCTGATATGCCATTCGCTCGTGCAAAGGCGACACACTCTTTGCCGATTACCGCCGACGGGTTGAGAGAGCTTGTGGCGAAATTCTGCGGTACGACGGTCGGGCAGCGTTTCTTTGGGCCTGCGTGGGTGGGCGATGATGGCGTACCCTGCATAATCTTTATCGCGTACGATCCCGACGCTGTTAAACGCGTTCGTCGTGCAGGGGCATGTGCGGCAGTCGGGTGGAGATGGAATACCTCGCCATCGACGCTTTTTTCCTTGACGGTCATGACGCGCGCACAAAATCCGCGTCCACATGTGCGCTGGATGCGATCCGGCACGGACGCCGTCGTGGTGGCTCTTCGCCAGAAAGGCCGTTTCCTCATGACTGTCGCCACGCCAGACGGGCAGCATTCAGGCTGGATGGAAGCCGATCTGTACGCGGGCATGAGTAGTACCACGCCCTCAGTCCGCGCTATGGACGCTCAGTGGAAATTCCCAACGCCCGGAATTCCACGTTCCAACGTTCAGGAACGGTTCGATCCGTTTTGTCTCGATAGCGTCGCGAGCAGAGACGAGAGGGTCGAAATACCACTATGGCCGGATGCATCGTCAGACGTGTGGGCCGAACTCTCGTACCAGGGACCATGGGCAGACGATCTTCATGCAAAAGATCGGGCACGCGCCGCATGGGGTCGTCAGGCTCTCCGTAACCGCGGGCGGGCCGCCGGTTTCGTCCAAGCGATTCTTGATCGCCAAGCGCTCGACGGTGTCCGGCCTGTGGTCGATGCCGACGGCATGTGGCTAGAGCCCGGGCCATTGCAACAGCGCGCGATTACGCTGGTGAAGCGCGCTCCGCTTATTGGTCGCTGGCTTGCCGAAATGGCTGGACCGGAACCGAGTGCGCAAGCTGCGTACGAGGCCTGTTTCGCGGTTCTTAACGACCCATACTCGCTCTTCTGCTTGCTAGACAAACTGATGCCGATCTTGCTCGATGCGGCAGATGACGTACTGGCTGAGGCGGCAAAAGGCACGTTCGAAGCCGCGTTGCTCGACACCAGAATCACCAAATCAGGTTCTCATCGGCCTTGGATGGCCAACACGTCGGACTATGGTCTCGAGATGAAGGCCGCAGCCATCGACATGGAAGCGCCGCTCGGCGACATCGAGGAACTCTGGCGTAGCGGCCTGGAAATCATTGATCTATTGGATGCCGGTTTGCGACTGACCCCGCACGATTTCCCAGTGCCGTTGGCGGATATCTGCGAGTCATTGCGGAATGTGGCGCTCGAAGGCTCTTATGACGAGGCAGAGGCTGCTATCGAGAGGATGCTGCGTGAAGCCCAGGAAGCCAGGCAGTGGTCGATCCCTTGGGGTGCGCGCGTCGAGGTGGCTTTCGGCCCCTTCGTTGCAGCAAGAATATTCGAGACCAATGGGGAATTTTCCTGCCATTTTCTAGACTCATCCGAACGATATCACCACGTCGCCATAGGCATCACAGGCGATCCGCCAAGAGCGGTATCGGCACACCTAATTCGTCCACGCAACGACGACGGCGAGGCCGTCTGGAACTCTGACGCGGAGCTTAGCCTAAAGCTAATCGCCGCGGCGATCGTTCGCGACTTTCTAGTCGTCGAGGAGCGGGAACGCCTTTTCAACGTGCGCCCGATGCGTCGTCGGATTCGAGGGAGAGACGTGCGAACCGTTATCTATCTTCCGCGGGTGCGTTATTCGGCCCCCCACTCCGACCGCTTGGCCGTCGGCGAACTGAGCGCAGGCCGCCCAAAGCATTCAGTGGCACCGCATCTTAGACGAGCAGGCACTGCGTCCGCCGCGCAGCGGTTCCTGGCCCAAAGATATGGTATGCATATTCCGGAAGGATTCACTTTCGTTCGTCCGCACGAGAGGGGGCACGCTGGCGACGAGGAGCGGATAAGGATCTATCGGAGTAGGTCGGCGTCACGGATGATCTTCGACGAGGTATCGACTGCCCCGGCCGGATCTCGACCAGCGTGGTTCGACTTCGAAAAGGACTGTCTTCGTCTGTTGACGCGCCGAGGGCTGCGAGTCGTCCATCAGTCGGCAAACAGGGACGGCGATGGCGGTGTCGATCTCTATGCTGTGGGCGAGGACAATCAATCGTGGATCGCTCAGTGCAAATGTTGGGCACAGCATCGCACCGTGGGGCCAGAGGTCGTGCGCGAACTTTACGGCGCCATCGCCCTTGCGGATAAAGGGGCGTCGTCAAAAAGTCGCGGCATCCTGATCACCACAAGTAGGTTCTCGGCGGACGCTATAGCGACTGCGGCAGAGTTCGGCTTCGAGCTTATCGACGGTGAGCTGTTTCCAAGTCTGCTGAGCGATGGCGACTAGGCTCGTCTGTCCAGCGCTATGTGCCAGTGACGTCAATAGTCCTATGACGACCTCAGGTTCCGATGACTGCTGGCGTCAAGTTGCGCATACGCTCGCCGGTGAACGCCGCGTAAAGGTCCGTTGTCTATGCGTAGCTGACGCAAGAGCGTCCACTTCAGCTCCCCCAACGAACGGCCCAAGATGGCCGAACGCGCGCGGATGCCACTCTGCACCGTGCAACCGTCTCGGATCGACCCTGTTCCGCCATTCGTTTCTGGTAATGCGCTATGTTCCTTCGAAGACTCAGCGGTCAATCACCCGTGTTTCCATCGTGGGCAGATCGCCGGCCTTCTGCCACTCCTGCGGATCCGATGGAACTCCGACCAAGGATACTTGCAACCGTTCGGAAAGGCCGGAAAATCTTATCGCTCACATAGGCGGCGCAGCCTACATGCGGATGCGAATGGGCTGGTTGTCTCTCAGGACTATGCCCGATGGACTGACCTTTATAATAATATTCTGAATGGTATGTCAGTCACGTCCGGGCGGGCGGATTAGAACCGGGAATACGGGGGAATCAAATTGAACGGTGACGGTCAATTGCGCATTCAATGCGCGATGGTGATATATGAATTCGAACGTAGTCTGGGACGCTATATTCTCGAATCAAACACGAACATCGCCTCCGTCCCTGTGGGGAGGGAAATACTGAACCGAATAGGTCGCTCCATCGTCGGGGATCTGCAAGAGACTTGTTCGATCATTATCGAAAACAGTTACTTCGCAGAAGTCCTGCAGCTTGCCGTCGAAGTAGCAGAGGGCTCGTCAGAGTCCGCACACGCTAAGCGACTGATGGCGCTTTGCAATGCTCTTGAGGTGTTCGACATCCGCAATGCGGTCAGCCATCCCAACAGGCCGTTCCCGCACTGCTACTGGTACCGGTGCTGCGCTCTAGCCAGTGACCCCGCGATTGACTCGCTGCACCTATATGATGTCTCTGCGGCGCTGGCAAGCGCAATTGCCGGCGACCTCAAGGAACCGCCAGAAGAATGGTTGAACCAGCCGCGATGGTGTGTCCCCACGAATTTGCCCACAGAGTTCGAACACTCGTCCACGGGCTTGATCGGGCGAAATCGGGATGTCGCAAGATTTCAGAAGGAACTGAGGAATGCTCGGTCGCCTCTTGTCTCGATTGTAGCTAGAGGTGGCATCGGCAAAACGAGTTTAGTACTGCAGGTGCTAGCCGATTTTTGCGTTTCGCCGGAGGCACCGCAGCTAACCGATGGCGTACTCTTTATCTCGCTCAAACAGGAAAAGTTGACCGAGCGTGGCATCGAGACGCTCAACGCCCCGCAGACCATTGCCGGCGTTCGTGACCATCTCACCGCCTCATTGAACGCTATGTTCGGCTGGGACTGGCCCGACTTTTCTGCCGCGCTGAGGGCTTGTGACGACAGACGGATATGGCTATTTGTTGACAACTTAGAAACTCTGCTGCGCGATGAGCCGCTCGTCTTTGATGGCCTCATGGATGAGTTGCCGCAAAACTGGAAGGTGATTGTCACAAGTCGGGTACCGCTCGACGGGGCGAAAAACATCCCGTTGCCATCTCTCGATGATGGCGGAGCAATGGCGCTCGCGCGTGCCTACCTAGCTGCGAAAGGCGCGGCGGCCCTCGACGCCGTTACACTCCAGCGCATCATTGATACTTGCCACAGCAACCCACTCGCAATACGTCTAACGGTAGACTACTACGTCGCAGGCCGAGACATCAACGAGAGCCTAGAATCGTCGCAAGTCGATGTTACCGAGTTTTCCTTTTCGAATTTGCTCGAAACATTGTCCCCGGCAGCAAACGAAGTACTTGAAGCGCTATTCGTGTTGGAACAGCCATCTCGAGGTCGCCTCTGCGAAGCGTTGAACTTGGACGTCGACACGATTTCGGCGGCAATTGCCAGCCTTGGTAAGACTTCCCTTATTACACGGGAAACCACAGATGCGGGCGAGGTTTACGCGTTGGGCACATCAATCCGGGAACTGTTGCGTGTACAGCCCAGAAATCTGAAAGTGCGGGCCTCGCTGCTTGATTGGCAGCGAAAGAGCGAGGCCGCCGTCGCTTCCGCGCTCAAACTGCAGGCCGAGCGCGGGCTTTCCCCGCTCGATCCATTTTTCATCCCTGAAGGTACACCGGCTTCGACGATTGCGCTCTCAAGACAGGTTGCAGGCGCATGCGCTGCCGAGAGTCCTTTGGCATGTGCACCACTTCTGACGCGCGTACGGCAGCAAATCGATAACCAAGGAGGTTCGGCATTTCTATATCGCCTGCAAGCCAAGTTGCTCCTGAGATTGAATGATCCGAGGGACGCAGAGTCTGCACTGAGGTTTGCAATCCAGCAGGATAGTGCCGATCCTGCTGCCAAGCTCATGCTTGCAGCGCTGGCAATGCGTGCAAACAACCACGAAGAGGCGGAGACCCTATGTCAGGTTCTTATCGACGCAGGATGGGGTAATGCGTCAGAAGATGTAGAGCATGCCGTCCTGCGGCTGTGGAGCATCTATCTGTCCGCACTAAATTTCCAGGAGAAGCTGGGAACCGTTTATTCGCTGACGCAGGATTGGAAGGTGTCTGGACCGTTAATGGCGACACACGGTGCAGCACGTGTGTCAGCATATCGCCGACAGGCTGATCTTGAGTTCCGGCGAGGTGTCGCTGGGCACGGGCGTGTATGGAAGCTAATTGGCCATGGCATTGACGCCGCAGCTTTCTTGCTAAAGCGATACGGTATGTCTCGCACACTTGCGCACGAGCTACGAAAACTGTGCGGCGATATCGCGTTCTATCTGCGCAAGCCCGACCTCGGAAAGCCCTCCGACCCACAGGCCGACTCAATCCGCCGCCTTATTGATGACTATTTGCCCGAACTGCAACGCGCCGGCGCTGACGAATCGGACCTGCGGCTGGTCGCGGCAACGTTGGGTATCGCGCTGCCGCCGAAAATCGGCATCGCCGAGATCGCGCCAGCGGTCGGAGAATCGCTCCAAGGGGCGACCGAAACGCTCGGGGCTGAGGGCTATACCCTTGTTTGCGTCAGCAACGTGCCCGCTGCCGATGGGTTTCCAAGTTATGTGTTCGCAAAGGACGACGATGGCCAATCGTATTTCCTGCATTCATCTGCGTTCGAGAACCGGAATACGCACCGATGGACACATATTGGAGCCGGTACGCGACTGGCGATCAAGCATGAGGCCGACACAAATGGCCGGCGCTCGCGACGCGCGACGGCAATTATGTATCTCGGTTAAGTGTCTCTGCCGCCTCGCCCTTGAATCCAAGCGGCGAGGCGGCTGACGCGATACGCCCGCCGCGATTTTACTTGCGTCCGCATTGGACATAGCGACCGGTTTCAAGCGGCAGCACGAGGCAAACATTTGGATGCGCACCGTCCAGGCCCTGAGCAAGGGGCCGGTAGTGAGTGCAGAGCAGACGCTTGAAGGTTCGTGCGATAACGCCTACGAACGATGCTTCCTGGTCGAGAGCCGACGGATTCAGTCGGCCTCGGATGCCTCACAATACAGCCCTTGACCCGGCCACCATCGGCGGGCTTAGCTAAAACAAAGAGCGTCCAGCCTGAACACCGTGTCGTGATGGACTGCATCGTGCGTCAAGAATCGATCAAGAAATCAGGGGATTACCGCGGGAAGTCGAGGTCTGCTACGAGAGTAGACGACATTATTTTGGTGAGATTTTCAATAAAGCCGTCAACTCGTGTCCCGAGTGCCTTGGTCTACGGGTGACCTGCCCCCTGCAAACAGGGCCAGCCGGAGTCTAGTAAAGTTCGTTTTCGGAGAAGAAGACGAACATGAAGAAGCGCTTTACGGAACAGCAAATCATCGGGTTTCTGAAGGAAGCCGAGGCCGGTATGCCGGTCAAGGAACTGTGCAGGAAGCACGGGTTCAGTGATGCGTCGTTCTACACTTGGCGTGCGAAGTTCGGCGGCATGGAGGTCTCGGAAGCCCGCCGGCTCAAGAACCTCGAGGTGGAGAATGCCCGGCTGAAGAAGCTGCTGGCCGAAGCAATGCTCGATATGGAAGCGTTGAAGGTCGTCGTCAAGGGAAAGCCCTGAGCCCGCAAGCCAAACGCGAAGCAGTATCGGCGATTCGGGGGAAGGTCAACATCTCCGAGCGCCGCGCCTGCCGGCTTGTCGGGCTTTCTCGCAGCGTGCTGCATTACGACGCGAAGCCAGACCACGAGAATGAGGTGCTAGCGGCGCGTCTGGTGGAGTTGGCACACGAACGTCGTCGATTCGGCTACCGCCGATTGCACGCCCTAGTGGAACGCGAAGGCACGCACGCCAATCACAAGCGCATCTATCGCCTGTACCGTGAGGCAGGGCTGGCTGTGCGGCGCCGTCGCAAGCGCCACGGCGTAATGATTGAGCGCGAGCAACTGGCATTGCCGGGCGCCCCCAACGAGGTGTGGTCAATCGATTTCGTGATGGATGCGCTTTCCAACGGCCGGCGCGTGAAGTGCCTGACCGTCGTCGACGACTTCACGAAAGAGGCTGTCGACATCGTTGTCGACCATGGCATCTCAGGTTTGTATGTCGCTCGGGCATTGGACCGCGCAGCTCGCTTCCGTGGCTATCCCAAGGCGGTGCGAACAGACCAGGGCCCCGAATTTACGAGCCGCGCGCTTGACCAGTGGGCGTATGCGAACGGCGTCGCTCTGAAGTTGATTCAGGCGGGCAAGCCAACGCAGAATGCGTACATCGAATCGTTCAACGGCAAGTTCCGCGACGAATGCCTTAACGAGCACTGGTTCACGACGCTCGCGCATGCTCGGGCAGTCATCGCGGCATGGCGTCAGGACTACAACGAGCAAAGGCCGCACAGCGCACTGAACTACCTTGCGCCGTCAGAGTTTGCGGCGAAACATCGGGCAACCGCGGATACTCCTGCCGCTTTCCAGGAGTTGGTTTAAAGGGACTTTGCTAGAAGCCCATTGGCCCTATTGATGGGGGCAGGTCAACGTACCCGCGTCACGCAGCGCAGCGGCGTAGTTTCCCGTTTACCGAGGGGATCGCTGTAAGGCACCGAGGCCTGGCGCACCACCTCGAGTTTGAGCAGCAGGTCGAGCCACGGCGATCCGCGATAGGCCTGGAAGTATTCGAAGAAACGCACCCCGAACGACGGATGCAGCGGGCTCTCGCCTTGTTGCATCGACAACACCTCGCGCACACGCTGCGGCAGATAGTCCACGCCGCTGACGCGGGCAATCGCGCCGCGGTCGTCGAGATACAGATCGTCGGTTTCCGCGTGCAGGGCCCACCCGCTGCCGAGGTCGCTCACGTCTACGCGCGCCGCACCGGGCGCCACCGTGCACCGAAGGTGGTAACCGGCGTCCTGTTTCGCGAGGACCGGCGCCGCGGCGAGAACACGGCCGTCGCCCAGTTCGTTGCTGAGCACATAGCGATCCTCGGGAGACAGGCGTCCGAACCGGTCGATGTAGTCGACGACCCCTTGGAGATCGCCGATCAGGAAATGCCCGAGCCGCAGCGTCCATCCACTCGCGTCGACCTGTGTCAAATCGCCCGTGCAGACGATCTCGGGGCCGATCGCAAGCAGCCCCGCCGCGACCAGCGCGGGCTGCCCGGTGCGCACGGCCCGCTTGCAGGCGTCCTCGTGAGCCTGTTTCATCGCGCGCAGCCGCGGTGCGGTATAGGTGACGCTGTCGCGGTCGATCAACCGAGCATGGTCGACGCAGAGCCAGATCGCGTTGTCGATGCCGCTACGCGCTTCCGGCGTCATCGTCGCATCGTAGCGCCGGCCGCCCGGCGCGGCGGCATGGATATGGGCGGCCTCGCCGATCGTGGTGCTTCTGTCGGCCCCTTCGTCGCTCGGCCCGACCGTCAGCTTGCCGCAGCCGGTGAACGCGCAGTGCCAGCCGGCATTCGCCGCGACCGCCTGCCGCACTTTCTTGCTGAAATCGTCCCGCTGGCTCATCCGCGCCTCCCGCGCATCGTTATCCGGATCGGCCCTCTCGCCGCCGACGCGCCCTCATGCGCCCCAATCGTCCCAATACGCCAGGGTCGCCGCGAGAAAGGCCTCGCATTGCGCCGGGGCCCAGCAGGTCGGCGCGTTATCGCGCAACAGGTAGTACTGCCGGTTGGCGCACACCAGCTGAGTCTTATCCGCCTCGGTCACCAGCCAGTTGTAGACGTTGACGAACGTATCCCCATAGCTGCCGACGAACTTGTCCACCGGCACGTTGTACAGCAGGCCCTCGAGATAGTAGGACGGCGCGGCGCCAGCCTCGATCGCGGCCGCCTCGACCAGCGCGCTGCGCAGGTTCTTCCAGATCCGCACCATCGGCTTGAGCCGCTGCTGGGTGGCCTGATGCTGGGCGGTAAGGTTCTCAGCGTGTTGCTTGGGATAGTTGGCGATCCGCGTCCCCGCCGCGTCGTAGAAACAAATGCCTTCGTCGTAGGACTGGTCGCGCAGGCCGTTGAAGCGGTAGTAGCGCCGGTAGCCAATCGCCGCGATCACATCCGCCTTGCGGCGCACGCCGCGCGCGGCGATGGCGATCGCCTTGTCGCCGACCGTGACGTCACCGCCGTAGGCATCCCTCAGGACCGACACCACGTCCTTCTTGAAATCCCGGTGCGCATACACCGCATCGTGATACGCCGCCCTCCAAGCGGTTTTCTGCTCCTCGCTCAACGCCTTCAGGTCCTGCTGGAAGCAGTCCTTCAGCAGGATCACCACGTCGACATCGCTCTCGGCGTAGATATTCGTGGCGTTGCCGTAGGAGCCCTGCAGGAATACCTCGATGTTCTTGCCCGCATAGGGACTGTCCGCGTTCTCCAGCGTGGATTTGATCGCCTGATAGGTCAGGCTCGACCCACGGATGGCCCCCTGGTGCGACCAGGTTTCCAATTGCGCTTCGGAAATGGACATACGGTCTCCTTACCGCATGAATGCTCGCAACGCCGCCTCGCGGGTGGCGAAGGATTCGCTGCCGCGCTGGCGCAGCAGGTTGAGCTTGGCGAGGTCGTGCTCCAGCAGGTCGGTGGCCATCTCTGGACGCTCGAACACGTCGCTGATGCGGATCGTGGGCACGTCCTTGAACAGCACCTCGCGCAACTGGTCCATCGACTGCGTGTTGATTTCTAGGGTCTTCTGCAGCAGTTGCACGCTGAGCAGGTATTTCTTGGCGAGCCGCATCGTCCAGCTTCGCTTAGGCTCCGGGTAGACGCCCACGCCGATGCTGACCACGCGCAGATCCTCGTGTGCGTGCCCCAACGCGACGACCGCGTCGGCGATCGCATACAAGGTGGGATTGTTGGCGCAGTAACCACCGTCGACCAGCTCGACATGATCCCCGGCCGCGGTGGTCACGAAGGTGCGCTCGAAGAATGGAAAGGCCGAACAGGACGCCTGCACGGCCTTGGCCAGGGTCACGCCAAAGCCCGGCACGAAGGTGGCCGCGCGCCCGTGGGCCTGGGCCGCGCTGCCCTTGAAGATCATCGGCTTCTCGGTCATCCAGCGGGTCGCCACGACGCCGATGCCGGTCTTCACGTCAGCGAAGGTGCGCTCCTGGAATACCTCGGTGGCGAGCGCTTCCAGCGCGGCCGTGCGATCCCTCGCCCGGCGTTGCGCCATGACCGTCGGCACATGCCGCTGGTAGAGCGCGTGAATCACCTCGACCTCGTAGCCCAGGGCGAGCAGGCTGGCGATAATGGAGCCGGTGCTGGTGCCGAAGATCAGGTCGAAGCACTGGCACAGCGGCCGCCCCGCCATCGCCTCGATCTCGCGCAGCACGCCCAGCGTGTAAAACCCCTTGGCGCCGCCACCGTCCAGCGAAAGAATCCTGCATGGCCTCCTGACCGCAGCCGCCGGCACGTCGCGTCCTGCGCTTGTCTCGCTCATGTAACGCCCCCCGTCTCCGCGCCAGTGTAGCAGCAACAATACGGTGCGCCGGCCGCTCGCCTTAATTTGCTGGTTGTGAAGCGTCTAGAGCTTGTTTCTCGATGCGGGAGGTCTAGCCATCGGCACTTTGCCGCCGATGGCGTTACGAGCTCGATGCCAGTTGTAGTGGTGCTGCCAACTGGCCCAGGCTTCGTTGCGATGGGCCGAGCTTTGGTATGTCGATGCGCAGCCCCACTCACGTGAAGCTGACCGGATGAAGCGTTCAAGGCACTGTCATCACGACTCGCGTTTATCATCAAGTCGGGCACGTGCCGCGGCGATCGATTGGTGCAGCTTCGCCTGCAGCGTCTCGCGCGGCGGTAGCACCGTGAGGTACTCAGCGACGTGAATGCCGCTTTTGCCAAGCTCAAGCAATTCGATCTGTTCTTGCTTCTTTCCCGCACATAGGATGATGCCGATCGGCGGCGCTTCATCCGGCTCCTGCTCGTGCTTGGCGAGCCAGCGCAAGTACAGCTCCATCTGACTCTTGTACTCGGCCTTGAAGGAACCGAGCTTCAGTTCGATCGCGACGAGGCGTTTGAGCTTGCGGTTGTAGAACAACAGGTCGAGATAAAAGTCGTCGTCGTCGATCAACAACCGCTTCTGGCGCGCAACGAATGTAAAGCCGGCGCCGAGTTCCAGGAGAAACTGTTCCATCTCGCGCAGGATCGCATCCTCGAGATCGCGCTCGAGATAGTGATCGTTGAGGCCAAGAAAATCGAGGATGTACGGATCTTTCAGCACGAGATCGGGCGTCATCTGCTGCGCGTCACGCAGGTGCGCCACTTCGCGCCGGATCACTTCGTCGGGCTGGCGCGATAGCGCGCTGCGCTCGAACAACATCGACTGCATCCGCTCCTGCAACTGCCGCGACGACCAGCGCTCTAGGCGACAGAGTTCAATGTAGAAGTCGCGCTTGAGCGGGTCTTCGACGTACATCAACATCTTCAGATGGGTCCAGCTCAATTCTCTCCGCAGTGCGGAGAGAATTGACTCGTCCGGAAACACCTCGGCCGCGCGGACGCAATGGCGCAATTGCTGCTCGCTCCAACCCCGGCCGTATTCGGCTCTCAGTTGCCGGGCGAGCGCGGGGACGATCTGCTGTCCATAGCCCGCGCGCTCACCGCCCAGCACGTCATCCCGGATGCGGCAACCAACTTGCCAATAAAGTAGGGTCAGTTCAGCATTGACGGCCGCCGCCGCTCGGGCGCGCGCCGAATCAATCATGCTGCGGATGTCGGTCAATAGGGATGCGGGGACGAGTTCGGTCATCTGGTCTTGAATGGAGGACTCGGCGGGCCGGCGCGCGCCAATAGGGGCCACGTTACCGGAATCTCAGCCACGGCGGAACCCTGCTGGGCGCTCTTCCCAATTCTCTCCGCACCGCGGAGAGAATTCAGCCCCCGGCCAGCTGAGGCCCTCGTCTGCCACCGAGCGAAATGTGAGCGCGCGCAATTGAGCTTCAGCACCCCCTGAGATGAAGTCGCCTCGCCAACAGCCCCACCCGGATCGAAGAACCTCCCGGCCCGCATGCGACGCCATGCCCAATGAACCCGCCCACCGGCACGTCGTCGCCCGCGCCAGAAATACTGGGGGGCCGAAACGGTGACGGCACCGCTTTTCGCTCGCCGCCGCGCGAGCGCTCAATGCCCCCTCGGACAGGGTGCCGCGCACGCGGGGGCATCGCTTATGTCCCGAAATGAAGGGTAACATAGTCCTTACTATGTTCCCCTTCATTCCGCCGGATCCTGCCTCGAAAGGGACCACCTCGGCGGAGCGCATTTGCGCCCCTCTTTCACTGCACAACCGGGCACGTCCTAACTCGCCCGCTGAAGTTGCTACGAAAAAAACTGTCAAACTTCCGCGTCCACATGCGCATCACACGCTCGGCGTGATGCATGACCGCAGTCAAACAACACTCGTGTCCCTGTCCGATTCGACCGGCAAGCCAAAGTCCGGATTCGCCGCGCCTCTCGACGAACGCTAAAAAGACACTAAAAATCACGGCGCGAACAAGTGCTCGGTAAACATCGGCGGCTCACCCGCTCGAAGGCCCTTGCCAGCCGGAGCTTCGACGGATTCCGGCCCACCTCGACGGAACATCCCAACCTTCACAATTCATTTAACTTTCCGTGAGGACTTCGACACCGGCCGCTGCCTACGATGGGCGCATGTTTTCAGGACCTGCTTCCAGGAGCCCATCATGCCCACCCGCAGACATCTGCTGTTCGCCGGCGCCACCGGTCTCGCCACGCTCGCGGCGCTGTCGTCCGCCGGCCGCCGCGCGCTGGTCGGCCGCGCGTTCGCCGCGCCGCCCGCCGGCTCGCCCAAGGCCGCCCCGTTCGAGATCACGCTCAGCGACGCCGAATGGCATCGCCGGCTCACGCCCGCCCAATACACGGTCCTGCGCGAAGCCGGCACCGAGCGGCCGTACAGCAGCCCGCTGAACGCCGAGCACCGGCCCGGCACGTTCGCGTGCGCCGGCTGCGACCTCGCGCTGTTCTCGTCGGCCACCAAGTTCGACAGCCATACGGGCTGGCCGAGCTTCTGGAAACCGCTCGACCACGCGGTCGGCACCGACACCGACGCGTCGTTCGGGATGGTCCGCATCGAAGTGCACTGCCGCCGCTGCGGCGGCCATCTCGGCCATGTGTTCGACGACGGCCCAGCGCCGACCGGCCTGCGCTACTGCATGAACGGCGTCGCGCTCGTCTTCCACCCGGCTGCCGCCTGATCCGGCCCCCCGACCGACTGGAGAACGCATCATGCTGCTCATCGTCCTTGCCTATCTCGGCGGCGTGCTCACGATCCTGAGCCCGTGCATCCTGCCCGTGCTGCCGTTCGTGTTCGCGCGCGCCGACCAGCCGTTCGTGCGCACCGGCCTGCCGCTGCTCGCCGGCATGGCGCTCACGTTCACCGTCGTCGCGACGCTCGCCGCAGTCGGCGGCGGCTGGGTCGCGCAGGCCAACCAGGCCGGCCGCTGGATCGCGATCGTGCTGCTCGCGGTGTTCGGCCTGACGCTGCTGATGCCGCGCTTCGCGGAACACCTGACGCGCCCGCTGGTCGCCGCCGGCAACCGGCTCACCGGATTCGCACAACGCGACGGCCGCCCGGCCGGCCCGGCGTCGTCGCTGCTGCTCGGCGTCGCGACCGGCCTGCTGTGGGCGCCGTGCGCGGGCCCGATCCTCGGTCTCGTGCTGACCGGCGCCGCATTGCGCGGCGCGAGCGTCGGCACGACGCTGCTGCTCGTCGCGTATGCGGCCGGCGCGGCGACCTCGCTCGGCGTCGCGCTCGTGATCGGCGGCAAGGTGTTCGCCGCGATGAAGCGCTCGCTCGGCGCCGGCGAATGGATCCGGCGCGGGATCGGCGCGGCGCTGCTGGCCGGTGTCGGCGCGATCGCGCTCGGCCTCGACACCGGCGCCCTGGCGCAGCTGTCGACCGTCACCACCGGCGGGCTCGAAACGAAGCTCGTCGACCGCCTCGGCGGGCGCTCGAACGGCGCGCCGGCGGCAACGCCCGCGACCGGCGCCGCCGACAACGCGACGGGCGGCGCGATGATGGCCGCCGCGACGGATGGCCCGCAGGCCGGCGGCGCTGCAATGGTCGGCAGCGCGATGATGCGCGCGGCCGGCGCGACCGCGGCCGCGCTGCCCGTCGAAGGTACGCTGCCGTCGCTCGACGGCGCGGTGCAGTGGCTGAACTCGCCGCCGCTGACGGCGGCCGGCCTGCGCGGCAAGGTCGTGCTGATCGATTTCTGGACGTATTCGTGCATCAACTGCCTGCGCACGCTGCCGTACACGACCGCCTGGGCACGCAAGTACGCGCCGTACGGACTCGTCGTGATCGGCGTGCACGCGCCGGAGTTCGCGTTCGAGCGCGACATCGGTAACGTCAAGAAGGCCGTGCACGACCTCGGCATCGACTACCCGGTCGCGATCGACAACGGCTATGCGATCTGGCGCGCATTCAACAACGAATACTGGCCCGCGCACTACTTCATCGACGCGCAAGGGCGGATCCGCCATCACCACTTCGGCGAAGGCGAATACGCACAGTCCGAACGCGCGATCCAGTCGCTGCTCGCCGAAGCCGGCCATCCGGACGCGCTGAACGTGCCGCTCGGGCTCGCCGGCGCGCCCGCGAAGGGTGCGCTCGCCGCCGCCGACAGCGCGGACGTCCGTTCGCCCGAAACCTATGTCGGCTATGCGCGCGCGGAAAGCTTCGCGTCGCCGGGCGGCGTCGTGCGCGACGCGGCGCACCGCTACGACGCGCCGGGCAGCCCGGATCTCAACGGCTGGGGCCTCGCGGGCACGTGGAACGTCGGCGCCGAACGCGCGTCGCTGGCCGCACCGGATGGCCGGATCATCTACCGCTTCCATGCGCGCGACCTGCACCTCGTGCTCGGCCCCGGTGCGAACGGCCGGCCCGTGCGCTTTCGGGTGACGCTCGACGGCGCGGCGCCCGGGGCCGCGCATGGCGCCGACGTCGATGCGCAAGGCTACGGCACCGTCACCGACCAGCGTCTGTACCAGCTCGTCCGGCAGCCGGGCGCGATCGCCGATCGCACGTTCGCGATCGAGTTCCTCGATCCGGGCGTCGATGCGTACGCGTTCACGTTCGGTTGATTGCTCGCGCCACCGCCCTCCGAGCATCGGCTTTTTTCAACGCAGTCCGAAGGAGCAAGAGATGATCCCGATCCCCACCCGCGATGCCGCCGCACCACGGCGCGCGGCCATGCTGCGCCGCATCGGCGCCGTTGCCGTGGCAGCCGCCGCCGTGTTCGGCTACCAGCGCATCGTCAATTCCGCGGAGCCGATGCGCACCGTGCCCGCACCGACGCTCGACGAAACGCCCGGCGCGTCGCACGACGAAACGGCCGTGCTCGCCGGCGGCTGTTTCTGGGGCGTGCAGGGCGTGTTCGAGCATGTGAAGGGCGTGAAGCAGGTCACCGCCGGCTATGCGGGCGGCGCGTCCGAAACCGCGCACTACGCGCTCGTCGGCTCGGGGCTGACGGGGCACGCGGAATCGGTGCGGATCGTCTACGACCCGACGCAGATCACGTACGGCCGGCTGCTGCAGGTGTTCTTCTCGGTCGCGCACGACCCGACCCAACTGAACCGGCAGGGTCCCGACGAAGGCTCGCAGTACCGGTCCGCGATCTTCCCGACCACCGCGCAACAACGCGCGGTCGCGACCGCGTACATCGCGCAGCTCGGCAGCGCGCATGTGTTTCCGGCGCCCGTGGTCACGCGCGTGGAAGCCTACAAGGGGTTCTATCCGGCCGAGGCCTATCATCAGAACTACCTCGAACTGCATCCGGATGCGCCGTATATCGCGTTCAACGACCTGCCGAAGGTCGCTGGGCTGAAGCAGCGCTTCCCGGCGCTGTACCGTGCCGACGCGGTGCTGTGGCGCGAAGCGCGCTTGTGAGCCGCGTGTCACTCACCCTGCCGCGCGACGGGAGGCCGCCCGCCGCACTGCCGGGCCGGCCCGCCACGCCAGGCGCCGGCAGCGGCCGCTTTGCGCCGCATCAACGAATCGGCGGACGCGACGCCGGGGCAAACCCGCATCGCGTCCGCCGCGGCCGGCAACTTCGCGTAGACTTCTCCTGATCCTCGCCGCATGATGCGGCATCCGGACCACCCGCCCAGCCAGGAGGCGTCACGCATGCGCGCAGTGCCTTTGCCTGACAGCAATACCCTCGAAGAACCGTCCACCGGCGCGGTCGTGCGCGACCTGCGCCGCGTGCCCATTCACCCCGATCACTGGTACCCGCTCGCGTGGTCGCGCGAGCTCAAGCGCGGCAAGACGCTCGGCGTGCGCTTCGCCGGCGATCCGATCGTGCTCGTGCGCACCGAATCGGGCGCCGTGTATGCGCTCGAAGATCGTTGCGCGCACCGCCAGGTGCCGCTGCACGCAGGCGTCGTGAGCGGCGAAACGCTGCGCTGCTGCTATCACGGCTGGACCTACGCGTGCGACAGCGGCCGCTGTGTCGACGTGCCCTACCTCGGCCGCGAACGCTTGCCCAACGGCGTGCGCGCGTATCCGTGCCGCGAGGCGCACGGGCTGATCTTCGTGTTCCCGGGCGACGCCACGCTCGCCGAGGCACGGCCGTTCCCCGCGCTCGAATCGGCGGACGATCGAGCGTTCAAGACACGCCGCTTCGGCCGCGAGGTCAAGTGCCACTATTCGTTCATGCACGAGAACCTGATGGACATGAACCATCAGTTCCTGCACCGCAAGCAGATGGGCCAGATGCGCGCACGCTCCGTGGGCCGCCGCCGCGGCGACGACTGGGTCGAGGTCGACTACACGTTCGCGCGGATGGAAGGCAAGCAGCCGGTCGGCGAGGCGCTCGTGTTCGGTTCGAGCAAGAAGCCCGGCGACCAGGCCAACAAGAGCGTGATGACGGTGCGCACCGAGTATCCGTACCAGACGCTGCGGATCCGGTCGAGCGAAGGCACGCTCGTGATGGACCTGTGGATCGTCTACGTGCCGCTCGACGCCGAGCAGCGCACCAACCGCACGTTCGGGCTGCTGTCGATCCACAAGCCCGGCATCCCGTTCGCGCTCGATCTCGCGTGGCCGCTGCTCGTGTGGTTCACCGAGCGCATCTTCCGCGAGGATCGCTGGATCGTCGAACGAGAGCAGGAAGCGCATGACCGGCAGGGCGCCGACTGGAATCACGAGGTGTTCCCGGTCATCAACGAGCTGCGCGATCTGCTGCGCCAGTGCGGCGCGCGCACCGTGATCCCGATCCGCGACGCGCGTGACAGCGCATGAGGCGACGCGCGCATCTCGCCGCGGCGCGTGCGGTTACAGCATGAACGCGCCCGGCAGCAACGCGCGGGCCGTCGTGATCTCGACGGCCCCTTTCAGGTTGGTCAGGATCACTTCGATGTCGGGCTTGCCGATCTCGATGATCACCTGACGACACGCGCCGCACGGCGCGATCGGGCCGTCCGTGTCGCCGACGACCGCGAGCCGCGCGAAATCCCCGGGCCGATAGCCGGCGGCGATCGCCGCGAACAACGCCGTGCGTTCCGCGCAATTGCACAGTCCGTACGACGCGTTCTCGACGTTGCAGCCGTGGAAAACCGTCCCGTCGCGCGCCTGCAGCGCCGCGCCGACCTTGAAGCGCGAGTACGGCGCATACGCGCGCTCGCGCGCCGCCTTCGCCTGTTCGATCAGTTCGTCTCGTTCCATCGTGGTGAGGCCTCCGGGAGCAGGGTCAGTCGACCCGCTGGTAAAGGGTCGGCGGCGCTTCGCCCGTGTCGCCGAGCACGTAGCCGCGGCGAATCGCGTCCGCCGCGTGCGCCGCGGTCGCTTCGTCGCGGGCGTGCACGAAACCGAGCGGCTCGCCCGCTTCGACGCGTTGCCCGATCTCCGCGAGCGCCGACAGGCCGACGCTGACGTCGATCGCATCCTCCGCGCGCGTGCGGCCGCCGCCGAGCGCGACCACCGCCAGCCCGAGCGCGCGGCAATCGACGCGCTGCACCACGCCGCTCGCAGGCGCCGGAACCGGCACGATCACCACCGCGCGCGCCAGATGCCGTGCGGGCGCGTCGAGCAGGTCGGCGGGGCCACCGAGCGCGACGACCATGCGCGCGAAACGCTCGGCCGCCGCGCCCGAATCGAGCGCCTGCTGCAGCTTCTCGCGCGCGTGGCCGACGTCGCGCGCCAGCCCGCCGGTCACGAGCAACTCGGCCGACAACGCCATCGTCACGTCGTGCAACCGCGCGGGACGCGACTTGCCGGTCAGGTAGTCGATCGCGCACGCAACCTCGAGCGCGTTGCCCGCGCACGGCGCGAGCGACTGGTTCATGTCGGTGAGGATCGCGGTCGTCTTCATGCCGGCGCCGTTGCCGACGTCGACGATGCTGCGGGCCAGTTCCGCCGATTTCTCCGCGGTCGGCATAAACGCGCCGGAGCCGACCTTGACGTCCATCACGAGCCCGTCGAGCCCGGCCGCGAGTTTCTTCGACAGGATCGACGCGGTGATCATCGCGACCGATTCGACGGTCGCCGTCACGTCGCGGATCGCATAGATGCGCTTGTCGGCCGGCGCGAGCCGCGCGGTCTGCCCGATGATCGCGACACCGACCTCGCGCACCGTGCGACGAAACGCGTCCGTGGCGGGCATCACGTCGTAACCGGGAATCGCGCTGAGCTTGTCGAGCGTGCCGCCGGTGTGACCGAGCCCGCGCCCCGAGATCATCGGCACGTAGCCGCCGCACGCGGCCACCATCGGCCCGAGCATCAGCGACACGACGTCGCCGACGCCGCCCGTCGAATGCTTGTCGATCACCGGCCCGTCGAGATCGAGCGCGCGCCAGTCGAGCACGTCGCCCGAATCGCGCTGCGCGAGCGTCAGCGCGACGCGCTCATCGGTGCTCAGGTCGTTGAAATACACGGCCATCGCGAACGCGGCCACCTGGCCCTCGGTCACGCTGCCGTCGGTCACGCCGCGCACGAACGCGGCCATCCCGTCGCGATCGAGCGGCTGCCCGTCGCGCTTCCTGCGAATGAATTCCTGCGGTAGAAACATCGTTGCCTCGCTTCGATCGGTCGGAGTCTACTGTCAATGCAGCGAGAAAAACAGGCCGGCAATCGCCGCGCTCATCAGGTTCGACAGCGTCGCCGCCGTCAGCGCGCGCAAGCCGAGGCGCGCGACGTCCGAGCGGCGCTCGGGCGCGACCGCGCTGAAGCCGCCGGCGAGAATCGCGATCGACGAGAAGTTCGCGAAGCCGCACAGCGCGAACGACACGATCGCGAGCGTCTTCGGGTCGAGCACCTGCAGGCCGGCCGCCGCCGCATGCGCGCCGCCCTTCAGGTACGGCGACAGGTCGCCGTACGCGACGAATTCGTTGAAGATCAGCTTCTCGCCGATGAAGTTGCCGGCCAGCGCCGCATCGTGCCACGGCACGCCGATGATCCACGCGAGCGGCGCGAACAGGTGGCCTATGATGCCGACCAGCGTGACCTGCGGAAAGCCCACGAACGCGGCCGCGCCACCGACGATCAGGTTCATCAGCGCGATGAGCCCGACGAACGCGATCAGCATTGCGCCGACGTTGATCGCGATGCGCAGCCCGACCGATGCACCGGAGGCGGCCGCCTCGATCACGTTGGCGGCGCGCTTGTCGTCGAAATCGAGACCGTCGACCACCACGCGGCTCGGTTCGACGGTCGGAAACAGCAGCTTGCCGAACAGCAGCCCGCCCGGCACCGCCATGAACGACGCGGCGAGCAGGTACTCCATCTTCACGCCGAGACCGGCATAACCGACCAGCACCGAGCCCGCGACCGATGCCATCCCGCTCGCCATCACCGTGAAGATCTCGGCGCTCGTCATGTTGCGCACGAACGGCTTCACGAGCGCGGGCATCTCGCTTTGCCCGAGGAAGATCGTCGCGACGGCCGAACACGCCTCGATGCGGCTCACGCCCAGCACCCTGGCGAGCCCCGCACCGAGGATCGCGACGATCCACTTCATCACGCCGATGTAGTACAGCACCGAGATCAGCGCGGTGACGAAGATGATCATCGGCAGCACGCGCAGGCCGAACACGAACCCGCCGTCGCCGAACAACTGGAACATCCGTGCGTCGACCAGACCACCGAACACGAACGCGATGCCGTGATTGCCCATGTCGAGCACGCGGTTGACGCCGTTCGCGGCCGCGGCCAGCGCCGCGCGACCCGACGGCACGAACAGCACGAGCGCGCCGATCGCGAACTGCGTGAGCAGCGCGGCGATCATGGTCCGCCCACTGACCGCGCGGCGGTTGTTCGACAGCAGATACGCGACCAGCAACAGAAACAGCATGCCGAGGAGACTGCGCAGAATATCCACCTTGTGCTCCTTTCTCACTATTTGAACTGTCCGGCGGGCGGCCCGTGCCCGCGACCCGCGTGATCGGGTTGGTGGATGTTACTCGCTCGATATGCACGCCGGCAACGTCGCCAAAATCGCCGCGACCAATGGCGTCGATCGTTTCTTTTTTCGTGCTTCGACGACTTGATCAGTTGTTCTACCTACCTCGCGAAAACGCGCGCGGGGCGCGCCGTTCGAACGGACACGCCCCGCCTGCTACGCATCGCTCAACCCGCGCGTTCGACCGGATGGGGTTCGCGCAGCCGGTTCGCGATCCGCGCGGCCTCGTAGTAGCCGGCACCGGGCGGGCGCTTCAGGTAACGGCCCGCGCCGCGCACCGCGCGCAATTCGCCGTCGGCCCAGGCGAGTGCGCCGCGCGTGAGCGTGTGCGTCGCGACGCCCTGCACGGTCATCCCCTCGAACACGTTGAAGTCGACCTGCTGGTGATGCGTGTTCACCGAGATCGTCTTCGTCGCGGCCGGGTCCCATACGACGAGGTCGGCATCGGCACCGACCTGCACGGCGCCCTTGCGCGGATACAGGTTGAAGATCTGCGCGGCGTTCGTCGACGTGATCCGCACGAACTCGTTCGGCGTGATGCGGCCATGATTCACGCCGTGATGCCACAGCACCGACATGCGATCCTCGACGCCGCCGCAGCCGTTCGGGATCTTCGTGAAATCGTTGCGGCCCATCGCCTTCTGCGATGCGCAGAACACGCAGTGATCGGTCGCCGTCGTATGCAGCTGCCCCGACTGCAGCCCGCGCCACAGCGCCTCGCGATGCTCGGCGGAGCGGAACGGCGGGCTCATCACGTGGGCCGCCGCGCGCGTCCAGTCCGGATCGCGATAGACGGCCTCGTCGATCACCAGGTGGCCCGGCAGCACTTCGCCGAACACGCGCAGCCCTTCGCTGCGCGCGCGCGTGATCACGTCGACCGCGTCCTTCGCCGACACGTGCACGATATACACGGGCACGCCGAGCACCTGCGCGATGCGGATCGCGCGGTTCGCGGCCTCGCCTTCCACCTCCGGCGGCCGCGACAGCGGATGCGCCTCCGGCCCCGTCATCCCGCGCGCGAGCAGCGCCTTTTGCAGCTGGAACACGAGCTCGCCGTTCTCCGCGTGCACGGTCGGCAGCGCGCCGAGTTCGAGCGAACGCGTGAAGCTGTTCACGAGGATCTCGTCGTCGGCCATGATCGCGTTCTTGTACGCCATGAAGTGCTTGAAGCTCGACACGCCATGCTCGCGCACGAGCGTGCCCATGTCGCGGTGCACGCTGTCGTCCCACCACGTCACGGCCACGTGAAACCCGTAATCGGAAGCCGATTTCTCGGCCCAGCCGCGCCATTCGTGGAATGCCTCCATCAGCGGCTGCTTCGGGCTCGGAATCACGAAGTCGATGATGCTCGTCGTGCCGCCCGCCAGCCCGGCGGCCGTGCCCGAGTAGAAATCGTCGCTCGCCCGCGTGCCCATGAACGGCAGCTCCATGTGCGTATGCGGATCGATGCCGCCCGGCATCACGTACTGGTCGTGCGCGTCGACGACGGTCGCGCCGGCCGGCGCATCGATCTGCTCCGCGATCTGCAGGATCGTGCCGCCGTCCTGCGGGTCCGCGCAGAGCACGTCCGCGCGATAGGAACGGTCCGCATCGACCACGGTGCCGCCACGAATCAGGATTGCCATTTGCTTGCCTCCTCGTTGACTGTCGGGTGCCGCATGCCGCGTGCGAGTCGAATCCGGCTCGCGCGTCATGCGCTCGCGATCTGCGCGCGCTGTCCGGCGCGCCACTTCATCCAGGTGCCGTACACGCCCGACGCCAGCACGAGGCCGACGAACCACGCGTACGTGTAAAGCGTGTTGAAGAACGCCGGCACGTTCGGGAACGACGCCGGAAACGCGGTATGCAGGAAGCCCGGCAGGTTCGGCAGCACGCCGACCGCGAGCGCGATCAGCGCGGCCGGGTTCCAGCCGCGCGCGTAGCTGAAGCCGCCGGCCTCGTCGAACAGCGCACGCGTGTCGAGCTGCGTGCCGCGAATCAGGAAGTAGTCGACCATCAGGATGCCCGCGACCGGCCCGAGCAACGCCGAATAGCCGACGAGCCAGGTGAAGATATAGCCGTCCGTCGTCGCGAGGATCTTCCACGGCATCATCACGATCGCGATCGTCGCGGTGATCATCCCGCCCGTGCGGTACGAGATCGCCTTCGGCCACAGGCTCGAGAAGTCGTACGCGGGGCCGACGAGATTCGCGGCGAGGTTGCAGCACATCGTGTCGAGCGTGAGGATCACGAGCGCGATGCCGACGCCGATGCCCGTCATCCGGCTCGTCAGGTCGATCGGATCCCAGATCGCGTTGCCGTAGATCACGACGGTTGCCGACGTCACGACGACCGACACCACCGACAGCAGCGCCATCGGCAGCGGCAGCCCGATCGACTGCCCGATCATCTGGTCGCGCTGCGAATGCGCGAAGCGCGTGAAATCAGGAATGTTCAGCGCGAGCGTCGCCCAGAAGCCGACCATCGCGGTCAGGCCGGGCCAGAAGGTCGCCCAGAACAGCCCGGCCTTCTTGCCGCCTGCCGCAAACTGCGACGGCGCCGACAGCATCGAGCCGAACCCGCCCGCCTTCGACGTCGCCCACCACACGAGCGCCACGCACATCACGACCTTGATCGGCGCGGACCAGCTTTCGAGCCAGCGGATCGAATCGGTGCCGTGCCAGATGAAGTACAGCTGCAGCGCCCAGAACACGAGGAAGCACGCGAGCTGCCCGAACGAGATGCCGACGAGCGGCAGCGCCGCGCCGTGCAGCGCATTGCCGGTCAGGATGTTCAGCAGCGTGTAGATCGCACTGCCGCCGAGCCAGGTCTGGATGCCGTACCAGCCGCAGGCGACGATCGCGCGCAACAGCGCCGGCAGCTTCGCGCCCTGCGTGCCGAACGACGCGCGCACGAGCACCGCATACGGAATCCCGTGCTTCGCGCCCGCATGGCCGATCAGCAGCATCGGCACGAGCACGATCAGGTTCCCGAGCAGCACCGTCATCACCGCCTGCCACGGCGACATGCCTTCCTGGATCAGCCCGGCCGCGAGCATGTACGACGCGATGTTCATCACCATCCCGACCCACAGCGCCGCGAAGTGGTACCACTTCCACGTGCGCTGCGCCGGCGTCGTCGGCGCGAGATCGTCGTTGTACAGGCTGCCGCCGTGCGCCGCGGCGCTGTCGGGATCGGCGGGATTCGCTGCGTGATTCATCGAACACACTCCACGAAAACGTCAACGCCGGCATCGTGCGATGCCGGCCCGGGTGGAACGAAAGGCGGCGATGCAGGATGACCCCGCCTCGCCGGACGCCGGTCAGGCAGCCTTCTTCGCGTGCTTATCCGGTGCCGCCGCGCCTGCACTCGCCCCCGCCTCCGCGCTCGCCGGATTGTTCGGATGCGTGGTCCAGTTCGCGTAGTCGCCCGAATCGACGCGCTCCATCGTGATGCATTGCTCGACCGGACACACATGCATGCAAAGATTGCACCCGACGCACGCCGAATCGACCACTTCGAAATGCCGCACGCCGTCCTTCGTCGCCGTGATCGCCTGGTGCGAGGTGTCCTCGCACGCGATATGGCACAGCCCGCACTGGATGCAGCGGTCCTGGTCGATGCGCGCCTTGATGTCGTACTTCAGGTTCAGGTATTTCCAGTCGGTCACGTTCGGCACCGCGCGGCCGCGGATGTCGTCGAGCGTCGCGTAGCCCTTCTCGTCCATCCAGTTCGACAGCCCGTCGGCGAGATCCGACACGATCCGGAAGCCGTAATGCATCGCGGCGGTGCACACCTGCACGCTGCCGGCGCCGAGCACCATGAACTCGGCCGCATCACGCCACGACGAGATGCCGCCGATGCCCGAGATCGGCAGGTTCGGCGTTTCCGGGTCGCGGGCGATCTCCGCGACCATGTTCAGCGCGATCGGCTTGACCGCCGGCCCGCAATAGCCGCCGTGCGTGCCCTTGCCGTCGACGGTCGGCATCGGCGCCATCTGGTCGAGGTCGACCGCGACGATCGAGTTGATCGTGTTGATCAGCGACACGCCGTCCGCGCCGCCCTTGTACGCGGCGCGCGAGCCCATCCGGATATCGCTGATGTTCGGCGTGAGCTTCACGAGGCACGGCAGCTTCGTGCCTTCCTTCACCCAGCGCGTGACCATCTCGACGTATTCGGGCACCTGCCCGACCGCCGCGCCCATCCCGCGCTCGCTCATCCCGTGCGGGCAGCCGAAGTTGAGCTCGACCGCGTCGGCCCCGGTATCCTCGACGAGCGGCAGGATCCATTTCCAGTCGCGTTCGTTGCACGGCACCATCAGCGACACGATCAGCGCGCGGTCCGGCCAGTCGCGCTTCACCTGCGCGATCTCTCTCAGGTTCACGTCGAGCGGACGGTCGGTGATCAGCTCGATGTTGTTCAGCCCCGCGATGCGCTGGCCGTTCCACTGCACGGCGCCGTAACGCGAACTGACGTTGACGACGTGCGGATCGAGCCCGAGCGTCTTCCAGACGACGCCGCCCCAGCCCGCCTCGAAGGCGCGATTGACGTTGTAGGCTTTGTCGGTCGGCGGCGCGGACGCCAGCCAGAAGGGATTCGGCGAAGTGATGCCTGCGATGGTGCAGCGAAGATCGGCCATGTTCGGCTCCGTGAGAATGGGGTCGTGTTCGGTGTGCCGGCGGGACGCCGCGCGTTCAGGCCGCCTTCGCGTCGCGCGCGGCGAGCGTCGCGTCGATCGACGCGGCCGCGCGCTTGCCGTCCTGCACGGCCTGCACCGTGAGATCGATGCCGTCGGTCGCCGCGCAGTCGCCGCCGGCCCACACGTCCGGCAGCGCCGTGCGCCCGTCCGCATCGACCGCGATCCGCGTGCGGTCCGAAGTCAGCAACGTGGCCGCGATGCCGTCCGGCACGAGCGTCTGGCCGATCGCTTTCAGCACCATGTCCGTGTCGACGGTGAAGCGCTCGCCCGATGCGCCCTCGAATTCGACGCCCGTCACCTGCCCGTCCGTGCCCGCGATACGCACCGGCTTCGCGTGCGTGACGAGCGTGACGCCGCTCTTCTGCGCGAACTCGCGCTCGGCCCACGTCGCGCTCATCGCGTCCACGCCGCGCCGGTACACCATCGTCACGCGCTCGGCGCCGAGCTTGCGGCTCTGCACCGCCGCGTCGATCGCCGTATTGCCGCCGCCGATCACGACCACGCGCCGCCCGACCGGCACGTTCGCGAGCGCGTCGGCCTGCCGCACCTGCGCGATGAAATCGACCGCGTTCATCACGCCGCCCAGTTGCTCGCCGTCGATCGCGAGCGCGCGCACGCCACCGAGCCCCATCGCGAGGAATACCGCGTCGTGCTGCTCGCGCAGCGCATCAAGCGTCACGTCGCGTCCGAGCGCCGCACCGGTTTGCAGCGTGATGCCGCCCACCGACAGCAACCACTCGACCTCGCGTTGCGCGAAATCGTCGACGGTCTTGTACGCGGCGATCCCGTATTCGTTGAGGCCGCCGGCCTTCGGGCGCGCGTCGAACAGCGTGACACGATGCCCGGCGAGCGCGAGCCGGTGCGCGCACGCGAGCCCGGCCGGCCCCGCGCCGACCACCGCCACATGGCGGCCCGTCTCCGGCGCGCGCCGGAACTGCACCGCGCCGGTCTGCATCGCCCAGTCGGTCGCGTGCCGCTGCAGCGCGCCGATCGCGACCGGCTGCGCATCCTGATGGTTGCGCACGCAAGCGCCTTCACAGAGGATCTCGGTCGGGCACACACGTGCGCACATCCCGCCGAGCGGATTCGCGGACAGGATGTCGGTCGCGGCGCCTTTGAGGTTGCCGTTGCCGATCTTGCGGATGAAGCTCGGGATGTCGATCTGCGTCGGGCACGCGTGCACGCACGGTGCGTCGTAGCAGTAATGGCAGCGGCTCGCGGCGGCCGCCGCCGCGGTCGGATCGAGCAGCGGCGCGATATCGGCGAATTCGCACGAGAGTTGCGTGGACGACAGGCGATGCGCGGCGATATCGCCGGTTGGCTGGGTGGTCATACGCGTTCCTTCGGCTGGGTGGAGACAAAGCCGTCCCCGCCGGCTGCGAATGCACAGTCGGGGCGGTCATGCTTAGGGATGCAAATTTCTGACGACAGGCAGCCTCGCGGCTGCTACGGCCGATCCATCATGAAGCCGGCTCGCATGCGCGCGACAGCATCGCGTGCAGCAGCACGTTCGCGCCGGCCTCGATCCATGCGGGCGTCGCGTCCTCGATCTCGTTGTGGCTGATGCCGTCGACGCAGGGCACGAACACCATCGACGTCGGCGCGACCTGCGCGAGATAGCACGCGTCGTGGCCCGCGCCCGACACGATGTCGCGATGCGAATAGCCGAAGCGGTCGGCCGCGCCGCGCACGGCCGCCACGCACGCGGGATCGAACGCGACCGGCTTGTAGTAGAAAATCTGCTCGAGCTCGGTGTCGAGCCCGATGTCGGCCGCGATGCGCGCGACGCCGTCGCGCAGCGCCGCATCCATCTTCGCGAGCACGGCGTCGTCCGGATGACGGAAATCGACGGTGAAGAACACGCGGCCCGGAATCACGTTGCGCGAGTTCGGGTGGACCTGCATCATGCCGACCGTCGCACAGCCGAACGGCGCATGATCGAGGCCGATCCGGTTGACGAGATCGACCACGCGCGACGCACCAAGCAGCGCGTCGCGGCGACGCGGCATCGGCGTCGGCCCCGCATGCGCTTCCTGGCCGGTGAACGTGATCTCGTACCAGCGCTGCCCCTGCGCGTCGGTCACGACGCCGATCGTCTTGCATTCCGCTTCGAGGATCGGCCCCTGCTCGATATGCAGCTCGAACGCCGCGTGCAGCTTGCGCCCGCCGCACGGCACGTCGCCCGCATAACCGATGCGCGCCAGTTCCTCGCCGATCGTCTTGCCGTCGACGTCCTTGCGCGACAGCCCGTATTCGAGCGGGAACGCGCCCGCGAACACGCCCGATGCGACCATCGCGGGCGCGAAGCGCGAACCCTCTTCATTGGTCCAGATCACGACCTCGACGGGATGCTCGGTCTCGATGCCGTGATCGTTGAGACTGCGAATCACTTCGAGGCCGCCGAGCACGCCGTAGATGCCGTCGAAGCGTCCGCCGGTCGGCTGCGAATCCGCGTGCGAGCCCGTGACGACCGGCGCGGCGTCGGCCACGCGGCCCGCGCGGCGCATGAACACGTTGCCCATCGTATCGACCGTCACCGTGCAGCCGGCCGCCTTCGCCCAGCCGACGATCAGGTCGCGACCGGCCTTGTCGAGATCGGTCAGCGCGAGGCGGCACACGCCGCCTTTCGGCGTCGCGCCGATTTTCGCGACTTCCATCAGGCTGTCCCACAACCGCTTGCCGTCGACCTTGATCGACGTGTCGAAAGCTGCCCGCTTCACTGTTTCCGATACCGCGTTCATTCGTATCGCTCCTGTGGGGTCGGTGATGTCGTCAGCCCGGTCTGTGCCGGTGCGTGTGATGCCTGTTTCGAGGGCACACCGCCCGGATGCGGTGCATGTCCCCGTCGATTCGCGAAACGCGCAAATCCTGTCCGATTGGACAGGTTTTAGACGATCAAAATGACCAGCGCAACGTCTTTCTTGCGCGACGCGATGGAGCGAGAAACGTGCCACCGCAACGCAGCATCGCGGCGGAATCGCGGCATCCGGATGCGTGCGCGCGACGCGAATCAGCAGCTAGAATGAAGCCCAACGCGGCATGGCCGCCGCGCGAGGGACACGATGAGACATGACGAGGCGGCGATCGAAGCCACCGACCGGGACGAAACGCCCGCGCCTTTGCGGCGACGCAAGGCACACATTCGCGAGTCCAACGAAGCCCATCTGCTCGCGTGCGCGGAAGCCGTATTCGCGGAACGCGGGCTCGCCGGCGCCAGCACCGCGATGATCGCGGAGCGCGCGGGCCTGCCGAAGGCGAATGTGCACTACTACTTCCCGACCAAGCTTGCGCTGTACCGCCGCGTGCTCGACGACCTGTTCGAGGACTGGCATCGCGCGGCCGGCTCGTTCGAGGCCGGCGACGATCCAGTGGAGGCGATCGGCAGCTACGTGCGCGCGAAGATGGCGCTGTCGCAGCGACGCCCGCTCGGCTCGAAGGTCTGGGCCAACGAGATCATCCACGGCGCGGAACACATGCAGGACATCCTGTCACAACGCGTGAAGCCGTGGTTCGACGCGCGCATCAACGTGATCGACGGCTGGATCGCGCGCGGACTGCTCGCGCCGATCGACCCGCATGCGCTGATGTACCTGATCTGGGCGACCACGCAGCACTATGCGGATTTCGATGCGCAGATTCGCGCGCTGAGCGGCAAGCGCGCGTTCACGAAGAAGGCGTTCGACGACAGGACCGAACAGGTCGTGCAACTCGTGATTCGCGCATGCGGCGCGGTATCGCCGAACGCGAAGTCGTAGCGCGACACGGCGATCCGGCAAATAAAAACGGGCGGCGCGCACCACACGGAAGGTCCCGTGCGATACGCGCCGCCCGCGATGCCACGGACGGACGAACGATGCGTCGCGTTACGCGAGGCGCTCGATCGCGACGGCCGTCGCTTCGCCGCCGCCGATGCACAGCGATGCGACGCCGCGCTTCAAACCATACGTTTCGAGCGCGGCCAGCAGCGTCACCATCACGCGCGCACCCGATGCGCCGATCGGATGCCCGAGCGCGCATGCGCCGCCGTGCACGTTGACCTTCTCGTGCGGCAGGTCGAGGTCGCGCATCGCGGCCATCGGCACCACCGCGAACGCTTCGTTGATCTCGAACAGGTCGACGTCGCGCAGGTTCCAGCCGGTTTTCTCCGACAGCTTGCGCAGCGCGCCGATCGGCGCGGTCGCGAACAGGCCGGGCTGGTCCGCATGAGTCGAATGCCCGACGATCACGGCCTTCGGCGTGAGGCCGAGGCGCTCGGCTTCCGAGCGACGCATCATCACGAGCGCGGCCGCGCCGTCCGAAATCGACGAGGCGTTCGCGGCCGTCACCGTGCCGCCGTCGCGGAACGCCGGCTTCAGCGTCGGGATCTTGTCGAGTTTCGCCTTGCCCGGCTGCTCGTCGATCGACACGACGCTTTCCGTCTTGCCGGCCTTCACGGTCACCGGCGCGATTTCCGACACGAAACGCCCTTCCGCGATCGCGCGCTGCGCCCGCGTCAGCGACGCAATCGCGAACGCATCCTGCGCTTCGCGCGTGAACTGGTAGGCCTGCGCGCAATCCTCGGCGAAGGTACCCATCAGGCGGCCCTTTTCATACGCGTCCTCGAGCCCGTCGAGGAACATGTGGTCGAGCACCTGCCCATGACCCATGCGCATGCCCGCGCGCGCCTTCGGCAGCAGGTACGGCGCATTCGTCATGCTCTCCATCCCGCCCGCCACGGCCACGCCCGCCGAACCCGCCAGCAGCAGGTCGTGCGCGAACATCGCGGCCTTCATCCCGGAGCCGCACATCTTGTTGACCGTGGTCGCACCCGCGGCGAGCGGCAGCCCGGCCTTCAGCGCGGCCTGGCGCGCCGGCGCCTGGCCCTGGCCGGCCGGCAGCACGCAGCCGAACACGATCTCGTCGATGCGCTCGGCGGACACGTTCGCGCGCTCGAGCGCGGCGCGAATCGCCACCGCGCCAAGGTCGCTCGCGCTGGCCGCCGCCAGGTCGCCCTGAAAACCGCCCATCGGCGTGCGCGCCGCGCCCACGATTACGATCGGATCCTGAGTCGTCATGATTCGTTTCCTCCAGTGTCAGCGCGGTGCCATGCGCAACGCGCCATCGAGACGGATGACTTCGCCGTTCAACATCGTGTTCTCGGCGATGTGGCGCACCAGCGCCGCAAATTCTTCCGGGCGGCCGAGCCGCGGCGGGAACGGCACGCTCTTGCCGAGCGCGTCCTGCACGTCCTGCGGCATGCCGGCCATCATCGGCGTCGCGAAGATGCCGGGCGCGACCGTCACGACGCGAATGCCGAAGCGCGCGAGCTCGCGTGCGATCGGCAGCGTCATGCCCACCACGCCGCTCTTCGACGCCGCATACGCGGCCTGTCCGATCTGCCCGTCGAACGCCGCGACCGATGCGGTATTGACGATCACGCCGCGCTCGCCTTCCGCGTCGGCGTCCTGCTTCGACATCGCTTCTGCGGCCAGCCGGATCATGTTGAACGTGCCGACCAGATTGATCGACACCGCGCGCGCGAAGCGGTCGAGCGAATGCGGGCCGTCGCGGCCGACGACCTTCTCGCCCGGCGCGACGCCCGCGCAGTTGACGAGCACGTCGACACGGCCGAACGCGTCGCGCGCGGCCGCGACGGCTGCCTGACCATCGGCTTCGCTCGTCACGTCGGTCTTCACGAAGCGCGCGGCCGCGCCGAGTTCGTTCGCGAGGCTCGTGCCCGCCTCGTCATTGACGTCCAGCAGCACGGCTTTGCCGCCCTGCGCGACGACCATGCGCGCCACCGCGGCGCCGAGGCCGGAACCGGCACCGGTAATCAGAAAAACGCGATCCTTGATATTCATTCGCAGTCCGTATTCAGGGTTGAGCGGCCTTCTCGGCTTCCATCTTGCGCAACACGAAGCGCTGGATCTTGCCGCTCGGGGTTTTCGGCAGCGCGTCGACGAAGTCGATCGCGCGCGGATAAGCGTGAGCGGACAGCCGCCGCTTCACGTGCAGACTCAATTCCTCGGCCAGTTCCGGCGTGCCGTCGAACCCTTTCGACAGGACGACGAACGCCTTCACGATCTCCGTGCGCTCCGGATCGGGCACACCGATCACGGCAGCCTCGCTGACGGCCGGATGCTCGATCAGCGCACTTTCCACGTCGAACGGGCCGATCCGGTAGCCGGACGACGTGATCACGTCGTCCGCGCGGCCGATGAAGCTCACGGTGCCATCCGGCTCCAGCTCGACGTTGTCGCCGGTCCGGTAGTAGCCGCCCGCGATCGCCGGCGTGTCCTGCTGCCAGTAGCCGCGGAACCACAGCAGCGGCGAGCGCGCGATGTCGATCGCGAGGTTGCCGGGCTCGCCGGGGCCAAGCTCGCGGCCGGCTTCGTCGAGCACCGCGACACGGTAGCCCGGCATCGCGAGGCCAGCCGAACCGGCATGGATGACGTGCGTGAGGCCGTGATGATTGTTGACGACCATCCCGAGTTCGGTCTGGCCGTAGTGGTCATGGATCGGCGCGCCGAGCGCCGCGTGGAACCAGCGCACGACTTCGGGATTCAGCGGCTCGCCGGCACTGCTGACCACGCGCAGCTGGCCTTTCAGCCGTGCGGCCGCTTCGTTGCCGGCCGCCATCAGCATCCGGTACGCGGTCGGTGAACCGGCGAGGCTCGTGATGCCGAGTCGCTCGATCACGTCATAGGTGCTCTCGACCGTGAAGCTGCCCTCGTACAGCGTCGTCGCATGACCGAGGAGCAGCGGGCCGGTGATCGCGTAATAGAGCCCGTACGCCCAGCCCGGATCGGCGATGTTCCAGAACCGGTCGCTCGCGCGCAGGTCGACCGCTTCGCGCATGTACGCGCCGAACGCGAGCAGCGCGTACAGCGGCACCGGCACGCCCTTCGGCAGACCCGTCGTGCCCGACGTCGACATCATCATGAACAGGTCCGACCCCTTGCGCAGCACCGGCTCGAACGTATCGGACTGCGCAGCGAGCGCCGCGCGGAAATCGATGTCGTGAGCCGGCAGCGTCTCGCCTGCTTCGCGCACCGTCGCGACCGCCGGACAGTCGGCAATTTCGTCGAGCTTCGCGCGATTCGCGACGTTGGTCACGACCAGCCGCGCGCCGCTCATGCGCAGCCGGTGCTCGATCGCCTTCGGGCCGAACGCGGTAAACAGCGGCTGGTACACGGCGCCCGCGCGCCACGTGCCGAGGATCGTCGCGACGAGTTCCGGCGTGCGCGGCAGCATGCCGGCCACCACGTCGCCCGGTTTCACGCCCTGCGCGACGAGCAGGTGCGCGACCCGGGCCGACAACGCCTGCATCTGCGCGAAGGTGAAGCGATGGTGCTGGCCGCCGGCGTCGATCCAGTCGAGCGCGATCGCGTCCGCCTTCGCGTGCCGGTCGCAGCATTCGACACACGCGTTCAGGCCGCGCTCCAGGTCGCCGTCCAGTTGCGCGGCGGCGGTCTCGATACTGAACCGGGCCACGGCGTCGGCGTAGGCCGGCACCGCCCGGGCGGTAGCTCCTTCAGGCATGCGTGTCTCCTGTGCGTTATGGCCGCCGGCGAGCCAGGGGCGCGACGGGGATACATTGATAGTAGACAGCCCCTACATTGCAATCAATGACAAACGGAATCTAGAATCGTGATCGCTTTTGCCATGTCGGAGGACGCAGGAAAATGGGGCCGCAGATGATTTCGCCGGATTTCGTCGACGATGCGCTTGCGTGCCTGCGCCGGCGCGGCCTGCCGACCGTGCCCGTGCTGCGTGCCGCGGGGCTGCCGGCCGCCGTGCACGAGCCCGTCACGCCGCAGCAGTACGGCCGGCTGTGGCTCGCGATCGCCGGTGCGCTCGACGACGAGTTCTTCGGACTCGCCGCGCGCCCGATGCGGCGCGGCAGCTTCACGCTGCTGTGCCACGCGGTGCTGCGTGCCGGCACGCTCGACAAGGCGCTGCGGCGCGCGCTGAAGTTTCTGCGCGTGGTGCTCGACGAGCCGCACGGCGAGCTCGTGGTGGCCGACGGGCAGGCGCAGATCGTGCTAGCGCAATCGGGCGCGCCGTACCCGGCGTTCGCGTACCGGACGTTCTGGCTGATCCTGCTCGGCGTCGCGTGCTGGCTGATCGGCCGGCGCATCCCGCTGCAGCGCATCGATTTCGCGTGCCCGAGCGCCGGCCAGCGCAGCGACTATCACCAGTTCTTCGGCGTCCCCGTGCATTTCGACCGGCCCGACAGCCGGCTCGCGTTCAACGCCGCGTACCTCGCGCTGCCGACGATCCGTTCGGAGCAGGCGCTGAAGACCTTCCTGCGCGGCGCGCCCGGCAACCTGCTCGTGCGCTACCGGCACGACACCGGCTGGGTCGCGAAGACGCGCGCGCATCTCAAGGCGCGGCCGGCCGCCGAATGGCCCGACTTCGACACGCTGGCCGTGCGCCTCGACACGACGCCCGCGACGCTGCGGCGGCGTTTGCGCAGCGAAGGGCAAAGCTTCGCGGCGATCAAGGACGAGTTGCGCGGCGCGCTCGCGCAGTCGCTGCTGCGCGGGCACGCGCTCAGCGTCGCGGAGATCGCGGCCGAGCTCGGCTTCACCGAGCCGAGCGCGTTTCATCGCGCGTTCCGGAAATGGACGGGGACGAGCCCCGGTGCCTTCCGGCGCGACGTGCATGCGGCTCAGGCGGAGTCTTGAATGGCTGATGGATGTGGAGCGCCTCGTCATGTGCCGTCGATACGCTCCAGTCCGGTTTCTTCTGCGTTCCGGTGCGAATCCGCGCAGCGTTCACCGCACCGCGGAGCCGGCACGACGTTGCGCCGCGATCCGTCAGACCACATACTGGTCGGCCAGTCCGGACGAGGTTGCGTCGATGGTGAATGTCGATCAGGGCGCCGCTTCGATCTTCGGCGCGATCGGAACGGCCGTGTCGTTGCTGGCGGCGATTCCTTACGCGCTCGCGATCTATCGGCGCACCGTGCGCCCGCATCTGTTCACGTGGCTCGTGTGGTCGGTCGTCACGGCGATCGCGGCTGCCGGCCAGTTCGTCGCGGGCGCGGGGCCGTCCGCGTGGTGCACGGCGGCGATCGCCGTCACGTGCTTTCTGACGCTGATCGCCAGCCTGTTTCGCGGCGAACGCGGCTGGACGGGCCTCGACTGGCTGTTTCTGTGCGCGGCCCTGTCGGCCATTCCGCTGTGGAAGCTGACCGACGATCCGACGGTGTCGATCTGTCTGGTTACGCTGATCGAGCTTGCCGGCCTCGGCCCGACCGTGCGCAAGACGATCCGCGATCCGTGGAGCGAGAGCCTCGCGTATTTCGCGCTATGCGTGCTCAAGTACGCACTGGCGCTGCTGGCACTGAGCACGTGGAGTGTCGCGGTCGCGTTCTATCCGGCCGTCAATCTCATCGCGTCGATCGGCATCTGCATGGTGATGCTGGTCCGGCGTCAGTCGTTGTCGAACGCGCGGTAGGCTGCGTTTGTCACCGCCATGCTGCTCCCCTTCCGAAAATGATGCGAGGCCTGACATGGATGCAATCCGTACCGTCATCGAACCCTATGAGACCGCGCTCCGCACAGCGATGCTGAGCAACGACGTCGAAGCGCTCGACGCGCTGCTGGACGACGATCTGGTATTCACCGCCCCGACCGGCCAGGTCATCTCGAAGGAGGACGACCTCACCGCGCATCGGGCGAAGCTTCTGCGTCTCGACACACTCGACGTCCTCGAGAGGCGCGCATGCGCGATCGACGAGATGATCCTGACCACGACGCGAGCGACTCTCGCCGGACATTTCGATGGCGCGGCATTCGCCGGCACGTTTGCCTATACGCGTGTCTGGCGTCGATCGGGCGCCCACTGGCGTGTCGTCGCCGGACATGCGTCGCAGGTCATGTAACTGCGACGGGCGTGTGGGGATGCATAGTGTCGAGCAAAGCCGCTGCGAGCAGCCGGCCGTCGACCGGACGGTGAGATGCCGCGATCCCGACGATGCACTGATGAAGGCGCGACACGGTGTCGGCAATGACGAGAGACGAAATGCACAAGCTATTTACCGTGCGTTCCGCGCGTGCCGCGGACGCAGACGAACTCACGCGACTGGCGCGCCTGTCGAAAGCGCACTGGGGCTATCCGAAGGAATGGCTGGACGTGTGGCAAAACGATCTCACGATCTCGCCGGAGACGATCGAAGGGGCGATCGGTTATGTCGCGGAATCAGGCGAGTCGATCATCGGGTTCTGGATCCGAGCATCGTTGAATTCGGATCGACCAACGCCCGGATGGCTGTTCGTTCACCCCGATCACATGGGTCAGGGCGTCGCCCGTGCGCTGTGGGAATCAGTTCGGACCGAGGCCGCTGCGAGAGGAATCAAGCGCTTTGTGATCGAAGCAGATCCCAATGCCGCGCCGTTCTATCTGACACTGGGGGCTGAAAAGATCGGCGAAAAGGAATCGAGCGCTATCCCGGGCAGATTTTTTCCGATCTTGCGGATCATGGTCTGATGGGTGAGGAGATCGCAGCAAGATGGCTCACTGCGTACGGTTGACGAGATTGGGCTACCGACTGCGGCAAGCATGTTTTTTTGGCACGCCAATGCAAAAACCCCCGCCTTTCGGGCGGGGGTTTCTGGCTTAGGGAGCCTGACGATTACCTACTTTCACACGGGAATCCGCACTATCATCGGCGTAGAGTCGTTTCACGGTCCTGTTCGGGATGGGAAGGGGTGGGACCGACTCGCTATGGTCATCAGGCAAAGGGGGTTGTTCTGCTGGCGTGGCCAACAGAACCAATCTTGG
This sequence comes from Burkholderia cenocepacia, assembly GCF_900446215.1. Lineage (GTDB taxonomy): Bacteria > Pseudomonadota > Gammaproteobacteria > Burkholderiales > Burkholderiaceae > Burkholderia > Burkholderia cenocepacia. The sequence goes on along the minus strand of NZ_UAQZ01000016.1, from coordinate 61,995 downwards.
AAGAAGCAGTAATTTTGAGTTGTGTGTATCACACACGAGAATTCAACATGTCGCTTTGGATCGCGACCGGTGCTTTCGCACGGCGCCGATCTACAAGGCAGACTCGTTATAGGATCAAGCCTTACGGGCAATTAGTATCAGTTAGCTGAACGCATTACTGCGCTTACACACCTGACCTATCAACGTCCTGGTCTCGAACGACCCTTCAAGGGGATCTAGTCCCCAGGGATATCTCATCTTAAGGCGAGTTTCCCGCTTAGATGCTTTCAGCGGTTATCTCTTCCGAACATAGCTACCCGGCGATGCCACTGGCGTGACAACCGGTACACCAGAGGTTCGTCCACTCCGGTCCTCTCGTACTAGGAGCAGCCCCCTTCAAATATCCAACGCCCACGGCAGATAGGGACCAAACTGTCTCACGACGTTTTAAACCCAGCTCACGTACCTCTTTAAATGGCGAACAGCCATACCCTTGGGACCGGCTACAGCCCCAGGATGAGATGAGCCGACATCGAGGTGCCAAACACCGCCGTCGATATGAACTCTTGGGCGGTATCAGCCTGTTATCCCCAGAGTACCTTTTATCCGTTGAGCGATGGCCCTTCCATACAGAACCACCGGATCACTATGACCTGCTTTCGCACCTGCTCGACTTGTCGGTCTCGCAGTTAAGCACGCTTATGCCATTGCACTATCAGCACGATTTCCGACCGTACCTAGCGTACCTTCGTACTCCTCCGTTACGCTTTGGGAGGAGACCGCCCCAGTCAAACTGCCTACCATGCACTGTCCCCGACCCGGATCACGGGCCAAGGTTAGAACCTCAAACAAACCAGGGTGGTATTTCAAGGACGGCTCCACCGAAACTAGCGTTCCGGTTTCATAGCCTCCCACCTATCCTACACAGATCGGTTCAAAGTCCAATGCAAAGCTACAGTAAAGGTTCATGGGGTCTTTCCGTCTAGCCGCGGGTAGATTGCATCATCACAAACACTTCAACTTCGCTGAGTCTCGGGAGGAGACAGTGTGGCCATCGTTACGCCATTCGTGCAGGTCGGAACTTACCCGACAAGGAATTTCGCTACCTTAGGACCGTTATAGTTACGGCCGCCGTTTACCGGGACTTCAATCAAGAGCTTGCACCCCATCATTTAATCTTCCGGCACCGGGCAGGCGTCACACCCTATACGTCCACTTTCGTGTTTGCAGAGTGCTGTGTTTTTATTAAACAGTCGCAGCCACCAGTTTATTGCAACCCCTTCACCCTCCTGGCGCAGGCCAGTCAAGCTACAAGGGCGTACCTTATCCCGAAGTTACGGTACCAATTTGCCGAGTTCCTTCTCCCGAGTTCTCTCAAGCGCCTTAGAATACTCATCTCGCCCACCTGTGTCGGTTTGCGGTACGGTCATCGTTAGACTGAAGCTTAGAGGCTTTTCTTGGAACCACTTCCAATTGCTTCGCTCCCTAAGGAGCTCGCGCCACACCCTTGAATCCTGCGCCCGGATTTGCCTAAGCGCCTTCTCCAATGCAGCGACCGGGACTTCCAACACCCGGACAACCTTCCGCGATCCGTCCCCCCATCGCATCTAACAATGGTGCAGGAATATTGACCTGCTTCCCATCAGCTACGCATTTCTGCCTCGCCTTAGGGGCCGACTCACCCTACGCCGATGAACGTTGCGTAGGAAACCTTGGGCTTACGGCGAGGGGGCCTTTCACCCCCTTTATCGCTACTCATGTCAGCATTCGCACTTCCGATACCTCCAGCACCCTTTACAAGGCACCTTCGCAGGCTTACGGAACGCTCTCCTACCATGCGAGCAAGCTCGCATCCGCAGCTTCGGTATATAGCTTAGCCCCGTTACATCTTCCGCGCAGGACGACTCGATCAGTGAGCTATTACGCTTTCTTTAAAGGGTGGCTGCTTCTAAGCCAACCTCCTGACTGTTTTAGCCTTCCCACTTCGTTTCCCACTTAGCTATATTTGGGGACCTTAGCTGGCGGTCTGGGTTGTTTCCCTCTTGACACCGGACGTTAGCACCCGATGTCTGTCTCCCGTGATTGCACTCTTCGGTATTCGGAGTTTGCTATGGCGGGGTAATCTGCAATAGACCCCCCAACCATGACAGTGCTCTACCCCCGAAGGTGAGACACGAGGCACTACCTAAATAGTTTTCGGAGAGAACCAGCTATTTCCAGGTTTGTTTAGCCTTTCACCCCTATCCACAGCTCATCCCCTAACTTTTCAACGTTAGTGGGTTCGGACCTCCAGTACGTGTTACCGCACCTTCATCCTGGCCATGGATAGATCACCTGGTTTCGGGTCTACGCCCAGCAACTGAACGCCCTATTCGGACTCGCTTTCGCTACGCCTGCCCTATACGGTTAAGCTTGCTACTGAACGTAAGTCGCTGACCCATTATACAAAAGGTACGCCGTCACCCCTTACGAGGCTCCGACTGTTTGTATGCATGCGGTTTCAGGATCTATTTCACTCCCCTCCCGGGGTTCTTTTCGCCTTTCCCTCACGGTACTGGTTCACTATCGGTCGATCACGAGTATTTAGCCTTGGAGGATGGTCCCCCCATCTTCAGACAGGATTTCACGTGTCCCGCCCTACTTGTCGCACACCTAGTTCTTTCATACTGTTTTCGCCTACAGGGCTATCACCTGCTATGGCCGCACTTTCCAGAGCGTTCGGCTAACAATACAAATAAAGAGTGCAAGGCTCATCCCATTTCGCTCGCCACTACTTTGGGAATCTCGGTTGATTTCTTTTCCTGCGGTTACTTAGATGTTTCAGTTCACCGCGTTCGCTTCGCATGGCCTATGTATTCAGCCATGGATACTCCAAAAGGAGTGGGTTTCCCCATTCGGACATCTACGGATCAAAGCTTGTTTGCCAGCTCCCCGTAGCTTTTCGCAGGCTACCGCGTCCTTCATCGCCTGTGATCGCCAAGGCATCCACCACATGCACTTGTTCGCTTGACCCTATAACGAGTCTGTCTCATCGACAGTCGCTACAGGTTGAGTTCTCGCGTTGTGCCGTATTCCAATTGAGTCAAACATAGAGTTCGAATCATCTTGAGATACATCGATACAATCACAACCCGGATAGTTTCCACGTCCATCTCAAGACGCTTCCGCTATCCAAATTACTTACTTCTTCCAGATTGTTAAAGAACGACAGCCGATATCTGTTGATATCCTCTGACTGGCTCAATCGCCAATGCAAAATTCTCGGTTCAGTGTCTGAACCAAGCCCTTAGCGTTGGTGATTGGTGGAGGCAGACGGGATCGAACCGACGACCCCCTGCTTGCAAAGCAGGTGCTCTCCCAGCTGAGCTATGCCCCCATGTACAGATTTGCCTCAGGTACCTACAGCCTGCCGGCATGGGCTGCTCGTAAGCGCTAAAGCGCTAACGATCACCGACACGTCAGACAATGGTGGGTCTGGTTGGATTCGAACCAACGACCCCCGCCTTATCAAGACGGTGCTCTAACCGACTGAGCTACAGACCCCTGAGTCTGTCTTTAATTTACAGCCGATAAGCGTGAGCGCTCAACTTCGCGAGATAGCTCTGGAAAGGAGGTGATCCAGCCGCACCTTCCGATACGGCTACCTTGTTACGACTTCACCCCAGTCATGAATCCTACCGTGGTGACCGTCCTCCTTGCGGTTAGACTAGCCACTTCTGGTAAAACCCACTCCCATGGTGTGACGGGCGGTGTGTACAAGACCCGGGAACGTATTCACCGCGGCATGCTGATCCGCGATTACTAGCGATTCCAGCTTCATGCACTCGAGTTGCAGAGTGCAATCCGGACTACGATCGGTTTTCTGGGATTAGCTCCCCCTCGCGGGTTGGCAACCCTCTGTTCCGACCATTGTATGACGTGTGAAGCCCTACCCATAAGGGCCATGAGGACTTGACGTCATCCCCACCTTCCTCCGGTTTGTCACCGGCAGTCTCCTTAGAGTGCTCTTGCGTAGCAACTAAGGACAAGGGTTGCGCTCGTTGCGGGACTTAACCCAACATCTCACGACACGAGCTGACGACAGCCATGCAGCACCTGTGCGCCGGTTCTCTTTCGAGCACTCCCGCCTCTCAGCAGGATTCCGACCATGTCAAGGGTAGGTAAGGTTTTTCGCGTTGCATCGAATTAATCCACATCATCCACCGCTTGTGCGGGTCCCCGTCAATTCCTTTGAGTTTTAATCTTGCGACCGTACTCCCCAGGCGGTCAACTTCACGCGTTAGCTACGTTACTAAGGAAATGAATCCCCAACAACTAGTTGACATCGTTTAGGGCGTGGACTACCAGGGTATCTAATCCTGTTTGCTCCCCACGCTTTCGTGCATGAGCGTCAGTATTGGCCCAGGGGGCTGCCTTCGCCATCGGTATTCCTCCACATCTCTACGCATTTCACTGCTACACGTGGAATTCTACCCCCCTCTGCCATACTCTAGCCTGCCAGTCACCAATGCAGTTCCCAGGTTGAGCCCGGGGATTTCACATCGGTCTTAGCAAACCGCCTGCGCACGCTTTACGCCCAGTAATTCCGATTAACGCTTGCACCCTACGTATTACCGCGGCTGCTGGCACGTAGTTAGCCGGTGCTTATTCTTCCGGTACCGTCATCCCCCGACTGTATTAGAGCCAAGGATTTCTTTCCGGACAAAAGTGCTTTACAACCCGAAGGCCTTCTTCACACACGCGGCATTGCTGGATCAGGCTTTCGCCCATTGTCCAAAATTCCCCACTGCTGCCTCCCGTAGGAGTCTGGGCCGTGTCTCAGTCCCAGTGTGGCTGGTCGTCCTCTCAGACCAGCTACTGATCGTCGCCTTGGTAGGCCTTTACCCCACCAACTAGCTAATCAGCCATCGGCCAACCCTATAGCGCGAGGCCCGAAGGTCCCCCGCTTTCATCCGTGGATCGTATGCGGTATTAATCCGGCTTTCGCCGGGCTATCCCCCACTACAGGACATGTTCCGATGTATTACTCACCCGTTCGCCACTCGCCACCAGGTGCAAGCACCCGTGCTGCCGTTCGACTTGCATGTGTAAGGCATGCCGCCAGCGTTCAATCTGAGCCAGGATCAAACTCTTCAGTTCAAACCTGTTACTGTTTTCGGTTCTTTCGAACCGGTCGCTCACTCAAAGCTGACAGGAATATGAATCACTTCATAAACCTGACTTACTTTAGTGTGAGACTCTTGATACTTTTGCTATCTGATCCGAGGATCAGCTCGCTGCCATCAAGCGCCCACACTTATCGGCTGTTAATTTTTAAAGAGCATGTCTGCGAGGGATCTTGAACCCCTCAGCAGCGCTGCGTTTTCAGCAGCAGAGAAGTGAGATTATGAACCGTGTTTCGCAGCTCGTCAACAACTTTCTGAACGACTTCGTTGCGACTGCGGGGCTCAACTTCCGTACCGCCGAGGCTCGCTACCTCCGAACCCAACGGCACTGCCTCCCTTCCTCCCGCGCCGCGTTTCCGTTGGCGCGAAAGAGGCGTGATTCTAAGCACCTGCCCCCATCCATGCAAGCGGTTTGTGAAGAAAGTTTGAAAAAGCCTCCGTGCGCTCACGCGCACGGAGGCTTTAGGCTCGACGGGCCGGGAAGCGCAACGCGCGCCGCCGTCCAAAGATATGACGAACACGTCTCTTTCCCCCTATATGAGGGGGCGCGGAACGGCCAAGGAACCCGGCGCGGTCGAGTATCATGCCGCGACCGAACCACGCACTCATATTGACGATGGACAGCACGACTCAACCCGGCGACACCGACCTTCGCGACGAATATGCGGCACTGCGCGAGCGCGCGATCCTGCTGGAACAAGAGGTCCCGCCGCTTCTGCAACGCATCTCGGACATGCTGCCGCGCATCAGCGGCGAATCCGAACTCGCGGATACGCATCGCGAGCGACTCGTGGGTGCGCGCAACGCGGCGCTGGTCTCGATCGAAAACTATCAGCAGGCGATTCCATTCCTGCAGACCGCCGACTCGATCATCGAGCAGCTGGACAAGACGCCCGAGCGCGACGAAGACATCGAGTGGCGGGAATCGCTGCTGCAACGGCTGGACGAGTTGATCGATGTCGCGGTCGTGATGATCGACGATGCGGACAGCTACTTCGCGCATGCCCAAGCATGCGACCTGTCCAGCGTGCCGACATCCATCCTCGAGGATTGAACAGGCTCGCCCGGCATCGCGCGGTGCACCGGCCTCACGTCGTGCCCGCCGACAGCCGCTAGCCGCCCGCTGCATCGCCGGGCCTGCGGCATTCTTCCCGCACGAAGCGTTCGCCCTCCGACCGCCATCCCGCGCGGAGCCGCACGTCGCCGCTACGGCGAATCGAGCACGATCGTCTCGCTCATCACCGGCACGCGGATGTACCCGCCCGCCGCATCGCCATACGCATGCGCGTTCCCGTCGATCACGTACTGCGCCGTCAACGCGCACAAGGTGGCGTCTCGCGCATCGACGGTGCGCAGCGTCGATACGTCGATTCCCAGCCGCTCCAGCAATTGCTGCCGCTGATTGCGCTTCTGCTTCGCCGACGCCACGGCCTTGCCCAGCATCGCGCAGGTAATCGCATAAGGATAGGTTTCGAAGCTCGCACGGCCGCCCGCGTAGCGCGCATCCGTCAGCAACGGATAGGCGTCCGAAAGCGCGCGGTAGACGCGCTCTCCCATGAACATCCAGTCGAAGAAGCCCGACGTGCTCGCAATGGCCTGCTCGCGCGACGGCGTCGGGAAGCACGAGATCCGTTCGCGCGCGAGCGCCTGCTCGGCCGCGCGGCGGCCGCTCCCTGTCCACCACAGGCTCGGCGCGTCGACGCCGACGGCCACGACGTCATGGGCGAGACACAGTGCGGGCAACGACTCGGGCGCGATTCGCGCTTCCCGACAGACGACCGTCGAGCCACGCAGGATCACGAGATCGCACAGCTTCCTGTCGCCGCCGACGTCGACACCCGCGACTGCAGCCGGTCGTGGTGCGGCGGATCGGGCCGATCGCATGCGTGCGTCAGTCCGCCGGCCGTGCCGCGTACGCGGTGTCGAAGATCGCCTCGAGACCGGGATGGACGCCGCGCATCGGGTCGACGACCGACTTCGCCCAGTCGAAGTACGCCTGCTTGCGTTCGAGCGGCCAGTCCGCGGGCGGATGCCGGGCGATGTCGCGCAGGTTGCAGATCTTGTCGGCCAGCTTCACCAGCTTCGCGCGCCGGCTGATGGTGGCCGCGTGCTCGACCTGCAGACGCTTGCGCTCCTCCTTCGGCAGCGACTTGTCGTCGGTGACTTCCATCACGATGTCCGCCACATCCTTGCCGAACAGCCGCAGCAACTCCTGCTCGGTCGTCTCCGTATCCTCGACCGTGTCGTGCAACACCGCCGCGACGATCACGCGCTCGTCCTCGACGCCGGCCTCGTTGGCCAGTACGTCGGCGAGCGCGATCGGATGATTGATGTACGGCGACGCTTCTTCGTCCTTGCGCCGTTGATTGCGATGCTTGTCCGCCGCGAACGCAATCGCGGCTACCAGCTTCTTCATATTCACCCCTCGTGTGGCCAGACCGCGGCCGTTGAACCGGCCGCGTGCATTTCGGAACCGCTCATACTACCTGTACGCGATGACCCTTCCCGTGCGCCGGCTTCCCGGCGTGCCCGCATCACGCGCCGACCGGCGCGCGCTGCAACTCGACCACGTTGACCCGCGCGCCGAATACGTCCCTCACGAGCGGCAGCAGGTGGTCGTGGTGCGTCAGGAACAGCACCTGGGTACGCGTCGACAGATCGCGCAGCGCATCGAGCCCCGCCTTCGCACGCGCGTCGTCGAAATTGATGAACAGGTCGTCGGCGACGAACGGCAGCGCCGTGCGGCTGCCGAGCTGCAACTCGAGCGCCGCGATCCGCAGCGCGAGGAACAGCTGATCGCGCGTCCCTTCGCTCAACCCGGCGACCTCGACCGACGTCCCCTTCGTACGCCGTGCATACAGCGCGGGCGGCGTCCGTTCGGTATCGACGGTCAGCTTCGCGAATTCGCCCAGCGTGAGCCCGGCGAAGATCTCGCCCGCGCGCCGCAGCATCGGCCCCTGCTTCTGGTCACGGTAGCGATCCGTCGCCCACTTCAGCAAGCGGCTCGCCGTGGCCGCTTCCAGATACTGTTCGGCCGCGTCGCCCATTGCCGCGAGCGCCTCCTGCCGCTTCGACTCGGCGACCGCCGCGTTCGCCTGGCCGTCGATCGCGCCGAACGCCTGATCGGCCACGACCTGCTGCTGCGACAACGCGTTCAGCCGTTTGCCGACATCGTCCAGCGACTGCTTCACCGCTTCCAGATGCGCCGGCACGTCGGCAATGTCCTGTTCCGCCACCTCGGCCTCGACGGCGGACCGGGACAGCCCGTCGCCGTCGCGCACCAGCGCCTCGTGCGCGGCATCGACCGCCTGACGAAGCTGGCGCTGGCGATCCGAACGCTCGGCCAGCGGCAGCGCCGCATCGATCGACGCGACGCCGGCCCGTTGCAGCAGCGGCTGGATGCGCGCGTCGGCGCCGGCCACCGCGGCCGCCGCGTCCGCGACCTTGCCGTCGGCCTGCCGCACGGCCTCGTCGGCACGATCGATCGCACGCGCGATTTCCCGGGCGGCCGCGAGGCGCATCGTCAGCCGCCGCGCGACGTCCGGCCAGTCGCCGCTCGCCAGCCATTCCGGCGCGAGCGCTTCGGCAAGCCGCCGCGCGCCGGCCTCGAGCGCGTTCAACTTCGCGCGGATCGCGGCGATCCGGTTGCGCGGCGCGTCGGCATCGGCCAGTTCGGCCGTCACCGTATTCGCGAGCCCGAGCGCGCCTTCCGCCGCGGCCAGCGTCGTCGCGCTCGCGGACAGTTTCGCGTCGGCCAGCGCGTCGCGCCATTGCGCTTGCCACGCGTCGTAAGCCGTTTGCGCATGATCGGCCCGCAACTGCGCGGTCGCGCAGCCGCGTTCGGCTTCCCGCGCACGATCGTCGAGGCTGTCCTTCTGCGCGGCCGCTTTCTCGGCCGACTGCACGAACGTCTCGGCGACGGCGACGAGCGCGGCCAATCCGTCCGCCTCGCCGCCCCGCGATACCGGCAGCAGCGCCGCGCGCAGCGCGGCTTCCGCGCTGGCACGGGCAGCACGCATCGCGTCGAATTCGCGACGCTGACGATCGAGCTCGGCCTGCGCGGCGAACACCGCGTCGCGCTTCGCGAGCCAGTCGCCCATCGCCGCCAGCGGCATGCCGGGCACCGCGGCCGTCGTCGCGAGCGCGGCCCAGGCGTCGCGATGTGCGGCGAGCTCGCGCTCGCGTTCGTCCAGCGCGGCTTGCCGGCGCGTCACGCCTGCACGGGCGGATTCGACCTGCTGACGCAGCGATTGCAGCGTCGCCGCGGCCTGGGTCGCGCCGAGCTGCGCATCGACGAGTTCGTCGGCGAGGCGAATCGCGGCGTCGACCGCCGGTGCGCCCGTTGCGAGATCGACGGCCCCGCTGCGGATCTCGCCCCACGCGCCGTCGCGCCGCGCACGCGCCGCCAGCACGTCGGCGGTCGTGACGACCTTGTGGTTCTCCGCGAAATGCTTCTCCTGCAGCACAAGCCGTTCGAGTTCCTCGAGCGCGCCATCCCGCGCGTCGCGCGCGGCAGCGGCCGCGCTGGCGCGTTCGCTGTCTTCCTTGAGCAACGCGCCGAGCCGCGGGGCCGACGGCACGTCGAGCGCGCGCAGCGCGTCGACCGGCATCCGCCATGGGCCGAGCGCATCGAGCGCGCCGGTCAGCGTGCGTTCGGCAGCCGCGATGTCATGCGCCAGCGCCTGCTCGCGCGGGCCGCTGTTGCGAAAACCCTGTGCATCGGCCAGCGCCGCGCGCAATGCTTGCGGCACGTCGACGGTCGACAGGCGCGCCTGTTGTTCGCGGACCTGCGCCAGCTCGCGCGTGCGTTCGTCGAGCGATTCGCGCGCGCCGGCGAGCGCCTGGCGCAACGCGCCATGCTCGCGCAGCAGGTTCGCGACGGTCTGCAGCGACAGCGCCGTCGGCAACGCGGCGCGCAGCGACGCTTCGTCCGTCGGCCAGCCGAGTTGCGCGGCCGCCGACAGCGCGGCGGACAGGTGCCGCTCGACGTCCGCGCCGAGCAGCAGCAGATCCTGCGCGTGATTCATGCATGCGCCGCGCAGCCGGTCGAGCGCCTCGATATCCGCTTCGAGCGCCAGCGTGTCGGCGTCCGCGGCGATCGCATCGCGCGCCTGCCGCTTCGCGAGCAGGTCGGCGCGCCGTTCCTCGAGCACCTTCTGCTCGGCCGCGAGATCGCCTTGCGCCTTCAGCAGATCCGCATACGCGGTCGGCGGCAACTCGACGACCGCGCCGAGTTCCGCCAGCGCCGCGTCCTTGACCGTCAGTTCCTTCAAGTACGGCGCGAGCCGCCGCACGCGTTCGAGCTTCGAGCGCAGCGCTTCGAGCCGGCGCTGTTCCGCGCGCACCTGCTCGATCTGCTGCTCGACCGCTTCGCGCGCGTCCTTGCGATCGACCCAGTCGCGCGTGCGCACCTGGACCGTCTTCAGTTCGGCGACGGCTTCGTTGAACGCCGTTTCGGCCAGCGCAAACGCGCTGCCGCTGCGACGCGGCGCCCACAATTCGAGCGCGCGCGCGTCGAGTTCCTCGCGCACCGGCCCGAGGCTGCCGACGCCGGCCGCCGATTCGAACAGCACCTGGCCGAGCTTGTCCGATGCGTCGAGAATGCTGCGGCCGCCATCGACCAGCCGCCCGTGATCGAGCCCGAACATCTGCTCGAAGAATTCGCGCGTCGCACCGTCGAGGATCGCGGCCAGATAGTCGTCGGGCAGCTTGTCGTCGGCGGGCGTGCGCAACGAACTGCGGCCACGCGCCCGGTGGAACGCGAGTTCACCGGCGCCGCTCTCCAGCACGCCGCCGATTCGCAACTCGGGTGTGCTGTGCAGGAAATCGAGCGGCGTCTGCAGCTTCATCCCGAACAGCAACTCGGACACGGCCGTGCGGATCGTCGACTTGCCCGCCTCGTTCGGCCCGACGATCACGTGAAAATCCTCGCTGGCCGACGGAAAACGCAGCGTCTCGTCGGTGAACTTGCCGTACTTGATCAGATCGAGCTGGCGGATGCGCATCGCTTACTCCCCCCTCGCGAGCCGCGCGAGCAACGCGGGCCCGACCTGCTCGACCAGCGCGGTCAGCTCGCCCGCGCGCACCATCGTCAGCAACGGCACCTCCTCCTTCACGTCGCTGCGGACCTTGCCGACGAACGGCTTCAGGTCGCGTTCGAGCAGCGCGAGGAAATCCGGATCATGCGCGGCGTCGGCCAGGATCTGCTTCAGGTCCTCCAGCGCCTCGAGCGGTTCGCTTTCGCCCGGCTGCCGATCGGCAGCGGACGTCGCGAGCCGGACCTTCTCCAGCCACAGCCGCTCGTTGCCGATGATGCCGATCTGGTTCAGCACTTCCGCACGCAACTGCGGCGCGCGGCCGAAAAAGAGGCCATGCGCGGGCGTGCGCCCGGTGACGGTGACGCGCACCGCGCGCGGCACGTGGCCGTCGACGGTCAACAGCGCCTCCAGCGACTGGCCGATCTTTCGCGACAGATCGGCCACCGACAGGCAATCGGACGCATCGACCGACACGGCTTCCCAGCGCAGCACGTCGAGATACAGTCGCTCGACCTGCGTGTTGCCTTGCTCGACCGTCACGAGCACCGCGCCGCGCCGGCCGGTTTCGCGGATATGGCGCCCTTGCAGGTTGCCGGGAAACACGACGGTGGACGGGCCCGTCCATTGCTGGAATTCGTGCACGTGGCCGAGCGCCCAGTAGTCGTAGCCTTTCGCGTGCAGTTCGGCCAGCGTGCACGGCGCGTAGTTCGCGTGCGCCGCATACCCTTCGAGCGCCGTGTGCAGCACGCCGATGTTGTAGTACCCGGGCACCGGGTCCGGATAGCCGACCGCGAGATTGTCGACGACAGCCTTGTCCTTGAAGCTCTGCCCGTGCAGCGCGACGTCGAATTCCGGCAGCCTGAAGGTTTCCGGCTTGCGATGGCCGAACACCGTGACGTTGTCGGGCAGCGTCAGCTTCTTCGTCATCTCGCTTTCGGCATCGTGGTTGCCGCCGAGGACGAACGCACGGATCCCGGCCTTGCGCAGGCGGCCCATCTGCTGGCCGAAGAAGATGCCCGTGTTGTGATCCTTCCAGTCGCCGTCGTACAGGTCGCCCGCGATCACGAGGAACGCGACTTCCTCCTCGATCGCCCGATCCACGAGTTGCCGCAGCGCCTCGCGCGACGCGTTGCGCAACTGCGCGGCCGGCGCGTCGGGGTACGCGCTCAGGCCGTGCAACGGGCTGTCAAGGTGAATGTCTGCCGCGTGGATGAACTTCACGAAGGTTCCTCTGTTTCATGGCGAAGGGGCGACGCCGCTCGCACGGGCCCGTGCCGTCAGGCGTCACCCTGGTAGCCGCCAGGCCTGCCGCCGCACATGCGACACGCGCCGAGCCGGATCGCGCTGCCCGTTGCAAGCGGGTCGCGATGGTACCTGAAAGCGGGTAACGACATGCGTTCTCCGTCGGTCCGGACGGCGGGGAAGCACGCGATACCGATGCGAACCGCCATTGTGCCGCAGCACGATCGCGTGACAGCGAAACGACGCCGGGAAAGCGTCGAACGGGGAGCAGGAACACACGCGGGATCGCCCCGCGTGCGTCGCGACGCACGCGCCCGGCTACCTGCGCTCACTCGCCGCGCGGAACGGGCGGCGGCGCATAGCCGTTGTCGTTGCCGGGGAATGGATTCGCGTTGCGGCGAAGCGCATCCTCGTCGCTCTCCTTCTGTGCGAACAGCGCCACACCGATCACGCCGACGTTCGCGGCATCGCCGTACCTTGAATTCGCGACATAGCTGTCGGGCACGGCCGCGAAGCGGAACGCGGCGACTTCGTCGCGGCTCTTGCGGAAACCCTCGATCGTCAGCGTGCGGCCCGGATACAGCACGTAGCCGCCGTTCGTATAGCTGCCCGGCCGCCCCGACCGCACGTCGAGTCCATCGACCGTCGACACGACCTCGAACGCGCGGCGCCCCTGGTTACGCAACACGATCATGTAGCGCGAGCCTTCGACGCCGGCCATGTGCCAGCGGCCGTTGCTGCGCGCGAGACGCAGCGGCGCCCCCTTCTCGTCGGTAAACGACAGCGCGATGTCGCCGTTCGCGAGCGCGATGCGGGTCGGCAGCCGGCGCACCTGCGACGGGGGAAGATGGCCGGGCAGCACGTCGTTGTAGTAGACCGACGCGAGGTCCGTCGGCTTCGCCGGATCCGCGCGTTCGAATTCGACCTGCCGGGTTTCGGATCGCACCGACTCGCCCCACGCGGTACCGAGCCCGCGGCGTTCGCTGGCGTCCGGCGCGGCGCTGGGCGCGGCGGTACTGGCGGACGGCGGGGGCGGCGCCGCGCAGGCAGCCAGCCAGAGCGCGCAGGCGAGCGCGAGAAGGCGGAACAGGAGGGTCATGACGTGATGCCTCGGAATGTTATCGGACCGCGCCGGGCTCGCCGGAACGGTGTTTTTGTATCGTCTGTCGTCACGGTGTCGATCGGACATGCTGGCCCATGCCGGCCGGTACGACCATCGCGGCGACCGGCTGTCGGGAGCCCTGCTATTTAAGCATGGCGCGACGGCAATGGGCAGGGGCCGCGCGCCGATAAAAAAACGGCCCGGCCCGCATCGAAGCGGACCGGGCCGTGGCGGGATGCGTGCTGTTTATTACAGCGCGCCGCCTTGCGCCGACGCCGAACCCTTCACGCCGACCGACGCGCCGCCCTGCACCGCGTTCGTCGCGCCTTCGAGCGCCTCGCCGGCCTTCGCCTTCGCGCCGCCCGCGACATCGCCCGCGGTCGACACCGCGCCTTGCGCATGGCTCTTCGTCGAACCTGCGACGTGCTTCACGTGCGACTTCGTCGCATGCACAGCCGATGCCGCCGCATCCTTCGTCGCGCCCGCCGCCGAACCGACCGCCTGCGTCGCGCCGCCCACTGCCGTGCCGGCTGCCGAGCCCACGCCGCCGACCGTCTTGCCGACACCGTTCAGCGCGCCGCCGACGACGTTGCCCGCGCCCGAACCCGAGCCTGCCGCATTCGCGCCGGCGCCCGCCTGCACGCCCACGCCGCCGCCGAGCAGCGGCGTCTGGACCTGGGCGCCGACACCTGCGGAACCCTGGGCGCCGGTCTGGGCGGTCTGTGCAAATGCAGCCGAAGTCGCCATCGCCGTCAGAGCGGCACCCAGCAGAATCGTACGAATCTTGTTCATGGTCATTCTCCCCAAAGACGTTGTTGCTGCGGGCCGCCTTCGTGCGGCTTGTCGCATGCCTCGCCGCGACATGCGGCAGGTGGAGCTAATGTAGCGGCGCCGACGCGCAAAACGATTGAATTGCGGGGACTGTTACTTCCGTTGCAAATGCTGACGATTGACTCACACTGTTTGACAATCGGGAGCTTGCGGCGGGTGAACGCCGTATTTGACGACTGGCGGGTGTGAACCGCGAACCGGGACGACCGGCTGCGTCACGGCAACGACCTGCCCGATCGCCAGGTATCGGGAAAGCCGATCCATGCAACGGCCGGCTGACGAGCCGGCCGCTTTTATCTGCATCCCGAAGGACGGGTGGCGCCCGGTCGTCGATGCGGCCTTGTCATGATGCACGGCCCCGGCCGCCGACAAGCGGACCGGGGCCGTGCGCATCCCACGCGGTTACGGCCGGAACGTATCGCCGAGCACGACGCCTTCGCGACGCGGATCGGTGCCGCCCTGCAACGCCGGCGACTGGCCGACCGTCACGCGCATCACCGTGTTGACGCCGCTCGCCTGCGCGGACGTCGACACCTTGTGCCCGAGCGCGAGCAGCCCCGTGATCAGCGGATCGTTCGCGCCGTTGTTCGCCGCGTTGACGTTCGGATGTTCGCCGCCGACCGTGGTCGTCGGGCTGTTGCTCGCGCCGAAGTCGACGAGGCCCGCCGACTGCTGCGCATCGAGCCCCCAGTCGAGCGCGCCGACCAGCGTCTTGACCACGTATTGCGGAATCGTGCCGCCGCCCGGCGAACCGGTCGCCATCACGAAGTCGCCGCGCGAGCCGTCCGCGGCCTGCCCGAACACGATCGTCGGCGCCATCGAGCTGCGCGGCCGCTTGCCCGGCTGCAGACGGTTGGCCACCGGATTGCCGGACGTGTCGAGCGGGTTCGCGGAGAAATCGGTCAACTGGTTGTTCAGCAGGAAGCCGTTGGTCATGTGGAACGAGCCCATGCTCGACTCGACCGTCGTCGTCGCGCTCAGCACGTTGCCGTCGCCGTCCACGATCGTGAACTGGTTCGTGCCGTGCTCGATCAGCGTCGTGTCGACGCCGAGCGGCACCGCACCGAGCTTGCCGGGCTGCGCGGTGCCCATGCTCTTGGTCGTGTCGATCAGCGCCGCACGCGATTTCAGGTACGGCTTGTTCAGCAGCGTGTCCCACGTGCCGCCCGGCAGCGGCACGAAGTCGGTATCGGCCACGTACTTGTCGCGGTCCGCATAGGCGAGCCGTTCGGCCTCGGTGACGAGGTGGACGCCCGCGACGGTCGGCTTGCCGCCTTCGAGATCGATCGCCGTCGGCTTCAGCGACTTCAGGTCGAAGTTCTCGAGAATGCCGAGCGCCGACGCGACCGCGATGCCGCCCGACGACGGCGGCGGCATCCCGCACACCCAGTAGCTGCGATAGGTCGTGCACACCGGGTCGCGGCGCTTCGCCTGATAGGCGGCGAGATCCGCGACGGTCGTCTTGCCCGGCGTGAGCGTCGAGCCGTCCGCGCCCTTCGTCACCGCGATCTTCGCGACGATGTCCTGCGCGATCTGCCCCGTGTACAGCGCATTCGCGCCCGACTGCGCCATCAGCGACAGCGTGCGCGCATACGCGGGGTTCTTCAGTACGGTGCCGAGCGTCTTCGGCGACCCGTCGGCGTTCAGGAAATACGCGGCGGCTTCGGGATCGCGCTTCAGGTTCGCGGCGTTCGCCGCGATCGCGTCGGCCAGCCGGCCGCCGATCGGGAAACCGTTGGTCGCGAGCGTGATCGCGTCGCCGAACAGGCTCTGCCACGGCAGGCGGCCATGATCCTGTTGCAGCGCCTCGATGAGCCGCGGCACGCCGATCGTGCCGATCGAGCGGCCGCTCGCGCGCGCGTTCGGCAGCGGCGCCGAATGATCGGTGGCGTCGTCGACGTAGCGCAGGTAGTTCTCGGTCGCGGCGGCCGGCGCGGTTTCGCGGCCGTCGTACGCCTGCAGCGTCTTGCCGCGCGCATCGTAGTAGAGCAATACGCCGCCCGAACCGAGGCCCGTCGCCTCGGGCACCGTCAGGCCGAGCACGGCCTGCACGGCGACCGCCGCGTCGGCGGCCGTGCCGCCCTTCTTCAGCACCGCGCAACCGGCCGCGCTCGCGTACGCGTTCGACGTGGCGACCAGGTACGTTTTCGAATGGACGGGCTTCATCCCGGTGCGATAGCCCGACGACGCTTCCGGCAGCGACGGGTCGCCCGGCTGGTTCGAGCCCACCACGACCGTCGCGCCGCTGTTGTCGACCGCGAGGCAGCTCGCATCGGTGGAAGGTGCGGTCGTGCGGCCCGCCTCGTTCTCGACGTCGCCGCCGCAGGCGGTCAACAGGGCGGCCGCGAGCAACGCGGACGCATACGGAAAAATCGCTGTTCTGTTCATTGTCTGCCGATGTTCTCGTCGATCGTTGCGATGGACATCCTGTTGCCTGCAACCCCCTCGGTGCACGGGCAACGCGTTCGATGGTCCCATGAACAAAATTTTTTCCGCAATAAGGAAATGGCGTAGTGCAACCGGACGTTGTGTGCGCAACGTCACCGAACCGGCATGCGGGTTGACCTGTTGCACTGCATCGCGTTTCGATACGCCGATGCGGCTCGCCGCGTGACGTCGCTATCTTTTCGCCCGGCGACGCGTGCCGCTCGACGGGCCGCCGCGCGCGAAGCCGTGCTCCATCGCGTCGATCGCCTCGGAAAAGAACTCGAGAAACATCGTCATCGCGACGGTCGCGCTCATGTCCGCCCGCTGGTAGATGCAACTGAACGAGCGCGCGCCCGCATCGGCCAGCGGCGTCCAGGCGAGCCGGCCGGCGGCCACGTCGTCCGCGACGTTTTCCGCGATCAGGAAGCCGACGCCGGCGCCTTCGGCCGCGAGACGCCGCACCATCGACACCGACCCGGTTTCGACCAGCGGCCGTACGTTGCGCGGCTGCCGCGCATCGATCTGGTCGAACATCGCGCGCAGCTCCGTGTCGGGCGTCATCAGGATCAGCGGATGCGCGAAGCAGTCGCGCATCCGCACCTTGCCACCCGTCGACGCCAGTGGATGACCGGGCGCCGTGACGACACCCAGCGGCTGCGCAAACGCGCGCACCTCGACGACGCCCGGCGCGGTACGCCGGCGCAGCGCATAACCGATGTCGACCTCGCCCGTCTCGACCCAGCGCACGATGCTCTCGCCGTTTCCGGAGCGCACGCTGTACGTGACGCCCGGGTAACGCTGCATCGCGGCAAGGATCGCGTCGGGCACGAGCTTTTCCGCGGTCGACGCGGGCACCGCGAGATTCACGTGGCCGCGCCGCAACGCGCGCAGGTCCTCGACCTGCGTCAGCGCGTTGTCGAAATCGCGCTGGCCGCGCCGCACGGCCGCGATCACGATCTCGCCGGCGAGCGTCAGCTGCATGCCGCGCGGCAGCCGGTCGAACAGCGGCACGCCGACCTGCTCCTCGAGATTGCGGATCTGCTGGTGTACCGCCGCGGCGGTCAGGTGCAGCGCATCGGCTGCCTTGCGAAGCGAGCCGCGCCGCGCGACTTCGTCGAAACAGCGGAATGTCTGCGATATCGAACGCATGTGGAGTCCGTTAGATTTTTCCGAACAGGCCGTCAAGAATAATCCGATTTTACTGACCGGACGAATCGTCTAGATTCCGCTGCATCCCCGTATCCGATTCGAATGGAGACCGCAGTGACGACCGTCGACCAGATCACCCAGCGCCGCCGCGGCGTCGGCCTCATCGCCCACGATCCCGCGCTGTCCGCAGGCGGCTATACGCTCATCGCGCCGCAGACCGCCGACGGCAACGTCTATCTCGTCGGCATCGACGGCGAGGTCGTCCACCAGTGGAAGATGCCCGTGCGCCCCGGCCGCCATGCGGTCATCCTCCCGAACGGCAACCTCGGCTACAACGGCAATCATCCGCACTCCGAATCGCGCTACGCACCGTGGTCGATGTGGCACGGCGGCGACTTCTACGAGGTCACGCCGCAAGGCGAAACGGTGTGGCGCTACGAGGACCCCGCGCATCACCACGACGCGCAGTGGCTGCGGAACGGCAACCTGCTGTATGCGGCGTGCGAACCAGTCGACGCGGCCTTCGCGCGGCGCGTGCCGGGCGGCACCGCGCACGGCGACGACGAGGTGATGTTTGCGGACGTGATCCGGGAAGTGAACCGCGCCGGCCAGATCGTCTGGGAATGGCACGCACGCGACCATCTGCGGCCGGAGGACTTTCCGATCGCGGCAGGCTTCGGCCGCTATCACTGGCCGCTCGTCAACGGTCTCGCGGTCGATGCGGACGGCCGCGTGCTGATGAGCCTGCGCACGACGTCGGGGATCATCGGCGTGAACCGCGCAACCGGCCGCGTCGACCTGCACATCGGTCCCGACGTCGTATCGCACCAGCATGCGCCGGTGCCGCTTCCGAACGGCAACATCCTCGCGTTCGACAACGGCAATTTCCGTCACGGTGCGCACGTCGTGTTCTCGCGCGTCGTGGAAATCGATCCGGCGACGCGGCGCGTCGTGTGGTCGTATGCGGACGACGTCGTGAACCTGTTCTACACGCCGTTCATGGGCAACGCGCAGCGCTTGCCGAACGGCAACACGCACGTCACCGAATCGTCCACGGGCCGGCTGTTCGAAGTGACGCCGGCCGGCGAGGTCGTCTGGGAATACGTGATCCCGTGGTTCGCCGAATACCCGGACGAAGCGGCGCGCAAGACCGGCCCCGGCCAGTTGAACAGCGTGTTCCAGACGTTCCGCTACAGCGCCGCGCAGTTGCCCTGGCTACGGACCTGAGCCTTCGTTCACCGCCGGTTTCCGGCGATCGTCGCCGTTCGTTTTCGAGGGGCCTGCCGTGTCGCACGATCCGATTTCCCCGCCCGTCGATGCCCGGCTGCCCGCGTGGCAGCTCGCGCTGTTCGGGCTGCAGCACGTGCTGTCGATGGCCGCATCGCCGATCACGGCCGTCTTCCTGATCGCGAAAGTGCTCGCGCTGCCGGCCGACCTGACGGTCCAGCTGATCGGCGCGACGTTCTTCGCGTGCGGCATCGGCACGCTGCTGCAATCGCTCGGCGCCGGCCCGATCGGCGCGCGCATGCCGTTCGTGATGGTGCCCGGCGGCGCACCGACGATGCTGTTCGCGGGCATCGCCGCGCAATCCGGCCTGCCGACCGCGGCCGGCGCGGCGCTGCTCGCCAGCGCGTTCTACTGGGTGCTG
This sequence comes from Burkholderia cenocepacia, assembly GCF_900446215.1. Taxonomy (GTDB): domain Bacteria; phylum Pseudomonadota; class Gammaproteobacteria; order Burkholderiales; family Burkholderiaceae; genus Burkholderia; species Burkholderia cenocepacia. The sequence goes on along the minus strand of NZ_UAQZ01000016.1, from coordinate 42,414 downwards.
TTGCCCGTCTTCACGCGCTGCCTGCGGCTCTTTCCGCGCATCGTCGTCGGCGCGATGCTGCTGCTCGTGTCGATCAACCTGATCCGGATCTACGCGACGATCGTCGTCGGGCAGCCCGGTTCGGCCGATTTCGCGCAGCCGCGCGCGCTCGGTCTCGCGCTCGCGACGATCGTCGCCACCGTCGTCGTCGCGGGCGCGTTCCGCGGCACGGCCGGGCGCCTCGCGGTGCTGATCGGGCTGATGGCCGGCGCGACGCTCGGCTGGGCGCTCGGCGCGATGCCCGCGCTCGCCGACGTGTGGCACGGGCCGCTCTTCACGCATCCGGTGTGGCTGCCGTTCGGCATGCCGCGTTTCGACGTGCTGGCCGCGCTGCCGCTGCTGATTTTCACCGCGATCTCGATGGCCGAGGCCACCGCGCAGACGGTCGCCGTCGGCGAAACGTGCGGCAAGCCGATTGCGCTCCGGCGCGACGTGCCGAAGACGATACGCGGCGATGCGCTCGCGTCGCTGGCCGGCGCGCTGTTCGGCACGCCGCTGATCGTGACCAGCGCCGAGAACATCGGCGTCGTGCAGACGACCGGCGTGCGCTCGCGCTACGTGACGGCCGCCGCCGGCGCGATGCTGATCGTCATCGCGCTGTTCGCGCCGCTCGCGCGGCTCGCGTATGCGATTCCGGCCGCCGTGGTCGGCGGCACCGCGCTGGTCGTATTCGCGATGATCGGCGTGATGGGCATCCGGCTGCTCGCGAGCGTCGACCTGCACGCGCGCGCAAACCAGTACACGCTCGCCGCCGCACTGGTGGTCGGCCTCGCACCGATCCTCGTGCCGAACCTGTATCGCCATTTCGGCGCACCCGTGCAGATCGTGCTCGGCAACGGCATGGCGGCCGGCACGCTCGCGGCGATCGCGACGCAACTGGCGTTCGCCGCGCTCGCGCGGCTGAACGGGCAGGCACACGCGGGTGCGGCTGCGGCGCCTTCGCACGACGCATAACGGCAGCGGCACGCACGCGCGGCGCGCCGCTTGACGACGCCCGCGGATCGACCGACAATCGCCGCTCCCTCCTGGCGCGGGCACTCGATCCAGCCGGCGCGTGCGTCTCCTCGACGCCGCACCGGCTTCAGGTTTTCCAGTCCCGATCTCCGCGCCGCCGTGCACGCGCACGCTCTTCGACCGGCTTCGCCGGACACGCTTAACGCAGGTACCGCCCCTGAACGCCAGCACATAGCCGCGCGGTCACGCTCGTGCCTGCCCGTTCACTTCGGAGTCCATGATGATCATTCGTCTTTCCAAGGCAGCCATGGTGCTGGCCATGGCCTTTTTCGCGTCGCTCGTCGCATTCGGTAACATCACCGACTACGCGACGAATTTCGCGTTCGTGCACCACGTCTTCCTGATGGATACCACCTTCCCGGGCAACGGGATCATGTATCGCGCGATCGACACGCCGTGGGTCCATCACGCCGGCTATATCGGCATCATTTCGATGGAAACGCTCACGGCCGTGCTGTGCTGGATCGGCGGCGCACGGCTGCTGCGCGCGCGACGCGCCGGCGATGCGGAATTCCGCGCGGCCAAGGGCCATGCGATCGCCGGCCTGACGCTCGGCTTCCTCACGTGGCAGGTCGCGTTCATGTCGGTCGGCGGCGAATGGTTCGGGATGTGGATGTCGAAGCAATGGAACGGCGTGCCGGACGCGTTCCGGTTCTTCATCACGCTGCTGCTCGTGCTCGTCTACCTGACGATGAACAACGACGGCATCGACGACACGCGTCACGCGCACTGACGCGCCCGTTGCGTCGCGTGCCGGCCGACCGGACATCGGGACGATTGCCGGCGTCACCGCGTCCGGCTATAAAGCGGAGATGGACACGAATCGCTGGATCCACGACCCCGTCGGCGCGTTTCGCGTCTGGCAGGAAACCGCCGCGACCGGCGCCGGCCGCCGGCCGTTCGCGCCGCGCTCGGTCGTGCAGCATGTCGCGATGTTCGAGCGATTCCTGCGCCACCTGAGTGCGCAGCGCGTGTCGCTCGCCACGTTCGGGCCCGACCACGTCGCGGCCTTCCTCGCGGAACTCGACCGTACCTGCGCGCCCGGCACGTCGACGCGCGTGCGCTATGCGAAGCTGATCGACCGGCTCGGCCGGCATCTGGTCGACACCGGTGTGCGGACGGTCCACCCGGCCGGCCGGTCGACGCGCGATCTCGCCTGGCCGGACGGCGAGCCCGAGCCGTGCTACCTGCCGCCCGATGCCGACGCGGCGCTGCAGCGCCATGTGCAGCCTCGAGCGGACGACACGCCGGCCGACTGCCGCAATCGCGCGATCGTCGCGCTGCTGCTCGCGAGCGGCATCACGTCGGCGGAAATTCGTGCGGCGACAGCCGACGCGCCCGAACTCGATGCGCGACCGCCGGTGTTGTCGGTGCCGCGCGATCGTGCGCGGCCGGCGCGCCGGATCGAACTCGCCGCGTTCGCGGTGGCGCCGCTGGCCGCATGGCGCGCGCGCTCGACCGACGCGCCGCCGTCGGCGCTGCTGTTTCCCGCGCCGCGCGGGGGGGCCATGAACGACATGTTCCTGCTGCTCGTCGTACGCGATGCGCTGAACGCGATCGCCTTTCGCGCAGCGGACATGAGCCCGCGCGTGCTGCGCAATACCTATGCGCGCCGCCAGTTGCTCGCCGGTCACGCACATGCCGACGTCACGGCGATGCTCGGCCTCGCCAGCATGCGAACGGTCACGCGTATCCGGCAGACGCTGCCGCCCGATGCGGCCGCGGATCGCGCTGCCCACGAACGCTGATCGCGCGCCGCCGGCGCGAACGTTGTTCCGCCGGCTCGCTATTCGCCCGGCTTCGACTGGACCAGCCGCAGAATTCGCGTGTCGTACGGTGATTGCATCACTTCCGCGATGCGGATGTCGGACGCGGCCGGATGCAGCGGATTCAACAGGAAGTTGTGGGCGTGCGGCACGACGACGCTCGGCACGCGCAGCAGCGCGCTCGGCTGCGTGTGCAGCCACTCGGTGCCGGCGCTACGCGTCCAGTCGACGTTCGTTCGCCAGTCGTCCGGCGCATCGCCTTCGGCGATTTCGGCGACGTCCACCGAATCGGGCACCTCGATCCGCAGCAACTGGTACGCGCTCGGCAATTGCGCGACGGTGGCGATTTCGAAATGAACGAGCGTCTCGAGCAACACGAGCGCCGGATGTTCGGCGAGATACACGACGGGTTGCCCGGCGAAATGCCAGCGGCCGCCGGCCCGCAACCCGCCGATGCCTTTCAGATCGGCGTAATTGCTGATCCGCCACAGCGTCGTCAAGCGAAGTACCCCTCGTCGATCTGCGTGAGGGCCTCTTCGACGAGCCGCGCGCCATGCTCGGTGCTCGCCATGTCGAGCGACGTGCGGCCGCCGAAGCGCTGGAGCCCGTTGCGCAGCCACGCCATCGCCTTGTCCTGATCGCCGAACGTGGCCGTCGCCTGCGCGACGATGCGCGCGAGGCGGATCGCCTTGTCGGACTCTTCCGGCGACAGGCGTTCGTGCGCCTGGCGACGATGGCTCAGCGTGCGGCGCGGAATGATGAACGCCAGCTCGTCCGATTTCAGCCCGCGCTCGGACAGCCGGTCGATCACCGACACGTCGACGCGCGCGCTCGCCAGCTCGGCCAGATCGGCGCCCGAACGGACGCGGATCGCCAGCAGCTGCTCGAGAATCGTGAATTCGGCCTGCCGCGGATGAGCGACGCCCGAAGGATGAAAAGCGATGGTGCTCATGAGCTCTCTCCGGCAATTTGCCCAATCATTATAGGCGTTTTGCCGAATGCTTGCGGATCGTCGAGTGGCGGAGCGGACGACTGCGCTGGCAGGCCGGTATTTCGGGGTATGCGAATCGAAGATTCGCCTCGGTGAGGCGGGGTTCATATTCAGTATATAAAGTCGTCGGTCCATGATGATCTGAAGTTGTCACGTAACAATTTCCCAACGGTGACCGAACGGAATGAAGGAAGCGCGCCGCTTCCCCGGCCGGTGCGTTGTCCTTCCTCGGTGTGACATAGCACTCGGCGAATTACACGTCGACCGCATGCTCCAGCAAGCCGACCGCGGCCCACCAGAGGTCGACGCGACCTAGCCAGATAGTGGCCAGCTATTGGCCGCCGCCGCGAAAGCGAATCACCCGCTGTATCGGTTCCTGTTCCCTCTCCCATCGATATCGATTCGACGCACTCGTGTCGCTGCGCTCTCTCGCCCGGCTCCGGGCAGACAGCACGACTCCCCCCAAACCACCGCCCATTACTTCGCATACCTGATCATAAAGACGGAAAGCAAACGGTAAGACAGCATCCACCACCGAAAGCCAGCTGTAACACACGCCCTCGCCCGAATCGATGCGCAAACCGCCTCATCGCCCCGCGTCGGGTCCCGTGCACTATCGGTGCATGATCGCTTCTCGTAGCGATCCCCGGACCGGTCGTCTCGCCCTCGTCGCACGCTACGAATCGCCCCCGTGCCTGCCCCAACCGCTTCCGTACACTCGAAATCGCGCCATGCGGCGCTGGCGGCGTGCACCCTGCGTACGGCCGCGCCTGACGGGAGCCTTGCATGTTGTCCATCGATGGAATGGGTTTGGGGTTGAACTGGCAGCGTTTCCTGTCGCAAACGCTGGATCCCGACCTCGCCCCGAAACCGCCGCGCAATACGGACGGTACGTCCAACGACGGCCCGAACAACGGCCCGGCCAACCCGGTGAACCCGACCACCGTGCCGCCGATTCCCGTGCAGGCCGACCTCGGCACCGATCCGTCCAAGCCGACCAATGCCGAAATCGCGTCGGCCACCGCGCTGCTCCGGAACATGGCCGACCAGTATCGCGTCGCGCCGCCCGAGATCACCGTCGACAACGACACGACGCAAGCCGTCCAGCGCGTGATCCAGGACGCGCAGACCAGGTACGACGACGCGCAACACACGCTGCAAGGCGCGCAGGGCGTGCTGCGGATGACGAACCGCGACCCCGAAGCGACACCCGACGAGCGCAAGGCCGCGCGCGACAACTACACGAAGGCGCACGACGCGGCCGCCACCGCGCAACGCGAACTCGACGTCACGACCGACGCCGGCTACCGGATCCTGTACGGCGAACAGGCGAAAGCCGACCAGTACAGCGCCGACCCGAGCAACGACAAAATCGAGGGGCCCGCGCAGCAGCAGGCCGATGCGAAGCTCGCCGCGCTGCAGAAACTGTTTCCCGACCAGACCAAGGCGAATCCGAACTTCATCCCGCAGCAGGGCGATTGCAAGACGCCCGCCCAGGTCCAGGCCTACGACGACTGGCAGTCGGCGACGTCGACCGCGGTAACGGCGCAGGCGAAGTACTGGGCGGACGTCAGCAACGCGAATCTCGCCTATACGCAATTCCAGTCGTACATGGCCGACCCTGCCTACAAGGATGCGATCGATACCGGCGTCGGCAAGCTGAACGATGCGCTTGAGCCGCTGCAATTGCAGGTCGACCTGCCCGATCCGCCGCCCGCCGACGCAAACGGCAACGTCGACATGAACGCGGTGCAGGCCAATATCGCGCAGGCCGCGAAGCTCGCCAATTACTCGAACGCGGCCTATGCGGCATCGCTCGACGCGCAGCAGGTCACGACGTTGCAGCAGAAATACGACGCCGACAGCGCGTGCCTGATCGGCTCGACGCCCGGCGCGACGAAAGACGACAAGGCCGCGCTCGATCGCGCGACGACGCAGGCGAACACGAGCGGCAGCTACATGCAGATGCTCGGCGCGCAGTTGACCGTCGACGACTTGCAGACCAAGTACGACACCGCGAAATCGGCATCCGACGACTGGCATATCGCGAATCCGCGCTCGCTGGACCCGCATCCGACCGTCGACGCCGACCTCGCCGCCGCGTCCGATGCGCTCGCACAGGCAAAGCAGAAAGCCAGCCTCGCGCACGACGGATTCGTCGTCGCGTACGGCCAGACGCTCGCGCAGCAGTATGACGACGCCGGCGCGCAGATCGATGCGCAGCTCAAGCCAAAGGTGCCGTTCGTGCTGCAGAACCCGACACCGACGCTGTCGACGAATCCACCGCCGTCCACGACGCCGCCGTCCCCGTCGGCGCAGCCGTCGCCGTCGCTGAGCACGTCGCTGCCGAGCCCATCGAGCACCGCGAGTTCCCCGGCGCCGTCGACGACCCAGACGCCGACACCGTCGTCGTCGTTGAGCACGTCGGCGCCGCCCGCCGCGCTATCGACGTCGCTCCCGCCCACGACGCTGTTCACGAATCCGTCGTTCGTGCTGCAGCCGCCCGGCTCGAACACGTCCGTGCCGACCACCGCGACCGGCCAGACCGCCCTCGACGCGAAAAAGCTCCATGTCGTCGCGGGCGCGCTGCGCGCGGCCGACGGCCGCCTGTCCAACACGTTCAACGACGCGGCCGCGAAATTCCAGCTGGCGAACGCGAAGACGCAGGAAGGCGTGCTGAAGGGCAAGCTCGCGGACATGCAGAAAACCTACGACGACTGGTACGCGAACCACCCGACGCCGGTGCGCATGCGCGAGGTGAACGGCGACGAGATCCCGATGCCCACGCCGCGGCGGCCGAATCCGTACCAGGATCGGCTCGACGAGGCGCGCAACAACCTGCAGCAGGCCGACGCGACCATCAACAAGCTGCAGTTGCTGACCGAGATGTCGCGTCAGCAGGTGCTGCTCGACCAGTTCGATGCGAGCCTCGCCGAGAACCTGCGCAACCCGCAGAGCCAGGACGACAAGGATGCCTATTCGAAGGCGCTCGACGGCTTCTTCCGCGCGCACCAGGGCGAGCTGTCGCAATCGCTGCTCGATCAGGCGGGCGCGAGCACGAACAAGGCCGCGACGATCGATTTCGGCAAGCTGACCGACAACGAGCAGCGCAACCTGATCGGCACCGCGATCGGCCTCCCGCCCGACGTGCAGCCGTCGGCGGACACAGGCACGCCCACCGCGCCGGTCAACGACGACTCGGTGCGCTACACCGACAACGAAAAGCTCGACACGATCAACAAGGTGCGCGGCGAAATCCTCGAGCTCGGCGGAGGCAGCGGCACGCAGGTCAACATCCTGCCGCTGATCTACTCGGACAAGACGGCCGGGATGGTAACGAGCGCGCTCTTCAAGGTCACCGACAGCAAGGGCCACGTCCAGTACGTCGACGACACGTCGGCGAATTACGACAACATCGGCGACTACCTCGACAACAACCAGCTTGCGTCGAGCGGCACGCTCGATCTCGTGACCGGCTACGACGACAACGGGCACGCGCAGTTCCAGCAGAAGAGCGCGCATCACGACGACTGGTTCGACAGCGCGCTGAACACGCTGACCGGCGGCAAGGTGAATCTCGGGATGATGGGCCTCGGGCTGCTGATGGAAGGCGCCGGCGTGCTGCTCGACGCAACCGGCGTCGGCGTGTTCGCCGGCGGCGCGCTGAACTTCGCGGGCGGGCTGATGATGGATACGGCGATCGGCTCGAGCATGACGAAATCCGCGCTCGATATCGGCTCGCGCTGGGAACACAACCAGAGCATCAATCCGTTCACCGACGCCGGCGCGCGCGGCGACTGGCTCAACCTCGTACCGATGGGCGCGGCCGGCGCGGCGAAATTCGCGGGCTCGGAAGTCTTCGCCAAGACGGTCACCGCGCTGCGCTCGGCGAGGGCCGCGCGAATCAGCACCGCGATCGTGCGCGGCACCTCGCTCGCCACCGGCCTCGGCGCCGCCGGCGAAAGCTTCGTCGAAGCCGCTGTCGACTTCGCGCACGGGGACCGCGAGCACGGCTGGGACGCGCTCAAGTCCGGCTTCACGAACGTCGCGCTGATGGGCGCGGGCGGCGTGCGGGACCGCATGGTCAACGCGACGGTGCGCGTCACCGGCCGGCCGGTGGTCGCCCGCTCGGCAGGCGGCGAGCGCATCTCGATCGACGGACAGCAACTGCAGAAGATCCTGAGCAGGAACGAGCCGTCGCAACTCGCGTTCGGCGCGACGCGCGCGTCGCTCGACGGCGTCGACATCAAGGTCGCGAAAGACGGCACGCTGATGGCGGGCGACAAGGTGCTCACCTACGACAACATGCCCGTGCGCGTGCTCGACTCGCTCAACAACAAGGACCTGAACCACCTGCCGCGCGGGACGTCGGTGATCCTCGGCGAGAACGGCGAACTGAGCATCGTCGAGCTGACCGGCAAGACCTGGACCGAAGGCACGAAGATCGATTCGGTCACGGAGACGGGCGACCGGCTGTCGTTCGGCAGCGACGGCGAAATCAACGCGCCGTCGAAGCTCGTCGCGAAAACGCCGGTCCCGTCGCGCAACGCCCCGCGGCAACCGGCAAGCAACGACACGCCGCCGGCCGACAGCGCGCCGCGCACCACGCCCGCCAACGAAGCCGCGGCGCGCGCCACCGCAGCGAACGACACGGCCACCGCGACGACGGCCGCCAGCGCACGCAACGCGCAGCACACGAGCGAAGCGCAAGCCGCGCGCGACGAGAACCAGCAGGAAACGCGCGCGTCCGATTCGCATGTCGCCGCGCAGAATCGCCGCAGCAGCGACCTGCGCGCGGCGCACGATCCGGCCGTCGCGCGGACGCCCGGCGCACCCGGCGCGGGCGCGCTCGAGGAACCGGCCAGCGTCGCGCCGCGCACGCCGGTCCGCGTGATCGACCTGACCGACGCCGAACCGGCCTCCCGGCCCGCGACGCGCGACCCGGCCGGCGTGTCGGTCCCGCGCGGCCCGTCGGTCGAGGCGCTCGACCATGGCGAGCACACGCTCTTGATCGTGCGCAACGGCGAGGACCCGGCGGCCGCCCGGCCCGACGCCGCGCGGCCGCGCGCGGCGGGCGAGCTGCCCGCCGACGTCGCGGAACCGATCGTCGTCATCGCCGATGCCGCGGACGCGCACGTCGCCCCCGAACTCGCGAACCGCTGGCAGCGGCCGGTATTCGCGGCCGCGCCGGATGCCCTGCACGCCGACGGCACCCTGCGCGCCGATGCGCCGCTGACGCGCTACCTGCCCGCCCCCGACGCCGCGGCGGCCGGCGGCCGCGTCGTCGGCACGAACGCGCAGGCGGCCCACGCCGACGCGGCGGGCGTCGTCGAAGCCGACCCGCCTGAGGCGAATCCGGACGCGCCCGCCGCGCGCCGCGCGCCACGCCCCGTGAACGACGACACCGTCGTCGTGCTCGCGTCGACCCGGCGCAACGTCGCCGACCCCGACACGCATGCCGCCGTGCCGCAGCCGCCCGCGCGCGCGGCGCGTGCGCTGGACGGCGCATTCAGCGCGCCCAACCGCATCCTCGTGCTCGTCAAGCCGGCCGAACGCGCCCCCACGCAAGCGGCGAACGATGCACGCGAGGCAGCCGCGCCCAAGCCGGCCCGGGACGCACGAACCCAGGACCACGCGCTCTCGGCCGCCGCCCACCCGGACACCACCGAAGCGCCGGCGGACCCGTCGCTTGCCGGCCCGGGCCTGTTCACGCGGCTGCAGATGCGGTTCGGCGGCGCGCCGCTGCCGGACGCGGTCCACGCGCTCGCGCAGCAATCGGGCACGCTCACGCAGCAGTTGCGGATGCTGAGCGACGCCGGCTGGCGCGTGAGCCTCGGCAAGCGCGGCGGCGGCAGCCGGATCGATCCGAAGCGGCGCCGCGTGACGATCGACGGCGCGCTGCACGATTCGGGCAGCATCACCTATACGCTCGCGCACGAGGCGAAGCATGCGGTCGAGGCGATCGACGGCACACTGGATTCGCTCGACTACAGCGGCCGCAGCCGCTTCACGCGCAAGGCGCTCGAAGCCGAAGCGCGCGCCCAGATCAACGCGTTCGAAGCGCGCTACGAGATCGATCTCGCGGGCGGCGGCGACATCGCGGCGAACACGACGCTGCCCGATGCGCTGCAGCACGAGGCCGACCGCTGGTCGCCGTCGAGCGACTATGCGGGCACGGTCGAGCGGCTCGCCGACGCGTTCGCCGATGCGCCGGTGTCGGGCCGCCGCGGCGAGACGTACCAGGCCTTTTACGACGGCATCTGGGACAAGCAGAAGCGCCACGGCGGCGCCCCGCGCCGGATGCCGGCGCCGCACACGACCGAAGGGACCGGTGGCGCGCACCTGCCGCGCACGCTCGAGGAACAGGTGCGGTGGAGCTTCTCGCATGCGGAAACGATCTCGCCGTTCGCCGAACGCGGGCGTCACGAGCCGCGGCAGATGACGCTGCGGATGCTGGACGAACGCACGTCGTCGGGAACCGAGGAACCGGTGACGATCATTCGCGGCCGAACCGACGCCACGGGCCAACTGCTCGACGCACACGGCCGCCCCGCGCAGCACGTGCCGTTTTCGATCGCGCACTTCCTCGCCGGCACGTCGACGAGCGCCGGCACCGGCCGCGCGCTGGTCCTCGCGGCCGACGACGGACACGCGGCCGCGGCATGGCTCACGAACACCTGGCAACGGCCGGTCTACGTGCCGGACGGCGGCACGATCCGCGCGTTCGACGCGGCCATGCGCAACCCGGGGAGCCAGCGGCCCGAGGCGCGATTCGACCACGCCCCCACGTGGACCCGCTATGCGCCGTCGCCGCGCGAGCGGATCGACTACGGCGAACTGGCCGTCGACGCGCACGGCCTCTACGTCGCGGGCGATCCGTCACGGCGACTGGACCCGCAAGCGCTGATCGGCCCGTTCCTCGGCGCCGGCATCGAAAAGAGCGTGTTCGAACTCGGCAAGCGCAACGCGATCGGCCTGTACGACGTCGATCCATCGAGGCCGCGCGACGGCCAGCTCGCGAATCATTACGACGCGCTCGACACCGAACGCACCGGGCTCGACCTGCTGCGCCGCTACGGCATGCGCACGCTGACCATCGACGGCCCGTTCTCGGTCGGCAACCGGATCGGGATCCTCTACCATCCGCTCGCCGAACTCAGCAGCCGTGCCATCTCGCTCGGCGCGTTGCCGTCACGTATCACGCACGACTCGATGCAACAGCTTGCCGCGATGCGCGAGATCGTCGAGCGCGATGGCCTGGTGTTCGATTTTCAGGGGGTGGTCGACGCGCGCGGCGAGTTCTACTTCAGCGACCCGGCCACGATATTCCGCACCGATGACCGCGAGGAAATCGACGCCACGCTCGAGGAAATCGACACCGTGATCGCGCCGCTCGAACGCGGCATCCGCACCGGCAGCATCGCACTCGCGCATCCGGCGATCAGCGAATCGCTGCCGGACGGCGCGTTCGTCCAGAAGCCGTCGCGCTTCACGCGGATCCGGATGTGGTTCGGCGGCGCGCCGCTGCCCGACGCCGCCTATGCGCTCGCCGGCCGGTCGAGCCTCCTCGCCGACCAGTTGCGCCTGCTGAAATCGGATGGCTGGCAGGTCGTGTGGGGCCGCGCGGGACGCGGCAGCCGCACCGACGTCGAGCAGCGCCGGATCGTGGTCGACGGCGGCCTGCGCGGCACCGGCACGCTCGTCTACACGCTCGCGCACGAAGCCGGCCACGCGGCCGACGTGTCGAACGACCGGCTCGGCCTCGATACCAGCAGCCCGGAAGCGTACGTGCAAAGCACGCTGCTCGCCGAAGCGCGCGCGCAGGCCAACGCGTTCGCGGTGCGCAAGCAGATCCTCGAATCGACCGGCGTCGACATCGCCGAGCACGCGGTGCTGCCCGATGCGATCGCGCGCGAAGCCGACCACGTGATGCCGGGCGACGACGCCGGCCTCGCGCGCCTCGCCGACGCATTCGGCAATGCCCCCGTATCCGGCCGCGACGGCGAACACTACCGTGCGTTCTACGGCAGCACACGGGACCGCCAGCAGCAGCCGGGCAACGCAGCGCTGCGCATGCCCGCGCCGCACACGGCCGAATCGTCCGGCGGCAGCGGCGGCGCACGGCTGCCGCGCACGCTCGACGAACAGGCGCAGTGGAGCCACGCGCACGCGGACCGTGCATCGCCGTTTCCGCGCCGCTGGTTCGGCGGAGGCTCGCCGACACTGTCCTTCTCGCGCCACGGTCCGGTGTCCTATGCGAACGGCGAACCGCTGACGCTCGTCCATGCGCGAACCGACGCAGCCGGCGGCCTGCTGGACGCACGTGGCAACCCCGCCACGCCGGTCGACTATTCGATCGACCATCGCCATGCGTTCACGCCCGCCCGAGCCGGCGCCCCCATCGTGCTCGCGGGCGAAGGCGGGGCCGCACACGCCGCGTGGCTCGCGAACCTGTGGCAACGCACGATCTACGTGCCCGACAGCGGCACGGTCCGCACGCTCGGCGAACCGCGCGGCGACGGCACGCAGCGCATGCGGTTCGGCGGCCCGCGCGCATGGACGCGCTACACGCCGTCGCCGCGCGAACGGATCGACGCGGGCGCGCTCGCCGTCGACGAACACGGGCTGCACGTCGCCGGCGATCCGTCGCGGCGCGTCGATCCCGATGCGCTGCTCGGCCCGTTCCTCGGCGCGGGCACCGCGAAGGCGGTATTCGAACTCGGCAAGCGCAACGCGATCGGCGTGTTCGACGCCAGCGGCGACAAGGCCCGCACGATGCTCGCCCACGAAAAGCGCGGGCTCGAGCAGTTGACGCAGCTCGGCATGCGCACGGTCACGGTCGACGGGCCGTTCACGTACCACGGGCGCGTCGCGGTGCTGTACAGCCCGCTGGCCGAACTCGGCAGCCTCGACGTGATGCACGGCATCCTGCCGAAGCGCGTGACGCGCGAATCGATGCGCCAGCTCGCCGCGATGCGCGAGCTGGCCGCGCGGCACGGCCTGTCGTTCGATTTCGAGGGCCTGTTCGATGCGAACGGCGAGTTCCACTTCAGCGACCCGTCCGTCCTGATCCCGCATCCGGACCCGGCAACCAACCGCACGCCCGGGATGATCGACGCCGTCATCCAGCCGCTCGAACGCGGCATCGCCAGCGGCCACGTCGAACTCGCGCACCCGCTGATCAGCGAATCGCTGCCGGACGGCGCGTTCGTGCAGAAACCGTCGCGCTTCACGCGGATCCGGACGTGGTTCGGCGGCGCGCCGCTACCCGACGCCGCGTACGCGCTGGCCGACCAGTCGAGCCTGCTCGCCGCGCAACTGCGGCTGCTGAACCCCGGCCGCTGGGAGATCGTGCAGGGCCGCGCGGGCGCCGGCAGCAAGGTCGATGCCGAACAGCGCCGGATCGTGATCGACGGCGGCCTGCGCAACGCCGGCACGATCGTCTACGTGCTCGCCCACGAGGTCGGTCATGCGGTCGACGTGGCAACGAACCGGCTCGACCTCGACACCAGCAGCCCCGACGCGTACGCGGAAAGCGCGCTGCGCGCCGAGGCGCGCGCGCAGGCCAACGCGTTCGCGGTGCGCAAGCAGATCCTCGAATCGACCGGCATCGACATCGCCGCGCACGCGGTACTGCCCGACGCGATCGCGCGCGAAGCCGACCATGTGATGCCGGGCGACGCGGCCGGCCTCGCGCGCCTCGCCGACGCGTTCGGCAACGTGCAGACGTCGCTGCCCGGCAACCCCGTCTATCGGGCGCTGTACCGCACGCAGGCCGATCAGGCGCGGCGCGACGGCGAGGCCGGGCGAGCCGGCGCCATGCCGCGGACGATGCCGTCGATGATGATGTGGCCGATGGACCCGTCGTCGTTCCTGCCGGCCGCCCCCGTGCTTGCGCCCGAGGCCCGCGCGGCCGACTGGCTCGACGCGCACGGCAAGCGCGATCTGAAGCGCATCGACGGCACGCAACTGGCCGACATCCGCGACCTCGCGCAATACGCGGGCCCCAACGCCCACGTGCTGATCGCGAAGCACGCCGACCGGCCGGCGGACGACGGCACGCATCCGCAACCCGAATTCGTCGCGAGCCTGACGACCGATGCGCACGGCCAGCCCGGTCAGGTCGAATCGACCGATCCGGGCGGCGCGCCGTCGCACGACTTGCGCGACGCGCTCTATCCGGGCACGCGTCCGCGCAAGCGCAGCGGCAGCGCGACGCCGCATGAAGCGCGTGCGCAATTCGACTTCTACCTGTCGCCGGTGTCGCTCGACGAGCTGCGGCAATTCGGCGGCGCGGCGAAGGTCGAAGCCGTCGACTCGAAACGCGTATGGAATGCCGAGCCTTCCGGCGACGCGCCTGCGCAGGAGGTCGTCGAGCAGATCGGCAAACTCGCCGGCGCGCCGCAATTCAAGCGGCCCAAGGCGGCCGCGAAGGTCGCCGACGACAGCACGACGATCTTCGCGGTCGACCGGAAAACCGGCAAGGTGCTCGGCTACGCCGTGCCCAAGCAAGGCGGCAGCGGCTGGGCGTATCACGAGAAAACCTCGGTCGGCGATGCATCGATCGCCGAACAGGATCTTGGCGCCGCATTCCGCCGCCGCGCCCGCGGCCTGCCCGACGGACGGCGCGGCGTCGTGTTCGTCCCGTCGTCGCTGCCGGAATCGGCGGTGTCCCGCTATGGCGGCTTCGCGCCGGCCGAGCGGGCGTTGCCGATCGCCGAGCAAAAGCCGCCGTCGATGAAAACGAGCGACCGCGTGCAGCGCCGGCTCGGCAAGCTTCAGTCGAGAGGCAAGCCGCCGGCCGGCGCGACGTCGCTCGCCAACCCGTGGGTCGCGCCGAACCTGCTGCCGAAATCGGCCGACGACGTGCACGATTTCAACGGCGCGAACACGCTGCACCTGCGGCGCGTGATCGATCTCGGCCAGGTCGGCCCGGAATACTTCATCTACGTCTACGGCACGGAAGGCGCGCTGATCGACACGCTGCATCAGCCTGACGGCCTCCTCGCGACCCGCGACGGCACGTTGCAATGGTTCGACGATGCCGCGCATTTCGCCGACGAGCGCAAGCCCGGCGTCGATCTCGACAGGACGAAGATCGGCGGCGGTCCGGACGGCTCGGACCGGCACTTTCTCGTGACGCGGCTCGACCCGGCGGAATTCGATGCACGCACGAAGCCGACGCAGGTCGCGGCCTATGCGCTGAAACAAGCGGAACTCGACAAACAGTTGCAGAAGGCCGCCGCGGAATCGTCCACGCCGTTCGGCGAACTGCGGCGCCGCATCGCGGCCGAACTGGCGGCCGCGAAGCACCAGCAGGCCACACTTGCCGGCGATCCCGCGTCCGGCACGGCGTCCGCCAATCCGCCCGCGAAACCGAACAAGGCTGCGCGCGGCAAGGGCACGAAAGGCAGCCGGAACGCGCCGGCGGCGCCCGCACCGGCCGCGTCACCGGCGCCGCACGCCGCGCCGGCCGGCAAGCCGTTCAGCATCAAGACCTATCAGCCGGGCCTGACGAGCGCGACGGTCGCCGAATGGATCCTCCGCTTCGGCAAGGCGAAGCTCGACGACTGGTTCCCGGAGCACGAGCGCGTGAAGGCGTTCGCGGGCCGCACCGGCGAGCCGCTCGACCTCGGCGCGACACGCCAGGTCATGATGGCCGACAGCGTGATGATGAAGGCGCTCGGCATCCCGTTGCGGCTCGCGCGCGATGTGTCGAGCATGCCGTGGCGCGGCCCGCTGTCGCGGCCCGACCACGCGGCGAACCTGGTGTCGCGCCATGCGAAGCGCGCGATCACCTATCTGTCGATCGCACGCGCCGCGGACCGGCACGCGTTGCAGGCCTATGCCCGCGCGAAGGCCGAGCTCCAGGATCGCCTCGCGCTGATGGCGCGCGGCTTCACGTTGCGCGACGACCCCGCCGAAATGCTCGCGCTCGTGAAGCGCTATGGCGGGGCGATGCCGGTCGTATCGGTCGCGGTTGATCCGTATTCGCTGGCCGCCGCGCTCGGCCGGAAACACGACCCCGCGTTCATCCGCCGCGTGCGCGAACTCGGCAAGCTCGACAACGCGCAGTTCGACGAAGCGAACGCGCGGATCGACATCGTCGGCACGGGCCGCCATCTCGAACTCGACGACCTCGACCATCTGTTCAAATGGCTCGATGCGGCGTCCGAAGGCGGCTTCGTGCTGCGCCTCGAAACCGCGCCGTCGCGCGCGCTCGTGTCGGCCGAGGACCAGCGCACGCTGGCTGGCACCAACGATGCGTACCACGACTACGTGCGCACGTTCGACGCGCTCGAAACGTGGGCGCGGCAGCACACCGGCAAAACCGCGCCGCATGTGATGGTGACGTTCCACGGCTGGGACGCCGTGCTCGAACCGGCGCCCGGCGACGGCCACCTGAAGCTCGTCGAGGCCGTGCTCGACCGCAAGGAACTCGACTGGGTTCATCTCGGGCTGTCGTATGCGACGCATGGCTCGGACTTCGTCGCGAATCAGGATCTGACCGCCGCCCTCGCCCGCACGCTCGTCGACTACAAGCTGCATGCACCCGACAAACTCGCGCGCCTGCACGGCGCCGATGCGCTCACGCGCGTGTTCGAACGGGTCGGCGCGCAAACGCTCGCGAACCAGCATCAGGTGCTGTTCGCCGAAGTCGAACGCGTCGGCCTCGCGAACAAGATGACACCCGACGAGCTCGCGCAATTGCGCGCCGGCCTGTACGAAGGCCATACGACCGCGCTGATGGACCGCGCACGGCAGGCGACGATCACTTATGCGCAGGAGAACTACTGGAACAGCACCGCACCCGCCAACCGGGCCGAGCTGCGCGCGCGCGATGCCGGCAAGCGCTGGCTGAACCAGTACGGCCAGCCCGCTACCGAACGCAAGATCGGTGCGCATGCGAACCCGAATGCATCGAGCACCGCGTTCTGGCGCGCGGTGGCCGCCGATCCGAAGCTCGCGATCGACGAGACCAAGCCCGTCCTCGTGAACCGCGACATCGCCGCACAGCCGAGCCACCAGCTCGGCAACCCGCAGGAAGCCGCGCTCGCGCAGCTCAATGCGCTGCGCGTCCACCGCCCGTCGTTCGGCAAGCGCGACTGGGCGTGGTCGCTCGGCTTCGGCGGCACGGTGGCCGGCGCCAGCTCGCTCGTCGCGCTGAACGTGTTCAACGGCATGACCGTGATGAGTTCGGATGCGCTGACCCACGCGAACACCGCACTGTTCGTCGGCGCGCGTGCGGGCCGCGTGTTCGGCGCGATGCACCAGGGCGCGGTGCAGAGCCTGCAGAGCGGCGATCCGCGCGCGGTGCACGACGTGCTCGACCGCCTGCAGCGCTCGCTTGCGCAGCAGCTGACCGCGCCGGTACACGGCTACAACCCGGCGCGGCTCCAACAGCTCGACCTGCTGACGAACGAAACCCGCGTGAAGGCGACCCACCTGGTCGACATGCATCGCCAGGGGCTCATCGGCTTCGACGATGCGGCCGCGCAGATCAAGGAACTGTCGGTCGACCTGCTCGCGAACATGCAGGGCATGGTCGGCGGCACGTCGCTCGCGCAACTGCATCACGGCAATTCCCGCCGGCTGCTCGGCCTCGTCGGACGCGGCAGCGCGATCGTCGGCTATTCGGGGACGATCGCCGTCGGCGTGCACGGGCTGATGACCACGCCGACCGTCGCGGGCGCGCTGACGACCGCGAGCGCGGCGCTCGCCGCGACGTATTCGGGCCTCGTCTATGCGGTGAGCGCGCACCGCGTGAACGCGGACAAGCGCAGCCGCGTCGTGCGCCTGATCGACTCGACGTCGGATTTCGTCGGCGTCGCGAGCGGCGTCGCGGGCTCGATCGCGCAATACGACAAAGGTCACTACGGGCTCGCGGCAACGGCCGCGACGTCGACGTTGATGCTGCTCGGCGCGCGGCTGAACACGCATTTCCCGAACGCGACGCGCTGGGTCAGGAAATACCCGACCGCGCTGATCCTCGTGCCGATCGGAATCTGGGGCTTCACGCAATTGCAGAACCTGTTCTTCGGCCCGCCGTCGGGCGGCTCGGGCTCGTCGCCGCACAAGCCGCAGTCGACGCCGGCATCGCCGTCGCCATCACATCAGCCGCCGCAACCGACCGCCGGCGCGCCGACGGCCGGCCTCGCGCCGGGCACTACCGCAACGCAACCACCCGGGACCGGCACGACGGCGCCCGCTCAGCCCGCCGCGCCGCCGTCGTCGGCCGCGCAGCCGACCATCGTCGTGGCCGGCGATTCGCTGTGGGTGATCGCCGACGCGCATCGCCAGTCGCTGCTCGACGCCGCGCACGTGTCGCAGCACGACCGCAACGCGATGACGCGCGACCAGCAGGATGCGCGCGCGCTGAACGAGATCCTGCAGCTGAATCCGGGCCTGGCGTCGGCGCCGAACGTGCTGCATGTCGGGCAGTCGATCAACGTCGGCTGACGCGCAGTCGCCCGTGCGCGCTCAGCCGGCCCACGCGGACGAGCGGATCACGCTGCAGAAGTTGCCCGCACGGAAATGCGGATCCTCGTCCGCGAGCACGTCGGCCTTCACGTTGCCGAACGTCGTGCCGGGCTTGTGCTTGATGCCGTCGTAGAACGCCTGAATGATGTCCTCCTTGAAATGCGGCGTGCGCGGATGCGCGCGCACGACCGCTTCCCGCTCGGTATCGCTGTATTCCGGGTAAGTGAGGCCCAGTACGTCCATCTCGACGCCCGCCGTGACCAGCGCGACAACCGGATGCATGTGCTGCGGGATGCCGGGCGTGGTGTGCAGCGCGATCGAGGTCCACACGACATCGATGTCCTGTTGAGAAATCCCGTTGCCCTTCAGGAAATCGCGCGCGGCGTTCGCGCCGTCCACTTCGAAGCGCTCGCATGCACTGCTGTGCCGGTGCGTGAGTCCCATGTCATGAAACATGCAGCCGCAATAGAGCAGCTCGGGGTCGTACTCGAGCCCGCGCCGCCGGCCCGCCAGCGCCGCGAAATAGAACACGCGGCTCGAGTGGTGGAACAGCAGCTCGGATTCGGTATCGCGCACGAGCTCGGTGATCTCGCGCGTCAAACGCGTATCGGGAAGGGTGATGCCGGCGACGCTCACAGTCATGATCGACCTCCATGGAAGACACCTTCGATTTTCCGGAGTCCGACGGGTGTCTCCAATGGACGTATCACGCCGAATCCTGCCATTTCGCGCGACGAACGGACATGGTGCCTGCGCGGCGAAGAAAGCGCTCCTATACTGCTGCGCATCACGTTCGATACGACACGCAATCGATCATGCCGAAGGTCGTGGGTATTTTCGCCGTTCCGGGCGTTCAACTGCTCGACGTCTCCGCGCCGCTCGACGTGTTCGCGCAAGCGAACGCCGAGTGCGGCAAGCCGTTCTACACGTTGCGGATCATCGCGAGCGGGCCCGGGCCGATCCGCAGTGCGTCCGGCGCACGGCTGCTGCCCGACTGGATCGCGCCCGACATTCCGGAGCGCGTCGACACGCTGCTGGTCGCCGGCGCGCCGCGCGCCGGCCAGATCGTGCTGCGCACCGACGTCCTCGCGTGGCTGCGCTCGGCGGCCGTGCAAAGCAGGCGCTACGGCTCGATCTGCACCGGCGCGTTCATCCTCGCGGCCACCGGCCTGCTGAAAGGGCGCCACCTGACCACGCACTGGGCCGCCGCCGATGCATTCGCGCAGGCGTATCCGTCCGTCACCGTCGACGCCGACGCGCTGTACGTGCGCGACGGCAAGCTGCGCACCGGCGCCGGCGTCACGGCCGGGCTCGATCTCGCGCTCGCGCTGGTCGAGGAGGATCTGGGCCGCGAGATCGCGCGGCGCGTCGCCGCGCAGCTGGTGATGTTCTTCAAGCGCCCGGGCGGGCAGCTCCAGTTCAGCCGCACGGGCGAGGCGCGCCCCGCCGGGCGTTCGGTACTGCAGGAAGTCCAGCGCTGGATCGCCGCCCATCCGGAACTCGAGCATTCGGTGGCCGGGATGGCGAAGCATGCGGGCATGAGCCCGCGCCATTTCGCGCGACTGTTCCGCGCGGAAGTCGGCATGACGCCGGCCGCATGGGTCGAGGCGACCCGCATCTCGGCCGCCCGTCGGTTACTCGAGAACGGCCACGACACGCCGAAGCAGGTCGCCGCGAAATGCGGCTTCGCAAACGTCGATACGCTCAGGCGAGCGTTCACCCGGCATGTCGGCATCACGCCGGCCGAATACCGGAAACGGCAGGCGACCCTCGCTGCGTGATGCGAAGCGTGCGACGCTGACGGCCCCGGCAAAATAATTCGGAATACGATTCACCCGATCATTCCGTTGCTGCGCCCATCGACCCTATCGCGCTCCGCAGGCCAAGCCGCGCCTCGCCGACATGCCCTCAATCGTCAGACGAAATCGCATGCCGCGCGAATCGTTTACCCAGTTGCAATAATGATTCGCTGCAACACGTATTTCCGACCGGTAACGCGATCGTTACGATGCAATCAACCGCTGAACGCCACGAGCGAAGCGCGAAATCAACAGAACCGGAGGTCACCATGAAGTCGTTCATCACTGCTGTCGTCGCCGCAACTGCCCTGTCCGCATCGTACGGCGCATTCGCCCAATCGAACCCGTCGGGCCAGCTGACGCGGGCCCAGGTGCGTGCGGAACTCGTCCAGCTCGAACAGGCCGGCTACAAGCCCGAAGTGTCCGATCAGTATTACCCGCGGGCGCTGCAGACCGCCCAGGCTCGCGTGACGAACGCCGATGAAACCGGCTACGGCGCGCAAGCAGCCGCCGGTGCACGCGCCGGCCGCGCGATCGCGGTCAAGCAGGAAGGCCGCGACTCGATCTATTTCGGCCAGTAAGCCGGATACGCGCTGGCGTATTCGCGACGTATTTCGATACGCAGGTCGTACGCGCCACACCCCGCTCCCGTTCATCGGGGCGGGGTGTTTGCTTTTCGGTCTCCGCTCCCGCCGCCGGTCATGCGCCGCGCTGCGCCGTTCACGCAAGCGTCCGGTGTTTGCGCATAGAATGGCCGCGTGGTCGGCGTCGGCCAGAACGCATGCGAGCGGTGTCACGACGCCCGCTGGCCGGCCCGATGTCGCACTCGGCGCATTTTTCGAAAAGGAGCGGTTTCATGTCTCAAACATCCGGTTCCATGATCACGTTTCGCCGTCCGGACGGCCAGGAACTGCAGGGCTATCTCGCCACGCCGGCACAAACCGAAGGCGCGCCCGCGGTCGTCGTCATCCAGGAATGGTGGGGGCTGAACGACCAGATCCGCGGCGTCGCGGATCGCCTCGCGCGCTGCGGCTACTTCGCGCTCGTGCCCGACCTGTATCGCGGCAAGTCGACGGTCGAGGAAGAAGAAGCGCACCACCTGATGACCGGCCTCGATTTCGGCGACGCCGCGTCGCAGGACATTCCCGGCGCGGTCGCGCACCTGAAAACGCTGGCGCCGCGTGTCGCGGTGACGGGCTTCTGCATGGGCGGCGCCCTGACGCTGCTGTCGCTGCAGTACGCCGACGCGGACGCCGGCGTCATGTGGTACGGCCTTCCGCCGCTCGACTACATCGATCCGGCCAAGCTGAAGGTGCCGCTGATGGGTCACTGGGGGACGCAGGATGCGTTCTTTACGATCGACCAGGTCGACGCACTGGAAAAGAAGCTGACCGACGCGAAGGTCGGTTTCGAATTCCATCGCTATCTCGCGCACCATGCGTTCGCGAACGAAACGGCGGTCGGTCCCGGCCGCATCGCCGGCACGCAGTTCGATCCGGTGTGGTCGGAAATGGCGTGGGATCGCACGCTCACGTTCTTCGGCCGGACGCTGTGGACCAAGCAAGCGTAACGTAACGCTGCTCACCGCACGCACGACGGTATGAAGGAAAACGCCACGGACTTGCGTCCGTGGCGTTTTCGTTTTCACAACCGGTCGGGTCGGCGGACAGACTTGGCCTGGAAGCTCCCGCCGTGCCGTCGCGCCTATCCGTTCGTCGCTGTCTGGTAATCGACCGGCGCATCCGGCGCGCGCGGCGTCTCGCCGGCGCGCTGAATCCAGCCGCCGCCCAGTGCGCGGTACAGGTCGACCAGGTTCGTCCAGCGTGCCAGACGTGCGCTGATCAGCGACTGCTGCGCGGCGTACAGATCCGTCTGCGCGGTCAGCACCGACAGGTAGCTGTCGACACCGTTCTTGTAGCGCAGGTCCGACAGATCGAAGCGTCGCTGCTGCGCGTGCTCGTTGCGCTCGAGCGCCGCGATCTGCTGGTCGTACGTGCCGCGTGCGGCCAGACCATCCGACACTTCGCGGAACGCCGACTGGATCGCCTTCTCGTAGTTCGCGATCTCGATGCGCTTCTGCACGTTCGCGAGATCGAGGTTCGCGATATTCTGCCCGCCTTCGAAGATCGGCAGCGCGATGCTCGGCGCGAACGACCACGCCGCCGTGCCGGCCTTGAACAGGCCGCCCAGCGTCGGGCTCGCGGTGCCGAACGCGCCCGTCAGCGAAATCTTCGGGAAGAACGCCGCGCGCGCCGCGCCGATATTGGCGTTCGCGGCCAGCAGCGTCTGCTCGGCCTGCATCACGTCAGGACGACGCGTCAGCAGATCCGACGGCAACCCGGCCGGCACGTCCGTCAGCAGGTTCTGCGCATCGAGCGGCATGCCCGCCGGCAGATCGTCCGGCAGCGGCTCGCCGATCAGCAGCACCAGCGCGTTCAGCGCCTGCGCGCGGGCTCGCGCCTGCGCCTGCTGGTTCGCGAGCGCCGTCTCGACCACCGTCTGCGCCTGACGCAGCTCGAGCTCGGAGCCCGTGCCGTTGTCGAACTGCAGCTTGGTCAGGTCGTACGATGCCTGCGCGGTCTTCAGCGTGTCCTCCGTGACCTTCAGCAGGTCATCGGTCGACAGCAGCGTCAGATATTGATCCGCGACCTGCGACACCAGCGAGATCTCGGACGCCTGTCGCGCGTACGACGTCGACAGGTATTGCGCGAGCGCCTGGTCCTTCAGGCTCTGCACGCGGCCGAACAGGTCGAGTTCCCATGACGCGGACAGCCCGACGTTGTAGGTCGTCGTGATGTTCCGGCCCGGCACGGCCGTCAGCGAATTCGGCAAACGCTGACGGTTGCCCGTACCCGTACCGTCGAGCGTCGGGAACAGCCCCGCACGCGTGATCTGGTACTGCGCACGCGCGGCCTCGATATTGAGCACCGACACGCGCAGGTCGCGGTTGTTTTTCAGCGCGATCTCGATCAGCCGCTGCAGGCGCGGATCGACGAAGAACTCGCGCCAGCCGATGGCAGTCGCCGCCTGGCCATTCGCGCTGCGCGCGCCGGCCGCGCCCGGCTGCGTCGCGTAGACGCCGCCGGCCGGGTACGCCTGCGCGACGGGTGCGTCGGGCCGCTTGTAGTGCGGCGCCATCGTGCAGCCCGTGGCGAACAGCGCGGCAGCCAGTGCGACCGCGGCTGCAGTCAAAGCATGTTTTTGCATCGTTACTGCCCCTTCGAATCGTTTGCGTCGTCGTGACCGCCCTGCAGGTCGCCCTGCACGAGACGCCATGCGTCGTCGACGTTTTCCGTCTCGCCGCTGAAGATCGCGCGAACCCGCACGAAGAACATCGGGATCATGAAAATGGCGAGGAACGTCGCCGTGATCATCCCGCCGATCACGCCGGTGCCGATCGCGTGCTGGCTCGCCGACCCCGCGCCGTTGCTGATCGCCAGCGGCAGCACGCCCAGCATGAACGCGAGCGACGTCATCAGGATCGGACGCAGCCGCAGGCGCGCCGCCTCGATCGCCGCGCGCACCGGCCCCATGTTCCCGCCCGCCTGCAGCTCGCGCGCGAACTCGACGATCAGGATCGCGTTCTTCGCGGACAAGCCCACGGTGGTCAGCAGGCCGACCTGGAAGAACACGTCGTTCTCGAGGCCGCGCAGCATCGTCGCGAGCAGCGCGCCGACCACGCCGAGCGGCACGACCATGATCACCGAGAACGGGATCGACCAGCTTTCATACAGCGCCGCGAGACACAGGAACACGACGAGGATCGAGATCGCGTACAGGATCGGCGCCTGCGAGCCGGACTGGATTTCCTGGAACGACAGGCCCGTCCACGAGTAGCCGATGCCTTCCGGCAGCTTGCTCGCGAGCGCTTCCATCGCGGCCATCGCCTGGCCGGTCGATTTGCCTTCCGCGGCCTGCCCCTGGATTTCGATCGATGACACGCCGTTGTAACGCTCGAGCTTCGGCGAACCGTAGATCCAGTGGCCGGTCGAGAATGCGCTGAACGGCACCATCCCGCCCGCGCTGTTGCGCACGTACCAGATGTTCATGTCTTCCGGCGTCATCCGGAACGGCGCGTCCGACTGTACGTACACCTTCTTGATCCGGCCGTCGGTGTCGAGGAAGTTGTTCACGTACTGCGACGCCCATGCGATCGAGAACGTCTGGTCGATCGCCGCGGCCGTCACGCCGAGCGCATTCGCCTTCTCGCGGTCGATGTCGACCTTGTACTGCGGCGTATCGTTCAGGCCGTTCGGGCGCACCAGCGCGAGCGCCGGATCCTTCGCGGCCATCCCGAGCAACTGGCCGCGCGCGGCCATCAGCGCATCGTGGCCGAGACCGGCGTTGTCCGTCAGCTCGAAGTCGAAGCCGGCGGCCGTGCCGAGTTCCGGAATCGACGGCGGGTTGAACGGAATCACCATCGCGTCCTTGTACGTCGAATAGTGCGCGAAGGTCCGGCCGATCAGCGCCTGCACCTTCTGGTCCGAACGCTGGCGATGCTCGTACGGTTTCAGCTTCACGAACACGAGGCCCGCGTTCTGGCCGCGGCCCGCGAAGCTGAAGCCGTTGACCGTGAACACCGAGTCGACCACGTCCTTCTCGGCGGTGGTCAGGTACGTGTTGATGTTGTCGAGCGTCTTGCCGGTCGTTTCCTGCGTGGAGCCGGACGGCGTCTGCACGATCATGAACATGTAGCCCTGATCCTCGTCGGGCAGGAACGACTTCGGCAGACGCGCGAACATCACGCCGACCGCGAGGAACACGGCGAGGTAGATCACGAGCCAGCGGCCCGAGCGCCGGATCACGTGGTTCACGCCGCTCGTGTAGCGATCGCGGCTGCGATCGAAAGTCCGGTTGAACCAGCCGAAGAAACCCTTCTTCTCTTCGTGATGCCCCTGCGGGATCGGCTTGAGGATCGTCGCGCACAGCGCCGGCGTCAGGACCAATGCGACCAGCACGGACAGCACCATCGCCGACACGATCGTCAGCGAGAACTGCCGATAGATCGCGCCGACCGAGCCGCCGGAGAACGCCACCGGCACGAACACCGCCGACAGCACGAGCGCCACGCCGACGAGTGCGCCGGTGATCTGGCTCATCGCCTTGCGAGTCGCCTCCTTCGGTGACAGCCCTTCTTCCGCCATCACGCGCTCGACGTTCTCGACCACCACGATCGCATCGTCGACCAGCAGGCCGATCGCGAGCACGAGGCCGAACATCGACAGCGTGTTGATCGAGAAACCGGCGAGGCCCATGATCGCGAACGTACCGAGCAGCACGACCGGCACCGCGATCGTCGGGATGATCGTCGCCCGCAGGTTCTGCAGGAACAGGTACATCACGAGGAACACCAGCACGATGCCCTCGATCAGCGTCTTGACCACTTCCTCGATCGACAGGCGCACGAACGGCGTCGTGTCGTACGGGTAGTGCACGACGAGACCGTGCGGGAAGTACTTCGACAGCTCGTCGATCTTGGCCCGCAGCGCGTTCGCGGTCGCCAGCGCGTTCGCGCCGGTCGCGAGCTGGATGCCGAGGCCGGCCGTCGGCTGCCCCATGTACTTCGTGTCGAACGTGTAGTTCTCCGAACCCAGCGCCGCGCGGCCGACGTCCTTCAGGCGGACCTGCGAGCCGTCCTGGTTGACCTTCAGCAGGATGTTGCCGAACTGCTCGGGCGTGCGCAGCAGCGTCGATTCGGTGATCGTCGCCTGCAGCACGGTGCCCGGCTTCGCCGGCGTGCCGCCGATCTGGCCGCCCGCGATCTGCACGTTCTGCTGCGTGATCGCGGCCGTCACGTCGGTCGGCGTGAGGCTGTAGTTGGTCAGCTTGACGGGGTCGAGCCAGATCCGCATCGAGAACTGCGAACCGAGCAGCAGCGTCTGGCCGACGCCGTTCACGCGGCTCAGCGGATCGAGCACGTGCGAAGCCACGTAGTTCGTCAGGTCCTCCTTCGACATCCGGCCGTCCTCGGAGTTGAACGCGAACCACATCAGCCAGTTGCTGCTCGACTTCGTGACCTGCATGCCGAGCTGCTGCACGACCTGCGGCAGGTTCGGCGTCGCGAGCGACAGCTTGTTCTGCACCTGCACCTGTGCGACGTCCGGATTCGTGCCCGGCGAGAACGTCAGCGTGATCGTCGCGTTGCCCGAATCGTCGCTCGTCGACGACATGTACAGGAAGTTGTCGAGCCCGCTCATCTGCTGCTCGATCACCTGCGTCACCGTGTCTTCCACCGTCTTCGCGGAAGCGCCCGGATAGTTCGCCTGGATCTGGATCGTCGGCGGTGCGATCGTCGGGTACTGCGCGATCGGCATCTTGAAGATCGAAGCGACGCCGGCCAGCATCAGCACGATCGCGATCACCCACGCGAAGATCGGGCGATCGATAAAGAACTTGGCCATGAAACGGACTCCCTGTTATTGCGCGCTCGACGCGGCGGCCGAACTCGCTGCGGCGCTGGCCGCGGTAGTCGCCGGCGCGGCGCTTGCCGATGTGGCGGTGGCGGCGTCCGGCGCCGGGGCGAGCTGCGCGGGGACGGTCTTCACGGTCGCGCCCGGGCGCACCTTGTCGACGCCTTGCACGATCACGTGATCGCCCGCCTGCAGACCGCCTTCGACGATCCAGTTCTGGCCGTACGTGCCGGTCGTCGTCAACGGACGCATCTCGACCTTGTTGGCCGCGGTCACGACGAGTGCGATCGCCTGCCCCTTCTGGTCGTGCGTGACGCCGATCTGCGGCACGAGGAACGCGTTCTCGTTCACGCCTTCCTCGATCCGTGCACGCACGAACATGCCCGGCAGCAGCACGCGGCCCGGGTTCGGGAAGATCGCGCGGATCGTCACCGAGCCGGTGGTCTGGTCGACCGTCACGTCCGAGAACTGCAGCTTGCCCGGCTCCGAATAGGTCTTGCCGTCTTCGAGAATCAACGACACCTTCGCCGCGCCCGGACCGGTCGTCTTCAGACGGCCGCTCTGCACGTCCTGACGCAGCTTCAGCCCTTCGAGGCTCGACTGCGTGAGGTCGACGTACACCGGATCGAGCTGCTGCACGGTCGACATCAGCGTCGCCTGGCTCGCCTGCACGTAGGCGCCCGGCGTCACTTGCGAGATGCCGACGCGGCCGGTGATCGGCGACACGACATCCGTGTAGCCGAGGTTGATCTGCGCGGTGTCGACCGCCGCCTTGCCGGCCGCGACGTCCGCCGCGGCCTGCCCTTGCGTGGCGACCGCGTTGTCGTAGTCCTGCTTGCTGACCGCGTTCGCGGCGACCAGCACCTTGTAGCGCGCGACCAGCGCGTTCTGCGTGACGAGGTTCGCCTGCGCCTTCGCGAGCGTCGCCTTCGCGCTGTTCAGGGCCGCGACGTACGGCGCCGGATCGATCTTGTACAGACGCTGGCCGGCCTTGACGTCGGTGCCTTCGGTGAATTCACGACGCAGCACGATGCCGTCGACCCGCGCACGCACCTGCGCGACGAGGAATGCACTGGTGCGGCCCGGCAGTTCGGTCACCGCCGGCACGGCTTGCGGCTGCACGGTGACGACGCCGACTTCCGGCGTTTGCGGCGGCGGTGCCGATTCTTTTTTCCCGCACGCGGCCAGGAAAACGGCAGCCGTTGCGGCAGTGATTAAGCGGTATGGAACCCGTTCGACGCGCATGGAGCGACCTCTCACAATTAGACGACCTTCAATGGGAATCACCAGATCTCCTCATGGCCCTGACACGCGGCGGACCTGCAGCTTCCGGCCCACCGCGGATGCGGACGCGTGTTGCGGGTGTGCGTTGCACCCTGCGGAGCGTTCGTGCGCCGAACTGCTTCCGAAAAAGAACGGCGAGCCCGCGGCCCCGGCGGGCTCGCGTTGCCGTGGGATCAGCCGGCCCGCTAGCGCGTGGGCCGGAATGCGGCGCCTGCGAATTCGACGAACGCGCGCGCGGCGGCCGGCAGACGCGCGGCACGCGCATGCGCGAGCTTCAGCGTGACGGGCGCGAGCGGGCGGACCGGGGCCACGCGCACGAGCGTGCCGGCCGCCAGATCCGCATCGACGAGATACGCGGGCAGCACCGCCGCGCCCATGCCGGCGACGGCCAGCCGCCGCGCCATCTCGAGATGGCCGACGCCCGTATTGCCGGACGCCGCACCGGATCGAATCGCGGCCGCCGGGTCGTCGTCGGCCGCGGGCAACTCCAGCCGCACGGCCGCGAGTTCCGGCCAGTCGCCCGACGCAGCGGCGCCGCCGTGCGCGGCGACGTAGCCCGGCGCCGCGACGCGCACGGTTTCGTATGCAGCCAGCGTATGCAGCGCGTGCGCGCCGGACACCGGCATGCCATCCGTCAGGAACGCGACGTCGATGTCCTCGGCAGTCAGGTCGACATGGGCATCGGTCAGCGTCACGGTCGGCCGCACGTCCGGAAACCGGTGCACGAAGCGATCGAGCAGCGCGCTCAACTGGCTGAGCCCGAACGCGACCGGCGCGGCCACGCGCAATACGCCTTCCGGCTTGCTGCCCATCGCGACGAAACGACCGTCGATCTCGTCGATCGCACCGAGAATCCGCTCGACGCGCGCGAGATACAGCTCGCCGATCTCCGTCAGCGACTGGTGGCTCGTGCTGCGTTGAAGCAGGCGCGCACCGAGGCGCGTCTCGAGCGCATCGACCAGCCGGCTCGCCATCGCCGTCGACACGCGCAGCCGCGTCGCGGCCCGGCGAAATCCGCCTTCCCTTGCCACCGTCACGAATGCCCGAATCGATTGAAGTTGGTCCATTTGTCCGGATTCCCCTGCGCGAACGACTGCCCGTCTGCCTGCACCCCGACGCCGCACCGCCACCCGCCCGCATCGGCCCGGCCAATGCGGCGGCGCCGACGCCGGCTCCGCCGGGTCGGTCGGCACGCTCGCGACGGGCACGAGCCAGCTTGCAACGGCCGCAAACCAGCCTCGGCAAGCCCGATGCACGATCATTCAGTAGCAGTCCTGATTCTTTTCCCGCGATGCGCGGCGATGACGCGCGCGGCAAGGCCGGCGGCGGCCGCGCATCACGCGGACGGTGTTGCCCGCATCATCCGGGCACGCTGAAACCGCATTTCCTTCAGCAGGTGCAATGGTAGGGAAACCGCCGGAAAATGGCTTGCCCGATCCTGCGATTGTTTTGCCTTAATTTCCGAATTTGTGCGCTGCACACGATGCCACGACGGGCGATGCGTCCGCCGCCATGCAGGTCCGGATGATCGGGCTAATTTCGGACAGGTTTAGGCAATCCGGCGCACGCAACTGGCCGTACGATGTGACCGCCGTGCGTGCAGCTCGACAGGGAATCGCCGCCGCGCGCATGGCATCGCTCACTCCGCCAACCGCTCACGCAACATGGAAATCGACGCTCGAACGCCACTGCAACCGCGCACCCCGCCGGATCACGACGCGCGATCGCGAGCCGGCGCGCCCGCCGCGGCCCGGCTGGCGACGCTGATCGCCGCCTATGCACCGCACGACGGCATGTTCGACCTTCCGCTGCGCGGCATGCGCATCGCGCGCGCTTCCGTGCCGCCGCCGCAATGGAACCACGGCGTGCACCACGCGTGCCTGAGCATCGTCGGGCAAGGCGCGAAGTCGATGCGGGTCGGCGACGATACCTACACGATCGACGAATCGCGGATGCTGGTCGCAACGGCCGACCTGCCGGTGACCGGCCGCGTGACGCGCGCGAGCCCGGCCGAGCCGTTCCTGTACGCACAACTCGAACTCGATCCTGCGCGCATCGCGGCGCTCACGCCGGTCGTCTTCCCGCGCGGACTGCCGAAAGCCGTCGACTGCCGCGCACTCGACACGCACGACGCGACGCCGGAAATCGTCGACGCCATCGCGCGGTTGATGCAACTGATGGCGCAACCGGACGACCTCGACCTGATCGCGCCGCTGATCGTCGACGAAATCCTCATCCGGCTGCTGCGCGGCCCGTCGGGCGCGCGCGTCGCGCAGATCGGCGACGCCGGTTCGACGACCCAGCGCATCTCGCGCGCCGTCGCATGGATTCGCGATCACTACCTCGACCCGATGGTGGTCGACTCGCTCGCGCGGCAGGTGGAGATGAGCCCGTCGACGTTCCACCATCACTTCCGGGCGGTCACGTCGATGAGCCCGTTGCAATGCCAGAAGGTGCTGCGACTGCAGGAGGCGCGCCATCTGATGTGCCTGTCGGCGATGGATGCGCGGCAGGCGTGTCGCAGCGTCGGCTATGTGAGCGCGTCGCAGTTCAGCCGCGAATACGCACGGCTGTTCGGCGACGCGCCGGGCCGCGACGTCGCGAGGCTGCGCGGGGAAGCGGTGCCGCTGTCGCGCATTGCACCATGAAGGAATATCGGGGGGCGACAAAGCGACTCGTCACCCACCCGATCGCAGGGGCGGTTAGACCCTCACGCGAGCGACGGCGGCGCTGCCACGCTGACGTCGACGCGTTTCGGCAGGATACCGGCCTGGTAGAACACATCCGCGATGCGCTGCTGGTACGCGAGCGTGTCGCGGGTGACGGGCTCGACACCGAAGCGGGCGCGGCGAAACGCGAGCGCCACGGCCGGCTCCGGAATCCCCCAGAGCTTCGAGAATTCGGCCGCGCCCTGCGCGCGGTTCGCATCGAGCCAGCGCTGGACCGTCGTCAGTTCCGACACGACCGCGTCGAGCACGTCGGCATTGCGCTGCGCGTACGTGCGCGACGCGAAGTAGTAGCTGCGGTTCTCGACCAGCCCCGTGCCATCCGCGACGATGCGCGCGCCGAATGCCTGCTGGACCACCGCGAGAAACGGATCCCAGATGATCCACGCATCGACCGAGCGGTTCTCGAATGCCGCCCGCGCATCGGACGGCGACAGCCACACCGGCGTGACGTCGGCATAGCCGAGCTTCGCGGCCTGCAGCAGCCGGACCAGCAGGAAGTGCGTATTCGATCCCTTCACCAGCGCGATGCGCTTGCCGCGCAGGTCGGCAAAGGTCTTGACCGGCGAGTCCTTCGCGACGACCACCGCTTCGGTTGTCGGACCGGCCGGCGTCTGCGCGTAGTAGACAAGCGGCGCACCGGCCGCGAGCGCGAAGATCGGCGGCGCTTCGCCGACATCGCCGAAATCGATCGATCCCGCGTTCAGCGCCTCGAGTTGCGGTGGCCCCGACGGGAACTCGGTCCACGTGACGTTCACGCCGAGTGTCGCGAGCTTGCCTTGCAGCGTGCCGCGCGCCTTCAGCAGGCTGAGCGGCCCTTTCTGATAACCGATGCGCAACGTACGCGTGCCGGCCGCGCCGGCCAGCGCAAGACCCGGGTGGGCGGCGGCGCCTGCCGCGAGTGCCAGGCCGGCATGAAGCAGCCGGCGGCGGATACTGGAGTGTCGATCTGCCATGTCGTTTCGGGTTCGATGAAGGAGGCGCGGCCGGAGCGCGCGCATGCGATGAAGCAGGTCGAACCGATTCTAAAAGGGGGCCGCTGCGCGCCGAACCAACGATGTTCGATATCGAAAGCAAGCGTTTTCATAAGGGCAATGCCGATGGCACGGGCATCGTTGTCAGGAACGATCGGCGCACATGCGTTCGTCACCCGCCTTTAATGCAGGACTACCAATTATTTTCATCGAACAGAGAGACAGTGCGCGGTACTCACGTACCGACCATGCGTGAATCAGTTCAGGAATGACGGGCGGCGCAACAGGCGTTCAACGCGGCCTCGTCGGCGGCCAGCATCTCCGGCACGCATTCCCGCAGGAAATCGACGAACGTGCGGATCTTCGCATCGAGATACTGACGCGACGCATACAACGTATAGACCGTCAGCTTCTGCAACCGGTAATCGGGCAGCACGCGCACCAGCGCACCGCTCGCGAGCGCGGGCAGCGCAGCCGACATCGGCAGCGAGCCGATCCCGAGCCCCGCGCGCAGCGCGGCGCCGAGCGCATCGGCGATGTTGACCTGGAAATCCGGCAGCGGCAGCTCGAACGTTTCTCGACCGTTCGGACCGTCGAGATGCCAGCGATCGCGCGGAAAGAGCGGCGTGACGATCTGCAGGCACGCGTGCCCGGCGAGGTCGCTCACCGTGCGCGGCGTACCGCGCGCCTTCAGATACGCAGGCGACGCGCACAGCACGCTGCCCACGTCGCCGAGCCGCTGCGATACCAGCCCGGAATCGGGCAGCTCCGTCGTGCTCAATTGGAGCGATACGTCGTAGCCTTCGTCGATGATGTCGGGCACGTGCTGCGACAGCGTCAGCTCGACCGCGACCGACGGATAGCGTTCGCGGTAGCGCACGACCGCGGGCACCACGTAGGACTGGCCGAAACTCGTCGTCGCGTGCACGTGCAGCCGCCCGGACGGCTTCGCCTGTGCATCGGCGGCCTCGGCTTCCGCTTCGTCGATATAGCCGAGGATGCGCTGGCAGCGGTCGAGATAGCGCTGCCCGGCGTCGGTCAGCGCGATGCGGCGCGTGCTGCGGTTGAGCAGGCGCGTGCGCAGATGCGTTTCGAGTTGCGCGACCGAGCGCGATGCGTAGGCCGTCGTGATGTCCAGACGTTGGGCCGCGCTCGTGAAGCTGCCCTCCTCCGCGACCCGGACGAAAATGCGCATCATCTGTAACGTATCCATCGACCTGTCCCCGGGATTGTCACGTCGCGCCGCCGTGCCGACAGGGTGCCGGCGGCGCCGGCACACGCCGGTCTGGCGCGAATTGTGCGGAACAGTACAGCAGCGTTGCAGACGTGTCCAGTTCGCCGTACGCGGCGTGATCCGGATGCCGAATCGTGCTGCCGAGCAGCCCGCCGCGCGGGATCCGGGCCGGGCGCACATACGTATCGAACGTACCGACAGGCCGACAGCATCGGGCCGGCAAAAACTACCCGTCGACCGGCATGCCGCCGGCCCGTCGATCGACGCCCTTCGCGCCTCGCGCGTTACGCGGCGCCCGCTGCATCGAACGGATTGCGCAACACGATCGTGTCGTCGCGCTCCGCGCCGGTCGTGATCATCGAAACCGGCGCGCCCGCCACGGTTTCGATGCGCGCGATGAAATCTCGCGCCGCGCGCGGCAGCGCCGCACGCTCGCGTACGCCCTTCACGGAGCCTTGCCAGCCTTCGAATCGTTCGTAGACCGGCTTCGCGCGCGACTGCGCATCGAGGCTCGCGGGCAAATGGTCGACGCGCGCGCCGTCGAATTCGTATCCGACGCACAGGTCGATCGACTCGAAGCCGTCGAGCACGTCGAGCTTGGTGAGCGCGAACGAATCGATGCCCGAGATCCTGACGGCCTGGCGCAGTTGCGCGGCATCGAGCCATCCACAGCGCCGCGGCCGGCCGGTGTTGACGCCGAATTCCTGTCCACGCGCGCGCAGCGTTTCGCCGGTGGCGTCGGTCAATTCGGTGAGGAACGGGCCACCGCCGACCCGCGTCGCATACGCCTTCGTGACACCCAGCACGTGGCCGAGCTTCGCCGCACCGAGCCCGGTGCCGGCCGCCGCGGCCGATGCCACGGTGCCAGACGACGTCACGAACGGGTACGTGCCCCAGTCGATGTCCAGCATCACGGCCTGCGAGCCTTCGAACAGAATGCGCTCGCCGCGATCGGTCGCGTCGTTGAGGTCGGCCCAGACCGGACGCACGAACGGCAGGATCTTCGGTGCGAGCGCAACCAGCGTCGCCAGCATCGCGTCGCGATCGTACGCGTCGAGCCCCAGGCCGCGGAACCATGCATTGTGATGGTCGACGAGCACGTCGAGCTTGGCCGCGAGCCCGCCCGGTTCCGCGAGATCGCCGACACGCAGCCCGCGACGGCCGACCTTGTCCTCGTAGGCCGGCCCGATGCCGCGCAGCGTGGTGCCGATGGGCTCGCGGCGCAACCGCTCCTGCGCCTCGTCGATCGCGCGGTGAATCGGCAGTACCAGCGTCGCGTTCTCCGCGATCGACAGGTTGTCCGGCGTCACCGACAACCCGAGCTCGGCCATCCGCCCGATTTCCGCGAGCAGCGCTTCGGGGTCGAGCGCCACCCCGTTGCCGATCACGCCGCGCTTGCCGCGCACGATGCCGCTCGGCAGCAGCGCGAGCTTGTACGTGTTGCCGCCGACGACCAGCGTGTGGCCCGCGTTGTGCCCGCCGTTGTAGCGTGCGACGAGATCGGCCTGTGCCGCCAGCCAGTCCACGACGCGCCCCTTGCCTTCGTCACCCCATTGGGCGCCCACGACCACCACGTTCGGCATGCTCCGTACTCCATGTGAGAAATTCAGACACTCGTTCGGCCGCATGGGCCGTTTGTATGCCATATTGACGGAGCCGGATCACCCGATCAAACGATTAAACCTGAACCATCGTGTGATGAAATCTCACACGAAACGATGCCATGGCCCGACGTCTCCCTCCGTTGAATTCGCTGCGCGCGTTCGAAGCCGCCGCGCGCCTCGGCAGCTTCACGCTGGCCGCCGACGAGCTGTGCGTGACGCACGGCGCGATCAGCCGGCACGTGCAGCAACTGGAAGCGTGGCTCGGGCGACCGCTGTTCGAACGCCACAACCGGCGCGTGGAACTGACCGCGGCCGGGCGCGCGTACCTCGCCGAGGTCGGCGCCTCGTTCGACCGGATCGCGCTCGCCACCGCGCAGCACTTCGGCCACGCGCAGCAGCGCGTGTTGCGCGTCAGCGCGCCCGCGACGTTCTCGCTGCGCTGGCTCGTCCCGAAGCTGTCGTCGTTCCAGGTCGCGCATCCGGCCATCGAGGTGCGGCTGTCGACGTCGAACGAGCCGATCGAAAAGCTGCGCGACAAGGTCGACCTGATCGTGCGCGGCGGCCCGCAGGCCATCGACGGGTACGTCGCGGAGGAATTCCTGTCCGAAGTCCGGCTGCCGGTGTGTGCGCCGAAGTTGCTGGAGGGCCGGTCGCTGGATACGCCTGCCGATCTCGCCCGCTTCACGTTGCTGCACGCGGCGACCTATCCGGGCATGTGGCCGGAATGGCTCGCAGCGGCCGGGCATCCGAATCTCGTCCCGCGACACTCGCTCACGCTCGAGCATTTCTACCTGACGCTGCAAGGCGCGCTCGACGGGCTCGGCGTCGCGATGGGGCCGATCGCGCTCGTCGCCGACGACATCGCCGAAGGCCGGCTCGTGCAGCCGTTCAGCGAACCGGCGCTGCCGCCGTGGCGCTACTTCACGTATGTGGCATCCGCGCGGGCGGACGACGACGCCGTACGTGCGTTCAAGGACTGGTTGAAGGTGACGGGAAGCGCGACTGCGTCGGGCGGGCGGGATTGACGCTTCGGCATGCCGGCCACGCGCCTTCAAACCATGAAGGATTCCAAATCAAATGAGGTAAATGTCCGGAACGTGTTCGCCTGTGCGCATCGCTTGATCGCAATGCAAACGGCAAGCCGCGGATCGAACCGTGGCTTGCCGCCGGACCTCGCTTACTGGCTTGCTGCGGCGCCGGCCTTCTTCTCCGCGTTCTGCAGGTTCTGCGGATAGTTCGGATCATTGGCCGCCGGCTTGTAACCGGCGTCTTCGAGTTTCTTCAGCTCGGCGGTGTTCTTCGCACGCGCGGCCTTGCGTTCGGCTTTGCGTTTGGCCCGGGCCGCCTTGCGCGCTTCGCTCTTCGCGGCCTTTGCGTCCTGTGCAGCCGCCGCAGCCGGTGCGCTGGCGGCGTCGGTCTGCGCGAACGCCGGAACGGCCGAGCCGAACAGGAAAGCGGCTGCCGTAGCAGCCAGCGTGAGTTTTCTGATCTGGATTCGCATCGCTGAACTCTCTTTTTTGATGACCATCACGGTTTGAAAAACCATCGAGATACCGCCCCTGCCCTGACCGGTCGTCATGTCGCGATCAGGACCTGTGCATCATAACCGTGTCGCAAAAAATATGGCGCCATCGTGCAACGGCATTGGGGATACACGTATGGGAGACGACGTGGCTCGTGCGTTCGATGACGGGCGCAGTCGTACCGGACACGACGCGCGGCGTCGATGGCTGTTTCATGGGTGGTGATATCGATACGCTCATGCGCGACGTGATGATCGTCGCGCTCGCACGATCACCGCAGCAACAGTCGGTCCGTGCGTTACGTCGTCGTTCGATGTAGCTCGAGCGACGGTTCCTCCCATAAACGACCACGATTCGGTTCTTCGGCGATCGAGACGGTTACGTTGCGCCGTTGCGGTGTTCGGTCATTGATTCGGCAGGTTTCGCGACACTGTGATGCCGAAGGTTACCCGTGGACGACCGGCAGGTCTGACGAAAAAGGTGAGTGCCGTGCGAGCGGTGAAAACGCCGGCCTGGTCGGTCTCACGGATGTGCTGAACCCGGCATGAGGAGCAACGCTCGTCTGATGGATGCGCACATCACCGTGGTCACATGCTCGTCCCCGTGACGATACTTGCCGACGCACCAGCCATCACACATGGACGCCACCCGTTGTTGTTTGCTCCCATCGACGGTTCCCTATCTGAACGAAGCTGCTACCTGCACAGCTTGCTTATACCTGTGCTCCACCTGATCGGTGAGCCTTTACGGGATTCGGCGTTTTTGAAAAGGTGAGGGATGTTCGGGAGCATCGGCAGAATCGGGTGCGGTGAGCGTCGGATCCGGCGACATCTTCACGTTGCCTCGTAGCGATGTCGATGAATGCCTGAATGCCGTCAAGATCGGCGCGGCGGTCCGGCCCTCTGTGCGGTGGCCTTTCGGCGTGAGGTTGCTTTCGGGCCGTTGTACGAATTTCTCGTTGCCAGTGACGGGCACAGGCATGACGACTCTCGATCGTGGCTCCAAAGGTAGAAAAACGGACGGGACGTGGGGATGGAAAACAGCCCGGCGCGGATAACCTGCTTGCACAGTCCACAGGCTAAATTTGGCGAGCAGCGTCACCGGCGATCGGCAAAAACTTGTCCACAGACGAAGCGGCGCGAGTACAAAAAACCACTCGCCGGCAGCCCGGGATGATTTCGAACTGCTGTGGAGGAAACCGACCGGATCCGTTCCGCTGGTCAATCACAGGTGTCGCTGGAGCCACGAGGCACGTTTTTCCGTCCCATAAACGGGAACCTCTACGCCGAATCCGGGGATTTCCTCCCATAAGTTTCTACGTTTCGGTATGTGTGAGTGGGCACTCACCTCTTCGGGATGCCTTGTCAGGCTTGGAGCCATCAGAAAACCGGTGCGGCAGACAGGGCGGAGTCGGCATGAATCGAGGGGTCCGGGGCTTCGTCTCCCACAGACGACTCCCATTGGTAGCGGTTTATGGGGTTCGTCTTTCTGTGCAAGCACACGTGTGTTTACATCTTTGGTAAAACCACGTTTACTTCTTTAACTACTTTTAGACGGCTCACAGCCTTATCTGGCAAGGCTTTGAGCGGTATTCGGTACCCATTTATGGGAGCACAGGTGGACGGGTTTGGGGTTTCAGGTCTGTGGATTTGGGGTTTGGGGTACCACGCTGTGGGGAATCAGGGTTGTGGATATGGGGCGAACGTATCCGGTTATGGGAAATCGGCCGGAAATTGCGTTAGGTAGTCGTCTATGGGAACGCATGAAGGTAGCCTTTTATGGGCGACTTTTCTCGATCGGAAGTTCGTTGCGTGCACAGTGATTTTCTTTGGGTAGCCGGTTATGGGGAATCAAGAAGGTAGCCGGTTATGGGAGCCGGACTGAATCGATTCGTTGTCCTTTCCCTCGCGCACCCCGTAGCGCTTTCCCATAGACAGGACCGGTGTCATCGACAGGTTACCTTTTATGGGGAAAGCGAATGGTTGCCGTTTATGGGCACGATTTCTACGCTCGGGACGGCAAGCAATACGTTTGACGGTGCTGACAGGTACCCTCCTATGGGAATCGACGAAGGTAGCAGGTTATGGGAGAAAACGGCGGTTGTGCTGCAAGGGCACCACGAATCCTCCCGACCATCCCGATTCCGCGCGTTTGCCCCCATGGATGGGTACCTTCGTGGTGGCAAATCTTGTGCCGGGTTTGCGTGGTCGCCCAGGAAAGGTAGCGGCTTTTGGGAGGCCTTTTTGGCAAAAGGTAGACGGATATGGGGCCTCGCACAAATCGATGAACCAGAATTTTTCCTTTCATATCTGATGGTTAGCGCAGATAGTGAAAGTGATGCTGGAGCACGGACGTTGCTCCGCCGCGCGAAAAGGTATAAAGTCCGCTCTCAATAAGGCAACCTTACCCGGACACCACGATGCCGCGCAAGCCGGCAAGCAAAGGCTCAGACAAACAGGTTTCGCTGTTTCAGACACCCGAGCCTCCCGACCTGTTGCGCAAGGCGGTCCAGGCGATTCATATCGCACCGAAGTCCGGAAAGATCGGTCTGCAGCAGCGCAAGATGTTCAGCTCGCTGATCAAGAACGCGCTTCGGCAGGAGGCGTTCGAACCCGCCGGACGAGCTTCTCGATCTCGATCGCGTCGCTGTCGCACGAGAGCGGGTTGAACAGCAACAACACGAAGTACGTGAAGGACACGGTCAACTCGTTGATCAGTACCGTCGTCAACTGGGACTACCTGGCCGCGGACCGTTCGACGGTCTGGAAGGCGTCGGGCCTGCTCGCCGGCGCGGAGCTCGAACAATCGGTGCTGAAGTACAGCTTCTCCGACCAGATTCGCAGCGAACTGCTCAATCCCGAAATCTACGCGCTGATCGATATGCGGATCGCTCGCGAGTTCCGGCGATCGCATTCGCTCGCGCTGTGGGAAAACACGGTGCGCTACGAAGGAATCGGCATCACCGCGAAGATTCCGTTGCCGAAATTCCGTGACCTCATCCTCGGCCAGGACAAGGCGTCGCAGTCGTACAAGGAATACAAGCTGTTCAAGAGCAAGGTGCTGGTGCCGTGCATCCAGGAGGTGAACGAAGTATCGACCACACGCTCGAGCTGATCGAACACAAATCCGGCCGCAGCGTGGAAGCCGTGCAGTTCAAGGTGACGCGCAAGCAGAGCACCGATACGGTCGAGGACGGCGACGTCAAGAACGAAGCGCTGGTCGAGGAAGTCGCGAAGTTCGGCATTCCGCGCTCGGAAGCGCGCCGGTTGATCACGCAATACGGCGTGCAGCGCATCAAGGCGGCGATTGCCTATACGCTCAATCGGACTACGAAGAAGAATGCGACGCCGGTCGACAACGTCGCCGCGTATTTCCGCAAGGCGCTGACGCACGGCTACACGCTGGCCGACGGTCAGGGCACCGAAACGGCCGCACCGGCGAAGGAATCCGCGCAGAGCAAGGCAGGAGCAGATCCGCGACAAGTATCTGGCGGCGAAGGTCGAGGAAGCCGGCGCGTATTTCCGCGAGCTGGGAGATCGACGACCAGACCAAGCTGATCGAGCGCTACAACGAGACGGTGGCGGGGTCGAAGGACCTGACGCTGTCGCGAAGAAGAAGGCGAGCAAGCTCGCGCAGACGAGC
Organism: Burkholderia cenocepacia; assembly: GCF_900446215.1. Classification (GTDB taxonomy): domain Bacteria; phylum Pseudomonadota; class Gammaproteobacteria; order Burkholderiales; family Burkholderiaceae; genus Burkholderia; species Burkholderia cenocepacia. The sequence continues at coordinate 2,927 of NZ_UAQZ01000016.1, read as the reverse complement.
TTCTTCCGATGGCTGGCGCTCGATACCTGGGCGAGCCGACCTCGGACGACTGCTGGAATTCCTGCTGAAAAGCAGCCTCGCAGGCAACTGAACGCGGCCTCGCCGTCGTGCGCGCCGTGCGCCGAACCGTGTTGCGGTCCGGGTTCGCGGCGCAGTGCGAAGACGAGGCCTTTCGTCGGTGGCGCGTTACTTTGACGTGGCCGTCGCCAGATCCGCCACGTACGCGTCGATGACGGTCTTGAGCTTGTCGGCAAGCGCTTCCTGGTGGGATGCGTCGACGCCCTTGAGTTGCAGATCCAGACGCCCGTCCGGATACGTCTTCAACTGGCCGATCGCGCGCGATTCGAGCGCGAAGTCGTGACGAACGCTGTAGCGCGTGCGTCCGGCCTTCTTGGTGCCGTCGCTCTGCGCACGCAGGAAATTCTCGAGATCGCGGACGGATTTTTTCCGGTCGATCACGGCCGTCAGCAGCCGGTCGGCCGTCGGCTCGCCCAGGCGTTCATAGATCAGTTTGAGGAAGTACGCCGCCTGCAGACCGACGACGTCGTTCGCACTGGCCATCCGCTCCAGCAGCGTGTTCGGCAGCGCGTTGAGCGACAGCGTCTTGCTGATCGAGGCCTTGTCCTTGCCGATTTTTTTCCGCCAGGTGTTCTGGTCGGAAAAGACCTTCTCGTCGAGAGACGTTTCCACGCACCGCATCGTCGAAGATCGTCTGGCGTTCGTGGTCGTGGTTCGCGCGATACGCGATCGTATAGAGCTGCTCGGGCGTGTGATCCGTGCGGAACGTCGCATTGATCGTCTCGTCGCCGTTGATGCTCGTCGCACGCAGCCGGCGTTGCCCGTCGATCACGACGAGCTTGCCGGGAAACTCGGGGAGTCGCGTGACCTTGATCGGCTCGATCTGCCCTTCCCGTTTCAACGTCAGTGCGAGCTCGTGCAGGCTCGATTCCGAGTAGAACACACGCGGATTGAACGGGTTCGGGATGCAGTCCTTGACCAGCACCTTCTGCGGCGCGCCAAGATCGGCCGTACCGGCGGGCGTGGCGGCGGCCGGAGCACTGGCGGGCGTCGCTTCGACGACCGCAGCCGGTGCGGCCGTCGGCTCGGGCAGCCGCGTTTCGAGCGCCGCATTTTCCTGCGCGAGTCCGCGCAACAGGCCGGCCGCGAGATGCAGGTTGCCGGTCGGTTTCTTGTCTTTCGAGGTGTCCTTAGCCATGGGCGGCTCCGGTAGCGCGCGTCGACGCGATGTATTGGGCCATTTCCGTGACCAGCCTTTCGATTTCCGCGCGGGCTCCTTCAGGCCCTTCAGGGTATCGATTGTGGTGATGGATCGTGGTGCCGAGCGCGAACGTCTGACGATAGACCTCGCGTTGCGCGATCTGGCTGTCGAGCAGATGCTCCCCTATTTCTTCAGCCCTTAGAATTTTTAAAATTTCTTCACGCATTTTAGTTTTTCCATTGACGCTATTCAGCATCAATGCGAAGAAAGTTGAGGATTTCGAACGGCGCGCATCGACTCGATCATGCGGATCATCGCGACGTGCTGTACAAGTCGGCCGGCGAAGGCGAAAGCGGCACTAGCAGAAGTCGGCTACTTCGAGGACGGATGCAATACGCGGATCTTCCAGGTTGCCGGGGCAGTCGACGACGATCACGTCGAAGTTCGCGTCCTGCTTCTTGATCTCACCGCCGATACCGCGGCCCGCGGGAGCCAGCGAAAGGACCGTCATCGGCAGCGTGTTCTCGCCGCTCGTGACCCAACGGACGGAAGTGCCTTGAGGGTCGGCATCGATCAACGCGACCTTGTTACCGCCGGCTCGAAGGCAGCCGCGATGTTGACGGAGATGGTGTCTTTCCAGTCCCACCTTTTTGATTACTGACGGCGATCTTGAAAGCCATTAAATTCCTCCACGGATTTTTCGTAATATATGCAGTTATTAACGGAATGTCCAGAAAAGCGTTCGAAGCAGAGGATATTTTGTTGATCGTTGTGGTCGTTACGTGACAAGTGGGCCGAATGGCTAAGGCGTTACTCGTACTTATTGATCCAAGAAAACAAGTCAGTCGCTCATGTTTGTAAAATCGAACGACAAGCACGAGCCAGTTCGCCGTCTTCGGCAACGATCGCGAAACCTTTTCTCAGAGAGTTGATGTCTCGTCGTGCTTCAGTCTGAGACGAAATTCGATACAAATCCGGGGCGCTGAGACCCCGGTAACGAGGAAGAGCCGGTTGTCACGTGACAAGTCGCCGGATATCGATTTCTCCGAGTGCTACGTCGAGCGAAAGTTTTCGATTGCGACCTGGAGCGCGGGGTAATCGCTTCACTCTAATTATCGATACACGGGCGCTAAATCGCGGACGTCTACCTGGGAAGATGAGTTGTCACGTGACAAACAATCCCAAGGTGCTGTCTCGGATAGGGGATTTGTGGTCAGTTAAGAATAGTTGTTGCTGGTCGACGCTCGCGGCGTGGAGGCATATTGTCGGGGAAACGCACGAAGTTGATAGTTTTCGCCGAGGTGGTTTGTCCGTGTGTCCATCGGTGAGTTGTCACGTGACAACAGGACGCGATGCCGGGAAGTTCAAGCGATGGCGACTCTATGGCGAGGAGCGCCCCGTTGCTGTCGCAAAGAAACGGCTTGGGGCTGCGAGGCCTTGGCACGATCGGTTGCGCGGCCAAATTCCTGCCGGCGTGCGGACCCTCAAGGGCGGACGCAATGCTGCCGAGCTCTGTCGCAAAGGCTGCATGGGGCTGTCATGATATGTCCCCATTTATAGGAGCGCGACCCTGCGTTTCCACGCGTGCCGGCCGATAGGGTAGGTTGCTTCGTGGCCGCCAGCCGGTGCCTGCGCTGGTGGACTGTTGATGCCGGAGATAGCCGCAGGTATGAACTGCTACTGGCGCTGAATCCATACGTCAGAGGCA
>NZ_UAQZ01000017.1 GCF_900446215.1 Burkholderia cenocepacia | reverse complement strand
CATTCGTCGCGGAACTTGCCGTTGAACGATTCGATGTACGCATTCTGCGTTGGCTTGCCCGCCTGAATCAACTTCAGAGCGACGCCGTTCGCATACGCCCACTGGTCAAGCGCGCGGCTCGTAAATTCGGGGCCCTGGTCTGTTCGCACCGCCTTGGGATAGCCACGGAAGCGAGCTGCGCGGTCCAATGCCCGAGCGACATACAAACCTGAGATGCCATGGTCGACAACGATGTCGACAGCCTCTTTCGTGAAGTCGTCGACGACGGTCAGGCACTTCACGCGCCGGCCGTTGGAAAGCGCATCCATCACGAAATCGATTGACCACACCTCGTTGGGGGCGCCCGGCAATGCCAGTTGCTCGCGCTCAATCATTACGCCGTGGCGCTTGCGACGGCGCCGCACAGCCAGCCCTGCCTCACGGTACAGGCGATAGATGCGCTTGTGATTGGCGTGCGTGCCTTCGCGTTCCACTAGGGCGTGCAATCGGCGGTAGCCGAATCGACGACGTTCGTGTGCCAACTCCACCAGACGCGCCGCTAGCACCTCATTCTCGTGGTCTGGCTTCGCGTCGTAATGCAGCACGCTGCGAGAAAGCCCGACAAGCCGGCAGGCGCGGCGCTCGGAGATGTTGACCTTCCCCCGAATCGCCGATACTGCTTCGCGTTTGGCTTGCGGGCTCAGGGCTTTCCCTTGACGACGACCTTCAACGCTTCCATATCGAGCATTGCTTCGGCCAGCAGCTTCTTCAGCCGGGCATTCTCCACCTCGAGGTTCTTGAGCCGGCGGGCTTCCGAGACCTCCATGCCGCCGAACTTCGCACGCCAAGTGTAGAACGACGCATCACTGAACCCGTGCTTCCTGCACAGTTCCTTGACCGGCATACCGGCCTCGGCTTCCTTCAGAAACCCGATGATTTGCTGTTCCGTAAAGCGCTTCTTCATGTTCGTCTTCTTCTCCGAAAACGAACTTTACTAGACTCCGGCTGGCCCTGTTTGCAGGGGGCAGGTCAGGGGAGTACTGATTGGAGAACGGCACCACACCCGGCGTGTACTTCAGTCCGCTATTCATTTCGTTCTGGATGGTCACGTCACCAACTAACCACGTGAACGCACCGGAATCGCTGACATGCATGAACCACTGCGTGGCCCACTCGCCGTTGGGCGCGTAATACTTCGGCACTTCGCCCCATGTATACGTGGAAATGCTGGCGCTCATCGAGCCTGCCGGGATTTCAAAGATGACCTGCGTTAGTTGGTCTGTCGGCGTCGGAGTGGGAGACGATCCTACGGGCTGATTCGGCGCGAGCGTGAACATATCCCACGTGAGATTGAGCGTCGTCCAGTTGAGTGCTTGCGGCAACGCCAACCAATATTTCACGCCAAGCTTGTCCCGGAGGCTCAAATACATCTGCCCGGACATGGTTTTGTACGTGAGCGGAGACAACGGGGCGTGCTTCGAGTCGAGCAACCAGAACCCGGCAACAACACCCGAAACGCTGTCCGGCACACTCGCAATTCCTATGTAATCCGTATAGTTGACGCCTCCAAGCGTGAAGGTCGTGAACTGAGAACCACCTGACGCGTTTCCGTACGCTGTGAAGTTGGTTCCGTCGAACGGGATGATCGGTTGCCCGTTGCTTTGCGTAACCGAAAGCATCTGATTGAACGGGATAGACAGCTTTGTTGGGACGGGGATCGTGTTCGGAATCAGCGGGTATCGGTACTGTTGGCCGTTCGTTTGGTCCACCGATTGCACGATGTTGGTAAAGAACTCGACGCGCGCGGCTGGGCTGCTGAGAGACATAACGACGTTCATAGCCGTGTTGCTCTGGATGCGGTTGAACACCGCGATTTGCTCTAGCGCCGCTGTTCCCATGCTGGCCGTCGTCTCGGCTGTCTTCGTGACTTGAATGTAGCCCGCCTCATTTCGCGACACGCTGACGACGCTGTTCGTTGGCGTGTAGCTCCACCAGTACGAGATACCGTAGTCCATTGGGTCGATTGTCTGCGGCTCTTGACGGAAGTAATACGTCACGTCGTCCACAACCGAAGCTTCAAGACACGTCTTGATCGCGCATTGATAAATCTGGTTGTAGTAGTCGTTGCCCGTTTCTCGGTAGAGCAACAACGCCGCTTCGCAAAACCACTGTTCAGCATCGATAGCGTTACCGAACTGATCCGGCGTCAGCGCACGCCATGTCGGCCACACGTCGAAGTTCACGTTGCGGGGGATCATCACGCCAGAATGGATGACGTAACTAACGCTCGCAGTGCCGTTGAACGTCGTGTCTTGGAGCACAATCGTTCCGACTGGTTGACCCGGCGTAGGCGTGACCGGATCATAGTTGCTGTCCCATGTTCCGTTGGTAGCGACAAAGGACGTGAAGGGGAGCAGGGTTCCACCGTGCGCCGGACCTGCACGAACAGATTCATACGCGTAGGGGCCGGTAAAGACCTTGTAGACCTTCACCGTCTGTTCGCCAAACGTCGGCTGTCCCTGCGGAATCTGCCCCACGCCGTTGACGAACGTTACAGGCTGTCCGTAGAAGCCGGGACTACCCTTGTTCTGCGGGTTCGCAGGCCCGTACACCTCGAAAGGATTTTTCCCGTTGAGCATCCAGTTTGCCCGGTAGATATCGGGCGGATTGGGAACGGGGACGCCGCCGTAGAAATACTTCACGTACGCGTCAAAAAAGTACTTTGCCTTATCAAGAAACTTGGGGTCGCCCGTGCCTTTGTACGCGTAGTAGTACCCTAGAATCGTCAGCGCCTGACCTTCGGTAGTGGCGCATTGCGTCGGGGTGTAATCCTGCGGCCCACCTTCGAAATGCATGTTGTTCGCGAGAATCCCTTCATTGTTGATGATGAATTTGTTGATGAGATTGTCGCCGTCATCGTTCACATCGCCTGTGTGTCGATCTAGGAAATTGTCTAGGCCGTACAGAATGCTATTGATGTTTTGTTGATCCGACTTGTTAGCTGCCAGAAGACCCGGACGCATGCCGCCTCCACTTAATTGATTTGACCGATGTAATATCCTGCGAAGGTTTGTCCATCGATAGTTTCTAGTTCGATCACGTTCCGGGAGCCGACGGTATACGCAAGGATCGGCCGCGAGCCAACCCATTTGATACGCGAATCCCAAGAACTGATTGTGTTGTTGCCTGTGCCCTGTTCAAAGTAGAACGTGAGGCGGAGCGCCTTACCTGCGGGAAGCTGTAGATTGGTAAGGGCGAATGTTGCTGCCTGAGAATTCAGGACGATGTGATATCCCGGCACTGGCGCAGTTAGATCGATACTGATCGTGTCCTGTGCCTGAATCGATACCATGTCGTAGTACGTATCTACCGACAACTTGCCGTATGGATCGACGGACACACCCGAACCGGCAACGACGATACCCGGCGTTGAGGTAGTGGCGTAGGGGACGACGTAATGAAACGCGTCCGCCGCCCATGCCTTGAATCCGGTCGGGATAGTTGCCTTGAAGTTGCCGGAGAAGTTCGCCGTGAAGACAGCCGACGAATCCGTACAGACGGCCGGGAACATCTTTCCCGTTTGCGTGTATGCAATCCCGCCCGTGCCGCTCGCAGGGTCGGCCGTGCCTGAGGCGTTCCACTCGCCGCTGTTGCTGCGGAACCAAACTAGCTTGCGGTCTGCATCAACCGCAACGCCGATCACATCGTTCGCATTTCCGTACCCGGATACGCTCGCGACCTTCGAGCCATTGAGGTAGACATTCCCGCTCGTCTGGAATGCACCGACAGCGCCGGAATTGTCGTCATAGCCAATCTGGCTATCGAGAGGTTCATTGCTCGGGGCGATACCGACACTCGCGTTGCCGCTGCTGCTTCCGCTCGCGAACGTGATTTCGAAATAGTGCTTACCCGTCGCGTAGCCGATCGTACCCAAGACCACGGCTTGACTACCGGCAAAGGTCGCGGTCAGGTTGCCGTTGCTCAGGGTGATACTCGAATGCTTGTATCCGGGATCGAACGTTGTGGGAGCCGCAACCATAGCTTGCGAGATACCGGCCCAATACTGAGACTGTCCGGCGTAGTAGAGCGACGAATAGCTAGACGTACCCTGAACCGTGCCGGTAGGCTGCGACGCCCATGCTTGTGCTGCTGTAGCGGAGCCTGTCGCGCTCGTTTGTGCCTGCGTAGCCGTCGATGCCGCGCTCGACGCGGTTGCCGCGTTCGCAGACGCGCTGCTTGCCGAGGTAGCAGCCTGAGCCACTGAAATGGCCGCTTGGTCGGCTGCTGACTGCGCCGCGCTTGCCTTGTTCCATGCGTCATCGAGCTTCGCCATGTCGGCAGACAGCCACTTTCCACGGGCAACTTGGTACATGTCGCCAAGCGACGTGACGATTGCCCCACCGGAAAAATGAATGTCCCCGTTGAGCGTCAGTATCCCGTTGATGGTCGGATTCGAATTGCCAATGAATGGCAAAGCGCCCGTCAGATAGGAGACAAGGTTTACACCAGAATATTTACGTTCTCCGGACGCGGCTGCATATGGGTCGTATCCAACCAGCATTTGCGTATCTGACAGTTGCCCGTCCGGAAACTGATTCATCTTCAAATCAGCCATTGAAGCCTCTTATATATAATTGATTCGTGCTTGCGTAGCGTGGATTGGATTTCTATTAGCCGCGCACAACAGAGATAGCCGCAACGTTCGTGACGAAATAACCTTCGTCGTTGCCCTTGATTTCTTGCTCGCCTGCGGGCGGTGCCACGACCGCGCCATCGATGGTGTACCCGAACACCAACCGCGTAATGTCTTCCTCAGGAAGGACCGTAGACATTGCGTCTGTCACGCGCTTGCGCAGCACGTTTTCGTTGATGTATCCGCCGCCCTGAATGCCGTTGATGTAGGCCAATACTGCGGGCTGCACTACCTGCGTAACGGCATCGTCGCTGATGACGTTGCCGCTCAACGTGTTCCACGTGACGGTAACGCCTACGCTCTGCTGTAGCGGCCTGACAAACGGAATGGCGTACGTGTCTGATCCATCACGCAGGTTGACCGTGACGTTGCGTGAGGCGTCCGTGGACTGCATCAGCGCGGGCAGGTCGAACATGGACGTAAAGATCGCCACGGCAACGGCTGTATCGTCTCCGCCGCCGACGATCACGCGGTAGCCTGCCGTAATATCGGAACCGGTATACGCAATGGAGATAAGACGGCTAGAGACACCGGGCACTTGTTGTAGGGTAGTCCGAAGCGTGGAAATGAAGCCCTGAGACACGGCGCGTTGTGTCTCCATGATGCGCGCACGATAAGACGAAATGTCCTCTTGGGCTTTGCCGGGTACGCCGTCCTGCGGGTTGCTCAGGTTGACGGTAATACCGTCAGGCAACCCCGTAACCAGAATTTTGACCGTGCCAGCCGGGATAGCGAACGTGCCGGGGGTTTGGCAAACGAAGTTCATCGGATCGGTAGTGCCGTCCGGCTTGACTGCCGTGGGTGTCGTCAGAACGTATTGCTTGTTGCCGTCCGAGATAATGAAGCCCTTGTTGAACACGAATCCGGGCGTCGAGTTCACGGCAACCACGTCAACGGACCCGTTTGTGACGGTTCCGGGCTGCACTCCAAGTTGTGTCCCGATGCGGTTCAAAATGTACGGCTGCGCTGTCGGGCTTGTGAGGCTGTTGATGGTTTCGACGCGGGCCTGTTCCATCAGCGTGACGGCTGCAACCTCAGTGCCGAGAATGTCGTCAACCATCGAACCGGGAATGTTCGCCGTATATCCCGGACGCGCTCTTGTCACACGCGTGATAATGTCCGCTTGAATCTCTGCGGGGTCGCGCGGAACTAGCCCGCTCGTTGTAATTGGAGTGGTGAGCGCCATAGATCAACCTGTAATGTCTTGTTGATACAGCCCGCCATTTTTTAGAACCGCAGTGACGTTATAAGTCAGAGCCATCGTCCCGTCGCCTCTTTTTTGGAATTGAGGAACGCGTGTAATCGTCAGGGTAAGGAAATAGGGGGCGTACTTTTGTTGAATGAGTTGCACGTACAAATCTGGCGGAGCCTGCGTCTCAATGGCCTTAAAGACAGGGATTCCGGAATTTCCGTTGAATGGAGATTCGCCTAGTACGAGTTGTAGATTTTGTATTAGGGCGGTTATCCAAAATTGCGATGCGTCGCCCGTGTCTGGTGTTTCCACCGTTTCCCAGTAATACGCGCCGTCATCGTCGCGTCTAAATGTGCCCGTAGCTGGGTCTACGGCTCGTCCAAATATTCGAGCCATGATTGACCTCTTTTTATATAAAAGTGGGGTTTGCTATTGAGAATCAACCCATGCGCGGAAAGAAATTTGATATTCGCCGGTATCGATGAACGACGGGCGCGATGGGTTCTTGCTTGCGTAGGGATGTAGCAGGCGATGATTCACGCCGTCAAGCGCTGCCTGTGTTGGAACTTGCGGGAAGGACTGCGCCGGATATTCTTCGTGATCTAAGAAGTTGCGAAATGCAGACTGTATTTCTTCCATCGCCGCCTGATAAATGTCAGGCGACACCGGCAGACCCATCAATTGATCGTCCATCGCGTCAGCAACAGCCTGAGCAACCGAGCCGCTGATTTCCTTCAGGTGCAAGTCAACGAACACCTGCATCACGCCATATTCATCCTCTAGATACCGTGCAACCTCTGGAACTGTCGTTCCGTCTTTGTACGCTTGCTCGATAACTCCTAGGTTTATCTCCATATCAGTTATTTCCGTATGCTTGCGGTGTCGTCTTCTGCGGCGTCTGACTGTTGAGCGGCATACCGTAGTCGGACGGAGTAACCGGGTTGGCATTGATGAGCATGTGCGTAGCCCATCCTGTCCCGTCAGGAGCGCGACTGTTGCCGACATGGTGCACGCTGAGAACTTGGAAGACGCCAACCAAATCGCGGGGCCAACCAATCGCAGTGATAGCCGTTGATGCTGATACCGATAGAACGAGCGCAGGTGTATTCAACTCGATCAAATCGAATGACCGAATGTCCGCGCGCATAGGACAGGAGACGTGTACGTTCTGACTGTCTACGGTTTGCGGTACGCCAATCATGTCGATGGTGTCGATGACCTTGGGTGCGGTTCCGAGCGGAGCGATAACGTCACTCATAACGAACTTATCGCCAACGAAGCGCGAAATGACGCCCATGTATGAAGGATATTGAGAACGCAGACAGGCTTTCGACTGCACGTTCACCATATTGGCGAAGTCTTGCAAGCTCGATATCGCGTGCATCTGGTCCTCGTATAGCGTGATCGTGTCGCTAATATTTATTTCCGGCTGAATGCCGGGGTAGTATTGGCTGAACGTGCGTGCCACCACGTCTGAGAGTTTCTCGCCCTTCTTGCCGTGAAATATAGGTGCGCTCGCTCCGACAGGCGCTTGAACTTGATCATTGATGACCGTGCGCGCGATAGGAAGAAAGACTACAAACTCAGGGCGGATTGCATTGCCGTACGGAAACTGTATCTGCCCCTCGATAATGACGTTATCGGAGCCTGTTACGTTCGCGAGTTTTCTACCAAGTGGCAGACTATTCCTATCGAATCCGGCCTGTACGCGGATAACCCACCCGTTCAGTTTGGAGATATCGGCAATGGCTTCGACAGGCAATCCCCATATTTTCACGTAGTTCGAACCTAGATCGGTGGGGGTGTACCCGGAGCCGCCGAGCATGCAGTTAATTTCTACCTGTAGAGCACTTGGGTTGGTCGATTCGAGAATGTATGTCGCTACACCTTGCGTCGTTCCGTCTGACAGTTTCCGGGTTTCGCCGGTCCCCGGCACCAACACCCGTTGCATTGCTGTAGGCAGTGATTGAACCGGATTTGGATCGCTTGCGGTTGGAATGGGCGGAAGAAATGTTAGCTTGTAGTACCGCATTCAATCACCCGATTTCCAACACCATTGAACTAGCCCGATAGATGATCGGCGTAGCGAGATACGCAGCATTCAATGGAATGTCCATGTCGTCCGGACTTTCTACGAGCGGCAAATACATTGTCTGGTTTGCCGATACGGCGCGAAGGTAGTAGCGATTGCTGTAGTGGTTGTACCAAGCAAACAATGTGTATACCTGCGTGCGACCGTTCAAGTCCGTCCCTGAAAAAGAATAGGACCATCCATTTTTCGGGTCCGGATTGAACGAAACATAAAGAGTGTTTTCCGAAACCATAGTTGTCTCTTAAAATATGTTCTGTAGGGCGTTGCCGACGTTATCAACGAGCGTCCCAAGTGATCCGCTCAAATCCTGTGCGCCATTGGTTATGGCGCTCATCGTGCTATTTAGAAAATCACCAAGTGGGGACGATTGGGTAGTTAGCGGCTGATCGAAAACCCATTGCCACGTAACGGCCGGTTGATTGCCCCGGCTGGTTGCGTCTACTAGTTGATTGAGCAGACAACCCGTATAAATATCGGCTGGGTGAACAACCGTAAATGTGCCGCCTTCCTGTTGATGGCGATTCAAGATCGACTTTAGCGCAGCCAGAGCAGCGGCTTTGACTTCATATCCACCCGCACCCTGCGCGGGAAACTCCATAGTCATTGTGACTTGAGTAGGGAGCAGGATAGAAGCGTTCGCGGCCGTGCGCATATCGGCAGTGGGATACGTCGGATTCTGCGCCTGAAAGAGAGCGGTTCCCGGTGCGGGGCGGAACGCAATTTGGTTCAGAGAGATTGGTGCACCGTTTCCCAATAGAGACAAAATCGATGAGACGCCCGATGTAGACAGAGACAAGAGCGAGCCGATAGGGAGGGGGATGTTGGAATTCCCCATGACGCCCCCGTTTAGAAATATGGGATTTTTCTGATAGATTGCTTCCCATGCGTCACGCGTCATTGACATAGTTGTTTTCCTTTTAAGAGACGGTTTCATAAAGACTGGTCGGCCCGCCGAAGGGTATTCCAGCAGATCAGGCAGCAACCGAGTTTGAGGAACGCGCCGTGAATGTCTGCACGGCGCTCGAAACGAATGCGGAGACGACGGAAGTGATGCAGCCAGGCATGCGTGCGTTCAACGACCCAGCGATATTTTCCAAGGCCGCTGCCATGTTCGGTGCGGCGCTTGGCGATAACCGGCTCGATACCGCGATCGCGCAACGCGCGTCGATGCCGCTCAGAGTCGTAACCGCGATCGGCGTAGACCACGCGCGGTCTCTGCAGTGGGTGGCCGCGCAACCCACGAATTGGCGGAATCGCATCGATCAGCGGCAGCAGCTGCGTGACATCGTGAACGTTCGCGCCGGTCAGGATCGCCGCGAGCGGCGTGCCATTGGCGTCGGTGACGATGGGGTGCTTAGAACCTGGTCGCGCGCGATCGGTGGGGTTTGGCCCAGTTTTTGGCCCGCCCCAACGGCGCGAATCGATGAGGAATCGACTGCGGCTCGCGAGAAATCGATTTGGTCTGCTGCTCGCAGCTTCGCAAGCAGCAATTCGTGCAGGCGATCCCATACGCCCGCAGCCTGCCAATCGCGTAGCCGTCGCCAGCAAGTCACGCCCGAGCCGCAGCCCATCTCGGCGGGCAGGTCGCGCCAGCGCAGTCCGGTCTTGAGAACGAACAGGATGCCGGTCAGCGCGGCGCGATTCGAAACAGGCAGGCGGCCTGGGTTTTTCTCGCGCCGCGGCTTGGGTGGCGGCAATAACGGCTCGATCAATGTCCACAGTTCGTCGTCAATGATCGGCTTGGCCATCTCCTCGGTCTCAGTTGTTCCGATGCCTGAGGTTAACAGCTCGCCGCGCAAGTTAACAGCCCCACCGGGCCTTTTTGAAACCGTCTCTAAGTACATTGACATAGTTGTTTTCCTTTTAAGTAGCCGATGCCGCCGCGTTCGCTGTCAAGTTCGCGCCTGTTTGGTTCTGCACAACCACATTGACTTTGACGCCCGCGACGGTTTGCACTGTCCCGCGCATTACGTCGCCGTAGCTGTTGAACGCCTGCATGCCGTATTGCGCTCGCTTCGCGTCGTTCGCCTCTGCTTCTGCGGGACGCTCGTAATCCCTGCGATGGATCGTTGCCGCTTCCTCTATCGAGCGGGCGCTATTCAACTTCTGCAATAGCCCCTTTTGTGCTGCGGCTTCTTGCCAGTGGAACGCGGCTTGCACCTTCATTTCCGACCATGCAGGGTGCTCCTTACGGAACTTCTCCAGCGCGCGCTGGCGGTCCTTCGAAAGCCACTGAGCGGCACCGTAGGCACCGATAGAATTTCGAACGAACACGTCGTAACCGGATTCCTGAGCGATGGAACCGAGTGCCCCGGCGATTGCTTCCGGTTTCATGCCGCGTCGCCGTCCTTCTGCGATAAATTCCCCGATGAACTGCGCTTTCTCATCGACGGTTGCGGGGCCGCGTGCTTTCCCGTCCGGCGTCACATAAGTTGCCCCCGCCATACGATCTGAGGTGAGGGCGGTTTTCTGCATGCCGCCGTCGTCGCTGTACGTGTTGACCGTGTTGGGGATGTTCGCGTCCGCTTCCGCTGCGATCTGCGCGTTCAGTTCGTCACGCTTCGAGTACAGGTCTTTCAGTGAATCGCGTATAGATTCAGGGCTGGCCCCGGTGCGCGCGATTGCCGCTTGAATTGGATGCCCTTGCTTCTGCAATTCGTCCGCTTCTTTGTAGCGTTGCTGCGCCAGCTTCAGGTTAGCTTCTTCCTTCGCGATACTCTCATTCGTTGTTTTTAGAAGCTCCTGCGGATTCTTGTACTTGCCCGTAAGACTTCCCGGCAACAGCTTGTAAATCACCCCGGTCAGCCGTGTGAGCACTACGGCCAGCTTGAAAAAGTCGTTGGTGACTGTCTTGAGCGCGTCCGTAAATCTGTCGCTCGTCAAGAATTCGGAGAACTTCGTGATGCGTGCGGGCAGTTCGTCCAAGAATCGTTTGAATCCCGGACTGTCGAGTACGTTCGTAACCAGCTTGCCGAACGACTTTGCAACCTTGTCTAAGCTTGGCTCAAGCGCAATCAGCTTGTTGAACACGCCAACCCGGATTTTCTCGAACACTTCAGACAGGTGAGAGGTGAATTCGAGCGCCTTACGTTGATCGGCCGCGCGTGCGTCCAGCTCGGGCGTCTGCCGCTCGTACTCGCCGCGTAGACCCTCAATCTCACCAGCTTGGGCGGATTGAACCGTCGTGACTTGCTCGGGGGTGATGAACTGTCCGCCCATTGCACGCAGAACCAGAGGATTTGCCGTGCGTGACGCGTTGATAAGGCGGCTCATCACCTCGCCGGCGTCCGTCCCCTGTTCGGATAGCTGCGCCGCTTCTTGCTGGCTGATACCGGCCGCTGTGAGTGCTTGAATCAGGCCCGCCCGCTTGTTGGGGTCGCGCTGCGCCTCTGCTACTGCGCGAAGTTGCGCATCCGAGAATCCGTAGCGTCCGTACGTGTTCTCAAACGCCTTGCGCGAACCTTGTGAGATTCCGCCCATTTGAAGGTTCGTTGCACGATCAGCGCCGAACGAACTCATCAACTTTGAGAACCCCGCGAACATCAAGAGGGGCAGGCTTGCCAGACCAGCAACCCCGCCAATGGTGCTCAGTCCGGGCAGCAATTTAGAGACGTTGGACATTACGTCCTTCACGTCCTTGTTGATGCCCTTGACCGTTCCACCGATGTTCTTCCAATGCTTCTCCATTACCGTGAGTTGCTTGTTGGAATCCTTCAAGCCGGACGTTTGGTTTTTTTGACCTTGTTGTAGACTCAATTGAACGGCTTGCAAGAGCTTTGCATTCCGGAGTGCATCTTTCCAAGCATCCGGCATTCCTTGTAGCTGATCGTCAAACGCCTTGAAGTCTTTGAAATATTGATCCGCTTCGGCTCGATCTACTTGAATTTTCAGAATGGAGACGGCCATTGTCTACCTCAATTTTTAATGGTTATATGCGTCATCGGAGTAACGTTGTCGGTAGTGGTGCGCATCTTTAAAGCCGTCAAATCGTCCCTCTGCTGCGTCTTCGCCGTAGCAAGCTTGCCAACCTTCCGTTGCGACCCAATCCAGTACGGCATGGATTAGGCTTCGGGGGTCTTCTCGTCCGTAGCAACGTCCGTTGTCGAGGTCTGCAAGGAACCGAGAAAATCCGTAAAGGTTGACGACGTACTGACCACTTGGGACATTGAAAGCGCAATAAGGGTTAGGCCCCGGCCCCACCTTGCCCGCAAGGTTGCCTCCCAAAAGCACAAAAAATTTTCAATTTCGTCTTGTGCCTCCGCGTTGATCTTTCCCTGACTAAATGCCAACCCGAACGGAAGCGTCTTGAACCCGTCAGTCGTATCTGGAAATCCAACTGTGGTACAGCGTTTAATCTCCGCAAAGAACGGTTCCGCATCCATGCCACGTGATGCGCACGCGTCGCGGAATAGGTCAGCGGCCACAACGTGACCTGCACGGGGCAGACTTGCAATTTCATCAAGTGCAATTCCGAGCGGAACACGATAAGAGCGCCATAGATCGTGCGAAATTGGCATCACGTACGCATAGGTTCCGTTGTCAAATTCGAACACAAGATTTAGGTTGCGATCCAGCTTAGGTTGATTTTCAAACATGTTGGTAATCCGTTTTATTGAAAAAATTATTGAAAAAGGGGGCGTCTCGCCCCCTCTGCTTTAATCAAATTGCGTCTGACTTTAGATCCACATTGAGTCGTTGACGTACCACGTCCCGGCGAGCGTCACAGTAAATGAGCCGTCTGTACCGGCCGTATTTACAGCACCTTGCGATTGAATCGAAACGTTCTTGATCGTGTATTTCGAGAGAACCGGGGAATCCGTATATACGTCCACATCACCAAGAACACCATATTGCTGAATTTGTCTCTTGAACAAATCCGCTACAGGGCTTGTCTTGTTGAGGGCGATAGTCAAGTGAACTTGCACATACGGTTCCGGGCTGTTGATAGTGCCCGTCATCGCTTCAATGATTGTCACGACTGCGCCCTGCGGTTCAATCGAGACGCCCGCCTTAGCCAAGTTTTCCGGAACGATATTGAGTTGTGGAAAGCTGTTAAAGACAACATGTGCGGCAACGCGGTTAAGCGTTCCCAATGGCTGCATTGAATTTCCGGCCATGTTAATTTCCTTTATTTATTGACTGGGAACGGGCGTGCGTTATCGCCGTGCAGTGCGCACGGTAGAAGGCACTCCCATTTGATTTTTCGATTAGCTCGGGCTATTAACGAGGTCGGTAACTGCCATGTTGAACGTCACGTGCGTAAAGCTGCGTGCCGGAATCACGGTCACCGAGAGGCCGCGATAGATACCTTTGTGGTAATCGCTCGGGTTCTGATTCGTGTACGTGGGGAAGTCAACCGCGTTCACAATCCCGGTTCCGGTCGCTTGATTGGCGGGAAGTAGGACGCCAGCCGCAACTAGGGAATCGATGGTCACTTGTGCGACTTGCTGCAATCGTTCGATACCGCGTTGGTCGAACTTCAATGGATTGATTGCGTTTGCGTTGCCGTTGACAATCGCGTTCGCAAGCGCCAAATGCTCATTAATCGCGGTTCTGTCCGATGCGTACCAGTACTCGAAGAAATCGCCGGACGCATACGTGTTGCCCTTGAGGACAGTGCTAGTGAGTCCTGCCTCTGTGCCTACGTCCGGGTAGTTGACGAAATACTTGAGGAACAACGCGCGTTCTGCGGAGGTCCACTTGCTAGGCTGTACGCCGTAGACGGGGCGCGGTCCAAGAGGCAACAGCTTTTGCGTTGCTGTCGGGTTCTGACTGACAATCAAATACGTCAACGCAGCAGCGCCGAATACGTTTTGAGTCGCCAAGTCTTCGTCAGACTCCGCATACAGCAGAACGGATTTGTGGCCCGTGAATGTGGCGCCTACGGTCTGCAAATTGGTGCGCGTTGCGGTCACGGCAAAATACGTCATCGCCGTTGGGCTGTCGTACGACGAAACGAGAATCGAGAAATCTTGACTCGTCGCCCACGAACGCGGAACCACGTAGACGTAGTTCTGAAGCGCGTTTTCTTCGAGATACGCGCGGAGTGCTGCAACCGCGTCCGGACCCGACGCAAGACCCAACTCAAGGACGGTCGTAGCGATTGAGGCTCCGCCCGCGAAGAACGAGTTACCCATGCTGCGGAGTTCGGCCACTGCGGCCGGGGTAGCAGTGCCGAGCGTTTGTGTCGTACCCGGATCGTTGCTCAGGCTGAACGTGAAGGACGTTGAGGAAACGCCCGTGACCGTGAATGTCCCGTTGTATGCTGATGGAGACACGCCCGCGATGGTGTACTGCGCGCTTGCTCCGGCCGCGAGCGAAATCGTGCCGCTGACAACCACCGTAACGACGCCTGACGACCATTGAATCGAACTGATCGGGAGGGGCGATTGCAGGACCGACGTAATGTCCTTCGGGCTGGCGACGAGCTGCGTTGTGCCTGCCGGGAGCGTCGTACCACCCTGCGAGACTAGAACGGAGTTGCGCTGTAGATTGTTCGCGATTGGTGCTGTTTGCACCGAAATTACGATATCGACAATATCATCGATTTGATTTGCCATTTTTAATCCTTAAATTGGAATGGGAAGTTAGGCGCGAGCGGACCCACCCGGCCAAAAAGCAGGGGAAATTGACTTGCGTGGTGCTAAATCGGTATTTCCGCGTCCGTTCGCGTCTCGCGTTTCGGATTTTTATTGTTGCGGCGGGAACGGCGGCACCAAGTAGCCCGGTTGATTGGTGTACAGGCCCGGTACACTAAAATTGGGTTGCGCCTTAAGAATTAGCGTAATCGCGTAATCCAGAGCCTTGAATGTTTGATAACTGACCTCGAAATCAATAGTTTTTTTCTGGCCGCGTATGTTGTATTCCGACTGGATGATCGGAACGTCCTTCATGTCAGGGCCAGTCATCAATCCCATGACCGAATTTCCATGATTTAGAAAGAACGTCATCAGGTAATCGATGTACGCCATTGCATGGTCGTTGTCGAAGCCGTACAGATGCAATGTCACCTTGTCCCGTTTCAGTTGCGACATGAATTCGCGATAGACAGGTGGATTTACGGAATCGTCCTCAAACGCATACTTTCGCGGCTGTGGCTCAATGCTGGTCGTCTCGTGAATCTCCACCGCGATATACGGCGGTTGCTGGTTCGCGGCTACGAGGTATTCGCCAAACACTGCCAGCGGTTGGACGTAGCCGGGGACAGCGGAGAGCGGACCTGTAAGCGATAGCCAAATCGGAATGCTATTACTCAGAATTTTCGATGTTGGTATGCTGGCGGTGGAGTCTAGAAACTGCGTCCGCATCGTAGGGAACACAGACATACCCGCATAGTGATTTAGGTCCGTTTGCCAATATCGCATAGTCCTGCGATTGAACGCGAACAACATATCGTCGTACTCGCAAACCCACATCGTGGACGGTGCAATGTCTTGGAATTTCGAAACAACCTCCAAACTCGTAAAAATCACGGTGTTCTGTGCATACGATTCAGACGGTCTTTGTTGTTGCTCGTTGGTTACGTGCAGCGAACCTTGTACTGTGAAAGTAGTACCGGGCTGACGTATCCAGTACACCATTCCGTCAAGAGGCAGGACATATTGCTGATATTGGGTGAATGTCAGTTCTTGATTGTTAGAAATGGTGCCGACGCCGGACTTGAGAACACCAGATAGAGCGTTTCCGATATTCTCGTTTGCCAGTCCGGGGAGCTTTGGACTTGGGGTGTCAATTATCCCCATAATCTCCCCCTGTTCTTAGTTGGTTGGTCCGCCTGACGTACCGCCGCCGGGTTGTACGCCGGTATGTTTGTGGGTGGATTGCGTAACGCCGTTGATCGTCGCCTCAGGTGCCGTGATAGGACCGGTCGTGTCGAGCTTGTTATTGATCTTGACTGGCGCGTTAATCGTCGCCGTACCGCCTGAACTATCCGTAGCCGTCAGAGTGCCGTTGAGCGCGATTTGCGGGGCGGTCAGATTGATTGACGAACTGGCCGTGATATCGACCATGCCGTTCTTCAACGTCGCCGTGATTCCGCCTGTCGTGATCTTGATTCCATCCGGCGCGACAGTGATCGTTGAATTGCTCGCTGTGTCGTGCAGGATGACCCCGTTAGGCCCATAGATTTCGACTGCCTGCGGATCGCGCGGAGGCGTCCAGCGAGCGTGACCACAGGGCAGGAAGACATGCGCCGATAGGTTGGGCGGTTGATCCAGCGTAGGAGGCGTATTCGCGCCCAGACCGGACACCTTGCCGAGCGACACGTCGGAGGGAACAGCCAGGCCCGCGTCGCCTTTCTTGATCGGGTATCGGATGTACTCCGGGCCGAATAGCGGCATCTGGATAGGCGGAAACGTCCATTCACTGGTGACGTCCAGACGCACGGTCACAATCGATCCTTGAACGCTTTCAACGATGACGGGCCACGCCTTGGACTGGCTCCACGCTTTTTGATCCGCCGCTGTCTGGGAAACCTGCTTGAGGGAGGCTTGGAAAGGGCGTCTAATGTGTTCGAAATCGTTCATACGCGCCCCTTACACCAGACTCCACATAGAGCCTTGCATTTGCAGGTAGGCCAGTAGCTGCCGTCCCCAAGGATCTTTCATCCATTGCAGGTCTTGCAGCGTTGCGCGCTTCACCCAATCAGGTACGACAGCAGCCGCACTAGTGCCTTGGTCGGCCGCGCTCTGAATGATCCCGTTGAAGCCTTCGAGCAAACCAAACTTGCTACGAATGTCATCAAACCAGCTTTGCCCCGGTTGATCGGGCGTGTTGTTCAGTAGGAACGATGTGGCCGCGCTGTAGACCATGATTTCGTAGATAGTCGCGCTCGCGCACGCGAAGCCACGCGGCACTAGCTCCGTACCCACCTGATAGCTCAGGGTTACGGACATGCTGTCGTCAGGCAGTGCCGCAACCGGCACGCCTACAACGTCCCGCAGATATTGCAGATATCCCGCTTGTGAAACTGCCATAAAAAGCTCCGTTTAGTATCGAGCGCGTCTAACGTCTACGTCGGCCATAGAATGTTGTTGTGCCGACCGTAACTGAAGCTGCGTATTGAGTTCGTTAATCTGCGACTGCTGCTTGTTCTGGATATCGTGCATTTCGGCTACTACGGGCTGCACTTGCTGATTGATAAGGTTGGTCACATACAATCCGGCAATCGCGGCGATACCGGTGAAGGCGGATGGCATGATCCATTTCGCAAGCTTGTTCGCCCACTTCGCCGCGTTGGATGCGGAAACAACCTCATCGCGGATCGGTTCAAGCTTCTTGTCAAGATCGTCTACGCGCTTTTCGAGTTGTGGGATGCGTTCGCTACGTTCTTCGAGGCGCGTAATACGCTCAATGAATGCGGTCAGGGTGGCGCGAATCTCACTGATCCCCGATCCGAGTTGCGCGAGCGAATCTCTTATTTCGCTCCGCAATTGATTTACTTCGTCGTTGTCAGGCATATTCGGCCCTTTATATTTGTTGTGGGCTTGGGGACCGGATTAGTCCTTGCCGATTTCAAATTTAGCGATATCTGCTGCACTGCGCGCAAGTGATTGATCGCCTTCCAATACGTGGACAGGCTGCGCCGTAATTTCCACTTGGTTCTTCTTGGCTGTCTTGCCGCGCGTAATTTCCTTCTCTACGGCAGTGAGTGCCGCTGTCTCTTTCTTCAGTTCGTTAATCGCATTTTCGTTTTGTGCAATTGCACGTCCACGAATGACTGATTCTTGGTCGGAAAACGAGAATGGTTTGTCAATGCGATAGAGAAGGTGAACACGGACGCGGTTGGCCGCTGTCAAACTGCGGTTGTATTCCGCTGCGTCCATCAAGCCGTACTGTTGAAGATGGTCAACAATCACTCCGATAGTCTCGGCGTCGCCGTCATAAACACACTGCTGTTCACCCGGTAGCAGGTCAGCATACTGCGCCGCACGTACATTCGGGATACGGTAGAACGCGTTGTAACGTTGTTGCGTCGCGTTCAAGATATAAAGCTTGCTCATACTGTTTCCTTGAAATAAATTCGGTGCGGTTATATCGACCGCTTACTATATATAATTGGGGATTTCTGGGCCATTTTTTGCCCCATAGCCAATATTATTTACGGGGTAAGCGGCTGCATGTGGGAAGGGAATAAAAAAGGGGAGTCCGGTTAATGGACTCCCCAAATTCGGGCATAGCCCTAAACCGCTATCGTTTTAGTTGTACTTGATCGACAGCAGCGTAAGCGACTCCGGACGAACCACCCATCCGGCCGATGCTTCCATGTGGTAAAGCACGTCCACCGCGCCCATACCCGGAATCGGAGTCGGGAATTCGGTTGGTGCCGCACGATCTGTGTATTGCAAGGCTGCGTCTTCAAGCGAAGGTTGCAGCGTCGCAAATTCGTTCGTGTTGATCGAGCTACCCGATTGCGGGTTAATCAGTTCCGGTGCGTTGATGATGCACAGGTCCGCGCCACCAGCCCCGGCACCAATCAGCGTGTCGTCTACCGAAAATTCCCATTCGGTGCCGTTCCAAGCGCCCGTTTCCTCAAGCGCGCCTGCAATCGATGCAGAACCCGCGCCCTGACGTTGGTACGACGTGACCTCAACAATCGATTGTTGGAGGCGACCAATCACGCGCTGCGGAGCCGTGAAGTTGATACGGATGTTGCCTTGGCTGATCGACATGATGCGCGAACGCAGGTCCACAACCAGTTGTTGCAGGAACGAGAACGTATGATCCGGGTCAGCCGTGACCAGCGTAGCGTTACCCTGAGCGTCCGCCGTGAAGTTAACAGCCGTAGCGTTCGGAGTGTTGATGATCCCTTCGCCGTCGCCCGCGCGAACGCCGTTCAACAGCAGACGGCGCAGAACGTTGAATTGCCCGTGACGGTTGGCCTTGGTATAGGCTTCCGGCAGCGCGACGTTCCAGTTGCCGGCGTGTTGCACGTCCGACATATCCCACTCTGCACGGTTGCGGATCGTGTAGAGCGGCGTGCTAATCAGCGTGGTTTGGAATTCCGGAGTAGGGAGCGATTCCGCGCCGGATTGGTTTACGCGTGCGTCACTACGCATATCCAGCTTGTGAATGTAGACCTTCTTGTCGCCCTGTGCTGTCGTCATGCGTGGCTTGCGGCCTGACAGTGCGTTGAATGCGCCCGACTTCTGCGCGTAGTTGAGGATAATACGCGGCTCAGTGAATGACGGCGTGATTTTCTCGAATGCTTGAAAAGCCATAGTTAAAACCTTCTTATGATTGAGCGGACCCGTGCTTTAGCACGCACGTAAGCACGCGCTCTAGCAATAGCTAAAGCACGACAGAGCCGCGTTTCTATTTTTGTGCTGGGGATTTAGTGCGTCAGAGAATTACAGACGGACCACAGCTACCGGACCACGGCCATAGGTGACCGTATCGCTAGCAGCGTTGTAGACAAGCGTAATGCCGTCCTCAAACACTTCCGTAACCGTCACAGGGATAACGTCCGTTGCGCCGGTCGATGCGATGATTTGCTGCTTCGTGAAGTCGAACGAAACCGGCGTGTTCGGAGCGCCATAGAGCGTTTCTGCGAACGTCGGATCGATGCCGAGGTACATACGAACGCGCGAGCCGATACGGGCGAAATGCACGCCGTCATGCAGCGCAACTTGCGGGGCCGTGTTCTGTGCGGTCACTACAGCGTGATACATCTTGCTATCGATGACGAAGCCTTGAACGTCTGCCACGGCTGCGGCCTTCGTGACGCCCGCACCGAGTTCCATACGTCCCTTCGCGCCCATCGTTGTCTTGATCGCCACACCACCGAAAAGGGCGGTCGGCTCGTTGCTAAATCCGCCTTCGAGGCTGTAACGCGTGTGCGGCTCTTGAATCCATGCGCCTTGAACGCCACCCTGCATCCAGCCGCTTGAGAACATCCCATCCGCAAAACCGGTCGTGTACTTGCTTGGAGTTGCCATTGTTTATTACCTTTAATATTTTTTGTGGAGTTCGCCCCGTTCTATAAAAGTGGGGCAAACTTGTTTGATTGGCGTGTCTGATTAAACAGTGACGTACTTGCGGTCACGGTGTGGCTTAACGACCGAAACAGGCAGGCTTGAATCTGCCATCCATGAGCCAATGTCGCCCACATATTCGAAATACGTTTGACCCATTGCGCCGCGCTTTTCGATCTTTTGCAGACCACGCTTCATCGTGATTCCCGATTGAGCAGCCTTTGCAGCATCCGCATAGACTTGTTTCTCAACGTAGGCCAGATATTGAGCGTCGTTAATGGCGCTGATCTTCACGTCCTTTTGCGAGTCGCTAAACTTTTGCAGACCCTTAGCGAGGCGGCGGCGGTATGCGAGCAACGATTCACGCTCCATCGGGCGCGGGGCGCGTTGGCCGTGCAACTGGTAGACGCTATCGGCGTGGACCTGAGCATCAGCAATTGCCGCTTCTTCTTCGTCCGAGAGGACAGGCGCAGCCTTGGTAGCAGCTTCGAGCGCGGCAATCTTTGCCTTCAGTTCCGCGATTTCGGCGTTCTGGCCGGATTCTTGTGCTTCGTCCGAGTCAGCCGTCACGGGCGCAGCAGCGGCAGGCGCTGGCATGTCGCTATCGTCTTCCTTTGTATCGAGCGGACCCGCGATAGCTTCCGCAGCGGCCGGAACAGCGTCGTGTTCCTTCTTCTCATCCACGGACGGCTTTTCTTCGTCGCTTGAATCGTTGTGCGCTTGAACCTTAGCGGCCTTGAGCGCTTCCAGTTCGGCGCGGAGTGGGGCAACGCTATCATTCATTACCTGAGTCATCAGGGCTTTGAGTTCTTCAGTGGTCATGTTTTGATTTCCTGAAATTTTTTAATTAATTGCGCTCAAGTCAAATACTTTCGGCGCGGTAGGGGTAATCGCCTCTAGCCAATCGATTGCTTGGCCGGTGCTAGATGGCTCATGTTCATTAAATTGGCTAATTCCTGACGAATCGGCGTGTTTATTTTCTTCTGGGCCGATTTCTCCGCCTGATTGCGCGTTTTCTTCTAGCTCGGCCGTGATCGACTCAGCGTCAGTAGCCGGAAGGATCGTTTGGTCGATCCCGGACGGCGGGCCTTGGTGATCCCATACGCCCAACTCGCAGATAGCCAAGTGGTCAGGCGCAGCAATGGGCGCACCCTCTACGATTACCCCGTCACTGATCCTTGAGCCTGCAACTACAATCGACGGGGACGTAGACAGAATCTTGGTCAGCAAGTCTTGCTGCATGAAACCGTCAATGATCCGGAGGACGCACAGGATTTCGGTTGGATCGGCCGGGTTCGGGAACGCGTGAATTACCGTGCCTACGATCCGTACGTCGGCCGGGTTGATCGTTGCCGAGTCCGTAGGGTGATTCATGATTACCGGCACACCCGCGCATCGGTCTAGAAACTCTTGGGTCAGGTAGTACTCAGGCGGGCGGAACATTTCCCCTTGTTTCGAACGCCACACGTCCCCCGTTCCTGTCAGGCGCGCAAGGTAGTAAAGGCTGTTGTCGTAGGGAATGGGGGAGGCGGCACCGGCCTTTAGTTGTTCAATGATTTCTGTTTGTCTCAGCACACTTATTTACTCCGTTATTAGTTGCCTGTGCATGTATTCCGTCCAAAAGCCCGAATTTGTGTTAGTCACCTCGAAAATGGGTGATTTGGCCCCCGAAAAATCGTTAGCGCCCATTATGTAAAGTAAAATGGCCGACCTGCATAAGCCGGTTAATCTGTCAATGTCGAGCAGCTATAAAAAGTCAGTGCAGATCGATGGAATTACAAAATGCTTACTAAACTGCGTTGTATCGGCGCATCAGAGCGGGGCGGGATAGTTGCCTAGGTCAAGCAATCTGAGCGCGGGCGTCCACGTATTTCTGAGTGAACATGTAGGGCGCTTTTCGATATAGGGCGGACAGGCTGTAGATATACGAGGTGGAACAGCGGCAGTTGATTTCCTGTCCGGGTATCTCGGGCAAGTCCTCAACGTATTCGATGGATGAATTTCGAATCCATCCCTTGCTGTGAGCGGTCTGAATAATTGGCGAATCACGATAGAGATAGACTATCCCATCGCGTTTTTCATGGTCTTCGCGGGGGTGTTTAGACCAGTGGTGTTCCCACACGAATCCGAGCGCCTGATTGTTGATTGCGATTGTCTCGGCAATACCGGCCGCTAACTTGTGACTTTGATCCTGTACGACCCGCTGCGCCTCATATCTGGCAAGGGCTTTCTCTGCCGCCTTGCTGATGTTGTCCCGATCCGCACGCAGTTTTCTCATCGCGATGGATTCGGTTTTCTCAGGTCCGGGCGGGGCTTGGACGTATCGGGTCGAGTAAGTCCGCACGCGCTTATGGGTCTTGACCTTCCGGTTTATACCCGCTTCACGTAGCCTTTCTTGCTCTCTTTTAATCTCAAGCGGGCTTTTTTCAACGATTCTGAAGCCTTTTTCGACCTTCTCAATGACCTGTCGAGGATGGTCTACAGTGAGTTTAGGAGGCAGGGATGACGCCCAACCTACGAACCGTTGTACGGTCGTTTCTACAGACTTTGTGCGGTTGAGTTCGATGAGCGACAGTGACTGTACGATTTTCTCGTCTAGTAATTGCTGTGCTGACTGAGCTACGCGTGCACGGGCGAATGTTCCAGTGGGTGAGGGAGGTTGATTTTTTAGCTCTTTATCGTGAATCTTTTTCAGTGTGGCCCGAACGCGCTCTTGTATTTCTATTGCGTCGTCGGGGGATTGCTTGAGTAGTTCACGTATTTGGGAAACAGCAAGGGCGAGGTCGTTGGTGGAGCGTGGACTATCCGCAAACTGTTTCATAATATTTGTGATTGTGGATTTCCACGCCATAATTTATACCTTCTGATTTGAAGCTATCTGCGTCCCTGCGGCTTCGTCGTCGGGCAAGTCCTCTGATACGCGTTCTGAACCACGGAATTCCGTTGGTGCAGGCGTCGCAAAGTCTTCCTCTGTGAATTGAATATCAATAGGCTGCGGCAGAAGCTGCGCCATATCGTCATTGTTCGTCAGGTCAACAATCGACTGAGCCAATGCACGTCTGGTTTCTGGATTCTGCACACCCGCTTGCAAAGTTTCGTAGAGTGTCTTGTATGCGTTGAAAATGCGTTCTTGTCCTTCACGCTTTTCTTTGTCAGGCTCAGTCAGATAATTGGGCCATTTATATTCAAAGTTGTTGCGCCAATGGTTCGTGGCTGACTGGAAGCTGATCGACGCATATGACGGATTCGCCATGACGAAAGAGGCATACCATTCTTCTGTCCACGCCAATTCCTGTATGCGCGGAATCATGAACTCAAAGATATGCTCAATCTCGTTACGGTAGCGTTCTACGAAGTTCGCGATAACCTTGGAGTCTTCCTTACCTTCCCCGAATCCGTTTGTCAGCACGTCGTTTTGCAGGATGACTGCCGGTGCGTCTAGGGCGGTAGCAATGTTGCTAATGACGTTGTTGCGTGCGGTCGTCATGGCGTCGGCCGTGTTCGCCATGTTGAGCGTAGAGATATCCTCGTCAGTCTCGATCGCTAGGACGTTCCCGTTGAGGGAGCGCTTAACGTCCGACGCCTTCTTGCGCTGCCACCAATGAGACGCGCGGTTTGCTGCTGCGCCTACGGGTTTCGTCTTGGCGACCAGTACGCCCGACTTCTTCAGTACCAGCGCGTCCACCTCCATAGAGACGAGGAACGCGGCGAGCTGGGGAAGCATGTTGTAGTAGACGGAGCGGCCCGTGTACCCGAACGCGGATTGGGCGTAGGCCAGGTAGATCGGCGTGCCGTTGAACGCGACGACGGAGTTCTGAGGCGTGAATTTGAAGTCTCGAACAACCGGGTCGTTGGGCGTCAGGAAGTCCCGCGCTAGCGGCTCGCTGATGTTGCCGACCATCGAACCGGCCGTGAGCAGCGGATCGTAGATTTTGAACGTCCCTTGTCCGAGGTCTACGAGCGTTCCCAAGCCGTAGATACGTGCGTGACGCGCGCAATTCTTGATGGCGGTGTCTGCCCGTGCAGCGGCCCACGCGCTCTTAAACGCCTTCTTCGCGTCCTCAGGGACACCGGAGATAGTGCGCTCTTGGCTGAATGCCAGATTGATGACGTTATCTACCGCGCGCTGCCCCATAGGGTGCTCAAGGTAGATTTGCTTTGCCAGTTGGTAGGAGAGGCCCGTACCCGGCTCGATAACCTCGTTGACGAGGTTGTTGTATAGCTGCGTATTACGTTGAGGCTCAAACCCATCAACGCAATTGTCGGGCTGGCCGGACGCCTGAGTATCCGCAGCAGCGAATGATGGTGCAGACATAAAATGTCCTTAATTATTTTTATTGGATAATTCAGGGACGAGGGTTTGAATCACGGAATATGCGAAGCAGTCGGCCAAATCATCGGCGCGTTTGTACGCTTCCTTGTCGCCAATGCGGTAAGAAAGAATTTGCTTAAGTGCGTGATTTTTCGATTCGTTCTTGAATTCCACTAATTTGTTAAACGATTCGTGGACAAACTTGACGCGGTTGGCATGCACTGGATCAACGCAAATGCGCATGCGCTCATCTTTACCCAAGGCCGTAAATTTGCTATTAATGGCCTCGACGGGAAGCCCAGACTCTTTACCTTGCTGTAGTAATACGATCCCGGATTGTTTGTCTTCGATGTAAGCTACAGTGAACCCTTGGTGGCTCTTGTAGTGTCGGGCCAAAGCTTCGCCGTGGTTGAGAATGCGTTTCAGCCAGTCGTATTGACCGGAGGCGTCAAGGCTTGTCACTTCCCAATCTAGTATGTGTAGATTGTCAGGGCCGAATACGTCTGAGTAGCCGAGCCACATGCACGCGGTTCCGTCGTGTTCGATACCGGATTTCATCGCGGTATCAATGACAGCAAATACCGCGTCATAGCGGGGGTGTGGATCGACAGGTTTGTTTAGGTTCGGGAATAATGAAATGCCAGACCAATCTACGAACTCGCCTTCGATTTCCTGACGCCATGAAAGAGCAGAGCGTTTTCTATATTCACCGCGCAACCATTTGTCATCTACAAGGGGATTGCACCATGACGGCCGGTGATGCACTTTGAACCGCTCATAGTTATCTGCGCCGATTTTTGGATTCCACTTATAGTCTTTATGCTCATGGAGGGCATAAAAGAAGTTCGACAAGTCCATAACAAGGGGTGTCGAAAACGAAAACATGCGGAAGCCGGGGCGCGTCGCAACAACGGGTGAGATTGCGTCTCTGTAGATTTCTAGCGTGCCGTCCTTGGTGAACGCTGTTTCGTCAAAAAGCAGCAGGTCATATTCACGTCCACGTCCGAATAGGCCGGATTCGAGTGACCAAAAATCTATCCCGCCGCCCGTTACTTTGGATTCGATCAAGTGTCCCTTGTTCGACCCTGTTACGACGGGCTCAATATCGCCGTAGATTTCGTTATATGTTTTTGTCAGGGTAGCGAATTGAGGGGCGTAGACCCCTACCAGTTGTCCTTTAAGTAAGGCGTCACCTGCCAGATAGCGCAGGATGTATGACTTTCCGTACCGTCGCCCGCAACGTACTACATTCCACTGATGATCAGAAAACGCGATTCCCCATTGATCCGGCCGTAAATTAGGGAGTTTGATTGTCTGACTCATCGTCGGCACCTTCGATCAAGCGTGCTTTGATTCCGGACAATCGGTCATCAGCAAACTGTCTTACTTCTACTTCACGATCCTGTGCGCCTGCCTGAATTAGCTTGATGGTTTCTGCATCAATTCCGCCCTGAATCGTGAACCCCGTACTTTTCTGCTTATTGTCGGCCTCGTACGCGCCCAAAGTCCGTAGCAGCATGTCGGCCGCTTTGAGCTTGTCGTGTGTCTGTACTTCAATCTGGCCGTTTTGAATCTTTAGACCCTTGATAAGGAAGCGGGCGTTTGAGAACGTATTCGTGTCTTTGACGATATAGCTCGTTTCACCCCGACCATCGCAATACGGGCATTCCGGGTTAGGTGCACGATCCTTGGTGTATCCGATTCCGCCGTTACCGTTCGGGTATTTCCCGTTGTTCGCTTCCTTGACGCGCTTTTGCTCGTCCTTGGTCCGAAACTGGTAGTGGTGGTTGATCTTGTATTCGCCGTGCTTGGCAAGGTGCGAAATGTCGTAACCCCAGCAGTACCGGCAGGCTCCGGTAACGACTTCGGCCAATTCGTTAGGATCGGCCGTGACTACGTTAAACAGGTAGTTGGTGATCGCCTCGGCTTCGATTGCATGGCGTGCTGTCTTGAGCGCGTGCAATTCCTCCAGCCGCTTCCGGATATGCGGTTGCATGCGCAAGTCTGTTGAGGTTTTCAGACCTGCGCGTTTGCATGCGCGAATCCAGTTATTATCTTTGGCGAATTCCAAGCAGAGCGTTTCCTCTTGGAATGTCAGTTTCTTGTTTTCGCCGGTTTCGGTATCTTTTTCGAGTGTGATTCTTAGATTTGCTTCATCGGGAATTGGCGTTGCGCGTGGTCCGAGTGACCCTTTCTGCACGTTTTCCGGCTCGGGAAGCTCCTTTTTTATTAGTGTCATGGTAGTTCCTTATCAGGGCTTTCAACTCCCTAGGAACGATGTGAGGAATTTCCAGCCCAAAACGTTTGTGCGCGCCAGCTTGGAGCGCGTGCGATGCTATTAAAATGGCGTTCTCTTGACGGACGGGGCAGAGGTAGAGCGGCGAAAACTCCACGCGCTCATCGATATGAGGTTTTACATACGTGGAATTGTTTACCGGGAATACCAATCCCCGCGTTGTGGCGAACGTCGATGAGGGCATGACGGACATAATCCCGATCATCGCGCTTACACAGTCGTTATTGATCAAATTGCATGCCGCCAGTCCATCTGGTCTGTACTTGATTACCAAATCTGAAAGTTCCGCGTAGAACTTTTGAGACTGCATCGATATCTCACGCAGATTGGTAATCGGATTGGTGAGCGCCCCCATATGGAGGATGGACCATTTGTGAGCGTCTAGCGCAAACGGTGGGCCGTTGTCGGAACCCACCTCAATATCGGCGTCAAGTTGCAATATGGCGAGGCTGGTTTGATCCCGTGTCGGAGCAATG
This sequence comes from Burkholderia cenocepacia, assembly GCF_900446215.1. Lineage (GTDB taxonomy): Bacteria > Pseudomonadota > Gammaproteobacteria > Burkholderiales > Burkholderiaceae > Burkholderia > Burkholderia cenocepacia. The sequence goes on along the minus strand of NZ_UAQZ01000017.1, from coordinate 404,138 downwards.
GCGAGCGCACGATTTTGATGTTGTATGTACGTCGTCATAGTGAGCGCCCAAACGCAAAAACCCTCCCGTGAGCGATCAGGGGAAGGTGAGTGTTAATTTGCGAGGCAGCGAATTACGGAATCCGCGGTCACTTGCGATAGTGCGTCCGCAATTCGCGCGGTATTGGTTCCTGCTGCATGTTGGGTGTGTGCCACCGATACCCGGCTTACGTTGCCGTCCGCGTATCGAACCACGATTTCTGTCTGTACGTCGATAATTGGCTCGGCACCGTTGAGCTTGTCCGTAGCGGTGCGGAGACTGATTGTCGGATGGACGCAGGCAAACGTACTTGTCACGGAGGGAGCGGGTTCGTTTGCGGATTCGAGGTCCGGGGCAGGCGGTACGGCTGTCTCGGCCTCAGTCGCCGCGTTGTGGGCGACAGGATCGGCGGTCACATCCTCTGTAGGCTCCGGCATTGCTTCGGCTACTTGAGTCGTTGCCATAGTGGATTGCTCCAGAATAAATTATGGGCGGATCGACAAATGGTCAGACCCGCCCAAGTTAAGAATTAGGCCGATTTCTTGGGGGTAGGGAGGAAACCGGGAAAAGCCCTGTGCCTGCGGCATTCGAATCACGGGCCATATGCCAGCATCGAAAGCGCGGCGATTTGAAATTACCCTAGCGAGGTAAAGTGCGGGAAAGACCCAAATTGTCCCTGCACAAGATCAAATTAGATACTTCTCACGATATTTACGGAATTGTTCGAAAATATTTATGCGAGTGCTGCCGCGATTGCGTTAGAGGCTTCGCGGGAGTACTGGCCCCAATGCATACGCTCCAGCTTTTGACGTGCTGCAACGGCTTCGTCTAGCGTCGGATACGATTTGTTGAAATAGACTCGTTTGGTCCGCATGGTCACGCGGAATCCCCAAGGGGTGCGCTCGACGCCCTTGTATCCGGTCTTGTTATTCGCGTAGGTTTTGCTGTTGTGGACGTTCTGTTCTGGCGTGGCAAGCCTTAGATTGATGAGTCGGTTGTCATCTGGATTGCCGTTGATATGGTCGATTACCATATCGAGCGGATCGTTTCCCGTTGCCAACAGCCAAATCACGCGTGTCACGTATGGATCTAGTTTGATGGTGCTGAAATGAAGCTGTAGCCTGTCGTCGCGTCCCTGTTTGGTTCCCGCAGGCTTTCCGGCAAACTTCGCGTGCCAAATCTTGCTACCCCGGATGGTCTTAAAGTGATGTGCGGGGCGCTGCTTTTTCCAACTCAGAATTCCGGTTTCCGGATCGTAATCAAGGCACTCGCGCAGAAAGGCTTCGTGTGGCTTGAGTGGTTTAATTGTCTTCATAGTGTTTAACGTCTTTGTATATTGATCCGCGATAGTCTGCCCCTGAGTCTCACGTCTTATGGGGGGGAGTAGGCGTATTGCTTGTTGGATACGAGGTCTGATAAAGTTCTACTCACGCGTCGCAATGCGCGGCGAGATAACCGAGCAATAAGCGGTGTATGCGCGAAATAACCCGGATTTCCGGGCTAACTCGAAGAAAGGCCATATGGCACAAAGTGCCTAACTATTGAGGAACCTATGTCGAAACTGGCAGAACTGCTGAAACAGCAAGAAGAACTTGCGGCACGAATTGAAGCGGCGCAGGCCGAAGCGCGGACGGAGGGTTTGCAGACGGTCGCGACACTCGCGGATCAGCTTGGCGAGCCGTTCGCGGTCGAGGTCGTGAAGATGTTGGGCGAGCGCTTCAATCTCGGTGAGTTCTTTCGCACGTCGCGCAAGCGCGGCAAGATGGTTGCCCGCCTGCCTGCGAAGTATCGGCACCCGGACGGCCGGGTTTGGTCCGGTAAGGGCCGCGCGCCCGGTTGGCTGGCCGGTCACGAAGCCGAATACTTGATCCAGCAGTAAGACGACGCCCCGCCACCGTGCGGGGCGTTTTCATTTCGGGCCGTTGGTGTACCGGGTCGGCCGTGCGAATTGATGTGCGAGCTGGTCGCAAGCTTCCGTGGTGAGATCGTCCAGACCAATTGCGCGGGTCCAGAACGCGCACCCGGCCCGTGGCCGCGCTACGACGCCTTCGTACGTTGGATGTTTGCATATGGCGTGCGACCCGTCGCAGAACGCGACGCCGCCCCAATGCTCGCAAACCCAACAGGTGCGATCACCGATCCTGTCTAGAAATAGGCCGCGACCGCAGCCGTCGTTGCTCATGACGCACAACCACTGTATAAATATACAGTCTATCGCGCGCTAAGATGAGGCTGTCAACCGGAAGAATTGGGGACGGCGAAAATCCCCGCGTGTGGCTGTCGCGGCATCTGAGCGGAGGCGAGCATGGCGATTCTCGTAGGTACGGCGTCTTGGACGGACAAAACGCTGATCGAGTCCGGAGCCTTTTACCCTCCCGGCTGTAACACCCCGGAAGCCCGCTTGAGGTACTACGCGAGCGTGTTTCCCGTGGTCGAGGTGGATTCCTCCTACTATGCGATGCCGAGCGCCACGAACAGCGCGCTATGGGTCGAGCGGACGCCCGAGGGGTTTGTGTTTGACCTCAAGGCGTTCAGGCTGTTTACGGGCCACCAGACGGAGCCCAAGTTTTTCCCCAAGGATCTACAGAAGGAACTACCGGATACAGGCAAAAAGAACCTGTACTACAAAGACGTTCCGCCGCCGATTGTCGAGGAACTATGGTCGCGCTTCTTTGAGGCGCTACGCCCCCTGCATGACGCGGGCAAGCTCGGTGCCGTGCTGTTCCAGTTTCCGCATTGGGTAACTGCGGTGCCGAAGTCGATAGCGCACGTTGAGCACTGCGCGGAACGGATGCATCCGCTCCTGACGGCGTTCGAATTCCGACATGAAAGCTGGTTCAATGACAAGAACCGGGAATCCACGCTTGCGATGGAGCGTGAACGCGGCATCGTGCATGTCATCGTTGACGCACCGGAAGGCGTAACGAAGCGCGCACATACGGTCTGGGAGGTGACTTCTCCCGAACTGGCGATTGTGCGTCTGCATGGCCGCAACGTTTCGACCTGGAGCGGGGCAGAGTCAGCGGCCGAACGGTTCAATTACGAGTATGGGGACGACGAGCTACGCGAGCTTGCGCGACCCATTGCGGAAATCGCGGACCGTTCGGCTAATATTCATGTGACGTTCAACAATTGCTATCGGGATGTGGCGCAGCGCAACGCAGGGACGATGATGGAGATATTAGACGCAACAAGGGACTCGGCATGATCTTGGGAGCGAACCGAAGAACGCGACTGTTAGGTAGTAAGGTTGTCAACTGAGGTATATTAGGCACTGAAAGCAAAAATATTCAGACCAAATATGCTCGGGGGCATGATGGTAGCAAGAACAATACAAGAGTTTGCGGCCGAAAGAGGTATCAAGTATTTGGTGCATTTCACTAGACTCTCTAACCTCGCGTCGATCCTTGCGCACGGGTTGGTATGTCGTAATCGGCTGGATGGCCGGAATGTTATTGGTGCTGTGAACGATCAATATAGGCTTGATCGTACTGACGCGGTATGTGTGTCCATCGGTTTTCCGAACTACAGAATGTTCTACCGTTATCGCCAAGAAAATCGGGGCGAGAATTGGGTAGTCGTCGGAATTGACCCATCCGCGCTTTGGAAATTGCGATGTGCGTTTTGCATTACAAATGCGGCGGCAGGCAGGGTATCGGCTATCCCCCTCGACCAGCGAACCGGGTTGCCTGCGTTCCAAGCCATGTATGGGGACTTTGATGATAAAGTCCGCGCGAACCTGCATCTTGCAGACCAGTTTCCGACCAACCCACAGGCGGAGGTATTGATGTTGGACGGCGTTCCAGCGGCGTACTTCTTGGGGGTCGCCGTACAAAACGACATGATGAAAGCTCAAGTTGAGGCATTGCATCCGGGTCTTCACGTGGTGCGGCATGAAGAGTTCTATTCGGCCCGTAGCGACTACGCTCACTGGAAGCCACAGCAGGCATAGACATGGCAACACGCCCGATATTTATCCCGTCCCTTAGTGGCCCCTTGCTCGTCTCGACGGAGCTTGTGGAGTTCCAATGGTTTCCCGGCATGGCAAAGAGCCAAGCTCAGAAGTCAATCGATTCGCTCCACCAGACGGCGAAGGAGCGACTGCACGTCGATAGAGTGTTAGAGATTTCCAGCAAGTCCAAGGATGAGTATGGCGTCAAGTTGAGCGCGTTCAATCTGATGATAAAGACGCCACGCCGGGAATACAGTCTTGAGTGCGCCTATCAAGCGAGCAAAGTATTTGAGCGCGGAGGCCCATTTACGGACCTTCTCAATGCCAAGTCAATTGACGCAAAGCGCGATCCTCGCCTTACACAATTTGGCAGGATGATTAGATTTCAATGGTATGGCAAAGAATGGCCGCTTCAACCCCGGACGGCGTTCTATGATTGGTTGTACATCAACGCTCTGCATAGGCAACCAGAACTTGCCAAGATTGTTTTGACTTATCGCGCATTCTCTGACATGCGTTTAATCCTGAGCGCTCGATTAACTGTCAGGCGTACGCGGCTGCTCTCTACGTGTCACTGCATGAGCGTGGACTGTTACGAGACGAAATTCTGAAAGATCAGGATGAGTATCTTCGCGTGATCAACACAGGTGCGGTAAGTAACGCCCATGAAAACACACTCAGAAACAGGTCGTTGCTCGATTAGATTAATTTGCGGGGAAGGGTGCCTTTAGCATCCTTATTCATAGATTGTTTTCTGCGCGACCATTGTTAGGTTCGTGAGCGTTCGCACAATCTCCGCCTCTGTTCGATAGTCGCCCACCTCTCCGGAGACTTCGAGCATGTTAGACAGACGGCGCACGGCGTCCCGAAGCATTGAGGGCGTCGCATTGCCCGTCATCATGCTCCGATGTAGATTAAAGGACGGGCCGTCTTGGAAGCTCTTGAAACTGTCCCGGAGCGCGTCCGTACGCAATTCGTTGTCATCGGATACAGGATCGGTTGCAAGCGGGAGGTCGTCCCATTCTGGCGCGTCGGGGAGGATGGCGTAAAAGGATGTTTCGTTAATCATGGGAATGTCTCTATGAGTTTTGAGTCTGTTCATCTAATTATGTGAATCTATCTGAGGCGTTCGGAACATGTGCGCATTATTGCGAATACTTCCGAGCTAGTAAGTTGCTGGATAAGTCGGCGCAGCTTTTCCGTTTGTTGCTCTTGCTGCGCCTTCTTCATGTGGATTTTGATTAAGTCTAAGTAAAATCGCTTCTCATTATTTGCGCTTCTTGCTGAGTGTGGGCGGGAGAGTTTCGATGTACTTCACGTACCAATCCGTTAGCGGCTGCAAACCTGCGCCTGTCACCATCACTTTGTAATGCGTTTTAACTGCGCCGTCCGGAGCGGTCCAAGTTGACGGAATCACAGTGAAGAACCCCGCATTAACAAACTTCTGCATAGGCAGATTTTCTTTATGGTCTTTTCGGAAAATTCCGCATTCTTTCAGCGCACGCGCAAGCTGGATAGGTCCAATCGGCTTTATCTTTGAAAGTGTCTTGGCAACTGTAGGAATATCTACCAAGTCCTCAGATGCGCGCATAGCTTCTGCAAACTGCACGTCCGGTTTGTGATACTCGATCAATTGCGCCTGATGCTTGTTCTCAACCTCTAACGCTGCACGCTTTTCTTCAAGGTCCGCTGCGAGCCGTAGAGCCTCTACAAGTGTCCTCGGGGTTTCGAAAGCCGGTTGAACTGCATAGGAACCGCTCTTGCGGATCGATGGCAATACAGTGCCTACAACCCATTCTTCGAAACGTTCAGCGCCCGGAAGCTTGGAGCGCATCACCAATCGGTAAACGTCACGTTCGGGGATGTAAGTTAGTTCCTGCATTCCTCCCACGGTAGGGGTGTCGTGTTTCACGACGCCCTTACAATGACGTGCAATCGCATCGCGGTAGTTGGAGTAACCGAGTATTTCGGCAACATCGCGGGCTACAAAATATGGTTCGCCTTCCACAGTTAGTGTGCGAATGGTTGCGCCATCGTGATCGAATGAAAGTAGGCCATTGTTCATAATTTTGCTTCACTAAGATAATTTGTGAGTCTGTAAATCTAAGTGCACGTTAGTGCAGGTTTGGCAGGCACGCAATAATTGAGGCGAGCAGGGTGGCGGCGATCACGACGGATAGCGCGAGATTGCCGACCGGATGAGCATGCAGTCGTTTAATCATTGTTTTCTCCGAGGTCGATAAATCGGCTCAACGCGCAAGCGTTGTATCTCTATCCATGTATCCATCATCTGAGATACGGTAACGAGTGAATTTCGTAATCCCCGCGTTGACAGAATTCCAAGCTGTTTCGTGTGTAGGGCTTCGAGTTCTGCCAGCGTCATTGTTGTTCCTTCAAGTCGCGGTGGGCGGTCACCGAAATTTCTAACGTATTACCGGCCGTTCCGGGTTCTAAATTCAAATGAGTTACGGTTACAGTATCGACCAACTTCGCATATTGAAGATCATGGATAAGAGCCGTGCGATTCAAGCTTGTCATTCGCAGCAGTCGCGCGATTGCTGATTCAAATTCAGTGGTCTTCATTATTGTTCCGTGCGTACCGTCGGATAAAAGATCGTCCGCGTAATCGGGTGTGAAAATTTCCTCTGGAACAATCTTCAGATTCGGATGTGTATCTTGATAGGCGCTGCCTTGCTCTATGTATGCCCGGATGCATCGACGGACAAGTTGCTGTAGCGACAAATCCTGTTCCTTCGCGAGCGCCTTGAACAAGTCGTATTCGTCGGAGGGCATTTCGACATGAATCTGTCGGCCCCGTGCTTTCTTCTCTGTCATGGGAATTTCCTTAATTAATTTCCGCACACGCTATTTACTGCGTGCTTTATCGTCTCACTCCTAAAATTGAGGATTTCGGAGTGGAAAGCGAGGATTGGCAGAAAATATTTTTCTGTGCACGACGGCAGACAGGGCGCAGGGACCAGCGATTCAGGCAGGGACCAGCCTTGTCCCTGCTGAAACCCTTGCTGGATAAGGATTTCCGGGAATGAGGGACCAGAGGGACCAGCATTTCCTATATATAGGGTAGGCAGTGGAATACAGACCTGCATCTAGTCTGCTTTTTACTGCCCCCATTTTTCTTTTTTTTCTTGGTCCCTTGGTCCCTTTTAGCCGGAAACCCTTGCTGGATAAGGCTTTGAGGCAGGGACCAGCGTTTTTTAGCAGGGACCACGCTGGTCCCTGTTTGCTTTTACGCTGCCCGCACGCGCTTAGAATCCGGACCCGCCGCGCGTTGGGGGAAGTGCGAACACTCTACGGTTGTTAGACTTGCGGGCATCCTTGCCGGTCAGCTTCTTCAGAATGACACTGCATTGCGTGCTCAGTGTTTTGCTCGGAGGCATGCCAACTTCGATTAGAACCTCTGTCGCCGTCATTGCTCGCGCTGCGCCTGCCACGTTCCAATCGAACCGGGACAGAATCAATTCTTCCAGCGGATCAACGTTTTCGTGTTCCGCGTTGACTTCGGCAAGCTTCCGTTCTTCGTCGCGCTCCAACCACCAGCGTTCGCCTGCATCAAATAGCGTTGCGACTTCGGCCCAAAGCTGTTGAACGTCGATGCCGTGCTGATAGTTCACGTCCGTTACCGCAACCGTCCACCACCGCACGTTACCGGTTTCGTCCGCCAAGAATTTTTCCGGGTTGACCGATGCGAAAAACACCGTGCGCCGCTGATAGCGCGACTCCAACCGGTCATACGGGCGGCGCAGCATGTCCACGTCCTGAGATATGAACGCCTTCAGCTTAGCAATGTCCGCCTTACGGAACGTACCGTCCAGTTCCCCTAGCTCAACGATCCAGTGTCCAATCGCACTCGATACACTGTCCTTATTGCTGGGGTCCAAGCTGGCCCCGATCTTGACCAAGCCGCGCTGTTCCTCCGGGAATAGCGATTTGATCCACGCCGTTTTACCAAGCGACTGCGGACCCTGTAGGACCAAGACGCCCTTGCTCCAAAATCCCGTAGGCTTCAATACTGCGGCAACGGCAGAGATAAGCCAGCGACGCACCAGCATTTCCATGTTGGAGCGGTCGTAACCCGGCGCGGTCTTGAGCGTTGCGTATAGATCGGGCAAGCGGCTAACACCGTCCCAAGGCTTCGATTCGATAAATTCTTGTGCGGGGTTGAACTGGTTGCGTACACCGATCAGTTTGATTTGCTCGGCCAACTCAGATTTCGGCATCTTGTTCCGAGCGCAAATCGTGCTCAGTTCCGTCAACACACAGTTTGCCGATGCATCCGGGCCGAAGTCGATTCCCGGTAGCGTTACGTCCACATCCTTGCTTACGACGTTGTAGCGCGCCTTGACGCCGTATTGGTTCAGCATCCATTGCAGGTTCTGCCATGTGTTGATGGGAGCGCCGTTCTCGCCGCTTTTGTCCGGCCATTGGGGGTTATCAATCTTCGAGTCCAACGGCAGGTAGCCCGTTTCCGCCTTGCTCTTAATATCGTTGACGATCTTTTTTAGAAGGGCTGTTCCTGCGTGCGGTCTTCCGTGCTTGGCTTCCCATGCGGTAGCGTCAAAATCATCGAAGTCAAAGCTGCGATCAATCGGTATTACCTGTGCGTTTTCGCTAATTTTAGTGGTGCAGTTATTCATGTTTCTTTCTCCTTGCCCCGTACTCGGCTCCAACCGATGCGGGGCTTTTCTTATTGTTGGTCTGGGTTTTGTGCTTCTGCACGTTGTTGGTAGATGCTCATTTCGATCATTGTTCGCAATACTCTTGCGACAGTGACGCCCCGAGCTTTGGCGTATGCCTTGAGGTCGGCTTTCATCTGCCGTGGCAAATCGATATTGAACCGCTCAACGTCGGGGGGATTCTTTTTCAGTCTTTCGTCCAGAGTGTTCATGGCAACCTCCAATATTTCTCATAATTAATATTTACGGGTATTTTTGGGAAATGTATAAAAATTTTCCCCATGCCATGAAATTAGGTTGCGTGCGGGTAAAATGCCCCGTTCGACCTGTACACTTTGCAAAAAAAGTTCCTGTACAGTAGGTATGGTCTGTAAAAGAACGCCTATTCGAACGATTGCGCGCTCGGACGGTCTGTAGAATGGACCCTCGTAGTCCCCGCATGCCAGCCTCGGTTGTGCGGTTTGTTGGCCCGTGCGCTCGTCACTGTTCGCACGGGCATTTTTTCCTTCCTTGGTGGGGAATATGTCGTAAATCGTCATACGATTTTCGTTGCCGTTCTGCTGGCAGGGTCTTAAGATTTGCCGAGTCAACGCACAGTTGATCAATAAGCCGGGGAACTTACCGGTCAATTACTGCCAGCTAACAACGGGGAACCACCATGAGGAAATTTGCAGTCGCTTTGTGTTTGTGTGTAGCGGCCGGGTCGGCATCGGCGCAGCAGAGTCTACGGGACGCGCTTAGCAACTATCAGGCGCAATTGCAGAACAACGCGACAGACCAGTTTTGCGATAGTCTTAAGACGTTCGGTGGATTGGCCGCGCAGGCGAACAAGAAGGGTATTTCACGTTACAAGTTCAAGGACGTAACCGCACGTATGATCGCGCGTCAGCCGGATTTGACGCCCGCACAACGTCCCGTTGTGACGCGCGTGGCGCTTAACATCGCTGATGACATTTATATGCACGGCATCACTGATGAGAGCGACGGGATTGCAGAGGCGCGGCTTAACTGTGTGGAGCAAGTGCAATCAGGTCTGTAAAATAGAAACTCCCCGCGATCCACTAGAGATGGCGGGGCCGTTGCCAGCATGTCATCGATACCCAAAGATAGGGACGCTGTAACTTACAAACTGGTGCCATGAAATGTCCGTCTATATAGATATAGAGAGTCCGTCTCATCCCGGCGGTCCAAGTCCGCGCGAAAATGGTTGGATTTATCTTTGCTCGGACCCCTACAACATAGGGATGACGAAGATCGGGAGTACAACTAGATCGCTGTGGGATAGAACATGGCAGACCACAACGAATATCTACTATACGCTTTTTGCTGCCTTTCATATTCCGCGCGAATTGCATTCCGACATTAAAGGCATTGAGTCTTATTTGAGGCAAAATTGTGCATGGGGGAGGAAGGAGCTTCCGAACGGTAAGCCCGCTGAGTGGTATGGTACGTCGCCGGGTGATGTGCTGTCGCAAATCGTTGAGAAGTTTCCAAATGTAGTTCAGGGCATATTCACCGAAAATTTGGAGCTTGATTTCACTTCCCATATATATCTGCCGGCGATCAATCCATATCATTACCGTGATTTGGATATTGCGACGATGGGGCGATTTAAGAGGTTGTCGGCACCCGCTACGTATATTGATGAGCTTCAAAGCGGCTGTGCGTCATGGCCGGAGCGGCCGAACTTCCTAAATGAACTCGCGGCTACGAACGTGGCAGACCAACTGCTAGTTGTTGGTCCTGAAATACTGCGGCAACGGTTGAACTATGATGCCGCCTGCCGTGAACCGGCTTACGGAAGCGCATCAGGGCGATGGTAGGGCGCAGTCCCGGCAACTGTGCCCTGCGGTAACTCATTGTCACCAACCCGACTTGGGATGACAGCAAATCTACTACATCGTCACGGTAAACTGTCGGCCTATGAACCCCGACTACATGAGCCCCGCAGCGCTCGAACCCATCGCTTTGACGCCGATCTCGGTTGCGCAAATTAAGCGCTCCACACGCGAGCGCCCGGAACTGGTCGCACATGTCGCGAGCATCCTGCAACGTGACTTTGACGTAGTGAGCGAGCTTGCGCGGCGCGCACCAAGCGTGGTCGGTGAACCGGTACATGCGGCGATCAGACAGGCCCTAATCGAGCTGTCAGCGTCAGTGGTGAAGCAGGGTGCGCGCACCCGATGGAGTCCAATTCACGCTACCCGTGAAGAGGTGCGGGAAGTAGCTTGCGGCCTCCTGCGCCAGAGTACCCGCCGGGGTCCTGTGAGGTAAACTCCCGCAGTAGAGGTCTGTATTTTTGTACCTACGCGACGACTTACGCGGCAGACCGAAGAAACTCCACGAAATCAATTACTTATGACAGATTCAGGTTTGCCCACGCCGGGCAATGGCCAGGCCGACGAGTGCGTGACGCTCGTCGCCACGGCGTCGCTGCCTACGCGCTACGGTACGTTCACGTCATACGCGTTTCGCGTATCGGGCAGCGATGCCGAACATCTCGCGCTCGTGATGGGCGACGTGACGGGCGAGCAGTCCGTGCTGACCCGGCTGCATTCCGAATGCCTGACCGGTGACGTGTTCGGCTCGTACCGCTGCGACTGCGGCGAGCAACTCGATCTCGCATTGCGTTACATCGCGGCCGAAGACCGAGGCGTGCTGCTGTATCTGCGCGGCCATGAAGGCCGCGGCATCGGCCTGAGCAACAAGATCCGCGCGTACGCGTTGCAGGAGCAGGGGCGCGACACCGTCGAGGCGAACCTCGATCTCGGCTTGCCCGACGACGCCCGCGAGTACGACTCGGCCGCTGCGATCCTGCGCATCCTCGGCGTGACGTCGGTGCGGCTGATGAGCAACAATCCGAAGAAATTCGATACGCTCGTGAAGCATGGCATTCCCGTCTGCGAGCGCGTGGCGCTTGCGGTGCCCGTGCGCGAGGAAAACGAGCGTTATATCCGCACGAAGCAGACGAAGTTCGGGCATTACTTCGAGGAAAACGAGTAACCCAAGCGGGCGGCGCTAGCGCTCGTTTCTCGTCAGCAATTCTTCCGATCGTCGCTGGTACTAGCGACGATCGCGACTTCCTTCCCCTCATGCGTTCCAGTGCCGCGCTTGTGGCGTCATCTGCATTGAGTCCACAGTCGTCCTTCCGTACCCCCGTAACGATCACGCCATCGAATCGATATCGAACGTCTGACGCTGCATCGTTGGCGACCGGCGAGTGCGGATGTGCTACCACCGGCGGCAACCACCCCGCCGTGTAACGGCTCACGCACGTCAGCCCATCAGCGCCACGTACCGTTCTGCAACACGATCCGGTAACCGTCGGCATCCTCGAAGGTCTGGCCGGAAATTTCCCAGTACGGATTGAACGACGTCACGGGCATGAAGCCGTGTGCGGTCGCGCGCTCGCAGGCGGCTTCCCATTTCGGCCGATCGGGCAGGTAGAACACGATCAAATCCTCGGGCGTCGGCGACGGCGCGATCGGATGGTCGGGGCAGTGTGTGAACTCGAAGTGATAGTCGAGGCCTTCGCGGCCGAGCATTACGCCGGAAAAGCCGTCGTGATCGTCGAAGCGCGCCAGTACCGACAGATCGAGGCCGTCGCGATACATGCGTTCGGTGCGGGCGAGGTTGTTGACCGGGCGGGCAATGCGCAGATGGGCGTGCAAGATGACCTCGACGGGAAGTGGCTGGCCGGTCAATGATAAGCCGGCCGATCGCGATTGGGCGAGGCGAGCGGATCGTGTTTCGGGCGATACTGGCTGTATCGAACGATATCGATTCGGCCCGGCCAAACGAATCGAATTGTGCTGAGCCTCGTCTCGCGAAAGAAAACATGACGCATTTCGATCGAGTGTGCGCACTCCGCATCGCAGCGGCTGCCCATCAACAAGACCTTCGCATTCATGCGATCGGCGGCGCTTGCCGCACGACGTGCGCGCACGCGCATGCCGGTAGGGAACTGACGAATGGGTAAGCCCGATCTGCGCCGGCCGGTTGCCGGACCTTACCGCCAGTCGCGATGGGCAGCCGGGCTGGAGGCCGCGTTCGGATGGGTGGCAAAGGGGACGTTGGTGCTGGCCGGCCTGGCGATGGTCGCGTTGGCGGCGCTGACGGGCGAAGTCGGTGCCCTGACGGACCTGCCGACGACCAGAAAGGGCTGGTTGTACCTGCTGCTGATCCTGGTCGTCACGGTCGCGCTGATATTTGCGGTGCGTTACTACTGGCTACGCCCGGCCACCTTGGGTCCGGCGGGCTAGTCGCGCGCAGGAGGTGATGTGGCCCCGCAAACTGTTCAGGCAATAAAAAAGCCCGCTGCTGGAGCGGGCTGAATCCATGTTTGGAGACATGGAGGAGACAGACGTAAATTTAAGGGAAAACCCGGACGTTTGCAAGCGCTCGTTGTATCTGCACAACTTGCCGCCGCGCAACCCGCCTGGTGGCGGCCCGCGGCACGGCCGCATTCACATGCCGCCGGCCCGCGCATGCGCGGCAAACGCGCCAAACCGCTCTTGCGCGACGGGCAGCGCGTATTTGCTGCGCATCTCCGTCTCGATCCATGCACATGCCTCGCGCGCGCAGTCGGTCAATGCGTGTCGCGTCGCATGCCCGTCGATGTCGTAGACGAAACGCACGCCGACCTCGTCATCGTCAACCTGTCGTTCGAGCTGATTGAGCTGCAGTTGCGGCCCGTGCTGTTGCGACAATGCGCGCAGTTCATCGAAGTGATATTCGAGCCAGTCCGCGAAGAACAGCGCGTCGCTGTGGCAGGGCAGGCGGAAAGCCGCGCTGCGCGACGGGCGCGCAGCGGTTTCGCCGGCCGCCGCATGCGGTTCGCCGTCGATGGGAACGGGCAGATCGACCGGCGCGAGCGGGTGCCGAATTCGCCGGTACGGCTCGCGATCGCGCAACGCGTGCCACAGCAATTCGTCACCGGCGGCGCCGGACGGCTGCATCGTCAGGTCGTGGCGGCCGTCGCCGGTCGCGGCGATGTCGCGGATCACGAGGCGCAGCGAGCACAGCGGCTCGTCCGCGACCAGCAGGGTTGCCGGGCGCGGCAGCCCGCACACGAGCGGTGCGGCGCCGGCGGCACGAAACACGAGCCCGCGGCGGTCGAGCCGCACGAGCGGCAACGGCCTGGGAAACGACGGATAGGCGACCGTGACGCGGGCGCCGCTGGCGCTCGTCAACCCGGGCATCATCGCGCGAAAGACCTGAGACTGGTCCACGTTGGTTCTCCTTCGTTACGATGCCGCCCCGGACGGAAACGCGCGTTCCGGCTCAGGCGGCGATAGCTTGCCGGGCGGCTTGCCCCGGCTCGATTCCTAGCGCAGCAAACGTTTGCGGATCGATGTCGATCCAGCACGCGACCACCAGACGCCCATCTACCTGCTTCGGCGGGCCTGCGCGGTGCGCGTGTATGCCGATCCGGCGGAACAGCCGCTCCATGCTCGCGAACGTCACGCCGATCAACTGCCGCGCCCCGAGCTGGGCCGCGCATTCGACGACGGCCGCGAGCATCGGCCGCACGGCCCATTCGGCGTTGCCCGGACCGCCTTCGTCGTCGGTCGCCGCGAATCGCGACAATTCCCAGACGGCGGCCGATTGCGGCAGCGGCATGTCCTCGGCGACCAGGTCGGCGAACAGCGACTTCAGCAGATACGGGCGCGTCGTCGGCAGCAGGCGCGCACATCCGCACATGTCGCCGTCGGCGTTTCGCGCGAACACGTAGACGGTATCGTCGCGATCGAACTGGTCACGCTCGAAACTTTCGTTCGCCGACGGGAGCGCCCAACCGAGCTGCTCGACGAACACGCGGCGCCGATAGCGCCCGAGATCCGCCGCGAGTTCGTGTGGCAACCGCCCTTCCTCGTGAACGAAGGTCTGCATGGATGTCCTCGGATCTGTGCTTTTGTATGCGTGCATTACAGCGCGCGGCACGAGGAGCCTGTAACTGGTAACTCTTACAGGGTGACGGCGTAAAGACGCCATTCGGGACGTGGTAACGGTTTCTTGATCAACGGGATTGAAAACCGCGCCGCTTTTGCTTATAAAGAGCGCCAGTCTTGCAAAATCGTCAGAGGAATGCGCGGCCGGTTGTCACTGGAGCGTCGGACCGGCATGATAGGCGTCGTTGTGCCCGAGCAGGGCCGACGCGACCGCGGCGGGCCAGTCGAGGGCGGCGAGTCGTGCGGCGAGCGCGGCGGCCGTGCGCAACATGCCGATGTCGGCGCCCTTGGCGTCGATGGCCATCACGTTGCTGCGAACGTCGCCGCCCGCGATCACGAACGTGCCCGTCGCGCGTTCGAGGTACCAGTCCCAGCCGACCGTCACGTAGGCGACGCCGGCACCGGCCGTGCGATGCCATTCGGTATAGCCGGCGAGGCGGGCGTCGATCGCGTTGTCGCGCAGTTCGGCCAGCAGCGACGGATCGAGGCCGCTCGCGACATGGTCGAGCACGAGTGCGGCCAGTGCGCCTTCTGACAGGCGTACGTAGCCGTCCGGGGACGGGCCGGGGACAGGGTGCAGCAAGGGTGAAGTCATGCGCGGAATGTATCAGCCTCGAACGGGTACTGAAACCTGACAAGTATGACAGCGTGACGTTGTCGGAGAAAGAATGGAACTGCGCTGGCAGGATGCCTACCAACAATTCAGCGCCGCGGAGGACGAGCAGCAGCTCTTCCAGCGGATCGCCGCCTATTCCAAGCGGCTCGGATTCGAATACTGCTGTTACGGCATTCGCGTACCGCTGCCCGTTTCGAAGCCGGCCGTCGCCATCTTCGATACCTATCCGGACGGCTGGATGGCGCACTACCAGGCGCAGAACTACATCGAGATCGATTCGACGGTTCGTGACGGCGCGCTCAACACCAACATGATCGTGTGGCCGGACGTCGACCGGATCGATCCGTGCCCGCTGTGGCAGGACGCGCGCGATTTCGGATTGTCGGTGGGCGTCGCGCAGTCGAGCTGGGCGGCGCGCGGCGCGTTCGGGCTGCTAAGCATCGCCCGCCATGCCGACCGGCTGACGCCGGCCGAGATCAACATGCTGACGCTGCAGACCAACTGGCTCGCAAACCTGTCGCATTCGCTGATGAGCCGCTTCATGGTGCCGAAGCTGTCGCCGGCGGCGGGCGTCACGCTGACCGCGCGCGAGCGCGAGGTGCTGTGCTGGACGGCCGAGGGCAAGACCGCGTGCGAAATCGGCCAGATCCTCAGCATCTCGGAGCGGACGGTCAACTTCCACGTGAACAACATCCTCGAGAAGCTCGGCGCGACCAACAAGGTCCAGGCGGTCGTCAAGGCGATCTCGGCCGGGCTCATCGAAGCACCCTGACGCAACGCGACGGCGGCGCCGGATGCGGCGGCCGCCACGCGGCTCACTCCATCATCGGCTCCGCTTCCTTCGCGGTCCAGCTCACGCTGGAAATGCTTTTCTCCATGCTCATCCGGCTCGCGATCTGCTCGAGCTTCTGCTGATCCTTCGGATGCAGCTTCAGCGTCGCGGTCACCTTCAGCCGGTCCGGCTGGTCGGGCACGTCCTCGCTCGTGAGGCTCTGGAACGACAGCGGCTTCGCATACATCGCGTTCGACAGCAGCGTGCGGATGTGCACTTCGTCGGCGGCGAGGCAAATCACGGTGATCTGGTATTCGCGCACGAGGTCGGCGTTGGAGACGGGCGTCGCGTTGATGGCCTGGCTGACGCCGCGCAGCACCGTATTGGTGAGCAGCACGACACCCGTGCCGGCGAGCGCGGGCACGTAGTGACCGGAGCCGGCCAGCACGCCGACGGCGGCCGAGCACCACAGCGTCGCGGCCGTGTTGATGCCCTGGATCGAACCCTTGTCGCGCATGATCACGCCGCCGCCGAGAAAGCCGACGCCCGACACGACGTACGCGGCGATCTGCGTGACGCCCGCGACGCCGTTGCCGGTCAGCACGCCGAGCGTGACGAACAGGCATGCGCCGCTCGCGACGAGCGTGATGGTGCGCAGGCCGGCCGTGCGCTGGCGCATCTGGCGCTCGAGGCCGATGGCGACGCCGCAGGCGAACGCGGTGAAAAGACGGAGTGCGAAATCGAAAGTCATGGTTGTCCTGCCGTGCAAGAAGCGCATGCCGGCGCGCGTCGCCGCGGCGCAAGGCCGAACGCGACGCGGCGATAGCCGTCATCGCGCGGTACTGTACCGCGCGAATGCGTCATTCAGTGTGAACGGGGTGAGCGTGCGGCTCGCGGAACGCGAGCCGTGGCAGGAGAACTGCGGCGGACAGGCGTTCAGGCGGCAAGCGGCGCACGCAACGGAGTGCTGCAACTGTCCACGATGGTTCCTGAAGGAAGAATGGGCGGCATTCTAGTGGGCGGCGCGCGCCTGCGTCAACCGCCTGGCGGCGGCGCTACTGCGCCGCGCCGATCGTGCCCGTCGCGAGCGCGAGCGCGGCGGCGGCCGACAATGCGCCGGCATAGCTGTCGACTTCCGCGTTGCGCGCGGCGAGCAACTGGCTTTGCGCGATCGTCGCGTCGGTGACCGAGCCGACGCCGTTCCGGTACGCGGTCAGCGCCGCGTCGTAGCTGGTTTGCGCGGCATCGACGAGCGCCTTCGCGGCGTCGTGCGACGCCAGGCTCGTCTGCACCGCGTTCTGCGCGGCGACGACCTGGCGCACCGCTTCCTCCTTGGTCCGCGTGAGGCGCGCGGACGCGCTTTGCGCGTCGTTGCGCGCCTGCATCAGCACGGCCGAGCGCAGGCCGCCGTCGTACAGCGGAATCGTCACGCCGAGGAACACGCCGCCGCCGTAGCGGCTGCCGTTCAGGTTGACGGTCGGCGCCTGGTCGCCGATCGCGGGCAGCGCGGAGATGGCCGTGCCGCCGCTCGCATACGACGTCGACGCGGACAGGAAGATCTTCGGCATGAACGCGGCTTCCGCGGCCTTGATCTTTGCGCGATTGGCCTTTTCGACCGCGAACGCGCCCTGCAGGTCGGGCCGGCGTGCGATTGCGTCCGACACGATCGCGTCGACCGACGAGCCGAGCGCAGGCGGCAGCGGCCGCTTCGGCAGCGCGGCGATCGTCGGCTTCGACAGCGGCGAGATGCCGAGCGCGGAGACGAGCGCGAGGTAGCCGTCGCTCTCGGCGCCGTTCGCCTGCACGAGCGCGAGGTTCGCCTGCGCGCGGTTCTGCGTCGCCTGCGCGAGCTCGACGACCGTGCCGACGCCGTGCTTGAGCCGCGCGCGGGACGCCGCGAGGATCGCGTCCGCGTTCGCGAGGCCCTGTTGCGCGCTCAGCGCGCGCGCGCGGGCGGCTTCGTAGCGGTAGTACGAGACGGTCACGTCGTGGATCACCTGCTGGTGCACGGCCGTGAACGCGACGTTCGACGCGATCGATGCCTGTTCGGCCGCTTCGACGCGCGCCGCGCGGCCGCCGAAATCGAACAGCAGCCATTGCAGCGACAGCGCCGAAATCGTGCCGTGCACGGTGGTGTTGCTCGACGAATCGCCGAGGATCGTCGACGTCGAGCCGTGGTTCGCCTGGTACGCGCCCATTGCCGTCGCGGACAGGCGCGGCAGATAGGCGGACTTGGCGAGGCCGACCGCGAGCGCCGCGTTGCGCGCGTCGTTCCAGGCGATGCGGGTCAGCGGGTTCGCCGATTCGGCGAGATCGATCAGCTCGGGCAGCGTGTACGCGTGCGCGGCATCGAGCGCGGCCGGCGCCGACACCGACGCGAGCGCCGGCGACGCAGGCAGCGTGTAGTCGTGCGCACCTTGCGTGGATGCGCGCGGTGGCGCCGCCACGATGTCGCCCGCGGCCGACGTTTGCGGCTGCCACGGGCGGTCGGGCGCCGCCGGCGCCAGATCGATCGACGACGTCGCGCAGCCGGCCAGCGCGACGGCGGTCGCGAGCGCGGCGGCGGCGATCGAGGCGGCCGGTGGTTCAGGTACGCGCATGAGGGGCAGGCTCCTTCGGTGTGGCTTGACGGGCGGCGTCGGCGATCCGCGCGAGCCGCGTGTCGATCAGGTTCAGCAGCGCGTCGCGCGCGGGGTCGGTGGGGGCGGCGGCGCTCGACGGTGGCGCCGGGGCAGGCGTGCGGGGCGTCGTTTCGTCGTCGCCCGGGTCAGTGACGCGCGAGAGTTGCGCGCCGATCGCCGCGTCGCCCGGCTTGCGTTCGGCGAGCAGGAACAGCGGGCCTTCGAGCGCGCCGAGTTCCGCGAGCGCGCGTCGCCGCGTGGCCAGCCACGTCGCGGCCGGCCGCACCCACGACGGTTCGTAGTGGATCAGGCCGAGCTCCTGCGAGATCGCGCCGTGACGGGCGAACGCGTCGGCGGCCAGCGCGCGCCGTTCGGCCGGCTGCGCGATCTGCGTCACGCGCCGCCACTGGTCGAGCAGCGCCGCGAGCGCCGTGTCGATCTGCTTGCCGATGCTGACCGGCCAGATGCGCGTGAACACGAGATACACGACCACGTTGCCGAGCAGGATGCCGATCGTGCGATCGCGCGCGAGCGTCAGGTCGAAGCCGGGGCCCGCGCCCTGGATCACGCACAGGAAGAACGCGAACGCGACCTGGAAGCCCGCGTACGCGATGCGCGGCGATCCGAACGCGACCCACGCGGACAGCCACGCGCCGACGAAGACGAGCGCCATCAGTTCGCCGATCGACGACAGCGACGGGACGACGAACACGAGCGCGGCGGTGCCGATCAGCGCGCCGACGATGCAGCCGGCGATGCGCAGCGTGAGCTTCTCGACCGTTTCGGCCGTCGAGCCGAGCGACACCATGTAGCAGGTGATGAAGCAGGTATGGATGCCCGACCAGTCGAGTTGCGAGTACAGCAGGTAGCAGAACATCGCCGCGACCGTCGTCTTCAGCGCATAGCGGATATGGTCGGGATTGGTGCGTGCGTCCGGCAGGAAGAAGCCGCCGCGCGGCGCGGGCGGTGCCGCGGGTGCGGCCGGTTGGCCGGCGGCGCGCGCGTCGGCGGTATCGGCCGGCGCGGCCGCCGTGTCGATCGCGGGCGGTTCCGCGAACCGCGTGATCGCGGTGTGCAGGTCCGTCGCGACGACGCGTGCGAGCGGCGGCAGCGCATCGGCGGCTGGCAGCGCGAGCGTCACGTCGACCGGATAGCCGCCCCGTTCGAGGATCGCGGCCATCTCGTCGAGCGTCGTCGCGATCGGCGTGGCGAACGCGTCGGGCAGCCGCGCCTGCGGTTCGCGATCCGCGAGCGCCACCGCCACGAGCAGCGCGGTGCTCGACGCGACGGCCTGCCGCAACGCGACGACATCCGCGCCCGACGACGAGCCTTCGAGCTTCGACAGCTTGAGCCACGTGAGCAATGGCTTGTCGCTTTCGCGCAGGCTGGCGTCGAACCCGGCGCGCGCGTCGTCGTCGCCGCGCAGCCGCCGCGCGGCGAGCCGCAGCCGCTTCGCGAGCTGCGTGTGCGCGAGCTTGCGCGGCGATGGCGCGATCAGCAGGTTGACGACGATCGCGACGCCGACCGGGATCGCGACCATCAGCCAGGCATAGAGCAGCGCGCGCGTCGCGGCTTCGCCGACCGGCGCGAGGCCCAGCTGGTCGAGCCCGAAACCGACGATCATCGCGAGGATTGCGCCGACGGGGCGCAGCTTGCTGGCGGACGTCAGGTAGAGCAGCCCGACCGACAGCACGGCCATGCACGCGACGCGCAGCACCGAATACTCGATGCTGAAGATCGCGACGCCGATCACGAGCGCGATCACGATCGTGACGAGCAACAGCATCGCGACCGCGAGCACGGCGCTCGTCACGCGATCGGCGCGGTTCAGGAAGAACACGACGTACGCGGAAATCGCGGCTTCGGGCGTGCCGTACCCGCTCGTCACGAGCACGACGAGCGCGCAGATCAGCGCGACGCGCACGGCCATGGCCGCGCGTCCCGGAAACGGCGCGAGCAGCCGCAGGACTTCGCGCGGGCCCGGCGAGCGGACGTCAGCGGCAGGCCGAGCCATGCCGGACCTCGACGATCGCGCTCGCGCCGACACGCACGAGCTTGCCGTCGGGTTCGTCGAGCTTCACGCGCACCGGGAAGCGCTGCGCGACGTGCACCCAGTTCACCGAGCGCTGCACGATCGGCAGCGAGCGCGGCAGGTTGATGCGGTCGCTGTCCGCAATGCCGGCGCCGATGCCGACGACCTTGCCGGTCATCGGGCGGTCGCGGTCGATCATCGAATAGACGGTCGCGCAGTCGCCGACGGCGATGCGGTTCAGCGACGTCTCGCGGAAATTGCCGACCGCGAACCATTCGCTCGCGTCGATCAGCGTGAAGATCGACTGGTTCGGCGCGAGGGTTTCGCCGGGAAGCACGCTCAGGCCCGTCACGAGCCCGTCGTGCGGCGCACGCACGACCGTATCGTCGAGCGCATGCTGCGCGCGGGCCAGCGCGGCTTCGCGCGCATGCAGCGTCGCGATCGCGTCGGCGTCGTCGCCGATCGTCTGCGCGGACGCGCGCTGCTGCTCCTGCGCCTGCGCGAGCGACACGGCCGCGTCGCGCTGGCGCACCTTCGCCTGATCGAACTGCTGCGCGCTGACGTAGCCCTGCGCGGCGAGCGGCGCGAGCCGGTTCACGTCGCGCGTCGCGAGATCGTGGTTCTGCGTCGCGCGCTTGACCTGCTCGGCGGCGACGGACGCATTCGAGCGCTCGCCGATCAGCGAACGGCGGCGCGTGTCGAGCGACGCGCGCGCGAGTTCGAGATCGGCCTGCGCCTGCGCGACGGTCAGCCGGTACGGCACGGGATCGATCACGTACAGCAGGTCGCCTTTCGCGACGCGCTGGTTTTCATGCACGGCGAGCTGCACGATGCGGCCGCCGACCGGCGACGCGACGTGCACGACGTCGGCGTCGATCGACGCGTCGTCGGTGGACGGGTAGGCCGTCGTGCGGTGGTACGCGTACGCGAGCGCCGCGATGCCGAGCGCGACGATCGCGAGCGCGATCACGCGGCCTTTGACGGAGGGGCGGGCGATGCCGGCGGCCTTCATGCGAACGGCCCCGTGCCGGTGAGCCAGACGATCACGGCGATCACGAGCCCGATCGCGGTGCAGACGGCGAGCTGGTAAGGCACCGTCGCGGCCCAGCCGGTCGCGACGAACACGCGGTGCGCGACGATCGCGCCGACGATGCCGACGATCGCGCTGACGAGCCACAGCGGGAAGTACGCGCCGAACAGCACGTAGGACGGTGCGCCGCGCGATGCGCAGCCCGCGAGCGGCAGGGCGGGCGCCAGGACGGCGGCGATGCGCAGGGGCGCGCGCGGCGTTGTTTTTCTCATGGGGTGACGAGCTCGACGTTGGGGGTGGATGCCGGGCGCGGCGCAATGCGGATCGTCGCGACCGGCCGGGCCGCGACGACGATTCCAGGATACGGAGCCGATCATAAATCAGCGCGATGCGGACCGCCAGCGATCCGGCACGCGTTTGCGGCATGGGCCGAGGCCGGCGGTGGCCGCGCCGTCGGTCATGCCGGACGGTCCGGCCGCGCGTGTCGGCAGCGACGGCCGGAACGCCGCGATTTTGCCAGCCCAAGCTCGCGTAGGGTTGCTAACGGACTGTAAAGGATCGTCAGACGACATCACGCAGCGGAATTTGCGATGCCGACGTAGCGGAATCGGCGCGTAACACGCCGATTGCCCGTCGAACGCATGCGAATGCGCTCAGTCAGGCTGACCGCGCGCGTCCTCGACGAGCAGGTCGACGAGATCGCGCGCGAAGCGCGGCAGCGCATCGAGATCGGCGACGCAGATCTGCAACTGGCGCTCGGCCCAGTCGTCTTCGAGCGCGACGAGACGCAGCGCCATCGTCTTCGCATGACGGCGCGCGGTGCCTTCGGGCAGCACGCCGACGCCGACGTTCGCCTCGATCATCCGGCACGCGGTCTCGAAGTTGCTGACCTGGATGCGCCAGCGCAGCGTGCGCTGCACGTCGGCGGCCGCGCGTTTCAGGAACGCGTGGATCGCGCTCGCTTCGGGCAGGCCGATGAAGTCGTGGTCGAGCGTCGCGACGAACGGCGTCGATGCCAGGCCGGCGAGCGGATGCCCGAGCGCGGTCGCGAGCACGAGGCGGTCGCGCCGGTACGGCATCGCCTGCAGCCCGTCGGTGCGCACGTCGCCGGCGACGATGCCGATGTCGATCATGCCTTCCTGCACCGCGCGCACGATGTCGGGACTCAGCCGCTCCTGCATGTCGATCGTCACGTCCGGATGGTCGACGAGATAGTGGCGCAGCACGCCCGGCAGGAACTCGCTCATCGCCGTGGTGTTCGCGAACACGCGCACGTGGCCTTTCACGCCCGATGCATATTCCTGCAGGTCGCCGGTCAGTTGCTCGAGCTGGCGCAGCACGCGGCGCGCATGCGCGAGCAGCGTCTCGCCCGGCGCGGTCAGCGTGACGCCCTGGCTCGTGCGGCTCAGCAGCTTCACGCCGACCTGTTCCTCGAGGTGCTTGATGCGCGTGCTGGCGGCCGGCACCGACAGGTGCGCGCGTTCGGCGCCGCGCGTCAGGCTGTTCGCTTCCGCGATGTGCGTGAAAAGTTTGAGGTCGACGAGATCGAAGCGCATGGATCGGGCAGCGGGAGGATGGCCGATTATCGCGCGAAGCCGCACGGCGCGGCACCGTGAGGCGCGACCCGTCGTCGCGACCGGGATCTGTGTACCATCGTGCGTAGGGCGCGACGCGCCGCACCGGGCATCGCGGCCCGTGCGACGCACGTCGTGGAAGCGGTCGTGCAACGAAGGTGAACGTTTCATGCGAAGTTTCTTTGTCCGGTTCATTGCAATCGGCGTGCTGTTCCATCTGTATGTCGGGATGCGCATCATTCCCGATGCGTTCGCGTCGCCGCTCGCACGGACGATCGCGGCGCTCGTGCTGGCGAGTTTCGTCGTGTTGATCCCGGTCGGCATGTTCTCGCGCCGCTTCGACGAAGGCTGGGCCGCGACGCTGGTCGGCTGGGCCGGCGCGCTCGCGATGGGCTTCTTCTCGTCGCTGCTGGTGCTGACGTTCGTGCGCGACATCGTGCTGCTCGGCGTGCTCGCGTGGCGCCATCTCGGACATGACGGCGCATGGAGCGGCGCCGCGCCCGACACGGCGCTCGGCGTGCTGGCGGCCGCGGTGCTCGTGACCGCGATCGGGTTCGTCGGCGCGCGCCGCACGGCGGCGGTCAAGCGCGTGTCGATTCCGATTGCCGGGCTGCCGGCCGCGCTGGACGGGCTGACGATCGTGCAACTGTCCGACATTCACGTCGGGCCGACGATCAAGCGGCCTTATATCGAACGGATCGTGCGCGCGGTCAATGCGCTCGACGCCGACCTGGTGGCCGTGACGGGCGATGTGGTGGACGGCTCCGTCAAGCGCCTGCGCGAACACACGGCGCCGCTCGGCCAGATGCGCTCGCGGCACGGCACCTTCCTCGTGACGGGCAACCACGAGTACTACGCAGGCGCGCATGCGTGGATCGACGAATTTCGCCGTATCGGGCTGACGGTGCTGCTGAACGAACACGTGCTGATCGAGCGCGGCGGCGCGCGCGCGGTGCTGGCGGGCGTGACCGACTTCACGGCGGGGGGCTTCGATCCCGCGCATCGCAGCGACCCCGCGCAGGCGCTGGCGGGTGCGCCGCGCGACGTCGGCACGAAGATCCTGCTCGCGCACCAGCCGCGCAGCGCGGAGGCGGCGAACCGCGCGGGCTTTACCGTGCAGTTGTCGGGGCACACGCATGGCGGCCAGTTCCTGCCGTGGCCGCCGTTCGTACGGTTGCAGCAGCCGGTGATCGGCGGGCTGAACCGCTTCGGCGACATGTGGCTGTATACGAGCCGCGGCACTGGCTACTGGGGGCCGCCGAACCGCTTCGGCGTGCCGTCCGAGATCACGCTGATCCGGCTGACGCGCGGCTAGCGGAGGGCCGCGAGGCGAGACGCGTGCACCGCGGGGCGCGGCCGCGTTCTTTTCTTTCCACGTCGAATGACGGCGCATGGCGGCGCGCGGCGCCGTTGGCTAGTATGCAGACATGCCTCGTTCGTTCCTCGCCCGTTCCTGCCGACATGTCGACGCCCGATCTTTTCGCTGATACGCCCGCGCCAGACGTGGACTGGTGCCCGGACTGGCTTGCGCCGCCCGAAGCCGACCGCGCGCTGGCCACGCTGATCGACGAGGTCGCGTGGCGGCAGGACACGATCCGCACGCCGCGCGGACGCATTCCGTTGCCGCGGCTCACCGCGTGGCAGGGCGAACCGGATGCCGTGTACGTCTATTCGGGCATCCGCAACGTGCCGCAGCCATGGACGCCGGGCGTGCTTGCGCTCAAGCATGCAGTCGAGGCGACGTGCGGCGTGCGTTTCAACAGCGTGCTGCTCAATCGCTATCGCAACGGGCTGGACAGCCTCGGCTGGCACGCGGACAACGAACCCGAACTCGGCGACGCGCCGGTGATCGCGTCCGTGAGCCTCGGCGCGATGCGGATGTTCGATCTTCGCCATCGCACGACTGGCGCCACGCACACGTACCGCCTCGTGCATGGCAGCCTGCTCGTGATGCGCGGCCGCACGCAGGCCGAATGGCAGCACCGCGTGCCGAAGGCGCCGGGCGTGCAGGGCGAACGCATCAACCTGACGTTCCGGCGCGTGTCGATGGCGGCCGAATAGATCGCGCCCCGTTTCGGTGATCCACGAAAGGCCGATGCAAGCAATTGGCCGCGCGTGCGGCACGTTGCCGCACGAACGCAAGGCGGGGCGGCCGGACGTGGCGCTCAGGTCCGTCCCGCAAGGCTTACAGATGGATTCGATCGACCGCCCGGTTCCGATAGGTGAGTGAAACCTCTGATGGTGCGTCGCAACAATTATTGACTAGACTGTGGAATGGCAGAAACGCGTCGGCAGACCGGCGCGCCCCTTTCGACATGCCTCCGTGCGCTGCCGATGCAGCGCGCAACGGGGCAGGAGCAAAACGCGTGACCGTACTCGACCCTTCCTTCGAACCCTCGCTGCACGTCTTCGAGCAAGACGGCGGATGGCAATGGGCGCTGACGGTGAAGCGGGCGACCGGCGTCGGCGTGAAAGTCGTGGCGTTCAGCCGCGAAGGCTTTCGCGGCGAAGCCGAGGCATACGCCGCCGGCCAGCTTGCCCGCGCCGAATATGACGACGCCGTGACGGCCTGACGCCGTCGCGGCGATCCCGCGCGGGGATCGTCTTCCTCTGTGCCGTCCGTTTCCGGACGGTGCTTTCCCGACCGTTTTCCGTTTTCGTTTTTCGCTGCGCGAGGCGATCGTCTGCCGGCGTTCGTCGCGCCAAATGATCCGTGCCGTTCGATGCTCGGGCATCGCGCCGACGATGCGACATGCGTGGCGCAAGCCCGCACGCGGACTCGCGGCATCCGAGTCAACGCGAACCACGCATGGTGCGAGCGCGTCTGGAAAATGCCGAGTCATATCGTAATAAGATATGAAGTTATCGCATCGACGGGACGACGACGTCCCGCTTCCCTGAAAGGAGCTATCCGTGCAGCTGACCCAGTTAGGCGGGCATGTCGCCCAATCCGGCATCGCCGAACGGCAAAAACACGCGCAGGCGCTGATGTTCGGGATGGCGAACATCGACGAATACGTATCCCGCGGCGTCTGCTACGACGCCGCGGCCTATGTCCGCTATCTGCTGCGTGCAGACGCGCTGATCGCGCCCGATGCGCTGCTCGATACGGCCGGTCAATCGTGGAGGACGCGGTTCAACTTCGAAACCGGCGATCAGTGGGACGGGCGCGCGAGCATTCCGGCGGGCACCGCGGTCGGCTTCGCGCGCGGCGGCAATGTCTTTCATGCGGCGATTGCGGTCGGCGGCACCCGGATTCGCGCGATCAACGGCGGGCTGCTGGGCGCCGGATGGATGAATCCGGTCGACCTTGCACGGGCGCTGCAGCCGGATCCGGCCGGCGGCTTTACGTACGATCGCACGACCATTCGCGTCCATCTGTCGCGCCTGTAGGCGGGGCGGCATCCCGTCTCCCGCTCCGGCCACCGTGGCCCGGGCGCGCCGCGCGGCCGCCTTCCCGCCGTTCGGCGATTTCCGCATGGCGTCGCGCCGTCCAACGCTGCTATCCTCTCGACCTTGAATGACGCGTCATGGCGGCGTGGCCGCGCATGCTGCAGCGCGGCGCCGCGCGCCGGTGCGAGCCCGGGCGCGCACTGAGGTAGCATGACCGAATATCCACGACGATCGATGACCCGTTTCGTGACCGACTTCCTTCCGTCCATGTCCACATGGTCAAGACAACGATGAGCGATGCACCCGATCCGGCGGTGCCTGGCGACGACGAGTCGTCGGGCGGCGCTTCGTCCTATCTGGTGCCGGGGCTCGAACGCGGGCTGCGGATCCTCGCCGAATTCTCCGCGCGCGAGCCGGTGCTCGGTGCGCCCGAACTGTCGAAGCGCATCGGCATTCCGCGTACGACCACGTTCCGCCTGCTGCAGACGCTCGAAGCGCTCGGTTTCCTCGAACGCGTGAACGGCGACCGCTATTTCCGGCTCGGCGTCGGCGTGCTGCGGCTCGGCTTCGAATACCTGAATTCGCTCGAACTGACCGATCTCGGCACGCCCGTGCTCGAGCGGTTGCGCGATTCGACCGGCCTGTCGACGCACCTGCTGATCCGCGACCAGCGTGACGTGGTGTTCGTCGCGAAGGCGCAGAGCAATGCGTCGATGTTCGGTTCGGTGAAGGTGCACGTCGGCACGCGCCTGCCCGCGCATGCGACCGTGCACGGCCACGTGCTGATGGGCGACCTGACGCGCGACGCGCTGCGGCAGCTCTATCCGGAAAAGAAGCTCGAACAGTTCACCGAGCGCACGCCGGGCACCGTCGACGAGCTGTACGAACGCGTGCGTCATTACGCGCGGCTCGGCTATGCGGTCAGCGAGGCAGCGTTCGAGAGCGGCATTTCGGCCGTGACCGCGCCGGTGCGCGATCATTCGGGCTCGATCGTCGCGGCGATCACCGCGACGGTGCCGCGCTCGGAGATCGGCGAGGCCGGCGAGAAGGAGCGGCTCGTCGAAGCCGTGTGCGGTGCGGCGGTCGACCTGTCGCAACGGCTGAACTATCGTCCGCTCGAAAGCGACCCGACGTTCGCGCATGCGCGCCACAAGGTCGCGATGTTCTGACGCTCGTGCATCGATCCGGCCGCGGTGCGCGGCATCGCAAACGACGAGAGCGGCCCGCGGGCCGCTCTCGTCGTTTTCCGGCACCGCACGCGCGGTGCGCAAACCTGCTCAGAACGAGTGATGGATGCCGGTCAGCACGATCACCTGGTTCGCGGTGCTCGACACGCCGGCCGTGAAGAACGCGGCCTTCGCGCCGCCCGAACCGTGTTCATAAAGCACGTTCGCATACAGCTGCGTGCGCTTCGACAACGCGTAGATGTCGCCGAGTTCGACCTGCGTCCAGCGGCGGCCGGCCAGCGTCGTGGTCGCCGCGCCGCCCGCGATCGTGTTGAACGCGCTGCTGCGGTAGTTCACACCCGCGTCGTAGCTCTGGAACGTGTCGGAAAACCCGTTCGACTGCATCTTCACGCGCGTGTAGAGGCCGTGCACGAGGAAGTCGCCGATCTGGTACGACGCGCCCGCGCCGATGTTCTCGACCTTGTTCGCAAGGTAACCATTCGCGGTGTTCTGCCCCTGGAACGATGTGATGCCCGTCTGGCTGATCAGGATCGCGCGGTCGTGCTCGTTCGAGTAGACGGCCGACGCCTTGAACGGCCCGTTCACGTAGTTCAGCGCGACGCCGACCGATTTGCCGGTCGAGAAGTTCGTCGTGTTGCCGAGCGCGAGCGTCGCCGCGGCCGAGAAGCCCGCGAAGGTCGGTGAACGGTACTTGACCGAATTGTTGTACGGCACGTTGCCGGTCGCGGCGAGCCCGTCGATGTTGCCCGGGTGGAACGCAAACCAGCTCATCGCGAGGTACGCCGTGCTGAGCGGATCGAGATAGTCGAACGTCAGCGGCGTCTGGCGGCCGAGCGTCAGCGTGCCGTAGCGCTCCGAACTCAGGCCGACGAACGCCGCGCGGTTCCAGATCGTGTTCGCGGTCGCGAACTGGCCGTTGTTCGTATAGAAGCCGTTTTCCAGCTGGAAGATCGCGGACAGCCCGCCGCCGAGATCTTCCTTGCCCTTCAGGCCCCACCGGTCGGGCTGCGTATTGCCCTGGATCATCGCCCACTTCGCGTGGCCGCCGACGTTGTTCACGTACGCGATCCCCGCGTCCATGCTGCCGTACAGCACCACGCTGCTCTGCGCCCACGCGCCCGACGCGGCGCCCATTCCGATGACTGCCGCTGCTACCGCATGCTTGACCATTTTGTCTCCTGACTCTCCAACCTGATGAATACGTGTCGTGACGGCCTGCGCGGGGACGGCCGGCCGTCGCGCATGTTCATCGCCGCATGGGCATTCGTATGTTCCATATAAGGAACAGTGTGCCTCTGATGGAATGGAGTATAGAGGCGCTGAGCGCCGGATCAAAAATAAATTTTTCGGGACGGATGGGCGCGGTGCCGACGCCCGGCAACCCGGCGCGATGTCTCGGAAAAGCCGATAAATCCCCGTCACATAACAAAAAATTACATTCGATCAGGTAGGCGAAAGGGTGCGTCGACCTGACGGTCGGTGTTTTCCCTAGGACATGCAGCTTTTTGTTTTACTCGTGGAAAGTCGCTCCTATAATCACCATCCATAAACTGCTGTTCCGGATATGGAACAAATCGGAACAAACCGAGAGTCGATCAGAAGGAAGGGTGTGAGATGTCTGAACAATGGATTTGCGCCGGTCACGCCGGCGCGCTGTCGGAAGACACGCCGATCGAGTTCAAGCGGACCGACGGCGTGGAAATCGGGATCTACCGCGTCGGCGACGACGTGTATGCGCTCGAGAACGTGTGCCCGCATGCGTACGCGCTGCTGACGCAGGGGTTCGTCGACGAAGGCACGGTCGAATGCCCGCTGCACGAGGCCGTGTTCGACATCAAGACGGGCGAATGCCTGAAGGGGCCGGGCGGGCGCGCGCTGAAGCAGTACGCGGTGCGCCTCGCCGGCGAGGAAATCCAGATCAAGGTGGAATGACATGAAAGAAGCGACCGTCAACTTCAATCCCTTCCTGAAGCCGTGGGTGGCGCCGCAGCCGAACAACATCGCGGGCAAGGGGCAGATCGAAATCCCCGGCCAGGTCGAGAACCAGGTCTGGCAGAACCGCAAGGCCGCACCCACGCAGTACGAGAACGACCTCGGCGATGCGCTCGAACGCGTGTTCGAGAGCGGCGCGACCGAGCTGGACGATGTCGTCGCGGGCCTGAACCGCATCGGCTTCCGCGCGCCGGACGGCACCGCGTGGACCGCGGCGCGCTTTCGCGCCGAAATGGCCGCGCTGGCGGAATGAGCGCGCGCGCCGCGTGACCACCGACCCGACGACAACCGAATCCGGAGCACACTGATGACGTCCCCCGACCAACACGAAGCCCAACACGACCCGGTCCGTGACTATCTCGACCGCGGCATCAAGAACTACTGGTATCCCGTCGCACCGAGCTGGCAGGTGTCGAATGCACCGGTCGGCCTCACGCGCCTGTCCGAGCAGATCGTGCTGTGGCGCGATCACGACGGCAAGGTCCACGCACTGGAAGACCGTTGCCCGCACCGCGGCGCGCGCCTGTCGCTCGGCTGGAACCTCGGCGGCAACATCGCGTGCTGGTATCACGGCATCGAAGTCGACGGCGGCGGCACGGTCAATCGCGTGCCGGCGGTGTCGAACTGTCCGCTCGAAGGCACGAAGTGCGTGAAGTCGTATCCGGTCGAAGAGAAGGCCGGCGCGATCTTCCTGTGGTTCGGCGACGAAGCGCACGGCGAGCCGGCGCCGCTGAACCTGCCGGAAGAACTGGTCGCCGAAGAGTATGGCCACTTCCTGTGCGTATCGAACTGGAAGTGCAATTACCAGTACGCGATCGACAACGTGATGGACCCGATGCACGGCGCGTATCTGCACGCCACGTCGCACTCGATGGCCGAAGGCGACAAGCAGGCCGACATGCGCGTGCGCAAGACCGAAACGGGGCTGATGTTCGAGAAGATCGGCCAGCGCGACGTGAACTTCGACTGGGTCGAGCTCGGCGAAACGGGCTGCCTGTGGATGCGTCTCGCGATTCCGTACAAGCAGAAGTTCGGCCCCGGCGGCAACTTCGGGATCATCGGCTTCGCGACGCCGGTCGACGGCGACCACTGCCAGGTCTATTTCTGGCGTACCCGCAAGGTCAGCGGCTGGCAGCGCGACGTGTGGCGCTTCATGTACCGCAACCGCCTCGAGGGTCTGCACTGGGACGTGCTCGAGCAGGATCGCTACGTCCTCGAAAGCCTCGCGCCGCATGCGCGCGATCACGAATACCTGTACCAGCACGACGTCGGCATCACGCGTGTGCGCCGGATGCTGCGCCAGCGTGCGCAGGAACACCTGTCCGCGCTCGACGCGCATCGTGCGGCGCATGCCGCCGCGGAGCCCGCGAATGGCTGAGCTCGCTCCGATCGTCGCGCTGCCCGGTCGCCGCGTGCTCGTCACGGGCGGCGCGCGCGGTCTCGGCGCCGCCTTCGTGAAGGCGCTGGTCGAAGCGGGCGCGCAGGTCGCGTTCGGCGACGTGCTCGCGCAAGAGGGCCGCGCGCTGGCCGCGCAGCTCGCGCAAGCCGGCCACACCGCGCATTTCTTCGCACTCGACCTCGCCGATCCGGCCAGCATCGACGCATTCGTCGCGCAGGGCGCGGCGGCGCTCGGCGGCCTCGACGCGCTGATCAACAACGCGGCGATCACGAACTCGGGCGGCAAGCTGTCGACGGAGCTCGACGTGTCGACGTGGGACGCCGTGATGAACGTGAACGTGCGCGGCGTATGGCTCGTCAGCAACGCGGCGCTGCCGCACCTCGCGCGGTCGGGTCGCGGCGCAATTGTGAATCTTGCGTCGGACACCGCGCTGTGGGGCGCGCCGAAGCTGCTCGCGTACGTCGCGAGCAAGGGCGCGGTGATCGCGATGACGCATGCGCAGGCGCGTGAGTTCGGCGCGCACGGCGTGACGGTCAACGCGATCGCGCCGGGGCTGACCGAAGTCGAGGCGACCGCGTACGTGCCGGCGGAACGCCATGCGTTCTACCTGCAGGGCCGTGCGCTGACACGCGCGCAGGTGCCCGACGACGTGACGGGCCCGGTGCTGTTCCTGCTGTCGGACGGCGCGCGCTTCGTGACGGGCCAATTGCTGCCGGTCAACGGCGGCTTCGTAATGAACTGAATTGCAGTTTTCACTCGGAATGAAGGAGAGGACGATGGCGGACGCCGATCTCGAACGCAAGTCGTGGGACCAGCCGGAAGGCGCAAGCTTCAACGACTGGATGGAAGGGCGCGTCGCGCGCTATGCGACGCGGCGCTACGACTGGGACGCGCTGAAGTTCCAGGCCGATTACGACCCGAAGTACCGCCGTGCGCAGATGCGCTATGTCGGCACGGGCGGCACGGGCGTCGCGAAGGACGTCAACACGGTGCCGGCCGGCAACTTCACGTTCTCGACGATGGTCATCCCGGCCGGCAACATCGGCCCGAGCCACATCCATATCGACGTCGAGGAAATCTTCTTCGTGCTGCGCGGCAAGATGAAGGTGATCTGCGAGCGCGACGGCGAGACGTGGGAAGCGATCCTCGGCGAGCGCGACCTGATCTCGGTGCCGCCCGGCGTGTATCGCACGGAAATCAACATCGGCGAGGAAGATGCGCTGATGTGCGTGATGCTCGGTTCGTCGAAGCCGATCACGCCGACGTATCCGCCCGATTCGCCGCTCGCGAAGATCAAGCGTTGAGACGGAGCGGGTGAAGCAATGAGTGTCATCGACAAACGTGAACGCGACCGCACCGCGGCGTTCGCCGCGCTGCTCGGGCAGTTTCCCGAGCAGCGTTGCGCGGCCGGCGCGGCGGGCACGATCGGTTATCGCGAGGCCGGCGCGCAGCATGCGGGCCGCGCGCTGCCCGTCGTGCTGCTGCACGGGATCGGCTCGGGCGCCGCGTCGTGGGTCCGCCAGCTCGACACGCTGGGCGCATCGCGGCGCGTGCTCGCGTGGGATGCGCCCGGTTACGGCGTGTCGACGCCCGTGCACGGCGCGTCGCCGGCCGCCGCCGATTACGCGGCAGCGCTGAACGCGTGGCTCGAGGCACTCGGCATCGAACGCTGCGTCCTGGTCGGCCATTCGCTCGGCGCGATCATCGCGGGCGGTCTCGCCCGCGTGACGCCCGCGCAAATCGCCGGCCTGCTGCTGGTGTCGCCCGCGGGCGGCTACGGCAGCGCACCGGCCGAGACCCGCGAAGCGCGCCGCGACGCACGGCTCGCGATGCTCGCGGAACTCGGCCCGGCCGGGCTCGCCGAGCAGCGCAGCGGCAACATGCTGTCCGGTTTCGCGAACGAGGAGGCAAAGGCATGGGTGCGCTGGAACATGGCGCGCATCGTGCCGGCCGGCTATGCGCAGGCCACGCATCTGCTCGCGAACGCCGATCTCGCGGCCGATCTCGCCGGCTTCCGGGGCCGCACGGCCGTGGCCGTCGGCGCGAACGACGCGATCACGCCACCCGCCGCGTGCGAGCGGATCGCCGCGGCCGCGCACGTCGGGCTGCAGGTGATTCCGCAGGCAGGGCACGCCGGCTATGTGGAAGCGCCGGCCGCGTATTCCGCGCTGATCGACTCGTTCTGCCGGCAGTGCGATACGCAGTGGGGGCTGGCATGAAGTCCCCCACGCTCACCTTGGTTCGCGGGAGGCATAAATGAGCGAACCGCTGCAACAAAACGAATCCGAAAACGCGAAGGCCGAAGCCAGCTACGTGGTGCCGGGCCTCGAACGCGGGTTGCGGATTCTCGCCGAATTCTCGCCGCGCGAGCCCGTGCTCGGCGCGCCCGAACTGTCGAAGCGGCTCGGCATTCCGCGCACGACGGTGTTCCGTCTGCTGCAGACGCTCGAATCGCTCGGCTTTCTCGAACGCGCGGACAAGGATCGCAACTACAAGCTCGGCATCGCGGTGCTGCGGCTCGGCTTCGAATACCTGAGCTCGCTGGAGCTGACCGATCTCGGCCTGCCGGTGATCGAAAGCCTGCGCGATGCGACCGGCTTCACGACGCACATCGTGATCCGCGACGGCCGCGACGTGGTGTTCGTCGCGAAGGCGCAGAGCCAGTCGCCGGTGTTCAGTTCGATCCGCGTGAACGTCGGCACCCGGCTGCCCGCGCATGCGACGACGCACGGCCACGTGCTGATGGGCGACCTGTCGCTGAAGGAACTGCATGCGCTGTATCCGGAAGGCGTGCTGAACCGGATGACGAGCGCGACGCCGGAAACGGTCGACGCGCTGTACGAAGTGATCCGCGAGGATGCGCTGCGCGGCTACGGCGTCAGCAATTCGTCGTTCGAGCGCGGGATCTCGGTCGTCACGGCGCCGGTGCGCAACGAGACGCAGAAGATCGTCGCTTGCATCACGGTGACGGTGCCGCGTCCGGAGATCGACGCGGCGCTGATCGCGGACGGGCTGATCGACAAGGTGCAGCGCGCGGCGGCGGAACTGTCGCGGCGGCTGAATTACCGCTCGGATGACGAGCACACGTTTCTCGAAGCTTTAGGACTCCGATGATCCAGATCGATCTGAGCGGGCAAGTGGCGGTGGTGACGGGCGGTTCGTCCGGCATCGGACTCGCGACAGCCGAACGGTTTCTGCAGGCAGGCGCGTCGGTCGCGATCTGCGGCCGCGACGACGAACGCCTCGCACGCGCCGAGGCGATGCTGCGCGGCAAGTACGCGGATGCACGACTGCTGGCCACGCGCTGCAACGTGCTCGACGAAGCCGACGTGACCGCGTTCGCGCAAGCGGTATCCGCGCGTTTCGGCTGCGCCGACATGCTGGTCAACAACGCCGGCCAGGGCCGCGTCTCGACCTTTGCCGACACGACCGACGACGCCTGGCGCGAAGAACTCGAACTGAAGTACTTCAGCATCATCCGCCCGACGCGCGCATTCCTGCCGCTGCTGCGCGATGCGGCTGCGCCGACGATCACCTGCGTGAACTCGCTGCTCGCGCTGCAGCCGGAGCCGCACATGGTCGCGACGTCGTCGGCGCGTGCCGGCGTGCTGAGTCTCGTGAAGTCGCTCGCGACCGAACTGGCGCCGCAGCGCATCCGCGTGAACTCGATCCTGATCGGCATCGTCGAGTCGGGGCAGTGGCGCCGCCGCTACGACACGCAGGCGCAGCCCGGCGAAAGCTGGGAGGACTGGACGGGCGCGCTCGCCCGCAAGAAGAACATTCCGCTGAATCGCTTCGGCAAGCCTGACGAGGCGGCCTGGGCACTTTTTTATCTCGCAACGCATCTGTCGTCCTACACGACGGGCAGCCATATCGACGTTTCTGGAGGCTTTGCACGCCATGTCTAAAAAAACCACGGTTGGCGAGCTGATTGCCGCCTTTCTCGAGCAGTGCGGCGTGAAAACCGCATTCGGTGTCATCTCGATCCACAACATGCCGATCCTCGACGCGATCAATTCGCGCGGCAACATCCGGTATGTCGGTGCGCGCGGCGAAGCGGGTGCGCTGAACATGGCCGACGGGCTGGCCCGCGTGTCGGGCGGCCTCGGCGTCGCATTCACGAGCACGGGCACGGCGGCCGGCAACGCGGCCGGCGCGATGGTCGAGGCGCTGACGGCCGGCACCGCGCTGCTGCACGTGACCGGGCAGATCGAGACACCGTATCTCGACCAGGATCTCGCGTACATCCACGAAGCGCCCGACCAGTTGTCGATGCTCGACTCGATCTCGAAGGCCGCGTTCCGCGTGCGCACCGTCGAAACCGTGCTGCCGACGATCCGCGAAGCCGTGCGCATCGCGCAGACCGCGCCGACGGGCCCCGTGTCGGTCGAGATTCCGATCGACATCCAGGCGGCCGAAATAGAATGGCCGGAAGACCTCGCGCCCGCCCACGTCGCGGTGCGCGAGCACGACACCGCCCGCGTCGCGAAGCTCGCCGACGCGCTCGCGGCCAAGCGCCGCCCGCTGCTGTGGCTCGGCGGCGGGGCACGCCATGCACGCGAGGAAGTCGAACGCCTCGTGAAGCTCGGCTTCGGCGTCGTGACGAGCGTGCAGGGCCGCGGCGTGCTGCCGGAAGATCATCCGGCGACGCTCGGCGCGTTCAACGTGCATGCGTCCGTCGAGGCGTTCTACAAGACCTGCGACGCGCTCGTCGTGGTCGGCTCGCGCCTGCGCGGCAACGAAACGCTGAAGTACAAGCTCGCGCTGCCGCAGCCGCTGTTCCGCGTCGATGCCGATGCGCTCGCCGACAACCGCGGCTATCGCAACGCGCTGTTCGTGCACGGCGATTCGAAGCGCGTGCTGGCCGAACTGGCCGATCGCCTCGAAGGCCGCCTGTCGGTCGATCCGCGGTTCGCGGCCGATCTCGCGGCGGCCCGCGAGGAAGCGGTGGCCGACGTGTCGAAGGGCCTCGGGCCGTACAAGAAGCTCGTCGACACGCTGCAGGGCGTGGTGGGCCGCGACTACAACTGGGTGCGCGACGTGACGATCTCGAACAGCACGTGGGGCAACCGCCTGCTGAAGATCTTCGAGCCGCGCTCGGGCGTGCATGCGCTCGGCGGCGGCATCGGCCAGGGTATCCAGATGGGCATCGGCGCGGCGCTCGCGGGCACGGCGGCGAAGACGGTCTGCCTCGTCGGCGACGGCGGCCTGATGGTCAACGTCGGCGAGCTCGTGACGGCCGTGCAGGAAAACGCGAACGTGATGATCGTGCTGATGAACGACCAGTGCTACGGCGTGATCCGCAACATCCAGGACGCGCACTACGGCGGCCGCCGTTGCTTCGTGCAGCTGCACCAGCCCGATTTCGCGCAGTTCTGCGCGAGCTTCGGCCTCACGCACTACCGGATCACGTCGCTCGACCAGGCCGAAGCGATCGTGCGAGAAGGGATGGCGAAGGAAGGGCCGGTGATGGTCGAGGTCGACATGCTGTCGGTCGGTTCGTTCGCGTCGAACTTCGCGGGGCCGCCGGTGAAGAAGGAAGCGCCGACGGAGCGCCAGTATGCATGACGACCAGAAGCGCGCGCACGCGCCCGTCGACGTCGCGATGATCGGCTTCGGCGCGATCGGCGCGGCCGTGTACCACGCGGTCGAGCACGATGCGTCGCTGCGCGTCGCGCACGTGATCGTGCCGGCACACCAGCGCGCGGCGGTGCAGGGCGAGCTCGGCGACGCGGTGGAGGTCGTGTCGTCGGTCGACGCGCTGGCCCGCCGCCCCGAGTTCGCGCTCGAATGCGCGGGCCACAGCGCGCTCGTCGATCACGTCGTGCCGCTGCTGAAGGCCGGCACCGACTGCGCGGTCGCATCGATCGGCGCGCTGTCCGATCTCGCGCTGCTCGACGTGCTGTCGCAGGCCGCCGACGAAGGCGGCACGACGGTGACGCTGCTGTCGGGTGCGATCGGCGGCATCGACGCGCTGGCGTCCGCGAAGCAGGGCGGCCTCGACGAAGTGCTGTACGTCGGCCGCAAGCCGCCGCTCGGCTGGCTCGGCACGCCGGCCGAGGAATTGTGCGACCTGCGCGCGATGACCGGGGAAAAGGTGATCTTCGAAGGCACTGCACGCGACGCCGCGCGGCTGTATCCGAAGAACGCGAACGTCGCGGCGACGGTCGCGCTCGCGGGCCTCGGTCTCGACGCGACGCACGTGCGCCTGATCGCCGATCCGGCGGTGGCGCGCAACGTGCATCGCATCACCGCACGCGGCGCGTTCGGCGAGATGTCGCTGGAAATGAGCGGCAAGCCGCTGCCCGACAACCCGAAGACGTCCGCGCTGACCGCGTACAGCGCGATTCGCGCGCTGCGCAACCGCGCGGCCCGCTGCGTGATCTGACCGGACCATCGAGCGTCCGCCCGCGCCACGGCGAGGGCGGACGTGCAGAGACAGATTTGTGGGACTTGTGACATGACTCCTTTCGATACGCGCCTCGTACCCGACGGCAACATCCTGATCGGCGGCGAGTGGCGGCGCGGCCGTGGCGCGCCTTACACGAGCATCTATCCGGCCGACCAGTCGGTGAACATGGAAGTGTCGACGGCGAACGCGGAAGACGCGGCCGACGCCGTCGTGGCGGCCGACGCCGCATGGCGCCGCGCCGACTGGGCCGGGCTGAAGCCGCACCTGCGCGCGCAGGTGCTGTACCGCATCGCCGACCTGATCATGCAGCGCCACGAAGCGCTCGCGAACCTGCAGCGCCGCGACAACGGCAAGCCGATCGGCGAGACGCGCGTGCTGGTGGCCAGCGCCGCGAACACGTTCCGCTACTTCGCGGCCTGCCTCGAGACGCTCGATGAAGAACTGACGCCGTCGCGCGGCGACTACCTGACGATGAGCGTGTACGAGCCGATCGGCGTGATCGCCGCGATCACGCCGTGGAATTCGCCGATCGCGTCCGACGCGCAGAAACTCGCCCCCGCGCTGGCCGGCGGCAACGCGGTGGTGCTCAAGCCGGCCGAGGTCACGCCGCTCGTATCGCTCGCGCTGGCGCGCATCTGCGAGGAAGCCGGCGTGCCGAAGGGCGTGCTGAGCGTGCTGCCGGGCAAGGGCTCGGTGATCGGCGACGTGCTCGTGCGTCATCCGCTGGTGAAGAAGGTGTCGTTTACCGGCGGCACCGAGGTTGGCCGCGGTATCGCGCGCATCGCGGCCGAGAAGCTGATGCCGGTGTCGCTCGAACTCGGCGGCAAGTCGCCGACGATCGTGTGCGACGACGCCGATCTCGATCACGCGGTCAACGGCGTGCTGTACGGCATCTTCAGCTCGTCGGGCGAAGCCTGCATCGCCGGTTCGCGGCTGTTCGTGCAGCGCGCGGTGTACGACGCATTCATGCAGCGCCTGGTGGCGGGCGCCCGCAAGCTGCGCGTGGGCGACCCGACGCGGCCCGACACGCAGATGGGCCCGCTGATCACCGCGAAGCATCGCGAGTCGGTCGAACGCTACGTCGCGCTCGGGCTGGAAGAAGGCGGCCGCCTGCTGTGCGGCGGCGAGCGGCCGGCGGGCGACGGGCGCGAGAACGGCTTCTTCTATCAGCCGACGATTCTCGAAGGCTTGCCGAACAGCGCGCGCATTTGCCAGGAGGAAATCTTCGGGCCGGTGCTGGTCGCGATGCCGTTCGACGACGAAGCATCGCTGATCGCGCAGGCGAACGACAGCGTGTTCGGCCTCGCGGCCGGCATCTGGACGCGCGACTACAAGCGCGCATGGCGCATCGCGCGGGCACTCGAGACGGGCACCGTCTGGATCAACACGTACAAGCTGTTCTCGATCTCCACGCCGTTCTCGGGCTGGAAGGAGAGCGGGATGGGGCGCGAGAAGGGACGTCTCGGCATCCGCGAATACATGCAGCAGAAGAGCCTCTACTGGGGCTTGAACGACGCGCCGCTGCCGTGGGCGAACTGAGCGAAGGGGAATGACGCAATGAGCATCTTGGGAATCGAGCAGATCACGTACGGTGTCGACGACCTCGCCACCTGCCGGCGCTTTTTCGCCGACTGGGGGATGAAGGAAGTCGCGCACGACGACACGCGCGCCCGCTTCGAAACGCTGAACGGCTGCACCGTGCTGGCCGTCAAGGCCGACGATCCGGCGCTGCCGCCGGCGTTCGAGGCCGGTCCGACGCTGCGTGAAGTCACGTGGGGCGTCGCGACGCAGGCCGAACTCGACGCGCTGCGCACGAAGCTCGCCGGCCAGCCCGGCTATTACGCACAGGACGATGCGGTCGGCTGCATCGATCCGAACGGGATGGCGATTCGCGTCGAAGTCACGCGCAAGCGCGCACTCGACATCGCGGGCTCGCCGTCGAACGTGTGGGGCCAGACGCTGCGCGTCGACCAGCCGAGCCCGGTCTATGCGCGCGCGGAGCCGGTCGAGGTCGGGCACGTCGTGTTCTTCACGAACTGCCTCGACGCGCAGGAAAAGTTCTATCACGAACTGCTCGGCTTCGAGACGTCGGATCGTTATCCGGGCCGCGGCGCATTCATGCGCTGCGCGCCGCACGGCGGCCATCACGACCTGTTCCTGCTCGCGCTGCCGAACGGAAAACGCGGCCTGAACCACGTCGCGTTCACCGTGCGCGACATCCACGAAGTGTTCGGCGGCGGCATGCACATCGACCGCTGCGGCTGGGAAACGCAGCTCGGCCCGGGGCGTCATCCGGTGTCATCCGCGTACTTCTGGTACTTCCAGAACCCGGCCGGCGGCCTGATCGAGTATTACGCGGACGAAGACGTGCTCACGCCCGAATGGCAGCCGCGCGAATTCGAGCCGGGCCCGACCGTGTTCGCCGAATGGGCCGTCGACGGCGGCCTCGACGGCAATACGCGCCGGCAGAAGAACGCGAAGGCGCCGGAAGGCAAGTTCATGACGGAGCGCAAATCATGAGCGAAACGAACGCGCGGGAAGCGGCCGCGCCGGCCACGGTCGTCGTGATCGGCGGCGGCCAGGCCGCCGGCTGGGTGTTGAAGACGTTGCGCGCCGAAGGATACGCAGGCCGTCTCGTGATGATCGCCGACGAGCCGCATCTGCCGTACGAGCGCCCGCCGCTGTCGAAGGCCGTGCTGGCCGGCGACGCGGATATCGAAACCGTGCGCGTCGTGCGTCCCGACGAATTCGACGCGCTGAACGTCGAAGCATGGCAGCCGGAACGTGCGGCCTCCATCGACCGTGCACGCCGCGTGGTGAAAACCGAAAGCGGCCGCGAGATCGAATACGACCGGCTCGTGATCGCGACCGGCGGTACGTCGCGTCGCTTGCCCGATGCGCTCGTCAATACGCCGAACCTGCATTACCTGCGCACGCTCGACGAAGCGGCCGCACTCGGCGAGAAGCTGCGCGCGAGCCGGCGCGTGCTCGTGATCGGCGGTGGCTGGATCGGCCTCGAAGTCGCGGCGACCGCGCGCAAGCTCGGCGTCGAAGCCGTGGTCGTCGAAGGCGCGCCGCGCCTGTGTGGCCGCTCGGTGCCGCAGATCGTGTCCGACTTCCTGCTCGACCTGCATCGTTCGAACGGCGTCGACGTGCGGACGGGCGCCGCGCTCGCGTCGCTCGACCCGCGGCCGGACGACGCGTCGAAGGTGCGCGCGACGCTCGCCGACGGTACGACGATCGACGCCGATTTCGCGGTGGCCGGCATCGGCCTCGCGCTCAACGCATCGCTCGCGAGCGACGCGGGGCTCGCGGTCGACGACGGCATCGTCGTCGACGAATACGGCGCGACGAGCGACCCGGCGATCTTCGCGTGCGGCGACGTCGCGAACCATCACAACGGCTGGCTGAAGCGGCGCGTGCGGCTCGAATCGTGGGCCAACGCGCAGAACCAGGCGATCGCGGCGGCGAAGGCCGTGCTCGGCGTGCGCGCACCGTACGCGGAGATTCCGTGGTTCTGGTCCGATCAGTATGACGTGAACCTGCAGATCCTGGGCGATCTGCCGGCCGATGCGCAGCTCGTCGTGCGCGGCGATCTCGCCGCGCGTCGTGCGACGCTGTTTTTTGTCGGCGACGGACATGTGAGAGGTGTCATCGCCGTGAACAACGCGCGTGAGCTGAAACTCGCGCGCAAGTGGATGAACCAGGGCCGGGCAGTGGATACGGAAGCCCTGGCAGACACGACCCAAGCGCTTGCCTGACCGGCCCACCGGAAAGAGATCCAGGAGACACCCCGCATGAGCACTTTCGACAACGTCGTGGCCGGCAGGGCCACGATGGAAGCTGCCGCCTCCACGCCCGGCGCGATCATCGCGCGGCTCGAGCGGCTTCCGGCCAACTCGATGCAGATCCGCGCACGCGTGCTGATCGGCACCGCGACGTTCTTCGACGGCTT
Source organism: Burkholderia cenocepacia (assembly GCF_900446215.1). Lineage (GTDB taxonomy): Bacteria > Pseudomonadota > Gammaproteobacteria > Burkholderiales > Burkholderiaceae > Burkholderia > Burkholderia cenocepacia. The sequence continues at coordinate 362,540 of NZ_UAQZ01000017.1, read as the reverse complement.
CGACGTGATCACGATCGCGGCGACGCTGCCGTTGCTGATTCACAAATGGGGGCTGTCGCCGACGCAGATCGGCATGCTGATCGCGTCCGGCGCGATCGGCCAGCTGATCGGCGCGTTCCTGTTTCCCGCGCTCGCGGAAAAGCACGGCCGCGTGAAGGCGATCGCGTGGAGTTCGGCCGTGATCGGCATCACGAGTATCGCGTGCGGCTTCGCGCCGACCTTCGAGGTGTTCGTGCTGCTGCGGATCCTGCAGGGGCTCGGGCTCGGCGGCGAGTTGCCGGTCGCCGCGACGTACATCAACGAGATCACGCGCGCACATGGCCGCGGCCGCTTCGTGCTGCTGTACGAGATCGTGTTCCCGATCGGCCTGCTCGTGTCGATGGCGCTCGGCGCGTGGCTCGTGCCGCGCTTCGGCTGGGAGATCATGTACTTCGTCGGCGGGCTGCCGCTGATCCTGTCGCTCGTGCTCACGCACCTCGTGCCGGAATCGCCGCGCTGGCTCGCGTCGCGCGGGCGGCTCGCGGAAGCCGGGCGTGCGGTCGGCGTGTTCGAAGGATCGGTGCGCGGCGAGCTGCCGCCCGTCACGCAGGTGGCCGCGTTCGACGAACTGGTGCGCCAGCATCCGAAACGCAGGATGAGCGACCTGTTCAGCGCCGCGTATCGCAAGCGCACGCTCGCGGTGGCGACGTTGTGGGCGACCTGCGGGTTCATCCAGTACGGGCTGTCGACGTGGCTGCCGACGATCTACAAGAACTTCTATCACGCACCGCTGCAGCTCGCGCTGAATCTGGCGGTGATCGGCTCGGTGATGGGCGTGCTCGGGTCGCTCGCGTCCGCGCTGCTGGTCGACAAGCTCGGCCGCAAGCCGGTGATCGTGTGGTCGTTCGTGCTGTGCGCGCTGTCGCTGGCGCTCGCCGGCATCTATCACGCGTCGTCGGTGTACGTGGTCGCGATCTTCTGCTCGCTGTCGCTCGGGCTGATGGCGTCGGGCTTCATTACCGCGTACGTCTACACGCCGGAGCAGTATCCGACGAGCATCCGCGCGTCGGGCTGCGGGCTCGGCAGCGCGTGGCTGAAGATCGCGTCGTTCGTCGCGCCGATGGTCGTGCCGCACGCGATCATCGGCGGGAATCTCGCACCGGCGTTCTACCTGATCGGCGTCGTGCCGCTGATCGCGGCGCTGACCGTGCACTTCGTCGGGATCGAGACGAAGGGGAAGGTGCTGGAGGCGCTCGAGGCGTAAGCGCATTGCGCAGCGGTGGATGAGGTGAACCGAGAGGCCGGGGCGATGCTCCCGGGCCTCTTTGTTTCGGGGGCGCCTCGCGGGGGCGTGCAGGGTGCCGAGCGTACGCGCGATTGTTGGCGCGTGGCGCGCGTGTTCTAATTCACGGTCCCGATTTCGTCAGACGATTGCCATGCCCCTGTTCGAACCCGTCACGCTGCATACCGCTCGACTCGTGCTGCGCCCGCTTCGCGAAGCAGACGCGCCGACTTTCTTCGAGATCTGGTCCGATCCGGAAGCGATGCGCTACTTCTCGTTCTCGCCGATGACGCAGATCGAGCAGGCCGAGGCGCGCGTCGCGCGCAACGTGCAGACGTCCGCGAGCGGGGAGAGCCTGGTCTGCGTGCTCGAGCTGCGGGAAACCGGCGAAGCGCTCGGCGAATGCGTGCTGTTCCATGCGAACGAGCAGTGCCGGCGAGCCGAGATCGGCTTCAGCCTGCGGCGCGCGTTCTGGCGCGGCGGATACATGTGCGAAGCGGCGTCGGCGATGATCGATCATGCCTTCGGCGCGCTGCGGCTGAACCGGATCGAGGCGGATATCGATCCGCGCAACGTCGCGTCGGCCGGGTTGCTTGAACGGCTCGGTTTCGTGCGGGAAGGGCTGCTGCGCGAACGCTGGATCGTCGGCGACGAAGTGTCGGACAGTGCGCTGTACGGGTTGCTGGCGAGCGATCGCGGCCGAGGCTGATGCGGCGGCCGGTTATTACGCGGCAGGAACGATCGCGAACGCGTCCACTTCGACCAGTACCTCCGGGCGGAACAACGATGCCACGCCGACGAGCGCGCTTGCGGGCGGGCACGCGGTGTTGACCCAGCGGTCGCGCACCTCGCGAATCTGCGGCAACAGGCTCGAATCGAAATCGCGGACATAGATCGTCAGACGCGCGACGGATTCGAAGCCGACACCCGCGGTGCGAAGCGTATCGGCGATGTTCCTGAACACCTGATCGAGCTGCGTTGCATGATCGGCGCCGACAACCGCGCCCTCGGCATCGAACGGAACATGGCCGGACAAATACAGCGGTTGACCACCTTCGACGAGTATCGCTTGCGAAATGCCGGGAATCGTGGCGCCGGGGGGATTGATGGCACGCAGCATCGGAGCATCCTCTCAGGTTGATGCGGTTGTTCGGGGCGGCCCGGATCGGCCCGCCATCTTCGATTCAGGGGCGATCGGCAGCGGTATTCACAGCTTCGCGAGCCAGCCCTCGACCTTGTCTTTTCCGCGCAGCGTCGCAACCCATCGAGCGGGCAACGCCCGTTCGCCGTACACCACGCCGGCGAGGCTGCCGGCGATCGCCGCGGTCGTATCCGTGTCGTTGCCGAGCGCGATCGCGCGCTTCACGCAATCCTCGTAGCTGTCCGTCGACAGCAGGCAATGGATCGCCGACCAGAAGCTGTCGACCACATAGCCCGATCCTTGCGGTGCGTCGAAGCGGCCGTCGAGCACGATCTTCAGTTCGATTTCATCGGCCGTGCCTTCGTGGCGCGCGAGCAGTTCGTCCTCGGCCGTGCGCACCGCGTCGGGAGCCGACTGGCCGTCGACGATGCCCAGCGCCGTCAGGCAATAGAGCGCGCAGCAAAGCTGCGAACGCACGTGGCCGTGCGTGACGACGCTCTGCTTGCGCGCGAGCCGGATCGCGTCGTCGCGCGACGCCGCGACCATCACGACGGGAAAGCAGCGCATCAGCGAGCCGTTGCCGTTGTCGCGCTCGTCGCCGGGCCCGGCTGTCGCGGGCGCGGCGCCGGCCGCCAGCGCGTGGAACGCACGCTGCGTCTGCAGGCCGACGTCGAATACGCGGCCGTCCGGCGTGAACGCGCCGCGATGAAACCAGTCCAGCAGGTTGCCGGCGAACGTGTCGAGATTCAGGTCGTGCTCGCGCAGCAGCGCGTCGAGCAGCGCGAGCGCCTGCGCACCGTCGTCGCTCCAGGTGCCGGGCGGCACGCCGTCGTGCGCGCGCGCGAAGCCCGGCGGCGGCGTCATGTCGATCGCGGCGGGAGGCGGAATCGACGCGGCGTCGTGGAATTCGTACGGCACGCCGAGCGCGTCGCCGATCAGCAGGCCAAGCAGGCCGCCGCGCAGGCGGGAGCGTCGATTCGGAATCGGTGTCATCGAAAGGAATTCGGGTTGGGGCGGCGGAAAACCATGCACAAGACCTTGAGCTGAACCCCGTCATTATGCAGTCGCCGCAAATTGGCGTACTTTCCAGACTGTTCGCCGGCCGCCTTCGCGTGGTGGCGGCCGCAGTCGTCGTAGAAACGACCCGCGACGATCACGTCAACGCTCGCCCGGCCGCCACGTCGACAGGCACTTCGCGCTCCAGTGCCTTGGCGGCGAGTTCCCCGACCCAGTCTGCATCGGCGGGACCGACGACGCCATATTGATCCGGCGGAAAAAAAGCATAGTGATGAGCCGCCGCAGCCAGGCGCTCACATTCGGCGTGAGACAGCAGGTAGGACGTCACGGTCAATGGCGCCGCGGGTCCACTCCATCTCAATCCGATGCGGATATGGGTGCGTGGCGCAAATGCTATTGCCAATTCTCGCCGCGGGATCAATCGTTTCGTCTCCGAGGGGAACGTTGGCGGCGCGCCCCGACCGTCTGCCGCAATTCGATGATCCAGCACCAGCCAATGACCGGCGGACGTTCGGGTCAGGATCCACTGCCTGACTCGGGTCATGCTGGATTTGAGCTTGCCGTCGATCCATTCCTCGACGTAGAGGGGTTCCGGATCGTAGTCGTCCGACCACACGACGATTGCCGAGCATAGCGTATGGCGCTCCAATTCGACATGCCCGTTGGACGGCATTTCACGCCAGTACCGCTGTCGGGTGCCGTACGTCGCGACGCACCAGTTCAGGCCGATCCACGCTGCGATGAAGAGCGCCGTGACCCATATGACGGTGACGGCTGTTTCGCCAACCGCACGATCCATATCGAAGGCCCGATCGACCGTTCCGCGGTATGCAAGCATACCCAGCAAATACGCGAGCATCGGGATCGCAGGCCCGACTGCGACCGGCATCATCAGAATGGCGAGCCAGCTTCGGACATGCACGCTCCCCACCGACTTGGCGCGCGCACGCTCCTCATCGCTCATCGCCGCGACTTCCCGCGCGGCGATGTCGTCGCTTGGGGTGTGGAACCGCTCATACGTATTCTGGCATTTGGGCATTCGACGGGGCGTTCGGTGAAAGAGGGCGATAAAGCAGGGATTGCCTCGAGGAAGCGATTCTTGCATACGTTGGGGTCGGTTTTCATACGGACGCATGTGCGTTCGTACGGAAACGAACCGATGCGCTGCGGCTGGTGCGAAACCAGGCGGCAGGGGTCCGTATGCGCAGGAGGCGCAGAGCCGAACGGTAGCGGATGAAACGACGCCGGGAAGACACCGACGCGCGGGGAGTATCGCGAGCGGATGACTTGCCGGATTCACGCGGCGAACGTACGCTTGATCGATACCACGATCGACCCACAGGTTCTCGACCATGCAGGCCCATCCATTGCGTCTTTCCCCCGGCGACGATCTGCGCGGGGCCATCGAGGCAGCGCTACACCAGCATGAAGCGCACGCGGCCTTCGTGATCCAGGGCATCGGCAGCCTGAGCGTCGCGCAGTTGCGCTTCGCCGGCGTCGACCAGCCGACCGCGCTGCGCGGCGACCTCGAAATCCTGACGCTGGCCGGTTCGGTGTCGCCGGACGGCGCGCATCTGCACATGTCGGTCTCGGATGCGGACGGCCGCGTGACCGGCGGCCATGTCGCGAGTGGTTGCGTGGTGCGCACGACGGCCGAGATCCTGCTCGCGCTGCTGCCCGCGCATCGCTTCTCGCGCGAGCCCGATGCGGGCACCGGCTTCAACGAACTGGTGATCCGTCGCGAGCCGGGCGGCGACGCCGCATGAGTATCGCGAAGCGGCGCTAGAATCGCCGGTCATCGAAGCACTTCCCGTTACCGCTCATTCCGCAAGACGCACTCCATGGACGACACCGAAATCGAACAGAAAATGTGGGACATCGTCCGGACCTGGCTCGAAGGCGCGACGCCCGAGCAGTGGCACCGGTTCGCCGCACGCTCCAATTACGACGGCAACGGCCGCGCGTTGCGCTGGCTGCTGGACAACCGCAACGTCGATCGCGCGACCGCGTTGCTGATCTACTGGAATCTCGGCGCCGCGTGGTTCGTGCAGTATGCGGACGAAAACGCCGCGTCGTATCAACGGGATACGTTCCGGTTGCTGCGCGAGATCGAGCGACGTTACGCGGAAGGCTATTACGCCGATCACGGAATCTGGTTCGATCCGCACGACTTCGATGGCGCGGGGCCGAACGATTATCCGGACGTACCGGTCGTGCGGCCCGTGCCGGCACTGATGCTGCAGCCGACCGACGGCCGCGAGTACGTCGATCTCGACGAAGCGGACGGCTATGACGAAGGCCTGCCGTTCGACGTGGTCGAGCGGCTGCACGCGCTGCTCGACTGACCGCGCGGGCGCGTCCGTTCGCCGACGCATAAAAAAAGCGCCGCGGCCATTCGGCCCGCGGCGCCTTTCGGTGCGCTGCGACGTCGACTTCCCGTCGCAGCCCGACTGCGTGCTTACATCTGCACGGTGTCGGCCACTTCCTTGAAGTCTTCGATCTGGTCGAAGTTCATGTACTGGTAGATCTTGTCGCCGTTGGCGGTGAGCACGCCCATGTCGGCCATGTACTCTTCCTTGGTCGGGATCTTGCCCAGACGCGAGCAGATCGCCGCCAGTTCCGCCGAGCCGAGGTACACGTTCGTGTTCTTGCCGAGGCGGTTCGGGAAGTTGCGGGTCGACGTCGACATGACCGTCGCGCCTTCGCGCACCTGTGCCTGGTTGCCCATGCACAGCGAGCAGCCCGGCATTTCGGTGCGGGCGCCGGCCGTGCCGAACACACCGTAGTGGCCTTCTTCGGTCAGTTGCTTCTGGTCCATCTTGGTCGGCGGCGCGACCCACAGCTTGACCGGAATGTCGCGCTTGCCTTCGAGCAGCTTCGACGCGGCGCGGAAGTGACCGATGTTGGTCATGCACGAGCCGATGAACACTTCGTCGATCTTCGCACCGGCGACGTCGGACAGCGTCTTCACGTCGTCCGGGTCGTTCGGGCAGGCGACGATCGGCTCATGGATGTCGGCGAGGTCGATCTCGATGACGGCCGCGTATTCGGCGTCGGCATCCGGCGACAGCAGTTGCGGATCGGCCAGCCACTGTTCCATCGCCGCGATGCGGCGCTGCAGGCTGCGCGGATCCTGGTAGCCCTGCGCGATCATCCACTTGAGCAGCGTGATGTTGCTGTTCAGGTACTCGATGATCGGTTCCTTGTTCAGGCGCACCGTGCAACCGGCAGCCGAACGCTCGGCGGACGCATCCGACAGCTCGAACGCTTGCTCGACCTTCAGGTCGGGCAGGCCTTCGATTTCGAGAATGCGGCCCGAGAAGATGTTCTTCTTGCCCTGCTTGGCGACCGTCAGCATGCCGTGCTTGATCGCGTACAGCGGAATTGCGTTGACGAGGTCACGCAGCGTGACGCCCGGCTGCATCTTGCCCTTGAAGCGGACCAGCACCGATTCCGGCATGTCCAGCGGCATCGTGCCGGTAGCGGCCGCGAACGCGACCAGGCCCGAACCTGCGGGGAAGCTGATGCCGATCGGGAAGCGCGTGTGCGAATCGCCGCCGGTGCCGACGGTGTCGGGCAGCAGCATGCGGTTCAGCCACGAGTGGATCACGCCGTCGCCCGGGCGCAGCGCGATGCCGCCGCGCGTGCTGATGAAGTTCGGCAGCGTCTGGTGCGTCTTCACGTCGACCGGCTTCGGATACGCGGCGGTGTGGCAGAACGACTGCATCACGAGATCGGCCGAGAAGCCGAGGCACGCGAGGTCCTTCAGTTCGTCGCGGGTCATCGGGCCCGTGGTGTCCTGCGAGCCGACCGAGGTCATCTTCGGTTCGCAGTACGTGCCCGGGCGCACGCCCTGGCCTTCCGGCAGACCGCACGCGCGGCCGACCATCTTCTGCGCGAGCGAGAAGCCCTTGCCGCTGTCGGCCGGCTGGTGCGGCAGGCGGAACAGCGTCGACGGCGCGAGACCGAGCGCTTCGCGCGCCTTCGCGGTCAGGCCGCGGCCGATGATCAGCGGAATGCGGCCGCCGGCGCGCACTTCGTCGAACAGCACGTCGGACTTGACCTGGAATTCGGCGATGACCTTGCCGTCCTTCAGCGCCTTGCCTTCGTACGGGCGCAGTTCGACCACGTCGCCCATTTCCATCTGCGACACGTCGAGCTCGATCGGCAGCGCGCCGGCGTCTTCCATCGTGTTGTAGAAGATCGGGGCGATCTTGCCGCCGAGGCACACGCCGCCGAAGCGCTTGTTCGGGACGAACGGAATGTCTTCGCCGGTGAACCACAGCACCGAGTTGGTGGCCGACTTGCGCGAGGAGCCGGTGCCGACCACGTCGCCGACGTAGGCGACCAGGTGGCCCTTTTCCTTCAGCGATTCGATGAACTTGACCGGGCCGCGCTTGCCGTCTTCTTCCGGCGTGATGCCCGGGCGCGCGTTCTTCAGCATCGCGAGCGCGTGCATCGGGATGTCCGGGCGGGTGGTGGCGTCCGGCGCCGGCGACAGGTCGTCGGTGTTGGTTTCGCCCGTGACCTTGAATACGGTGATGGTCAGGCTTTCCGGCACTTCCGGACGGCTCGTGAACCATTCGGCATCGGCCCAGCTCTGCAGCACGGCCTTCGCGTGCGCGTTGCCCTTGTCGGCGAGTTCCTTCACGTCGTGGAACTGGTCGAACATCAGCAGGGTTTTCTTCAGCGCGTCGGCGGCGACCGCGGCGACGGCCTCGTCGGACAGCAGCTCGATCAGCGGCTGGATGTTGTAGCCGCCGAGCATCGTGCCGAGCAGCTCGGTCGCGTGCGCACGCGAGATCAGCGGGCAGGCGGTCTCGCCCTTGGCCACGGCGGCCAGGAAGCCGGCCTTCACGCGGGCGGCTTCGTCGACGCCGGCGGGCACGCGATGGGTGATCAGCTCGAGCAGCGTCTGCTCTTCGCCGGCGGGCGGGTTCGTCAGCAATTCGACCAGTTCGGCGGTCTGCTGAGCCGTCAGCGGCAGGGGAGGAATACCGAGCGCGGCGCGGGCGGCCACGTGAGCACGAAAGTTTTCAAGCATGGGGAGACCTGCTGATATTGCGTTTGAGGGGAAGGCCTTGCCGGCACTCCGGGGCTATTCCAGGCACTGCTTTGAGCGGGATTCTAATCTCAATGGTGTGTAACGTCAAATGTCTTATGTCTTATATAAGAGTTGGCAATGCGAAACACGGAAGGCGGGGTTGCATGGCGGGAGGCGGCCTTGTCGGGCGCGGTCGGGCGGGCGAGTGCAGGGTGTCGGCTCAGGCCGCCGGTGCCGCACATATCTGCACAAGCCCGCAGGAAACGGTACACACCGGGCGCGTTCGGGCCGCTACGCTTGCCGTCACGCAGCTTGCAATCGGGTTTCGGAACTGGAGGCGGAAGTCGTCGCGCCCCTGTCGATTCGACCCGGGCGGCGGCGATTTCCTTGACTCCGGCGATCCACGACATGCGCTCCAGAGACGCGATTTTCCTGATGGCGACGCTCGTCGCGTCGCCGGCCGTTCACGCGGCCGCGCCCGGCGACGAAGCGCGCGACGCGGCGAGCCGGCCGGTCGCGCTGGTCTATCGCGGGCCTGCCGCCTGCGACGGGTGCCCCGAAACCATCGCCAGACGCCTGCGGGAATCGGACTACCGGTTCCGGGTGATCTACGTGGGGCCGGCGGAACGGCTCAAGATCACGCCCGCGGCGCTGGCCGGTGCGGCGCTCTATGTGCAGCCCGGCGGCGGGCAGGACATTCCCGGCGCGGCCGCCAGCATCGGTCGGCCTGCGATCAGGGCCGTGCGGCATTACGTGGCGAACGGCGGCCGATACCTGGGGCTCTGCATGGGCGCCTACCTGGCCGGCGCGCAGGGGTTCGGGCTGGTTGCCGGCGATATCGACTCCGAGGTCGACCGGCCGGGCTCGACGCTTCACGGCATCGCGGACACGGTGACGCCGGTCGTCTGGCGCGGGAAAAAGCGCTGGATCTATTATCAGGACGGCGCGAGGCTCCCGGTCGCGCCGATCGGCTCCGGCGGGATCGTGCTGGCGATCTACCCGAACAAGGACATCGCCGCCGCCACGTACCGCTACGGCAAAGGACGCGTCGGCCTTGCCGGCCCGCATCCGGAGGCCGATGAAAGCTGGTATCGCCAGAACGACCTGACGAACCCGGACGGCGTGGTGCCGGACATGGCCTACGACCTGATCGACGCGACGATGAAGCCGTAGCGATGCGGCCGCGGGGCGTGGCCTATTTCCGCTTGGCGCGATACGCGTCGAGATTTTTCCGTGCCTGCGCGCGGATCGCGCGCTGCATGAAAGGCGTCCAGCCGAGCAGCGCGCCCTTCATCCCGAGCGCCTGACGCGCCCAGCGCCACAGGTCGAAATGGTCGCGATGCTCGACGATGCGTCCGTCGCGAAACCGGAAACGCGCGTCGATCCGGTTGACCACCCTCCGTCCGGTCGCGGCGAACCGGTAGTCCGCGCGCCATTTCGCGCGCCCGGCCTGGTCGTCCGCGGCGACTTCGCCGAACGTCAGCGAGAATTCCTGCGCCCGCGCGACCAGCATCCGCCACATGTCGCGTGCGAGCTCGCCACGCAGCTCGCCGAACGCGGGATCGCTGAACACGATGTCGTCGGCATAGCACGCGAGCATCGTGTCGATGTCGCGCTGCTGGAAGGCCGTGTAGAAGCGCTGGATCAACGCGGTGTTCGGATCGGTCATGTCGGGGCGTAACGGGGCAGGGATGGCGGACGGCAACGTCCGTATCGGGACAGTGGGGCAGGCAGCGCGAACCGGCGCCCGCGACTTCGGGCGCGGCCGGCTCGTCGCCGGATGCGGCGCGTCAGCGGGCCGCCATCGCGACGTCCTGATCGCTGCGTCCCGTCACCAGGCAGCCCGACATGAACGCCTCACTCTGGCTACCGGCGGCGGCTTCGCCGAAGCCGCGACCGAGCGCGTCGGCCTTGACCTGCGCGGCGCCTTGCTCGCACGCGAGCGGGCTGGCGTCGCGGCCCTGCGCGTGCAGGATCGCGCGATCGCCGATGAGATAGGCCAGCAGTGCAAAAACGGCGATATGTACGGCTCGTCTCATGGTTCGTCTCCTCGTCGCTCAAGCGTAACGCGGACACGTTCGACGAAGCACTTGGGGCTTCCCCCGGTAAACGTCTGCTGAAAGCGCTGGCGGAGCGGACGATCCTGTCCCGTTTTTCGGTCGCCGTCCGACGAGCGGCCAATGCGCGGGAGTTTGACGAATGTCAGGGTGCGGGCGGGCGGCGGCGGTCGCACGGCCGTTCGAAGCGATAGCATGAATGCATGATTTGACGGCACGCGATGCGGGGGCGATGCATCGGGTCCGGCAAGCACGCAAATGTCGAATATCGCTGTCGAAATAGTGAGGAAACCAAAATGTTGAACGTCTCTTCCGTCCTGATCAGTCTTGCCCCGATGTGGGCCATCCTGCTGCTGGCGTCTTCGGCGGCCGCCTATTTCGTGTTCTGGCGCAAGGTCATCGATTGAGCGCCGCGCGACAGCGTGCGCACGATGCGCACGCATGACGCGCCGTTTCCGTCATTGCACCGCCGTCACCGGCACATTCGAAATCCGCACCAGCCGCGCCATCACGCTGCGCCGAAACACCGACATCAACGCGTGCAGCGGATCGCGTCGCGGCCCGGCCACGACGATCTCGTCGCACCCGGTCTCGGCCGCCGTGGCCGCGATCGTGTCGGCCACCGGCCCGACCTTCATCACGACGCTGAACTTCACGTCCGCATCGCGCAGGATCCGCTCGGCCATCGCGAGATCGTCGGTCGCGAATTGCGTCTCGATCGCGCGCAACCGCGACAGCGGGTGATAGGCCTCGAGCCGCGTCGATTCCAGCGGCGCCTGCACGTTGATCAGCACGACCTCCGATGCGCAGCGCTCGCGATACAGAAACGTCGCGTGCCGGACGGCCTGAAGCGAGCGCGGTGAATGACCGACCGGAACCAGCAGCTTGAGCATGGACGATGAACCCGGAAACGAAGTGCTTCCAGCGTAGCGTGCGGCCGCACGAAGCGATCTAAAGAGATCGGCCGGCCGCATAAAAATGTCGTTAACGCGCGCGGTCCCGTGACGCACCGATTAAAAATATAAAAAATTTAAGTTTATGCGCATAAACGGCAGCGAGCGGCGTCGCCCGTTCCGCCCGGTCGTCGCCGGCCGTTCGCGCGAGCGCGATTCAGTCGGATCCGCAATGAATTGCGCCGCAAAATATCGGAGGTCGCCCGGGGCGCGTCGCGTAGAGTAGAGCGTCGGCCGCCGCACGGCGGCGCGCCATCCGCTACCGCTTCCCAGGAGACCCCGCATGCCGCACGGCGCCCCGCAGTTTCTCGCTCCCGCTTCCATTTCCGTCGATCCGGTCGTACGCCTGTCGGCCGGCGAGCTCGCGTCGGCGATCCGCAGCAAGGCGGTGTCGTGCGTCGAGACGATGCGTGCGTATCTCGATCACATCGAGCGCGTGAACGGCGCGATCAACGCGATCGTCGCGCTGCGCGATCGCGATGCGCTGCTGGCGGAAGCCGCGGAAAAGGACGCGGAGCTGGCGCGCGGCGAGTATCGCGGCTGGCTGCACGGGATGCCGCAGGCGCCGAAGGATCTGGCGATGACGAAGGGGCTGCGCACGACCTACGGCTCGCCGATCTTCCGCGAGAACGTACCGCAGGCCGATTCCGTCGGCGTCGCGCGGATGCGCGCGGCCGGCGCGATCTTCATCGGCAAGACCAATACGCCCGAGTTCGGGCTCGGTTCGCATACGTTCAACGAAGTCTACGGCGCGACGCGCAACCCGTACGACCTGACGAAGAGCGCGGGCGGCAGCAGCGGCGGCACGGCGGCGGCGCTCGCGTCGCGGATGCTGCCGGTGGCGGACGGCAGCGATTTCGGCGGGTCGCTGCGCAACCCGGCCGCGTTCTGCAACATCTACGGCTTTCGCCCGTCGCAGGGCCGCGTGCCGCGCTGGCCGGGCGTCGACGTGTTCATGCAGCAGCTCGGCATCGAAGGGCCGATGGGGCGCACCGTCGGCGACGTCGCGCAACTGCTCGCGATCCAGGCCGGCTACGACCGCAACGATCCGCTGTCGCTCGCGGACGATCCGGCGGTGTTCGCGCAGCCGCTCGACGCGGACCTGCGCGGCAAGCGCATCGCGTGGGTCGGCGACTGGAACGGTTATCTCGCGACCGAGGCCGGCGTGCTCGCGCAGTGCGAGCACGGGCTGGCGACGCTGCGCGAGATCGGCTGCGACGTCGATGCCGCGCTGCCGGCGTTCGCACCCGACCGGATCTGGCGTCTGTGGCTCGCGCACCGGCACCTGCTGTCGGGCGGCGGGCTGCTCGCGCACTATCGCGACCCGGCGCGCCGTGCGCTGCTGAAGCCCGAGGCGATCTACGAGGTCGAAGGGCTGCTCGCGCTGCAGGGCGCGGCGGTGTTCGATGCGAGCGTCGAACGGACCGCGTGGCATCAGGCAGTGCTGAGCTTCTTCGATCGCTACGACTTCATCGCGGCGCCGACCGCGCAGGTGTTCCCGTTCGACGTCGACCAGCGCTGGCCGAAGGAGATCGCGGGCCGCGCGATGGACACCTACCACCGCTGGATGGAAACGGTCGTGCCGTGGACGCTGGCCGGCTGCCCGGTGATCAACGTGCCGGTCGGCTTCAACGACGCGGGGTTGCCGATGGGGATGCAACTGATCGGGCGTCCGCGCGCCGATCTCGCCGTGCTGCAGCTTGCGCGCGGCTACGAGCGGGCGGCCGACTGGGTGGCCCGGCGCGTGCCGGCGTGGATGGCCGCGTGATGCCGCGGCAGGCGGGCAACCGGTAGCCGGTAGCCAGTTGCCGGGGTGACGGAGCGGGCGGCGACGAGCTGCCCGTTTCGTTTTGCATCGCTCGACGCGACGTTCGCGGGCGCCCGCCGGACCCGACATCCGCCATTGATGCAGCCGGAGAACGAATCGGGATGCGCGCACGACATCGCTCGGCAAACGCGCGCGAATCTGCGTGACGGGGCCCGTCGGTCGCCGAATTGCAAGCGGCGCCGCCGCCGGATTTCGTTTCGATGTGTTTCAGTCGTTGCGGCGGCGCGCGACGCGCTTCGACAATATCGCCTCGACAATTCGGGCACGAGGAACACACATGAAGCACATTCGCGCGACGGGCCGGCATCTGGCCTCGGCAGGCATCGCGTTCGGCATCCTGGTGAGCGGCGCCGCGCACGCGCAGCTCGACCTGCAGTCGCTCGGCGCGTCGCTGCTCGGCGGCGGGCAGCAGCAGGCGGCGCCTGCGCAGGGCGGTGTCGCGCAATTGCTGCAGGCCTATGTCGGGGCGAACCAGCAGGTGCTGAACGGCCAGTCGTCGCTCGCATCGGCGATGGGTCTGACGGGGGCGGCCGGGCAGGCGCAGCAGGCCGCGAGTCAGTTGTCCGGTGCCGATGCACTGTCGCCGGCCACGCTGTCGCAGATGGGCGGCGCGCAGCAATCGGTGTCGCAGGCGCTCGGCCAGGCGTTCGCGAGCGGCGGCGCCACGCACGGCCCGATCGACAAGCAGGCGTTCAGCAACGGGCTCGCGTCGCTCGGGCAGGGGCTCACGCAGTATTCGCAACTGCAGTCGGGGCTCGGCAATCTCGGTTCGACGAGCGCCGCGTCGTTGCTGCAGTCGGGCCTGAATCCGCAGAACATGCAGGCCGCGTCGTATATCGCGCAAAGCGCGCCGGGCCAGTTGCAGTCGCTGGCCGCGACGCTCGGCCAGGCCGTCCAGTTCGCGACGAGCCAGGGCATTTCGGTGCCGTCGGTCGCGTCGTCCGCGCTGAAGCTGCTGCCGTAACGTCAACGTGGCGCGGATGTGCGCGCGATGCGCGGCCCGCATCGCGCGCGTCGACCACGAACAATCGCCCCGCACAACATGGGGATTGCGCGCGATGCTATCGTGGCGGGTCCCTTTTATCGGTGCCGGTTCATGACTGACTCGTTCGACCTCTCGCGCTATTTCTCCCGCATCGGCTACGACGGCCCGGCCGCGCCGACGCTGGACGTGCTGCGCCGGCTGCATCTGCTGCACCCGCAGGCGATTCCGTTCGAAAACCTCAATCCGCTGACCGGCGCGCGCGTCGCGCTCGACCTGCCCGCGATCGTCGACAAGGTGGTCGAACGCCGCCGCGGCGGCTACTGCTTCGAACTCAACAAGCTGTTCTACACCGCGCTCACGACGATCGGTTTTCGCGTCACGCCGCTGATCGCGCGCGTGCGCTGGATGCGGCCGCCTGAGATCGTCACCGCGCAGACGCACATGTTGCTGCGCATCGACCTCGACGGGGCCGCGTGGCTCGCGGACATCGGCTTCGGCAGCGCGACGCTGACCGCGCCGCTGCGCTTCGTGCCGGGCGAGCGGCAACTGACGCCGCACGGCGCGTTTCGCGTGATCGACGCGCCGGTCGACGGCGAATTCGACATGCAGTTCGAAATCCCCGACGGCTGGCAGACGACCTACCGCTTCTCGCTGAAGCCGGCCGAATGGATCGATTACGACGCCGCGAACTGGTTCACGTCGACCTATCCCGAATCGATCTTCGTGAACGACCTGATCGCTTGTCGCGTGCTGCCGGACGGCCGCGCGGCGCTGCTCAACACCGCGCTGACGTTGCGCGACGCGGCGGGGGCCGGGCGCACGGTCACGTTCGACAATGCTGCCGACTGGGCCGCGTGCCTGCGCGACACGATCGGCATCAATACGGCGGGATTCGATCTCGACGCGCTGTTCGCGCGACTCGCGGCGCGCCCCGCGCGGTAACGCGAACCCCCGACATCCGACGGCGGCCCGCACGCGGGCCGCGACCATCCCGCGATCACCGTCAGTTGACTTTTGCTAGATTGCTAGCATACTAGTATCCATGACCGACGAAGAAGTGAAGCAATTCAACGTGTACCTGCCGCTCGGCCTGATCCGGCAGGTCAAGCATCGTGCCATCGAAACGGAGCAATCGCTGTCCGCGCTGGTGGCCGACGCGTTGCGCGCGTACCTGGCCGCGCCGCCGTCCGGCGCGGAACCGTCCAACAAGGAGGAGTGACATGTCATCCGAGCGGATCGAAGCCGTGTATCTGACCACCCACAACTGGGGCAAGTCGGCGAAGTTCTTTCAGGCGCTGGGCTTCAGGCTGGAGTTCGAAACCGACCACAATTCGGGCCAGTTGCGCAGCGGCGACGGTCCATTTCTGTTCATCGCCGAAGTGCCGCCGAGCGAAACGCCCGACATGCAGGTCGTGCTCAAGGTGGCCGACGAGCAGGCGGTGCAGCCGCAGCCGATCGTCGAGGTCGTCACGCCGTTCGAGGACACGCACTGGGGCACGCGCGACATGACGGTGCGCGATCCGGACGGCCGGGTGTGGCGCCTGCAGGCGCCGGGCAAGCAGGGCGAGTGAGGTCGACATGACGGCTATCCGCGAAGACGACGCGCCCGACAGCACGGCCGCGCGCGTCGCGCTGTGGCGCGCGCTGCACGTCGAGCTCGACGCGCCGCCGCATGTGCTCACGGACGAAATCGGGTTGCAATTGCTTGCGCCGGCACCCGGCTGGCAGCAGCGCGGCGACATGGATCCGCAGTTCACGCGGCCGTTTCGCGCGTCGATCGTCGCGCGGGCGCGCTTCATCGAGGATCTCGTGGCCGAGCAGGCCGCGCGCGGCGTGCGCCAGTACGTGATCCTCGGCGCGGGGCTCGACAGCTTCGTGCAGCGTCGGCCGGACATGGCGTCGCGCGTGACCGTGTTCGAAGTCGACCAGCCGGCGCCGCAGCGCTGGAAGCAGCGCCGCCTGGTCGAGCTCGGCTTCGGCGTGCCCGACTGGCTGCGCTTCGTGCCGGTGGATTTCGAGGCGAAGCAGTCGTGGCGCGACGCGCTCGTCGGTGCGGGCTTCGATGCCGGCAAGCCGGCGGTCGTGGTATCCACCGGCGTCAGCATGTACCTGACGCGCGAAGCGAATGCGGCCGCGCTGCGCGAAGTCGCGTCGCTCGCGCCGGGCTCGACGTTCGCGATGACGTTCCTGCTGCCGCTGGAGAACGCGGATCCGGACGTGCGCCCGGGGATGGAAATGGCCGCGAAGGGCGCGCGGGCGAGCGGCACGCCGTTCATCAGCTTCTTCATGCCGGACCAGATCCAGGCGCTCGCACGGGAGGCCGGCTTCGCGAAGGCCGAACACGTGTCGGCCGCCGAGCTGACGCGCCGTTACTTCGCCGAGCGCACCGACGGCCTGCGGCCGCCGAACCGCGCGGAAGAGCTGCTGGTCGCGACGGTCTGACCCGTCGCGTCCGTCACACTCGTCACGCGCGTTCGAGCACGGCCATCTCCCGCACGACCACGAGCAGCACCGCGAGGCTCGCGCCGCCGGACGCGCGCAGATCCGCGAGCAGGTGCTCGTAGCGCACCAGCGCGGCTTCGCGGCGCGCGCGCCACGCGCCGACGATCGTCTCCGGCGTGGTCGAATCCGGCGACTCCGCGAGCGCGCTCGTCGCGAGCGTGCGCTTGAGCCGCGCGACCTCCGCGAGTGCGGCGGCGCGCGCGAGCATGTCCCAGTGCGTCGGCGTCGGCAGGTTCGCCGCGCGTTCGCCGATCCACCCGTAATTGAGCAGCGTGCCGAGCGAGAAATAGACACCGGCGACGAGTTCGAGGCTGCGGTTGCAGGTCGCCGCCACTTCGGCGATGTCGAGCAGCGCGGCCGAGATGTCACCGCTCGCGACGCGTACCGCGAGCGCGCTGTCGACGCCGGCGTCGACCAGCACGCGCTGCCGCTCGGACAACGCATCGAGATCGTCGGCCGGCAGCAGCGACGGCAGTTGCGGGGCGAGCCGCGCCGCCGCGTCGCGACAGCGCGCGATCAGCTCGGCGACGCCGCCGTCGGCCACCGCGCCCGACTGCAGATGCCGCAGGAACCACAGCGCCGCGCGCTCCAGCAGCCGCGCGACGTCGACGAACATGCGCGCCTGCACGTCGTCGGCGACGCGGTTGTCGAGCGCGTCGATGTCGCGCCATACCGCATCGAGATCGAACACGTCGCGCGCCATGATGCACGCGCGGACGATGTCGCCCGGCTTCGCGTCGGTTTCCTCCATCAGCCGGTGCACGAATGCGCAGCCGACACGGTTCACGAGCGCGTTGGTCAGATGCGTCGCGAGAATCTCGCGGCGCAGCGGATGGCGGCGCATCGGCTCGCTGAAGCGCTGTTGCAGCGGCTTCGGGAAGTAGTCGACGAGCATCGCGGCCACCAGCGGATCCTCGGGCACGTCGGACTCGAGCAGCGCATCGTAGAGCCACATCTTGCTGTACGCGAGCAGCACCGCGCGCTCCGGCGACGTGAGGCCGAGCTTCGCGGCCTGCCGCTCGGCGACTTCGTCGTCGGTCGGCAGGAATTCGATCACGCGGTTCAGGCGGCCCGCGCGTTCGAGCCAGCGCATCAGGCGCGCCTCGGCGTCGAGCAGCTCGACCGCATAGCGGCCCGCGATCGACAGCGCCTGCGTCTGGTAGTAGTTGTCGCGCAGCACCAGCAGTCCGACTTCGTCGGTCATCTCGGCGAGCAGTGCGTTGCGCTGCTTCTCGGTCATCTCGCCGTCGGACACGACGAGCCCGAGCAGGATCTTGATGTTGACTTCGTGATCCGAACAATCGACGCCGGCCGAGTTGTCGATCGCATCGGTGTTGATGCGGCCGCCGCGCTGCGCGAACTCGATGCGGCCGAACTGCGTGCAGCCGAGATTGCCGCCTTCGCCGACGACCTTGCAGCGCAGGTCCGCGCCGTTCACGCGCACCGCGTCGTTCGCGCGGTCGCCGACCTGCGCGTGGGTTTCGCGCGCCGCCTTCACGTAGGTGCCGATGCCGCCGTTGTACAGCAGGTCGACCGGCGCCTGCAGGATCGCGCGGATCAATTCGGTCGGCGGCAGCGCGTGCGCGTCGATGCCGAGCGCGGCCTGTACCGCCGGCGACAGCGGGATCGTCTTCGCGGTGCGCGGATACACGCCGCCGCCCGCCGAAATCACCGACGTATCGTAGTCGGCCCAGCTCGAGCGCTCGAGCGCGAACATGCGCTGGCGCTCCGCGAAGCTCGTCGCCGGGTCGGGGTTCGGGTCGAGGAAAATGTGCCGGTGATCGAACGCGGCGACGAGCCGGATATGCGGCGACAGCAGCATCCCGTTGCCGAACACGTCGCCCGACATGTCGCCGACGCCGACCACGGTGAAGTCGGTCGTCTGCGTGTCGATGCCCATCTCGCGGAAGTGCCGTTTCACCGATTCCCACGCGCCGCGCGCGGTGATCGCCATCTTCTTGTGGTCGTAGCCGACCGAGCCGCCGGACGCGAACGCGTCGTCGAGCCAGAAGCCGTATTCGTGCGAGATCGCGTTCGCGTAGTCGGAGAAGGTGGCCGTGCCCTTGTCGGCGGCGACGACGAGATACGGATCGTCGGGGTCGTGGCGCACCACGTCGGGCGGCGGCACGATCGTGTTGCCGGCGAGGTTGTCGGTCAGGTCGAGCAGCCCGCGCAGGAACGTCTGGTAGCACGCGATGCCTTCGCGCATCCACGCCTCGCGATCGCTCTGCGGCGGCGGGTTCTTCACGACGAAGCCGCCTTTCGAGCCGACCGGCACGATCACGACGTTCTTCACCATCTGCGCCTTCATCAGCCCGAGCACCTCGGTGCGGAAATCCTCGCGGCGATCCGACCAGCGCAGGCCGCCGCGCGCGACGCGCCCGCCGCGCAGGTGCACGCCCTCGACTCGCGGCGAATACACCCAGATCTCGAACATCGGCTTCGGTTCCGGCAGGCCGGGCACCTTCGCCGGGTTGAACTTGAACGACAGGTACGGCTTCGATTCGCCGTTCGCGTCGGCGAGGAAGTAGTTCGTGCGTTCGGTCGCGTTGATCACGCCGAGGAACTGGCGCAGGATGCGGTCCTCGTCGAGGTTCGGCACCTGGTCGAGCGCGCCTTCGATCGCCTTCAGCAGCCGTTCGGCCTGCACGTCGCGCGTGTCGCCGATCCGCGGGTCGAAGCGCAGCACGAACAGCTCGACGAGTTGCCGCGCGATCGCCGGGTTGCCGGTCAGCGCGCGCTCGATATACGCGTCGCTGAAGGTCGAGCCGACCTGCCGCAGATATTTCGCATACGCGCGCAGGATCGTCACTTCGCGGGCGCTCAGGTGCGCGCGCAGCACGAGGCGGTTGAAGTCGTCGTTCTCGATCCGGCCGCTCCAGATCCGGTCGAACGCATCCTCGAACAGGCCTTTCACGCGCTCGATGTCGAACTCGGTATCGTCGGCGAGCTCGAGGCCGAAATCGTGTACCCATGCATGCGCGGCATCCTGCGTCTGGATCCGGTACGGCCGCTCCTCGTCGACGCGCACGCCGAGGTGTTCGAGCATCGGCAGGCTGCGCGACAGCGCGATCGGGTCGCCCGCGCGATACACCTTGAAGCGGAACGCGCGCGGCTCGGCCTCGATCGGCCGGTACAGGTTCATCGCGAGCTGGCCCGAATCCTTCACGCGCTCGATCAGCTCGATGTCGCGCACGGCCGTGCGCGCCGGATAGTCGTCGCGATAGCCGGCCGGGAACGACTCGGCATAGCGCTGCAGCAGGCGGTTGCCTTGCTCTTCGCCGAATGCGTCGAGCAGCGCGTCGGCGAGATCGTCCTGCCAGCGGCGCGTGACCTGCACGAGCCGCGTTTCGAGTTCGCGCGTGTCGACGTCGGGCATCGTGCCCGGTTCGGCATGCACGACGAAATGAATCCGCGCGATCGCCGATTCCGACAGCAGCGGCGTGAATTCGACGTTCACGCCGTTGTACGCGTCGACCAGCAGCTTCGCGATGCGGCGGCGCAGGTCAGTGTTGTACTTGTCGCGCGGCACGAACACGAGGCACGACACGAAGCGGTCGAACCGGTCGCGGCGCACGAACAGGCGCGTGCGCTGGTGTTCCTGCAGGCGCAGGATGCCGAGCGCGATATCGTAGAGCTGGTCTTCGTCGGCCTGGAACAGTTCGTCGCGCGGATAGGTTTCGAGCACCGTCACGAGCGATTTGCCGAGATGCCCCTTCGGCAGGAAGCCCGCGCGCCGCAGGATGTTCGCGCACTTGCGGCGCACGATCGGGATCTCGGCCGTCGACACCATGTACGCGGTCGACGTGTAGAGCCCGATGAAGCGGCGCTCGCCGACGACCTTGCCGTCGGCGCCGACGAGTTTCACGCCGACGTAGTCGAGATAGCCGGGCCGGTGCACCGTCGCGCGCGAATTCGCCTTGGTCAGGAAGATCGGCCACGCGCCGGTGATGATGTCGGCGGCGGCCTGCGGCAGCGGCGTCACGTCGGGCGCGCCGGACGTGCGCAGCGCTTCGCGCAGGATGCCGAAGCCCGAGCCCTCGATGCCGCGCAGCCCGAAGCCCGTGCCGTCCGATACGAGCGCGTAGTCGCGCTGGCCGAGGAACGTGAAGTGATCGGCGGCCATCCATTCGAGGAACGCGCGCGCCTCGATGTCCTCCGCGGTCGATTCGCGCGCCTTCATCTCCTTGATGGTCGCGCGCGCGATGTCGACGATCTTCGGCCAGTCCTCGACCGACGCGCGCACGTCGCCGAGCACGCGCGCGATGTCCTCGCGCAGCGTGTCGAGCAACGCGGCGTCGCCGCAGCGGTCGACTTCGAAATGGATGAACGACGCGAGTTGCGACTGGCCGTCGCCGGATGTCGCGCCGCCCGCGTCGACCCGCTCGATGCCGCCGCCGGCGCCGCGCCAGATGCGGAACACCGGATGCAGCGCCGAATGCAGCGCGAGCCCGAGACGGTTGACGGCCATCGTCACCGAGTCGACGAGGAACGGCATGTCGTCGTTGACGATCTCGATCACCGTGTGGTCGGAATGCCAGCCGTGCTGTTCGAGGATCGGGTTGTACACGCGCAGGCGTTCGCTGCCGGGCACGAATTTCTGCGCGGTCTGCCAGTGCGCCATCGCGGCGCCGTACAGGTCGGCGATGCTGCGGTTCTGCAGATCGTCGGCATCGACGAAATCGTAGTAATGACGCAGGAAGGGTTCGACGGTCCGGAACGTGGCTTCGGGCAGCCGAGCGCGCGCGAATTCGACGACGTCGGAGAGCAGGTGTGCGACGACTTCCTCGTTCTTCGCTTCCATGGCGGTCTCCTCGTCGGGTGGCCATTGGCGGCTGCGTCTGTCCGGCATTATGCGCCGATTGCGTGACAAAGCGATGTGCGGGCGCACAACGGCGGCGGGCGGTAGAGCGGGCCTGCGGCGCCCGTCGCGGACGCCGCGGTGCAGGGTTCAGCGCAGGGCGGGCGACGCCGGCGCGACGCCGCCTTCGGCGCTCAGCGCTCGTCGCTCCACAGCTTGCCGGCCGTCGCCCAGTTCTCCTTCTTCACGTCGGTCAGGATGATGTCGACCGAGCCTGGCGCGCAGCCGAGCGTCTCGCACGTGACGCGCGTGATCGCTTCGACGAAGGCGCGCTTCTGGTCGACGGTGCGGCCTTCGAACAGCTGGATATTGAAAGTCGGCATGGCAAATGCTCCGGTTGAGGTTGAACGATTGACGATGAACGATTCGGTCGGGTGCGGATGCGGCGTCAGTCGCGATACGACGGATCGATCCGGTCGAGGCGGCGCAGCAGCGCCGGCCATTCCAGTTCGCCTTCGATCGCGCCGCCGTCGCGCAGTTGTTCGGCGGTGCGCGCGGCGACGGCCGGTTCCGGCAGCACGAGCGGCCCGCCGCCGGCCTGCGCGCGAACCTGGATGTCGCACGCCTTGATCAGCGTATCCATCAGCACGTACGCTTCGGCGACGGTGCGGCCGACCGTCAGCGTGCCGTGATTGCGCAGCAGTATCGCGGATTTCGCGCCGAGGCTCGCGGTCAGCCGCGCGCCTTCGGCCGGCGAGAACGCGAGCGCTTCGTAGTCGTGGTACGCGAGGTCGCCATGAAAACGCAACGCGTGCTGCGATGCGGGCAGCAGCCCGTCGCGCTGGATCGATACGGCGATGCCGGCCGTATTGTGCAGGTGCATCACGCAGACGGCGTCGGCGCGCGCCGCGTGCACGGCCGCATGCAGCGCGAAGCCGGTCACGTTGACCGCGTGCTCGCTGTCGCCGATCCGGTGGCCGGCGAGGTCGATCTTCACGAGGTTCGACGCGCGAACCTCGTCGAACGTGAGGCCGAACGGGTTGATCAGGAAGTGGCCGGGTTCGCCCGGAACGGTCGCGGACAGATGCGTGTAGATCAGGTCGTCCCAGCCGTTCAGCGCGACGAGCCGGTACGCGGCGGCGAGGTCGACCCGCAGCTTGCGTTCGGCGTCCGAGATCGGGCCGCCGGGCTTCACGGCATCAGGACGGTGTGCGAATGACGACATCGGGTTCTCCGAGGGTAAAGCGGCGCGCGACAGCGACGGTCACCCATGACGCGAGCGCGAACGGGGCCGTGAACGCGGGGATGCCCGCGCGCATCGCGAGCCACTGGATCAGCGCGGCGAGCGCGGCCGCCGCGAGCGCCGCACGCGGGCCGCGTGGCATCAGCGCGAGCGCGGCGAGGGCGCCGTTGAAGCCGAGCAGGCCGTCGGCGAACAGCGCGCCGCTTGCGCCCAGCGCGGCCAGCAGCACGGTCGACACGACCGCGCCGCCGAGCGCGAACGCGGCCGCGCGGCGCGATGCGACGGCGAGGCCGGCGACGATCAGCGCGCCGGCCCACGCGCCTTGCGCGAAGGTGGTCTGGGCGACGCCCGACAGCAGCGCGTCGGCGGCGGACGCGAGCGTCAGCACCGGGCCGGCGTCTGCGGCGTCCGCATGCTGCACTGCGACAAACGGCAGCCACAGCGCGGTGACGGCCAGGCACGGGCCCGAATACGGGCACTGGCGCCAGCGGGCCAGCGGCACCCGCATCGCGCGTTGCACGAGCGCCGCGCCGATCGCGACCAGCGGCGCCAGCGCGACGGCGGCGAGCGGATGGGGCGCGAACAGCACGGCGATCAGCGCGGCCAGCGCGCCGTTGAAGCCGTGCAGGCCCTGTCCGACGTCGCGGCGGTCGGCGCCCGTCAGCACGGCCGTCATGCTGGCGGCGGCCGAGCCGACCAGCGCGGCGCACGCGAGCCGCAGGTCGGTCAGCGCCAGCGCGGCGAGCAGCAGCGCGCCGGTGAGCGCATGCGCCTGCAGCACGATCTGCCCGATGCCGCGCAGCAGGATGCGCAGGTCAATCGACGGCGGGACGGGGCGGGCGGTAGGCATGATGGCGGCGGAACAGGACGAGCCGCGAGCATAGGACACAATCCCATGCACCGGAATAGGGGATTCTGGATAGTCAGGATTTGTGCGACGATGCCCCGCAATGGGGAAACCGGGAGGTGGAACGATGCGCGAGGTGCGGTGGGCGTCGCTCGAAGGCGACGGGGTCGAACATCTGACGTTCGACCGCAGCGGCGGCGCGATCGTCGTCGAAAGCGCGGTGGTCGGCCAGCGGTACGGTCGCGCATACGGGCTCGCGTATCGCGTCGAGTGCGATGCGCAATGGCGCGTGACTTATGCGGTGCTCAAGGTGATGGGCGGCGGCACGCTGGCGTTGCGCGGCGACGGCGCCGGCCACTGGCGCGACGGCGCGGGCCGCCCGTTGCCGGCGCTCGACGGTTGCATCGACATCGACATCGCCGCGACGCCGTTCACCAATTCGCTGCCGATCGGCCGCCTCGGGCTCGCGCGCGGCGAGCGGCGGCCGATCGACGTCGCGTACATCTCGACGCCGGACCTGACGGTCGCGCCGGTCAAGCAGGCTTACGCGTGCATCGAACCGGGCCGGCGCTACCGCTACGAAGGGATCTTCCGGAATTTCACGGCCGAGATGGACATCGACGACGACGGGCTCGTCGTCGATTACAAAACGCTGTTCAGACGCCTGCCGGCGCCGCCGACGGCGCGCTGAACCGCGGCGTTCGTCGCCGTCGGCCGCTCCTGCGCGGACGCGAAGCGGTCGATCCGGGACGCGATCAGGTCCGGATGGCGCAGCACGATCCAGTGCGTGCCGTCGATTTCCTCGCGCACGTGGTCGCCGAGCCAGCGATCGAGGTCGACCGACATCTCGGGCGTCACGTAGCGGTCGCGCACCGGCACCAGGATCTGCACCGGCGCCTGCGCATACCGCTCACGCGGCTGGCGGGCCCGCGCGATGAAGTTCGCGCGGTACATCTGCATCCCGTTCAGCGCGTTCTTCAGTTGCACGGGATCGCGCTCGGCGCGCACGCGTTCGGTGAGCTGGAGCCAGCGCGGCCACAGCGCGGCGCCGCCGAGCCGCCATACCAGCGATGGCACGAGCGGCAGATGGAAGAACCCGATGTACCACGACTTCAGGCTCTGCTTGAGCCGCAGCTTCGCGCGGAACACGTGATCGAGGCACGGGCCCGAGATCGACGTGTACGACGCGATGCGGCCGCGGAACGCGGGGTCGGTCACGGCCTCCCAGCACTGGATCGAGCCCCAGTCGTGGCCGACGAGGTGGAACGGCCGGCCGCCGCAGGTCGCGTCGGCCACCGCCTTCAGGTCGCCGGCGAGCCGTTCGAGCGTGTAGTCGGCCCGGCGGCGCGGCGCATCGGATGCACCGGCGCCGCGCACGTCGTACGCGATCACGCGGTAGCGCTTCGCGAGCCGCGCGCGGACCGGCGCCCACACGGCCGCCGAGTCGGGATAGCCGTGCACGAGGATCAGCGGCGGCGCGCGCCGCGACCCGCTTACGTAGACGGCGAGTTTCACGTCGCCGGACTGGACGGTCAGCATCTCGTGAGCGCGCGCCATGGCGTCATGCCTGCGGCACCGGGTGCAGCGGCACGCGGCGCGGGGCGGCTTGCGCCGCGTAGCGCGCGTTGGTCGCGTTGATGTTGTCGAGCAGCGTGTCGAGCTCCTGCAGGTACTGATGGTTGTCGTGATCCCACGGGTGGAAACCCGGGCGGAAGTAGTCGAGCCATTCGCGCGCGATGCTCGGAAACACGCCGTGCTTCGGGCTGTACAGATACTTCACGAGGCGCCACATGCCGCCGAACTTGCCGTGTTCGCGACGGTGCGCGCGCATCAGGCGTACGTGGAAGTCGAACACGATGGCCCAGAAGAACACCGTCGTCG
This sequence comes from Burkholderia cenocepacia, assembly GCF_900446215.1. Lineage (GTDB taxonomy): Bacteria > Pseudomonadota > Gammaproteobacteria > Burkholderiales > Burkholderiaceae > Burkholderia > Burkholderia cenocepacia. The sequence continues at coordinate 336,980 of NZ_UAQZ01000017.1, read as the reverse complement.
TCAGCATCGTGCCGGTGCGCAGCAGGTAGCTGCCGAGGCCCGGCTTCATCACGGTGCGCCATACGTCGTAGGACACCGCCTTGTGCTCGGTTTCCTCCATCGCGTGCCACATCCACATCTGCTGGTAGCCCTCGACCGAGCCGTCGATCCGGTGCTCGTGGCCCGACAGCAACTGGTTCGCGAGGATCGCCGTGTAGTGCTCGAGCGCGATCGTGATCGCCAGCTGCATCGAGTGCGGCAGCACCTTCTTGAACCAGCCGAGGATGGTCCACAGGCGCTTGTCGAGCTTGTGCGCGGGCAGCCCCGACGATTGCAGCAGATCGTTGTATTCGATGTGCTCGCGCGTGTGCATCGCTTCCTGGCCGATGAAGCCGAGCACCTGCTTCTTCAACTCGGGATCCTCGATCCGGTCGCGGTAGTTGCGCACCGAATCCATGAAGAAGCGTTCGCCGGCCGGGAACAGCAGCGACAGCGCGTTCATGAAGTGCGTGACCGGCACGCCCTGCACGTGCCAGTCCTTCGCGCGTTCGGGCGGCAGCGCGAAACGGATGTCGCGCCGCACGGGCATCATGTTCGGGGTCGTCATGATTGTTCACCTCCCTGATTGCCTGCATTGTTGTAGGTCGCGTGCAGCGGGGCGGGCGCCGGCGCGCCGCGCGCGGCACGGCGGGCTTTCGCCGCCTCGCGGCGCGTCGCGAGCACGACGAGCGCCTGGTACGCGGCCGGCAGCACGCGCGCCATCCAGTCCGCGCCCTTCGCGTCGCGGCCGATCAGCACGCGGCGCTTGTTCTTGCGCACGCCGGCGAGGATCGTGCGCGCGGCGTCGTCGGCGGTCGTGATGAAGAACTTCTCGAAGCTGTCCTTGCCTTGCTGTTCGCTCTCGACGATGAAGCCGACCATGTTCTTCGCGACGCGGCTCGACTGCGCGATGTTCGTGCGGATGCCGCCCGGATGCACGCAGGTGGCCGACACGCCGCACTTCATCATGTCGAGTTCCTGGCGCAGCGATTCGGTGAAGCCGCGTACAGCGAACTTGGTCGCGTTGTAGCCGCTCATGCCCGGCTGCGCGAAGATCCCGAAGATGCTCGACGTGTTGATCACGTGGCCGTCGCCGGATGCCTTCAGGTGCGGCAGGAACGCCTTCGTGCCGTGCACGACGCCCCAGAAGTTGATGTTCACGATCCACTCGAGATCGCTGTATTCCATCCCTTCGATCGTGCTCGACAGCGCGACGCCCGCATTGTTGAAGATCAGGTTGACCTTGCCGTGCTCCTTCGCGGTGTCGTCGGCCCATGCGAACATCGCGTCGCGATCGCCGACGTCGAGCACGCGCGTCGACACGCGCACGTTCGGCGCGATCGCGCGGACGATCCGTTCGGTTTCCGCGAGGCCGACGCCGTTCTTGTCGGCGAGCGACACGTGGCAGCCGGCCTGCGCGAGCTGGATCGCGAGCGCGCGGCCCATGCCCGAGCCGGCTCCCGTGATCGCGGCCACCTTGTTGGCGAAATCTCTCATGTCGTTGGCTCCTTGTCTGGCTCAGGCCGCTTCGGCGGACGTGGAAGCGGAAGCGGCCGGCGCGGCGGCGGGCCGCGCGGTCGTGTCGTGTTGCGGCGCGCGATACGCGTGGTAATCGGCGATCGAGAAACGCGCGGTCGCCTGGCGGAAGCGCCACGTGAAGCCTGGCCACAGCGTCGTGTTCTTGCCGGTGCGCGGATCGAGATACCAGCTCTTGCAGCCGCCCGTCGACCAGATTGCCTTCTTCAGCTTGCCCTGCAGGTCGCTGTTGAACTGCGCCTCGACGAGCGGGCGCACCTCGATCGCGTCCGCGCGCTCGCGGCGCATCGCCTGCAGCGCGCCGAGGATGTATTCGATCTGCGACTCGATCATGAACACCATCGAGTTGTGGCCGAGGCCGGTGTTCGGGCCGACGATCATGAAGAAGTTCGGATAGCCGGGCAGCGTCGAGCCGAGGTACGCGTGCGCGCCGTCGCGCCACGCGTCGACGATGTCGAGGCCGCCGCGGCCGATGATCGCGCCGCGCGGATATGGATCGGCGACCTGGAAGCCGGTGCCGTAGATCAGGCAGTCGACTTCATGACGCTTGCCGTCGGTCGTCACGACCGCGTCGGCTTCGATATGGTCGATGCCGGTCGTGATCACGTCGACGTTCTTGCGCGACAGCGCCGGGTAATAGTCGTTCGAGATCAGCACGCGCTTGCAGCCGAGCGTGTAGTTCGGCGTGACGGTCTTGCGCAACTCCGGATCGGGAATCTGCTTGCGGATGTGCCGCAGCGCGAGCTTCTGCACGTTCTTCATCAGCGACGGATGGATCGCGAAGCCGAGCACGCGCGATTCGAGCATCCAGTAGATGCCGCTGCGCACGATCTTCTGCGTGAACGGCAGCGTGCGGAACAGCCATTTCTCGAAGCCGGTCAGGTTGCGGTCCGGCTTCGGCATGATCCACGGCGGCGTGCGCTGGAACAGCGCGAGTGCTTTCACGCGCGGCGCGATCTGCGGGACGAACTGGATCGCGCTCGCGCCGGTGCCGATCACCGCGACACGCTTGCCTTCGAGCGGGTAGTCGTGATCCCACTGCTGCGAATGGAACGCGCGGCCCTGGAAGGTTTCGACGCCGGGAATCGCCGGCAGCGCGGCGCGCGACAGGCCGCCCATGCCCGACACCAGCACGCGCGCGGACAGCCGCTTGCCGTTCGCGAACGTGAGGCGCCAGCGTTGCGCGGCTTCGTCGTATTCGGCGCGCTGCAACTCGTGATTCAGCCGCAGGTGCGGGCCGACGCCGAAGCGCTGCACGCAGTCTTCGAGATACGCGCGGATTTCCGGCTGCGGCGCGAACATGCGCGTCCAGCGCGGGTTCGGCGCGAACGAGAACGAATAGACGTGCGATTGCACGTCGCATGCACACCCGGGGTAATGATTGTCGCGCCACGTGCCGCCGACCGAGGCGGCCTTCTCGAGGACGACGAAGTCGGTCACGCCCGTCTGTTTCAGGCGGATCGCCATCCCGAGACCGGCGAAGCCGGTGCCGATGATGGCGATGTCGATGGTTTCGTCCGGGCCGTCATGGCCGGGTGGACCGAAAGGCAACGTGCGAGCATTCATCCGGGTGTCTCCGATTTGGCTCATTTTTGAATGTTACATTGTTTGATGTAACGATAGTGGGTGAACCCGGAAACCGCAAGAGGCTAGAAGCGGCGCTCTAAGGCCGGAAGCCAGGCGGGAAAAGGCTGAGCGGGGTTTGGAACGGTCGGGTTTCCGCAATGCGGGATGAGCGGAAAAGGCCGTCGGCAGGGCGAGACAGCGAGGAAACGGGACCGCCGGCGCGCGACGGTCCGTTTGAAACGGTATCAGGGACGGATCGATCGGGCGGCCGTCTCATGGAAAACCCCGGCCACGATCGTGACCTGCGCGAGCGCATAGAGGCCCCAGATTAGATAGTCGATGCCCGGAAAGCCGCCGAGGAACCGGCCGACGCCGATCAGCGTGTCGGAGCCGACGAAGATCAGGCTGCCGATCGCGACCAGCGGGCCGCGCGTGCGGGCGGCGAGCGCAAAGCTCGCCATCGCGCACAGCACGAGCATGTAGACGGCGACCGGCGCCAGCAACTCGCCGAGGTGCGGGAAGAATGCCGCGTAGAACGCCGGCGCGGCGATCCACAGCCCGACGAGCGCGACGATGCGCCAGCCGTGCGGCCGCGCGCGCCACCGGAAGAAGATCGCGCAGTAGCACACGTGCGTGAGCAGGAATGCGCCGAGGCCGAGGACGAACGACCACGGCCAGTCGGGCAGCGCGAGCAGCACGTCGCCGAGCACGGCGGTCGCGAGCGCCGCGCACAGCCACGCGCGTTCGCGCGGCGCGCCGCAGGTGCTGCCTGCCGTGAGCAGCAGGATGCCCATCGCAGCTTTCGCGGCGGCCTGGCCCGGATAGGGCGCGACGGCGAGCGACAGGCCGTACAGCAGCGCCGCGGCGATGGCGAGCGGCCACAGCCGGCGGTAGGAGGCGGGAAGCGTGGCGATCAAGGCGGGTGTCTCCGGTTTGTAGTTGTCTGCGGTGGACGCCGCGCCGTCGAGGGCGCGGCTGTCGGCCATTATCCGGAAGAACGGGCGCGCGAAAACCGGCGAATCCTTCTAGGAAACGACCGCGACGGGCGGCGGTGCCGCCGCCGGATTTTTCCGCGCGTTGCCCCGGCCGAACCGGGGCAACGGCGTCGATTCGGCTTGCTATGATCGCCGCGGTATTGCCGCTGTCGCTGTCGATGTCCCGCCTGGCCGCGCGACCGGATGCGCGAGCCGGTGCGTGCCGATGAATCCATGCCGTGCCCGGCCCGCGCCCTCAGAGCGCGCGGGCCGGCGCCGGCACCCCACGAAAACAGGTCCGACCATGACCGAACTTCTTCACGGCGACGGCGCGATCCGTCGCACGACGCCGTACGGTTCCTCGATCGAAAACACCTATGCGGGCGTGCTGTCGTTCATGCGCCGCAATTACTCGCGCGTGCTCGACGGCATCGACGTCGCGATCTCCGGCGTGCCGCTCGATCTCGCGACGACCTATCGTTCCGGTGCCCGGCTCGGGCCGGCCGCGATTCGCGCGGCAAGCGTGCAGCTCGCGGAGCTCAATCCGTATCCGTGGGGCTTCAACCCGTTCGACGACCTCGCGGTCGTCGACTACGGCGACTGCTGGTTCGACGCGCACAACCCGTTGTCGATCAAGCCGGCGATCGTCGAGCATACGCGCGCGATCCTGCGTTCGGGCGCGAAGATGCTGACGCTCGGCGGCGATCACTACATCACGTATCCGCTGCTGGTCGCGCACGCGGAGCGCTACGGCAAGCCGCTGTCGCTGATCCATTTCGACGCGCACTGCGATACGTGGGCCGACGACGATCCGGACAGCCTCAATCACGGGACGATGTTCTACAAGGCGGTGAAGGAAGGGCTGATCGATCCCGCGACGTCGGTGCAGGTCGGCATCCGCACGTGGAACGACGACTTTCTCGGGATCGAGCGGCTCGATGCCGCGTGGGTGCATGACCAGGGTGCGCGGGCGGCGGTCGAGCGAATCGTCGCGATCGTCGGTGCGCGGCCTGCGTACCTGACGTTCGATATCGACTGCCTCGATCCGGCGTTCGCGCCGGGAACGGGGACGCCGGTTGCCGGCGGGCTCTCGTCCGCGCAGGCGCTGGCGATCGTGCGGGGGCTCGGGGCGGTGAATCTGGTCGGGGCGGATGTGGTGGAGGTGGCGCCGGCGTACGATCACGCGGACATCACGGCGATCGCGGCCGCGCATGTGGCTTGCGATCTGCTGTGTCTGTGGCGGCAGAAGAAGGTGGCGGCGCGGTGATGCAGGTGAGCGGGCATGTGATGCGGAAGGCCGGCGGGCAGGTTGCCCGCCGTTTTTTTATGACCGTTTGCGCGGATCTCGCGAGTAGCGCGGCGTTCAACCGCGCGTATCGACCCAGTGGCGCGCCCAGCGTGCCGAATGCGCGAGCGCCTGTGCCTCGCTCGCGAAGTAATCGAGCGAATAGAACTGGTAGCGGCCTTCGCCGTGCGTGCTATCGGCGCGTTCGAGCAGCAGGTTGGAGGAAAAACTTCCGTCGGGCAGGCGATGCGCCGAGGGTTGGACGGCATAGCCGTTGTATTGCTGAATTCGTTGGTTGTCCATTTTAATTTTAATGATGTTCGAGTGCGCGCGTGCCGTGCGAAATACGCACGGTTACGCCGATTCAAAGCCATTGCGAGCCGAATCAGACGCAGTCGGAAAGCGAAAATAAGGCGTTGCGGCCAGAGGGGGGATGAAGTGCAACGAGACGTGTAGCGCGTGGCGAGCTGCTGACTGAACAGATGCAGCTGAAAAGCCGGTCGCGCCAACTTGGGGAGACGAAGCTCCGTGGGGATGTCGCTGCGACCCGGCGTCCATCGTGGGAGGCCGGGCCCTTCAAACTTTACAGCGGCTTGATGTTCGCCGCCTGCAGACCCTTCGGTCCTTGCTTCGTTTCGAAGCTCACTTTCTGGTTTTCAGCCAGCGTCTTGAAGCCGTCGGCACGAATTTCCGAGAAGTGAGCGAACAGATCGTCGCCGCCGTTGTCCGGCGTGATGAAGCCAAAGCCTTTGCTGTCGTTGAACCACTTGACGATACCGGTATCCATGAAGATTCCTTGAGAAAAAATAGAGAAATTTGCTCTGTGAAAGAGCGCGTGAAGCGTCAAGGAGGGAGAGGACAACGAATACCGCTGAGGAGGAGCGAGCAATTGATGAACAGCAATCGGACTTCTTGGACTTCGGTGCCTACACTAACCGTCGCTGGGGCTCGCGTCAACCGTTATCTTGTAACTGTTTCGCAGCGTAGCCTACGATGACGGACGCAGCGCGGTGGCGCCGTCTGGCTGGAATGCGCGCGGGCGCGGCTGCTGGCCATTTGCCGGCCCATGCTGGCGGCGGTCGTCACCTGCAATGGACGTCGGCCTTTCCTCCAGCCGGACACGCGCGCGTTGTCGCGAAAAGCCCACGCATGCATGACGGCGAAGGCCTTATGCGGTGTCGCCGTCGCCCTGCGTATCGCTCGTACCGGACTGCCGCGCGGCTTCGTCGCTGAGTTTCTTGTCGAGAATCGTCGCGACGCGGCCGCCCAGATACGCGCTCGCCGCATTCTCGAGCGCGCGGTTCGTCTCGCCTTCGACGAACACGGCCGCGAGCGGGCGCAGCCGCCAGATCGCGTCGACGAGCGCCGGCACGTCGGTGGCGGGCGGCAGCGTGCCTTCGTCATAGCGGTCGAGCCGCTTCACGACGAGATCGACGAGCAGCCGCGCGATCGCGTCGAAATGCGGCCGCGCGACGCTGATCACGTCGAGCAGTTCGCGCGGCGGAATCCCTTCCTTCGTCATCGCGGCGGCGGCCTCGAGCAGCGCGGGGCTTTTCGCGACGAACGACAGGCCGCGCCGTTCGAGCAGCCCGAGCTCGGTCACGCGCGACAGTTGCGTGGTCGCCTGCGGGCCGAACATCTGCGCGAGTTGCGCGAGCGAGTAGGTTTTCGGCAACTCGTGCGACCAGCGGCCGCCGATCGCGTTTTCGAGGCCGAGGATCGAGCGCAGGTCGTGGCCTTCGTCGATCGCCTTGATCAGGTCCTGGATGTTCGACAGCGTGTAGCCGCGCGCGAGCAGATGGTTGATCAGCTTCAGGCGCGCGACGTGCGTGTCGTCGTAGATGCCGACGCGCCCGCGTTTCTCCGGCGGCGCGAGCAGCCCGCGATCCTGGTAGGCGCGGACGTTGCGCACGGTGGTATCGGACACGCGCGCGAGCTCGTCGACCGTGTACTCGTTGCGGGAATCCGGCGTGGCCTCGTCGGGCGTGGAATGAGTCTGTTTTGACATGCGGCCATTCTAGCGCGCCGGGGCAGGCTCGGGCGAGGCGGGGCGCGTGTTCGCGCCTTCGCCGAGCGGGCGCTGCAGCAGCGCCGTATCGATCCAGCGGCCGTGCTTGAAGCCGACCGCTTTCAGCTGGCCGGCCGGTTCGAAGCCGAACGCGCGATGCAGCGACGTCGAGCCGCCGGTGCCGCCGTCGGCGATCACCGCGATCATCTGCCGCCACGGGCCGTCTTCGCAGCGCGCGATCAGCGCGGCGAGCAACGCGCGGCCGATTCCGCGGCCGCGCTGCGCGTCGTCGATGTAGATCGAATCCTCGATCGCGAAGCGGTACGCGCTGCGCGTGCGGTACGGCGTCGCGTACGCGTAGCCGGCCACGCGGCCGTCGCATTCGGCGACGAGATACGGCAGCCCGTGGTTCAGCACCGCGTCGCGGCGTGCGCGCAATTCGGCGACGTCGGGCGGCGTTTCCTCGAACGACGCGACGCTGTGGTGAACGTGATGCGCATAGATCGCGTGGATCGCCTCGAGGTCGGCATCGGTCGCGTCGCGCACGACGCAGGCGGGAGCGTTGGACATGGCGGCAGGGCGGTCGGAATCAAAACGCTACTATGCCGGCCGCCGCCGCGCGTGGTAAAGCCGTTTGCGAGTTCGGCGGCTTACAACCGGCCGTCCGCCGCATGCACCGCATCGGCGATCGCGTCGGCGACGCGCTGCACGCGCGGCGACCGGCGCACGTCCGGGTGAACGACGAGCCAGATTTCGCGCTCGATGTCGCAACGCGGCGCGGCCGTCAGCTCGACGAGCGGCGCGCCGGCATGCGCGGCCGGATCGTCGACGAGAAACCGCGGCAGCAGCGCGACGCCGGCCCCGGCCGCGCACGCGCGATGCTGCGCGGCGAGGTCGTTGGCGATGAACGCAAAGCGGCGCCCGGCCGCGAAGCGTTCGAGCCATTGCTGCTGCGGCGTTTGCGCGAGCGCGTCGTCGTAGCCGATGAAGGGCCAGGTGTCGGGCGGCGCATCGGCCCATTCCGGCGCCGCGCACAGCGCGAAGCGCATCGTGCCGAGCCGGCGCGCGGCGAGCCCCGGCTCGCTCGGCCGCGACAGCCGTACCGCGAGGTCGGCTTCGCGCGCATACAGGTTGGCCGCATGCATCTCGCCCATCAGGTCGATCCGCAGCGCCGGCCACGCGCGCTGCGCGCGAGCCAGGCGCGGCGCGAGGAAATGGCTCGCGAACACCGGCGACGCCGATACCCGCACCACGCCGTCGAGCGCCGCCGCGCCTTGCGCGGCGCGCGCGAACGCATGCGCGTCGGCTTCGAGGCGTGCGGCGTGCTCGGCGAGGTGCAGCCCTTCGTCGGTCGGCGGCCAGCCGCGCGGCAGCCGGTCGAACAGCCGGATCCCGAGCGCCGACTCCAGCGCGTCGATGCGCCGCGCGACCGTCGAATGCTGGACCTGCAGCGCCCGCGCGGCGGCCGACAGGCTGCCGCCGCGCATTACCGCCAGGAAGTAGCGGATGTCGTCCCAGCTCATCGGCAGTGCGGGTGAGGAGACTGGATCGCGATCGGTCGAATTTTGCACAGTAGATGGGCGTTCAGCGTGAATTCCGTTCGATTATGCACGATGGGATGATCGTGTCACTTCATTCGATAACGAGGAACGTCATGACCCAAACCGCCAATGCCATCCGGATCGGGATCGACCGTTACGGCGATGCCGGCGTGCTGCGCCGCGTCGATGCGCCCGTCGCGCCGCCCGGCGCCGGCGAAGTACGGATTCGCCAGACCGCGATCGGCGTGAATTTCGTCGATATCTATTTCAGGACGGGCGCGCATGCATTGCCCGCGCTGCCGGACGCGCTCGGCGTCGAGGCGGCCGGCGTGATCGACGCGGTCGGGCCGGGCGTGACGGAGCTCGTGCCCGGTCAGCGCGTCGCGTATGCCGGCATGCCGACCGGCAGCTATGCGAGCCTGCGCACGATGCCGGCCGAGCGCGTGCTGCCGATTCCAGACGGGCTGAGCGACGAAGCCGCCGTCGCCGGGCTGCTGAAGGGGATCACCGTCTACATGCTGCTGCATCGCGTGCGGCAGGTCGGCGCCGGCGACACGGTGCTCGTGCATGCGGCGGCCGGCGGCGTCGGGCTGCTGGCGACGCAGTGGGCGCGCGCGCTCGGCGCACGGGTGATCGGCACGGTCGGATCGGCGGCGAAAGCCGCGCTGGTGCGCGCGCACGGCGCGGAAGCGGTGGTCGATTATCGCGAGGCGGATTTCGTCGCGGCCGCGCGTGCCTTCGGCGGCGGTGCGGGCGTCGATTACGCGATCGACGGAATCGGCGGCGACGTGCTGACCCGCACGCTCGGCGCGATTCGTCCGTTCGGGATGGTCGCGAGCATCGGGCAGGTGGCCGCGATCGGCACGCGGCAGACGTTCGATCTCGACGAGCTGGGGCCGGCCCGTTCGATCGCGCTCGCGCGGCCGAGCGTGCTCGGTTTCATCGCGCGGGACGTCGGCGCGTATCGGGACGCCGCGCGGGCGACGCTCGACCGGCTGGCAGGCGGCATGCACGTCGAGATCGGCGCGCGCCTGCCGCTCGAACAGGCGGCCGATGCGCACCGGTTGCTGGAGTCGCGCGCGACGACGGGCGGTGTCGTGCTGTTGGCGTGATGACGGGGCGGGCGACTCGCGACGCGGCTCGACCCGACGGTCGTGTCGCGAGCCGCCGCTCGCTCAGTTGTGCGTGCGCAGCGGCGCATCTTCGACGAACCACGCGAGCACGAACGCGATCGCGATCACCGTCGCGGCCGACAGGTACACGACGTGCAGCGAGCCGGCGAACGCGTGCAGATACGCGTCGCGCACGGCGTTCGGCAGCTGGTGCACGGCGGCCGGGCCGAGCGCGGGCGGCAGCTCGATGCCGGCCGGCAGCGCGTGCCTCATCCGCGCTTGCAGCCCGTGCGAGAACAGCGCGCCGAATGCGGCGACGCCGAGCGAGCCGCCGATCGAGCGGAACAGCGTCGCGCCCGACGTCGCCACCCCCATGTGCCGGAATTCGACCGTGTTCTGCACGGCGAGCGTCAGCACGGGCATCACCATCCCGAGCCCGATTCCGAGCAGCGCCATGTACGCGTACATCGTGTGCAGCGGCGTATCGAGCGTCAGCGTCGACAGCAGCGCCATCGCGACGCCGCCGATCAGCGTCCCGGCGATCGGGAACATCCGGTACGAGCCGAGCCGCGAGATCAGCCGCCCGCTGACGATCGACGTCACGAGCATCCCGCCCATCATCGGCAGCAACTGCATGCCGGCCTGCGACGGCGTCGAGCCCTTCACGACCTGCAGGTAGAGCGGGATGAACGTGACCGAGCCGAACAGCGCGATGCCGACCACGAACCCGATCAGGCTGACCAGCACGAAGGTGCGGTGACGGAACAGGTCGAGCGGCATGATCGGCTCGGCCGCCAGGCGCTCTTCATAAATGAAGCCGCCGATCGCGACGAGCCCGAGCACGAGCGTCATCCATAGCTGCGGCGACGTCCACGGCAGCAGCGAGCCGCCTTCGCTCGTGAACAGGATCACGCAGGTGAGGGCGGTCGCGAGGAACGTGGCGCCCAGGTAGTCGATCCGGTGCTTCACGTGCGCGGTGTGCGGCCGGAACGCCATGCCGATCACCGCGAGCGCGAGCAGGCCGAGCGGCAGGTTGATCGTGAAGATCCAGCGCCATGACAGGTGCTCGACCAGGAAGCCGCCGAGCAGCGGGCCGACGATCGTCGCGAGGCCGTAGACGCCGCCGAACATCCCCTGGTAGCGCGCCCGGCGATCGGGCGGGACCAGATCGCCGATCGCGGCCATCGTGACGACCATCAGGCCGCCGCCGCCGAGCCCCTGCAGCGCGCGCAGCCCGATCAGTTGCGTCATGTCCTGCGCGACGCCGCACAGCGCCGAGCCGGCGAGAAACAGCACGATCGCGGCCTGCAGCACGATCTTGCGGCCGTACAGGTCGCCGAGCTTGCCGTACAGCGGCAGCACGACGGTGGACGACAGCAGGTACGCGGTGACGACCCACGACAACTGGTCGAGCCCGCCGAGTTCGCCGACGATCGTCGGCAGCGCGGTCGACACGATCGTCTGGTCGAGCGCGGACAGCAGCATGACGAGCAGCAGCGCGGCGACGATCAGCCCGGTCGGCGCGTCGCGGCGGGCCGCGTCGGCGGCCGGCGGAGTGAGGAGGGTGTCGGTTGTCATCGAGATATCTGCCATGGCAGGAAAACTGGATCGAAATATAGCCATGGATGATTGACTAGTCAATTTCTGCTCAGCCTCGATATGTTGCAGTCGTAACAGGAGATTGCCCGCCCGAAAGAAAAATTGACCACGATCAGCCGGAAAGCGGGGACGGACTCAAGTTTCTTGCAGGCAAACCGTAATCCAGAGTGCCGCGGACCGATTGCCGCGGCACTTTTCATCGCTCACGTGCCGTCATGAACCTGAACGCCCTGTTTTCCCGTTTCTCGATCCGTACGCGGATTTTCTCCACGCTCGGCCTCGTCGCCGTGCTGCTCGTCGTATCGGGGCTGATCGGCCTCGCGGGCATGCAGAGCTCGAATCGCGCGCTCGACGAGGCCTATACGCGGCAACTGGCCGCGAAGACCGCGCTGTCCGCGGCGAGCCTGAACCTGACGATCGTGCGCACCACGCTCGACCGTGCGCTGCTGCATCCGGAAGCGCCGGACGTATCGGAACTCGTGAAGAAGGCCGAGGGCTATCTCGCGAAGGCTGACACGGCGTGGCGCAGCTACGCGGCGATGCCGCACGGCGACGACGAAGGCCCGCCCGCGAGCCGCCTCGATGCCGCGCGCCAGGCGCTGATCGGGCAGGCGCTGAAGCCGATGATCGATGCGATCCGCGAAGGGCGGCGCGACGAAGCCGACCGCTTGCTGATGACCGTCGCGCCGCCGTTGTCGGTCGCGCTCACGCAGGCGACCGACGCGCTCGATGCGTACCAGGCCGCGCGCGGCAAGGACGTGTACGACACCGCGCAGACCTATTACGGCTGGATGCGGATGGGCGCGATCGCGGGGATCGCGTTCGGGCTGGCCGCGTGCCTCGGCTGCGCGATCGGCCTGCATTTCGCGATCACGCAGCCGGTGAATCGTCTGCTGTCGCATTTCCGCCGCCTGTCGGAGGGCGACCTCACGTCGGAAGTGCGCTGGTCGTCGCGCGACGAGATGGCCGAGCTGGTCAAGGGCGTGACCGGCATGCAGCGCAGCCTCGCGGATACGGTGCGCCAGGTCAGCCAGGGTTCGGAAGCGATCTCGACGGCGACGCACCAGATCGCGGCCGGCAACACCGACCTGTCGCAGCGCACCGAAGAGCAAGCATCGGCGCTGCAGGAAACGGCCGCGAGCATGGAGCAACTGACGGCGACCGTGAAGCAGAATGCCGACCACGCGCTCGAGGCGCAGGCCTGCGCGGACAGCGCGAGCGAGATCGCGACGCGCGGCGCGACGGTCGTCGGCGAGGTGATCGGCACGATGAACGAGATCGACCAGAGCTCGCAGAAGGTCGCCGACATCATCGGCACGATCGAAGGCATCGCGTTCCAGACCAACATCCTCGCGCTGAATGCGGCGGTGGAAGCCGCGCGCGCGGGCGAGCAGGGCCGCGGCTTCGCGGTGGTCGCGGGCGAGGTGCGCACGCTGGCACAGCGCTCGGCGTCCGCGGCGAAGGAGATCCGCACGCTGATCGGCGAATCGGTCGAACGGGTCGCGACCGGCTCGCGGCTCGTCGGCATGGCCGGCACGACGATGCAGGACATCCAGCAGGCGATCGGCCGCGTGACGGGCATCATGACGGAGATCGCGGCCGCGTCGAGCGAGCAGCGCGACGGGATCGAGCAGGTGAACCGCGCGGTGTCGCAGATGGATCAGGTGTCGCAGCAGAACGCGGCGCTCGTCGAGCAGGCGGCCGCGGCGGCCGCATCGCTCGAGGAACAGGCGGATGGGCTGCGTCGCGCGGTCGGCGCGTTCCGCGTCGCCTGAACCGAAATGACGGCGGCGCGATGACGGGCCGGCGCTCGCTCGCCGGCCGCGTCGACCCGCGGCGTCAACCCGTTGCGAGTTGCGCGGCCGCGCGCGACGACGCGACGATCAGCAGCTTCATCGTCGCGCGCGTCGCACCGACGAACAGCTTGCGCGCGGCACGCGCGTCGAGCGTGTCGAAGTCGACTTCGGTGAGGATCACGCACGGCGCCGACTGACCCTTGAAACGGTAGATCGAATCGAGCAGCACATCGCCGTCGCGATACTCGGGGTTGCCGAACAGGTCGTACTTGCCGGTGAAGCGCTTGATCCGGTGCGGGCCGAGCTGGTCGAGCGGCGCGAGCACCGAGCCTTCGCGGCCGCGGTACGACAGCACCGCGATGTCCTGCTTGCGGAAGCCGAGCGACAACGCGTGCGTGATCGCACGCTTGGTCGCGTCGATGCAGGCTTGCGCCGAGGCATCGCCCGACGCGCCATCTTCCCCGTATGCCGACACCGACGGATCGGAGCCGTCGAACGGACTGCCCGAGCGCAGTTCGGCCGCGAGCGGCTCGACCCGGCCGACGACGTCGCGCACGAATTCGAGCAGGTCGCGCGGGCTGCGGTAATTCGTGAGCGCCTTCAGCGTGACCCAGCCGGGCAGTGCGACGGGTTCGCGCATGTACAGGTTCTGCAGCGGATCTTCCAGCCACCACCATGCGGCGTCCGGCGCCATCAGGCGCTCGAGCGCGGCGGCCCACGGCGCATGGAAATCCTGCCCTTCGTCGACGATCAGCACGTCGAAGCGCCAGCGCTCGGGAATCGGCGCGTCCGCGAACCGCGCTTCAAGTCGTTCGAATTCGCCGGGCACCTGGAAGTCGGGCGTGTAGCCGCCGTCGCGCGCGACCCAGTCGCACAGCTGGTGGTAATTCGCGATCTTCGCGCCGGGCGGCGCGATGCGCGTGATGTAGTCGGCGAGCGGCCGGTTGAAGCAGACGTACAGCACCCGTTTGCCGGCCGCGACGGCATCGCGCATCACCTGCACCGCGAGCTGCGTCTTGCCCGAGCCGGCGGTGCCGGTGACGCGCAGCCGGAACGGCGCGAATTCGAGCTGGCGCGCCCAGGCGGCGAGCCCGCCCGACAGCCGGGTGACGAGCGTGCCGGCCTGGCCGACGAGTGCGCTCGTGTCGGGCGTGAGCGCGAGCTCGTCCGCGAGGAAATGGTGGAGCTTCGGCGCGTTCGGAAAGGGTTCGTCGGCCTCGGGCAGGATCTGCAGGATCACCTGCCCGAGCTGCGCCTTGCGCGACGCATCGACGATGCGCTCGGGCGCGACGCCGGCGATCGACGCGTCTCGGATCGCGTAGTCGGGGCAGTACAGCAGCGCCTCGACGCCGTAGACGCCCGCGCCGAGCGCGGCCGTCAGGCGCCGGTGCAGCGTCTCCTGCGTGCGCGCGAGCTGGATCGGGACATTGCGCTCCTTCTGCAGGTAGACCTTCACGAGCCCTTTCGGCGTTTCGCGCAGGAAGCCGGCTTTCTGCTCGATCAGCAGCACGCGGCCGGCCGGGCTCACGACGACGAACGCGGCTTCGCCGAACACCGAGAACGCCTGGTCGGCGCGTGTCCAGTGGACGCCGTGATACACGGTGTAGCCGTCGGGCAGCGCGTGTTCGAGCGCGGCGAGCGTTTCGCGCTCGCGTTCGGCCGCGCCGGTCGCGGCGAGGCTTTTCCAGTCGTCGGGGATGAGGCGGGCCATGGCGTCGGGCGGCGGATGCCGGCGTGGGCGTGAACGGGTGCGGCTATTGTACTGAGGAACCCGCTCATGCCCGCGGCGCGGGCGGTGGCCATTCGACGGGCGGCCGGCCCGGTGGACGTCAGCCGCGCGCGAGCCGCTTCGCGAGATCGGCGCTGAGGATCGCCATGCGCGCGGGTTTTTCGTAGCACACCACGTCGAACGCGCGGATCACTTCGCTGATGTCGGCTTCGCTCGCACGGCCGGTGAGCAGGTCGCCCGTCAGCACGAAAATCGGCGCGCCCGGGTTGTCGGACGTGCGCACGGCCTTGATCGCGGTGGCGGCCGTGCTGTCGTCGAACAGCCATTCGGTCAGGACCGCGTCGAAGGCCTGGCCCTGCAGCGCGTCGACGAACGGCGCGAGACCGTCGAATGCGGCCGTCGCGAAACCTTGCCGTTCGAGATAGCGGCACAGCTCGGTCGCGCTGACGCGATCCGGGTCGATCACCGCGACGACGAGCTTGTCGCTCTCCGCGCGGCGCGGGTAGATCTCGATCTTGTGCACGTCGTATGCGTTCTGGTACAGCACACCGGTATGGCGCAGCACGCGCCAGCGGCCGTTCTGTTCGTACGCGACGAACTCGGGGCGCGCGCCGGCTTCGAGCGGCGCGCCGATCCAGGCGGTGCACGGAATCTCGGCGACGCCCGCATACAGGACGGCTTCCTGGGAATAGGCGCCGACCATGCCGGGGTCGAGCGTTTGCGCGCCGAACAACTGGGCGGCGGGTTCGCCGTACGCTTCGGCGACTTTCTTGATCTGCGCGAGCGTCCAGGGGCTGCTGCCGCGCAGTTTGCGGTGGCCTTGCGAGAAACTCAGATCGAGGATGCGGCACAGCTCGGTGGTCTGCTGGCGCTTGCCGATGCCGTTGCGGGTCATCAGCTCGCGCACGCGCTCGGCAACCGCGAGGGAATCCGTGGTGATTGCTTCAGTGGTCATGCTACGGGAACGGATCGTGACGTTCAGAACGACGCCTTGCGGCAGTCTCGGCGGACAGTCTTCATGACGTCCAATGGCGAGCCGACCGGCCACGCACGGAAAAGATAACTTTACCGCAAAATGGTCGTCATTCAGTGTTGTGAAAGGTGCGTTTGTGTGAAAGGTGTGTCATGAAGTTACGCTCGGCCGGCCCGAGCGCGCGGGCGCGACGGTGCGTTCGACACCGGTCGGCCCGGATTCCGGTGGGCCGGGATGCGATTCCACCCAAGGCGGCAGGTAATCGCCGCGCGATGCACCAACGCAGGGCGCATGCTCGCCCGAACCGAGGTATCGGACCCGTTTTGCAGGATATCGCGCGACGGCCGGCGGAGGCGCTGGCAGGGCGATCGATCGACGGTTTCTTCTAGTGAAACCGGCGTGGATACATTTGCGAAGTCGACGAAGCTGCATGCTACGATTTCGCCGTCTCAAAAAAGTGTTGAACCGATGCAGAAGAAATTCTTGATGCGCGGATACGAAATGAACTGCGAGCCGCGCGTGACGGAGACCGGCAAATACGCCGCGCAGGTCGAGGTCACGAAGGTGGGTTTCAGCCGTGAGGCTGCGTTCCGCAAGCTGGGTGAATTCGATACCGAAGCCGAAGCGGTCGCGTACGCGAGACAATTCTCCGAAGAGTGGTTGAGCCGCTATGCGTAGGTAGTGCCGCGTGTGCCCGTGCAATGCGGGCCTCCGGTTGACCGGCGGCGCGGCGCCCCGAACGGCTGGAATTCCTGCCTGAATATTGCGAATGCGTCCGGAAATTTGTAGATTGACGACTCCTGTTGTGAGGTATCGATCGTCCGAAGGCAACGCAATTGGAGACTGCGAATGTCCACTTTGTGCATGCAGACCGTCGTTCACGGCAAAACTGTCCAGGTCGTGCTGTCGCCGGAGCGGCGTACGGCCCGGATCGACATCGTCGATGACGAAACCGGCAGCTATCCGCCCCGCACGATGAGCATCGAGCAGTACGTCGACGCCGGCATGGCCGACGACGAAATCGCGCGGCATGTGCTCGAAGTCGTCACGATGTCGATCGAGCAGCTTGCGAGGCTCCAGCCGTTCGACCGCGCGGCAGGCACTCAAACGCGCTATTCGCACTGACGGCGCTTGGGCAGCGGCTGCTCCCGCGCAGACCGCAGTTCCGGCTGAATCGCCGCGTGGCTGATCGAGCGTTCGACATGTCGTCGTCGAGCCGGCATGCATCGGTCGCGCGTTCGCGCTACGCCGGCATGTACAGGAACGGCTCGCCGTCTTCTCGCTCGACGGACAGCAGCCGTTTGAGCTGATCCAGCGCGAACAGTTGCTTGCCGTCCGCCGCCGCCTCGGCGATCGCGGCGTCGACCAGCTTGCGCGCCCGTGCCAGGATCACGGATCGCTGCCGCGCAATCTCGAGCACCATCCGTTGCTCGACGTTCTGCCGATTCGATTTCCTGTCGCTCAGGTGACGCCAGCGATCGCGAAGCTCGGCCCACGTGATGCGCTGAAATTCCGGAATCGTGCACGGCAGCGTGCCGGCCTCGGCCGGCTCGGGCTGCGCGCGCAACGCGCTGCGCAGTGCCGCGCGGGCACGCCATTCGTCCGAAAACGGCGCATACACGTCGCGCGTGCGGCCGATCGGATTCGCGCGCTCGATTTCCTTTTCGAGCAGGTAGCCGAGCCGCCGAAGCGCGGACCCATGCGCGAGCATGTCCGGATCGAGCACGCGGATGCGGCGCGATGCGTCCGCGACGTGGGCTTTCAATTCCCACAGCGTCAGGCGGAGGTGCTGCACTTCGAGTATCAGGCGCTGCACGTCCGCGTAGGTGCAGTGCGTCCACCATTCGGTGAGGTCGTTCAGCTTGGGAGGATCGAATGGGGGGAGGATCATTTTTACTGCGATGACACTGTATGGATATACAGTTTATCTCGTGCCGAACCGGAATCGTCAAGCCGAAAAAACGGGGCCGGTCGGCGGGCGAGCCTGGATGTGGGGATGGGGCAGGGTCCGGATCGCGTGCCGCCCGCTTCATGTGACGACGTTGCCGCGATAAGCTTGGCCGGCCATGCATTGATACCCGACAGAAAACAATGACCACCACTTATCCGCTGCACGACGCATTGAGCCACGCCGCTACGGCGTTTCCGGTCGAGGCCGACGTCGTGATCGCCGGCGCCGGCATCATGGGCTGCGCGGCCGCTTACTACCTCGGCCTGCGTGGCCTGAAAGCCGTCGTGCTCGACAAGTCGCGCATCGCCGGCCAGCAATCGACGCGCGCGTGGGGCTTCGTGCGCCAGCAGGGGCGCGAATCCGCCGAAGTGCCGCTGATGATGGCCGGCATGCGAATCTGGGAAGGCCTGGAGCAACAACTCGGCTTCGATCTCGAATGGCGGCAGGGCGGCTGCCTGTACCTGGCCGACAACGAAGACGACTGGGCGTCGTTCCAGGCATGGCTCGCCGTCGCGCGCGAGCACGGGCTCGACACGCGCACGCTGACGCGCGCCCAGATCGACGAACGCGTGAGCGGGCTGTCGACGCAGGCGCGTACCCTCGGCGGCTTGTATACGGCGACCGACGGGCAGGCCGAGCCGCGCCGCGTGGCCGCCGCGTTCGCGGCGCGCGCGACCGAGGCCGGCGCGCGTTTCTTCGAAGGCTGCGGCGTCACCGCGATCGAGACGGCCGGCGGCGCGGTCGTCGGCGTCGCGACCGAACGCGGCACGATCCGCACGCGGCGCGTGATCTGCGCGGCCGGCGCGACCAGTTTCCGGCTGCTCGACGGCGTCGGCATCCGGCTGCCGCAGCAGGCCGTGCGCGGCACCTGCATGCGCACCAACGTGGTCGCGCCGGTGTCCGCGGCGACCGTGTGGGGCCATGGTCTCGGCATCCGGCAGCGCAAGAACGGCGCGATCAATCTCGCCGACGACATGCAGGTCGACGTCGATCTGACGCTCGGCCACCTGCGCGGATTGAGCCTCTTCTGGCCGGAGTTCTGGTCGCAGCGCGACAAATTCCGGCTGCACCTGAATGCATCCGCATGGCGCGACGTGCTCGCCCGCATCCACGGCACGACCGGGGCGATCGAGCCGCGCGATCCGCAGCCGCAACCGAATCGCGCGCATGCGCCGCGTGCGCTCGCGAAGCTCAAGGCGATCTTTCCCGCGTTGAAGGATGCGCAGATCGTCGAGGCGTGGGCCGGCCTGATCGACGTGCTGCCCGACGGCATTCCGGTGATCGATGCGCCCGGCACGCCGTCGGGGCTCGCGATCGCGACGGGGTTCTGCGGTCACGGTTTCGCGATGGGGCCGATCGTCGGCCGGCTGCTCGCCGAATGGATCGACACGGGCGCGCCGTCGCTCGACCTCTCGGCGTTTCGTGCACGGCGTTTCGTCGACGGCACGATGGTGCGGCCGCGCAGCATGCTGTGACGGCCGGGCGCACGCGTTCCCGTCGTAGAATCGAGCCCGCATCCTTCAGGAGATTCCCCGTTGGCCACGCCATCCGATCAGCGCCGCTCCTTGCGCATGCGCCTGCGCCGCGCCCGCAATCCGTGGCAGGCGCCGCGTGCGCGCACGCTGTTCACGCGCCCGGCGACCTCGCCGCGGCGCACGCTGCTGTTCCGCCTCGGTGCGGTCGTGCTGCTGTGCACGCTCGCGTTCCTCGTGCTGTATCTCGATCGCGACGGCCTGCGCGATTCGACCAAGAGCACGCCGATGACCGTGGCCGATCTCGTGTACTTCACGATGGTTACGGTCGCGACGGTCGGCTATGGCGATATCGTGCCCGTCACGGCGCGGGCGCGCCTGCTCGATGCGTTCTTCATCGTGCCGATCCGCATCGGCATCTGGTTCATTTTCCTGGGCACGGCGTATCAGTTCGTGATCCAGCGCGTCATCGAGGAATTCCGCATGAAACGCCTGCAGAAGCAACTGTCCGATCACATCGTCGTGTGCGGTTATGGCCTGTCGGGGTCGATCGCGGTGCGCGAGTTGCTGGAGAGCGGCGTCGATCCGGCGACGATCATCGTGATCGATTCGCAGCAGCAGGCTCTCGAGGCGGCGACGTCGCTCGGCGTGACGGGATTGCTCGGCGATCCGGCGCACGAGGATCTGCTGCAGCAGGCGCAGGTGCGCGCGGCGAAGGCCGTGATCATTTCGGTGACGGACGATCCGACCGCGATCCTGTTGACGCTGTCGGTGCGCAGCATCGCGCCCGATACGAAGATCGTCGTGCGGATCCAGGAGAACCTGTACCAGCGGCAACTGCGGCAGGCCGGCGCGGACGTGATCGTGTCGTCGACGAAGATCGGCGCGCTGTTGCTGGCGGACGCGGTCCATAGCCGCTACATCGTGCCGTTCGTGAACGACATGCTGTCGACGCGCGGGCGCGCGACGCTGCTGGAGCGCGAGGCGTTGCCGCATGAAATCGGCTGCCTGACGAACGTCGTGCCGGGCGCGATCGTGGTCGGGCTCGACCGCTGCGGGAAGATTCATTCGTTTTACGAGGATCCGCCGTGCCGGATCGAGGCGGGCGATACGCTGGTGGTGATTCAGTCGGCGCGGATTCCAGATCCGGATGTGTGACAGAGAAGCGGGTTGCGCCGAGCGCGATGCGTCGCGTACGCCTGCAGGCCATACCTAGCGCCCCATCTCCCGCGCAACTTCCACGATCTGCTGCCGCAGCCAACCATGCGCGGGATCGTCGTGTGTGCGTTCGTGCCAGATCATCGACGGCGAGAAAGACGGCACCTCGACCGGCAACTTCACGAGCGTGACCGGCATCGACAACGCGACATGCCGCGCCAACCGTTGCGGCAGCACTAGCGTCATGTCGCTCTTCGCGACCACCATCGGCGCCACCAGGAAATGCGGTAGCCGCATTGCAATCCGCCGGTGCAGCCCTTGCCGCGCGAGCGCTGCGTCGACGAGTTCTCCACCCCGGCCGCCGATCGTCACCAGCACGTGCGACAGCGCGGCGAAACGCTTCGGTGTCAGCCGCGCCGACAGTGCTGGATGCCCGTTCCGCACGATGCAGACCAGATTATCGTCATAGAGCTTTCGACGATAGATGCCGGCGGGCAACGTATCGTCGTCGAATACGCCGAGCGCGATACCTGCGGTGCCATCCGTCACGAGTTCGACGTTATTGCTGCGTGACGGCGGAACATCGAGATCCAGTCCCGGCGCGCTTCGTTCCAGCCGCGCATTCACATCCGGAATCAGCGTCAACGCCATGTGATCAAGGCTCGCGATCGAGAACAGTCCGCGCGCGGTGGCCGGGTCGAACACCGCAGGCGCGACGATGCCTGCCGCTTCCGTCAGTACACGCGACACGCGCTGCGCAAGCGATGCCGCGCGCGGCGTGAATTCCAGCCCCTTCGGCGTGCGCACGACGACACGATCGTGAAGCAGCGTGCGCAGCCGGCCCAACGCGCGGCTCGCAGCGGGCTGGGTCAGGCCGAGCCGCATGCCGGCACGCGTGACGCTGCGTTCCTTGAGCAATGCGTCGAGCAGCTTGAGCAGGTTGAGATCGACGGACCGTAAATCCGCTTCGTGCATGTTTGACATGATCGGTATGCATTTGAGTTATGTGAGGTCAGCGTACATCATCGAAACCATCGCTCCAACCGGTGGAGCGGCTATTGGGAGAACACATGTACGTTGTCACGGGTGTCACAGGACGCACGGGGGCCGTCGCCGCCCGGGTGCTGATCGATGCAGGGGTTCCGGTTCGCGTGGTCGTGCGCGATCGAGCGAAGGCGGTGCGCTGGACGGAGCTGGGTGCGGAAGTGGTGGTTGCCGATCTGGCCGATTCCGCTGCGTTGATGCAGGCGTTCGCCGGCGCGCGCGGTGCATATCTGGTCAAGCCGCCCAACTATGCGCTGGAAAATCTGTTCGAGCACGCGGACGTGACGGCGCGTGCCGTCGCCGCGGCGGTTCGCGCGACGGGCTTGCCGAAACTCGTGTTGCTGTCGTCGGTCGGCGCGGACCGGTCGGCCGGCACCGGCGTGATTGCGACCAACCGGACGGCCGAGCAGCGGTTGGCCGAACTGGGCATACCGGTCGCGTTCCTGCGGGCCGCCTACTTCATGGAGAACTGGGCGCGCGTCGTCGAGCCGGTCCGCGTGCAGGGTATCCTGCCGAGTCTGCTCGGGCCGGTCGAACGGGCGATCCCGATGGTCGCGACCGAAGACATCGGCCGCGTTGCGGCGGAAATGCTGCAGGAAGACTGGAGCGGTGTCCGGAAGGTCGGGCTGGCGGGGCCGAGCGCGTATTCACCGGCCGACATCGCGGATGCCTTTGCGCGCGTGCTGAATCGGCCGGTGCGACCGGTGGCGCTCGAGCCGTCCGCATGGGCCGGGGTGCTCGCGATGAACCCGTTCTCGACTGCCGCGATCGATGGTTTCATCGAACTGAATCGCGGGCTGAACAACGGCCATATCGGCTTCGAAAGCGACGCAACGGTGGAACTTCGCCACGGGCGCGTGCCGTTCGAGCATGTCGCCGAGGATATCCTGCGGGCGTAACGCCGCGCGTTCGCATTCCATCCGGCTCTATTGCGGGGCCGCTCAATCCTTTCGTACCCGCGCCGTGCCTATGTCGTTCAGGGGCAGGACCGTCGTCGGTTCGTCGTATGTAAGCCGCCGTCGACCGGCGAGAAAAAGAAGATACGTTGACGGAACACGCGCGGCGCGGCGTGCTGCACCGGCCCGACCGGTGACGCGCATCGAGCGACGGGAGGCATTGCATCCGTTCGTGGACGAGGCCTCCCGGTACGACCTCGGCGCCCGCTATCCGCGACCGACGAACGGCATCGCCGTCGCCATGATCGTCATGTTGAGGATGTTGGTGTCGAGCGGCAGATTCGCCATCTGCACGATCGCGTTCGCGACATGCGCGACGTCCATCCGCGCTTCGGGCGCCAGGCTGCCGTCCGCTTGCGGGACGCCTTGCGTCATCCGTTCCGTGAGCGACGTCGCGGCGTTGCCGATGTCGATCTGGCCGCATGCGATGTTGTACCGGCGGCCGTCCAGCGCCAGCGACTTCGTGATCCCGGTCACCGCGTGCTTGGTGGCCGTGTACGCGATCGTGTCGGGGCGCGGCGCGTGCGCCGAGATCGAGCCGTTGTTGATGATTCGGCCGCCCTGCGGCGTCTGCGCTTTCATCATCCGCTATGCGGCCCGCGCGCACAGAAACACCCCGGTCAGGTTCGTCGCGACGACGCTGTTCCACACGTCGAGCTCGTATTCATCGAGGGAAACGACCGGGGCGTTGCGGCCGGCATTGTTGAACAGGACATCGAGCCGGCCGAATTGTTGCGCGATCCGTGCAAACGCGTGGTCGACCGACGCTTCGTCGGTGACGTCGACCGGAAACACCTGCGCGTCGCCGCCGGCGGCGCGGATCGCGTCCTGCGTTTCGCGTAACGACGCCTCCGTGCGCCCGAGCAGCGCAACGGTGAAGCCGGCCTGGGCAAGCGCGAGGGCCGCGGCGCGGCCGATGCCGGAGCCGGCGCCCGTGACGGCGGCGAATTTCTTCGAGACAGACATGGCTGGGTTTCCTGCGGGTCGAGTAAGGGGAGGCCGGCGATGACCGATGTCATCGCCACTTCGGCAATGTAGTCGAAATGCGCCGCCGCGCCGGTTCGCGCACGCTTGCAAAGCGCGATCGATCCTGCGGCGCTGGTCGAGCACTCGCTGATTATTACCCGAATGGCAATTCTGTATCGATTTAGTGTATCGATACAGAAGATGATATAGTGCGGCCACGCCAAGCGGTCGGTTCCTTCGAATGAATAGAGGGCCGCATCGCAAAAGCGCCCGAAACCGCTTTTTCCACCGGATTCCTCCAGGAACGATTTCCATGCGTTTGCCCGGCCTTTCCGCCCTTGTCGTGCTTTTCCTCATCGCGACCTCCGCGTCGGCGGCCGGGCAGGCGGCCGATCGCGTCGCCGCGGGCAAGGCGCTGGCCGTCGCGGCCGACTGTGTCGCGTGCCATACGGTGCAGGGCGGTCAGCCGTTCGCGGGCGGTCTCGCGATGCCGCTGCCGATGGGCAACATCTACTCGACCAACATCACGCCGGACCGGCAAACGGGGATCGGCCGCTACTCGGAGCAGGACTTCGCGAACGTGCTGCGCAAGGGGCTGCGGCGCGACGGCGGCAACCTGTACCCGGCGATGCCGTACCCGTCGTACACGAAGTTCAGCGACGACGACATCGCGAACCTGTACGCGTACTTCATGCAGGGCGTCGCGCCGGTGCGTCAGCCGAACCGCGCGCCGGATTTCCCGTGGCCGCTGACCGTACGCTGGCCGCTGAAGATCTGGAACGCGCTGTATCTGCGCGAAGGCGCGTACGTGCCGAAACCCGGGCGCGACGCCGAGTGGAATCGCGGCGCCTACCTCGTGCAGGGCGCCGCGCACTGCGGTACCTGCCATACGCCGCGCGGCATCGGGATGCAGGAGCTGGCGTACGACGAAACCGGCGTCGGTTATCTCGCCGGCGCGCCGCTCGCCGGCTGGCAGGCGTTCAACATCACGCGCGATCGCGACGCGGGCATCGGCACGTGGACGACCGCGCAAATCGTCCAGTACCTGCGTACCGGCAACGTCCCGGGCAAGGCGCAGGCCGCGGGCCCGATGGCGGAGGCGGTCGAGCACAGCTTCAGCCGGATGAGCGCACGCGATCTGAACGCGATCGCCGTGTATCTGTCGACCGTGCCCGCCGCGAAGGGCGCCGATACCGCACCGCGTTCGACCCAGGGGCGTCCCGCCGACGACTACCTCGCGATCCGCGCCGCGGCCGCCGCGGGCGGGCAGACGCCGGCCGGTGCGTCGCTCTACCTCGATCATTGCGCGAGCTGCCACGGGATGACGGGCGCCGGCACGACGGACGGCTTCTTCCCGTCGCTGTTCGCCAATAGCGCGGTCGGCACCGCCACCGCGTCGAACCTGCTGCAGGTCGTCATGCATGGCGCGAGCGTGAACAACGGCGCCACGCACTATTTCATGCCGGCGTTCCAGACCGAACTCGACGATGACGAAGTGGTGACGCTGGTGAACTACCTGAGCGAACGATTCGGCAACGGCCGGGCCCGCGTGAGCGCGGCCGAGGTCGCGAAGATTCGCACGGCGCCCGCCCACTGACAGGAGAGGCACGCGATGAACGATTTCGATGTGAGCGGCGCACCGGATGCGCAGCGCCGCCGGCTCGTGAAGCTGTCGGCCGGTGCGGCGCTTGCCGCCGCGTTGCCGGCCGGCATGCTGATCGCGCGCG
Source organism: Burkholderia cenocepacia (assembly GCF_900446215.1). Taxonomy (GTDB): domain Bacteria; phylum Pseudomonadota; class Gammaproteobacteria; order Burkholderiales; family Burkholderiaceae; genus Burkholderia; species Burkholderia cenocepacia. Next base: position 311,569 of record NZ_UAQZ01000017.1, on the reverse strand, counting down.
CGGCCACCGCGCCGCAGGCCGTGCCGCTGCGGGACTTTGCCGGAGTGGCCGCGTACCTGACGCGCCGCTCGGCGCTGCCGTCGCGCTACGTGCAGTCGGTCTACGACGGCCTCGTCGAGCAGGACCGCGAATTCCCCGCACGGCTGCGCGCGCTGGCCGTCGCGATCGGCACGGGCACGCAGCCGGTCGATACGTTCGTGCGCACGTTGGGCGTCGCCGCCCCCGAATTGCGCGCGACGGCGCTGGCCATCATCGAAGCCTTCTACACCGGCAGCGTCGGTCACGGCGGGCAGGCGCGCATGGTCGGCTACGAAACCGCGCTGATGTTCGAGCCGACCTCCGACGTCACGGTCATTCCAACCTACATCCGCGCGCGCCCCGAGTACTGGACCGCACGCCCGGCCACCGACGCCGGCTGAGCCGCCTTCGAACGAGGATCGAAATCATGAGCAGTTCCTATGACGCGGACGTCATCGTCATCGGCGCGGGCATCCTGGGCGGCGCCGTGGCGCAGTCGCTGACGCAGCAACGCAAGTCCGTCATCGTGATCGAGGCGGGGCCGGACGTGAAGCGGGCCGAGCTCGTTCGCGCGTTCCGCAACTACGGCAACAAGTCGGACTACAACGGCCCGTATCCGGATCTGCCGTGGGCGCCGAAGTCGTCCACCGGCCGCTATTCGGATCGCTACATCGACAGTGTCGGCCCGGTGTTGCAGAAGCCGTCGTTCCTGCGGCTCGTCGGCGGTACGACGTGGCACTGGGGTGGCGCGACGTGGCGCATGCTGCCGAACGATTTCCGGCTGCACAGCCTGTACGGGCAGGGGCGCGACTGGCCGATCGGTTATGACGAGCTCGAGCCGTGGTACCAGCTCGCGGAAGAACAGATCGGCGTGTCGGGCTCGGACACCGACGACCAGAGCGGGCAGGGCGGTGCGCCGTTCCCGCCGCGCTCGAAGCCTTACCCGATGCGTCAGCAGCCGTGGTCGTACCTGACGCAGCAGGTCGCGGAAAAGGTCGCGACGATCGGTCATCGTTTCGTCGACGAGCCCAACGCGCGCGCGACGCGGCCCTACGAGGGCCGGCCGACCTGCGCCGGCAACAACAACTGCGCGCCGATCTGCCCGATCGGCGCGCAATTCTCCGGCGATCGTCCGGTGCTGCGCGCCGTCGCGCAGGGCGCGCGGCTGCTGACGAATGCGGTCGTCTACAAGATCGAGCGCGGCGAAAATCGCAAGATCGCCGCGATCCACTACATGACGCCGGATGGCAACAGCACGCGCCTGACCGCGCGGACCTTCGTGCTCGCGGCGCACGGTGTCGAGATTCCGAAGCTGCTGCTGATGTCGGATGTCGCGAACACGTCGGGCCAGGTGGGCCGCAACATGATGGGACACACCGGCCGCGCGATTGCGATGCTCGCGCGCGAACCGTTGTGGGCCGGGCGTGGTCCGACCCAGCAAGGCAGCATCAACACGCGGCGCGACGGCGCGTTTCGTCGCGAACACGGCGCGATCCGGCATTTTCTCGACAACACGGTGCCGAACGAGATCGTCACGCGGCGGCTGATCGCGCAAGGTGTCGTCGGCGACGCGCTCGATGCACGGATCCGCCACGACGCGGCGCGCTATCTGAAGATCGCGAGCTACGTCGAGATCCTGCCCGACCCGCGCAACCGCGTGACGCTCGGCGATCGCAAGGATGCGCTCGGTTTGCCGACGCCGCGCACCGACTACGACGTGTACGACTATTCGTTGCGTGCGGCGTCGCAAGTGCTCGACGATTACCGCGATTTCCAGCAGGTGTTCGGTGCGACGGAGATCGTGAACGACATCCATGCGTGGGTGCCGAGTTCTCACATCATGGGCACGACGATCATGGGCAACGATCCGGCCGATTCGGTCGTCGATCGCGATTGCCGGACGCACGATCATCCGAACCTGTTCATCGCGAGCACGGCCGTGCACCCGAGTTCGTCGGTGGTCAATCCGACGCTGACCGGGTATGCGCTGGCGCTCAGGATGGCAAAGACGATTGGGGCGGAGGTGTGACGCACGCGGGGCGGCCGGCATCGCGCACGTGCTGGCGCCGTGCCCGGGCGCGTTCAGCCCCGTTTTACTTCACACACTCCAACGCATACCTCAACCCCTGCCCGAGCAACCCGCGCCACACGTCCCACGTATGCCCGCCGTCGACGATGCGCAGTTCGGCCGGATTCTGCGCGCGGCGCAAATGGGTATACAGCACGCTCGACTCCGCCTGGATCGTCAGGTCGTCGTCGCCGGCCGCGATGAACATCGGCACGCGCCAGCTGCGCGCGAAATAGCCGCGCAGCAGCGCCGGGTAGTTCAACTCGTGCCACACGCGTGAATCGAACTGCCGATCGCCGAACACGCCGACGTAGCGCGCGGCGGAATTGAGCGGCGGCTCGTTCGCATAGATCGCGGGGCTCAGCAGCATCGCGCCGCAGAACAGCCCCGGTTCGAGCAGCGAGAAGCGCAGCGCGCCGAAGCCGCCCATCGACACGCCGCCGATCGCGCGGCCCGCGCGCTGGTTCGACACCGCGAAGTGCGCTTCGACTTCCGGCAGCAGGTCGTTGAGGAACGCGCTCTGCATCTTCTCCTTGCGGTCGACGTACCAGTCGGTGCCGCCCTGCGGCATCACGATCACGACGGGCGGGATGTCGTGGCGCTCGATCAGCGTGTCGGCGGTGGCCTGCAGCCGGCCCTGCGTGACCCAGTCGTTCGCGTTGCCCGCGTTGCCGTGCAGCAGGTACATCACCGGGTAGCGCGCGCCTTCCGGGTTGTAGCCGGGCGGCAGGTAGACCGTATACGACCAGTCGCGCTTCAGCGACGCCGAGCGGAACGTGCGCAGCACGACGCTGCTGCCCGGATTGACGGACGGCTCCTGCGCGGTCGACGGGGTCGTCGCGGTCTGGACGGCCGGCGGCTGCGCGGGCGATGCCGCGGGCGCCGGTGCCGGCGGCGTGGCATGGGCGGTGGCGATCGCGCCGGCGATCAGGGCGAGGGCGAACGGAAGGGCGAGTCGGCGCATGGCGAATCGTTTCAGGAGGGGCGCCGGCTATCGTAGCAGCGGCGCATGACGGCGCGGCGCGTCATGGCCGCGAACGGAACGGCAGCCGCGCGACGAGCGGCCCGTAGAGCTTGGCGACGAGATACAGCAGCCCCATCGCGACGGCGTCGGCGGTCAGGCCGAGCGGCACGTCGAGATAGCCTTCGGTCGCCTGGTAGAGCAGCGAATCGACCGCGAGCGAGATGCCGGTGCCCGCGACGAAGCACAGCAGCCCCTGCCGGCCGATCGTGCCGATCCACGGCATCGCGTGCGCGACCTTCTTCATCCAGCCGAGGTGCACGAGCTTGGCGGCGAGCCACGCGATCGCGAGGAAGTTCACGAGCCGCAGCGCGCCGAGATTCTGCTTGATCGACGGATCGGTCGGGAACGGCTCGATGCGCAGCCGGTAGTACGCGCCGGCCGCGACGATCGCGAGCGACGCGGCCGTCAGCAGCCAGCCCTGCGGCCGGGGCGCGAGCGTCTGGTAGACCGGCTGGCAGCGCGCGATCACGCCGAGCACGAACAGGAACTGCCACGCGAACGGGTTGAAGTCCCACGGCGCGCCTTCGACGGTCGGCAAGAAGCGCGCGACGTGCGGCGCCGCGTACCACAGCGATCCGCTGAACGCGAGCATCAGCCACGGCTGCGTGCGGGCGAGCGGCAGCGCGAGCGGGACGAGCAGCGCGAAGAACGCGTACATCGGCAGCACCGACGCGAGGTACGGCTGGCGGCGGAACAGCAGGATGTCGCGCAGCGCGGCGAGCGGCTTGTGCAGCAGCCCGTCGAGATCGTTGGTCGGCATGTTCGGGCCGTCGATCGCGAACGCATTCAACGCGGCGGTAATCAGCAGCATCAGGCCGGCCGTCACGAGGAACGCGCGGTAGATCTCGAACGCCCGCCGGATGAAGCGCTGGCGTGCGGCGGCCTCGTCGTGCCGCTCGGCGAGCGAGTTGTACGCAATGGCGGTCGCGAAGCCGCCGAGGAACACGAACACCTCGGCCGCGTCGCACAGCGCGTACGCGTGCAGCGTGACGCGCGACAGGATGCTGCCGCCGATGTGGTCGACGACGATGACGAGCAGCACGAGGCCGCGGAAGAAATCGAGCTCGGCGTAGCGGCCGGCCCGGGCCGGCGCGGTCATCGGAGCGCCTTCCGGCGCGGGCCGCGTGCACGGCCGGCACGCGCCGCGCATGAATCGGGGTGAAGCATGACTTCGTGAAGAAATGGCGAACGGATGCGCATTGTGCCATCGAAGCGACGCCTGCCGGGTTTACGCGGATGGCGGGCCGGCCTGCCGCTGCCGATAAGCCCGGTCAGGCTGTCCGCGCAACGGCGCAGTTGGGCGAGCGCAACGCTTTGCATGCGACGACCCGCACCCGATGGACGGACGGTTTCCGACGTGACACCATTTTGTCCTCACGCGGCCGCACACCGCGTCGTCCGCCCTGCGGGCCACACATACAACAGACCAACATTCGCCGGGCGCTCGGCCTGCCCGGCCCTCGGCTCCGGAGATCCGTCATGAAGAAGCACGTCATTTTTGCCGCCGCGCTCGCTGCCTTCGCCGCGCCGGCCTTTGCCGAGACCAGCGTGACGCTGTACGGCCTGATCGACGAAGGCTTCAATTACACGAACAACGTCAACGTCAATGGGGTCGGAAAGACGAATTACCAGCTCGCGAGCGGGTATGCGCAGGGCAGCCGGTGGGGCCTGAAGGGCAGCGAGGATCTGGGCGGCGGGCTGAAGGCGATATTCACGCTGGAAAACGGGTTCGACGTGAACAACGGCCGGCTCGGCCAGGGCGGCCGCATGTTCGGCCGTCAGGCGTTCGTCGGGCTGTCCGAATCGCGCTTCGGTACGCTGACGTTCGGCCGCCAGTACGATTCCGTCGTCGACTATCTCGCACCGCTGACCGCGAACGGCAACTGGGGCGGCACGCTGTTCTCGCACCCGTTCGACAACGACAACACGGACAACTCGTTCCGCGTCAACAACACGGTCAAGTACGCGAGCGCCGACTGGAACGGCCTGACGTTCGGCGGCACGTACAGCTTCAGCAACAGCACGGGCTTCTCGAACAACCGCCAGTACAGCATCGGCGCGCAGTATTCGCTGGCCGGGCTGCAGGTCGCGGCCGCGTACCTGCAGGCGAACAACCCGGGCATCGGCAGCGCGGGCGCGATCGCGGCCGACGACGCGAACTTCGTCGCCGACCGGCTGCGCATCTTCGGCGGCGGCGTCAACTACACGTTCGGCCCGGCCACGGTCGGCTTCGTCTATACGAAGACCGACGTGAAGAACCCGGTATCGACGGTCTACCTGCCGGCGTCGACGTTCGCCGGCCTCGGGCTGACCGCGACGAAGTTCCAGAATTTCGAGGTCAACGGCAAGTACCAGCTCACGCCCGATTTCTATCTCGGCGCGCAGTACGTGTACACGGACGGCAAGTACGATGCGGCGGCCGGCTCGTTCAAGCCGAAGTACCACACGGTCGGCCTGATGGCCGACTACAGCCTGTCGAAGCGCACCGACGTGTACCTGCAGGGTGCTTGGCAGAAGGTGGCCGGCGACAAGACGGGCACGGCGGCCGACGGCGGCTATGTCGTCGGGACGGATGGCCCGTCGGCATCGGCGAACCAGTTCTCGGTGCGCGCCGCGATTCGTCACAAGTTCTGACCGGGTGTCGTGCCGGGGCGCACGGCCCCCGGCACGACCGTCGTCAGTCCGCCCGGCGCAGGCCGCCGAGCGTTTCCGCGAGCCAGTCGACGAAGATCCGCACGCGCGGCGCGAGATGCCGGCCGGTCGGAAACACCACCGATACGGGCAGCGGCCCGGCACGCCATTCCGGCAGCACCTCGACCAGCGAGCCGTCGGCGAGCAGCGGCGCGAGCCCGTCGCGCGGCGCCTGGATCAGCCCGAGGCCCGCGAGGCAGCACGCGAGATACGCTTGCGAACTGTTGACCGACACGACGCTGTGCATCTTCACCGTATGCATCTCGCCTGAATCCATGTCCGCATATTCCCAGTCCAGCTCGCGGCCCGTGCGGCTCGAGAAATAGCCGACCGCGACGTGGTCCGGCAGATCGTCCGGCGAGCGCGGCGTGCCGTGGCGCGCGAGATAGGCGGGCGACGCGCAATTGATCTGGGCCATCTCGCCGACGCGCCGCGCGACGAGCGACGTGTCGGACAGCGCGCCGACCCGCACCGCGCAGTCGATGCCGTCCGCGACGAGATCGACGAAGCGGTCGGTCGTGCTGATCGCGACGCGCAGGTCGGGGTAGCGCGCGTGGAAATCCGGCAGCGCCGGAATCACCTGGTTCAGCGCGAACCGTTCGGGCAGGTCGACGCGGATCACGCCGCGCGGCGACGCGCCGGCATCCTCGAACAGCGTTTCGGCGTCGTCGAGATCGGCCAGCAACCGCACGCAGCGTTCGTAGTAGGTCGCGCCCTCGGCGGTCAGCGCGACGCGTCGCGTCGTGCGTTGCAGCAGCCGGATCTTCAGGTGTTTTTCCAGATACTGGACGGCGTTGCTGACCGTCGGGCGCGGCAACTGGAGCTGCTCGGCCGCCTTCGTGAAGCTGCCGAGATGGGCGACGCGCGCGAAGATGCGCATTGCTTGCAGATGATCCATGCGGGCGAGAACCTTGGCGGGAGGAAACCAGGCTCCATTGTTAATCAGCGTCGAATGGTTTGGTGGAGCGTTTCGCGTTTATCGCGCGGCGTCGCGCGTCCAGAATCCGTTTCATCCACTCACCATTTGAAGGAAACGGACATGGACAGGCGTCAACTGGGCCGCACGGGCCCGCAGGTATCGGCGATCGCACTCGGCTGCATGGGGATGTCGGATTTCTACGGGCCGGCCGACCGCGACGAAAGCATCGCGACGCTGCACGCGGCGCTCGACCACGGGATCACGATGCTCGATACCGGCGACTTCTACGGCATGGGCGACAACGAGATGCTGATTCGCGACGCGCTGCGCGGCCGCACCCGCGACCAGGTGCGGATCAGCGTGAAATTCGGCGCATTGCGCGATCCGGCCGGCGGGTTTGCCGGCTACGACGCGCGGCCCGCGGCAATCCGGAACTTCGTCGCGTACTCGCTGAAGCGGCTCGGCACCGACTACCTCGACATTTATCGCCCGGCCCGCGTCGATCCGGCGGTGCCGATCGAGGAAACGGTCGGCGCGATCGCCGATCTCGTGAAGGCCGGCTACGTGCGCCATATCGGGCTGTCGGAAGCCGGCGCGGACACGATCCGCCGCGCGGCGGCCGTCGCGCCGATTGCCGACCTGCAGATCGAATACTCGTTGTTGTCGCGCGGGATCGAGGCCGAGATCCTGCCCGTATGCCGCGAGCTCGGCATTGGCGTGACGGCCTACGGCGTGCTGTCGCGCGGGCTGCTGGGCGGCCGTTGGACCGCGGCGCGGCAGGGCGAGCGCGACTTCCGCGCGGCGAGCCCGCGTTTCCAGGGCGAAAACCTCGCGCACAACCTCGCGCTCGTCGACGCGCTACGCGCGATCGCCGACGAGAAAGGCAGCAATCCGGCGCAGGTCGCGATCGCGTGGGCGCTGTCGCGCGGGACCGACATCGTGCCGCTGGTCGGCGCCCGCAAGCGCTCGCAACTGCAGGACGGTTTGCTGGCGACTGAATTGCAACTAACGGTCGATGATCTCATCCGCATCGAAGCGGCGGTTCCCGCCGGGGCGGCTGCCGGCGAGCGTTATCCGGCCGCTCAGATGGCCCACCTCGACAGCGAGCAGGGCCGGGGGTGATCCACGGGGTCGAATCGCCGGGCTGACAGGCCCGGCGGGCGGGCCCGAGCCAGCCTCAGGCAAAACCAGATGGCGGGCGGCATGGCGGGCAGGCACCATCGGCGCCGTACTCAACGGACGGAATGCCTGCCATGCAAATTCATACGCTGACGATCATCGTGCTGGTCTTCCTGCTGGCCGGCGCGGTGAAGGGCATGATCGGGCTCGGGCTGCCGACGATCGCGATGGGGCTGCTGACGCTCGCGATGCCGCCGTCGGCCGCGGCGAGCCTGCTGCTCGTGCCGTCGTTCATCACCAACGTGTGGCAGTTGTGGCTCGGTCCGTCGTTCGGCGCGCTGCTGCGCCGGCTGTGGCCGCTGCTCGCGGGCCTGACGGTCGGCACGCTGACGGGCGGGTTGCCGGCGCTCGCGGCCGGCAGCACGTGGACGCACGCGGTGCTCGGCGTGGTGCTGGTGCTTTACGGGCTGTGGGGGCTGGCGGCCGCGCGGCTGCCCGCGCCGGGGCGCCACGAAAAATGGCTGTCGGCCGTGGTCGGCTACCTGACGGGCGTCGTGACGGCCGCGACCGGCGTGTTCGTCGTACCGGCGGTGCCGTACCTGCAGGCGTTGCGGTTGTCGAAGGACGATCTGATCCAGGCGCTCGGGCTGTCGTTTACCGCGTCGACGATCGTGCTCGGCCTGCAATTGCGCGTGACGGGCGCACTGCAGACGGTCGATCTCGGTGTGTCGGCGCTCGCGCTCGTGCCCGCGCTGGCGGGGATGGCCGGCGGGCAATATGCGCGGCGCGTGATGAGCGAGAAGACGTTCAAGCGCTGCTTCTTCGTAGGGCTGATCGCGCTCGGCGCGTATATGGCGGGGTCGGGGTGGTGGTGAACGTGCGCCCCGGATGCTGAATGATCCCGAAGCCGGTTTCGGCAACCGGCTTCGGGAACGGTCACGGGATGGTGCTTGCCGCGCTCACGCCGGGTCGGCGTACTTCAGCGTCCATCCGACCGTGCGGGTCGCGCCCGCGCCGAGTGCGAACGGCTTCGTCGTGCACGCGAAGTTCGAATGCAGTTGCCCGACCGGCGTCGTCGACAACGGATTCGTCGCGCCGTTCACCGTGTCGAAGGCGGACAGCGCGCAGGTGTCGAACCCGGATGCCGCATAGCCGGTCGCGGCGCTGTTCGCGTACGTCACCGACACGCCGTCGCCATTGGCCTGCGTCGACGCGAAATCCGCGAACGACGTGAAATCCGTCTCGACCGCGAGGTTGCCCGCGAGCGTGCCCGAGCTCAGCGTATCGCTGCGCGAGACCGAGCCGTGCGCGAAGGTCAGCACCGTGTGCACCTGCAGGTCGAGATCCGTCGTGTACGCGGCGTTCTTCGACGCGAGCCGGAACTTCGTCGTATCGAACGACACGATCACCTGGCCGTTGCTTTCCTGCACGTTCAGGTTCCTGTAGTACGTGACCGGAATGTAGGTCTTCGCGTTGTACGTCACCTGCGGCACCAGCAGCGCATAGCCGAGGTCGGTCGTGCCGTAGATCAGCTTGTCGGAGAACGGCACCGGATAATACGGCGTGTACGAGTTGTAGTCGGGCGCCTGGCTGAGATTCAGGTTGATCACGCGACGGCCGTCGCGCACGGTGAGCAGCGCGGCGCTGTACGGATGCGCGGCATCGCCCGGCTGGTTGTACCAGGTGAGTGTGTAGCGCGGCAGCGCGTCGAGCCACGCGCGGTAGTCGGCATCGGCCATCGGCGCCTGGCCGCCGAAGCCGAGCTTGTTCCACCACGCGTTCACGTACAGGTACTGGTGCAACAGGCTGAAGTTCTCGCCCATCACGCGCGGCTTGCCGCGATACGTGTCGGTGCCGCGACCCTTGACCCACATGTTCACCGACGGCGTCGGCAGCGACGGGTCGTACCAGTACGTGTCGAAACGACGCGCGGCCTGGTAGATGAATGCGTACGCAACCTGTTTCTCCCGGTCGGTCAGCACGCCGGCATTGGCCGCGGCCGTCAGCACCTCCATGAACGCGGAATCGCCGTACGGGCCGATCGAGCGGCCGTAGTTGAAGCCCTGGCCGTCGGGGTTCAGCTGCGGCAGGATCAGGTCGACCGATTTGCGCAGATAGCCCTTCAGCTCCGGCGTGAGGTTCGCTTCGTTGCCCATCTCGAACGTGCGCTCGACCACTTCGCCGATCAGCAGCGTGCTGTAGCGGTCGAAGCGCGCCTGGTCGTAGTAGGTCGTGTGCGTGTTCGATGCTTCGTCGGAGAACCCGCCCGACGAGTCGTTGCGAATGTGGTTCGTCAGCGTGTACAGCAGTGCGTCGCGCGCGTTCATCGTCGCGACCGCCGGGTCGGTCTTCGATGCGAACGACGGGCTGCTCCAGCCGAGCTTCTGGCGCAGCCCGGCAATGCCGTAGGACACCGCATAGTAGTTCTGCGCGGTGTTGAGCGACGCGATGTCGATCGGCGTGCCGGCGGCCGGGCACGTGCTGGTCTTGCCGCTTGCATCGGGGCCGAACATGTCGCAGAAGGTGAGCCGCTGCTGCAGCGTCGCGAGCATCGCGTCGCTGAAGACTTCGTTGAGCATCCCGTGCGCCTTCAGGTTGTTCAGCGCGACGAGGTAGTAGTACTCGCCCCACGATGTGTTCGCATACGTGTAGTTGCTGCCCGACTGCGCCATCATCGCGGTCGTGATCGTCTGGTACGTCGCGAGGTAGCTTGCGTATTGCGGGTCGTTCTTCGACTTCATGTCGATCAGGATGTACGACAGGCCGAGCGCGAGCTTGCCGGGCAGGAATTTGTCGCCGGTATTCGTGTCGAGCACGTGGACGGGCGTGCCGTCGCCGAGATCCATCACGACCTGCGTGAAATCGGGCGATTTCCGGATCAGGTCGAACAGCGCGCGCATCTGGCCCATCATCGTGACCGGGATGTTCGTGCCGGCCGGCACGCTGGTGTCGGGCGCGCCGTAGACGAGCGCCTGCAGCGAGTTCGCCGCGAGCGCGGGCGTGCTGGACGAAGGAGGTGGCTGCGGCGTATCGGTCACGTCGTTGCCGCCGCAGGCGCTGACGAACACGACGGAAAGGGCGCCGAGCGCGGCGCCGAGCGTGAATCTGCTGCGCGGATGCATGGTGTCTCCAGTTTTGAATAGTGGTGAAGGCCGGGCACATGTAGCCGATGCGGCGCACGATGCCCGTACCCGGCCTCCGCCTTGCAACCCTGATCCCTGAAGACGGACGGCCTGAATCACAAATCGAGCGCGCAAGCGTTCCCCCTGCGCGGGCCGTCACCGGCGTCGCGCTCCAGTAATGGAAAACGTTTTCCAAATTTAGGCATCGATCGACGCGATGTCAATGAACTTTCACATCGGATGCGCCGGTAGAAACCCGAATGGCGGGAGGGAGTGGTGCGGAGGGTAGATCGGAATTACGCGAAAATATCGGGGATTTTTCTTCGTGTATGGGCTGTCATTGCACGCGCGAAGGGCTTTGAAGCGGCGGGCGAGCGCATCGGATGGAGGCGGGTCTCCGACGCCTTCAGAAAGAAAACGTTATCCATAAGAATCGAAGTACGTTCGACCTGCCACGGCGGGCTGTCAGCCACCGCCCGCCGTGCGCGCCGACCCGCCGTTTCGACCGCGCTACAGCTGCTGCTCGATCGCCGCCTTGTCGATCACCGACCACACCTGGCGGATCTTGCCTTCGTGAAATTCGTAGAACACGTTCTCGGCGAACGTGACCTTGCGGCCGTCGACGGCGAGCCCCATGAACGTTCCCTTCGGCGCACACGCGAAGCGAAGGCGGCACGCGACGTGCGGCGGCTCGCATGCGAGCAGCCGGATGTCGAAGCGGAGATCGGGAATGTCGCGGAAGTCCTGTTCCAGCATCGCGCGGTAACCGGCGAGGCCGAGCGGCCGGTCGTTGTGGATCACGTCGTCGGACACGTACTCGCCGAGCGACGACCAGTCCTGCCGGTTCAGGCAGTCGATATACGCGCGATAGCGGGTGGCGAGATCGGTGTCGGTCATGGTCATGTCTCCGTCAGTCGATGGGGCAGGTCGAACGGGACGCGCGTCATTGCGGCGGGGCGTCGCCGGACAGGAACGCGACGAACTCGCGCGTGTACTTCGGCAGCGCGTCGAACGATCGCGCGCAGAGCGTCAGTTTCCGGTGGCTCCACGGATCGGACAACTCGACGAGCCGCACGTCCATCGTCTGCATCGCGCGCTCGGCCGCATGCCGCGACACGATGCCGATGCCCACGCCGCTCGCGATCACGCGGCAGATCGCGTCGAAGCTCTTCAACTGCACGCGATAGCGGATCCGCCTGCCGAGCGCGCGCGCCTGGTCGGCGAGATGCACCTGCAGCGCGCTGCCGTCGGTGAGGCCGATGAAGTCCTCGCCGGCGATGTCGTCGAACGCGAGCTTGTCGCGCGACGCGAGCGGATGCGCGGCCGGCACGACGACGATCAGCCAGTCTTCGCGGAACGGCTTCTGCTCGAGCCCGCCGAGTCCGACCGAATCGGCGACGATGCCGACCTCGGCCGTCTTGTTGCGGATCGCATGGACGATCTCCTGGCTCGAGCGCTCCTCGACGCTGATCGACAGCTTCGGATGGCGCGGCAGGTAATCGGCCAGCGCGTCGGGCAGGTATTCGCTCAGCGACGCGGTGTTGCACAGCAGCCGGATATGGCCGCGCAGTCCCTGGCCGTATTGCTGCAGTTCGCCGCGCATGTGATCGATCTGCTGCAGCACGGTGCGCGCGTGGTGTTCGAGCGCACGGCCCGCATCGGTGGCCTGTGCGCCCGACTTGGTCCGGTGCAGCAGCGGCACGCCGAGCTCGTCCTCCATTCCGCGAATGCGCTCGCTCGCGGCCTGCAGCGTGATGTGTGTCCGCTCGGCGCCGCTCGTGATCGTGCCGGCTTCGCAGATGTTCAGGAAGAGCCGCAGGTCGGTCAGGTCGAAGCGCATGATGGGCGGAGCGATGGGTGGGGAATGGCCGATAAGTTAGCAGGAACCGCGGCGCCGGTCTCAGGGCTGGCCTGAGACCCGGTTCGCCGCTTCCGCATTTTCGGGGCGCGATCGATGGTCGATCATGGACGCACATCAACCGGGGAGCCTGTCATGCAGATCGATTCGTCATGGGGCGTGTCGTTCAAGATCGCGCTGCATCTGCTGTTCCTGTGCATCGGCGTCGCGTGGGCCGGTGCCGAACTTGTCGCGTGGTGGCGATGAACGTCGCGGTGCGTGCCTATTGAAATAAATCAGCCATAGTTTTTTGCGACGAAAATTCTTCCGTTTTTCTGCGAAAACACCATCAAGTTTTTCCGGATCGGACCGTATTACCGGTAGCGAATGCCGGCCGGCATCCGGTCCGTGATCGTTTGTCATCATTGTTTGCATCCGGTTACACGTCGGCCGTTCCGTTTTTGAGATGCTTGAAAGATTGTCAAACCGGAGTCGGATCGTCCATGAAAACGCGCGAGATTCACCGCAAGGCGGCGTGGCTGTCGGGCCTGGCCGCCGTGCTCGTCATGGCCGGTTGTGCAAGTCCGCAGTCCGTTCCGCCGAGCGACACGCTGGCGGGAAAGCCCGCTGATTCGAGCCCGCCTGCCGCGCCGTCGGCCGCCGCGATGCCGCCCGCGCCGATTCTCGTCGCGCAGAAGTACGTCGTGAAACGCGGCGACACGCTGACGGGCATCGCTTCCGCGAACGATTGCAGCGTGGCCGACTTGCGCACCTGGAACAAGCTGGCCGCGAACGGCAGGCTGCGCAGGGGGCAGGTGCTGCGCATCGTCAGGCAGCAGCCGTTGCCGCCCGCGGGAGCGGCCGCCACGCAGGCCGTCGCGAGCAATGGCGCGGCGGGTAGTCAGGGCAATTCGCAGACAACCGCGCAAGCCACTTCGCAGGCCGGCGCATCGAGCGCGAGCGACCGTCAGGTCGTCAAGGAAACCCGTCGCCATGCGGGCGGCGTCGCGCTCAAGTGGCCGGCAACCGGCAAGATCGTCGACGGGTTCCGGCCCGGCCAGAACCGCGGCATCCAGATCGCCGGCCGGCCGGGCGACCCGGTTCGCGCCGCGGCCGACGGCCGCGTGATGTACGCGGGCACCGGCCTGAACGATTACGGCAGCCTGATCATCGTCCAGCACAACGCGGATTTCCTGACCGCCTATGCGCACAACCGCAAGCTGCTCGTGAAGACGGGCGACATCGTGCATCAGGGCGATGCGATCGCCGAGATGGGCGATCTCGACAACTCGCGCGTCGCGCTGCTGTTCGAGGTGCGACGCGACGGCAAGCCGGTGAATCCGATGCCGTACCTGCCTTCGTCGCAAGGGTGAGGCGGGGCCGTTTCGCTGGAACGCGACGGCGGTCGCTGCTACGCTAGGGTCTGTTCATGCGAATCCCGCCATCGCGCGGGGCCGACGGGCGTCTTTCGGGGATGCGCGGCGAATGCCGTCGCGGGCCGGCCGTCGGCGTGAACGGTCGCGCGTCGCGGATGCGCGGCCGCGTTGCTTCGAGCCACCGTTTCCGACAGAACAGACCTCATTCATGGAACACTCTCCGACACGCCGCTCGCTGTTGCTTGCCGCCGTTGCCGCGCCGTTCGTTGCCGCGTGCACGTCCGCGCCGGTCGCCGACCAGGGGCGCGCCCACACCGCACAAGCCGAACTCGCCGCGCTCGAAAAGGCCTCGAACGGGCGGCTCGGCGTCGCCGCGCTCGATACGTCGAACGGCGTACGCATCGCGCATCACGCACGCGAACGCTTCCCGCTGTGCGGTACGTATGCGGTGATGGCGGCCGCTGCGATGCTCGCGCGCGGTGCGCTCGACGCATCGCTGCTGCCGCGTCGCATCCTGTATCGCCGCTATGAAATCGTGTCCGGCTCCCCGATTACGGAGAGCCACGTCGACACCGGCATGACGATCGCGCAGCTGTGCGCCGCGATGCTGCAGTCGGGCGACAAGGGCGCGGGCAACCTGCTGATGGGCGTGCTCGGCGGCCCGCAGGCCGTCACCGCGTTCGCGCGCGAAAGCGGCGACACCACCTTCCGCCTCGATCACTGGGAACCCGAACTGAACAAGGCCGCGCCCGGCGACGAGCGCGACACGTCGACGCCGGTCGCGATGGTCGACACGCTGCAGCGGCTGTTGCTCGGCGACGCGCTGCGCGAACCGCAGCGCGCGCAACTGACGGAGTGGATGGTCGGCGGCGCGCGCGGCGCGACCGGCATCGCGGCGGGCGTGCCGCCCGGCTGGCGCGTCGCGGACAAGGCCGGGACCGGCGGCTTCGGCACGACGACCGACGTCGCGGTGCTGTGGCCGCCGGCGCGCGCACCGATCGTGATGGCCGTGTCGTTCACGCAGCCGCAGGCCGATGCCGCGGCGCGCGCGGACGTCGTCGCCTCGGCGGCGCGCATCGCGGCGGGCGCGCTCACCGCGACGGCCTGAGTACCCGGCGTCTCGCGCAAAGCCGGCGTTTGGCTTATCGTGTCGGTCAGCGCGCGCCGGCGTCGGCGCGCGGTCCTTCCGCGCCGTTTTCCGTTTCCCGTTCGCCATGCGCCGACTTCCGCCCCTGCACGCGCTGCAGATCTTCTCGACGGTGGCCCGCCACCGCAGCTTCACGCGCGCGGCCGAGCAGCTGTGCATCACGCAGGGTGCGGTGAGCCGCCAGATCCAGACGCTCGAGGCGCATTACGGTTTTCCGCTGTTCAGGCGGCATGCGAAGGGCCTCACGCTGACGGCCGAAGGCGAGCAGTTGCTGCCGGTGGTCGACGAGAGCTTCGCGCGGATCGAGGACATCTCGATGAAGCTCACGCGGCAGCGCACCGATCTCGCGCTGAAGGTGCCGACCTGCGTGATGCGCTGGATGCTGCCGCGCATCATGCGCTTCCAGGGCGAACATCCCGATCTCCACGTGCAGATCACGACCACGTGGCAGCACGTCGTCGATTTCTCGAGCGAGCCGTTCGACGCGGCGATCGTCTACGGGACGTCGCCGGGCCCGGGCGTCGTCGCGCTGCCGCTGTTCGACGAGCGGCTGACACCCGTTTGCGCGCCCGAGTTGCGGCAGGCGTCGCCGCTCGGCGCGGTCGGCGATCTCGCGCATCACACGCTGCTGCACCCGACGCGCGACCACCGCGACTGGCGTGCATGGCTCGACCATGCGGGCGAGCGCGGCGTCGATCCCGCGCGCGGGCCGACGTTCGACACGCTCGATCTCGCGACGAACGCGGCGATGCAGGGCTTCGGCGTCGCGATCGGCGACGTGACGCTCGTCGACGACGACGTGAGCGCGCGCCGGCTCGAACGGCCGTTCGACATCGTGCTCGAAACGGGCGCACGCTACTTCTTCGTCTACCCCGAGAACCTCGGCAGCCAGCAGAAGATCCGCGCGTTCAGCGACTGGATCGCGCGTCACCGCGACTGACGCGCGGCGCCGCGGCGGGCTTTACTGGTAGGTCACGACGGCGATCATCGGTGCATGGTCGTTGCCCGGACGGTCAGGTAAAACGATTGCGCGGGAGGCTTGCGTAAAGAGCGCGGTCTTCAGCGAGCGCTGGGTTGCCGCGTCGACGAACGCGATCTGGCCGGCGGCCGGACGCGGGCAGTCGGGGCGCACGTGTGCCCGGGCCGCGTTGGCCGTGTCGAGCGCGAACGAGCAGGGCGGCTCGACGATCATGCCGGAAAAGTAGATGATGCCGGACGCGCCGGCGGCGAATGACGAGGACGAGGCCAGAAGCGAGGCAGCCAGGGCGAACGAGGCGAACACGCGATGCTTCATGACAGGCTCCAGAGAGGAAGCGCGTCGCAGCGGGGCCGCTCGGGTGGCAGTCCGTCAACGCTGCGATGCTATCTGCGTAAACGGCAAAACCATCGGACCTCTTGAATCAAAAAACGAAAATATAGGTAATAAGCAAATGACCGCGCAGTGCTTCAACCAATGTAGGCCGGATCTGCGCATCCGCAAGGTGGGGAAACGCGGGATGGGACAAGATCGCATGACGAACGATCGCGGTAACCGTTGCGCCGGCAACGGTTAGCGTCGTCCGGAAAGCAAAACGGCCGCTCGTGATTGAACTGACCCCACGAAGTTGGACGGTTAAAAGCTAAGCGGCCAAGGGCTGAGTCCTGTATTGCACGGGACTCAGCCCATTTAATTTCAGCTTGATGCGTTCGTGGTTGTAGTAGTGGATGTAACGGCTCAACGCATCTCGCAACTGCTCCACGCTCGCAAAGCGCGTCAGCCGATAGCACTCGGATTTCAGCGTGCCGAAGAAGCTCTCCATGGCTGCGTTATCAAGGCAGTTGCCTCTGCGCGACATGCTCTGGGTGAGCGCATGCTGCTTCAACAGCCGACGGTAGGCGGGCATCTGATACTGCCAGCCTTGATCCGAATGCAGTAACGGCCGTCCTTCATCATCGAGCTTGGCCAACGCCTTCTTCAACATGCAGCTGACCAACTCGAAGCTCGGGCGCTCATCCATTTGGTAAGCGACGATCTCCCCGTTGTACAAGTCCATCACCGGCGATAGATAGAGCTTTTGGCCCTCTACATTGAATTCGGTCACGTCGGTCACCCACTTCTGATTCGGGCGTTCAGCATCAAACTGACGCCGCAGTAGATTCGGGGCAACGCGGCCGACTTCGCCTCGCCAGGAACGATATCTCTTTGGGCGTACCAGAGATTTCAATTGCAGCTGTCCCATCAACCGTTGCACGGTCTTGTGGTTGATCGCATCTCCGGTCTGCCGGATCGCCGCCGTGATTCGCCGATAGCCGTAACGGCCCTTGTGGTGGTCGTATACGGTCTGGATCTTCGCTTTGAGATTCGCATACCGATCGCCGGCAGCCAATGCCTTGAGCTGGTAATAGAACGTGCTGCGCGCCAGGCCTGCCGCCTTCAGGAGCGCAGCTACCGGATGACACTGCCTGAGCTCACGCACTATTTGCGCTTTTTCCTGGGCGCTGCCTGCTTCTTGGATTGCAGCAGCGCATCGAGCTTTTTTAGGTATGCCACCTCCGCGCGCAAATACACGATTTCCTTGAGCAGTTCCTCGCGGCTCGGCTCTTTCTGCACGGTATCGTCGGGGGATTTCGGTGGTGGTGAGGTGATCATTTTCGGAGGGCGCCCTCGGCGACGAGGCGCCAACGCATCTATACCGCCCTCATGATACAGACGCTCCCAGATCGGGATGCTTCGTTCATTGCGGATGCCGAACAGCGCTGCCACCTGTGCATACGACAGTTCATCGCGCCGCATCCGCTGAAGGACTGACAATTTGAATCGCGCGTCGTAGTGGCTGTGCTTCTTGCGCAGCCCCTGTTCACCATGCTCGCGATAGCTCGCCACCCAACGTCGCACCATTGTCCTGCCCACTCCGTAACGGTGAGCAAGTGTCTTGGTGCCGGCCTCTCCAGCCAGGTACGCCTGAACCACTCGACGCCGAAAACGTTCGTCGTACTTCGTCATGAAAAACACCCCAAAGGTTGGATCTAGTCCAACTTTTGGGGTGCAGCTCATGATCGAGCGGCCGTTTTGCGCTGGTGCGGGGCGCGCGGTGTTCAGCTCGTGCGCTTGCGGATCGCACCCACGACGACGAGCAGCACGATCGCACCGATGATCGACGCGATCCAGCCGGCGCCCTGGCCCGGCGCATACCAGCCGGCGGCGCGGCCGACATAGCCGGCCACCAGTGAGCCGACGACGCCGAGCACGATGGTCATCAGGATGCCCATCTTGTCGTCGCCCGGCTTGAACGCGCGGGCGAGGAGGCCGACGATGAGCCCGACGACCAGGGTTTCGATGAATTGCAGCATGAACGCCTCCCTATTGCGATTGAGCTGTTGACGAAAGGAAGTTGACCCGTGCGGTACGCAAGGGTTCCATGCGGCGGCAAGCCGGCGCGTGGCGTGCGCAGTATCGCATGCGTTCGCGTCCGGCG
This sequence comes from Burkholderia cenocepacia, assembly GCF_900446215.1. Taxonomy (GTDB): domain Bacteria; phylum Pseudomonadota; class Gammaproteobacteria; order Burkholderiales; family Burkholderiaceae; genus Burkholderia; species Burkholderia cenocepacia. Next base: position 292,793 of record NZ_UAQZ01000017.1, on the reverse strand, counting down.
GATGTCACGAGGCAGGCGCGTCGACCACCGGGTCGAGACGGCGGTAGCCTTCGGTCGCATTCAGCAGCGTGCGCGTGTAGTCGCGAGCGACCCGTCCGGCGCGCACGTCCTCGATCCGCAGCTGCTCGACGATCTCGCCGTGCTGCATCACCGCGACGCGCTGGCACAGGAAGCCGATCACCGCGAGGTTGTGGCTGACGAGGATCATCGTCAGGTTGCGTTCGCGATGCAGGCGGCGCAACAGGTTCAGGATCTCGGCCTGCACCGACACGTCGAGCGCGGACGTCGGCTCGTCGAGCAGCAGCACGCGCGGCTCGACGATCAGCGCGCGGGCGATCGCGACGCGCTGCCGCTGGCCGCCGGACAACTGGTGCGGATAGCGGAAGCGGAACGCCGGGCCGAGGCCGACTTCGGACAGCGCGTGGGCGATCCGCGCATCGGCATCGCCGATCGCGTGGATCGACAGCGGCTCGCGCAGCGTCTGGTCGACGGTGAAGCGCGGATGCAGCGATGCATACGGATCCTGGAACACCATCTGCACGTGGCGGCGGAACGCGCGATCGGGCGTGCCGCCCACCGGGCGGCCGTCGATCGACAGGCCGCCGGACGCGAGCGGCACGAGGCCCGTCAGCGCCCGCAGCAGCGTCGACTTGCCGGAGCCCGATTCGCCGACCAGCCCGAACACTTCGCCGTCGCGCACCGCGAAGCTCGCGTCGCGCACGGCGTCGACGTGACCCGTGCGGGTCGGGAAACGGATCGATGCATGATCGACGTCGATCATCGTGCGGCCTCCTGTCGATCGGTTCTCGCGGCGGCCGGCGGCGCGGGCTCGAGCCATGCCGGGTCACGCCGCAGCACCGGCAGTTCGTCGGGCGGGTCCGCGAGCGGCGGGTTCGCCGCGAGCAGCCCGCGCGTGTAGGGATGCGTGGCGTCGCGCAGGTCGCGCGCGGCGCAGGTCTCGACCACGCGGCCCGCATACATCACCGCGACGCGGTCGCAGAACGACATCACGAGCGGCAGGTCGTGGCTGATGAACATCAGGCCCGTGCCGTGCCGCGCGATCATCGCGTCGAGCACCGCGAGCACCTGCATCGACACCGCGACGTCGAGCGCGGAGGTCGGCTCGTCGGCGATCAAGAGGCGCGGGCCGGTCGACACCATCATCGCGATCATCACGCGCTGGCCCATGCCGCCCGACAACTCGTGCGGATACGCATCGGCGACGCGCGCCGGGTCGCGGATCTGCACGGCCGCGAGCGCGTCGACGATCCGCTCGCGCAGCGCACGGCCGCGCAGGCCCGGCTCGTGCAGCCGGAACGCCTCGCCCATCTGCTTCGCGACCGTCATCACCGGGTTCAGCGAATATTTCGGGTCCTGCAGGATCATGCCCATCTGGCTGCCGCACAGCCGCCGGCGCTCGCGCGGCGACATCGCGAGCAGGTCGTGGCCCGCGAAGCGCATCGTGCGCGCCGACCAGCGCGCGGCGTCGGGCAGCAGGCCGAGCAGCGCGCGGCCGGTCAACGACTTGCCGGAGCCCGATTCGCCGACGATGCCGAGCCGCTCGCCCGGCGCGAGCGTCAGCGACAGGTCGCGCACGGCGTCGGTGACGCTGCCGTCGTGCCCGCGGAAACCGATCTTCAGCCCGTCGATCTCGCAGAGCGGTGCCGGCGCGGCGGTGGAATGCATCGGCATGTCACGCTCCATGGCGGGGATCGAAGACGTCGCGCAGCCCGTCGCCGAGCAGGTTGAACGCGAGGCTCACGAGCAGGATCGCGATGCCGGGCAGCGTCGCGACCCACCACGCGTCGAGCAGTACGTTGCGGCCCGACGCGACCATGAAGCCCCACTCGGGGCTCGGCGGCTGCGCGCCGAGGCCGAGAAAGCCGAGGCCCGCGACGGTCAGGATGATGCCGGCCATGTCGAGCGTTGCGCGCACGATCACCGACGACATGCACAGCGGCATGATGTAGCGCAGCAGGATGCGCGGGCCCGACGCGCCTTGCAGCCGCGCCGCGTGGATGTAGTCGGCCTGCGCGATGCGGATCGTTTCGGCGCGCGCGAGCCGCGCATACGCGGGCCACGCGGTGATCGAGATCGCGACGACCGCGTTGATCACGCCGGGGCCGAGCGCGGCCGCGAACGCGAGCGCGAGCACGATCTTCGGAAACGCGAGCGCGATGTCGGTGATGCGCATCAGCACGCTGTCGACGAAGCCGCCGCAATAGCCGGCCGTCGTGCCGATCAGCAGGCCGATCGGCACGACGATCACGACGACCAGCAGCGCGATGCCGAGCGTCAGGCGCGACCCGGCGATCAGCCGCGAGAGGATGTCGCGGCCGAGCTGGTCGGTGCCGAACCAGTGCGACGGCGAGCCGGGCGGCAGCAGCCGGTCGGACAGCACCTGGCGCAGCGGATCGTGCGGCATGATCAGCGGGCCGACGATCGCGACCGCGATCAGCGCGACCAGGATCGCGAGCCCGAACAGGTTGAGCGGATTCGTGGCGAACCGGCGCCAGCGCCGGTACGCGAGGCCGAATGCGGCCTGCGAGCGCGACGCGGGCGCGTCGGACAGCAGCCACGCGTGCAGGGAGAGACGCTCGGCGCTCATGGTTGGACGACCTTCGGCATGGACGATGAAAGAAGCAGGGGGGAAGCGGTCATGTCGGAGCGGCCCTCAGCGCGCACGCGGATCGAACACGCGGTACAGCGCGTCGGTCAGCAGGTTGACGGTGATGAACATCGCGCCGATCACGAGCGTCGCGCCGAGCACCGCGTTCATGTCGGCGTTCAGCAGCGCGCCGGTCAGGTACGAGCCGAGCCCCGGCCACGCGAACACGATCTCGGTCAGCACCGAGCCTTCCAGCAGGTTGCTGTACGTGAGCGCGATAACGGTCAGGAGCGGCACCGCGATGTTGCCGAACGCATGCCGCCAGATCACGCGTCGCTCGGACAGGCCCTTCGCGCGCGCGGTGACGATGTATTCCTGGTTCAGCTGGTCGAGCATGAACGAGCGCGTCATGCGGCTGAGATACGCGACCGAGTAGTAGCCGAGGATCGCGGCCGGCAGCGCGATGTGCGACACCGCGTTGCGGAAGACGTCCCACTCGCCCGCGAGCGCCGCGTCGAGCAGCAGGCTGCCGGTGCGCGGGTCGACCATGCCGTCGTAGACGGGATCGAGCCGGCCGGGGCCGCCGACCCAGTGCAGCCGCGCATAGAACAGCAGCAGCCCCATCAGCCCGAGCCAGAACACCGGGACCGAATTGCCGATCAGCCCGACGAAGCGCGCGATGTGATCGATCGGGCGGTTGTGCTTCACGGCGGCCGCGACGCCGAGCGGCACGCCGATCGCGATGCCGATCAGCGTCGCGATGGTCGCCAGTTCGAGCGTGGCCGGGAACACGCGCTTGATGTCGTCGAGCACCGGGTTCGCGGTCAGCAGCGACACGCCGAGATTGCCGTGCAGCACGTCGCGCGCATAGATCAGGAATTGCGTGACGAGCGGCTTGTCGAGCCCGAGCGCGATGCGCTCGGCCGCGTACGCCTCGGCCGACGCGCGATCGCCGAGGATCGCGAGCACGGGATCGATCGGCACCTTGCGGCCGATCACGAACGTCAACGCGAGCAGCCCCGCGAACGTGACGGCGAGCGTGAGCGCCCAGCGCAGCACGCGCAGTGCCCAGCGCACGGCCGGGCGCCGCGCGGGCAGCGTGCGCAGTGCTTCGAGGGAGGAGGCGGGAGTCGACATGCGGCGAATCTTATTGCTTCTTCAGGTTGCGGTACGACACCAGATCGTTGATCGGCCCGACTTCGAGCCCGCTCACGCCGGGCCGCGTCGCGACCTGCGCGACTTTCTCGAACATGATCACGAACGGCGAGCGTGCGAGCACTTCCTTCTGCATCGCCTGATACAGCTGCGCGCGTTTCGCGGCGGTCGGTTCGGCGAGCGCGGTGTCGGTTTCCTTCGTCAGTTGCGGGATGTCCCAACTGTTGCGCCAGGCCAGCATTTTATAGCTCGACTTGTCGGTGTTGTCCGGATTCCACGCAAAACCCTGCGCGTTGCTGTGCGGATCGATGTAGTCGGCCGACCATTCGCCGATGTAGATGTCGTGCTGGCGCGCGCGGTATTTCGCGAGCGTCTGCTTGTTGTCGCCGGGGATCAGCTGCACCTTGATGCCGGCCTGCGCGAAGTTCGCCTGCACGGCCTGCGCGATCTCCGTGTACGGATAGTCGTTGCGCACGTCCATCGTCACCGAAAAGCCGCCGGGCACGCCGGCCTTCGCGAGCAGCGCCTTCGCCTTCGCGATGTCGAGCTTGTACGGGTTCGTGTTCAGCGCACCGAGGAAGCCCTCGGGCAGGAAGGTCTGGTGTACCTTGTAGGTCGTCTTCACGACGTTGCCCTGGATCCCCGCATAGTCGACGAGCCATTTCAGCGCTTCCTGCACGTCGGGTTTCGCGAGCGTCGGGTTCTTCGTGTTCAGGCCGAGATACAGCAGCGTCGCCTGCGGCGAGGCCGCTACCTTCGCCTTGCCCGACTTCACGACCGACGCCAGATCGTCGGGGCTCAGGTCGCGTGCCGCGTCGACGTCGCCGTTCTCCAGCAGCAGGCGCTGGCTCGCGGCTTCGGGCACGTGGCGCAGCACGATGCGCTTCATCGCGAGCGGCAGCCGGTAGCCGTCGAAGCGCTGCAGCACGACGCTGTCGCCGGCCGTCCACTTGACCAGCCTGTAGGCGCCGGAGCCCGCTTCGTTGGTTTTCAGCCAGCCGTTGCCGAAGTCGTTGCCCTGCTGGTGCGACAGCAGCAACTTCTTGTCGAGCACCGATGCGGGCCACGAACCGAGCACGTTCAGCACGAAGGTCGGCGCGTACTTGCGGTCGGTCGTGACCGACACCGTCGCGTCGTCGAGCTTCTTCACGTTCGCGACGACGTTCGCCTTCGTGAGGCCGATGCCGGTCAGCACGGCGGCCGGCCCCTTGTCGAGCAGCACCGCGCGCTGGATCGACCACGCGACGTCGTCGGCCGTCAGCGGGTTGCCCGAGTGGAACTTCAGGCCGGTGCGCAGCTTGAACGTATAGGTCAGGCCGTCGGGGCTCACGGTCCATGACTGCGCGACGTCGCCGTTGAATTTCGACGGATCGCGCAGGTCGACGCGCACGAGCCGGTCGTACGTGTTCGCGACGTATTCCTCCGGCACCAGCTCGTAGATCTCGCCCGGATCGAGCGTCGTGAATTCGTCGAGCAGCGTGGCCATCACGAACATGTCCTTCGGCGTTTCCGCATGCGCGGCGGCAAGCGGAACGGCGGCGAATACGGACGCGGCGGCCAGCGCCGCGACGAGCCGGGAGGTCGGGAATGTCATGTGCGCTTCTCCATCTGTCGTTTGAGTCGTTGAACGTGGACGTGCATGAAAAAGGAGGCGTGGATCGTCGTTACATCAGGCGCCACGGGCCGCTCGCCGCATTGTCGATCTGCGGCAACGCGCGCGAGCCGGGCAGTTCGTAGTGCCACCATTCGCTGTCGATGTGCGCGAAGCCGGCCGCATGCATCACGCCGAGCAGCAGCAGGCGGTTGCGTTGCACGTGCTCGGGCAGCCCCGCGTGAAAGTGGCCCGATGCGGCGACCATCGCGTCGAAGCCGGTGCCCATGTCGAGCGGCGCGCCGTTCGCGCCGACGAGCGTCAGGTCGAGCGCGGTGCCGCGGCTGTGATTCGAGCCGCGGCCGAGGTCGGCGACGAAGTTCGGATCGGGCAGGAAATCCCACAGCACCTGCTGCGCCTGCGGCGGCCGGTAGGCGTCGTAGAGGCGCAGCGTGACGCCGGCCTGCGCGGCGACCTCCACCGCGCGGCGCAATGCGGCTTCGGCGGGCTCGAGCAGCAGGCAGTGCGCGTTGCGGTAGATCGGCTTGCCGGTCAGGTTGCGGTCGGTCGCGTAGACGAGATCGATCTCGACGCGATGCGTGGCGGGCGTGATTTCGACGAGGCGGTGATCGTTCATCGGCAGGGTGGGCTCGCTCAGGATTCGAACTGGTCGAACGTGCGCTGCAGTTCGCGGTTGCGCGCGACGCGCCGGTCGATCGCGGGGCCGAGGCGATCGACCACGGCCGTGATCAGCAGGTTGAACAGGCAGGTGAGCGGCGCGAGCGAATCCCAGAACTGGCCGACGTCGGTCTTCACCTGCAGCAGATCGGCCGGCCATTCGCGCGCCCACGGGCACGACAGGTCGGTCACCAGCGCGAACGGCTGCCCGCGTTCGGCGGCCGCCTGGCAATAGCGGCGCGCGCTGCGCGAATACGCGCGCGTATCGGTGACGACGCAGTACGGATGCTCGAATTCGGAGTTCAGCGAATCGACGTACGAGCCCGACTGGCCGTCGGAATAGAACACGCGCGGGCGCAGGTATTCGAGGTAGCTGCTGAATGCGTTGCTGATGCCGCGGGTCGACTGGATGCCGAGGATGAACACCGCGTCGGCATGCGCGATCCGGTCGGCGACCTGCGCGAACACCGGGCCTTCGGCCAGGCGGTACACGTGGCGGATCGCGTCGAGCTCGCGTTCGAGCGACGACGCCAGCGTGCCGGCGCTGCCGTTGCCGCCGTTGCGTTCCGCCGATGGCGTGCCGGCGATGCGGCGGTATTCGTCGAGCCGGTCGGTGATCATCCACGGGCGGTCGCCGCCGCCGCGCAGTTCGCGCTTCAGGTCGTCGAGATTCCGGTAACCGACGCTGCGCAGGAAACGTCCGACCGAAATGCCGCTGGTGCCGGCTTGCTGCGCGATCTGGTCGGCCGTCTCGAGCCCGAGCCGGTCGAGGTTCGCGAGCATGTAGCTCGCGATGCGCTTCGCGGTCGGCGTCAGGTCGGCAAAGCGGGATTCGACGGTATGGGCGAAGGCGCAGGTCATCGAGCTGTTAGATCGTTGTCATTTAGTGATTTGATGTCATCTATCTGACAAAGCCAAAATCATTCACGCCAGCGGATAAAAACTATCAGGTGGCGGTGAACGATAGCGGGCTGGGCGTGCGTGCAACGACTGGGGGAGCAACGCACTGGCGTGTGGAAATATTTCTGACAGGAATATTTTACGTTTATCTCTATCAGAGATAATTTGCGTTTATGCCTGTCAGAGATATACTGCATGGATCGCATACAGGACTCCAGCCGTGAATCTCATCGTCAATACCCCTGCTCAACTGGGCGAAATCCTGTCGTCCGCGCGTCAGGCCAAGGGGCTGACGCAAGCCGAAGCGGCGGCGCGCATCGGCGTCGGCCAATCGCGCCTGTCGTCGCTGGAAACGCTCCGCACCGAAAGCCTGTCGCTCAAGCAGTTGCTCGAACTGACCGCGCTGTACGGTCTCGAGCTCAGCATCCGCACGAAGGACGGGCGCGACGCTGCCAACGTCGAGTGGTAATCGATGGGACGCAAATCGCACAGCCGCGCGCTATCGATCTGGGCCAATGGCGTGCGGGTCGGAATCTGGCGGATTCCCGCGCGCGGCGACATGGAACTGCTGTACGACGCCGGCTGGAAACAGTCGGATGCAGGCCGCCCGCTGTCGCTGTCGCTGCCGTTCGGCGTCGGTGATGCGCCGTTGCGCGGCGAGCGCGTCAATCACTACTTCGATAATCTGCTGCCCGACAGCGACGCCATTCGGCGCCGGCTTGCGTCGCGGTTCGGCACGGCGACGACCGAGCCGTTCGATCTGCTCGCCGCGCTCGGCCGGGACTGCGTCGGCGCGGTGCAGTTGCTCGGCGAGGATGAAACCCCGGCCGGCCATGACCGGATCGACGGTATGCCGTTGTCCGACGACGACGTGGCGCGTGTGCTCGATCAGGCGAGCGGGGCGGCGGGCGGTGCGCAGGACGACGACGACTTCCGCCTGTCGCTGGCCGGCGCGCAGGAAAAGACCGCGCTGCTGTTTCACGACGGGCGATGGATGCGTCCGCATGGCGCGACGCCGACCACGCATATCCTCAAGTTGCCGCTCGGGCTGGTCGGCAACAAGCGTGCGGATCTGACGACTTCCGTCGAAAACGAGTGGCTGTGCCTCGCGATCCTGCGCGCGTTCGGCCTGCCGACGGCGGATGCCGACATCGTGCGTTTCGGCGAACACAAGGTGCTGTCGGTCGCGCGCTTCGATCGCGCGCTGCATCGTGACGGCGGCTGGCTGTTGCGCTTGCCGCAAGAGGATTTCTGCCAAGCGCTCGGCGTGCCGCCGCATCTGAAATACGAATCGCAGGGCGGCCCCGGCGTGCCCGATCTGGCCGGCATCCTGCGCCGGTCGGAAACGGCGCAGGCCGACCTCGACACGCTGTTCACCGCATTGGTGGTGTTCTGGATGCTTGCCGCACCGGACGGGCATGCGAAGAACTTCAGCCTGCGCCTGCTGCCGGGCGGCCGCTTCCGTCTGACGCCGCTCTACGACGTGATGTCGATCTGGCCGGTCGAAGGGGATGGCGCGAACCAGTGGTCGTGGCACAAGGCGAAGCTCGCGATGGCCGTGCACGGCAAGCGCAAGCACTATGCGATGCGCGACATCACGCGCCGGCACTTCACTGCGATGGCGGAGCATTGCCTGCTTGGCGATATCGCGACACCGATCGTCGAACGACTCATTGCAATGACGCCACATGTGATCGAATCGGTCGGCACGGCGCTGCCGGCCGGGTTTCCGGCAAGGATCGCCGAACGCATTCTCGGCGGATTGCGCTTCGCCGCGCAGCGACTCGCCGACATGCCGCGGGAGTGACGCGGGCCCGGTCCCGGCCGGGCAGGTGAAAGCCGGCGCATCCGTATTTTTCCGTTCCGGGTGGCGCGCCAGGCCACCTGAATCGATGGCAGTGGGCCGCCATCGCGCGGTGCGCATGTCGATTTCTTTTCCTCGCCATTCATCCCCTGCTGCATCGCAATAATTACAAAATTAAAGCCGATCAGATTAAGTCATTAATTCAGGTTAATAATTCATTTAATTTTCAGGTGGCTTTGTATTTAACTTGCGTCACGGGATGTTTGATTTTCGGTAATTCGAAGAAACAGCAAGTGTTCCGTAATGGAAATTCTCTCGATTGCAGGGATGAAGAGGAAATCATGACGAATCTTTCTCGACGCAAGATGCTGGCCGGTACGGCCGGCGCCATCGCCGCCGCGAGCATCGCGGTATCGGCCAAGGCCGCCTCGTTCGGTAATCCGGACAGTCCGCCGGAAGGCGCGGTAAATGCCCGCAACCGCCAGAGCCTGACCGACCCGGGGCCAAAAAATCCGGCCATTGCCAATCAATTCCCGTCTTTTCAGGATCCGCCGGCCACTGATATCAACGGGATGCCGTTATTCTGGGCGTCTTTCAATAATGCTCATAAACGCATTCAAAATGGCGGATGGGCGCGCGAAGTGACGCAGGACGATTTTGCGATTTCCGAAACCATTTCCGGCGTCAACATGCGGCTGACGCGCGGCGGCATTCGCGAGATGCACTGGCACCAGCAGGCCGAGTGGGCCATCATGCTCGACGGCCGTTGCCGGATCACGGTGCTCGACGAACTCGGGCGGCCGTCGGTGCAGGACGTCAAGACCGGCGATCTCTGGTATTTCCCGCCCGGCCTGCCGCATTCGCTGCAGGGCCTCGGCAGCGACGGCGCTGAATTCCTGCTCGCGTTCGATAACGGCCGCGCCTCGGAATTCAACACGCTGTTGCTGACCGACTGGATCGCGCATACGCCGCCCGACGTGCTCGCGCTCAACTTCGGCGTGCCGGCCGACGCGTTCAGGAACGTGCCGCTCGACAACCTGTGGATCTTCCAGGGCGACGAACCGGGTCCGCTCGCGGACGCGCAGCGCGCATCCGCCGCATCGGCCGGTGCACCGCCGCATCCGTTCATCTTTTCGCTCGGCGACATGAAGCCGGTCAAAAAGACGCGCGGCGGCGAGGTGCGGATCGCGGACAGCACCAACTTCAACGTGTCGACGACCGTCGCGGCGGCACTCGTCACCGTGCATCCGGGCGGCATGCGCGAACTGCACTGGCACCCGAACGCCGACGAATGGCAGTACTACCTGCAGGGCGAGGCGCGGATGACGGTGTTCGACACGGGGCCGAAGGCGCAGACGGCCGATTTCCGCGCGGGCGACGTCGGCTATGTGAAGAAGAGCCTCGGGCACTACGTGCAGAACACCGGCCAGACCGACCTCGTGTTCCTCGAGATCTTCAAGACCGACCGCTATGCGGAGGTGTCGTTGTCCGACTGGCTCGCGCATACGCCGCCGAAGCTCGTCGAAGCGCACCTGAACGTCGCGCCGGACGTGATCGCGCAGTTTCCGCGCAATCGTCCCGACGTCGTGCCGCTGTAACGCGGTCTTCGCACAGCGCCGTGGCCGGCAGGCGGCATGCCGGCCACGGTGCCCGCTCCCGAATCAGTCTGCGTCATTCGAACGGAAACTCCACCATGCTTCCCGTCCCGAGCAAACCTGCCGGCGGCCTTGCGCTGCCGGGCCTGTCCACCGAGCACACCGACGGCGCGGCGCGCGCCGCGCTGGAAGGGCGCCGCACCGGCGTCGCCGCGCTGCTGCCGTTCGTCGGCCCGGCCGTGATCGCGTCGATCGGCTACATGGACCCCGGCAACTTCGCGACCAACATCCAGGCCGGCGCCGCGTACGGTTACCGGCTGCTGTGGGTCGTGCTGGCCGCGAACTCGATCGCGATGCTGTTCCAGGCGATGTCGGCGAAGCTCGGCATCGTGACCGGGCGCAATCTCGCCGAACTGTGCCGCGACCGTTTCCCCGTGCCGGTCGTGTGGGGCATGTGGATGGCTTCCGAGATCGCCGCGATGGCGACCGATCTCGCCGAATTTCTCGGCGGCGCGCTCGCGTTCGGGTTGTTGTGCCATTCGTCGCTGTTCGCGGGGATGATCGCGACCGCGTGCGCGACCTGCGCGATCCTCGCGCTCGAAAAGCGAGGCTTCCGGCCGCTGGAAGCGGCGATCGCGGCGCTGGTCGGCGTGATCGGTGCGTGCTATCTCGGCGAACTGCTGATCGCGCCGCAGGACTGGCACGCGGCCGCGTTCCATCTGGTGGTCCCGCAGATTCCGGATCACGCGGCGCTGACGATCGCGGTCGGGATCATCGGCGCGACGATCATGCCGCACACGCTGTATCTGCATTCGGGTCTCACGCAGGATCGCACCGCCCCGCGCGACGACGGAGAGCGGCGGCGGCTCGTGCGGTTCTCGAATCGCGAAGTGGTGGTCGCGCTGGGGCTCGCCGGGTTCGTGAATCTCGCGATGGTGATGATGGCATCGTCGGCGTTTCACGCGACTGCGCCGGGCATGACCGACATCGGCGACGCCTATCACACGCTGATCCCGGTGCTCGGGCCGGCGGCCGGCGCGCTGTTTCTCGTCGCGCTGCTGACGTCGGGCGTGTCGAGCTCGGTGGTCGGCACGATGGCCGGGCAGGTCGTGATGCAGGGCTTCATCCACCGCCGCATGTCGCTCTGGGTGCGGCGCGCGGTGACGATCGCGCCCGCGTTCGTGGTGGTCGCGCTGGGCTGCGACGTCACGCGGGCGATGGTGGCGAGCCAGGTCGTGCTGAGTTTCGTGCTGCCGATGCCGATGATCGCGCTGCTGATACTGTCGGCGCGCGAAGACGTGATGGGCGCTTACGCGCTGCGGATGCCGCTGCGGATCGTCGCCGGCGCGGCGACGGTCGTGATCGTCGGGCTGAATGCGTACCTGGTATGGGCGGCCTTCAATTGAGCCGGTGCGGGCCGGCGCTTACTGCTGCATGTCCGGCGCTTCACGCAGCCGCCAGATCGCGTTGCACTGCTGGCCGCCGAGGCTCGTCGCACGCAGCGTGATGACGGCGCCGGCCGCCACCTGGTACCAGAAATGCGCCATCAGTTCGGTGCCCTTGCGCTGCGCGTGGCCGTCGACCCGCACCTCGCACAGCAGCGGCGACGGCGAACCGGACGGATGCGTGACGTAGACGTTCAGCCGTGCGATGTCGCGGGTCGCGGTGAACACGACTTCGTGGTTGCCGCTGCCGACGAGCATCGTGCCGCCCGGTTCGTCGATTGCCTGCAGGTACGCGCCCGCGCTTGTCTCGATCGCGGCGGACGCAACGGTCAGCCCGGCCGAACGCACGTAATCCGCCGCCGCGATGCGGGCGGCGACCGCATCGGACGGCGCCGGCGTGCCGTCCGACAGCGCGAACGGCTGGCCGTCGCGCAGCGAGGCGTCGGTGTGGTTCGCGTAGTAGCGCCACCGGTCGAGGAAGCGGATGTCGCCGGTCATGTGCAACGCACGGATCGGCTCGCCGTGGTACCTGAGCGTCGTCGTGCCGGTGCCCGCGTCGAACGATTCGTGAATGCCGTACTTGCTGACGAAGTTCTGGACCGGGTCGAGCAGCGCCGTTTCGCCTTGCGCGCTCCACAGGTGCAGGAACGTCGTGTCGATGCCGAAGCATTCCTGGAAATCGGTGCCGATGCGGGCGATGCAGTCGCGCAGGTGGTCGGCATAACGCGCCCATGCGTCGGCGGTTCCGGCGACGAGCCCGGCTTGCAGCGCACCGCCGTGGCGCGCGTTGACTTCGTCGACGACGAGGCGCCAGTGATGGTCGCGCCGCTCGCCGATCAGCGGCGTGACGACGAACGTGCAGAACAGCGGGTCGGGGCACACGTGGAGCCGGTCGTCGTCGATCTGCGAGAACAGGTCGAACTGCGGCGCGCAGAACCAGATGTCCGCGTCGTACAGCGCGAGCTTGCGGATCTGCGGATGGCGCGCGCAATACCCGGCGGCCTCGATGAAGCGGCCGACCGGCAGCGCATAGGCGCTCGATGCGTCGATCACGTCGACCGACTGGCTCGCGAGAATCTGCCGTTTGCGTTCGGACAGCCCGTAGCCGATCACCGCGATCCGCCCGTCGTAGCCGGCGTGCCGCAGCGACAGCAGGAACGGCACGAGCATTTCGTACCACGCGCGGTTGTTGTCGTTGATCGCCACGCAGACTGCGTGCTCGCTCGAATGCATGTTGGTGTCCCGTTACGTGTGCCCGGCGCGGTGTCCGCGCGATGCCGGTCATTGTAGATCGCCGCCGCACGGGCCGGCGCAGGCCCCGCGCCGGCTCGGCGGCCCGCGGCGCTGGCCCGCGCGGCGGCGATTACTTCGCGAGCGTCCGGTACGACACGAGGTCGTTGATCGGCCCGATTTCCGGTCCGGTCGCGCCGGGGCGCGTGGCGACCTGCACGACCTTCTCGAACATGATGATGAACGGCGAGTTCGCGAGCACGGCCTTCTGCAGCGTTTCGTAACGCTGCGCGCGTTTCGCGGGCGACGGCTCGACGAGCGCGGCTTCGGTGTCCTTCGTCAGTTGCGGAATGTTCCAGCTGTTGCGCCACGCGAGCATCTTGGTCGGCGACTGGTCCGAGTTGTCCGGATTCCACGCGAAACCGCGCGCGTTGCTGTTCGGGTCCATGTAGTCGGGCGACCATTCGCCGATGAAGATGTCGTGCTGGCGGGCGCGGTACTTGCCGATCGCCTGCTTCGCGTCGCCCGGGATCAGCTTCACGCGGATGCCGCCCTGCGCGAAGTTCGCCTGCAGCGCCTGCGCGATCTCGAGGTACGGATAGTCGTTCGGCATGTCCATCGTCACGTCGAAACCGTTCGGCAGGCCGGCCTTCGCGAGCAGCGCCTTCGCCTTCGCGACGTCCTGCTTGTACGGCCGCGCGTTCGACGCGCCGAGGAAACCTTCGGGCAGGAAGGTCTGATGCACCTTGTAGGTCGTACTGACGACGTTGCGCTGGATGCCGTCGTAATCGACGAGCCACTTCATCGCCTGCTGCACCTCGGGCTTCGCGAGATTCGGGTTCTTCGTGTTCAGGCTCAGGTACAGCAGGGCCGACACCGGCCACGACGCGACCTTGATCTTGCCGGCCTTCGACAGCGCGGCGAGGCTGTCGGGGCTCAGGTTGCGCGCGGCGTCGGCGTCGCCGTTCTCCAGCAACAGCCGTTGCGCGGACGCTTCGGGCACGTGGCGCAGCACCACGCGCTTCATCGGGTATGGCGTGCGGTATTTGTCGAAGCGCTGCAGCACGATGGTTTCGTTCGGCGTCCACTTGACGAGCTGGTACGGGCCCGAGCCCGCGTCGTTGGTGCGCAGCCAGCCGCTGCCGAAATCGCTGCCTTGCTGGTGCGACAGCAGCAGCTTTTTATCGAAGACCGAGGCCGGGCATGCGCTCAGCACGTTGAGCACGAAGCTCGGCGCGTATTTGCGGTCGGTTTCGAGCACGACGGTTTGCGGATCGACCACGCGCACCTTTTGCGTCACGTTCGCCTTCGTGAGGCCGAGATCGGCGAGCACGCCGGCCGGCCCCTTGTCGAGCAGGATGGTGCGCTGCAGCGACCACGCGACGTCGTCGGCGGTCACCGGGTTGCCGGAATGGAACGTGAGGCCCGGGCGCAGCTTGAACGTGTAGGTCACGCCGTCGGCGCCGACCGTCCACGATTGCGCGATCTGTCCGTCGAAGCGCGTCGGGTCCTTCAGGTCGACGCGCACCAGCCGCTCGTAGGTGTTCGCGACGTATTCGGACGGCACCAGCTCGTAGATCCCGCTCGGGTCGAGGGTCGTGAATTCGCCGAGCTGCGTGGCGACGACGAAGATGCCGGGCGGCGTGGCAGCCTGCGCCGGCAGCGCCGGAACAAGCGCGACGAGCGCGGCGCTGACGAACAGCCGGGACAGCAGGTGCTTCATGCGGGCTCCATCGAAAGGGAATCGTGGTGCGATTCTCTCATCGACGGGCACCCGGATGAAAATATTCGGCGGGCGCGCCGGTTGGCGCGTGGCGACGGGCCGGGCGGGCGCCACGCGCGGGAGGTGGTCAGATCGCGCAGCGTGCGATCGCGAAGCGCATCGCTTCCTCGGCCGGCTCGCTGCCGGAGCCCCGCACGACCTTGATCACCGAGCCGTTGCCCGACGGCGTCAGCGTGACGAAGTACGAATTCGAACCGACGGCGATGTCGGTCACGCCGTTGTGCTGCGATTGTTCGGTGCCCGACAGGCGGCTGTCGAGGCAGTTCGCGACCGCGTAGGCCGGGCGTTGCGACGACACGTAGATCATCGGCGCGGCACCCGAGCCGGCCGAGTCGGACGAGGGCGCGGAACCGCAGGCGGCGAGCAGGGCGGCGGGAAGGAGCAGCAGGAATCGTTTCATGGTCGGTCGTCGGGTGTCTCGTATCGAGGCTGGGGCGCGGGGTAGCGAAACGCGAAGCTTCGCGACGAAACCGCCCGGAATCGGGCCGCTTTTGGCGGACGACGAGACGGCGGGCGGCTGACGACGGAGTATACCCGCAGCATTTGACGCCGTTGGCGCGTTGAAACGATTCGATACACAACGAGCGCCCGCTGCCGGACGGGCGCTTGCTCAGTGCTCGCCGTTACCGGCGGATCCCGCGGTCGTCGCGATGCCGGCGCACGGAGCGGCGCCGCAACGCATGCGGGTCAATGCGCGCCGGCCGCCGCCGCATCGGCATCGCCGCCGCCCGAGCGCGACGGCTTCGTGATCCAGATGAGCGGGATGATCGCGATGAAGATGATCGCCGACACATAGAAGATGTCGTTCAGGCCCATCACGGCCGCCTGCGAATCGACCGATGCATTGAAGAACGCGAGCGCCGAATCGGGGCTCAGGTGCAGCAGCGAACGGGTCGTGTCGAGTTGCTGCGTGAAAACCGGATTGGTGACGCTCGCCTGTTCGGTGAGCCGCACGTGGTGCAGGATCGTGCGGTCGTTCCACGCGTTGCTGATCAGCGACGTCCCGACCGCGCCGCAGAACGTGCGGCCGAAATTCGACAGGCCGGCCGCGGCCGGAATCTTCTCCGGCGGGAGCCCGGACAGGATGATCGACGTCAGCGGCACGAAGAACATCGCCATCGGAATGCCTTGCAGCAGCGTCGGCAGCACGAGATCCCAGTGCGACACGTCGGTGTAGAACGTGGTGCGCATCATGAACACGACCGCGAAGCCGACGAATGCGAGCGTCGCGATATAGCGCGGATCGGTGCGCGGCAGCAGGCGCCCCATGACCGGCGTGAGCAGGATCGCGAACACTCCGAGCGGCGCGGTGGCGAGCCCCGAATCGACCGCGCGGTAGCCGAGATAGCCCTGCATCCATTGCGGCAGCAGCACGAGCGTGCCGAAGAACATCCCGTACGCGACGGAGATCGCGATCGTGCCGCCCGCGAAATTGCGCTGCGTGAAGAGGCGCAGGTCGACGATCGGATTGGCTTCGTTCAGCTCCCACACGAGGAAGAACGCGAAGCCGATCAGCGCGACGATGCCCAGCGCGACGACGACGGGCGAATTGAACCAGTCGAGATCCTTGCCCTTGTCGAGCATGATCTGCAGCGATGCGACCCACAGTACGAGCAGCAGCAGGCCGACCGTATCGATCGGCAGGCGGCGCGTGGCCGATTCGCGATCGCGGAACACGAACCACGTGACGGCCGCCGCGAAGAAGCCGACCGGAATGTTGATGTAGAAGATCCACGACCAGTTGTAGTCGTACGTGATCCAGCCGCCGAGCGACGGCCCCGCGATCGGCCCGACGAGCGCCGTCATCGACCACAGCGCGAGCGCCGTCGACGACTTCTGCCGCGGCCACGCGCCGAGCAGCAGCGCCTGCGACAGCGGCGCGAGCGGCCCCGCCACCGCGCCTTGCAGGATCCGCGCGGCGAGCAGCGTCGGCAGGTTCGGCGCGATCCCGCACAGCCACGACGCGAACACGAACAGCAGGATCGACGTGACGAACAGGCGTACCTGGCCGAAGCGCTGCGTGAGCCAGCCGGTGAGCGGAATCGACACCGCGTTCGCCGCCGCGAAGATCGTGATCACCCATGTGCCTTCGTCGACCGACACGCCGAGGTCGCCCGAGATCGTCGGGATCGCGACGTTCGCGATCGACGAATCGAGCACGTTCATGAACATCGCCAGCGATACCGCGATCGTGCCGATGACGAGCCGGCCGCCCGACAGCGGGCCTGAAGACGAGGGAGAGGACATGGCGTTCCTGCGTGATGGACGAAGGCCGTACGGCGCACGTCGTTCGCCGCACATGCATGTGACGTGCAATGCGGGGACGAAGCGCGAAACGAACGGGCGCACGCACGCCGCACGGCGGCCCGACAAGCGGCGCGGTCGCGTGCGGTGTGCGGTTCGATCGGTGAATCGGAATGGCGAAGCCGGGGCGGGCTTCGCGGGGCGGCTATCGCCGCTCAGGAGGGCGCGACGCGCGTGACGCGTCGGCGGGCAGCACTCACATGGCTGCCGTGGCGTGTGTGGTCGTTTTTCATCGCCACAGGCTAACCATGCGGCGAACGACGATCAACGCTTGCGCGCTCATTAATTCCTTTCCTGCGCTGCAATAATGTAGTCGACGTGCATCGATTGCCGGCCGTGCGAGGCGGTTACGGCGCGGTTCGCCAGGTGGCGAACAGTTCGGTGAGGAACTCGACGAACGCCCGCACCTTGCTGTCGAGCGTCGCGCGGCGCGGATAGAGCGCGTGAAGCTCGACGTCGTTCGTACGGTGCCAGTCGGGCAGCACGATCTCGAGCTCGTTCCTCGCGAGCCGTCGCGCGGTGAAATGCGTGGAGATCAGCGCAATGCCGCCGCCGCTCGTGGCCTGGCGCAATACCGTGACCGATTCGTTCGAGATCAGCACGGGCTGCACCGGGACGTCGGCCCGCTCGCCGTCGGTGTTGCTGAGCCGCAGCGTCAGGCCCGGCGCATCGCGGCCGACGAACAGGATGTCGTGTTGCGCGAGATCGTCCGGCGTGCGCGGCCGGCCGGTGCGATCCAGGTAGGCCGGGCTCGCGGCGAGCTTCGCATGCGACCAGCCGAGCGAGCGCGCGACGTAGCCCGAATCGTTCAGCAGACCCGCGCGCAGCGCGACGTCGAAGCCATGCTCGACGAGGTCGAGCGGACTGTTGTCGTAGATCAGCACCAGCTGCACCAGCGGGTAGCGCCGGCGGAATTCGGCGAGCGCCGGTTCGAGCTGGAACAGGCCGATCGCATAGGGCACCAGCACGCGCAGCGTGCCTTCGGGGTCGGTGCGAAGCGTGCGGACCTGGCGGTCCGCGTCGAGCAGGATGTCCTCGGCGCGCAGGCAGCGATCGTAGTAATCGCGCCCGGCTTCGGTGACCGACACGCGGCGTGTGGTCCGGTACAGCAGTTGCACGCCGAGATCGTCCTCGAGGTGCTTGACCTTGCGGCTCACGCGACTGAGCGGCATGTCGAGTTCCACGGACGCGGCGGTGAAGCTGCCGCGTTCCACTACGCGCAAGAAGATTCGGATGCTATCGAGGTCCATACAAATTGGTTACGTGTTCAACCTGCGCGCATCTTACCGTTGTCGGTCCTGCCACTGCATTTTCATGTCAGTTGTCCAGATTATTCCGTGCGCTGCAATACCGCATTCCGTTTCGGCCGGTAGTGGCGCGCGTCGCACGCTCGTATGCTCGACGCATGAAATTTTCCGTCCCCGGCCTGCCGCCGATCGCGGCCGTGCGCGCCGCGCTGCGCGATGCGTGGCCCACCTTGCCGCCGGGCGCGCTCGGCTTCGCATTACGCAATACCGCCGCGTCGTTGCTCGCGCTCTATATCGCGTTCCGCATGAATCTCGACGATCCGATCTGGGCCGCCTCGACCGTGTGGATCGTCGCGCAGGGCAGCCGCGGGATGGGGCTGTCGAAGAGTCAGTACCGGATTCTCGGCACCGCGATCGGGGCGACCGTGGCGCTCGCGCTGACCAGCGCATTCGAGCAGACGCCGCAATTGTTCCTGCCCGCGCTCGCCGCGTGGATCGGCCTGTGCGCGGGCATCGCGACGTTCCAGCGGAATTTTCGTGCGTATGCGGCGGTGCTCGCGGGCTATACGGCCGCGATCGTCGCGATGGACGCGGTATCGGCGCCGCTGCATGCGTTCGATATCGCGGTCGCGCGGTTTCTGTACGTGGTGGTCGGCATCCTGTGCGGTGCGCTGTTTGAAACGGTCTTCGCACCGGGCGCGCCGCTGAAGGACGTCCGCACGCGGCTCGCGCGCTATCTCGACCGCGCGGTGGCGGTCGGCGCGGGCGCGCTGCGCCGCGAGCCGAACGACGCGGCCGTGCACCGGCTGTTCGCGGACGCGCTCGAACTCGACACGGCGGCCGAATACGCGGCGGCCGGCGCGCCGCCGGTGCGCAACATGATCGGCCATCTGCGCGTGGCGGCGCTCGGTGTGCTCGCCGCGCAGGCTGCCGGGCAGGCGATCCGCGAGCATGCGGCGCGCGCCGGCGGTGCGCCGGAGCCGCTCGTCGACGAGGCGGCAGGCGTGCTCGACCGGGTCGCCGTGTCGGGCGACGCGGGGCACGAGATGGCGGCGCTGCGCGTACGGGTGGACGCCGCCCTGCGGGTCGAAGCGGCCGTGCCGGCCGGCACCGACACGTCGCGCCTGCTCACGCTCGACCGGCTGTCGGCGCTGCTCGGCGGCTTCGACCGCGCATTCGCGAGCCAGGCATTGCTCGAGCGGCCGGTGCCGCCGCCTGCACGCGTGCGCTATGCGTTCCACCGCGATCCGGTGCTCGCGTGTCACAACGGCGTCCGCGCGTTCATCGCGGTGCTGGCCGCCTCGGCGATCTGGATCTTCACCGCGTGGCCGGCGGGCGGCGGGTTCGTCGCGATCACGGCGGTGGTGAGCGCACTGTTCTCGACACGCCCCAATTCGGTGCGCGCGATCGTCGGTTTCATGAAAGGCACGGCATGCGCGGCGGTCGCGGGCGTCGTCTGCAACTTCGCGCTGCTGCCCGCGGTGTCGGGCTTCGAGATGCTGGCCTACATCCTCGGCGTGTTCCTGATCGGCACCGGCCTGGCGATACGCCATCCGCGCACGGCCGCGATGGGCAGCGCGTTCTCGATCTTCTTCTGGAATTTCACGTCGCCGAACAACACGGCGCGCATCGGCGACGCCGCGTTCCTGAACAGCGCGCTCGCGACGCTGCTCGGCATCGCGTTCGGTGCGCTGGTGTTCGCGCTGGTGTTTCCCGGCGATCCCGGCACGAGCCGGCGACGCCTGCATCGCGCGGTGCGCCGCGATCTGGTGCGGATCGCGCGCGATCCGCGGGCGTGGTCGGCGAGCGCGTGGCTGAGCCGCACGGCCGACCGGCTCGCGCGCGAGCTCGGGTTCGCGGGCAGCGTGCCGCAGACGCAGATCGAGCACGACATGCGCGATCTGCTCGCGATCTGGGGAATCGGCGACAGCCTGCTGGCGCTCGCTGAACTGGCCACGCGGGAACCGGCCGCGCGCCGCGCGGCGGCGGCGGTGCGCGGGCGCGTTGCGCGGGCGGATTTCGCGCGGCTCGAACGGAGCTGCGACGCGGCGGCCCGCCTGTTGCGCCGTCGCGTGGCCGCGCGCGACGGCGACGCCGCGCATGCGTTGCTGAATGGCGTGGTCCTGCTGCGGCGGATCGCGGATGCGGCCGCCGAGCATGGCGACTTCCTGGCCGGCCGCGATCGGGCGGGGCGGCCGGTCAGGTGAGGCGGTACGACGGGCCGGGCGTCACCTCGGCCGGCAGCGGCTCGCGGTTCAGTTCGAGCAGCGTGCGCTCGATCTGCCGCGTCATCGCATCGAGCGCGAGATGGTTCGGCCCGTCGCCGAACGGTTCGGCGATCGCATGCGCGATCGCGTCGAGCGCGATCAGCGTATAGGCGACGAAAACTGTTACAAAAGGTGTCGCCGCGCCGATCGAATCGACGAGGCCGAACGGCAACAACACGCAATATGCGTAGATGGTCCGGTGCAGCAGCACGTCGTATGAAAACGGAATCGGCGTCGATGCGATGCGCTCGCAGCCGCTCACCATCGCGACGAGATCGTCGAGGCGCGCATCGAGCATCCACAGCCGCGTGTCGGCGAGCTGGCCCGCATCGGCGCGCGCGGCGAACGCTTCGCGCAGCGCGTGCACGACGACGACCGGACGAAACCGGGCAGCGGCGACGCGCGTATAGGTCGCGCCGTCGAGCAGCCCGCGCAGGTCCGCGGCCGGATCGGTGCCGCGCAGCTGATGCTTGAGCGTGTAGACGAATGCGACGACCGTGCGCACGAACGCGCGGCGCGATGCGTCGTCATGGTCGACCGCGCCGTAGCAGAGCGCCTGCGACACCAGCGTGCGCGTGGCGGTCAGCACGCCGCCCCACAGCTGCCGGCCCTCGCGATAGCGTTCGTAGCTGGCGTTGTTGCGAAACCCGGCGAAGATCGCGAGCGTCAGGCCGATCAGCGTGAACGGCGTCGGATTCAGCGGCACCTTCTCGCCGAGCACGCGGCCGCCGCCCCAGACCGCGACGAGGCTGATCGCGAGCGTCAGCACGAGTTGCGGCAGGATGGTCGGCAGCACCGAGCCGTTCCAGACGAGCAGCATCCGCAGCCAGTGCTCGCGCGGACGAACGATCATCGTCGTGCTCCGTCAGGCGGCGATCGACGCCGGCGCGGCCGCGCGATGCAGCAACACGGGCACCGACTTCGACGTCGGCGTGTTGCACACGTCGCCGACGCTGTCGAGCGGCACGAGCGGGTTGGTTTCCGGGTAGTACGCGCCGATGCAGCCGCGCGGGATGTCGTACTCGACGAGCAGGAAGCCGTTCGCGCGCCGCTCGATGCCGTCGTGCCACACGGTTTCCATGTCGACCCATTCGCCGGCCTTCAGGCCGAGCATCGCGAGATCGTCGCGGTTGACGAACACCACGCGGCGCTGGCCGAACACGCCGCGATAGCGGTCGTCGAGTCCGTAGACGGTCGTGTTGTACTGGTCGTGCGAGCGCGTCGTCATCAGCGTCATCAGCCGGTCGCCGTGCAGCGCGCGGGCACGCTGGATCGGCGTGTCGGTCGGCAGCGCGTGCGCGATGAAATTCGCCTTGCCCGTCGGCGTGAGCCATTCGCGGTCGCGCGACGCCACGCGCAGGTGAAAGCCGCCCGGCCGCGCGATGCGCGTGTTGTAGTCGTAGAAGCCGTCGAGCGTCGCCTCGATCGCATCGCGGATCTTCGCGTAGTCGTCCTTGTACGCGAGCCAGTCGATCGTGTCGCTGCCGAACAGCGCGTGCGCCATGTGCGCGACGATCGCGGGCTCCGACATCAGGTTCGGCGAAGCCGGCTTGTTCATCCCGTACGACACGTGGACCATGCTCATCGAGTCCTCGACCGTCACGCCTTGCGCGACGTCGTCCTGCAGGTCGATCTCGGTGCGGCCGAGCGTCGGCAGGATCAGCGCGTCGCGGCCGTGGATCAGGTGACTGCGGTTCAGCTTCGTCGTGATGTGCACCGACAGTTCGCAGCGGCGCATGCCTTCCCACGTGCGCGGCGTGTCGGGCGTCGCCATCGCGAAGTTGCCGCCGAGGCCGATCAGCACCTTCACGCGGCCGTCGAGCATCGCTTCGATCGTCTCGACGACGTCGTAGCCGTGATGGCGCGGCGGTTCGAAGTCGAACACGTGGCCGAGCCGGTCGAGGAACGCCTGCGACGGCTTTTCCTCGATGCCGACCGTGCGGTTGCCCTGCACGTTCGAATGGCCGCGCACCGGGCACAGGCCGGCGCCGGGGCGGCCGATGTTGCCGCGCATCAGCATCAGGTTGGTCAGCATCTGCACCGTCGCGACCGAATGCTTGTGCTGCGTGATGCCCATCCCCCACGTCGCGATCACGCGTTCGCTGCGCGCATAGAGCCGCGCGAGCGCGTCGATCTGCTCGTACGGCACGCCGCTTTCGGCCGTCAGCGCGGACCAGCTTTCGGCGCGCAGGTCGTCGGCGAACGCGTCGAAGCCGGCCGTGTGCTCGCCGATGAACGCGGTGTCGATGACGCGCGGCGCACCGGCGGCGCGCGCGGCGTCGTCGAGTTCGAGCACGCGCTTGGCCATCCCCTTGATCAGCGCGAAATCGCCGCCGAGCGTCGGCTGGATGAACGTCGATGCGATCCTGGTGCCCGACATCGTCAGCATCTCCAGCGGGCTTTGCGGATCGGCGAAGCGTTCGAGGCCGCGCTCCTTCAGCGGGTTGATCGACACGATCGTCGCGCCGCGCTTCGCGCATTCGCGCAGCTCGCCCATCATCCGCGGGTGGTTGGTCGCGGGGTTCTGGCCGAAGATCAGCAGCGTGTCCGCATGCTCGAAATCGTCGAGCGTGACGGTGCCCTTGCCGACCCCGACCGACGCCGGCAGCCCGCGGCTCGTCGCCTCGTGGCACATGTTCGAGCAGTCGGGGAAGTTGTTGGTGCCGTACCGCCGCACGAACAATTGATACAGGAACGCGGCCTCGTTGCTGGCGCGGCCGGACGTGTAGAACGCGGCCTGGTTCGGGTCGGGCAGCGCGCGCAGGTGGCGGGCGATCAGTTCGAACGCGTCGTCCCACGCGATCGGCACGTAGCGGTCGGTCCGCGCGTCGTACACCATCGGATCGGTGAGCCGGCCGTGCTGTTCGAGCTCGAAATCCGACTGTTCGAGCAGTTCGGTCACCGTGTGCGCGGCGAAGAAGTCGGGCGTCACGCGCTTGCTCGTCGCTTCCGCGGCCACGGCCTTCACGCCGTTCTCGCAGAATTCGAACGTCGACGCGTGCTGGCGGTCGGGCCACGCGCAGCCCGGGCAGTCGAAGCCGTCCGGCTGGTTCTGGCGCAGCAGCGTGCGGTAGTTGCCGCCGGCGACCTTTTCCTTGATCAGGTTGATCGTGACGGCTTTCAGCGCGCCCCAGCCGGCGGCCGGGTGGGTGTACGGTTCGATGCGCGCGGTGGCGGATTTCTTTTTCATGATGCGGGTGTCGGGGTCGATGCGTGCAGAGTACGCGCGGCACCCGTCCCGCTGTGTGTACACCTGTTCACTTCAAAAAAGAGTACAGTTTCGGTCATTCATACAGTGCGGATCGCAACTGTGTTGCTGAAGGGAAGCTGAAAGGGAGGCGCGTGAAGCGTTACGAACAACTGGCCGACGATCTCCAGGCGCAGATCGAGCGGGGCGTATACCGGCCCGGCGAGCGGATTCCGTCGGTGCGTCAGGCGAGCCGGCAGCAGCAGCTCAGCGTCACGACCGTGCTGCGCGCGTACCTCGTGCTCGAAAGCCGCGGCCTGATCGAAAGCCGGCCGCAGTCGGGCTACTTCGTGCGGGCGCGCGCCGTGGCGCCGGCCGAGGCGGAATTGCATGTCTCCGCGCCGGCCGCCGAGCCGTCGGCCGTGGACGTGAGCCGGCTCGTGCTGTCGACGCTGCGCTCGATCGCGCGCGACGACGCGGTGCCGCTCGGCTCGCCGTATCCCGACGCGTCGCAGTTTCCGGTGCAGCGCCTCGCGCGCTATGCGCAGGCGATCGGGCGCCGCCGCACGCGCTGGGGCGTGATCGACGACCTGCCGCCCGGCAACCAGGAGCTGATCCGCCAGATCGCGCGGCGCTATGCGGAGCGCGGAGTCGCGGTCGAGCCCGGCGAGATCGTGATGACGATCGGCGCGACCGAGGCGATCAACCTGTGCCTGCAGGCGGTCGCGAAACCGGGCGACACGATCGCGGTGGAGTCGCCGACCTTCTACGCGATGCTGCACGCGATCGAGCGGATGGGCATGCGTGCGCTGGAAGTCGCGACGCATCCGGGCGACGGCATCGATCTCGACGCGCTCGGGCGAATTCTCGCGAGCGAGCGCATCGCGGCGTGCATGGTGATGCCGAACTTCCAGAATCCACTCGGCTTCCAGATGCCCGATGCGCGCAAGCGCGCGCTGGTCGAACTGCTCGCGAAGCACGGCGTGCCGGCGATCGAGAGCGACGTCTATCACGAGCTGCACTTCGGCGACACGGCGCCGAGCGCGCTGAAGTCGTTCGATCGCGACGGGCTGGTGCTGCATTGCGCGTCGTTCACGAAGAGCCTGTCGCCGCGCTACCGGATCGGCTGGGCGATGCCGGGCCGCTACCGCGACCAGGTCGAGAAGCTGAAATTCCTGAATACGCTCGCGACGCCCGCGATCGAGCAACTCGCGATCGCCGAGTACCTGAAATACGACGGCTACGACTTTCACCTGCGGCGCATGCGCAAGCAGTATGCGCAGCAGGCGAGCCTGATGAGCGCGATGGTGCGGCGTTTCTTCCCGGAAGGCACGCGGCTGTCGCAGCCGCAGGGCGGGTACGTGCTGTGGGTCGAGCTGCCGCCGCAGGTCGACGCGATGAAGCTGTATTCGCTGGCGCTCGCGCAGCGGATCACGGTCGGGCCCGGACACATGTTCTCGGCCGGCGCCGATTACCGGCATTTCATCCGGCTCAATTACAGCTACCCGTGGTCGCGGCAGATCGAGGACGCGCTGAAGGTGCTGGGGCGGCTCGCGTCGGAGTGCGCGGCGCGGTGAGCGCGGCCGCCCGGCGGCCGGCCGCCGGGCGCCGGTATCAGGCCGCGCGTGGCTCCTGTAGCCCGGCTTGCGCGGTGTCGACCATCTGCCGCATGTCGAAGCCCGACGGATGCTGGTAGACGCGCAGCCCGAACTCCGGCAGCACCGCGATCAGGTGGTCGAACAGGTCGGCCTGGATGGTCTCGTAGTCGACCCACGTCGTCGTATCGGTGAAGCAGTACAGTTCGAGCGGAATGCCTTCGGCCGTGAGCGGCAGTTGCCGCGCCATGTTCGTCATGTCGCGGCGGATGCGCGGATGGCCCTTCAGGTAGTTCGCGACGTATGCGCGGAACGTGCCGAGATTGGTCAGCTGGCGGCGGTTCGCCGGGCAGTCGCCGGCCGCACCCAGCGTGCCGTTCCATTGCGCGATCGCATCGACCTTGTCTTCGAGGTAATCCTTCAGCAGCGTCAGGCGTTCGAGACGTTCGATCTCGTCGTTCGACAGAAAGCGCACGCTCGTCGCATCGATGAACAGCGCGCGCTTGATGCGGCGGCCGCCCGCCTCGGTCATCCCGCGCCAGTTCTGGTAGCTCTCGGTGATCAGCTTCCACGTCGGCACCGTGATGATCGTGTGATCGAAGTTCGCGACCTTGACGGTGTTCAGCGTGATGTCGATCACCGTGCCGTCCGCGCCGGCCGACGGCATCGTGATCCAGTCGCCGATCCGCAGCATGTCGTTCGACGACAGCTGCACGCCGGCGACGAGGCCGAGCAGCGTGTCCTTGAAGATCAGCATCAGCACCGCCGACATCGCGCCGATGCCGGACAGCAGCAGGCCGATCTGCTTGCCGGTCGCATCACCGATCACGACGAGCGCGGCCGTGATGAACATCACGAGCTTGACGAGCTGCATCGCGCCTTTCAGCGACAGGCGCGGCTGGTCGCGCCGGGACGTGCGGTGCGTGTGTTCGAGCGCGGACAGCGTCGCGCTGATGGTCATCGTCACGAGGAACACGATCAGCGCGAACAGCACCTTGTCGACGACCTGCGCGGCCAGGCCCGGAATGCCGGGCACCGCGCCGAGCCCGAGCTTGATCACGACGAACGGCACGATGCGGTTCAGCCATTTGAAGGCGCCGAATTCGAACAGCGCGTCGTCGACGCGCGTGGCGGACAGCCGCGCGAGTCGCGCGACCACGCGAAACAGCAGGAAATGCACGACGGCGGTGATCGCGCCGGCGGCGGCGAGCAGGACGAGGATGCCGACGAGCGGCGTCAACCAGGATTCGTTCAGGGTCATAGGAGCAGACTGGGGCCTTCTTGTGCGTTGAATCGGCGCCGCGACGCGGCGCGCGCCCGGTGAAGGGCACATGAAAGGGACCGTGATTGTGCCATCGGGTTCCGGAGGCGTGCCGCGAAGGCGGGCGATCGGCTCCCGAATCGGCTCACCTTTGTGCAGGTATCCTCTCTATCAAGGTGAAGACGAGCGGCGAATCGACGTCACCGCAAGCCGGTGTGCGAGCAGGGCGCCGGACGTGTCGTTCACGGGGCGCGATCGTCCGGAAGCCGCGACGGCCGGCTGTTGCGCTTCGATGCGCGCGATAGCCGATCCATGCAATCATGCGGACGTCACACGCGTCGTCGGTGCGTCGTTCGCGTTGGTGCGCGGCCGGTCCGGCGACGGTGAGCGACACGCGACACCGTCGCGCACCCGTTCGCGGCCTCGTCATTTCGACCTCACGCATTTCACGCATGCCAGATTCCAACGAAAGCCGTCCGTCACGCGTGCGGCTGCTGAAAGGCCTCCTTCCGATCCGCCGCGCGGCGGCGATACGCGACATCGTCGCGGGCATTTCGCTCGCGTCGATGGATATCCCGCAGGTGCTCGGCTACGCGCGCATCGCCGGCATGCCGGCCGTCACCGGGCTCTACACGGTGTTCCTGCCGCTCGTTGCATTCGCGTGCTTCGGCGCGTCGCGCCATCTCGTGGTCGCCGCCGACTCCGCGACCGCGACGATTTTCGCGAGCCGGCTGTCGTCGATGGCGCCGGCCGGCAGCGCCGACTATGCGGCGCTGGCCGGCATGGTCGCGTTGCTGACCGCCGCGATGCTGCTGCTCGCGCGGATCTTCAAGCTCGGCTTTCTCGCCGATTTCCTGTCGCGCACGGTGCTGGTCGGTTTTCTCGCCGGCGTCGGCGTGCAGGTGTCGATCGCGATGCTCGGCGACATGTTCGGCCTCGCCGTGCCGTACCCGGCGTCGCGCAGCCTCGCGCAACTCGACTACGTCGTCACGCACCTGGCTCACACGCACCGGCCGACGCTCGCGCTCGCGGCGCTCGTCGTCGTCGCGATTCTCGCGTGCAAGCGGTTCTTGCCGCGCGTGCCGATGCCGATGATCGCGGTCGTGGGCAGCATCGCCGCGAGCGCTGCGTTCGGCTTCGCCGCGCACGGCATCGCGGTGCTGGGGCCCGTGGCGGGCGGGCTGCCGCCGCTGCGCTGGCCGTCCGTCACGTGGCAGCAGTTTCTCGATCTCGTGCCGGTTGCCGCTTCGTGCTTCGTGATGATCATCGCGCAGAGCGCGGCCGCCGCGCGCGTATTCGCGCAGCAGTACGGCGAGGACGTCGACACCAACGCCGACATCCTCGGGCTCGCGGCCGCGAACGCGGCGGCGGCGCTCGGCGGTGCGTTCGTCGTCAACGGCAGCCCGACGCAAACGGCGATGGCCGACGGCGCGGGCGTGCGCAGCCAGATCGGGCATCTCGCGTTCGCCGTCGTCGTCGCCGTCGTGCTGCTGTTCTTCAGTCCGTATTTGCAGTATCTGCCGCATGCGGTGCTGGCCGGCATCGTGTTCACGATCGCGCTCGGGCTGATCAACGTGCGCAGTCTCGCGGCGATCCGCGAGGAAAGCCCCGGCGAATTCACGCTCGCGCTGATCACGGCCGCGGCCGTCGTGACGGTCGGCGTCGAGCAGGGCATCCTGCTGGCCGTCGCGCTGTCGCTGATGCGGCATGTGCGCCACAGCTACCAGCCTCACACGATGGTGCTCGAACCCGTCGCCGGCAACGGCCGGTGGCAGCCGGTGCCTACCCGGCGCGGTGCGATGACGGCGCCGGGGCTGATCGTCTACCGGTTCGGCGCCGACCTGTTCTTCGCGAACGATCACCGGTTCGCTGCCGAAGTGACCGAACTCGTCGAGGCGGCGCCGGTGCCGCCGCGCTGGTTCGTCGTCGATGCGGGCGCGATCACCGACGTCGACTATTCGGCCGCGCGGACCTTGACCGATCTCGTCAGGTCGCTGCATGCGCGCGGGATCGGCGTGCTGTTCGGGCGCGTGAACCGTTATCTGCGCGCGGACATGGATCGTCACGGGATCACCGAGGTGGTCGGCGCGACGTGCATCTTTGCCACGCTGCATCAGGCGCTGGAGGCGGCCGGTACGACACCCGCGCCGCAGGAGCCGGGCACGGTGTAGCGCGATGCGGCGCTACGCGAGCGCGCGCAGGCGCGCGAAACCGTTGCGCAGGTAGCGGGCCAGTTCCGTCACGGCCGGCGTGTGCTGGCCGCGCGGCACATGCAGGTTGATCGAGAAATTCGGCAGGACGGGCAGGCCGCCGCCGGCCGGCAGGATACCGAGGTCAGTCGCCTGCGCCTGCACCGGCCGATCGCAACGGCAGCCGCAGCGTCGTCACGAAACTCGCCGCATGCAGCGCGCACAGCAGGCCGAACGCCCACGCATAGGCGACGGCCTGCGTGCCGCCGGCCGTCGCCGATTCGGCCTGCAGCCGCCATGCGAGGAACAGCGTGCACAGCGTCGTGAACGTCGGGCCGCCGAGCCGCTGCACGATATTGAGCGACGTGGTCGCCATCGGCAGGTTGCGGCGCTCGACCGACGCATACGCGGCGGCGATCGACGGCGCGCCGATCGCGCTCTGGCCCATGCCGCGCAGAAACAGCGCGGGGACGAGCACGAGCGGATCGTAACCGGTCAGCGCGAGGAACACGAACGGCAGCGTGGCGACGAGCGCCAGCAATGCACCGGCGGCGGCCAGCCGGCGCACGCCGAACCGGTTCGTCAGCGCGCCCATCGACGGATAGGTGACGAGCATGCCGAGCCCGAGCGGCGCGAGCAGCCAGCCCATCTCTCCCGGCGAGCGCCCGCACGCCTGGATCAGGAACACGGGAATCAGCATCTGGCCTGCATACATCGCGCCGTTCGACAGGAACTGCGTGCTCGCTGCCGCGCCGAATACGCGCGAACGAAACAGCGCGAGGTCGATCAGCGCACGTTCGCGCTGGCGGCGCTCGAAGCGCAGGAACGCGATGAGCAGCAGCGCCGAGCTTGCGACCGCCGCGATGCCGAGCGTCGAGCCGATCCGCTCGACGCCGTACAGGAACAGCACGAGCGCCGGCGACAGCAACGCGAGGCCGAGCCAGTCGAGTTCGCGCCGCGGCGCATCGTCTTGGTCGCCGGGCAGGAACCGCGCGGCCAGTGCGAGCGCGAGCGCGCCGACGGGCAGGTTCACCAGAAACAGCCAGCGCCACGACGTGTGCTGCAGGATCGCGCCGGCCACGACCGGGCCGAGGATCGGCGCGAGCAGTACCGGCACCGCCGCGTAGCCGATCGCGCGCGCCATCTGCTGGCCGGCGACGCGCGCGATCATCATCTGCGCCATCGGCGCGAGCAGGCCGCCGCTGACGCCTTGCAACACGCGAAACGCGATCAGCGACGGCGCGGACCACGCGAGCCCGCACAGCGCCGACGTGAGCGTGAACGCCGAGAAGCACCACAGATACAGCGCCTTCGTACCGATGCGGTCGACGAGCCAGCCGTTCAGCGGCAGCACCAGCGTCAGCGCGAGCAGGTAGCCGCTCGTCACCCACTGGATCGTCGACAGGCTGGCATGCAGGTCGGTCGCGAGGCTCGACAGCGACACGTTGACGATCGTCGCATCGAGTTGCGACAGCAGCGAGCCGAGTGTCGCGACTGCGCCGACTTTCCAGATCGACGGATCGAGCCGGCCGGCCGCGTGGCCCGGCGCCGGCCGGATGCGCTTGTCGCTCACGCGCCGCGCCGGTCGAGCAGCGCGACGATGTCCTGAGTCGTGCCCGTTTCGCCGAGACGCGGGAACAGCCGCTCGACGCTGTTGACGTGCGCGTCCGCGTTGAGGTCGGTCATCGCGTCGACGGCGAGCGTCACGTTGTAGCCGAGTTCGTGCGCCTGCCGCGCGGTGGATTCGACGCCGATGCTGGTCGCGACGCCGGTCAGCACGATCTGCGTGACGCCGGCTGCCTTCAGGTGCGCGTCGAGACCGGTGCCGGTGAAGGCGCCCCAGGTCTGCTTCGTCACGACGTGGTCGGTCGGCTGGCGGTTCAGCTCGGGCACGAGTTCGGTCCAGTCGGCCGGAAGCTGCGCCGTGCGTGGCGCTTGCTCGGTGCGGCCCGGTGCGCCGCCCGCGACGTTGACCAGCACGACCGGCAGGCCGCGGCTGCGGAACGCGTCGAGCAGTTCGCGGGTGCGGGCGATCACCGGTGCGACCGGGTGCGCGGTGGGGAGGGCGACGATGCCTTTCTGCAGGTCGATGACGACCAGCGCCGTGTTCGTGTCGAGACGGGTTGCGCTCATGATGGGGCTCCGGGGAAAGGGCGGGGAAAGCCGTGCGCGCGCATGCCGCGTCGCGCGCCGGCCGGCTTCATTGCTCGCCGATGCGGCGGATCAGCGGGATGGCGGCGGCGAGCGTGTCGATGTCGTGCGGATCGAGCTTCTCGATCGCGGCGCCGAGCCACTTGTTTTTCGCGGCGTTGCGCTTGTGTCGTGCGTCGAGGCCGGCGGCGGTGAGTTTGAACAGGATCTGGCGGCCGTCGGTCGGATGCGGTTCGCGCTCGACGAGCGCGTCTTCCTCGAGGCTCGCGAGGATCGCCTTCATCGACTGCGGCTTCATCGCTTCGGCGCGCGCGAGATCGGCAGTCGTCATCGGCCCGTGCCGGTGAAGCCGTGCGAGTGCGCTCGTCTGGGACATGCCGAGCCCTTCGGAATCGATCTCGGAGCGCAGCCGGCGGATGAGCTGGCCGACCGCGAGGGTCAGGTCGGCGGCGACGGCGTCGGCGGAAACGCCGGGTTTGCGTGGCGGGTTCATGCGGCGAATCATAGAATAAGACAGTTAAACTTGCAAGTTTAACTGTCGAATTGATCGCCGCTTGGCGACGCCGTCCGGCGCGCGATTACGTACGCCGATGTGCGACCGGTACGACTTCGCTGTAGCGCGGGGTCGCGTTTTCGTGCAGCAGATCGCCGAGATACTGGCCGAGTTCGTCCGCGGCGAGCGCGGACGGAATCTGCAGATTGGCCGGGCGTCGCTTGCCTTCGGCGCCGAGATCGAACACGGCCCAGCGGCCGTCCATGCGCACGACGGCGAGCAGCCGACCGAATGCGTTGAAGCGGTATTCGTCCTGCATGGCGTCGCTCCCCTGGCGTGAATGTGCGGGCTGCCTGCGTGTGTTTACCGGATCGAACAGGACAGCCAGCGATGGATCCGGATGGCGTCGCTCGATACGCCGGCGCGCGTCGGCGCACCGAGCAGCACGACCGTTTCGCGGCGGCCTTTCACGCGCATGCGCATCACGACGCCGTGCCCCGATTCGTTGATGAAGCCGGTTTTCTGCAGCCGGATCGGCAGGCGGCGGTAGCGCACGAGCGGGTCGGAATTCACGTACACGAGTTCGCCGTCGCCGGGGCGCACGGTGGTTGACAGATCGGTCGAGAAATAGCGGATCAACGGATCCTGCGCGGCCGCGCCGACGAGCCGCGCGAGATCTTCCGCGGTCGATACGTTGTGCGGCGACAGGCCGGTGGGCTCGC
This sequence comes from Burkholderia cenocepacia, assembly GCF_900446215.1. Classification (GTDB taxonomy): domain Bacteria; phylum Pseudomonadota; class Gammaproteobacteria; order Burkholderiales; family Burkholderiaceae; genus Burkholderia; species Burkholderia cenocepacia. The sequence continues at coordinate 260,588 of NZ_UAQZ01000017.1, read as the reverse complement.
GGAAGTGCGTATGCCGCATGCCGAGCCGACGTGCTTCGCGGTTCATCGCCTTGACGAACGCGACGCGCCCGCCCGGATAGTCGCGGCTCAGCGCGGCGGCCGCGCGGTTCTCCGACGACATCAGCGCGATATGGAACATCTCGCGGCGCGACAGTTCCGAGCCGACCTGCAGCCGCGAACCGGTGAACTTGATCGTGTCGCGATCGCGCGCGGTCACGCGCAGCACGCCGTTCAGCGGACGATCGGCGTCGCGCGCGACGACGGCCGTCATCAGTTTGGAGATCGATGCGATCGGCCGGACGGTACGCGCGTTGCGGGCCAGCAGCGGGGTGCCGGAATCGACGTCGAGCACGTAGGCCGCGCGCGAATGCAGCGAACCGACCGCGCGTGGCGTATAGCCGCAACTGGCGAGCAGCTTCGGCTTCGCGGGCGGGCGCGGCCGCACGGCGGCCGTGCGTTTCGCGCGCCGCTGCTGCGGCGCGGGCGCCGCGTGGCGTTTGGCCGCCTGATGCGTCACGCGCGAGCGACGATGCTTGACGGCCTTTTTCTTGCGATGGGGTTTCTTCTTGACGGCCTTCGTATGGGCATGCGGTTGCACATGGGCGGCGCGATGCGGTTGTACGCGTTGCGCAGACGCATTCGCGGCGAATGCGAGCAGCAGGAACGACAGGGCGAGGATCAGGGTGGTCCGGGCGCGAGGCAGGCGCGCGATGAGGCCGGTCAAGCGAAAGTCTCCTTTTCACGCGCGATGCGGCTGCGCGGAATGCGTGGGCGGTCAGCGGGTGCGGGAAATTATACGGTCGATCGCGGGGCGATGACGATGGGATGCCGCGCATTGACGCGTGATGCGGGAGGATTTCGGTCGTTTTCGCGCTGTCGGGCCGCGGTGGGTGTGGGGTGAAAGGCGCGCAGCCATGCGGTTCAGCGCGGCCAGTTCCGCCGCGACACGACCGCAAAACTGATCGCGATCGAACCGGTCACCGCGCGTGGCGGCGCGTCTTCCAGGGCATCGCCGAAGCGAAAGCGGCGGCTGCGCCCGTCCGTGCGCTCGGCACGACGCTTCGGTGCGCGGGTCTCGGCGGCCACTGCGCGAGCGTTTGCACCCGCGACATCGCATGATGGCTCGGCCACGCAGTCGGCCGCTGGATCGAGGGACATGAACGTGAATTCGGGAAAGGGCATGTCCGTATTGAACGCCATTGCATTCGATCGGTAAAATGAATATTTCGATCGTTACGATTCCGTTAAAGAATGGAACTGAAACTGCTGCGCACATTCCTGACGGTCACCGAGCTGTGCCATTTCAGCCGTGCGGCCGATGCGCTGCACATGAGTCAACCTGCGCTCAGCAAGCAGATCGGCGCGCTCGAGGCGAGCCTCGGCGGCAAGCTGTTCGAGCGCGGTCGGCATGGCGCGGAGCTGACGCCGTTCGGCGAACGCTTTCTGCCCGACGCGCAGGCGCTCGTGCGCGATGCCGACGAAATCCTGGCGCGTGCGCGGGAAGCGACCAGCGGGCAGCGCGGGCATTTGCGGCTCGGCATCTGCCTGTCCGTGCTGACGCTCGTGCCGAAACTGATCGCCGAATTCCGCCGTTGCAATCCGGGTATCGCGGTGACGCTGAGCGACCTGTCGTCGTCCGAACAGACGCGCCGGCTGCGCACCGGCAAGCTCGACGCCGGTTTCCTGCGCCTGCCTTCCGACGAAGGCTTGTCGTCGTTCAAGGTGATCGACGAAGCGCTCGCGCTCGCGGTACCGCCGCATCTCGGCTTCAAGCGCGTGCCGGCCGACCTCGACGTGCTCAACGAGATCGGCTTCATCGCGCTGCAGCGTGCGCGTGGTCCCGGGCTGGCCGCGCAGATCGACCGATGGTGCGTCGCGCGGCGCTTCGTGCCGCACGTGATGCAGCAGGCGGAGGACGTGCAATCGGTGCTGACGTCGGTCGCGGCCGGCGGTGGTGTCGCGTTCATCCCGTCGAGCGCGCAGTACCTGTTGCGCGACGCGACGGTGCTGCCGCTCGACGGCCGGGACGCGAAGTGGCGCGTGGGGCTCGCGTGGCGCTCTGATCGCGACGATCCCGTCACCACGCGTTTCGTGTCGTTCATGCGCGCGGCGCTCAAGGGGGCGTGACGCGGCGTATAGTGTCCGCGATCGCTTTCTTCCTGCATGCCGGCGCGACGCCGGCCGACGAACCCGAACCGATGACTTCAGAATCCGACGAATCCCCGCTCGATCCCGCGCTCGTCGCCACGCTCGCGACGCTGAACGAAGCCGCCAGCGATCCGGCCGGCAAGCCATGGTCGCTGCCGAAGATCGCGAAGCGCGCGCAATTGCCGATGAGCACGCTGCGCCGCGTGTTGACGCAACTCGACGCCGCCGGCCTGAGCGCGACGACGCTGAACGAGGACGGGACCGGCAGTGCTGCGCTGACCGGCGAGGGGCGCGCGGTGTGCGCGCAGCTGTTCGGCGCGAACGATGCCCGCTGAATGAAAAAACGGGCCGCCGAGGCGGCCCGTTCATCGCCGAACGACGGCAGATCGGGGGGCGACCCGTGCAGGTGGCGCACGGGCCGGCGCATCGTCATCCGAGCGCGATCAGAACCACTGCTTGTAGCGGCGCACGTAGATCGTCTTGACGATCTGCGCGAGCACGATGTAGCCGACCATCGTCGCGGCGAGCCACAGCCAGTAGGTGCCCGGCAGGTGCATGAAGCCGATCGCCTCCGCGAACGGCGAGAACGGCAGCCAGCAGCCGATCGCGATCGCGGTGAAGGTCGACAGCAGCACCGGCAGCGACGCCGTGCTCTGCAGGAACGGGATCTTCTGCGTGCGCAGCAGGTGCACGACGAGCGTCTGCGACACGAGGCTCTCGATGAACCAGCCCGAGTTCATCACGATCTGGCCGCTCGCGCCGCCGTTCAGGTGATACAGCGCGCCCGCACCGAACACCGTCCACATCAGGATGTACGTCGTGATGTCGAATACCGACGACGTGGGCCCGACCCACAGCATGAAGCGGCTGATGTTGCCGGCTTCCCACTTGCGCGGCTTCTTCAGGAACTCGGGGTCCATCTTGTCCCACGGCAGCAGCATCTGCGACGTGTCGTAGATCAGGTTCAGCACGAGCAGTTGCGTCGCGAGCATCGGCTCCCACGGCAGGAACGCGCTGGCGACCAGCACCGAGAACACGTTGCCGAAGTTGGAGCTGGCCGTCATGTTCAGGTACTTCAGGATGTTGCCGAACGTCTCGCGGCCCTTGATCACGCCTTCCTCCAGCACCATCAGGCTCTTTTCGAGCAGGATGATGTCGGCGGTTTCCTTCGCGATGTCGGCGCCGCTGTCGACCGAGATGCCGACGTCGGCGTCGCGCAGCGCGGGCGCATCGTTGATGCCGTCGCCGAGGAAGCCGACGGTGTGACCGTTCGCCTGCAGCGCCTTGACGATGCGCGCCTTCTGCAGCGGCGTGAGCTTCGCGAACACGGTCGTGCGTTCGACGACCTTGGCGAGCGTGTCGTCGTCGAGCGCTTCGATTTCCGTGCCGAGCATCGGTTTGCCGGGTTCGAGGCCGACCTGGCGGCACACCTTCATCGTGACGGTCGGGTTGTCGCCCGTCAGCACCTTCACCGCGACACCGTTCTCGCGCAGCGCGGCGAGCGCCGGCGCGGCCGACTCCTTCGGCGGATCGAGGAAGGTCAGGAAGCCGCGCACGACGAGATCGTGTTCGTCGGCGGTGCGGTATTGCGCACGCTCGTCGCCGCGCGGGATCGTGCGCGTGGCGAGCACGAGCACGCGAAAGCCGTCCTCGTTGTACGCGGTGGCCTGTTCGAGCAGCCGCTTGCGGGCCACGTAGTCGAGCGGGCGTACGCCGTCTTCATCCTGCACGTGCGTCGACACCGCCAGCATTTCCTCGACCGCGCCCTTGCAGATCAGCAGATGCGTGCCGCGCGTATCCTCGACGACGACCGACAGGCGGCGCCGCACGAAGTCGAACGGCAGTTCGTCGATCTTCTTGTAACCCTGCGGCTTCACGCGTTCGCCGATCTCGTCGGCGCGCGCGACGACCGCGATGTCGATCAGGTTCTTCTGGCCGCTCTGGTGGAAGCTGTTCAGCCAGCCGAGCCGCAGGATGTCCTCGTTCTTGTGGCCGGACAGGTCGAGGTGATGTTCGAGGATGATCTTGTCCTGCGTGAGCGTGCCGGTCTTGTCGGTGCACAGCACGTCCATCGCGCCGAAGTTCTGCACCGAGTTCAGCCGCTTGACGACGACCTTGCGGCGCGCCATCGCGACCGCGCCGCGCGCGAGGTTCGCGCTGACGATCATCGGCAGCATCTCGGGCGTGAGGCCCACGGCCACCGCGAGCGCGAACGTGAGGGCGCTCAGCCAGTCGCCCTTGGTCAGGCCGTTGATCATGAACACGATCGGCACCATCACGAACATGAACTTGATCAGCAGCCAGCTGACGCTCGCGACGCCGCGGTCGAAGCTCGTCTCGATGCGCTTGTGGCTCACGACGTTGCGCGCGAGCGAGCCGAAGTAGGTCTCTTCGCCGGTCGCGACGACGACGGCCGTCGCCGTGCCGCTGACGACGTTGGTGCCCATGAAGCAGATGTTCTCGAGATCGAGCAGCGACGCCGGTGCGTCGTTCGCCGCGGTCGCCGCGTGCGTGCCCGCGGATTTGCCGGCCACCGCGCCGAGCGTGTCGTACTTCTCGACGGGCAGCGCCTCGCCGGTCAGCACCGCCTGGCTGATGAACAGGTCGCGCGACGCGAGCAGCCGCACGTCGGCGGGGATCATGTCGCCGGCGGAAAGATGCACGATGTCGCCGACGACGACGTCGCGCATCGGCACTTCGCGGCGCGACGGCTCGGCCGTGTCGGTCACCGCGCGCTGCACGGTCGCGGTCGTGCGGACCATCGCCTTGAGCTTCTCGGCCGCGCGCAGCGAACGGAATTCCTGCACGAAGCGCAGCAGCGCGCTGATCGTGACCATCGTCAGCAGGATCGTCATGCCGACGTAGTCGCGCTCGTCGGGCGCCGCGAAGTAGACGTCGGTGAAGAAGCTGATGGCGGCCAGCACCAGCAGCACGTAGACGAACGGGTTGTGGAACGAGAGCAGCAACTGCCGGGTCCAGTGCGGCGGCTTGTCGTGCGCGATTTCGTTCGGGCCATGCTGCTGCAGGCGGTCGGCGGCCTGGTCGTAGGTGAGGCCGCGCGTGCTGGTGTGCAGCGACTTCAGCGTGTCTTCGAGCGGGCGGGCCGCTTCCTGCGCGGCGCGCATGGTGCGCGGTTCATTCTGCTGGCCGGCGCCGGCCTTGATGAAGCCGCGCTGTTTCTTGTGCGAGGTGTTGTGTCGTGTCGTCATGAGTCGCTCCTTGCGCACGAGGCGGCGGGCGGGGAGCGACCGTGACGTTATCGACGCACGAGCGCTCCCCGCCGCGTCGCGTCAGGCGCGATCGGCTGTGGGTCGGTAAAGGCGGGAACGCTCGCCGGCGCGCATGATGCGGACGGCGTGTCGATGCGCAGCGTCGCACCGGCGAGCGGTAATCGACTACTGTCGTCTGAGTTCATCTGCACTCCTGTCGGTTGCGGATAGTCGGCACGGGCGATCGGCGGCGCGCGCAACGAGGCGCGCGGCCGGACGGCACGCGAACGGAGAGCGCACGCGGCTGGCGCCGCGCGCAACACGAACGCACGCGCGCGACGGCGCGCCGCGTGCATTCGACAACATCGAAAAATTCGGCGGGAGATCTGGCCCGTGGTCAGGCCGGAAGGGCGCCGCATCCTGCTTCCCGGGATGCGGCAGAAGACGAGGCTCTGCGCGTTTTCCTCAGGCAGCAGTCAAGTTGGCCAGGGACCAACTACAACTCGCATCGGTGTTCACAGAACACTCCATGTAACTAGACGGGGGCGATGGTAATGGCTCGCTGTGCGAAGCGTCAACCCTTTTGTCAGGCGTTATTTCGAGATGCTCGATCGCGCCGGTGTGCGTTCGCGGGCGCGCCGGACAGCCTGCAACGAAACAGCCGCGCGCACACCTTGTCGGCATGCGCGCGGCTGCGTCGAACGCGGTGCCGGTTACTGGTTCGCGGTCGCGACGGCGGCGCCCGCATCGAGGATGCCCGAGCCGGCCGGCAGCGCGGTGCACGACGTGCCGGCCGCGAGCTTCGCCGCGCGCGTGCCGCCTTGCAGCTTCTGCAGGATCTGCGCGGGCGTGAGGTTGCCGTTCACCGACAGCATCAGCGCGGCGACCCCCGTCACCTGCGGCGTCGCGAGACTGGTGCCGTTCGCGAGGCCGTAGGTGTCCGAGCCCGGCGTCGTCGTGCCGGTGTTCGACGTCGACAGGATGTTGACGCCCGGTGCGCTCAGCGCGACGTCGGCGCCGAAGTTGCTGAACGATGCGCGGCGGCCCGTCGCATCGGTCGCGCCGACGGTGATCACGCCGCGGCAGTTGGCGGGCTGGTCGAGCCCGGTCGACAGGCCGTCGTTGCCGGCCGCGACGACCACGGTCACGCCTTTCGCGGTCACGTCGTCGATCGCCTGCTGGAACGTCGTGCTGCACGCGCCGACTCCACCGAGGCTCAGGTTGATGATCTTCGCCGGCCGCGGGTTCGTCGGTACACCGGCCACCGGCATGCCGGCTGCCCAACGCATGCCGTCGGCGATGTCGCTCGTCACGCCGCCGCACTTGCCGAGTACGCGCACCGGCAGGATCTGGCCGAGCCACGATACGCCGGCGATACCGGTGCCGTTGTTGGCGGTCGCGCCGATCACGCCCATCACGCGCGTGCCGTGCCAGCTGCTGTCGCTCGGCTGGCTCGCGCAGTGATAGAACGGGCCGTTGGCGTTGTCGAGTTCCTGCTGCGTGACCCAGTCGCCCGGATCGGTCGCGTCCGGGCCGCGCGTCAAGCCGTTGTTGCTGGTGTTGACGTTGCTGATGAAGCTGTAGCCGGACAGCAGGTTGCCGACGAGGTCGCCGTGCGGCCGATAGCCGGTGTCGAGCACGGCCGTGACGACGGTCGGCGAACCCTTGGTCACGTTCCACGCGGGCGGCAGGTCGATGCCGGCGGTCGGGTCGGACAGATACCACTGCTGGTTGTAGAGCGGGTCGCTCGGCGTGTCGCGGATCTGCATCGGGTGATCGGGTTCCGCGTAGTCGACATCGCTGTCGGCCGCGAACGCCTGCGCGAGCGCGGTGGCATCGGTGGCGGCCATGCGCTGGCCGAGCGACAGCACGGCCGCGCCGTTCGAGATGGTGCGTTCGACCTGCACGTTCACCGGCGTTTGCGCGACCGTGCTCGCGTACGCGCGGGCGCTGCCGGTCACCGGCGCCGTCCAGCGCGTCATCGCGCGCTGGATCACCGCGTCGAGTCGCGCACCGTTGTCGACGGCCGCCATCGCTCGGGGGGCCGTCAGCGTCTTCAGCTTGACGATGAGGTGATCGACCGGCGGCTCGACCGGTGCGGTCTGCGCGGCCATCTGCACGGCGGCCTGCTGCGACGTGCACGCATTGGTGCCGGACGACGCGGGCGGGGTGGTCGGCGCGGGCGTGGGCGCCGGCGCGGGCGCGGGCGCCGGTGCGGGTGACGCGTTGGACGAAGACGGGTTGCTGCCGTCGCCGCCGCCTCCGCCGCAACCGGCGAGGGGCAGCAGGGCGGCGGCGGACAGCATGCCGGCGAGCATGCGCGCATGTGCGAGGCGCGCCAGCGCGAAATTGAAACGTTTGGCTCTCATGTTGAAAGTCGATCCTCGTAGATAACCGTCGTGCCGGCGGTGGCGCTGGTCCGGGCGAGCCGGACCTTGTCGTTTTTGTCTGACGGTTGCAGCAGGTTGCTGCGACGCGCCATGCACTGGGTAACGGCGTGCGCGGCGGCTTCTTGAGTGCGTTTCGCGAGAAAAACAGGCGGTGCCGCAAACGATTACGTTGGTGCGTCGCAGCATGAACGCGCGTTTGGAACGACCGGCACAGAGCCGGTGCGCGGACCGGTCGGGCAGGAGGCGCGGGCGAGCGGGTTTGCGCGGCACGGAAAACGTCTTTCAGGATCCGGCCGTGGCGGAAGGTGGTTTACGCTTCCCCTGATATGACGCGAATATTGTCGGGCGTACGATCGCGACTCGATCAACGTTTCGTCAGGAGACAAGCATGGATCGTCGTTTCCGTTGGCTTGCCGTCGCGCTGGCTTGTGCGCTGGCCGGCACCGCGCACGCGCAGGCTCTTACCGGTACGCTGAAGAAGATCAAGGACACGGGCGTCGTGTCGCTGGGCATTCGCGAGTCGTCGGTGCCGTTTTCGTATTCGGACAACCAGCAGAAGAACATCGGCTATTCGCGGGACATCGCGTCGCGCATCATCGACCAGTTGAAGACGGAGTTGAACCTGCCGAACCTCGCGGTGAAGGAAATCCCGATTACGTCGCAGAACCGGATTCCGCTGCTGCAGAACGGGACGATCGACTTCGAATGCGGTTCGACGACGAATACGCTCGAACGGCAAAAGCAGGCCGCGTTCTCGAACAGCATCTTTTTGTACGGCATCCGCTTCAGCACGCGCAAGGATTCGGGCGTGAAGGACTTCGCGGACCTGGCCGGCAAGACGGTCGCGACGACGGCCGGTACGTCGGACGAGCGCCTGCTGCGCAAGCTCAACGAAGAGAAGGCGATGAACATGACGATCATCAGCGCGAAGGATCATGCCGAAGCGTTCATGAACGTCACGACCGGGCGCGCGGTGGCGTTCGTGATGGACGAGCCGCTGCTGTACGGCGAGATCGCGAAGGATCGCAACCCGGGCGCGTACACGGTCACCGGTACGCCGCTCGTTCATGAAAACTACGCGTGCATGATGCGCAGGGACGATCCGCCGTTCAAGCGCGTCGTCGACGGCGTGATCGCGAAGATGCAGACCTCGGGCGCGGCCGAGAAGCTGTACGACCAGTGGTTCACGCAGCCGATTCCGCCGAAGGGCGTGAGCCTGAACTATCCGCTGTCGGCGGAGATGAAGCAGCTGTTCAAGAATCCGACGGATCAGGCGCAGTACTGAGCACCGCGTCGTGGCGATGTCGCGCCACCCATGAAAAACCGCCGGCACGTGCCGGCGGTTTCGCTTTGCGGCCCGGTCGCTCGTGCGCCGGACGCGCGCGTCAGGCCTTGATTTCAGGCCCGCGTGCGGCCGGCCGTGCCGGCGCCGCCGGGGCGGGAGCGGGCGCCATCGAACGCGCCGAAGGTTGCACCGGCACGATCACGACGACCGGTTCCGGCATGGCCCACGGCGCCATCGCGAACCCGACGGGCTGCGGCATCGGCATCGCGAACGCGTTGGCGAGCGCGATGTGCTGGAGCGCCATCATCTGCTGCTGCATCGCGACCATCTGCGCCTGCGCCGCCTGCATCCGGTACTGCACGGCCTGCATTTGCCGCAACGCTGCCGCGGGCGGCATGCCGCCCGACGACGACGTCTGCATCTCGAAGCTCGCACCGCCTTGCGGGCTGTGCCAGCTCCACGTGCTGACCTTCATCGGGCCGACGGCCGTCTGGACGACACGCGTCTCGGCTTTCACGGGCACGGCCTGCCCGTTGACATTGACGAACATCGGTTGGGCGGCGGCCGCCGCGCCGGGCTGCCCGGCCAGCGCGAACACGGGCACCAGCGCCAGCGCGCCCGCCGCCATATACGAACGGAATCGCATCTTCGTATCTCCATCAAACGAGACTGATCGAATCAACAATGACGTGCGGCTCACGGAGTGAGCCACCCGAGACAATGCCGCCGCCGGCTTAAATCAACATTAAAACCGCCGCCGGCGGCCCGATCGGCGCATGTCGGGACCGGCCATTCAACCTCGCCCGCGCCAGGGAAATCCTGTCGCCGGATGCAACAACAGGCACAATACGGAATTCGCCACGACCGCACGCATGTTCGAGATTCGAACATTGACGGTGCGGCACTGCTGTCCGACCTCCTTCCCAGTCGTCATGAACGCCACGCTCACTCCCGCGCGCGAGTCGAATTCGCCGCGCTTCCTGCTGTTCCTGATCTGCCTGTTCGCGTCCGCCGGCCAACTCGCGATCGACATCTACGTGCCCGCGCTGCCCGACATGGCACGTTCGTTCGCGACCACGCCGCAGGCGATCCAGTCGAGCGTGTCCGGTTACATGGCGGCCTACGCGCTCGGCCAGCTGATCTTCGGGCCGATCGCCGACGCCTACGGCCGCAAGCGCGTGCTCGCGTTCGGGCTCGTGATCTACACGATCGGCTGCCTGCTGTCCCTCGGCGCGCCGAACCTGGAGACGTTCGTGCTCGCACGCTGCCTGCAGGGCTTCGGGATCGCGACGACCAACCTGCTGGCGAAGGCGATCATCACCGATTCGTTTTCCGGCCAGGCGCTGATGCACGCGTTCACGTACATGTCGATCGCATGGGGGCTGGCGCCGATCATCGCGCCGGTGATCGGCGCGCACCTGCAGGAATGGTTCGGCTGGCGTGCGTGCCTCGTGTTCCTGCTGGTCTACTCGCTGGCGATGTGGGCGCTGCTGTGGCGCTACCGCGAGACCTTGCCGAAGCCGGTGCATCTCGAGCCGCGCACGCTGATGGCGAACGCGGGCAAGGTGCTGGCCAGCCCGGTGTTCCAGAGCTGCTTCCTCGCCCAGGGGCTGTGCTACAGCATCCTGCTGGTGTTCAACATCGTCGGGCCGTTCATGGTCCAGACCACGCTGCACAAGCCGCCGACCTTCTTCGGTTATCTCGCGCTCGGCATCGGCCTCATGTATTTCCTCGGCGGTTTGTCGAACCGGATTCACGGGCGCGGGCTGCCGAGCGCCGAGCAACGGCTGCGGATCGGCGCGCGCGTGATGGCGGGCGCGTCGGTCGCGATGCTGGTGCTGGCGCTGACCGTCGGCCTGCGCGTGTGGACGCTCGCGACGCCGGTGCTCGTGATGGGTTTCTGCGCCGGTGCGATGTATCCGACGCTGATGGCCAAGGGCAATTCGCTGTTTCCGCATATCGCCGGCCTGACGAGCGCGATTCTCGGCTGTGCGCTGCTGCTCGTGTCGTCCGCGATGATGGGGCTGGCCGGTTTCGTGTCGATTCACGTGCTGACGCCGCTGGCGGTGTTTTTCGTCGCGTTGTCGTTCATCGTCGTGTGGATGGTGACGAAGCTGCTGCGGTATCTGTCGCAGCAGCAGGCGGCGCCGGTGGTGTGCGGGAGCGGGGAGGCGGCGTAAGCGCCGGGTGGTGACCGCGGCCCACGAGCCGGATCCTGCTGAATCGCGTCGCCCGGTCCGACGCCGCTGACGTGATCGCCGCGAACCATCCGGCAAGCGTGCGTCGATCGCGCTGGTTCGACGGCTCGGGTTCAGGCAAGCGGGATGTTCGCCGCGCTGTCTGCGCATCGGCGGCGAATGGCGCGACCACGAGCGTTTGGGCATTGCTGGCCGACGACGCGCGCGAAGCCGGCACCTGACGGTCGATTCCCGTCCCGGTCACATTCCTTGCAGCGGATGCGCGGCCCCGGCCTGCTGCAACAGCGACACGGCAACCGGATCCGGCAGTCCGTTCGGATCGATCGCGCCAGCCTTCGCCAGCGCAACGAGATCGCCGTCGACGCCCGGTTGCCCGACCACGAACGAGGTGGTCAGGAACGCCGGCGCGGCGAGCGAGACCGCATAGCGCTGCTGCAGGTTCGTCACGACGGCCGATTGCGCGGCCTGCACGGTGTCCGGGCTGTTCATGGCCCGCTGGTAGCGCAGGCTGCCCTGGAAATTGCCGATCAGCCCGGCCGTGTTCGTCCCGAGTTGCGCCGCGAGATAGACCAGCATCAGCTCGGTCTCGGGCGTCGTGTTGAAGGTGCCGCCCGCATAGGCGAGCGAATGCAGGCTCGCGCCGCCCGACGCCACGGTGATGACGCATGGCAGCGCGGCGTCGAGCGTCACACGGTAGTTGCCGCCGCCGTCCGTCAGCGTCGTTGCCGAGCCGACCGCGCAATTGACCGTGACCTGCGCGCTCGCGAGCGCGTCGCCCGTCGCGGCCGTGCCTGATAGCGCGACGGTCTGCGTGTTGTCGTTGAAGCATACGTCGACACCGAAGCAGGCATCGCCGTTGCAGGCCTGGAGGGCGGCGAGCGCTGCAACGCACAAGACGCCCAGCGCGGGGCGGGTGAAGCGTTCGTGGCGGATGTTCATGGTCGCAGGCCATCGAGAGAATGAGGCAACCGGTGCGCGTCGGGAATGCGGCGCTGCTGTCATTCTAGGTGCTGAACCGCGGTGCTGCTGGCCCGTTCGGTCTGCCGCTGGCGGCTTGCGCGCGGTATGGCCGGGCCGGGGCGTCATTGGCGCGGGTGGCGGGCCGGCGCCAAGACGTAAGCGAGCAACAGGCTCAGCAGAACGCTGAGCCCGAGCACGTGCCAGTGGCTGGCGAGCAATCGCTGGAAGTGTTCGCCCATGTCCGGCGTGATCCACCAGCAGCTTATCGGATGCATGCGAGCCTGGTGGCATTCCAGGATGCCGCCGTTGCGATACGCGTCCCACAGGCTGTCGGCGGCATACAGGCCCAAGCAGAGCGGGATGATCTGTACGCCATGCCGGAGCAGTTTGCCCTCGGTTTCGGGTGTCATCGTTGTCGGTCCGGGATCGGCCTGCGTCGGTTCGTCGTCGGTGCCCGAATGCACCGCATGCGCGATATTGTCGAACTAATTCATCCCGTCCACAATGATTTGCGGCTTGGCCGGTCCGGTCGAATAATCGGGCGACTGCACTCGACTTCTCCGGCCGGCCGCCGAAGGCGAATACGGCCGGCCAGTACGGCCGGCTCGCCGCCTCAGGGCTTGCGCGCGGCCGGCTTCGCGAACGCGCCGCGCACCTCGAAGCCGATCGCATCGGCGACGTTGCCGCGCGCATCGACGAGTTCGAGCCGGTGCCGGCCCGGCCATGGCAGCCACGCGACGCGATCGGCATGCCCGATCACCTTGTCGTCGAGCCGCCACGCGAACTTCGCCGCGCGCCCGGACGAGCGCTCGAACCAGATCCGCTGGTTCTTCGGCGGAATGTCCGGGTCGATCGCGAAGATCGTGCCGTCGGTCGGCGCGCCGATCGTCAACGGCGCGCGCGCGCCGTCCTTGCCCGGCGTGACGGGCGCCGCGAGCCGGATCGTGTCGACCGCCGTGCCCGCGATGAACCACTCGTTGCGGGCCGGCTCGATGTCGCGCTCGAACGCGATGCGGCGCGTCTCGACGCCGGCCGGCGCACGCGGCGCACGGCTCGGCAGGTCGCGGTGCAGATAGCCGACGACGGCCGACCACACGGGCGACGCGCCCGTGACGCCCGACACGTCCCACATCGGCGAGCCGTCCGCATTGCCGACCCATACGCCGACCGTATAGCGCGACGTGAAACCGACGGTCCAGTTGTCGCGCATGTCCTTGCTCGTGCCGGTCTTGACCGCGGAAAAGAAGCGCGTCGCGAGCGGGTTGTCGAAGCCGAACGTGCGCACGCGCGCATTGTTGTCGGACAGGATGTCGGTGACGACGAAACTGGCCGCCTCGCTGAACACGCGCGTGCCGGCGTCCGGCCGCGCGGGCGCCGCTGCGCCGGCTGCCGCCGTCGGCGCCCCGGCCGGCAGGTCGACGACCTTGCGCGCGACGCCGCCGTTCGCGAGCGCGCGGTATGCATTGGTCAGCGACAGCAGCGTGACGTCGGCACTGCCGAGCGCGAGGCTGAAGCCGTAGTAATCGCCTTCCTGCGCGAGCGGCAGGCCGAGTGCGGTCAGCGTGCGCGCGAAGCGGTGCGGCGTGACGAGCACGAGCGCGCGCACGGCCGGCACGTTCAGCGAACCACCGAGCGCGCTGCGCACGCTCACCCAGCCCTTGAAATCCTTGTCGTAGTTCTGCGGAATGTACAGGCCGCCGCCGGCGGCGAGGTTGATCGGCGCATCGTCGAGCAGCGACGCGGCCGTCAGCCGCTTCTCGTCGAGCGCCTGTGCATAGAGGAACGGCTTGAGCGTCGAGCCGGCCTGACGCGGCGCGAGCACGGCATCGACGTCGCGCGCGCTCGACAGCGCCCCCGACGAACCGACCCACGCGCGGATCTCGCCGGTCGCGTTGTCGATCACGACCACCGCGCCGTCCTGTACGTTGCGCCGGTGCGCGGGCGCGTCGAGCTCGGTCAGCGCGCGCGTCAGCGTGTCGCGCGCGAAGCGCTGCAGCGGCGCATCGAGCGTCGTGCGGATCTGCGCGCCGGCCGCCGGCTTGACCTCGGCCGCGATGCGCCGCGCGAAGTGCGGGGCGAGGGCGGCGCCGTCGTCGCGGACGGTATTGGCTGGGCGTGCGACGACGAGCTGCACGTAGCCGTCGAGCGACGCGCATGCCTGCTCGGCATGCATGTCGCGCAGGATCCGGCACGCGCGCTCGGCGATCTTCGCGGGTGCCGCGTTCGGCGCCCGCACGAGGGCGGCCGCGATCGCGGCCTCGCGCGCGTCGAGGCCCGACGGCGCCTTGCCGAACAGCACCTGCGACAGCGCGCCGAGCCCGATCGTCTCGCCGCGGAACGGCACCAGGTTCAGGTAGGCCTCGAGGATCTGGTCCTTGCGCCAGCTGCGTTCGAGCCACAGCGCGTTCACGGCCTGCGTGGCTTTCTGCGGCAGCGAGCGCTGACCCGAGCGGCGCGGCGAATCGCTGAGCAGGCCCGCGAGCTGCATCGTGACGGTCGACGCGCCGCGCGTGCGCTCGTTCCACAGGTTGCCCCACGCGGCGCCGGCGATGCCGCGCCAGTCGACGCCGCTGTGTTCGTAGAAGCGCTTGTCCTCGGACACGACGATCGCCTCGCGGAACGCGGGCGATACGTCGGCGAGCGACACCCAGTCGCCGCGCCGTTCGGTGAGGTCGATGCGCGTGCGCTGCAGCGGCGTGCCGTCGCGCGCGAGCAGCACCCAGTCGGAACTGCGCCAGTTGCGGCGCACGTCGTCGTAGCCGGGCAGCGCATGCGCGACGAGCGGCGCGGCCAGTACGACGGCGACGAATACGCGGCCGGCGAAACGCGCCGGCCGCGGCAAAGCCAGATCGATCATCACTTGCTCGTTACTTGCCCGCGTCGGCCGGCTTCACGGTCAGCGGCGGGTTCGGCCACAGGCCGTACACGGACGGTGCATACAGCGCCTCGACGCGCGTCGGCGGCAGGCCGAACGTGCCGACGTTGTTCAGCCGCACCGTGTACTCGACCGAGAATTTGCCCTTCGGCAAATAGTCGTAGTACGCACGATAGCCGTCGAAGTCGCGCTCGATGAACGCCGGCCATGCACCGTCCGGCGTTTTCTCGCCCTGCGTCGCGGCTTCGGAATCGCGGCCGAGGCCCGAGCCGAGGATCGTCGCGCCGGACGGAATCGGATCGTTGACGACGACCCACGTCATGTCGCTCTGCGCATCGATGTCGAGATGCACGCGCACGACGTCGCCGCGCGTCAGCACGCCCTTGACGGCCGGCGATACGGGTGTGACGGTCTTCGTGATCCGGTAGCCGGCCGCGAACGGCGCGCGCAGCGGCACGGCGGCGAGGCTTTCGACGGTCGCCCACGGGCGACCGGTGCCGTCCTGCGTGACCGACAGCGTCGCCGGCCCCTGTGACGCACGCGGCCACGGCATCAGCACGCTGCGCGCGGCGGCCGCGCGGGTCGCGGGCGTAGCGGACGCCGACGGCGCCGCCGACGCGGGCGTATCGGCGGGCGCGGCCGAGCCTGCCTGCGACCACGAGATCGCGCGTTCGTTGCCGCCGAGCGCGATCTTCGTCGTGCCGGCAACCGGCGTGCTCTCGTAGGTGCGCGAGAAGCGCTCGACCGCGAGCAGGCCGAGCGCGTTCGACGTGGTCGTCTGCCAGGCGCCCTGGCGTTGCAGCGCGAGCAGGCCGGCGGTCACGCGCGGCATTTCATCCTTCCATGCCGGGTCGCCCGCGAATTCCAGCGCGAGACGGGCGGCATTGGTCTCGTTGCTGGTCATCAGCCACCACAGGTCGTCGTCGCGCGCGGTCGAGAACACGAGCTGCGTGCCCTGGTACGTCAGGCGCGCCCGCAGGATCTGGTCGACCTGCGCGCGTTTCTCGTCGCGTTGCGGGATGTCCTTCACGCGCGTCAGGATCGCGTGATAGTCGATCACCGCCGACGTCGGCCACTGGTTCGGCGCGATCTCGATCGAGCCGAGCATGCGGCCCTGCGCGGCGCCATAGCGCGACAGCGCCTCGATCGCGGCGAGCTTGCGCAGGTCGCGATCCTGGCGCGGCGCCCACGCGTTGCGCTCGAGGCGACCGTCGACGAAGCGCGCGAGCCCGGCTTCGAGCTGCGTGCGCAGGTCTTCCGGCAGCGCGAAGCGCGGATCGAGACGGCTGGCTTCGTCGGACACCACGAGCAGGTACGACGACAGCGTCGGGCTGCCATGGTGCGAATCGTCGGACGACGGCGGGAAATAGCTCGCCAGCCCGTCGCTGTCGAGATAGACGGGCATGCGTGCGATCAGCGCCTGCCATTGCGCGGGGTCGCGCAGCCCGATCGCACGCGACGTCTGCTGTTCGAGGCAGCGGTACGGATAGCGCTCGAACCAGCGGCGCACGCCGGGCAGGCCGTCGGCGAGCTTCGACTGCAGCGACACGGCGATGCCGCCGCGCGGTACGCCCTGGGCATTGCTCACCGCGCCGGCCGGGGCCGCCACGGGCACCGTCAGCGTGCCGTCGACCTGCGCGAGCGTCGCCTGCTGCACCGTGACCGGCAGCGCGGGCACGACCTTCTGCGCGACTGCCAGCGCGTCGGACGCGCGCTTGCCGCCTTGCTCGGCCGCCTCGATGCGCCAGTTCAGCGCACCGGCCGCATCGAGCGCCTGTTCGGGCACGGTGATCGTCCACGCGACTTCGGTGGCCGCATTCGCCGCCAGCGACACGGTTTGCGGTGCGACGTCGAGGCCCGTCACGTGCGGCGTCACGACGACCTGCATCGCGCGGTCGGTCGTGTTGCGCAGCGTGACCTGCGCACGGAACGCGTCGCCTTCGCGCACGAGCGGCGGCAGGCCGGAGATCAGCTGCAGATCCTGCGTGCTGCGGATCGACGTGCTGCCCGTGCCGAAACGGTCGGGGCCGACCGCCGCGATCGCGACGATCCGGAAGCGCGTGAGCGCGTCGTTCAGCGGCACCTCGACGGTCGCGCTGCCGTTGGCGTCGAGCGTCACGCGCGGGTTCCACAGCAGCAGCGTGTCGAACAGCTCGCGGGTCGGCGCGCTGCCGCCCCCGCCGCCGGCCGGCACGGCCTTGCGGCCGAAGTGGCGGCGGCCGACGATTTCCATCTGCGCGGTGGCCGTCTCGACACCGTACGCGCGCCGGCGCAGCATCGCGTCGAGCAGATCCCAGCTGTTGTTCGGCATCAGTTCGAGCAACGCCTCGTCGACGGCCGCAATGGCAATCTGCGTGCCGGCCGGTGCCGGCTGGCCGTTCGGCAGCGTGACCTTCACGTGCGCCTGCGCCTTGCCGCGCACCGTGTAGCGCGTCGCGTCGGTCGTCACGGTCACGCCGAGGCGGTGAACGCCCGTGCCGACCTTGATCTCGCCGAGCCCGTAGCGGAACGCGGGCTTCGACAGGTCGACGAACGCGGTCGGCGCTTCATAGTGGCGGCCTTCGCGCCAGAACGCGCGCGCCCATTCGACCGGCGCCTTCCAGCCCCACGTGAAGAACGAGTACCACGGCACCTCGCGAATCCGGCCGCGCAGCGCGAGCACCGACACGTAGACGTTCGGCCCCCACGAGTCGCCGACCTTCAGGTCCACGGTCGGGTTCTTGCCGTTCAGCTCGACGATGTGCGTTTCCATCACGCCGCCGCGCTCGACCGCGACGAGCGCGGTCGCGTAGCGGAACGGCATGCGCACCTGGAAGCGGGCCGTTTCGCCCGGTTCGTACGACGTTTTCTCGGGGATCACGTCGATCCGGTCGGTGTTGTCGCCGCCGAACCAGAGTTCGTCCTCGCGCGTGACCCACACCGACGTCGATGCATTCGACGTGCGGCCGTCGCCGTCCTTCGCGACCGCGATCAGCTGCACGTTGCCGGCCTGTTCGAGCGTCGCGTCGCAGGCCATGCGGCCCTTGTCGTCGGTCTTGCCCGAGCACAGCACGCCGAGGTCGCGCGTATCGCTCTTGTTGTCGTACGCATAGAAGCCGCCGACCATCCGCTTGCGCGACGACGTCGTGATGCGCGCGACGCCCTTGATCTCGATCGGCACCGACGCGCGCGGCTTGCCCTGCAGGTCGACCGCCAGGGCCTGCACCGGCACGCGCTGGCCGACCGACACCCAGCGGCCGGCCTTGATGCCGGCCACCACCGCGGCCGGCCACAGGATCGTGTCGCCGCGGATCGTCTGCACTTCGCCGTTCGGGTCCGCGAACGTCGCCTCCAGCGCGATGCGCTTCGGTGCGTCGACGTCCGGCAGGCCCTTGAGCGTGACGGTGCCCGCGCCGTTGCGGTCAAGCGTCAGCGGCAGCTTGTCGGCGATCAGCTTCGTCGCGTCGGGGTCGTGGTTCGACGACGACGCGTTGTCGCCGTCCTGCGCATCGTCGTCGGCGTTGCCGTCGCTCGTGTCGGGGCGATACGGCGTGAAGCTGAAATCCTCGAAGCGATCGGCGAACGGCGGCGACGCCCACTTCATCAGCGCCGACACCTGTACCGGCAGGTTCGATGCGCCGCCGCCCGACACGTAGTCGATCTGCACCGCGAGCGGCGCTTCCTTCGCGGCGACGAGCGGGCTCTTCTGCGCGTCGCGCGCGCCGATCGAGCCTTTCAGCACCGGCAGGCGGAACGCCTCGACCCGGAAGCTGCCGCTGTAGTAGGTGGCGCTCGGCGCATCTTCCGGGCCGCCTTCGAGTTCGACGCTGTATTCGCCGAGCTTCGCGGCGGCCGGCAGCGTGAACTGCGAGTCCGCGCTGTGGTCGGCCGCCCACGTGAGCGGCAGCTTGTAGGTCTGGCCCGTGCCGAGATGGCGGATCGCGACGCGCGTCGGGTATTGCGACGGGAACGCGAGACTCTGCAGCGTCTCGGTGCGGATGAAATGCTTCATCGACACGGTTTCGCCGGCGCGCAGCAACGTGCGGTCGAACACCGTATGCGCGCGCACGGTCGGCGCGCTGTCGGTGTCGGTCGGCACGTTGAAGCGCCACGATTCGATCCCGCGGTTCCAGCCCGAGCTGACGAACGCCATGTCGGGGCCCGTCTTCGGGTCGTCGACGCGCGCCGACACGAAGTAGTCGTCGAAGCGCTGCTCCGACGAGCTGCACGCGCGCTTCGGCTCGAACGGCCCGTCGATCTTCAGCAGGCCTTGCGCGTCGGTCTTGCCGGCCGCGATTTCGTCGCCGTTGCAGTCCGACACGCGGATCTGCGCGTTCGGCACCGGCTTGCCCTTGTCGAGCGTCGTGACCCACACGAGATTGTTCTCGCGGCCCTGCTTCAGGTGCACGCCGAGGTTCGTGACGAGCACGGTGGTGCGCACGTACATGCTCGACGGCTTCGCGAGCAGCGAGCGGCCGAGCGCGGGCGACGCGAGTTCGAGCACGTAGAAGCCGGGCTTGTCGATCGGCACGCCGACCACTTCGAACGGGCGCAGCGTCTTCGGGTCGGCCTTCGGCAGCGTCAGCACCTGCGCGCCGGGCTCGCCCGTCAGCAGCGACAGCGAGCGCACGTCGATGCGGCGGTTCTTCGGCGCCGGCTGTTTTTCGCCGGCTTCGAGCGGCACGTACACGGGGTGCTGGCCCTTGCGTTGCAGCAGGCCGGGAATCTGGTCGTCGATCGAGCCGGCCGTCATCGACCAGTTGTCGAAGCGATCGACGGTGCGCATCCATTGACGGATCGCGGTGTCGTTCTCGACCTTCAGGTTCGCGAATTGCGCGCCGCCCGCATTGAGGCCTGCGATATGCAGGTCGGCCTCGACGTTGCGCAGCGTGACGGGCACCAGCGCCGGCGTACCGGGTTCGGCGAAGCGCTCGACGATCCCGAAGGTGCCCGACGAGAATTTCGCGAGCGGCGGCATCGGCGCGGTGCGCGTCGCGAGCGGGAACAGGTCGGCGTTGGACAGCGGCCGGTCGGTCACGTCGTGCAGGCCCGACGGCAGCTCGACGGTCAGGGCGGCCTGCGCGGGCAGCGGCGGGTTGAACGTGACGGTCGTCACTTCCTCGCTGTGATCGTCGGCCGCGAAGGTCGGCGACAGCGAACCGTCGGGGCCGCGCAGCTTGATCGCTTCGGCCTGCTTGCGCGCGACCGGTGCGTTGAACGACAGCGTGAGCGGGCGCAGCGGCGTGCAGGGCGCCTTCGCGTTCTCGCGTTCGCACGAGAAGCTCGCGGCGAACGGTGCGCGCACGGTGAAATCGAAGCGCCGTTCGGTTTCGTTCGCGATGCCGCTCGGGCTGGCGACGCCCTTGCCGTACACGAGCTGCATCTTCGCGCTCGCCGGCAGCGCCTGCGAGCACGACAGCGTCAGCACGCGCGCCGCCTCCTTCTTCAGCCCGAAATGATCGAGCAGCGCATTGCGCGTATCGTCGTCGGCCGCCGTGACCGGAATGCGGTTGCCGATGCCGGCCGCTTCGCACCAGATGTTCGCGAGCGCCGAACGCGGCTCGGCCGGGCCGTTCAGCTTCATCACGAAGACCTGACGCTCCTCGATCTCGCGGGAGCCGGGGCGCACCGACACCGGGAACGGGCCGCCCGTCTGGAACGTGAAGCGACGCGGGCCGCTCGCCGCATTGCCGGCGACCGAGCGCAGCGTGTCGTTGAGCGCGACCGCGCAGCGGACGCCCGGCGGCAGGTCGCTTTCGAAATCGTAAACCCAGGTCTTGTCGTCGAGCCAGTGGCCCTGGCCGCGCGCGGCCGTCGAATCGTTACAGGTCACGCGCGCCGGATTCGGCGCGGAGGCCGAGCCGAAGGCGACCATCGGTTCGTCGAACTTGACGACGCTCTGCCGGACTTCGGTGACGGTGCCTTGCGGCGACACGCTCACCGTGCGCGCCGCGCCGGCGTGCAGCGACAGGGCCGCGGCGCCGCCGAGCGCCGCGACGGCGCCGATGCGCCAGAGCAGCCGGGTCGTGTGGTTGGTTTGGTTCGTTTCTTTGTTGTACTTGTCGCGCTGCTTCATCGCTCGATTGCCCTCGGAGGGAAGCTTTCTGTTTGATTGCACGGAATTCTAACCGACCGTCATGCGTGCGCAGTGTGGCGTGCAGGTGTGGTGTGTGGTCGGCACGCGACACGCGTGTGCCTGCGGCGGATTTGTCGCGTCGACGACACAAAAATGCAGCGAAATATCGATTGTCCCGGATTGCGGAACATTTAATGGACTATAAAAAGATTGTTCGATCCGATTTGTGCGCGTACATTGCAGGTCCGCGCCAATGTTTGAGAAATATCAAGCGTGGTTTTCCCGAATCCGGTGTTCGAGAGAAGGAAACATGCACAACGACAACACCCCCCAATCGCGTCGTGACGACGACGCAGCCGCAACCGGCATCACGCGGCGTCAATGGCTGCAGGGCGCACTGGCGCTGACGGCGGCGGGCCTCACCGGCTCGCTGGCGTTGCGGGCCCTGGCCGACGATCCCGGCACCGCGCCGCTCGATACGTTCATGACGCTCTCCGAAGCATTGACCGGCAAGAAAGGGCTGAGCCG
Organism: Burkholderia cenocepacia; assembly: GCF_900446215.1. Taxonomy (GTDB): domain Bacteria; phylum Pseudomonadota; class Gammaproteobacteria; order Burkholderiales; family Burkholderiaceae; genus Burkholderia; species Burkholderia cenocepacia. The sequence continues at coordinate 238,940 of NZ_UAQZ01000017.1, read as the reverse complement.
CGTCACCGGCCAGCGCTATCTGCAGGCCTTGCAGAAGGGCTCGTTCAAGACGGCCGACAGCCTGCCGCAACTCGCCGGTGCGCTCGCATCCGGTTCGCTGAATCCCGACCAGGAATCGCTCGCATTGACGATTCTCGGCGCGTGGTATCTCGGCATCGTCGACAACGTCGTGATTACCTACGAGGAAGCATTAATGTTCAGCGTGGTGTCCGATACGCTCGTGATCCCTTCGTATTGCCCCAACAAACCCGGCTTCTGGGCCGAAAAACCGATCGAGAGGCAAGCCTGATGGCCGATACCGATACGCAAAAAGCCGACGTCGTCGTCGTCGGATCGGGTGTCGCCGGCGCGATCGTTGCGCACCAGCTCGCGATGGCGGGCAAGTCCGTGATCCTGCTGGAAGCCGGCCCGCGCATGCCGCGCTGGGAAATCGTCGAGCGCTTTCGCAACCAGCCCGACAAGACCGATTTCATGGCGCCGTACCCGTCGAGCCCGTGGGCCCCGCATCCGGAATACGGCCCGCCGAACGACTACCTGATCCTGAAGGGCGAGCACAAGTTCAACTCGCAGTACATCCGCGCGGTGGGCGGCACGACGTGGCACTGGGCCGCCTCCGCGTGGCGCTTCATCCCGAACGACTTCAAGATGAAGACGGTGTACGGCGTCGCCCGCGACTGGCCGATCCAGTACGACGACCTCGAGCACTGGTATCAGCGCGCCGAGGAGGAACTCGGCGTGTGGGGCCCGGGCCCCGAGGAAGACCTGTACTCGCCGCGCAAGCAGGCGTACCCGATGCCGCCGCTGCCGTTGTCGTTCAACGAGCAGACCATCAAGAGCGCGCTCAACGGCTATGACCCGAAGTTCCACGTGGTGACCGAGCCGGTCGCCCGCAACAGCCGTCCGTACGACGGCCGGCCCACCTGTTGCGGGAACAACAATTGCATGCCGATCTGCCCGATCGGTGCGATGTACAACGGCATCGTCCACGTCGAGAAGGCCGAGCAGGCCGGCGCGAAGCTGATCGACAGCGCGGTCGTCTACAAGCTCGAGACGGGCCCGGACAAGCGCATCGTCGCCGCGATCTACAAGGACAAGACGGGCGCCGACCATCGCGTCGAAGGCAAGTACTTCGTGCTCGCCGCGAACGGCATCGAGACGCCGAAGATCCTGCTGATGTCCGCGAACCGCGATTTTCCGAACGGCGTCGCGAACAGTTCCGACATGGTCGGCCGCAACCTGATGGACCACCCGGGCACCGGCGTGTCGTTCTACGCGAACGAGAAGCTGTGGCCGGGCCGCGGCCCGCAGGAGATGACGTCGCTGATCGGTTTCCGCGACGGCCCGTTCCGCGCGACCGAAGCCGCGAAGAAGATCCATCTGTCGAACATGTCCCGCATCAACCAGGAGACGCAGAAGATCTTCAAGGCCGGCAAACTGATGAAGCACGAGGAGCTCGACGCGCAGATCCGCGACCGTTCCGCGCGCTACGTGCAGTTCGACTGCTTCCACGAGATTCTGCCGCAGCCCGAGAACCGCATCGTGCCGAGCAAGACGGCCACCGACGCGATCGGCATCCCGCGCCCCGAGATCACGTATGCGATCGACGATTACGTGAAGCGCGGCGCCGTGCACACGCGCGAGGTCTACGCGACGGCCGCGAAGGTGCTGGGCGGCACCGACGTCGTCTTCAACGACGAGTTCGCGCCGAACAACCACATCACGGGCGCGACGATCATGGGCGCGGATGCACGCGACTCGGTCGTCGACAAGGACTGCCGCACGTTCGACCATCCGAACCTGTTCATCTCGAGCAGCTCGACGATGCCGACCGTCGGTACGGTGAACGTGACGCTGACGATCGCGGCGCTCGCGCTGCGGATGTCGGACACGCTGAAGAAGGAAGTCTGACCGTGCGGAAATCTACTCTCACCTTCCTCCTCGCCGGCTGCCTCGCGCTGCCCGGCCTCGCACGCGCGGCCGATTCGGCCGATCCGGCGCAGGTCAAGCGCGGCGAATACCTCGCCGTCGCGGGCGACTGCATGGCATGCCACACCGCGAAGGGCGGCAAGCCGTTCGCGGGCGGCCTCGGCATGCCGGTGCCGATGCTCGGCAAGATCTATACGAGCAACATCACACCGGATCCCGATACCGGCATCGGCAACTGGACGTTCGAGGACTTCGAGCGCGCGGTGCGGCACGGCGTATCGAAGAACGGCGACAACCTGTACCCGGCGATGCCGTACGTGTCGTACGCGAAGATCAACGACGACGACGTGCAGGCGCTGTACGCGTACTTCATGCACGGCGTCGAACCGGTCAAGCAGGCGCCGCCGAAGAACGAGATCCCCGCGCTGCTGAGCATGCGCTGGCCGCTGAAGATCTGGAACTGGCTGTTCCTGAAGGACGGCGTGTACCAGCCGAAGCCCGAGCAGAGCGCCGAGTGGAACCGCGGCGCCTATCTCGTGCAGGGCCTCGCGCACTGCAGCACGTGCCACACGCCGCGCGGCATCGCGATGCAGGAGAAGTCGCTCGACGAAACGGGCGGCAGCTTCCTGTCGGGCTCGGTGCTCGCGGGCTGGGACGGCTACAACATCACGTCCGACCCGAACGCGGGGATCGGCGGCTGGACGCAGCAGCAGCTCGTCCAGTACCTGCGCACCGGCAGCGTGCCGGGCCTCGCGCAGGCGGCCGGCCCGATGGCCGAGGCGATCGAGCACAGCTTCTCGAAGATGACCGAAGCCGACATCGGCGCGATCTCGACGTACATCCGTACGGTGCCGGCCGTCGCCAGCGGCGACGCGAAGCAGTCGCGCTCGTCGTGGGGCAAGCCGGCCGAGGATGGCCTGAAGCTGCGCGGCGTCGCGCTCGCGTCGTCGGGCATCGATCCGGCACGGCTGTATCTCGGCAACTGCGCGACCTGCCACCAGATGCAGGGCAAGGGCACGCCGGACGGTTACTACCCGCCGTTGTTCCACAACTCGACGGTCGGCGCGTCGAATCCGACCAACCTCGTGCAGGTGATCCTGAACGGCGTGCAGCGCAAGGCCGGCAGCGAGGACGTCGGGATGCCCGCGTTCCGCCACGAGCTGTCGGATGCGCAGATCGCCGCGCTGACGAACTACCTGACGGGGCAGTTCGGCAATCCGGCCGCGAAGGTGACCGAGCAGGACGTCGCGAAGCTGCGCTGAAACGCGGCACGCGGCGAGGCAGGGCAACAATAGAAAAGAGGAGGAGCACAGCACATCGGGCGGGCCCCGATGCCGGTTGTTGCAGAGCGGGACGGGCGGCGCAGGCGGTCGCCCGTCCTGGTTCACAGGCAATCCGGTGCGCGCACGCCGCGCATCGTTTTCGTTGATCGAGACCATGACACCGAACCAACCGTTTCTCGCGTCCCAGCGCGATGTGCTGCTGCTGCTGTCCCGAATCCTGCTCGTGATCCTGTTCGTGATGTTCGGCTGGAAGAAGATTATCGACTTCTCCGGTACGATCGCGTTCATGGGCAGCGAGGGCGCGCCGGCGCCGATCATCTCGGCGGCGATCTCCGTCGTGATGGAGCTCATCGTCGGGATTGCGATCCTCGTCGGTTTCCAGACGCGGCCGCTCGCGCTGTTGCTTGCGCTGTACACGATCGGTACCGGCATCATCGGCCACCACTACTGGACGATGACGGGCGGCGAGCAGATCAACAACATGATTCATTTCTACAAGAACATCGCGATCTCGGGCGGCTTGCTCGCGCTCTGCGCGGCGGGCCCCGGACGTTTTTCGATCGATCGCGGATAAGCAGACCCGAGGCGCGTGCATGGGGTGCGCGTCGGACGGTCGAGACTTCGAGGGGGCATCATTTTGCGACTCAAATACTTCGCATGGCTGATTGCGGCCGCCACGCCGGCGGCCGCGTTTGCACAGACGAGCGTCACGCTGTACGGCCGGATCGACGGCGGTATCGAATACCTGAACCACATCGCGACACCGAACGGCAGCAAGTCGCGCTGGAGCGCGGAAAGCGGCGACTGGGGCACCAGCATGTTCGGGCTGAAGGGCGTCGAGGATCTCGGCGGCGGGCTGTCGACGGTGTTCAACCTGGAAACCGCGTTCCAGGTCATGAACGGTCAGACGGGCGGCGGGCGGATGTGGTCACGGCGCGCGTACGTCGGGTTGAAGAGCAACACGTGGGGCCAGCTGCAGGCCGGCCGCAACCTGTTCATCGACAGCGACGGCGTGTGGGAATTCGACCCGTTCGTCCAGCAGGCGTTTTCGTCGGCCTCGCTCGTGCGTGGCCGCAACTGGCAGCAGAGCAGCAACAACATCGAATATCACAGCCCGGTGATCGGCGGCTTCGACGTGCAGGCGCAATACGCGTTCGGCAACCAGTCGCGCGGCTTCAACTACGGCGCGGCCGACGATTTCGGCCGCTCGGACGGGATCATGATCTCGTACCACTCGCCGGTGCTCGACGTGCGCGGCATCTACGACGAACTGCGCGACAACAACGGCAAGTTCAGCAACATTTTCACGGCGTCGCGCGAGTACTTCGTCGGGGCGAACGTGAAGGTGTCGAAGTTCAAGATCCAGGGTGCGTATACGCACTACCAGGCGCCGGACAGCCCGGCCGGTGTCGCCGACCGGGCCGATCACTACTGGCTTGGCGCGACCTATTCGGCTACGCCGCAGTGGGCCGTGACGGGTGGTGGCTACTACGTGAAGGTGGGCGACGGCGGCGGCGATGCGTCGCACGATCCGTCAGGGCACGCGATCATGTATGTGCTCGGCACCACGTACAACCTGTCGAAGCGCACGTTCCTGTACGGCACGGTCGCGTATGCGCGCAACGGCGGAAATTCGAACTTCTCGCTGCTCGCGACGCCGCGTGACGCGACGTCGGGGACGAGCCCGATGACGGGCGAGTCGCAGACGGGTGCGTATGTGGGGATGATGCATACGTTTTGAGTGCGGGCGGTCTGTGTAGCTGAAAAAGGCACGGGTGGCGAAAGCTCCGTGCCTTTTTGCTTTTACTGTGCATGCCGTATCGTCGCTGCCCATGAGCGGACGCGACAGGGTCTTGCACGTGCTCTTCTGCTGCTTCGAGGTCAGTCCTGTTCTCGAAAGTCGGCATGGCGCATCGAACGATCGGCAAGCCGATTCCAGCGAATTGACGGTCCCTGCTGACGCTATTGCAACGCGCGCACTCGCTTACCGCAGTCCGACCGGCGCCCTGCGTCAGAACACGCATGCCTCGGTCGTCGTCAGCACCGCAAACGGCCCGCCAAGCGTCGCATTATGATGCGCGACGATCCGCTCGGCCGGCAGCGCGGGCGTATCCGTGCAGGTGTGCGCATCGGTCACGAGCACCGCGCGAAACCCGAGATCCGCGGCCGCACGGCACGTCGTATCGACGCAGTATTGCGTCTTCATCCCCGCGATCACGATCTCGCCGATCCCCGCCGCATGCAGCCACTCCGCGAGCCGCGTACCCACGAAGCAACTCGGCCGGGTCTTGTCGAACACGATGTCGCGTGCGGTATCGATCGCGAGTGCCGGCAGCAACGCGGCGAGCGGCGCGTCGGGCGCGATCGGAGAGCCGGCCGGGCCGGTGTGACGCACGGCGAACACGGGTGTACCGCTGTCATGCGCACGGTGAATCAGCCGGTTGATATTGGCCAGCACGCGTTCGCCGTCATGCGGACGATCGGGACCATGAAACAGCCCGACCTGCATGTCGATGACGAGCAGCGCGCGTTTCGGGGAAGCGGCTTCGGACATTGCGTTTCTCCTGAGTGGCCGATGCGGACGGAGAAACGACGAGACCCCGTCCGGAACCGGCGGGGCCTGTGGGAATTGAGCCGCTACGATCTTGCGCGCACTCGCCGCACGGGCCCGCCGAAGGCGGTCGTGCGCGTGGTCGTCGAAAGGGTGATCGTGGCGTGGTGCGTGGGCCGATGATGCCCGATGCGCGCGCGCGACGTCAATGACGCTTCGCGTGCCGCGCATCGTCCGCCGTTCAATCCAGCGCCTTCCCGGCCTTCTCGTCCATGCAACGGATCGCAAGCAACGTCATCGCGCCACACCCGATCGCATACCACGCAGGCGCATTCGGATTCCCGGTCGCCGAGATCAGCCACGTGACGAAGAACTGCGCGAATCCGCCGAAGATCGCGACGCCGACGCTATACACCAGCGCACCGCCCGTCGCACGCACCGCCCGCGGAAACAACTCGCCGAGCATCGCGCCCGTCGCACCGATGTTGATCGCATGCACGATCGACAGCGCGGCGATGATCGACAGCAGCGACGCGGCGCCCGGCCAGCGGTTCAGCGCGATGAACGCCGGATAGATTGCGGCCATCAGCACGATGCGCGTCCACCAGACGATCCGGTTACGGCCATATACGTCGGACAGATGGCCGCCGATCGGCGTCACGAGCATCAGGATCGCACCGGCGACGCAGCCGGCCGTCATCGACAGCCAGGTCGGCAGGTGCAGCACCTGCACGCCGTAGATCGCCATGTAGAACACGATGATGTAGTGGATCGACGTGCCGCCGATCGTCACGCCGAGACCCGCGAACACGGCCTTGCCATGGTGGCGCAGCACGTCGGCGAGCGGCAGCGAGGCGACCGGCTCGTCGTGCGCGGCGGCCGGCGCGGCAGCGGGCACTTCCTCGACGGTGTGGCGCAGCCAGTAGCCGATCGGCACGAACAGCGTGCCGATGATGAACGGCACGCGCCAGCCCCAGCTTTCGAGCTGCGCGGCCGTCAGCGTCGACGTCAACGCAACGCCGGTGAGTGCGCCCGCCAATGCGGCGAGCCCCTGGCTCGAGAACTGGAACGATGCGTAGAAGCCGCGACGATGCTGCGGCGCCTGTTCGAGCAGCAGCGTCGTCGATGCGCCGACTTCGCCGCCCGACGCGAACCCCTGGAGCAGTCGCGCGAGCACGAGCAGCAGCGGCGCGGCGATGCCGATCTGCGCGAAGGTCGGCGCGATCGCGATCGTCGCGGTGCCGAGCGCCATCAGCAGCAGCGTGAGGATCATCGCCTTCTTGCGGCCGGCGCGGTCCGCATACATGCCTATCACGAGCCCGCCGAGCGGACGCGTGACGAAGCCGACACCAAAGCTCGCGACCGCGAGCATCAACTGCCCGAACGACGAATGCACGGGAAAGAACAGCTTGCCGATCAGGATCGCGAAGAAGCTGTAGACCGTGAAGTCATAGAACTCGAGCGCGTTGCCGACGGCGGCGGCCGCGATCAGCCGGCGTTTCTTCGCGGCGGCGCGGGCATCGACCGGCGTGCCGGCGAACGGAAGGGCGGACGTTTCCATGGGGTTCCCCCGGTTGAGCGCGAAACTGCGTGGTGAAGGGCCGTCAGGCCGCGAGCCAGGCTTCGGCGACGCGAACCCAGTAGCTCGCGCCGATCGCGAGGATGTCGTCGTTGAAGTCGTAGCCGGGGTTGTGCACCATGCAGCCGCCCTTGCTGCCGATCCCGTTGCCGATGAACGCGTAGCAGCCGGGGCGCGCTTCGAGCATGAACGCGAAATCCTCGCTGCCCATCAGCGGCGCGGCTTCGGTTTCGACGCGGTCGGCGCCGAGCATCTGGCGTGCGACGTCGGCCGCGAACGCGGTCGGTTCCGCGTGATTGACGAGCACGGGGTAGCCATAGTCGTAGTCGACTTCCGCGGTGACGCCGAAGCTCTCCGCCTGCCCCTTCGCGAGCGCTTCGATACGGCGCGCGAGCAGCGCGCGCACGTCGGCATTCAGCGCACGCACCGACAGTTTCATCACGACGGTTTCCGGAATGATGTTGAACGTTTCGCCGGCCTGCACGCTGCCGACCGTGATTACGGCCGCATGCTGCGCGTCGACTTCGCGTGCGACGATCGTCTGCAGCGCGACCATGATGCTGCCCGCGGCCGACATCGGATCGCGCGCGAAATGCGGCATCGCGCCGTGGCCGCCGACGCCGCGCAGCGTGATCGTCACGCGGTCGGCCGACGCCATCGCGGCGCCGGTGCGAAACGCCATGTCGCCGGCCGCGCGGCCCGGCATGTTGTGGATCGCGAAGATCGCGTCGCACGGGAAACGGTCGAACAGGCCGTCGTCCATCATCGCCTTCGCGCCGCCGAAATTTTCCTCGGCCGGCTGGAAGATCAGGTTCAGCGTGCCGGAAAAATGGCGCGTCGCCGCGAGGTGGCGTGCCGCGCACAGCAGCATCGCGGTGTGGCCGTCGTGGCCGCATGCGTGCATCTTGTTCGCGTGGCGGCTTGCGTACGGCAGGCCCGTGGTTTCCGCGAGCGGCAGCGCGTCCATGTCGGCGCGCAGGCCGACGGTACGCGTGCCTTGTCCTGCGCGTAGCACGCCGACCACGCCCGTCTTGCCGATGCCGCGATGCACGTCGTAGCCCCAGCCGGTGAGCAGTTCGGCGACGAGATCGCTGGTGAGCGTCTCTTCGAATGCGAGTTCGGGATGGGCGTGGATGCGGCGGCGGACTTCGACGAGCTCGGGGGCGATCGCGGCGATGCCGGGGATGACGGGGTTCACGGCTTGCAGCATGGTGTCTCCTGTGGGGCCGGGTGGGGCGTCTGATGCGCATGCGACGACCAAGCATATAAATTTCTTTTGCGTACCAGAAGCTGCTAAATTGCTTTGGTGCACACCGTCGGTTGCCGCTCGGGAATACCCTGAGCGATGGCGCCGCGCGCCGCACAGGGTTTCCACGGATCACGCATTGCCCCATGAAATACCATCAGCTGAAAGCGTTCGTCACCGCCGCGGAGGAGGGCAGCATTCGCGCGGCCGCGCGGCGCCTGAACGTGTCGCCGGCCGCGTTGACGAAGGCGGTGAAGGAGCTGGAGATCGCGCTCGGCGTGTCGCTCGTCGTGCGCACCGCGCGCGGCGTGCAGCTCACCGCGTTCGGCCAGCAACTGCAGGTGCGCGCGCGGCTCATCGTCGCCGAAATGCAGCGCGCCCGCGACGACATCGAGCAGGCGCAGGGCGCGATGACGGGTTCCGTCGCGGCGGCGATCACGCCCGCGGCGGCGGTGACGATCCTGCCCGACGCATTCCGTGCGTTCCGGCGCCGCTTTCCGGTGGCGCGCGTCAATCTGGTCGAAGGGTTCCCGGGGGTCGCGCTGCCGCGCCTGCACGACGGCTCGCTCGATTTCGCGGTGGCCGTCGTCGTGCCTGAACTGCTCGCCGCCGAGTTCGATCATGCGGAGCTCTACGCGAGCCGCTCGCTGATCGTCGCGCGCAAAGGGCATCCGCTCGCGTCGGCCACGTCGCTCGCCGATCTCGTCGAGGCCGACTGGCTGATGAATCCGTCGCCGGAAAGCTCCACGCAGGTGTTGTTCAATTCGTTCGTCGCGTACGGGCTGCCGGTGCCGGCGCGCGTCGTCGAATGCCCGAGCTTCGGTCTTGCGCACAGCCTGATGACCGGCTGCGACCTGATCGCATCGATGCCCGAGCAACTGCTGCAAGGCGAGTGGGCGCGCGAGCAGCTCGCGGTGCTGCCGATTCGCGAGCGCCTGCCGGGCGTATCGGTTCAGGTCGTCACGCGCCGCGACAGCCCGCTGACGCCGGCCGCGGCGATGCTGCTCGATTGCCTGCGCGATTCCGCGCGGCGCAAGGGGTTGCGGTGAACCGGCGCCCCACAGAATCACGTAGTGATCCTGACGATCGTGGGCCCGGCACGCACCGGTAGCGCGCCATTCCGATACACGTTGCGCGAGCCGGTATCATAGCGGCCGGCCCGCCGCTCCGGCCGGCCTCCAACTCCATCGCCATCCGGCATCCAGCAATCAGAGGCATCACATGACCAGTGCAACCCAATTCGACAACGTATCGGTCGTCAAGCGCGCGAACGTCTATTTCGACGGCAAGTGCGTGTCGCATACCGTGCTCTTCCCGGACGGCACGCGCAAGACGCTCGGCGTGATCCTGCCGTGCGCGCTCAACTTCGGCACGGATGCGCCCGAATTGATGGAAGTGCAGGCCGGCAAGTGCCGCGTGAAGCTCGACGGCAGCAGCGAATGGCAGACCTACGGCGCCGGCGAATCGTTCTCGGTGCCGGGCAAGAGCCGCTTCGACATCGAAGTGCTCGAGACGCTCGATTACGTCTGCAGCTACCTGTAAGACGCTTTCCGCGCCGCAAAGAAAAAGCCCCGCCGAAGCGGGGCTCGTCGCAAGCGGATGGCGCAAGGCCATCCGGTGCGCCTGTTCTCGTTCGTTACAGGCAGGCGTTGATGTCGCCGGCGGACGCTGCATCGCCGCGCACGCCGACCCACGTCTTCGCACCCGGCTTCCACGACGGACGCACCATCGCGGCGGCGCCGTTCGGCGGCTGCTGGCCCGGTGCGTACACATCGGTCGCGAGGCCGTTGGCCAGCACGTTCTGCGAGATCACCTGTTGTTGCGACTTGTCGGCCCAGGTCTTGGCGATGCACGCCGAAACGTCGGGAGCGTCTTTCTGGCTTTGTCCCACGTTTTGCACGGCAGGTTCAGCGGCATGAGCAGAAATTGCCACGGTCAATGCGATGAGCGGTAAGTATTTCACGTTCACGTTATCTCCCTCGAGTCGTGATTGATTGAGTGGGATGCGCAGCAGTGCTGCGTGCAAGTGAGATCGCATCGGGCGGGCACGGTTCCGGTCATTCCGAAACAAGTTGTTAACGCGCTTGCCAAATGACGGCTCGGATGCTGCGCATGTTGCTGCGGCGCGGCATGCGTCGTGTACGGCTCGACGTCATGCGTGGCGCGGTCGGTGCGCTGCCCGGTCGTGGTGTGGTGAGGTGACGGTCGCGGCAGGCGGCATGTACGTGCATGCCGCGCCGCGACTCTTTATCGAATGGCGAAGTGGAATGGCTATTGGATGGCCCCGTCGCATGAGCACCATGATGACAAACTTTCGTCTGTTGAATTGTTAACCAACTTTAAACGGCGGAAAGCAACGGGAAGGCGATGCGGCGCGCGACGGGCGCACCGTATCGTGGCGCGGCGTGAGGCAGGGAAGCGGCGCGCGGCAGAGCGCCGCGCACGCGAACGACGTCAGCCGGCCTTGCGCGAGCCGATGCCGCGCAGGTTGACCGGGACGACCGGACGGAAGCGCTCGCGCTTGTGTTCGTCGTCGAAGTGCTGGAGCGCCGGCTTGATCAGGTCGCTGCGGGACACGATCCCCGTGATGCGCAGCGATTGCTCGTCGGCGACCACCGGCAGGCGTTCGAGGCCGAGCATCGCCAGGCGCGACGCGACGACGCGGCAGGTTTCGTGCGCCAGCGCGACGGCCGGTGCACGATCGGCGAACGCGGCCGAGATCGGCGTGTCGGCGCCAGCCTGCGCACGTTGCGCGTCGAGCGTCGCGCGATCGACGAGGCCGAGCAGGCGGCCGTTCTGCACGACCGGGTACGCGCGGTGTGTCTGCTTCGCGCCGAAGTATTGCGTCTCGACGGTATCGAGCGTCGCGGTGCCGTCGATCGCGACGAGCAGATCGGCCGACGTCATCACTTCGCCGATGTCGTGCCGCTCCAGCGGATCGACGCCGTATTCGCGATAGATGTGGTAGCCGCGGCGTGCGATCTTTTCCGTCATGATCGAGCGCTTCATCACGATGGTCGCGAAGCCGTGCGCGACGAGCGTCGCCGCGAGCAGCGGCAGCAGCGCATTGGTGTCGTGCGTGAGGCCGAAGGCGAACACGATCGCGGTGAGCGGGGCGCCGAGCGTCGCGCCGAGCGTCGCGGCCATGCACACGAGCGGCCACAGCGCCGGATCGCCGCCCGGCAAGACCGGCGACAGCACAGTGCCGAGGCCGGCGCCGAGCATCAGCAGCGGGGCGAGCACCCCGCCCGACGTGCCGGAGCCGAGCGCGATCACCCACATCACGGCCTTCACGATCAGCAGCGCGAGCGCGATCTTCAGCACGATGTGCTGGTGCAGCAGGTCGCCGATCACGTCGTAGCCGACGCCGAGCGCGCGCGGCTCGAGCCAGCCGCCGACGCCGATCACGATCGCGCCGAGCGCGGGCCACCACATCCAGTGCACGGGCAGCTTCGCGAAGGTGTCTTCGACGCGGTAGAGCGCCGCCGACAGGCCGCATGCGAGCGCACCCGACAGCAGACCCGCGACGATGCACGACAGCAGCGCGACGGGCGTGGGCGCGGCGGTCGTCAGCGGAAACAGCGGATCGACGCCGAAGAACACCGCGCGTGCGAAGCCGGCCACCGCGCACGCCAGCGCGACCGGCAGGAAACTGCGCGGGCGCCATTCGAACAGCAGCAGCTCGACCGCGAGCAGCACGGCGGCGACCGGCGTGCCGAACACGGCGGTCATGCCGGCGGCTGCACCGGCGACGAGCAGCGTCTTGCGCTCGGCGGCGGTCACGTGCACGCACTGCGCGATCAGCGAGCCGAGCGCGCCGCCCGTCATGATGATCGGGCCTTCGGCGCCGAACGGGCCGCCGCTGCCGATCACGACGCCGGACGACAGCGGCTTGAGGATCGCGACCTTCGGCGACATGCGGCTCTTGCCGAACAGGATCGCCTCGATCGCTTCCGGAATGCCGTGGCCGCGAATCTTCTCCGAACCGAAACGCGCCATCAGGCCGACGATCAGCCCGCCGATCACCGGGACGGCGATCACCCAGGCGCCGAGCGTGTTGTTCGCGGGCGAATGATCGGCGAACGAGAACTGCTGGAAGAAGAACAGGTTCGTGAACAGGTGGATCAGGCTCAGCAGCACGAACGCGGCAAGCGTGCTGAGCAGGCCGATCACGGCGGCAAGCAGCGCGATCCTGGGCAGGCGTTCGTTGGTCGAGAAATCGCGTTTATGTGGGGCGTTCATCGGAGTGGCAAGGGTCAGTAATCGATCTGGGGAACCTGGAACGTGTCCTTGAGCGACTTCAGTTCGGCGCGATGCATGGCCGCGAGGCGGGCGAGCAGCGTTTCGCCGGCGTGCTCGAGGTGGACTTCGACCTGGCGGCGGTCGGCTTCGCTCGGCTTGCGCTTCACGAGCCCGAGCGCTTCGCAGCGCGTCACCAGCGCCACGACGCCGTGGTGCTGCGCCTGCAGGCGTTCCGCGAGTTCGCCGATGGTCGCCCATTCGCGATGCGGATAGCCCTTGATGTGCAGCAGCAGCAGGTATTGCAGCGGCGTCACGCCTTCGCTTTGCGCGGCGCGTTCGGAGAAGCGCTCGAAGCGGCGCATCTGGTAGCGGAACTCGGACAGTTGCTGGAAATCGCCTTTCGTCAGCGCGCGTCGGGTATCGTTCATCGAGGTCGGTCGGGCAGTCGGTTACGGTGGCGGTAAATATATCACAATATGATATAAACGGCCGAAATCAGGCGGAATGGTCGCATTCCGCGTGTCGCAGGCGGTGACGTGGCGGGGTGCGCGCTACGCGGCCTCGAGCATTTGGGTCTGCTGATACAGGCCCGTGACGAGATCCGTCTGCGTAATGATGCCGACGAGCCGGCGCGACGCATCGACGACCGGAATATGGTGGTGGCCCGAATGCGTGAACAGCGGCACGAGCGCCGTAATCGGCATGGTTTCCGGCACCGATGCGACGTCGCGCGTCATCACGGATGCGACGCTCGCGGGCTGGCCGCCGAACGATTGCGGCAACCGCGCGGACAACCGCTGCCACAGCGGGGCCGGACGGCGCAACTGACGCGTGAGGTCGGCGCGCGTGACGATGCCGGTCAGGCGGCCTTCGCCGTCGACCACCGGTAGCGCCTTCACGCGGTGGCGATCGAGCAGCGTGAGCGCGGCCGCGACCGACGTCGACGGCGCGACCTCGATCGCATGCTTCGTCATCAGGTCGGCGCACTTCAACTGGCCGAACGTGCGCGTATAAGCCTGCATTTCGGTTTCGCGCAGCAGTGTTTCGAGATCGTCCGGATCGACGTCGAGCCATTCGCTGCGGCGCTTCAGCACCGCGTCGAGGTCGCCGCGCGTGAAGCCGCCGCGCGCCGGGGCGGCGCCGCCGGTCTGCGGTTTCGCTTCGGGGCGCACGCCGCCGTGCGGGTAGCGGTGCCCGGTCAGCGCGTGATAGACGAGCGCGGCCGACAGCAGGATCGCCGATTGCAGCGCGATCGGCTGCAGGACGAAGCCGAAGCCGAGCGCATGAATCGCCGGGCCGCCGACCACGGCCGTGAGCGCGACGGCGCCCGACGGCGGATGCACGCAGCGCAGCGCGAACATGCCGCCGATCGCGCAGGCGATCGCGACCGCGGCGGCCGTGATCGGGTCGGCGATCCATTGCGCGCACGCGACGCCGACCGTCGCCGCGACGAGATTGCCGCCGATGATCGACCAGGGTTGCGCGAGCGGGCTCGCCGGCACCGCGAACAGCAGCACGGCCGACGCGCCCATCGGCGCGACGAGCAGCGGCACGAGGCCCGGCACGCCGGGCAGCAGCCGCATCGTGACGCCGACCGTCGCGATGCCGACGAGCGCGCCGGTGCACGAGCGCAGGCGCTCGCGCCAGCCGAGTGTCATCGGATGGGGAATGAAGCTGTGCAGCCACTGCCGCAACGTGCGGCGCGACGGGGAGGAGCCTGACGACATGGACGGTAAGCGGTAAAAATGACAACGCTAGGGCGCGGCGGCCAAGCCCGGAATTATATCGTGTTGTGATACAAATTGTCGCGAGGCATCGCGTCGTTGCACGCGTGCGACGCGCAAGTCTTGCAAAATGCTTTCACCGGATGAGAACTTGCGTGCGCACAATCGCCCAAATTCGTCTGCAGCGGCGTACAATTCGGCGCACTGAATTCCCCCGTCATGCCAGAACCCCGTACGCGATGCCCGCTCTCCCGCCTTCTCCCCGGCACGGTGATCGATTCGACGTGGTTCGCGGCCGTGTTCCGTTGCCCCTCTGACGCGAGCGCCGCCGACGCCTCCCCACTGACTCTCCCCAAGCCAATTCAATGGACATGCTCGAAAACATGCGCCTGTTCGTGCGCGTCGTCGAAGCCGGCAGTTTTACTGCGGTCGCGAAGGAAATCGACGCGACCACCGCGCAGGTGTCGCGCGCGGTCTCGAACCTCGAAGCCCACGTACAGACGCGCCTGCTGCATCGCACGACCCGCCACCTCGGCCTGACCGAAAGCGGCGAGCGCTATTTCGAGCGCGCGAAATCGATCCTCGCGGAAATCGACTACGCGAACGCGGAGGCGCGTAACGCGCTGCTGCGGCCGAGCGGCAAGATGCGCATTCACGCGATGACGGGGCTCGGGCAGAGTCATGTCGTGTCGTCGATCGTTCGCTACCAGGAGGACAACCCCGACGTATCGGTCGAGCTGACGCTGGCGCAGCGGATGCCGAACCTGGTCAAAGAGGGGTATGACGTGTCGATCGTGACCGCGTCGCAGCTGCCCGATTCGGGCTATGTCGCGCAGACCTGCGGCACGAGCTGCAGCGTACTCGTCGCGTCGCGCGAATACCTGGCGCGGCACGGCACGCCGCAGACGCCCGACGAACTGCCGAACCACGTGTGCCTGCGCCTCGACACGCCCGCGTCGCCGGCCGGCGAATGGCGCCTGGAGCGCAGCGACGGCGAGGAAACCGTCTACGAGCTGCAGCCGGCGCCGTTCCAGGTCAACGTGCCGGACGCGCTGTGCGTCGCGGTGCGCGCCGGGCGCGGGATCGCGTGCGTGGCGCTGTATACGGTGCTCGACGATATCCGCGAAGGGCGCCTGATCCGCGTGCTGCCCGAGTACCGGCTGCAGACGGTGAGCGTCTATGCGGTCTACGCGACGCGCCGCTATCTCGATGCGAAGATCCGCACCTTCCTCGACCACCTGCGCACGACGCTCACGCCCGCGCTGGAGAACGATCTGCGCGAACTCGACCGGCTGACGACGGAGCACGTGCCGAGCAGCCGCCAGCGCGCGTGACGGCGCCGGCGTGCGGCCGCGGCGCTCATGCGGCCGGCGCGATGCGGATGCGCTCGAAGCGGCCCGCGAGCCATACGTACGCCGCAATGCCGATCAGTCCGTGCGCGGCGACGAACCACAACGCGCCGGCGAACGAGCCGGTGCTGGCGACGAAGTAGCCGATCACGAGCGGCGTGACGATCCCGGCGATGTTGCCGAGGCCGTTGAACACGCCGCCGCTCAGCCCGACCATGCCTTCCGGCGCCGTGTCGGCGAGCACGGCCCAGCCGACCGCCGCGAGCCCCTTGCCGAAGAACGCGATCGTCATCAGCGCGATCACGACCGCGTTCGACGATGCGCCGTTCGCGAGCACGAGCAGCGTCGCCATTGCCATCCCCGCGACGAACGGCGTCTTGCGCGCCCTCGACGGATGCATGCCGCGCCGGATCAGCCAGTCCGACAGCACGCCGCCGAGCACGCCGCCCGTGAAGCCGCAGATCGCCGGCAGCGCGGCGACCCAGCCGGCTTCCATGATCGTCATCCCGCGCCCCTTGATCAGGTAGATCGGGAACCACGTGATGAAGAAGTAGGTGAGCGCCGTGATGCAGTACTGGCCGATGTAGATCGCCCACAGGTTCCGGTGGCGGAACAGTTGCGACACGTCGTGCCACGACACGCGCGGCCGCTCGCGCACGCGGTTCGCTTCCAGATCGACGAGCGCGCCGTGAGCACGCAGGTAGTCACGCTCCGCGTCGGTCACGCGCGGATGGCCGTGCGGCTCGCGATACCACGCGAACCACAGCGCGGCGAGCGCGATGCCGAGCAGCCCCATCCACAGGAAGACGTGCTCCCAGCCGAGCGCATGCGTGAGCCACGCCATCGCCGGCGTGAACAGCACGACGGCCATGTACTGCGCGGAATTGAACAGCGCCGACGCGGTGCCGCGTTCGGCCGTCGGGAACCAGCAGGCGACGATCCGCGAATTGGCCGGAAACGCCGGCGATTCGACGAGGCCGAGCATGAAGCGCATCACGAACAGCGCGAGTGTCGCGGCCGCGCCCTGCACGGCGAACGCGCCGACCGTGCCCTGCAGCATCGTGAACACCGACCACAGCAACAGGCTCAGGCCATACACGCGCCGTGCGCCGAAGCGGTCGAGCAGCCAGCCGCCCGGAATCTGGCCGATCGCATAGGCCCACGCGAACGCGGAAAAGACGACGCCGAGCTGGACCGGCGTGAGCCCGAGATCGTGCGCGACGCCGGTGCCGGCGATCGACATCGTCGCGCGGTCCGCATAGTTGACGACGGTGACCGCGAAAATCAGCGCGAGGACCGCGTAACGGACGCGGCCGATCGTGCGCGAGGCGGCGGGCGAGGCGGCGACGGCAGCGCCGCTGGATCGATGGGACATGCGTGTCTCCTGGCCTCCGTCGTGCGGAGGCATCCGGTGTTGTAACGGGCGGGCGGTGTGGCGCTCAGCGGGTGACGCTGGTCGGCGGGCGCTGGCCCGCGAAGCATGCGGCGAGGTTCGCGAGCACGATGCGGCCCATTGCCTCGCGCGTTTCGTGCGTGGCGCTCGCGCGGTGCGGCTGCACGACGACGCGATCGAGTTCGAGCAGCGCGGCCGGCACGTGCGGTTCGTTCGCGAACACGTCGAGACCGGCGCCGGCGATCGTGCCGTCGGCCAGCGCGCGCACGAGCGCGGCTTCGTCGACCAGCTTGCCGCGCGCGACATTGATCAGGAATCCTTGGGGGCCGAGCGCGGCGAGCACATCGGCCGTCACCAGCACGTTGCCGTGATCGGCCGAGGCCGCGATCACGAGCACGTCGCTGTCGCGTGCGAGCGTGGCGAGGTCGGGCACGAAGCGATAGCCGCTGTCGCGATGCTCGCGCGGGCCGAAGTAACTGACGGGCATCCGGAACGCCTGCGCGCGCCGCGCGATCGCGCGTCCGACACGGCCGAGCCCGACGATGCCGAGCCGCTTGCCGGTGACCTGCGTCGCGAGCGGCTGCGCCGTTTTGCCCCAGCGGCCGGCGCGCACGATCCGCTCGCCGGCGCCGAGGTCGCGCAGGGTCATCAGGATCAGGCCCAGCGCCATGTCGGCGACGTCATCGGTCAGTACGTCGGGGGTCGTCGTCACGTGGATGCCGCGCGCCCGGGCGCGGTCGAGATCGACCGCGTCGGTGCCGATGCCGTTGATCGCGATGATCTCGAGCGCGGCGAGCCGGTCCATCAGCGCGGCGGACAGGCCGTTCGCGCCACCCGTCACGACGCCGCGAATGCGCGGCGCCACGCGATCGAGCAGCGCCTCCGGTTGCTCGGCCGCATACAGCCGGTGCACGGTATAACGGGCGGACAGTTCGGCGTCGATGGTGTCGGGAAGCGGCTGGGTCAGCAGGATGTCGATGGTCATGAAGGTCTCGGTCGTCGTGCGCGGCGCGGGCCGTGCATCAGGTGGAACCGAGTATAGAAATCGTATCGATATCGGTCTAACATCAAAAGACTATTGATTGATTCAAGATTTGAATGATTGAACTGCATCAGCTTCGCTGTTTCGTCGCGGTCGCCGAAGAGCTGCATTTCGGCCGCGCGGCCCGGCGACTCTTCATGACCCAGCCGCCGCTCAGCCGGCAGATCCAGTTGCTCGAGCACGCGCTCGGCATCGCATTGCTCGAGCGCAGCAGCCGGCAGGTCAGCCTGACCGCGGCCGGCGAGCGCTTCCTGCGGGACGCGCGGCACATCCTCGAGTTTTCCGCGCGCGCCGAGCAGGCCGCGCAGCGCGTCGCGCACGGCGGGGCCGGGCGCATCACGCTCGGCTTCACGGCCGTCAGTGCGTACCGGATGATTCCGGTGCTGCTCGCGCATGCGGCGCATGCGTTGCCGGACGTCGACGTCGAATTGCGCGAGATGGTGTCGACCGTGCAGATCGACGCGCTCGCGTCGCGGATGCTCGACGCGGGTTTCGTGCGCCAGCGCGCGGCGCGCCAGCCGCTCGAATACCGGCTCGTGCAGCGCGAACCGATGCTCGTCGCGGTCGCGGAGGGCGCGCCGCTCGCGACCTACGAGCAGATCGGCCCCGACGAGCTCGACCGGCAGCCGTTCATCGCGTATTCGCCGAACGAGGGCAAGTATTTCCACGACATGATCTCGGGGATGTTCGCGGGCGCCGGGCGGCTGCCGAACTACCTGCACTACGTCGGCCAGACGCATACGATCCTCGGCCTCGTGCGCGCGGGGCTCGGTGCGGCGCTGGTGCCGGCGTCGGCGCGCGAGCTTCATGTGGACGGCGTGGTGTTCCGGCCGCTGGCCGGCGTCAACGTGGCGGCCGAGCTGTATCTCGCATGGCGCGCGGACAACGACAATCCGGCGCTGCCGGTGTTCAACGCGATGGTCGAGCGGTTTCTGACGGACAGCGCGGACGATCCGGGCGTTTAGCGGTGCGCCTGCTCGCCTGAGCGGCCTGCCGCGTACCACCGAAAGTCGGTCGTCCGATGATCGACGACGCGGGCGCGAATTGTTTGCGGCGTCCCTCCCACGCGTGAAAAACGGCGATTTTTCATACGAATTCCGCCCGAAATACGCGCCACACGATCCGGATTTTTGTCCTGAACAGGGGAAACCCCCATTTTTCTCTCATCGGTTGTCGTATTACTGTATCGATACACTAAATCGATACAGTCGCGTCGCGAGACGCACTCGCAAAGGAGACGGCTCATGAATACCTACACCCGGCGGCGCTTTCTGCAGACGGTGTCCGCCGCCACGCTGGCGGCCGCGGGCGGCTTGCCGGAAGGCGTGCGCGCGCAGCAGCCGGTCGTCACGCTGCGCTGCTCGTCGTCGATGCCGGCCGACCAGAACGCCGCGCATTACGTGTGGTACGAGCGTCTCGCCGCGAACCTGAAGGCGAGCGTGGGCGATGCGATCCGGGTCGACTACTTTCCGAACAGCCAGCTCGGCAAGGAAAACGATGTCGTGCAGCAGGTCAAGATCGGCGCGATCGACATGATGATCTCGGGCTCGTCGATCTGGGCCACGATCGCGCCGGAGCTCGGGATGCTCGATCTCGGCTACCTGTTCGACAGCTACGCGCACGTCGCGAAGGCGCTCGACGGTCAGGTCGGTACGAGCCTGAACGCGCTGCTGCAAAAGCGCGCCGGATGCTCGGTGCTGACCTGGGGTTCGCATTTCGGCGGGCGCTGCGTATTCACGAAGCAGCCGGTGACGGCGTTGCCCGGGCTGAAGGGGACGAAGCTGCGCGTGCTGCCGACGCCCGCGTTCATGGATACCTTCAAGGCGATGGGCGCGGTGCCGACGCCGATTCCGTTCGGCGAGCTGTACATGGCCGTGCAGACGGGCGTCGTCGACGGTCTCGAGCACGATCCCGCCACGGTGCTCGCGAGCCGCTTCGACGAGATCGTGAAGTCGTGCTGGCAATCGCGCCACGTGTTCGCGGCGATGACCGTCGTGATGGGGCGGCGTGCGCTCGACCGGATTCCGGCCAATCTGCGGCCGGCCTTCGATCGCGCGGTGGCCGACGCGACCGCGCAGCAGCGCGCGATTGCCGCGCAGAAGGCCGCGCAGGCGGAGCAGGCGCTGAAGCAGCGCGGCATGGCGTTTTACCCGCTGGCCGACGCCGAGCGCGCGGCGTTGCGGCAGACGATGCACGACCGCCTGTATGTGGCGTTCGGGAAGCAATATCCGGCCACCGCGCCGCTGTTTCCGGCGATCGCCGCCGCGCGGGGTTGAGCGATGGACATGCACTCCGTGTCGGGCGCCGCGCCGGCTCCCGCTGCAGGCCAACCGGCGCATCGCGCCGCCCGCGTGCTGGATGCGCTGCTGCGCTGGCTCGAGTACCTGTCGGCCGCGGTGCTCGGCGTCGACGTGCTCGTCGTGTTCGTGTCGGTCGTGTTCCGCTATTTCCTGCACGACCCGGTCGACTGGGCCGAGGAAGTGGCCAGCGCGCTGATGATCGTGCTCGTGTTCTTCGGCGCGGCGACGGTGCTCGGGCGCAGCCAGCATGTCGGCATCGACGTGTTTCGCGGCCGCCTGCCGGCACGCTGGCAGGGCGCGCTGATCCAGGTCGGCCACTGGATCGTGGCGGCCGTCGCGCTGAACCTGCTGGTGTCGTCGTGCCAGTTGCTCACGGATTCGTACGACCAGTTGACGACGGGCGGCTTGCCGGGCTGGATCAACGGGTATCCGATGATGTTCGGCGCGCTGTTCATGACGGTATTCGCGCTTGCGAATGCGCTGAACGCGCCGCGCCGCCGGGTGATCGGCACGTTCGCGTGCTGCGCGGCGCTCGCGGGCGCCGTGTACGGCTGGAACGCGCTGTGGCCCGCGCATGCGGTCGCGCCGGGCACGCTGCTGGTCGCGGGCTTCGTCGGCGGGCTGGTGCTCGGCGTGCCGATCGGGTTCGTGCTGGCGTTCTCGGCGCTGCTGTATTTCCTCGCGGATCCGACGCTGCCGCTGCTGGTCTACTCGCAACAGGTGATGGCCGGCGCCGATCACTTCGTGCTGCTCGCGGTGCCGTTCTTCGTGCTGGCCGGGCTGCTGATGGAGACCAACGGGATGTCCGCGCGGCTCGTCGAGTTGCTGCTGCGGATCTTCGGGCGCGTGCGGGGCGGGCTCGGCCTGATCGTGATCTTCGCGACGGCGTGCTTTTCCGGCGTGTCGGGCTCGAAACTGGCCGATATCGCGGCGGTGGGCGGCGTCGTGATGCCGGCGGTGCGCCGCGCGCGGCAGGACCCCAACGAAACCGCCGCGCTGCTCGCGTGCAGCGCGGTGATGGCCGAAACGATTCCGCCGTGCGTGAACATGATCATCATGGGCTTCGTCGCGAACATCTCGATCGCCGGGCTGTTCGTCGCGGGGATCGTGCCGGCGGCCGTGCTGGCCGCGTCGCTCGCGGTCGTGACGGTGACCACCGGGCGCAGGATCGACGTGGCCGAGGTGTTCGGCGAGCGTCGCGCGTGGCTGCCGCTCGCGGGCGGCGCGCTCGTCGCGCTGGTCATGGTCGCAATGATCGGCAAGGGCGTGACGTCGGGGATCGCGACGTCGACCGAAGTGTCCGCGTTCGCGGTGGTCTACGCGCTCGTCGTGGGCTGGCTCGCGTTCCGCGAATTGACGTGGCGCTCGGTCGGCCGCGTGTTCGTGCGCGCCGCGTCGATGGCGAGCGGTATCCTGTTCATCGTCGCGGCGGCGTCGAGCGTGTCGTTCGCGCTGTCGATCGAGCAGATTCCGGCCCTCGTCTCGGGCACAATGACGGCGTTTGCCCATCAATACGGCGCAACGATGTTCCTGCTGCTGGCGGCGCTGCTGATGATCGTGTTCGGCGCCGTGCTCGAAGGCGCGCCCGCGCTGATCATCTTCGGGCCGCTGCTCGCGCCGATCGCGCTGCAGCTCGGCATCCATCCGCTGCATTTCGGCACGGTCGTGGTGGTGGCGATGGGGTTCGGGCTGTTCGCGCCGCCGGTCGGCCTCGGGCTGTTCACGACCTGCGCGATCACGGGCACCGAGGTCGGGCGCGTGGCCCGGCCGATGGTGAAATATCTGCTGGTGCTGTTCGCCGCCCTCGTGGCGCTGATCTTCGCACCGGCGTTTTCGTTGTGGCTGCCGGCCCATTTCGGCCTGTAGCCCGTTCTATGCAAGACGACATGAGTACGATTCAGGACGTGGCCCGTCATGCGGCCGTTTCGGTCAGCACGGTTTCGAACGTGCTCAACGGACGCACCGACCAGATGAAGCCGGAGACGCTCGAACGCGTGAAGGCGGCGATGGACGCGCTGCAGTACCGGCCGAGCACGCTCGCGCGCCAGCTCAAGACGGGGCAGACGCCGCTCGTCGGGCTGCTGGTGCCGTCGATGGCGAACCCGATGTACGGCTACATCGCGCGCGAGATCGAGGCCTGCGCGCAGGAACGGTATGGCCATCGCGTGCTGATCGGCAACACCTACCGCGATGCGCGCAAGGAGGCGTCGTTCTTCGACGATCTGTACGCGCACGGCGTGCGGCGCGTGATCGTGATCTCGTCGCTCGCCGACGAAAGCCACCTCGAGCGCGCGGCCGAACGCGGGATGACGGTCGTCAGCTACGACCGGCGCGCGACACCCGGCGAGCAATCGAAGGTCGATCACGTGACGGCCGACAACGAGGCGGCCGCGCGGCTCGCGACACGCCGGCTCGTCGACGCCGGCCATACGCGGCTCGCGTTTGCGACGGTGGCCGGCATCACGGTGAGCCGCAGCGACAAGATCCGCGGCTTTCTCGCCGTGGCAAGCGAGGCGGGCGGCGCCACCCAGGCGCGCGTGCTCGACGGCGGTCCCGCGAACGAATACGGCGACTCGGTGATCGTCGACGTCGGGCGTGCGCTCGGCGTCGAGCTCGCGGCCGATCCCGCGCGGCCGACCGGCATCGTCGCGGTCAACGACCTGTTCGCGCTCGGCCTGATGGCCGGGCTGCGCGACGGCGGCTTGCGGGTGCCGGACGATGTCTCCGTCATCGGGATGGACGGTCATTTCCTGTCGGCGATCTCGTGGCCGGCGCTGACCACGGTGCAACTGCCGGTCACCGAAATGGCCGGCGAGATGGTGCGGCGCGTGATGCGGCAGGAGGGCGACGCACCGTCCGCCGGGCCATGCGTGTTCGCGGACGTGACGCTCGTGGAGCGCGCCTCGGTCGCGCCGCCGCCGGCGCAGGCGGCCGGCACGAACGGAGGTCACGCATGACGCGCGTCTACGTCACGCATCCGACCGGGATGATCGACCACTACTTCGGCGCCAGGGCGTTGCGCGCGCTGCGCGCGATCGCGGACGTCACCTGCAACCCGCACGATCGCGAACTCGACACGGACGAACTGATTGCCGCCGCGCAGGGATGCGACGCGATCATCGCGTACCGGCAGACCCCGGCGCCTCGCGCGCTGTTCGCGGGGTTGCCGGTACTTGCCGCGTTCCTGCGTTGCGCGGTCGACATCCGGACGGTCGACGTCGCCGCGGCGAGCGCGTTCGGCGTGCTGGTCACGCAGGCGAGCCCCGGCTTCGGGCCGGCCGTCGCCGAGTGGGTCGTCGGCGCGATGATCGACCTCGCGCGCGGGATCGGCGGCTACGCGGACGCGTACCATCGTGGCGCGCCGCCGGTGCCACGGATGGGGCGCGAACTGCGCGGCAGCACGCTCGGCCTGATCGGCTATGGGCAGATCGCGCGCCATCTCGCCCCCGTCGCGACGGCGCTCGGCATGCGCGTGCTCGTCAGCGATCCGTACGTGCGGGTCGACGCACCGCCGCCCGAACAGGTCGACGCCGCCACGGTGCTGCGCGATTCGGATTACGTCGTCTGCCTTGCGCCGGCCACGCCGGCCACCGCGAACCTGATCGATGCGGCGGCATTCGCGGCGATGAAGCCGGGCGCGTGCTTCATCAATGCGTCGCGCGGCGAACTCGTCGACGAGCAGGCGCTGGCCGACGCGCTCGCCAGCGGGCGGCTGGCCGGTTGCGCGCTCGACGTCGGCCGTGCTGCGGACCAGATGCCGACGCCCGCGCTCGCCGCGCATCCGCGCGTCATCGCGACCCCGCACATCGGCGGGCTGACGCTGCCGGCGATCGAGCATCAGGCGCTGGAGACGGTCGACCAGCTCGCCGCGCTGCTCGACGGGCGCGTGCCGACCGGCGCGGTCAACGCCGCGCAGGCGACGCGGCTCGCGCGCTGGCGCGCGTCGCACGCATCCGTCGCGCCGGGCGGGCGATGATCCGCGACGGCGTGGGCGGCACGCGGTTCCCGGACGCGTGCGATTGCCATATCCATATCTACGACGATGCGTACCCGCTCGCGCCGACGGCGACGTTTCGGCCGCCCCATGCGCCGGCGGACGCGTATCGGCGCGTGCAGCGCACGCTCGGCCTCACGCGCGTGGTGATCGTACAGCCGACCGGCTATGGCGCCGACAACCGATGCACGCTCGCTGCACTGGCCGCGTTCGGTCCGCAGGCGCGCGGCGTCGCGACGTTGCCGGTCGACGTGCCGGATGCGGAGCTGGAGCGCCTGCATGCCGCCGGCATGCGCGGCGTGCGCTTCATGATGCTGGCGGGCGGCACCGCGCAATGGAGCGATCTGGAACGGATGGCCGCGCGGATCGCGCCGCTCGGCTGGCATATCGACCTGCAGTTCGACGGTCGCACACTGGCCGATATCGAACCGACGCTGGCGCGGCTGCCGGCGCGCGTGGTGATCGATCACACGGGCAAATTCCTGACGCCCGTCGCCCCGGATGCACCGTCCTTTGTCGCACTGCGACGCCTGCTTGATCGCGGCCACGCATGGGTGAAGTTGTCCGCGCCGTACGAGACGTCGCAATCCGGCGCACCGGGCTACGACGACGTCGCGCGTCTCGCCGCCGTGCTCGCGCGCGGCCATTCGACACGCTGCGTGTGGGGCAGCAACTGGCCGCATCCGAACGCATCGCCGCTGCCGGACGATGCACGCCTGCTCGGCTGGCTGCACGATTGCGCGGCGGACGACGCGATTGCCCGCGCGATCCTGGTCGACAACGCGGCTGCGCTCTATGGATTCGAGACGGACACGCAGCGCGAAACCGTCGCGTGACGCGCTGCCGCCCCCGTTGGGTCACGGCGGCGTGAAGCGAAGGACAGGGAAGGGACTTGAAGAAGTGCAAGCGGCCCGCCGGAGCGAATCCGCCGGGCCGCTTGCATTGGAGCGTCAGTGGGTGATCGACAGGAACAGGTACGCGGCGAACAGCGCGACGTGCACGACGCCGTGCAGCACCGTCGTGCGCCCCTGGCTCAGCGTGAGCGTACTGACCAGCAGCGTGAGCGCGAGCAGGACCGTTTCCATCGCGCCGATCCCGAGCGTGAGCGGCTGGCCGACCCAGATGAACACGGCCGCGACGGTCGGGATCGTGAGCCCGATGCTCGCGAGCGCCGAACCGAGCGCGAGGTTCATGCTGGTCTGCAGGCGGTTCGCCCGTGCGGCGGTGACGGCCGCGAGCCCTTCCGGCAGCAGCACGAGCGCGGCGATCACGATACCGACCGCGGCTTCGGGCGCGCCGAGCTTCAGCACCGCATGCTCGACGGCCGGCGACAGCAGCTTCGCGAGCAGCACGACCGCGACGAGGCTCGCGAACAGCAGCACCATGCTGGTGATCGCGGTGCGGTTGCTCGGCGCCGCCGCGTGCACCGCTTCGTCCGCGGTGTCGTGCGCGGCGAGGAAGTAGTCGCGGTGGCGCACGGTTTGCACGAACACGAACGCGCCGTACAGCACGAGCGACGCGACGCCGGCGAACGCGAGCTGCGATTTCGAGAAGAACGGGCCCGGGGCGGCGCTCAGGTAGTTCGGCATCACGAGCGACAGCACCGACAGCGACGCGAGCACCGCGAGCGCCTTGCTCGCGCCGCGCCCCTGGAAGTCCTGTTCGCCGTGCTTCCATGCGCCGACCAGCAGGCAGATGCCGACGATGCCGTTACAGATGATCATCACGGCGGCGAACACGGTGTCGCGGGCGAGGCCCGATTTCTCCGGGCCCGCGCCGAGCATCACCGACACGATCAGCGCGACCTCGATGACGGTCACGGCGACCGCGAGCACGAGCGTGCCGAACGGTTCGCCGACGCGGTGCGCGACGACTTCCGCGTGGTGGACGGCGGCGAACACGGCGCCGGCGAGCGCGGCGGCGAACACCGCGATGACGAGGCCTTCGGCCGGCACCGCGCGCGACAGCGCGAGTACCAGCCAGGCGGCAAGCGGGGCCCAGAGGGTCCAGCGCGGGAGCTGGTTGGACGACAGCGGCATGGAGGGTTTCCTTATGCGAGTGGCGGCGCGCGACGCGCCGTCACGGGTTGACGAAGCCCGGCCGTACTATCCGCCGAACGAGGACGATGAAACCGAAAAGGTGGCGGCGCGCAACGGCGCTGCCCTGGGTTCGCTGCCGTGAGGCGGCGAGGGGCGCGGGCGGGCCGAGGCCCGTCGCGGGATGAAACGGTTCGATGCGGTTGCCCGCGGATGGCGAGACGAGCGCACGTGACGACGCGTGGCCGGCGGCTCGATCCGACCCCGACAGGGCGGGCGACGATGGACGGCGGTGACGGCGCGACACGCTTTCCCCCTGAAATCCGGCTATTTGTCGAATTTTATCAGGCGTTCGGGGGTCACTATCTCACATTCGAACGCTTACGTTGACCTTTCGGTTGATAAAAAGTTGCCCGATGTTTCGATTTTTTTGTCGTTGCAGTTTCCGTAACGATGTCTTGCCCGACAAATTCGGGCTCGCCCTGACATAAATCTACCGACCGGTCGGTTTATAATCGCTCGCACTTCCACTTCATGACGGATCGCAAGCGATGGCTGTTTCCTCTGCACATTCGGTGAACTCGGGCGCACTCGTGCCGTCGGCCGTCGTCGGCGTGATCGGCGCCGGCGCGATGGGCGCGGGCATTGCGCAGGTCGCGGCGGCGGCCGGCCATGCGGTGCTGCTCTACGACCTGAACGAAGCGGCCTGCGACAAGGCGCTGGCCGGCATCCGCGCCCAGTTCGCCCGGCTGGCCGAGAAGGGCCGGCTCGAACCGGCGCAGGCCGACGCGGCCGGCAACCGGGTCCGCGCGGTGCGCGCGCTGGCCGATTTCGCGGGGGCGGCGCTGATCGTCGAGGCGGCGGCGGAACGGCTCGACGTGAAGCGCGAGATTTTCGCGACGCTCGAACGTCATGTCGACGACGCGTGCGTGCTCGCGACCAACACGTCGTCGATCTCGATCACGTCGATCGCGGCCGGGCTGCGCGTGCCGCAGCGCGTCGCCGGCCTGCATTTCTTCAATCCCGCGCCGCTGATGGCGCTCGTCGAAGTGGTCAGCGGGCTCGCGACCGCGCCCGAGGTTGCGCAGATGCTGTATGCGACCGCCGCCACGTGGGGCAAGCAACCGGTGATGGCGAAATCGACGCCGGGCTTCATCGTGAACCGCGTCGCACGGCCGTATTACGCGGAGGCGTTGCGCGTGCTGAACGAGCAGGGCGGCGCACCGGCGTCGATCGATGCGGTGATGCGCGAAGCCGGCGGGTTCCGGATGGGGCCGTTCGAGTTGATGGACCTGATCGGCCACGACGTGAACTTCGCGGTGACCGAGTCGGTGTTCCGCGCGTACTTCAACGACCCGCGCTACACGCCGTCGCTGATCCAGCAGGAACTCGTCAACGCGGGCTTCCTCGGACGCAAGTCCGGACGCGGCTTCTATTCGTATGCGGACGGCGCGACGCCGCCTGCCCCCGATCTCGAACCGCCGCGCGCCGCGCCGGCGGACGTCGTGCTGTTTGCGCAGGACGGCCCGGCCGCCGCGCTGCATGCGCGCTTCGTCGACCGTATCGCAGGCGCCCGTCAGGCCGGTGCGCAGCCGGACGATCTGCTGGCCACGGCCGGCCGCGCGTCGATCGCGCTGACCGACGGCCGCACGGCCACCGCGCGCGCCGCACAAACGGGCGTGGCGGATCTCGTGCTCGTCGATCTCGCGCGCGATTACGCGCAGGCGGGGCTCGTCGCGCTGACCCGCGCGCTCCAGTGCGGCGACGCGGCCTATGCGGATGCGGTCGGCCTGTTCCAGCAGGCGGGCTTTCGTGTCGTCGGCGTCGCGGACGTGCCGGGGATGGTCGCGATGCGCACCGTCGCGATGCTCGCGAACGAAGCGGCCGACACGGTGAACCAGGGCGTGTGCTCGCCGGCCGACCTCGATCTCGCGATGGAGAAGGGCGTGAACTATCCGTGCGGCCCGCTCGCGTGGGCCGACGCGATCGGCCTCGGCCGCGTGCACCGCGTGCTGTCGAACCTCGCGGCGAGCTATGGCGAGGACCGCTATCGCGTGTCGCCGCGCCTCGCCGCGCTGCATGCGGCCGGCCGCACGTTCCGGTCGTAGCCGCCCGCCCCGGTTACTTCGAACACGATAACGACATCACGCCATTGGAGGAGCACCCCGATGACTCACCCGACGCATCCCGCCGCCGCCCTCGAGCCGATCGAGACCGCCAGCCGCGACGAACTGCAGGCGCTGCAGCTCGAACGCCTCAAGTGGTCGCTGCGCCACGCGTACGACAACGTCCCGCACTATCGCCGCACGTTCGACGCGGCCGGCGTGCATCCGGACGACCTGAAATCGCTCGCCGATCTCGCGAAGTTCCCGTTCTCGACCAAGAACGACCTGCGCGACAACTATCCGTTCGGCCTCTTCGCGGTGCCGCGCGAGCAGGTCGTACGCGTGCATGCGTCGAGCGGCACGACCGGCAAGCCGACCGTGGTCGGCTACACCGCGCGCGACATCGACACGTGGGCGAACGTGACCGCGCGCTCGATCCGCGCGGCCGGCGGCCGCCCGGGCGATACGCTGCACAACGCGTTCGGCTACGGCCTCTTCACCGGCGGCCTCGGGATTCACTACGGCGCGGAGCGGCTCGGCTGCATGGTCGTGCCGATGTCGGGTGGCCAGACCGAGAAGCAGGTGCAACTGATTCGCGACTTCGAGCCGAAGATCATCCTCGTCACGCCGTCGTACATGCTGAACCTGATCGACGAGATGGTGCGGCAGGGGATGGACCCGGCCGAATCGTCGCTGAAGATCGGCATCTTCGGCGCCGAGCCGTGGACGCAGGCGCTGCGCAATGAAGTGGAGACGCGCGTGGGCATCGACGCGCTCGACATCTACGGGCTGTCGGAAGTGATGGGCCCGGGCGTCGCGTGCGAATGCGTCGAGACGAAGGACGGCCCGGTGATCTGGGAAGACCATTTCTACCCGGAGATCATCGATCCCGTCACCGGCGAGGTGCTGCCCGACGGCAGCCAGGGCGAGCTCGTGTTCACGTCGCTGACGAAGGAGGCGATGCCGGTGATCCGCTACCGCACGCGCGACCTCACCGCGCTGCTGCCGCCGACCGCGCGCGCGATGCGCCGGCTCGCGAAGATCACGGGCCGCTCCGACGACATGCTGATCGTGCGCGGCGTGAACGTGTTTCCGAGCCAGATCGAGGAGATCGTCGTCGCGCTGCCGCTGTTGTCGGGCCAGTTCCAGATCACGCTGTCGCGCGACGGTCACATGGACCGGCTCGACCTCGCGGTCGAGTTGCGCTCCGAGGCGGCGGCGTCCGTCACCGACGGCGAGCGCGCGGCGCTCGCGCGCGAGTTGCAGCACCGGATCAAGACGATGGTCGGCGTGTCGTCCGGCGTGACGGTGCTGGCAGCCGGCGGCATTCCGGCGACCGCGACCGGCAAGGCGCGCCGCGTGATCGATCGCCGTCAGGCCGCCTGATGTCGAGGTGTGCCGTTCTACCCGAGGAAACCTGTTCGATGGGTGAATTGAAGACCCTGGCCGTCACGGTCGATGCGCGCGGCATCGCGACCGTCGCGCTGCAGCGCGGCGACGTGCTGAACGCGTTCGACGAGACGATGATCGCGGAGCTGACCGACGCGTTCACGACGCTCGGCCGGCGCGACGACGTGCGTGCGATCGTGCTGCGTTCGGACGGTCGCGCATTTTGCGCGGGCGCCGACCTGCAGTGGATGCAGCGTGCGAGCGCGAACGACGCGGCCGCGAACCTGCGCGACGCCGAGCAGTTCGCCGCGATGATGCGCGCGATCCGGCAGTGCCCGAAACCGACGGTCGCGCGCGTGCAGGGCCACGCGTTCGGCGGTGGGGTCGGGTTGTGCGCGGCCTGCGACATCGTGATAGCCAGCGATCACGCGCGCTTTTCGGTCAGCGAGGCGCGTTTCGGGATCCTGCCGGCCGTGATCGGCCCGTATCTGGTCGAGGCGGTCGGCCAGCGCCAGGCGCGCCGGCTCGCGCTGACCGCGACGCAGCTCGCGGCCGCCGAAGCCGTCGCGATCGGGCTGATCCACCAGGCCGTGCCGCTCGATGCGCTCGACGACACGCTCGAACGGACGCTCGCGGAACTGGGCCGCAACGGCCCGCACGCGCTGATGGAGATCAAGCGCTTTTTCGATGCGATCGGCGAATACCCGCCGTCGGACGAACGCGCGGCGTTCACCGCGCAGACGATCTCGCGGGTGCGGGCGACGCCGGAAGCGAAGGAAGGCTTCGCGGCCTTCTTCGCGAAGCGGCCGCCGGCGTGGGAGGCGGGCGCCGAATAAGGCTGCACGACGAAACTCGACCGCGACCGTCGGCGCAACCGGGCCGGCCGTATTTTGCGTCTCGGGCGCGAGCGCTTGCACTACAATGCGTGACCCCCGGCGCGCTGCCGGCCCAGCCCCGACCGATGCTTCGCACGATGATCGTCAACCGCCTTGTCTCCGAGATCCTGTTCGGCTTTACCGGCCTGATCGGCATCATCAATCCGATCGGCATCGCGTTCCTGTTTCTCGAACGGACCGAGGCGCTCACCGCGTACGAACGGGATCTGCTCGCGAGGAAGGTCGCGTTCAACGCGTTCGTCGTCCTGATGGTCGCGTTCTTCGCCGGCACGCCGGTGCTGCATTTCTTCGGGATCTCGATGGAAGCGCTGCGGATCGGCGGCGGCTTCGCGGTCGCGGTGGCCGGCTGGCAGATGCTGAACGAGCCCGACGGGCCGGGCGGCGGCGACACGCCGGTCAAGCCGATCGACGCGAACGCGATCATGACGCGCGCGTTCTTCCCGTTGACGGTGCCGCTGACGGTCGGTCCCGGCTCGATCGCGACCGCGATCGCACTGAACGCGAACCGCACGCACAAGCTGTCGGAATTCATGCTGTCGAGCATCGTGTCGATCGCGGTGTCCGTGCTCGTCGCGCTCGTGATCTGGCAGGTCTACAGCCGCTCCGCGCTGCTCGCGCGCTATCTCGGCAGCGAAGGGACCAAGGTCGCGAAGCGCGTGTCGGCGTTCCTGCTGCTGTGCATCGGCGTGCAGATCATGCTGACCGGCTTCTCCGCGTTCCTGCAGCCGATCGCCGACCAGGTCAAGTAACCGGGCCGCCCGGTCCGGCCGTCAAGGTTCGACCTTTCACGCAGCCTGCACGCGGCGCGCGGTCATACGCGTTCGCCGCATGCGGGATACCATGCGACGTCTGGCGGATGCGCGGCGCGCATCCGGCCGCAACCCCAACTTGAGTGGCGAGGCGTGCAATGGAATACGTGAAATTCGGGTCGACCGGGCTGGACGTGTCGAAGCTGGTGCTGGGCTGCATGACGTTCGGCGAGCCGTTGCGCGGCACGCACCCGTGGACGCTGCCGGAAGCGGAAAGCCGGCCGATCATCCAGCGGGCGATCGAGGCCGGCATCAACTTCTTCGACACCGCGAACATGTATTCGGACGGCACGTCGGAGGAGATCGTCGGCCGCGCGCTGCGCGATTTCGCGAAGCGCGACGACGTCGTGATCGCGACCAAGGTGTTCTACCGGATGCGGCCGGGGCCGAACGGCGCCGGGCTGTCGCGCAAGGCGATCATGACCGACATCGACCAGAGCCTGAAGCGGCTCGGCACCGACTACGTCGATCTCTACCAGATTCACCGATGGGACTACGGCACGCCGATCGAGGAGACGCTCGAGGCGCTGCACGACGTCGTGAAGGCCGGCAAGGCGCGCTATATCGGCGCCTCGTCGATGTTCGCATGGCAGTTCGCGAAGGCGCTGCACACGTCGAAGCAGCACGGCTGGACCCGCTTCGTCAGCATGCAGAACCACCTGAACCTGCTGTATCGCGAGGAAGAGCGCGAAATGCTGCCGCTGTGCGAGGACGAAGGCATCGCGGTGATTCCGTGGAGCCCGCTCGCGCGCGGGCGCCTGACGCGCAACTGGGACGAATCGTCGGAACGGCAGCAGAAGGACGAGGTCGGCCAGCAGCTGTACAACGCGACGATCGATGCCGACAAGGCGGTCGTCGAGGCCGTCGCGGCAATCGCCGCCGCGCGCAACGTGCCGCGGGCGCAGGTCGCGCTGGCGTGGGTCGCGCAAAAGCGCGGCGTGACCGCGCCGATCGTCGGCATTTCGAAGCCGCAGCAACTGGACGATGCGCTCGGGGCGCTCGCGCTGAAGCTGACCGACGACGAAATCGCGACGCTCGAACGCCCGTACGTGCCGCACGCGGTGGCCGGGTTCAACTGAGCGGCAACGCGGGCGCCGCCGCGCACCGCGTTCAGCGCGCGGCGGCGAGCATCGGGTAGGTGAACAGGCCGAAGTGGACGACGTTCAGCCCCGCATGCGCGAGCGCCGCGGCGAGCAGGCCGCCGCGCCGCCACGCGAGCCCGTAGCCGACGCCGGCCACCGTGCCGAGCACGATCCATTGCCAGCCGCCCGCGGCGTGCGCGGCGCCGAACAGCACCGCGCCGGCCGCGAGCGCGACCCACGGGCCCGAGGAATACGCGCGCAACACGCGGGTCAGCCCGCCTTGGACGTAGCCGCGGAACAGCGCTTCCTCGGCGAGCGTCACCAGCAGCAGGTTGTTCGCGAGCCACAGCCAGCCGGACGGCGGCCATTTGGGGGCCCAGCCGACCATCCCGAACGCGAGCGCGCCGGCCAGGCACGCGGCGGCCGTTGCGACGGCCGCCACCGCGCCGGTGCGCAGCGCGCGCGACAGCGCGACGTCGGGCGCGACCCACGGCAGCGCCCACAACAGCCACAGGCCGACGAGCGGCTTGTCGAAATTCAGGTACATCGTGAACGGCACGGCGTCCGGCGTGAAGCGGGTCGGCGCGATCACGCGCGGATTGTGGAAGCCGGGAATCAGGTGCAGGCTCAGCGCGATCGCGAGCGCGGCGAAGACGAGATGCGCGGCGATGCGCACCGCGAGCGGCCGCGCGGGCAGCACGCCCCAGCCGGCCGCGATCAGCAGCGCGAATGGCGCCAGCGTGATCGGCGCGAGCTGGCCGAATGCCAGCGCGCCCGCGTAGCCGAGCGCGGCGACGCCGATGCTCAGGCCGTGCAGTGGGCGATGCCACGCGAATGCGGCGGCCGCGAACAGGGCGAGCCAGATCGTGGCACACGGAAGGAGCGAAAGGGACATGACGGAAAACGGATGGGCGGACGAGACGCCGCGCATCATACAGCAGGTGCCGTGACACGCTGCCGGGCAGCCGGCGCGCCGCGTGTCAGCGGCCGGCGGTTTCGGTGACGCCGCCGCGGCCCGGGATGTCGACGCTGTTGCGCACGCGCATCCGCCGCCGGTACCAGAACGTCCACAGCAGCAGGCAGGCAAACACCGTGTAGCCCATGACCGGCGACACGACCAGCACGCGTTCGACCGGCCAGCTGACGACCATCCACCAGCGCAGCAGCATCTCGACCGTCATGATGGCGCCCCACACGAACGTCATCAGCCGCAGCATCTGCCGCAGGCCCGGCTGCGCGTCCCAGACGGCTTCGAAGTGCGCGGCGCCGCCGTCCATCTCGCGGGCCACGGTCGCGCGGGCCAGATAGTAGATCAGTGGGCGTTCGCGGAACAACGACAGCAGGAACACGATGCCGATCGTGCCCGACCCGATCGATTCGCGCATCAGCAGCGTGCGCGGGCTGCCGCCGAACGCCATCCCGACGATCGACAGCGTGATGCCGAGCAGCACGATGGCCGCCACCGCGTCGACGCGGCGCGAGCGGATGAATTCGACGATCGACCAGATGATCGGCGGAACCGCCGACGCGTACAGCGCGCCGGTTTCGCCGAAATACGGATGCGCGACCCGATAGGCCACCCAGGGCAGCACGAGGTTGACGAAGAGTTCGAGAATCAGTCCGGTTCGCGGTTTCACGGTGCGCGCTTCCACGCAGGCGGGGCGGACGCGCGGAAGGCGGGTTGCCCCCGGTTGCCCCGAAAAGGGTTCGGTTCAGTATATCGAAGAATCGCGCGGGGTTGCGACGTCACGGGTTCGCCGCCGCCGGCAGCGCGATCGTGATCGTGGTGCCCTGCAGCACGGCGCTCTGCACGTGAATGTCGCCCGCGTGCCGTTCGACGACGGCCTTGACGAACGCCATTCCGAGCCCCACGCCGCCCGTGTCTGGTTGCCCGGCCGTGCGAAAGCGCCGGTAGCGTTCGAACAGCCGCGTCTGGTCCGTGGGGCTGATCCCGCAGCCGCGGTCCCGGATCGTGCAGTGCACGGCCCGGCCGTCGGCGCCCGGTTCCACCCGGCATTCGATGCTCGTCAGCGACGGGCTGTACTTGATTGCGTTATCCAGCAGGTTGATCAGCGCGCGCGACAGCAACGCAGGGTCGCCGTGCACGATCGTGTCGTCGCGGCGCGGCACGTCGTCGATCGAGATGCGTTTGCGATGCGCGAGCGGCCATACGGCGTCGCGCGCCTCGTTCATCAGGTCGGCGAGGTTGACCGGCACGCGCTCGTATTCGCTGGCTTCCGCGCGCGACAACTGCGCGAAACCGTCGGCCATCGCCAGCGTATGGCGGGCGAGCCTGCCGATTCTCTCGAATTGCCGCTTTGTCGGTGCGTCGTTCGCGCGGTGTTCCTGCGCGTCGATCAGGATGATCAGCGACGTCAGCGGCGCGCGCATGTCGTGCGAGAACAGCGTCAGCATGTCGTTGCGCTGGCGTTCGAGCATGTCGCGGCGCACATGCGCATGGCGCAAGGTCTCCAGTGCCTGGTCGATGCGGGCGAGCTCGGGCCCGACGCCGCTCGGCATCGCGACGGGCGTCGTATCGCCGTCGCTGAGTGCGACGATCCGGCGGCCGAGCGCATCGAGCGGCGTCGACAGCAGCCGCTGCGTGCCGCGCGCGAGCGACAGCAGGATCGCGACGCTGAGCGCGGTCGCGCATGCCGATACCGCCACCTTGATCCGCGCGGTGTTCCGGTCCGAGACGGCGCGGCGCCGCGCCGCGTCGATCACGCGGTCGCGCAGCCGTTCGCACGGCCCGAAATACGGGACGATCGTCCTCGAAAAATCGCCGGCGCTCATCGCGTAGGCGCCTGTCCGGCCGTTCGCGACGATCGCGTCGACGAGCGGCAGCAGATGACGGTCGAACGCCGCGTTGAGCTGCGCGTACTCGCGGGCCACGTCCGCATCGTCGAGCCGCGCGCCGAGCGCGCCGTCGATCAGTGCGCGCAATTGTTCGATGCGTCCGCGCATCAGCATGATCTCCGCGAACTGCGTGCGATCGAGCACCTGCCGCGCGAACATCGGCGCGACGAGCAGCGAGCCCGTGCGTCCCGCGTATTCCCGCAGGTCGCTCAGCAGCCGCGCGAGCAGGATCGCGCCCGACGTGCGCGGGTCGCGCATGGCCGTGTCGGTCATCGCGCCGTCGATCAGCACCGACACCGTGTCGACGACCCGGAACAGGCGCGCCTGCGCATGCTGGATGTCGCGCACCGTGCGGGACGCGAGCGGCCGCGCGTCGAGTGCGTCGACTTCCGCGCGCGCATCGGCGAGCGTGATCCGGATCGCATCGACCGCGTGCAGCAGGTTGCCGCGCTCGCGGTCGTCGAGCGCCGCCGCGTGCCCGATGCCGGCCCGAAAATGCGCGAGCGCGCGGTCGGAACGCTCGCGCGCGGCGCGCAGGTTGCGCCGCTCCGTCGCGGCGTCGGGCTGCGCGCGCACGAGCAGGTCGTTCGTCGGGCCGCGTTCGGCCGAGATCATGTTGGCGGCGATCATCGCGCCGTGGACGAATTCGAAGCTTTGCAGGTCGGCGTTTTCCTGCCGGTATTGGCGGACACTGCCCGCGATGATCGTGCCGCACAGCAAGGCCAGCAGCGTGGTGACGAGCGCGAAGCCGAGATGGGTTTTCTGCTGGATCGTCAGCGAGCGAACGTCGTTTGTGCGTTCCCGATTGAACGAGAGATTCATGGCACACCGTGTTTTGCGAACTATCCCTGGGAGGCCCGTATTCTCGGCCTGTCGGCGCCGTGGCGCCGTGAGGTTCGACAGGTGTTCCGTCGTGACGGGGCGGCAACGATCGCGCCCGGGAAGCCGGATCGCACGCGGCACCGGATCGCGTTGCGCCACCATCCTGTCGACGCCGGACGCATCGTGCTTGATGCGGAGAAACCCTGATCGCGCACCGGTGCGGATCGCGCGTTGCGGTAAATGTTAGGGATTGCGAATGTTCGGGCGCGCCGCTTCCGGAGGGAGCGCGACATGGCGGCTGCCTTGGACGGTGACGACAGAGGGAAGGGATGTGCACGCAGGCGCGCCGCCCGCGCACCGGGGCGACGCTCGACGGCGGGACCGCTATACGCCTGTACGGCGGCCGGCGCGGCGCGGCGGGAATCGATGCCGCGGCCGCGCGTGTGCACTCAGGAAACGGCCGGCCGGACGATGATCTTCACGTTGCGGTCCTTGTGGTTGACCAGTTCCTCGAAGCCGTGCGCGACGATGTCGCCGAGCGCGATGCGCCCGGTGATGAGCGGCTGCACGTCGATGCGGCCGTCCGCGATGAAGCGGATCACGTCCGCGAATTCGCCGTTGTACGCGAGCGAGCCGATCACTTCCTTCTCGGTCGACACGATGTCGAAGAAGTTGAACGGCGCCGGTTCCTCGAAGATGCCGACCATCACCGACTTGCCGGCCTTGCGGATCACGTCGATCGCGAGCTTCGCGGTGGCCGTGTGCCCGATGCACTCGAACGAGACATCCGCGCCGTAGCCGCCCGTCAGCGCCCGGACTTCCGCGATCGCGTCGGACGTCTTCGGATCGACGACCACGCTCGCGCCGACCTCCAGCGCCTTCTGCTTGCGCGCGGCCGACATTTCCAGTGCGATCACGCGTCCGGCGCCCGCGGCCTTCGCGCACATGATCGTGCACAGGCCGATCGTGCCCGCGCCGACCACGACGACGGTCTGCCCGACGATGTTGCCGGCCTTCTTCACCGCATGCAGCCCGACCGCGAGCGGTTCGATCAGCGCGCCGGCCTCGGTCGGGAAATGGTCGGGCAGCTTATACAGCAGTTCGGCCGGCACGTTCACGTATTCGGCGAACGCGCCGTTGTTCATCAGCCCCGTGAACGCGAGGTTCTCGCAGATGTTGTACAGCCCGTGCCGGCAATACCAGCAGGTGCCGCAATGCTGGCATGCGTCGGCCGTCACGCGGTCGCCGACCGCGAAGCCCGACACGCCCGCGCCGAGCTCGGCGATCTCGCCGCTGAACTCGTGGCCCAGGATGCACTGGCCTTTCAGGCCGGTCAGCGGATGCGGCGCGTCGACCGGGATGAACACCGGCCCGGCGACGTATTCGTGCAGGTCGGAGCCGCAGATGCCGCACCAGTGCACGCGAATCGTGACCCAGCCTGCCGGCGGGCGTTCCGGAACGGGAACCTCTTCGACGCGGATGTCGTGGCGGCCGTGCCAGACGGCGGCCTTCATGCTGAGGGGAGTGATCGGTGCCGGTGTACTCACGTTGCTGTCTCCGTCAGGTTGTCGTCGGGCGTGCGGCGATGTTGCCGGCGTACCCGGCGCGCGATTGCGCGTTCGACCGGTATGCAGGAACGGGGCCAGCGTGAAGCGGGGCGATGCG
This sequence comes from Burkholderia cenocepacia, assembly GCF_900446215.1. GTDB lineage: Bacteria > Pseudomonadota > Gammaproteobacteria > Burkholderiales > Burkholderiaceae > Burkholderia > Burkholderia cenocepacia. The sequence goes on along the minus strand of NZ_UAQZ01000017.1, from coordinate 200,651 downwards.
TGGCGGCCGGAAAATGTGCGTTGGGTGCGCTGCACCATGTCGCTGTCCGCCGAACGGCAACGATTTGGAAGGAACGGAGCGTCGAATTTGCTGCGATAGCGCCACAGCGAAGCGCGTGAGACGCCGGGACGTTCGTCTCAGCGCAATGAGACGAATCGCGAGACGAACGGCGACGGGCGGCGCCGTTCGATCCGCGTTCAGGCGACGACTTCGTCCACGGCGACCGCGGCGAGCGGCGTGAATCCGGCGGCGCGGTACAGCGGCTGGCCGACCTCGGTCGATATGAGCCACACGCGGCGCGCGCCCCGGTGCCGTGCGTGCGCGACGATCGCGGCGAGCAGTTGCGTCGCCAGGCCGCGGCGGCGGTATGCGTCCGCCGTCCCGACGCGGTCGACGACGATATCGCGCGGCGACGCGAAGCCGTAGCGCGCGGTGGCCGCGATTTGTCCGTCGAGCCGGTGCGCGAACAGGAACGCGGCCGGATTCGGCTGGAACGGCGGGAAGGCGCCGCTGGCGTTGAACGCGTCGATCGCGTCAGGCGTGTCGCAGGCCAGCGAAAGCGCGAGCGCGTCGTCGCCGGACAGCCCGTCGATGTCGGCGGCCATGAAATGCTCGTCGGTCAGCCGGCGCGTCCGGCCGTGCAGCGCGGGCGGCAGCGGTGCCGCGCCGTAGCGCGTGATCCACGCGCCGACCGCAAACGGGCCGGCGCCGGACACGGGCGCGCCCTCGATCATGAAATGCTCGAAAGGCCGGCCCATCGCGCCGTCGAACTGCACGACATGGCCGTCCGGGCCGTCGTGCAGCGGCGCATCGCGCCGGTCGCGCGCGGCGCAGTACCCGGCGATGAAGGTGCGCACGGCCGCCTTGCGGCGGGGGAAATCCGTCCAGGCTTCGTCGAGCGGGAACAGCGTGGCCGGTGCAGGGGAGGCGGTCGACATAAGGAGACGCGCGGCGTTGTCGGACGAAGCGGACAGCTTAGACCAGGATGCCGTCGCGTGTCGCGCCGGCCATTGTCACCATCGCCGAAACGGATCGTTGCGCGCGCTGCCCCTTTACTTGAAGTTAACTTCAATTTGTATCATGTGCGCCAGTCCGATTGCGGTCGCGTGAGACATCCCGTTGCACGCTGCCGCTTCAACGGAGGTGAAGATGACCGAATCGCCTGTCGCGGCCGATGCCGCCACGCTGCCGGCGCGCAGCTACCGGGCCGCCGTCGCGAACGTCGTGCTGGCGAGCATCGTGTCGGCGCTGCACGTCGGCAAGGCGACGATCGGCTTGCCGTCGCTCCAGCACGAGTTCGGCGGCTCGCTCGCGTCGCTGAGCGGGATCATGTCGGTGTTTCCGTTCGTCGGCGTGTTCGGCGGGATCGCCGCCGGCCTGCTGGTGCGGCGCTGGGGCGACCGGCGGCTGCTGGTGACGGGCCTCGTCATCCTCGGCCTGTCGAGCGTGGCCGGCGCCTGGGCCGGCAGCTTCGCGCTGTTGCTGGCCACGCGCTTCGCGGAAGGCCTCGGGTTCGTGATCGTGGTGGTCGCCGCGCCGGCCGTGCTGAACCGCGTGACGCCGCCCGAACGGCGCAATTTCGCGTTCGGCCTGTGGAGCACCTTCATGCCGGCCGGCATGGCGCTGTCGATGCTGGTCGGGCCGCTGCTCGGCGGCTGGCGCAACGGCTGGCTCGCGGCCGCGGCGCTGACGCTCGTCGCGGCGGCCGCGGTGCCGGTCACGACGTCGGCCGACGCGCCGTCGCGGCAGGCGACGACGCGCATCGGCCCCGCGCTGCGCGCCGTGCTCGCGTCGCGCTCCACCACGCTCCTCGCACTGGGCTTCGCGACCTACAACGTGCAGTTCTTCGCGGTGATGACGTTCCTGCCGGTGTTCCTGATGCAGCGCCTCGGCGTCGCGGTCGGCGCGGCGGGGCTGATCAGCGCGGCGATCGTCGCCGCGTGCGTGATCGGCAACCTGACGGCCGGCTGGCTGCTGTCGCGCGGGGCGCGACCGGGGATCGTGATGGCGGCGACGTCGGTCGCGATCGGCGCGGCGGGCGCGGGCCTCTTCGGCGCGGCGACACCCGCGCCACTCGCGGTCGCGCTCGGGTTCGCGTTTTCGGCGATGGCCGGGATGCTGCCCGCGACCATTCTCGCGTGCGCGCCGGGCTCCGCCCCGTCGCCGTCGCTGGCGCCGCTCAGCATCGGCTGGGTCGTGCAGGGCAACTATCTCGGCCAGGTGATCGGGCCGCTGACGATCGGCGCGATCGTCGGTGCGTTCGGCTGGTCGGGCGGCATCGGGCTGATGCTCGCGGCCGCCGCCGTCGGCGCGGCGATCGGCCTGTCCCTGCTGCGCGAACCGATGGGCCGGCGCTGAACGCGCCGGCGTCGTTCAACCTGCACGGAAATTCGTCAAGCATGCTCAACACCATGGAAAGCCCGATCTGCGAAGAAGACCTGTCGTGCGACGCGTCCGCGTTCGACGAAGACGACGCGATGCCGTCGCGCGGCGGCGTGATCGCCCACCCGCTCGTGACGATCGGCCGCGCGCCGATTCCGGAGCAGGGGACGGCCGCGGCGTCGCCGTTGCGCCCGCAACTGTTCGTCACGGTGCTGGAGGCGGGCGACGACGGACTGCTGGTGCGATGGGTCGAGAGCGGCCGGTGTCACTACGGCGAGCAGCGCTGGCGGCTGCGCGTCGCGTTGCAGCCCGGTCGCTGCGCGCTTTCCGGGCAGCCGATCGAGCCGGGCGAGCCGGTGTTCCGGCCGGTGCGGCGACCGGTGCCGGCCAACGGCGACGAGATGATCTGCCCGGCGTCGGTGCCGGGTAGGGGCGGTGCGGCGTGCGATGGCGCGCGGCGGGACCGCGACGCACGCGATCCGGCCGATGTTCCGGGCTGAACATCGGCCGTCGGAGCGGCGACGTTACTTCTTCAGGTCGTGCCGGTACTGGATGAAACCGGCGTTGTTCGCGAGCTTGTCGTACAGCGCGCGCGCGGCCGTGTTGGTCTCGTGCGTGAGCCAGTACACGCGGCTCGCGCCGGCTTCGCGGGCCCGTTCGTACACGGCCTCGATCAGCGCGCGGCCGGCACCTTGCCCGCGCGCGTCGGGCGCCGTGTACAGGTCCTGCAGATAGCAGTACGGCCCTTCGGTCCAGCACGAGCGGTGGTAGATCGAATGCACGATCCCGACCAGCGCACCGGACGCGTCGAACGCGCCGAGCACGAACATCGGCTCGGCCGGATCCATCAGGCGCGCCCAGGTCGTCGCGAACACCGCGTCGCTCAGCGCCGTGTCATAGAACTTCTGGTAACCCTGCCACAGCGGACGCCACGCGGCTTCGTCGGCGGCGACGAGCGGGCGCACCGTGACGCGCGTGGCGTCGTTCGCGCGGCTGGCTGCGTCGCGCGCGCTGGCCTGCGCGTGGCGGATCGCGGTGAGCGGCTGGCGCTGGTTGCCTTCGGCATCGAAGTTCTCCGGTGCGAGCCATGCTTCGAACGCGGCGCGGACGTCCGGCCATTCGCCGTCGATGATCGAGAACCACGCGGTGTCGCGATTGCGGCCGCGATAGACGATCGCCTGCCGGAACGTGCCTTCGTAGCGGAAGCCGAGCCGGGCGGCCGCCTTGCGCGACGGCGCGTTCAGGTCGTCGCACTTCCATTCGTAGCGCCGGTAGCCGAGCGTGTCGAACGCGTACTTCATCAGCAGGAACTGCGCTTCGGTCGAAACCGGCGTGCGCTTGAGCAGCGGCGAGAACGTGACGGAGCCGACCTCGATCACGCCGTTGGCCGGATCGATGCGCATCAGCGCGAGCGTGCCAACCGCGCGACCCGTGGCGCGGTCGATCACCGTGTAGTGCAGCGGATCGGTGCTCGCCTGCGCGCCGCGCGCGTAGTCGCGGTAGCTCGACTCGTCGGCATACGGGCCGTGCGCGAGATAGGTCCAGTCGCTGCCGTCGGGCGCCTGGGCGTAGGCCGCGTACAGGTCGGCCGCATGGCGCTCGGCGTCGAGCGGTTCGAGCCGGCAGTAACGGCCTTCGAGCGCGATGCGCTCGGGGCGCGGACGCGCGGACCAGTCGGGAACGGGTTGGCCGATGGGCTGCTGGAAAGCGTTGGTGAGCGTGGGCAAGGTCGATCTCGCTTCGGTTGGCGGCCGGCGACATGCCGGCATGCAGACGATCGTAGTCCCGGCGAGGTACCATGAGAAGCGCCAGAGAACGGTAAATTTATGGTGCCACGAGCCGCGATCGCCCGCCGTTCGCCAATTACCGCAGGTTCGACTTTTCACGCCGCGATATTCCGATGACGACTGCCTTTCCTTCCGGCGCCGCGCCGTTGCTGCCGCTCGATGCGCCGCTGGCACGTACGCCCGGCGCACCGTCTCTGCAGCGCCAGTTGCTGCGCCGCTTGCGCGACGCGATCCTCGGCGGCGCGATGCCGGCCGGCACGCGGTTGCCCGGCACGCGCGCGCTGGCCGAAACGCTCGGCGTGTCGCGCAATACGACGGCCGCCGTGTACGAGCAGCTCGTCGCCGAAGGCTTCCTGCAGTCGGATCGTCGCGGCACGCGGGTCGTCGGGCTGTCGCGGCCGGCGCCGCCGCGCAGGCGGACCGCGCCGCCGGCCGTCGCGCAGCGGCTCGGCCGGATTCGTCCGAGCCTCGTCGGCACCGGCGAATCGGAGGGCTTCCGGCCGGGCGTGCCCGCGCTGTCGCATTTCCCGGTGGATGCATGGCGGCACGCGATCGATCGCGCGCTGCGCCGTGCCGGCCGCGAGCTGCTCGCGTATGGGGACCCGCTCGGCGAATCCGCCCTGCGCGAATCGATCGCGCGCCATCTGGCCGTCACGCGCGGCGTGCGCTGCGATCCCGAACAGATCGTGATCACCGAAGGCGCTCAAGGCGCGATCGCGCTGTGCGCACAGTTGCTGACCAATCCGGGCGATACGGTGTGGGTCGAGGAGCCCGGCTATCGCGGCGCGCGCACCGCGATGCAGGCGGCCGACCTCGACGTCGTGCCGATGCCGGTGGACGCGGAAGGGCTGCGTGCGGAACCGGACGACTGGCGCGAGCGGCCGCCGCGCCTCGTCTACACGACGCCGTCGAACCAGTTCCCGACCGGCGCCGTGCTGTCGATCTCGCGCCGGCTCGCGCTGATCGATGCGGCACGCCGCCATCGCGCGTGGATCATCGAGGACGACTACGACAGCGAATTCCGTCACACCGGCGAGCCGATCGGCGCGATGCACGGGCTCGCGCCGGATTCGCCGGTCGTCTATCTCGGCTCGTTCAGCAAGACGATGTTTCCGGCGCTGCGGATCGGTTTTCTCGTGCTGCCCGACGCGTTGCTGGCCGCCGTGCGGCCGGCGCTGCCGGAGATGCTGCGCGGCGGGACGCGCCACGTGCAGCTCGCGCTGGCCGATTTCATCGAGACGGGCGAGTACGGCCGGCATCTCGGACGGATGCGCCGGCTGTATCGCGACCGGCGGCGGTTGCTGCTCGCCGCGCTCGATAGCAGCCTGAGCGTGCCGCACCAGGTCGAGGGCGGCCCGTGCGGGCTGCATCTCGCGCTGCGGCTGCCGGCGCGTTATCGCGATCGCGCGATCGTCGAAGCGGCGCGCGCGCATGGCATCGGGCCGTTTCCGCTGTCGGGTTTCGCGATCGATGCGGCGCGCGCCGGCAACGGGCTCGTGCTCGGTTTCGGCAATACGTCGGCCGATGCGTTCGAGCCGATGTTGCGGATGGTGTCGGCGATCGCGGAGCGGGTGGGCGCGGGTCACGCGTGATGATACGGACAGGCATCGCGTCATGATCGGCCACGTGGCGGATCGCGCATTGCGCCCCCACGCATGGAACGAGCCGCATTCGGCCGGCCAGAAGCCCGACGTCGAAGTGCGCGGCGGCATGGAGGCCACCGGCGGAACGGTCACGTGCGTCAGCACCGACCGGTCGCTCAAGCGCGGCAATATCGTGGACGGGGTCTCGGACAGCGCAGCCTCGGCGGCCGGCAGGCCGCCGCGCGGCGCGTACGGGATGGTCTCGGTGACAATCAATAAAGAATTCGCCGCGCGTTACCGGTGCGTCAGGTAATCGGTGCTTTAAAGGCGCCGAAAGGCTGCATCGGTCGCAAATCATTGAATCCTCTAAAAGATCGGCCTTTATCTCGATATTGATGTTTCCCGACCACGCGGCCCGAATCGAAAGTCCTATTCTTTCGATCGTAAAAAATAGTCAATGGCGCTTGTCGCGACGCATGCGATGAGCGACGATCCTTCTCCGTAAAAAACGGTTACTTTTCCGTCGTTAATCGATATCGGAGCACGAAGGTCGAGTCGGCCCTGTGCTCCAATAAATAAAAACGCCGATCGGACGAGATCGGCTGCAGGCATCCGAGCGCGATCACGCGTGTGCCGCCTGCGAAATCGTATAGAGCCAGATGAAATCCGATTCAAGCCACTATTGCTTCCCGAATCTGCTGGAAGCGTTTTTTATCGTCGTCGTGCTGAACATGGTCGAGTATTTGATGAACTCGATCATCTGGTCGGCCGGCCGCAGCGCCGGGCTTCAGACGATGGCGATCGCGAGCATCGGGCGGGTGCTCGCGAACGGGCTCGTATTCACGGTGCTGCTTCATCACAGCAAATTGACCTACCGTGGTTTGCTGCATAACAGCGTCGATTCCTGGCGAACGACGATCGGGCGATTTCTCGTGCCCGTGTTGCTGATCACACCGGCATTGCTCGTGGCGATGAGCGTGCTCGAAGTCGGAGTCGGGCAGTTTTTCCCGTGGAGCGGAACCCGGGATGAAGCCCGCGAGTTTTATGTGAATGGCGGGCTCGGCCTGATCGTGTTGACGTGCGTGATTGCGCCGCTACTCGAAGAAATGCTGTTTCGCGGCGTGATGCTGCGCAGCTTTTTGCGACAGTATCCGGAGGGAACGGCGATTGCCCATTCGGCCGCCGTATTCGGTCTCGCGCATTTGAATGTGTATCAGTTCGCGCTCGCATTCGGACTCGGTTTGCTGATCGGGAAACTGTATGCGGCTACTCGATCACTGCTGCCGGGGATATTGATTCATGCCTGCTACAACACGGCCGTGGTGCTCGTCGCATTGAGGTCGCCGTTCGTCCTCACGAAGGAGAGCCTGCTCGAGATCTGGCCGACTTCTTGGTGGTTGGGCGCGCTTGCGTTGGGCGGCATCGGCGCAGGGTGGCTGGTCAAGTCGGTCGATGCGCTGCGCGTGGCGCGGGCGAATACGGCAAACGGCACCGTGTGAACCGGGCGCACACGGCGATGGGTTTCGACAACGAGAAAGAGGTGAAGCATGCGGGGCAAGCAAGTCTGTCTGGTGGGTCTGGCAAGTACGGTACTGATGTTGACGGCTTGTGGTGGCGGCGATGACGGTGGCGCCGCCCATACCGGAAGCAGCGCATCGAACAACGATACGGCAGGGACGCCGACGGCCACGTCGCCCGCCACGCCGTCGCCGGGGGCGTCCACTCAGCCATCCGTACAAACGGCCTGCCGGCCGAACGGCAACTTCAGCTATTCGGGTGCGGCATCGCCGGTCGCCGCGAGCAACGGCCAACTGGCGGTGCTCGTGGTGCCGAATTTGCCGAGCGAGTGGGCGAAGAACCGCAACATGACGGCGGCCAATGTGCCCGCGACGAGCCTGGTTCAGCAGGGAAGCGGCGCATTCACGACGCTTGCGTCGTCGGCGGCGGCGACCGACTGCCTCGGGCTCGACCACGGGGCCGTGACCGAGATCCAGGGCGTCGGCACCGATGTGGCGATCGGCCGGTGGAATCGCGCGATGGACACCGACGGCAACACCTATAACGATTCGCAAGGCGTTCACTACGCGGTCGGCACGCCGCTGTCGTTGCCCGCCGCCGGTGGCCCGCTTTCGTGTACGCAGGTGATCGCCGACACGGTGGCGAGCACCTACGGCGACATGAGCGGTGCGCTCGTGTCGAGTTCGGCCACGCTCGATCCGGTCACGCGCACGCTCACCACGCTGGACCTGTCGATCAAGCTGGGGAGTGCGCAACAGGCGCTGACGTACACGCAGGTGCCGTTGAACGGCGTGTTGAAGACCACCGGGCCCGCGACGCTTCAATCGATCGTCGTCGGACATGACGCCGCGCAGCCGTTGGTCGCCGTCGGTTATACGGTTGCGTTGCCGAACACGTCCGGCGTCGGCGGGGTGGCGGTGTTGTCGTGCCATTGACCGGCCGTTTGCGGTTTGCGTGCCGCACGCTGTCTGTCGCGATGCGCAACAGGCTGACGATTGGCCGCAGACTGCGACGATGGCGGTGAGCGTGGCACGCACCCCAATGCGTGGTGGATATTCGGATTGACGAACCGCGCACTTTGTTCGAAACGGCCGCCCTCGCGGTTCCGCCGCCCGGGCACCTCCCGGCATACGGGTTTCGATTCGTATGTTCCAACCGGCGCGTGGGCTATAAATGGAGGCGTGTACCGGTGCTCGTCGGGCGCCTGCGCGTCTCGCGCAGGGTGGCGTCGCGACTGCCCGGGGGAGGTGCACCGTGGTCTGCCAGACGCTTGCTCGCGCCGTGCTTCGCACCGCGTTGATCGGGGGCGTGCTTGCCGGAATCTTGCCGCCGCCCGCCGCCATCGCCGGCACCGTCGCACCGCCCGCCGCACCGCCCGCGATGAAGGCGCGGCCGCCCGCCGCGCCTTACGCGATGCCGGTCGACTTCCCGGCGATCGTCGAGCGCTACGGCCCGGCGGTCGTGACCATCATGGCCGCCACGCCCGACCCGCAAACCGGCGGCCCGGCCTTTGCCATGCTCGATCCCGACGATCCGCTCGCCGCGTTCTTCCGCCATGGCGCACCGCCGTCCGCGCCGGGGCCGCAGGCACCGGCGCCCGATACCGCGCCGCGTGCGGTGTCCGGCAGCGGCTCGGGTTTCATCGTCAGCGCCGATGGCCTGATCCTCACGTCCGCTCATGTGGTCGACGAGGCGACCGACGTGACGGTGCGGCTCACCGACCGGCGCGAATTCAAGGCGACGGTACTGGCCGTCGATCCGCAAAGCGACGTGGCCGTGCTGCGCGTCGACGCGACGAAGCTGCCGTTCGTGCGCGTCGGCGATTCGTCGAAAGTGCGCGCGGGCGAACCGGTGATGACGATCGGCGCGCCGGACGGCTCGGGCAACACGGTCACGGCCGGCATCGTCAGCGCGACGTCGCGCCGGCTGCCGGACGGCAGCGCGTTTCCGTTCTTCGAAACCGACATCGCACCGAACCCCGACAACTCGGGCGGCCCGGTGTTCAATCGCGCGGGTGACGTGATCGGCATCGCGGTGCAGGTCTATACGGGCGCCGACCGCTACGCGAGCACGACATTCGCCATCCCGATCGCGTTCGCGACGAAGGTGCGCGCCCAGTTGCGTGCGCAACAGCAGGCGCAAGTGCAGGCGCAGCAGGCTCCGCCGCCCGCGGCGGAGGCGTCGTCGGGCAATGCGTTCGGCGTCGACGTGCAGGACGTGGGCGTCGGCCTGGCCGCGGCGTTCGGACTGCCGCGTGCGGCGGGCGCACTCGTCAACGGGGTCGCGCCCGGCTCGCCGGCCGCCGCGGCCGGCCTGAAACCCGGCGACGTGATCGTGAAGGTGGGCGACAAGACGATCGGCCACTCGGCCGAACTGAACGATCTGGCCGGCGCGCTGCCACCGGGCGGCAAGGCGCGGCTGCGCGTGATCCGCAACCGTGCGCCGATGATGCTGACGATCACCGGCGCCGACGACGCGGGTAGCGCGGTCGCCACGGTCGGCATGGCCGCGCCGAAGGCCGCCGCGCGGCCGGGGCCGGGTTCGGGGGCGGGCGATGCAGGCGACCACGGCGACCGCCTCGGCCTGACGATGCACGCGTTGAGCGACGACGAGCGCCGTTCGACCGGGCTCGCGGTCGGGATGATGGTGGATGCGGTGCATGGCCCGGCCGCGCGCGCCGGTATCCAGCCGGGCGACGTGGTGCTGGAGCTCAACGACACGCTGCTCGAGACGCCGGACGACGTACCGACGCTTGAAGCGAGCGGCGGCAGCGTGATCGCCGTGCTGATCCAGCGCAACAACGCGCGGAAGTTCGTGTCGGTGCGCGCGCGTTAGGGCGTTGACGCGGCTGCCGTCGTCCGCCTAACATCGTCCGATATCGCTGGCGGTCCGCCACGCATCCAGGAGCCATTCAGCATGAAAACGGCTTGCTTCATCGTAGTCATCCACAGGCGCAGGGTCCGGTAGCGGGATCGCGCCGGCACCCATGCGCCCCCGACTCGTTCGGGGGCTTTTTTTTGTGTTGCGCACGGCCGTGCGGCCCGTGCGCGGGAGGGCATCCGCTTGTCATCGAACCTGTCGACCGCGTCCGACCCGGCGTCGCCGCGGCACGCCACGCTGATCCTGCTGTGCGCGTTGTCGGTCTTGCCGCTGAGCCTGTTCCTGCCGTCGCTGCCGTCGATCGTGCGCGACCTGCACACCGACTATGCGCTCGTCGCGCTGTCGCTCGGCGGGTATGCGGCGGTGGCCGCATCGCTCGAGTTCGTGACGGGGCCGCTGTCCGACCGGTTCGGGCGGCGGCCGATCGTGCTGACGAGCGTCGCGCTATTCGCGCTCGGGTCGCTCGGTTGCGCGATGGCGGCCGATATCCGCGTGTTTCTCGGCTGCCGGCTGATGCAGGCGGCGATCACGCCGGTCTATCCGGTGTCGATGGCGGCGATCCGCGACACCGGCGGTGGCGCGCGCGCGGCGAGCCGGATCGGCTATGCGGCGATGGCGGCCGCATTCGCGCCGATGCTTGGCCCGACGCTCGGCGGCGCACTCGACCAGACGGTCGGCTGGCGCGCGAGCTTCTGGTTGCTTGGCGGGGTCGGCATCGGGCTGTTCGCCTGGTGCGCGCGCGATCTCGTCGAAACCCATACGCGCCGGTCGTCGAGCTTCGGGCAGCAGCTTCGCGCGTATCCGGCGCTGCTCCGTGCGCGCCGCTTCTGGGCCTATGCGCTGTGCATGGCGTTTTCGACGGGCGCGTTCTATGCGTTCCTGGCCGGCGCGCCGCTTGCCGCGAAAACGCGATTCGGCATCGCGCCGGCGGAGATCGGCGTCTACATGGGGACGATCACGGCCGGTTTCGTGTGCGGCAGCTTGCTGGCCGCGCGGGGCGCGCGCCGCTACGCGCTGGCCACGACGATCCTGGGCGGGCGGGTCGTCGCGTGCGTGGGGCCGCTGATCGGGCTTGCGCTGATGTTCGGCGGCGCGACGCACGCGCTCGCATGGTTCGGGCCGTGCGTGCTGGTCGGCATCGGCAACGGGCTGAGCAACCCGGGCGCCCATGCGGGCGCGGTGTCGGTGCGCCCGGAACTGGCGGGCAGCGCGTCGGGGCTGGCCGGCGCGATGACGATCGGCGGCGGCGCCGCGCTGTCGTCGTTGACGGGCGCGCTGCTGACCGTCGGCAACGCGGGCTACCTGCCGCTCGCGATGATGCTGCTGTCGGCGGCGATCGCGCTGGCGGCCGCCGTGTGCGTGCGGGTGTTCGACGGACAGGACGCCGGGCGGTGAGCGCGGGTGCGCCCCGGTACCGGCGCGCGGCCGAATGACGGACAATCCGCCGCATGCCGGGAGACGACGCACGAGCCGCGCGCCGCGTGTCCCGACGAGCGCAAAAGGCGACTGGACGAGGATGCGATGAGCGACTTTTCTGATTTCCAGCGGGATATTGCCGATGCCGCGAGGGCGACCTTCCGGGCGCTGCGGGCGTTGCACCCGGACGAGCATTTCTACGCGTTTGCGTTGTACACCGACAGCGGTGCGATGACGGTGGTGCCGGCGGCCAATTCGGTCGAAGGGCTGCGCCGGGTCCGCGCGCGGCAGGCGGTGGCGGACGACGACCCGTGGTTCGTGTGGGGCGTGGCCGAGTGGGCGTACGCGGCGGCCGAGGCTTCGCCGTTCAACGCGATCTGCGGCCGGCTGGCCGACGAAGTGCTGAGCCCGCAGTTCGTCCCGTCGCGCTTCAGCGAATTTTCCCGGCAACTGCACGCCGACATGATCGAGGCATTGCGGCTGCTCGATCGCGACGGCGTGTTCGGCACGGGCGATGACCGGGCGGCGATCACGCTGTTCGTGTCGATCAGCGACGACGATGCGGCCGAGGCGCTGGAAAACGCGTCGGCGAAAGCGCTGAATCCGCCGGCCGTCGCCGACGCCTTTCTGCGCCGCTACGACTGACCGGCACCGGGATCTCGCGCGGCGGCCCGGACAGGCGCCGCCGTGCGTGCGGCGTTACGGCTTCGCGCCGACCACGAATTCGAACGTCGCGATGCCGTCGACGCCGCCCGTCACGCGATCGCCCGGCTGCAGCGCGCCGACGCCGGCCGGCGTGCCGGTGAAGATCAGGTCGCCGGCCTTCAGCTCGACCGAGCGCGACACGTACGCGATCACGTCGGGCACGGGCCAGATCATGTCGGCCAGGTCGCCTTGCTGGCGCGTGTCGCCGTTGACCGCGAGCCAGATGCGGCCGGCGGCCGGATGGCCGGTGGCCGTCGCCGCGCGCAGCGCGGTTACGGGGCCCGACGCGTCGAACCCCTTCGCCCAGTCCCACGGCCGGCTCAGCTTCTTCGCTTCGGCCTGCAGGTCGCGGCGCGTCAGATCGACGCCGACGCCGTAGCCCCACACGTGCGACAGCGCGTCGGCCGGGTCGATCGACCGGCCGTCCTTGCCGATCGCGACGACCAGCTCGATTTCATGATGGAGATCGTTCGTCAGCGGCGGATAGGCGACCGTGCCGCTGGCCGGAACGATCGCGTCGGCGGGCTTGGTGAAGAAGAACGGCGGTTCGCGGTCGGGGTCGGCGCCCATTTCGCGGGCGTGGTCGGCGTAGTTGCGGCCGACGCAGAAGACGCGGCGCACCGGAAAGCGCGCGGACGACTGGTCGACTTCGACGGAAGGACGCTCGGCGGCGTCGATGACATAGGCGGACATCGGATGGCCTCGTTCGGTAGGAAGACGGATGGCCGGCGCAGTGGCCGGCATGCGTGCAACGATACCCGACGCGCATGCGCCCGGATGCGACGCAACTGCGTTTTACCGGGACAAAACTACGCGTCGGCGGCCGCCTGCGTGTCGTCGGCGGCGGGCAGCGCGGCGTTCGCGTCGCGGTACGCCTTCGGCGACACGCCGACCCGCGCGCGGAAGCGCCGCGCGAAATACCCTTCGTCGCGGAAGCCGACCGAGCGCGCGATGTCCGCGATGCGCCGGCTGGTGTGGGCCAGCAGCGACTGCGCGAGCGCGATCCGGCGCTCGGTGACGAGATCGGTGAAGGTGCTGCCGGTTTCCTTGCGAACGAGGTGCGCGAGGTAGTTCGGCGACAGGAACGCGGCTTCGGCGGTCGCGGCGAGCGTCAGGTCCTCACGCGTCAGGTTCGCCCGCACGTGGCGCAGCACGCGGGCCAGCGCGTCGCGCCGGCCGGCGCGCTGGGCGCCGCGCTGCGCGAGCTTGTCGAGCGCGCCCGCGTACTGCGTGCAGACGAGCCCGATCAGTTGCAGCAGGTAGCCGCGCAGCAACGTGGTCGAGCCGAAGGTGCGCACGCGATCGGCGTCGAGCATGCACAGCGCGAGGCGGCGCGCTTCGTCGTACGTATCGCCGGTCAGGATGAAATCGAGGTGCTCCTGGAAGCGGAACGGCGTCAGTTCGGGGAAGCGGTGCGCGGGCACGTCCTCGAGATCGAGCGGATCGACGTCGAGATCGGCGCGCAGGAACGCCTGGCTGAAATTGATCACGATGAAGTGCGCGCCTTCCGGATGCGGAATCAGGTGCTCGCGGTGCGGCAGCACGAACGCGAGCGCGCCGCGCGGAAACGGCCGCGTGACGCCGCCGATGCGCTGCTCGGTGTCGCCGCCGAGGTTGAACTGGATCTGGAAATACGCGTGCCGGTGCGGCTCGGTGATCGCCTGGCGCGACGCCTGGTCGCGGATGTAGAAATCGAGCCGGTCGCTGCGTTCGGGCATCCCGTACAGGCGCGGCGGGGCGGTGGAGGGCATGAAGGATTGTGCTGTTCGTGACGCGGTTGAGCCGCGATGGTACAGCGAACCGGGCGCGCCGGGGCCGGGCGCCGGCTCGCGGGCCCCGCTCAGCCTGCCGCGAGCGGCGCGATCCGGCGCCGCAGCTCGGGTACGACCTCGGCGTCGAACCATGGATGGTGCTTGAACCAGGCCTGGTTGCGCGGCGACGGATGCGGCAGCGGCAGGACGGCCGGGCCGTAGTCGCGCCAGGCTTGCACGGTATCGGTCAGCGTCGCCTTGCGGGCGCCGCGCAGGAAATGCCGCTGCGCGTACTGGCCGATCAGCAGCGTGAGCCGGATCGACGGCAGTTCGGCCAGCAGCCGGTCGATCCACAGGGGCGCGCATTCGGGGCGCGGCGGGTTGTCGCCGCTCGCGCCGCGGCCCGGGTAGCAGAAGCCCATCGGCACGATCGCGAAGCGCGTCTCGTCGTAGAAGGTCTCGGCGTCGACGCCGAGCCAGTCGCGCAGCCGCTTGCCGCTCGCGTCGTCCCATGGAATCCCGCTCGCATGGACGCGTGCGCCCGGCGCCTGCCCGACGATCAGGATGCGCGCGTCGCGATGGGCGCGCACGACCGGGCGCGGGCCGAGCGGCAGGTCGGCTTCGCATGCACGGCACGCGCGGATTTCGGTGAGCAGCACGTCGAGCGGCGCGCGCGTTCGTTTCGGCATCGATTCGGAGCGGGGACGGAGTGGCAAGGCGGTGTCGTGCGGGCGGGCAGCGGCCGGGCGCCGTGGCCCGGCGGCACACGCGGGCTGCACCGTGCGGCGCGCGTCACGCCCGTGACGGGCCCGCTGCGCCGCCTTCGGCGACCGCAGCATCATACAACGCGGTTTGCGCGATCGCCGCGGCGATCCCCGCATCGTCGTGCGAACCGTCGAGCATGCCCCAGCGCCGGTATTGCGACAGGAACCACAGGGCCTCGCGCGGATCGGGCCGGTTCACGGCGCCGCCGTCGTGGAAGCGGATCGGCAGCGGCGGCGTGGCGAACGGCCCCGCGCCGTAGTCGCCGAGCAGGCGCGGCGCGATCAGCCGGGCCGGCACGCCGAGTGCGTCGGGCGACGCGAGCCAGTCGGCCGCCTCGCGGCGGTGCGCGGCGCTGTCGAGCCATGCGCACGCATCGACCAGCGTGCGGACCAGCGCACGCGCGGTGGCCGGATACAGCGCGACGAAATCGCGCCGGGTCGCGAGCACCTTCTCCGGATGATCGGGCCAGATCTCGCTCGTGACGGCGACGGTGCGGCCCGCGCCGCACGCTTCGGCCACCGCGTGCCATGGCTCGCCCGCGCAGAAGCCGTCGAGCTCGCCGCCCGCGAGCGCGGCGACCATCTCGGGCGGCGGAATCACGACGCTGCGCACGTCGCGCAGCGGATCGACGCCGTGCGACGCGAGCCACGCGTTCAGCCACATCGCGTGCGTGCCGGTCGGGAAGGTCTGCGCGAGCAGCGGCTTGCGGCCGAGCGTCGCGAACGCGGCACGCACGTTGGCGGTTTCGCGGTAAGCGTCGGCGAGGCCGCCCGACAACGTGATCGCCTGCCCGTTGCGGTTCAGCACCATCAGCGCGGCCATGTCGGCCCGCGGGCCGCCGATGCCGAGCTGCAGCCCGCAGACGAGCCCGTAGAGCGCGTGCGCGGCATCGAGCTCACCGCTGAGCAGCTTGTCGCGCACGGCCGCCCACGACGGCTGGCGGCTCAATTCGAGCGTGAGGCCATGACGCGCGCCGAGATTCAGGCGCTGCGCGACGATCAGCGGGGCCGCGTCGCTCAGCGCGACGAACCCGAGGCGAAGATGCGCGCGTTCCGGCGCGGCGGGCGGAGAGGTATGCATGGCACTCATGACTGGGGTGACGCGTCGAGCAATTGTCGCGCGACGTCGACGATGCGCAGGCCCTGATCCATCGCGCGCTTGCGCAGCGCCGCATACGCATCGTGTTCGGACAGCTTGCGCTGGTCCATCAGCACGCGTTTCGCGCGGTCGATCAGCTTGCGTTCCTCGAGTTCGCGCTCGACGTCGGCCAGCCGGCGGCGCAGCGCGTCGTCGTGCGAGAAGCGCGCGAGCGCGACTTCGAGAATCGGCGCGAGGCGCTCGGCCGACAACCCTTCGACGAGATACGCGCTGACGCCCGCGCCGACCGCCGCGCGGATCAGTTCCTGGTCGGCGTCGTGGCTGAACATCAGCACGGGGCGCGGCGCGGTCGCATGCATGACGGCGAGCTGTTCGAGCGTGTCGCGCGATGGCGAATCGGTATCGATGATCACGACGTCCGGGCGTTGCTCCTCGACGGCCGCCGGCAGGCGCGCGGGCGTCGCGACGTCGTTCAGCATCTCGTAGCCGAGGCGCGCGAGCGCATTGCCGAGTTCGCCGATCGGCTTGTCGGTATCGGTGACGAGCAGCACGCGCAGGCGGACGGGCAGGGCGGACGAACTCATGAGGCGGGCGACAGGGGCAGCGATGCGTCGGTGCAAGGGGCGAACGAGGCAGTCGGGCCGCACGCGCGGCCGGGGGTGAACGAAACGGGGAGCGGCCGAAGCCGCGCGATGCCGCCCATGTCAGGCGGCCCGCGGCAGCGCCGCGCCGATTGCCGCGTCCGCCTCCTGCGCGGCCGTTTCGCCGATCGCGCCGCCGACGAGGATCACGGCCGGGCTGCCGAGCCGCGCGGTTTCGATGCCGCTTGCGAGCGTGTCGAGCGTGCCGGTCCAGCGACGCTCTTCGGGCGTACCGGCCCATTGCACGGCCGCCGCCGGCGTCGACGCGGGGAGCGCGGCGAGCAGGCCCGCCGCGATGCTGTCGACGCGGCTCATTCCCATGTAGATCGCGAGCGTGGTGCCGGTCGCCGCGAGCCGGGCCCAGTCGGGTTCGCCGTGGTCCTGGCGATGCGCGGTGACGAACGTGACGCCCTGGCAGTGTTCGCGATGCGTGAGCGAGATGCCGAGGCTCGCGGCGGCCGCGAATCCCGACGAGATGCCGTTGACGATCTCGACCGGAATCGCGGCCGCGCGCAGCGTCGCGAGTTCTTCGCCGGCGCGCCCGAACAGCAGCGCATCGCCGCCTTTCACGCGCACCACGTGCGCGCCGCGCAGCGCATGGCGGCGCATCAGTTTCTCGATGAACGCCTGCGGCGTGGAGCGGCAGCCGCCGCGCTTGCCGACGCGGATCACGCGCGCCTGCGGCGCGAGTTCGACGATGCCGGGCGCGACGAGATCGTCGAGCAGCAGCACGTCGGCGGCGGCCAGCGCCTTCACCGCCTTCAGCGTGAGGAGATCGGGGTCGCCGGGGCCGGCGCCCAGCAGCGTGACTTTGCCTGTCGTCATGTCGTGTTCCTGTGCCGCATCGCATGCCTGCGGCGGTCTGCTTCGCGTTGTTGCTCGGCGGCGGCGGGCGGTCGAAACGCACCGGCATCCGGCCGTGCCGTGCACGGGGGGACGCCGTTGTCCGGAAAGGCTCGCCGTGAAGGGCGGGCCGGGTTTGCGGGGACTGCCCACCGGCGCCGTTGCCGGTGTAGTGAAGGTTCAGCAATATCCGGGCCAACCGGCGCGACGATGGCGCCTTTGCGCGACGCGGCGCACCGTGCGATGGCCGCGAGCGGGCATGTGCTCGCGACGCGCGAGCAGTCGCGATGCCGCATCGGCGTGCAGCGTGCCGCGCCCGCGCGCACCGCGATGCCGCACGACGACAGTGCTGCAGCGCACCACATCTGTGCCTCGGTGCATCGCGACGGAGAGCGCGTCGCGCGTCGCGGTGACGTGCCCGATACCCGCTGCGCCTTGTGCGGTGGGGTTCCCGGCGCGATTGACGCCGACATGGCACGTGGCTTGCATTAGCTCGTTCGGGCGGGTCAATGGCGATCCGTCCGCAGTACCGAATACCGAAGCGCCCGGCAACGGGCTTCATGGGCAACGGCGTCCTACGTATCAGGTCTCGACGAGACCGGGTGCGCAGGACGCCGTTTTTCGTTTGGCGGATGACATGACCGACAAAGCTACCCGTATCGATCTCTTCAGCCTCCGCACCGCGCCGATGCGCGCGTTCCATCTGACGTGGATGGCGTTCTTCGTATGCTTCTTCGCGTGGTTCGCGTGCGCGCCGCTGATGCCGCTGATCGCGCGCGAATTCCATCTCACCGCGGCGCAAGTCGCCAACATCAACATCGCCGCGGTGGCCGCGACGATCGCCGTGCGGCTGCTGGTCGGCCCGCTGTGCGACCGCTTCGGCCCGCGCCGCGTGTATGCGGGCCTGCTGCTGCTCGGCGCGATCCCCGTGTTCGCCGTGTCGTTCACGCACGACTACCTGTGGTTCCTGATCTGCCGGCTCGGCATCGGCGCGATCGGCGCGGGCTTCGTGATCACGCAATACCACACGTCGGTGATGTTCGCGCCGAACGTGGTCGGCACCGCGAACGCGACGACGGCCGGCTGGGGCAATGCCGGCGCGGGCGCGACGCAGGCGCTGATGCCGCTGCTCGTTGCCGCGGGGCTGATGCTCGGCTTCGGCGAGGATGCGTCGTGGCGCATCGCGCTGGTCGTGCCGGGCGTGGCGATGCTCGTGATGGCGTGGGCGTACTGGCGCTTCACGCAGGACTGCCCGCAAGGCGATTTCGTCGCGCTGCGCAAGGAAGGCGTGACGATCGACAGCGGCAAGAAGGGCGGCTGGGCGAGCTTCTTCGCGGCGTGCGGCAACTATCGCGTGTGGATGCTGTTCGTCACGTACGGCGCGTGCTTCGGCGTCGAGGTGTTCATCCACAACATCGCCGCGCTGTACTACGTCGACCACTTCAAGCTGTCGTTGAAGGACGCCGGTTTCGCGGTCGGGATGTTCGGCTTGCTCGCGCTGTTCGCCCGCGCGCTCGGCGGCTGGCTGTCCGACAAGATCGCCGCGCGCCGCAGCCTCGACGTGCGCGCGACGCTGCTGTGCGCGCTGATCATCGGCGAAGGGCTCGGGCTGATCTGGTTCTCGCATGCGCAAGGCATCGGCATCGCGCTCGTCGCGATGCTGACCTTCGGCCTCTTCACGCACATGGCGTGCGGCGCGACCTACGCGCTGGTGCCGTTCATCGACCGCAAGGCGCTCGGCGGCGTCGCGGGGATCGTCGGTGCGGGCGGCAACGTCGGCGCGGTCGCCGCGGCTTTCCTGCTGAAGGGTGTCGGCGACGTCCAGCAGGCGCTGAGCCTGCTCGGCCTGGCGGTCACCGCGACCGCCTTGTGCGCGATGGCCGTGCGCTTCAGCGAAGAACACAAGGCGCGCGAAGCCGAGCTGCGCGATCGCGCGCTGGCCGCCGCCAACGCCGCGAACTGATCGACCGAAGGAACCGCCATCATGAAACTCATCGTCATCGGCCACGGCATGGTCGGCCACAAGCTTCTCGAATGCGTCGCGGCGGAGGCCGGCGCGCCGCAGGTCACGGTGCTCGGCGAGGAACCGCGCGCGGCCTACGATCGCGTGCATCTGTCCGAATTCTTCGCGGGCAAGTCGGCGGACGATCTGTCGCTCGTCGAACCCGGCTTCTTCGAGCGTCATCCGCAGTTCGACCTGCGCCTGAACGCGCAGGTCGCGTCGATCGACCGCGCCGCGCATACGGTCACGCTCGTGTCGGGCGAAACGCTCGCGTACGACAAGCTGGTGCTCGCCACGGGCTCGCGTCCGTTCGTGCCGCCGGTGCCGGGCCGCGATCGCGCCGGCTGCTTCGTGTACCGGACGATCGAGGACCTCGAGGCGATGCAGGCGTGCGGCGCGCACGCGAAGCGCGGCGTCGTGGTCGGCGGCGGCCTGCTCGGCCTCGAATGCGCGAAGGCGCTGCGCGACATGGGGCTCGACACGCACGTCGTCGAATTCGCGCCGCGCCTGATGGCCGTGCAGGTCGACGACGGCGGCGGCCGGATGCTGCGCGCGAAGATCGAGGCGCTCGGCGTGACCGTGCATACCGGCAAGAACACGCTCGAAATCGTCGACGGCGACGAAGGCACGCACCGGATGGCGTTCGCCGACGGCACGCATCTCGACACCGACATGATCGTGTTCTCGGCCGGTATCCGGCCCCGCGACGAACTGGCCCGCGCGTGCGGGCTCGACATCGGCCCGCGCGGCGGCGTCGCGATCGACGACGCGTGCCGCACGAGCGACGCCGACATCTACGCGATCGGCGAATGCGCGGCCTGGAACGGCATCGTGTACGGCCTCGTCGCGCCCGGCTACGACATGGCGCGCGTGGTCGCGAAGCAACTCGCGGGCGGCGCCGACGAAGCGGCGGCCGCGTTCGCGGGCGCCGACATGAGCACCAAGCTGAAGCTGATGGGCGTGGACGTCGCGAGCATCGGCGACGCGCACGGCACGACGGCCGGCAGCCGCACCTACCAGTACGCGGACGAGCGCCGCCAGGTCTACAAGAAGCTGGTGGTGTCCGACTGCGGCAAGTTCCTGCACGGCGCGGTGATGGTTGGCGATGCGGCCGAGTACGGCACGCTGCTGCAGATGATGCTGAACCGCATCGAGTTGCCCGAATCGCCGGAATTCCTGATCCTGCCGTCGTCGGACGGCGCCGCGAAGCCGGCGATCGGCGTCGATGCGCTGCCGGAAGGCGCGCAAATCTGCTCGTGCAACAACGTGTCGAAGTCGCAGATCTGCGCGGCGGTGGCCGACGGCGCGACGAGCCTCGGCGCGCTGAAGACGTGCACGGGCGCCGGCACGTCGTGCGGCGGCTGCGTGCCGCTCGTCACGCAGATCATGAAGGCCGAGATGAAGAAGCAGGGCCTCGCGGTCAACAACCATCTGTGCGAGCACTTTCCGTATTCGCGCCAGGAGCTGTTCCACCTGATTCGCGTCGAGCGCATCACGACGTTCGACGCACTGCTGCACAAGCACGGCCGCGGGCTCGGCTGCGACGTGTGCAAGCCGGCCGTCGCGGGCATCCTCGCGTCGTGCTTCAACGAGTTCGTGCTGAAGAAGGAGCACGCGGGGCTGCAGGATTCGAACGACTACTACCTCGCGAACATCCAGCGCGACGGCACGTATTCGGTCGTGCCGCGCATGCCGGGCGGCGAAGTCACGCCGGAAGGGCTGATCGCGGTCGGCCAGGTCGCGAAGAAATACGGCCTGTACACGAAGATCACCGGCGGCCAGCGCGTCGACTTGTTCGGCGCGCGCGTCGAGCAACTGCCGTCGATCTGGGAGGAGCTGATCGCGGCCGGTTTCGAATCGGGTCACGCGTACGGCAAGGCGCTGCGCACCGTGAAATCGTGCGTCGGGTCGACGTGGTGCCGCTACGGCGTCGACGATTCGGTCGGCCTCGCGATCGATCTGGAGAACCGCTACAAGGGGCTGCGCGCGCCGCACAAGATCAAGTTCGGCGTGTCCGGCTGCACGCGCGAGTGCGCGGAAGCGCAGGGCAAGGACGTCGGCGTCATCGCGACCGAGAAAGGCTGGAACCTGTACGTGTGCGGCAACGGCGGGATGAAGCCGCGCCACGCGGAGCTGCTCGCGTCCGACCTCGATCGTGCGACGCTGGTCCGCTACATCGACCGCTTCCTGATGTTCTACGTGCGCACGGCGGATCGCCTGCAACGCACCAGTGTCTGGCGCGACAACCTCGAAGGCGGCCTCGACTACCTGGTCGACGTCGTCGTGCACGACAAGCTCGCGATCGCCGACGAACTCGAAGCCGACATGCAGCACGTGATCGATACCTACGAGTGCGAGTGGAAGAAGGCCGTCACCGATCCCGACACGCGCAAGCGCTTCCGCCACTTCGTGAACAGCGACGCGCCGGATACGACCATCGAGTTCGTCGAGACGCGCGGCCAGATCCGGCCCGCGACGCCCGGCGAGCGCGCGGGCGGCAAGCCCGTGCCGATCCCCGTCGTCGCCGCGGCGGCGACCCGAGCCGCGACCGAAACCGCCACCGCGTGACCGACATCCGCCACCTTGCAAGGAGCCCATCATGAACGATCGCCTTCCGCTGTCCTGGACCCGTGTATGCCCGCTCGACGACATCGTGCCGAACACCGGCGTGTGCGCGCTCGTCAACGGCGAGCAGATCGCGGTGTTTCACGTCGCGCATGCCGACGGCGGCGTGTTCGCGATCGACAACGTCGATCCCGTATCGCAGGCCGCCGTGATGTCGCGCGGACTGATCGGCAGCCTCGGCGAGCGCGTCGTGGTCGCGTCGCCGCTGTACAAGCAGCACTTCGACCTGCGTACCGGCGAATGCCTGGAAGCGCCCGAGCAGTCGGTGAACGCGTATCCGTCGCGGGTCGAGGACGGCTTCGTGTGGGTCGCGGCCTGACCGTCCCGGAGCCGCCCATGACCGCGACCCCCGTCAAGAGCGTGTGCCCGTACTGCGGTGTCGGCTGCGGCATGGTGCTGCACGTCGAGGAGGGCGAAGTCGTCAAGGTGTCCGGCGACGCCGACCATCCGACCAACTTCGGGCGGCTGTGCACGAAAGGTTCGTCGGCGCACGTCGCGCTGCGCCGCTCGGGGCGGCTCGATCGCGCGTTCGTGCGCCGCGCGCGCGAGGACGACCTCGTGCCGCTGCCGGCGCGCGACGCGATCGCCGAGACCGCGCGCCGGCTGCGCGCGGTGCTCGATGCGCACGGGCCCGATGCGCTGTCGTTCTACGTGTCGGGGCAGCTGTCGATCGAGGCGCAATACCTCGTCAACAAGCTCGCGAAGGGCTTCGTCGGCACCAACAACATCGAGTCGAACTCGCGCCTGTGCATGGCGAGCGCGAGCACCGGCTACAAGCAGTCGCTCGGCGCGGACGGCCCGCCCGGGTCGTACCAGGATTTCGATCGCGCGAACCTGTTCTTCGTGATCGGCGCGAACATGGCCGACTGTCACCCGATCCTGTTCCTGCGGATGATGGATCGCGTGAAGGCCGGCGCGAAGCTGATCGTCGTCGATCCGCGCCGCACCGGCACCGCCGACAAGGCCGACCTGTTCCTGCAGATCCGGCCGGGCACCGATCTCGCGCTGGTCAACGGGCTGTTGCATCTGCTGCATGCGAGCGGCCGCACCGACGCCGCGTTCATCGACGCGTACACCGAAGGCTGGGACGCGATGCCCGCGTTCCTCGCCGACTACACGCCCGAGCGTGTCGCCGGGATCACCGGGCTCGCGGAAGCCGACATCCGCACGGCCGCGCAATGGATCGGCGACGCGCCGGAATGGACGAGCTGCTGGACGATGGGGCTCAACCAGAGCACGCACGGCGTGTGGAACACCAACGCGATCTGCAACCTGCATCTCGCGACCGGCAGGATCTGCCGCCCGGGCAGCGGGCCGTTCTCGCTGACCGGCCAGCCGAACGCGATGGGCGGGCGCGAGATGGGCTACATGGGGCCGGGGCTGCCGGGCCAGCGCTCGGTGGCGTCCGACGACGACCGCCGCTTCGTCGAGACCCTGTGGCGCGTGCCGGCCGGCACGCTGCGCAAGGACACCGGCAACGGCACGGTCGACCTGTTCGAACGGATGGCGGCCGGCGACATCAAGGCGTGCTGGATCGTCTGCACGAACCCGGTCGCGACCGTGCCGAACCGGCGCACCGTGATCGCCGGGTTGCAGGCCGCGGAGCTCGTGATCGCGCAGGACGCGTTCCTCGACACCGAGACCAACCGCTACGCGGACATCCTGCTGCCCGGTGCGCTGTGGGCCGAGGGCGACGGCGTGATGATCAACTCCGAGCGCAACATGACGCTGATGCGCGCGGCGGTCGCGCCGCCCGGCGACGCGCTGCCCGACTGGCGCATCGTCGCGGAAGTCGCGCGCGCGATGGGGTTCGGCGACGCGTTCGACTATGCGTCCGCGGCCGACGTGTTCGACGAGATCGTCCGTTTCTCGAACCCCGCAACCGGCTACGACCTGCGCGGCGCGAGCCACGCGGCGCTGCGCGACGGGCCTGTGCAGTGGCCGGTCGCGCCGGGCACCGCGCGCGCGCGGCACCCGATCCGCTACCTGAACGACGGCGTGAACCAGCCGCTGCGGGCCGCAGCCGACGGCGGCGACGCCCCGCGCATCGCGTTCCCGACGCCGTCGGGCAAGGCGCGCTTTTTCGCGCGGCCGCACGTCGATCCGGCCGAGCTGCCGGACGACACGTTCCCGATCGTGCTGAACACCGGGCGGCTGCAGCATCAGTGGCACACGATGACGAAGACCGGCAAGGTCGCGATGCTGAACAAGCTCAACCCGCGCCCGTTCGTCGAACTGCACCCGGACGATGCGAGCGCGCTCGGCATCGCCGCGAAGGACAGCGTCGAGATCCGTTCGGCGCGCGGCCGCGCGGTGCTGCCGGCCGTCGTGACCGAGCGCGTGCGGCGCGGCAACTGTTTCGCGCCGATGCACTGGAACGACGTATACGGCGACGACCTGTGCATCAACGCGGTGACGAACGACGCGATCGACCCCGAATCGCAGCAACCCGAACTGAAATACTGCGCGGTCGCGCTGACGCGGGTCGAAACCGATGCGTTCGCGCCGGTCGACGACGACACCGCGCAACCCGATGCATGCGCCGACGACGCGCGGCCCGCGCCGGCGATGATGCACGCGACTGCTTCACAGGAATCCGACATGGCAGACATCGACACTTTCGCGGCCGCGCTCGGCGTCGCCGATCTCGCCCCGCCGCCGCTGACCGACACCGAGCGGCTGTACGTGGCGGGCCTCGTCAGCGGGCTGAAGGCGAGCGCTGGCCGTCGCGAAGGCAGCGTACCCGTGCTGCCGGCCGGCGCGCCGTTGACGCCGCCCGTGCGGTTCTGGCTCGACGGCATGCTCGCGGGCCTGTTCAGCCGCGCGCTGCCTGCCGGTGCGCAGACCGGCGCGGCGCCCGCGCTGCCGGCCGACGCCGCCGCGGCGGGCGGCGTGCGGATCGTGCGCCCGCGCCCGAAGGTCACGTTGTTGTGGGCGTCGCAGACCGGCAACATCGAATCGTTGACCGAGGATTACGCGACGAAGCTGATGAACGCGGGCTTCGAGATCCGCACCGCGTGCATGTCCGACTATCCGGTCGCGTCGCTGGCCGGCGCGCAATACGTGCTGCTGATGACGAGCACGTTCGGCGACGGCGATGCGCCCGACAACGGCGGCGAGTTCTGGGACGCGCTGCAGGCCGGCAGCGCCGCGCGGCTCGACGGCGTGCATTTCGCGGTGCTCGCGTTCGGCGACCGCAACTACGACCGGTTCTGCGGCCACGGCCGCCGGCTCGACGCGCGGCTCGCGGAGCTCGGCGCGGCACGTCTGTGCGCCCGCGTCGATTGCGACGTCGAGTTCCAGCACGAGGCCGACCAGTGGCTCGAACGCGTGGTCGCGCGCATCAAGGAAGCCGATGCCGCGCTGCACGCGGTGCCGTCCGGCGGGTTGAGCCCGTCGGGGCTGCTGCCGACGAAGGCGCATCCCGCGCCGTCGAAGCTCGTCGCGAACCTGCGGCTGAACCGGCCGGGCGCCGCAAAAGACACGCGCTATGTGTCGCTGTCGACCCAGGGCGCGAACCTCGAATACGAAGCCGGCGACGCGCTCGGCGTGTGGCCCACCAACTGTCCGGAGCTGGTCGACGAACTGCTGTCCGTCACCGCGCTGAAGGCCGATGCGCCCGTGTCGGTGCCGGGCGTCGGCGATGTCCGGCTCGGCGATGCGCTCGCACGCCACTTCGACATCACGCGCCCGCATCCGGACACGCTGGCCTTCATCGCGTCGCGCAGCGCGAACGGCGCGCTGAAGTCGCTGCTCGGCGACGATCGCAAGGGCGACCTCAAGCAATGGCTGTGGGGGCAGCAGCTGGCGGACGTGCTGCACGAATATCCGATCGAGCTGTCGGGCGCCGAGCTGGTCGGCATGCTCAAACGCATGCAGCCGCGCCTCTATTCGATCGCGTCGAGCCCGAGCGCGCACGAGGGCGAGATTCACCTGACCGTGTCGGCCGTGCGCTATCACAACGGCCGGCGCGCGCGCAAAGGCGTCGCGTCGACGTTCCTCGCCGATCGCGCGGACGACGGCCGCGTGCCGGTGTTCGTGCAGAAGTCCGCGCACTTCCGGCCGCCGGTGAACGGCGACGTGCCGATCGTGATGGTCGGTCCGGGCACCGGCGTCGCGCCGTTCCGCGGCTTCCTGCACGAGCGGCGGGCGCGCGGCGCGCGCGGGCGCAACTGGCTGTTCTTCGGCGAGCAGCACGCGCAGACCGACTTCTACTACGGCGACGAGCTGAGCGAGATGCGCGACAGCGGCTTCCTGACGCGGCTCGATCTCGCGTTCTCGCGCGACCAGGCCGACAAGGTCTACGTGCAGGACCGGATGCGCGAGCACGGCGCCGAGCTGTTCGCGTGGCTGGAGGAAGGCGCGCACTTCTACGTGTGCGGCGACGCCGCGCGGATGGCCAAGGACGTCGATGCGGCGTTGAAGGCGATCGTCGCCCGGCACGGCGGCATGTCGGAGGACGCCGCGAACGACTACGTCGCGCGGCTTTCGAAGGCGCGGCGCTACATGCGCGACGTGTACTGAGAATCGCGCAATCGCGCGAGCGGCGGACGGTCGGTCCGCCGCTTCGCCGGCGGCAGCTTACTGCTGCCGTTCCCAAGCACGCGCCTGCTCGGCGCGCACGAACGCTTCCGACGCCGCCGGCAGCAGGTTGCGGAACGCGCCGCCGTCGCCGTCGATCACGTCGACCATCTTCGCGACCATTTCCTCCGGGTCGTGCTGTTCGAGCGGGAACGTCAGCCGCTCGGGCGTCACGGTATGCACGGCCGGATCGTGCCAGCGCCGCGTCGTTTCCATCATCCGGTCGTTGAAACCCGTGCGGTACGGGCCGGGGTTCACGACCGCGACGCGGATGCCGTGCGGCGCGAGTTCCGCGTGCATCGCCTCGGCCACCGATTCGATCGCGTGCTTCGACGCGCAGTACGCACCCGTGAACGGCCCCGTGATCAGGCCCGCGATCGACGACACGAACACGATCTTGCCGTGCCGGCGCGCGAGCATCCCGCGCGCGATCTGCTGCGTGAGCTCGAGCGGCCCGAACACGTTCACGTCGAACAGCGCGCGGACGATCTCGACCGGCAGGTCGACCAGCGCGCCGGCTTCGCCGACCCCCGCGTTGTTCACGAGCACGTCGATGTCGAGCTCGGCCGCGCGCGCGCGGTCGTGGGCCGACGTGACGTCGAGCCTGATCGCGCGCAGCGTGGTGCCGCGTTGCGCGGCGGCGGCCGCGACGTCGTCGATCTCGGCCGTGGCGCGTACGCCGGCCGTCACGTCGTGACCGCGCTCGGCGAGCCGCAGCGCGACTTCGCGGCCGAAGCCGGTGCCCGCGCCGGTGATGAGGATGCGTTTCTGTGCCATGTGCTTACCTTGTGAGTGGAACGTTGCCTGAAAAAGGTCGCGGCAGTGCTGCGCGATCGCGGTGTCTTCGTCGACGCTGCCGCCCGAGATGCCGATCGCGCCGACGCAGCGTCCGTCGCCGTCGACGAGCGGCTCGCCGCCGCCGAACGTGACGAGCCCGCCGTGACTGTGTTCGATGCCGCGCAGCGGGCCGTCGCCCGACATCGCGCCGAGCGCGCCGGTCGACGCGCGGAAGCGCACCGCCGTCAGCGCCTTGCGCTGCGCGAGATCGGTCGCGCCGAGAAAGCAGTCGTCGGTGCGCACGAACGCGAGCAGGTTCGCGCCGGCATCGACGATGGCGATCGCGACGCCGGCTACCTGCAGCGACGCGGCATGCGCGAGGGCCGCGTCGATCGTGCGGCGGGCAACGGTGAGCGGCAGCGCGGCGGTGAGCGGGTTCATGCGAAGGGCTCCGACAGGACGACAGCGCCAGTGTAGGCAGTGGCGGTATATGGGAGAATCCGCATTCCACTCGAAGCAGTTTCAAGTTTTTTTAATGATGGGCAAGCGATGAGCAGACGCGATCCGATGGCCGGCCTGCATGTGTTCATGACCGTCGCGACGGCCGGCAACTTCACGCGGGCCGCCGCCGCGCTGGGCCTGACGCCGGCCGCCGTCAGCCTGTCGATCGGGCAGCTCGAGGGCGAGCTCAACGTGAAGCTGTTCAACCGCAGCACGCGCGGCGTGAGTCTCACGGAAGCCGGCCAGCGTTACTGGCGGCAGACCGAGCCCGCGTACCGGCAGGTCATGCAGGCGCGTGACGCGCTGAAGGATGCGCGCAGCGAGCCGAGCGGGCTGTTGCGCGTGACCGCGCTGCCGCTCGCGCGCTTGCTCGTGATCGCGCCGGTGCTCGCCCCGTTTCGTGAGCGCTATCCGAAAGTCCGGCTCGAAATCCGCTACGAGAACGAACTCGTCGACATCGCAAAGGAGGGGTTCGATGCGGGCATTCGCCTCGCCGACCGGCTGCAGCCGGGCATGATCGGCGTGCGGATCGCGCCTGCGTTGACGTGTGCGCTGGTCGCGTCGCCCGGTTATCTGGCGCGGCACGGTGCGCCGGCGTCGATTGCGCAGCTCGAGCGTCACGCGTGCATCCGTTTCCGGTTTACGGAAAGCGGGCGGTTGCACAAATGGCTGCTGCACGACGGGCGACGCGACGTCGATCTCGACCCGGACGGCGTATTCGTGACGAACGATGCCGATGCGGTGATCGATGCGGCGCGTGCGGGCGTCGGCATTGCGTTCGCGTTCATGCGCGAGCGGATCGAGCAGGACCTGCGCGACGGCACGCTCGTCGAGGTGCTGCCCGGTACGTGCCGCACGCTGCCGCCGATGTGGCTGTATTACGTGAATCGCAAGCACGTGCCGGCCAAGCTGCGCGCGTTCATCGACGTGCTGCGCGAGCGCGCTGGCGCGGACGCGGCGTAGTCGCATCGGCGCGGCTCACTGCAGCGATCGATTCGCCGGCGCATGATGGCAACTCCCGCCACGACGCCATGGAGTTGCGTGATGACCGGATTTCCGCATTTTTCGATTCGAACCGGGGTGATTGCCGCAGCGTTGGCGGCCGCCGCGATTTCCAGCGCACCGGCCGTCGGCCAGACGTCGACGGTGCCGGCAGGATCGGCCGTCGCGACGCCCGACAACGCGGTCCTGCTGACCGTTTTCCTGAAACACGACGAATCGCGGCCGCTCGCCGAGCTGAATGCGCAGCTTGCGAAGCAGGGGTTCTACAAGGCGTTTCCGCCGCCGGGCGTCGAGGTGGTGAGCTGGACGGTGACGATGGGAATCGGGCAGATCGTCGTGCTGCGATTGCCGGCGGCGCGGCTGCGCGAGGTCAATCGCGTGCTGGAGGATACGGCGTGGGGGGTGTACCGGACGGAGTTCTATCCGACTTACGATTACAAGGCGATCGGGTTGGGGGAGCATGAGCGGGCGAAGTAAGGGAGGCCGGACGTTTCTGCGCGCACGCGGACGTCCGAATCAATCTGCCCCCATTCCGGTAAAGCCTCGCGACACGACGCTTTCGTCCTCTTGGGCTGGCGTCGTGCCGGCAGATTCCTCCCAAATGCATCGCAAGTCATTCATCCGATGAAAAAACCGCCCCGGTTCCCGGTATGATGCGCACCTTGCGTTCGTAGGACGCACGGTTTCTTTATGCGTTTTGATGCGAGAGACACCACAAATCCGCACAAAGCCGACGTGAAAGATTCTGTAATATTAATTCCGTATACTCGTAAGTTCTGATCCAGGCGCCACGAGCCCATCTTCGGCCGGCCGCCCATGCAGAACAACCAGATACGTCGCCGCCGGCCAACCCGCGCCGCGACACGCTATGCACCACCACTGAACACGTTATGTCTTCCCGCCACCCTGGTTCGCCCGGCCGTGCCGAGGCTGTGATCGCCCGTGCCTGGGCGCTCATCCGCCACGAGCGCGTGCTGTCGCCGCTGCTCGCGCTCGGCATCGGCCTGCTGCTGATCGTGGTTTTCCAGCATCTGTCGGAATCCGTCGACTACCGGTCGGTGATCCGCCAGTTGCGTCACATGTCCGTCGCCGAGTGGGGCGCGTCGCTGGCCGCGACGGCCCTCAGCTATCTCGCGCTCGTCGCCCGCGATGCGGTCGGCCTGCGCTATGTTGCGGCCAAGGTGCCGCGCGTCGCGCTGTGGATCGGCGCGATTGCCGGTTCCGCGCTCGGCAATGCGACCGGCTTCGGCGCGTTGACGGGCGGCGCGGTGCGTGCGCGCGTGTATGGTGTGTCGGGCGTCACGCCGGCCCAGATCGGCCGGATGACGGTGTTCACCAGCGGCACGCTGGCGCTCGCGATGGTGCTGATGACGGCGGTCGGCATGGTCTGCGTGCCGGAGGCGCTCGCCGCGATGCTGCACGTCGCGCCTGGTGTGCTCACGTGGACGGGCGCGGCACTGCTCGTCGCGCTCGCCGCGCTGGTCGCGCTGTGCGGCAACACCGCGCGCCCGGTCGTCACGCGCTTCAAATGGCTGTCGTTCGACGTGCCGGCGCGGCGCGATCTCGTCGCGCAGGTCGTCTATGCGGTGCTCGACGTGGTGGCCGCGGGCCTGACGCTGTGGGTGTTGCTGCCGGCAGCGCCGGTCGGCTTCCCGACCTTCATTACCGTTTATGCGGCCGCGTTGCTGCTCGGGATGATCGGCCATACGCCGGGCGGGATCGGCGTGTTCGAGGCGGCGATGGTTTTCACGCTCGGTCGCGAAGTGCCCGCGCACGCGATGGTCGCCGCGCTGATCGCGTATCGCGCGATCTATTTCGGCGTGCCGCTCGTGCTGTCGGCCGGCCTGCTGGCCGGCTTCGAGGGCCGCGCGCTGCGGCGCCGGCTCGTGACGCGGCAGGCCGTGCGCGTGTCGCAGCTCGCGCCGGTGTTCCTGAGCCTCGTGACGTTCGCGGTCGGCGGGATGCTGGTGATCTCGAGCGCGACGCCCGCGTTCTGGCACCGGATCGCGATCCTGCGCCACATCGTGCCGCTGTGGGTGCTCGAAGGCTCGCAGGTGATCTGCAGCGTGCTCGGCGTCGCGCTGCTGTTGGTCGCGCGCGGGCTGCTGCGCCGGCTCGACGGTGCGTGGTGGATGACCTTCGCGTTGACGCTCGCGAGCCTCGCGCTGTCGCTGGCCAAGGGCCTCGCGTTCGTCGAGGCCGGCGTGCTCGGCACGCTGCTCGTGCTTTTGCTCGTCAGCCGCCGCCGCTTCAATCGTCATTCGTCGCTGCTGGCCGAGCGCTTCACCGTCAGCTGGTTCGTGTCGGTCGCGATGGTGCTGATGCTGGCCGTGTGGGTGCTGTTCTTCGCGTTCCGCGACGTGCCTTACACGCGCGAGCTGTGGTCGCATTTCTCGTTCGACGCGCGCGCGCCGCGGGCGCTGCGCGCGACGCTCGCGTCCGGCGTGTTCGTTGCGCTGTTCGCGCTGTGGCAATTGCTGCGCCCGGCGCCCGGGCGGTTCGTGAAGCCCGCGGAGCAGGATCTGGTCGACGCGGAGCAGATCATCCGCGCGCAGGAATGCAGCGATGCGGGCCTGGCGTTGATGGGCGACAAGTCGTTCCTGTTCTCGGAGTCGCGGCGCGCGTTCCTGATGTACGCGAAGAACGGCCGCACGTGGGCCGCGCTGCACGACCCGGTCGGGCCGCGTGAAGAGTGGCCGGCGCTGATCAGCAAGTTCATTGCGCTCGCGCATGCGCACAGCGGCCGCGCGGCGTTCTACCAGGTGCGCGCGAACGCGCTGCCGCTGTATCTCGACGCGGGGCTCACGCTGATGAAGCTGGGCGAGGAAGCGCACATCGCGCTCGACCAGTTCGACCTGAAGGGATCGAACCGTTCGCATCTGCGCTATGCGCTGCGGCGCGGCGACAAGGATGCGCTGACGGTCGAGGTGATCGCGCCGGGCGACGTGCCGGCCGCGTTGCCGGCGCTGCGCGGCATCTCGGACGGCTGGCTCGACAGCCGCGATGCGCGCGAAAAGAGCTTCTCGGTGGCCGCGTTCCACGACGGCTATCTCGCGACGCAGTCGGTGATGCTGGTGCGGCAGGCCGACAAGCCGATCGCGTTCGTCACGTTCATGACGACCGACCTCAACACCGAGGCGACGGTCGGCGTGATGCGCCATCTGCCGGAGGCTTCGCCGTACGCGATGGAGTATCTGTTTACGCAGCTCGCGCTGCATCTGAAGGAAGCGGGGTTCCGCAAGCTGAGCCTGGGTATCGCGCCGTTCTCGGGGATGGGGGCGGCGAAGATGCCGTCGCCGTTCCACCGGCTCGGCCTGATGGTCTGGCGCTTCGGCGGCCGCTTCTACAACTTCCGCGGCTTGCGCGCTTTCAAGAGCAAGTTCGAACCGCACTGGGAGCCGCGTTATCTCGCGGCCTCGGGCTCGGTCGGCGTGTTCGTCACGCTGGCGGATCTGTCATTGCTGGCTGGAGGTCGGCGTTCATGATGTCGAAGAAGGGTATCGCGCGGGCGGCAGCCGTCTGCGCGGGAATGATGCTGGCCGGCGCCGCGTGCGCCACGCAGCCGGCCGCGGTGAAAGCCGAAACCGTGTCCGGCGGCCGCTACGGGCCCGTGACCGTGACCAGGCCGAGCGGGCCGCTGCGCGGGTTCGTCGTGCTGTTCTCGCGTGAGGGCGGCTGGCGGGTCGCCGATCAGCAGGCGGCCGACGCGCTCGCGAAAGCCGGGACGATGACGGTCGGCGTCGATTCCGCGCGTTACGCGGCGAATCTCGCCGCGAAGCAAGAGACTTGCCACCACCTCGACGGCGACGCCGAGGCGGTCAGCCATCAGCTCGAACGTCTCGCGCAGTCGTCGCGCTATTTCACGCCGATCGTCGCGGGCGTGGGCCAGGGCGGCGCGATCGCGAAGCAGATCCTCGCGATGGCGCCGGAGAACACGATCGCCGGCGTCGTCGCGGTCGGTCCGGCCGCGAAGCTCGATCCGCGCTTCAAGCCGTGCCCGCCCGATCCGACGATCGTGCGACGCGCGATGCCGGGCTTCGTCGAAACGGCTGCCGCGGGCGACACCGCGAAGCTCGTGTCGCTCGTCACGCCGCACCTGCGCGACACCACCGGCAGCAGCGACGAGCTCGACGTCTCCGACCTGCCGCTCGTCGAGTTGCCGGCCAAGGGCGGCAGCGACCGGCTCGCGATCGTGATCTCGGGCGACGGCGGCTGGCGCGATCTCGACAAGACGATCGC
Organism: Burkholderia cenocepacia; assembly: GCF_900446215.1. Classification (GTDB taxonomy): domain Bacteria; phylum Pseudomonadota; class Gammaproteobacteria; order Burkholderiales; family Burkholderiaceae; genus Burkholderia; species Burkholderia cenocepacia. The sequence goes on along the minus strand of NZ_UAQZ01000017.1, from coordinate 167,555 downwards.
CGAGGCGCTGCAGCGCGACGGCGTGTCGGTGGTCGGCATCGACAGCCTGCGTTATTTCTGGAGCGAGAAGCCGCCCGCGCAGGTGAGCCGCGATCTGGCCCGCGTGATGCGCACCTACATGGCGCGCTGGCATGCCGGCCGCGTGGCGCTGGTCGGCTACTCGTTCGGCGCGGACGTGATGCCGTTCGCGTACAACCGGCTGCCGGCCGACCTGCGCGACAAGGTCGCGGTGGTGTCGCTGCTCGGCTTCGCGCCGTCGGCCGATTTCCACATCCGCGTGACGGGCTGGCTCGGCATGCCCGCGAGCGACAAGGCGTTGAAGGTCGCGCCGGAAATCGCGAAGGTGCCGCCGGCGCTCGTGCAGTGCTTCTACGGCGCGGAAGAGACGGACACGATGTGTCCGGCGCTCGCGAACACGGGCGCCGACGTGATCAAGACGCAGGGCGATCACCACTTCGGCCGCGATTACATCGCGCTCGAGAAGAAGATCCTCGGCGGGTTCGGCAAGCCGGTGGCGGCGCGCTGAACATCGGCCGGCGCCCGCGTGACGGCAGGCGCCGGCCGGTTTGGTTCCGGTTCATCGGACGGGCGGCCAGCGAGCCGCCCGTTTCATTTTCCGGGCTGCGCCGCCGCGTCCCGCGGCGGCATGACCGTTCGCGCATCGCGCTGATAGAAGCCCGGAAACCGGTCGAGCTGCCGCCGTGCGACCGCGAGATCGGCGGCGTCGCCGAGCACCGCGCTCGAAAACCCCGTGCGTTCCATCAGCAGCAACTGGTCGACCAGTACGTCGCCGGTCGCGCGCAGGTCGCCGGCGAAGCCGTAGCGCTTGCGCAGCAGGTAGGCCTGGCTGTATGCGCGGCCGTCGGTGAACGACGGAAACTGCAGGTCGATGCGCGTGGCGTGCGCGATGCGTGCGGCCAGCGGCGGCAGTTCCTCGTCGTTGCCGATCGTCAGTGTCGTCGCGTCGTGCTGCTGCGTGTCGTCTGCGTGCTCGGCCGGCGTCAGCAGCCGGATGCGTGCGGATGGGTTCGAGGTCTCGTGCTTCATGCCGGCTCTTCCTGATGACGTGCGGCGTTCGCGGCGGCCTTGAACGGTTCCGTGCCGATGCGGCGCACCGTGTCGATGAATCGTTCGCCGCGACCGTTCGCGTCGATGCGCGCATCGAGATAGGCGTTGACGATCGCGTCGACGACATCGACGATCTCGTCCGCCGAAAACGACGGGCCGATCACCTTGCCCGGCCGCGCGGGGCCGCTCGCGCTCGAGCCGTCCGAGCCGCCGAGCGTGACCTGGTACCACTCCGCGCCGTCCTTGTCGACGCCGAGGATGCCGAGGTGGCCGCTGTGATGATGGCCGCACGAATTGATGCAGCCGCTGATGTGCAGGTCGATGTCGCCGACGTCGTGCAGCAGGTCGAGATCGTCGAAGCGCTCGGCGATCGCGTCGGCGACCGGAATCGAGCGCGCGTTCGCGAGCGCGCAGAAATCGCCGCCCGGGCACGCGATCATGTCGGTCAGCAGCCCGACGTTCGCGCTCGCGAGCCCGATCGCGCGGGCGTTTTCCCACAGCAGGAACAGGTCGTCGACGTGGACCCACGGCAGCACGACGTTCTGCGTGTGCGTGACGCGGGCCTCGCCGGCCGAGAAGCGGTCGGCGAGCTCGGCGAGCGCGTCGAGCTGCTCCGGCGACGCATCGCCCGGTGCCTGCAGGCGGCGCTTGAACGACAGCGTGGCGATGCGCAGCGCCGGGTCGCGGTGGTCGGCGACGTTGCGGGCGAGCCAGCGCGCGAACGCCGGATGACGGCTCGCCTGCGCGGCGACGCGCGCATTCGCGTCGGCGAGGTCGAGCGTGCGCGGCTTTAACCGCGGCGGCACGAACGACGCGGCGACGCGCTCGAATTCGGCCTGCGGGATCGTGTGCGGGCCGCCGTCGAGGTCGACGATCTGGCGGAACTCTTCCTCGACGTCGTCGATGTAGCGTTGCCCTTCGGTCTTCACGAGGATCTTGATCCGCGCCTTGTACTTGTTGTCGCGCCGCCCGTAGCGGTTGTACACGCGGACGATCGCCTCGATGTAGTTCATCACGTGCTGCCACGGCAGGAACGCGCGCAGCAGCGTCGCGATCATCGGCGTGCGGCCCATCCCGCCGCCGACGCTCACCCGAAAGCCGAGCGCGCCCGCGTCGTCGCGCACGAGCTTCAGCCCGACGTCGTGCCAGTCGGTCGCCGCGCGGTCCTCGGTCGCACCGGTGATCGCGATCTTGAACTTGCGCGGCAGGAACGCGAATTCGGGGTGCAGCGTCGTCCATTGACGCATCACCTCGGCGAACGGGCGCGGATCCGCGATCTCGTCCGGCGCGACGCCCGCGCGTTCGTCGCACGAAATGTTGCGGATGCAGTTGCCGCTGGTCTGGATGCCGTGCATGTCGACGGTCGCGAGCAGATCCATCACGTCGGCCGCCTTCGCGAGCGGAATCCAGTTGAACTGCACGTTGGTGCGGGTCGTGAAGTGCGCGCTGCGGGTCGGCAGGCGCAACGTGCCGAGCAAGGCCTGCGCGTCGCACGCGGCGCGGTAGGTGGCGTCGTCGGGCACGTCGTAATCGCGCGCGATCCGCGCCAGCACGCGAAGCTGCGCGCTGGACAGCTCGCCGTACGGTACCGCGACGCGCAGCATCGGCGCGTGGCGCTGCACGTACCAGCCGTTCTGCAGGCGCAGCGGCCGGAACGCATCCTCGCCGAGGGTGCCTTGCTGCCAGCGTTCGAGCTGGTCGCGGAACTGGGCGGCGCGGCTGCGCACGAGCGCCCGGTCGAAATCGGTATATCGATACATGACGTGATACGCGAGAGGCGCCGCGGCGCAGGGCGCGCGGCGCGGCAGGGCGTTGCGACGGATGTCAGGCAACGGAAGACAGCGTAGGGAACGCGGTGCGGCGGGACAAGCAGCAGATCGGGACGGAAAAGGCGCAGCAGATGGCCGGCGGGGCGCCGGCGCAGGCCGGGCATGCGTGCATGCCCGTGAGCGCGGTCATGCGTCGACGACGAGCGCCGGATCGAGCGCGCGGATGCGCTGGTCGATGAAGTAGCCGCCGCCTTCCTGGTAGCGCAGGAACAGGCGGCCGCACGGGCGGCAGCGGCTGACGGTGCAGCGGTTGTACGGGAAATGGCGCGGCGCGATCGGCGCGTCGTCCGATGCATAGTGCGTGCCGGCCGGATGATATTCCGCGTAGGTCGGCTCGGCATCGCCCGGCGGCATGAGCGTGGCCACTTCGAGCAGTTGCGTGTCCGGCAGCGACAGCGGCAGGGTCGTCCAGCCGGCGAGCGAGGTCTTGGTGCACGTGCATGGCTGCGTGACGTGCGCCGCTTCGGCCGTCAGTGTCAGCAGCGCGTCGTGATCGAGGTAAGGCAGTGGGCTCATGGGCAATCGTGAAGGGGCGGCAGGACCTGCAATGTAACCCGCGCGCGGATCGGCTGCATGGCCGCGACACCGTCAGCGCGGCGCGCTCCCTGCGCGCTCAGCCGGCCTTGCGGACCGACGGCTGCGCGACCAGTTCGCCGAGCACGCGGATCGCGCGCTCGATGTCGCGGCTCCACGGATGGCCGAAGTTCACGCGCACGCAGCGCTCGAAGCCGTGCGCGGCCGAAAACAGCGGACCCGGCGCGAAGCTGATGCCGCGTGCGATCGCCTCGCGATGCAGCGCCATCGCGTCGATCGCGTCGGGAAACGCGAGCCACAGGAAATACCCGCCTTCCGGCCGCACCCACTCGACGTCGGCCGGCAGCCAGCGCCGCAGCGCGTCGTCCATCCGGTCGAGCTGCGCGTGCAGCGCGCCGCGCAGCACGCGCAGGTGCCGGTCGTAGCCGCCGTGCTCGAGATAGTTCGCGATGCCGGCCTGCGCGGGAATGCTGGCCGACAGCGTCGTCATCAGCTTGAGCCGCTGCACCTTCTCCGCGAACCGGCCCGCGGCGGCCCAGCCGATCCGGTAGCCGGGCGCGAGCGTCTTCGAGAACGAGCTGCAGTGCATCACGAGGCCGTGACGGTCGAATGCGCGCGCGGGCAGCGGATAGTCCGGGCCGAAATGCAGTTCGCCGTAGACGTCGTCCTCGATCAGCGGCACGTTGCGCGCCGCGAGCAATTCGACGAGCGCGCGCTTTTTGTCGACGGTCAGCGTGACGCCGGTCGGATTCTGGAAATTGGTCATGAACCAGCACGCGCGGATGTCGTGCCGGTCGAGCGCGTTCGCGAGCGCGGCGAGGTCGAGGCCGGTGCGCGGATCGACGGGAATCTCGACCGCGCGCAGGTCGAGCCGCTCGATCGCCTGCAGCGCCGCGTAGAAACCGGGCGCTTCGACGGCGACGACGTCGCCCGGCCGCGTGACGGCCATCAGGCACAGGTTCAGCGCTTCGAGTGCGCCGTTCGTGACGACGAGTTCGTCGATCGGCTGCGAGATGCCGGTGGCGAGATAGCGCCGCACGATCTGCTGGCGCAGCGCCTCGTTGCCGGGCGGCAGGTCGACGACCGTGCTCCACGGGCTCACGAGCCGCGTGGCCTGCGCGAGCGACTTCGCCAGACGCGGCAGCGGAAACAGCTGCGGCGCCGGGAACGCGGAACCGAGCGGCACGATGCCGGGCTGCGTGGCCGCATCGAGCACGGAGAACACGAGATTGCTGATGTCGACCTTGCGGGTTGCGTCGGTGCGGCGCGTACGGCGTTTCGTCGCCGGGCTCGCAGCCGGCTGCGCGCCCGGCGCGACGTAGTAGCCCGAGCGTTCGCGCGCGCGGATCAGCCCCCACTGTTCGAGCAGGTAATACGCGCGAAATACCGTCGACTGGCTCACGCCATGCTGCGCGATGATCTGTCGCAACGACGGCAGGCGCGTGCCGACGGCGAGGTTGCCGTTGCGGATGTCGTCGGCGATCGTATGGGCGAGGGTTTCGTAGCGTTTCATCGGCGTGGGCGGAGCGCTGCGTCGCCGCACGCGGGCCGGAGCGGCGCCGCGCCGGCGGGCGCGGCTCATTGTCCGATGCGCGGCCCGAAAAGGAAAGCGCGGGTGTTTCGGCCGCGCCGTCCCGCCGCGTCACGCCGCGTTCGGCTCGACATTCCGCCCGCTGCCGCCGCGACGCAGCGGCGGCAACGGCTCGACCTTGCCGACCACGAACAGGTACGACAACGCCCCGACCACGCACAGCGCGCCGGCCACCGCGAGCGGCACCACGAACGAGCCTTTCGTGATCGACAGCATCACGCCGGTGAAGGTCGTGATGAAGATGCCCGCGAGATTGCCCGCGAAGTTCTGGATGCCGCCGAGCGACGCGACGTGCGCGGGCGTCGGCGCGACTTCGCCGACGAGCGTCCATACGTTGGCGCCGGCGAACGACAGGCTGGCATATGCGAGTGCGAACAGGCCGAGGCAGGCCCACACGTTTTCGACGAACGCGGACAGCGCGATCGACGACGACAGCAGCATGCCGAGCACGAGACAGGTCTTGCGCGCGGCGGTGGCGCTCCAGCCGCGGCGGAACAGGCTGTCCGACACGTAGCCGCCGAGCCAGCCGCCGGGAATCGCGAGCAGCGCGGGCAGCATGCCCCAGGTGCCGAGCGACGCGAGCGAGAAGCCGCGCGACTGCAGCAGGTAGCTCGGGAACCACGTGATGAAGAAATAGATCGCGAAGTTCAGGCAGAACAGGCCGATCATCATCCCCCACACGGTGCGGTAGCGGAACAGGTCGAGCCACGACACCGTCGGGCCGTCGGTTGCGGCCGCAACCGTCGGCGCGCCGCGTTGCGCGAGCAGCGCATCGACGGCGTCCGGCGCGATCGCGCGATAGCGTTCCGGGTCGCGATAGACGAACCACCACGCCAGCGCCCACACGATGCCGATGCCGCCCGTGATCACGAACGACCCGCGCCAGCCGACGAGCGAGATCAGCCACGCGACGAGCGGCAGCGACAGCGCGGAGCCGACGCGCGAGCCGCTGTCGAAGATGCTGCTGGCGAGGCCGCGCTCGCTGCGCGGGAACCAGTTGAACGCGACCTTCGCGAACGACGGGATCGCGGCCGCTTCGCCGACGCCGAGCATCAGCCGCACGCCGACCAGTTGCGCGAGGCCGCGCGCGGCGCCGGTCGCGACGGTGAACACCGACCACCAGCCGACGGCCAGCGCGAGGCTCACGCGCACGCCGACCTTGTCGATGAACCAGCCGGCCGGTAACTGCAGGAACGCATAGGTCCAGAAGAACGCGCTCAGCACGAGCCCCATGCCGACCGCGTCGAGCCCGAGGTCGGCACGGATGCTGGGCGCCGCGATCGCGAGGTTCGCGCGGTCGATGAAGTTGATGACGTTGGCCAGAAAGCACATCAGGATCATGGCCCATCGGATGCGTGGCATGGCGGTGTCTCCGCGCGGAATGTCGTGGCGGGCGACCGGCGATCCGCTGCGCCGGCCGCCTCGAAAGGCGAATTACTGCGACGCTTGCGGCGCGCGGTCGAACTTCGCCAGCGCTTCCCACAGGCCGTTCAGGTAGACCGCGCCGAGCGCGCGGTCGTAGAGGCCGTAGCCGGGCTTGCCCGTCTCGCCCCAGATCATGCGGCCGTGGTCGGGGCGCACGTAGCCGGTGAAACCGGTGTCGTGGTACGCCTTCACGATCGCGGCGATGTCGAGCGAGCCGCAGCTCGACAGATGCGCGGTTTCCTCGAAATCGCCGTTCGCGTCGACCTTCACGTTGCGGATGTGCGCGAAATGGATGCGGCCCATCGCGCCGAACTCGCGCACGAGCGCTTCGACGTCGTTTTCGGGGCCGGCGCCGAGCGAGCCCGAGCACAGCGTCAACCCGTTCGCGGGTGAGTCGACGAGGCGCACGATCCGCGCGAGATCGTCGCGGTTCTTCACGATGCGCGGCAACCCGAAGATCGGGCGCGGCGGATCGTCGGGGTGGATCGCCATCTTCACGCCGGCTTCCTCGGCGACCGGAATGATCGCCTTCAGGAAGTATTCGAGGTTGGCCCACAGCGCGTTCTCGTCGACGTCGCGGTAGTCGGCGAGCAGCGCCTGCAACTGTTCGGGCCGGTAGCTGGAATCCCAGCCGGGCAGCGCGATGCCGTCGTTCGGATCGATCCGGTCGACCGCATCGGTGCTGAACGCGAGGCAGGTCGAGCCGTCGTCGAGCGTCTTCGACAGCTCGGTGCGCGTCCAGTCGAACACGGGCATGAAGTTGTAGCAGACGACGCGGATCCCGGCCGCGCCGAGATGGCGGATGGTCTGCCGGTAGTGGTCGATCAGGCGGTCGCGGCCCGGCTTGCCGAGCTTGATGTCCTCGTGCACCGGCACCGATTCGACGACGTCGAACTGCAGGCCGGCGCGTTCGATCGTCGCCTTCAGCGCTTCGATCTTGTGCGCGGGCCAGACTTCGCCCACCGGTTCGTCGTAGATCGCGGACACGATGTGCGTGACGCCGGGGATCTGGCGGATGTATTGCAGCGAGACCGGATCGGACTCGCCGTACCAACGGAAAGACATCTTCACTGGAGCGGCTCCTGGCTGGCGGTTCATGCGTTGGACGAGCGGGGCGGCAGCGTGCCGGCCCGTCGTCGGTGTGCGGATTATGATTGGTATGCCAGTTTTGAGGGATAGTGGTTTACCAGTTGTCTGGACGAGCATCGGCCCGTGTGACGTTTCCGGAAGCGTCAGGCGAGGCCGGCCAACGGGCGAGCCGGGGTGTCGCCAAATTGGTGTACCATTTTGACGATCCGGCGCCGCAGCGGCGCCCGCCAGCCTGTTGCGAGCCTTCCGATGACCGATCTTTCCAGCCTGCCTGCCAGCCGCGACACCGATGCCGCGGACCGCTCCTATATCGGCCTTGCGCGGCAGATTCACGCGATGGTGGCCGCCGGCGCGTTCGAAGCCGGTGCGCGGCTGCCGTCGGAACGCAGCCTGGCCGACCAGTTCGGCGTAAGCCGCACGCAGGTGCGCGAGGCGATCATCGCGCTCGAGGTGCAGGGGATCGTCGAGGTGCGGATCGGCTCGGGCATCTACGTGTCGGCGGCCGATGCCGCGCGGCCGGTGACGTTCGAAGTCCCGCGCGGCCCCGGGCCGATCGAGACGCTGCGCGCGCGCGGGCTGATCGAGGCGGAAGTCGCGGCGCTCGCGGCGACCGAACGCAAGGATGCCGATCTCGACCGCCTGTTTTTCTCGCTGACGACGATGCGCGAGCAGATGAACGACAAGGCCGCCTACGACGCGGCCGATCGCCAGTTCCACCTGCGAATCGCGGAATCGACCGGCAACACGGTGCTGCTGCACATGGTCACGGCGATGTGGGATTGCGCGCGCAGCGATCCGCTGTGGGACAAGATCGAGGAGCACTTTCACTCGACCGCGCTGCGCGAAGCGTCGCAGGAAGATCACCAGCGGATCTTCGCGGCGATCATGGCGCGCGACGCGGACGGTGCGCGCGACGCGATGCGCGCGCACCTGTCGCGCGTGATCGCGGAATTCACGCAGGCCTGGCGCTGACGTTCGTCTTCGCGTATCCGCGCATGCGTGCATTCGCGCCGCGATGCAGGCCCCGGTAACTGCGTCGCATTCAGTCGCAAGGCCAATGAATATGCGCCGTGTGCGGCTTGTTCCGATTGCGTGACCCTGCGTTTTATGGTCTCGTTGCGGGATATCGCATCGACTCGAAAAAGGACAGTCGAATGCAGCCGGGCGATTCACGCGGGGTCCGATTGATCAGGGGAATCGGCGCAGGCACGCGCGCGCGCCGCGCCGTGCGTACGCTGCTTGTCATATTGACGGTAGGCTTACTGGCGCCCGTCCCGCCGGCCGTCGCCGCCTCTCCCGAAACCGTCAACGACAACGTGCTGCGCGTGCTGGCGTGGCCCGGTTATGCGGACAGCGATATCGTCAGCGCATTCGAGGCGCAGTTTCATGTGCGTGTGGAAGTGACGCTGGTCGATTCCGACGAAGCGTTGTGGACGCGGTTGCACAGCGCCTCGCCGCCGCCGTACGACGTGCTGGCCGCGAACACGGCCGAGATCCAGCGCTATGCGCATGAGCATCTGCTCGCGCCGGTCGACCTGTCGCGCATCCCGAACCGGCGGCGGCAGTTGCCGAATTTCCAGCAGCTCGCGACGATCGGCGGCCTCGTGCAGGACGGCGCATCCTACGCAGTCCCGTTCACCTATTCGTCGATGGGGCTGATCTACGACCGCAAGCAGGTGCCGGCCGCGCCGCGCTCGATGCGCGAACTGTGGAATCCGCGCTATCGCGGCAAGGTGCTCGACTTCAACAGCGCGCAGCACAATTTCTCGTTCACGGCGCTGGCGCTCGGCTATCCCGATCCGTTCCGTCTGTCGCCCGCGCAGACACTTGCCGTCGCGCGCAAGCTGATCGACCTGCGCCGCAACCTGCTGACCTACTACACGCTTCCGGAAGAGGCGACCGCGCTGTTCGTCCAGCATCGCGCGGCGCTGATGTTCGGCAACTACGGCACGCAGCAGGTCGAGCAGTTGCGCCGCGCCGGCGCGGACGTCGGCTACGTGATCCCGGACGAAGGCGCGCTCGCGTGGCTCGACTGCTGGGCCGTCACGCGCGGCGCGCTGCGTCCCGAGCTCGCGTTCGCGTGGATCAACTACATGCTCGAACCGGCGATCGGCGCGCTGCTGACCGAGCGCCAGGGGCTCGCGAACACGCTCGAGCCGCCGCGCGGCCTCGACACCGGGCACGAGCATCTCGTATGGCTTCAGCCCGTGGAGGACATCGCGCGCCGCGAATCGCTGTGGGGCCGCATCGTGTCGGGTGACCGGCCGGAGCGGTTCGGAAAATGATCCGGCTCGGGCTCACGTCGAAGCTGTCGGTGCTGTTCGCGTGCATTGGCGTGATCGCGTCCGGCACGACCGGCTACTACGCGTATCGCGCCAACCGCGCGATGCTCGTGCAGGAGGCGCAGCACAGTCTGCTGATGTCGACGCAACTGCTCGGGCAGCGCTTCACGACCGCGCTCGCCGACGTCGCCGACGATGCGCTCGTGCTCGCGCAGTTGCCGTCGTCCGCGTTCGTCGCGGGCGCCGACCATCCGGACGACGCGCGCCGCATGCGGCTCGAACAGGTGTATTACAGCTTCATGCGGAATCACGCGGAGTACCTGCAGATCCGTCTGATCGCGCGCGGGCATTTCGGGATCGAACGCATTCGCCTCGATCGCGATGCGCGCGGCATCGTCGTGCTGCCCGAACGCGAATTCCAGGAGAAAGGGCAGTTTTCCTATGTATTCGATACGCTCGCGACGGCGCCTGGCCACATCTACCTGTCGCCGATCGTGGTCAATCACGAGACGGGCTCGCACGCGGCGGAGGGGCTGCCGATCCTGCGCGTGGGCACGCCGGTGGTCGACGCAGCGGGGCAGACGGTCGGCGCGCTCGTCGTCGACGTCGAGTTGTCGCGCGTGTTCGACCGGCTCGAACGCGATTTGCCGGACGACTATGCGGTCTATCTCGCGAACGAGTGGGGCGATTTTCTCGTGCATCCCGATCCGGAACAGACGTTCGGCTTCGATCGCGGCCGGCGCGTGCTGATGCAGGATCGCTTTGCCGTCACGCGCGCGTTGTTCGACAGCGGGCGCATGAACGTGATGCTCAATGGCCTCGCGCAGCCCGATGCGGCACCCGGCCAGATGTTCGCGTTCGTCCGCACGCCGTTCGGACACGACGAAGGCAACCGCTTCGTCGTGCTGGGAATGGGCCGGCCGCTCGCCGACGTGCTCGCGCCGGCCGGCATGCTGGGCGAACGGATCGTCAGGATGGTGCTCGTATCGAGCCTGCTGGCGGTCATCCTCGCGATCCTGTTCGCGCGGGCGATCACGCGGCCGTTGCAGACGCTCGCGCGCGCCGCCACGCACGTGTTCGACGATCCGGCGGCCGAACGGCTGCCGGTCGCGCGGGCCGACGAGATCGGCGTGCTCGCGCGCTGTTTCGACAGCATGCGCGTCGAGATTCGCACACAGGTCGCGATGCTGCGCGCGAAGCAGCAGGAGCTCACGCACCTCGCCGGCCACGATCCGCTGACGGGCCTGCCGAACCGCCTGCTGTTCATGGAGCATCTCGATGCCGCGATCCGGCATGCGGCCGCGGTGCGCGAGGGGCTGGCGGTGATGTTCGTCGATCTCGACCGCTTCAAGCAGATCAACGACCAGCACGGGCATTCGGTTGGCGACCGTACGCTCGTTGCAGTCGCGAAGCGGTTGAGCCAGGTGCTGCGCAGCGGCGACATGGTGGCGCGGCTGGGCGGCGACGAATTCATCGTGCTGATGTCGGATGTGCGTTCGCCGGCGGTGATCGGCGATGTCGCGTCGCGCATCCAGATCGTGATGGCCGAGGCGCTCGAGTTCGACGAAGGGCGCATGGCCGTCGGCGCGAGCATCGGCGTCAGCGAGTTTCCGGCGGATGGCGCGTCGGCCGAGGAGTTGCTCGTCAAGGCCGACGCGGCGATGTACGCAGCGAAGGCGTCCCCGCAGTGCGTGTGCGTGCGCTACCAGGATCTGGTGCGCAGCGGCGCACCCGACGAGACTGGCCGCGTCGCATCCGGCGGCAGCCGCTGACCGCGGGCCGAAACGCGACGAGCCCGTCGCGGGACGGGCTCGTCGCATGGGCGGGCTGCAGGTGCGAAGCGGCAGGCTTAGTGGCCGAAGTAGACCGAGTCGCGCGGGTTCTGCGCGCGGACGACCGGTGCGCCGCCCTCGACGGTCGCGGCCGGTTGCGAGCCGGCGCCGCTGTTGTCGATGCCGTGCACGCGGGCTTGCGCGGCCTGGATGTCGGCCGGGTAGTACGGGCTCGACTGGCTGGGCTTGTAGCCCGCGTTTTCGAGCTGGACCAGTTCATTGCGCACCTGGGCGCGGGTCACGGTGCTTTGGGCGAATGCGCCGAACGACGCGGACAGGGCGGCGGCGGCAACGACTGCGGAAACGAGCGATTTCATGATGACCTCCGATGTTTATTGGCTTTCCGCGTTCGACACCATGTCGTCAGCGGTTGATTACATCGTAGGCGTCGCTTCACCTAGGGTAAACGCGAGTTTGAGTGAAAGATCGTTGCGCTCGAGGTAATAATTTCGAGACGAACGTCTTCCGTCCCCATTCGGTATTGCGGGGATTGCAAGCAATTGGCGGGAGCGTGAACAGGGGCGGGCACGGGCATGCGCGCGGCGGCAAGGGCCGCCGAATATCGCGTCGAAGCGGCGAGGCTGTCGGATCAGACCCCGTCGTCGTCGATTTCCTTGCGCTCGCGGCGTTCTTCGTTGCCGCGCCGCGCGCGCAGGCGCTGGCGGGACAGGACGGCGATCACCTGCTGGGTCGGCGCGCCGGACGGCAGCTCGTTGCGGATGCGGTCGGGGACCATCGGCAGGCCGGCGCGCTGCCGGCGCAGCGCCTTGGCGATTGCCCGGCGGCATTCGTCGCCGTGGCAATCCCATTCATCGCGGATTCTCTGGCAATAACGGCATTGTTCCATCCGACTAGTCTAACGCGTCTTCGGGAATGGAGCAGGGCGCGGGGCCGGACGGGCTGCGTGCCGGGCGGCGGCGATGGCCGACGGCTCGGAGGCGGGCGATGGCAGGCCGAATCGGACTGCGAATCAAATCGACCGGAACCGTTCATCGACACGACGGTTTCGCGTCCTGCTCCAGACGGATTCCTTGCGCGCGGACGGGGCCGCCGCGCGTCAGCGGAGCGACCAGATGCCCCAGATCGCGATCAACAGGCCAAGGCCCAATCCGCAGCCCAGCAATACATACGTTTCCATTTCTTGCCTCTGACGACATGGCCATGCTGACATCGGTATCAGCGTACGTGCAGCAAAGCCGGCCGCGTATCGTCCGCGCTGTCGGTCGGAGCGATACGCCGGGTGGTCTGCGCATACTACGCGTGGCAGCTTTCAGAACGCATGCGCGATCGACGGCTTGGTCGCGTGCACACCACCCGTCTGGGCCGTGGCCGATCCGCCGTGCCGAAATACGCCCGACTTCCAGATCATCTGCGCCGCCGCGACGAGCACGAACAGCAGGACGACCATCCTGAAGATCCGGGGCGACATCTTGTCCCGCAGCGGGCGAACCAGCCACATGCCGGCAATCGCCGGCAGGCTGGCGGCCGCCGAGATCGCGAGGTCGGCGCCGCTCGCGTGCGCCGCGCCGCTGAACGTCGTGATCAGCGTGACGATCGACACCACGAGGATGATCGCGATCTGCTTCGTGAATACGCGCCCGGTCGCGCCCGACGAAATCAGGTAGGTGGCGAGCAGCGGGCCGGGCACCGATGCGATGCTTTCCATCAGCGCCGCACCGAAGCCGAGCGCGAAACCGACGGGCTTTTGCCACGCTTGCGGCAGGTCGAGCTTCGGCGCCGCGAGCATCAGTGTCGCGGCCACGATCAGCAGCGCGCCGGAGGCGGCCTGTGCGTGACCGGGATTGAGGGACAGCAGGATCGCCACGCCGACGACATTGCCGATCACGGTGCCGGCGATCGGGGCCGCGATCTTGCGTGCCGTCGCGAGTACCTGGCCGCCTTCCAGCGCCTGCGGGATGTTGCCGAGGATGATCGGCATCGACAGCAGCAGCACCGCATGCCGGATCGGCAGGAACTGGCTGAGGATCGGCATCGCGATCAGCGGCACGCCGATGCCGGTGATGCCCTTGGCCATCCCGCCGAGCAGCAGCGCGACGGCGATGCCGGCCAGTTCGAACGCGGTGAGCCCCTGCAGGCTGGAGACCAGCACCCCTTCAGTCAGATTGAAATGCATCATGGAATGGCATGTCGCGGCGTAGCCGGCAGCGAGCGTCGTCGACGGCGCCCGTGGCGGTCGCGTGCATCGTGCACGCAAGGTGTTCGGGATCGGTGCGAACCTGATCGGCCGGTTGTGCGGCCCGGCCCGTCGTGCAGCGTGATGCGCCTGCATCGACGCGGCGGTTCGATCACGCATCTTACCCGAGCGTTGCATCCGGCATTCGGCTCGCGGATGGCGCGGTGCGCGTGTCGGCTGCATGACCGTCGCACCGGTTCAATATAATTCAAGTGAATCGGCCGTCTCATGCGCGGCATACATACCTTCGAACGAGGAAATCCGATGACGCTCGCCCAGTTGCAGGCCCTCGCTGCCGTGGTCGAACTCGGCTCGCTGACGGCCGCGGCAGACCGGCTCAGCCGCAGTCAATCCGCGATCAGCCATGCGCTGACGGAGCTGGAGGATCTCACGCAGGTCAAGCTGCTCTGGCGCGACCGGCAGCCGGTCGTGCTGACGGCGGCCGGCGAACGCCTGTGGCCGTATGTCCAGAGCGTGGTGCGGGAAGCGCAGATGCTGCGCCAGCAGTTCAGCCTGTCGCGCGGCAAGCTCGAAGGGAAGCTGGTGGTTGCGTCGCTGCCGAGCGTGTCGCTGGCGTTCGTCGTTCCCGCCATCGAGGCGTTGAAGGAGATGCACCCGGGCGTATCGGCGGTGCTGCTCGAAGGCACGGACAGCGAAGTCGAAGGGTGGCTCGACGACGGCACGGCCGACGTCGGCGTGGTGGCCGGCGCGAATACGTTCGCGCACCACCTGCCGCTGCTCGACGAGGATTTCGTCGCGGTGGCGGCCGACGACATGTTCGCCGGCCGCAAGAGCGTGTCGGCCCGGCAGCTGGCCGCGGCGCCGTTCATTTTCTCGAAGGCGGGATGCGGGCCGGTGATCGCGGATTACTTCGCGCGCGGCGGCGCGCCGCTTCGGGCCGCATTCAACGTGGTCGAGATGCGCACGATCCTGTCGATGGCGGAGGCCGGCATGGGCGTGTCGATCGTGCCGCGCATCACGCTCACGTACACGCCGTTCGGCGGGCGCGTGCTGGCGCTGTCGCCACGGCTGCATCGCTCCGTGCGACTGGCGTGGAATACCGCCGGCAACGCGGTCACCGACGCGTTCGTACGGCTCGTCGACGCGCAACGCGCGAAGGCGGAAAAGACGGTCCGGACCCGTGCGAAAAAGGGCAGATAGCGACGGGCGGACACGATGAACGGCGCTCATGGGGCGCTTGCAGTTTATTCACGATGGCGAAGGTCAACATGCAATACATTGTTCTGACCTCGTGATCGTTGCCCTGAAGGAGTGCGCCGTGCCAGCCTTGCCCACCCTGTTTGCGTTCGGACTCGTGTCGCTCGGCATGGTGCTGACGCCCGGGCCGAACATGATCTATCTGGTTTCGCGCTCGATCTGCCAGGGCCGCCGCGCCGGCCTGGTGTCGCTCGGCGGCGTCGCGCTGGGATTCGTGTTCTACATGGTGTGCGCGGCCGTGGGCATCACCGCGCTGGTGATGACCGTGCCGTATGCGTACGATGCGCTGCGCGTTGCCGGCGCGCTGTATCTGGCGTACCTGGCGTGGCAGGCGCTGAAGCCGGGCGGGCGCTCCGCGTTCCAGGTCCGGCAGTTGCCGCACGACAGCCGCGCGAGGCTGTTCACGATGGGCTTCGTCACGAACCTCGCGAACCCGAAGATCGCGGTGATGTATCTGTCGTTGCTGCCGCAGTTCATCGTGCCGGGGCACGGCAGCGTGTTCGCGCAATCGCTGGCGCTCGGCTGCGTGCAGATCGCGGTGAGCGTCAGCGTCAACGCGCTGATCGCGTGCGCGGCCGGTTCGATCGCGGGTTTTCTCGCGGGGCGGCCGCTCTGGGCGGCGGTTCAGCGCTGGCTGATGGGGACGGTGCTGGCCGGGCTGGCCGTGCGGATCGCGCTGGAGTCGCAAAATTGACGATGGCACCGGGCCTCGTCACCCGTGGCAGCTACCGTCGGCCTCGCTGGCGATCCGCACGGGCCTGGCCTTGTCACGGCGGCTGCGCGTCGCGAGCCAGCACAGGATCGAGCCGCCGCATACCATCGACGCGCCTTGCCAGAACTCGGCCGACAGCGGCGCGTGCAGCAGCGTGGCGGCGACGGCGGCGGCGAGCACCGGCGTGAAATACGACGCGCCGACGATGACCGTCACGTTGCCGTGCATGATGCCGGTGTTCCAGGCCGCATAGCCGAAGCCGAGCGCCGACGCCGCCAGCACGAGATACCCGACCGCGTGCAAACTGAACGTCATGCCGCCGCCGCCTTCGATCGCGAACTTGATCCAGAGCACCGCGGCCACCAGCATGAAGAACGGCGTGACGCCGTTCTTGCCGTCGGCGATGCGCGCGGTGACCGTGCAATAGCCGGCCCAGATCAGCGCGCCGACGAACGCCAGCCCGTAGCTGAGCGGATTGTCCGCGACGTTGCGCAGCATGCCGGCCGGATCAAGCCCCTGGTCGCCGCCGAGCACCCGGCAGATGCCGAGCATCGACAGCAGGACGCCGGGCACGACCAGCAGGTTCGCGCGCTGCTGGTTGAACGCGATGGCGGCGATCAGCGTGAGACTCGGCCACAGATAGTTGACCATCGCGACTTCGATCGCCTGCCGACCGTTGCTCGCATAGCCGATCGACAGCGACAGGCACAGCTCGTACGACACGAACAGCAGCCCGCCCCACAGCAGGTAGTTTTTCGGGAATCGGCTCAGGTCGGGGAAGCCGATCGAGAACAGCAGAAGCACGGACGCCACCGTATAGATCATCGCCGCGCCGCCGGTCGCGCCGAGGCTTTCGCTGACGCCGCGAACGAGCGCGACCACCGAGGCCCATAACAGCACCGCACCGAGCCCGATGAGCGTTGCCTTGTTCTTGCGTTTCATGCTTGCTGCCTGTTTCAACATGCCAATTCGATTTCGGATGACGCGACGGCGCCGGGCAGTGCCCGCCATGCTCCGGAACGCGCCGTCGACGATCGGCTGCGCGACCGCGTCGAGATCGGGCGCATCGGGCAGCACGAGCGCCGGATTCTTGCCGCCGCACTCTAGCACGATGCGCTTCAGGTCGAATTCGGCCGAGTACTCGAGGAATTGCCGCCGGGGTCCGCCGGGTCGGCGAAGCTCACCGTGTCGACGTCCGCGTGCCGGCTTCACGAAACCACCAAGAGAGGGCCGCCTTGTCATCCGGCACGACGGTTTCGGGCCGCCGTCGCGTGGCCGGCATCGGGTCCTCGTGTTCGGCACCAACCGCGACACGGGCGACTGGCTGTTCCACAACCCGTCCGGGTTCGACGTGCGCACGCAGCAAAACGTGGCGATGCCGCGCGCGATGTTCGACCGGTACTTCGCGAATCGCGGCATCCTGATCGCCCCGTCACGTTGCGCGCGCAACGAGCCGGGCGATCGAAGCGTGAGACGCCCGCCGCAGCGGGCGCCCGTCCGGTCACCGCTCGTGCCGCTTCTTGCTCAGTTCGATCGTCTCGAACAGCTCGTACTGCGCGGTCGGGTGCTGGTCGGCGCCCGGCGCGTGGTAGTAGCGCATCGTGATCGTCGTGTGGCCGCCCGGCTTGCCCGGATCGTGGTCGAACACCGCGATCCCGTAGCCGGTGCCCGTATCGCGGCGCGCGGACCAGATCGCATCCTCGAGCGCATCGGCCGGCTGGCGCACGAACGTGTTCGGCGCGGTGCCGGGCACCGGCCGGTTCGGCTTCGTGAACACCTTCGCCTGCGCAAAGCCGGTCGACGGGTTTTCGCCGTACACGTCGAGCGGCGCGCTGGTGCCGCCGCCGCCGAGGATCAGGTGGATCGTGCCGTGGCTCGTGTCGAACGTCGTACGGTTCGGATCGTTCGAGCCGACCGGGCGCGGCTGCAGCGTTTCGACCACTTCGCCGGTTTTCGCGTCGACGCCCGCGCGGTGATTGCAGCCGCGCACCGGATAGCTGCGCTCGTAGTCGTGATCGTGGCCGCACAGCACGAGATCGACGCCGTAACGATCGAACAGCGGCAGCCACGCTTCGCGAATGCCCTTGTCGGACCCGTTGCCTGTCTTCGACGAACTGAGCGCGTCCTGGTGCATCTGCACGACGATCCAGTCGATATCGTCGTCATGCGCGGCGTGACGCAGCGTACGTTCGAGCCAGCGCGTCTGCTCGCCGTTGCTGTAGCCGCGCACGTAGAACGACGTGCCGGGCTCGATCGGCGGGCGACCGGTGCTCGCGGCCGGCACGAGCGGCGCGGGGCCGCCGACGAACGCGGCGGCGTCCTGGTACACGACGTCGTCGGCGTCGAGCGACACGAACAGCACGGAGCTCACGCGGAAGCTGTACCAGCGGCCGGGGAAATGCGTGCCGTTCTCCGGCAGCGTATAGCGGGCGAGATACGAGTCGAGCCCCTGCGGACCGTTGTTGAACTCGATCTCGTGATTGCCGGGGCATGGCATCCACGGGCGATTCGCGGCCGACGTCTGGTTGTTGTTGCCGAAATCGCGCCACACCTCGGGCTGGTGCGCGGGGTTCAGGTTCGCGTAGCAGAGGTCGCCGTTCAGCAGGTGGAACAGCGGCTGGAACTGCTCGACGGCCTGCACCGCGAAGCGGCTTTGCGGCGACGACAGCACCCACGCGCCGTTGGGCGTCGCGAGATCGCCGTAGCTCGTGAAACGGAACGGCGCCCGGCCGCGCGGCGCGGTCGAAAAGTGCGCGGAGAACGGCTGTGCCGCATTGCCGTCGTTGTCGGCCGTGATCTCGTAGCGGTAGCGCGTATCCGGCTTCAGCCCGTGCACGCGCGCGTGGTACGCGAACACGGTCTCGCCGTTCAGGCCGTCGGTGTACAGGCGCTGGACGCCATGCACGGTGCGCGCCGGCTCGCCGTCGGCGACGATGCGCGCGCGCGGATTGACGGCCGGTGCGAGCGACGCCCACGAGATCACGACTTCGGACGTCGGGTCGTTGCCCCACGTCAGGTGAACCTGCTCGGGCGTGCCGTCCGGGTTCGACGCGGCGGCGCGGGCTGCCGCGAGCCCGCCGGCGGCGGTGGCGAGGCCGGAGACGCCGGCGAGTTTCAGGAAGCCGCGACGCGACACGGAGGCGGCCGGCTCGTTCGGCTGGTCAGGGAGAGTGTCCTGGTTCGACATGGTCGGTGTTTTTCGTTGATGGGGCGCGAGACGCGGAACCGCGCGGCCATGCGCGCGCACGGCCGGGGCGTGGGCCGGAAACGAGCGGGATCCCGGTCGCGTGCATTGTCGAAGGGCAGTTTTGCCGCGTTGTGACAGTGCCGCAACCCTGCGCCTGCGGCCGCCGATGTGCAGAGGCGCGCGTCGTGGCCGCCGGTCCGCTCCCGCGCCCGTTCACTTTCTCCGAAATTTATTTGCCGATACCGCGACGGATTTCTCCCGTCCGCTCCGTTTAACGCATGAACGACCGCTTCCGGTCGATGCCCGTTATTTCGGAGTCTTTCATGAAACTTTCCGTTCCATTGCGATTGGCCGTCGGATGCCTGGCTGCGCTCGCGACGTCCGCCGTATTCGCGCAGGCCGTCATCGTCGCGCCTTACGCGCCGCCGCCGCCGCGCGTCGAAGTCATGCCGGCGCCGCGTGCCGGTTACGTATGGGATCAGGGCCACTGGCACTGGCGGCAGGGCCGCTACGTGTGGATTCCGGGCCACTGGCAAGTGGTGCGGGTCGGTTACCACTGGGTGCCCGGACACTGGGCCGCGCGCGGCCCGGCCTGGCGCTGGGTGCCGGGCCACTGGGCCTGACGTGCAGGCCGCCGCGCGGCACGCGATGCCGGCGCAGCGGATTTTTCACGCAACATCATGAGTCGAAGCGATGCCTTTTCGAATCATCGTGATACTGGCGGCCGCGGCGATCGCGCTGGCCGGCTGCGTCGTGGTGCCGGCCCGTCCGGTGTATTACCGGCCCGCGCCGGTCGTCGTATATTGAGCGCGCCGGCCCACGCTCGCGTGGCGGGCTGCAAGGATCGACATGCGGCGCGAACCGGATGTCGATGAATCCGGCTCGGCCGGCACCGTGTGCGATGCCGGGCGCGACGCGCGCGGCGTCGACGCACCGTCGGCATGGCGCCGTCCGGCGATGGCCCGACGCATGCAAGGAGAGCACGACGATGAGCTTCAGCCGGGCGGCGGGTCCCGCCGCCGTGACAGTGCGGCGCGCACGCGCCGCGCGACGGAGCAGGCGGCGTTGAGCGATCGCGGCGACCGCGATCCGGACGCGGAACTCGTCGCACGCGTCGGCGCGCGCGATGCGTCGGCGGTGCGCGTGCTCGTCGCGCGCAAGCTGCCGCGGCTGCTCGCGTTGGCGACGCGCATGCTCGGCGACCGGAGCGAAGCCGAGGACGTCGCACAGGAGACGTTCTTGCGAATCTGGAACCAGGCGCCGCGCTGGCGCGAAGGCGAAGCGCGCTTCGACACGTGGCTGCATCGCGTCGTGCTGAACCTGTGCTACGACCGGTTGCGCGGCCGGCGCGAGGCGCCCGTCGATACGCTACCCGACGTGCCCGACACGCAACCGGAGCCGGCCGCGCATGCGGAACTGCGTTCGCGCGATGCGCGCGTGCGGCAGGCGCTGGCCGCGTTGCCGCCGAGGCAGCGGGAAGCGCTGGTGCTCCAGTACTATCAGGACATGTCGAACGTGGAAGCGGCCAACCTGATGGGCATCACCGTCGATGCGCTGGAAAGCCTGCTCGCCCGTGCGCGGCGCAACCTGCGCGCGCAACTGGCCGGCGACCCACCTAGCGAGGACAAGCGATGACACCCGAACGATTTCGTACCATCGTCGCCGCGTACGGCTCGGACGCGCGGCGCTGGCCGGCCGGCGAGCGCGCGGCCGCCGAGGCGTGGGCGCACGCGAACCCGCGCGAAGCGCTGCTGGCGCTCGACGATGCGGCCGACCTCGATGCGTGGCTCGCGTACGACACGGTCGCGCCTCCGGCGCCGGCGCTCGTCGAGCGCATCGTCGCGACGGCGCCCGCGCCGCAGCGCGCCCGCCGGCGCGGCGCCGTATGGTGGTCGGGCGCGGCGTTCGCGGGCGTCGGCCTGGCCGGCGCGCTCGCGGGGGCGGTGGCCGTGTCGATGCTGATGCTCGGCAGCGCGTCGCCGGCGCAGCACGAGCCGGGCTATCTGACGACGACGTTTGGCGGTCCGAGCGTGGACGGGAGTGACGAATGACCGAACGCGGCTGGAAATTCACCCTCGTCGGCTCGGTCGTGCTGAACGTGTTCATGCTCGGCGCGATCGGCGGCGGCGCGTATCAATGGTTCTCGACTCACCGCGACGGGCACGCGGCGGGCGCGCCCGCATCGCGCACCGCGTTGCGTTTCGCGGCGGACGGCTTGCCCGATGCGCGGCAGCGCGAATTCGCCGCGGCGCTGAAGGCGGCTCGCAAGAGCGGTCGCGACTTCGCGCGCGAAGGGCGCGACGGCCGGATCACCGTGCTGGACCTGCTCGCCGCGCCGCAACTCGATCGCGCGGCGATCGATGCGGCGCTCGACCGCACGCGCGCGGCCGACACTGCGATGCGTGCGCAGGTCGAGCGCAGCGTCGTCGATTTCGCGGCGACGCTGACGCCCGACGAGCGCGCGAAGTTCGTCGACGGGTTGCAGCACAGCGGCAACTGGCGTTTGCCGCCGAGGCTGCAGAAGAAACCGGACGCCTCGACGAGCGAGTAAGCCGCGCGTGGGCGGCGCGCGATCTGCGCGCCGCTCGTGCGTCATGCGTGCGCCGGTTCCGGCGAATCGCGCGGTCGTTGTCCGCTGACGATCCACGCCGCCGTGTTGCGCGATTTCCGCCCGGCGCTTCCACAGCAAAAAATATTTTCCCGCCCCGCGACGGATTTCCCGGCGTGCTTGCGTTGAACGTGAATACGCACTGCAAGAGAGCCCGTCATGGAGCACCCGAACGACGCCACGCCGGCCGCGATCGCGCTGAACCGCTTCGGTCTCGGCGCGCGCGCCGACGAAGCCCCGCCCGCCGACCCGAAGGCCGCATTGCTCGCCCAGTTCGACCGCTACGATGCGCGACCCGCCGCATGGGCCGGCGAGCCGGACGCGGTCACGCTCGCCACGCGCTTCGCGAACACCCGCAACGCGACGACGGGCGACGACGCGGCCGCGAAGCGTGCCACCGCGCAATCGATCCGCCGCGACGGCTACGACGCGTATCGCGGCGCCGTCGCCGCGCGCATGAACAGCGCGCTGAACACGTCCACGCCGTTCGTCGAGCGTCTCGTGCATTTCTGGGCGAATCATTTCGCGGTGTCGGTCGACAAGGGGCAGGTGGCCGCTTACGCGGGCGCATTCGAACGCGACGCGATCCGTCCGCACGTGCTCGGCCGTTTCGAGGACATGCTCGTCGCCGTCGAGCAGCATCCCGCGATGCAGGTGTTCCTCGACCAGGCGCGCTCGGTCGGTCCCGACAGCCCGGCCGCACTGCGTGCGCAGGCACGCGATCCGTCCGCGAAGCGCGGGCTCAACGAGAACCTCGCACGCGAAATCATGGAGCTGCACACGCTCGGCGTGCGCACCGGTTACACGCAGGCCGACGTGACGGAATTCGCCCGCGCACTGACCGGCTGGAGCATCGCCGGCAGGCGCGGGGCGCAACCGGGCGATGCGGCGCCGGGCGCATTCGTGTTCCGGCCGAATCTGCACGAACCCGGCACGCGCACGGTGATGGGCCGCACCTACGATCAACCGGGTGAAGCGCAGGCGCGCGCGATCCTGCGCGACCTCGCGCGATCGTCGGCGACCGGCCGACACATCGCGTTCCAGCTCGCCCGTCATGTCGTCGCCGACAATCCGCCGCCCGCGCTGACCGAGCGGCTCGCGCGCGCCTTCGATGCGAGCGGCGGCGACCTGCCGACCGTCTATCGCGCGCTCGTCGACGCGCCCGACGCGTGGTCGCCGGTCAACCGCAAGTTCAAGACGCCGTGGGAGTGGGCCGTGTCGTCGCTGCGCGGGCTCGGCTGGCGCGACACCGGTGATCTCAAGGCCGCGCCGCTGCTCGCCCAGCTCGGCCAGCCGGTGTGGCGGCCGGGTTCGCCGGCCGGCTACGACGACGTCGCCGCGAGCTGGGCCGCGCCCGATGCGCTGGTGCGCCGCGTCGAGATCGCGCAGCGTCTGGCCGCACGCACGGGCGACCGGCTCGATCCGCGCACGCTCGGCAACACGCTGCTCGCCGGTTCGCTGAGCGCGCCGACCGCGACCGCGCTCGCGCGCGCCGAAAGCGCGACGACGTCGCTCGCACTGCTGCTCGTTTCGCCCGATTTCCAACGGAGATGACCATGGCACTGTCCCGCCGACGATTCCTCAGTGTGGCCGCGGCCGGCGCGGGCGCGATGCTCGTCGCGCCGCGGCTCGTGTTCGCGAATGTCGAGACCGACCGGCGCTTCGTGTTCGTGATCCAGCGCGGCGCGGCCGACGGCCTGAACATCGTCGTCCCGTATGCGGAGCCCGCGTATGCGTCGCTGCGCGGCCCGCTCGCGATCGACACGACGGCCGCGACGCGGCTCGACGGCACGTTCGCGCTGCATCCGTCGCTCGCGCAAACCGCGCAGATGTACCGCGACGGTCAGGCGCTGTTCGTCCATGCGATCGCGTCGCCGTATCGCGACCGCTCGCATTTCGACGGCCAGAACGTGCTCGAAACGGGCGGCCGGGCACCGTACCAGGTCAAGGACGGCTGGCTGAACCGGCTCGCCGCGCTGCTGCCGGCGACGCGCGACGACGCAATCGCGTTCGCGCCGACCGTACCGCTCGCGCTGCGCGGCGCGGTGCAGGCCGCGTCGTATGCGCCATCCGGTTTGCCGGCCGCGCCGGACGATCTGCTCACGCGCGTGTCGGCGCTCTACGAAGCCGATGCGCAGCTCGGCCCGTTGTGGCAATCCGCGATGGAAGCACGCGGCCTCGCCGGCGACGCGCATGCGCGACAGGACCCGGCCGGCGTCGGCAAGCTCGCCGCGACGTTTCTCGCGCGCGACGACGGCCCGCGGATCGCGATGATCGAGACGGGCGGCTGGGATACCCATAGCGCGCAGAACGCGCGGCTCGCGAATCAGTTGAAGGCGCTCGACACGATGCTCGCCGCGCTGCGCGACGGCCTCGGGCCCGCGTGGCAGCAGACCACGGTGCTGGTCGCGACCGAGTTCGGCCGCACGGCCGCGGTGAACGGCACGGGCGGCACCGATCACGGGCAGGCGTCGGTCGCGATGCTCGCGGGCGGCGCGGTGGCAGGCGGCCGCGTGATCGCCGACTGGCCGGGGCTACGGCCGGGCGACCTGTACGAAGGGCGCGACCTGAAGCCGACTGCGTCGCTCGATGCGCTGATCGCGGGCGCCGCCGCCGACAGCCTGCGGCTCGACCCGCGCCGCACCGCATCCGCGCTGTTCGCGGAAAGCGGTGCGGCACGGCCGATGAGCGGCCTGATTCGCGCAGCCGCGTGACGCGTCGTGTCGCCGCGATCGGCCGACAACCGATGACACAACAGGGAGCATCGACAATGAAGATCCGGTCTGTTTCGCTCGCCATGCTGGTGAGCGCGAGCGCCGTGCTGATGTCCGCGTGCGTGGTCGAGCCCGTGCGGCCGCCGCAGCCCGCGCCCGTCGCCGAGGTGGCGCCGCCGCCGCCCGCACCCGGCTATCGCTGGGCCAGGGGGCATTACCGGTGGGCCGGCAATCACTGGGCGTGGGTGCCCGGGCACTGGGTGGCGGTGTACTGACACGGCAAGCGTGTCGACGTGTCACGCGGCGGGATCGACGCGCCGGAGCAAGCGGCGATGCGAAGTGCCGCTTGCTCCGGCGGATCTCGGCGGGATCGACCTCGTCCGTCGAGCGGCGCAACGCAGTCTAGTCCCACCCGATCCGGTGCTTCGCTTGCGTCTCGCGATGGCGCCAGTCGTCGTCCGCGTGAAGATACTGGCTCGTCGTCGTGAGCGACACATGGCCGAGGTTGTCGCGCACGAGCCGCAGATCGACGCGGCCGTCGGCCATGTGCGAGCCCGCGCTGTGACGCAGCCAGTGCGCGGACGCCTGTTCGAGCACGCGCGCCGCGTGCTCGCCGGCTTCGCCGTTCGCGCGCAGCCGGTCGGCCGCGTGCCGGAACACCTGCTTCACGATCCGGTGCAGCGCCGCACGCGTGAGCGGCTTGCGCGCCTGGCCGACCGGCAGCACGAGCGGCGTCGGCTCGCCGTCGACCGGCAGCGCGGGCAGGCCGTGCGCACGCCGGTAGCGCGCCAGCTCGGTCATCATCTCGTCGGTGGCCGGCACGAGCCGCTGCCGGCCGCCTTTGCCCGTCACGTCGAGCCACCAGCGTTCGTGCCCGTCCGCATCGCGGCGGCAGAAGAACCGGCCCATCGTCGTATCGGCCGCTTCGGTGATGCGCAGCCCGCCGAGATACAGCAACGTGAACAGCCAGCGCGCGCGATCCGCATGGAAGCGGGCGCGCGCATCGTCGCGCGGCATCGCGGCGATCGCATCCTTCACCGCTTGCCACAGCGGCTGCCCGAGATGGCGCGTGACGCGCGGCGCGGGCCGGCGTTGCCGCTGCCGCGACAACGCGAGCGGATTGCCGGCCAGATAGCCGGCCTGCACGAGCCACGAGAACATCACGTTCAGGATCACCAGCGCCTGCCGCTGGCTGGCTGCCGACAGCGGCCCGTAAAACGGCCGCCAGCGCGGATCGTCGCGCGGATGCTTGCGGCCGCCGTTCGCGCACCACAGCTCGGCCGGCGCGGGCGCGAGCAGGAATTGCCGGTACACGACGAGATCCTCGTGCGTGAGCGACGACAGCGGCTTGCCGCACGCGATCACGGCCCACAGCAGCAGGCGCTCGGCTTCCTTGCGGTAGTTCTGGAACGTGGCCGGCGTATCGACGAAGCGCGCGAGCCAGGCGCGCACGGCGTCGAGGTCATGGGTCGCGGCGATCTGCGGGTGCGCGCTGCCCGAGCGGTTGGTGCCCGTGCGTCCGTCGAGCGCGGCCGGCACGGCCAGCGTATCGATCGGCAGCGGGCGCAGCGCGGTGTCGTCGGACGAAGCGGATGAGGTCATGCGAAGGAAACGCGCTGCGCGAACCGCGCGGGCGTGGCCGGGCGGACGAAGGCAGCGCGCCAAAGCGTATCGGGAAGCGCCGATGGTACACGATCACCACACGGTGAAGCCGCCGTCGACGGCGATCGCCTGGCCGGTCACGAAGCGTGCGGCGGGCGAGCACAGCCACATCACCGTTTCCGCGACGTCGCGCGGCTCGCCGAGCCGTGTCATCGGCGTGGCCTGCATCAGCCGCGCCATGTCGGCGCGGTTGTCCGGCCGGTCGGTGATCGCCGTGTTCGCGATGCCGCC
The DNA here is from genome assembly GCF_900446215.1 of Burkholderia cenocepacia. GTDB lineage: Bacteria > Pseudomonadota > Gammaproteobacteria > Burkholderiales > Burkholderiaceae > Burkholderia > Burkholderia cenocepacia. The sequence goes on along the minus strand of NZ_UAQZ01000017.1, from coordinate 141,379 downwards.
GGGGCACACGGCGTTCACGCGAATGCCGCGGCTCGCATAGTCGAGCGCCACCGCTTTCGTGAGGCCGACGACACCGCTTTTCGACGCCGAATACGCGGCGAGCCCGGGGCCGCTGACGAGCCCCATGATCGACGACGTGTTGACGATCGCGCCGCCGCCCGATTGCAGCATGTGCCGGCATTCGTGCCGGATGCACAGCCACACGCCTTTCAGGTTGACCGCGATCGTGCGGTCCCATTCGTCCTCGTCGAATTCGGCGGCCGGTGCGCCGCGCGGCGCGATGCCCGCGTTGTTGAACGCGAGGTCGAGGCGGCCGAAGGTGTCGACCGTCGTGTCGATCGCATGGCGCACGTCGGCGTCGCGCGACACGTCGGTGCGCAGCACGATCGCCTTCGCGCCGAGGCGCTCGATCTCGTGCGCGGTGTCTTCCGCGGTCGCCACGGCGGTGTCCAGCAGCGCGACCTGCGCGCCGGCTTCGGCGAAGCACAGCGCGGCCTGGCGTCCGATGCCGGTCGCCGCGCCGGTCACGACGGCGACTTGTCCTGCGAAGCGTTCCATTCCTGTCTCCTGAAGCGCGGGTCGGACGGACAGGTTAGGCGGGCTGCGCCGATGCTTCGACGTTGAAACGGACTAGGCGGATTCGGCGGTGGCGGCATTGCGGCGAACGCTTCACCCCAGCGACAGCACGCTGTTCAACAACAGCCGCACCAGCGTCGCCTGCCGCGTGACACCCGTCTTCGAAAAGATCGCACGCAGATGCGAGCGCGCGGTGTTCTTGCTGATCGCCAGCTCGTCGGCCGCTTCCTCGAGCGTCTGTCCGTTGACGAGCGCGAGCGCCAGCGCGGTCTCGGCCGGCGTCAGGTCGAACAGCTTGCGCACGATCTCGTGCGACGCCTGCGACTTGCGCTCGGCATCGCGGATGAAGATCGCGCACGCCGGCCGGCGCGGATTGTCCTCCGACCACTCGCTGAGCGGCACCGCGCGGATCAGCACGCCGAGCCGCGGCTTGCCGGACGGGCGCGGCACCGCGATCGCGTGCGCGACCGACGGCGTGCTGCCCGTGCGTTCCGCGAGCACCTGGCGGATCAGCTTCTGCAGCTTGCGGTCCTCCAGCGGATACGACGCTTCGAGCGCGCCGCCGCGCACGCGCAGGCCGTCGCATTCGGCGAAGATCTCGTCGGCGACGGAATTGGTCTTCATGATCGCGCCGCGCTCGTCGAGGATCGCGGTGCCGACGAGCATGCGGTCGATCGTGCTGGCATACAGCGTGCGCTCGGATTCGACCATCCCGAACTTCGCGTGCAGCCGCACCGCGCGCTTCAGGTGCGGCAGCAGCGCGTTGCACACGGCCTTGTCGGTCGCCGAGAACGCGTGGTCGCGATGCGAACGGCACACGCGAAAGCGGCACTCGACGCCGTCGTGCGTGCGCAGGTCGGCGCCCATCAGATGGCCGACGTCGAGCGGCTTCAGGAATTCGGCATACATCGCGCTGTTGCGCCAGACGCCGGCGCCGAGCAACTCGTCGACCGTGACGACGCGATCGGTCGGCAGGTTCACGAACGGGTCGAGCGCGTAGTAGTAGCTGTTGTACGACGCGACGCCCGGCAGCGGCGCGCTGTTTTCCGACGCATTGATCATCAGCCCCGCATGGCCGCTGGCGGGCCAGCGCAGGATCATCGTCGCGTAGTTCGCGTGCAGATGCACGCGGATCTGTTCGAGCGCGCCGCCCCACGGGACGTCCTCGAGCGGGCCTTCGTAGATCTTCGTGAGCAAGGCGTCGAACTGCTCGAGCGTCAGTTTCGACTGGGCAAGATGCGGCGGCAGGGCCGCGGTCGCCGTGGTCATTCGGGTTGTCTCCTGTTGCGGCCGCCGGGTCGCGATGCGCTCGGCGTGCACGTGCGGACCGCCGGCGGCTGCGCAGAGCGGAACCGGAACACGGTAACGTATCGGCGCGCGCGCGACATCCCATAAATGAGGGTGGTCGAACCGGTTTTGTAAGGTAGTTGTGAACTTTCGCGCCGGGCGGCTCGTCTAATCGGCCCTCCAACGCTCCCAGAGGAACATCAGATGATTCGCCCCTCCCGAACGCTGCTTGGCGCGGCCATCCTTGCCGGCAGCACGCTCCTCGCCGGATGCCAGACCGATATGGCGGCCACCGCGCCGGCCGCGGCCCGCCCGGCCGACGGCAAGCCCGTGACCCGGACCGTCTACGTCGCGCCGCAGTCCGCGCGCTGCACGGGCGTCGCGCCGATGGAGTGCCTGCAGGTGCGCAGCAGCCCGGGCGAGCCGTGGAGCCTGTGGTACGCGGGTATCGAAGGCTTTGCGTACCAGCCCGGCTACCTGTACACGCTCGAAGTCGACGAATATCGCGTCGCGCAGCCGCCGGCCGACGGTTCGTCGATCCGCTGGGTGCTCAAGCGCATCGTCGAGCGCCGCCCGGTGAACTGACGGCCGCGATCACGCGGAGGGGCGCGCCGCCGCATGGGCCGGCGGCGCGGCCGTATCGATCCGCCGGAACACGACGGACGACAGCAGCGTCACGGCGCCCATGCACGCGAACGACAGCATGAACCCGTGCGCCATCGAGCCGCGATAGGCGGCGAACAGGTTGACGAGCCCGCCGCCGATCGAGACGCCCAGACCCATCGCGAGCATCTGCATCATCGTGAACAGGCTGTTGCCGCTGCCGGCGTCGGCATGCGACAGCCCCTTGAGCGTCACGCCGTTCATCGCCGCGAACTGCATCGAATTCGCCGCGCCGAACACGATCAGCAGCACGCCTTCCAGCACCGGCGCGGGCCGCGCCGACACCAGCGCGAACCCCGCGATCGCGCAGCCGACGATCCCCGTATTCACGACCAGAAACGTCGCATAGCCGAAGCGCTTCACGAGCGGCGCGATCCACCGTTTCGCGACGACGCCCGCGATCGCGGCCGGCAGCATCATCAGCCCCGACTGCAGCGGCGTATAGCCGAGCTGCACCTGCATCAACAGCGGCAGCATGAACGGCACCGAACTCGTGCCGATCCGGCACAGCAGGTTGCCGAGCAGCCCGGACCCGAAGTTCGGCTCGCGGAACAGCCCGAGCCGGAACAGCGGCTGCGCGCGTCGCCGCGCGTGCGGCAGGTACGCGAGCGCGCTTGCCAGCCCGAGCGCCGCGAGCGCGGCCGCCCACGCGGCGCGGTGCGCGGACATCGGCGGGTCGATCGCGAGCGACAGCGCGATCATCGCGGCCGACAGCAGCGCGCAGCCGACGAAGTCGAACGGCGGCGGCTGCGTCGCCTGGTCGTGCGGCAGGTAGCGCTGCACGGCGATGAAGCCGACCACGCCGACCGGCACGTTGACGATGAACACCCAGTGCCACGAAATCGCCTGCGTGAGCCAGCCGCCGAGCGTCGGCCCGACGATCGGGCCGAGCTGGCCGGCGATCGACACGAACGCGATCGCCGCGACGTACTGTTCGCCCGGCACGCGACGCAGCACGGCGAGCCGCCCGATCGGCAGCAGCATCGAGCCGCCGATGCCCTGCACGGCGCGCGCGACGACCAACTGGCCGAGCGTATGCGACGCCGCGCAGCCGATCGACGCGAGCACGAACACGAGGATCGCGACCGAGAACACGCGGCGCGTGCCGAACCGGTCGGCGAGCCAGCCGGACGCCGGCGTGAGCATCGCCATCGTCAGCGTGTAGACGACCACGACGGGCTGCATCGCGAGCGGCGACGCCTGCAGGCTTTGGGCGATCGACGGCAGCGCGGTGTTGACGATCGTCGTGTCGAGCGACTGCATGAAGAACGCAGCGGCGACGATCCAGAGCAGCGCGGAGTGTGTGGGTTCCCGGGACATGGCGAAATCGGTGGGGCGAAGGTCCGGCAGGCGGCGCCGCTGCGCGGTCGCGCGGCGCGTGCCGGACGTCGAGCGCTCGATGGTACCGATTCCGCTGGTCATCGGGAAGCCGCCTCAAGGCATTGACTGTCATCGGAAATGACGATGACAATGCGGGATGCTCAATCCCGTCTGGCTCAAGACGTTCGCGACCGTCACGAACTGCCGCAGCTTCACCGAAGCGGGCCGGCAGCTCGGGCTCAACCAGTCGAGCGTCAGCGAACACATCCGTCGCCTCGAAGAGAGCGTCGGCCGCCGGCTGTTCGTGCGCGATACCCATTCGATCGCGATGACGGCCGACGGCGAGGCGCTGCTCGTGCATGCGAACGTGATCCTGCAGGCGCTGAACCGCGCCGAATCGCAATTTCGCAAACCGCGGCTGCAGGGGCGCGTGCGGCTTGGCGCGTCGGACGATCTCGCGCTCGTCGCGCTGCCGGAGGTGCTGGCCGGGTTCCGCGCCGCGCATCCCGATGTCGCGCTGGAAATCACCACCGGCATGACGAGCCGGCTCTACGCACTGATGGACGCGGGCGCGCTCGACCTGATGATCGGCAAGCGGCGGCTCGGCGAACGGCGCGGCACGCCGCTGCTGCGCGCGCGGCTCGAATGGGTCGCGCGGCCGGGCACCGTCGTCGATCTGGAGCGCCCGCTGCCGCTCGTGCTGGTGGCCGAGCCGAGCGTCACGCGCGCGGTGGTGCTGAACGCGCTCGCGGAAAAGGGCATCGGCTGGGAAGTCGTGTGTTCGAGCAGCAGCCAGCCGGGCTGCATCGCGGCCGCGCGCGCGGGGCTCGGGCTGACCGCGACGTCGCAGTACCTGTCCGCGCGGGGGCTGGCGCCGCCCGTGAACGGCGACGGGCTGCCCGCGCTGCCCGACGTCGAATTCATCGCGCTGGCCGCGAAGCGGCTCAGCCAGCCGGCCGGCACGTTGCTCGAGCTGCTGGAAACCAGCGATCTGCGCGCGTCGGGCGCGGACGCGTGACGCCGGCTACGCCCGCGCGGCATCCGGCGCGCGGGCATCCGGCGACCGCGCCGCGCATCGTCATGCCGACCGTTTCTGCGAAATCACCAGCAACGCGCCGTTCCTGTCCTCCAGCACCGCGCGGTATTCGTGCGGTCCGGCCTGCACGGGCACGCGCACCGATGCGCCGGCCTTCACGACCCGCGCCATCGCCGCATACAGGTCGTCGTCCTCGTCGACGCGCAGCGTGAGCGCCGCGCGCTCGACGATCTGCTCGTCGCCCGCGACCAGCGCGATCGTCAGCGGGCCGCCGTCGAGCGCGCAATAACGGTCGCCGTCGCGAAACTTCACGTTCAGGCCGAGCCCGTCGACGAACAGCGGCAACGCCGTGTCGATGTCGTCGACCGGATACAGCAGCATCGATACCTTCATCCCGGTTCTCCCTTGTCTTGATGTGGGCGGCGTGCAGTGCGCCGTCGTCCGATGCTAGCGCGCCGCTCGCGCGCTCACGCAGTCCGATCGGATGACCGTGAAACCCCTCTGTCGCCGCGGGCGTCCGGCTACTCCGAACAGATGATGCCCGCGCCAGCCGGCGCGCCGACACTCCCATTCGTGGACCGTCGCTATTCGTCCGTATCGTGCGGGCGGCCTGCGCGACCCCGATTCGTCCAACAGACATGGAGACGCACGCAATGAAGTTTTCCCTCATCTACGAAGCCCAGACCACCGACGCGTCGCGCGAGGGCGACCACCGGGTGTTCAAGGAAACGGTCGAACAGGCGCTGCTCGCCGAGCAGGTCGGTTTCGACACGATCTGGTGCGTGGAACACACGTCGCTGACCAACTATGCGCACATGAGCGCGCCGGAAACCTTCCTCGCGTACCTGGCCGGCCGCACGACGCGCATCGGCCTCGGCCACGGCGTCGTGTGCCTGCCGCCGGCGATGAATCACCCGATCAAGGTGGCCGAGCGGGTCGCGCTGCTCGACATCCTGTCGGGTGGCCGCGTGCATTTCGGCGTCGGCAAGGGCGGCAGCCAGCAGGAAGCCGGCGCGTTCGGCTACGACCTCGACGCGCTGCAGCCGATGATCGACGAATCGATGTACCTCGTGCCGAAGATGTTCGTGCAGGACGAGATCGAGCACGACGGCCAGTACATCAAGATTCCGAAGCGCCCGATCCACCCGAAGCCGTTCCAGGACCCGCACCCGCCGATGTACCTCGCATGCACCAACACCGACGCGCTGCTGCGCGCCGGCCAGCGCGGGATGGGCGCGCTGGTGCTCGGCTTCGGCGGCCCCGACGAAGTCGCGAAGAAGAACGCGGTGTACCGCGACGCATGGGCGAACCGCAAGCCGGAAGACCAGGTCGGCTTCCGCCCGACGCAGCACCTCGCCGCGCTGTGCCCGACGGTCGTGATGGCGGACGGCCAGGCGGCCCGCAAGATCGGTATCCGCGGCCAGCGCTACTTCATGGAATCGCTCGCGTACTGGTACACGGGCGGCGAGCGGCCGGACCCGGCGAAGTGGGGCGACGACCTCGTGCAGGCCGACACCGGCGAGATGGTGATCCGCTCGCGCTTCGCGTCGGAGGAAGTCGTCGTGAACTTCGCCGACCCGGCGCTCGCGATGATGAACCCGAACCACGCGTACGGCACGGTGGACGACTGCATCGGCTATGTCGGCCGCCTGCAGGCAGCCGGTGTCGACGAAGTGCTGTTCCTGTGCCAGATGGGTACGGTGCCGCACGAAGCGCAGATGGAGACGATCCGCAACATCGGCGAGCACGTGATCCCGTTCTTCAATCGCGAGAAGGAACGGGCCTGCGCGTGATGCACCGGGCCGCGCCCGTCGTCCGGTCGGACGATGCGGCGCGCTCGCGCGAAGCCGACCATCGGTGGTGGCGAGCATCGCCCGCGGCCAGGCCGCGCCGAACAACTTTGAACGGGAGCGGGGCGGGCGCCGCGGCGCCGCCCCCGTTCCACAGGAGACATTCGTGCATCGCGACAACGATTCGAACGCATTGGCCGCCACGCTGATCGCCCGGGCCGAGGCGCTGGCGCCGACGCTGGCCGGCCGCGCCGCGCACGCGCAAGCGCAGGGCCGCATCCCGGCCGAGACGATCGCCGACATGCAGGCCGCCGGCTTCTTCAAGGTGCTGCAGCCGAAGCGTTACGGCGGCTACGAGCTCGATCCGCAGACCTTCTTCGAGATCCAGATGGCGCTCGCGCGCGGCTGCATGTCGACCGCGTGGGTGTACGGCGTCGTCGGCGTGCATAACTGGCAGCTCGCGCTGTTCGACGAACGCGCGCAGCAGGACGTGTGGGGCAACGATCCGGCGACGCTGATCGCGTCGACCTACATGCCGGTCGGCCGCGTGACGCCGGTGGACGGCGGCTTCCGGCTGTCGGGCCACTGGAAGTTCTCGAGCGGCAGCGAACTGTGCGAATGGGTGTTCCTCGGCGCGCTGGTGCCGCCGGCCGAGGCCGGCCAGCCGCCCGAATACCGCACCTTCCTGCTGCCGAAAGCCGACTACCGGATCGAGCAGGACTGGGACGTGCTCGGCCTGCGCGCGACGGGCAGCCACGACATCGTCGTCGACGACGCGTTCGTGCCCGCGTACCGCACGCACAAGGCGATCGACGGGATGATGGGCACGAGCCCCGGGCTGGCGGTCAACGACGCGCCGCTGTTCAAGCTGCCGTTCGCGCAGATTTTCGTGCGTGCGGTGTGCACGTCGTGCATCGGCGCGCTGCAGGGTGCGCTCGACGATTTCACCGGCTATGCGGCGACGCGCGTGTCCGCCAACAGCGGCGCGAAGACGACCGACGATCCGGGCGCGCAGCACGCATGCGCGAGCGCGGCGGTGGCGATCGACGAGATGAAGGTGCTGCTCCAGCGCAATTTCGCGGAACTGATGGCGTCGGTGACCGGCGGCCCGGCGGTGTCGATCGAGCGCCGCGTGCATTTCCGCTACCAGTCCGCGCAGGTCGCCGAACGCTGCGCGCAGGCCGCGAACGCGCTGCTGCGCTATGCGGGCGGCAACGGCATCTATCACCGCAATCCGCTGGTGCGCCGCTTCCTCGACCTGCATGCGGCCCGCGCGCACTACGCGAACAACGTGGACCGCTTCGGCCAGAACCTCGGCGCGGTGATGCTCGGCCGCGAGAACACCGACTTCTTCATCTGACGGGGCCAGGATGAACGACACGCAAGCACGGCAATACGCGTTCGACGTGGTGGTCGTCGGCTCGGGCGCGGGCGCGCTGCTCGCCGCGTGCCGCGCGGCCGACCACGGGCTGTCCGTCGTGGTGATCGAGAAGACGGCGCGGTACGGCGGCACGTCGGCGGTATCGGGCGGCGGCATCTGGGTGCCGTGCAATCACCATATCGCCGAACTCGGCGCGACCGACTCGCGCGACGCCGCGCGCCGCTATCTCGACGCGTGCACGGCCGGCGCCTCGACGCCCGACAAGCTCGATGCGTATCTCGACCGCGCGCCGGAGATGCTGCGTTATCTGGAATCGAAGACGCCCGTGCGCTATCAGGCGCTGCCGATGTATGCGGACTATTTCCAGAAGCTGCCGGGCGCGATGCCGGGGTATCGCGCGCTCGATCCGCTGCCATTCGACGGCGGGCTGCTCGGCGACGAGTTCGAGCGGCTGCGGCCGCCGTCGCCCGGCACGCTGATCGGCGGGCGCGTCGCGGTGACGTCGAAGGAAGCGCATACGTTGTTCTCGCGCGGCCCCGGTTTCATGCGGCTCGCGATCGCGCAGTTTGGCCGCTACTGGCTCGATGTCGGCATGCGCCGCCGCACGCGGCGCGACCGGCGCCTGACGCTCGGCAATGCGCTGATCGGCGGGCTGCGTCGCGCACTGCTCGACCGTCACGTGCCCGTGTGGCTCGAGACGCCGATGCGCGACCTGCTCGAGGTGGACGGCCGCGTGACGGGCGTACGCGTGCAGCGCTTCGGACAGCCGGTGACGATCGCCGCGCGGCGCGGCGTGATCCTCGGCGCGGGCGGTTTCGAGCGCAACCAGCCGATGCGCGAACGTTACCTGCCGCAGCCGACCCGGACGCAGTGGAGCGCGACGCCGCCGTCCAACACGGGCGATGCGATTGCCGAAGGCCACCGGCTCGGCGGCGCGCTGGCGCTGATGGAGCACGTGTGGGGTGCGCCGACCGTCGGCGTCGCGGGTGAGGAGAAGCAGCGCGCGCTGTTCGTCGAACGCAACCTGCCGGGCTGCGTGATCGTCAACGGCCTCGGCCGGCGCTTCGTCAACGAGGCCGCGCCGTATTCCGAATTCGTGCCCGCGATGTATCGCGATCATGCGCGCACCGGCGCGAGCGTGCCGGCATGGATGGTGTTCGACGCGCGCTTTCGCCGCAAGTATCCGTGCGGGCCGATCATGCCGGCGTCGATGATGCCCGATTCGAGGATCCCGGATGCGTTTCGCGACGTGCTCGTGAAGGCCGACACGATCGACGCGCTGGCTGCGCGGATCGGCGTCGACGCGGCGGGGTTGCACGCCACGCTGCGCGACATGGCGCGCTACGCGATCACCGGTGTCGACGAAGCGTTCGGCAAGGGCGACAACGCGTTCGACACGTATTACGGCGACCCGCGGAACCAGCCGAACCCGTGCCTGGGGCCGGTCGACCAGCCGCCGTTCTATGCGGTGCGGATCGACGCCGGCGACATCGGCACGAAGGGCGGGCTCGTCACCGACGCGCACGCCCGCGTGCTGCGCGCCGACGGCGAACCGATCGACGGCCTCTATGCGATCGGCAACACCAGCGCATCGATGATGGGCGCGAGCTACCCCGGCGCGGGCTCGACGCTCGGTCCGGCGATGACCTTCGGGTATCTCGCCGCCGATCACCTGGCCGCCCGCGCGGCCGACGCCGGCGGGCGGTCCGCCCGGCCATCCACGACAGAACCTGACGGAGTCCGATCATGAGCGATCTCACCCCCCATCCGCTGCGCACCGACATGCTGCTCGCGATGCGTCGCCTCGCGCGTTCGGTCACGGTCATCAGCAGCGCGCACGACGGCCGGCGCTACTCGATGTCCGCGACGGCGGTCGATTCGCTGTCGACCGATCCGCCGTCGCTGCTGATCTGCATCAACCGCACCGCGTCGCTGTATCCGCCGCTCGATGCGGGCGCGCCATTCTGCGTGAACGTGCTGTCCGCGCGCCACGAAGGCATCGCGATCGACTGCAGCGGCCGCCTGAAGGGCGAAGCGCGCTTCACGACCGGCGACTGGCACACGTCGCCGCACGGCGTGCCGTATCTGCGCGATTCGCAGGCGAGCCTCGTGTGCGAGCAGGACGGCCGCTTCGAATACGGCACGCATACGGTGTTCATCGGGCGCATCCGCGAGGTGCTGATGAGCGGCGACGTCGATCCGCTCGTCTATCTCGACGGCGCCTATACGACACCCGGCGCGCCGGTGGCCCATGCGGCCGCGTGACGCAAGGAACCGGCGATGAGCGATTCACGCTTCCATCGGCTGACCGTGGCCGACGTGATTGCCGAGAGCGACGACGCGTGCTCGTTCGTGTTCGACGTGCCGGCCGCGTTGCGCGACGCGTTCGCGTACCGGCCGGGGCAGTTCCTGACGCTGAACGTGCCGTGCGCGGATGCGAGCGTCGCGCGCTGCTATTCGCTGTCCAGCGCACCCGGCATCGATGCGGCGCCGAAGATCACCGTCAAGCGCGTGCGTGACGGTCGCGCATCGAACTGGCTGTGCGATCGCGTGAAGGCGGGCGACGCGCTCGACGTGCTGCCGCCGGCCGGCGTGTTCACGCCGCGCACGCTCGACGGCGATTTGCTGTTGTTCGCGGGCGGCAGCGGCATCACGCCCGTGCTGTCGATCCTGAAATCGGCGCTCGTGCACGGCCGCGGGATGCTGACGCTGATCTATGCGAATCGCGACGAGCGTGCGGTGATTTTCCGTGACGAACTGCAGCAGCTCGCGCAGCGCCATCCGGGCCGCCTGCGCGTGATGCACTGGCTCGACAGCGTGCAGGGCATTCCGCAACAGCGCCATCTCGAGGAACTCGCGCGGCCGTTCAGCCAGCAGGAGACGTTCATCTGCGGGCCCGCGCTGTTCATGGAGAACGCGCTGGCCGCGATGCTCGGCCTCGGGCTGCCGCGTGCGCGCGTGCACGTCGAGCGGTTCGCGTCGCTGCCCGATGCGCCGGCGCAGGCTGGCGGCGCGCCGGCGGACGCGGCGCCGGCAACGTCGACGTCCGGTGCAACTGCCGCGATCGAGACGGTGCTCGACGGCGACGCATTCGCGTTCGACGGCGCGCCCGGCGAAACGCTGCTCGACGCGATGCTGCGCGCGGGCGTCCCGGCGCCGAATTCGTGCCGGATGGGGCAATGCGGCGCGTGCATGTGCCGGATCGAGCGCGGCGCGGTCGCGCTCGACCGCAACCACGTGCTCGACGACGACGAGATCGCGGCCGGCTGGACGCTCGCCTGTTGCGCGCGGCCCGCGAGCGATGCGCTGCGCGTGGTGTTTCCTGACTGAGCCGTGGCGCGCCGGCGGCGCGCGCGGCAACCTGATCTATGACGATGGACAACGAAATCCTGACCACGCCCGCGCTGATCGCGCGGGCAGCCGCGCGCCACGGCGCGCATCCGGCGATCGAGTCGGAGCACGGCCGGCTGACCTACGCGGAACTCGACGCCGCGCGTATCGATGCGGCCCGCGCGCTGCTCGCGAGCGGCATCGATCCCGGCGACCGCATCGCGGTCTGGGCGCCGAACCTGCCGCAATGGATCGTCGCGGCGCTCGCGATCCATACCGTCGGCGCGGTCCTCGTGCCGGTCAATACGCGGATGAAGGGGATGGAGGTCGGCGGCGTCCTGCACGACGGCGGTGCGCGGCTGCTGTTCTGCTGCGGCACCTTCCTCGGCGAATCCTATCCGGCGATGCTCGCGCCGCATCGGCCGGCGACGCTCGAGCGCGTCGTCGTGTTCGACGGCGAACCGCCTTCGGGGGCGCACGACGAGACCTGGAACGCGTTTCTCGCGCGCGGCGCGGCGGTGCCGCTTGCCGCGGTGCGCGAACGCGAGGCGCAGGTCACGCCCGACACCGTGATGGACCTGATGTTCACCTCCGGCACGACGGGGCGCCCGAAAGGCGTGATGACCGCGCACGGCCAGAACCTGCGTGCCGCGCAGGCGTGGGCGGCGATCGCCGGCGTGCGCCCGGACGACCGTTACCTAATCGTCAATCCGTTCTTCCATACGTTCGGCTACAAGGCCGGCTGGCTCGCCGCGCTGTCGAGCGGCGCGACCGTGCTGCCGCATCTGGTGTTCCAGCCGGACGACGTGCTGCGGCGCGTCGCCGCGGACCGCGTGTCGGTGCTGCCCGGCCCGCCGACGCTGTACTACGCGCTGCTCGACGCGCCCGATCGCGCGACGCGCGATCTGTCGTCGCTGCGGATCGCGGTGACGGGGGCGGCTGCGATCGCGCCGAGCCTGATCGAGCGGATGCGCGCGGAGCTCGGTTTCGAGACGGTGCTGACCGGCTACGGGCTCACCGAGTCGTGCGGCTTCGCGACGCTGTGCCGCCCGGGCGACGATGCCGAGACGGTCGCCCGTACGTCGGGCCGGCCGATGCCGGACGTCGAGCTGCGCATCGCGGGGCCGGGCGGCGAGCCGCTCGGGCCGGACGAGACCGGCGAGATCTGGGTGCGCGGCTACAACGTGATGCGCGGCTACTTCAACCAGCCGGACGCCACGCGCGAGACCGTCGATGCGGCGGGCTGGCTGCATACGGGCGATCTCGGCTGCGTCGACGCGAACGGCAATCTGAAGATCACCGACCGTATCAAGGACATGTTCATCGTCGGCGGTTTCAACTGCTATCCGGCGGAGATCGAGCGGCTGCTCGCCGCGCATCCGGCGATCGCGCAGGTCGCGCTGGTCGGCGTGCCCGACACGCGGCTCGGCGAAGTCGGGCACGCCTATGTCGTGCTGCGGCCCGGCGCGCACGCCGATGCCGACGAACTGAACGACTGGGCGCGCCGCAACATGGCGAACTACAAGGTGCCGAGGTATTTCACGTTCGTCGCGCAATTGCCGACGAGCGCGGCCGGCAAGGTGCTGAAGTACCGGCTGCGCGCGGCGACCGAGGCGGCGGCCTGAGCGAAGAAGCCACCACCCTGAACGGGATGAACGCATGAACGACAACGGATTTCCGGCGGGCGCGGTACTCGTGTTCGGTGGCAGCGGCGGCATCGGGCAGGGCGTCGCGCTCGAGTTCGCGCGCGCCGGTGTGCCGGTCGCGGTCGGTTACCGCAGCAAGGCCGACGTCGCCGAGCGCGTGGCGCGCGATATTCGCGGCGAGGGCGTCGCGGCCACCACGCACTGCGTGGACGTGACCGATCCCGCGCAGGTCGATGCCGCGCTCGCGGCGGCGATCGACGCGCATGGGCGCGTGCATACGGTCGTCTGGGCGGCGGGGCCATTCGTGAACCAGCGCCATATCGGCGACATGACGCACGACGACTGGCGCCGCGCGATCGACGTCGAGACGATCGGCTTCTTCGTCGCCGCGAAAGCCGCGCTGCCGCATTTCCGTGCGTCGGGCGGTGGCTCGTTCGTGACGCTCGGCTCGGCCGGCCATCTGCGCTGGCCCGATCGCGACGGGCTGTCGGTCGCGCCGAAGGCGGCGAACGAGGCGCTGGTCAAGGGGCTGGCGCGCGAGGAAGGGCGCTACGACATTCGCGCGAATTCGATCCTGGTCGGCGTGATCGAGGCCGGGATGTTTCCGGTGCTGCTCGAGCAGGGGCAGTTCGACCCGGCGTGGATCGACGAGACGCGGAAGATGCTCGCGCTCAAGCGCTGGGGCAAGGCGCACGACGTGGGGCGCGCGGCGGTGTTTCTCGCGTCGGACCGGGCGGGTTACATCACCGGGCAGCAGTTGAACGTCTCGGGCGGGTACGGGTTGTAACCGCGTATCTCCGTTGCGCGTGACGCCGACCAGATGCATGCGCACGCATCGGTATTTGCCCTGCCTCGTCACGCACGAGCGCGCATCAGCGCCGCTTGCGACCGGCACGAGGTCGCACTTTTGCAACGCTTTTTCAACGTATTCCTCCGCGCACGAGTGATCGCAACGGCGATCCGCGTGCGCTGACGGCCGTCCGGCCTCGTTGTGCCTGCGTCGCGCGATCGGCGCGAGAGGCCGCCTTTCGCGTGTTTCGGCGCCGCTCGCCGAATACGGATACGTTCCTGAAACATTTCCCCTCGTTTGCGATCCGCGCCACGCCCCGTCCCGATGGGTAGCGCTTCTTCCGCTTCGGTCCGCGCCGCATGGCACGCCCTTTGCGGTTCCCCCGATGTCGCCCGCGCAGACGCATTTCGCCAGAACGATCCGCGCATCGGCGGCATGTAACGACATCGAAACAGACGGGGAATCGGATCGGGTCGCGCGCGCCGTGTGCCACGGCGCCTGCGCAGCGCATGTCGTATCGGTCATGCGCACCGCGCAACGCGTCCCCGATCCGTCGAACAGCAAGCGTGCTTGCAAGGTGTCGTGCCGGGGTTCGCATCGCGCATCGCGACGAAGGTCGCGTGTGCGTCGCGTCGCGCCCGGCACATGTCGGGGGAGACGCCCGTGAAAACGACAGCGAACCAATGGGCAGCGGTCGCGGTGATGTTCGTCGCGAGCGCGCACGCGCAGGAAATCTACCTGCAGGGCGGCACGCAGGGCGTCGGCATCGGCGCGGCCGTGAGCTTCAATTCGATGCTGGGCGCGCACGCGGATTTCAACGCGATCAATCTGACGCATGACTTCACGGTGGCCGGCAACCGCTATCAGGACGACCTGAAGCTGCGCCAGGGCGGCATCTATGCGGACATCTTCCCGTGGCGAGGCAGCGGCTTTCGCGCGACGCTCGGGCTGCGCTTCAACGACGACGAGCTTCACGGCGTGTCGGTGCCGACCAACGGAACCTACGTGTTCGGCGGCAAGCGCTATCCGGCGCTGCCGGGGATGTACGCGGTCGCGGAAGCGCGCTATCCGACCGTGATGCCGTATGTCGGGATCGGCTACGGACATCGACCGGCGTCGAAAGGGCTCGGGTTCGTCGCCGACATCGGCGTCGCGTACGGGATACCGAAATGTTCGTACACGCTGTCGCCGGAACTGGCGGCCGCGGCCGGACCGGCGAAGAGCCAGGTACTGGTCGCGAGCGGGCTCGACTCGCTGCGGCAGATGATGTCGCGCTACCGGTGGTATCCGGTCCTGCAGATCGGCATCTCGTACCGCTTCTGAACGCGCCCGGTCACGGCGCGACCGTTTGGTGCTCGCGAGCGGGCTCGGCCGCGCGGCGTGCCGCGCGTGCGTCGTTGCGCTTCGCGATGAACGGATGCTCGACGTAGCGGTAAGTGAGCAGCGAACACAGGACGGCAACCAGCGCGCAGACGAGCGCGAGCACCCAGATGCCCGAGTCGTCGGTCGAATTGATCGGGAACACGAACTTGTTGAATGCGTGAATGATCATGTAGACGATCACCATGTGGATCATGTAGATGCTGAAACTGGCGGTGCCGAGCAGCGCGAGCGGGCGGGTCTTGAGCACGCCGTAGAACGTGTTCCCGCATGCGATGCAGAAGAACACCGGAAGCAGCGGCAGCGCGCCTGCGATCGAATAGCGTTCGGCCGGCGACGGCGACATCGCGAGGATCAGCAGCGCGACGGTCGCCGCCGCCTTCGTGGCGAGTCGCGCGCGGATCGCGGGGTGCCGCGACACCTCGTAGGCCACGGCGCCGAACGCGAACAGCAGCGCCATCCCGCCGGGCGGCCCGAACAGCGCGGCGCAGGCGAGGACGATCGCGAGCGCGAGCAGCTTGCGCCATGCACGCGTGGCGACGAACCACGCGAGAAACGGAACGGCGACGTAGAACCGCCATTCGTACGCGAGGGTCCACCAGACGCCGCTCAGATAGGGCGTGCGCGCCGCTCCGTTGATCGGGAACGCGCCGAACCAGCCGAGCGAAACGGTCTTGAGCAGATCGGCCAGCAGCTGCCCCGGTGCGCCGACGGCGTTGCGGGGAAACCAGTAAAGCGTGCAGATGACGATGACGGCCGCGTAAAACAGATAGAGCGGCGCGAGGCGTCGCACGCGCCCGACGAAGAAGGTCCGCACGTCGAGCGTGCCTCTGCATGCGCGCTCCCAGAACAGCAGCCCGGTGACCATGAAGAACATCGCGACGGGAATCGTCCCGAGATTGCGCAGGAAATCGGTGCCGGCGCCCCAGACGCCGGTCGACAGCAATGCCTGGTTGCACGCGAAGTGATGGAACACCACGGAGGTGGCCAGGATGCCGCGGAAGCCGTCGAGATTGCGGTAGCGCATCGACAGCGATTTGTCGACGGCCGCCCGGTAGAACGGCACGTGCCGGGCGACGCGCCACGCGATGATCGCCACGGCCGCCAGGCATGCCGGGAAGTAGAGTTTGTCGGGTGTCGGGGAGAACAGGGTTTGCAGGGCAGGCGTAACAAGGTCCACTGAAGAGCGTCTCGTGTCTTGGATCGGGATTTCAGGCACGGAGGGTCCGCGTCGATGCAAGGTCTTCTGCGCGCTTCGCACGGCGTTCGATCGCCGGTCTTGTCGTTTGATGGTATCAAACGATGTGCGACGGTCGCGGCTCGTTGTGCAACATGATGTTTCAGCGCGAACCGGTGCGACGCGCGTATCGGTCGCCGATGTCGCCAACGGCGGATCGCGCCGCAAATTCCGTTCCTTGCCGCCGGACCTTCATCGTGGTCGACGCCACCCGACTGGCCATTTGGCCGGCTTCCGGATCGTCCCGCTCCGGCTTACCTTGAGCGACAGCAGTTCGATGCGTCGGGCCAGCGGCGGAAGGGGGACGAATTCCTGTCGTCCGCTGCCACGGGCTCACGCCGACTCCAGGGTCCGTCCGGTCAAGAAGGTGATAGCAATGCTTGCAATTTACCTTCATGACGCTATCATTGATAGCAAATCTGGATGGAGGTAATCATGGCAAATCTTCTGGTGCGTAACGTGGATGACACTCTCGTTCAAAGCCTGCGCGAGCAGGCTGCGGCCAACGGCAGGAGCGCCGAGGCCGAACATCGAGCCATTCTGGCCGAAGCGCTCGGCCGGCCGAAGCGGCGCACATTCGCGCAAGTGCTGATGAGCATGCCGGAGGTGGGCGAAGACGCGGATTTCCAACGTGTTCAGGATTCAGGCGAGGTCAGGCGTGTTTTTGATTGATACGAACGTCATCAGCGAAATCAGGAAGGGCAAGCGAACCAACCGCGGCGTGAGGGCGTTCTTCAGGCAGGCCGAAGCGGACGCGAGCCCGCTTTACCTGTCCGTCGTGACGGTGGCCGAGCTGCGGCGCGGTGTCGACCTGATCCGTCATCGCGGCGATCACAGCCAGGCGTCGGCGCTCGAGGCCTGGCTGACGATGATCCTGTCCGGCTATGCGCCGAACATCCTGCCGGTCGATGTCGAAACCGGCCAGATGTGGGGGCATTTGCGCGTGCCCGATCCGACGCACGAACTCGACAAGCTGATCGCGGCCACCGCATTGATCAACGATTTGACGGTCGTCACGCGCAACGTCGACGATTTCGCTCGCACCGGCGTCCGGTTGCTGAATCCGTTCGAGTAACGTCGCGGCAGGCGGCCTGCCGGTCGCGCGAAGCCGGGGCGGGCGGTGACCGCCCGGCAGGCGAACGCACCGCCCTGGCTGCCGTGACCGGCCGCCACCTTTCACCCGCCGAGCACCGAATCCTCCTGCGGCGCGCTTCCGCGCCGCCATCCCCGCCTTTTACCGCCCGTCCTCTCGTCCCAACAGACGATGTAACGCCACCCCCGACCGGCCAGAATCCTTTCACGAACAACGGATTCTGAACCAGGAGGAGGCCGACATGATCGATGTCCGTGCGCTGGGCTACGTCGTCGTCGAGGCGACGCGCGTCGATGCGTGGCGCCGCTACGCGGAAGACGTGCTGGGCATGCAGGCGCTCGACGCGCCCGACGGCGCGCTTTATCTGAAGATGGACGAGCGCGATTTCCGCTACGTGATCGTTCCCGGCGCGGCCGACCGCTATTTCGCATCGGGCTGGGAATTGTCCGACGGCGCCGCGTTCGACGCCGCGCTCGCGGCGCTGCAGCGCGCCGGCGTCGAGCCGGTGCGCGCCAGCCGCGACGAAGCCGCGTTGCGCCGCGTGCAGGCGATGGCGTGGTGCACCGATCCGTCCGGCAACCGCCACGAGCTGTACTGGGGCGCACGCTGCGACTTTCGCCGCTTCGTGTCGCCGCTGGGCGTCGCTCGTTTCGTCACCGGCGACATGGGGCTCGGCCACGCGGTGCTGCCCGCGCCGCAGTTCGACGCGACCGATGCGTTCGTGCGCGGCGTGCTCGGCTTCGAGCTGTCCGACATCTACCGCGTGAAGTTCACGCCGGACCCGGCCGAACCGGAAAAGCGCATCCATTTCATGCACTGCCGCAACGCGCGCCATCACAGCCTCGCGCTGTTCGAGATGGCCGTGCCGTCCGGCTGCGTGCACGTGATGGCCGAAGTCGATTCGATGGACGAAGTGGGCCGCGCGCTGGACCGCGTCGCCGCGCACGACGTGAAGATGTCCGCGACGCTCGGCCGGCACTGCAACGACCAGATGATCTCTTTCTACATGAAGACCCCCGGCGGCTTCGATCTCGAATACGGCTTCGGCGGCCTCACGGTCGACTGGTCGAAGCACGCGGTGTTCGAGGCCACGAAGGTGAGCCAGTGGGGCCACGATTTCAGCATCGGATACCGGTAAGCCAGCACGATGACGATGAAACCTCTCGACAAGACGATGTCCGCGCGCGACGTGATCGCGCAACTCGCCGACGGCATGACGATCGGCATCGGCGGCTGGGGGCCGCGGCGCAAGCCGATGGCGCTGGTGCGCGAAATCGCGCGCTCGAACCTGAAGGACCTCACGATCGTCGCGTACGGCGGCGCCGACGTGGGCCTGCTGTGCGCGGCGGGCAAGGTGCGCAAGGTGGTGTTCGGCTTCGTGTCGCTCGACGTGATCCCGCTCGAGCCGCATTTCCGCCGCGCCCGCGAGCAGGGCCGCGTCGACGTGCTCGAACTCGACGAAGGGATGCTGCAGCTCGGCCTGCGCGCGGCCGCCGCACGCCTGCCGTTCCTGCCGACGCGCGCCGGGCTCGGCACCGCGCTGCTCGATCACGCGCCGCAACTGCGCACGGTGCAGTCGCCGTACGACGACGGCGAGACGCTGCTCGCGATGCCGGCGATCGAACTCGACGTCGCGCTGCTGCACGTGAACGCGGCCGACCGGATGGGCAATACGCGTATCGACGGCCCCGATCCGTTCTTCGATGCGTGGATGGCGCGCGCCGCGCGGCGCTGCTACGTATCGGCGGAAACGGTCGATGCGTCGCTCGCGAGCGACGACCTCGACGCCGCGCGCCGCAATCCGTTCGAGCGCTCGCTCGTCACGGGCGTCGTGCACGCACCGGGTGGTGCGCATCCGACGTCGTGCGGGCCGGCCTACGGCTGGGACCTGCCGCACCTGCGCGCGTACTGCACCAGCGCGGAAGACGACGCCAGGACGGCGGCGTACCTGCGCGACGTGGTCGGCCAGGACGAACGTCAGTACCTCGAAGGCGTCGGCGGGCTGTCGCACGTGACGACGCTGCCGTTGCCGATTCTGTAAAGGAGCGCCTGTGAGCGAATCTCTCGACCATTCCCTTGCGGAACTGATGATCGTCGCGTCCGCGCGACTGTGGCGCGACGACGGCGAAGTGCTGGCGACCGGCATCGGCACGGGCCCGCGGCTCGCGGCCGGCCTCGCGCGGCTCGCGTACAACAACGGGTTGATGCTGACCGACGGCGAAGCGTATCTCGTCGAGGAGCCGGTGCCGCTCGGCCCGCGCCCCGACGGCTATCGCGTGAAGGCGAGCGGCTGGATGACCTACGAGCGCGTGTTCGACTGCCTGTGGCACGGGCGCCGCCATGCGCTGGTGATGCCGACGCAGATCGATCGCTTCGGCCAGGCCAACATTTCGTGGCTCGGCGACGACTACGCGCACCCGAAAACCCAGTTGCTCGGCGCACGCGGCTTCCCCGGCAACACGACGAACCACGCGAACTCGTTCTTCGTCAGCGGCCACGGCAAGCGCACGTTCGTCGAACGCGAAGTCGACATGGTGTGCACGGTCGGCTACAACCCGGCGCGCCGGCTGCCCGGGATGAAGACCTTCGTCGACCTGCGCAGCATCGTCACCGACCTGTGCGTGATGGATTTCGGCGGGCCCGACCACGCGATCCGCGTGCGCTCGCTGCACCCGGGCGTGAGCTTCGACGAGGTGCAGGACGCGACCGGTTTCCCGCTGCTTGCCTCGCCGGACATCGGCACGACGGCAGCGCCGAACGCGGAAGACCTGCGCATCGTGCGCGCGCTCGATCCGCACAACCTGCGCGCGACGATCGTGCGCAACAATCCGGCGCCGCGCCGGGGATGAGGGCCGACATGGAAGCGACCCGGATGACGTTCGGCGACGGTGTCGTCGACTACGCGCTCGAGGACGGCATCGCGACGATCACGATGAACCGCCCCGACTATCACAACGCGCAGAACTCGAAGATGACGTATGCGCTCGACGCGGCGTTCCGGCGCGCGGCGCACGACGACGCGGTGAAGGCGATCGTGCTCGCGGGCGCCGGCAAGCATTTCTCGGCCGGTCACGACATCGGCACGCCGGGCCGCGACATCCACGAGTCGTTCGAGCGCGCGTCGCTGTGGTACGACCACGTCGACAAGGCAGGCGGCGAATTCCTCTATGCGCGCGAGCAGGAGGTGTATCTCGGCATGTGCCGGCGCTGGCGCGACCTGCCGAAGCCGACGATCGCGATGGTGCAGGGCGCGTGCATCGCCGGCGGGCTGATGCTCGCGTGGGTGTGCGACCTGATCGTCGCGTCGGAGGATGCGTTCTTTGCCGATCCGGTCGTGCGGATGGGGATTCCGGGCGTCGAGTATTTCGCCCACGCGTACGAGCTGAATCCGCGCATCGCGAAGGAATTCCTGTTTCTCGGCGAGCGGATGCCGGCCGAGCGCGCGTACCAGATGGGGATGGTCAACCGCGTGGTGCCGCGCGAGCGGCTGCGCGACGCGACCTACGCGATCGCCGCGAAGATCGCGACGATGCCGCGCCTCGGGCTCACGCTGACCAAGCAGGCGCTGAATCACGTCGAGGAACTGCAAGGCAAGCGCGCGGCGATGGACGCGGCGTTCGCGTGGCATCACTTCGCGCATGCGCACAACGAGCTCGTGAGCGGCGACCGCCTCGGCGGTTACGACGCCCGCAGCATGGCCAGCTCGCAACGCCAGCCGAACGGCGCGGACCGCGCGGACGCGCCGGCACCGGTCGCCGTCAACGGAGCCGCCGCATGAGCACGACACTTCACGGCCCGCTGCATACGCCGCTGTGCGACCTGCTCGGCTGCCGCTACCCGATCGTGCAGACCGCGATGGGCTGGGTGGCCGACGCGCGGCTCGTCGCCGCCACGAGCAACGCCGGCGGATTCGGCTTCCTGGCCGGGGCGACGCTCGAACCGGAGCAGGTCGAGGCCGAGATCCTGAAGGTGAAGTCGCTGACGGATCGGCCGTTCGGCATCAACTTCCATATGTTCCAGAAGAACGCCGCGCAGGTGGTCGATCTCGCGATCGAGCACCGGCTGCGCGCGGTCAGCTACGGGCGCGGCCCCGATGCGAAGACGATCCGCCGTTTCAAGGATGCCGGCATCGTCTGCATGCCGACCGTCGGCGCGCCGAAGCATGCGGCGAAGGCCGTCGAACTCGGCGCGGACATCGTGACGGTGCAGGGCGCGGAAGGCGGCGGCCACACGGGCGCGGTGCCGACCACGCTGCTGCTGCCGAAGGTGCTCGACGCGGTGCGCGTGCCGGTCGTCGCGGCCGGTGGCTTCTTCGACGGGCGCGGACTGGCGGCCGCGCTCGCGTACGGCGCGGCCGGCATCGCAATGGGGACGCGCTTCCTGATGAGCGCGGAATCGCCGGTACCGCGCGCGACGCTCGAGCGCTACGTGGCGGTTGGCGACCCGGCGCGCATCCGCGTGTCGGACGCGCTCGACGGGCTGCCGCAACGAATGATCGACAACCCGTACCTGCTGAAGCTCGAACGCTTCGGCCCGCTGCGCCGCACGTGGTTCGCGCTGAAGACGGCCGACGCGTGGCGGCGCCAGAACGGGCTGAGCACGGCCGACATGCTCGGCCTCGCGATCAAGGCGCTGCGCTCGCACGAGTACACGGCCAGCCAGACGCTGATGGCCGCGAACGCGCCGTTCCTGATCCAGCGCGCGATCGTCGAAGGCCGCCCCGACGAAGGCGTGCTGCCGAGCGGCCAGGCGGCCGCGATGATCGGCGCGATCGAATCGTGCGATGCACTGATCGCGCGAATCGTCGCGGAAGCCGGCGAGCGGCTCGACGCACTGGCCGCGTTGCGCGGCGCGGCAGCGGCGCAGGCCGCATGACGAACATCACAGGGAGGCAATGGAGATGGCAGCAACCAATCAACCGGCCGGCGCGATGCCGTTCCGGATCGATCGCGCGGACGGCATCGCCGAGCTGGTGATCGCCCATCCGCCGGTGAACGCGCTCGACGCGCACGGCTGGCGGGCGCTGTCCCGCGCGCTCGACGCGCTCGGCGAGGACGACGACGTGCGCGTGATCGTCGTGCGCGGCGAAGGCCGCGGCTTTTGCGCGGGCGTCGACATCAAGGAGCTGGCCGCGCATCCGGAGCGGATCGTGGCGGTCAACGCGGGCAACTACGAGACGTTCCGCGCGGTGCACCGCAATCCGAAGCCGGTGATCGCGGCGGTGCACGGCTTCGTGCTCGGCGGCGGGATCGGCATCTGCGGCGCGGCGGACATCGTCGTCGCGGCCGACTGCGCGCGTTTCGGCGTGCCCGAGATCGACCGCGGCGCGATGGGCGGCGGCGCGCACCTGCAGCGGCTGTTCGGCGTGCAGAAGGTGCGCGCGATGTACTTCACCGGCGACATGATCGACGCGGCCGAAGCGTACCGGCTCGGCGCGCTCGAGCAGGTGGTGACGCGCGACGCGCTGCGCGACGCGGCGCTCGCGATCGCCCGCAAGATCGCCGCGAAGAGCCCGGCGATGGTGCGGCTCGCGAAGGAGGCGCTGAACGGCGTCGAGGACGGCGATCTCGAAGACAAGTACCGCTGGGAGCAGGGCTTCACGCTGCAGGCATACATGACGAACGATTCGACGGAAGCGCGCGCCGCGTTCGTCGAGAAGCGCGACGCGCATTTCGACGCACGCGCCAGCGCCGCGGAGGCACGCGCATGAACCTGACCTATACGCCGCAACAGCAGGCGTTTCGCGCGGAAATCCGTGCATGGCTCGCCGCGCACGTGCCGCGCGAGCGGCTGCCGAGCTTCGACACCGAGGCAGGCTTCGCCGCGCACCGCCAATGGGAGCGCACGCTGCACTCGGGCCGCTGGAGCATGGTCACGTGGCCGCGCGAGCTGGGCGGGCGCGGCTGCGACCTGATCGAATGGCTGATCTTCGAGGAAGAGTACTGGCGCGCGGATGCGCCGATGCGCGTGAACCAGAACGGCATCTTCCTGCTCGGGCCGACGTTGATGGATTTCGGCACGGATGCGCAGAAGGCGCGCTTCCTGCCCGCGATGGCGGCCGGCGAGCACGTGTGGGCGCAGGGCTGGTCGGAGCCGAACGCGGGCTCGGACATGGCCGCGATCCGCACGACCGCCACCCGGATCGGCGACGAATACGTGCTGAACGGCCAGAAGATCTGGTCGACCCGCGCGGTGTGGGCCGACTGGCTGTTCGGGCTGTTCCGCAGCGATCCCGAATCGACGCGTCACCACGGCTTGACGTTCCTGATGGTGCCGCTGTCCGCGCCCGGCATCACGGTGCGGCCGATCCGCCAGCTGAACGGGCAGACCGGTTTCGCGGAGATTTTCTTCGACGACGTGCGCGTGCCGGTCGAGAACCGGCTCGCGGCCGAAGGCGCCGGCTGGCAGGTCGCGATGGCGACGGCCGGTTTCGAGCGCGGGCTGATGCTGCGTTCGCCCGCGCGCTTCCAGCGCACCGCGCAGGCGTTGCGCGACCTGTATCTCGCGCACCGCGACAGCGCGGACCGCGATCCGACGCTGCGCGAACGCGTGGTGCAGGCCTGGATGGACGCGCAGGCGTATGCGCTGTCGACCTATGCGACCGCGAGCCGGCTGCTGAAGGGCGGCCACATCGGCGCGGAGTCGAGCACCAACAAGGTGTTCTGGTCGGAGCTCGACCTGCGCATGCATCAGACCGCGCTCGACATCCTCGGTGCGCACGGCGAGGTCGTCCCGCAGACGGCCGCGCAGCACGCGACGCTCGGCCACTGGCTCGACGGTTTCCTGTTCGCGCAGGCCGGCACGATCTACGCGGGCACCAACGAGATCCAGCGCAACATCGTCGCCGAACGGATGCTCGGCATGCCGCGCGCGTAAGCGCGCCGGCGACACTCACTGAACGGACATCGTATGGATTTCGTATTCGATGAAGACCAGGAAACGCTCGCGGACAGCGTGAAGCGCCTGCTGATGACCGAGATGACGCCCGAGCTGATCCGCGAGCTGTGGGCGACGCCGACCGGGCGCTCGGATGAGCTGTGGGCATTGTTCGCGTCGCAGGGGCTGACCGCCGTGTCGGTGCCCGAAGCACACGGCGGCCTCGGCCTGACCGAAGCGGAATGGGCGCTGCTCGCGCAGGCCTACGGCTATTTCGGCAGCCCCGAGCCGCTGCTCGACACGGCGCTCGTGTCGGCCGGCGTGCTGGCGCGGCTGCCCGCGAGCGACTGGCGCGACGCGCTGCTGCGCGACATCGCCGAAGGGCGGGCGCGCGTCGCGCTCGTGCATCCGGTGAACCCGTATGCGGCCGACGTGCATGTCGCGGACACGCTGCTGTGCGAACACCGTGGCGAGCTGCACCGCGTCGATCCCGCGCAGTGCGCATGGCGCGCGGTCGACAGCGTCGACCCGTCGCGGCGCCTGTTCACGCTCGACTGGGAGCCGTCGGCGGCCACCCGCATCGCGAGCGCCGACGAAGCCGCGCCGCTGCTGAACCGCGCGCTCGACCATGGCGCGTTCGCGGTCGCCGCGCAACTGCTCGGCCTCACGCAGCGCGTGCTCGACGTCGCGATCGACTACAGCGCGCAGCGCAAGCAGTTCGGCAAGGCGATCGGCTCGTACCAGGCGCTCAAGCATTTGCTCGCCGACGTCGCCATCCGCTACGAGTTCGCACGGCCGGTGGTCGCACGCGCCGCGCAGGCGATCGCCGACGATCACCCGCAGCGCGCGGTGTTCGTGTCGCACGCGAAGCTCGCCGCGATGTCGGCCGCGCAACTGGCCGCGCGCCACGCGATGCAGGTGCACGGCGCGATCGGCTACACGTGGGAGCTGGATCTGCAGATCTTCATGAAGCGCATCTGGGCGCTGTCCGGCAGCTGGGGCGACAGCGCGTTCCACAAGGCCCGCGTGGCCGACGCGATCCTCGGCGACGCATTGCCGATCGGCCCCGCGCAGACCTTCGATTTCGAGGAAACGAACCGATGAAACAAGTCTATATCGTCGACGCGCTGCGCACGCCCACCGGCCGCCGCAAGGGCGGGCTCGCGCACGTGCATGCGGCGGACCTCGGCGGCTTCGTGCTGAAGACGCTCGTCGAGCGCAACGCGATCCCGGCCGACGAATACGACGACGTGGTGTTCGGCTGCGTCGACACGATCGGCCCGCTCGCGGGCAACATCGCGCGCACCTGCTGGCTCGCGGCCGGGCTGCCGCTGCAGGTGCCGGGCGTGACGGTCGACCGCCAGTGCGGCTCGTCGCAGCAGGCCGTGCACTTCGCCGCGCAGGCCGTGATGAGCGGCGTGCAGGACGTGGTCGTCGCCGGCGGCGTGCAGACGATGACGCAGATCCCGATCTCGTCCGCGATGACCTGCGCGGCGCCGCTCGGCTTCACCGATCCGTTCTCGGGCAGCGCCGGCTGGCGCGCGCGCTTCGGCGACGCGCCGGTGTCGCAGTTCGTCGCCGCGCAGCGGATCGCCGATCACTGGAACCTGTCGCGCGACGCGATGGAGCGTTACGCGCTGGAGAGCCACCGCCGCGCGGTCGCGGCGATCGAGGCCGGTCATTTCAAGCGGGAGATCGTGCCGTTCGAAGGGGTGATGCATGACGAGACGCCGCGCCCCGACACGTCGCTCGACAAGATGGCGACGCTCGAAGCGCTGACGCCGGGCGGCTCGCTGACGGCCGCCGTCGCGAGCCAGACCTGCGATGCGGCCGCGGCGCTCCTGATCGTGTCGGAGGAGGCGCTCAAGCGCTACGACCTCACGCCGCGCGCACGCATTCATCACCTGAGCGTGCTCGGCGACGATCCGCTGTGGATGCTCACCGCGCCGATTCCGGCGACCCGGGCTGCGTTGAAGAAGAGCGGGCTCGATCTGGCGCGGATCGACGTCGTCGAGCTGAACGAGGCGTTCGCGTCGGTCGCGCAGGCGTGGCTGGCCGATACGCGTTTTCCGCACGAAAAGACCAACCCGAACGGCGGCGCGATCGCGCTCGGCCATCCGCTCGGCGCGACCGGCGCGCGGCTGATGACGACGCTGTTGCACGAGCTGGAACGCACGGGCGGCCGCTACGGGCTGCAGACGATGTGCGAAGGCGGCGGCCTCGCGAACGTCACGATCATCGAGCGCCTGTGAGCGCGTCACTTTCACCATCTCAGGATTCACGAGGCACCAGCATGGGAATCTGCAACGGACGCACCGTCATCATCACCGGCGCGGGCGGCGGGCTCGGGCGCGAATACGCGCTCGCGTTCGCGGGCGAGGGCGCGGCGGTCGTCGTCAACGACATCCGGCACGACGCCGCGCAGGCCGTGTGCGACGAGATCGCGCGGCGCGGCGGCCGCGCGCTCGCGAATTCGGACGACATCACCCGGGTCGACACGGCGCAGCGGATCGTCGATGCCGCACGCGCTGCGTTCGGCGACGTGCACGTGCTCGTCAACAACGCGGGCATCTGCCGCGACAAGATGTTCACGAGCATGACCGAAACCGACTGGGACGACGTGATGCGCGTGCATTTGCGCGGCCACTTCTGTCTGTCGAGCGTGCTGGCACGCGCGTGGCGCGACGCCGCGAAGGCCGGTAACCCGGTCGACGCGCGGATCGTCAACACGAGTTCGGGCGCCGGGCTGCAAGGCTCGATCGGCCAGTCGAACTACGGCGCGGCAAAGGCGGGGATCGCCGCGCTCACGCTGATGCAGGCGGCGGAACTCCAGCGCTATGGCGTGCGCGTGAACGCGCTGGCGCCGGCCGCGCGCACCTCGATGACCGAAGGCGTGTTCGCCGACATGATGAAGAAGCCCGAGGACGGCGGCTTCGATTATTTCGATCCGGCCAACGTCGCGCCGCTGGTGGTGTGGCTCGGCAGCGTGCAATCGGCCGATGTGACGGGCCAGGTGTTCGAGGTCGCGGGCGGGATGATCGCGGTCGCCGAAGGCTGGCGCACCGGCCCCCGTGTCGATCGCGGCGCGCGCTGGGCGGCGGCCGAGGTTGGCCCGGCGGTCGCGCAACTGCTGGCCGACGCGCGGTCCGCGCAGCGCGTGTACGGGAGCTGACCGATGGATCTGGCGCTCACCGACGAACAGGCGATGATCCGCGACGCGGCGGCCGACGTGCTCGCCGAACGCAGCGCGTCCGCCGACGTACGCCGCGCGATCGAGCAATCGGCCGGCCGCGACGATGCGCTGTGGGCCGCGCTCGCGGGCGAGCTCGGCTGGAACGCGCTTGCGCTGCCGGAAGCGGCGGGCGGGCTCGGGCTCGGCGCGGTCGAGCAGACGGTGCTGATGGAGCAGCTCGGCCGGCGCGTCGCGTGCGTGCCGTATTTTTCGACCGCGTGCCTGGCGGCGACCGCACTGGCTGGCTGCCGCGAGGCGGCCGACGCCACCGGCTGGCTTGCAAAGATCGCCGAAGGCGCGTGCAGCGCGACGCTGGCGCTGCCATTCGAGATGCCCGCAGGTTCGTGGTCGTTGCAGGTCGTCGCGGAAGAGGCCGCGAGCGGCTACGCGCTGTCCGGCGAGATCGCGCAGGTGATCGACGGCGTGCGCGCCGATCTGCTGCTGATTCCCGCCCGGATCGCGAACGAAGGGCAGTCGATCGGTTTGTTCGCGATCGACGTCGCAACGGCAACGGGCCTGACCGTCACGCCGCTCGACACGCTCGATGCGACGCGGCCGATCGCGCGCATCGTCCTCGACGAAACGCGCGTGAGCCGCGACGCGCTGCTCGCCGTCGGCGCCGCCGCGGCCCGGACGATGGAACGCACCGCCTGGTTCGCGGCGCTCGCGCTGGCCGCCGAACAGCTCGGCGGCGCACAGCAATGCCTCGACCTGACGCTCGACTACACGAGCCAGCGCGTGCAGTTCGGCCGGGCGATCGCGTCGTTCCAGGCCGTCAAGCATCGATGCGCGCAGATGATGGTGCTGATCGAAGCGGCGCGTTCGGCCGTACTCGGCGCCGCGCACGCATGGGATGCCGAAACCGGCGCGATGCCGGGCGCCGCGTTGCGCGCCGACATCGCGGCCGCGAAGGCCGCCGCGAACGATGCGTATGCGTTCTGCGCGCAGGAAGCGATCCAGCTGCATGGCGGCGTCGGTTTCACGTGGGAATACGACCCGCACCTCTATTTCAAGCGCGCACAGGCGTCGAGCGCTCAGTTCGGCAGCACGCCGCACCTGCTCGAATGGATCGCATCCCGTGCGATCGACGGCGGCGCATCGCCGCGCGACGAAGCCCGGGCAGCGTCGCCGGTTTCGATCGCCACGCGTGCATCGGCCGCGCGCGCAGGAGCCCTCCAATGAACAGCGAAACGCGTGAACGGCAATTGCGGCACGAAGTGGCGGACTGGGTGCAATCGCACCTGACCGGCGAATTCGCATGCCTGAAATATCGCGGCGGTCCCGGCGACGAGGAAGCGTGGCCCGCGTTGCGCAAGGCGTGGGAGCGCGAACTGGCCAACGGCGGCTGGACCGGCCTCGGCTGGCCGACCCGCCAGGGCGGGCGCGGCTTCTCGGTCGCCGAGCAGGTGATCTTTCACGAGGAATATGCGCGCGCCGGCGGCCCCGGACGGATGGGCCACATCGGCGAAGGGCTGCTTGGGCCGACGCTCGTCGCGTGCGGCACCGACGACCAGCGCGCCCGTTTCCTGCCCGGCATCCTGGCCGGCACGCAGTTCTGGTGCCAGGGCTACTCGGAGCCCGGCGCGGGTTCGGACCTCGCCAACGTGCGCACGCGCGCCGAGCAGGACGCGGACGGCGCGTGGCGCGTGCACGGCCAGAAGGTATGGACGTCGCTCGCGCACGATTCCGACTGGATCTTCGTGCTCGCCCGCACCGATCCCGCGTCGACGGGCAACAAGGGGCTGTCGTTCCTGCTGATGCCGCTCGACCAGCCGGGCATCGAGATCCGGCCGATCAGGCAGCTCAACGGCGGCGCGGAATTCAACGAGGTGTTCTTCGACGGCGCGCGGGCCGACGCACGCGATCTGGTCGGCGCGGCCGGCGACGGCTGGCGGATCGCGATGACGCTGCTCGGCTTCGAGCGCGGGATGTCGACGCTCGGCCAGCAGATGCAGTTCGTCCGCGAACTCGAATGGGTGATCGACGCGGCGCGCGAATCGGGCGCGGACCGCGACCCCGTGCTGCGCCAGCGGATCGGCCGCGCGTGGGCCGGGCTGCGCGTGATGCGCTACAACGCGCTGCGGATGCTGTCCGGCGCGGACGATGCCGACGGCGGCTCGGGTGCGTCGCTGCGGCGCGAGGCGCTCATCTACAAGTACTTCTGGTCGAACTGGCACCGCGATCTCGGCCAGCTCGCGATGGACGCACTCGGCCCGCGCGCGAACGTGCTCGATCCGGCCGACGACAAGCTCACCCATCTGCAGCGCGTATTCCTGTTCTCCCGCGCGGACACGATCTACGCGGGCACCAACGAAATCCAGCTCAACATCATGGCCGAGCGCGGGCTCGGCATGCCAAGAGAACCACGAGGCACAGCATGACCGAACCCCAGATCCAGAAAGCGCCGGCATACGTTCCCGGCCATCAGTTGCTCGCCGGCAAATCGGTGTTGATCACGGCTGCCGCGGGCGCCGGCATCGGCTTCGCGGCCGCGCGCCGCTGCGCGGAGGAAGGCTGCCGCGCGCTGTTCATTTCGGATATCCACGACAAGCGCCTCGCACAGGCCGTCGAGACGCTGCGCGCGGAAACCGGGCTGCAGCAGGTCCATGGCCGCCTGTGCAACGTCGCGGTCGAGGCCGACGTGCAGGCGCTGGTCGCCGAAGCGCAGGACAGGCTCGACGGCGTCGACGTGCTGATCAACAACGCCGGGCTCGGCGGATCGACCCGCATCGTCGATATGGACGATGCCGAATGGTCGCGCGTGATCGACATTAGCCTCACCGGGACGTTCCGGATGACGCGCGCGATGCTGCCGCACATGCAGGCCCGCGGCCGCGGCGCGATCGTCAACAACGCATCGGTGCTCGGCTGGCGTGCGCAGGCGGAACAGGCGCACTACGCGGCGGCGAAGGCGGGCGTGATGGCGCTCACGCGCTGCGCGGCGCTCGAGGCGTCGCCGTACGGCGTGCGCATCAACGCGGTCGCGCCGAGCATCGCGATGCACGATTTTCTGAAGAAGTCGGCTCCGGCCGATTTGCTGAATCAACTGGCGTCGCGCGAAGCCTTCGGGCGCGCCGCCGAAGTCTGGGAGGTTGCGAACGTGATGGTGTTCCTGGCAAGCGATTACGCGTCGTACATGACGGGCGAAGTGCTGTCGGTCAGCAGCCAGCACGCATGATGGATACGACCCTCGACTCCGTCCGCGCGACGCCGCGCGTGTTCGCGCATCCCGGCGAACTCGCGGCCGCCGTCGGCGACACGCTCGGCGCGAGCGCGTGGCTCGCGATCGACCAGTTCCGCATCGACGGCTTCGCCGATGCGACGGGCGATCACCAGTGGGTGCACGTCGATCCGGTGCGCGCGAAGGACGGCCCGTTCGGCGCGTGCATCGCGCACGGCTACCTGACGCTGGCGCTCGTCAATCATTTCCTGCCGCAGATCGTGCGCATCGACGGCGCGCGGCTCGGCGTCAACTACGGCTGCGACAGGATCCGTTTTCCCGCGCCGGTGAAGGTCGGCGCACGCGTGCGCGGCGTCGGCGAGCTGCTGCGCGTCGAGCCGCTCGACGGTGGCGTGCAGGCATGGATTCGCGTGACCGTCGAGATCGACGGCGAGGCCAGGCCCGGCTGCGTGGCCGACACGATCAGCCGCTATTACTTCTAGTTTCCGATTCAGAGAGCCAGCACATGGAAGACGCAGTCATCGTTTCCGTCGCACGCACGCCGATCGGCAAGGCGTTTCGCGGCATGTTCAACGACACCGAGGCGCCCGCGCTGGGCGGCCACGTCGTGCGCGCCGCGCTCGAACGCGCGGGCGTCGCGCCGGCCGACGTCGACGACGTGCTGATCGGCTGCGCCGCGCAGCAGGGCACGCAGGGCTACAACATCGGCCGCCTGTCGGCCGCGGCGGCCGGGCTGCCGGCGTCGGTGCCGGGGATGGCGATCGACCGCATGTGCTCGTCGGGCCTGATGTCGATCGCGAGCGCGGCGCGCAGCATCGGCGCGGGCGATGCGCGGATCGTCGTCGCGGGCGGCGTCGAGTCGATCTCGCTCACGCAGAACAAGCACAAGAACGCGTATCGCGCGCGTTCGCAGGCCGTGCTCGAGCACCAGCCCGACGCGTACATCGCGATGATGGAAACGGCCGAGATCGTGTCGCGCCGCTACGGCATTTCGCGCGCGGCGCAGGACGCATTCGCGCTGCAGAGCCACCAGCGCACCGCCGGCGCGCAGGCAGCCGGCCGCTTCGACGCGGAAATCGCGCCGCTCGACGTGCGGCGCGCGCTGTTCGACGAGGAAGGCAATCCGGCCGGCCACGAAGCGGTGCGCGCGGCGCGCGACGAGGGCGTGCGCGCCGACACGACGGCCGAGCGGCTCGCGGGGCTGAAGCCGTCGTGGAGCGGCGGCAAGCTCGTCGAGCAGGGCGAGTTCGTGACCGCGGGCAACGCATCGCAGCTGTCGGACGGCGCGGCGGCCGTGGTCGTGATGTCGCGCGCCGAGGCGACGCGTCGCGGGCTGACACCGCTCGGCGCGTTCCGCGCCCTCGCGGTGGCAGGCTGCGCGCCGGACGAGATGGGTATCGGCCCGGTGTTCGCGATTCCGAAGCTGCTGGCGCGCTTCGGGATGACCGTGGCCGACGTCGGGTTGTGGGAGCTGAACGAGGCATTCGCGTGCCAGGCGCTGTACTGCCGCGACACGCTCGGCATCCCGGACGACCGGTTGAACGTGGACGGCGGCGCGATCGCGCTCGGCCATCCGTTCGGGATGTCGGGCACGCGGATGACGATGCACGCGTTGCTCGAAGGCGCGCGGCGCGGCGTGCGGCACGCGGTCGTGACGATGTGCATCGGCGGCGGGATGGGGGCGGCCGCGCTGTTCGACGTCGGCGCATAACGTCCGGTAGCGGCACGCGGACGAGCCGCGCCGCACGAGCGGCCATCCATTCAGGACCCTTCGAGGCCGCGGCAACGACCGACGGCCCGGAGACTGGCGGCCGACGGTGGCCGGCGCTTCGGCGCCTGCCGCCGTCGATCGCAGACACAGGAGACAAGCATGAAACGAACCTTGCCCGGACTCGCGATATCGGCGCTCGTGCTCGGCGCCGCGCTGTTCGCATTCTCGCCGCGCCCGCTGCCGGCGTTCCCGGTCACCGCGATCCATGCCGACCGATTGCAGATCAACGGGCTCGCCCGTGCCGGCACGACGCGCATCGTCGCGGTCGGCGAGCGCGGCGTGATCCTGCTGAGCGACGACGCGGGTGCGCACTGGCGGCCGGCGGCGATCGCGCACGACCCGGCATCGACGCTCACGCAGGTGCGCTTCATCACGCCGACGCTCGGGATCGCGGTCGGCCACGACGGGCGGATCGTGCGCAGCGACGACGCGGGCATGCACTGGCGCGAGGTGCACATCGACCACGACCATTCCGATCCGCTGCTGTCGATCTGGGGTACCGCCGACAGCCCGCTGTTCGCGGCCGGCAGCTTCGGCCAGCTGCTGCGCTCGGACGATGCGGGTGTCAACTGGCGGACGGTGAAGACGCCGGCCGGCGACCGCCACCTGAACGCGATCGTCGGTGACGGCCGCGGCAACCTGCTGGTCGCGGGCGAGAGCGGCACGCTGCTGCGCTCGGCCGACAACGGCGTCACGTGGGACAAGCCGCCGTCGCCGTACGCGGGTTCGCTGTTCGGCGCGCTGATGCTCGCGAACGGCGACTGGGTCGCATACGGGATGCGCGGCAACGTGGTGCGCAGCACCGATCACGGCGCGAGCTGGACGCACGTCGACAGCCACGTGCCGGTGTCGTATTTCGGCGCGACGCAGCTCGCGGATGGCGAACTCGTGCTGGTCGGCCAGGGCGGCGCGATCGTCGTGTCGAAAGACGGCGGGCTGACTTTCGACGTACGCAAGCTCGGCGGCGTGCAGAGCCTCGCGGCCGTGCTCGACATGGGGCATGGCGCGCTGCTGCTCGGCGGCGAATCCGGCGTCGCGCCGCTCGCCGTGTCGCCGTCCTGACGCGCGGCCCGGCGGCCGCGATCGATGCAGCCGCCGTTTTTCGCCCGTATCCGTTCGTTTCGCATCGCCCGTCCGTCCCGACACGAGAATTCCATGAACGACCTGTCACGTCCCCCTGAAGCCGTTTCCGCGTCGCGCCTCGCCACGTTCGTCGAGCGCTGCGCCAACACGATCATCCGCCGGCGCCGGCTGCTGATGCTGCTGTGCGTCGCGGTGACGCTCGCGCTCGGGCTGTCCGCGACGCGGCTGAAGCTCGATCCGGGCTTCAACAAGATGATCCCGATGCAGCACCCGTACATGCAGGTGTTCGAACGCTACGCGGGGGCGTTCCCCGGCGCGAACACGATCCTCGTGAGCCTGCGCTGGAAGGGTGACGGCGACATCTACAACCAGACCTTCATGGACGCGCTGCGCCACGCGACCGACGACGTGTTCTTCATCCCCGGCGTGAACCGTTCGCGCGTGTTCTCGCTGTTCACGCCGAACGTCCACTACACCGAGGTGACCGAGGCCGGTTTTCGCGGCGACGTGGTGGTGCCCGGCCAGTTCTCGAGCGCGAACCCGGACGATCTCGCGAAGGTGCGCCGCAACGTCGCGCGCTCGGGGCAGATCGGCCGGCTGGTCGGCAACGACCTGAAGTCGGCGCTGATCCGCGCGGAACTGCGCGAGACCGATCCCGCGACCGGCAAGCGGCTCGACTACAGCGCGGTCGCGCACCAGCTGGAGGAGATTCGCGCGAAGTACGCGAAACGGGGCATCGACGTGAACATCATCGGCTTCGCGAAGCTGGTGGGCGACGTCGAAGCCGGGATCGCCGGCGTGATGGCGTTCTTCGCGCTCGCGTTCCTCGTCACGGCCGCGCTGCTGTTCGCGTATACGCGTTCGCTGAAGACCACCGCGCTGGCGCTCGTCGTCGCGCTGCTGCCGGTCGTCTGGCTGCTCGGCGCGCTGCCGCTGCTCGGGCTCGGCATCGACCCGATGTCGATCCTCGTGCCGTTCCTGATCTTCTCGATCGGCGTGTCGCACGCGGTGCAGATGACCAACGCGTGGAAGCAGGCGCTGGTGCGCGGCGCGTCGTCGGTCGATGCCGCGCGCGACGCGTTCCGCAAGCTGTTCGTGCCGGGCACCGTCGCGCTGCTGACCAACGCGCTCGGCTTCATGGTGATCATGCGGATCAGGATCGACATCGTGCGTGAGCTCGGCATCACTGCATGCCTCGGCGTGCTGCTGATGATCGTGACCAACAAGGTGTTCCTGCCGATCCTGCTGTCGTACACGCGGCTCGAGCCCGGCACGCTGGCGCGCGCGCAGCGCACCGCGGCGGCCGGCGGCAGCCGGATGTGGTCGCGCTTCGCGGTGTTCGCGCGGCCGGCGCCGGCGCTCGGCGTGTTCGCGGTGGCGCTCGCGCTGCTCGCGTACGGCACGCTCGAATCGCGCCGGCTGGAGATCGGCGACATCGGCACCGGCGCGCCGGAGCTGCGCGCGAACTCGCGCTACAACGTCGACAACGCGGCGATCACGCACCAGTACAACATCGGCGTGGACGTACTGTCGGTGATCGTCGAGACGACCGGCTTCGACGACGCATGCCTGCATTACCCGGTGATGAGCGCGATCGAACGCTTCGAGATGAACATGCGCGGCGTGGCCGGCGTGCAGTCGGTGACGAGCGTGGCGTCGCAGGGCAAGGTGTTCATCGCCGCGTTCAACGAAGGCAACCCGCGCTGGGCCGCGCTGCCGCGTTCCAGCGACGGACTCACGCAGGGCGCCAACGCGTTCGATCCCGACAACGGGATGAACACCGCGAACTGCAAGGCGATCCAGGTCCTGATCTACACGAAGAACCACGAAGGCACGACCATCGCGCACATCGTCGACGAGATCAAGCGCTTCGCGGCCGAGAATCCGACGCCGAACGTCGCGTTCCGGCTCGCGGGCGGCAACGTCGGCGTGATGGCCGCGACCAACGAGGCGGTCGGCGACGCGGAGATCGCGATGCTGCTGTCGATCTTCGGCGCGATCGCGCTGCTCTGCGCGCTCACGTTCCGCTCGTGGCGCGCGGTGCTGTGCATCATCGTGCCGCTCACGCTCGTGTCGATCCTGTGCAACGCGGTGATGGCGCGGCTCGGCATCGGGCTGAAGGTCGCGACGCTGCCGGTGATCACGCTCGGCGTGGGCGTCGGCGTCGACTACGGGATCTACCTGTACGAGCGCCTGCAGCACGACCTCCGCCACGGCGCGACGCTGCCGGACGCGTTCGCCGATGCGATGCGCCAGCGCGGCACGGCGGCGCTGTTCACGGCCGTCACGATGTTCATCGGCGTCGGCACGTGGGCGTTCTCCGCGCTGAAGTTCCAGGTCGACATGGGCGTGCTGCTCGCGTTCATGTTCCTCGTGAACCTGTTCGGCGCGGTGTTCCTGCTGCCCGCGCTCGCCGCGTGGCTCGGCGTCGAGCGTGCCGAGCGCCGCCTGCCGAAGCAGCAGCCGTCGCCGGCGACCCCCGCGCCGCCGCAGCCGGCGCCCGCACTCGAACACGGCAACCCGGTGCGCTGAACGGCGCGCCGATTTTCCCCGCGCGCGGCGGGCCGCCGCGCGCTCTCCACAAGAGGAGTCAACCCACATGTCCGCACGCCCTTACAAGATCGAAGCCCAGCCGCTCGCGCAGCGCTATGCGCGCGGCTGGCACTGCCTCGGCCTCGCCCGCGACTACCAGGACGGCAAGCCGCATACGCTGAACATCTTCGGCCGCAAGCTCGCCGCGTTCGCCGATTCGACCGGCAAGGTCAACGTCGTCGACGCCTATTGCCCGCACATGGGCGCCGACCTGAGCCTCGGCACGGTCCAGGGCGACACCCTCGTGTGCCCGTTCCACGGCTGGGCGTGGAACGGCGAAGGGCAGTGCGCGTCGATTCCGTACTGCAAGCGGATTCCGCCGAAGGCGCGCATCGGCGCGTGGCCGACCTGCGAGGAAAACAACCTGCTGTTCGTGTGGAACGACCCGGAAGGCCATGCGCCGCCGGCCGAGGTCGCGATTCCGCGCCTCGACGTGTGTTTCTCGGACGAATGGTCGGGCTGGGTCATCGACAAGATGGTGATCCACGCGAATTGCCGCGAGCTGGTCGACAACATCTCGGACGTCGCGCACTTCGCGACCGTGCACCGTGCGCCGATCGACTATTTCGCGAACCTGTTCGAGCACCACAAGGCGACGCAGTTGTTGGTCGGCCGCAGCGAGAAGCTCGGCGGCGACAGCCTGACCGCGCTGTCGACCTATTTCGGGCCGGCCGTGCACATCACGCAGATGACGGGGCAGAGCAACGGGCAGCCGATCCATTCGGTGCTGCTGAACTGCCACGTGCCGATCGACATGAACAGCTTCGAGCTGCGGTACGGCGTGATCGTGAAGAAGGTGGCCGGACTGTCCGACGAGCAGAACATGGAGATCGCGAATGCGTACGTGAAGGAAGCGCAGCGCGCGTTCTACGAGGACGTGGACATCTGGCACAGCAAGACGCGGATCGACAACCCGCTGCTGTGCGAAGGCGACGGCCCGCTGTACCAGATGCGCGACTGGTATTCGCAGTTCTACCTGGACGTGGCCGACGTGCGGCCCGCGAGCGTCGCGCGCAAGGCGTTCGAGATGCGCATTCGCGAAGGCGACGCGCCGCCGGCGCTGCATCACGTGTTCGAGCCGCAGTAAGAAAGGGGCAGGCCGGCCGGAAAAGAGGGGCGCATCGAAAGCGCGTCGATCGGCCGGCAACACCCGCCGCAGAAGGCGCGCCGGGCGCCTGCGCTTGTGCGCCGCACCAAAAGAACTTGACGAAACGGCCGCTACCGCGTAGTGTCCGAGACCGAAGTCGTCAAGAAGTTCGATTGCTCATCATTGGCCGCACACCGTGCGGCAGTCGTTGGTCTCTCCCTCTTTGATTCTTTCTGTGCCCGTCGCGGGCGCATGTTCACCATTCGTCATTTGTATTAAGGAAGTATTTGTGGATACCGGTACCGTCAAGTGGTTCAACGAAACCAAGGGCTTTGGTTTCATTTCCCCGGACAACGGCGGCGACGATCTGTTCGCCCATTTCTCGGAAATTCGCGGCACGGGCTTCAAGACCCTGGCCGAAGGCCAGAAGGTCAGCTTCGAAGTGAAGCGTGGCCCGAAGGGTCTGCAAGCGTCGAACATCACGCCGCAGTAAGCCGCATCGGCAGCGGTCGCCGATCGGCGGCCGATGCCGGATGGAGTATCGCGCGGGGCGCTGCCTGACGGCGGCCTGTGCGTTCCGATGCGCACGACCGATGCATCGCGACATTCACGATGCATCGGTCGTGACGCCTCCCTCATCGCATGCCTGAACCGCATGCGACGCAACGCCCTCGCGAAGCGCAAGCCGTTTTGCGAGCGCATCACCGCTTCAACGCATCAACCCGAGCAGACCGCCGCCATGCCGTAGCTGGCGCGGTCCCGACTTGCGCGGCGCTGCTGGCGCCGCAGCCACCGACCGCCCGAACGTCGCAACGCGCCGGGCTCCGATCGCAAGACAGGCCCGAGGCCCGTCTGAACGAACCGATCCCGGCAGCCTGCCGGCCGCCGTCCCGTTTGCGGGAATCGGCGCCGGGCAGTCGCCGGCCGCGGTCAATCACCTTGTCTGGAGGAATTGGTTTGGCAAAAGAAGAACTGCTGGAACTGGACGGAATCGTCGACGAAGTGCTGCCGGACAGCAAATACCGTGTCACGCTGGAAAACGGCGTCGTGGTCGGCGCATACGCGTCGGGCCGCATGCGCAAGAACCACATCCGCATTCTCGCGGGCGATCGCGTGACGCTCGAACTGTCGGTGTACGACCTCACCAAGGGCCGCATCAACTTCCGGCACAAGGACGCGAATTCGCCGCGTCCGCCGCGAAGCGGGCAGCCGCGCCGCTAAGCGGCCACCATCGGTGCGCAGCAGCGCGCACCGATCGACACCCGTCCGGCCGCACGGCCGGACGAACCGGCTGAACGGCGCACGGTGTGCCGTTCGCCGGTCGCCGCGGCGCCATCGCGCCGCGGCGGCTTCTCCCGCCTTTGCCGGCGCCGTGCGTGTACCACGCTCAGGCGGCCGCGTCCTGCAGCAAGTCTCCCCGTTCCGAACCGCACGAGCCGGGCGAAACGCATCGTCGTCCGCACCGGCCGGCGACTGAACGCACCCGTTGCGACGTCGTTCGCCGGCGGCTTTACGCGCGGGCCGGCGCGGTCGTACACTCGTCGGCAATTCGCGGCCCGCACGCGGCTTTCAATCCCTTCGGTGCGGGCTCGTCACGACAACCTGCCGGACCGATTGTCCGCAAAGGATCCGAGCATGAGTACCGCCCCGACGCCGGACCCGCGCGATGCGCTGCCCGTGCGCGATGGCACGAGCCTGATCGCCTATCTGCACATCCTGAGGAAAGCGCATGCGGCGCTGGTTGGCCAGGATCACGCGCATCAGCGCTTCAGCGAGATCGTCACGCGCGGGCAGGCGCGCCAGTAACATCGAGGAACTGATGCCGGTGCTGCTGCGCAAGCGCGCCGAGCACCGGGCGCGCAAACATGGCGGGAAGCACCATTGAGCGAACGGCGGGTGCGCATGTGTCGCGTCATGCCGCCCGCTGCACGCTGACCGCCGATACCGCCGCGCCCGTCAGTTGAACCGCCGCGCCGGCGAGCATCGCGACGCGCAGGCCGGCCGCGCCGCCATGCGCGGCTGCGAACGCCGTGCCGAGCACCGCGATGCCGAGCGTCGCGCCGGTCATTCGCGCGACGTTGACGAGCGCGCTGGCGGTGCCCGAACGGGCCGCGTCGACCGCACCGACCGCGACGGTCATCAGCGGGCCCGTCGCGATCCCCATCCCGAGCCCCGTCAACGCCAGCCCGATTTCGGCGCCGAGCAGGCTCGCTGACTCGGCCGATGCGCCGATCGCGGCGAGCCCGCTCGCGATCACCGCGACACCGCCGGCCGTCGTCGCACGCGTGCCGATACGCTCCGACAACGGCCCCGACCAGGGCGACACGACGACGAACACGAGCGCCATCGGCAGCAGCGCGAGCCCCGCGCCGGTCGAATCGAGGCGGCCGACGCTTTGCCACGTCAGCGGCAGCAGGAACAGCACGCCGTACATTCCGAACGTCATGCCGGTGGTCGCGGCGATCGCGCCGCGAAATGCGCTGATCCGGAAGAGGTCCAGCGGCACCAGCGCGGATTCGCCGTGGCGGCGCTCGATCGCCACGAACGCGGCGAACGACGCGACCGCGATGCAGCCGGCGATCGTGCAGGCGACCGGTGCGTCGCGGAACACGATCGCCGCATACGCGAGCGCGCCGAGCGCGAGTGCGCCCGCGACTTGCGCCGCACCGTCGAAATGACGGCCGTGCGGATCGGACGATTCGGGCACGGCCGGAATCGCGAGCAGCATCGCGGCGACGCTCAGCGGCACGACGACGAAAAAGATGCTGCGCCAGCCGAAGTGCCGGATCAGCACGCCGCCGAGCGTCGGGCCGAGCGCCATCGCGACGCCGTTGCACGCGGCCCAGATGCCGAGCGCGCGGCCGCGCGCGACCGGATCGCGCCACACGACGCGCACGATCGCAAGCGACGCCGGCAGCAACAACGCCGCGCCGACGCCGGCCAGCGCACGTGCGGCGATCAGCACCGATACCGATGGCGCGAGCGCGCACAGCAGCGACGCAAGCGTGAAAACGGCCGTGCCGGCCATGAAGATGCGGCGCCGGCCGTACAGGTCGGCGAGCAGGCCGCCGGTCAGCAGCAGCACCGCGTACGTGAGGTTGTAGCTGTCGACGACCCATTGCAATGCACCGACACCGGCGTGGAAATAGGCGCCGATGGCGCGCGTCGCGAGATTGACGACGGCCGTGTCGACCTGCGCGACGAGTACGGCGAGGCACAGGGTCAGCAGGGTGACACCGCGCCGTTTGACGGCGCGCTCGGCCAGTGCGGCCAGTTCTCCGGTATGGGCCACGGGCGATGCTCCTCGGGTGTCGGACGTTCGAGCTTAGGGCCCGCCTGCTGACAGCGTGCTGTCAGCAGGCGGGTGCCCCGGGCGCGCGCAATCGACATGCCCGTGCATCCAACGACGAACGGGGCTTGCGCCCCGTTTCCGTTGGTCGGCCGTGCACGACCTCGTCCGCCTACGCCGCCACCTCCCGCGCCCGCACCATCGTCAGCGCCGCATCCTCGATCATGTCTTCCTGCCCGCCGACGAGCCGCTGACGGCCCAGCTCGACGAGGATGTCGCGCGCCGGAATCCCGTACTTCGCTTCCGCACGCTTCGCGAACAGCAGGAACGACGAGTAGACGCCCGCATAGCCGAGCGTCAGCGCGTCGCGGTCGAGACGGATCGGCGCATCCATGATCGGCACGACGAGATCCTCGGCGACGTCGGAAATCGCGAATACGTCGACGCCCGTTTCGATCCCCATCCGGTCGCACACCGCGACGAACACTTCCATCGGCGTGTTGCCCGCGCCGGCGCCGAGGCCGGCCGCCGCCGCGTCGATCCGGTTCGCGCCGGCGGCGACCGCCGCGACCGAATTTGCGACGCCCATCGCGAGGTTGTGGTGGCCGTGGAAGCCGAGCTCCGTCTCCGGCTTCAGCGCGTCGCGCACCTGGCCGATTCGCGCGGTCACGTCGTCGGGCAGCATGTGGCCGGCCGAATCGGTGATGTAGATGCAGTTCGCGCCGTACGACTCCATCAGCTTCGCCTGTACGACGAGCTGTGC
Organism: Burkholderia cenocepacia; assembly: GCF_900446215.1. Classification (GTDB taxonomy): domain Bacteria; phylum Pseudomonadota; class Gammaproteobacteria; order Burkholderiales; family Burkholderiaceae; genus Burkholderia; species Burkholderia cenocepacia. The sequence continues at coordinate 99,976 of NZ_UAQZ01000017.1, read as the reverse complement.
CGGCGACGACATGTGCGCCATCATCAGGAAGCCGACCGTGTCGAGCCCGAGCGTGCGTGCGAGGCCGATATGCTGCTCGGACACGTCGGCCTCGGTGCAGTGCGTCGCGACGCGGATCGTGCCGACGCCGAGTGCGTGCGCCATGCGCAGGTGCTCGACGGTGCCGATGCCGGGCAGCAGCAGCGCGGACACCCGGGCCTGTTTCAGCTCCGGAATCACGGCGCTCAGGTACGCCTCGTCGGTGTGCGCGGGAAACCCGTAGTTGACCGACGCGCCGCCGAGGCCGTCGCCGTGCGTGACCTCGATCAGCGGCACGCCGGCCGCGTCGAGCCCGCGCGCGATGTCGCGCATCTGGTCGAGCGTGATCTGGTGGCGCTTCGGGTGCATCCCGTCGCGCAGCGACATGTCGTGGACGGTGATCTTCTTGCCTGCAAGTGACATCGTGTGGCTCCTCGGCTCAAGCGGTGGCGGCCGTCGCGGCCAGCATCTGTTCGGCGAAACGCTCGGCCGTGGCGGCCGCGGCGGCGGTCATGATGTCGAGGTTGCCCGCGTACTTCGGCAGGTAGTCGCCGAGCCCCTCGACTTCCATGAACACCGACACGCGATTGCCGTCGAACACCGGGCCGTTCTTCAACGTGTAGCCGGGCACGTAGCGTTGCACTTCCTTGACCATCGCATGCACGGACGCGGTGATCGCGTCGACGTCGGGCGGCCCGTCGGTCAGGCAGTGGATCGTGTCGCGCATGATCAGCGGCGGCTCGGCCGGGTTGATGACGATGATCGCCTTGCCCTTGCGTGCGCCGCCGACCTGTTCGATCGCGCCGGACGTCGTGCGCGTGAACTCGTCGATGTTCTTGCGCGTGCCGGGGCCGACCGAGCGCGACGACACGGTCGCGACGATCTCGCCGTACGCGACCGGCTGTACGCGCGACACCGCATACACCATCGGAATCGTCGCCTGGCCGCCGCAGGTCACCATGTTCACGTTCGTCTGCGCGCTGTCGAGATGCGCGTCGAGGTTCACCGGCGGCACGCAATACGGCCCGATCGCCGCGGGCGTCAGGTCGATCATCTTCACGCCGAGCGCGGTGAGCTTGTCGGAATTGTCGCGATGCACGTATGCCGACGTCGCGTCGAATGCGATGCGGATCTCGTCGCCGACGACGTGCGGCAGCAGCCCGTCGACCCCCTTGTCGGTGGTTTTCAGGCCGAACTCGCGCGCGCGTGCGAGGCCGTCGGATGCCGGGTCGACGCCGACCATCCACACGGGTTCGAGCACCGGCGAACGGCGCAGCTTGTACAACAGATCGGTGCCGATGTTGCCCGGCCCGATCAATGCGCATTTGATTTTCTTCATCGGGAGTGTTCCTTTAGATAAAGCGGACGTCGCAGCCGCCGATGCCGGCGATGTGCATCGACAGCGTGTCGCCGGCCGTGACCGGAATCAGTTTCGTGAGCGAGCCGGACAGCACGATCTCGCCGGCAAGCAGCGGCACGTCGTAGGCGGCGAGCGTGTTCGCGAGCCACGCGACCGCATCGGCGGGATGGCCGAGCGCCGCATCGCCGCGACCGCGCGCGACGGGCTCGCCGTTTTTCTCGATCGTCATCTCGCAGGCGGCGAGATCGAGCGTGCGCGGATCGACGCGCGCATCGCCGAGTACGTACACACCGCACGAGGCGTTGTCGGCGACGGTGTCCTCGATCCGGATCGCCCAGTCGCGGATGCGCGAATCGACGATCTCGAAGCAGGGCGCGACGGCGGCCGTCGCGGCGATCACGTCGGTGCGGTCGATGCCGGGGCCGCGCAGGTCGTGCGCGAGGATGAACGCGATCTCGCCCTCGGCGCGCGGCGCGATCAGCGAGTCGGTCGCGATCGCTTCGCCGGCCGCATGGTGCATGCCGGACAGCAGGATGCCGAAATCGGGCTGGCGCACGTTGAGCATGTCCTGCACGGCCTGGCTCGTCACGCCGATCTTCTTGCCGACGACCGCTTCGCCGTGTTCGACGCGGCGTTCGATGAAGCGCTGCTGGATGAGATAGGCATCGTCGAGCGACAGACGGCGCGGGCGGCTCGACAGCGGCGCGACCGGCGCGCGCGCGTGCCACGCGGCGTACAGCTCGTCGCCGAGCGTCGTATGCAGGCGGGAAGACATGAAAGGGCCCTCGAATGGAAAAAGGCCGCCGTCGCGGGCGGCGTCGTGCGCCGGAGCGGGGCTCCGGCGCGTGGAGCGCGGGCAGGCCGCGTCGATCGATCAGTTACCCGAACTACGGATCGCGTCCGGCGAGAAGTACGCTTCGCTGAACTGCGGGCTGTTGTCGAGCTTCGGCATCGGGCCTTCGTTGGTGAGGCGGTCGGCCATGTATGCGCCGGAGATCAGGTCGTGGAAGAACACGACGCCCGGATAGAACGTCTTCGCGTCGTACGCATACAGCGTCGTCGCGACGTTGGTGCGCCACAGCTGTCCGCGCGCGTCGTAGTTGTCGGCGAGCAGCGTCATCCAGGAATCCTCGTCGATGTACAGCACGCGCTTCGCATACTGATGACGGTAGTTGCTCTTCAGCGTCGCCTGCAGCACCCACACGCGATGCAGTTCGTAGCGGATGTACGCCGGGTTTTCATGCCCCTTGGTCAGCAGGTCCGCATACTTGACCGAGCTGTCCATCGCCTTGTAGTTGTCGTACGGCACGTAGATCTCGCGCTTGCCGACGATCTTCCAGTCGTAGCGGTCGCCGGGGCCGTTGTACAGGCGATCGTCGTCGACGGTGCGGAAGCCGCCCGGGCCCTGCGGCTGGTCATAGCCGTATTCCGGCGCCTGGCGCACGCGCCGGGTGCCGGGGTTGTACATCCACGTGCGCGACGCGTTGTCCGCGCCGGCCTTGTCCCAGTTCTGGAAGCCGACGATCAGCGAGCCGCGGTCGGACAGCGGCAACTCCGTCGCGTTGCGGTAGAACGTGCGGTTGTTCAGGTCATTCTTCACGTCGTACTTGCCGACGTTGCGCGGCGAGTAGATGTCATAGCGCACCTTGCCCCACGCGATGTTGCCGTCGGAATAGACGACCGCCTGGTCGTAGGTTGCCTGCTCTGCACCGATCGCCGACGACATGCGCTGATTCCACAGCAGCTCGGCCGCCGTCTTCGGGATCGGATAGGGCACCTGCGGCGGCGCGTTGGTCAGCCCGTTCGCGTCGGACGTCATCGTCGAATCGGGCGCGTACGTGCGGATGTCCTTGTAGACGGAATCGGTGTAGCGGAAATCGCGATGACTCGGGTAGACGTTGATCTTGAACGTGGCCGGATAGCGCTTGAACATCGCCTTCTGACCGTCGGTCAGATGCTCCGCATACTGCGCCATGTTGTCCGCGGTGATCGTCGCGACCGGCTTCTCGTTCGCGAACGGATCGGGGTAGCGGCCGCCGCGCTTGTACTGCACGTCGGGCGGCGTGCCGAGCCACTTGCCCGACCACTCCGGCACGCCGTTGTCCTTGCTCGCGGCGCGCAGCGCGCCCATCGGCGTCAGCGGGCCGTCGAGCGCCTTCAGGTCGTCCGGCGTGACCTTCGGGAACGACGCCGTCGCGACGACCGCGCACGCGGCCATCACCGAGGCGCGAAGGAGGGGGAGATGAATGCGTTTCATATCGATCCTCTTGTTGCTGAGTGACGAGCGGCCGGGCCGCTCAGAAGTGATAGGTCGCCGTGGCCAGTACGTAGTCGCGATCCGAGAGCGGACGCGTGACCGGGTTCGGCGAGCCGAGGAACTTGGCATAGACGAGCGACAGCTGCAGGTTGCTCAGGCGCGTGAAGGTCAGGCCGGCCGTCACGCGGTGATCGCCCTGGCCCGTCAGCGAGCCGAGCGCGCCGGCGAGCGGCGACGTGCCCGTCAGGTCGTGCGTGTAGGTCAGCGGCACGTCGAGATCCCAGCCGTTGAACACGTTCTTGTAGCTGAGCGTCCACGCGATCTCCATCGCGAGCGCGTTGCGCGAATTCGACAGCGTGGTCGAGCCGTCGAGCGCCGAGATGCTGCCTGCGTGCACGTACGTGAGTTCGCCGATCAGCGATTGCGAGTTCGCGAGGAAGCTCGGGCCGATCGAGTAGATGCCCGACAGGTTGGTCTGCAGCACGTTCGCGCGGGTCGACTGCGGGCCGGTCGCCGTATTGACCAGCACGGCCGCGCCCTGGCGGTACGACACTTCGCCCGCGACGTTCACCGGGCCGACCTGCGTCGAGAAGCTCGCGCCGGTCAGCTTGATGTTGCTGAAATACTTCTGCTGGTACTGCAGCGTCGGGAAGTACGTCGTGACGACGCTCGGGTTCATGTCGTTGTAGTGCAGGTGGTACAGGCCGAGCTCGGTGTCGCCGAGTATGCGAAAGCGCGCGCCGATCCCCCACTGGTTGCGTGCGCTCGGCTTGTCGTCCGGGCCGCGCGGAATGATCATCCCGCCCGGGCCGATGATGTATTGCGCGCCGGGGCCCGTGACGTCGGAGTAGCTCCAGTACGTGCCGGGCGCGGTCAGCCGGTTCTGCTGGTACGAGAACTGGTAGTAGCCGAGCAGGCTGAAGTTCGGCGTGATCTGCCACTGCGTCGAGATCTGCGGCACCGGCAGCAGGATGTCCTTGACCTCGGCGCCGGCCATGTACGACTTGGTCGCGTCGGACGGCCCCTGTGCGCCCGCGATGTTCGGGAAGAACAGGCTTTCGCCCCAGGCGACCACCTGATCGCCGACCTTCACGTTCAGGCTCGTCGAACCGAGATGGAACGTGTTGTACGCGTACGCGGCGAGCAGCGTCGTGTGGCCGCCCGACCAGTAGCGCGCGTCGCTCGTGAAGTCGTTGTACTGGCCGGAGTGGTTCACGGTGCCCGGCGCGTCGTTGTAGTTCGGGCGCCGATACGCCTGGTCGTAGAACGTGTCCGCGCGAACGAATATCCCCCAGTCGTCATGCTTCAGGTTCACTTCGCCGAGCAGGCTGACCTGGTTCTCGATCAGCTTGTTCTTCGCGAAGTTGCGATCGCCGTCGTCACCGTTGATGTTCGCCGGCGTCAGCAGATTGCCGCTCGGCGCACGGGTGCGCATGCCGAGGCCGTAACTGAGCGTGAACGTATAGTCCAGCGTCGTGTCGGCGCCGAGCGCGATCGTGCTGCCGGCGTGTGCGTCCGGAACGGCGCACGTCAGCAGCGCGGCGGCCAGCGTCGACAGCGTGGCGGCGGCCCGCTTGTCGGTACGGCGCGAAATCCGTTGATGCATGGTGTCTCCTCTTGGGGTATCGACGACGGTCGACTCTGTGTGTTGTCGTGAGAGGCAGAGTAGGGAGATCGCGGTAGCAGGGAATCGTCAAAATGAACTAGAGGACTTCCCTAGCATCGGCAACGACCGGCTGCGCACCGTGTGCGTCGCATGGTTCAGCGCGCGTCCGTCCGTGCGGCCGACAGGAACGCGGGCCGTTCGCCGCCGCCGTCGAGTCGCAGGTTCGCGCCCGACGTGTACGACGCGTCGGGCGATGCGAGGAACAGGCAGGCGGCGGCGACGTCGTCGGGTGTCGCGAGCCGGCCGGCGGGAATCGTCGCGCGAATCGCGTCGAGCGCGGCATCGTCGCCGTAGTGGCCTTCGGTCGCCGCGTCGGTCTGCACGAGGCTCGGGCTGATCGCGCACACGCGCACGCGCGGCGCCCACTCGACCGCGAGCGACGTGACCGCGTTGACGAGGCCGGCTTTCGCGGCGCCGTACGCGGCCGTGCCGGGCGACGGTCGCGATGCGCTGACGCTCGCGATGAACAGCATCACGCCGCCCGTGGACTGCGGCTGCATGATCGCGTTCACGCGTTGCGCGAGTTGCAGCGGCGCGATCAGGTTCAGCCGCACGATTGATTCGGTGAAGCGCGGCGACGCATCGGCCGCGAGCGCGAACGGCGAGCCGCCCGCGTTGTTGACGAGCACGTCGAGGCCGCCGGCCATGTCGCGAATCGTCGCGAGCATCGCGTCGACCTGCTCGATGTCGCGCAGGTCGGCCGCGACGAAGGCAGCCGTGCGGCCATTCGCCGACGGCGGCGTATCGGGCGCGCTGCGTCCGCAGACGAACACGCGCGCCCCGGCCGCGAGGAACCGTTCGGCGATGCGCCGCCCGATGCCCTTGGTGCCGCCCGTCACGAGCACCGTCTTGCCGCTGTAGTCGAATCCGTTCATCGTCGCCTCCGTTTCGGTGGACCGATGATAGGAACAAGTGCGCGCGGCTTCGTAGTCTGAAAGGATGATGCCAGCCGGCGCCGGCGGCGCAATCATCGTGGCAGGCATCCATCGAACGACGAAGGAGACAACCCGCGATGACGACCCCCACGACGCCGCCGGCCGGCATCTTCACCGACGTACCGGGCGGCATGCGCCTGCATCATTTCGAGGCGGGCGAGGGCCGGCCGGTGGTGTTCATTCACGGCAGCGGGCCGGGCGCCAGCGGCTTCAGCAACTTCAAGCACAACTATCCGGCGTTCGCGGCGGCCGGCCATCGCGCGATCGTCGTCGACCTGCCCGGCTACGGGCAGTCGTCGAAGCCGTCCGACGTCGCCTATACGCTCGATTTCTTCGTCGGTGCGCTGCATGCGCAACTCGCCGCGCTCGGGATCGGGCCGGCCGTCCTGCTCGGCAATTCGCTCGGCGGCGCGATCGCGCTGAAATACGCACTCGACTACCCGGACGAAGTGGACGGGCTGATCATGATGGCGCCCGGCGGCGTCGAGGATCGCGACACCTATTTCCGGATGGAAGGGATTCAGCGGATGGTGAAGCTGTTCACCCATCGCCAGATGAATGACGACACGATGCGCGAACTGCTGACGCTGCTCGTGCACGACCCGGCGATCGTGACCGACGCGCTCGTCGCCGAGCGGATGAAGGTATGCGTCGAGCAGCCGACCGAAGTGCTGTCGACGATGAGCGTGCCGAACCTGACCGCGGCGCTCGGCGATCTGCGCAGCCCGGTGCTCGGTTTCTGGGGTACGGACGATCGCTTCAATCCGGTCGGCGGCGCGCTGACCTTCCTCGAACGCTGCCGCGATGCGCGCTTCGTGCTGATGAACCGCTGCGGCCATTGGGTGATGGTGGAGCACGCCGATTATTTCAATCGGGAATGCCTCGATTTTCTTGCGGCGCGGAATACGCGATAACGTCGGATGCGCTCGAAGGCGCCCATCCGAATACAAGGAGACGACATGAAACTCATCGAAGAACTGTTCGACCTGCGCGGCAAGGTGGCCGCGATCACCGGCGGCGCGCGCGGTATCGGCGCCGAGACGGCGCGTACGCTGGCCGCGGCCGGCGCGAGCGTCGCGATTCTCGACGTGCTGTCGCAGCCGGCGCAAGCGCTGGTCGAGGACATCCGCGCACAGGGCGGCCAGGCCGCATTCTGGTCGCTCGACGTCACGCACGAGGCGGATGTGGCGCGCGTGTTCGACGAGATCGTCGCGCGCTTCGGGCGCCTCGACGTGCTCGTGAACAACGCGGGTATCGAAGGGCACAACGTGCCGACGCACGAGCTCACGCTCGCGCAATGGCAGCGCGTGCAGGACGTGAACGTCAACGGCGTGTTCCTGTGCACGCGCGCGGCGATTCCGCATATCGACGCAGCCGGCGGCGGGTCGATCGTGAACCTGTCGTCGATGTACGGGATCGTCGGCGGCCCCGACGTGCCCGCGTATCACGCGTCGAAGGCCGCGGTGCGGATGATGGCAAAGGTCGACGCGATGCTGTACGCGGCGAAGAACATCCGCGCGAACTCGGTGCATCCCGGCTATATCCGCACGCCGATGCTCGAGGACGCGTTTCGCCAGATGGGCCAGGACCCCGATCGCGCGTTCGAGTACATGCAGACGCACGTGCCGATGGCGAAGATCGGCAATCCGCGCGATATCGCGGCCGGCATCCTGTATCTCGTGTCGCCGGCAGGCCGCTACGTGACGGGCGCGGAGCTCGTGATCGACGGCGGGTTTACCGCGCGCTGATACGGCGCGCTCGCGCAACGGAACAGGAGACAGGCAGTTGAAAGTGCTCGTGGCAGTGAAACGCGTGGTCGACGCGAACGTGAAGGTCGGCGTGAAATCCGACCGGACGGGCGTCGATATCGCGAACGCGAAGATGTCGATGAACCCGTTCGACGAAATCGCGGTGGAAGAAGCGGTGCGGTTGAAGGAGGCTGGAGTCGCGACCGAAGTGGTCGCGGTATCGGTGGGTGTCGCGCAGGCGCAGGAAACGCTGCGCACGGCGCTGGCGATCGGCGCGGATCGCGCGATTCTCGTCGAGTCGAATGAAGGCGTCGAACCGCTGGGCGTCGCGAAGGTGTTGAAGGCGCTGGTCGACCGGGAGCAGCCGCAATTGGTGATTCTCGGCAAGCAGGCGATCGACGACGATGCGAACCAGACGGGCCAGATGCTCGCCGCGCTGGCCGGTCTGCCGCAGGCGACGTTCGCGTCGAAAGTCGTGATCGCCGACGGCCATGCGACGGTGGCGCGCGAAGTCGACGGCGGCGCGCAGACGCTGTCGCTTCGACTGCCCGCGGTCGTGACGACCGACCTGCGCCTGAACGAGCCGCGCTACGTGACGCTGCCGAACATCATGAAGGCGAAGAAGAAGCCGCTGGAAACGGTGAAGCCCGACGATCTCGGCGTCGACGTATTACCGCGCGTGAAAGTGCTCAAGGTGAGCGAGCCGCCGAAGCGCGCGGCCGGCGTGAAGGTGCCGGACGTGCAGACGCTGGTCGGCAAGCTGAAGACCGAAGCCAAGGTGCTGTAACAGGGAACGCAACGACATGACGATTCTGGTAGTGGCCGAGCACGACAACGTGTCGATCAAGGCCGCGACGTTGAATGCGGTGGCCGCGGCACGGGCGCTCGATGCCGCGGGCGTCGGCGATGTTCACGTGCTGGTCGCGGGCCACCACGCGCAAGCGGCGGCCGATGCAGCGGCAAAGATCGCGGGCGTTTCGAAGGTGCTGCTGGCCGATGCGCCGCATCTGGCCGAAGGCCTGGCGGAAAACGTCGAAGCGACCGCGCTGAACATCGCGAAGGACTACTCGCACATCCTCGCGCCGGCCACCGCGTACGGCAAGAACGTCGCGCCGCGTATCGCCGCGAAACTGGATGTCGCACAGATTTCCGAGATCACGGCTGTTGTATCGGCCGACACGTTCGAGCGCCCGATCTACGCGGGCAACGCGATCGCGACCGTGCAGTCGGGCGATCCGGTCAAGGTCGTCACGGTGCGGGCGACCGGCTTCGATCCGGTTTCGGCGGAAGGCGGCAATGCGACGGTCGAGAGGATCGACGCAGCGGCAGACGTCGGCACGTCGCACTTCGTGAGCCGTGAAGTGACGAAACTGGATCGGCCGGAACTCACCAGCGCGAACATCGTCGTGTCGGGCGGCCGCGGACTGGGCAGCGGCGAAAACTACACGAAGGTGCTCGAGCCGCTGGCCGACAAGCTGCAGGCCGCGCTCGGCGCATCGCGCGCGGCAGTCGACGCCGGCTACGTGCCGAACGACTACCAGGTCGGCCAGACCGGCAAGATCGTCGCGCCGCAGCTGTACGTCGCGGTCGGCATTTCGGGTGCGATCCAGCACCTGGCCGGCATGAAGGATTCGAAGGTGATCGTCGCGATCAACAAGGATCCCGAAGCACCGATCTTCAGCGTGGCCGATTACGGTGTCGTCGGCGACCTGTTCACGCTCGTGCCGGAAGCGGTCGCGGCGCTCTGACGATGCCGCTGTTCGAATTCAACGGGATGCGGCCGCGCGTCGATCCGTCCGCGTACCTCGACCCGAGCGCGGTCGTGATCGGCGACGTGACGATCGGCGCGCGCTGCTACATCGGCCCGCATGCGAGCCTGCGCGGCGACTTCGGCGCGATCGTCGTCGAAGACGGCAGCAACGTGCAGGACGGCTGCGTGCTGCACGTCGGGATCGGCGAGACCTGCCGGCTGGGCGTGAACAGCCACATCGGCCACGGCGCGATCGTGCATGGCGCGACGCTGGAGCCGGACACGATGATCGGCATGAATGCGGTCGTGATGGACGGTGCGACGATCGGCGCAACGACGATCGTCGCGGCCTGTGCGTTCGTGAAGGCCGGCTACGACGTGCCGCGCGGCGTGCTGCTGGCGGGCATGCCGGCGCGTGTCGTACGCCGGCTGAGCGGCGCGGAGATCGACGCGAAGGCGAATGGCACGCGGATTTATCACCAACTGGCGGCGGATTGCCTGAAGACGATCAGGCCGGTCGTCGATTGAGCGCGGTGGTGCGGAGAGCCGCCCCGCGATCCATGCGGCATCGCGCCTGAACGCGCGAAATCCTTCCGCCGTCGCGACGCATGCCGGCTTCCGTCGAGGTTGCCACAATCGATGCGCTTTTACGCATGCGGGTCAATCGGGACGATACCGGATCGATTGCGTCATGCATCGCCATTGGCTTAAGATCGTCGGGAAATCATCCCACGCCTTCAGCGTCAATGAAAAAGAGCATAAGCCTGCGGGTCGCCATCATCGCTTCGGCCGTTGCCGTGTACAGCATCTACATGCATGTCCAGCAGTTGATCAGCGGCTGCATGTGGGTCAGGGGCCATCAGCGCTGCAGTTTCGAAAACAGTACGAATTTCGAGGGCTGGATGGATCTGGACCTGATGATCACCTGCTGCTGGGTCGCCGCGGCCGTGGTCGGGTGGATTTCCGTTGCGCAGGGCACGAAAAAACCGGGTTAGCGGCCCACGCACGTCCTCGTTAAACGGGTACGACATGGCCATTCGATCGGGTCGAGCCTGTCAATCCGTGACAACGCGCATTCGCTGCCTGGTCGCGACGGCGCACGCGATGCGTTCGAGCCGGACATGAACGCGTGAGTCTGCGCCGGCAGACGCCGTCATCGCGGTCCCCGGCGAGATGGGCGTCAGCGCGCGGGTCGCGCGAGGGGAGGTTCCCGTGCAATTTCCGACAGGATCGGTGGTCGCGCTCAGTTCGGCCGCCGCGACGATGTTCTCGATGGGCATGCTGTTTCTCGGCTACTGGGGGTTGCACGAAGCGCTGCCCTGGCGGTTCGGCGACTACGTCGTGATCGTGCCCGCGCTGGCGGGTTTCGCGTGCCTCGCCAGCGTGCCGTTTCTTGCCACGTCGCCGATGAAAACCCCCGGCGACGAGTCGCGAATGTTCGTCGCGCGGCGCGTGTTTCTGTGCGGCGCCGGCGCCGTGTGGTGCGCGATCGTTGCTTCGCTGATCGTGTGAGAACAGGCGGACGAGACGGTTTCCGGCGCAACCCGGCGAACGCATCCTGAAACGTCTTACGTGAGGCCGGAACCCCCGGTTTTCACGCCGCCACGACCGCTTTGCTTTCCCCGATCGCGTGCACTAGATTCGAAGCGTTCGTCTGTTTCAGAGCGCGAGGTGGAGCCATGACACCGTGGGAAATTCAGGGAACCGAAATGATCAGTTGCAATTGCTCATACGGTTGCCCTTGCCAGTTCAATGCGCTGCCGACCAACGGCAACTGCGAAGCGATGGGGGCGATTTCGATCGACAGCGGCCACTACGGCGACGTGGTGCTCGACGGCGTCAGGATCGCGGTGGTGTTCCAGTGGCCGGGCGCCGTTCACGAAGGCAAGGGCAAGTGCCAACCGATCGTCGACGAGCGTGCCAGTCCGGCACAGCGCGAGGCCGTGCTGAAGATCATGACCGGTCAGGATACCGATCCGTTCGCGACGATGTTTTCGGTGTATGCGTCGACGCTCGAGCACGCGTTCGAGCCGATCTTCACGAAGATCGATTTCGACGTTGACGTCGATGCGCGGCGCGGCCGGATTCACGTGGACGGTGTGTTCGACGCAGCCGGCGAACCCATCCACAATCCGGTGACGGGTGCCGAGCACCGTGTGCGGATCGACCTGCCGCACGGTTTCGAATACGAGCTGGCCGAGATCGGTTCGGGCACGGGGCGCTCGCAGGGCAACATCGCGCTGAATCTCGACGGAACCTATGCGCAATTCGCGCGGCTGCATCTGAACAACCACGGGCTGATTCGGCATCGCGCCGCGGCATGACGCCGTTCGACACCTGGCTCGCCCGCGAGCGCGCCGTCACGCTGATCGGCATGGCCGCGCTCGTCGGCCTGTGCTGGTTCTATCTGTGGACGGGCGCGGGAACCGGCATGTCGGCGCGGGAGATGACGACCGTCGCGCTGTTTCCGCATCGGCTGGCGGACGGCATGGGCAGCATGGATCCGCCTCTGCCGACCGTGATCGCGATGTGGTGGGTGATGATGATCGCGATGATGACGCCCGGCGCGGCGCCGCTCGTGATGCTGTACCGGCGCGTGCTACGGCAGCACGGCGACGGGGCGACGGGATCGGCGTTCACGTCGGTGGCGCTGCTGACCGGCTATCTGACGACGTGGCTCGCGTTCTCGATCGGCGCGGCGCTGCTTCAGGCGCTGCTGCAACCGGCCGGGCTGATCTCCGCGATGATGCTGTGGTCGAAGAGTGCGCGCCTTTCCGCCATCGTGCTGGCGCTGGCCGGGCTTTATCAATTCTCGCCGCTGAAACGCGCGTGCCTGCGGCAATGCCGGGCGCCGGCTGCATTCCTGGTCGCGCACTGGCGCCCGGGCGTCGCCGGCAGTTTCCTGCTGGGCGTGCGGCACGGCATCGTTTGCGTGGGCTGCTGCTGGTTGCTGATGGCGCTGCTGTTCGTCGGCGGCGTGATGAACGTGGTGTGGATCGTCGCGTTGTCGCTGTTCGTGTTCGTGGAGAAGGTGCTGCCCGGTGGCGAGCGTATCGGCCGCGTGCTGGGTGTCGTGCTGATCGCGTGGGCCGGTGCGACGTTGATCGTGTGATGCGTGGCGCTGGCTGGCGACGGAAACGCGCTGGCTCGACGGGAGATGCTCGATGAAGACCTGTTTTCGCGCTGTCGTCGTGTCGTGCGCGATGGCGACCATTGCCATGCCGGCGCTCGCCGGCGGCGACATGCCGGGCATGAACGCAGGCGGCGCGACCATGTCGGCGTCGAATGCGACGCTGACCGATGCCGAAGTCAAGGCAATCGATGCCGGCCGCAGGCTCGTGACGCTGAAGCACGGCGCGCTCGACAACATCGGCATGCCGCCGATGACGATGGCATTCAAGGCCGGCGACGCGGCGATGATCCCGCCGCTGCATGTGGGCGACAAGGTTCGGGTTCGGGTGGAAAACGTCAACGGCACGCTGACGATCGTGAAGCTGGTGAAGCGGCCGTGACGAGGATGCTGCCGGTTTTTCCCGGTCGGTGCTACGTAACGCGGGGCCGGTGTTACGTCAGCGCGATCGGAATGCCAGGACGGGACGCGCCGCGACGCACGATCCGCACGCGATGTGCCGTGACGCGCAGTGCGGCCCGGACCGCGATCGAAAGGCGATCGTGACAATGTGAAGGAGGCCCACGGAGATGGCACGCTAGATGCTTGTTGACGTGATCGAGCTGAATAGCGAACGGGGGCTTCCATGCACAATCACTTCATCAAGGCGAATGTTTCACTCGCCGCCATTGCCACTGCGTGTGCGCTCGCGGCGTGCGGCGGCGGTGACATTACGGCGCCGACGCTGGCCGGCAACACCATCGGGACGAGTACGAGCGGGACGAACGGAACCGGTGGTACGAGCGGGACCAGCGGCACGAGCGGCACGAGCGGCACGAGCGGGACGAGCGGGACGAGCGGGACGAGCGGCACAAGCGGCACCAGTGGCACGAGCGGCACGAGCGGCACGAGCGGCACGAGCGGGACCAGTGGCACAAGCGGAACCAGCGGCACGAGCGGAACCAGCGGCACGAGCGGAACCAGTGGCACGAGCGGAACCAGTGGCACGAGCGGAACCAGTGGCACGAGCGGAACCAGCGGCACGAGCGGAACCAGCGGCACGAGTGGAACCAGCGGTACACCCGGCACCAACGGCATCATCAGTTCCGTCGGCGCAGTCGTGCTGGCCGCGGGCTCGACGCTCGGCGACGTGACACTGCCCGGCGTCGGCAAGACCATGACGGCCGGGCCGGCCGACACGGTCACCGGCGTCGGCACGCTCATCCGCGACACGACGAACGCCGTGAGCAACGGTATCGGCCAGATCGGCTTCACGCCGAACCCGGTCGGCACGACGGTGACGGGCCTCGGCACCCTCGTCGGCTCGACCAGCAACCCGGTCAACGGTCTCAGCGAAACGGTGAAGGCGCTCGGCTCCGGCCCGCTGTCGCCGCTCGCGCCGATTACGACGCCCGTCGGCGGTCTACTCGACACGGTGGCCGGCGGCCTGAAGTCGGGCGGCACCATGCTCGGCTCGGCCCTGTCGTCGGGCCCGGTCCAGCAGGCGACGCAGGCGCTCAGCACGGCGATCACGCCGCTCGTGACGACGGCCGGTCAGCTCACGCAGCAGGCCGGCACCGCAACGGGCCTCGGGCAGCCGGTCGCGGGCCTGCTCGGGCAGGTCGGCGGAGCGATCACGTCGGCTGGATGGAAGGTGACGTCCACGTCGCCGCAGCCGATCGTCGGCGCGGTCGGCGGTCTCGTCCGGGCGGTCGGCAACACGGTGACCAATGCGGGCGGCCTCGTGAACCCGAGCGGCCCGAACGGCGCGGTGCCGGTCGCCGGTCTGGTGACGAGCGTGGTCGGCGGCATACCGGCGACCGTGCACGGTGGCGCCGAGACCGGTGCGAGCGGCGGCGGCTCGCCGCTGGGCGCGCTCGCCAACCCGCTCGCGCCGGTGACGTCGCTGGTGGGTGGCCTGCTCGGCGGCGCGGTCGGCAAATAGCCGGCTCGTGCCGATCGCCATGCGGGAACCCGGCCGCATGACCGGAGACGACGGCCATCGGTCGTCTTCGGTCCCGGCCGGGACCGGCGATGGAGCCTGAAACCGCGGCCCGCTACCTGCGCGTGTCGCCGGGCTTCGACGGCGGCCGTGCGAGCCCGCGCGCCGGCAGCGGCGTCGACATCACGATCGACGTGCGCGTTTCGCCGTACAGGTTGATGCGTTCGATCAGTTGTTCGAGATGAGCCATGCTGACGGCGACCAACCGCATCACGTACGAATCCGCCCCCGTCACGTGATGGCATTCGACGACTTCGGGAATCGTCTCCAGCAGTTTCAGGAACTTCGCTTTCGCCGGTTGCTGCACCGTGATGCCGATCAGCGCGCTCACCGGATAGCCTGCCGCGGACGGGTTGATCCGCGCGGTGTAGCCCTCGACCACGCCGGCTGCTTCAAGGCGCTTCACGCGTTCCGTCACCGCCGGCACCGACAGGTGGACCTGGCGCGCGAGCTCCGTATAGCTGATGCGTCCGTTGTCCTGCAACAGCGCCAGTATCTTCCAGTCCAGATCGTCCATCGCGGCGGGCGTTTTTAAGGTGGAGTGCCTATTTTTCCTTAAAAACCGTATTCAGCGGGGGCCGGACTTTCCCTACGATGCCTGTTCGATCCACTGGATGCTGCAAGGGGCAGGCGATGCTGTTCATCAAATCCGTCGTGATGGGGTGGTCGATCGCGGCGCCGGTCGGCCCGATCGGCATGCTGTGCATTCAGCGCAGCCTGAGCCGCGGCTTCCAGGCGGGATTCGCGACGGGCATCGGCGCCGCATGCGCCGACGCGATTTACGGCCTGCTCGGCGCGTTGGGCGTTGCGGGCCTCGTCACCGCGTTCCCGATGCTGACCGTCGCCCTGAAAATCGGCGGCGGCGCGTTTCTCGTCTGGCTCGCGTGGACCATCGCGCGCCAGGCGCCGGCCGCGCCGGCGGGGCAACGCGAGCTGCCGCGTACGACGGTCCTGCGCGATTTCCTGACGACGTTCGGCCTCACGCTGTCGAACCCGATGACGATCGTGTCGTTCGTCGGGATCTTCGCGGCGCTCGGCCCGCTGCCGGGCACGCAGGAAGGCGCGATGGGGGCCACCGTCGGATCGATGGTCGCCGGCGTGTTCATCGGTTCGGCCATGTGGTGGCTGTGCCTGAGCAGCGCGAGCGCCGCGCTACGCACGAGGCTGTCGTTCGGGTTCATGCACGGGCTGTCGCGCGTGTCGGCGGCGATCGTCGCGGGATTCGGCGCGATCCAGCTGGTCGCGGGCGTGCGCGGACTGATCTAGACGCGCGGGGCAGCGCAGCGATCCCGGCCGATGCCGATGTCGTTGCCGGGTGCGTTTCTATTCATCGCCGGCTCCATTCGATGCGTGCATGTGCGCGTGCACGAAGCGCGCGATTTCCTGGCTCAGCTCGATATCCTCCGGCGCGCCCATGAATCCGCCGTGCGGCATCCCCTCGAACACGTGCAGCTCGGTCGGCACCTGCGCGCGTCGCAACGCGCGATGCAGGCGCACGGCGTTCGACAGGAACAGGTCGCGCGTGCCGCTCTGGATGAAGGTCGGCGGGAAGCCGGCGGCGAAATCGCCGAACAGCGGCGACAGGTACGGACGCGCGAGATCGGCGCCGTTCGCGTAGAGCAGATTGTTCGCCATCAGCGGCCCCGGCAACACGACGTCGACCAGGCGGTTGGTCTCGAAGCTGTCGCCGGATTCGGTCAGGTCGGCTTCCGGCGACAGCAGCACGAGCGCGGCCGGCAGCGGCAGGCCCTCGTCGCGGGCGCGCAGCACCATCGCGGCGGCGAGATTGCCGCCGGCCGAACGGCCGCCGATGACGACGTGTTCCGGTGCGTAGCGCTCCAGCACGTAGGCATAGGTCGCGATGCAGTCGTCGAGCGCGGCCGGATACGGATGCTCGGGCGGCATCCGGTAGTCGACGCCGTAGCAGCGCACGCCGAGCCGGTCGGCCTGCATCTGCGCGCCGGCACGGCACGCGGCGCCACCGCCGACGACCAGCGCGCCGCCGTGCAGGTCGATGGTCGCATAGGCGCTGGAAGCCCCAGCTTCCGGTGTCGCGACATGCACGTCCGCGGCGCCGACGCGGATCGTCTCGACGCTCGAACGCAGATAGCCGGCGAGCTGCTCGACCGCGGCCGCGTAATGTGCGTCGGCGCTGGCCTTCACGCGCATCCATGCGTCGATATCGTCCGGGGCCGGCATCACGTGCAACGCGTTCAGCGGCACGCCGTCGTCGCCGGTCAGGCGTTGCAGCGCGGCGCGCGCTTCGTCGCTGATCGAGGTCGGGAAGGGAACGACACGGCTCGGCAGTACGACGCCGTCGGGTTTGTCTTTCATCGCTCGGGTTCCGTTCGGTGCGTCAGGCGGCCGACGGCCAGTGACGCAGCATCACGTCGAGCGCATCGAGGCTGCGCGACCACGACGCGTCGGAATCCGGTGCGCTGTGCGAGAAGCCGCCGGCGCTTTCGAGCGTCACGTAGCCCATGAAGAAGCCGCCGAGCAGACGGATCGCGTGCGCCTGTTCGGTTTCCGGCAGGTCGTAGCCGCGCAGCACCGCCGCCGTCATCCTGACGAGCTGCCCGCCCGCGCTTTCGGCGGCCCGTTCGGCGCTCACCGGATGGCGCGCGGCCGCAAAGCGGCCCGGATGCGCCCGCGCGTAGTCGCGATAGACGTTCGCGAGCGCGGCCAGCGCGTCCTTGCCGGTGCGGCCGGCCAGCGCGTCGGTGGCGCGATCGGCCAGCTCCTGCAGCGCGAACAGCGCGATCCGGCTCTTCAGATCGTCGAAGCTCGGGATATGGAAATACAGGCTCGCCAGCTTGACGTCGAAATGTCGCGCGAGCGCCGCGCCGGTGAGCAGCTCGAAGCCGGTTTCATCGGCGAGCCGCGCGCCGGCTTCGACGAGCTTGTCCACGGTAATGCCGGCACGCGCCATGACGAATGCTATGCGGATTAGTCAAAAAACTAATTCTATTAGGTTTGGCCGCGATGTCAATTTTCCGCGCGTGCCGGCGTGGCGCTTCATGCGGATGCGTGAGCTCGTCAGAACGTATAGCTGACCTTGCCGAACGCGGTGCGCCCGAGCGTGTTGTAGCCGTACGCGGTCATGTACTGCCGGTCGAACAGGTTCGACAGCGACGCCGACACGGTCAGGTGCGAATTGATCCGGTACGACGCGCGCAGGCTCACCGTCAGGTACGACGCCAGATACTGCCGGTTGGCCGGATCGTCGAACGTCGAACCGCCGTACAGCAGCGACGCGCCCGTGCTCAGCGCATGCAGCTTCAATTCGTCCCACGTGTGGTCGACGTTCAGGCTGACCGTCTGGCGCGGCCGGCGGCTGAGCCAGGTCTGGTTGGTCTCGTCCTGCGGATTCAGGATGCCGACCGCGATGCTCACCGGCGTCGAACGGCCGATCGTCCCCTTGTACGACAGGTCGATGCCGCGAATGTGCGAACGGCCGATGTTCATCGGCGAGAACGTCGCCGGGTTGTAGGCGATCAGGTTGTTGACGCGCGTATCGTAGATCGCCGCGGTGAAGGTGCCGTACGCCGTGTTCGCGTCGAGCGCGGCCTCGACCGACGTGCTGCGTTCCGGGCTGAGGCTCGGATTGCCGTAGCCGGGATAGTACAGGTCGTTGAACGTCGGCAGGCGGAATGCATTGCCGTACGACACGCGCGCCGTGTAGACCGGCGTGATCGCCCACGACAGCGCGGCGTTGCCGGTGTTCACCGCTTGCCCGGCGACGATCTCGTGGCGACCCGCGACGAACATCGTCACGCTGCCGAGCGTCGCCGACTGGTGCAGCGAGAACGCGGAATCGTTGCGCGTCGGTACGCCACCGGGAATGTCGACCGGCAGGAACGCCTGTTCGCGCGTGAAATCGTAGGCGAGCTTCGATTCGCCCGACAGCGGCAGGCCGAACAGATGAAATCCGTGCGCCTGATGGGTCAGCGACGTCGACGTGCTGATGCGTTGCGAATTGATCTGGTCCGTCGCGAGGGCCGGGTTGTCCGCGTAGATGAACTGGCGGTCGTTCGCATAACCGAACGACTGGTCGAATTGCGTATCGGGCGTGATGTCGAGATGGAACGCGACGCCGGTCGTCAGCTGGTGATCGAGCTCGCGATTCGCGTAGCCGCTGTTGTCGTAGGACAGGTCGGAGCGGTGGTACAGCGCGAACGTCGAGATCGACCAGTTGTCGCGCGCATAGCCGAGCCGCGCGTCGAGATCCTGCGCGTGATACGGATTGCGGCCGTCTTCGTGACCGTAGAAGAACGGCCGCGTCGCGTCGATGCCGGCCGTGTTGTAGTCGTGCAGCCCGAGCGAATAGGTGAGCCCGCCGAGCGCGGCCAGCGGCCCCGTCGACGGCACCGTGCCCGACGTGCGGAACCGCGTGTCGAACGTCTTGTTCGTGCCGCCGCCGAACGACACGGTGGTCTGGTTCGGCTGTTGGGCGGCGCGGCGCGTGAAGAGTTGCACGACGCCGCCCATCGCGTTGTTGCCGAACGACGCGGCGGCCGGCCCGGAGATCACCTCGACGCGCTCGAACGCGTCGGTCGGCAGGTCGGCCCACGGCGCGATGCCGGTGGTCGGCGAGCCGATCCGGATGCCGTCGATGAACACGGCGACCTGGCTCGCCGACGAACCGCGGATGCTGACCGACGCGGACGAGCCGGGCCCGCCGTTCTGCGTGACGGTCACGCCCGGCAGCGTCGCGAGCGCCTGCGTGATGCTCGGGTCGGCCGGCGACAGCCGGTCGAGATCGTCGCGCGTGAGCACCTGGGTCGACGCGTAACGCCGGTCGAACGATTCGGGCAGGTGCCGCGTGTCGGTCACGCTGATCGTCGGCAGGTCCGCCCCTTCCGCGGGCCCGGCGGGCTGCGCAGGCGCCGTGTCGCCGGCCGCATGGGCGAGCGGGGAAAGCAGCGCGGTGGCGGCGGACGTGGCGAGCAGGTGACGAAGGTTCATGAGACGGCGGGACAAAGCGAGTAGCGGGTACGGCGATCGTGAGCGGAGGGCGGACAAGCAACGGATGCCGACGGCGTGTCGGTGCGACGCTTCCGGCCGGGAAGCGGATTCGGGAACGATGGACATCTGGTGGATCCTGAGGTCGGGTCGTCCATGCAACGGGCGACCACCCGGGGGCGGCGCCTGGCGCATCGGGACACCCCGCCCGGTGCGGCTGCTGGACCTCGGGTCGATGGCAGGTCTCCTGGCTCGCGGGTCGTCGTCCGTGCGGGCCTTCCCGGTTTCCCAGTGGCATGCGGTGGCACGGATTCGCCGCTCACAGTTGCGGGGGCAGCCGCAGCTTCGAGGCGTTGCCTCGCCTGCGTTCCCTTTTGATCCCATCCCTGGGAACCATCAGCGCGCAAGGGTAATGGCGTGCGTTCGCGCACGTCAATCGTCCGGCTGCCTGCGGATGCGAAAAAACGTCATTGTCCGGCGTCAGCTTTCCGGATCCTTTCGTTTCATGCGCGCGGGCCGTGCGTCTGGTCTGACGAAACGGGGCGAGCGCGTGCCCTCGAGCCGGAACCGGCTCGGCGCGTTGCGCGGGCCGCGCTTCCCTCGACAGCTTCCCGTTCGAACCTGCCGCTCGCGTGCGCGATCTCGTTCAAACGGGCGAAGCGGAACCCGGGCGCGTATTGCACCGTGTGGATATCGCGGGTTCGAGCTGAACGGCCCGCACTCGATGACAGGAGACATCATGACCGATACCCGAGGCCGGTTCCTTGCCGGCCAGTGCACGCTCGCGCAGCGCCGCGCATCCGACCCGACAGGACGTTGACCGACATGACCGATTCGATTCGCTTCGACGGCGGCACCGCCGTGATTACCGGCGCGGCCAGCGGCATCGGTAGCGGGCTGGCGCGCCACGCGGCCGCGCTCGGCATGCGTGTCGTACTGGCCGATCTCGATCCGGCGAAACTCGACGCGTTCGCCGCGACGCTCGACACCGACGTGCTGTGCGTGCCGACCGACGTCAGCCGGCCGGAAGCCGTCGACGCGCTGGCCGAAGCCGCATGGCGGCGCTTCGGCGGCGTCGACCTGCTGTTCAACAACGCGGGCGTGATGGCGACCGGCTTCAGTTGGGAAATCACGCCGGAGCGCTTCGAGCGCAGCTTCGCGATCAACGTGCACGGCGTGCTGAACGGGATTCGCAGCTTCGTGCCGCGCATGCTCGAACGCAACGCACCGGCGCGGGTCGTGAACACCGCATCGGTCGGCGGCTTCCTGCCGAGCCCGCTGATGTCGCCGTATTCGGCGACGAAATTCGCGGTGGTCGCGCTGACGGAATCGCTGTACGGCGAACTGAAGATGCTCGGCGCACCGGTCGGCGTGTCGCTGCTCGCGCCGGGGCCCGTGCTGTCGGGCATCTTCAACGATCCGTTCGGCGCCGCGCACGACCGGCCCGAGGTGCGCGGTTTCGTCGACACGATGCGCACGATGCTGAACGCGCACGGGCTCACGCCCGACGCGTTCGCCGAGCGGGTATTCGACGGTATTCGCGCCGGGCGCTACTGGCTGATTCCGCAACCGGAGACGCTCGACGGCGCGCTGCAGCGGCGTACCGACGACATCCTCGCCGCCCGCGATCCGTCGCTGCCGTCGTTCTGAATGCCGGCGGCCGGCGCGTGTCGTTACATATGCGTGCCGGCGTGCGTGCGGCCGCCCGGGTCGCCGCCGCGATCGGGCGGCGTATTGTTCTGATCGATCTTCGCGAACACGAAGCCGACGGGCGGCAACGCGGCGGGCGAACGGTGCGTCGCTTGCGCGACTGCGGGGGCCGGCGATGCGGCGGGAAAACCGGATGACGTCACGCCCGGTTGAGCGAACGCCGACAGGGAAGCGGCCGCCAGGGCGGCGGCGACGATCGCGTGCGTATTCATGGTGACTCCTTCACGACTGACTTCACGACGACGTAATCAGTCTAGGGCGCGAAACTTAACGCGACGTGAAGGGTCGGCGGCGCGCGCATGACAGGATCTTCATGCGCGCCGCGACGGTCAGGCCGGTGCCGACACCAGCGCGCAGAAGTTCTCGAGATCGACGTTGCCGCCGCTGATCACCACGCCGACGCGCTTGCCCTGCAGCGCATCCTTCATCCGTCGCACGGCGGCGAACGACAGGCAGCCGGTCGGCTCGACGACGAGCTTCATGCGCGTGGCGAAGAAGCGCATGCAGTCGACCAGTTCCGCGTCCGTCGCGGTCAGGATGTCGTCGACGTCGCGGCGGAGGATCGGGAACGTCAGGTTGCCCAGGTGCTGCGTCTGCGCGCCATCGGCGATCGTGCGCGGCGTGTCGATGTGCACGATCGTGCCGGACCGGAACGATTGCTGGGCGTCGTTGCCGGCTTCGGGCTCGACGCCGTACAGCTTCGCGTGCGGCGACAGCGCCCGTGTGGCGAGCGCGGTGCCCGACAGCAGGCCGCCGCCGCCGAGCGGCGTGAATACCGCGTCGAGCGGGCCGACTTCGTCGAACAGTTCCTTGGCCGCGGTGCCCTGGCCGGCGATCACGTCCGGGTGATCGTAGGGCGGAACCAGCGTGAGCCCGTGCTTCTCCGCGAGTTCGCGCCCGATCTGCTCGCGATCCTCGGTATAGCGGTCGTAGGTCACGACGTTGCCGCCGTAGCCGCGCGTCGCGGCCATCTTCGCGGCCGGTGCGTCCTGCGGCATCACGATCGTCGCCGGAATGCCGAGGATGCGCGCCGAAAGCGCGATCGCCTGCGCATGGTTGCCCGACGAGAACGCGACGACGCCGTGCCGGCGCTGTTCCGCGCTGAAGCGCGACAGTGCATTGAACGCGCCGCGGAACTTGAAGGCGCCCATGCGCTGCAGGTTCTCGCACTTGAAGAACACCTGCGCGCCGAGCGCGTCGTCGATCGTCCGCGACGTCATCACCGGCGTGCGGTGCGCATGGCCTTCGAGCCGGGCCGCGGCGGCGGCAACGTCGTCGTACGTGGGGAGAGTCGGAGAGTTCATGGTCGCTAGAGATCGAAAAGGTCAGTCAACGGGAAATTCGAAACGGGACGGCAGGGCGCGCGGCGTCACTTCGCATCGTTGTAGACGGTGGCGCGCGAGACGCCGAGATGCTGCGACACGATTTCCATCGCGCGGCGCACTTCGAGGAAGCCGTCGGCCTTCAGCATCTGCATCAGCTCGCGGCGCTGGTCGGTCTTCAGCTCGCGCGGCGTCGTCGCGAGGCGCGTCGCGAACGCGTCGATGCGTTGCCGGATCGCGTCCGCGCCGGCCGGGTCGAGCGTTTCGACGACGGTCTCGCCGTCCGTGCGGCAGAACTGGTTCAGCATGCCCTGGAAGCCGCGGAACAGCGTGACGTCGGCATTCAGGCACAGCGCGGCGACGTAGCGTCCGGTCGAATCCTTGATGCCGATCGACGTGCTTTTCGCGGTGCGGCCGTCGGCGAAGCGGTTCGGGTAGTTCGCGAGCACCTGCGGGAAATCGTCGTCGGCGATGCGGGCGAGGCCGAGCTCGGTCGCGGGATCGCCGACCGCGCGTCCGGACAGGTTGTTGTGGATCGCGAGGATCGCGTGTTCCGGCGTGCGCAGGTCGTGCACGACGACCTCGGTGAACGGCGCGAACATCGCGCCGAGCCCTTCGGCGATGCGCTGCACCTGCTCGATCAGCGAGGCCTGTTCCGACGGCCGTGGTGTGTCGTTCGTGCTCATGCGTGGTCCTGGGGAGCCGGGGTGTCCGTCGTTTCCGATCGCGTGATGTCGGCCAGCAGCGGGCGCGCGATCCGGACGTAGTCGGCCGCGTCGAGCACGACCGAGCGGTCGAGCCGGCCCGCGTTGAACGCGATCTCGTCATTGTGTTCGACCAGTGCGGGATCGACGACGAGCGTCACGTTCGAATCGAATGCGAACGGCGGCACGGCGCCCATCACGCAGCGCGTGACGGCGGCCGCGACGTCGGGCGACGCGAGCGTCGCCTTGCGCCGGCCGAGTGCATCGGCGACCTTGCGGAAGTCGATCTTCAGGTGGCCGGGAATCACCGCGAGCGCGGTGGCGTCGCCGCCATCCTTGAACGTGCAGAGCATCGCCTTCGCGCCCTGTTCGGGACGGGTGCCGCGCAGCGCGGCGATCGCGTCGGATTTGCCTTCCGCCGGATGCTCGAGCACGCGGAAACGCGCGCCGGCGGTATTCAGCAGTTCGCACAGCGTGTCGAAAACGGGCGAGTCGTTCATGTTGCTCCGGAGCAGGCAGGCCGGCGCGCCGATGCGCGCGGATCAAAGAATTGTCCAAGTATAGACGTTTTGTCATGGCTGTGACAAAGGGGGCGCGCTCGTCGTTGCCCGACCGCGGCCCAGGCATGTCGTTCTTCAGCAGCCGAAAGGGAATTTCATATTGCGGGATACGCGCCGGATTCCTGTCGCCGCGTTTTACCGCCGCTTGAAACCGTGTTTTGCATCGCAAAAACGCCTGGCTATCTCATTGAAAAACAACAGAAATTTATATCTTATGTCTTATATAAGACTTGACCGAAATTTCGCTGGACAGGATTACTATTGAGTCCATGCAGTTCGCTTCGTCACACGCGGCGGGCACGCTGAACCCTTTACTCAAATGCGCTTCGTTCCCAGGAGATAGACATGTCCCAATATCAAGACGACATCAAGGCAGTGGCTGGTTTGAAGGAAAACCACGGCAGCGCGTGGAATGCCATCAGCCCCGAATATGCCGCCCGCATGCGTGCCCAGAACAAGTTCAAGACCGGCCTGGACATCGCGAAGTACACGGCGAAGATCATGCGCGCCGACATGGCCGCGTACGATGCCGATCCGTCCAAGTACACGCAGTCGCTGGGTTGCTGGCACGGTTTCATCGGCCAGCAGAAGATGATCTCCATCAAGAAGCACTTCAACAGCACCGAACGCCGCTACCTGTATCTGTCGGGCTGGATGGTCGCCGCGCTGCGCTCGGAGTTCGGCCCGCTGCCGGACCAGTCGATGCACGAAAAGACTTCGGTCAGCGCGCTGATCCGCGAGCTGTACACGTTCCTGCGCCAGGCCGACGCCCGTGAGCTGGGTGGCCTGTTCCGCGAGCTGGATGCCGCGAAGGACGCTGCCGCCAAGGCCGCGATCCAGCAAAAGATCGACAACCACGTCACGCACGTCGTGCCGATCATCGCCGACATCGACGCCGGCTTCGGCAACGCGGAAGCGACCTACCTGCTGGCCAAGCAGTTCATCGAAGCGGGCGCGTGCTGCATCCAGATCGAAAACCAGGTGTCGGACGAGAAGCAGTGCGGCCACCAGGACGGCAAGGTCACGGTGCCGCACGAGGACTTCCTCGCGAAGATCCGCGCGATCCGCTACGCATTCCTGGAGCTGGGCGTGGACGACGGCATCATCGTCGCGCGTACCGATTCGCTGGGCGCCGGCCTGACCAAGCAGATCGCCGTGACGAACCAGCCGGGCGACCTGGGCGATCAATACAACTCGTTCCTCGATTGCGAGGAACTGTCGGCCGACCAGCTGGGCAACGGTGACGTCGTCATCAAGCGCGACGGCAAGCTGCTGCGTCCGAAGCGCCTGCCGAGCAACCTGTTCCAGTTCCGCGCCGGCACGGGCGAAGCGCGTTGCGTGCTCGACTGCATCACGTCGCTGCAGAACGGCGCCGACCTGCTGTGGATCGAAACCGAAAAACCGCATATCGCACAGATCGGCGGCATGGTCAGCGAGATCCGCAAGGTGATCCCGAACGCGAAGCTGGTGTACAACAACAGCCCGTCGTTCAACTGGACGCTGAACTTCCGTCAGCAGGCGTACGACGCGATGAAGGCAGCGGGCAAGGACGTGTCGGCTTACGACCGCGCGCAGCTGATGAGCGTGGAATACGACGAGACCGAACTGGCGCAACTGGCCGACGAGAAGATCCGTACGTTCCAGGCCGATGCATCGCGTGAAGCAGGCATCTTCCATCACCTGATCACGCTGCCGACGTACCACACGGCCGCGCTGTCGACCGACAACCTGGCCAAGGAATACTTCGGCGACCAGGGCATGCTCGGCTACGTGGCCGGCGTGCAGCGCAAGGAAATCCGTCAGGGCATCGCCTGCGTGAAGCACCAGAACATGTCCGGTTCGGACATCGGTGACGATCACAAGGAATACTTCAGCGGCGAAGCGGCGCTGAAGGCCGCGGGCAAGGACAACACGATGAACCAGTTCTGATCGTCGTCCGACCCGAAGCACGAAGCCAGCCCCGCGGGGCTGGCTTTTTTTTGTCTGCCCGAGCCTGGCACGTCACCCGCGCACGGCCTTCACGACGTACTGGCTCGTCGGCACCACGTCGATCTTGTCGAAATCGATGAAGCGCCCGCAACTGTCCATCATCTCGGCCACGTTGCGCTGGAACTTCTCCTCGTCGCCGACCGCATCGAAAAACGCGTGCGGATCGGTCATCGCGGCGGCCGGGAAGCATTCCTCGACGATCGCGTCGTAGCCGGGCGCCGCATGCGTGAGCGCACGTACGACGACGTTCTGCACGTACAGGAAATTGTCCTGCGTATCGATCGCGACACGCGTGTGATGGCCGTGCCACACGTCGAGCCACGCTTCGTGCGTGAGGCGCGGCGGGCGCTTCAGGAATGCGAGCTGCGAGAAACCGGTCGTACGCTCGCCGGGCCGCGCGGGGAAGCGCGTGTTCGGAATCGGCTGCGACTCGGTGACGAGATACGCGGCCATGTGCGGGACCACGGCGCGCACCGCGTCGTCGAACGGCTGGCGGAACATTGCGTTCGCGCTGTCGACCCATACCGCGACGATCCCGTCGATGCCCGGCTGCGTGTTGGTCTGCTTCAGGCCGGCGGCGGGCGCGACGTCGGCATCGGCGACGTTCACCTGCACGCCGTGCGCGCCGAGCGACAGCAGCCGGTCGGCGAGCTGCGCGCGTACGCCGCGGCTCCACTGATCGGGCGCGACCTGTGCATCGCGCCACAACACGTAAATGACTTTCTCCATGGTTCCGGCTCCGGGAAGGGAATGACGGGAGCGGCGGCGCGGCCGCCGCGGTTCAGGAAGCGGTTTCGGTCGATCCGGCCGCTCGATGCGCACCGGGGGCGAAGCGGTTCGCGGTCAGCGTGAACGACGGTGGAATCGGCGACGTGACGGTTTCGAACAACCGCTCGTGGCGCGTCGCATGAATGCGCCATACGCCGTCGCGCTTCACGTACTGGTCGTCGTAGAACGCGGTGCCGTGCAGCAGGTAGTCGTCGTCGAGATTGATCGCGTGATCCTCGAGAAACCAGATGCCGCATGCGTGCTCGGCCGACACCAGCGTGAGCTCCGGGTGATGGCCGTGATGCATCGTCAGGAAGGTCGGCTTGCCGATCAGTTCGCGCAGGCTCGACACGAAGGCGTCACGGCCGTCGTACGCATACCGGCCGCCATACAGCCGCGCCTCGCAATCCTCGGTCAGGCACGCCGCGAGCAGCGTCCAGTCGTGCGTGTCGACCGCGCGGAAATACCGGTACTTCAACTGACGGATCTGCTCGTATTCGTGGAGCATGCGGGTCGTGTCGTCCATCGGCGTGTCTCGTGGTGGTGTCGTTCGATGGTAGGGACGAGGCCGCCTGCATCACATCGTCTGTTCGGACGAAAGCCGCGTGCGCATGCGCGCCGCGCTGCTTCGACGAAGCGCCGGTTTCATCCGAACGGGTGATGGCCGACGCAGCGCGCGGCGGTAACGTGGCATCGACGCGGCCTTCGAACCGCGCGGGCACCGAACAAGGAGACGGGATGACCCTCATCGAATCGCTGGAAACGCGCGTGCGCAGGCTCGAGGACGCCGACGCGATCCGCCGGCTGAAGGCGCGCTACTTCACGTGCTGCGACCGCAAGGATCCGCAGGGCATGCGCGACTGCTTCGTGGCCGGCCCCGTGCAGATCGATTACGGCCGGATCGGCACGTTCGACACGCGCGACGCGCTCGTCGACGTATTCGAGCGGCTTGGCTGCCATCCGCACATCGTTGAAATGCATCACGGCGTGAATCCCGACATCACCGTGATCGACGACACGCAGGCGCGCGGCACGTGGGGCCTGCATTACCAGATGATCGACACGCACGCGCGCACGCTCACGCAGCTCGGCGCGACCTACGACGACGTGTATCGCAAGGTCGACGGCGAATGGAAGATCGCGGCCACGCGCTGCGTGGTCACGTCGACGCTGTCGGCCCGCTACGAAGGCGACGCGCCGGGCGTGCTGTTCGCCGGTGCGCAGCCGCCGGCTGCGTGATGAACCTTCCACAGGAGACATCGAACATGACACAGAACCACGATGCGCCGGTTGCCGTCGTGACGGGCGCATCGCGCGGTGCCGGCAAGGGTATCGCGCGGGCGCTCGGTGCGGCCGGCATGACCGTCTACGTGACGGGCCGCTCGCAGCGCGAAGGCGATGCGCCGCTGCCCGGCACGATTCACGAGACCGCACGCGAGATCGACGCGCTCGGCGGCCGCGGGATCGCGGTGGCCTGCGACCACGCGGACGACGCACAGGTGAAGGCGCTGTTCGAACGTGTCGGGCGCGACGGCGGGCGGCTCGACATCCTCGTCAACAACGCGACCTACCTGCACGATCAATTGATCCTGCCCGGCCCGTTCTGGGAAAAATCGCTCGATCTGGTGAACATCCTCGACGTCGGGCTGCGCTCCGCGTACGTCGCGAGCTGGCACGCGGCGCCGCTGATGGCGAAGCGCCGCAGCGGGCTGATCGCGTTCACGTCGTCGTTCGGCGCGAGCTGCTACATGCACGGCGCGGCGTACGGCGCGCAGAAAACCGGCGTCGACAAGTTCGCGAAGGACATGGCCGTCGACCTGAAGCCCTTCGACGTCGCGGCCGTGTCGATCTGGATGGGGCCGCTGCGCACCGAGCGCACGACGCGCGTATGGGAGGAACATCCGGATCTGTACAAGGAGTTTTCGCTCGTCGCCGAAAGCCCGGAATTCACGGGCCGCGTGATTCATGCGATCCACGACGATCCGCGGCGCATGGCGCTGTCGGGGCAGGTGCTCGTCGGTGCGGAAGCCGCGTTGCAATACGGCATCGCCGATCTCGACGGCAAGCAACCGCCGTCGTACCGCGAACTGCTCGGCGGGCCGGTGCAGGCCCATCCGGCGATCGTCGCCTGAAGGAGCACGCATGGGCATCCTGAACGGCAAGGTCGCGCTCGTCACGGGCGCGGGGCAGGGCGTCGGCCAGGGCGTCGCGCATGCGCTCGCCGCCGAAGGCGCGCACGTCGCGGTGGTCGGCCGCACGCGCGACAAGCTGCTCGCGACGTGCGAAGCGATCCGTGCGCGCGGCGGCCTGGCCGACGCGTTCGTTTGCGACGTGATGGACGCCGCGCAGATCGCGCGGTGCGTCGAGGCCGTCGTCGAGCGGTGCGGCGGCGTGCAGATCCTGATCAACAACGCGCAGGTCGTGCCGCTCGGCCGCCTGCTCGACGTGAGCGACGCGGATTTTCTGGCGGGACTCGAATCGGGGCCGATCGCGACGCTGCGGATGATGCGCGCGTGCCATCCGCATCTGAAGGGCGACGGCGTGATCGTCAACTTCGCGTCGTCGGCCGCGGTGCGCTGGGATGCGTCCGGTTACGGCGCGTATGCAGCGACCAAGGAGGCGATTCGTGCGCTGACGCGCGCTGCCGCATGTGAATGGGGCGCGGACGGCATCCGCGTGAACGCGGTCGCGCCGCATGCGTTGTCGCCGGGCCTGAAAGGCTGGATCGATGCGCATCCACAGGAAGCGGCCGCGTTCTTCCGCACGATCCCGCTCGGCCGCGTCGGCGATTGCGAGCAGGACATCGGGCGCGCGATCGTGTTTCTCGCGAGTCGCGACGCCGCGTATCTGACGGGCGCGACGCTGCCGCTCGACGGCGGACAGGCGTACTGGGGCTGACGTCGCACGGCGTGTGCCCATCATCAATTCGGCAGCCGCGCGCATGCGTGCGCAGCGCTGCCGGCAAACCGGAATCGAGAGAGGACGACATGGGTCGACTGGCAGGCAAGGTAGCGATCGTCACGGGCGGCGCGCGCGGCATGGGCGCCGCGACGTGCAGGCTGTTCGTCGAAGAGGGCGCTCGCGTGGTGATCGGCGACGTGCTCGACGCGGAAGGCGAAGCGCTCGCGCGCGAACTCGGCGACGCGGCGCGCTTCGTGCGGCTCGACGTGGCCGACGAAGCGAGCTGGGCGCGCGTGGCCGAGGCGGCCGTCGAGCAGTTCGGCCGCATCGACGTGCTCGTCAACAACGCGGCCGTGCTGACGTTCGGCGGCATCACCGAGCTGTCGAAACGCGATTTCGAGCGGGCGGTGTCGATCAATCTGGTCGGCACGTTCGTCGGCATCCGCACGATCGCGCCGCGCATGATCGCGCAGCAGAGCGGATCGATCGTCAACATCTCGTCGGTGGACGGGCTGCGCGGCGTGAATGCGCTGGCCGCGTACGTGTCGAGCAAATGGGGGGTGCGTGGGTTGACGAAGGTCGCCGCGCTCGAGCTCGGTCACCGGGGCGTGCGCGTGAATTCCGTCCATCCGGGCGGCGTGAACACCGCGATGTCGAACCCGACCGGCGCGCCGCTCGAGGAAATCAACCGGCACTATGCGAACGTGCCGCTGCAGCGCGTCGGTTTGCCCGACGAGATCGCACGCGCGACGCTGTTCCTCGCGAGCGACGAAGCGTCGTACTGCAACGGTGCGGAACTGTCCGTCGACGGCGGGATGGCGGCGGGCGCGTATTACCCCGGATTGCCTGGCGCACCGTTTTGAGCGGGGACGTGTGGCGGGCATTCAAACAGGATGTTTGTGTACGCAACCTAATTCAGGGTTTGCCTGAGTAGCGAAAACGCGAATTCGCGCGGCGCGCGTTTGCGTCGCGAGTACGCACGAGCGGCAGGGTGAAATTGCCGCTCGTGCGAAACCCTTGCGGGGCGGCCGTCGCGGCCGTT
Source organism: Burkholderia cenocepacia (assembly GCF_900446215.1). Classification (GTDB taxonomy): domain Bacteria; phylum Pseudomonadota; class Gammaproteobacteria; order Burkholderiales; family Burkholderiaceae; genus Burkholderia; species Burkholderia cenocepacia. The sequence continues at coordinate 69,173 of NZ_UAQZ01000017.1, read as the reverse complement.
TCGTCCCCAAAGCCCGCGCGACCACGCCTGTAAAAAGGACCTGTCTGCAACGCGCATGCCGGCGCGCCGTCACAGTTGTTTCTTGTTGCAACGCAACGCCCGCCCAATAACGGCGATGGTATGCTGGCCGGCATGGAGTTGTATGGCAGGTTGCTTGCATGGCGAAACTCGCGTTCGCACCCTCTAACGAGACTTCACCTTCTCTCGCACGCATCGCGGCATCGACGCGCGCTCCGCTCGCGCGTCCCGTCCTGCGCGCCGCATCCTCCTGCGCTCCGCACGCATTCCCCATCTCGCGGGCCCGCCCCGCATCCCCCATCCCCGCCCAATAATCTGGAGACATTCCCATGTCGCAAAACACCATGGCCGAAGCGACACACGGCCCGCTGATCGCTCCGCCGGCTTTCGTCAAACATCGCAAGCTGATCGACTGGGTATCGCGTATCGCGGCACTCACGGAGCCCGAGCGGGTCGTGTGGTGTGACGGCTCGCAGGAAGAATACGATGCGCTGTGCCAGGCGATGGTCGATCAAGGCACGCTCAAGCGCCTGAACCCGGCGAAGCGCCCGAATTCGTATCTTGCGCAATCCGACCCGTCGGACGTCGCGCGCGTCGAGGATCGTACGTTCATCTGCGCGGCCTCGCGCGACGACGTCGGCCCGACCAACAACTGGATTGAGCCCGCCGAAATGCGCGAGACGCTCAACGGGTTGTTCCGCGGCTCGATGCGCGGCCGCACGCTGTACGTCGTGCCGTTCTCGATGGGCCCGCTCGGTTCGCCGATCGCGCACGTCGGCGTCGAACTGTCCGACAGCCCGTACGTCGCGGTGAACATGCGGATCATGACGCGCATGGGGCGCGACGTGTACGACGTGCTCGGCGAGGACGGCGATTTCGTGCCGTGCGTGCACAGCGTCGGCCATCCGCTCGAAGCCGGCCAGCAGGACGTGCCGTGGCCGTGCAACCCGGTCAAGTACATCGTGCATTTTCCGGAAACGCGCGAGATCTGGAGCTTCGGCTCGGGCTACGGCGGCAACGCGCTGCTCGGCAAGAAGTGCTTCGCACTGCGCATCGCGTCGACGATGGGCCGCGATCAGGGCTGGCTCGCCGAACACATGCTGATCCTCGGCGTGACGTCGCCGGCCGGCAAGAAGTATCACGTCGCGGCCGCGTTCCCGTCCGCGTGCGGCAAGACCAACTTCGCGATGCTGATCCCGCCGCAGGGCTTCGACGGCTGGAAGGTCACGACGATCGGCGACGACATCGCGTGGCTGAAGCCGGGCCGCGACGGCCGTCTGTATGCGATCAACCCGGAAGCCGGATTCTTCGGCGTGGCGCCGGGCACGGGCGTGAAGACCAATCCGAACGCGATCGCCACGCTCAAGGACAACGTGATCTTCACGAACGTCGCGCTGACGGAAGACGGCGACGTGTGGTGGGAAGGGCTGACCGACACGCCGCCCGCGAAGCTGACCGACTGGCAGGGCAATCCGTGGACGCCCGACATAGCCAAGGAAACCGGCCGCAAGGCCGCGCACCCGAACTCGCGCTTCACCGCGCCGGCCGCGCAGTGCCCGTCGATCGACGACGACTGGGAAAACCCGGCCGGCGTACCGATCGACGCATTCATCTTCGGTGGCCGCCGCTCGACGACGGTACCGCTCGTCACCGAGGCGCGCGACTGGGTCGAAGGCGTGTACATGGCCGCGACGATGGGTTCCGAGACGACCGCGGCAGCCGTCGGCCAGCAGGGCATCGTGCGCCGCGATCCGTTCGCGATGCTGCCGTTCTGCGGCTACAACGTCAGCGATTATTTCGCGCACTGGCTCAAACTCGGCAAGCAGCTCGAAGCCGCCGGCGCGAAGCTGCCGAAGATCTATTGCGTGAACTGGTTCCGCAAGGATGCGAACGGCAAGTTCGTGTGGCCGGGCTTCGGCGAGAACATGCGCGTGCTGAAGTGGATGCTCGATCGTCTCGAAGGCACCGGCGGTGGCGGCGAGCATGCGTTCGGCGTGTCGCCTGCGTATGAAGACCTGCACTGGGACGGCCTCGATTTCACGCGCGATCAGTTCGATGCGGTGACGTCGATGAACGCCGACGAATGGCGCGAGGAGCTGAAGCTGCATGCGGCGCTGTTCGAGACGCTGAAGCTGCGCTTGCCGGCTGAAATGACCGACACGATGAAGAAGATCGAGCAGCGTATCGGCGGCTGACGCGGTACGCATCGTTATCGACCCTGACGTCCCGCCGCCGGCGTTTGTTGCCGGCGGCGGGACGTTTTTGTTTCTTCGCTTCGCGTGGCGAACGATTTTTGCTGGCCGGCACAGCCTGTCTCGCGACAGCCCGTTTCGCATATTCCCCGACATGGATGAGTGCGATAACGCACGCTTGCGCGCCGATCGATTCGGGACAATCACGACTCGTCCGTCGACACAGCGACGTCGTCGGTTATCGGATTGGGCGCGCCGTTTCTCGTGTCGGAATTTGGCTGCGAAATTGGCGACGCTCCGATACAAACTCCTGGGGGCGTTGATGATTGCTGAATCGATGAGGTGGCTATCGGACGTGGCGGGTCGTGTACTGTCCGGCCGCCGGAATGGCCGATCGAACTCGAGTTCGGCCGGCTTCGTGTGCATCGCATTCGTCGTCGTGCTGCTGGCTGGCCGACCCGCAATGGGCCAGACCAATACGCCGGTGCCTGCCATCAACCTTGGCAGCGAAATCAACGACATCATCAATCAGAACGCCAGCAACCCGACGCAAGCGATCAACAACTACATGGCCGGTCTTGCCGCGACGAATGCTCGCTGGGTTCGGATCGATATCAACTGGGCGCGCATTCAACCGTCGCAAACCAGCATTGACGTCAACGATCCGAATCCAGGCAGCGGCAGTGGACTGAACTGGGGCGTGACGGACACGGTTATCCGTGCGGCACGCAACAACGGGCTGCGAGTGCTGGGCTTGATTTTGCTGACCCCGCCGTGGGCGGCCAGTTCGAAATGCTCGGGCGGCTATCAGCAGGCGAACGGCGTTCCGTCATGGCTGTGCGCACCGGACCCAACTCACTACACCAACTTTGCTCGGGCCGCGGCCAAGCATTACGGCAGCGACAGCTATGGCGGACAGGTCGACGCATGGGAAATCTGGAACGAACCGAATTGCGGCATCGATTTCATGCCTCACGATCCGGTGCTGTATACACAGATCCTGAAGAGTGCATATCCGGCGATCAAGCAAGCGAACCCGGGCGCTTATGTGTATGCGGGCGGAAGCGCGGCCTGCACGACGTATCCGAACAACACGAGCGGTGCACTGCCACCGAACGGCGTGGCGGGACTCGTCGATTCGAGCAGCCCGGGCTATCCCGCCCCGACGCAGTGGGATCCGCGCGATTGGCTCGCCGTGATGTACGCCAACGGCGCGCACGGGTATTTCGATGCGCTCGCCCATCATCCTTACTGTTACTCCGACGACTGGCAATCGGCTCAGGACCAATGCCCGAGCACGGCGCTCAACTCGACATATCCGCAATACTCGAATGCGTTCAACATGATGTGGCATACCTTTTCGTCGCCGTCGTACGCGTGGCCGTCGAGTACCGGTAATACGTTTTCGAGTTATACCGGCACGAGCTTGCGTGACCAGATGAACGCAGCCGGTGATGGCGCGAAGGCCATTGCGTTGACCGAATTCGGTGCGCCGACGACCGGTACGGACGGCGCGACCAACTTCACCGGAACGTTGGGTGGCTCGTCGACGCAATATACGAATGCCAATTTCCGGACCATGCAGAATGCGCCTTTCCTCACGCAAGCAAACCAGGCGCGTGAATACCGTGCGCTGATGGCATGGATCGCGCAGCAACCGAAGGGTGCATACGGTCCGGTGTACGCATACTGCTATTCGGATATGGCGTTGTCGATGCCGAACAGCACGAACATCTACGAGCCGTACTTCGGCATCGTGACGCTCGGTGCGACGACTGGTTCGACGGGTACCCCGGGCACCGCGAAGATCGAAGGAACGCCACAGGCGAACTCGAGTGCGTACTACCCCGCGTGGCCTGATTTCGGAATCAATGCGCGGGCCGCGGCGGCAGGCACCACGGGCTATGCACCGATCGGTCCGGGCTGGTTCAATGCGTTGGGCAAATAGCCGTATTTCAGCGACTGGAAGGACGTGTAGGTCGCACGAGAAATCGTGGTTCCGTTCGAGACGCTGAAGCTGCGCTTGCCGGCTGAAATGACCGACACGATGAAGAAGATCGAGCAGCGTATCGGCGGCTGACGCGATACGCATCGTTATCGACCCTGACGTCCCGCCGCCGGTGTTTGTTGCCGGCGGCGGGACGTTTTCGTATCCACGCCGTGCTTGACCCGTTCGCTCACCGCGCGCTGCAATGCGCGACGACTTCGTCGACCGCGCGCTGTACGTCGCCGCGCCGGTAGCGCAGCAGTGCGATATCCGCCGGATCGGGCTCGTACGACACGATGTTGCCACGCCCCGTGTAGATCGCGATGTCGGGCAGCAGCGGATGCTCCTGGTCGAGCGACGGCACGTCGCGCGGGTTGCCGGCCGCGCGGAAGAACGCGGCGAAGTAGTCGGCGAAGCTCAGGTTCTCGTCGCCGACGAGATAGGCCTTGCCGGCCTCGCCACGCTGCAGCGCGCCCCAGATCGCTTCCGACAGCGATTGCGTCGAGATGAAGTTGCTGCCGCCGGCCGGCCCGTACACCGGCAGTCCCGCCAACTGGCCCTTCGCATACCCCGTGTACGCGGCGAACATCTCGTTGCGCAACCCCGGCACCGACCCGACGACGAACGGCGCATTGACGCTGCACACCGCGAACGACGGCGTCGCGAGCGCGCGCACGCGCTCGTCGGCGAGATGGCGCGAGCGTACGTACGGCACGGTGTCGACGAGCGCCGGCGCGACCTGCGGGTAGAAGCTGCCGACCAGGACCGCACGCTTCACGCCCGCATCGCGTGCGAGTGCGAAGAAACGCGGCACCGCATCGACGTTCGCGCGTTCCCAGTGTGCGGCTTCGTCGGTGCCGGGCGGCAGATGGCGGATGTCGTTGCCGGCCGCGAACACGACCGCGTCGAACGGCGCGAGATCGTCGCGCGTGAAATTGCCGGCCACGTAGTCGCGTTGCAGCACGTCGAACTGCGCGAGCGCGCTGCCGGCCGCGGCCGGCTTGCGTGCGGCGAGCGTCACGTGATTGCCTTGCGCGTGCAGATGCAACGCGGCGTGGCCGCCGATGAGGCCCGTGCCGCCGACGATCAGGATCTTCATGGTGTCTCCGGTGGCGGCGCAAGGGCGCCGCGTGAAATGAACGGATGAAGCGGCAGGTGTGTCTGGCCGCTGCTCGGAAATCGAAGCCGTTGCCCGCGACGCATGGCAGTGGGTCTAGAAGCCGTTCGGGTCGCGATACCCGCTGACTGCCGCGAGTGAGTCACCGTCGACCTCCCGCATCGTGCCGGTGATCCGCGTCGCGAGCCCGCCGGCAAGGAACAGCGCGGCGCCTGCGATGCCGCCGGCGAAGCGAGCAGAAGCGCGCATCGTTCAGCCTTCCAGCGGCAGATCCTGCGACCAGTCGACGTGCAGCGTGCGCGCGGCGAAGCGCCACGTGCCGCCGTCGAACACGCAGCGGTCGCGATAGCGCAGCCCCCAGTCGAGCTTGCGCTTCACGCCGTCGCGCACGTACATGTGGCATGCGACGCCGTAGGTCTCGACATCGGCCTCGCCGCCGTCGAGCGTGACGAGCTGGTTGTGCACGTGATGCTGGGTCGCGTCGTAACGCTCGATCACGCGCATGCCGGCGACGATCGCGTCGCGGTCGTCGAAGCGGAAGCCGGGGCCGGCCAGCGTGGCGTCGGCGGTGAAGAGGGCGGTGAGGCGAGGCCAGTCGCGCCGGTCGACGGCCTGGGCGTAGCGGCACGCAAGCTCGTACAGCGCGTGGCGCGAATGCGAATCGGTCATGCAGTGCTCCCGTGGAAGAACGGAAAGAGTCGGTCGCGTCGCGTATGCGAACGCGGCGGCATTGCGACGTCGATGCGCAGGTTCGCACTGGACCGGTCGACCTTCATCACCCATACGGAGCAGGGCCGGGGTCGGGGAAAACACTGGGGACGGCCGGCGTGCGGCGTACGCGCGCGAGTCGATGGTGCGATGCGGTGACGAAGCAGGACATGCGTCTGACGATTGAAGCGACCGGTCGAGCAAGGCGTGTCACGTGATTGCCTGCCCCGCAGGCATGCGATGCCGTCGGTATCGATGCTGCGGCGCGACATGCGGCGCCCGGTCCGCTCAGCGTTTGCCCCTAGTCGAAACGGACGATGGCCGCCGGCCTGGCGCTGGCTACCGTGCAGTCATCCGGTGCGGCACGCGAGGCACGCCGGACACGAACCGCACCAGCGGCCAACCGGAGGGGACGACGATCATGAGACTGACGACTCGCAAGCTGTGCGTACTGGCGATGGGCACGTTCGCTGCCATGGCGATGGCGCGATACGGCGCGGACGAAGTCCCGTCGCCGCCGTATGCGGCCGGCATCCTGCAATGCCGCTCGGTCGATCCGAACGGGTTGCCGACCGGGTGCGTGCCGATCGATCCTTCGCACTTCGGTTTCGCTGCGCTGCGCGGCATGTGACGCCGGTGCGGGCTCGAACCGCGCAGGAAGGGCGCCATCGCGGCGCGATGGCGCGTGGACCGCTTTCGGCGAGCGCACGCGATACGACACGTGGCGTGTCGCATCAGGCAGCGTAGCCGGTCAGGTTTCATGTCGCCGGCGTTCCATCCGTGCCGCGCATGGGATTCGTATCGACCACGCTGCTTCGCGTCAGGCCGTCCACGCGGGCGGCCATCGCCGCGCCCGCAGCATCCCGCAGATTTCCTCCACGCCGATCCATTCGTCATGTCATTCGACTATTCCCTGACCCATCCCCTGAACCTGCGCGACGTGCACCGCTGGGACGCCGACCACGACGTCGTGATCGTCGGCTTCGGCGCGGCCGGCGCGTGTGCCGCGATCGAGGCCGCGAGCGCCGGCGCGGACACGCTGATCGTCGAGCGCGCGTCGAGCTACGGCGGCACGAGCGCGCTGTCGGGCGGCGAGATCTACCTCGGCGGCAGCGGCGGCACGCCCGCGCAGCGGCAGGCCGGCTTCACCGACGACACCGAGGACCTGTATCGCTACCTGATGCTCGCGGGCGGCCGCGACGCCGACGACGCGAAGGTGCGCCTCTATGCGAACGAGAGTCTGGCGCACCACGACTGGCTCGTCGCGCAGGGCGTGACGTACAAGAACACGTTCATCGCCGAGCGGATCGTCGAACCGGAAACGGACGACTGCCTGATCTGGTCGGGCAGCGAGGAAGCCTGGCCGTTCAGCGAGGCCGCGAAGCCGTGCCCGCGCGGCCACACGCCGCAATGGCCGGGCTGGGGCGGCGGGCAACTGCTGATGCGCGTGCTGGCCGAGCGTGTCGCGGCGCTCGGCGTGGCCACGCGCTACGACACGCGCGCGGTGGCGCTGATCGTCGACGACGGCGGCGCGGTACGCGGCGTCGTGCTGCGCGCGTATGGCGACACGGTGTTCGTGCGTGCGCGCCGTGCGGTGATCCTGTGCGCGGGCGGTTTCGCGATGAACCGCGACATGGTGCGCCGGCATGCGCCGCAGTTCCTGCGCTCGGACGAGCCGATCGGCAGCCCGGGCGACGACGGGTCGGGCATCCTGCTCGGCCAGAGCGCGGGCGGTGCGGCGATCCACATGGACGAGGGCTTCGTCAGCCTGCCGTTCTACGCGCCCGAAGCGCTGATCAAGGGCATTTTCGTGAACGCGCGCGGGCAGCGCTTCGTCAACGAGGACGGCTATCACGGCCGCACCGGCCATCATGCGTTCCATCAGGCCGACGATCGCATCTACCTGCTCGTCGATCACGCGACGTACCAGGAGCCGCCCGCCATCGCGCGAATCGGCATCGCGGCGGCCGGCGAAACCTGGGAGGAGGTCGAACGCGACCTGCGGATGCCGGCCGGCACGCTGACGGCGACCGTCGACGTCTACAACCGCCATGCGGCCGACGGCGTCGATCCGCTGTTCCACAAGGCGAAGCAGTGGCTGCAGCCGCTGATCGAGCCGCCGTTCGTCGCGCTCGATTGCCGGATCGACTACGCGTTCTATCCGCACTTCACGCTCGGTGGGCTCGATACGCTGCCCACCGGCCAGGTGCTCGATGCGACGCGTACGCCGGTGCCGGGGCTCTACGCAGCCGGTCGCACGACGTGCGGGCTGCCGCGCTGGGGCGCCGGATACAGTTCGGGGCTGTCATTGGCCGACGCGACGTTCTTCGGCCGACAGGCCGGCCGTCATGCGGCGCTGGCCGTGCGCGACGCAGTGCGCAGCGCCGCGTAGCGCCGCCGGGCCTGAAACGAACGACGCCCCGGACCATTCATCGGATGGCCCGGGGCGTCGTCGTTTGCGACGACCGGCTGGCGGTCAGCCGAGCTCGAGTGCGTTCGTCAGGTCGCCCGGCGGCGTCGCGCCGCGCGCGGCGAACGCGTTGTCGCGCAGGACCACGCCGTCGAGCGGCGCGAGCCCGTGCACGCGGCTGATGAAGCGCAGGATCGAGTTCGTGTCGTACAGCGTGTGATCGACGAAGCCCTTTTTCGCGAACGGCGAGATCACGAGCGCCGGAATCCGCGAGCCGGGGCCCCAGCGGTCGCCGACCGGCGGCGCGACGTGATCCCACCAGCCGCCGTTTTCGTCGTGCGTCATCACGATCACGGTGTTCTCCCATTGCGGGCCGCGCCGGATATGGTCGATCACGGTCGCGATGTGACGGTCGCCCGATTCGATGTCCGCATAGCCCGCGTGCATGTTCAGGTTGCCCTGCGGTTTGTAGAACGTGACGGCCGGCAGGCGGCCCGCGTCGATGTCGGCGATGAAGTGGTTGGTCGACGGCTCGTCGCCGAGCCCCGCGTCGCGCAGATGCTTGCGGCGCGCTTCGGTGCCCGGCGCGTAGTTCACGAAGTAGTTGAACGGCTGGTGGTGGTACTGGAAATCGGGCACCGTGCCCGTGTCGCGATGCTCGAGCGCGTACTGCCACGCGCCGCTGTACCACGCCCAGTCGATGTTCTTTTCCGACAGGCGATCGCCGATCGTCGCGTAGCCCTGCGGCGGCATCACGCGATGGTCGGCCGGGTCCGCATACGCGGCATTGCCCGGATCGGGCGGCGGCACGTAGCTCGGCTGGTACGGCGGGGCCATCGTGTTCACGCCGTAGCCGTCCGGCGTGAGCGGGCCGTCGACCGCGAATTTCGGCGGGCCGTCGAGCGCGGACGCGGGCGAATCGTCGGCGAGCTTCAGGCGCGTGCCGGCCGGATCGTCGCCTTCGACCTTCGACAGCAGCTTCGCCGCATGCGGATGCTTGTGCGCGTCCGGATACCGCGGCGGCTGCGCGGAAATCAGGAACATGTGGTTCATCCACGAACCGCCGAAGGCGGCCATGAAGAAGTTGTCGCACAGCGTGTATTGCCGTGCGAGATTCCACAGCCGCAGCGTGTCGGCCGAATTGCGGTAATGGCCCATCACGAGGCCGCCCGAATCGGCCCACGCGGCGAACTGGTTGTTGCGGCCGCCGGCGATCTGCATCTGGTTCTGGTAGAAGCGGTGCCACAGGTCGCGCGTGATCACGCCGTTCGGCAGCGGCTTGCCCTGCGCATCGGTAATCCGGAACGGCGCGTTCGGCAGCTTGTCGATGTCGCGCTCGGCGATCGCGTAGCGCTTGCCGTCCACTTCCTGCGCCTGCGGCACGAGCCCGCCCCAGATCTTCGGCAGCACCGGCAGCGGCGTCTTGCCGTCGCGGTCGAGCTGCTGCGCATGCTCGGGCCGCACTTCGCTCAGCGGATAACGGACACCCGGGAAATCGCCGTACAGGTTCGCGAAGCTGCGGTTTTCCGCATAGATCACGACGATGTGGCGCACGCGCTGGCGCAACGCCTCGTCGATGCGCAGGTCGGCGGCCGAACGCGGCGCGTTGCCCGCGGTGGTTTCGCAGCCGGCGAGCGCGACACCGGCGCCGAGCGCGGCGAGGCCGCCGAGTAAGCGGCGGCGGTCGGGATCGGCGGGAAGGTCGTCGGGGCGATCAGGGGTGTCGTTCACGTCGTGGGCTCCTCGGGTGGGCGGGTGGGCGGGTCGTTCGATGCGCGCCCGGCGGCCGCGCGGGCTGCGGCGAATGCGGCGCGGGATGCAACGGCCGGCATCGCGCGCGGCGGCACGATGCGACTGTCACAAAAATGTCATGAACGCGACTATAGCGCGGCAAGGGGGCGGATGAAAGCCGTTTGTCGGACGATTCGACGCTTGCGCCGCGAGCGCTGCGCGACGTCCACGCGCGAACTAGACTGGAATCAGGGGCGGCGCGTCGCGGCGCGCCGCCCGGGCGAGGATCGCCCGGCGACGCCGGCCCACGGGTTGCCGAGGCGGCATCGATGCGACGAACGACGCGAGACAGCGAGGCGACGATGACGTGGATGCATGGCGTTTTCGCATGGCTGCCGCGGCCGCGTACCGGTTGCGCGCGCGTGCCGGCGTGAGCGCACGCCGTGCAGCAGATACGGCCGGCCCGATGCCATGGACAGGAAATTCGACTACCCGGGATTGCTGATCGCGGCGGGCTTCTTCGTGCTGTTCGCCGCGCAGTTGCTGATGCTGCATCCGACGTCGACACCGATCGCATACAGCGATTTCCACCGGCTCGTCGCCGCGCGGCTGGTCGACGATCTCGAGGTCGGCCCCGCGTCGATCTCGGGCACGCTGAAGATGCCGCAGGCCGGCACGCTGCTGCCGGCGTCCGACGCCGCGGTCGTGCAGCAGGCCGGCACACCGTGGCGCTTCACGACCAGCCGCGTGACCGACGAACACCTGATCGACATGCTGACCGCCGCCGGCATCCGCTATCACGGCACGCCCGACACCGGCTGGATCGCGTCGCTCGCATCGTGGCTGCTGCCGCTCATGCTGCTCGTGTTCGTGTGGAACATGATGCTGCGCAAGCGCGGCGGGCTGCAGGACTTCACCGGGATGGGCAAGAGCCGGGCGCGCGTGTACGTGCAGCAGGAAACCGGCATCACGTTCGACGACATCGCCGGCATCGACGAAGCGAAGGCCGAACTGCAGCAGCTCGTCGCGTTCCTGCGCAACCCCGATCGCTACCAGCGGCTCGGCGGCAAGATCCCGAAAGGCGTGCTCGTCGTCGGCGCGCCCGGCACCGGCAAGACGCTGCTCGCGCGCGCGGTGGCCGGCGAGGCGGCCGTGCCGTTCTTCTCGATCAGCGGCTCGGCGTTCGTCGAGATGTTCGTCGGCGTGGGCGCCGCGCGCGTGCGCGACCTGTTCGAGCAGGCGCAGCAGAAGGCGCCGTGCATCGTGTTCGTCGACGAGCTCGATGCGCTCGGCAAGGTGCGCGGCGTCGGCCCGATGTCGGGCAACGACGAGCGCGAACAGACGCTCAATCAATTGCTGGTCGAGATGGACGGCTTCCAGGCCGGCTCCGGCGTGATCATCATGGCCGCGACCAACCGGCCCGAGATCCTCGATCCCGCGCTGCTGCGGCCGGGCCGTTTCGATCGCCACATCGCGATCGACCGGCCCGACGTGAACGGCCGCCGCCAGATCCTCGGCGTGCACGTGAAGCGCGTGAAGCTCGCGGCCGACGTCGATCTCGGCGAGCTTGCGTCGCGCACGCCGGGCTTCGTCGGCGCCGATCTCGCGAACGTCGTCAACGAGGCCGCGCTGCATGCGGCCGAACTTGGCAAGCCGGCGATCGGCATGGCCGATTTCGACGAAGCGATCGACCGCGCGCTGACGGGCCTCGAGCGCAAGAGCCGCGTGATGAACGAGCAGGAGAAGCTGACGATCGCATATCACGAAGCCGGCCACGCGCTCGTCGCGGAAAGCCGCGCGCATTGCGACCCGGTGAAGAAGGTGTCGATCATTCCGCGCGGTGTCGCCGCACTCGGCTACACGCAGCAGGTGCCGACCGAGGATCGCTACGTCCTGCGGCGCAGCGAGTTGCTCGACCGGATCGACGCACTGCTCGGCGGGCGCGTGGCGGAAGAACTCGTGTTCGGCGATGTGTCGACCGGCGCGCAGAACGACCTCGAACGCGCGACCGCGATGGCGCGCCACATGGTCATGCAATACGGAATGAGCGAGAAGATCGGGCTCGCGACGTTCGACGACGGCGACGCGCGCCAGGGCATGCCGGGCGCATGGCATGGCGCCGACGGCCGCTGCAGCGAGCATACCGCGCGCATGATCGACGACGAGGTGCGCACGCTGCTGACCGATGCGCATGTGCGCGTCGCGGCGACGCTCGGCGAACGGCGCGACGCGCTCGAACGCATCGCGCGACGGCTGCTGCAATGCGAGGTGCTCGAGCGCGACGCGCTGCAGGCGCTGATCGACGGGCGCATCGAACCGTCGTCGGCCACGTCGGCGTCGCCCGGTGACGATGCCGGCGCGCGCGGCGGTGCGATCGAAACGGAGCAGGCGTCGGCGGTCGAGCGCGATTTCGTCGCGTACGGCCGGCCGCATGAACACGATCGCTGAAGCCGCCGCGTGGCGTTTGCGCTGGAGCGGCAGCACGTCGATCCGCAGCCGGACACCGCGCATGTCGATGTCGATATGGTGCGGAACGAAGCGGGCAGGGTGCGCGTGGGCGCGATGGCCGTGCGCCGGTCGGTCCGCCGGACCTGGGCCGGCCTCGCGGCCGCGACGCGCGCGCATCCCGATTTCGGTCGACGCGTGCGATGCAAACGGCGTCGTGCTCGAATGCGCGACGACCGGCGCGTGAGCGCGCGTCAGGATTCGGCCGCGGCCGCCACTTCGGCCGCTTCGGTGAGCGCTTCGAGAAAGCGCGTGCGCCACCAGTGCACGTCGGTCTTGCGCATGATCGCCATCAGCGCCGCGTGACGCTGGCGGCGCTCTTCGAGCGGCATCGTGAGCGCGCGCTGGATCGCCTGCGCGGTGCCCTGCGTGTCGTACGGATTGACGAGCAGCGCCGACTTCAGTTGCTCGGCCGCGCCCGCGAAACGCGACAGCACGAGCACGCCGGGGTCGGCCGCGTCCTGCGCGGCGAGGAACTCTTTCGCGACGAGGTTCATCCCGTCGCGCAGCGGCGTGACGAGCGCGACCCGGCTTGCGCGGTAGAGGCCCGGCAGGCGCTTGCGCGCGACGGTGCGGTGGATGTAGCGCATCGGCATCCATTCGAGCTCGCCGTAGTCGCCGTTGATCGCGCCGCACAGGCTGTCCATCTCGCGCCGCAGGTCGTCGTACGCGCCGAGATCCTCGCGGCTCGGCGCGGCGATCTGGATCAGCGTCGCGCGGTCGCGGTTCTCCGGATACTGTTCGAGCAGCTGGCGGAACGCATGCACGCGCTGCGGCAGCCCTTTCGTGTAATCGAGCCGGTCGACGCCGACCAGCAACTGGCGGCGCGAATATTCGTCGCGCATCCGCTCGAACATGTCGAGGCCGTCGCGATCGCGCGCGAGCGACTCGAACTCGTCGACGTTGATGCCGATCGGGAACGCGCCGGCCGACAGCGTGCGGCCGAACGCGCGCAGCCGGCCGTCCGGCAACCGCGCCGCGCCGGCTTCCGCCTCGACGTAATGCTCGAAGTGCAGCAGATCCGATTCGGTCTGGAAGCCGACGAGGTCATACGCGAACAGCGAGCGCATCAGCCATTCGTGTTCCGGGATCGCGGCCATGATCGGCGGCGGCGGCATCGGGATGTGCAGGAAGAAGCCGATCGGATTCGTGCACCCCATCGCGCGCAGCTCGGCGGCGAGCGGAATCAGCTGGTAGTCGTGCACCCAGATGACGTCGTCGGGCCGCAGCAGCGTGCTCAGCTTGCGCGCGAACAGCTGGTTCACGCGCCGGTAACCGTCGGCGAAGCGTCGATCGAACTGCGCGAGGTCGAGCCGATAGTGAAACACCGGCCACAGCACGTTGTTCGAGTAGCCGAGGTAGTAAGCGTCGTAATCCTGCGGATCGAGATCGATCGTCGCGAGCTGGATGCCGCCGACGTTCTGGATCTGCACGTCGTCGCCCCGCGCGGCCTGATCGTCGCCGCCGCGTAGCCTGCCGCTCCAGCCGAACCAGACGCCGCCGGTTTCCTGCAGGCTGTCCTTCACGGCGACGGCGAGGCCGCCGGCCGCGGCTTTACGGGGATCTGCGATGCGATTGGATACGACGACGAGTCGGCTCACCAGCTCTCCTGACGATTGTTGGGGGAAGGTTCGTGCGGCCAAGGCGCGAGAGGCAGACGCCGCCATCGGCGCGCGCTGCGCGATACGATGGGGCCGCATGGCGATCGGACGGGAGTCAGGGCATGCGATTCGCCGTCCGGTCGAGAAGTGCTTTTTTAGGATACTCGTCATTCGTGCGTTTTAAAAGTCTGTATCGACGGACGAGGTGGACCCGCCTGTCGCGCGGTATCGGTGACGACGGCACGGCAACGCGCGATGCGGGAGCGGGACCGAAACTTGCGCACGGCTGCGGACGCAATGTGTGCAAGGCCAGGCGGCGCGTGGCGCGCATGGCGGGCGATTTTGTCGGCGATCCATGTGCGCGCATGACGGCACGCGAATCGGCGGCACTGACCTTCGATGCGGAATGCGGCTGTGCTGCGCGGCGTGTCGGCCTACACGCGCGCGTGCCGGAAACGCGTCGCACGCAGCGGCGATGCGCGTCGCCATGCATGCGTACTTCCGGACGCGTTATCGGGTGACGACGACGCGCTGCCGCATCGCGTGCCGCGCGTGGCCGCGCATCGTCCGGTGCGCGCCAGCGCGGCGCACGCGCACAAGCGAAACAGCGTGCGCATCGCCGTCTCGTTCGCGACCGCCGTTACGCGGCAGCCGGCTGCCAGTGACGCGGGCCGGCTTCCTGCGCATGCGCGCCGGGCGACGCGCCATGTGCGCCGGACGGCATCCGGAACGCGGCGACCGTTTCGGACAACTCGCGGCCCTGCGCCTCGAGCGACTTCGACGCGGCCGCCGCCTGCTCGACGAGCGCCGCGTTCTGCTGCGTCGTCTCGTCCATCTGCGTGATCGTCAGGTTCACCTGGTCGATGCCGCGGCTCTGCTCGGCCGACGCGGCCGCGATCTCGCCCATGATGTCCGTCACGCGCGCCACGGCCTGCGTGACGTCGGACATCGTCTTGCCGGCTTCGCCCGCGAGCGCCGAGCCGTCGCGGATCGTCTGTACCGACGCGGTGATCAGTTCCTTGATTTCCTTGGCCGCCGTCGACGAGCGCTGCGCGAGATTGCGCACCTCGCTCGCGACGACCGCGAAGCCGCGGCCCTGTTCGCCCGCGCGCGCGGCTTCGACCGCCGCGTTGAGCGCGAGGATGTTGGTCTGGAACGCGATGCCTTCGATGATGCCCGTGATGTCGGCGATCTTCGACGAGCTGTGGCCGATCTCCGTCATCGTGTCGACCACGCGGCCGACCACCGAGCTGCCGCGGTGCGCGACGTCCGACGCATTCGCGGCGAGCGTGCTCGCCTGTTGCGCGTTTTCCGCGTTCAGGCGCACCGTCGACGTGAATTCCTCCATCGTCGCCGCGGTTTCCTGCAGCGACGCGGCCTGTTCCTCGGTGCGCTGGCTCAGGTCGAGGTTGCCCGACGCGATCTCGCTGACGGCGTGCGCGATGCTGTTCGACGAGTCGCGTACACGGCCGACGATGCCGATCAGCCGTTCGTTCATCGTCCGCAGCGCGTCGAGCAGGTCGCGCGTTTCGTCGTTGCCGCGCACCTCGATGTGGCTGCCGAGATCGCCGTTCGCCACCGTGCGCGCGACGTCCACGGCCGCGCTGATCGGCACCGTGATCTTGCGGGTCAGCCACAGGCCGCCGCAGGCGGCGATCGCGACGGCGATCAGGCAGATGCCGGCCAGCAGGTTGCGCTCGACCGTGTAGCGATCCGCGAAGGCCTGCGCGATCTCGGTTTCGCGTTCGTGCGTATAAGTCGCATAGGCGTCGGTCGCCCGCACCAGTTGCGCGAGCAACGGGCGGCAATTGTCGTCGATGTCGGCGATTGCCTCGTCCTTCTTGCCCGCCTGCGCGAGCCCGACGATGCGCAGTGCAACGGGCCCGTAGCGGGTTTCGATGCGCACGATGTCGGCCACCAGTTCGCGTGCGCGATCGGAGGTGTCGGTCGCGTTCGCCATGAGTTCCTTGAGCTTCGCGAGATGGTCCTGCACGTCCTTGTGCGCGCGGTTCACCTCGGCCAGCTCGGCCTCGACGTCGGCCGGCCGGGTGACGAGCACGAGGTTGCGCGCGGCGATCGCGCGCCGGTCGACCGCGGTGCGGATGTGCGCGGACAGGTTCGCCCGTGCGTTGATGCCGTTCATGTAGCGTGAAAACTCGGCGTTCGTGTCGGACAGTGCCTTGAGAGCCATGCCCGACACGATCACGACGACTGCGGCGAGCAGGCCGAAGCCGCCGAGGAGTTTCGTTTTGATGCTCATTCTGGCGATTTTCACGTTTGGGCCCCCGTGCGTGTGGTTGGCAAATGGAATTTATTAGTTCGACCAGATACGGGCTCGTGCCGGCTTTAACGGGTATTCGCGATGATTCTTTACCCTTCGAAAACCCTGATATTCGTTTTTCGAGTGATGAAAGCCTTGTCGCTCGGGCATTCTTGATCCCGATCAATAAGCTGCCGGGAGGGCATTTATTCAATGCGTTATGCGGGGGATTTGAAACCGGTTTTACTGATAAAACAAAAACCATCTTCTTTATAATAATTGTCTGATGATTTCTTTCTGATTTACCGGTGAATAACGGAATTTCGTTGCGGATGAATTGGGGTGCGATCCGGCGTGCGTTTCAATGCGAAACGATGCGATCGATTGACGGATAAATGGAAAGGCGCGGGCGGTTCGGGGGCGCGCCGGCAAAAGGCTCGCGGCGGGCGCCGCGAGCCGTGCGAGGGTCAGAACGTGGTGCGCAATCCGGCCATCACGCTGCGGCCGCCTTGCGGGGCGAAGCCGCGCACGACCGACGTCGAGTAGCGAATTTCCTGGTTCGTCAGGTTGTCGCCGCGCAGGTACGCGAGCCAGTGCGTCGGGCCGACGCGGAACTTGTACGTCAGCATCACGCCGAGCGACGTATAGCCGTCCGTCGAGAAGTCGTCGTCGGGCACGCGATGCTGCGACCACGCATGCGTGACCTGCGCGCGCGCGCCGAACGGGCCGTAACCGTAGTCGGCCGCGAGCGTCGCGCGCAGCGGCGCGATGCGCGGCAGCGGCTGGCCCGTGTCGACGTTGCGCGCGTGCGTGTAGTCGGCCGTCAGTTCGAGATCGACCGTGTGGCCGCGCCGCGAGAATGCCCGCCACTTGCCGTCCAGCTCGATGCCGTAGAACTCCGCGCGCACGCCGCGGTAGATCGCCTCGTTGAGCGAGCCGTCGGTGCCGGGCGCGACCGGTTCGCCGTCGTCGTCCACGACGCGGCCGGTGTTGTACTCGGTCAGGTAGTTCGAGAAGCGGTTGTAGAACACGCCGACGCTGCCGCGGTTCGGCCCGCTCGCATAGCGCAGCGACAGGTCGGTCGACACGGCCTTTTCCTTCGACGCGTTCGGGTTGCCGATCAGGAACTGGCCGGTCGCATCGTGCGGGCCGTTCGAATACAGCTCGTAGAAGGTCGGCGCGCGTTCGGTGTAGGCGACGTTCGCCGCGATCGACCAGACCGGCGTCAGCGTGAACAGCGCGCCGGCCGACAGGCTGCCCGCGTTGAAGTCGCGCGGCTGCGCGCCCGCGAATTTCTCGACGCCGGCCGGATCGGGATCGACCTTCACATGCTCGAAGCGGCCGCCGAGGCTCAGCTTCAGCGCCGGGACCACCTGCCATTCCTCGAGGCCGAACAGCGCGACGCTGTTGGTGCGCGTGGACGGCACGAGCATTTCGTCGCCGAGCGCCGAGAACGTGTTCTGGCCGAACTGCACGCCGATCGCGCCTTCGAACGGCCCGATCTTGCGATGGCGCGCCTCGATGCGCGCCTCGTAGCCGCGATTGCGGAAGGTGGTCGCCGTCTCGCCGTTGTCGATTTCCTTGTGACGGTAGTCGGTGTACGCGAAATCGAATTTCAGCGTCGTGAACGGCCCGCTCAGGTTGCGCACCTCGGACGCGAGCGCGAGGCGTTCCTGACGCATCCGCAGCCGCACGTCGCTTTCCGCGACCGAGCCATAGTTCGATTCGTAGCCGCTGTACGACAGGCCTGCGAAACCGTCCGCCCACGTGTACGACGCGCCGACCGCACCGCCGTGCACGCGGCCGTCGCTGTTAGGCACGTTGCCTTCCGGTTGCGGCGTGTCGGGACCGTCGATCGCGCGTTGCTGGCTGCTGCGCGCGTAGCCGGGAATCCGCAGCTTGCTCGTTTCGCGATCGAACGCGTCGACGTGGAATGCGAAGCGGCCGTTGCCGCCTTCGACCTGCGCGGCGCCGGCACGCACGGAATTCGCGCCGCCGTAGCGCGCGTCGAGCGCGCCGGTCACGCCCTGGATCGCTTCGCGCGGAATCCGGTTGTCGATCGTGTTGACCACGCCGCCCACCGCGTTGCCGCCGTACAACAGCGCGGCCGGCCCGCGCACGATTTCGACGCGCTCGATCGACAGCGGATCCTGCGGCACCGCATGGTCGTACGACAGCGACGACGCGTCATAGGCCGCGACGCCGTTCTGCAGCAGCCGGATCCGGTCGCCGTCCATCCCGCGGATGATCGGCCGGCCGACCATCGGCCCGTAGGTGGTGGTCGACACGCCAGGCAGCCCGTTGAGCGTTTCGCCGAGCGAATCGGCCTGGCGGCGTGTCAGCGCATCGCCGGAGAGCTGGACGGTCGGGGCGATCAGTTCGGTGTCGCCGAGCGGGTTCGCGGTCACGAAGATCGGTGCAAGCGGCGCGGATGCGTTGGCGGGCGTGCCGGACGCGCCCGGTGCATCGGTCTGCGCGTGGGCGACGGCGGCGAACAGCATCAGCGACAGGGACGAGAGCGGGCGAAGCGGTAAGCGAGGGAGGTCGCGCATGGTCGGTGAATCGGTTGGAATCGGATCGGATAACGAGCGATGCGGGTCACCACCGGATACGATATATTGTTGCGTCCATGACGCGCAATGACCCGTTGGAACATGGCTCGGCGAGGCTCGGCCACCGGGTCGGGACGGCGTCAGGCGGACGAGCACGCGAGATGATATGTTATATCATGTCAAATTCCAAGCCGAATGGCGGGATCTCGTCGGGTTTCCGTCGGAGCGGTGAAAGGGTGGCGCGAGCGGCGGGGCGGCGAGCGATCGACGGCTCGAGCTTTCACGTCGAACGATGCCGATCGTGGCGCGTCGGGTCGATTGCTGCATCCGTTCCGATGCGTTGACGCGTATCAACGTGCTCCGATTCCGGAACCGGATACTGAGTCGCTCATCGACCAGACAGGAGCGACGCATGACCCAGACCATGAAAGCGGCCGTGGTACACGCGTTCGGCGCGCCGTTGCGCATCGAGGAAGTGCCGATTCCGGCACCGGGGCCCGGCCAGATTCTCGTCAACATCAAGGCGTCGGGTGTTTGCCATACCGATCTGCACGCGGCCGACGGCGACTGGCCCGTCAAGCCGTCGCTGCCGTTCATCCCGGGCCATGAAGGCGTGGGGATCGTCGCGGCGGTCGGCGCGGGCGTCACGCACGTGCGCGAGGGCGATCGCGTCGGCGTGCCGTGGCTCTATACGGCCTGCGGCCATTGCGAGTACTGCTGCACGGGCTGGGAAACGCTCTGCCACGGTCAGCAGAACACCGGCTATTCGGTGAACGGCAGCTACGCGGAATACGTGCTGGCCGATCCCGACTACGTCGGCCAGTTGCCCGCGCAGGTCGCGTTCGACGAGATCGCGCCGATCCTGTGCGCGGGCGTCACGGTCTACAAGGGCATTCGCGTCACCGACACGCGCCCGGGCCAGTGGCTCGCGATTTCCGGCATCGGCGGCCTCGGGCACGTGGCCGTGCAGTATGCGCGGGCGATGGGCCTGCACGTCGCGGCCATCGACATTTCCCCCGACAAGCTCGCGCTGGCGCGGCAACTGGGCGCGCACCTGACGATCGACGCGTCGATCGACGACCCCGCAACAGTGATCCAGAAGGAAATCGGCGGCGCGCACGGCGTGCTCGTCACGGCCGTGTCGCGCAGCGCGTTCGCGCAGGCGCTCGGGATGGTCCGGCGCGGCGGCACGGTGGCGCTCAACGGTTTGCCGCCGGGCGATTTCCCGCTGCCGATCTTCTCGACCGTGCTGAACGGCATCACCGTGCGCGGGTCGATCGTCGGCACGCGGCGCGATCTGCAGGAATCGCTCGATTTCGCGGCGGACGGCCTGGTGCGCGCGCACATCCACCGCGACCGGCTCGGCAACATCAACGACGTATTCGCGAAGCTGCGGGAAGGGAAGGTCGACGGGCGCATCGTGCTGACCGACATGCATTGAGGCGCGGGACCTGCGCCCGCCGCCGCGCGACGCATGGCGGCGGGGCGGCGGCGAGATGGTCGGGCTCGCGTTACGGCGCGAAGAACACGTCGGTGCGGTTCGTCAGGTTGCCCGCGTTGGTCTGCACGAAGAACGGATGGAACGACGACGACGGAAGGACGTCGAGCCCCTGGTAGTCGCCGATGAAGAACCCTTCGGCATTGGGCGCGAGCTTCATGTCGAACGGGCCGCCGACGCGCCGCTCGTCGGCGAACGTGGCGCCGCCGTCGTGCGAGATCTTGCGCCAGAAGCCGGTCGGCAGCGTCGTCGTGTTGCCGGCCTGCAGGTCGCGGAAGTCGTAGTGCGTGACCATCACCGCACCCGTGTTGTCGACGCGCACCGACGGATTGAACGCCGGGCGTCCGGTCGGCGTGTTCACCTGTTGCGGCGCGCTCCAGGTCGCGCCGCCGTCCTTCGACGTCGATAGCGCGATCTCGTCGTATGCGCCGCCGTTGAAGCGGCTGTCCTGCCACACGACATAGAGTTGCCCGGATGCGGGATCGATCGCGGGTTCCGGAATGATGTCGCCGGTGCGCACGGGTTCGCCGGTGTTCGGATCCGTGACGCCGACCGTCTGCAGTCCGGCGATCACCTGCGGCTTGGTCCACGTCGCACCGTCGTCGGTCGACTTGATGAACGCGACCTTGCCGGCCGCCTTGCTGAACGGCGGCTGGATCAGGTCGAAGAAATCGTAGAGCGTGCCGCTCTTCGGATCGACGACGATCTGGTTGCCGATCGTCTGCTGGCGCGACGGCACGTCGACGATGACCTTCGCGGCGCTCCACGTCTTGCCGCCGTCGGTCGTCTTCGAGAACAGCGTCGGCCCGCGGTACGCCTTCGTGTGCAGGTTCGCGTACGGATTGCCGTTCGGCAGCTCGAGACGGTCCCATACCGCGTACGCGGTGCCGGCCTTCACCGGGTTGGCGGTCACCGATTCCTTGTCGTTGAAGAACTGCGTCGTCGGTTCGTCGTTCGCGATCAGCACGGCCGGGCTGCTCCACGTTTGCCCACCATCGGTCGAGACCGACGCGCCGACCGCGTTGGCGTTGTTCGACTGGTTGAACGAGATCGATACCGAATACGCGGTGCCGTCCGGCCCGAACGATACCCACGGATCGGACGCGCGCTCGTATTTCAGTCCGCCCGGCGCGCATGCGCTGAACGGCTGCGGCGTGCGCGCCCAGGTCGCGCCGGCGTCGAACGTGTAGCCGGCGACGAGCCCGTGGGCGCCGCCGTTCGACCAGCGGTCCTGCTGCCACACGCCGATCATGTTGTTCGGGTTCGCCGGGTTGACCGCGAGCCACGGTTCGACTTCTGCATTCACGTAGTTGGTGCCCGGGCCGCCGATGGTGCACGCGGCGAACGGGCTGGGGCCGGAGACGACGACGGGTTCGGCGTGCGCCGCGGCAGCGGCGGCCAGCGCCATCGCGGCGGACAGGCGGGTGACAAGCGGATGGGACACGATCATGCGTCGCATGGACGACTCCTCGGTGAGGGGCGAATGCGATGGCGGGGCACGACGAGACAACGCGAGCCGGGGCGCGGCAATCATGCCGCGTGTCGTTGCGTGCCGTTCAGCATGCCGTTTCAGTCATCGCAATCCGCGTGCGCTGGATGCCGCCAGCGCTTCGGTTAAGACTCCTCTTCTTTTCATTGCTTGTCGGGTGTGTCTGCGATGTCGACCCGACGGGAAAGCCAGTCCGGGCATGCGACGAATGTGTCGAAGTGGATTGCAATGTAGGCGATTCGAATGCCGCGCGACAGGCGGTTTTTTGTAACAGGACGTAGCCGGAAAGCGTTGCCGAAAGCGCGCATCGGGCCCGCAAGTTTTGCCGTTGCGCGGCATGAAAATCGAATCGAAAACGCGAATCGCAATCGCTTGCGATTGATGCGCGCGCACGCCGGCCGCGCGCGCGTGAAGCGCGGTTCAGCGCTCCGCCGGAAAGCGCTCCTGCAACGCATGCAGCCAGCGCGCGACGACGTCGAGTTCGTCGTCGGAAAACCCGTCGCACAGCTTGCCGTTGAGTTCGCGCAGCAGCACGCGCGCACGCTTGAGTGCCGCGTGGCCGTCGTCGGTCAGGTACAGCCGCGTCGCGCGGCCGTCGTCCGAGTCGGCATGACGCGTGATGAGGCCGGCTTTCGCCATCCGGTCGGCGAGGCCCGTCATCGCGGATGGCGCAAGTTGCAGCGTCGCGCCGACTTCGCCGATCAGCGCGCCGTCCTGTTTCGCGAGACAGAACAGCACGCCGGCCTGCGCGGCGCTCGCGCGCGTCTCGGTTTCGGCCTTGCGGTCGATCCAGCGCTGCACGCGCCGCTGGCCGATGTTCAACATGAAAAACAGTCGTCGGTCTTCGCTCAAGCTGGGTTCCCGGCTGCAATGGAAAGGGAGGGGCGGCCCGCGGCGCGCGGCGTGTCGAGCGCCTGCGCGAGCCAGTCGGCGACGTCGGGCCACAGCACGGTGCCGGGCCGGCTGCGAAAGAAGCCCATGTGCCCGACCGGGCCGCTGCCCGCCGCACGCGGATCGATCTGGCGGCGTTCGACCTTCGCGCGGGTCAGATAGCTTACCAGCAGGCCGATCGCGGCCGGATTCGCCCACGGATCGTCGTCGAAGCCGAGCGCGAGGATCGGCAACTGCTGCTTCGAGAAGCGCTCGGCCGCACCGAGCGTCGGATCGTCGAAGAAGTAGTGCGGCAGCGTCGTCCAGCGGCTCCATTCGCGGAACACGCCGGCCGGCAGATCCTCGCCGAGCCCGAGCCGCTTGCCGGGCACGTAGCCGAGCAGCGCGGACGTCAGCGGGCCGAGCACGCGCAGGATCAGCCGCACCTTCACGCGTTCGGCCGCCTGCGCGATCAGCCGCGTGCTGCCCGCATGCGCGGCGACGAGCACGGCCGCGCGCAGATGCGTCGTCGCGCCGGACAGCCCGATCGCGTGTCCGCCGACGCTGTGGCCGACCGCCAGCAACGGGAGCCCTTCATGCGCGTGCCGGGCCCACGCGGTCGCGGCGCCCACGTCGAGCTCCATCCAGTCGCGCATGCGGGCCTGCAGCGTGCGCAGCCGCGCGGGCCGCGATGCGCCGATGCCGCGATAGTTGTAGGTCAGCGCCGCGAAACCGCGCTCGGTCAGGAAGCGCGCGAAGCCCGCATACAGCCGCTCGGGCACGGCCGTCGCCGGATGGATCAGGACCAGCGCGCGCGGCGGCGCGTCCGGCGACCACAGCGTGCCGTGCAGTACGTAGCCGTCGGCGGCGGAAAATTCGATGGGTTCGGAGGTCATGGCCGTCCTCGCTCGGGCAGTTATTTCGTATGCGAAATATAGTCGGTAATGTGTTTCGCGTGCGAAATATCTATCGAGGAATCGTTCGAACTTCACGCGGCGGCGGCGGCCGGCGGCGAAGCGGCGGCCGCACGCGCGTGCTTCATAAAATATTTGCATCTTTGCATAGAAGAATATTGCGTTTGTGTCATGAAGTGGATCGACGTATCTTCACCGGTTCCATCCGTTCCGCCGGCGGTCGCGCACGGCGGACCAAGGGCGTCGCCGTCGCGCGGCCGCCCGCCAACCTTCCGGGAGATCATGTTGCTGAGCCGAATCGTCACGGCGCTCTTGCTGGCGCTTGCCGCGCAGCCGGGCATCGCCAAGGACACCGTCACGCTGCGCGTCGGTGAACAGAACTACTTCAACATCCAGGCATCGATGGAAGCGTCCGGCGTGCTGAAGGACCTGCCTTACACGATCGAATGGAAGCACTTCCAGGCCGCCGCGCCGGTCGCCGAAAGCCTGAACGGCAACGCGATCGACCTCGGCTTCCTCGGCGATTCCGCGCTGCTCACGCTGGCCGCGCGCGGCGCGCCGGTCAAGGTCGTCGCGGTGTCGCGGCAGAGTCTCGACGGCGTCGCGATCCTCGTGCCGAAAAACTCGCCGGTGCGCACCGTGGCCGACCTGCAGGGCAAGACCATCGCGGTATGGCGCGGCGCCTGGAGCCAGCAACTCGTGCTGCGCGCGCTCGAACACGCGGGCCTGCGCGCCGATTCGGTGAAGTACGCGTACCTGATGCCGATCGACGCGACCAACGCGCTCGCGAACGGTTCGGTCGATGCGGTGTCGCTGTGGGAGCCGTTCGTCAGCACGCTGGCGTTACGGCAGGGCGCGCGGCCCGTGACGACCGCGCAGGGGCTGATGCCGGCGCTGAGCTTCGTCGCCGCGAACGAGCAGGCCGCCTCGGGCAAGCGCGCGGAGATCACCGATTTCCTGCGGCGCGTGGTGGCCGCACGCCAGTGGGTCGACAGCCATCCGCGCGAGTACGCGGACCTGTGGGCGAAGCGCGCGAATCTCGAACCCGACGTCGCGTATCGCTGGCTCAACAATGCTCGGCAGCGCGTCGGCCCGGTCGACGAGACGGCCGCGAAGGACGCGCAGAACACGGCCGACTTCCTGCACAAGTCCGGCGTGATTCCGGCCGCGTACGACACGTCGAAGCTGCTCGACCGCTCGTATGCGGGCGCGTTCGCGGCGCCTGCGCAGAAGACCGCCGCCGCGCAGTGACCGTGCGGCCCGCTGCACGATTCCCGCGCTTCCCGATCGACATACCCGAGGACATCCCGACATGCCAGTCGACATCATCGGCATGATCACCGCGACACCCGGCGCGGAGGTCGACGTACCGGGCGGCGCGGCCGTCCAGCCGGACTACGTGCGCCGCTTCGCGCAGGCGCACGAAGCCGCCGGCTTCGACCAGATCCTGATCGGCCATTTCAGCAACGCGGCGGACGGCTTCATCGTCGCGTCGTTCGCGGCCGCCGCGACCGCGCGCATCCGTCTCCTGCTCGCGCACCGGCCGGGCGTGATCGTGCCGTCGGCCGCCGCG
The DNA here is from genome assembly GCF_900446215.1 of Burkholderia cenocepacia. Taxonomy (GTDB): domain Bacteria; phylum Pseudomonadota; class Gammaproteobacteria; order Burkholderiales; family Burkholderiaceae; genus Burkholderia; species Burkholderia cenocepacia. The sequence goes on along the minus strand of NZ_UAQZ01000017.1, from coordinate 43,748 downwards.
CGGCAGATAGCGACGCTCGACGTGTTCAGCGGCGGAAGGCTGGCGCTGAACGTGGTGTCCGGCGGCGACGATGCGGATCTGCAGCGCGACGGCGATTTCGTGCCGCACGATGCCCGCTATCGCCGCACCGGCGAATATCTCGACGTGCTGAAACGGATCTGGCTGGCCGATGCGCCGGTCGATCACGACGGCGCGTTCTACCGGCTGCGCGGGGCGTCGCCGGTCGTGAAGGGCGCGCAGCGGCCGCATGTGCCGATCTATTTCGGCGGCTCGTCGCCGGCCGCGCTCGCCGTCGCGGGCGAGCATGCGGATGTCTACATGACGTGGGGCGAGCCGCTCGACGCGGTGCGCGAGCAGATCGCGCGCGTGCGGGCCGCCGCCGCGCCGTTCGGGCGGGCGCCGCGCATCAGCGTGTCGTTCCGGCCGATCGTCGCGGATACGGAGGCGGCTGCGTGGGAAAAGGCCGAGGCGATCCGCGAACGCGTGCGTGCGGCGCGGCTCGCGAACGGTCAGCCGATCGCCGGTCACGCACCGCAGAATGCGGGCTCGCAGCGGCTGATGGCCGCCGCCGCGCAGGGCGACGTGCTCGACGAACGGCTGTGGATGGGCGTTGCGAACCTGACCGGCGCGCGCTGGAATTCGACCGCGCTGGTCGGTACGCCCGAGCAGGTCGCGCGTGCGCTCGGCGCGTACTACCGGCTCGGCGTATCGACGTTCCTGATTCGCGGTTTCGATCCGCTCGACGATGCGCTGGCCTACGGGCGCGACCTGATCCCGGCGATTCACGCGCATGTTGCGGAGCTCGACCGCTATCGGGCGGCGGTGCCGGCGTAGGCGAACCCGCCGAACTGCCGCACGTTGACGCGCCCCGGCATCGCCATCACGGCATGCCGGGGCGCTTGCCTTGAACGCTCAGAACGACGGCAACCCCGGCGGATTGGTCTCCGCCCGCGCGATCGCCTCGCTCTGCAAACCCCAGCGCGCGAGCGCCTGCCCGTAGCGGCCGTTGCCGATCAGCGCATTGGTCGCGAGCGTCAGCGCCGGCGCGAGCCCGCTGCCGCGGCGCGTCGCGATCGCGACGTCCGCATTCGCCGGCCAGCCCGCATTGACGACGCCGACGCGACGGATCTTGCCGGTGCGCGCGGCCTCGTACGCGAGCGACGCGTTCGGGTTCAGCTCCGCATCCGCGCGGCCCGACAGCAGCGCGACGCGCGCCGTCGCATCGTCGTCGAAATAGAGCAGCTCGGCCGGCTTCAGCCCTTGCGCGACGTTGCGCTTGCTCCATTCGAGCAGGATGCGCTCCTGGCTCGTGCCGGCGCCGGTGATGATCCGCAAACCCGCGATGTCCTTCGGCTCCGCGATCTTCGCGATCGGGCTGGCGGTGCGCACGTAGAAGCCGTGCAGCCCGAGCCGGTAGGTCGTGAAATCGTATTTCTCCTTGCGCTTCTCGGTGACGCCGACGTTCGAGATCACCGCGTCGTACTTGCCGGACGTCAGCCCGAGCGGCCAGTCGGCCCACGCGATCGGCAGCAGCACGAGCGTGCGGCCGAGCGCGTCGGCAACGAGCTGCGCATAGTCGGGATCGGCGCCGACCACGGTGCGCGCGTCGGTCGCATAGGTCGACACGGGCGGTGCGTGCGGCGAGATCGCGACCGTGAACGCGCCGTCGCGCACCCAGCGGTAGCCGCTGGCCGCGCGGATGGCCGCGTCGTCGGGGCCGGTGCGCAAGCGGCCGGCCTGGCGCGGGTCGAGGTCGGCGGTGGCCGCCGCCGCGCGTGCCGCCTGCCACGGCAGGCCCGATGCCGCGAGCAGCGCGGCCGTGATGAACTGGCGTCGATCGGTCATCGTGCGGCACCCCGCGAGTCGGAAGCGGCGCGCATCACAGCACCCGCGACAGGAACGCGCGGGTGCGCGGATGCGACGGCGCATCGAGCACGGCGGCGGGCGGCCCGGCCTCGACGATGCGCCCGCGTTCCATGAACAGCACGTTGTCCGCCACTTCGCGCGCGAAGCCGATTTCGTGCGTGACGATCACGAGCGTCGTGCCCGAGCGCGCGAGTTCCTTGATCACGTCGAGCACTTCGTTCACGAGTTCGGGATCGAGCGCCGACGTCGGCTCGTCGAACAGCAGCACCTTCGGCCGCAATGCGAGCGCCCGCGCGATCGCGACACGTTGCTGCTGGCCGCCGGACAACTGGCGCGGGTACGCATCGGCCTTATCCGCGAGGCCGACCCGCGCGAGCAGCGCGCGTGCGCTGTGCTCGGCCGCATCGCGCGTCACGCCGGCGACGGCGACCGGCGCTTCGATGAGGTTCTCGAGCACCGTCAGGTGCGGGAACAGGTTGAAGTTCTGGAATACCATGCCGACGGCCGTGCGCCGCTTCAGCACGTCGCGCTCCTTCAGCTCGTGCAGCACGTCGCCGTCGCGGCGATAGCCGATCAGCTCGCCGTCGATGTCGATGAAGCCGTCGTCGACGCGTTCGAGATGGTTGATCGTGCGCAGCAGCGTCGACTTGCCGGAGCCGGACGGCCCGACGATCACGGTCACGCTGCCGCGCGGCGCGACGAACGACACGTTGTCGAGCACGCGCTGCATGCCGAACTGCTTCGACACGCCATGCACGGCCACTTCGCCGCCGGTGCGCGACACCGCGGCCACGGTATCGGCAGGCGGGCCGGCCTCGCCTCGTGCACGGGCGATCGAGGCCGTGCGGCGCGACGTGACACGCCGCCACAGTCTGCCGATGCGCGCCAGCGCGAACGTGACCACGGACGGCGGCGGGTTGCGCAGCGCGCCGCGTGCATAGTGCCGCTCGACCTGTACCTGGATCGCGGACAGCACGGTCAGGATGATCAGGTACCAGACGGTCGCGACCATCAGCAGCGGAATCACTTCGAGGTTGCGGCGATAGATCACCTGCACCGTGTAGAACAACTCCGGCATCGCGAGCACGTACACCATCGACGTGCCTTTCGCGAGCGTGATCAGGTCGTTGAACGCGGTCGGCAGGATCGCGCGCATCGCCTGCGGCAGCACGATCCGCGACGTCTGGCGGCCGCGCGGCAGCCCGAGCGCGGCGGCGGCTTCGAGCTGGCCCTGGTCGACCGCGAGAATGCCGCCGCGGATCACCTCCGCGGAAAACGCCGCATGATTCAGCGTGAGGCCGAGCACGGCCGCGAGGAACGGGCTGATGAGGTCGGTCGTCGGCGTGTCGAACCACACGATGTCGGTGAACGGCACGCCGAGCCGCACGTGCTCGTACAGGTAGCCGAGGTTGTTCAGGATCAGCAGCAGCACGATCAGCGGAATCGAGCGGAACAGCCACACGAAGGTCCATGCGCTGGCCGACAGCAGGCGCGACCGCGACAGCCGGGCCAGCGCGACGAACGCGCCGAGCACGAAGCCGAACACCGCGCCGAGCAGCGTCAGCACCAGCGTGCGCGCGAGCCCCGACAGCACCGGCGGCGACAGGAACCATTCGGCGAACACCGGCCAGCCCCACTGCGGGTTGCCGAGAATCGAATGCAGCGTGAGCGCGATCAGCACGAGCGCGAGCACGGTGCCGGCCGTGCGCGACCGGTGGCGCGCGGGCACGATCCGCAAACGCGTGCCGGGCTCGCGAGCGCCGGGGGAAGAGAGCGGCGGCAGCGCGCCGCCGAGATGGGTCGTGTCGCTCATGTCGTGGGAATCCTCGAATCGATCGATCGGCGGGCGCGCCGCGCACGGGCGGCGCGGCGGCGTCAGGCGTGCGCTTCGGCCGCCGCTTCCTGTGCGGCGCCGGGCGTCGCGTAGCGGCTCGCCTTGCGCGGCAGACCGAGGTGATCGCGCAGCGTCGCGCCGGGCAGGTCGCGGCTGTAGCGGCCGCGCGCCTCGAGCACCGGAATCACGAGTTCGATGAAATCGTCGACGCCCTGCGCCTGCACCGGGAAACCGAGGATGAAGCCGTCGCCGGCGCCCGCGTCGTGCCAGCGGATCAGTTCGTCGGCGACGTGCTCGGCCGTGCCGATGAAGTTCGGCCGCGGCGTCGCGACCGCGAGCGCGGTCTCGCGCAGCGACAGGCCCTTGCGCTTCGCATCGGCCTTGATCCGGTCGGTGGTCGAGCGGAAGCTGTTGCGGCCGAGCTCGCCGAGTTCCGGGAACGGCGCGTCGAGCGGGTACTGCGTGAAGTCGTGGTGATCGAAATAGCGGCCGAGGTACGCGAGCGCCTCGTCGATCGTCAGCAGGTCGCGGATCGCCTGGTATTTGTCCTCCGCTTCGGCGGCCGTGCGGCCGACGATCGGCCCGACGCCGGGGAAGATCTTCACGTCGCCGGCCTGCCGCCCGTGCTCGATCGCGCTCTGTTTCACGCGCCGCGTGAACGCGGCCGTTTCGTCGATCGACGGCGAATGCGTGAACACGGCATCCGCGTATTTGCCCGCGAGGCCGATCCCGGTGTCGGACGAGCCGGCCTGGAAGATCACCGGCTGCCCCTGCGGCGAGCGCTGGATGTTCAGCGGGCCCGCGACCTGGAAGAAGCGGCCGTGGTGATCGAGCGTATGCAGCTTGTCGCGATCGAAGAAGCGGCCGGTCGCGCGGTCGCGCACGAATGCATCGTCGTCCCAGCTGTCCCACAGGCCCTGCACGACGTCGAGATATTCGTCGGCGATTTCGTAGCGCAGTTCGTGATCCGGGTGTGCCTTGCCGAAATTCTTCGCGGTGCCTTCGAGCGGCGTCGTCACGACGTTCCAGCCGGCGCGCCCGCCGCTGATCGCGTCGAGCGACGCGAGCTGGCGTGCGACCGTGAACGGCTCGCTGTACGACGTCGAGATCGTGCCCGCGAGCCCGATCTTCTTCGTCGCGACCGCGAGCGCCGACAGCACGGTCAGCGGCTCGAAGCGGTTCAGGAAATGCGGGATCGACTTCTCGTTGATGTAGAGGCCGTCCGCGACGAACGCGAACGCGATGCCGGCGGCTTCCGCCTTGCGGGCGACGCCGATCATGAAATCGAGGTTGATGCTCGCGTCGGGCGGATTGCTCGGATGCCGCCACGCGTTCATGTGGCTGCCTGCGCCTTGCAGCATCAGGCCGAAGGGGATCGATCGTCGGGTCGTCATGATGGGAATGTCACGCGTTCGGGTCAGGGGAGAGGGAGCGGTCGGCCGCGAGGGCCGCCTGCAACGGCGTGGTGGACAGCGCGCCGCCGAGCCATTCGGCCGATGCGAGTCGCGCCGCGTAGTCGGACACCGGCGAATCGATCACGAACGCATCGACGTCGAGCCGGCGGCTCAGCGCGTCGAGCGCGCGATGCACGCGCTCGGGCGTATCGGCCAGCACCGTCGGGCGCAGCTCGTCGATCCGGTAGTCGGATGCGCCGCTTTGCCGCGCGAATTCCGCGGCTGCCTGCGCGCTGGCGAGGTTGAAGCTCTGGCCGCCCGCGAACTGCAGCTTGAAGATCTTCAGCGGCCCGATCAGTCGTTCGGCTTCGTCGCGGGTCGGCGCGGCGACCGCATACAGCGCGACGAGCGGTTTCTCGCCGCCCGCGCTGCGGTAGGCGTCGAGCGAGCGTTCGAGATTCGCGTCGTCGCCGTTGAAATGGCCCGCGTAGCAAAAACGCCAGCCGTTGCGCGCGGCGAGCGCGCCGCTGTCCGGCGAGCCGCCGAGCAGGATGCGTTCGGGCAACTGCGGCGGCACCGGCATCGCGACCGCGCCGGCGAGCGGATGATCCTCGGCCACGCCCCAGCCGAGAAACGCGTCGAGCGCCGCGAGCTGCCCCGCGAAATCGGGCTTGCGCGCCTTGTCGTGGAACCACTGCAGTGCGCGCGTGGTCAGCGGCAGCCCGCCGGGCGCCTTGCCGATGCCGAGATCGACGCGGCCCGGCGCGAGCGCGGCCAGCAGCTTGAAGGTCTCCGCGACCTTGAACGGGCTGTAGTGCTGCAGCATCACGCCGCCCGAGCCGATGCGGATGCGCGACGTGTGCGCGAGCAGGTGCGCGACGACGATCTCCGGCGCCGAGCTCGCGAAACCCGGCGTGCCGTGATGTTCGGCGACCCAGAAGCGCGCGTAGCCGAGCTGTTCGGCGCGTTGCGCGAGCGTCGTGGTGAAGCGCAGCGCATCGGCGGCGTTCGCGCCGTCGGCGATCGGACTCTTGTCCAGCAACGAAAGCGAATAAGACATGGTGAGCGGCGTTCCTGCGTGAGCGTGGATGGACGGTTGCGGGCGCGCGGCGCTCAGCTCTTCGGCAGCCCGGGCGGATTCGTGCGCGACTGGTCGATCGCTTCGGACGCGAGGTTCCAGCGGTCGAGCACCTGCTGGTAGCGGCCGCTCTTGATCAGCCCGTTCAGCGCGACGGTCAGCGGCTCGGCGAGGCCGCTGCCGCGACGCGTCGCGATCGCGATGTCGGCCGTGCGCGGCCAGCCGCCGCTGATCGCGCCGACGAGCCGCGTCTTGCCTTGCTGCGCGCTTTGATACGCGAGCACCGAGTTCACGCTGAACACCGCGTCGGCGCGGCCCGACTGCACGGCGACGATGCGCATCGCCTGGTCGTCGTAATACTGGATCTGCACGGGTTTCAGCCCGTGCGCGACGTTCTCGCGGTCCCAGGCGAGCAGGATCTTTTCCTGGTTGGTGCCGGCGTCGGTCACGATGCGCAGCCCCGCGACGTCCTTCGGCTCGCGGATCGCCTGGATCTTGCTGTCGTTGCGGACGTAGAAGCCGACCTGATCCTTGCGATAGGTCGAGAAATCGAACTTCTGCTTGCGCTCCTCGGTGACGGTCACGTTCGAGATCACCGCGTCGACTTTCCCCGATTCGAGCGCCAGCGGCCAGTCGGCCCACGCGAGCGCGACGATCTTCAGCTTGCGGCCGAGGCTGTCGGACACGAGCTGACCGACGTCGGCGTCGAAGCCGATCACCGTGCGCGCGTCGGTCGCATACGAACTGATCGGCGGCAGGCTCGGCGCGATCCCGATCGTCAGCGTGCCGGGGTCGGCGAACTTGAACGACGCGGGCACCGCGCGCTCGACCGCCGCATCGGCGGTGCCACGCGGGCGGCCGCGTTGTTCGGGGCTCAGGTCGAACGTCGCGGCGGCTGCAGCCGTCGCGGCGGCGAAGGCGCTCAGGCCGATCAGCGCGGTGGCCAGCGTGCGCACGGCACGGGATGAAAACGGTACGGCTCGATGCATGAAGACGTCCTGTCGTGGAAGCGTGGAAAGCGGAATGGGCGAGATGGAATGCGGGACGTCGTGCACTCAGCGCGGCAGCACCGGTTCGGGCACCGGCGCCCACAGGTCGGCCAGCGTCGACGTGCGCGACGGATCGACGAGATCCTTGCCGAAGCGCAGATGGAAATACGCTTCGGGATCGATCGACGAATCGAACAGCCGCGTATAGCCGGTGCGGTCGTACAGCGCCCACGCTTCGGGCTGGCGAAAGCCGGTGGTCAGGTAGAGGCGCTGGTAGCCCTGCTGCGCGGCGCGCAGTTCGAGCGCTTCGACGATGCGCCGGGCGAGGCCCTGGCGGCGCAGGTCGGCGCGCGTCCAGATGCGTTTGAGTTCGGCGGTCCGTGCGTCGTAGCGCTTGAACGCGCCGCCGCCGATCGTTTCGCCGTCGCGCAGCAACAGCACGAACGCGCCTTCGGGCGGCGCGAACAGTTCGGCCGGGTAGCGTGCGAGTTCGTCGCGGGCCGACGCGCGGCTGTCGGGGCGGTACGCGTCGTAACGGATCGAATACTCGTCGATCAGCGCGTCGATCAGCGGCTGCGCGCGGACGTCGAGCGGCGTCGTGTCGATGATGCGGTCGTTCGTGGCCATGGGCATCGCGAATGGCGCGCGATGCGGACGTTCCTGGCGGGGTGCGGGCACGCGGCCCGTCCGGTCTGTTCCGTTATCGCGACGCAGTTGTCGTGATGGCGGCGGCTGTCGTGCCCGATGCGAGGCATCCGGCGTGCCGCCGCCGTTTTGAACACGTTAGCGGCGCGGCCGGCAAAGGCGAACGAAGCAATTTCGATAAGGATTTCGCGGAAGGCGTAAGAAGGCTTGCAGGGGGCGTGGGGTGGGGCGAGCGGGCGTGGGAGAGCCGTGCCCGTTTGCGGTGTGGACGACGGGGAAGGGCCGCCGTGGATTGGCGGGGTGTCGTCGTTTCGATCGCCTGCCGGTCATGCCTGATGCCGATGAGGGCAGGCTTTTCACGGCCGCGCCCCCGGCCGCGATCCGCCGCCATGATGGCGACGGTCCCCCTTGAATTGTCGCGTCGTCGCGCGGCGACGACCCTCGACGACGCTGTTCAGGCTGCTGCCGGCTGAGGAACCGAGTCCTGCCGATCCCCGCCCAGGATATCGACGAGACTGGTCAGCATCCGCGCCAATTCACCCGTCATCAGCGTGAAGTCGGAGTCGAAGCGCTCGTCGTCGTTCTGCGCGGTGGGGTCCGCCGCCTCCTTGATCACGTCGAGCGGCGTGACCCGCTTGATCGTCAGCGACGGAGTCAGCACGAACGAGATCCGGTCGTCCCAGGTCATCGCGAGGCGCATGCATTGTTTGCCGGCTTCGATATGCCGGCGCATGTCGTTCGCTTCCAGCGCGTGGCCGACGTAGCGCACGGTGGCGCCGCCTTCGCCGCTCGAGCGCAACTCGGCGTCCTGGTCGACGGTGAATCCGCCCGGCGCGTCGCCGGACAGCAGCCAGTCCGTCATCGCGGCGACCGGCGAGCGCGCCACCTGAACGCCGGCGAGCGGCAATCCGTCGATCGATTTGACGAGCAGGCTGCGAACGTCGTCGGCGAGCGCCTGGGCCGCCGCATCGATGACGAGCCAGCCGTTCGCCGTATCGATCCACACGCGGGTATCGCGGCGAATGCTGAACGCGCGCGGCAGCAGTTCGTCGGTCACCTGTTCCTTGAGTTCGCGCAGTTGTTTCCGGCCGACCTTGAAGCCCTGCTGCTCTTCGAGTTCGAGCGCACGGGCCTTGGTGACCTGATTGACGACCGACGCCGGCAGCAGTTTCTTTTCGGCACGAAACACCAGCAGCATCTGCCGGTTGATCGAATACACGAGCGCGCCGTCGTCACGCGGCGACGCCCAGCCGACGCGCTGCATTTCGACGCTGCTGCCCGGCTGGAATGCGTGAGGCGCGAGCCATTTTTCCATCCGGTCGGCAGTAACGGCCCAGGGCGCGGGAAGACGGTGAAGCTGGAGATTCTTGAACCACATAGGCGTACGGGCAAAGCGCGTCATTCTATCTGACGGGGGCGATTGCCGGTCAGTGGCGGAGATTCGACGCCAATGTCGAGGGGACTTGTCCGCTAGCGCGAATGTGGGCCGACCGTTTAGGATCGGCATTCGGCATCAGCGCGGCGCCGCACGGCAACCGACGACAAAGAGAGCATCGACGGTTGCATCAAGATTGATACCAATGGAAACCATTCCAACAACAAGGAAGGAAAAACCATGATGACTTCCGGCGACGGCCTGACCAGCCCTGCGCGGCTCCTGCGACTCGCGTCATGGGTGATCGCGATCATCTTCGCCGTCTTTCTGAACATGCTCGGCAGTCTCGTGATTCGCGACATGGCGTTCGCGCCTCGGGGTGGTCCGCCGGTCATCGAGCAATTCGCCGACGCTCCGTTAAAAGCGCGGCTGGACGCGGCGCGGCGTCAGTTGCAGGCGCAGCGCGATGCGCTCGCCGAGAAGGTCGACACGATGGAAGTGGCGCGCGGCCGCGCCGTGAAGGCGTACGCGGCCGAAAAGGAAAGTTTCCGCAACTGGCTGGCCACCCGCGCGGTGACGGGAGACGGTGCGACGGACCCGGACATCGTGGCGAGAACGCGCAAGCTGGATACGCTGCAGGCAGTGGTCGTCAACTGGCAGCATCAGATCGATGCGATCGGCGACCAGCAACGGGCGCTGGCATCGCAGCAGACGCAAGTCGACACGCAAATCGCCGAAGCGGACACAGCAGCCGAACGGCGCTTCGACGACGCGACCCGGCGCTACGAGATGCAGGTGTTCGGGCTGCGGCTGGCGCTGACGTTGCCGATACTGCTGGTCGCGACCTGGCTGTTCATCCGCTACCGCAACGCGCGCTACTGGCCGTTCGTGTACGGTTTCGGCCTGTTTGCGCTGAGCGCGTTTTTCATTGAACTGGTGCCGTACCTGCCGAATTTCGGCGGCTATGTCCGGGTCCTGGTCGGCATCGTGCTCACGGTATTCGCCGGTCTTTACATGATGAAGGCGTTTCAGCGCTATGCCGAGCGCAAACGGCTCGAATTGCAGCAGGATCAGGGCGAACGCGCGCGCACGATCGGATACGAAAAAGCCGTCCGGTCGCTCGAAAAAAAGCGCTGCCCGTCATGCGACAAACAATGGAGTCTCGGTGGCAACGACTCCACGTTCTGCGTCCATTGCGGATTGAGGCTTTTCAATGTGTGCGAATGCGGTGGCCGGAATTTCTTCTTCTTTCCGCATTGCCATCAATGCGGTGTTGCGCAGGGAAACGAGTCGCCGGTGTCGTCCGACTGACGGTCGGCGTGTCCGCACTGGCAGCGTGCGACGGTCGTGAACGCGTCAGTCGGGTGCCTCACGCGATGACGCGCGGCGGCGTCGACGGCTCCGCGAGCTGAAACAGGCAATCCCCGCGCCGCACCTGCGCCGGCACGCGCTTGCACACCACCTCGCCGTCGCCGTTGAACCGGTGCAGCACCGGTTCGCGCAACGGCGTATCGGGGAAATGCACCCACGCGGCCGGCTGCCCGGCCTTCACCTGGTCGCCGAGCTCGACGAGCGGCTCGTACAGCCCGCGCTCGTACGCATAGACGAAATGGCGATCGCCGTCGACGCGCATGAAGCGCGTGACGGTCGGCGGCGCGTCGGGCACGAGCGCGCCGTGCAGCAACCCGATATAGCCGAGGTAATGCAGCAGTCCGTGGCGACCGAGCCGGATCAGCGACGGATCGGCCATCCCGGCGCCGCCGAGTTCGGTGACGATCGAGATCGCGCCTTGCCGGCGCGCGGCCGACGCCGAATGCACGGGATTCGGCGCGTGCAGCAATGCATTGTGCAATCCGAACGCGACCAGCAGCCCGTTGAGCTTCTCGGCTTCGTCGGCGTCGAGCGGATCGATCGCGAGCATGTTGCCGCCCTGGTACAGCAGCGAGCTGCCGCCCGAATGCAGGTCGACCAGATACTGCGCGCGCGACAGCAGCGCGTGCTCGATGTAGTGGGCGATCATCTGCGTCGGCGTGCCGGTCGGGTCGCCGGGAAAGCTGCGGTTCAGGTTGCCTTCGTCGAGCGGCGACACGCGCAGGCCCGCATCCGCCGCCGGGAAATTCGCCATCGGCAGCAGGATCAACTGCCCGCGGACCATGTCGGGTTCGATCTCGCGCATCAGTTGCGACACGATGATCTGGCCTTCGTACTCGTCGCCGTGGTTGCCGGCCATTACGAGCGCGACCGGGCCGTCGCCGTTGCGGATCGACGCGATCGGGATCGGCAGCCAGCCGTATGCGGAACGGTGCACGGAGTGCGGCAGCCGCAGGTAGCCCGCGTGCTTGCCTTGCGCGTCGAGATCGATTTCGCAGTGAATGGGGTTTCGAGCAGGAGAGGAAGTCATGGCAGCGTCGTTCGATGAACGGAATCTGCCATCTTATAGGGGAAACCGGCGCCGCGCGGCGCGGCGGGCGGGATCGGCCAGGCAGCGCGTGACCGCGGACGGGCGCACGGCCGTGTCTTGCCGGGCCGATACGCGGGCGCGCGCGATGTTGCAGCGATGAAGCCATGCCGGCGCGCCGGCCGGCTGCATTGACGTGCCGGCTCTCGCGCCAGCCCGTGTCGTGACGGGGCCGGCGCGCGCGACGCGCTTACCGGCCGGATGTTTCAGCTTCGAGACGTCCTTCTTCCCACAGTGCCCAGAAACGGCTGCCGGCGCGATACGGATTCGCGCGTCGCGCGGCGTGATCGGCGACGCCCTGACGAAACGCGCCATACAGCGTGAGCGGCGGATTGTCGATGCAGGCGGCTTCGCGCGCGGCCGGCATCCGGCGCTCGGACACGAGCCGGCGGATCAGCGATGCGCCGTCGATCACGGCCTGTTCGTCGATGATTTCGGTTCGTGCGAGCACGTCGACGGTATTCATGTTGGGCTCCCTGAAACGTTCTTTCCCCATCAAGGAGCAATAAGAGTGCCAGCCGCGAAATGCCGTGCCCGGTCTCGATCGTGCGGGCTTCTGCAGTCATCTTGCGGCGCGTCGGATGGCGATGTTACGGAACACGTCACGTGACACGCGAACGCACGGCGTCATGTGCGGACCGGCAAAGCGTTTCGGAATTGAATCGTCGGGAGAACGCAGCGGGCACGGAAAGTTGATGCGCGGCGCGCGCGTCACGGGCTCAGCTTGCGGTGGCCGGCGCCATACGGCGGCTGCCGCTCGAATAGAAGCAGTAGATGCCCTTGCCGGCCGACTTCGCGTCGTACAGCGCGCTGTCGGCTTGCCGGATCAGTTCGTCGGGCGAGCCGTGCCCGTCGTCGAGCGCGATGCCGATGCTGATGCCGATGCAGACGGTCTCGCCGTTCGACAACCCATACGGCGCCGAAATCTGCCGGATGATCCGCGCGGCGAGGATCGAGCACGCGTGCATCGTCGTGTCGTCGATCGCGACGACGAATTCGTCGCCGCCGATGCGAGCCGCGAGCTCGCCCGGCGGCAGCGTCTTGCCGAGCCGTTCGGCGACCTGCGTGAGCACTTCGTCGCCGGCCTGGTGGCCGAAGCGGTCGTTGATCGACTTGAAGCCGTCGAGGTCGAGATACATGATGGCGAACGCCGGGCTCGGCAGCCGCGGCCGGCGCGCGAGCATCCGCTTGAGCGCCGCGTGCAGCTCGTGGCGATTCGGCAAACCGGTCAGCGCGTCGTGCCGCGCGAGGTGCCGGATGTGCTGTTCGGTCTGGCGGCGCGCGGTGACGTCCTCGACGATGATCACCGCGTTGCCGTCCGGCACGCGGTGGCGCGTCAGTTCGAGCTGGCGGCCGTCGGCCAGCGCGATGTCCAACGGCGCGGGCTCGTTGCGGCTCAGCCAGCTGTCGCATTGCGCGGCGAGGCCGATGCCGCCGGGATCGGTCGCGGCGTTCGCGCCGAGTGCGGCGACCACGGCCGGCAGCGGCGTATCGAGCATGATCTCGCGTGGCGAGCCGAACAGTTGCGCGGTGCGCCGGTTCGCGACGATCACGCGGCTGTCGCCATCGATCATGCACAGGCCGTGCGGCATGTAGGTGAGGGCGGCGTCGAAGCGCGCGACCAGTTCGGCGTTGCGCTGGCGCGCGGCGATCAGCGCGACGAGCACGCGGTAGTGGCGCTGCACGACCGTGCGCATCGCCGCGAGATAGATCGCGAGCGGCGGCACCAGCAGCCATGCGCCCGGCCGCGGGGCCAGCAGCGCACCGACGCCGATCGGCAGCACGCCGAGCACGACCTGCGTCATCGCGAGCCGCGGCAGCGCCGAATTGCGCGACGCGATCCCGCCGAACACGCCGCCCGCGACCATCACCGACAGCGTGCCCAGCTCGACGTCGGCCGCCTGCACGCAGCCCATCACGCCGAGGCCGAGCACGAAGCACGCGACGAGCGACACCGGCGCATAGCGCCTCGCCCAGTATTCGGCGCGATCGTCGCCGGCGTTGCGCCGCACCGTGTAGGCCCGTGCGATCGACAGGCGCGCGATGAGCAGGCCGACGTCGACGACGAGCCACGCGAGGCACCACAGCTGCTGCAGCCGGATCAGCGCGACGGCCGCGACGAAGCCGCTCGCGAGCCCGGACAGCGCCATCGGGCGCACGTCCTCGAACAGCGTGACGAGCATCGACGGACGCAGCGCGGCCGTCACGCGGTGGTTGCCGGAGGGGGGAGTGGCGAGAACGGAGTTCAGGAGAGAGGCCCTGACTGCCATGGTCGTTGACCTCGACACGATGTCGGGATGGCTGGCGACGCCCGCACGGCACGTGGCGGACGCCCGGCCGAGCCGGATGCGCACGACATTACCATGAAAAACCGGCGGCGCGGGCCGCCCGACGGCGCCGCGCACCGCTTCGCGCGGTAGTCGTAAACCACGGTTGCGAGAGGCTTGCGGATTCGGCGGCGCGAAGGCAGCATCGTTGCGAACGGAACGATGTGCGGCGACCGGCAGGAGACGGGGGCAGCCGGCGTGGCGGCCGCCGGCCGCACGCGCACGGCGGGCGATTCGCGCCCGCGACCGCCCGCCGCAGCCCGGCTGAATCCCGTTATAAGAAATCCAATAAGTATTTCATGCGAGAAATACTATAGGCGATATATCAAAAACAATGCCAGAATGCGCGCCGCTCCGAACGCCGCGACACCCGATCGCCGTCCGAGCCGCATCAGGAGGTTCCCCCCAATGAAAAACCACGGCCTGTCACGGCGGGGTTTTCTGAAAGCCAGCGTGCTGGCGGGCGTCGCGGTGTATGTCGCGCCCATCGGCAGCCGCGCGTTCGCGGCGCTCTTCGAAGAAAAACTCCTCACCCCCGTCAAGTGGGATAGCGTCACCGGCATCCCCCAATTCCGCATCGACGGCATCGCGAAGGTCACGGGCTCGAAAGTGTTCGCCCGCGACGTGCGCGCCGCCGACATGCCGCACTGGCCGCAGCAGCAGTCGCACGCGCTGATTCTGCGCGTCACGCAGGCCGACCGCACGTACGAAGGTTTCGACCTGTCGCTGCTCGGCGACGAGCTGAAGCCGGACCGCGTGGTCACGGCCGACGATCTCGCGCGCGACGGCGTCGCGTTCCCGGCGTTCTACGGCGACGACATGCTGTTGCCGGCCGGCAAGACGCCCGCGTATCTCGGCCATGCGGTCGCGATCCTGATCTATCACGACTTCGCGCGCTTCCGCTTCGCGAAGAACGCGCTGAAGTTCCGCGACGACGTGATCCGCTACGGCGCGGTCACGGGCCCGCTCGAGCGCGATCCGTGGGGCACCTTCCGCTACGTGCGCGTGGGCGGCAAGACGGCCTATGACGACGACGTCTATTCGAGCCTGAAGGACGCGCCGATCTTCCCGAGCATGATGCGCAAGCACCTGCCGGTCTGGCCGGACGGCAAGGAGCACGGCAAGCTCGACGAGCAGGGCATGTTCCTCGCCGGGCAGATCGCCAGCGAGCTCGACCATCCGTCGGCCGACTGGCTCGTGTTCGACCGCGAATACAACACGCAGTCGGTCGATACGGCCGCGCTCGAACCCGACAACGCGAACTGCTGGTACGACGCCGCGACACAATCGCTGCACCTCGTCGTGCCGACCCAGTCGCCGCTCGAAGTGTCGGAGAACGCGGCCGCGATGGTCGCGAAATGCCGCTTCCCGGTGAAGAAGCTGTTCGTGCATCCGTGCTACACGGTCGGCTACGGCTCGAAGGACCACTTCAACGTGCCGTTCTACGGCCTCGTCTGCGCGCTGTACGCGGACGGCCGCCCGGTGCGTTTCGCGAACGACCGCTACGAACAGTTCCAGACGTCGCTGAAGCGTCACGCGTTCAAGATGCGTTACCGGATCGCGGTCGACCGCAACACGGGCCTGCTGCAGTCGTTCAAGGGCGACTTCGAGGCGAACGGCGGCGGTCGCTCGAACTTCTCGCCGTCGGTCGCGATGGTCGGCGCCACCGCCGCGCAATCGATCTACTATTTCCCGAAGAGCGACCTGGCGGCCGTCGCGATCGCGTCGCGCGCGATCGACGCCGGCTCCGCACGCGGCTACGGCACGCTGCAGAGCATGGCCGCGACCGAGATGGCGGTCGACGAGATCGCCGCGCAACTGAACATCGACCCGATCGACTTCCGTCTGCGCAACGCGCTGCGTTCGGGGATGAAGAACACGCAGGGCGCGATTCCCGCCGGCGCGCTGCGCGTCGACGAAGTGCTGGAGCGCGCGAAGCAGCATCCGCTGTGGACGCGTCGCGTCGCGCGCAAGGCCGAATTCGAGGCCGCGCATCCGGGCAAGCGCTACGGCGTCGGCTTCGCGTGCGTGCAGAAGGATTTCGGCACGGGCGCGGAAGCGTCGTTCGCGAAGGTCGAATTCGACGAGCACGGCAAGGTGTCGCTGCAGCACACCGCGGCCGAGATCGGCACCGGGATGTCGACGTCGCAGGCCGTCGCGGTCGCGAAATGGCTCGGCCGTCCGGCGACCGACGTACGCGTGGCCGTGACCGAATGGCCGGACCTGCCGGTCGAGACGAGCGGCGATCCGTACCTGATGTCGCAGGCCGACCAGGACCGCCTGAGCGCGAACCCGCGCTGGTCGCCGGGCTATGCGTCGCCGTCGAGCGCGACGAACTCCGCGTACTACTTCACGCACAGCACGCGCGAAGCCGCGCGCGCCGTGTTCCGCTACGGGCTGTGGCCGGCCGCGATGTCGATCTGGACGCGCGGCCTCGGCGGCGGCCAGGCCGCGCCGTACACGATCCGCATCGAGGATGCACGCTGGGTCGACGGCAAGCTGACCGCCGACGGCCTCGAGCCGCTGACGTTCGAACAGCTCGCGAAGCAGGCGCATGCGCTCGGCCTGCCGACCGGCGCCGTCGTGCACGTGTTCAACCGCTGGCAGTGGACCGATGCGGAATTCGAGGTAGGTGGCGCGGTCGAGCGTCTGCCGATCGACGGGTTGTCGCTGCGGGTCGGCGCGCCGAAGACGGGCGATGACGGTCCGATCCCGGGCACCGCCGCGCCGGCCGGCGCGACCGCGCTGCGCGGCACGCTGCCGCCGACCGCGAACGGCTACCGCGTGCTGGACCGCAAGCGCGTGTTCATCCCGCCGACGAGCCGCAACAACGCGGCCGTCACGTATTACACGGCGGTCGGCACGCTCGTCGAGCTGGCCGTGCACGAAGCGACCGGCAAGGTCGAACTGCTCACGCACCATTCGATCATGGAATGCGGCAACCAGATTTCGCCGCAGCTCGTGTCGGGCCAGTTGCAGGGTGGTCTCGCGATGGGCATCGGCCATGCGCTGCACGAGTACCTGCCGCTTTACGAGGACGGCCCGGGCAACGGGACGTGGAACTTCAACCGTTACCAGCTGCCGCGCGCGTCCGACGTCGCCGTCTGGACGCAGACGGGCGACGTGCTGCCGCCGCTGTCCGAGACCGATCCGCCGAAGGGTGTCGCCGAAGTGGTGATGATCCCCGTCGTCGGCGCGATCGTGAACGGCATCGCGCACGCGATCGGCCATCGTTTCACCGATCTGCCGGTGACCCCGCAAAAGATTCAGGAGGTGCTCGCATGACGACCGCCCAAACCGCGGCTTCGGCCGCGAGCGCCAGCGTGGCTGCGACTGGCGCTTCCGCACCGGCGGCAACTTCGGCCGCATCGGCGTCCGTTCCCGCTGCCCCGGCTGCGCCGGCATCGGCCGCGGCCGCCGTCGAGCGTCCGCTCGTCCGGTTCCAGCAGAAACCGCTGTCGGTCAGGATCAACGGCAAGACCGTCGGTCCGATGCAGGTGCCGGAAGGTCTGATGATGATCGAGTTCCTGCACGAGTACGCGGGCCTCACCGGGTCGCGGCTCGGCTGCGGGCAGGGCATCTGCCATGCGTGCGTCGTGATCGTCGACCAGCCGGACGGCACGAGCGAGGAAATGCGCACCTGCATTACCGGCGCGCACTTCTTCCACGGCCGTTCGATCCGCACGATCGAAGGCCACGCGAAGCGCAACGAAGCCGGCGAAGTGGTCGAGCTGTCGCCGATCCAGCAGAAGTTCCTCGAACACTTCAGCTTCCAGTGCGGCTACTGCACGCCGGGTTTCGTCAACGCGGCGACCGTGCTGATCGAACGCCTGAAGCGCGAGCCGATCGCGAAGGCCGACGTGGAACGCACGATCACCGACGCGCTCGACGCGCATCTCTGCCGCTGCACGGGCTATGTCCGCTACTACGAAGCCGTCAAGGACGTGGTGCTGACGACGCCGGGACTCGTGAAGGACGCCGCATGAACCGCACACTCGCTCATCGTGTCGCGCGGGCCGCGCGCCTGCCCGCGCTCGCAGCGGCCTGTGCGCTGCTGCTCGCCGCGTGCGGCGGCCACGACGCGCCGGCCTCGAACGCGGCGTCCGGCGCACCCGGCGCCGACCCGGTCGCGCGCGGCCGCTATCTCGTGAAGGCCGCCGACTGCGCGGCGTGCCACACCGCGAAGGACGGCGCGCCGTTCGCCGGCGGCGCGGCGCTCGAATCGCCGTTCGGCACGTTCTACGGCTCGAACATCACGCCCGACAAGGATCACGGGATCGGCAACTGGAGCGCGGACGACTTCTATGCCGCGCTGCACGACGGCAAGGCGCCGGGCAAGCGCCTGTATCCGTCGATGCCGTACACGTCGTACCGGCAGCTCACGCGCGCCGACGCCGACGCGATGTTCGCGTACCTGAAGACGGTCAAGCCGGTCGCGCAGGAAAACCGCGCGCATGAACTCAAGTTCCCGTACAACCTGCGCTTCGGCATGGTCTTCTGGGACATGCTGTTCCTGAAGGACAGCCTGCCGGATGCGTCGACCGGGCAATCCGCCGACTGGCAGCGCGGCCGCTATCTCGCGGGCGCGCTCGGCCACTGCGCGGAATGCCACACGCCGCGCGCCTTCACGGGCCAGCTCGACGGCGCGAAGCCGTTCGCAGGGGCCGCGCTCGGCCGCGTGGCCGCGCCCGACATCACGCCGGCCGGCCTCGCCGCGCGCGGCTGGACGGGCACCGACCTGCAGACGTTCTTCGGCGTCGGCATCGCACCGCAAGGCTCGGCGTTCGGCGAGATGTATCCGGTCGTGCACCTGAGCACGCAGTACCTGACGAAGGACGACCTGCGCGGACTGTCGGTGTACCTGCTCGGCGATACGCCGCCCGCGCCGCAACCGGTGAAGCCGGTATCGGCCGATGCCGCGCAACTGGCCGCCGGCCGCTCGGTGTATCTCGCGGTCTGCGCGGGCTGTCACGGTTTCAACGGCGAAGGCAAGCCGCACGTGGCGGTGCCGATGAACGGCAACTCGACGGTGCGCCAGGGCGATCCGCGCAACCTGCTGGTCGCGATGCTCGACGGCATCGGCGAGCAGAAGTTCGCCGGGTTCGAAAACCTGCAGCCGATGCCGGGTTTCGCGAAAACGTTGAGCGACGACGAACTCGCGCAGCTCGCGAACTACCTGCGCGCGACGTGGGGCGGCCAGCCGGCGAGCGTCACGTCGGCCGACGTGAAGGCGATGCGTTGAATCGCACCCCGGGGCGGGGCGTCGCGCACGAGGCGGCCGGTTTCCGGTGCCCGTGCGCGATGCGCCGCCCCGTTTTCCTGACGGCGGCGCGTCAGTAGCCGCCGCCGCCTCCGCCGCCTCCGCCGCCTCCGCTACCTCCCGAGCCGCCATACCGGCTCATGCCGGGTCCTTGCGACACGCCGCTGCCCGACGACGTACAGCCCGTCGACAGCACGAGCACCAGCGCCGCGACGAGCGCCGCGGCCAACGTTGCCGATTTCATTGCAATCTCCTTGCAGCGCGCAGGCCACGGGAAAGGCGGTTCGCGTGAACCGCGCGGCTGCGCGATGAGAAGACGTTTCGGCGGCGCGTTTATTCCATGCTTTTTGCGTATCGCCGCCGCCGCGGCGACGCCGGATCAACGATAGACGAGATCGGCGCGGCGGTTCTGCGCCCACGCTTCCTCGTCGTGGCCGAGCGCGACCGGCTTTTCCTTGCCGAGGCTGACGGCCTCGAGTTGCGTGGCCGGCACGCCGAGCGTCTGAAGCGCGCTCGCCACGGCCTGCGAGCGGCGCTGGCCGAGCGCGAGGTTGTATTCGGACGTGCCGCGCTCGTCGGTGTTGCCCTGGATCAGCACGTGCCGCGCCGGGTGGCTGCGCAGGTAGTCGGCGTGCGCCTGCAGAAGCGACTGGAATTCGGGCTTCACGGAGTACTGGTCGAAATCGAAGTAGATGCTGCGCTTGGCGAGCGGGCTGTTCGGATTGTTCAGATCGTCGGCCGTCACCGTCGCGACGGTTTCGCTCGAGGGCTCCGGTGCCGCGCCGGCATTCTCGGGCGTTTTCGCCGCGTTGTGACAACCGGCCAGCAGTACGAAAGTTGCCAGGACCGCAATTCGGTTCATTTTGCTCATCGTTCGTCTCCAGCGGTTGACTGCGTTGAAAGCGTGGCTGCGTGCCGTCCGCACGCAGCTGTCCGGCCGCCATGGCGCGAAAGGTCCGGCTCCGTTGCCGTGATGCAGGCCCGTAAGCCGATGGTGCGCCAGATGAAAGAATGTTGCGACCGGAACGCCGAATCGCGGCGTCGCTGCAAACAGATTAGGAAAAATGTCACAACGTGACCAGTTTCTTCGCATTTTTTGCGCAAATGCGACAGTCGGGAGGCATTCTTGCTTCCGCGCGCCGTACGCGATACCCGACGCCCGCCACAGCGAAAAGGCCGCGCACGGGGCGCGGCCTTTCTCGTGTCGATCACGGCGATCGGGTGACGGGTGACGTGCTCGTCGGATGCAGCCGGGCGGCCGCGCGAGGCCGCATTCGTCAGAACTTGTGCCGCAACCCCAGCGCGACGACGACCTGGTTGCTGTTCGCCGAAGGCGTCAAGGTCCAGACGGTCGCGTTGAACGCCGGATTGCCGTTGCCGCCGCTCACGCTCTGGTAAGTGCCTTCGAGATACGCATCCGTGCGCTTCGACAGCGCGTAGTCGGCCTGCGCGACGACCTGGTTCCATTTCGGACGCGTCTGGCCCGTGCGGGTGTCGAAGCGGCCCATCGTGTACGTGTACGCGGCGGCGACGCTCAACGCGCGCGTGACGAAGTAGCGTCCGTCGATCGAGAAGTTGTCGAACACCAGCGATTCGCCTTTCAGCGGCGCGATGTTGCCGCCCTGGAGCACGCCCGTCACGCCGTCGGTGGCCGAATGCGACCACGCGGCGCCGACCGAGTGCGGCCCGAACGCATACCGGCCGGCCAGGGCCCAGATCTGCTGGTTGCCGCCCGTGATCGTCGCGGAGCCGTCGACCGTGCTCAGCGCGCCGTCCGGGTTCGGCGCGTTGCGGTCGCGGCTGATCTTCAGGTAGCCGGCGCCGAGCTTCAGCGGCCCGTTCGCATACGACACGCCCGTGCTCCACACGGCATTGTTGGAGAACTGGCCGGCCGTGTTCGAGAAGCCGACCATCGCGCCGAACGTCAGCCCGCGAACCGTCGGGCTCGTATATTTCACCGCGTTGTTGATGCGCAGGTTGCGGTTCGAATCGTCGTTGTCGTACGGGTGGACGGCGAGGTTGCCGCCCCAGCCGGGGCCGGACGCGCCGAGCGGCGTCACGAAATCGAGGATCAGGTCGTACTGGCGGCCGAAGGAAAGCGTGCCGGCCGTCTTCGAGCTCACGCCGATCCACGCCTGGCGGCCGAACAGGTCGACGCCTTTCTGCGACAGCTTGCCGGTGGTGCCCGAGAAGCCGTTTTCGAGCGCGAAGACCGCGGCCATCCCGCCGCCGAGATCCTCGCGGCCGCGCAGCCCCCAGCGCGACGCATTCAGCGCGCCGCTCGTCATCGCGACGCTGCCGCCGCCGGGCGAGCCGGCGCCGCGCGTGCGCTGGTTGGTCGAGTAGGTGATCGACGTGTCGATCAGGCCGTACAGCGTCACGCTGCTCTGCGCATGCGCGACATTCGGCACGAAGCTGCTCAGGCAGGCGGCAATGACGGTCCCCGCGACGCGTGCGCCGGCCTGCGGGTTCATTTGGCAGGAATGCATAGGAGTTTTGTTGTTGTGGGTCCGGCCTGGCGGCCGATGGATCGAGCGGCCATTATTGGAGATCGTGCGGCGGTCGATTAAGGCGTTGCACAGGAAAGGTCCTGTGCGGAATCGCGCGGAATCGCGATGCGTCGACGGCGGGGGCGGCGGTCGGAAAGGCGGGGCGTGCGGGGCGGGGTGCGGGTTCAGCGCGCCATCGCGCGATTGCGTGCCGAGCTGTCTAGCGGCGGGTGATCGGCAGCGCCGCGTCGGCGCCGCCGCTTCGATAGGCGGCGCGCACGGCGTTGGTCCTCGCTTCGAGCGCTGCCGGCGAGGGCCACGGTCTCAACCGGACGACCACCCGCGGCAACTCGGCCAGTTGCGCACGCAACTGCACGATCGACCGGCAGCAACGGCAGGCCGACGATTGCGCATCGGCGGCCGAGGCGGCTGCGGCCAGCCCGGCGGCCCATTCGACGCCGCGATGGCGCCTGGCCGCGCCGAGGTGCGGCAGATAGCGCGCGTCGCCCGACAACGCGATCAGCAGCGCGGCCCAGTGCGCGCCGCGCCAGCCGTGCCGCATGTCGCGTGTCAGGTCGGCCAGCAGCGCGTCGTCCAGCGCGGACAGGCTTTGCTGACACAGATAGTGGAAGTCGAGCGGCTGGTAGCGGACCTGCGGGTAGTCGCGCAGCACCTGCCGGAGTTCGGCGCCGGTAGCGACGGCGGCGGCGAGAAACCGCTCGGCGGGCGCGGGGCGGTTCAACTGCAGCGTCGGCACACCGAGGAAAAGCCGGCTGATGTCGTCGGGGTGGTAGTGCATCGCGGATATCGGGGGATCGTTCGGGGTACGCTGTCCGGAATGCTCACTGATCGCCGGACATCAGCGCCGTGTAACGCCGCTGCATTTCATCGGGTTCGACCGCTTCGATCGTATGCCCGATCAGCCAGTCGTAACCGAACGGATCGCGGATCCTGCCCGAACGCTCGCCGTAGAACTGGTCCTGCAGCGCGCGGGTCACGCGCGCGCCGGCCGCGACGGCGGCGGCGATCGTCGCGTCGGCGTCGTCGACATGCAGATGGAGCACCATCGGCGCGTTGCCGTCCGGGTCGAGGGCGAACAGATCGTATTCCGGGAACTCGTCGGAGATCATCAGCGTGCATGGCCCGAGCTGCAATTCCGCGTGTCCGATGCGCCCCGACGGCTCGACGAGCCGGAATTTCTCCTGCGCGCCGAATGCCTTCGCATAGAACGCGATGGCGTCTTCCGCGCTTTTGGCGCGCAGATACGGAAAGACTTCGTGAATCGCCATGGTGCCCTCCGGTGGGTGGTGTGGGTTGGCTCGATCCTATCGGGCGTCCGGCGCCCGGTCTTGAACAAAATTGACCGCCGCGGCGACCGTGGCGGTCGTGCGTCAGCAGTCAGAGCGGTACGTGAAAACCGTTCGCGCTCGCGCGTTGCCGGTACTGTTCCGGTGACAATCCGGCGAACTCGAGGAATTCGCGATTGAAATGCGGTTGATCGGCATAGCCTGCCGCCGCCGCGGCATCGGCCCACGATGCCGGCGGCGCGGCCGACAAGCCGTCGAGCAGTTGCGCGAAGCGGCGCACGCGGCCGTAGCGTTTCGGCGGCATGCCGACCGCCTCGCAAAACTGCGCGACGAAGTGACGGTGGCTGCAGCCGAGTTGCTGCACGATCGTGCGGACCGCCGTGCCACGATTCAATTGCGCGATCGATGCGGCGATGGCCGGGTCGATGCCGGTCACGCGCGGTAGCCGTGCGCTCAGCAGCGTTTCCCACAGATCCAGCCGCGCGGCGGCGGAAGCGACTTCGCCGAGCCGGTCGCGGATGCTGGCAGCGTCGGCGCCCCACAGATCGTCGAGCGACAGGTGCAGGCCGTAGAAGGCCGACGCCGGCACGCCGGTGACGAGCCGGACCGCGCCCGGACGAATCAGCGCACCGACGGTCGGCACCGGCGCGGAGACGTCCTTGAGGTACGCGCACGCCCGTGCGCCGCCGACCACGGCGACGCCGACCGTGCGGCCGGTGTCGTCTTCGACGCGGTCGAATAGCCGCAACGGCTCGGCATCGAGCCGGATCGCGATGTGTACCGCGCCGGTCGGCAGCACGCGCTCGCGGCAACGTTCGTTCCGGATCGAAAACGGCGGATACGATGCCCATACCGAGTCGATGAAGGGCCGCAGGTATCCGGCGGGACGGCGGCTGAGGATCATGTCTTGTCCCGTGTCGTGGACGGCGAACACGCCGATTCTACAAACGAATCGGGTAGGGGGCGCAAGGTCGGTTTCAACCGACGGGCACGGACGATCGGCGCACAAACGCGTCGGCGACGGGTCCGCCCACGCCGAACGACAGCCGCGAACGGTATCGGATAGCGGGTTCCGACCGGTGGCCGGCGATCCGCAAAAATGCCAGAATCGCCCGACAAACGGCGGCGCCGACCACGACGGCACGGCCGCCCGGACGACGCGACAGGAGACGACGAGTGACCCGCGATGCCATCCGCCCCCGCTCAATCCCGCCACGAGGCGCCGCGCTTGCACGGCGCGTCGGCCGCCTGCTGTTGCCGCTCTACCGGTTGCCGCAAGCGACGCGCGTCGACGAATTCGACCGGCGGCTCCTGCTGCTGCTGAACGAGCACATCGACTTCGACGGCGCATGGTTCGGCCATTCGAGCCTGCGGCCCGACGGCCCGTTGCCGCACAGCGCGTACCTGCACAATCTGCGTCCGGGCTTCATGCACGACTGGGAACAGGTCAAGCTGCGCGATCCGCTGGCGCGACTGGCGGAAACATCGTCGGAGAAGATCGTCGTCGCGTCGACGTCGACGGTTCCGCTGAACGACACGATGCGGCGGTTCTGCAAGGCGCAGGGCATCGCACAGGTGTTGTTCGCCGTGTGCGTGGACGCCGGGAATCAACGCGCCACGCACCTGTCGCTGTATCGCCGCACGCATCGCCGCTTCGACGCGGCCGACGCGAACCTGCTCGAATTCGCGATCGAGCACATGGCGTCGGCGCTCGAATGCAACCGCCTGCACTGGATGCACGCGACCGATGGCGCGACGGGCGGCGCGGCTTCCGCGCTGTTCGACGCGCATGGCGTGCTGCAGTACGCGGACGACGCGTTCCTCGCGCTCGCCGCACTCGAATGGCCGTCGTGGGATCGCACCGGCTTGCCGGACGACGCGAGAGCCCGACTGTTCGACGCCACGCCGCCGCCGCCCGCGTTGTCGGGCGCGCGTATCCGGCTGCACAGCGAACGGCTCGGCGATTACGTGCTGGTGCGCGCGCGGGCGGCCGGCGTCGGCGCCGTGCTGAGCCCGCGCGAGCTGGCGGTCGCGCGCATCTTCTGCGACGGCTGCACGTACAAGGGCGTCGCGAAACGCCTCGGCATCGCGCCGGCGACGGCGCGGCATCATCTGCGCCGCGTGTACGTGAAGCTGCGCGTGACCACGAAGAGCGAACTGATCCGCGTGCTCGACGATGACGGCGCGCTCGCGTAAGCGCGCCGCTTTTTCCCGCTGTTCGCCGCATTCCTGCCGCACGTTCCCATCGTTCATCTGAACGATTTCGGATGGTTTTTTCGCGGGCTTCAATGAAGTCGCTTCACCGCAGTCCCGCCCATCACGACATCCGTCACCCCCGACGAACGCAGGAGAACGCCCATGAATATCGAGGAATACGTACGTTACGACGCGACCGGCCTGGCCGCCGAGATCCGCGCCGGCCATGTCAGCGCCGACGAAGCGATGCAGGCGGCGAAAGCCGCCGCCGCGCGCGTCAACCCGGAAATCAACGCGATCATCGAAACTTTCGAGCAGCCGCTCGAGTACGCGGCGGACGGGCCGTTCGCCGGCGTGCCGTTCCTCATCAAGGATCTCGTGCTGCATGCGGGCGGCGTCGCGAACGACGGCGGCTCGCGGCTGCTGGCCGGGCGCTACGTGCCGCCTGCCGACAGCGAGCTGATGGCGCGTTTCAAGCGCGCGGGCTTTGCGACCTTCGGCCGGACGACGACGCCCGAACTCGGCTTCAACGCGACGACGGAATCGCTGCTGCACGGGCCGACCCGCAACCCGTGGAACCCCGCGTACAGCGCCGGTGGATCGAGCGGCGGCTCGGCGGCGGCGGTGGCCGCGGGCATCGTGCCGGCCGCGCACGCGAACGACGGCGGCGGGTCGATCCGCGTGCCGGCGGCCGCCTGCGGGCTCGTGGGGCTGAAGCCGTCGCGCGGCCGTACGCCGGTCGGCCCGGACTACAACCTGCCGTTGTTCGGTCTCGGCATCGAGTTCGCCGTGACGCGCACGGTGCGCGACAGCGCGGCAATGCTCGATGCGGTCGAAGGCCCGGAGACCGGTGCGATGTTCGATATCGCGCGGCCGCACGAACGCTATGCCGACGCGATCCGCACGCCCGCACGCCGGCTGCGTGTGGCACTGGCGACGCGCATGCCCGGCGCCGGCGTCACGCATCCGGATTGCGTCGCCGCGGCCGAGCAGGTGGCACGCACGCTCGAACAGCTCGGCCACGACGTCGACGTGGCCGTACCTGCGTACGACGCCGAAGCGCTTGCGTCGGCGAGCTGCACCGCGTGGACGGCGTTCCTTGCGTCGGCCGCGCTGGGCGCCGCCGATGCGCTCGGGCGGTCGTACGATCCGCGCGAAGTGGAAGCGTGCACGCATGCATGCATCGAGCACGGGCGCCGGCTGTCGGGGCTCGACCTGCAACGCATGCTGATGCAGTTCAATGTGCTGTCGCGCGACGTCGGCGGGTTTTTCGGCGGCTATGACGTGCTGGTCACGCCGGTCACCCGGATGCCGACGGTCGAACTCGGCCATCTCGACCAGAACGATGCGACGCTCGACGCGCGCGGCTGGTGCGACAAGCTGTTCGACTACTGTCCGTTCACGGGGCTTTTCAACATCACCGGCACGCCGGCGATTTCGCTGCCGGCCGGCTGGTCGGGCGACCGCCCCGTCGGCGTGCAGCTCGCCGGGCCGATGGGCAGCGAAGCGGTGTTGCTGCAGGTCGCGGCCACGCTGGAGCAGACGCTCGGATGGCATACGCGGCGGCCGCGCGTGCATGCAGCCGGCGGTTGATGGCCGGCGGTCGACGCGGCCGCGTGCGATGTCGCGATCGGGTGCTCGGCAGCAGCGCGCGGATGGCGAGTCGTTGTCGCAGTTGACGGGGGGCTTGTCGCGACATGTCGACGATGTGGGCGGATGTCCGAGGCTGGGGTTGTCGCATGAACACCCGGAACGGAATCCACCAGGATCGGACGCAATTCCACCGGCGGCGTCACGGAGCACGGCAGAATAGGGTAGAGGGGCGCATGCCGGCCGTTGTCGGCAGCGCGCCGATTCATCAGAACTCGTCAAGTCTTCACGGCGCTCCCTATGCCCGACATCTTGCCGGCGCCCGTTCCTCGAACCATCGATGATCGCAGCCGTCGATCTGGATCAGTTCGCCGAGGCAAGCCCGGCGCGCTCGCGGCTGATAAACCTTCGGCGGTCGTTGCCGGCGCGGAATCCACAGCCCGGCGTCCGTCATCAGCCTTCTGACTGTCTCCTTCGACAACTGCAGCCCGTGGCATTCCCACAGCTTCTCGCAGGCCAGCGTCGGCCCAAAATCGGCGTAGCGATCACGGATGATCGACAGCGCCCGGTCAGCGGCTCCTGGATCCAGACGGCGGTTGCCGGGCTTCGACCGGTGTCCCGATACCAATCCCACCGGGCCGTGCTCACGTAACCGGGCGACCAGCCGGCGGACCTGCCGGGTCGTCAATTCCAGCCGTTCCGCAGCACGCCATGGTTTGAGCTTGCCGTCGGCTACGTCCTGAATGACCTTGAATCGATCCAGCTCGCGCATCGTCATCGTGATCCGCTCCGTTGCAGCCATCGCAGCCTCCGGCGCCGGGAAACCGGCAGCCGGACAGCTTACGCGGCCCGAAAGCGGACATTTCTATGTAGCCAAAAGCGGACATTTCAATCTAGCTACTACAACACAAACTGTCGATAATTCACGTTATGTAAAATAGAGTCGCTAGCGAAAACCGTTAGTTCACCGCCCGCAACGCCTATGAATGCCGCCGCCTGCCGTCACGGCGCGCAAGCCGATTTGCTCGCGCTCACCGATGGCCTGTCTATCGCTCGAAGCGCCCAAACACTCCGCTGCTGCATTCGCACCGTGCGGAACGACGTCGCCGGCCGCTCGCCGATTCCGCGGCATTGCCCCGAAGTCCTGCGCCTGCTGGCGCTCGAAGCGCACAGCCCATGAATCGGCGGCAGCCTGCACGCGCGTCAACCCGCCGTCGCCGCTACGCGCGAACATCCGCGCCGGACGTTCCGCTCGATGAAATGCTGCCATGAGTCGGTGTTCATGCACACGTTCGCGACCGTGCTCGCCAAGTGGCGCGCTCGCGCTGGATCTACCTCGCACATGGCATTCTGGCCGCCCTGGACAGGCATCGACCCACCCGCAGATACCGCCGAAATATTTGAACTGCCGACGCAGGAAGTTCGGGCGTTGTAACGCGTGTGATATCTTCCGACCAAACGCTTTCAATTATTACGGGGTTGTTTCGCATGACACGGGGTCTGTCATACGTCTGCATTTCACTCGCACGCGCACACGATCGCCGCGCAGGAATGGTTGAGGAATTCGCGAAACAAAATATCAATGCGCGCTTCTTCGACGCCTTCGAACTCAAAGGCTGCGGCCACGGTATCCCCGGGTACGACACCGGCGCCCGCCTTCGCCGTTACGGCTGGCTGCTGTCACCGGGCGAGCTCGGTTGCTATCTCAGTCATCGCGCTGTCTGGCGACAACTTGTGGAGTCGGGGAGCAACGCGTGCTGCATCATGGAGGACGATGTGGCGTTACTGGATGGCTTCAAATCCGCGACCGAAGAACTGTACGCCACGCGCGAGCACTGGGACATGGTGCGATTGATGTGGCTCAACAGGCGCGAGCAAACCGAATACGCACACCTATCGAGCGGTACAAAGCTGATGTGGATGGAAAGCCCGGTCGGTTTGCAGTGCTACATGATCACGCGCGAAGCAGCCGAAGCCATGCTCGATTACACGTCCAGGATTTTGCACGCCATCGATATCGCGTTCGATCGCAATTGGGAACACGAGCAGCGGATGTTTGTCACTGAGCCGCAATTCGTCCAGGACACCGGCGCACCGACCACGATCCTCGATCGCTCAGACGCCCGCACGCTCGTACAACGGCTGAAAGCCAAATATCACCGGAAGGTCGATCGTATAGCGGCACGCGCGTACGCCAAGAAGCACCGTCCGTCGAGTCCGATAACGCTTGACGAGCGAAAAACGATTGACGCGTGAGACCTGCGATTGAAAGCGGCGGCGCCCGGCGCGTCGGCGCGCCGTCGCCAGTCCGGGCGATCATCGAGCCGAACCCGCCCTTTCTAAACCGGCATCGAGCCGGAGACCGTCGCCCATGAACGGCGACCACTGGCATCGAGACATCCGCAAAGCGGGCGCGCCGCACGCATCGCGGCGCGCCCACACTCAACCGACCGTCAGACGGCCATCACCGTCACCGACTTCGTGACGAGATACGGCTCCAGCGCTTCCGGCCCGCCTTCCGACCCGTAGCCGGAATCCTTCACGCCGCCGAACGGCATTTCCGGCCACGGCGTCGCCGGCTGGTTGATCCACAGCATCCCGACTTCGAGGCGCTGCGTGAGCAGATGCACGTTCGCGAACGAACGCGTGAACGCATAGCCGGCCAGGCCGAACGGCAGACGGTTCGCCTCGGCGATCGCCTCCTCCAGCTTGTCGAAACCACGAATCGCGGCAACGGGGCCGAACGGCTCGTTGTTGAACACGTCCGCTTCGAGCGGCACGTTCGCGATCACGGTCGGCGCGAAGAAGTTGCCTTCCGCGCCGATCCGCTCGCCGCCGGTTTCGATGCTCGCGCCGACCTTGCGCGCGTTGTCGACGACCGACGCCATCGCGGTCAGGCGCCGCGGGTTCGCGAGCGCGCCGAGCGTCGTGCCTTCCTCGAGGCCGTTGCCGACCTTCAGCCCTTCGGCGTGCTTGACCAGCGCGCGCGTGAATTCGTCGCGGATGCTGTTGTGCACGAGGAAGCGCGTCGGCGAAATGCACACCTGCCCGGCGTTACGGAACTTCGCCCCGCCGGCGGCCTTCACCGCGAGCGCGACGTCCGCGTCCTCGGCGACGATCACCGGTGCATGGCCGCCCAGTTCCATCGTCGCGCGCTTCATGTGCTGGCCCGCGAGCGCGGCCAGTTGCTTGCCGACCGGCGTCGAACCCGTGAACGTGACCTTGCGGATCACCGGGTGCGGAATCAGGTACGACGAGATTTCAGCCGGATCGCCGTACACGAGGCCGATCACGCCCGCCGGCACGCCCGCATCGACGAACGCGCGCAGCAGCGCGGCCGGCGATGCCGGGGTTTCTTCCGGCGCCTTCACGAGGAACGAACAGCCGGTCGCGAGCGCGGCGCTCAGCTTGCGCACGACCTGGTTGACCGGGAAATTCCACGGCGTGAACGCCGCGACCGGGCCGACCGGCTCCTTCACGACCGTCTGCTGCGCGCCGAGGTTGCGCGGCGGCACGATCCGGCCGTACACGCGGCGGCCTTCGTCCGCGAACCATTCGATGATGTCGGCCGCCGACAGCACTTCGACGCGTGCTTCGGTGAGCGGCTTGCCCTGCTCCTGCGTCATCAGCTGTGCAATCGTGTCCGCGCGTTCGCGCACCAGCGCGGCCGCCTTGCGCATCGTCGCCGCGCGCTCGTGCGCGGGCACCTTGCGCCATGCCTCGAAGCCGCGCTGCGCGGCGGCGAGCGCGCGGTCGAGATCGGCGATGCCCGCGTGGGCCACCTTGCCGATCGGCTTGCCGGTCGCCGGGTTCACGACGTCGATCGTCTTGCCGCTCGCGGCGTCGACCCACTCGCCGTCGATCAGCAGTTGCGTA
Source organism: Burkholderia cenocepacia (assembly GCF_900446215.1). Taxonomy (GTDB): domain Bacteria; phylum Pseudomonadota; class Gammaproteobacteria; order Burkholderiales; family Burkholderiaceae; genus Burkholderia; species Burkholderia cenocepacia. Next base: position 13,064 of record NZ_UAQZ01000017.1, on the reverse strand, counting down.
TCCGTATAAGTCACGTTAGCCATCCAGACACCCCTACATTGCGTCGATAAAACGCGCGCTGCCGCGAACGGCCACGCGCCGGTTGACAGAAAAAGCCGAGCCGCCGGGGCAGGCACGCACCCGGCGGCATCGACGGCAGGCACGCCGGCCTGCCCTCGTTTCGCGGCGCGCCGCGCTCAGTGCGCGGCCGCCGTCGCCTTGCGGAGTTTCGCGACGTCCGCCGCCTGCACGGCCGGCGCGCCGTTGTTCCAGCCGGCGCGCATGAACGTCAGCACGTCGGCGACCTGCTGGTCGTTCAACTGGTTCGAGAACGCCGGCATCGGATACGCGGACGGCACGCCACCGATCACGAGCGTGTCGCTGCCGTTCAGCGTCACGTTGATCAGCGACGATGCATCGGCCTCGAGCACGTTCGGATTGCCGGCGAGCGGCGCGAGCAACGGTGCATAGCCGCGCCCGTCCGCCCCGTGGCAATGCAGGCAGTAAGCGTTATACACCTTCGCGCCCGGATCGGCTGCCGGCCGGCCCAGCGCGACCTGCGTCGCCTTCGGATCATAGCGGTACGGCGGCGCGCCCGTGCCGCCTGCCGCCGGCAGCGATTTCAGGTAGCGCGAGATGGAAGCCAGATCGTCGTCGGTCAGTTCCTGCGTGCTGTGGTTGATCACGCTCACCATCGAGCCGAACGCGGTCGCGTGCTGGTTCGCGCCGGTCTTCAGGAACTGCGCGACGTCGGCCTCGTTCCAGCGGCCGAGCCCGGTGTTGTGCTCGCCGGTCAGGTTCGACGCGAACCAGTTGTCGATCGACGCGCCCGACAGGAACGCCGCGCCGCTTTCGTCGAGCGCCTTCTCCTGGAAGCCGACACCGCGCGGCGTGTGGCACGACCCGCAGTGCCCGAGCCCCTGCACGAGATACGCGCCGCGGTTCCACATCGCGTCCTTGGCCGGCTTGTCCGCGTACGGCGTCGTGTCGAGGAACACCGCGTTCCACAACGCGAGCGGCCAGCGCATGTTGAGCGGCCACGGGATGTCGGACGGCCGGTTCGCCTGCTTCACCGGTTCGACGCCGTGCATGAAGTACGCGTACAGCGCCTTTACGTCGTCGTCCTTCAGCTTCGCGTACGACGGATACGGCATCGCCGGATACAGGTTGTGGCCGTCCTTCGCGACGCCCTTGCGCAACGCGCCGGCGAAATCCGCTTCGGTATAGCCGCCGATACCCGTCTCCGGGTCGGGCGTGATGTTGGTCGTGTAGATCGCGCCCATCGGCGTGACCATCTTCAGGCCGCCCGCGAACGGCGTGCCGCGCGGCGCGGTATGGCACGCGACGCAGTCGCCGGCTTTCGCGAGATACGCGCCGCGCGCGACGAGCGCGCTGTCGGCGGGCGCCGGCTGCGCGGCATGCGCGGCCGTGCCGCCCACCAGTGCGGACAGCGCGAGCAATGACGCGCGGAGCGTGTTCAGGTTCAGGGTGAGATGTCGCATGGTCGTTCCCTCCCCTCAGGCCGTTTTCAGCTGGTTGCCGACCGGCAGCTTGCGCAGCCGCGTGCCGGTGGCCGCGAAGATCGCGTTCGACAGCGCCGCCGCGGTCGCGGCCGTGCCCGGCTCGCCGATTCCGCCCGGCGCTTCGCCGCTTTTCACCAGGTGGACCTCGATCGGCGGTGTCTCGTTGATGCGCATCATCCGGTAGTCGGTGAAGTTGGTCTGCACGACGCGGCCGTCCTCGATCGTGATCTCGCCGTACAGCGCGCCCGTGATCCCGAAGATGATGCCGCCCTGCACCTGCGCCTCGATCGTGTTCGGATTGACGAACATCCCGCAATCGACCGCGCACACGGCGCGCTTCACCTGCACCTCGCCGCCGTCCACCGCGACGTCGATGACGATCGAGAAGAAGCTGCCGAACGCGTGCATCACCGAGACGCCGCGCCCTTGCCCCTTCGGCAGCGGCGCGCCCCAGCCGGCCGCCTTCGTCGCGACGTCGAGCACGTTGCGGGCGCGCGGCGTCTTGTCGAGCAACGCGCGGCGGTATTGCACCGGGTCGGTCTTGGTCTGCGCGGCCAGTTCGTCGATGAAGCTCTCGACGACGAACGTGCCGCGCGTCGGCCCGACACCGCGCCAGAACGCGGTCGGCACGTGGCGCGGCTCCTGGCGCACGTAGTCGACGAGCTGGTTCGGCAGGTCGTACGGCAGTTCGGCCGCAACCTCGACCGCGTCGGGATCGACGCCGTCCTTGAACGCGGGCGGCGCGAAGCGCGCCATGATCGACGAGCCGACGATCCGGTGCTGCCACGCGACCGGCTTGCCGTTCGCGTCGAGGCCGGCGGAGATCTTGTCGTAGTAGCACGGCCGGTACATGTCGTGCTGCACGTCTTCCTCGCGCGTCCAGATCACCTTCACCGGCGCGTTGACCTGTTTGCCGACCTTCACGGCCTGGCCGACCATGTCGGTTTCGAGCCGTCGGCCGAACCCGCCGCCGAGCAGGTGGTTGTGCACGACGATCTTGTCCGGCGGCAGCCCGGTCAGTTGCTGCGCCGTGTCGCGTGCGCGGGTCGGCACCTGCGTGCCGACCCAGATCTCGCAGCCGTCGCCGCGCACGTGCACCGTGCAGTTCACGGGCTCCATCGTCGCGTGGGCGAGCAGCGGCTGTTCGTAGACGGCGTCGACGCGCGTCTTCGCGTTCGCGAACGCTTTGCCGACGTCACCCTCCTTGCGTGCGACCGCGCCCTTGCCGTTCGCCGCCGCCTGCGCGAGATCCGCGAACAGATCCTTCGTCGACACCTTCGCGCCCGCGCCTTCGTTCCACTTCACGACGAGCGCCGACGCACCGCGCTTCGCGGCCCACGTGTGATCGCCGACCACCGCGACCGCGTTGTCGACGCGCACGACCTGGCGCACGCCGGGGATCTTCCTCGCGGCCGTGTCGTCGACGCTCGCGACCGTGCCGCCGAACACCGGGCTGTTCACGATCACCGCATACAGCATGCCGGGCAGGCGCACGTCGAGCCCGAACTGCGCGGTGCCGTCGACTTTCTCCGGCGAATCGAGGCGCTTCGCGGGCGTGCCGATCAGCTTGAAATCCGCCGGCTGCTTCAGCGCGACGTCCTTCGGCACCGGCAGCTTCGCCGCGGCGTCGGCCAGCTGGCCGTACGATGCGCGCCGGCCGCTCGGCGGATGCTGCACCTCGCCGTTCGCCGCGCGGCAAGTGGCCGGATCGACGTTCCATTGTTTCGCGGCGGCCGTGACCAGCAGCGTGCGCGCGGTGGCGCCCGCGCGGCGCATCGGTTCCCACGCGTAGCGCACCGACGTCGAGCCGCCGGTGAGCTGGCCGCCGAGCAACGGATCGAGGAACAGTTTCTCGTTCGGCGGCGCATGATCGAGCGTCACGCTCGACAGCGGCACTTCGAGTTCTTCCGCGATCAGCATCGGCAGCGCCGTGTAGACGCCCTGCCCCATCTCGACCTTCGGCATCACCAGCGTGACCTTGCCGGCGCGGTCGATCTGCACGAAGGCGTTCGGCGCGAACACGCCGGGCGCCGCGGGTTCGGCCGCGTCGCCGCCGATCACCGAACGGCGTGCATCGTCGCCCGCGGCCGGCAGGCTGAAGCCGAGCAGCAAGCCGCCGCCGGCCGCGGCACCGAGCGACATGCCGAGTTTCAGAAACCCGCGGCGCGACACGCCCGCGCCGGCCCGGCCTGCTTCGAGGAGTCCTCGCGACATGTCAGGCCTCCTTCGCGGCTTGCTTGACCGCGGCGCGAATCCGGTTGTACGTGCCGCAGCGGCAGATGTTGCCGGCCATGGCCGCGTCGATGTCGGCGTCGCTCGGGTTCGGGTTCGATGCGATCAGCGCGGTAGCGGCCATCACTTGCCCCGACTGGCAGTAGCCGCACTGGACGACGTCGAGCTCGCGCCAGGCCTGCTGGACCTTGTGGCCGGCCGGCGTCGCGCCGACGGCTTCGATCGTCGTGATCTTGCGGCCCGCGACCGCGGCGACCGGCAGCACGCACGAACGCGTGGCGACACCGTCGAGATGCACGGTACACGCGCCGCATTGCGCGATCCCGCAGCCGAACTTGGTGCCGGTGAGGCCGACGACGTCGCGCAGCACCCAGAGCAAGGGCATGTCGTCGGGGGCGTCGACCGAGCGGTTTTCGCCGTTGATGTTGAGGGTGATCATTCAGCCTCCGGGGCCGTTGTATTGGGGAAGCGGCGCGAACGAGGCGCGCTGCGCCGTGTGGTCGTCGTCATCGCCGTTGCGTCGTGCGCAACGGGTGCCGCGCGGTCCGGGTGCGGGCGGGCCGCGGCGGTGGTGTTGCGTGCTGCGTCGTTACTCGGCCACGTCGATGCCCGACAGCACCTTGATGACCGGCGGTGCGGTGAACCAGTCGGCCGACTTCGTGCGGAATTCGCCGAAATACGGGCTCGCGAGGTGTGCGTCGAATGCCGCCTGATCGTCGTAGATCTCGTACAGATGCAGGTTCGGCGAACCGTCCTGTTCGCGGAACAGGTCGTAGCGCCGGTTGCCCGGTTCGGTGCGCGTCTTGGCGACCATGCTGCGCAGCTCGGCCTCGGCGGCCTGCGCGTGTTCGGGTTTCAGGAACAGCGAAGCAATCACGTGAAGCGCCATTTTTTCACTCCTTTGCAAACGGAAACGAGCATGCCACAAGCCGGCGTCGGGCGACGCCAGCGTGCAACGGTGGTAGGTGGTCGAGCGGAGGGATCAGGCCAGCTCGTCCGGGCCGACACGCACGACGACCTTGCCGAAATTCTTGCCGGCGAGCAAGCCGATCAGCGCTTGCGGCGCGTCGGCGAGATCGGGGACGACGTCCTCGAGCGTCTTCACCTTGCCCTGCGCGACCCATTCGCTCATGTCCTTCAGGAACGGCGCATAGCCGCTCGCATAGTGATCGAGGATGATGAAACCCTGCACGCGGATGCGCTTGCGCAGGATCGCCCCCATCAGCGCCGGCACCCGATCACGGCCGGTCGACAGCGCCTTGTCGTCGTAGGCCGCGTCGTTGTAATGCGCGATGATCCCGCAGACGGGCACGCGCGCATGGTCGTTCAGCAACGGCCACACCGCGTCGAACACCGCGCCGCCGACGTTCTCGAAATAGACGTCGATGCCGTTCGGGCACGCGTCCTTCAGCTTCGCGGCAAACGCCGGATCGTGGTGGTCGACGCATGCGTCGAAGCCGAGCGTGCCGGTCACGTACGCGCACTTGTCGGCGCCGCCCGCGACGCCGACCACGCGGCAACCCTTCAGCTTCGCGATCTGGCCGACCACGGCGCCGACCGCGCCGCTCGCGGCCGCGACGACCACGGTTTCGCCGGCCTTCGGTTCGCCGATCTTCAGCAGCCCCGTGTACGCGGTGAAGCCCGGCATGCCGAGCACGCCGAGCGCGTACGACGGATGCGCGAAGTCGCGGCCGAGCGGGATCAGGTCGCGTCCGTCGGACAGCGCGTAGTCCTGCCAGCCGGCTCCGGCGACAACCAGATCGCCTTCGCGAAACGCCGGCAGGTTCGACGACACCACGCGGCTGACCGTGCCGCCGACCATCGGCTGGCCCAGTTCGGCCGGCGGCGCATACGACGGCGCGTCGCTCATCCGGCCGCGCATGTACGGGTCGAGCGACAACCAGACGGTGCGCAGCAGCACCTGGCCGGGGCCGGGCACCGGCACGTCGCTCGTTTCGGCGCGGAAGTTGTCCGGCGTCGGTGCGCCGACCGGGCGCGAATTCAGGATGATCTGGCGGTTTGCGGTCTTGCTTTGCGGCATGTGAGCCTCCGTCAACAGGAATGAACGTGCTTCGTGGGCACGATCGGATCAGGGATGGACCAGCAGGAAGTGCACGCCCGTGGCGGCATCGGCGGCCGGGCCGGTGCGCTCGCAGGCAGGCGGTGGGAACGATCGGGACAGCGTAACGCAGCGTGAAGCGTTCGTCATGAAGGATTGAGTAGACCAGTCGTCTAGAATCAGGGCAAAAACAAGGCGCGCCCAGGCGCGCCCGGATTACGACTGCGCTCCGTCGTGTGCGGCCGGCGGCAGGTTCAGCATGCGCCGCGTTTCGGCCATCGCCCTTTCGAGCGGTTTGCGGTTGCGGTGAATCTTTTCCAGCAGCGTCGCGCCCAGCCACAGCTCGTACAGGATCGCGGCCGTGTACGACGGATCGTCGACGCCGCTCAGCGACCCGTCGGCGAGCCCGCCTTCGATGCCGCCCGCGAGCCGCTCGATGATCTGGCTGGTGCCGCGCCGCAATACCGCGCGCATCGCTTCCGACAGATCCGACACTTCCGCGCCGAGCTTCACCGCGAGGCACTTGCCTTCCGGATCGTCCGCGCATTGCGTGTGCAGCCAATTGCCCCAGTACGTCATCAGGCGCTCGGCGCCCGTGCCGGCCTGGTGCTTGAGCAGGTTGTCGAGATGCGCGAGATAGCCTTCGAAATACGATTCGAGCAGCGCTTCGCCGAATGCCTCTTTCGAGCCGAAGTAATGGTAGAACGAGCCCTTCGGGATGCCCGCCGCGGCGAGAATCTCGTTCAGACCGACCGCCGAAAACCCCTTGTGGAGCATGATCGGCTTCGCGATGTTCAGGATGTGCTGGCGGACTTCGGCGCCTGAAGATGCATTCATGATGGCGTATGGTAGCAACGATTAGACCGGTCGTCTAGTAACGTCGAACCGGCATGTTGAGCGGCACTTTACCCGATCCCCGTCGCGCACCCAATGCCTGGCCGGCGCTCCCCTCGCCCGCCCGGGCCGTCCGCGCGCGGCGCGTCACATCGGCGACTCGGTTTCGTCGCAGGCATTTCATCGATCTCCCGCATAAATACGCGCGGCGCATGTGCCGGCGACCGCGAGGACGCAGCCGGCATTGCACACGTGTGCAATGCGCCGGACCGTTACCGCCTCTCGAACCCGTGACCAGGAACGCCCCATGACCGCTTCGAAACCCGTCCGCCCGACCGCGCCGAACCGCCGGCGCTTCATCCAGCGCGGCGCCGCGCTGACCCTGTCGCCGCTCGTCGGCTCGCTGGCTGCCTGCGGCGGCGACGGCAGCCCGGCCGCCGCGTCGTCGTTCGCCGCCACCGGCGCCGCCGATACGTCCGCCCGCAGCTACGGCATCGGCGATCGCTCGATCACGATCAACGTCGTCAACGCGATTCCGTCGACCACGCTCGCGTTCGGCAATGCGGCGAGCCAGAGCGGCTCGACGCCGCAGGCGTCGCAAAGTTTGATCGCGACCGGGCAATCGACCGCCGTCAGCGCGTCGAACAGCTGGGGCGATTGCACGGGATCGTTCAGCCTCGCCGGCGGCGACGCATCGTTCGCGATCGCGTACACGCATCCGTTCGGGTCGCAGCCGACCACCGTCAGCGTCACGCCGTCGGCCGGCTACGTGTCGGGCGCCGACGCCGCGACGTTTCCCGGCCACGACTCGGTCGCGAATCTCAACCTGTATCGCGGCGTCGCGACCGCGAACGGCGCATGGGTCGTCCCGCTCGCGCAACTCGCGACGCCGCCGGCCAACAACTGCCAAGATTTCGCGAACAGCATGTTCGGCAGCAACGTGCGCACGGCCGCGGCGATCCGGTCCGCGTATCAGGGCACGGGCTCGCTCGGCTACGTGCCGCCCGCCGACTTCACCGGCGGCCAGCTCGCGGGCTTCGTCGCGCAATGGGTGCGACGCTGGCAGGACGGCGCGTCGTACACCGTGCTGCCCGGCGCCGATGCGCAATTGATCGATGCGCTGAAGCAGTACGTGTCGAGCGCGTCGAACGCGGGCCCGCTGACGATGTGGGTGCCGCAGATCGCGTGGCAGGCCGGCTCCGACCCGGCGGTTTTCTCGCTGACCGGCTATCGCGCGTTCCCGTTCGTCGACGCGCAAGGCAACTGGAACGCGGCCACGCTGTCCGCGTTCCTGACGCTGCTGGCGGCCGGTTCGCACCTCGTCGCGATCAGCGCGACCAGCGACCTGCCGGCGGGCGTCACGATGCAGGCCTTCGACAGTTTCATGGGGGCGAGCGGGCTGGCGACGTCGACGGATATCGGCAATTCGCACTACGCATCGGTCGTGAACACGACGGGCCGCTATTACCTGAGCGTCGGCAACGATTTCGCGCCGGCGAATTGCGGGCTGATCCTGTCGTTCCTGTACGGGCGCACGGTGAACAACCTGCTCGCGGGCGCCGGCACGTACAACACGTTCATCCAGCTCGAAGGCTGGCAGGCCGGCGGCTCGCGCCACAACGCCGACTACGCGACGTATCAGCAGACGTTGTGGAACATCTCGACGTACGGCGCATCCGCGTACAGCGAGAAGCGCGCGACGTCGATCTTCATCGCGCCCGCCGGCTGGACGCCGCAGGTCTATCAGACGACGCGGATGATGCCGTACGTCGGCGCGTATGCGCAGTCGAACGGCACGCCGCAAGGCTGGCTGAACACGTCGCTCGTGACGATTCCGGCGGACGCGCCGCCGCTGCCGTCGCGGTATGTGGGGAGTTGAGCGGGGCGCAGCGGCCGGCGGTCGGTCGGGCCGGCCGCTCGCGCCACGTCGCTTCGCGCATGCGGCGCCGATCGGCCCTGCAGTCAGCGCGGCGCTTCGTCGGCGCGCTTTCTCATGCGTGCCCGCCGCTCGCTCCGTTCGGCGGCCGGGAGGGCCTTGACTCCGCGCAACGGCGGCCGGCGCACGAGCGCCGCCATCTCGCGCCTCAGCGCGTCGAGCTGGTTGCTGCGCGCCGCATCGGTCGCCAGGGCGCCGTCGAGCTGCCCCTGAAGCACGCCGCAGCGATGCAACGCGTCGCCGAGTTGCGCCTGTAGCGCGGCCATGTCCTTCCGCTGCTGCGCATCGCGCTGTTCCGCGCGCGATGTCGCTGCGTCGAGTTCCTTTTGCAATCGTGCGGCCGCGAGCCGCTCGCGATCGATTTCCTGAAGCGCCCGCTTCTCCGATGCGCGCAGGCGCGCCTCGGCGCGGCCCGCGTCGTCGCGCAACCGGTCGAGCTGGGCGGTGAAATCCGCGCGGGCTTCGGCGAGTGCGCGATCGGCCTCCGCGTTGTCGGCTGTCAGGCGTTCGATATCCGCTTGCAGCGCTTGCCGCGATGCATCGTCCGCCGCCCTCGCCTGCTCCAGTTCCTGAATGCGGACCTGCGCGGCCAGCAGCGCGGTCGTGCGTTGCTCCAGCGCGGTTTCGGTGCGGGCCAGTTCGGCCTGCAACGTCGCGACTTCCGCTTGCGCCGCGGCCCGCTGGGCTTCGACTTCCGCGCGCAGCGAGTCGAGTGCGGCGGCCGCGTCGGTACTCGACCGGTTCCACAGCGCCGCGACCAGTTCGCCTGCCGCGGCCTGCAGATCGGCCGGCAGGTCCGGGTGCTCGATGCGCACGCGGCTCTTTTCCCGCAGCTCGGCCCAGAACTCGGCCAGGACGGCCGTCGGCGTGCTCATGCTGCCCTTGCGGACGAGCTGGTACAGGCGGTTCGCCGTCGGCGTGATGCCGAAGCGGAAGAACAGCAACGCGCAGGCTTCGCGATACAGCTCCCGGGTTTTCGGGAAGTCGGCCTTGAGGCGCTCGATTTCGGCGGTCAGGCGGGGTTCGTCGGCGGCGAGATCGGACATGGCGGGGTTTCGTCGGGAATTTGATAAATAATATAACGTAAACCGTTAGATATCCAATCATTCGTCAATTGAGTTTTGACATTATTTCTATAATGTCGAGTGCGGTGGTTCATGGCCTCGCATGTGCCATCGCGGGAGCTGTTGGCCGCCTCGTCTTCACCCCAACGTGGTTGCCCGGCAAAAACGCCGCTGCAACCGCCGCGAAAAAACGTCAACATGGCGCGATTGAAAGCTGGCCGCCCTGCTTTGCCGGGGCAACGGTAAAAGACAGAAAAACGAGGAGCCCGCGTTGCGCACATTCCGGATCGGCTTTCGCGGCTTGTTCGTCAAGCTCGTACCGACGTTCATCGTCGTGGGGTTCGTCGCGATGGTGCTGTCGTCGGTGCTGACGAGCGTGTTGTGGCGCACGCATGCCGAAAGCGACATTCGCCGTTTTCTCGGCAATCTCGATCGCCCTGCACTGGCCGCCGCGACCGGCGCCGTCGACTTGCGCGACCCGGTCGCCTGCCGCGCCGCGGCCGACGCGATGTTCTGGCAAATCGCACGAATCGGCGCGCGCGACGTGATGGATTTCGCGCCGATGATGGGCTTCTTCGGCGCCGGCCGGTTGCAGGTGCGCATCGCGCAGCCGGATGGCGCGGGATGCGAAACGTCGCCGGCCGCGTCGCCGCTGCTGTCCGACGCGTTCGCGGCGACACTGGCCGACCCGGCCGCGCCCGACACGATGCTGCATCGTGACGGCGACTGGGCCATCGTCACGCGCATCGCGCTGGCCGGCGGCGCGATCGCGCGGATCGGCGTCCATTACTGGCCGGGCTGGCAACTCCACTACGAGATCGCGGACGACGCCTCGGCCTACGACCTGATCCGCACCGTGCTGTATCTCGGTGCGATGGGCGCGAGCTTCGCGGGCTTGCTCGTCTGGTTGCTGGTGCGGCGCGTGCGGCGGATGACGGCGGCGGCCGACCGCTGGGCGGCCGGCGACTTGTCGGCGCGGATCGCCGATGCGTCGCGCGACGAACTCGGCGCGCTGGCCGCGCATTTCAACCGGATGGCCGATGCGCTCGCGCGGGCGTTCGGCATGCAGAAGGCGCTCGCGGTATCGGTCGAGCGCACGCGCATCGCCCGCGACCTGCACGACACCGCGAAGCAGCGCAGCTTCGTGCTCGGCCTCAAGCTGACCGAGCTGGAATACGAGGCGCAGCGTCACCCCGACCTGTTGCCGACCGTCGGCGCGGCACGACGTCTGGCCGATCACCTGCAGCAGGATCTCGACAACGTGGTGACCGGCTTCAGCCTGCCCGCGATTGCCGAGGACGGCCTGCGTGCGGCCGTTTCGCACGCGGTGCGCGACTTGCTGGCCGGCTCGGGCATCGCGTGGTCGCTCGACCTGCCAGACGCCGCGGCGCGCACGCTCGATGCCGATCCGGCGGCCGCGCACGAGTTGCTGATGATCACGCACGAGGCGGTCGCGAATGCGCTGCGCCATAGCGGCTGTCGCCGCATCGACATCGCGTGCGAACCGGGCGATGCTGGCCACGCATCGGCCGCCCGTCCGCCGGCACACTGGCGATGGAGCGTGCGCGACGACGGCGCCGGTTTCGACCCGGCCGCCGTGCCCGTCGGCATGGGGCTCGGCAATTTGCGCTGGCGCGCGGACGCGCTGCCCGGCGGCAGGCTCGACATCGTGTCGGGCGCGGACGGCACGCGCGTGACCGTCCATTTCAATCCGATGGAGACCACATGACCACCATCCTCGTTGCCGACGATCACGCGGTCGTGCGCGAAGGCATCCGTGGCCTGTTGCGGCTCGATGCGTCGTTCGAGATCGTCGCGGAAACGGACGACGGCGCGTCCACGGTCGAGCAGGTACGCGTGCATCGTCCCGACGTGCTGTTGCTCGACCTGATGATGCCCGGCATGGGCCACGCCGGCGTGCCGGCGGTGATTCGTGCGATTCGGGCGGCCAGCGGCGACACGCACATCATGGTGCTGACGTCGTCCGACGACGATGCGCTGGCACTGGCCGCGATCGACGCCGGCGCCGATTCGTTCCTGCTGAAATCGATGCGCGGCGAGCGTTTGCTGCAAGCGATCCATGCGGCCGTCCACGGCGAACCGACGCTGCACCCCGGCATCGCGCAGCGCATGATCGGTGCGTTGCGCAAGCCGCCGCGCAACCCGTTCGCCGCATTGACCGCGCGCGAGCTCGAAGTGCTGCGCTGCCTGGCCGAGGGCGGCAGCAACGCGCGCATCGCCGCGACGCTCGGCATCACGGAAAAGACGGTCAAGACGCATCTCGGCAACGTGATGTCGAAACTGCATCTGTCCGACCGCACGCAGGCCGTCGCGCTCGCGTGGCGCGAAGGATTGATGGCGCCGAAAACCTGACGTCGCCGAGCGGCCAGTGCCGGCCGCGCGTCGACCGCGCTTCCCCGTATCTACGACTTTCGTCGGATCCTTTCCGTCGCCAGCGCGCGACCTTCGCCCGATGCGCGGCGCGGCCGGCGTCCCTAAAGTGGCGCTGTCGCGCGATTCCGCGCATTCGTTACGGCGAAAACATGAGACCTGCCTGGCTGTTGGGCCTTCCTGTCGCGCTGGCGGCATGCGCGCCGCTCGAACCTTCCGCCGCGGGGCGCGACGTGCGCATCGTCACGAGCGACCCCGGCGGCACCTGCCGCCACCTCGGCGACGTGACCGGCAGCCGCGGCAACTTCCTGATCGGCGGCTTCATCCCCGATGCGACGTTCGAGACCGGGGCGCGCAACGACCTGAAGACCCGCGCGGCCGCGCTCGGCGGCAACGTCGTGGTGCTGCTCACGCAGCGCGGCGTGCAAAGCGGCAGTTTCGACGGTACCGACGGCGGCTACCTGCGGCAGACCGGCGTCACGCTGACCGGCAGCGTGTATCGCTGCCCGGGCGCCGGGGCGTGACGATGCGTGCCTTCGCCACCCTGATATGGAGCCTCGGTATCTCCGGCTGGCTGCCCGGCTGCGGCGGCGACGGCAACGAGCCCGTCGTGCCGGGCGGGCTGCCGTCCGCGCCGCCCGAGATGCTGCGCGCCGCGTGGCAGGACGGCGCGTTCGTGCCGCAGACACACGGTATCTGGGCGCTTGCCGGCACCGGCGCGATCGCCGAGATCGGGCCGCACGGCGCGGTCATCTACAACACGACGCGCACCGGCAACCTGTGCTGGCGCGATCCCGCGTACAACGCGAGCACGGCGGCCGTCTCCGGCCTGATCGGGATGTATGCACGCTGGCGCGGCGGCATGGTCTTCACCGACTCGCCGGACGGCATGCAGCTGCATGCGCGCCCGCTGGCTGCGCTGCCCGACGCATGTCGCATGACGGGCAACGGCGCGCCGTCGCCGCTCGCGACGTATGACGCGGTCGCCGCCCTGCTGCTCGACTTCCATTCGTTCGCGGCCGACTACGGCATCGACTGGGCGGCGC
>NZ_UAQZ01000014.1 GCF_900446215.1 Burkholderia cenocepacia | reverse complement strand
TCGGCGCCGGTCTTCACGAACTCGACCGCCTTGACCTCCATCCCCTTCTTCAGCGCTTCGGTTTCCGACACGCCTTGCTGCGCCGCGAATTCGCGCACGTCCTGCGTGATCTTCATCGAGCAGAAGTGCGGGCCGCACATCGAGCAGAAGTGCGCGACCTTGGCCGAATCCTTCGGCAGCGTCTCGTCGTGGAATTCGCGCGCCTTGTCCGGGTCGAGACCGATGTTGAACTGGTCTTCCCAGCGGAACTCGAAGCGCGCCTTCGACAGCGCGTTGTCGCGCACCTGCGCGCCCGGGTGACCCTTCGCGAGGTCGGCGGCGTGCGCGGCGAGCTTGTACGTGATGATGCCTTCCTTCACGTCGTCCTTGTTCGGCAGGCCGAGGTGCTCCTTCGGCGTCACGTAGCACAGCATCGCGGTGCCGAACCAGCCGATCATCGCGGCGCCGATGCCGGACGTGATGTGGTCGTAACCCGGCGCGATGTCGGTGGTGAGCGGCCCGAGCGTGTAGAACGGCGCTTCCTTGCACCAGTCGAGCTGGAGATCCATGTTCTCCTTGATCAACTGCATCGGCACATGGCCGGGGCCTTCGATCATCACCTGCACGTCGTGCTTCCACGCGATCTGCGTGAGTTCGCCGAGCGTCTTCAGTTCGCCGAGCTGCGCTTCGTCGTTCGCGTCGTAGATCGAGCCGGGACGCAGGCCGTCGCCGAGCGAGAAGCTCACGTCGTACGCCTTCATGATCTCGCAGATCTCTTCGAAGTGTTCGTACAGGAAGCTTTCCTTGTGATGCGCGAGACACCACTTCGCCATGATCGAGCCGCCGCGCGACACGATGCCCGTCATCCGGTTCGCGGTGAGCGGCACGTACTGCAGGCGCACGCCCGCATGGATCGTGAAGTAGTCGACGCCTTGCTCGGCCTGCTCGATCAGCGTGTCGCGGAAGATTTCCCAGGTGAGATCTTCGGCCTTGCCGTTGACCTTTTCGAGCGCCTGGTAGATCGGCACCGTGCCGATCGGCACCGGGCTGTTGCGGATGATCCACTCGCGCGTTTCATGGATGTGCTTGCCGGTCGACAGGTCCATCACCGTGTCGCCGCCCCAGCGGATCGCCCACGTCATCTTGTCGACTTCCTCGCCGATCGACGACGTGACGGCCGAGTTGCCGATGTTCGCGTTGATCTTCACGAGGAAGTTGCGGCCGATGATCATCGGCTCGGATTCCGGGTGGTTGATGTTCGCCGGGATGATCGCGCGGCCGCGCGCGACTTCGTCGCGCACGAATTCCGGCGTGATCTCGGCCAGCGCGTTCGCGCCGAAGGCCGCGGCGCCGAACGCCTGGCCCGGATGCTGGCGGCCCATCATCGCGGCGAGCTTCGCGCCGTTCGGGCCGCTCGACTTCAGGCTCTCGATGTACTCGGCGCGGCGCTGGTTCTCGCGGATCGCGATGTATTCCATTTCCGGCGTGATGATGCCCTGGCGCGCATAGTGCATCTGCGTGACGTTCTTGCCGGCCTGCGCGCGGCGCGGGTTGCGGTGCAGGCCCGGGAAACGCAGCTCGGCCGTGGCCGGATCGGCCGCGCGCTCGAGGCCGTACTGGCTCGACAGGCCGGGGAGCACTTCGGTGTCGCCGCGCGCTTCGATCCAGCGCTGGCGCAGCGCCGGCAGGCCCGCGCGGATGTCGATCTTCGCGTCCGGATCGGTGTACGGGCCCGACGTGTCGTACACGTAGATCGGCGGATTCTTCTCGCCGCCGAAGCCGGTCGGCGTGTCGGCCTGCGTGATTTCGCGCATCGGCACGCGGATGTCGGGTTGCGAACCGGTCACATACACCTTGCGCGAATTGGGCAGCGGCGCGACAGCAGCGGCATCGACGTGGGCGTCGGCGGACAGAAACTTCGGATTGGCGTTCATGCAATCTCCTGATGTGGGGCGCTAGCTAAGCAGGAGACGAGATTCGTGAGGCGGCGGGTTTCGTCAGAGGGATGGCGGCGAAATCCGTACGCTTCCCTGCGCTGGCATTATCCAGATCAGGTTCAAAGGGTATTTCTCACCCGCAATGCCGGTTGTTTGACCGAACGCATTGCAGGACCCCCGCGTTAGCAAGGGCACACGATACACCGGCTTGGCGGCGGTTTCAACCGGGTGCGGCGCGGATGCCGCCGGGCGATGGCCCGCTCGTGGCCGCCGCCGTGCGCACGGTGCGCCGCAGCAAGCGTTGCCGTCGACCCGCCACGCGGCCCGGACACAAGCGGCGCGCAGTGCAGCATTTCCTTCCCTTATTCCCGGCTTCGAAAAAATTTTCGCAAGCGCTGTCATTTCCGGCCGCGTGCTCCGTCTATTCGACTCCTAAACCCACGTATCGGAGAGATGTCATGAAAAACGTATTCGTCGCCGCCTGTGTCGCCGCACTCGCCACGATTGCCACGGGGGCCTACGCGCAGAACGATGCGATGTCGAAGGACGGCATGTCGATGTCGAAGGACGCGATGGGCCACGACGCGATGGCGAAGGACGGCGCGATGAAGAAGGACGGCATGAAGAAGCATGCGATGAAGAAGGATGCGATGGGCCACGACGCGATGAAGAAGGGCGACGCGATGAAGAAGGACGCGATGAGCCCGTCGAACTGACGAATGCGGGCGGGGCGCGGCCGCCCGGTTACCGGCGCGCGTCGCGTCCCGCTGCATCATCCCGGGAGTCTTCATCATGCAAACGGTTCCTGTCACGGATCGCGCGGGCGCGCCGCCGCCCGCACCGACGATCCATCCGCGCTGGGTGCGCGCGAGCCATTGGCTCAACGCGCTCGCGGCGGTCCTGATGGCGTTGTCCGGCTGGCGGATCTACGACGCGTCGCCGATCTATCCGTCGTTCACGTTCGCGCACGGCATCACGCTGGGCGGCTGGCTCGGCGGCGCGCTGCAATGGCATTTCGCGGCGATGTGGCTGCTGGTCGGCAACGGGCTGTTCTATCTCGCGATGTCGATCGCGACCGGGCGCTTCGCGCGCAAGTTGCTGCCCGTGACGCCCGCGTCGGTGTGGCGCGACGTACGCGCCGCGCTCGGCGGGCGGCTGTCGCACGACGACCTGAGCGTCTACAACGCAGTGCAGCGTGCCGCATACCTGACCGCGATCGTCGATCTCGTCGTGCTGGTGCTGTCGGGGCTCACGATCTGGAAGTCCGTGCAGTTCCCGCTGTTGCGCGAATTGTTCGGCGGTTACGACAACGCGCGCATCGTGCACTTCTGGGCGATGGGGCTGCTGGTCGCATTCGTGGTCGTCCACGTCGCGATGGCGTTGCTGGTGCCGCGCTCGCTGCTCGCGATGCTGCGCGGCCGCTGACCCGCGCGTCGCGGGCGAAGGAAATCATCATGTCGGAATCCGAAAAAAACCGGAGCGCGCCGCGCTGGACGCTCGATCGGCAATCGCTCGAACTCGACGTGCGCCGCACGCTCGAGATGCCGTCGCGACGCCTCTTCAACCGGCGCGTGCTGACGCTCGGCGGCCTCGCGATGCTGACCGGCTGCACGCTGCAGGACGACGCGTCGGTCAACACGTTCCTCGAGAAAGTGTCGCGCATGAACGATCGCGTGCAGGCGTGGCTGTTCAATCCCGACCGGCTCGCGCCGACCTATGCCGAAGCCGACATCACGCGACCGTTTCCGTTCAACGCGTACTACGGGATCGACGACGTGCCGCACGTCGACGAATCGACGTATCGGCTCGTGTTGTCCGGCCGTGTAACGGGCAAGCGCGTGTGGACGCTCGACGAGCTTCGCGCGCTGCCGCACGCGGAACAGATCACGCGGCACATCTGCGTGGAAGGGTGGAGTGCGATCGGCCGCTGGGGCGGCACGCCGTTCGGCGCATTCCTCGCGCGCGCCGGCGCCGACACGCGGGCGAAATACGTGGGCTTCAAGTGCGCGGACGACTACTACGAAAGCATCGACATGCCGACCGCGCTGCATCCGCAGACGCTGCTCGCGTTCGATTACGACGGCCGTCGGCTGCCGCCGGAATACGGGTTTCCGATGAAGCTGCGGATGCCGACCAAGCTCGGCTACAAGAACCCGAAGCACATCATGGAAATCTTCGTGACCGATACGTTCCCGGGCGGCTACTGGGTCGATCAGGGCTACAACTGGTTCGGCGGATCGTGAGCGGTGCGCGCGGCGTGCACCGCGTGCGTATGCGTCACGCGGAATCGCGCACCTGCAGATCGACGCGCAGGCCGACTGCCGAGGCCATGTTCACGAGCGCGTCGAGCCCGAACAGGTTGATCTTGCCGCGCATCAGGTCGGAGACGCGCGGCTGCGTGACGCCCAGCTGCTTCGCGGCCTCGGCCTGACTCAGTTCGAGCCGCGCGATGCGCTGCTTGAGCGCGATCATCAGTTCGGAGCGCAGCTTCATGTTCGCGGCTTCCGCCGGCTCGCGCTCGATTGCGTCCCAGACGTTCGCGTAACGTTCATCGGTCATCGTTTCAACTCCATCATCAGCGCCCGATAGCGGCGGGCGGCGAGGTCGATATCGGTCTTGTTCGTGCGCGTCGATTGCTTGCGCAAGCAGTGCAGGACGTAGACGGCCTCGGTGAAAGTCGCGACGTAGACGATCCGGAATGCGCCGCTTGCATCGCGCAGGCGAATTTCCCGCACGCCGACGCCGATCGTGCGCATCGGTTTCCAGTCGTCGGGTGCGAGGCCGCGCTGCACCTGATCGATCGGGTGGCCGGCTTCGCGTCGCGCAGGCAGCGGAAAGCCGCGGAGATCGGCCTGCGCGCTGCCGACGAAAACGACGGGCTTCGGCGGAAGAATGTCTGGATTATACAAAATTTTGTATGGTCTATGCAGGTGTCGGAAAGAAGCCGCGGGCGCCACCAGGAGCGCGCGCCGTCCGTCACGATAGGCGCGTCACGACGCGCCGACGCACAAACTGGTCGTCAGGCCGATGCTGGATCAAGGGGGGCGAATGGCGGCGCCGGCGCTCCGCGCCTTGCGTATCCGGCCCCGGATTTCGCCGCACCGCCGCGCGAAAAATGTCGCGCCGAAACATCAGTCGATAGGCTTTCAGACAGGTCCGACGATGCTTTCGAATCCTTGATGCCATAATGCCGAGCGTGTGCAGCCGACGCGGGTGCGCACGTTTTTTTTTGCCCGTTTTTGTCCCTTTGCCGCCGCTTGCCGGTTCTCTTTCGTCGCCGTTCGCACTGCCATGTCGTTCCGCACGTTCGCTCTGCCTTCCCGGTCCCGCGTGGACCGTTTGCCGGCATCGCCGGCGTCTTTCAGCGGAGCACGCGGCGTGACGTGCGGGCAGGTGGCTCGATGACGCCGCTCGACCGCCTCCTCGATTTCCTTGCCCGCTTTTCGTTCCGGATCCGCCTGCCGCAAAGCCGCGGCGGCCGCGTGGCGCTCGCGCTCGTCTTCATCTATTTCGTCTGGGGCTCGACCTACAGCGGGCTGCATTTCGCGCTGCAGTCGTTCCCGCCGCTGCTGCTGTCGGGGCTGCGCAACCTGCTCGGCGGGATCGGCCTGTTCATCTTCGCGCTGCGGCGCAAGCCCGAATGGCCGACGCTGCTGGAAATCCGCAACTCGGCGATCGTCGGCACGATGCTCGTCGCGCTGTCGTCCGGCACGATCGCGCTCGGCATGCGCACGGTCAGCAGCGGTTCGGCCGCGGTGATGGTGGCCACGGTGCCGCTGTTCGCGACCGTGATCGCGGCGGTGGCGGGGCGGCCGGTGACGAAGGGCGAATGGGCGGCCGTCGCGCTCGGGATGGTCGGCATCGTCGTGCTGAATTCGGGCGGCGCGGCCGCCGCGAATTCGGCGCTCGGCACGATCTGCGTGCTGGCCGGCGCACTGTTCTGGGCGGGCGGCGCGCATCTCGCGACGCGCCTCAAGCTGCCGTCCGACCTGTTCCTGTCGACGTCGCTGCAGATCGGCCTCGGCGGGCTGATGTCGACGATCGTCGCGTGGCTGCTCGGCGAACGCGTCGAGCAACTGGCCGTCGGGCCCGTGTTCGCGTTCGCGTACCTGATGGTGTTCTGCACGATGGCCGCGTACGTCGCGTACGGCTACCTGATCCGCCACACGAGCCCGATCATCGCGAGCAGCTGCATGTACGTGAACCCGATCGTCGCGGTCGCGCTCGGCGCGCTGCTGCTGGGCGAGCCGGTGACGATGGCGACCGTGGTCGCGACCGTCGCGATCCTCGGCAGCGTCGGGTTGTCGTTCTTGTTCGATCCGGCGCGCCGGCCCGCGGCGGCGGCGACCAGTTCGCCGGCCGTGGCGGCCGAGCAGGCGCCGACGGCGGACGCTTCGCCCGTCGCCGAGCCGATCGCCGCGCCGGAGGCGGCGCCGATCCTCGCGCCTTCCGCTGTTCCGCTCGCGGTGCCGACGCCCGCAGCGGTGATGGATCCCGCCGCGGTGATCGATCCGGCCCCGGCGTTCGCGCCGCCGCCCGCCGCCGTCGAGCCGGCCGCGTCGCGCACCGACGCGTGACGCCGCCGTGGCCGGTCGCGCTCAGCCGCGCCGGCCGCCGCGATGGTGGAACCAGCCGGCGAGCGCCGTAAACAGCAGGCCGGCCGCGCACATGCCGGTCCAGCCGAACGCGCGCCATGCGGCGACGCCGGCCGACGAGCCGAGCGCGCCGCCGATGAAATAGCACACCATGTACACCGTGTTGACGCGGCTGCGCGCCTCGGGCTTCAGCGCATAGATGCGCGACTGGTTCGAGATCTGCGCGGCCTGTACGCCCACGTCCAGCACGATCACGCCGATCACGAGCCCGACGAGGCTCGATCCCGACAGCGCGAAGATCACGAACGACAGCGCGAGCAGCGCGATCGCGAGCGAGATGATCGCGCGCGGGCCGCGCCGGTCCGCGAAGCGGCCCGCATACGGCGCGGCGAGCGCGCCCGCGGCGCCGACGATCCCGAACAGGCCGGCCGCCTGCGGGCCGAGATGGAACGGCGCGCCGGCGAGCAGCAGCGTGAGCACCGGCCAGAACGCGCTGAACGCCGCGAACAGCGCGGCGCCCGTCAGCGACGCCTCGCGCAGCCCGCGCAGTTCGACGGCCAGATGCCACATCGAGCCGAGCAGCTTGCCGTACGACAGCGTCGACGTCGGCGAGCTGCGCGGCAGCCGCAGCACGATCACGACGGCGAGCGCGACGAGCGCCGCGACCGACGCGGCGAACACCGCGCGCCAGCCGAAATACTCGGCGACGAAGCCGGCGGCGGTACGCGCGAGCAGGATGCCGAGCAGCAGGCCGCTCATCACGGTGCCGACCGCGTGGCCGCGTTCGGCCGGCGGCGCGATTTCGGCGGCGAACGGCACGGCCTGCTGCGCGATGGTCGCGAGGATGCCGATCGCGAGGCTGGCGACCGCGAGCACGGCCAGCGACGGGGCGGCGGCCGCCACGATCAGCGCGATCGAGAGCCCGGCGATCTGCAGCAGGATCAGCCCGCGGCGATCGAAACGGTCGCCGAGCGGCGCGAGCAGGAACATGCCGGCCGCGTAACCCAGCTGCGTCGCGGTCGGTACCGCGCCGATCCACGATGCGCCGTCCGGAAAGGCCGAACGGAAGCTGTCGAGCAGCGGCTGGTTGTAGTAGATGTTCGCGACCGACACGCCCGCGATCGTCGCGAGCAGCAACAGCAGGCTGCGCGAGTAGTGGGGCGAGGCGGCGTCGGTCGGACGGTCGGTGGAGGAAGTGGACATGGCGGCAGGCACGGAGTTGGGCGGCGCGGCAAGCGGCGCACGCATCAGGTGCGCCGGCGAGCCGGGCGCCGGTCGAGGCTGCCGATCATACCGGAGCGACGTGAATCCTGCCGGCGGCAGCCGGCGCGACGGGCCAGCTACCGCCCGTCACGGCACGCGCCGCGCGTCGCGTGGTCAGTCGACCAGCTCGCCCGTCGGCTCGTAGAACGGATACGGCCCCGCGCCTTCGTCCACATAGACGTGATGCGACGTCATTCCCGTATCGGGTGCATGGTGGTGGACCGCGAACGCCGGCGGTTCGAGCCGGAACGCGGATGGCCCATCGGCCCGCAGGTCGAAGGCGACCTGGTGCGCGGGCGACGGCACCGCGGACACGAGCGTGCCGCCGAAGCGCGTGAACATCGTGCGGTGCACGTGACCGCACAGTACGCGCTCGACGTTCGGATGATCGCGCAGCAGCGCGTCGAGTTTCGCGGCGGCGGCGGGCGCGAGACGCAGCTTGTCCATGTGGCCGATGCCCGACACGAACGGCGGGTGATGCAGCGCGACGATCACCGGCCGCTCGCGTGCGGCGTCGAGCTGTGCGGCGAGCCACGCGAGCCGTGCGTCGCACAGGTCGCCATGGCTCGCGCCCGGCACCTGCGAATCGAGCGCGAGCACGCGCACCGCGCCGACGTCGAGCGCGTATTGCACGAATTCGCCGTCCTGCAACTCGGCGCGATCTGCGAACGCGCGGCGCAATCCGGCGCGATCGTCGTGATTGCCGATCATCAGGTAATACGGAATCTCGAGCGCCGCGAGCAGCCCGCGCAGGTTGCCGTACTCTTCATCGTGGCCGAAGTCGGTCAGGTCGCCGGTGACGAGCACCGCGTCGGGGCGCGGCACGAGTGCATTCAGTTTCTCGACGCAGCGCGCGAGCGCGGCCGCCGTGTCGACGCGCCGGTACGCGAGCTGGCCCGGACGCTTGATGTGGAGATCGCTGATTTGAGCAAGCAGCATCGTCGTTCCTCGGAATCGTCTGGTTGTTGTCGCGGCGGTGTGCGCCGCCGTGGGGTGCTGCATGAATGATGCCCGATCGACGCCTTACGCGCCGAGCGCGATCAGACCTTCCGGCGCGATCGCGAGGCCGACCGCCGTGCCGCGTGCGAGCGCGATGCGGCCCGGCACGTCGATCACGAGCGCGTCGGGTGCCGCATGCTCGATCGTGAGGCGCGTGCGCTCGCCGAGGAACGCGCACGCGCCGACCGCGCCGCGCAGCGGCGCATGCGCGGGATCGGCGAGCTGCGCGTCCTCGGGGCGGAAGAACCATTCGTCGGCCGCATGCGGCGTGACGATCACGCCGCCGGTCGTTTCGAGCGCGCCGTCGCGCCACTGGCCCGCCAGCCGGTTCAGCGTGCCGATGAACTGTGCGACCGTGCGGTTCGCGGGGCGGTAGTAGATCTCGCGCGGCGTGCCGATCTGCTCGATGCGGCCCGCACCCATCACGACGATCCGGTCGCCGAGTTCCATCGCTTCGGCCTGGTCGTGCGTCACGTAGACGGTCGTCACGCCGAGCGTGCGCAGCAGCGTGTTCATGTCGCGGCGCAGCACGTCGCGCAGCTTCGCGTCGAGCGCGGTCAGCGGTTCGTCGAGCAGCAGCACGCGCGGCCGCACCGCGAGCGCGCGCGCCAGCGCGACGCGCTGACGCTGGCCGCCCGA
The DNA here is from genome assembly GCF_900446215.1 of Burkholderia cenocepacia. GTDB lineage: Bacteria > Pseudomonadota > Gammaproteobacteria > Burkholderiales > Burkholderiaceae > Burkholderia > Burkholderia cenocepacia. The sequence continues at coordinate 632,368 of NZ_UAQZ01000014.1, read as the reverse complement.
CAGTTGATCGACCGGTTTGTCCGCGTGCGCGTCGAGCCGCATCATCGCGAGCAGCTCGTCGACGCGTTCGCGCAACGCACGCGGCTCGGTCTTGCGGATCTTCAGCCCGTAGCCGACGTTGCCGCGCACCGTCAGGTTCGGAAACAGCGCGTAGTTCTGGAACACCATGCCGACCTGCCGGCGCTCGATCGGAAGCAGGGTGACGTCGTCGTCGCCGAACGCGATGGTGCCGCCGGCATCGGGTGTGTCGAGGCCCGCGATCAGGCGCAGCGTGGTCGTCTTGCCGCAGCCCGACGGCCCGAGCAGCACGAGCGTTTCGCCGGCGCCGATCGACAGGTCGAGCGGTTCGAGCACGCGTGTGCCGCGGAAGGTCTTCGCGCAGCCGGTCAGGGTGATGGGAGTGGAATCGAGTTTCATGTTTGCGAAAAAATCAGCGCGGGCGCTGCTTCGGCGCGCGCGTACCGGACGGATCGACGCCGAGCCACTGCATCGCGACGAGCAGCGGCAGCGTCATCAGCAGGAACAGGATCGTGTACGCGCTGCCGACTTCGAGCCGCAGCGACGCATACGTATCGGCGAGCCCGACCGGCAGCGTCTTGGTGTCGGGCGTGTGCAGCATCCACGTGAGGTTGAATTCGCCGATCGACAGCGTGAGCACCGCGAGCGCGCCCGCGACGATGCCGGGCCGCAGGTTCGGCAGCACGATCGTGACGAAGCGCGTGACGAACGACGCGCCGAGGCTCGCCGCGCCTTCCTCGAGCGTGCGCAGGTCGGCGCCGGCCGCGACGGCCGCGACCGCGCGCACCATGAACGGCAGCGTGAACACGACGTGGCCGACGACGATGAACCACAGGCTCATCCGGAACGCGGTGAAGCCGCCGTACACGACCAGCAGCGCGAGCGCCGAAGCAAGCCCCGGCAGCGCGACCGGCAGCACCAGCGCTTCCTCGATCGCACGCGCGATGCGGTGCTTGCTGCGCGCGAGCGCATAGCCGGCCGGCACGCCGACCGCGAGCACGATCGCGAGCGTCGCGAACGCGACGTAGAGCGACAGCGCGACCGAGCCGTGATACTGCTGCCACACCTGCTCGAGCCAGCGCAGCGTGAGGCCGCTCGACAGGCCGCGGAAATAGTTGACGGTCAGCCCCGCGAGCACCGACATCACGACGGGCACGATCAGGAACGCGCACAGCAGCAGCGTGACGCCCCATTGCAGCGCGGCGATCGCGCGTGCTCCCGCGACGCGCGGTGCGTGGCGGGCGGCAGGCTTCGCGGGCAAGGAAGCCGGAACAGGGGCCGGGGCGGGCGCGGACGAGCCGGAAAGCGATGGCATGCGGAAATCCTCAGGCCGCGGCGGCGGCGGTATGGCCGGTGAAGCGCCGCGCGAGCGCGAGCACGGCCCAGGTGACGATGCCGAGCACGATCGACAGCCCGGCCGCCGTCGCGATGTTCGCGTTCAGCGTGAATTCGGTATAGATCGTCATCGGCAACACGTTCAGGTCGGTGGCGAGCGTAAACGCCGTGCCGAACGCGCCCATCGCGGTCGCGAAGCAGATCGCGCCGGCCGCGATCAGGCCCGGCGCGAGCGCCGGCAGCACGATGTCGACGAAGATGCGCCACGGCGACGCGCCGAGCGAACGCGCGGCTTCCTCGAGCGACGCGTCGAGCTTCGACGCGGCCGCGATCACGGTGACGATCACGCGCGGGATCGAGAAGTACAGGTAGCCGATGAACAGGCCCGCCACCGAATACGCGAAGACCCACTTGTCGCCGGTGAGCTTCGCCGACAGCATGCCGATCAGCCCCTGGCGCCCGGCGAGCATGATCACCATGAAGCCGACGACGACACCCGGGAACGCGAGCGGAAACGTGAGCAGCGCGAGCAGCACGCGCTTGCCGGCGAATTCGCGGCGCGCGAGCAGCAGGCCCGAGATCGTCGACAGCGCGAGCGTCGCGAGCGTGACGCCCGCGGACAGCGCGACCGTCTCGCCGAGGCTCTTCATGTAGCGGGCATTGCCGAGCAGCGCCGCATAGTGCGAGAAGAACGCGCCGTCGGCGGACACTTGCACGAGCGACGCCATCGGCAACAGCCAGAACGCGACGAATACCGCCAGCGCCGGCGCGACGAGCGCGACGCGCCAGCGCAGCGGAAAAGTCAGGTCGAGCATGACGTGGGGCCGGCCGCTTACTGCATCACCTGCAGGTATTGCTGGCCGAACGCCTGCTGCCCGGCCGCCATCTTGCCGAAGTCGACCGACTTCGCCCGCGCGTATTCGCTCGCCGGCAGGAACTTCGCGGCGACGTCGGCGCCGAGCGTCTGTGCGCGCACCGGACGCAGGTACGCGTTGGCCCACAGCTTCTGGCCTTCGTCGGACAGCACGAAATCGAGCACCTTCTTGCCGTTCGCATCGTGCGGCGCACCCTTCACGAGGCTCATCACGTACGGCACCGCGATCGTGCCTTCCTTCGGAATCACGAACTCGACGTTCGCGTTGTCCTTGTATTTCGCGCGATACGCGTCGAAGTCGTAGTCGAGCAGGATCGGAATCTCGCCGGACAGCACGCGCGCATAGGCCGTCTGCTTCGGCACGATCGGCGCGTTCGCCTTCAGCTTGCGGAACCAGTCGAGCGCCGGCTTGAAGTTGTCGAGACTGCCGCCGAGCGCCTGGTTGACGGCGACCGCGCCCGCGTAGCCGACGAACGCGCTCGACGGATCGAGATAGCCGACCATGCCCTTGTATTCGGGCTTCAGCAGATCGGCCCACGAGCGCGGCACCGGCTTGCCGTCCAGTGCGTCCTTGTTCACGAAGAAGCCGAGCGTGCCCGAGTGGATCGCGAACCAGTAGCCTTGCGGGTCCTTCAGGTTCGCGGGAATGTCGTTCCAGTGCGCGGGCTTGTACGGCGCGATCACGCCCTTGTCCTTCGCCTGGAACGCCGACGACACGCCGAGGTAGACGACGTCGGCCACCGGGCTTTTCTGCTCGGCGATCAGCTGCGCGATCGACTGGCCGGAGTTCTTGTTGTCGAACGGCACGCGGATGCCGGTCTTCTGCTTGATCGCCGCGATCTGCGCGGCCCAGTCGGCCCATTCGGGCGGGCAGTTGTAGCAGATCGCCGTTTCGTCGGCGTGGGCCGCGGGGGCGCCGGCGACGAGCGCGGCAACGGCGAGCGGCGCGGCGAGCGCGCGCAGCAGCGAGGTCAGGCGAAAGGACACGGTGGGTCTCCGGACGAGTGGGGTAGCGCTGGGGTAGCGGGGTGATCGGCGGGCGTGACGCGTGCGTTCTGCGATCACGCCTTGCGCAGTTGCAGCTCGGTGGCCGGCGGTGCGATCGTCGCACCGTCGCGCACCGCGTGCGGCAGGATCATCGACGTGCGCTCGATCGCCGCGCCGCCGATGGATTCGACGAGACGCTGCCATGCGTGGCGGCCGATGTCGCGGTTCGGCGTCGCGACGCTCGCGAGCGGCGGCGCGAGCAACTCGCCGATCGCGATGCCGTCGAAGCCGAGCACCGACAGGTCGTCGGGGATCGAGAAGCCCGCGCGGCGCAGGCCGCGCATCACGACCATCGCGAGCAGGTCGTTGCTGCAGAACAGGGCGGTCGGCCGCGTGGCGTGCGCGGTGAGATGCGCAAGCACCGCATCGGGCAACTCGGGCGCGTTGAAGTCGACTTCGACGGGCGGCAACGTGGCCACGCCGCTTTCCTCGAGTGCCTGCGCATAACCGAGATGGCGCTGGCGGGCGCGATCCGACGCGGCGAGCGAACCGGCCAGCATCAGCACGCGGCGATGGCCGCGCGCGGTCAGCAGCTGCACGCCGTCGTACGCGGCGCGGCGGTTGTCGACCGACACCGACGGACGGCGCTGCGTGTCGTTGTGCATCAGCACGTAGTGCGAGCCGTCGCGGTCGAGCATGTCGAGCAGCGGGTGTGTGTCCGCATCGGCGACGGTGAGGATCAGCCCTTCGACGCGCTGCTCGCGCAGCGTCTCGATCGCATGACGCTCGCGCGCCGCGTCGTATTCGGTCGTCATCAGGATCAGCTTGAAACCGGCCGCGGTCGCGAGCGCGTCGATGCCTTGCAGGCAGTCGGCGAACACCGGGTTCGACAGCGTCGGCACGACGGCGCCGACGAGCCGCGTGCGCTCGCCGCGCAGTTGCCGGCCGAGCGGGCTCGGGCGGAACTGCAGCGTATCGATCGCGGTGCGGATCGTCTGCAGCGTGGCGGGGCTGACGGTATGCGGCGCGTTGATCGCACGCGAGACGGTGGCGATCGAGAAGCCCGCGAGGGCAGCGACGTCCTTGATGGTCGAGGTCATGAAATAACGCGATGTAAACGTTTTCGGCCGGGGAATTATCGAAAACGTTTGTGACTTCGCGATGACGCACGCGACGCTTGTTTCGCGACAAGCACGACACAAACGTCAGACGGTTGGGGCCGTCGGACGACGCGCGGTCGATTGTATCGGGGGATGTTGCGGCGCGGGACGAAATCGTCGGCCGTGTCGTATCGGTGTCGAATGCGCGGGTAGACGCAATGCGACGATGAGCGGTGTCGCGATGCGGCGCGGCGGAATGAGGGAACGCATGCGCAAGCAATGGTAGAATCGCGTCCGCCCTCTTGCCGGGGTGATGAAATTGGTAAACATAGCGGACTTAAACGATTGAGTGCCCGGTCGGAAACGGTCGGTGCAGAACCCTTCAAATTCGGCGAAACCCCTGATGTGCGCATCGAGGCAACGCCGAGCCAAGCCTCGCGGCATCCGCGAGGAAGGTGTAGAGACTAGACGGGGGGCGCCTAAGGCGCACGGGCAGCGGTCACGCCCGCGCGCGACGGTGAAGGCATAGTCCAGCGCACGAACGGTTCGCGCACGCGACGCCGGCTTTGAAAGAAGCAGTGTGACGAAAATCCGCCGCCTTAACTGGCTTGCCGGTTCGAGTCCGGTCCCCGGCACCAAATACCCTTCCAAGGCCATCCTTGGAAATCCAGAAACCCGTGATAGGATAAGGCTTCACGGGTTTTTTTATTCCTGATTTGTCCAGTCTAGCCCGTGTGAATCCGGGGGCATGCGGGGGCACTTCCGGGGGAATCTTTGTCGATGGTTGATGCCCCTGACAAAAAGTGCCCCCTTGGGGCTGTAAGGTGCACTATGCCGCTGACTGACGTCACTATCCGAAAGGCCTCTCCCCGCGAAAAGCCGTACCGCCTCGCCGATGGCGGCGGCATGTATCTCGAAGTGTCTCCATCAGGGGGCAAATACTGGCGATTCAAATATCGCTTTGCTGGTAAGGAGAAGCGTCTGGCCCTGGGTGTCTACCCCGATGTTCCGCTTGCCGCCGCGCGAGAGAAGCGAGATGAGGCGAGAAAGACACTTGCCGGAGGGGTCGATCCCGGTGAGGCGAAGAAGGCCGAAAAGCGAGCTGCGCTTCTTGCCGCAACCAATTCGTTCGAAGCAGTTGCGCTGGGCTGGATGGAGGAGCGCAAGCCCTACGTCACATCGGGTTCGTGGGGAAAAACCAAGGCGCGATTCGTCAAGGATGTATTCCCTTGGTTGGGCAAGCGTCCGATAGCAGAAATCGATGCGCCTGAAGTTCTGACTGTTCTCAAGCGCATCGACAGCCGAGGTGCCCGGTTTACCGCTCACAAGGTGCGTAGCGAGATCAGCCGAGTGTTCCGCTATGGAATTAAGGAAGGGTACTGCAAGGTCGACGCGGCGCGCGACCTGACAGACGCAATCCCGCCGGCTCAAACCACTCACTTTGCTTCGATTACCGATCCCGAGAAGGTCGGTGCCATGTTGCGAGCGTTTGATGGCTTCTCTGGCACGTTTCCGGTCTTATGTGCACTTAAGCTGGCGCCCATGCTCTTCACTCGACCGGGCGAACTCCGCAAGGCTGAATGGGCGCAATTTGACTTGGATAAGGGCGAGTGGCGTTATCTCGTGACAAAGACCAAGACGGAGCATCTAGTGCCGCTTGCCCAACAGGCTATTCAGATTTTGCGAGAACTTCATGCGCTGACGGGTAGTGGACGATACGTGTTTCCAGGGGCTCGCTCAGCCCTGCGTCCAATGAGCGATGCAGCTGTCAATGCGGCCCTTCGTCGACTGGGTTATGACACACGTACCGAAATCACGGGGCACGGCTTCCGAGCGATGGCGCGCACGATTCTTCATGAAGAACTGGAGCAAAAGCCGGAGGTAATCGAGCATCAGCTCGCCCACGCGGTTCCCGACAATCTCGGCAAAGCGTACAACCGGACGAAATTCATCAAGGAACGGCGAGCGATGATGCAGAAGTGGGCCGACTACCTCGAAAAACTCAAGGCAGATATTGGCGCGCACACCAACTGACTAGCTGCTATGCGACTGTAGCTGGGAGGGCACCGAGGGGCATCGAACTAACGACATGGGATTGACGTGAAAATCAAGAAGCCGGCTTTTTTGTTGGAGGCCGAGAAGAAGCTCAAGGTGCTTTGGGATCTTCTCAAAAATACAGATGCTGTCCGATTCAGGTTGACAGTGACGATGTATCGAGAGAAGGGGGAAGAGCCCGTCGTGATGACGATGGAAGGTACACGAGCTGAAAACGGAGGCTGGAACCTAGAGCCACCGCCGAGCAAGCGTATCGGTCCTCTTGAATCGCCTGCCGAGTTGAAGGAAAAGCTGGGAGCTATTGAGGCATCCATCAATAAATACATTTCAGCACATTCACTCGATGAGAAGTGGCGGGAATGGTTGGGTGCACTTAAAGAGGCGATGAAATCAGGACGCTCGACCGAAGATTTGGAATTTCGCAGTGAAATTCCAGTGAGAGCAATCGCTAGCTATGGATATGGCGCACATTTTTTTGCGCCCGTCATGGCGATGGCCTATGTCCTCGAGGGGACGGATGCATTGACGAGGGGTGACTTGGACCAGGCGTCGCGGAGTGTGGAGCGGGGCGTCTATTGGTCACGTGACGAGATGCTGATTGTCGACCCGACCCGCCGCTTCACGGAGCGTGCAGGGACTGGCGGTACCGCGACGGGGCTTCTTCGAGAGCCGGTGAAGGAAAAGGTCGCTGAATTGCTGAAATCGCTGGCGCCGGAAGAAGGGTGGGGGTCGACCCAGATTGCAATTGACACCGTTGCCTCGTATTTAAATGATAATCATTCTCATGACGTCGAATCGTGTCATTTGAAGCTGGAGAATCTCCCTCGTACCATCAAGCAATGGCTTGACGACGAGCCGGAAAGGTTCCCGCACTGCGTCAAGCCTAGGCAGAGCAAGGCTTGACGCCTCATTCCGTATCTTCCCCAAGCCCCTCGATGAGGGGCTTTTTTGTGCCCAAATTTTTATTTTAGTGGCTGTGCAGACCTGGAGAAGCTGCGTCTCTACCATCGCCTCATCGATTCAGTGCAGTGCAGAACAGCACAGGTCGATGCAGGCAGGTCAGGTGGGGTTCACGGATGGTAGCTGGGCCACACCGTCGCTCTTTAATAATCGACGCAGCACTACTGACGCGCTCTAGCGCGATCTGCTGTCGTCCATGTAAACGAAAGGTGTTTTATGACGTTGGATGAAATTCCACCGGTTCTGAGTGTCAAGCAATTTTGCTCAATCATCGCCAAATCCAAGTCGTGGATCTACGAAGAGTGGAAACGCGAAGGAAGCGATCTTCCGAAGCCGTTCAAGATTGGTAGCGCAACCCGCATCTTGGGTGAAGCGACGGCCAATTATCTCAAGAAGAAATCCAATCCAGATCGGGAATAAGAGATGAGCGACGATAGGAAATCAATAGCAGATGCATTCACTGAACGAGAGCAGCTCACTCGGCAAGTGAATGCGGCTTCAGGGAAGGAGGGCTCGGAAAGCCAATCCATCGAGGTTGATGGTGGCTGGGACGAACTCAGCTCAGGAAATAAGACTAAAAAAGAAGCGATTCTAAAAGAGCATTTCTTGAAAGCCCTGGAGCGATTCAATGCGGGCGTGAGCTTGTCCAAGATACGCCAGCATTACGAAAAGCTAGGAGCGAAATACTCACCGGTCACGTTCAGGAAGAAATGGGACGAGCTTGTGAGAGCACACGCAGAACACGGTTGACTAATTTAGGGGCGCTTCGGCGCCCCACTATTTTGAGATTTCACGATGAATGCCATTGCAATTTATAATCCGCCTGCATATCCGATCTATGTGTTTCCGTCAGAGATTGCGAAGGCGATATACGAAGTGATGGAAAAGATCAAGGCGCCGGATGCACTCATCGCCACATCTTTTCTTGCGACAATGTCGATTGCATGCCAAGGGCTAGTCGATGTCAAGCTTCCATTCGGTGCAGTCGTTCCGGTGTCGCTAAACATACTGATCAAAGCTGAGTCTGGGGAGCGGAAAACTGCCACTGACAAGATCGTTGGGGAGCCGATCTATGCGCACGACGAGGCAAGCATTGGTCAACATCAGCAAGACCTGATCCAGTACAAGGCGGATCATCGCTACTGGAAGACCGTCGAATCAACAATCAGGAGCATGATCGCCAAGGCAATCCGGCAAGGGGAGGATACCGAAGTCCTACGTCAGCGGCTGGATGAGCATATCAAGAGCGAGCCGGCACCACCTCAAGCGCACCGATTCATTCATCAGGTTGCAACTGAACCAGCATTGATGAAGAGTCTGGAGGGTGAAGGCAGATCTATTGCCATCACGACAGACGAAGGTGAAGTTGTGCTCAAGGGTGGCCTGATGAGCCGACCAGGATTGCGTAACAAAGGTTGGGATGGTGCAAAGCTGCTGGTGTTCGATCGGCTTAGCACCGGTAGCATCATCGCCAGGCAGCCTCGCATCACGGTTAACCTCATGGTGCAAGATGCCGTACTCGATGTATATCAGCAAGATCGTGGTGCCGTTGCACGCGGTTCAGGCTTTTGGGCGCGATACCTGGTAGGTGCACCGCAATCTACTCAAGGTTTTCGATTCATCAACTACATCGATGAAGAATGGCGCGAGCTTCCCGCGTTCCATACTCGTTTGAAGGAGTTGCTGGATAGCTATGCTACACAAAGGAAGTCAGGTGTAGTGAAGCGCGAGATACTTGAGTTCAGCCCCGAGGCAGCAGCGGAATGGGTGAGATTGTTCAATAACCTAGAGGAGCAAATCCAACCTTGGAAGTACCTGAGCGACGTCCATGACTTTGCATCCAAGGCGAATGAGATGCTTGCTCGTGTCGCTGCGATCCTTCATTACTTCACGAAGCAGCAGGGAAAGATTACGAAAGCGACGCTGAACTATGCGGTCGCGATCGTGAACTGGCACTTGCACGAGTACAAGCGATTGTTCTCACCGCAGTTCAGTGCATTCTCGATGCAGCAGAGCATGACTGAGTTAGAGCGGTTCCTGTTCCTCAACTACTGGAAAGCGGGATTGCAATGCGTAGCCAAGAATCACGTGCTGCGAAATGGTCCGAACCATCTTCGGTCTAAGGCCGCGCTAGAGCCAGTGATTGAAGCTCTGACGGCTCAAGGATCGATCAGTGTGTTCAAGGATCAGGGTACTAATAAGGTCATGATCGGCTTTATTGCATATCGCTTCGGTTCGTTGAACTATTATTGATTACACGCCACCTTCGGGTGGCGTTTTTTTGCTGGGTCGTCAAATCCGTTGCGACTTCCGCGACAGTCGCAGAAGTCGCGGTCAATTTCCACCGTTACCAATTTGGACGACAGCGAAACACACCGAGCATCGATGCCTTACTAGCACGCTCAGCACGGAAAAGCAATCCTAATCAGATCGCCGTGCGCGCAGTCCTGGCGAGCGGTTTTGTTCTCGACTATTGGCGTCTGCACCACGCTATATCCATGTTCCATATGCTTTTTTATTGCGTGCGTAAGTATGTATATGAGGAGTATCGTGAATAACCGTGGTTCTCTCGGGTTTGGGTGATCAAATTGCCGTGTTTCTCGTGTGATTGGATGATGCTTGGTTTTTGCTTCCTATGGAATATCAAAATAATTGAATGATTCATCATGATTAGATGGCGATATTCATGTCAAAGATCTACGTCGGCTCCAATGCGAAAGACAAGGTGCATCCATCTCACAAGCATGAGCTGTCCATAGACTAAGCGACGTGAGTAACAAGACACTCTCTCGTCTGCACGAAACGGATGGAATAACGAGAAGTAATCGACTGATCAACACTAAAAAAGAACGTCTCTTGCTCTTCGTATAGCTGAGATTCGCTAGCAGGCTACTCAGCTAAGTCTGAACAAGAGGCGGAACATCAACCATGTCACCCTCGGGGTGACGACATATCATCACTCGACCATGAATAACGTTAATGAAGACCAGGAAGCACTGGAGGTAATCGCTCGCCTCGATGAGCGTATGAACCTCGAAGAAATCGATATAGATGGACGTAGGCAAGTGGTCATTCACAAAGGCTACGCTTCCCGCTATCTCTTTGCCATTGAGAAGTTCGTTCAAGAAATCGAGAAGGGACGTAAAGGCTCGTTCATTGAGGAGACTGCTCGATACAGCGGTATCAAGCGCATCCGTGAACTCTACTTTGGCAAACGCTACTATCGTTTGGTGAACGAGTGGTTGGAGCGCTACGCTGAGGTCTACCACTACACGGCACGCGTAGAGGTGTTCTACGACGTTTGTAAGGAACTGGGCTTGATCGGCGATCGGCATCCTTTTGCTTTCGATAAGCCGGGAGACGTCGTACGAGCTGATGGCATGCGATACATGGACCTGTTCGACCTGCTCATCGAGAAGATTCGTGAGCGTTGTCAGTCGCGTGCATTCAGGGAGCGTGAACGACTGAGAGAAGCAAACGCTGAGAAGAACAGGGCAAACGTATTGACATTGGAAGAGGAGATGTTCTCGGCAGAGACCGGTAGATCGCGTTGGTTGGTCCTGGCGTTGACGCTGCGCTACAAGCCTCAGTTTCGCCGTTGGATTACGCCAGAAGTGATCCAGCAGCATCGTGACCGCTTCTTCGCCGCTCGTCGGTTTAACACGTTGATGTCAGGTATTGCGAACTACGTATGGGCTATCGAACAAGGCGAGGGCACGGGGTTGCATTTGCATGTGATCTTGTTCTACTCGGCAGAGCACAACCACGACGAGTACATCGCCATGCTGATCGGTGAGTATTGGGCGAACGTAGTCACTGAAGGAAAGGGCGATTACTGGAACAGCAACAGGGCTCAGTTGAAGAAGAGTTACGAGAAGCGCGGCCACGGTGTTGGTGTGGGGCAGATCGACTGGAAGGACACGAAGAAGCGAGAAGCGCTGCGTAAGAACCTCGTGTATCTCGCCAAGTCGGAGCAGTACCTGATGCTCAAGAGTGCCGATCGTATCCGAACGTTCGACATGGGCCAAGTGCCGAAGAAGTCGTCTTCAGGTCGTCCTCGTGTTGATTCGGAAGCGAGCGGGACCAGTACCGAGTTGATTGAACCTTCGTCGCACGGCGTGACTGATGCGAACACGGGTAAGCTGGATAAGGACCAGAATGAATAAATCGGGCTACAACAGGCTCAATGAATCGAGTGGGTGTAGTAGATGATGTCTTGCGAAGGCCGCCAGGAGGTGATTAACAGCCTCCTGGCGGTCACTTCATCCGGGCTTGGGTCCATGGTGCTTTCGTCGCTGATGTTGGCTGCCTCTTCGGGGTGGCGCAGCAAGCGCAATCTACGAACTGTTGGGCATGCACTGAAGGCGCAAGGTCAGGCAACGGGAGGCTTCGGTGTGCGGTTGTCGCAGACGAATCGCTGGACACGAGCGACGGCAGCGCCGGCGCGATGCCGCGCATGACGTGGGCGATCGCGTTGGCGGCGGCGCTATTCGCCCCCGCTACCTCCCTGGGGGCAACGTGTACGCCGGGATGCTTCGTGCCGGTACGGTGACGGAGCAAATTTGTACCGTTGCGAAGTCGCTCGTGGCGGCGCTCTGCATGTATCTCGCGCCGATGCGCTGGCGGTTCACGCCACGACTCTTGATGGGCGTGAGCCGGTCTGTTTGCTCAACGTCGGGTATGTGATTTCGTCGACCAGGCAACAGATCAGCCGGTGATCGGTGACACGGAACAGCGTCGCGTCGTCGTTGTCTTGCTCCCCTACAAAGAACAGGTAACCCTTTTCTTTGTTGCCTTTGAGACGGTTTCATAAAGACTGGTCGGCCCGCCGAAGGGTATTCCAGCAGATCAGGCAGCAACCGAGTTTGAGGAACGCGCCGTGAATGTCTGCACGGCGCTCGAAACGAATGCGGAGACGACGGAAGTGATGCAGCCAGGCATGCGTGCGTTCAACGACCCAGCGATATTTTCCAAGGCCGCTGCCATGTTCGGTGCGGCGCTTGGCGATAACCGGCTCGATACCGCGATCGCGCAACGCGCGTCGATGCCGCTCAGAGTCGTAACCGCGATCGGCGTAGACCACGCGCGGTCTCTGCAGTGGGTGGCCGCGCAACCCACGAATTGGCGGAATCGCATCGATCAGCGGCAGCAGCTGCGTGACATCGTGAACGTTCGCGCCGGTCAGGATCGCCGCGAGCGGCGTGCCATTGGCGTCGGTGACGATGTGGTGCTTAGAACCTGGTCGCGCGCGATCGGTGGGGTTTGGCCCAGTTTTTGGCCCGCCCCAACGGCGCGAATCGATGAGGAATCGACTGCGGCTCGCGAGAAATCGATTTGGTCTGCTGCTCGCAGCTTCGCAAGCAGCAATTCGTGCAGGCGATCCCATACGCCCGCAGCCTGCCAATCGCGTAGCCGTCGCCAGCAAGTCACGCCCGAGCCGCAGCCCATCTCGGCGGGCAGGTCGCGCCAGCGCAGTCCGGTCTTGAGAACGAACAGGATGCCGGTCAGCGCGGCGCGATTCGAAACAGGCAGGCGGCCTGGGTTTTTCTCGCGCCGCGGCTTGGGTGGCGGCAATAACGGCTCGATCAATGTCCACAGTTCGTCGTCAATGATCGGCTTGGCCATCTCCTCGGTCTCAGTTGTTCCGATGCCTGAGGTTAACAGCTCGCCGCGCAAGTTAACAGCCCCACCGGGCCTTTTTGAAACCGTCTCTTTGTCTTTTGCTGCAATCGCCTCTTTGCGGGCGGCTTCGATTTCGTTGCGCACGTATGTGCGCTTCGCCTTGCTCCAGTCAGCCCATTCGACGCGAACACGGTGACCACGCGCAAGCCGCTTTTCCTGATCGCGCTCGCCGGCGTCAACGGTGACTTCGAGAAATTCGTCAGTCTCTAAGGGCTTGCTCCACCGAATCGCGGCATAGAAAATCCGGGTGTCCGGGTAGCGAGCCAGTTCGTCCCATTTCAGTTTCTTGAATACGGACAGATATTTCGTCGCGTCGATGCCAGGCACTTCCAGTTCGAGATCCCGATCGTACGGGAAATTGATGAAGGTCCGACAGATCCGGCGAATCGTGTTCGCGACGCGGCGACGGTTCGACGTAGATGTGCCGCGCTCGCCGTCGCCCCTCCGTCTGGTGCCGCTGCCTCCCGTTCCGTCATTGTCGCCGCCGCCCGGTTCGCCCGTGATTGCCCGGAGATCGCGCAGGACGAGCTTCGACGGATATGGCGCAGGAAACCCTTCCTTCGGCGTGCTTACGCGATTCTTCTTGCCCTTGGTGACGAGCTTTTTCTCCCCATTGACATCGCACCCCAGCTTGTGATCGCCGTCTCGCGCAGTGAAGTATGGCCGGACCACATTCTCCGGTCGATAAGCGGCGGGCGTGAGCTTGATTCCACATCCGCGGCAGACGTACCGGTCCTTGTCGACCTCGGGGATGAGCCAGAGTTGTTCGGCTTCGACGATTTCGCCGGTGATCTTGTCCTGCGCTGAATCCATATACACCTCTTTGAGTTCTTCTTCTGCAGCGTGACGTATTCGGCGTGACTTGCGTTGTCTGCCTTAGGTATGAAGATTTGGGCGGCTCAGCGATAATCAAGGGCTCAAGAGGCGGAGCGGTGGTCAGGGCGCACGGTCAGAAGAGCGCGATGATTACGAGGGATGGTAGTCACAGCATTGCTGACGGCAACGAATGGGGCTGCTCAGAAGCTGGGAGTTCCGGTGAGTGGGGCCAGCAGCTCATCGTCACTGGCGTCCCACGTCGCGCCTTCGAGCATCAGCAGGGAAATGCTCATGTCGTAACGATCAGAAATCACGACCATCTCGCGAGTTTTTGTGTCGGGAAACCAGATTCCGCGTTCATGCTCGATTCCGTCGCGGGAGTCGACGTCGAAGGTCCCTGAGCGAGGTTGCATCGCCAGCGATTGCACCGGTAGTTCCATGCCTTCGTGAAGATGGTTGAAGCCGAACTTCTTCGCACTCGTGCTGCCCTTCCACCAGTGAAGCATGCCTTCGCGCGCGAAAACGATGATCGCGGAGTGCTCGGTGAAGTCGATCCATTTCAGAATCGCCGCCGTCAAAGAAACCCCATATCGGGCGGCGCATTCGCCGAGAACGTTAAGGGTAATGTGTTTGCCCTTCACTTGGTCCCGGAAATCATCAATCGGCATGAGCAGATACGAGGCGAACAAATCGGCTTCGCGTTCAATAGCCTTTGCCGCCACTCCGAGCGTCGCGCTCTGCGAGCAGCGGAACGCCTCCTCACGAGTGCGATGCAGTACGTAGTGACCAAACTCGTGGCCGATGGTGAAGTTCGCCCGCCCGGGAGCGTCTTCGTTGGGGGCATGCAGAATCACCCATTCTTCCCTCTTGGGCAACCAGAACAGTCCGCCCTCAAAGCCATCGAGATCCCGGGCTAGAACTTCGCCGATGGGTCGAGCCGGCGATACCTGCCGCGACCATTCAATGGCCAGTTCGCCAGTCCGGATCGGAAATGCCTCGCCATGTACAGCCCGCCAAAGCTGCACCAGCTTCATTGCTTCGCGCTGCGGCGACAGAGGCTGATTAGTCACGTTTCCGGTCGAGAACTTCGAGGATGTCCTGGAGCTGCCGTTTAACGGGCTCGTCTAGCTGTTCATACTTTCGGAAGAACGCCTCGTCGGCGACCTTCCTGGAAGGCTCGGCTTGCGTGTCGTCCAGCAGAAACGCGGAGGTGACGCCGAGCGCTTGCGCGATCGCGTCAATCCTGTCAGCCGACGGGCGTGCCTTTTCCTTGTTCTCCAGCTCCCAGATCGATGACTTGGACGCGCTGACCTGAAGGGCCAGCTGATCAAGCGTGAGCCCTTGCCGTTTCCGCAACGTGCGGATCTTTTCGCCTAGAGTTGGCATGATGTTCGGAAATTCGATAAAAAAAATGCTTGACTTCAGTCATTCTGAAGTCCAGTATTTTCATTGTCGGACTTCCGAACCGAAAAGGCAAGAAGACCGAACGCCTTTTCGCGTGCGAATCCGACGGTCGGATTCGGCGCGAGGCTCTTGAGCGGAAGGAGAGCATCATGCCGAAAGCACTGAAACCGGGGACGCCGGCACTGTCCTCGGGGCTGTACCGCAATAACGCGACTCGCACCGAAGTGACGGGAGTGAAAGGCCGTCCGCTGCCGCATACGCCCGGGCGTCACCAGACCTACACCCTGGTCGATCCCGCGAAACATAAGCGCTAATTCGAGAGCGGGAGACGGCGAAATGAGTACACCAGCACTGACTATTAGTTCCCTGGGCGGTGGCCGGGAAGAGGGGCACGGAGCAACGTCGCAGGTGCCGCAACGGCGGCCTTTCTTTTCGTACCGTGCCGAGACGCAATTTTTTCACCTTGCCGATACGATCGCGCGCTCGCACGAACCCACGTCAACGCAACTTCTGGCGCTCGAGTCCTCGTACATCAGCACCGCGGAGTATCTAGCTGAAAGTGACGAGTTCGCCGGTCTGACGACGAACATTCATGGCCACGGCTCCAGGGCACTCGGGACGTTGCTCAGGCCGTCGGATGAATCGCGGGAAGGCTTCGACATCGATCTGGTCGCCCGGCTCGATCAGCGTGCGATGTCGAGATACGGTGGAGACGGTGGTCCCGGGTTGCTGATCAATCACCTGCACGCGGTTCTGTCACGATATGCGAGCGCTCATAATCTGAAGGTCAAGCGCTGGGAACGGTGCGTTACGCTTGAATATGCTGGCGGCATGTTCGCGGATATCACGCCGGTTGTCGACGATCCGCTATCCTGGGCTGCGTACGGCGACACGCATGGCCGTGTCCCAGATCGCCAGTTGCGGACGTACGAACCCACGAATCCACGTGGGCTGACCCGCAGCTTTGCACAAGCAGCAGCGATTGCGCCGGTCTTCACCGCCGTCAAGCATCTGATATTCGCGGCCGACTCGGTACGCAAATCCATTTCGCCCCTTCCGAAGGCCGACGAGGTTTTCGAGCGATTGCTGAGCCGCCTGGTACAACTGCTTAAACTACATCGGAACGTAGCGTTCGGGAAGGCTACTACCGGTCACCAGGACTTCGCACCCTCGTCCGTATTCATCACTACGCTCGCGGCTGCAGCGTATGTCGACCTGGCTCCGAAACCCCATTCCACGCCGCTGGATCTTTTGCTTGATATCGTCGAGGCGATGCCGCAGTACTTTACGCGGGAGCGCGATTTCGGCGGCGGGGAGGTCTGGTACCTCCAAAACCCGTCGTCGCCTTACGACAACCTCGCAAGCAGCATGAACACGCGAGAGCGCCAAGGCGCATTTGACCAGTGGCATGCTCGTATCTGTCGGGATCTGCGCATGCTTGTCGACGTGATCGAAACAAATGCCGGTCTGGACGCTGTCGTTCGCGTCGTGGCCGCAGTTTTCGGGGAGCGCGCGCGAGCAGAGATTCTGAGGGATGATCGCGCGCGGCGGGAAGCTGACCGGAAAGCAGGGCGCGTGGCAATCCTGGGCGGCGGTGCGGCCCCGTCTTCCGTCATTGCCAGATCGAAGCCGCACACGTTCTACGGTGATTGAATGCGACGCGTCCCGCCACCACCGAGTCTTGCCGCGCGGGCACTGGATCTCGCGTCGTTGCAGCTGGCGGACAGTTCATTTACCTTGTGTTCCGGCAAGGAGTTGCGCTTCGTGTTCGTTGTTTCCCCCGGACCGTATGCGCGCAGATACCGATGCCTTCTTCGGCTGAAGGCCGGCCGCAAGGTGCCGGATCTCTTGGTACTGGAGCCCGACCTGAGTGCTCTCGCAAACGGCAAGCGGCTGCCGCATACCTACTCGCACGACGGGCGGGGTACAAAGCTCTGCCTGTGGTGGCCGAAGGCGCAGGAATGGTCTACAGGCATGAAGTTGTCGGAGACGTACATTCCGTGGGCCGTCGAGTGGCTGGGGTATTTCGAGGAATGGCTGGCGACGGGAAAATGGACGGGCGGTGGTGAACATCCACCGTCGGCCGCCCGTCGACGGTATGGCGTCGGACGAGAGGCCGCTTGAGGACCTTTCGGGCAGGCATAGCGCGACACGACTTGCGGGTTTATTGAACGCTTTCTCTGAAACAAAAATGTCGAACGCAGACCCGATACGAAAACGCTATTTCGATGATGTCGAGCTTGCCGATACCGCGACGGACTGGCTGTTTTACGTCGGTGCGGTCTTGTCGATTCTGTCGCTGCTGCTTGACAAAAGCGTGTACCCGAGAATCTACGATTGGGTTCAGGTCTGTTTTTTGATTGATGCCATCGTCCTGTTTGTCCTCGGTCAAGTTTCCCGTTTATATCTGGCGCCTCGAGCTGAGGATAAGCGCCGTCAGGACTTCTTCGGCCACGCGTTCTACGTCAGTCTTAGAGACGGTTTCATAAAGACTGGTCGGCCCGCCGAAGGGTATTCCAGCAGATCAGGCAGCAACCGAGTTTGAGGAACGCGCCGTGAATGTCTGCACGGCGCTCGAAACGAATGCGGAGACGACGGAAGTGATGCAGCCAGGCATGCGTGCGTTCAACGACCCAGCGATATTTTCCAAGGCCGCTGCCATGTTCGGTGCGGCGCTTGGCGATAACCGGCTCGATACCGCGATCGCGCAACGCGCGTCGATGCCGCTCAGAGTCGTAACCGCGATCGGCGTAGACCACGCGCGGTCTCTGCAGTGGGTGGCCGCGCAACCCACGAATTGGCGGAATCGCATCGATCAGCGGCAGCAGCTGCGTGACATCGTGAACGTTCGCGCCGGTCAGGATCGCCGCGAGCGGCGTGCCATTGGCGTCGGTGACGATGTGGTGCTTAGAACCTGGTCGCGCGCGATCGGTGGGGTTTGGCCCAGTTTTTGGCCCGCCCCAACGGCGCGAATCGATGAGGAATCGACTGCGGCTCGCGAGAAATCGATTTGGTCTGCTGCTCGCAGCTTCGCAAGCAGCAATTCGTGCAGGCGATCCCATACGCCCGCAGCCTGCCAATCGCGTAGCCGTCGCCAGCAAGTCACGCCCGAGCCGCAGCCCATCTCGGCGGGCAGGTCGCGCCAGCGCAGTCCGGTCTTGAGAACGAACAGGATGCCGGTCAGCGCGGCGCGATTCGAAACAGGCAGGCGGCCTGGGTTTTTCTCGCGCCGCGGCTTGGGTGGCGGCAATAACGGCTCGATCAATGTCCACAGTTCGTCGTCAATGATCGGCTTGGCCATCTCCTCGGTCTCAGTTGTTCCGATGCCTGAGGTTAACAGCTCGCCGCGCAAGTTAACAGCCCCACCGGGCCTTTTTGAAACCGTCTCTTAATCACCAAGCGACAGACGGGTACTACAACAATGATGCACGCGATCCGAATAGGAGGCTCGCGGCACAGTTGCTCGAAAATAGTCTCTTCAGCAAGACCATCGCTCTATCGATGGTGCGCTTCGAGCGCATCAAGCTTCTCGTATATGCAGTGCTCTGGCTCGTCTGTGTAATTAACCGCCAGTCTGATCTCGGCGTGATTCTGGCCGCGTCGCAGGTGGTCTTCAGCGAGCAACTAGTATCCCGCTGGTTGCGACTCGAGTGGTTGAGGATGCGATTCGAGAAGACATACGACGACGTGTACCGATTGTTTCAATCTCGTCCGGCTGCCACGACGTTCGCTGCGATGGCCCTCGATTCGTTGACCTCGTATGAAGCGGCGAAGTCCACGGCGGGTGTCACCCTTTCGTCGAGGACGTTCGATAAATTAAACCCTTCTATTTCGCAGGAATGGATCTCGATCAAGGCGCTTCTCAAGCTTTGAGCGCATTCTCGTGACAGCGAGTCGCGCCTGGTTAGCGTTCGTATCGTGATGGTCGACGTGGTAGCGATGATGGTGGAGTACTGTCGCGCTTCGAACATATACGTCTATCCCCTGATTGTGCGATAGATCAGAGTCGGAATAGCCGCCTGATCTCGGTTTCTGCCTTCACTTGCATGCCACTTCTCTTAACCTGTCTGAGGTTGGCGATGATCTTCTTCGCAGGGCCAATCTCGTCATTCACACTTTGCGGCTGCGATCAGCTGGTGCTCAGGTCATCGACAATGGCGAAGAAATAATCCTTGTGGTTGGATTGCACCCAAAAATTCAGACCGCAAACCCATTTCTCCATCGGGTAAGGCTCGAACGGGTATCAGTGTCGTACACACGTGACCGTGCGCTCGACCAGTTTTTTTGTCGACGCGATGCTCGTATGTGTAATTTCTCTCAGCTTAGCCTATACATCAGCTGCTGTGCCGCCGTCTAAAAGCCGCGACCTTCAGACGGTTCCCGCACAAAGCCATGCTGCACCACCGACGTCGATGTGACTTTGTACGATCGAGGAACCACAGCATGCAGTCGGGGTTCTCGCATTTCTTGACCAGAGAAAAGTCGGTATCGCAAATCAGCTGAGAGACGGCTTCCGTAAGCGGTGCCAGAAACTCGTCGGGGGTGCGGTCCTCGTATCGTTCGACGATCTTCGGAGCGCCGTCCTCTGTGATCAGAATCTGCGATGTTCGCCGCGCACTGGCTAGCATGCGATTTATCGTCCGCAACTCGAGCTTATTGCCGGACTTGCGGGCCAGGACCAACTTGCGAGTGGCCTCACGCAATTCGCGTGCGGTATCGACTAGTGCACGTTCGGGAAACCGGCGCTGTTGCGCGTCTGCAGCGAGTCTATGACGCGCCATCCATGTCTCGACGTCCGTGTCTGTCGCCCACATGTCCGTCAATGAACCATCGATAAGCTGCAACGTATTCAGCGCATCGAGCGCACTGTGACCTCCGAGAAAGTCGGTGCTTGAAGTGCTTTCGGTCGAGGTGTCTGTCAAATCCATGGTGAGCTGCTCCTTCCGCCGAATCGTAACCCAAAAATTTCGATTTAAAGGGTTACGCTCGCGTGCCGCCCGTTGGGCGCGTGTCGCAGACCATCTGCACTGGTAGCGGCAGAGGTCTGCGGTCACGTGAGGCGTCTTTTAGTTGGCTACTTTCACCATCAGTTGGTGGATTTCGTTAGCGATCTGATCGACGTGTGTTTCGAGAGCGAAGTGGCCAGTGTCGAGCATCGTGACGGTCACGTTGGGGTTGTCGCGCTTGTAGGCCTCGGCACCGGGCGGAATGAAGAACGGGTCGTGCTTGCCCCAGATGGCGAGCGTCGGCGGCTTGAAGTCGCGGAAGAAGGCCTGGAACTGCGGATAGAGCTTCAGGTTCGACGCGTAGTCGAGGAACAGGTCGAGCTGGATTTCCTTGATGCCGGGGCGCTCGAGCAGGGCCGCGTCGAGAATATAGGCTTCGGGCGCGACGGCATCGGGATTGGCGACACCGTGTACGTACTGCCAGCGGGTGCCTTCGAGATTGAGGATCGCGTCGGCGATGGTCTGGCGGTTCTCGGGAGTAGGGTCGGCCCAGTAGCGGCGGATCGGATCCCATGCATCGCCGAGGCCTTCCTCGTAGGCGTTGCCGTTCTGGGAGATGAGGGCGGTTACGCGCTCGGGATGCTTGACGGCGAGTCGGAAACCGACAGGCGCGCCATAGTCGAACACGTAGATCGCATAGCGGTTGAGCTTGAGCGCATCGACGAAGGCTTCGGCGGTGCCGGCGAGTGCATCGAACGAGTAGGTGTAGTTGCGTGCTTCGGGGACGGTCGTAAAGCCGAAACTGGGCAGGTCGGGGGAGATGACGCGGTATTGCGACGCCAGGCGCGGGATCAGTTCACGAAACATGTGCGACGACGAGGGGAAGCCGTGTAGCAGCAGGATGACCGGGGCGTCGGCGGGGCCGGCCTCGCGGTAGAACACGTTGACGCCATCGGCTTCGATGGTCTTGATGGACACGGACGGAATGGAGGTACGTGCTGCAGTCGTCATATCAATCTCCTGGAGTGGTGAGCGTCGGCGTTGTCGCCGGAAAATTTTTTCGAGCGTATCTCAGACGCATGTCGCATTCGGCGTCATCGCTACGCTGGCTGCATGCATGTTTCGCCATCGTCCTGGCGTATCGCCCGTAAAGCGTTTGAACACCGCAGTGAAATGCGATTGATTGCGAAATCCCGCCGAGAGTGCAATATCGGGTAAAGGTGCGTCGGATCGACGCAACATGTCCTGAGCGTATTCGATGCGCCGCCGCAGGAGGTATTCGTGAGGACGGGAGCCCGTG
The DNA here is from genome assembly GCF_900446215.1 of Burkholderia cenocepacia. Classification (GTDB taxonomy): domain Bacteria; phylum Pseudomonadota; class Gammaproteobacteria; order Burkholderiales; family Burkholderiaceae; genus Burkholderia; species Burkholderia cenocepacia. The sequence goes on along the minus strand of NZ_UAQZ01000014.1, from coordinate 610,891 downwards.
GCGAGACGGAACTGAGCCGCGAAGTGCATGCTGGTCAACCCGACCACGCGCGACATCTCCGCCAATGAGAGTTGGTGGTCGAGGTGAGCGTCAATGTATTCGAATATGAGATTGAGTCTATGTCGACTGAGGCCACGCGATACGGTTGTATCGACAGTTCCTCCAGTCGCCCGCGCGAGCAATCGGGTAACGATAGCCAAGCTCAGGCTCTCGGTATACAACTCGCTGTAGGATGATTCGATATGGGTTGCATCGGTCAACGCGAACGCGAGTTTCGCGATCGCAGGATCGTGCTGAATGCATGGTTGTGGACGCGCCTCCGCGCGCGATAGCAACCTTATCGTCTCACTGCCGCAATGATCAAGAAACGAGTCTTCAAAAAAGAGATGGAGGACGTCACAGGGACGGCGGAACACCGCTTCGGCGGTTTGGCCCGGTGCAGTGACGTGAGCAGATCCGACGCTGATCATGCCGTCGTGAATCATTTTCCCGTCGACCGAGAAGAAGATGTCACTGCATCGTAGTGCGACTCCGACTGTGTAGTACCTAAGAGCGGGCGCTACGAACTGACGCGGGGCGTGGCTCTGGATCTGCCAACGAGCGACTACGACCCCCGTTGATCTCGCCGCGCATACGCGTGAAGTCGAGAGGTCAGGCTGACGCCACTGCGATTCGATACGAACGGCCGAGCCGGTGACCCTAGCCCACAAAACTGTCCCATTTGAAAGTGGAAAATTCCGGCATGACGTTGTCATCGAGACCAGGAGGTCATGCCGTGAAGAAGAGCAAGTTCACCGAAGAGCAGATCGCATACGCGCTGAAGCAGGCCGAGCTGGGTACGCCTGTCGCGGAGGTCTGCCGCAAGATGGGGATCAGCGACGCGACGTTTTACAACTGGCGGACGAAGTACGGCGGGCTGTCACCCTCGGAACTGCGCCGGCTGAAGCAGCTTGAGGAAGAGAACGCGAAGCTCAAGCGGCTCGTGGCCGATCTGTCGCTGGACAAGGCCATGCTGCAGGATGTGCTGTCAAAAAAGCTCTGAAGCCTTCCCGGCGCCGTGATCTGGTCACGGACTTGATGCAGCGTTTCGGCGCGAGCCAGCGGCAAACCTGCGCATTGTTGCAGTTGTCCCGCACGGTCTACCGTTACGAATCGGTCGCGCGGGATCAAAGCGCGCTGGAGATGCGCATCAAGGAGATCACGGAAGTGCGGGTGCATTATGGTGCGCCCCGCGTGTACGTGATGCTTCGCCGGGAAGGCTGGCGAGACAACCATAAACGCGTCGAACGCGTGTATCGGGAACTGGGGCTTTCGTTGCGCCACAAACGACCTCGACGGAACAAGTCGGCCCGGCGCCGGCAGCCAAAGCAGTCAGTGAGCGCAATCAACGAAATCTGGAGTATGGATTTTGTCGCTGACGCGCTGTTTGATGGTCGACGCTTGCGCACGCTCACGATCGTGGACAACTACACGAGAGAATGCCTAGCGATTGAAGTCGACGGTTCATTGCGTGGCGAGCACGTTGTCGCCGCGCTGACCCGGCTTGCGCAGCATCGTCCGCTTCCCCGCTATATCAAGGCAGACAATGGCAGCGAGTTCATTTCGAAGACGCTCGACAAATGGGCGTACGAGAACGGCGTGGAGATTGACTTCTCGCGTCCTGGCAAGCCGACCGACAACGCGAAGAATGAATCATTCAACGGACGCTTTCGGGAGGAATGCCTCAACGCACATTGGTTCTTGTCGCTCGAGGACGCCAGACGCAAAATCGAGGTCTGGCGCGAGTACTATAACGAGGCGCGCCCTCATTCTGCGCTGCAGTGGATGACACCGGCGGAATTCGCCCGCCAGTGCACCGATCGGGCCGATCCGGCCCGCCCCGAAGAGCCGGAATTTTCCAACTAAGACCGGGACGGAAATTGGGCCAGCCTCACGATTACTAGCGGTCCACACTGCGCGATGAGGAATGGCTGCTAGTCGAATGGCCCGAAGGTGATGCGGAGCCACTCAAATATTGGCTTTCGACTATGCCCCCGGACACGACGCTCGAACGCATGGTTCATGTCGCCAAGATGCGCTGGCGTATCGAGCGGGACTATCAGGATCTCAAGCAGGAATTCGGCTTGGGACACTTCGAAGGACGTGGCTGGCGTGGATTCCATCACCATGCATCGTTGTGTATTGCTGCCTATGGGTTTCTTGTCGCTCAACGCCTCATTCAAGGTGATAGTAAAAAAAACTCCGCGATACGCGACCCATTTGCCTTACCCTCAGATTACGTGCCACGCGGGTCCCCAGCGCGCGCAGCGCCACGTGGCTAATTCCATTACCACGCTGCGCTGGCGTATCGCTGCATACATCGCGCGCCGGCTCCAGCGATGTCCGTTTTGTTCAGCGCCAAAGAGTGATTTATTGACACAGTAAGACTAAGAAGCTGTTGCAAAATTAGTTGGATGCTGTCTTGAGTTGATTCCAGCCAATCAAGCGGCACGTGAGCGAGAGGAGTGCCCTGCACGTATGCCGTTCGTAGCGAATCTTGAGCCATCTGGACGTCAGGCATCCGAATTTAAGGGGCAGAATCGATAGCGGCCTACTTTATAACTTCGATTCGGGCGGGGAAATTCGGGCTATCCTATCCTGTTAACAACGACTCTCACGGCCCCGAAGTGGGGGGATTCACCGCACTTGACGCCGGGAGGTGCACGTTATCTCTGTGATGGGTATGCTACCGTACGAAATACTTTGGCGGCACTTTGGTAGTGCGTCATTTTCAGCGAATGCAGACGTCACCAATGCTTCATTTGGGACCGATAGTACAAGCCGCATCAATCGTTTGCGCCGGACGACATAATGTGAAGCATATAGCGCGTCTGTGACCGCCATCGGACCGTGGCGACAGATACACCATGCTTTTATCGTGCCGAAGTTGTGCTGACGCGGGCAAAGATCATAAGACGACTACCGCGCTGTGCTGCTCAGCACGACGAGCCTCTTCGATAGCAAGGACGTCGTGCCGTTCGTCCGCCATTTAGTGAGTGACGGCTTGTGGATCGCGGCCAGGCCATTCTAATCAACGGTGGGGACACCACGAAACCCCGCGCCGAGCTTGTCATTTTCTTTTCTAAAATTCCTGGAAAAAACGAGGCCCCGGTCGAAGTAGAATTGGCGGCAGATGCGACGTGATCGTCGTGCATACGAAACTGCATCGTGGGGCATCGGTATTTCTGGGCGTTCGCCGATCGGGTTCCGGATGGATCAACATGACGACATCGACGACATCGACGACATCGACGACATCGACGACATCGACGACAACTCGCCCCGTTGCTGTGCTGCAACCGGACGCCACGACCGGGCCGGCATGAACCCGTTGTCGTCGCTGATTCGATTTGCGCGCGCGCCGGCTGTGTGGGTGCCGGAATACGCGCGCGCCGCGCGGATCGAATGGCGCGGATCACAGGTTACCGTGCGCGACGTACGCAACTTCAGATACCGGACGCGCAACGACTGCATGCCGGCCTACTACGACGCCATGTTCGCGCTGGATGCGGTGACGACCGTCGATCTGGTCGTGTCGCGCTGGACCGCTGAAGCGATCGCGCACGTGTTCGTGAGTTTCGGACTGGACGACGGCAGATACGTTGCGATCTCGATCGAGACGCGCCGACGGCACGGGCAACGCTATTCGCCATATGCGGGTTTCTTGCCGCTGTACGACCTTGTGTACGTCGTTGCCGACGAGCGGGACTTGATCGGCGTACGCAGCGACGTCCGCAGGGAGCGGGTCTATCTGTTCCGTGCGCACGTCACGCCTGAAACCGCGCGCGCATTGTTTGTGGATTACCTGCGTCGCGTGCATTCGCTTGAAGGTCGTCCGGAGTTCTACAACACGCTGCTCAACAACTGCACGACGAACATTCTGCGTCACATCCGGGCGGTTGCGCCTGATGTCGGGTACAGCTGGAAGGTCTTGCTGAGCGGCTATGCGGACCGATACGGGCATGATCTCGGCCTGCTCGATGCATCGATGCCATTCGATGCACTGAAGTCGGCGAGCCTGATTCGACGTGCGCCGGGCGCGGTGATCGACGACGATTTCTCAATAGCGATCCGCGCGTCGCTGCCGTTCGCCCCGACGCACGCGAAATGAAGCCCACGCCCGGCCGCCCGCTCGCTCGCGACATGTCTATCGTGCGGTTGCGGCCGTTGACGACGAGGTAAGGAACCATGGTAAGGCTGGTCATGCTGTTGCTGGGCGTCGACTATTTGCGCACGCGCGCCACAGGGATTGGCTGGATCGGCGTAGCGTGGGCGGTCGCGGGGGTTGTCGTATTCGTCGACGCGCTCGACGGCGCGATGCATTTCCCGATCACGTTGTTCGCGTGGCTGTTCTTGCTCGAGGGGCTGGCGACGCTCGCGGTTGCGTGGACCGGCGTCGGTGGACAACGCGCGCTGCGCTACGTGAAAGGCTTCGCCGTTGTGGCCGCGTCTGTACTGATCTTCGCCGGACACCATCACGGTAACCTGATCCTATCGATGATCTTCGGGACGTTGTTTCTTGTCGACGGGTTACTGCAGTGCATATCCGCATGGATCGTCCGGTATCGTCGTTGGAAGGCTGCCTTCGCCTGGGGCGCCTTCGAGCTGCTGATCGCGGTGTTCTTCTATCAGCCGTATCCGACGCATTACATGGGCACGCTGCCGTACTGTCTCGGGTTGTTCCTGGTCTTCGGCGGCACGAACATGCTAGCGCTCGCCGCACGCGTGCGGCGTCTCGACCGTAATCCAGCATTCGACATGTCGCGGCGATCCGCGTTGCTGCCCGACGCAGATTCGACCACGCGCGCGAGCCAGTTCGATCGCACCGAATGGGACGGCCCGCCGGACGACCACGAGAGCGCGCTGACCGTGCACGTGTGGACGCCTACCGGCTCGTCGAAGGCGCAGGCGCAGCATCATCCGGTGGTCGACCGCTACATCGCGGCCGTCGATATCAACGGAACGATCTCGACCGGGCACGCGGCGCTCGAATCTCCGGAAGGAATTTACATCAGCTTGTATCCTGCCGCCGAGATCGACCGCTCCCCGTCGGAGTTCGGGCGCATCCTGCGTGCGACACACGAGAACGACGTACCGGGCATGTTTCAACCGGACTACGCGACGGAGTCGGAGGCATGGTGCCCGTCAACGGTGCGCGTGCGGATCCGCAATTACGATCCGGTGAAGCTGCATGCGTTCTGGGAGCGCTATCGCGCGAATCCGACCTACAACCTCACGCACCGGAACTGTTCGAGCACTGTCGCCTATGCGCTCGAGGCCGCGATCGACGGCGCGGTCGGCCGGTTGCGCGGCAGCGGAACGGGATGGAGCAGCTTTCTGCGCGTGCTCGTCACGCCCGAGCTCTGGGTAGCCGCACAGATTCGCAAGCGTGCGGTGACGATGGCATGGACGCCGGGTCTCGCGCTCGACTACGCCCGCGCACTTAGCATGCTCGCCGATCCGCGGCCGTTCGCATGGTGGAAGGCCGCACGGGTGGCCGCGGCACGGCTGTCGCGACAGCGACGCGCATGGCGTGCGCAGGACGCGGGTGCCATCCAGTGACGCGGCGCAGGAATCCTATCGCGATCAAGCCGGCGGAATGAACGCATGACGATCCGCTCGAAGCGCTTGCGCGTGCGGTTCATCGGCTGCGGTTGTCGCTGCGGGCCGGTGTGTTGGCCGACAGGCGAAGCTGGCGCGGCGTGACGCCGTAATGTCGCTTGATCAGCGTCGTCAGATAGCTCTGGCTGCCGAATCCGCAATCGAGCGCGATCGACAGGATACTCGCCGACGTGTTACACAGGCGCCAGCGCGCCCGTTCGAGACGCCGTTCGATGACGTACTGCATCGGCGTGCGGGAGAACTGCGCCTTGAACGCGGCGATCGTCGCGTGTTCGCTCAGGCCGGCCAGGCGCGCCAGATCGGCGAGGCCGATCGGTTTGCCGAGCGATTCGTCGATGAACCGATTTATCTGCATTTCGCACAACGTATCAGCGAACCCGCGGAGATCGTGATGGAGGTCGGCGTTCGAATTGCGCCGGTAAGTCGCGGTCGGTGGTTCGCCGAAACGCTCAAGATAAGCGCTCGCGAAGCGGTTGGACGGTGTGAAGCCGAACGCGCGCAGGATATCGCTGAAACTGTCGTCGCCGTTCGCGAGCGCGCGCCGCACACCATGGAGCCGTCCGTCTAAAAACAGCGCGGCCGAGGGGCGGCCGGTGAGTCGGCGGATCGCATTGTCCAGCGCACCGGTCGGGCAGCCGAGCGCATGCGCGATCGAGCCGAGTGTTTTCCATCGCATCGGATCGGTTTCGATCAGCGCCACCGCGGAACGCGCGGTGTGTTCGGTCGCACAGGCATCCGTGGCGAACAGCGCACTGTAGTTGTTTCCGTGCCGCAACATCATATGTTTCAGCATGTGCTCGTACAGTGCGCGGATAGCCGGCTCCGGCGCAGGCGTCAGCATCATCATACGGCGCAGGCAGTCGGCTGCGGCGTTCCATGCAATGGCCGCTTCCGTCGCGACCGGTTTCATGTCGAACCGGACCGGCGTCGCGAGGGGGCGGCCGATCCATTGCGATACGAAGTCGTTGAGATCGCCGGCATCGAGTATGACCGACAGATGGCCGATGCCTTCGGGTTGCGTGACGCAGGTCGATATGCCGGTCGACGAAATCGGCATTACGTCGCCGACCGTACATTGAGCGACCGTTGCGCCGCTCGTATAGGTCGAACCGCCGCGGCGGCATGACAGGAACAAGTAATTCGGCCGCGGTTCCGGTGAATGAAAATGAAACGGCATCTCGTAATCGACGTCGTATATGCCGATTCCGTTCCATTCCTGACCGCCCATATTTACGGCCTTTCGGTCCGCATGCTGTGCGCGAAAGCGGTTATCCGCATAAATTTTTTCGATGAAATCGGACACTTCATCCGGATCGTCGCTGTGGAAACTATGCGTCAGAATCGATGATTCGCTCATCATGATGTTTGGTCGGGATTTTAGTGTCTCGATTGAATTCCTCAAGGAATCAATCAGGGCCGGAAGCAGCGCATTCGCGTCCGATATCGTAGGGAAATGTGAGCCGTTCGATAAGCCGCCAGACCGTATACGAGGTATACAACCGGCGGCACGCGTATCGACAACGAAACTGACGCGGGGCGAAACAACTCGGCCCGACAGTGCAAAAAACGCTCCAATCGACTTTCCTAGAATCGATGATTTTAGAGAAATTCCGTCAATATTTTGAAATAAATATTATTACATAGTCAATACAATGATGCCAATCGTTACAGTTCATGCTGGGCGAATGCAGCCGGAATTGTATGAATGACTCAATTAAAAAATGCGGCGTTATTTGGTGCGACCGAATGAAACCGGTTCACTGAGTCCGTGAAAGGGGGCGTGTCCGTCGTCCAGTACGGGCGCGCTTGCGCTGCACCAGCCGCAGAAGACGAGCGATGAACATTCTCTATACCAACTTTCATGGCGGCAATGGTGGCGGACACGACACCTATATCTATCAACTCGCAGCCGGCTTGGGCTGCCGGTATCGCGTGGCGGTAGCGTCGCCGGCCGGCAGTCGGCTGTCGCGGATGGTCGACACGTTGCCGGGCGTGTGCGTCGTCGATATGCAGTTCAAGCCGGGCTGGCGCGCGTTCGTTCCGAAACTGTTGCGGTTGCGGCATCTGATCGCGCAATCGGTGTTCGACGTGATACACGTGAACGGGTCGGCCGACCATCGGCAAATCATGCTCGCCCTGGCGGGCTACCGCAAACGGCCGCCGGTCGTCTTCACGAAACACAATACGTATGCGGCCGGCAGCGTTGGCAATTTCCTGCGTGCGCGGTTTGCGACGGACCGCACGATCGCCGTCAGCGACTATGTGCGGGGAATGCTGGAACGGCAATCGCCTTATAACGACATCACGGTGATCAAGCATGGCGTTCAACCGCCGTCGCAGGCGCTCGGGCATGCCGAGATTCACCGCCGCAGGGCCGAATACTTTGGGAACGAGGGCGCTGATGCGATCGTGCTCGGCAGCGTGGCCGGCACGGCCGAGCACAAGGGCTGGAGCGATTTGGTCATCGCGCTGGCGCGACTGTCGCCCGCGCTGCGCGCGCGGTTTCGTGTCATGCTGGCCGGCGACTGGCCTTCGCCTGAACAGCGCGCATTCGTCAAGCGCAGCGGCGTGGGTGAGTTGGTCGCGTTCGTCGGACCAACGGATCGCACACACGACGTGCTGGAGGCATGCGACGTATCGTTCGTGCTGTCGTATCACGAGAGCCTGTCGTATGCGTGCCGCGAAGCGATGTCGATGGGCCGGGCGGTAATCGTGACGGCGGTCGGCGGCCTGCCGGAGAACGTGAGCGATCGCGTCGACGGATGGATCGTCCCGCCGCGCTCGCCGGATGCGGTGGCAGCCGTGCTGCTCGAGATCGCCGCACATCCGGAGCGAGCGGTGCGGATGGGCCGCGCCGCTCGGGCAAGGAGCGAGTACGAATTCGGTTTCCAGCGATTCATCGACGAAACCGCGTCCGTTTATCGCGCGTTGGTTCGAAAAGCGGCGACGCGCACATGAACGATCGCTCGACGCAACCACCGGTGCCGTCGAGCGCGCCGGCGCCGATCCGACCTGCTGCGTCTTGTCCGATCCTGATGTATCACCAGATTCGGCCGCTGCCGCCACGTTCGGACGTCCTGCGCGGGCTGAGCGTCGACCCTCGTGCGTTTCGCCGCCAGATGCGCGTGCTGAAGGCATTCGGCTATCGCGGCGTGTCGGTCGCTGAACTGCAACGGCAACAGGCGCAGGCGCGGGGCGGGAAGCTGTTCGCGATTACATTCGACGACGGTTTTCGCAACGTATTCGACCACGCGTTGCCCGTGCTCGACGAACTCGGCTTCACCGCGACCTGTTATTTCGTGTCGGGAAAGCTCGGACGAAGCAACGACTGGGATCGTGGGCTCGCGACGGCCGAGGCGGCGTTGATGGATCGCGGTGCGATGCGCGAATGGCTCGCACACGGACACGAAGTGGGTGCGCATACCGTCGATCACGTCGCACTATCGGAAGTCTCAGCACAGACTGCACGGCGGCAGATCGCGCACTCGAAAGCGCAGCTCGAGGAGGCGACCGGACGCGCCGTCGTGTCGTTTTGCTATCCGTACGGATCGTTCGATACGATAGTGAGGCGGCTCATCGTCGAAGCGGGTTTCCATAATGCGACGACGACCGCGCGCGGCCGCGCGACAGCGTGCACCGACCCATTTTTGCTGCCCCGGCTGGCAGTGCCGGGCGGGCGCGGCATCGTGCGATTCATCGGGCGATTCTTCCGGTGAGGCGCGATACGTCCGTCGCGGACGCCGCGCGCGTTGCCACTGCGTTCGACACGCGCTGGTTCGAGCGGCCGGCAGCCCGCGTACTGATGCTCGTCGCGCTCGGGATCGCGTATCTGGTGCCGGGACTTGTCGGGCACGACCCGTGGAAGCAGGACGAAACGTACACGTTCGGGATTATTCGGCACATGCTCGATAGCGGAGGCTGGATCGTGCCGACCAACGCCGGCGTGCCGTTTCTCGAGAAACCGCCGTTGTATGACTGGGTCGCCGTCGCATTCGCGCGACTGTTCGGCGGGCTGCTGCCGCTGCACGATGCGGCCCGCCTCGCAAGCGGATTCTTCGCGGCGCTTGCGTTCGGCTTTACCGCGTACGCCGCGCGCGTGGCGACCGGCGCGACACGCTGGCTCGATCCGGGCGTGACGGGCCCGGTCGCGCTGTGCGCGGGCACGCTCGTCGTGATCAAGCATACGCACGACATGATGACCGACGTCGCGCTGATGGCCGGTACGGCGATCGGCTTCAGCGGCCTGCTCGAGCTCGTCGCTGCGTGCACGCGCGGTGGTCGTCCCGACCGTCGTGCCGCAGTGCGGCTGGGTGCCGGCGTCGGCATTGCGCTGATGTCGAAGGGCCTGTTCGTGCCGCTCGTGTTCGGCGCGACGCTGTGCGTGGCGCTCGCGTTGTACCCGGCATGCCGCACGCGTGCATGCGCGCGGGCGCTGGCGGTGGCCGCCGCGATCGTTGCGCCGTTCGCGCTCGTGTGGCCCGTCGCGCTCTATCTGCGATCGGAGACACTCTTTGCGATCTGGTTCTGGGACAACAATGTCGGTCGCTTCCTCGGCTTTTCGGTACCAATGCTCGGTGCCGAGAACGACAAGCCGCTGTTTGTCTGGCGCGCGCTGCTGACGGTCGGATTCCCGGTCGGTCCGCTCTCGGTCGTCGCGATCGCCGGTGGCGTATTGCGCGGCTGGCGCAATCCGGCGATCGCGCTGCCGGTCGCATTCGCCGCGCTTGGGCTCGTCGTACTGCATGTCGCCGCGACGTCGCGGCAGCTGTACATCCTGCCGTTCGTCGGGCCGCTGTCACTGATCGCCGCGCGCAGCATCGAGCGTATCGACGCACGATGGCATACGGGATGGGATTACGCGAGCCGGTGCCTGTTCGGCGCGTTCGCGTTGCTCGTCTGGTACGTGTGGTTCACGATGACGGGCGATACGTTGCCGCGCGAAGTCGTCGCATGGCTCGACGTGTGGCTGCCGCTCGACTGGACGATCCCGCTGCAACCGGCGGCGCTCTGCGCGGCACTGATGCTCAGCGCGGGCTGGCTCGCGGCACTGCCGTTGTTGGGCAGAGCGGGTCCATGGCGCGGCGTGCTGTCGTGGGCGAGCGGTGCGGTGCTCGCGTGGGGCCTCGTGTACACACTGCTGCTGCCGTGGATCGATGTCGCGAAGAGCTACCGTTCGCCGTTCGTCGATTTGAAGACTCGGCTCGCGAGCGAGTGGCGCGAGACCGATTGCGTCGCCAGCCCGGGACTTGGCGAATCGGAGGCGCCGATGCTCGACTACTTCGCCGGCATTCGCTACGTGCCGGCGAACGACCCGCATGCGCGGTCGTGCCGCTGGTTGATCGTCCAGGGTGTGCGCGGCGCGGTGCCGGATCCGGGCGAATCGTGGACGCCATTCTGGCAGGGGGCCCGGCTGGGCGATAAGCACGAGTCGCTCGTCATGTATCGCGCGGCCAGCGGAGATGCCGTGCATGCGGGCCGTGTACACGCTGCGTCGAATCCGGAGGAGGGCCGATGACGACGCGCAGCAGACGCCGGGGCGGCTGGCTCGCCGCGCTTGTGATCGGGGCGACCATGCTGCTCGTGGCGGAGTTGATCGGGATCGTTGCTTGGATCGTCGGTTAGTGCGAAAACACGCGCCGACACGCGCTCATGGCAAGCATCGGCTCATGTGGGACCGGGTTTTCGATGATTTGACATGGGTGTCAAAAAATCTATACTCGAGTCGAATCAAAACCCGCCGCGTCCGGTCGCATGCGCTGTCGCGACCCATCACGCTCCGGACGACCCGGACGCGCCAGACCCCGTCCGGCCTCCGCGAGACCCGTATGTCGCAAGGCCGGCCCGATGTGCGGCGGCTCGCATCCAGGCCTGTACCGGTCAGCGCACCTCAGCCGCGCCCTACCGATTTCGGCATGCAGACCATTCCTTCGACCCGACTCGACGCACGATTCCTCGAAATTTCCGTCGCGGAGCCCGCGGCGGCCCATGCGGCGATTGCCAACCGGTATTGCGCGTATCGCGAGCGCGGCCCCGGCGGCGGCGCGATCGCGCCGGTCGTTCTGCATGGCGCGGCATGCGGCGCGATAGCGATATCGACGTTGACCTTTGGGCGCGACATCGAAATCGAGCCCGACGACCTGGGCGCTTGCCTGCTCGTCACGACCACCACGAATGGCCGGGCGGGGATCACCGCCGGCCACGCGCACTACGGCGGCGGCCCGGGCACGACCGTCCTGAGCGTGGCGTCGGACCGGCCGCGATTCCATTACGATCCGGCCACTGAAGTGCTCAAGGTGCAACTCGATCATCGGCGCGTGTCCGCGGCGTGCTGGCGCATGATGCGGCATCCGGGCCGCGCGCCGCTGCGCTTCGATGCGGCGATGCGCGATTCGCACGCGTTGACGCGCTGGTTCATGCTGCTGGATTTCGTCATGACGACGCTGAACGAAAGCGATGCCGCGCTGCGCGAGTATCTTGCGCCGAGCATCGAGGAAATGCTGACTGTCACGTTGCTCGATACGCAACCGCACAACTACACGGCCGAGCTGCATCGATCGAGCGGCGTGATCGCGCCGAAGCAGTTGCGTCGGGCCGTCGAATTCATGGAGGCGCGGCTCGGACAGGCGCTGACGCTCGCCGAAATCGCCGAGGCGGCGGATTGCAGCATCCGTTCGCTGTCGCGCGCGTTCAGCGCATTCCGCCAGACGACGCCGATGCAGCACCTGAATCATCTGCGGCTGGAAAAAGTACGCAGCGAGCTGCTGTCGGACGCCGATGCCGCGACCACCATCTCGACGATCGCGCTGCGATACGGATTCGGTCACCTGAGCGCATTCAACCAGCAATACCGGCGCCGTTACGGCGAAACGCCATCGCAAACCCGCAAGCGGGCTCGCGATGGTGCGTTCCAGCGCTAGCGATCGGGTTACGATATCTTGTACATCCCGCCGTCGACGGCCAGTGCCTGGCCGGTCACGAAGGCGCCGTCGTCGCTCGTGAGGAACAGGATCGGCCCGACGATGTCTTCCGGTGTCGCGAAACGCTTGATGGCCTGCTGCTGCCATACGCTGCGCGCGAGCTCATCGGGAATGCCGCTCGTGCCGGGCGTGCGTGTGAGCGCCGGCAGAATCGCGTTGACGGTGATGTTGTCGCCGGCCAGTTCGTTGGCCAGTCCGCGAACGAAACCGATCACGCCCATCTTCGCCGCCATGTAGTGGCTGAGCCCCGCGAGCGGCGTGCCGATCGAATTCGACGAGAAATTCACGAAGCGCCCCCACCGGTTTGCGCGCATCAGCGGGACGAATGCCTTCGCCGAATGGAAATGCGAATCGAGGTTCACCCGAAGCGTGCGTGACCACAGGTCGAAATCGAGATCGTCAAACGCGGCGAACGGATAGATGCCGGCGTTGTTCACCACGATGTCGGCGCGCCCGTAACGCTCGTCGACGGCCCGCGCGAAGCCCGTCCATGCCTGCGGATCGCTGACGTCGCCGGTGAGCACGAGCGGATCGCCGTCGATCAGCGCGCGCGTTTCCGACGGGACGTCGAGGTCGATCAATACCAGTTGCGCGCCGCGCGCGGCCAGCCGGACGGCGACTTCCCGACCGATGCCGCGGCCGGCGCCGGTGACCACGGCCACGCGTCCTTCGTGGGTGTTGTTCATGATGTCTCCTTCGATAGAGGTGAATGAGGTACCGCGGACACTTCAAAGCGGGAATACCGCCCTGATCCAGAAAGCATGGCCCTCCGCGCCGTTGCGGACGGCCATTTCGCGTTGCCACTTGGCGGTCACGAACCAGCCCTGGCGACTCGCGTACTTGAGGCTCGGGCCGATCGCGAATGCCCGGTGACGATTGCCGGCGACGGTCTGCCCGTCGTCCCGGTCGTCGGTGGTCTGAACCGTCATGTAGCCGCCGACACCGAGTACCCACCGCGGTGTGGCGGCCCAGCCGAGCGAATAGTCGGCATAAAGTTCGTTGCCGGACGCATAACCCGTCGCATGATTGGTTTGGTTGAACAGGTAGCCGAGCTTCACGTCCGCATTCAGCCCGCGAGGATCGGCCCAGCTCGCCGCATAGACGGGGCCGAAGGCCCAGTAATTGCGCCCGATGTTGGCGAGGTCGTTCCTGTTGTAGCCACCCGTCGGCGCGAAGAAATCGAATGCGCCGATGACGTGCAGGTTGGGGCTGAAATGCCAGCCGATGCCTGGCGACAGCGTGATGTCGCCGAGCCCGGTCCGGGTCTGGCCGCGGCCGGAGGCTTCCACGTGCAGGTTGACCATCGGCACGATCAGGCTCAACAGGAAGTCACCACCCAGCACCCGTTGCGGCGTGACCCAGACGAGGCGGCTGACGAATGCATTGGCATTGAGCCTGAAGCCGGGCGGCGTGGCGTCCTGTCCGTCGTTGCCGACGAATCGGCGGGCAAAGTACGCTTCCCCGTAGAACAGCGCGTAGAGGCCGGGCGGCGGCAGTGCACCGGTCAGGTAGTTCTCCGCGCCGAACGGATAGACCGAGCCGCCGCCCTCCGTCGCAACGGCGGGCCGCACACCCAGCGCAGCGGCCAGCGCGACGATGCCGGCCGCTGCGCGACCGAGTGGAAAGGACATGGGAATCCCCTTGTGTGCGCCGGCTATTGCCGTGCGCCGAAGATGCCCAGTGCGCCGGGCTGCAGGTCGACGATCACGCTCTTCGTCAACGTGTAGTGGTTCAGCACCTCGTGCGCGAATTCGCGGCCGAAGCCGCTTTGCTTGTAGCCGCCGATCGGCATGCCGCCGAGAAAGTTGTAGTAGCGGTTGATCCACACCGTGCCGGTTTCCAGCGCGCAGGCCATGCGATGGGCGCGCGCGAGGTTGGCGGTCCAGATGCCGCCGCCCAGGCCGTAGACGGATGCATTGGCCAACCGTACGACCTCGTCGTCGTCCTTCCAGGTGAGCACGCTCGTGACGGGGCCGAAGATTTCCTCCTGCGCGATCTTCATCGAGTTCTTCACGTCGACGAACACGGTCGGTTGAATGAAGAGTCCGTTGTCGTAGCCGGGCACGCGGGCGCGGCCACCGCCCGTCAGCACCCGGGCGCCTTCGCGCGGGCCTTCTTCCAGATAGCCGAGGATTTTGTCCATCTGCATCCGCGATGCCTGGGGGCCGAGCTGCGTGTCCGGCGACGTCGGGTCACCGATCCGAATGCCGGCGAGAATGCGCTGGAGCTTGTCGAGGAAATCATCGCGCACCTTTTCGTGGACGAACAGGCGCGAGCCCGCGAGGCAGACTTCGCCCTTGTTCAGTACCGTCGACATGGCCGCGCCTTCGGCGGCGGCGTCGAGGTCGGCATCCTCGCAGACGATGTTGGCCGATTTTCCGCCGAGTTCCATCGTTTGCGGGATGATGTTGGCCGCAGCGTACTGGACGAGCTTGCGCGCGGTCGGCCGCGAACCGGTGAAGCCGACCTTGCGCACGCGCGTGTCGGTCACCAGCGCCTCGCCGAGATCCGGACCGTAGCCCGTCACGATGTTCAGGACGCCGGGCGGCAGCAGGTCCGCCATCTCGCGAGCGAATTCGAGCACCGACAGGCATACGATCTCGGACGGCTTCAGCACGATCGTGTTACCGGCGGCGAGGGCTGGCGCGATCTTGCACGCGAGCATGATCATCGGCACGTTCCACGGAATGATCTGCACGACCACGCCGAGCGGCTCGCGATGCACGATGCCGATCGAGTCCGTGCCGAGCGACGACGTGTGGCGCATCGATTCGCCGTGCAGTTGCCACGGCGCGCCGGAGAAGATCGCGAACTGCTCGATCGCCATCGGCATGTCGAAGTGCATCGATTCACTGATCGGCTTGCCATTGTTCAGCGTATCCATGAGCGCGTAGTACTGCTGCCGGGCCTTGAGGCGGCGCATGATCTCGTACAGGATCTCCTGACGCGCGGCGGGCTGCGTGCGCGCCCAGCCCGGGAACGCGCGCGCAGCCGCATCGATGGCCCGTTCGGCATCCTTGCCGTTTCCGGCCGCGATGCAAGCGAGGACGTCGCCCGTCGCCGGATTGTGCAGATCGATCGTTTTGCCGGTATCGCCCGGCGTCCACTTGCCGTCGATGAACTGGCCATATTCGTGAAGAAAGCCTGCGCCGGCAGGGGCGTGGAAGGGGGTGGTCGCGGTCATTGAAGTCGTCTCCTTGATATCGTCTGTTCGAGGGTGTGGTGCTCGAGGTTCTCGGCGTGGCGCCGTCGTTGCTCGAACCAGACGTCAAGTTAGGCTCGTGCGGCCCCGGTCGCTACCATCGGCTGGCCAGCGTCGGTGCATTCTTGCCAAAACGTCTATCGCGCATGCGCGCAGGCCGGGTGTGCGGGGCGATATCGGAAGGAAGGGGGAATTTGTCGGCGTTCAGCGTCCAACTGCCCAACTGCGCAAGACCGCGACCACGGCAAACGGACGCCGCTTCGTCAGAACTTCTGCTGGAGGCCGACCATGGCGCCGAGTTGATTCATCCCGGTTCCGACGGTCCCGCCTGCGGCGACCGAATTCTCGGCCAGCTTGCTGTTGAACATGTATCCGAGCGACGTATACGCGATCGTGCGCTTCGACAATGCGTAGTTCGCCCGCGCGACGAGCAGCGTCGACTGCGCGCTGTGGGCCCCTTCGTCCCGGCCGCGCTGAAGGTAGCGGACGCCCTGGGCGTCGATGGAGAGGGCTGGCGTGCTCGAATACGTTGCGCCGGCGAAGAAGATGTCCGACTGCAGGTGGGTGGCGGCTGCCATGTTGTTGCGTATCCAGCCGATACCGACCTTGACGGGGCCCGTGACCAGATAGCCGTCGACGATATTGCGCGTCGCGGTATACGCGTTTCGGTTCAATGGCGCGGAAGCGCCGGTGCCGCCGCGCATCACGTCGTAGGACGCCGCCACGCCGAAGCTCGCGGTGTCGTAGGCGACGAGCGCCGTGTATTGCCGGCATGCGAGGATGTCTCCCGGTACCTGCCCGGCGCAATTCGTCGCGCCCGGGCCGGCGGGGCCGGCCGCGTCGCGCCCGAAGCTGTACGTCGCGCCGACGGTGATGCCGCGGAAACGGCCGAGATAGCCGATAGCATTGTCGCTGCGCGCGTTCGGCAGATACCCGTCGAATACGTACAGCGAGTGAATCGACGGCCCGATCACGTCGGCTTTCGCCAGCGCGTACGTCGTCATGTTCATCTGGCGGCCGAGCGTCAGTGCACCGTCATCGCTGCCGACCCCGACGTTGGCCTGCCGGCCGAACAGGCGGCCACCGTAATTCAGGGCGCCGGTGCCGGGCTGGAAACCCGACTCGAGCACGAAGAACGCATGGTAGCCGCCGCCGAGGTCTTCGCGGCCCCTGAAGCCGAAGCGGGACGGTAATTCGCCGGTCAGAACGGGCATGCCGACCCATGATCCACCGTGTGCGGTCGCGTGGTTGTAATACGACACGCCGGTATCGACGATGCCGTAAAGGGTGACACTGCTTTGCCCGTATGCGAGCCCTGACGCCGCCACCAACCCGGCGGCGCTCCATTTGATCTTCATGACGGTCCTGTCTCCATTCTGGCGCCGCAACGCCCTGTTTGAAATATATGCGGGTTGGCTTGCGCGTTCGGTGCGTGTACGGCTCACGCATGCACCTGCCTATCAATTAGTACAATTGAATTTGATCCGGGCGAGCTGTCCGGATCGATCGTGACTCACCGGGGAGACGAGCCCGGCTTCGTGCCGGTCGGAATGTCGGCTTGCGACGGGTCAGCGTGCCTGCAGCAGGGCGCCAGCGCCGGGGATCGCGGGTTCCAGGCCCAAATGGTCGAGCATCCGGCGGACGGTGCACACTGCGGTCGAGACCGTCGGAATCCCGGTCGCATCCTCGATGCGTTGCACGGCGGGCAGCGACGGCATCTGCACGCAAGCGGAGGCGACGATCACGTCGGCACCGGCGGTATCCAGGCGTTTGACGTCGTCCAGCAATTGCAACGGGTCGCGCCTGCCGACTTCGAGGTTGTCGGGAATCTCGAAACAGATCGCGTCGACGACTTCGATGCCCTCGTGTTCAATGTACTGGACGACCAGGTCGGTCAACGGCTTCATGTACGGCGCCATCAGCGCGATGCGGCGGGCGCCCAGCGTTTTCAGCCCATCCACTAGCGCGCCGGCCGACGTCATGACCGGTGCGAGGCAATGGTTGGCTCGCGCGACCTCGGTCAGTTCCCGCTCGGTCTCGCGGTGATAGCCGAGGCCCATGGCCATGATCGCGACGAGGCACGCGGTACTCATCACGTCCACGCGCGCGTCGGCCAGTTCGGCTGCACAGCGCAGGCCCTCCCTGTTCATCGCGGCCAGTTCCTCCTGCGTGACCTTGTGCATGCGCATGCGACTGGAATGGAAGGTGAAATGTTCGTCGGGGCGAACCGCCTCGCGAGCGCGGAGCATCGCGGGAATCTCGGTTTCCATCGTCGTGTTGGAACTGGGCACGATCTGCCCGATACGGAAGTGTCTGGTCACGGTATGTTCCTTTTCTTGCGGGGTGGGGAGATCAGATGCGGGAGGTGGCGTCACGCGGCGCCGGTTCGACCGCGCGCGCCGGCGCCGGCAGGTCGCCGGCGCGCCAGAAGGCGAGAGTCGCGAGCAGTGCCGCGACGCACGGCACGGCTGCGGCGACGAGCAGGCTGGAGGACGGCCAGTTCAGTCGCACCAGTTCGCCGCCGATCACGGGGCCCAGGATCGAGCCGAGCCGGCCGACGCCGAGCGCCCAGCTCATGCCGGTGGAGCGCAGCGCGGTCGGGTAATACACGGCGGCCAGCGCATTCAGCGCGGTTTGCCCGCCGAGCACGCAGAAGCCGGCGATCGCGATCGCGACGAACGCGGTTGCCAGCGAACCAGCCACCTGACCGATCGCGGCAACCGCCAGCGCCGAGCCGACGAAGGTCAGCGCCAGCGTCGGTCCGAAACCATACCGGTCGACGAGCCAGCCGAGCAGCAGGTTGCCGGCGATGCCGCCAACCCAGAAGATCATGCCGGCGAGTACGGCCTGCGACGTGGCGTGGCCTGCGCCGTTCATGATCATCGGGAGCCAGTTCGCGAGAAAGTAGGCGGCGAGCAGGTTCATGAAATTCAGGATCCACAGCAGCGCGGTGCCGGTGCCGAGCGCATGACGGAACAGATGCACGAACGGCACGCCGCTCGTCTTCTTGTCGGGCACGACGAATTCGACGTGCGCATCGATTGCGAGCGCGGGGTCGATGCGCCGCAACAGCGCCCGGACGCGGTCCCGGCCGCGCTGCTGCATCGCCATGAATTGCGGCGATTCCGGCATGCCCGCGATCATCGCGAGGGCCACCAGCAGCGGGGCTGCCGCGCCGACGATGAACACCGAACGCCAGCCGAGCGCCGGAATCATCGCTGCGGCAATCGCGCCGCCGATTGCCCCGCCGACGATGAATCCGGACGAGATGATCATCATCGTCGTGACGCGAATGCGTGTCGGGCTGAACTCGCCCGCGAGCGCGACTGCGTTGGGAATGATCGCGCCCATGCTCAGCCCGGCCGCGAAGCGCAGCAGCAGCAACTGCGGCACCGAGCCGGCTTGTGCCGTCGCATACATGCACGCGGCCAGACAGAGCATCGCGCCGATCAGCACCGGACGGCGGCCGATGCGGTCTGCAACGGGGCCAAGCAGCATGGCACCGATCGTCATGCCGACCAGGCCCGCGCCGAACACTTGTCCGAGGTCGGCCCGGGCGACGCCCCACTGCTTGATGATGGCCGGCGCGACATAGCCGATCGCTTGCACGTCGAAACCATCGATCACGAGGCACAGTGCGCACAGACCGAGTACGAGGTACTGCAAGGCGCCAAGACGGCTGCGGCCGATGACGTCGACGACATTGACGGTGGTTGGGGTCATGGTGCAGTCCTTCAGCGGGCGCTGGCCGGCAGTGCGTCGTAGGCGTCGACGAACAACCGGTCGCGTTGCCGGAGATCGTCGTGGGTCACCTTTTCGGTGCGGCACATGTAGTCGTAGGCGAAGCTGACCGGATCGAGATGCAGCTTGCCGGCGACGTTCTCGTACCAGTCGAGGCTCTTTGCCGCCGCGCCCTGGAAGCGGGACGACGCGGGCCGGCGCTCGGCCTCGAACGCGGCGAACGCAGCCGGCGGGTCGCCGGGCGTCGCCGCCACGGCGCGGTGCAGCGCGATCGCGTCCTGCATCGCCATGCGGGTGCCGGAGCCGAGTGAGAAGTGCACAGTGCGCAATGCGTCGCCGAGCAACACGATGTTGTCGTGATGCCAGTTCGCGTTGCTGACGATGTTGGCTTCGAACCAGAGCGAGCGGTTGGTCAGCAGTTCGTTGCTGCCGAGCTCGGGGCGGAACACGTCGGCGCAGAAGCGGCGGCTTTCGTCCTCGCTGGCGTGGTCGAGCCCGGCACGCCGCCATGTGTCGGGATCCGTTTCGATCAGGAAGGTCGACAGGTCGGGGCTGTATTGGTAACAGTGCGCGATGAACACGCCGTGCTGGGTTTCGCGAAAGATCAGTGAAACCGGATGGAAGCGCTGGTGTGTGCCGTACCACGCGAACTTGTTGCGGCGCCGGACGAATTCCGGGCGGAAGTGTTCGGTCAACTGTGTGCGTATCGCGCTGTTGCCGCCGTCGGCAGCCACCAGCAAGTCGCAGCCAGACGCGAGCGCGCGCGCATCCTCGATGCGCCGGCCGTATTCGATCCGGATGCCTTCGCGTTCGCACGCGCGCTGCAGGACTCGCAGCATCTCGATGCGCGACGTGCGCGAGAAATGATTGCCGTGGACTTGAACGTGCGTGCCACGGTGAACGATTTCCATGTAGTCGCAACGTTCGTGATGCGCGATGAATTCGTCGAAAAACGCCGGATCGGCTTCCTTCAGGAACGATAGCCCGATATCGGAGAACACCACGCCCCAGCCGTAGGTCGCCCCCTCCGGGTTCTGTTCGTAAATGGTGATTCGATGCGAAGGATCGTGCTTTTTTGCAAGCAGTGCGAAATACATACCGGCAGGGCCGGCGCCGACGATGTCGATTTTCATGATGCGTCGTCCTAGATGAATGGATTCGAATCGGCGCCGGCACAGTCGCGCTGGTAGTCCAGCAACGCTTGGCGGAACGCAGGCGGGATGTCGATCGACCTGCGTTCGTCGTGCGCGACGCAGACGGGCGTCAAGCGTGCGTTGAAGACGGCCGCGCCCTGCGGCGTACGGGCGACGATGTCCAGCACGTATGAGCGCTGGCGCACGTCCGCCACCTGCACGGTCATGTCGAATTCGTCGTCGGGTCGCAGCGAGCCGATGAAATCGAACGACAGCGCCCGGCTCGGCGTGCCGAAGCCGAGCGCGCGCTTCGCACGCTGTGGCGTATCGGCGAGCAACGCTCCGTAGAACAGTTCGGCTGCGCAGATCACGTAATCGGCGAAGGTCGCGGTATACACCACGCCGGCCGGATCGCATTCGCCCCATTTCACTCGGCGGCGCACCGTGAGCGGCCGTTCGCCGAGCAGGTATTCGATCGGTGCGGGCGCGCTCATTGTCCGGCCTCCTGCGCGAGGAGATCGACGATGAGCCGCTTCATCGCCGGCTTGTCGACCTTACCGACGCGCGTGACGGGAAATGCGTCGACCACCTCGACCCGCTCGGGGCATTTGTATCGGGCCAGCCCGCGTTCGACGAGGAATTGCCCGAGCGCCTGTACGTCGGGCGCCTGCATGCCCGGGCGGGGGATGATGAAGATACAGCCTTTTTCTCCGTAGAACGGGTCGGGCATCGGCACCAGCTTGGCATCGGCGACCGACGGATGCTGGCTGACGTGGCTTTCGACTTCCTCGCAGCCGATCTTTTCTCCGCCGCGGTTGATGTTGTCGCGCAAGCGCCCTTCGAACGTGTAGTACAGCGCGCCGTCCACCGCATGCGCAGTGGCCATGTCGCCGGTGCGGTAGAAACCGTCGGACGTGAAGGATTGCTCGTTGGCTTCGGCGTTCGCGAAGTACCCGGTTAGCGTGGACGGCCCGCGAAAGCACAGCTCGCCGATCTGGCCGGGCGGGACGGGCTGCTCCGAGCCGGGTTCCAGCAGACGGATCTCGTCGTCGGCGCAACCGGAGCGTCCTTGCGTCCGATGGCGCACCTCGGCCGGCGCATCGGCCGGCGAGCCGAGCAGCAGGCCCTCCGTGATGCCGTACAGGTTCGAGCACGGCACGCCCAGGTGAGTCTCCAGCGTATCGGCGCGGCTCATCGTCGAGAACAGCTCGAGCGACGACAGGTCGTGACGCGCGATATCCGGGTAGGCCATCAGTTGCGGCGCGATCGGGCCGATCGACAGCGCATGCGTGATCCGGTGCCTGCCGATCAGGTCGAGCATCAGCGGAATGTCGACCTGCGGCATCAGGACCACCGGCACGCCGAGGAGCGCGGCCGGAATCAGCGCGTACAGCTGGCCGGCGTTGTGCATCAGCGGCAGCGACCAGATCAGCCGGCTGTCGGCGTCGACGCGATAGCGCCGCATCCAGCCGGCCGAGTGGCCCAGATACTCGGCGTGAAACCGAGGAATGATCTTCGGGACGCCCGTGGTGCCGCCGGAGAGCTGGAAGCTGAGCACGTCGGATACGCCGATCCGCACGCGCCCGAGGCGTTCGCGAGCCTGCGCGAGCGGCATATCGTCGATCAGCGCTTGCATGCCGACTGCACCGGCACGTTCGCCGCGCACGATCACGCGATGCGCGAGCGACGGATGACGCGCCGCCATCGATTCGGCGAAGGCCGGCAGGTCGAAGCGCGTGCTGAAATCCGCCTGAACGAAGTAGCCGCGTGCGCCGGACAGTTGCGCGAGCTGACCGATTTCGATCTCGCGATGTTGCGGCAGCGAACATACCGGTACGATGCCGGCCTTGAAGCAGGCCAGCAGCGCGATCGTGGTTTCCACCGTGGTGCCGAGTTGAAAGATCGCGCGGTCGCCGGGCGCGAGGCCCAGCGCCAGCAGCGCGGCGCCGAGGCGTTCGGTGGCCTCGTCGAGTTCGGCGAAGCCGATCGTGCGGTCGTGACCGATAAACGCGATGCGCTCCGGATGGCGCTGCGCGGTGGTGCGCAGCGCGTCGCCGACGGTGCTGGCGATCCACGCGCCGCTGGCCAGTGCGGCTTCCGCCCTGACGCGGCCAGGGTAGACGACGCCGGCAATCGGCTGTTCGACTCGAGTCTCCATCATGTCTCCTCCCGTCGCGGCTCAGGACCGTACCGGCGCGATGCGCAGGACGTCGCGGTCGAACCGCTCGATGCGCCCGTGCAGGCCGCCGGTCAGCATGCCGTACCAGAGCGCGGGCTTGAAGCCGAGCGCCCGGCGCTCGAACTCGATCGGGCCGTCGGCTTCGATTGAATCGTATTCCTTACCTTCATGCACGCGGCAAGCGGGATGCTGCAGTGCCGCGCGTACGAGCGGTGCGAATTCCGCCACGCGAGGCACCGAGATGCGCACCGGCGCGCCGGTGGCGTGGCCGCGTTCAGCCACCAGTTCCGCCTTGCGGTTCCAGATCGCGTCGACGGTATCCAGCGGACGTTCGGCCGCGCGCGCGGCGTCTTCCAGCGTCATCGCCGCTTCGAGCGTGAGTTGCGCGTCGGTGGCATCGACGGTCGTCAGCGGGCGAAGCTTGTGTGTGAACTCGACGAAGTAGCCGTTGGGATCACGCACGTAGACGGATTCGATCACTTCGTGCCGGGTTTCCACCGATACGTCCAGCCCTTGCGCGTCGAGATGCCGTTTCCACGCGCGCAGTGCGTCCGGACCATCGACGAGCCACGCGGTATGCGTTGCATCGGCGACGTGGTCGTCCGGCAGCGGGCGGGCGGCGGCTCGCGCCGCCATCTCGGCCGGCTCGTCGCTGCCGAGGTAGTAGAAGAACGCGATGGTGCTGCCGTTGCCGCTGTCGAAGAAGAAATGCAGGAAGTCCGGGTGCGTCGCCGGTCCCCAGCCGCGTGCGGAAATCACATGCACGAGCGGCAGGCCGAGCTTGTCGCGGTAGAACTCGACGGTTTCGCGCAGTCGCCAGGTCGGGCGCGCGGTGTGGTCGACGCCGTGCAGCGTCAGCGGGGGAAGAGGGTGAGCAGGCATGAGTCGTGTCGTCCGTGAAGGGTCGTGATGACGAAGAAGGGCCGGGAACGGCAGGCGGCCCGATCAGAGCGAAAATTGCTCGCGCAACCATTGCGTGAGCAGCCGGCCGGCCTCGAGCCGTCCAGGTGCTTCGTCGGCGCTCAACGCGCGGCCGTGGTGATCGCCGCGTACGCGGTGGTGATGTTTGGACGGCGACGCGATCGCATCGACGATGCGTTGCACGTCGCCCGGAAAGCACGCCTGGTCGCCGGTGTATTCGATGACGAGCACCGGCTGGACGATCGAGGGCGCGGTGCTGGCCAGCGACGCGTTGGACGACAGCGCCGACCACGTCGACAGCCAGCTTTCCGGTGTGCACTGCCGCGCGAATCCGACCGCGCCGTAGTTGGACGCATACGGGTCGGCGCCCCACAGTGAGCCGAACTTGCGGTCCGATGCATCGAGGCCGAGATCGAAGCAACGCAGGTCGGCGTCTGTGCGCCAGACGTTGAAGATCGGCGTGTGGGCGGCGACGCGCCGGTCTTCCGGCGTGACGGCGATGCCATTCGCGCCGCTTTCCTTCACACGCCGGCGAGCTTCTTGCCGCCGCGCGATCAGCGTTCGGGCGTGCGCATCGAGGCGGGCCACGCGTGCGTGTTGGGCGCCGCGGTATCGTTCGACGAATTCGGCGCTATAGCGGGTGTTGCCTTTGCCCGCATAGCCGTTGGCCGGAGACAGCGGATCGAGCGACGGATCGACGGACAGCGGATCGTTCTCGTCCGTGACGCTCGGATCGATGCAGTTGAGCAGCAGCGCGCCCTGGCCGGGGTGCGGGCCGACCAGCACGAAACCGTCGACGACGGGCATGTCGAGTTCGGCCAGTTGCGTCGGGCGTCCGCCCGGGGTGCGTGCGATGCGCTGCGCGCCAGGCAGCGCGGACTGCTGCACATACAGCGCATACAGTCCCGCGCCGCCCGAATTGCCGAGCAGCACGATGCGCCGGAACCCCGCCGCGCGCAGGTATTGCAGCCCGGCGGCCACGTCGTGCAGCGCGAATTCGTGTTCGAGTCGCAGGTCGTTGCCGACCGACCGCGGCGACTGTGACCAAGCGGCGTAGCCGGCTTCCACGATATCCGGAATCAGGTAATGGCAGGCCATGAACTCGCGCGGGTGCATCACGCACACCACGGTGTCCGTCGCCGTCGACGGGCGGTACAGCGAACCGCCGGTGGCCGCCTGGTCGGCGGTGCGCAGCACGACATTGGTCGTGACCGTGCCCGGCGGAACGTCGCGCGGGTTCCAGTCGGTATTGAGAAAGCCCGCGGTGGCCTGGGCGGCCGGTTTGCTGGAGGGAGATAAACCGTTCATCGGACGAATCGCGCGTGCGCGCTCCTGACATTGACCATATGCCAATGCTAGGTAGATTTGACAATAACGTCAAATTTTTGACGTAAGTGTAAACGCCGATTCGAACGGGAACGGTGAACGGCCGGTACGTCAGTCCCTGCCGTGGAGGCTGCTTTCGAGGGTGGCCAGCGCTTCGTGCATGCCGGCCAGCGCGCGACGGACGTCGGCGCGCGTGGCGGGCGGCCGGGTGCCGTCGACGACGTCTTCGACGCGAAGCATGCGCAGGCCGAGCGACGCGATGAGTTCGGCGACCGCGTCGACGGACGTGTGCCGGCGAGCGTCGAACCACCACGCGCACCAGTTGCACATGCCGATGATGGAGAAGGCCGCGACATCGGCGTCGACCGCGTGGAAGACGCCTTGCTCGATGCCGCGCCGGATGACGTTCACGAAATCGTCTCGCACGGCGCGCCGCGCTGTCTGGGCAGCGTTGCGCTGCGCGTCCGGCAGGCTGCTTTCGCTGCGTTCGGCGACACGGAACTGCAGCGGATGCGTGAGGATCAGCCCGGCGTGGCCGAGGATCAGTTGCCGAAGCCCCTCGTCGGGCGGCAGCTCCGCGCGTTGCGCGACTTCCTTCGTCAGATCGCTGGCGCGTTCGGTGACTTCCCGCGTCAACGCTTCCAGCATCGATTCCTTGCTGGGGAAGTAGTAATACAGCGCCGTGCGCGTCATGCCGACCGCGTCGGCAATATCGTTGATGTTGGTGCCGCCGAATCCTTTCTCGATGAACAGCAGCGATGCGGCATCGAGAATCGCCTGCCGCTGTGCGTCGCTGCGGGTCGGGCGCGATTTGGTCGGGGTTGTCGTTTTGCTCATGCGGAGTTTGCGCGGAGTCGCTTTCGATCGACGCATGTTAGCACCGGTGAAGCGACGTCTTTGCTTCGCAAACCGTCGGCATCCCTGCACGGTCTACGACTCGAAACAAGCGATGAACCAGTTTGCTATTTTGTTCTGCGAGCGATTCGTGCAGGCGCGGGGATAATGCGTTGGTTATCCGCCTCGCTCGCCAAAATGCGGGCGGGTTGCGGAGAGTTCATCATGACCTAAACGCCAAAAGGATGCGATTCGTTTGGGGCCGGACTGAGATGCGTCGGATCGACAACGCTCGCCTTGCAAAGCCGGGGCGGACCATACATTTTTTACGAGTACGTTCCGCAACATGGCGTTGTCCATGCTCGAGTCCGCCACGATCCGTTTCGGCTTCGCGTTTTTCCTCTTCGAGATGGCGCAATCGGCACAACCCAGAAGGGTCCATCCGCCACATCCGATTCCGCACGGTCACCTCGATCGTGCGATCTGCGGCATGTACGGCAGAGAGAGGACCCCGTTACGTGGCGCCTACTCGCGCATTGCCGCAGCCAACGCTGGTGACGACGATCTCCCGATCCGAGGAAGGCGCGGTGGTCCGGTATCGGTGGGCGACCTGCAAGGGTTGCTAGGCGCTGCCGCTCCGCCGCTAGACTCGCTCGACCGGAATCGCGGGGTAATGGCTGGTTCCGGTCTGTCGAGTGGGGAATGCACGCTTCGCGTAGGTAGTAAGGCCGTGCGGTAGTAGTGCAAGCCGCTACGGTGTGCAAAGTAGGGCTACGTCAATTTTCACAAAATTGAAAGAATTTATAGAAAACATGTTTTTAAAATAATCCTATCCTGCATGTAATGAAACGAACGTTGCCGATATTTTGGATTCGGTATTCTGGATCGCGGACCAAGCCGTCCGGATGCGGGGACCGAATGTCGACCGCCGTACGGAAGACACGAAAAATATCAACTTACCTAACGAGGAGCGTTGTCCCGCTCACGCAAGCTTCGTGCCCGATGCAATTTTGTCGAGCGTGATAGCAGACGTTATCGAAGTGGGTAAATCCCAACGCCGGAAAATTATGACGATTCTTGGCCCGAAATCCTGTGATCGTGTCGGAAGAAAATTCGTCTTTCCGCCTTGCTTTCGTGCCTTCGGAACGACTCGGCCGCGTTTCGGCTAGGTAATATCCCTTCCTCGCGGACCTTACATTTTCCATGAAATTTCAATCGGCTGAGCGCTTTTGCCGCGCGGGCCGAGTATACAATTTTGGCTATTCGGCCTGGATTTCATCGGCATGACCCACTCAAAAATACAATAAATTAGGAGTCTATAGGATGTTTTAGAATGCGCACTAAAAACGCGGTCGGAATTTGGTTCAGTTGACGGCTGATACGAAAACTTTTAGCAGTACGCTCACGCGACGGATCGAGACAATGCCCGCGTTATCCATCGCCAAGAAGGCGACGTTCGCTGCACCACGTCTGACGTCGCGGAGTGTTGATGTGATGAAAATGGCGAGTCTGGAGAGATCGCGCTACGTAAATCGGAACAATCATTTTATATGTCCCGGATCCGGGAATGGTAATGACGTTTCGATATGAGCAGCGTGGCTACCACATCGATTGTGCGGTCGACCAGGGAGTGCTGATCGCGGCGGTGGCGTACCGAGAACCCGGCCATGGAGTATGGCGTTCGTGTGTAAGCGGCCAGCCAACCCGTCTTGAGTTTGGCCGAGGCGCTTGGGAGTATCGTGTCCACTTAACGAATAAGCGGACACGTGAACACTATCGAATCGGAATCACTCCCGGAGCGTCGTCGTCGGCAACGCTATAGTGAGGAGTTCAAGGCGCAGGTGGTAGCGGCCTGCCAGGGAATCGGCGTATCGGTTGCGGCGGTCGCTCTGGAACACAGGCTCAACGCGAATCTGCTGCGGCGCTGGATCGATCAGGCGGAAGGCCGACTTCCCAAGAGACCGCTGGGCCGTCCGCCGGCCACGCCACCGTCGCTGCCAGCCTTTGTGCCGGTGGCATTGGGAGCGCCGAGTCCGCATTCGCCGGAGATCCGCATTGAGATTCGCCGAGGAGATCAGTCGATCACGGTGAGTTGGCCGGTATCCGAGGCAACCCAGTGTGCCGTCTGGCTGCGCGAGTGGCTGCGGTGATTCGTGTCGACGAGATCTGGCTGGCGGTCGATCCACTGGACATGCGGGCCGGTTTCGACACGGCCCTGGCACGTGTGGTCAAGGTGTTCGGCGCCGCGCACCCACACCATGCCTATCTGTTCGCCAATCGGCGCGCCACCCGCATGAAGGTCCTGATTCACGACGGGATCGGCATCTGGCTGGCCGCGCGACGCCTGAATCAAGGGCAGTTCGCGTGGCCGCACATCGGCAGCGAACCGAAGCAGCGTGTCTTGACGCACGAACAACTGGCCGGCCTGGTGCTGGGCTTGCCCTGGCAACGCATCGGCGAGGATGGCGTGATCCGTGTCGTCTAAATCCGGCGGGGAGGTAAACAGTCACGCTTCCTCCGTCGGCAGGGTTCTGGCAGACTGACCCGCATGAACCCCGCCGACCTCGACGCACTCAACCCGGAACAGTTGCGCGCCCTTGCCGCGCAACTGATTGCCGAGGTCAAGGAGAAGGAGCGGGAAGCGAGTGAACGAGACAGGGAGCTACGCTTCCGGCAGACCCGTATCGATCAACTCACCCATGAGGTCTCGATCCTCAAGCGCCAGCAGTTCGGCCGGCGCAGCGAACAGCTCAACAGCGAGCAGATGAACCTGCTCGACGAGGCCATCGATGGCGACTTGGTTGCCATCGAGATGGAACTCGAGCAACTCGAGCCGACGCGAGCTGAACGGCAACGCGAGCAACCGAAACGGGCACTGCTGCCGCCGCAACTGCCACGCACCGACGTCCATCACGAACCGGACAGCACAACGTGCCAGTGCGGTTGCGAACGCATACGGATCGGCGAGGACGTGAGCGAGAAGCTGGACTACACGCCGGGCGTGTTTACGGTGGAACGGCACATCCGCGGCAAGTGGGTGTGCAAGGCGTGCGAGACGCTGATCCAGGCGCCGGTTCCACCGCATGTGATCGACAAGGGCATGCCCACCGCCGGGTTGCTCGCGCAGGTACTGGTCGCTAAGTACGGCGACCACTTGCCCCTGTATCGCCAGGAACAGATCTTTGGTCGTGCGGGACTGGCCATCCCGAGATCCACGCTGGGTGCCTGGGTGGGCCGGTGTGGCGTGCAGTTGCAGCCGTTGGTCGACGCACTCGGCCAGGCCATCCGGCAACAGGCGGTGTTGCACGCCGACGAGACGCCGGTGCAAATGCTCAGTCCCGGCAAGGGTAAAACGCACCGGGCATACCTGTGGGCGTATACGTCGACTCAGTTCAGCGAACTGCGCGCGGTGGTCTACGACTTCGCCGAGAGCCGCGCCGGTGCGCACGCTCGCACGTTCCTGAAGGGCTGGCACGGCAAGCTGGTATGCGACGACTACAGCGGGTACAAAGCCTCGTTCCAGCACGGCATCACCGAGATCGGATGCGCGGCCCATGCCCGACGCAAGTTCTTTGAATTGCACGCCAACCACAGCAGCCAGGTTGCGGGGCAGGCCCTGCCGTTCTTTACCGCGCTCTACGACATCGAACGCGAAGCCGCAGCACTGGATGCCGACGAACGGCAGCGGCTTAGACAGCGTCGGGCCAAGCCGGTGTGCGACGCCCTCTATGAATGGCTGATGGCGCAGCGCAAACTCGTTGTGGAGGGCTCGGCGATTGCGAAGGCGCTGGACTACAGCCTGAAACGATGGGATGCACTCACGCGCTATCTCGATGACGGGAATGTGCCGATCGACAACAACTGGGTCGAAAACCAGATCCGTCCGTGGGCAGTCGGGCGGTCCAATTGGTTGTTCGCCGGATCACTGCGTGCGGGTCAGCGCGCGGCCGCCATCATGAGCTTGATCCGCTCGGCACAACTGAACGGGCTCGAGCCTCTCGCCTATCTGAAGGACGTGCTGACGCGCTTGCCGACCCACAAGGCCAACGACATCGACGCGCTGCTGCCGCATCGCTGGCAGCCACTCTCGGCCGCCGCCTAAACTCGCTCGTCAAGATGGGTTGGCTGGCCGCTTACCGACGCCCACGATGGCGCGTACGAGAAGTGATCCGGTTCGGCAACAGTTGTTGGTGATGGACGCGGCTCGGTTGACAACGCTGATGGAAAGTCGAGCGGTTCGGCGCGTGCTGGCAATTCAAAACGGCGTCGACACGATTCGGTTTCGACCGGCTCGCCATCGTCGAGAAACGGATCGGGCGAACGGCGAGTCGGATAGTCTGATGTCCTGGAGGACGTCGGCGTCGTATGTCTGACTGCATGTAGTGCGTGATCGGGGTAGGGGGCTTGGGCCCCCCATTCATCGATAGTTGGATCGAAAAGCTCGTACTGAACGGAAGAGGTAACGGCAGTAGGTGTAGGCGACTCTGAGGTGGGAGCTGGAGTAGCGCGCCGTCTGAAAAACAGAGCGACGCCAGTACATACAAGAATAACGGCAACGACATTACCAATCGCGAAGGCAAGAGTGGGATGCATGGAGAGTTCCTGAGCGAAGTGCACCGATGCGGGAGTGCAGCGGCGGAGCGGCCATCGTGGGCCGTGCTCGGGAAAGTGATATATGGATGAATCTTTTTAGAATCGACCGCAGCGGTAGAACCAGGGGGCGCACGAGTTCGTTCTTGAACCGGATGCTCGCGTAGATACATGGCATCGGGGATTCATCGCTTGATGGCCGCACAAAGTAACGGAATGGCCGATAGCTTCGTGAAAGCGAAGCCGGACGCAGCGACTGCTCGACGTTATATTACGACGGATAGATTCGTCGAGCGCGTTGGCATGTGACTGTCTGGCTTTGGAGGGAAGTACCGGCTCACGAAGTTAATCTTCGTTAGTTTTCTGAAAGCAGTGCCTTTATAAGGCGACGAGCGAGCGCGTTTTCCACTAACCTTTGCTATGCTCTAATAACGAAATCGAATCGGTATTTTATTTCTGTTTGCTTTCCGGAATTTTACATTAACATTATCGTCGAATTGTCTGAGAGCAATAGACGTGTTTCCCTAAACGGGGTTGTTGCATGGCATCGGACATGCTGGATAAGGTGCTGCGCGGCGGTTACGCGCAGTTCGATCGTATCGTCAAACTTGACACTCCGCTCGGCGACAACTGGCTCACGCCACTGTACGTCAAGATTAAAGCGCGGCTCGGGCGCAATTTCGAGGTGACTGTCGATGCCTCATCGGTCGTCGGCGACAAGATCAAGCTCAGCGCCCTGATGCTGCAGCCCGTCACGCTCTGGATCCGCCAGACGGACGGCGGCTATCTGCCAATCCATGGCTACGTGCAACAGGCTCGCCGCCTAGGAAACGATGGCACTTTGTCGTACTTTCAGCTCCATTTCGCTTCGTGGTTAAGCTTCCTCAAGCTCAGCAGCGATCGCCGCGATTGGCAGGAAGCCAGCGGCTGGCAGATTCTCACCGACGTATTCGACAAGCATCCACAGGCCTCCGGCAATTATGGACAGGAGCTGCGCACGGCGATGCGCTCGTATTCGCACCGCGTGCAGTGGGAAACCGACTGGAATTTCGTGCACCGCAGCCTCGAGGAAGTCGGTGTGTTCCCGCGCTTCGATTTCGCGAAGGATGGCAAGTCGCACAAGGTCGTCATGATGGACGACCTCTACTTTGGGCCGTCGCTGCCGAATTCGGAGATGAAGTTCAGCCACGCGGGTACCGACGAGGATTTCGACGGACTTACCCAGTTGAGCGAACAGCAGGACGCCCAAAGTGCGACGCTGACGCTCGGCACCGTTGACTACAAGCGGCCAGACCTCGACAAACAGACCAGCACGCCAGCGGCTGACCTGGATGAGTTACCCGGTCAAGGCGAAGAGTATCTCTATACCGGCTCGCAGACATGGGCCGAGTCTGATGCTGGACAACAACAGGCCCGCATCCGCACCGAGGAATGGGCTTCGCGAGCAAAGCGCTATTTCGCGATCGGCAGTCCCCGCTATGCATTGCCCGGCTACTGGTTCAAGGTGTCGGGACATCCCCTCTTCGATGCGTTGCCGGAGGAGGAGCGCGAACTGTCAATCATCGCGAGCGACTGGTTGATCCAGAATAACTTGCCCGGCATGGACGCCCTCACACGATTCCCGCGCAGCCTGCGCAGCGAGATCGAGCAGGTCCACGCGACCGGGGTCGGTACGACCGTGAGCCATCGCGATGGCGGTATCGGATTTTTTCACGTCGAGATCGAAGCGCAACGCCGCAAGACGCCATTCCGCAGCCCGTTCGAGCACGAGAAGCCCGAGATGCACTTGCAGACGGCGATCGTCGTGACGGACAGCGACGAGGAAATCCACACGGACGACGGCAATCGTGTGCGGGTCCGGACGTCGAACAGTCGAAAGGATCGCAATACGAAGTCCACATCGTGGATTCGTGCAGCGATGCCGGACGCAGGCTCGAAGCGCGGCGGCTACTTCCCGTTACGCAAAGATGATCAGGTGCTCCTCGGGTTCGTCAATGGCGACTGCGACCGGCCGGTAATCATCTCGCGACTGCACGGCGGCGTAACGATGCCGGTGTGGCACACGCACGGCCTGCTGTCCGGCTTCCGTTCTCGCGAATACGGCGGTGATGGCTTCAACCAGCTTGTCATGGACGACGCTACCGGTCAGAACCGGGTCCACCTCTACTCGTCGAGCTACAGTTCTCACCTGCATTTGGGCTACCTGATCGAGCAATCCGATAACACGCGCGGCTCGTTCCTCGGCAACGGATTCGACTTGAAGTCTGGCGCGTACGGCGCGGTACGCGCCGAGCAGGGGCTCTATGTATCGACGCAGCCAGCCACTGCCCAGCCACTGAACGTAACGGCCGCCACCGATCCGCTTGCCGGCGCGGAAGCCGTGCTCGAGACCGTGTCGAAGGCGAGTGAAACGAACCGCGCCGAAAGCCTCCAGGACGGTCAGGCCGCGCTGAAGTCGTTCACCGACGCAACGCAGCGCACTGTCGCCGGTTCTGCCAGCGGCGGCCGTACAGCGGGCGGCGGCACGGGCAATGCGAACGGTTTTGCGAAGCCGGTGATGCTGCTGTCGAGCCCTGAAGGCATCGCCGCGTCGACGCAGCAGTCGGTGCATGTCACGGCGAACCAGCACGCGAACGTCGTTGCAGGCAAGAACGTCAACTTGGCCGCCGGTAAGGCGTTACTGGTCAGTGTGCTCGACAAGATCAGCCTGTTCGCGCAAAACCTCGGCATCAAGATTTTTGCGGCAAAGGGAT
Organism: Burkholderia cenocepacia; assembly: GCF_900446215.1. Lineage (GTDB taxonomy): Bacteria > Pseudomonadota > Gammaproteobacteria > Burkholderiales > Burkholderiaceae > Burkholderia > Burkholderia cenocepacia. The sequence continues at coordinate 577,574 of NZ_UAQZ01000014.1, read as the reverse complement.
CGGTAGACATTCAGGCGCAAAGCGGCTCGGCCTCGCTGGTAGGGCTGCAGGATGTGAAGATCGAAAGCGCGGACGGACGCCTGATTCTGACGGCCGCGAAGGAAGTGTGGATCGGCGCGGGCGGCTCATACATCAGCATCAAGGGCGGTCTGATCGAAAACGTGACGACCGGACAGATTCTGGAAAAATGCGGGAGTTGGGACAAGCCAAGTGGTGCGAGCGGGACGATTCGCGATCCATTGAAGGCGACGCCGGTATCGACCGACGGCGGCCGCGGCTCGCTTTTCTCCGGCTGATGCCAAGCCGGACAGCATCTGAGCAGCAAGAAAAACGAGAAACGAGAGATTCCGAGAAACATGAGCAATAGCCACCCTACCACGAAGCCAGCCGCGCCGGCCAAGCCTGCGACCGCCCCGAGTGCACCTGCGACAGCACCGTACACGGCGCTAAACTGGGCCTTTCCGTTCTCACCGGTCGGCAAAGATGACCCGGCCAACCCGATGACCTATATGAAGGCGCTGGCATCCGCCGAAGATGGGTTCTATCCACTGGGTGCGAATGGCATGTGGCATGGCGGCATCCACTTCGACCAGAACACGGCTGCGCAGTTGAAGCAAGGCGACGGCATCCGCGCAATCGCCGACGGGGAAGTCGTCGCGTACCGGCTCGACAGCAAGTATCCGGAACAGGACTACCAAGACGGCCGCCACGCGTTGTATTCGACGGGCTTCGTGCTCATCCGCCATCGGCTGAAACTTCCTCCGCCCGCAAAGCCGGAGCCAGCCAAGAATGCTGCAACCCAACCGGCAACGTCATCCACAGCGCCAGCAACGGCGACGCCAGCTCCAACGTCGAGCACTACACCACCCGGCAAGAACGAAACGCTCACGTTCTTCAGCCTGTACATGCACACGATGGACCACAATAGCTACCAGTCGGCGGCAGAACAGGCGAGAGTCGCTCAGGTCGACCGCTTCAAGCTGAACATGGGGCCAATGCCGTATTGGGAAGGCGATCGTTACTATCGGGTCGGCGACAAGGCGAAAGACAAGCAAGAGGTCCCGCTGCCAAAGGTGCCCGTGCCATCATTGCGTGACACGATCAATCGCGATGTACTCGGAGAGTTCATCCAGAGCGATTTCAAGAAGGTGCCAGAACCGGAAGAAGACACGAAAGACACGACACCGCTCCCGCCCCCGGTCACGGGCCTCCGCATCCGTGAGCTGCCGAACGGCAAGAGCAAAATCCTCGGTATCTTGCCGCAAGGTACGGAGTTGACCGTCTCGGACACGGACGACCAAACAAAAGCGAACCCCGGCTGGGCGAAAATCAAGGCGATCAAGTCCGGCACTCCGGCTGCGGCCGTTGTCGGTCAGTCCGTATCGCCGCACGCGCCATACGGGTACGTCTTCCTCGGAGAACTTGATCCGATCGTCGATCCGAAACCGCTGGATACAGTCGTCGTGCTAAAGCAGCCTTATGCGGTGAAGGCTGGCGACGTCATCGGCCAGTTCGGCCACTATCTGCGCTACCCGGACGCGAAGCTATTGCCAGCGAAGCCAACCCGGCCACTGCTGCACCTGGAAGTGTTCGCAGGCCCCGAACTCGAAGCATTCATCCAGAAGAGCCGCGAGCGGGCAAAGCAGTTACCTGCATCCAAAGCATTCCTAGAAATCTCGCCGGGTGCGCGGCTCGTAACCGACCTCCCAGAACCGGACCAGAAACTGCAGCCCGGTACCAAACTTGTACCTTTCGCCGCCGACGCAAAGGGCAAATGGGTCAAGGTGCAACCGAAAACAGCCGCACCAGTACATGGTGGCCGACACACGAAGCCGGTATTCAACGACGCCGGTGCGCCCGTTTGGGTGGACAGCAGCCTCGCCAACACGACCACCACCGCGATCGCGCCGGGCTGGAAGGATTTCCCGCTGAGCTTCTCCAACGCCAAGGGGCCAGGCGCGGATTTCCGTGACGTGTTCCGGAGCGTCGACTTGGAGAAGAACGGTCCGGGGAGCATCGCGAAAGATGACAAGGGGCGTCACTGGTATTACGTGGAGATCGGTACCAAGGACGGTAGTACCCGCAACGGATGGGTGTGCGAGCAGGACCATCCGCTCGTGCGAATGTGCGGGCCGTGGGACTGGCCGGGCTTCGAACTGGTCGACAACAGCAGCATCATGCCGGTCGACATGCTCAAGCGGTACATCCATGTCGCCGAACAATTTCTGGCCGATGAAAGCAAAACCGAATTCGAGGCGAGCGCCGCAACGGTCAATGCGAGCCCGCTCATCACAAAGCTCGAGAAGGCGATTGACACGAATCACGACGGAAAGGTGACAGCGCAGGAGTTGAAGCACGCGCAGGAAACGCCGTGGATAGCTGAAGCCCTCTCCCACCTCGTCGTGCGGTGTGAAAGCGAATGGGGCGGTGGCCTGGGTAAGTGGGAAGCATTGTCGCCGTTGATGAAGAAGCTACTGTGGCTGTGGAAAACTGAGATCGAACGGATCGGAAAATTGCAGTGGTGGGAGCAAGTCACCAGCGTAGAAGGTTTCCCTAAGGAACCGAATCCATGGCATTTCCATCCGGTTGGAATTATCGGAAATTTCAAAGTAAGTAGCAGCACCGCATTGGATGAACTGATAAAGAAGATCGGCGATATTATTGCGAGTGGCGAAGGCGGATATGACGCCTATAACACGGGTACAAAAGATGTTCCGGGTGGCCACGTCGGTCATTCCTATATACACGGGGGACCCGGTGGCCCCGTTACAGGTAAGACCATCAACGAGATTCTTGCGACTGAACCTCTACCAGGGACCAACCCAAATCGATTGTTTGCCACCGGGAAATACCAAACCATCTTCCCTACACTTAGTGCCGGAAAAGCGAGCCTATCTTTGAGTGGAAATGAAAAGTACGATGCCGATATGCAGGAGCGGATGTTTCGCGACTATCTGTTTAACAAGGCTGGCGGCGGTCGACTGTCTGCATTTGTAAAACATGGGAAAGGAACTATCGACGATGCCGTGTTTTCCGCATCCCAAGAGTGGGCGTCAATCGCTGTCCCCAAAGGATATCCGACGAACAAGGTAATTAAACACCCAGATGGGACAAAAGAGAAACTCCTGTCAGATGGAACTTTGACATACTTTCAAAATGAAGGTGCAGCCAATAAGGCCAGCATGACTTCTACTGGTAAGCTACGAGAAATTCTTGAGGAAATCCAGAATTCAAGATAGGCAATCGACATGAAAAAAATATTTATTTCGACTTTTTTGGCATCCCTCGCAATTTTGTCGTTTGGAATTTTTGCCAAGCAACCGAAGATAGATAGCGTAAAAAATCATCCATACACTGAGGTGAAAATTTCTTACGCAACATCGGATTTAACAAAATGCTCCTTCCAGTACAGCCCTGTTGATTTTTGCGACGAAAAGCACGTCGCCACATACAACGACACGCTCAAAACGCAAGCGCCGGACTTTAACGGCCACTATATTCTTTTGACCTACCCTGAATTCAAAAATTATCACCAAAGGTCAGTTGTCGCAATCGACACTCAAACTGGGGTAGTGTATCCACTTCCGATCGATGCGTTTTCTGGATTTATGCACGGCCGACCGGCTGCCAAAGATGAAGGAAAGATCAGCTATTCCATAAAGAGCAACAAAGTATGCATTAGTGGTGCGATGCTGGTCTACAGATCATTTGAAGAAGGAAATTTCTGTTTCGAATTTGTTGGCGATAAATTCGTCGGACATCATACCGAATATATGTACCCTTAAAGGGGACTTCCTATGATGAATTTAATCCGCGTGGGTGACGACACCGATCACGGCGGCAAGGTTGAAACCGGCTCAAATACGATGCGTTTCGACGGCCGCTACGTCGCACGCAAGGGTGATCGCGTCTCGTGCCCCCAGCATCCCGATGTGTCGCCTAACCTCATAGAGGAAGGCGACCCGTCAATGACTGATGATGGCATTCCGATCGCACAGCACGGCCATCGCGCCACATGTGGCTGTCACCTGATATCGAGTCTCGTATGATCGGATCAAGACACTGTATTTGCTCGCCTGTGGCTGGCACCGACCCTTCAGCAACGGAAAAGTTCGCCGTGAAGTTGCCCCTGATCATCCTGTCGTGCGTGGTGATGTTGATGCTCTCGGATGGAGCGCGGGCCCAAGCCACCGATGGCACGGATCCGGATGCGCCCATCGTGGCGAAATTCCATCACATCCGGCCGTACGAAATCACGGAGGACACTCCCATCGCTGTTGGCTTGGAAACGGGTGATCCCGGAATTGGCGGCATTGACCTGCCCCCATCAATAGGGCCAATGGGCTTCTAGCAAAGTCCCTTTAAACCAACTCCTGGAAAGCGGCAGGAGTATCCGCGGTTGCCCGATGTTTCGCCGCAAACTCTGACGGCGCAAGGTAGTTCAGTGCGCTGTGCGGCCTTTGCTCGTTGTAGTCCTGACGCCATGCCGCGATGACTGCCCGAGCATGCGCGAGCGTCGTGAACCAGTGCTCGTTAAGGCATTCGTCGCGGAACTTGCCGTTGAACGATTCGATGTACGCATTCTGCGTTGGCTTGCCCGCCTGAATCAACTTCAGAGCGACGCCGTTCGCATACGCCCACTGGTCAAGCGCGCGGCTCGTAAATTCGGGGCCCTGGTCTGTTCGCACCGCCTTGGGATAGCCACGGAAGCGAGCTGCGCGGTCCAATGCCCGAGCGACATACAAACCTGAGATGCCATGGTCGACAACGATGTCGACAGCCTCTTTCGTGAAGTCGTCGACGACGGTCAGGCACTTCACGCGCCGGCCGTTGGAAAGCGCATCCATCACGAAATCGATTGACCACACCTCGTTGGGGGCGCCCGGCAATGCCAGTTGCTCGCGCTCAATCATTACGCCGTGGCGCTTGCGACGGCGCCGCACAGCCAGCCCTGCCTCACGGTACAGGCGATAGATGCGCTTGTGATTGGCGTGCGTGCCTTCGCGTTCCACTAGGGCGTGCAATCGGCGGTAGCCGAATCGACGACGTTCGTGTGCCAACTCCACCAGACGCGCCGCTAGCACCTCATTCTCGTGGTCTGGCTTCGCGTCGTAATGCAGCACGCTGCGAGAAAGCCCGACAAGCCGGCAGGCGCGGCGCTCGGAGATGTTGACCTTCCCCCGAATCGCCGATACTGCTTCGCGTTTGGCTTGCGGGCTCAGGGCTTTCCCTTGACGACGACCTTCAACGCTTCCATATCGAGCATTGCTTCGGCCAGCAGCTTCTTCAGCCGGGCATTCTCCACCTCGAGGTTCTTGAGCCGGCGGGCTTCCGAGACCTCCATGCCGCCGAACTTCGCACGCCAAGTGTAGAACGACGCATCACTGAACCCGTGCTTCCTGCACAGTTCCTTGACCGGCATACCGGCCTCGGCTTCCTTCAGAAACCCGATGATTTGCTGTTCCGTAAAGCGCTTCTTCATGTTCGTCTTCTTCTCCGAAAACGAACTTTACTAGACTCCGGCTGGCCCTGTTTGCAGGGGGCAGGTCAGCATGATGATCGGCATCGTGTCGCTCAACGTCTATGACCGTTTTGGCAACGTTGCCATTCCGAAGGGAAGCAAGCTGATCGGACAAACGATCAGGCAGGTGAACGACCGCCGTGAGGTTCAGTGGAGCGGCTTGCAGCTGCCTGGCACAGCTACTTTGCAGTTTGATCCGCCGCTTGAGGGTTGTATGCCGGATGGTTCGGCCGGTATCACTGTCTCAGCTCTTCGACAGCCTGGCTCTAGTGTCGCAGCCCTCGTGACAAAGGCTTTCATCGTTCCGCACTGAACGGATACGTGAAGTCCCTTTCATTTCTTGGCTAACAGGCGTGTTTGATGGTTAATGGACCGCTGGCAAGCGATAGGCTATTTCTAACTCACCACACCGAGGCCCAAAATTGACCATCCCGACCATTGAGAGTCAGGACTTGACGATAGCTGGCGTTCTGCAAAGCTTTTACGTTGTTCCCGACTACCAGCGCGAATATGTATGGGAGACTGACCAAGTCGAGCAATTGCTTGGAGATATCTTTGGGGAATTGGGGAGTCGCGACGCCGGATCCGCGCCGGAATACTTCATCGGCAGCATCGTAGTTTGCCTAGGCCATAGCGGTGTTCTAGAGCTTATCGATGGCCAACAACGGATGACGACGCTTTATGTCACCCTGTGCGCTGTTCGCGATCATTTGAAAAAACTCGGGCAAAATCCACCCGGCGCCCTTGAGCCGCAAATTGCTGCAACCTCCACGGATGCCAGTGGGCAGGATCATTTTCGGTACCGACTGGACCTTCAGTATGAGGATAGTGGCGACATGCTGCAACGGCTGGCGACAGGAGATAGCGATAAGCGTCCTTCCGGCCAACTGACACGGTCGATGGCAAATATCTACAACGCCTATCAGGTAGCACGGAGCTTCCTGCATCGCGAATTCGGTGAGAGTGCTGATGAGACGCGAGGTTTCTACGGCTATCTAACCAATCGGGTCAAGCTTATCCGGATCCAGACGCAGGATGTTGCCAAGGCGCTCAAGGTTTTTGAAACGATCAACGATCGAGGCGTTGGCTTGGACTCCATGGATCTGCTCAAGAACCTGCTGTTCATGAAGGCCAACCGAGATCAATTTGAGAAGCTGAAAGTCACGTGGAAAGAGCTTCAAGACACGATTTTTGCGATGGGCGAGAAGCCTCTGCGGTTCTTGCGCTATTTCATCTTCAGTAGCTACGACGTTGACGTGTTGCGGGAAGATGAGATCTACGGTTGGTTGACCAAGAATGAAGCCGTGTGTGGCTACGCCAAGAATCCTCTCGGGTTCGCCAAGGAGCTGGTGTCATCAGCATCCGCGTATCGCCATTTTCTTCTAGGGAAAGACCAGGATGGCAACGCCAATCGTTTCCTCGGCAACATTCAATGTCTCGGTGGCAAGGCCGCGCGTCAGCACCTGATCTTGCTGCTTGCCGGGCGACATCTCTCCGGAGACCTTTTTGACCGCCTGTGCCAGGAGGTTGAAAACCTGTTTTTCTGCTACGTCGTCACCCGCGAGCCGACACGCGACTTCGAGCGGGATTTTGCGCGGTGGGCGGCTGAATTGAGGCGTGTGCAGACTTCCGAACAATTCGAAGCATTTGTCGCGATCCGGTTTGCTGGTGCCCGGACCGGGCTGTCTTCCAGATTTTACGACGCTATACGTCGCTTAACCTCGGATTCGGTCCAGAAATACCGCTTGCGTTACATCTTGGCAAAATTGACCCAATTCATTGAACTTGAGGCATACGGGGAAACTGAGGGGACACGTTGGCTCAGCCGGTATATCAGCGGCGGTTACGAAATAGAGCACATCCTCCCCGAGAACCCCAGCAGCGAGGCCGTATCAGAGTTTGGTGACGGAGATCTGAACGAATTGGCCCAGCGATTGGGCAACCTTGTTCTGGCAGAGAAATCCATCAACGCTTCTTTAGGCAATCGGCCATATTCGAAGAAGCGGCCGGTGTACCTCCAGTCGCAACTGCTACTGACGCGCTCCCTGTCTGAAAGGCCAAAAATCGGCTCTAGCACGCGAATTGATCTGGCTGTCGCCGAGTTAGACCCATTCGACAGCTGGAGTGCCGCAGCAATCGAGAGGCGGCAAATGCTTCTGGCTGATCTGGCGCGGCGAACATGGGATGTCATCTGAGGGCGCCTACTGCCCCAGTTGCGTTCCCTGCGCAGGAGAAGGGCTTCGGACAGATGGTCCGGCACCGAGTTCGTTTGTGCCGATGGAGATTGAATGATAGGTGGTCCATCAATACTCGCCAGCTTTGACCGCTGACCGGCCCCGTCCTGGTACAGCTCGCGCTAGTGGAACAGCTGGTTCGGATTCACCCCATGCTCCATCGCCAAACGCGCCACGGATACGTCCGACCCGCTGGCCAGCTTGGCCAGACGCCGTCGAAATTCGATCGGGTGATTCAGGAGTAAGCGCCCGAGCAGTACCGTAGTGCAGGTTGTTGACCGCGGAGCTCCGCGACGCTATCGGATGGGCTCGACGCGAGCAGTAGGCGGCAGCGATGGTGCGACGTTCCACGGGAGCAGTTCGTCGACCCGGTTGGCCGGATGGTCGGCGATGCGCTCGAGCACGTAGGCGAGATACGCCTCGGGATCGAGGCCGTTCAGACGTGCCGTGCCGATCAGGCTGTACATCGCGGCGGCACGTTCGCCGCCAGAGTCGGCGCCGGCGAACAGATAGTTCCGCCGTCCGAGAGCGACGCCTCGCAATGCTCGCTCGGCGATCAGGTTGTCGATCTCCGTACACCCATCGCTGCAGTAGTAGACGAGCGCCGGCCAGCGATTCAGCGCGTACCGAATCGCCTTGGTCGTGTCAGATTTTGCAGAGAGCGTGGCAAGCGTCGCTTCGAACCAGCGCTTCATGTCGTCGAGTAGCGGCACCGCCCGCGCTTGGCGCACACTGCGCCGTTCGTCGGGCGGCTTGCCGCGGATCTGCTCTTCGATCTTGTAGAGCGCACCGATCCGCCGCAGCGCCTCCTCCGTCACGGCGTTGGGGCGCACCGCATGCAGGTCGTGGATCTTCCGGCGCGCGTGAGCCATACATGCGGCTTCCTGGACGCGGCCGTCGAGATACAGCTCGGCATAGCCAGCGAACGCGTCAGCCTGCAGCACGCCGGCGAAGTCAGCGAGATGTCGCTGCGGATGCTCACCACGGCGATCAGGCGTGTAGGCGAACCAGGCCGCCGGCGGTTCGTCGGAGCCACTCTGCCGATCATCGCGCACGTAGACCCAGAGGCGTCCTGTCTTCGTACGACCGTTGCCCGGCACCAGCACCGGTAGCGGAGTGTCGTCCGCATGCACCTTACCGCAGGCCAACGTGTAGCGGCGCACGGCGTCGACCAACGGTGCGAGCAGCGCCGTGATGCTACCCATCCAGTAGCCCATCGCGCCGGGATCGATCTCGACGCCGTCACGCGCGTACATCACCGCCTGGCGGTGCAGCGGGAGGTGGTATGCGAACTTCGACACGGCGATGTGGGCGAGCAGCGCCGGACCCGGGATGCCCCGATCGATTGGGCGGCTCGGCGCCGCGGCCTGCACGATGCGGTCACAGCGCGCGCAGGCCAGCTTCGGGCGGCGATGACGGATCACACGGAAGTGCGCACGCACGTATTCGAGTTGCTCCGCGATGTCTTCGCCCAACGGCTTGAGCTGCCCACCGCAATCGGGGCAGTCATCATCGGCGGGCAGATGGACGCGCTCTTCGCGTTCAAGATGTCCGGGTAGCGGCTTGCGGCTCGCACCTTCGCGGCGCGGCCGCTTTGCCTCGGGAGCGGCAGACGCATCGGCGGCGCCTTCGTCAGCCTGCAGATCCTCCAGCCGCAATTCGAGCTGTTCGATCTGGAGATCTAGTTTCTCCGATTTCCGGCCGAACTGCATTCGGCGCAGTTTCGCGATCGTGAGCTTCAGATGCTCGATTTCGAGAGCCCGCGACGAGAGCTGCTTTCGCAGCTCAGCTACCTGAGCATCACGCTCAAGCAGCAACGCTCTCAGAGCGTTGATGTCGTCGGGCAGCGCGGTCGAGGTTGATTCCATGAGGACAGTTTACGACTGCCCGCGATCACGCGAACGCCAGTTAACAATGGTTTACAGCGCGCTACGTGGACGCACGGCTTCGACCGGCTGTCGCCAATCGAAGCCCTCGAGCAACAACGACAGCTGCGCGGTTGTCAGCGCGACCACACCAGAGTCGGCACGGGGCCAAGCAAAGCGTCCTTTTTCGAGCCGCTTCGCCAATAAACATAGCCCGCCGTCGCTCCAATACAAGCACTTCAGCAGGTCACCGCGCTTGCCCCGGAACACGAACACGTGTCCAGAGAACGGATCTTTCTCCAGCACCGTCTGTACCTTCGCGGCCAACGAATTGAAGCCGCATCGCATATCGGTGACGCCCGCCGCGATCCAGATCCGCGTGTTTTGAGGCAGACCGATCATCGTAGAATGCGATCGAGAACAGAACGCAGCACGTCGGGGTCCGGCGCGCCTTCGATGCGAATCGACGTCTTGCCATGCTGAATCTGGATCGAGCCGGACGGTATGTTGTCGGTCTCAGTCGGCACCTCGAGCGCCATCGACGGCTGAGACGGTTCGTTGACGACAACCGGCAGCATTGCGTCTGGAATCGCATCGTCCGTTAGCAGGCCTTGCGCATGGAGGCGGCGCCATGCCCACACCTGATTGGCATTGATGCCGTTCTCGCGAGCAACACGGGCGACCGACGCGCCGGGCTCGAATGTCAGCGCGACGATGGTCCGCTTCCATTCCGTCGGATGTCGGCGAGTTTGCCGTTTCGGCGGGATCTCGACTGTCTGAGTCACTCTGTCCACAACTCCTATCGTGGACACGACCGGTCATTCGTGTCCTTCACAGGACATCATGGCACTCGTCACCGAGCGTTCACAGACGGTACTGGTCTCGTGCTTACATTCAGGATGCCTTTGCCTGAAGTTCTCTTTGGGGTATCTGTTGCCACTTTGGTCCCCAGTACTTTGGTGGGGACTACTCTGGCAACTCCCTTTCACATCGTCGAGACGGTGCTGGGGACAGGCTTACGGTTGACCGCGTGTCGCGGTCATTCAAAGTACGTCAAGACCACCAGCGCAGGATGCCGTCGAGCCAAGCGTTCGTTTTTTGCGTGATCGTCGACTGGCGCCGGCTATTGTCATCGACGACTACCGTGCAGGTGAGCCCGGCGGCAAGCAATACGCCTTTCGGTACAGCATCTATACGAATGCGAACTGGCACGCGCTGGGCGAGCCGCACCCAGTTGAAGGTGGGATTCACGTCGGCTACGAGCTCGTGACTTTGGGGATTGTCGCGGTCGTAAATTCCACGGGAAATGCCCTCGACGTATCCGCGCAGTACGCCGCCGCTCATGAGCTGAATTTCGGCCCGACTGCCTACCTCGATACGCGGAATTTTGGTTTCCTCAAAGTATCCATATACCCAAAACGAGTTGGTGTCGACAATTGCAAGTTTCGCGATGCCGGCAATGGCGTAATTCCCGACGAAGGTATTCAGATTGGTGACGTAGCCGTCGACGGGCGCGATCACGAGGGTTCGCGCAAGATTGAGTTTCGCTGACTCCAGTTGCGCCGCTGCCTGACGATACTGAGCCTCGGCAATCGAAACAGCCTTGGCCGCATTTTGCCGCGCTTCATTCGATACGACCTCGGCGTTCAAGTCCGCGCGGCGCGCCGCTTCCGATTGCCGCATCTGAAGCTCGGCGAGACGCTCGCTCACGACGGCTCGAGCCTGGTCCACGGCAATGCGGTAATGAGAAGGGTCGATCTCCATGATGAGGTCCCCCTTCTTCACATGCTGGTTGTCATGGACCCGCAGGTCTACCACCGCGCCGGACACATCGGGCGCGACGTTAACGATTTCCGCACGCACGCGGCCATCCCGCGTCCACGGCGAGTCCACGTAGCGTGACCAAAGGGTGTGTCCCATGAGGAACGCCGCAAATATGATGGCTGCGGAAGCGATAAGACTGACGAGCTTCTTGGTGAGTAATTGGCGATTCATGTTTAGCTATAAATCGTGAGTCCCAGTGCGCAGCAGATGCAGAGCATCAGACTGGCGCGGAAGAGTGACGGATGCCAGACGTGCTCGCAAAATCTCGTGCGGCTGAGCAAGCGGTTTGCGACTAAGGAAATGAGCGCACCAGCGATGAAAGTAAGCATCACCGCAGGAAAATAGACGCCGAATACGGAAATTTCTCGCGAGGTCATGAGTTGAGGTCTAAGTGATCTTGTCCAGCGGCGTGGCATCGACATCGGCATCAGCGAATGGCAATTCCGCGTCGAGCAGCGTGATATCAACGATGTTCAGCAAGCTCAGCACGTGCAGCAGCGACTGCCGTCTTTCTTTGCTTGGTGGGCATGCGTCCACCGCTGCCTCTATCCCGGTGATTGCCTGACGCGTCAGATCACGCGCTACTTCAAGACGTGAGGCGGTTGGTTTTTCCGTGAGTGCGGCGATTGACGATCTCGCGCGCAAGATCGCTAGTCGCCACGTGGGAGCTGGCGAGGCGACGCTGGTGGACGGTACCAGGGCGAGCGCATTTTGTAGGTCGATCAGCGTGTTGCCGATCTGAAGGATGGCATAGGCCCATCGAATCGCTTCCTGGCGCTCTACGGGACTGTCGGCAAAGAGCTGCTGGATCTGGAATGTCAGGTCGCGCGCCTGGCCTTCGAGTGTCGTTCGTGGTCCGGCGGTAGGCCGTGAAGCAACATGGAGGATCAGTTCGCGCATCCTGACCAGATGACGATTTTTCAGCCATCGTGAGGTGGGCGGCATGATCAAGGCGAAGAAAAGTGCGGGCACGAAATTGGAGAACACAAATGCGATACCTTCGTTCAGGAATGTGGTCTGTTCGTAGGTTCCGAGCGTATCGATATTCACCAGCAGGCTGAAGAAAATCAGATAGTCGCAAGCTTGGCGAAAGTACTTAGGCTTCGTCGCGAACCACGCTCCGATCGCGAGAAATGGGGCGAGGGAGATCCACAATATCAGGATTCCGTCAACGCGAGGCTCCACATAGGCAATGAAAACAAATCCGAAGATCGCTGAAAAGACCGTTGAAATGCCCAGATTGATGGAAGCCTTGACCGGATGAGGCAGACCCGAAATGAGCGCGCTCGTTACCGCCGCGTTGAGAAGAAAGTCGACGCCGCTTGGCCACGCGCTCGCGACCCAGAAAAAGCCGCACGCGAAGATGGTGATGAACACGCGAGCCGACGCGATCAGCGCGTCGGTGTAGCTATTGTGGTGAGGAAATCGCGCTACGCGATCGGCTTGCCGGTCGTGCACGTCCTTGCGGTCGTCAAGTCTCGCATACTCGGAGAAATACGCCGCCAGATCCGCGACAAGGTACTGAAGTGCGCGTGCGGTCGCTTCGAACTCGGGGGCCGAAAAGTCGGCCAGTTTATCGCTGCCTCTACGCGTCGCCTCGATCATGCCAGGCAGCGCATCTGCGTACCGGTGCAGGTCGTCGGCAATTCGTTTCGCGGTGTTGGGCGATGCGTCGCGCAGGCTTTCGGCGCGTGTCATCCATGCCGCGGTTTCCTGGAGGAGCGGCCCGATCGCGCGATAGGCGTCCGAGCGTGAGGCTTCAAGATAGGCGCGCATCCGGCAGAACGCATTCAGGCGACTGGACGCCTTCATGAAGGCAGCATTGATTTTCGAGAGCCGCCCGCTCCAATGCCGCCCTTGTGCACCTTCAAATGCAGCGAGAGTGCGATTCATCTCGAAGGCGACTGCGTCGCTGAAAAATCGCAATTGCTCCCTGGAGGCTGCCGAAGCGCCGTCTTTTCCAATCAAGGCCTGAACGACGAAATTGAGAAAATCCACGTAGCGCTGCTTGTTGGACGCCGACAATCGCGAACTAACCCGGTCGGGAAAAATCAATGCGCTGACTGCCGTCGCGCACAGAACTCCGATCGCGATGCCCGTTACCCGCGTCATGGCGATCAGGAAAGTTGCCTCAGGATGCTGTGATGCGGGTATGCCGGCAAGCGCGACGGTGTATCCCGAGATCAGGAACCCGTAACTGCGAAAGCCCCGGTTGAACTTCGCGAATGCCGCGCACAGCGAAACCCAGAAGGCAAGAGCAAAGATGAAGAGCAGCGGCTGCTGCGGAAACGCACCTACCACTGTGACGGTCGCAAGGAAGCCAATGAGCGTACCAATCAAACGATAGAAGCTTTTCGCAAGCACCGCGCCGCTTTGCGGATGCATGACGATGAAAACGGTGGTCATGGCCGTTTTTGCCGTTGGTAAGTCGAGCAGCGTCGAGACGCCCAGCGCCACGAATGCGGCTGTCAACACCTTCGCGACGTAGAGCCAGCCTTTCATATCGTCGCGCCGCCAGTCCCACAGCGCAATCGAAAGCTCGCTTCCTAACGTGGAAAGCAGTCGTGTTCGTGTATGCGGCATGATCGAATCCTGTGTGAGGTCGGACAGCGCTTCATTCGCGCCGGTTGGTGATTGTCAGCGGCCATCGAATCAACGACTAGCGTCGGTGTTTGCACGTCGAGGCGTCGGGTCGCTGCCTCCGAGCGAGGCCATCAAAGCGGCGTGAGCTTTCAGCAGGTCGACTTCGGTCCGGATCGCACTGTTCTGTGCCTGGAGCAGATTGGCCTGGGCGACCAAAACATTCTTGTAGTTGACCAGTCCACGGCGCTGACTGATGCGCGCCAGATCCAACGAACGCGCGGCGACGGAGATGGACCTTCTGTCGGCGTCCATCTGCGTTGCGAGCGAGCGCACGCGAACGACGTTGTCGGCGATGTCCTTGATCGCCTCGATAATTGCCCGGTTATACCGGTCAACGGCTTCGTCGTATTCCGCAGTCGCGGCAGCGAGCCGCGCACGCAGGCGGCCGCCCTCGAAGATCGGCAGTGTCAGCGCCGGTCCGGCCGACCATCCGCCGTTCGCGGCGCGCAGGAAATCGATGAAACCGGCGGCTGCGCCAAAGCTACCGATTGAAGCCAGCAGGTCGATGTTTGGATAGAACGCCGCCCTCGCGACATCAACACCTCGCGCTCTCGACTCGACTTCCCAGCGAGCGGCAATGACGTCGGGCCGGCGGCCGACCAGTTCGCTCGGCAGCGTCGAAGGCAGCCCAATTGGCTTCTCAAACACGATCTGCGGACGCTGGATCGTCGTCCCTGCGCCGGGCCCTTCGCCGATGAGCGCGGCGAGCTGATGTTGGTTCAGTTCGACGGCAGCTTTCCAGGCCGTGATCCGTTTGACGTAGCCGGGAAGTGGCGACTCGGCTTCGCTCAGTTCGAGTTGCGTGGCGATACCGGCCTTCAGACGCTTGCGAACCAGCTCCACGGTCTTCTGCTGGAGTTCAGTATTTGCCTGTTCATTGGCGAGCAAAGCGATATTAAGAGCCAGATCGATATAGGCATAGACTATGTTCGTCTGCAACTGAAGCCGTGCCGCCAGCTCGTCCGCTTCTCTCGCGCGAAAACGGTCGCGTGCGCTTGAAGCGATGTTTTTGTCGCGACCCCATAGGTCGATGTGCCAGGCGAGGTTCATCCCACCCGTGTTGTTCCAAGTATTGCTGTTGCCGAGCGCGCCAGGTCCGTAGTAGGCATCGTCGGGCCAATGCTGCCGCAATAGCCTGAGAGATCCGTCCACCTTCGGCAGTTCGTTGGCGTGCGCTGCGCGAGCCATGGCCTGTGCGACACGCACGCGGTCGTGGGCAGCTGAAAGCGAGGGATTGTGCGCAAGTGCCGTATCGATCAGCCGATTGAGTTGAGTGTCACCATAAGCCCGCCACCACCCGCCGGTGGGTAGGGGCGAGGGGGCGCGAGCCGTGCGGATCGCGCTTCCCGCGTCCAGCTCGTCGGCGTCCTGCAGATTCGATAATGGTCCGATTCCACGCATGTCAGCGCATCCACTAAGTACTGCGAAGTATAAGATAGCGATTAAGCCGAAAAATCGGGCCACGGTCATGATTCCAGTCGACTAAACGGAGCAATATGGTTGATCGAAGAACAGGCGCCGCAGTTCAGGGGGACCCTAAGGCAGGGGGGAGAAGCGGCGGAGGGGTGATTGCTTTCGGCTTGGAAAAGCTCAAGGGCAAGATCGATGAAGCCACGCGTTTTGGCGCTCAAATGCCGGCGCGTCGAGTAGACGATGCGATGCTCCGAGACTGGTAGCTGGAATTCGTTAAGAACTTGCACCAGTCTGCCTTCCGCGATGTCGTGTTGAACGATGTACGCCGGCAACATGGCGATACCAAGATCGGCGAGGGCGCTTTCTCTTAGCAACCCAAAATTATTCGACGTGACGGCCGATTTCGGCAATACCTCTACCGCGACATCCGCGGCGTCCTTAAATACCATTACCTCTTCGCGATGGTCCGAGCGGTATGCGAGAAAAGCATGGTCTGCAAGGTCCGAGGGATGCAGAGGCGCACCATGGTCACTTAGATACGACGGCGTCGCGCAAATATGGAATTCGCTGATCGTAAGCGGTCGGGATACGACATTGAGGCTCTTGACATGGTGCGCGGGCACGATGCAGACATCCAGCTGTTCCTCGACGAGATCGACCGGGCGATCGACCAGCATCAGGTCGATAGTCACGTCGGGATAGCTTGTTCGATACAGCGTCAACAGCGGAGCGAGTCGGCTGATGGCAAAGACGGTGGGTGCACTGACACGTAGGCGGCCCGTCGCCGGTCGCGTGGTAGATGTCGAGATGGAGAGCGCCTCATCGAGCTCGTCGAGCACCCGCTGGCAACTCTCGGTGAACAGGGCGCCTGCCTCCGTCAACGATACCTTGCGGGTTGTGCGGTTCAGCAGGCGCACCCCAAGCTCGTCTTCGAGCAGGGCCACGTGGCGGCTTGCCACGCCCACCGACATGTTAAGCAGGTTGGCGGCTTTGATGAAGCTGCTGGTTTGCGCAACCTTGACGAAAGTACGCATTGCGCGGAACTTGTCCATCTCGAAGGGCCTCAAGCATTTGAATCACATGGTGGTCATGATGCCTCTTCCCGCAAGGCTTCGAAAGGCGTTGACCGGGAAGCTTTATTTCCTCGAGATGAAAACATGGCGCAGGCGCAGTGCCCAAAGCGTTGACAGTCTGGCAGGTCCATAAAGGGGCTATCAGTGACTGATGTGGCTCGATGGGTGTTACGCGGCGCGCGGCATCCGAGCGCGAAGCACGTGATCGATATAATCGACGAAAAGGCGGATGCGCGGGGGAATCGGCGAGCCTGATGCGTAGATCGCGTAAAGATCCAGCGCGGGGCAGGTGTATTCGGGCAAGACGCGTACGAGACGCCCGTTGGCAATGTGCTCCGCGACGTCCCAGTACGCTTCCTGGGAAATGCCTTCACCTGCCAGTGCCCATTGCAGCAGCACCTCGCCGCTGGTACTGGACAACGTCCCGTCGACCCGCACGTCTTGCCTCGTGCCCTCGTTGTCGAAATGCCAGACGTCGTTCAGGCGGTGCCTGCCCTGCAAACGCAGGCAGTTATGATCCCCCAGTTCCGCGGGCTGCATTGGGGCACCGTGTTTTGCGAGGTAAGCGGGTGCGGCGCAAAGAACGGACGCCGTGCTGACCAGCTTTCGGGCAATCACGCCAAGATCGTTTGGCAAACCGAATCGCAATATGACATCACACGGGTCCACGCCGACTTCGAGACCAGCGTCGGACGGCAGCAGCTGCGTGTAGAGGCCGGAGTGGCGCGAGGTGAAATCCGCGAGGAGGGGCGCAATGTGGTGCCGACCGAAATCGGCGGGCGCGCCGATTCGCAGCAGCCCTCGCGCAGCGCCGCCGCGCGAGGCGACTTCCGCTTCAGCGTCGCGGATCTGGTCCAGGATGGAGCAGCAGCGTTCGTAGAGCAAAAGACCTTCATCTGTGAGCTTGAAGCGCCGCGAGCTTCGCTGCGCCAGGCGTACGCCTAGGCGTCTTTCAAGGGCTGCCAGCCGGCGGCTCACCACGGGCGGCGAGGAATGCAGTGCGAACGCGCCTGCACTGATGCCGCCGGATTGAACGATCGCGCGAAAGAGCGCGAATTCCGAAATGTTATCCATGTTCCTCTAAGCGCGTTGCTCTCAACGTTGGCCTCTGCGACAAGATCGGCCGGAAAGTCCCCCTGCTTGTCACCCAGGATCCCCCCAACCTGCTTGTGGGGCTTCAATTCGCTTGTGGCCTTTCTTTTCGGCGGTAAAAGCGCGAGCGACCCATCCAGCAAAGAGACAGCTGTTCAATGCGTCCGGCGCGCACCGCGCTTCTTTGGGCCGGTGTCAGCGATGATGTTCAACTGCGCACGTGTAGCGGAGATTGGCAAGTTGCTGCGCAGCGTTCTCGAGCAGGGCGGCGGCGTTGTCTATGGCATTCTCCAGAGACATTGGACCAATCGACGCGGAAAAGCAGCCCGCGAAGTGCTCGGACAGGGACGGCAGCGCTTCCATGGCAACCGATCCGGAGAGCAGCGTGCATGGTATGCCTGCGGCGCGAGCATACGCCGACGCCACGAAAGGTGCCTTTCCGCCGAGGGTTTGTGTATCGGACCGCCTTTCGCCCGTAATTAGCCAGTCCGCTTCGTCCGCGGCGGGGCGAAGGCCAATTTCACGGGCAACGGCATCGGCCCCAGATTGCAAGGAGCCACCTAGAAGCAGGATT
This sequence comes from Burkholderia cenocepacia, assembly GCF_900446215.1. Lineage (GTDB taxonomy): Bacteria > Pseudomonadota > Gammaproteobacteria > Burkholderiales > Burkholderiaceae > Burkholderia > Burkholderia cenocepacia. The sequence continues at coordinate 559,335 of NZ_UAQZ01000014.1, read as the reverse complement.
GCAAATCCCAGTCCTCCCGCGGCACCTGCGCCGGGATTCGCGAGACAGGAGGCGCTGAGTGTTTCCTCGAGCAGATTGGCTATTCGAAGCAGCGAATTGTCGAGTTTGTCGGAGGATTCTGCGGTGAGCCCTTTCTGAGGTCCGAAGACGCATGTCGCGCCGCGGGGTCCAGTGAGCGGGTTGTCTACGTCGGTCATGCCGAGGAAGCTGGTCTCGCTCAATCTGGGATCGATGCGGGGAGCGTCGACCCTTACGATCTTGTCGAAATCGCGGGGAAGCGGCGTGACTTCATGGTCGTTTGCGTCGAGGAACCTGATTCCGAGTGCGGCCAGGAAACCCGCACCGGCGTCGTTCGTGCTCGTGCCGCCCAACGCAACGAGGAACCTGCGCGCGCCACGATCCAGCAAATGACGTACCACTTCTCCGACTCCATGAGAACTGCGCTCTTCGACTGAAACCGATACGCCCAGAATGTCGGTCAGCCCGAGGATGCAGGCCGATTCGACAATCGCCGTATGCGCATTTGTGAGCCCCACCTCGATCGACTGAGGGCGGCCGGATGCTCCCCGCACCGTGAGGCTCACGCGCTCGCTAGCGCGCCCCATCATAGCGTCGAGCGTGCCTTCGCCGCCGTCCGCCATGGGGCGTGTCAAGACGACGGCGCAAGGTATCGCTCGCCGGATTCCGCGAGCCATCGCCTGCGCCGCCTCCAGCGCGCTCAGCGATCCCTTGAAGGAGTCCGGGGCGACAACGATGACTGGGGCGGATCGAGAGGCCATGTTTAAAATATTCTATGCACTGCGAAATAATTCCTGCCCTACGGGCAGGGTGGTTTGGGTAGAAGCCTAAAACCGGCGCGCGGGCACAGGCAGCCCACCTGATTGCACATGGGAAAACTAGTCGATGACCAGATACCCGATGATTACGTCCTGTATGTGGTGCAGCCGTTCGACCTTGGCTCGCGCCGAGAGGAGATTGCGCCCAAACACGGCAGTCAGCGTATCGGCGTTGGACAGGTAGAAGTAGCTTAACGAAGCAATAGAGATGTAAAGCTGCAAGGCGTCCACACCGCTGCGGAAGGTTTTCTGCTGTTGGCCCTTCAAAAGCACTTCGCGCAACGTATCGATCACGGGAGAGTTCATCGCCTGGAGATTTGGGGATACGGTCACATGGCTTGCGCCGATGGCGTTCTCCATGTTCAGCAGTCTAATGAACTCGGGGTGTTCAAGATAGTAGTTCCAGGTGAAAGCAACCAGCGACCTGACAGCTTCGACTGGCTCCAAGTCGAGCAGATTCAGTTCGCGTTCCGCTTCACGAATCGACTTGTAGGTCCGCTCGAGTACGGCAGCGAAGAGTTCTTCCTTGCTCGTGTAGTAGTAGTACACCATGCGCTTGTTTGTTTCTGCGCGACTGGCGATATGTTCGATTCGTGCGCCAGCGAGCCCCCGTTCGGCGAATTCGTCCGACGCCGCCTGAAGTATCTGGGCGCGCGTGCGCTCCTTGTTTCTCGTGGGCTTGTCGTCTGCTGCGTGCGACTCGGTCATGTTGTCCAGCTCCATTGCTTACACCTTTTTCACAATCCGTTGCACCGCCACGGCAATGAAGATATCCCTCGCATACATCTCGCGCGTGTCCTGATGTTCGTACGTGTCAGTGAATGTGTCGGCGGCCAAGTACTAACGGAAGAGTAACATAAAATTTCATGATCGACGCTGCTGTTCGTGCCGGCGTGATTCCTATAACCCGGAAGGGTGCCTATGAACGGAGGAATCACGGATGCACCCGGGCGGATGGGTTGTAAGTAGGTGTTAACGATATCGTGAATTAATCGTGCCTCTGTGAAATCATTGCGGTGGACGCTTATGACTTCGCTTCCTGGGGAAGCACGAATAGGAGCTATCTATGCACTTTCAATCGCGAAACCCCGCAACCGGTGAACTGCTCGAGGCCTTCACCGAACATTCGGCCGACGATATCGAGTCGCGGCTTATGCTGTCATTTGCAGCCTGGAAGCGCTGGTCGCGGGCTTCGCTGCAGCAGCGCACCGAGGTGCTGCGCAAGCTCGGTGCGCTGCTCGAAGAGCGCGCCGACCGGTATGGCCGCCTCATCACACAGGAAATGGGCAAGCCGCTCGTTGAAGCCGTTCTGGAGGTCAGGAAGGCGGCCGCGGGGGCGCGCCATTTCGCGGAACATGGCGCCGGCTATCTCGCGCCGATGCCTATCGAAGGCATGAACGCGAAGGTCGTCTATGAGTCGCTCGGCCCTGTGTTTGGTGTGATGCCGTGGAATTTGCCTTTCTGGCAAGTGCTGCGCTTTTTCATTCCGACGGCCATGGCCGGGAACACAGTGCTGGTCAAGCATGCTGAAACAGTGCAAGGCTGTGCGCACGCGCTCGAGCAATTGATCCTCGACGCGGGTGCGCCTGAAGGCCTGTACCTGAATCTCGCCATTCGCCGCGGCGGCGTGGCGCGCGTGGTGCGCGATCCCCGCGTGCGATGCGTCACCGTAACCGGCAGCACGCAGGCGGGGCGCGCCGTGGCCCAGGAAGCCGGTGCGTACGGAAAGAAAGCCGTTCTGGAGCTGGGCGGATCTGACCCGTTCATCGTGCTGGAAGATGCGGATCTGGACCGGGCAGTTCAGTTGGGGGTTACCTCGCGCTTTTCGAATAACGCGCAGAGCTGTATCGCGGCCAAACGCTTTCTGGTTGCGGAGCCGATCGCTGAAGTGTTCCAGAAGAAGTTCGTGGAAAAGGCTGCGGCGCTGCGCATGGGCGATCCGATGAGCGTCGACACGCAACTCGGGCCGCTTGCCAGGGCGGACCTGCGCGACGAAATCCATCGGCAGGTACTTTCCGCGCTCAAGCAGGGTGGCACGCTACTGACCGGCGGTGCACCGGTCAATGGTCCCGGCAACTTCTACCCGCCAACCGTTATCACTGGGCTGAGTTCCGACGCCCCCATTGCGCAGGAGGAAATCTTCGGTCCGGTAGCCATGCTGTTCACGTTCAGGACCGACGAAGAGGCGATCGCGCTGGCTAATGCGACCGAATTCGGTTTGGGTGCGACCGTTTGCTCCGCCGACGTGCAACGCGCAAACAAGATCGCGTCCGCTCTCGAAGTGGGAGCGGTATTCATCAACGACTTCGTGCGCTCGGACCCTCGGGCGCCTTTTGGTGGCGTAAAAGGCTCGGGATTCGGGCGGGAGCTGGGTGCACTCGGCGCACGAGAACTCGCAAACGCAAAGCTGGTAGTGGGTGGCTAAGTGGCAGAAACGTCGATTTGAAGGCCGATGATGAAACCAGAGAAAGAGTGTCTTGCGATGCGCGGGATTCAGAAGTCCTTTGGTCCCGTAATCTGAGCCGCGGCACTCACATTGATGCAGCCTGGTTGGACTTCGGCACCGCATCAACGGCGGTAGCCGAAGCATTCGAGGACGCGGGGCAGCCTTATCCCGTCACCACAGGGGGAGACCAGCAGAGCTACCTTCAGGCCTGGAAGCGCGATGGTTTCAGGGGCATCGTGCCGACCTACCCGGTCTACATGTGGCGCACGGCCGTCGTCGCGGCGCTCAAGGCGCTCAAGGGTGAGCCAGCGCCCGCGCCGGAGTGGATCTTGCCCCAACCGGATATTAGCCAGGCGGATTTGCCAAAGTACCTGAGCGACAAGGTCGCACCACTGAACTATTCAATGTGCGGCTGCGACAAGCTGCCCGGCTATTCCCAACGCTGAGCGCGCTTCGCGCAGCAGAATCATCAGGAGGAACCAATCTATGCACAAGGTCGACTATCTGATTCTGGGCGGCGGGACAGCCGGCTGCGCACTTGCGGCGCGCTTGTCTGAAGACGCCAATAAAACGGTGCTGCTTGTTGAGGCGGGGCGCGATCTTCGCATCGACGCGATGCCGGAGAACATCGGAAGCCGCTATCCAGGTCTAGCGTATCTGGACAAGCAGAATATCTGGCGGTCGCTGACGGCGACGGTGAGTGGCGCGCCAACTTCGCAGCCCAATCGCGACCCGCGCGGCTACGAACAGGCGCGAGTGCTTGGCGGCGGTTCTGCTATCAACGCGATGGTCGCCAATCGCGGTGCGCCAGACGACTACGACGAATGGGGGCGGCTTGGCGCAGAAGGGTGGAGCGGCGAAGTCGCGCTGCACTACTTTCGCAAACTTGAACGCGACTGCGACTTCGATGACGAGTATCACGGCAAGGCTGGGCCTGTGCCGATACGCCGGCTCCCGCCGCAGCGTCGCTCTCCGTTCGTGAACGCAGTGGCCGACACCATGCGGGCACGAGGTTATCCCGCGCACGTGGACCAGAATGGCAAATGGACCGACGGCGTCTTTCCCACGGCAATTGCCGTGAGCGATGACGGCCATCGCGTGCCGGCGTCGATTGCCTATCTCACGCCCGAAGTAAGAAAGCGGCACAATCTGACGATACTCACGGACACCCACGTTACGAAACTTCTTTTCGAGGGCGCGCGAGTGGCGGGCGCGGAAGTTGTCGCGGCGAAGTCGTCCTTGACGGCAGCATCGAAAGCGCCGCAAAGCCTTCGCGCCGGGGAAACGATCGTATGCTCCGGTGGCATCCACTCGGCCGCACTGCTGTTGCGAAGCGGGATCGGGCCGGCAGACGAATTGAAGGCTCTTGGCATCCGTGTCCACAAGGATCTTCGCGGTGTAGGAAAGAACCTCATGGAGCACCCCTTGATCGCGGTGTCCGCCTATCTGCCGGCTCGGTCGCGTATGGAGGACCTGACCGAGCATCACGACCAGGCGTTGCTGCGCTATACCTCCGATATGCCCGGCGCGGCCGCCGGCGATATGCACATAGCGGTCATTGGAAGAACGGCGTGGCACGCTGTCGGACATCGCATGGGCACTCTGCTGGTCTGGGTGAACAAATCATATTCGCGCGGCTCGGTGACATTGCGCTCGGCTGATCCATTTGAGGAGCCGGAAGTGGATTTTCGCTTGCTTTCCGATCCGCGTGATCTGGATCGGCTGAAGAAGGGGTTCCGGCTCGCGGCGAACGTGCTGCGCGATCCACGCTTGAATCGTACGCGGGGCACAGTTTTTCCCACCAGCTATTCAGAACGTGTAAAGAAAGTTTCCGCTCCGGGGCGGTGGAATGCAATACAGATGGCAGCCTTCGGAAAGCTACTGGATTGGGCGGGGCCGGCGCGCGACCTGCTCATCCATCGCGTTGTGGCGCTCGGAAACAGGGTCGACGATTTGCTTGCCGACGACAGCAAACTAACGGAGTTTGTTGGCAACTCTGTGAGCGGTGTCTGGCATGCCTCGGGCACCTGCAAGATGGGGGCTGCTGTGGACCCGACGTCAGTCACGGACGGCGTCGGGCGCGTTCACGGCATAGCGGGACTGCGCGTATGCGATTCGTCGATCATGCCTTCCATTCCCCGCGCAAATACGAATCTGCCGACTCTCATGCTTGCCGAACGGCTCGCGGACGCCATTAAGCTTGACTCAGCAAGGGCCCGCACAGGTATCCCGGCAGCGGCGAAGCCGCAGTTGGGCGGAGCGGAAGGCGTGCTTCGCGCAGGCGGCCTGGACGCGCAGCCTTCGCCGTCGGTTATTGCCCGTTGAACGGCGCGTTCGCCCCTTGCGCTGAATACGCTCCAGCCAACGGGCCAATGGCCAACATGCGCCTGTTCGATCTGATCGAACCTCCCCATCGGGGCGCAGGACCATACGCCTGGCTCCCTCCCGTTCCCTCCTCGCCCCAATAATTACCGATTAAGTAACATTTATGAGGCGGTGACTGGTGAATTCATGGCCGGAATGAGCGAAGTACGGCAAAAATTCGCTACACTTTGGCGGCACATCGGGGAAGGACTCTGTAATGGTTAACGATAACGTGAATTAAAGTTAGTGATGTGCGAGTATCACGTCGATACGGTCGGTGGTGTTGTCACACCGGAGTCACTCATCCACTGGCACGTCGTTGTACTTGCAACCAATGCTAGTGTTTTCAAAATATCTGTCAGCTCGGAGATTTTTATGGCTCAACATCGCCTCGGTCTGGTCATGCATGGCGTTACGGGACGCATGGGAATGAATCAGCATCTGATGCGCTCGATTGTCGCGATTCGCAATCAGGGCGGCGTGGCGCTCAAGAACGGCGACCGGCTCATGCCCGACCCGATCCTCGTCGGACGCAATGAGGAGAAAATCGCCGCGCTCGCGAGGGCGCACGGAATCGAGCGTTGGACGACTGACCTCGATTCGGCGCTCGCCAATCCGAACGACACGATCTTTTTCGACGCGGCGACGACCCAGGCGCGTCCGGCGCTACTCAAGCGCGCCATTGAGGCAGGCAAGCATATTTATTGCGAAAAGCCGGTCGCAACAAACCTCGCGGAAGCACTCGATCTCTATGCTGTTGCCCGTAAGGCCGGCGTGAAGCACGGCGTCGTGCAAGACAAGCTCTGGCTACCAGGGCTCAAGAAACTCCGATTGCTCAACGAGGCCGGTTTCTTCGGCCGGATGCTCTCGGTGCGTGGAGAGTTCGGCTACTGGGTGTTTGAAGGCGACTTGCAGCCCGCCCAGCGGCCATCCTGGAACTATCGGCAGGAAGACGGCGGCGGCATCATTCTTGACATGCTTTGCCATTGGCGATATGTGATCGACAACGTGTTCGGCACCGTGAAGAGCGTGTCCTGCTTGGGGGCTACACATATCCCCGAGCGCCTCGACGAACAGGGACAGCGCTACCAAGCGACGGCGGACGATGCGGCCTATGCGACCTTCGAACTGGAGAACGGTGTTGTCGTGCAGATGAACAGTTCTTGGTGCGTGCGTGTACGCCGGGACGACCTGGTCACGTTCCAGGTGGATGGCACTCTCGGGTCGGCGGTTGCAGGCCTCACGGATTGTTATACGCAGTCGCGTGTCAATACGCCGAAGCCAGTCTGGAATCCGGATCTGCGCAACACACATGACTTTCTACAAGACTGGCAGGCGGTTCCGGAAACGAGCTCCAACGACAATGCATTCAAGGTGCAGTGGGAGCTGTTCCTGAAGCACGTGTGGGGCGAGGGTGATTTTAAATGGAATCTGCTGGAAGGTGCCAAGGGCGTGCAACTCGTTGAACTGGGCCTGCAAAGCTGGAAGGAGCGTCGCTGGATCGATATCCCGGCGCTGGAGGTCTGAGCCATGCCTGCAATTAAGCTACTGGACGCCGCAGGATACGTCGCGGAGTATGCAATGGTTGGCGAGCGCACCTGGCGCGTACCAGCAAAGCCGGTCTTCAATCGCGTCGTTTACTCTGCGGCTCACGTTGTGGCAGATCCGCGCAAGGCCTGCGATCCGTGGGTCACGTCAGCGGTGGACTGGGAAAAGACGCTCGAATATCGCCGCTATCTTTATTCACTCGGACTTGGTGTAGCCGAGGCGATGGACACTGCGCAACGGGGCATGGGCCTCGACTGGACGACGTCGCTAGAATTGATCAGGCGCAGCGTTGATCTCGCCAAGGATTTTCCAGGCGCCCGGATTGCATCGGGCGCCGGCACGGACCAGCTCGCGCCGCATCCTGACCTGACTCTGGCCGACGTAATTGCCGCCTACGAAGAGCAGGTCCGCGCGATCGAGGCTGTGGGCGGCCGTATCATCCTTATGGCGAGCCGCGCACTCGCGAAGGTCGCGCGTTCGGCTGACGACTACGAACACGTCTACGGGACCATCCTGCGCCAAGTCCGGGAGCCGGTCGTCTTGCACTGGCTCGGCGAAATGTTCGATCCTGCGCTCGTGGGGTACTGGGGAAGCGCCGACGTGGATCAGGCGATGGAAGTCTGCCTGCGGGTAATCAGTCAGAACGCCGCTAAAGTCGACGGCATCAAGATTTCCTTACTCGACAAGGACAAGGAGATCGCCATGCGCCGCCGCCTTCCTGCGTTGGTGAAAATGTACACGGGCGACGATTTCAACTTTCCCGAGATGATCGAGGGGGATGCCCACGGATATTCGCACGCACTCCTTGGCATTTTCGATGCCATCGCACCGGCGGCTTCGAGCGCGCTGGCCGCACTCTCGGATGGTAATGCGGAAGAGTTCCGGCAAACCCTGCAGTCCACGCTGGCTCTTTCGCGGCACATCTTCGCAGCTCCGACGCGCTTCTATAAAACGGGCGTGGTGTTTCTCGCATGGCTCAACGGTCATCAGGATCACTTCGTGATGGTCGGAGGTCAGCAGAGCGCGCGCAGCGCAATTCACTTCTGCCAGTTGTTCCGGCTAGCCGACGCGGCCGCACTGTTCGACGATCCCGAAGCCGCTGCCGCGAGAATGCGGCACTTTCTCGCCGTGCAGGGGGTATCGTAATGGCCGCTATCAATCGACGGGCCGACCCCTCTCGCTTGTCGATCAACACTGCAACGGTGCGCGAGCAGTGGGATCTGGGCCAGATTGCCGACGCCTGTGCGCTTCATGACATTCGCGGTATCTCGCCCTGGCGCGATCAGGTCGCCAAATTTGGCCTCAGGGACGCTGCACGCGCCATCGAATTCAATGGGCTGACGGTTACCGGCTACTGCCGGGGCGGCATGTTTCCAGCGGAGTCCGCCAAAGACCGCCTTGCGGTTCGCGAGGATAACCGCCGAGCGGTGGACGAGGCACTAGAAATTCACGCCCAGTGCCTCGTGCTGGTAGTCGGAGGGCTGCCCGGCGGCTCGAAAGACATTGCCAGCGCGCGCGAGCAGGTTCGCGACGGAATAGCGGACCTACTCGACTATTCACGGCCGCGAGGTATGCCCTTGGCCATCGAGCCCCTGCACCCGATGTATGCCGCCGATCGTGCCTGTGTGAATACCATGCGTCACGCTAACGATCTCTGCGACGAGCTTGGGGATGATGGCCTAGGCATCGCGCTCGATCTTTATCATACGTGGTGGGATCCTGAGCTGGAGGCGCAGATCACGCGGGCTGGACGCAAACGACTGCTTGCGTTTCATATATGCGACTGGCTCGTGCCGACGGCCGACATGCTGCTGGACCGGGGCATGATGGGCGACGGTGTGATAGAGATTTCACGATGGAGGCAAGCGGTGGAAGCCACCGGTTACAGCGGGTTTCATGAGGTGGAGATTTTCTCCGCCTCCAACTGGTGGAAGCGCGACCCGCACGAGGTGCTTCATACATGCAAGCATCGCCACGCCGAGTGTTGTTGATCCGGCGCGTTCACTTCTTCACTGCTTGGAATGGGATAGCCGGACTGCCGAACGTTGCCGTGGTGTTCCTGTGCGCGGTCCGACTATCGATCAATTTCGGCGACTTGTCGATCGGATGATGATCGTTCGATTGGATCGCAAAAAAATGAAGATCAGCATGAGGGGGGCGTGCCGGCAGGCACGCCCCATCGTTTATTGGGTCGTCAGTTGCAGTTGCGCAACTCTTGGAAGTCAAAATCCGACAGTTTCGCCCAGCCGATGACTTTGCCGGCGACGCTGTCCGGATTCGGCAGATCGTAGTTCGGCACGGTGACAAGCTTCACGAAGCCGCCGGGCGCTTCGGCCTTGACAGTGAAGGCCGCGAACGTGGTTAGCGCGCGTTTCGGGGCGGTTGCATTTGGCGCATCGAGGACATAGATCGGATGCTTGAAGACGAGGTTGCCATTGGAGCCGACTTTGGTTTTCGGATACACACACTGGCCGATGTTGTTTGCCGCGTATGCGGGCAGCGAGAGAACAAGGGCGATTGAAAGGGCGGCAGTGGATTTTTTCATGGTGACGTTCATTGAAGATGGGCGGCTTACGTCGCGAGGACGGACCGACCGGGTTGTACGCTCGTGATGAGCGCAGAAAAAGACTGCGGATGACGGTCAGTGGAACGTGAAATTGAACGTGCCGTCCTCCGTGGTAATCGCAGCCTTCGCGACGCGTTCGCACGACGACAGGATGTCGACGGTATCGCTTGTGCCTTTCGTGATGGTTCGCGGAAAGCGTTCGATCATGTTCAGCGGGCAATCTCCGTCATTGATCTCGACACCGTTGACGGTCACGTCTTGGTCGACGGCGGTGAGACGCAGGCGGGGAATATCAGGAAAGGCAGGGTTGTTGGTCAGCTTGATCTTCAGGTGACTGTCCGAACAGCCGGTCAGCGTGAGTGCGGCGCACAGTGAGGCAATAAGCTTTTTCATGGAGCTTCCTTGGTTGACGATTGCGAAGTACGTGGATTGCGGGACGAGATCGGCCCACGGAATAAAAAGCGCCGACCGGCGAACCGGCCGACGAAATGGTTCTGGCGATCCGAGGCTGATGTGTGCCAGAACCACAGGCACTGAACGCCACGCGAGCATGCGGACAGCTGCATGACAACCGGTCAGCGGCGCAGGAGCGGCAGGAACTGCTTGGCGACGAGCCCGTTTCCGTAGTCGGACAGGTGATCGCCGTAGCTATAGAGGTAGTGCCGGTCCAGCGTCATCGGACAGACATCGCGCTTCGCGTCGCACAGCGCGGCAGCCGGGTCGTAGACGAGCAGGGTCGGGTGGCGTTGCTTGAGTTCGTCGACGAGCGCGTGGAATGGCGCTATTCGGGCAACGTGTTCGCGGTAGCCGATCGCGCAGCGCTGCGCCGCGTCCATATCGGTCACGCCGAGCGCATGCCGCACGAAGGGCCACGCGAGCGGCCGGCGATCCATGCACTGCCGTGGATCGCGTAGGCGCGGGTTGTCGAGGACCAGCGCGACGCGCTTGCCAGCTCGCTCAAGTGCCGTTACGGCCTGGTCGAGACCATCGAGCGCAGCGGATGTGCGAGGCGCAGTTTGGTCGCGGTCAGCGAAGGTCTGTCCGATCACGTCGCGATCGGTCATGACGAGCACCACTGTCTTGAGTTCCGGCGTGTTCAGCAGCATACGTAGCGCCGTGATGTTTGCGTCTCGGCACAGGCTTGGATCGTCGCCAGCGTTCGACGACGTGCGCCAGACGCCCGCCATCGGTGCGCAGCTCGGGCGCGCAATCAGCGTCCAGCCTTCGCCGGGGGCCGATTCACGCACGAGCCCCCAATACAGCGCGTCGGCTTTACTGTCGCCCCACACGGCGAAATGGGAGCGCACGCGCTTGTCGGTCGCGCAGAACGGAAACAATCGCTGTTCGTCAGGCGACACGCCGCACATGGCGTTGACGAACTCATGACCCGCACCGAGCTTGGCAGTCGTCACGTCGGCGTCCGGGCTGTAGCCCTTGCGAAAGCCGAGGCCGCCGCGTACGTACGTCATGCCGCCGAGATAGACGATGCCGATCATCAGCATGCACGGCCCGATGAGTTTCCAGCGCTTCGGAGGGCCGAAGCGGATCGGCCGCTCGATGATGGTGGTGGTCAACCACGCCAGTGCGACGGCAATGACCAGCAACGCGCCTCGCACGGCCGACGAGGGTGTCCGACCCGCCACGATGAACGCGAACGACAGCAGCGGCCAGTGCCACAGGTACAACGCGTAACTGATCTTGCCGAGCCAGACAGATACGGGATGCGCGAGCACGTGCCTGTTGATCCAGCCGTCTCGACCAGCCGCGACGAGTGCGACTGTGCCGACGACCGGTAACACCGCCCACCAGCCCGGAAAAGCGTCACGCGCGGTGAGCAGCGCAAAGGAGGCGACGCACAGCATCGCGCCGCCGGCCGACCACGCATTCGCGCGGTTGCCCGTGATCGGTCGACCCGCGCCCGCGCTTATCGCGAACGCGGCGCCAGCCAGCAGTTCCCACATCCGCGTGACTGGCCAGTAGAAGGCAGCGGACGCGTGGTGTCCGATGAGGATGACGTTGGCCGCGAAAGAGGCGAGACCGACGACGGCGCACACCCATCCGATGAGTCGGAGTCGGTATGCGGCCCACAGCACGAGCGGCCAGACGATGTAGAACTGTTCCTCGACACCGAGCGACCACAGGTGCAGCAGTGGCTTGGCTTCGGCCGTCTGGTCGAAATACCCGGCTTCGGTCCACGACGCCCAGTTCGAGACAAATCCAGCGCCAGCAACGATGTGCTTGCCGAGCTCGCGATACTCGTCGCCGTACAGGCTGAACCACCCCATCCCGTAGGTCGCGAGCAGCACGACGACCAGTGCCGGGAAGATCCGACGAATCCGTCGTGCGTAGAAATGGCGGAAAGAGGATCGGTCTGTCCCTAGATCGGCGAGCAGGATGCCGGTGATCAGGTAGCCGGAGATGACGAAGAAGATGTCGACGCCGACGAAGCCGCCCGGTAGCACGGACGGAAATGCATGGAAGACGACAACGGCGAGCACCGCGAAGGCGCGCAGGCCGTCAATGTCGGGCCGGTAGACGAGCGTGCCGGCTGCCGCCGTGGCCGGTACAGAAAGGGTTTTGGTCATGGTTGTTGTTGTGGGATGTCCACCTCCAAGGTGGACAAATCTCTCAAAAGGTTGAATATCAACCCTAAAAGTCCTTCATGTCAAAGGGATGGTGCTCAACCATTCCGGTTGACCGGGAGGGACCATGCCGAAATCGGGCACTGAAGATCTGGCTGTCGCGGTGGGCAAAGCCATTGCGAAGCAGCGCATTGCAAGCGGGCTGACACAAGAAAAGGTTGCGGAGCGACTGGGAATCGGCTTGGAGGCCGTGTCGCGGATGGAGCGCGGAACGGTTATCCCGACTGTGGTGCGCCTTTTCGAACTGGCGGACATCTTCGCGTGCGATGCTGCTGACCTGCTAACCGAGGCCAGCAATCGGTCCAGCGACCAAGCGAGTCATCTGAACCGGCTGCTGTCACGTCTGTCGACCAGCGATCGAGCGATGTTGTTGGAAGTCTTCGAGCGTTTGTCGACCCGTCTCACTCGTCGCGAAACAGTAGGCGGGCGCCGCTAACGCCCGAGTAGCGCGTTGCGTAGGGATGACTCGAACCGGAACGCCTCGGACGGCAATAGCACAAATGTCACGGACCGTTTGTGCATTGTGTGTATCCAGATTTTTTGTCCGCTCGACAGGATGTAACTTGATAGCAGATAGTCGCCGGTTATGAGGGCGCGCTCGTTGCGTTGCCAGTCCTCATCGGTGAGCCGCCCCCAATCGCCGCGCATGTGGCGGATCAGGAAGTGGACGACTGGAACGCGAACTGCGTCCAACGCGGCACGTGCACCGAGCGAAACGAAGACGCAGCCGGGTGAAAACCGAACAGCCGCGCGGAGTCTGGAAGGAGGCGAACGATCCGGCATGTCAATAATCTCCCGGCAACAGGAACGTGGTTGAGGACCGATCCCATTCGGTGACGACCCAAACGGTTTGACCGTCTGGCAACACGTAGCTGGACAGCAGGCGCAAACCGGCCTCAACGGACAACTCGTTTTGCTGGCGATCGGACTCGGACAGATCACCCCAGTCGCCGCGCATGTGGCGAATCAGCAGGTCGATGATCGAGACGCTTGCATTGGCGATGGCTACCAGTGCGGCGGGCGTGGCTAAGATCCGGCCGAGCTTGAAGCGCGGGCCGGCGTGAACGGTGGATGGCAAATTCACGAAATTCTCCAGGTGATGGACGAACACGAGCCTCCGGATAAGCCGGATACCGAGTTCGCTGAATGAATAAGGGAAAGACGAGACGCAGGACGCGTCCCGGAACTACCGGGCTTCGGACGCCAGGGCGTTCGGATAGTGCTTCGCGAGAATCAGGTTCATTCTGTCGACCAGATCAGCGCGTTTGAACGTCAGGTGGCCGTTGCCGTTCTTGAACCAGCGCAGATGGAAATAGCCGTGCTCGGCCTCGGTCTTCCGGTGACGCTGTGCCTCCGAAATGAGCGTCGACATGCCATGCCGATGATCCGGCTCCGGCTTGCCATCGAGCACACTGAACACTCGCATCAGATCGTCCAGTTCGTTCGTCACGTGGTAGTTGGAGCTGCCTTGCGAGAGGAGATACCGGACGATGATGCGCTTGCCGAACTTGAACGGCTCGTTCGTTTTGTAGTCCCACGACAGCCGCTTAAAGCACTGGAGCACGCCGCGCTCGAACATGTCACCGCGTGCGCCGTAGAGCTGAGCGAAGGTGGCTTCGATGTTGGCGGCCGTCAGTTCCGGTACCTCGCCTTCGGCAATCTGGTTGCTCCATTGTTCACGGGCCTTCGCATCCATGAAGGTGCGCAAGCCCGACTCCGACATCAGGTAGTCCCAGCCGCGCACGTCGACGATGCGCACCATAGCGGCTTCGGCTTCGTCGCGCTTGGCGTACTCTCCGGTAATGGTCGGTCGGCCGCGACAGCCGTAGCTTTCATCGAGAACGAGTCGCGGGAAGCCGAGATGCGCGGCCTTGGCAAGCCGTTGGGCTTCGCCGAGCAGATCGAGGGCGGCGCGCACGCGCTCGACGACGGCGACGCGCTGGTTGGCGAGATTGGCGATGCTGATGCTGGGGACGAGCGTATTCGGTTCCATGTTTCATGGTGATGGGAAGGTGATTGGGAAAGCGACAGCAAAAGGCCGGGCACGAAGCCCGGCCGCTTATGCTGTCGATGTGTGTTCAGCGAGCCGCCGACGCAGCTCTGCCGCGCGGGCCTGAGAACAGCCCAGATGCCGTCTGATGTCGGCGACGGTCGGCCGAACCAAACCGGCGGTCACGTCTCGAACGAGCTGCGACAGGTGGTCGTCGGTGCGAGCAGTGGGAAACGGCGTGATCGGGCCGTCACGTGGTGTGTGACTACGAGGCGTCGTCTCATGACCGGGCGTTACATCTTTGCGACTAACGGTCTTGCCGGCGTGACTCGCGATGACTTGCGTGACCCCCGGCTCGCCGAGATCAGTCGCGTCCGTGACTGCCGCGACTACCGGTGCGGTCACGTCGCCCGTCATCGTGACTGTCGCGACGGCCGGTGATGTGGCGCCGGTCGCTGAGGATTCAGCCTCAGTTCCCGGCGATCGAAGCGCCGCCGTCCATAGCAGGCATGCCACACCTTCGAGCACGGCGGCAAAAATCAACCCCGACAGCAAGTCGACACGCATCGCCGTGATCCCGAGTAACGCGGCGAGTCGCGACGTGACTGGATCGACGAGTAATGCGTCACGTTGAGCCGTGACTCGCTCCACTGCGGCCTGCTGGCGTCGCACGTCATCGGCTTCGGCGTTCAGCGCATCCAGTCGTGCGGCAAGCGTCACGCGACGGGATTTGAGCGTCGTACAGTTTCCGATGCAGTTACGTGCCTGCGCGACCGCGAGTTGCGCCGTCACCGTCGCGCGGTCCGCCATGACGATGGTGAGGCTGCGAGCGGGTGAGGGAGCAGGGATCGCCTGCACCGTCGACGCGCGTTGCTCTCCGGCATGCTGTTGGGCGAATGCGAAAAACACCGCGTGTCCGTAGCAAGCCGTCACCAGACACGCCCCCCATAACAGGCTACCCACACCCCGAATGAGGACCGGCATATCGCGGATCAGCGCCGGCAACAGGTGCGCGCTCGTGACGAGCACCATGCCGATGGCGATCCAGATAAGCCGTTCCGGAAACGTGCCGCCGCGTTGCCAGCCGGCGAGCACCGACAGACAGAGCGCAGTGGCGGTTGCGCAGACCGCCAGGACGAACGCCCAGCGACGCGCGCTCATGCTGCCTTGCCGCCGAGCAGCACGGCCTTGCGTTCGAGCTTGTCGCGTAGGGTCGACGGCGGCGTTCCGGTTGTTTCGTCGGTGTGACCGTTCCCGGTATCGGGGTTGGTCGTACCTGGATAGAACTCTTCCGCGACAGCCGCCGTTTCATCGGGACTGTCCTCGAACGCGCCGTTGGCGAACCCTGCACGTGCAGCGGCATCGAGCGCGGCCTGATCGAAGCCGGCGGCGCGGCGCCGAGCGTCCAGTTCCTTCGCCTCGATCAGCACCTGTTCGAGCGTATTGCCCGAACGCACGCCGAGGTCAACGTAGTAGATCGCCGACCGGTAGCTCTGCGCGGTCGACTTACCGCGCAGCTTCAACTCCAGCGGCAGGCACGCCAACAGGTTGCCCGATACGGCACGGAAATAGTGCAGGCGTGCGGCCAGCGTCCGGATACTGTTATAGGACGTCGTGCGGAAGATGAACGAACCCATCTCGTCATCGTCACCGATGATCACATTCATTCGACCATAGGGCTTGCAGTTGCCCTGACGACCAAATGCGCAGCCATCCGGCGACGGACATGGCAACGATTCGATACCGGCGTCGGTCACACGTCGACACTGTTCTCCGTTGCCGACACACACGGGCCGTCCAGTATCGCGATCGAACAGCGAGTACTCGGCTCGCAGGTTGAGATCAGGATCGTTGAACAGCACACGGATCGGAATGGCGCGCAGCTTGCCGGCCGTTGCCTTGCGCAGCGTTTCGTTCAGCGGGTGCAGCATCCATTCACCGCGCTGTTGCACCTGGGTGGTGAGGGTGAACTGGTCATCCTTTTCGGGAACGCGCTTGCCATTCTTCTCGACAATGCGCCCAATGGAGATTCGCCCGACAACGGGCGGCGTGATGGCGAGACCTTTGAGCATGGTGGTCCTCAAAATAGAAAATGGGGGAAGAGAACTGCGAGCGATGCGGGCTATCGGGAAAAATGCGCTTCGAGCTTGGCGTGGATTTCCAGGGCGACGCCCTGCCAGGCGCGAGCACTGATCATCGGGTTGACTTGCAACTGATCGGGTGGTGTTGTCGCAACGCGCTCCGCGTGCTGGCTGAGCGCATCCATCACGAACGCTTGCGCGAGCGCGCCATATCGCGAGAACGTCATGATCTCCGTGAGACATTCGAGGTTGGTCATGGGGATTGGAATCAGGTGGAAACGAGAAAACGCCGGGAACCCGGCTTCGAGATGGCGTACTGTGTTTCGAACTCGGGGTGGTCGGCCAGCAGTCGCGCCAGATCGACGCCAGACGAATCCTTGCTGCGCTTGAATGACACGGCGCCGGTCTGGAATACGGCCCGGTTTGCGTCACCCATGGCCTGCTGGATCGTTTGCTTGAACTGCGCTTCGAGCTGCTGACGCGTCTCGATCTCGGCCCGTACCGCGACCAGATCGGCAAAGACGGACGACAGGCGGTGGTCGTCGCTGAAGTCGACCGTTTCGCCGTTGCCGGGATACAGGTGACGGAGTGCTCGGTCGGCCGACTCCGACCCGTCAGCCGGCGGAGGCGTATCGGTTTCCACGAACCGCCAGAAGCGTGCTTCGAGTTCGACCAGGCGCCCGATAAGCGCATCGTCGCGATCGATCCGATGCACTTCGAGCGCCTGTCCGCACAACAGCACGGCGACGTGTGCTGCCGCCTTGCCAGTGACGGCCAACTGATGCTGCACCTGGATCTGCACATACTCGGGCACGCCATCTCGCCAGAGCCGCGCACCGAACTCGCCGGCCGTTTTACATTCCAGAATCTGTACGTCCGGAGCGCCGACGATCTCGCGATCGATGTTCGCGAGCATGAAGGGGATCGAGGGATGCCGCAGCACGGCGTTCACGCGTCGAACCCGGTTGCCGGTCTGTTTCGTGTACGAGGCGGCAACGATGGGTTCGAGCAGCGTGCCCCAGTACGTGGGCGACGTCGTATCGTCTGGATCGGGGCGGGGCAGGCCGTCCGCACGGCCGGTCTTGTCGAGCCACAATTCCAACGCGCTCATGTAGGGGTTCAGGCCGACCGCAGCTGCGGCATCCGATCCCCCGATGCCGGTTCGGCGCACGGCGAGCCAGTCGTCGCGACTCAGCTCTTGCGTCTTGACGAGCTTCAGCGCGGGCTTACGTGCACGGGGTGGTTCAGGGTGAGGTGTCGTCATGGTTTGCTCCGAAAACAAAAAAGCCCGGCAGAGCGAATCTGGCCGGGCGAGAGGTGAGGGAATGGGTGGGCTATCCGGAACCGATACGGCGAAAGGCGTCCTGCAATGCGTCGTGCGCGAATGTCACGAGCTTGCCGTTTCCGAGGTGGACAGTCGTACCCTGGGGCTTGATTTGCAGGATCGTGGCGTAACGGCCGCCGAATCGTAGCCCTGCTCCGCGCGGAATCTGAATGCGCATGTCGACTGCCAGAAGCGGGATGGGGTTGATCATGCGACAAGCTTCATCGCCTCGTCCCAGGCACGCTGCTTGAGTGTTGCTCCGGCGCCGAACCAGGCTGCGTCTATGCGGTGGTCATCGCTGCGCGCGCGCCGATGATGATCCACGTATTCAGTCACGCTGTTGAGCAGCCCCCAAGCCGTACCCGACGCCGAAGCCAAATCCGAGCCTTTTCCATGTCCGCCATAGAGCAGGCCGACCGCCTTGATCGCGCGCTCGTTGACAGCCACTGCTTCACGGTCGGGAAGATTGGTCGTCGAGTACGTCAAGACGCGCCGCAGGAATGCCTCGGCCGCCGAGTCGGTCACCTTGCGTTCGGACAACGCCTTGGCTCGGACCATGAACGCGTCCCACGTGGAGACGGCGATGCCGAGCTGGCGTTTGACAGCCGCTGCGTCGAACTGCGAGCGGTGTGAGACTTTGATTGCGCCAGCGCTGTTGCCCAGGGCGATCTGCAAGGTATTGTTGCAGACGACGCGCACCGACGTGAATTGCGCGGTAGTGGCCAAGGTGCCGTCGCAGGCCGTGGCCAACAGCAGGTAGCCGTTGATCTGGTCCTTACCCTTGAGCGAACCGGACTGACCCGTGCGCGCCAGCGCCCAGAGCTTGCGGCCTTCCTTCAACACGCCGGCCGTCTCGAGCTGGAAACCACCGATCTCCGTCAGGTCTCGATAAAACTCCAAAATCTCTTCGGGTTGCACGACCTGATAGCGCGCGGAGACGACGGACAACGGCGCCTTGTTGTCCGAGCGGTACAGTACTTTCTGTTCGGGAAACGCGTGAATCGAGCCGAGGCTGCGGTTGCCGGCCGCGACGAAGCGCACTTCGGCTTCTTCGATGCGCCAGTCCATGCAGGCGGCGCGAGCCCAGACTTCGAGCGGTTGTTTGGGGGCGAGCTTGTTGCCAAGACCGTGCCAGGGTTCGGCGTCGACATAGGCCATCGATTGAACGAGATGCATGAGCGAAACTCCTATTCGAAAATCACAGTGCATAAAGCCCGGCCGAGGCCGAGCGGAACGAAATCAGTGAGGGGAATGACGCGACTGACCGACTAGAGGGGCTGGATGCTGAAGGTGCGTCCACAGGCGAGGCATCGCCAGTTGTCGAGAATCTTTTGGTCGACGGCTTCGCCAAAGGCGGCCCCGGTTGCACAACCAGCCGCACCAGCGATCAGGCCGGCGAGGATCGCACCGGCCACGCCGCCGCATGCCGAGCCGATCGGACCAGCGATCAATCCAGCCGTTGCGCCGGCTTCCGCGCCAGACAAAGCGATAGCGACGGCTCCGGTTGCGCCGGCCGCTGCACCGACGGTACCGCCAATACGTCGTGCGACATGGCGCGGCTCCGTACGGGGCGATTGGCACTGCGGACACGGATAAATCGGTGCCGAGCCAGAGCAGTATTGAGCGGATTCAGTGGCGTCCGATCGCGACGAGTGGGCGGAGCCGAATTCGTCATCGTCGAACGGGCGATGATCATGCATGGACCGGAACCTCCTTGCGGATCTTGCCGACGTATTTGCAGTGGCACACGGCCACGAGTGCGCCGCCCACGAATGCGAGCGCGAAAGCGGCGAGATAATCGAGGGGAGAGGGCATAGTTGGTTTCCTGAGGATGGACGAACGCGAAGCGATGCGACGGCCTGCCGACGCTGACCGATCGTTGGGCAATTGAGCGCTTTCGACCTTTTGCGCGGATCGGAGGGCAAGGATCGGTCTCAATGAAGGGTGGAGCCGAAGCCGTGGCCGCATGTCAGACACCGATAGTTGTTGAACACGTTGTCGTCGAGCACACGGCCGACAGCGGAGCCAGCAACAGATCCGGCCGCGCTGCCGAGCAGACCGGCGATCACCGCACCGGCCAGTCCGCCGAACACCGCACCTACCGGTCCGCCGACTGCGCCAACGGCTGCGCCAGCTTCAGCGCCGGACAACGCCATGGCAAAACCACTCGTCGCGCCCGCGACGCTGCCGATCGTACCGCCGGTCTTGCGACCGACATCGAGCGTTTCAATACGCGCTGAGCCGCAATGGGGGCAGCTATGTGCACCCGCTGGGGGCGAGGCTGTTTCCGTCGTGGCTTGCGGCGCGTAGGAGAAATAGTCGGAGGGCGGCGGCGCGCGATCTGCTTCCCGTGCAGGTGACGCGGGTTCGAAAATAGATTCATCGAACTCGGACGGAGTGAACGACGATTGGCGGGATGTTGAATGGATTGACGATACCGAAGCCGCGTTGTGTAGCGCGTCTAGCGCATGATCGGGATACGGTGCTTGTGCTTCCCATTCATCGTGTTCGTCGATCACGGTGGACGACGGCGAGGATGGGGCTGGGGTTCGAGGGGGAGTGGGGCGATCTTTTGTGGCGAGCCAATAGCAGCCGAGCCCGAACATCGCGACCAGTACGAATGCCAGGCCGACCAGTACGGCGGTGTAGAGAGTGGAATTCACGAAATCTCCTGAGCGAAGTGCGCCGATGCGGAAATGCAGCGGCGGAGGGGCCGTAGCTGGCCGTGCTCAGACAGGTGATATAGAACTGAAAGTTTTTTGAATGGTTCGATTCGAGCTTTCGTTTCATCGAACCAGAGTCGAACTGGCAGTTTTGCGAGGCGCTTGTGTAAGAAGGAAGGGTGCCGCTAACCTTCAGACTTTTAAGAAAGGTTACGGGAAGACGATGAACCTGTTCCACGTCACTCAGTCGGGCTGCATGTGATGGTCTATACCACGCCGGAAAAGAGAATACTGAGAAGCATTAAGGAATCGTTTTCGCCTCGGGCCTGGGCGTGCCGGCTCGGTTGGGCGACGCGTTGGAGCGCAGAAATCGACGCGGACATTGTGCGTGTGCGCGCAGAGAATGACGCCCGTGCGTCCGTACTTGATGTGTCGCTACGTGCTCAGCGAGGGTGGATCTGGTCGTCGCTACATTTTGAGGGGACGGAGATCCGACGGTTACGTGGACTGTCGCATCAAGATGCTGCGCGATTTGTTACAGCGATCTCCCATGCGAAGGCAGTCGCATTGAAACGGCTGGAAGCCGATCTCGGGGTAGACGAGAAGACGCTCGTTCCCTTGTGGCAGGACGTAGTGCGAGAACATTCGGCGGATCGCTACCTCACGGCGCGTGAACGAGCAACTCTTCTTGATCGAATCGCAGCTGAAAAGGAGAGATTGGATGGTGCGTTTGCACGTAGCCGAAACCCGCATGCAAAGCGATTCACAATCAGCGAAGAGTTGAAACAGGCAATTCTGTATTTGCGTACGCTGAACCACGATGGCGATCGGTTGCTGAGACAACGCAATGACGAATTCGTGGAACGCGAATTGGAGCGATGGCGCGGATTCTTCGCATATTGCGAAGAGCGGGCATTGACGGACGAACAGGCGAGAGCGGCAATCACGTTCGAAGAAAATACGCTGCTCATTGCTGCTGCTGGTTCGGGCAAGACATCCACGGTTGTGGGTAAGGTTGCCTATGCCTTGGTGAAGGGCATTGTGCGGCCGGAGGAGATCCTGTGTCTGGCGTTTAACGGCAAAGCTGCCGCAGAGATTGCCGTGAGGACCAACGCGCGACTTCGTGCAATGATCGCGGACGTATGTCCGATCGATCCGGCGATCAAGAATCGGGTCAGGGTGTTGGTCGATAGTGGAGTAAGGATAGAGTCGCGCACATTTCACTCGCTTGGCCGCAAGATTGTCGAGCAAGTCGAGGGTCGCGGTCTACGCCTGTCGGAGTCTGCCGAGAATGCCGTTCGTCTAAAAAGAGCGGTTGAGCGATGCAAGAAGGAGCCGAAGTTCGCAGCAGACTGGTTGCTTCTGCAATCGGTTGCGCGGTTCCCCAATCCCCCAGTGTCACGTTTCCATTCGGAAGTCGAATACTTGGAATACCTGCGCGGCATGTGGCGTCAGCGCAAGCTTGGCTACAAGGACAAGGAATTCGCTGACGGCATTCTCACTATGGGGTGTACAAAACCGGTCAGGTCCTTCGAGGAAGTTGCCATTTCTAATTGGCTATTCGTCAACGGAATTGACTTCGAATACGAAGCCGCATATGCAGAAGGCGCAGAAAAACTGTGTCCCGGAGCAACATGGACACCGGATTTCACATATGGCGTGCAGGGTACAGCCGGAGTGTCGCTGATTGTTCACGAGCATTTCGCGCTCGATGAGAACGGGGAGGCGCCGAAGTTCTTCAAGAATCCAAAGGGATACGCCAAGGAAGCAGATAGAAAGAAGCGGATATTGAGCGGGCTCGACGCCCGTCATTTCTGGACAACGAGTGCTGAGTTCAGGGATGGGACGCTGTTTGACAAGCTTCGGGTCCGGTTGCTGGCAGCGGGGATCGTGTTGCGTCCTCGTTCCTCAGAGGAGGTGCTTGCGAAGCTCAAGGACATCGGCGTACTCGAGGACTTTGATCTTGTTGCGCGGGCGGTCTCGCAGATTCGTCAGAACGGCTGGGACCATCAAACGTTGGTTGAACGACTTGCCGAGCAAAGCGAACCCGCTCGCGCGAGACTGTTTTTGCAGGTGGTGTGGCCCGTTGCCATGGCGGTGAACGAATTGCTCAAGGCGGACAAGTGCATCGACTACGACGAGATGATTCGTCGGGCTCTGGGCTATCTGCATGACAGGCCGGATTTGTTGCCGTATCGGTTTATTCTGGCTGACGAGTTTCAGGATACTGCGCCGGGGCGTGGTGACATGATTCGCAAGATGCTACATGCGCGCGAGGACAGTTTGTTCTTTGCAGTGGGGGATGACTGGCAGGCCATCAACCGATTCGCCGGGTCCGATCTGCGTTTTTTCCGCGAATTTGGCTCGATGTTCAATCGCCGGGCGGCGGCGGACAAACAATGTGCCTTAACGCAGACTTTTCGAAGCAATCAAGGGATTGCCGACGTCGGCCGAACGTTTGTGTTGCGCAACGGGAGTCAGATGCCAAAGACCGTTGAGGCATACGATCGAACGCG
This sequence comes from Burkholderia cenocepacia, assembly GCF_900446215.1. Lineage (GTDB taxonomy): Bacteria > Pseudomonadota > Gammaproteobacteria > Burkholderiales > Burkholderiaceae > Burkholderia > Burkholderia cenocepacia. The sequence goes on along the minus strand of NZ_UAQZ01000014.1, from coordinate 536,359 downwards.
CGAGGCGGTCATCGACGTGCGGACGTACAAAGCCGAGCGGGAGCCCGAAGCCCTCATCAATGAGATATTGACGAGCTGGGTTTCACAACATCCACCTGGCCGCAAGCCGTCGGTATTCATATTGGGCCGTTACGGGAAGTACCACGCCGGCGGGTTGACTGCACAGCAGCTTGCGGAATTGGACGAGAAATGGGCTGATCGAATCGAGCTGCTCAAAACGAAGGACAAGGAGCCGCCGAGTCTCTATACGACGATGCATACGTCGAAGGGGTTGCAGGCTGACTACGTGTTGATTGTCGGTATGTATCGAGCTGAGCATGACTTTTTTTGTTTCCCGAGCGAGCGTGAGGATGATCCACTGCTGCAACTTGTGCTGCCGCCGAAGGAGGCACTATCCGACGCTGACGAACGTCGCCTCTTCTACGTTGCGCTGACTCGTGCGAAACATCGTGTTGCATTGTTGACTCAGCAACAATACCCATCGCCGTATGTTTTGGAGCTCTTGCACACTCATCGGGACGGAACGGTATTGTTCAATGGAACGCAGGAACTGCCGCCGCAGTGCCCTCAGTGTGACCACGGGTTGGGTTTTAAGCAGTACAACCCGGCGAAGAAAAAGTGGTTTTACGCTTGTACTGATCGATGGGGATGTGGGACGACATGGTCGCTGTGATCTACCGCCAAGCCATTTTCCGGGCGGTTGCGCAGGTGTGCTCGATACAGTGACGAAAGCGTCCGGCCGGAGATTTGCTATCCTGGTTCCAATCGTTTCGAGCTGAATACGCATGCATTGAGGCGCCCAAGTGGACCCAGGTCGTCAATTTGTCTTTCACAATCCCGAAGGGTTTCTTGCAATCTCCGTACAGGCGACGCTGAGGGATACATCTGCGGCGGACGAACCGAACTATGCTCGGTTGCCGCCGCCGGTTCGTTATCGTGCCGCAGGAGCCTTGGATGAATGGGACATGACGAACAACAGGCTGTAATCCTGAAGCATCGCTATCTGGTGGCTTGGGATCGACTGCAATGCTTTGTGACCGGTGGCGGTCATTCGCCGATTGCAACATTGTGAACTGAGCGGACACGAACATGAGCCATACTAGAAGCGTTGTGTCCGCTGCTGTCCTGCACGATACAAGAGAGTCCACCCGATTGAAGGATTCGCAGCAAGTATCTGTTGGGGGCACTTTTGGGGGCATAAGATTGAGCGCGTATCTAGGAGGGCCTTGTGCGCTGTGGGATTGGTTGTTTTGTTCTGTTCCGGTCCCCACCATCGATTGCGTTGATGCGATTCGATTCGATGAAGGTGTGAAAAACCCGCGAGAAATACAGCGCTCGCGGGTTTTTTATTGGTCCGGCGTCGCCATCGACGCAGGGCTGCGCCGCTGGCCGGGACGTGAAGAATGTCGCCGCTTGTCGCGTGTCAGAAAATCCCCAGCCCGCCGTCCGCGCCCCAGACCTGCCCGTTCGCATAGCTCGTTTCCGACGCCGCGAGCGCGACATACAGCGGGGCGATTTCCGCCGGTTGCCCGGGCCTGCCGTACGGCGAGCCCGCCGCATAGTTGACGACCGTCTCCGGTGGCTGACCGCCGCTCGATTGCAGCGGCGTCCAGTAAGGGCCGGGCGCGACCGCATTGACGCGAATGCCGCGCGGCCCGAGCTGTTTCGCGAGCGATCGCGTGAACGCGATGATGCCGGCTTTCGTCGTCGCATAGTCGAGCAGGTTGGCGCTCGCCCTGACCGCCTGGACCGACGTGGTGTTGATGATCGACGCGCCGGGCGGAAGATGCGGGATCGCCGCCTTCGTGATCCAGAACATCCCGTAAAGATTGGTCTTGACCGTCGCATCGAAGTGCTCGGTCGTCATCTCGCCGATCGAATCGAGCGCCTGTTGTCGGGCGGCGTTGTTGACGAGAATGTCGAGGCCGCCGAGTGCTTCCGCCGCGCGTGCGACCAGTCGCTGGCAGAACGTTTCGTCGCGGATGTCGCCCGGCAGCGCGACGGCTTGGCGTCCCGCTGCCCGGATCAGCGCAACGACTTCCCGCGCGTCGGATTCCTCCACAGGCAGGTAGCCGATCGCGACATCCGCCCCTTCGCGTGCGAACGCGATGGCCGCTGCCCGGCCGATGCCGGAGTCGCCGCCGGTGACGAGCGTCTTGCGGCCGACGAGCCGGCCACGGCCGCGATAGCTTTGCTCGCCGTGGTCGGGGCGCGGCTGCATCCGGCTCGCGAGTCCCGGCGGCGCCTGGACCTGATGCGGGAACGGCGGCTTCGGGTACAGATCGACCGGATTCGTCAGGCCCTGCGCGGCGGGCGGCGCGTCGACGGCATGCGCGGTGGACGGGCCGAGTGCGGACATCGCGGCCAGTGCGCCAAGATTGCCGATGACCTGTCGGCGCGACACGCGCATGCCTGCTTCGTTATCGTCGTCTTTCAACAGATGCTCCGTGAGCGAAATCGCGCGTCGCGTTCCGTGCCGTCCGCGCGAAAGCGGATGATCGCCGTACGGCCGGCGAAATCGTCGGCGCGCGACGACGGTGCCGTCACGCGCCGGTACATCGCGTTCATTCGACGCGCAGGATCAGCTTGCCGGTCGTCTGGCCGGTTTCGAGCGCGTGATGCGCGTCGGCAATCGCGTCGAATCCGTAGCTGCCGCCGATCAGCGGCTTCAGCTTGCCGGTCGCGAGCAGTCCGAACAGTTCGCCGAGTGTCCGGCGCACGACGTCGTCGTTGAGGAACGCGTGCAGCGCGAAGCCGGACACCGATCGGCAGCCGAAGATCAACGCATTCATCAGCGCGTCGTCGACCGTCAGGAGTTGACCGCTCGCGGCACCGTAGCTGACGAACCGGCCGTATATCGCAAGGCCCGATACCAATGTGCGCGCGACCGTCCCGCCGATCGAATCGAACACGACGTCCGGGCCCTCCCGGCCGGTGGCATCGCTCAATTGATCGGCCCAGTGCGCGTCGCGATAGCTGATGGCCCGATCGGCGCCCAGCGTTCGCACCGCATGCAGTTTGGCCGGCGCGCCGGCGAGGCCCGTGATCGAGCGCGCTCCGTCGAGTCTCGCCAGCTGGATCAGCATCGACCCGACACCGCCGGCCGCGGCGGTGATCGCGACCGTGCGTGCGGCCACCGGCGTCTCGCGCAGCAGCACGCGGGCCACCAGCCCCTGCAGCATCACGGCGACCGCATCGTCGTCGGAGACTTCGTCGGGAATCGCGGTAATCAGCGCGGCGCCGAGCGTCACGTATTCGGCGTAGCCGCCGGTCGCGCGCATCGCGCCGAACAGCGGCGCCGCGACGCGTGCGCCGATCCGGATGTCGCGGACGTTCGCGCCCACCGCGGCGACGGTGCCGACGACTTCCGAGCCGGGCACCGCGGGCAGCGTCAGCGCCGGGCCCGGATAGGTGCCGGCGCGTTGCAGCGTTTCCGCGAAATTCAGCCCGACGCGCGTGACGCGGACGAGGACCTCGTCGGCGGCAGGCGTCGGACGCTCGATCACGACGGGACGCAGGACGGAAGGATCGCCGACCCGCTCGATCTGGATGGCATGCATGCTGCTCATGGAAACATCTCGCTTGAAAAGGGGGCGTTCGCCCCGGGGGGATGAATGAAGCGCGGACGCGATGCGGCCGCGCAAGTGGGGGTGTTGCCGCAGACGTGACGGATCAGTCCGGTTGCGCGCGGTCGAGCGCGAGACGGCCGGCGCCATGCAGGAACAGCGCGAGCAGGCCGCCTGCCATCGACAGGTTCATCATGAAGAACGTCTGCTGCGTCTGGTCGCCGCCGCCGTGGAAGATCACCGCGGCGATGATCGAGAAGATCGCGAGCCCGAGCGCCGCGAGCCGCGTCATGAAACCGGTGATCAACGCCAGGCCGCCGGCGATCTCGACGACGATCACGAGCGGAAGCAGCGCGCCCGATACGCCCATGTGTTCCATGTACTGCTGGGTACCCGCATAGTTGAAGATCTTGCTGATCCCGGCGCCGAGATACACGCCGGCGATGAGGAGGCGCACGAGGACGGACAGCACGAGGTTGACGACGGGCGTCCGCACGGTCGTCTTGTACAGTGCGCGGTTGATCGAATTGATCATTGGGAATCCATAATGAATGAGTGGGCGGTCGGTCGATCCGGCCGGGTGACGGCCTGCTTACGCGTCGAGCGTCGGGTAGTCGGTGTAGCCGGCTTCACCGCCGCCGTAAGCGGTGGACATGTCCGCGTGCGCGAGCGGGCGATCGTGTCGAATGCGCGTGACGAAATCGGGGTTCGCGATGAACGGGTAGCCAAACGACACGAGGTCGGCATGGCCGTCGGCGAGTGCCTGTTGCGCGCGTGCTTTCGTGTAGCCGCCGTTCGCGATGTAGAACCCGCCGAAGGCACGGCGCAATGCGCGGTAGTCGAACGGCGGCGCCTGATCGGCCGCGACCTGCGGAATGCCTTCGACGACGTGAAGATAGGTGGCGAGCCCGGTCAGCCGGTCGGCGAACCGCTCGAACAGCGCCTGCGGCTGGCTGTCCGCGATGCCGCCGAAATGCGGCGTGACCGGCGAAATGCGGACGCCCACGCGCGCGGGACTCACGACGCGTCCGACCGCCCGCACGACGTCGAGCGGCAGCCGGATCCGGTTGTCGATCTCCCCGCCGTACGGGTCGGTGCGCCGGTTGGTACCGTCGCGCAGGAACTGATCGAGCAGATAGCCGTTCCCCGCGTGAATCTCGACACCGTCGAAACCGGCCTGCAACGCGGCCTGCGCCGCATGTGCGTATTGCTCGACGATGCCGGGGATTTCATCGGTGTCGAGTGCGCGCGGCACGGGGTGCGGCTTCGGCCCGTCCGGCGTGAATGCCTGCCCGTCAGGCTGAATGGCCGACGGCGCGACGGGCAGCGCGCCGTCGGGCTGCAGATCGGGATGGCCGATGCGGCCGACGTGCGCGAGTTGGACGAAAATCCGGCCGCCTGCGCGATGCACGGCATCGGTCACGCGTTTCCAGCCGTCGATTTGCGCATCGCTGTAGATCCCCGGCGTGAACGGATAGCCCTTGCCGAGCGGCGAGATCTGCGTGCCCTCCGTGACGATCAGGCCAGCCGACGCGCGTTGGGCGTAGTAGGTGGCGTTGATCGCGCCCGGTGCATCGCCGGCGCCGGCCCGGCTGCGCGTCATCGGCGCCATCACGATGCGGTTGCCGAGTGTGATCCCGCCGAATTCGAGCGGGTCGAACAACGTGGCGCGGGTCGATGCCGCCCGGTCGGGTGAAGCGTGGTCGATCGTCATGATTCCATTTTCCTGTCGTGTTCATGGGTCGTCGACGCGCGAGCCGGGATGCCCGGCGTGCACGCGTCGAACGCTGCTGAGCACGAATTTAGGAGAATGCCGTGATCGAAACAATCGTCTAAAATGGATCGTTAAAATCGATTTTCTTGATGGATCATGGAGCGAAGCCCCAATCTGGAGCAACTGCGCGCGTTCATCGCGGTGGTCGAAGCCGGCAGCTTTTCCGGCGCGGCACGGCGGCTCGAGCGCGCGCAATCCGTCGTCAGCTACGCGATCGCCAATCTGGAGTCGTTGCTGGGCGTGCCGCTTTTCGAACGGGGCAAACGGCGGCCGACGCTGACGGCGGCCGGCGAAATCGTCCTGGCCGACGCACGGCGGCTCGACATGCTGACGGGCCAGTTGCTGGCGAAAACCGCCGGGCTGCGCGGCGGGGTGGAAGCCGAGCTGTCGCTGGCGGTGGACGTGATGTTTCCGCTGGCCAGACTCGTCGAGGGGCTGCGTGCGTTCGCCGACGAATTTCCCACGGTCGCGCTCAACCTGACCATCGAAGCGCTCGGCGGGGTGATGAAGCTGGTGGTCGACGGCGGCTGCGCGCTCGGCATCAGCGGGCCCGTGCAAAACTGGCCGGACGTGATCGATGCGACGTCCATGGGCGCGATCGAACTGGTCACCGTCGCCGCGCCCACACATCCGCTCGCGCAGCGCCGCGGGCGTGTGCCGCTGTCCGACGCCCGCGAATATACGCAGCTCGTGCTGACCGACCGAAGCAAACTGACCGAAGGGCAGTCGTTCGGCGTGTATGCGACGCGCACATGGAGGACCGCGGACCTCGGCGCGAAGCATCGACTGTTGCTCGAAGGGCTCGGCTGGGGTTCGATGCCGATGCATTTGATCGAGGACGATCTGCGGCAAGGCCGACTGGCCGTCGTGCGCTTGTCGGATCGCGATGTGTTTCGATACGGCATGTCGTTGATCCGGCGGGCCGATCGCGCGAGCGGGCCCGCGACGCAGTGGCTGATCGACCATCTGACGCGTCCGGGCGAACTGGAGGCCTGAAGCGCTGCACCGTCTCTGCGCTTCACTGCGCCGAAAACGGCGCCATGTGATACTGGCACGCACGTCGCAGCGGACACCTTCGTCGCCCCCGGCAAACGCGTGCCGCCGACCGCTTCCGTCATCGTTCGCCTCTCGCAAGACCACCCGTCATGACCGACTCGACCCACCACTATTACGAACCGTCGCAAGGCCACGGCCTGCCGCACGATCCATTGAACGCGATCGTGGGTCCGCGCCCGATCGGCTGGATTTCATCCCGCGGCAGCGACGGCACGCTGAATCTCGCGCCGTACAGCTTCTTCAACGCGTTCAACTATCGCCCGCCGATCATCGGCTTTTCGAGCACCGCCGCGAAGGACAGCCTGCGCAACGTGCAGGAAACCGGCGAGTTCGTGTGGAACCTCGCGACGCGCGATCTCGCCGAGCGGATGAACCAGACCTGCGCCGCCGTGCCGTACGACGTGAACGAATTCGAACTCGGCGGCTTGACCGCCGTGCCGTCGCGCCTCGTCGACGTGCCGCGCGTCGCGGAAAGCGGCGTCAACTTCGAATGCAAGGTGACCGACGTGATCCGGCTGCGCGATCATCGCGGTGTCGAGACGCCGGCTACGCTGGTGCTGGGCGAGGTCGTCGCGGTCCATATCCGCCATGACCTGCTGAAGGACGGCGTGTTCGACACGTTCGGCGCGGGCATCATTCTTCGTGCGGGTGGGCCGTCGGCCTATGCGCACGTGACGCCCGACAGCCGCTTCGACATCTTCCGGCCCGACGCGTGATCGATCGCGCGCCGCAGTAGGCCGGCAATCGGCGCAGAAGCGCCCGAATCCGAAAAGACCCCGCGGAGATCGAGGATTTCGCGGGGTCTTTTGCTTCGTACCCTCAGAGGAAGCGGGCGCGCCGTTCGTCCGTCCCCCGATGCCCGATCGCCGCTGGCTCGGCGACCCCGCACCGCAGCAGACCTCTCCCGCGCCGCCACCGTGCGCCGCACTCACACGCCGCCTCCCTCCGCCATGGCAAATCTGCTCACCACGAACGAGCGGCTTGGGCATCGACGCCCGCCGCTGCCAGGCATAAATTTCCAAGGTTGACGTGCTTATCCGCGCGTCAGCTCGCGCGCAGGCCGGCAACCGGCCCGCGCGTTCCCAAACAGCGTGAGACACAATCGAGCGTGGAGACGACACGATGAGCCTGTCAGAGCCATTGCGTCTGCATGTGCCGGAGCCCACCGGGCGCCCGGGCTGCAAGACGGACTTTTCCTATCTGCATCTATCGCCGGCCGGCGCCGTTCGCCGCCCGCCGATCGACGTTGCCGCGGCGGACACCGCCGATCTCGCCCGCAGCCTCGTGCGCGTGCTCGACGACAACGGCAAGGCCGTTGGCCCGTGGGCACCCGATCTCGACGATGCGCGACTGATCGCCGGGCTGCGCGCGATGCTCAAGACCCGCATTTTCGACGCGCGCATGATGATCGCGCAGCGCCAGAAGAAAATCTCCTTCTACATGTTGAGCCTCGGCGAAGAGGCGATCGGCACCGCGCACGCGATGGCGCTGCGCGACGGCGACATGTGCTTTCCGACCTACCGGCAGCAGAGCATCCTGATCGCGCGCGACGTGCCGCTCGAGCGGATGATCTGCCAGCTGATGTCGAACGAAGGCGATCCGCTGAAGGGCCGCCAGCTCCCGGTGATGTACTCGGACCGCGAAGCCGGCTTCTTCTCGATTTCCGGCAACCTCGCGACGCAGTTCATCCAGGCGGTCGGCTGGGCGATGGCGTCGGCGATCAAGGGCGACACGAAGATCGCGTCCGCGTGGATCGGCGACGGCGCGACGGCCGAAGCCGATTTCCACACCGCGCTCACGTTCGCGCACGTGTACCGCGCGCCGGTCGTGCTGAACGTCGTCAACAACCAGTGGGCGATCTCGACGTTCCAGGCGATCGCGGGCGGCGAGGGCACGACCTTCGCCGGGCGCGGCGTCGGCTGCGGGATCGCATCGCTGCGCGTCGACGGCAACGACTTCCTCGCGATCTACGCGGCGTCGAGCTGGGCGGCCGAACGCGCACGCCGCAATCTCGGCCCGACGCTGATCGAGTGGGTGACCTACCGCGCGGGCGCGCATTCGACGTCGGACGATCCGACCAAGTACCGGCCGAGCGACGACTGGTCGCATTTCCCGCTCGGCGATCCGATCGAGCGCTTCAAGCGCCACCTGATCGTGAAGGGCATCTGGTCGGACAGCGCGCACGACGCGTTGACGGCCGAGCTCGAGGCCGAGGTGATCGCCGCGCAGAAGGAAGCGGAGAAGTACGGGACGCTCGCCGACGACCGGATTCCGTCGCCGGCCTCGATGTTCGACGACGTGTACAAGGAGCTGCCCGCGCACCTGCGCCGTCAGCGCCAGGAACTGGGAGCGTGATCATGGCGCAACACGAGACAGGGACGGCGACGCAGCCGATGACGATGATCCAGGCGCTGCGCTCCGCGATGGACGTGATGCTCGGGCGCGACAGCGACGTGGTCGTGTTCGGGCAGGACGTCGGCTATTTCGGCGGCGTGTTCCGCTGTACCGAAGGACTGCAGAACAAGTACGGCAAGTCGCGCGTGTTCGATGCGCCGATCTCGGAAGGCGGGATCGTCGGCGCGGCGGTCGGGATGGGCGCGTACGGCTTGCGCCCCGTCTGCGAAATCCAGTTCGCCGACTATTTCTATCCGGCATCCGACCAGATCGTGTCGGAAGGCGCGCGGCTGCGCTACCGTTCGGCCGGCCAGTTTACCGCGCCGATGACGATCCGGATGCCGTGCGGCGGCGGGATCTACGGCGGGCAGACGCACAGCCAGAGCCCGGAGGCGATGTTCACGCAGGTGTGCGGGCTGCGCACCGTGATGCCGTCGAATCCGTACGACGCGAAAGGGCTGCTGATCGCGTCGATCGAGAACGACGATCCGGTGATCTTCCTCGAACCGAAACGGCTGTACAACGGCCCGTTCGACGGCCATCACGAACGGCCCGTCACGTCGTGGCTCAAGCATCCGGCGAGCGCGGTGCCCGAAGGCTACTACACGGTGCCGCTCGATACGGCCGCCGTCGTGCGGCCCGGCAACGACGTGACGGTGCTCACGTACGGCACGACGGTGCACGTATCGCTCGCCGCCGCCGAGGAGACCGGCATCGACGCGGAAGTGATCGATCTGCGCACGCTGTGGCCGCTCGACCTCGACACGATCGTCGCGTCGGTGCGCAAGACCGGGCGCTGCGTCGTGGTGCACGAGGCGACGCGCACCTGCGGCTATGGCGCGGAGCTCGTGTCGCTGGTCCAGGAACACTGCTTCTACCACCTCGAGGCGCCGGTCGAGCGCACGACGGGCTGGGACACGCCGTATCCGCATGCGCAGGAATGGGCGTATTTTCCGGGGCCGACCCGGGTCGGTGAAGCGTTGCGACGCGTGATGGAGGCGTGAGATGGGGATTCATGTCATCAAGATGCCGGATATCGGCGAAGGGATCGCCGAGGTCGAGCTGGTGGCCTGGCATGTGGAAGTCGGGCAGACGATCAAGGAAGACCAGCCGCTCGCCGACGTGATGACCGACAAGGCGGCGGTCGAGATTCCGTCGCCGGTGACGGGCAAGGTGATCGAGCTGGGCGGCCGGATCGGCGAGATGATGGCGGTCGGCAGCGAGCTGATTCGGCTGGAAGTCGAAGGCGACGGCAACCTGAAGGCCGGGGCACCGGTGCGGGAAACAAAGGTAGAAACCGCACCGGTCGCGGTGGCGGCACCGTCGAAACCGGTAACCGACGCATCGGTCGAGTCGTCTGCGCAGCCGGCGGCGCCTCGTGCACCGGCGAAACCGCGCCGCGAGGAACCGGTCGCGCAGCCGCGCGCGGCGCTGGCACCGGGCGAACGGCCGCTCGCGTCGCCGGCCGTGCGTCAGCGTGCGTGGGACATGGGCATCGAGCTGCGCTACGTGCGCGGCACCGGTGAAGCCGGGCGGATCCTGCATGCGGATCTCGATGCATATGCGCGCACCGGCGGCGGCTCGGCGCACGGGGCACAACCGCGCGGCTACGACGAACGCCACGACGAAACCGAAGTGCCGGTGATCGGCTTGCGGCGCGCGATCGCGCGCAAGATGCAGGAAGCGAAGCGCCGCATCCCGCACTTCAGCTACGTCGAGGAAATCGACGTCACCGAGCTCGAATCGTTGCGCACGGAGCTGAACCGCCGCCACGGCGACACGCGCGGCAAGCTCACGCCGCTGCCGCTGCTGATCCGCGCGATGGTGATCGCGCTGCGCGACTTCCCGCAGATCAACGCGCGGTTCGACGACGAAGCGGGCATCGTCACGCGCTACGGCGCGGTGCACATGGGCGTCGCGACGCAGACGGACGGCGGCCTCACGGTGCCCGTGCTGCGTCATGCGGAGGCGCGTGACGTGTGGTCGATCTCGGCGGAAATCGCGCGGCTTGCCGACGCGGTGCGCGCGAACCGGGCGCAGCGCGACGAGCTGAGCGGGTCGACGATCACGATCTCGAGCCTCGGCGCGCTCGGCGGCATCGTGTCGACGCCGGTGATCAATCATCCGGAGGTGGGCATCGTCGGCGTCAACCGGATCGTCGAGCGGCCGATGATTCGCGACGGCGCGATCGTCGCGCGCAAGATGATGAACCTGTCGTCGTCGTTCGATCATCGCGTCGTCGACGGCGCGGATGCGGCCGAATTCATCCAGGCCGTGCGCGCGGCGCTCGAACGCCCGGCACTGCTGTTCGTGGAGTGAGCCGATGAAGAACGAACACACCACACTGCTCGTCATCGGCGGCGGCCCGGGCGGCTACGTCGCCGCGATCCGCGCCGGCCAGCTCGGCATTCCGACCGTGCTCGTCGAACGCGACCGGCTCGGCGGCACCTGCCTGAACATCGGCTGCATTCCTTCGAAGGCGTTGATCCATGTGGCCGACGCATTCGAACAGGCGTGCGGCCATGCCGGCGAAGGCGCGCTCGGGATCCGCGTGCGCGCGCCCGAGATCGACATCGCGAAAAGCGTCGCGTGGAAGGACGGCATCGTCGACCGGCTGACGCGCGGCGTCGGCGCACTGCTCAAGAAGAGCGGCGTGCGCGTGCTGCACGGCGAAGCGCGCGTGATCGACGGCAAGACCGTCGAAGTCGTCAGCGCCGGCCACGCGGTGCGGATCGGTTGCGAACACCTGTTGCTCGCGACCGGTTCCGAACCGGTCGAATTGCCGTCGATGCCGTTCGGCGGGCACGTCGTGTCGTCCACCGACGCGCTGTCGCCCGCGACGCTGCCGAAGCGGCTGGTCGTCGTCGGGGCCGGGTATATCGGGCTCGAACTCGGGATCGTCTATCGCAAGCTCGGCGTCGACGTCAGCGTCGTCGAAGCGGCCGAGCGCGTGTTGCCTGCGTACGATGCCGAACTCGTGCGGCCGGTTGCCGATTCGCTGGCGCGGCTCGGCGTGCGGCTGTGGCTCGGCCACAAGGTGCTCGGGCTCGACAAGCATGGCGCGGTGCGCGTGCAGGCGGCCGACGGCGCCGAGCAGACGCTGCCGGCCGATCGCGTGCTGGTTGCCGTCGGCCGCCGGCCGCGCGTCGACGGCTTCGGGCTCGAGACGCTGATGCTCGATCGCAACGGCCGCGCGCTGCGGATCGACGACACATGCCGGACCTCGATGCGCAACGTCTGGGCGATCGGCGACGTCGCGGGCGAGCCGATGCTCGCGCATCGCGCGATGGCGCAGGGCGAGATGGTGGCCGAGCTGATCGCCGGCCGGCGCCGCCAGTTCATGCCCGCGGCGATTCCGGCCGTGTGCTTCACCGATCCCGAGATCGTGACGGCCGGCTGGTCGCCGGACGATGCACATGCGGCCGGCGTCGATTGTCTGAGCGCATCGTTCCCGTTCGCGGCGAACGGTCGCGCGATGACGTTGCAGGCGACCGACGGATTCGTGCGCGTCGTCGCGCGGCGCGACAATCACCTGATCGTCGGCTGGCAGGCGGTCGGGCGCGGCGTGTCGGAGCTGGCCGCGGCGTTCTCGCAGTCGCTGGAGATGGGCGCGCGGCTGGAAGACATCGGCGGCACGATCCATGCGCATCCGACGCTCGGCGAAGCGCTTCAGGAAGCGGCGTTGCGCGCGCTCGGACACGCGCTGCATGTCTGACGTGCGAGCCCGACAGGGCGCCGCCGGTGCGGGATGCGCGCATCGGCGGCGCTTGCGGCGGCGGAGGTACGTCATGTCGTTTCATTCGATCCGGAATGATGCAATGCCGACGTTCCGCATGCTCGTGCGGAACGGGCGCGACGGCATGGCGCGGCCGGGCCGTGCATCGAATCGCCCGGAACCCACCTGACAAGGCCGTAATTTTTCGAGACGAGCGGAGGGTTGTCGGCGCCGCGTTGGCCGGCGATCATGTCGATAGCCGGAAACCGGGCCGCCTCGGGCCCGCCAACGCAGGCTCCATACGGAAGAACCGGACATGAAACTGCTGCTCGTCGGCGCGACCGGGCTCGTCGGGCGCCACGTCCTCGACGTCGCGCTGGCCGATGCGCGGGTCGATCAGGTGATCGTCCTCGCGCGCCGGCCGTTGTCGCCGCATCCGAAGATGCGTGCGCTGGAAGTCGATTTCGACCAGTTGCCCGATGCGGCCGACTGGTGGCGCGCGGACGCCGTGATCTGCACGCTCGGCACCACGATGCGGGCGGCCGGCTCGCGGGCGGCCTTTCGGCGCGTCGATCACGACTATCCGCTCGCGGTCGCGCGGCGCGCGCACCGGCACGGCACGCCGACCTACGTGCTGAATTCCGCCCTCGGCGCGGACGCTGCGTCGCGCATCTTCTACAACCGTGTGAAGGGCGAGGTCGAACAGGCGCTCGCCGGTGTCGGCTTCGATTCGCTCACGTACGTGCGACCGGGCCTGATCGGCGGCAGCCGCGACGAGTTCCGGTTCGGCGAGCGGCTGTTCGTGTTCGCGCTGAGCGCCGTCGGGCCGGTGCTGCCGGCGAAATGGCGCGTGAATCCCGCGTCGCGGATTGCGCGTGCGATGCTCGACGCGGCGATCGACGCACGGCCGGGTGTGCAGGTCGTCGCGTCCGACCAGCTCGTCTGACGCCGCGCGGGCGGCGCGCCCGCCAGGCTATTCGTCCGCGTTCGCGTCGAGCGCGCCGAACTGCTCGGCGAGCGCCGCCGTGAACGCCTCCAGCGCTTCGCTCCCGTCGGAATTCCGCGGCGTCGCGAGCTGGAACTCGACCGTGTGGCTCAGCTTGCTCGCCAGCAGCCGACGCATCTTCCCGGCAGCGACCCACGGCGCCGCGACGTGGTCGGGCAGGAAGCCGACATGCGCGCCCGACAGGATGAAGATCACGTCGGCATCGACGTTTTCCGAAAACGCGGTCGGCTGCGCATTGCGCAGCGCCGCCCCCGACGTATTCGTCTTGTAGAGCCGCGCGACGTTGCTCGCGCGTGCGATGTCGTTGACCGACACGGTTTTCTTCGCGAACAGCGGATGGCGGGCGCCGCAATGCAGCGACTGGTGCTCGACGAACAGCGGCGCGTAGTGCAGGCCGGCCTGATGGCCGGAGAAATAGCCGATCGCGAGTTGCAGTTCGCCTTTCAGCAGCCGGCGCTCCAACTCGTCGGGCGGCACCGCGATCATTTCGATCAGCACGTCCGGCGCGCGCTCGCGAAAGCGGCCGACGGCCGCCGCGATCGACTCGACGACGTCCGGCGAGAGCCGCTCGGACAGGCCGATGCGCAATTCGCCAAGCAACGTGCCCGATACGTGCTGCGTGTCGCGCGTGAACACGTCCATCGCGTGCAGGAGGCGGCGCGTCGACTGCAGCACGCGTTCCCCCTTCGGCGTCAACCGGAAGCCGCTTTTGCCGCGATCGCACAGCCGGAATCCGAGCCGCGTCTCGAGCTTGGCCATGTGCGTGCTGATCGTCGACGGCGCCATGCCGAGCGTGCCCTGCGCGGCGCTGAAGCCGCCGCTTTCGACGATCGTCAGAAAGAGCCGCAGCAACTGCATATCCATGTCTCTGAGTCGGGTCAGCATGGCGATACATCGCAGTTTGTGAAGTTGGCTTATGTTAGTTCATATTTTTCGTTGCGTACCGCGGCGGCAGAATCGGGCACGAGGTCGCCGGCCGTGCGACCGTGTCCTCTTCAGACAGGAATCCGACGATGAGCCAGAACGATTTCGCGTTCACGCGCGACAGCCTCTACGGCACCCAGGCCGAACCCAGTTTCGCGGGCGCGACGAGCTTCATGCGCCGGCGTTTCAGCCGTGATCTCGACGGCGTCGACCTCGCGATCACCGGCGTGCCGTTCGATTCGGCCGCCTCGCACCGGCCCGGCACGCGGTTCGGCCCGCGCGGGTTGCGGATCGCGTCGACGGGCATCGCGTGGGAGCGCCCGTGGCCGTGGTCGTTCGATCCGTTCGACGTGCTGGCCGCGGTCGACTACGGCGATTGCGCGTTCGATCTCGGGCAGCCCGAAGCGGTGCCGGGCGCGATCGAGCGGCATGCCGATGCGATCCTCGCGCGCGGCTGCGCGATGCTGACGCTCGGCGGCGATCACTTCATCACGTATCCGCTGCTCAAGGCGCATGCGAAGGTGCACGGGCCGCTGTCGCTCGTGCATTTCGACGCACATACCGACACGTGGCCCGACCGCGACGTGAAGCGCATCGATCACGGGACGATGTTCTATCACGCGGCGCGGGAAGG
This sequence comes from Burkholderia cenocepacia, assembly GCF_900446215.1. Lineage (GTDB taxonomy): Bacteria > Pseudomonadota > Gammaproteobacteria > Burkholderiales > Burkholderiaceae > Burkholderia > Burkholderia cenocepacia. The sequence continues at coordinate 521,290 of NZ_UAQZ01000014.1, read as the reverse complement.
GTGGGTCGTGCCCGAACGATCCGCCCAGATCGGCATTCGCACGACCAACGACGATCCGATGGGCTTCGACATCCAGGATGCGCGCCACGTGCATGGGTCGACGCCCGCCGCGGTCGCCGCGCGCATTCGCGAGCGCGTCGGCGATCACCCGGTGTACCTGACGTTCGATATCGACTGTCTCGATCCGGCGTTCGCGCCGGGCACCGGGACGCCGGTCTCGGGCGGCCTGTCGAGCCATCAGGCGTTCGAGATCCTGCGCCACCTCGACGGCATCAACCTGGTCGGCATGGACGTGGTCGAAGTGTCGCCGCCGTACGATCATGCGGAAATCACGTCGCTGGCCGGTGCGACGATCGCGCTGGAACTGATCTGCCTGTATGCGTCGCGCCGGCGGCAGAAAAAGGAAGCGTCGATCGATGGATGACCTCACCTGGCGCAAGGCCGTTCCCGGCGACGCGGCCGAATGCATCGCGCTGCGGGCGCGCACACGCGAGAATGCGTTCACCGAAGCGCAGTTGCGCGCGCTCGGCATCACCGTCGAAAGCTGGGACGACGGTATCCGCGACGGCCTGTTCTCGGGCCATGTCTGCCGCGTGCGCGGACGCATGGTCGGCTACTGCTTCGGCGACACCGGTTCCGGCGAGATCGTCGTGCTCGCGATGCTGCCCGAGTATGAAGGAGCGGGGATCGGCAAGCGGCTGCTGCGGCGCGTGATCGACGATTTCGCGGCGAACGGCTTCACGTCGCTGTTTCTCGGCTGCTCGACCGATCCGGCATCGCGTTCGTACGGGTTTTATCGCCATCTCGGCTGGATACCGACCGGGGAACTGGACGACGCGGGGGACGAGATTCTCACGTTTCAGGTCGGGCAGCGCGGTTGATCGCATGTGTGGTTCGGATCTCGGCGTCTGCCGGTCCGGACAACCGCGTGGCCAGACCAGGCACGCGCGGCATTGCAGCATACGCGCCGACGACGCGACGTCGTGACGCTGCGTGTCGACATCGAGGCCGCGCATACCGGCCGGGCTCCCTCCGCCGACGCATGACGTCTACGCCCGATCGGCGACTTTCGCCGATCGGGCTTTCATTTTTCCGACATCCGGCTTGCGGCAATACTGCGCGGGTGTACCGCGATTGCTCGGACAATTTCGAAAGTCGATCGATACCGGGTAATCACCGATATCTCGCAAGTTGTATATACAAGATCATCCGCTGGCAATGTCGGCACGCGTCGTGCCGGTTGCGCGCCAGCGTGCAGACCGTGCGTGCGTGGCGCATGCCGGCGATCCACGGCGCCCCGCACCCGCAGAGCCGAAAGAGCGGCTCGCAGCTTCCTGTCCCGTTCAAACCATATGTGGTCCTGAGTATTTTGGAGATTGACCCGTGTCAACGAATTCCAGTGGAAAAGCCGGCGGACTGATCGAGGTACGCTCGATCGACTTCATTCCCGACGCCGAGCGCCACGGCGGCCTGCTGAGCCAGTTCACGCTGTGGCTGTCGGCCAACATGCAGATCACCGCCATCGTCACGGGCGCGCTCGCGGTCGTGCTCGGCGGCGACGTGTTCTGGTCGCTGGTCGCGCTGCTGCTCGGCCAGTTCGTCGGCGGCGCGGTGATGGCGCTGCACGGCGCGCAGGGGCCGCAGCTCGGGTTGCCGCAGATGATCTCGAGCCGCGTGCAGTTCGGCGTGTACGGCGCGATGATCCCGATCGTGCTGGTGTGCCTGATGTACATCGGCTTTTCCGCCAGCGGCTCGGTGCTGGCCGGGCAGGCCGTCGCGCAACTGCTGCACGTCGACGACGCGGCCGGCATCCTGCTGTTCGCTGCCGTGATCGTCGTGCTGACCGTGTTCGGCTATCGCGCGATCCACTTCGTCGGCCGGATCGCGAGCGTGATCGGCATCGTCGCGTTCGTCTACATGTTCGCGCAGTTGTTCGCGAACCACGACATCGGCGCGCTGCTCGCGAACCGGCATTTCTCGCTGGCGAGCTTCCTGCTCGCGATGTCGCTGTCCGCGTCGTGGCAGATCGCGTTCGGCCCGTACGTGGCCGACTATTCGCGCTACCTGCCGCGCTCGACGTCGTCGGTCGCGACGTTTGTCGCGGTCGGCCTCGGCTCGGTGATCGGCGCGCAGGCGGCGATGGTGTTCGGCGTGTTCGCGGCCGCATTGGCCGGCAGCCAGTTCGCGCACCATGAGGTGTCGTACATCGTCGGCCTGGGTTCGACGGGCGCCGTGGCCGCGCTCCTGTATTTCAGCATCGCGTTCGGCAAGGTGACGGTGACGGCGCTCAACGCGTACGGCAGCTTCATGTCGATGGCGACGATCGTCAGCGGCTTTCGCGGCAAGGGCGCGGTATCGTCGAAGAGCCGCCTCGTGTACATCTTCGGGATGATCTGCGTGTCGACGCTGATCGCGCTAGCGGGCCGTCATTCATTCCTGAAGGAATTCACCGCGTTCATCCTGTTCCTGCTCGCGTTCTTCACGCCGTGGAGCGCGATCAACCTGGTCGATTACTACTGCTTCACGCGTTCGCGCTACGACGTGCCGGCGCTGTCCGATCCGGACGGCCGCTATGGCCGCTGGAACGTGATGGCCATCACGATCTACGTGGTCGGCATCCTGGTGCAACTGCCGTTCATGTCGACGCACATCTACACCGGGCCGCTCGTCGACGCGCTCGGCGGCACCGACATCTCGTGGATTCTCGGCCTCGCCGTGCCGGCCGTGCTGTATTACGTCGGTGCCCGCGCGTCGCGACGCAGCATTCCGGAACGCCTGATCCTGCCGCTCGAACGCGGCGAAGTTCACCACTGACCACACGTCTCGCGCATCGGGCCGGCAAGCCGCCGGCCTGAGCGCCGAGCCGGGCGCGGCCTGCGCCGGCTCCGTCAACACGATTCCGTATCCCGCGATACCGGAGCGGCATCACGCCGCGTCCGGCATCGCTTCAATCTCGACCTATTGAATAGTATGACTAAGAGAAATGAAGCGCACGGCAGCGGTTGCCGCGCGCGGCCGGCGCACGCCGGTCTTCGCTTCACGGTGGCGGTCGCCTGCCTCGCGGCTTCGGGTGCTGCGCTCGCGCAGGATGGCGTCACGCTGTATGGCGTGATCGACGAATTCGCGCAGGTCGTGAATACGGGCAACGGCTATACGGCGGCGATCGACTCGGGCGGGCAGTGGGGCAGCCGGTTCGGCTTGAAGGGCGGCGAGGATATCGGCGGCGGGCAGAAGATCGAGTTCGCGCTGGAAAACGGCTTCAACCCGAACGACGGCTCGCTCGCGAGTGCCGGCACGATGTTCAACCGGCAGGCGTGGGTCGGCATCGCGGGGCAGTGGGGCAAGGTGCGCGCGGGCCGGCAGAACTCGCCGCTGTTCAACGACCAGGGCGGGCAGGATGCGTTCGGCGGCGTCACGCAGGCGTCCGGCATGGACAACCTGACCGTGTTCGCCTTCCGCACGAGCAATACGCTGTCGTACCAGAGCCCGGAGATCGCCGGTTTCCAGGGCGGGCTGTACGTCGGGTTCGGCGACGCGGGCGGCGTGCGCTCGGCCGGCTCCAGCCGGCAGTTCGACCTGACCTACGAACACGGCCCGTTCGGCGCATTCGTCGCGGGGCAGTGGTTGAAGAACGCCGCGGCCACCACGACCGATCGCACGATCATGGCCGGCGCGTCGTACGCGATCGGCAAGGCCACCGTGTATGGCGGTTTTTCCGCGGTGAAGTGGGCCGACCTCGGGATCGATTCGCGCGTATACGGAGTGTCGGTCAAGTATCAGTTCAATCCTGCCAACATCATCGCGCTCGGTTATGCGTACCTGCACGACCAGTCGTCGCAAGGCAATCATGCGGACCAGCTCGGGCTGATGTACGAATACGACCTGTCGAAGCGCACGAGCTTCTACGGCGCGCTGTCGTACCTGCGCAACCGCAACCAGGCCGGCTACACGCTCGCCGGTGCGGCGAACCCCGGCCTGCCGCTCGCGTACCCGGGCGCGAATGCGCGCGGCGTGCAACTCGGCATCGTGCATCGCTTCTGACGCACGCAACGCGCCGGGCCGCGTGTGCCCGGCGCGTGCACCGGGCGCGCCCGCGCCGTCATTTGCCGAGCCGCTCCGCGAGCGAGTAGCGCTGCATGCAGCGCTCCATCGCGTCGAGAAACGCGTGCTCGGCCGCATTCATCTTGCGGTCGCGATGCCACAGCAGGAACACGTCGACGTCGACGAGCCCGTCGTCGGGCGGCAGCCGCCACAGCCGTTGCTGCGCGATGTCGTCGCGCACGATGTGCTCGGGCAGGCAGCCGATCCCGTAGCCCGCGAAGATCAGCCGCCGCACTTCCTCCAGGCTCGGCGACGACGCGACGATGCGCCCCGTGAAACCCTTCTGGTCGCGGAACACGGTGAGTGGCGACAGGCTGTCGCCGATCTGGTCGCTCGTGAACGACACGAAATTCTCCGCGAGCAGGTCGTCCATCCGTAACTGTGTCTGCCCGAACAACCGGTGATGGCGGCCGCAGTAGATCGCATAGCGCTGGCGCAGGAAGCAGCGCATTTCCAGCTTGTCGTGCGGCGTGCGGCACAGGCCGAGCCCGGCTGTGGCCGTCTTCTGCAGCAGCGACGACAGGATGTCCGACGAACGCATCACCTCGATCTGCAGGTCGATACGCGGATACGCGCGATGGAAATCCGCGAGGAACTCGTCGTAGACGGGCGATTCGATGCGGCTCACCGTCAGCAGCCGGATCGAACCGGTCAGATCGGCCGTGCTGTCGTCGATTTCGGTTTCGAGGCGCGAGATGCCGCCGTAGATGTCGCTCGCGATCCGGTACACGGCCTCGCCCGCCGGCGTCGGCGCGAAGTGCGCGCCGCGCCGCTCGATCAGCCGGCGCTCGAGCGTCTCCTCGAGCCGCCGCAACGCCTGGCTCACGGCCGGCTGCGTGACGTGCAGGCGGGCGGCCGCGCGGCTCACGCTGCGCTCCTGCATGATCACCAGGTAAGTGCGCAGCAGGTTCCAGTCGAGACGGTCGTTCAGGAACGGGGCGAGGTCGGGGCGCATCGGGTCTCCGGACGGGCGGGGGGTAAGTCATTAGTTGAATTTATACGGTGAATAATAACTTGAAATTTGACTAATGATTTGCGGTCACCGATAAAGGAGGGGCGCCGCAGCGTGCGGCGCGAGGCCGCGACAGACGGCCGTCATCACGATATTGCGCGTCGCCCCGCCGCGGCGCGCGTCAGGAGCCCGCATGACCCAGTCCCTTCCTTCCGCCCGCCAGCCGGGACGCGCCGCGACGGCCGCGTTCATCGGCACGATGATCGAGTGGTACGACTTCTACATCTACGCGACCGCCGCCGCGCTCGTGTTCGGCGAACTGTATTTCCCGTCGCATGACCGCTTCGTCAGCACGATGGCGTCGTTCGCGACGTTCGCGGTCGGTTTCTTCGCGCGTCCGCTCGGCGGCGTGATCTTCGGCCATCTCGGCGACCGCATCGGCCGCAAGAAGGCGCTGATGACGACGCTGATGATGATGGGCGTCGCGACCGTGTGCGTCGGGCTGCTGCCCGATTATTCGAAGGTCGGCATCCTCGCGCCGGTGTTGCTCGTCGCGCTGCGCGTCGTGCAGGGGATCGCGGTCGGCGGCGAATGGGGCGGCGCGGTGCTGATGGCGGGCGAGCATGCGCCGCAGGGGCGCCGCACGTTTTTCGCGTCGTTCGCGCAGCTCGGCAGTCCGGCCGGGTTGATCCTGTCGTTGATCGCGTTCCGCGCGGTCACGTCGATGGACAAGGCCGATTTCCTCGCATGGGGCTGGCGCCTGCCGTTTCTCGCGAGTTCGGTGCTGCTCGTGGTCGGCATCCTGATCCGGCTCGGCGTGAACGAGTCGCCGGAATTCGCGCGGGTGAAGGAAGCCAACCGCACGGTGAAGCTGCCGGTCGCGGAAGTGTTCCGTTCCGCGTCGGGGCTCGTGCTGCTCTGCATCGGCGCGAACACGATCGGCATCGCGGGCGTCTATTTCACGAACACGTTCATGATCGCGTACACGACGCAGTACGTCGGCGTCTCGCGTTCGCTGATCCTCGACAGCCTGTTCGCGGTCGCGATCATCCAGTTCTTCGCGCAGCCGCTCGCGGCCTGGATCGCCGAGCGTATCGGCGGCGCGCGCTTCCTCAAGCTCGCGGCGCTGCTCGCGATGCTGTCGCCGTATCCGATGTTCATGCTCGTGCAGGGCGGCACGTCCGCGTCGCTGGTCGCCGGCATCGCGCTCGCCGTGGTGTGCATGGCGGGCTTCTATTCGGTGATCGCGGGCTTCGTCAGCGACGTGTTTCCCGCGCACGTGCGTTATTCGGCGATCTCGCTCGCCTATCAGATTTGCGGCGCGATCGCGGGTGGCCTGACGCCGCTCGTCGGCACGTGGCTCGCGCATCGCTTCGCGGGCCAGTGGTGGCCGCTCGCGGTGTTCTACACGTGTCTCGCCGGCATTTCGCTGCTCTGCATCGTCGCGCTCGATGCGCGCCGCGCCGCGCAGCCGGCTGCCGCCGAAGCGCTCGGCTCGCATTGACCCTCAACGAACGAATTGATCCGGAATGCATATGAACGATCTGCTGGAAATCGACGGCGCCCGCCTGTGGCAGAGCCTGGCCGACATGGCGCGCGTCGGCGCGACGCCGCGCGGCGGCGTGCGGCGTCTCGCCCTCACCGATGACGACCGGCGCGGGCGCGACCTGTTCGCGCAATGGTGCCGCGACGCGGGGATGACGGTGAGCGTCGACACGGTCGGCAACCTGTTCGCCCGGCGTGACGGCGCTGATGCGCACGCCGCGCCGGTGCTGATCGGCAGCCATCTCGACACGCAGCCCGAAGGCGGCCGCTTCGACGGCGTCTATGGCGTGCTCGCCGCGCTCGAACTCGTGCGCACGCTGAACGACGCCGGCATCGGGACCGACAAGCCGCTCGAGATCGTGTCGTGGACCAACGAGGAAGGGGCGCGCTTCGCGCCCGCGATGCTCGGTTCGGCGGTGTTCACGGGCGCGTTGCCGCTCGACGACGCGCTCGCGAAGCAGGACGCCGACGGCGTCACGCTCGGCGCGGCGCTCGACGCGTGCGGCTATCGCGGCACGCGTGCGACGGGCGGTGCGGTCGACGCGTATTTCGAGGCGCATATCGAACAGGGCCCCGTGCTCGAGGCGAACGGCACGACGATCGGCATCGTCACGGGCGGCCAGGCGATCCGCTGGCTCGACGTGACGGTGACGGGCGTGGCCGCGCACGCGGGCACGACGCCGATGCCGTATCGCAAGGACGCGTATTTCGCGAGCGCGCAGATCGCGCTCGAACTCGAACGGATCGTCGCCGCTTATGCGCCGCGCGGGCTCGCGACGATCGGCCAGGTCGGCATCCGCAATGCGTCGCGCAACACGATTGCCGGCGACCTGACGTTCACGGTCGACCTGCGTCATCACGACGATGCGGAAGTCGATGCGATGGAGCGCGACCTGCGCGACGCCTGCGCACGCGTCGCCGCCGCGCGCGGCGTGCAGGTGGCGGTCGAAAACTGCTGGCGCAGCCCGGCGACGCCGTTCGACCGCGCTTGCGTCGGGCTGGTCGCGCAGGCGGCGGCCGCATTCGGCTACACGCACGAACGGATCGTGAGCGGCGCCGGCCACGACGCGATCCTGCTCGCACGCCGCTTCCCGACCGCGATGGTGTTCATTCCGTGCGTCGACGGCCTGTCGCACAACGAAGCCGAGGATGCGTTGCCCGACGACGTGACGCGCGGCACGAACGTGCTGCTCCATGCGGTGCTGGCGCGGGCCGGCATCGCGGCGCGCGTCGACGCGGCGGCTGCCGCGCACGGCGCCTGATCCGGCGAATCGACGAGGACCCCATGAAAACCTATTTCCATCCCGAACAACTGCTGCACCATCCGCGCAGCTACCTGTCGCGCGGCCAGATGCGCGAACCGCAGGAAGTGCCCGAGCGCGCGGCGCGGCTCGTCGCGGCCGTCCGGTCGCTCGACTTCGACGTGCGCGAGCCGGCCGACCGCGGCACCGCGCCGATCGCGGCCGTGCACGACATGAACTACCTGCGCTTTCTCGAGGACGCGCACCGCGACTGGAAGCAGATGCCCGACGACTGGGGCGACGAAGTGATGTCGAACGTGTTCGTGCGCGATCCGAACCCGCTGCGCGGCGTGCTCGCGAAAGCCGCGCGTTATCTCGCCGACGGCAGTTGCCCGGTGGGCGCGAACACGTGGCGCGCGGCGTACTGGTCCGCGCAGGGCGCGCTGGCGGCCGCGGCCGACGTCAACGACGGCGCCCGCGAAGCCTATGCGCTGTGCCGGCCGCCCGGCCATCATGCGCGCCGCGACGCGGCGGGCGGCTTCTGCTACCTGAACAACGCGGCGATTGCCGCGCAGGCGCTGCTCGGCCGCCATCGCCGCGTCGCGATCCTCGATACCGACATGCATCACGGGCAGGGCGTGCAGGAGATTTTCTACGGCCGCGACGATGTGCTGTACGTGTCGATCCACGGCGACCCGACCAACTTCTACCCGGTCGTCGCCGGTTACGAGGAAGAGACGGGGGCGGGCGCCGGCGACGGCTTCAACCTCAACCTGCCGATGCCGCACGGCGCGCCGGAGTCGGCGTTCTTCGAGCGGCTCGACGACGCGCTGCGCGCGCTCGACCGGTTCCAGCCCGATGCGCTCGTGCTCGCGCTCGGCTTCGACATCTACAAGGACGACCCGCAGTCGCAGGTGGCGGTCACGACCGACGGGTTCGGGCGGCTCGGCGGTGCGATCGGCGCGCTCGGGTTGCCGACGGTGATCGTGCAGGAGGGCGGTTATCACCTCGCGAGTCTCGACGCGAACGCGCGCGCGTTTTTCGGCGGGTTTGCCGCGGGGCGCTGACTGAACCGTCGGAACCGGATTGCACGCTGAAAATGACAACGGCCGCATTGCGCGGCCGTAAAAATGCATGCGGAACGAGCCCGGGCAGTCCGGGCGTTGCGTGCCCTTATGAATTCGCGGTGGCCGGCGAGCGGCGGCGCTGCGTGACCTGCAGCATCACGAGTGCGAGCCCGGCGGCGGCGATCAGCGCGCCGACGAGCGGCACCGCCGCGTAGCCGAACCCGACCGAAATCGCCGCCCCGCCGGCGGCGGCGCCGACCGCGTTGCCGAGGTTGAACGCGCCGATGTTGACGGCCGACGCGAGGCCCGGCGCTTCGTGGGCCGCGCGCATCACGCGCATCTGCAGCGGCGGCACGACCGCGAACGTCGCGATCCCCCAGACCAGCAGCGTGACGCCGGCGCCCGCATGGGTGGTGGCGAGCAGCGGGAACGCGGCCATCGTCGCGATCAGCAGCAACAGGAAGCCGATCAGCGTGCCGTCGAGCGAGCGGTCGGCCAGACGGCCGCCCGCGATGTTGCCGATCGAGAAGCCGACGCCGATCAGCACCAGCATCGCGGTCACGAAGCCGGGCGTCGCGCCCGTCAGGTGTTCGAGCGTCGGTGCGACGTACGTATAGAGCGTGAACATCGCGCCGGCGCCGAGCACCGTCGTCCCGAGCGCGCCGAGCACGACCGGGCGCGTCAGCACGGACAGCTCGGCACGCAGGTCGGGCATCTTGCCGGCTTCACCCTTCGGCAGCGCGGCGAACAGGCCGGCGATCGCGATCAGGCCAAGGCCGGCAGTCGCCGCGAACGACATGCGCCAGCCGATGATCTGGCCGAGCCAGGTCGCGGCCGGCACGCCGCCGACGTTCGCGATCGTCAGGCCCATGAACATCGTCGCGACCGCGCTGGCCTGCTTTTCGCGCGGCACGAGGCTCGCCGCGACCACCGAGCCGAGCCCGAAGAACGCGCCGTGGTTGAGGCTCGTCACGAGGCGGGCGAGCAGCAGCGTCGTGTAGTCCGGTGCGACGGCCGACAGCAGGTTGCCGATCGTGAAGATCGACATCAGCGCGATCAGCGCGGAGCGGCGCGACCAGCGCGCGAGCAGCAGCGTCATCAGCGGCGCGCCGACCATCACGCCGATCGCATACGCGCTGATCAGCATGCCGGCTTGCGGAATCGATACGTGCACGCCGTCGGCGATCACGGGCAGCAGGCCCATCGGCGAGAACTCGGTCGTGCCGATGCCGAACGCGCCGGCGGCGAGCGCCAGCAGCGGCAGCGTGGCGCTGCCGCCGGGGCGGGACGGAGAGGAAGTCGTGGTGTTCACGCAGTGGGCTCCTTGTAAGCGGGGAACAACGGCACGAAGCCATTGAGGACAGCGCGAAGTGTGCCTGCATTACTTTTGCGGAAAAAGCCGCATCCGGACGAAATTATCTTGATTTCATGTCAACAATGCAGCGGCGGCGCGATGCGCGTGGCGTGACGCGTGCGCAAGGCTTCGGCGGGATAGGTGAACGGCGGGGATTTTCCGAAATACATTCGTCAAGCATGAGACGCGATTTCCGGACAGGCAGCGGTGGCTCGCGGCGCTTCGTCGTCGCCGGGCGAATTGGCCTGCGCGACGCTCGGGAAGTCGTCCGGCGGCTGGGGCGGCGACATGCGGCTGCGTGGTCGGCACGCATGGCTTCGAGATAGAGGATGGCGTGCAGCCCGCGTCGCGAAATGGCCGGAAACGCTTCGCTACAACGCGCATCGACAAAAAAGCCCCGACCACAGGGGGACCATGGCCGGGGCGGAAACGCGTCCTCTCTTTGGCACGAGGGTTGGATGCGCGCGCAGTATATTTCGGGCCATGACGATTCGAACCGGTGTTAAACGGCCGTTTTTGGTGTCAATTTGAAGATTGCGATGTCGTCGCATCGGCTGTCGGCGTCCTGAAAGATTTTTCGATGACACGGCGGTGTCATTCCGTATGCAAAAGCATCGAAACCGACGAGATCGCGGAGCGGATTTTCCGTACGTCGCGTTTGGCGGCGCCAGTCGCATCGACCGATTCTGCGCCGCTGCGTCCGGCCCGCGTTCAGCCCGGTTCGCCGGCCGCATCGCGGACCGCCGCGAGAAACCGCGCGACGACGGGCGACGGCGCCGCCGCCGCGCCGTCGAACACGAACTCGATGTCGAAGCGGCTCGCAAGCTCGTCGAGCGCGACGAGCCGGACCGTGCGCGGGCAAGTCGGCGACGCGCTTTCCGGCACGAACGCGCAGCCCATGCCGGCCGCGACGAGGCCGATCAGCGTCGGGATGTCGCTGCCGACCTGCGCGATGCGCGGCGTGAAGCCGGCCTGCTGGCACTGCGTCATCAGGAACCGGTGGTGCGCGGCGGAGCGCTGCGCATCGAACCACACGAACGGGGCGTCGGCGACATCGGCCAGCGTACGCGGCGCGACGAAGCGGCCGCCCGGCGGCGCGGGCATCGCGAGCACGAAGCGGTCGCTCAGCAGCCGCACACCCGTCAGGTGCGGCGCTTCCTCGCGACGCCACGCCATGATCCCGGCGTCGAGCTGACCGCGCATCAGCGCGCTCGCCTGTTCGGCCGACAGCATCGGCGCGATCGACAGTTTCACGTCCGGGCACGCATCGCGAAACGTCTTGAGGACGTTCGCGACGATCGGCAACGGCAGGCAGTTCGGCAGCGCGCCGAGCCGCAGTTCGCCGAGCTGGCCGGCCGCGCTGCGTAACGCGCGTTCGCGGCTGTCCTGCAGCATGGCGAGCAGGCCGGTCGCATCCTGCAGGAAGCTCGTGCCGGCCGCCGTGAGCGTGACGCCGGTCGCGCGACGGATCAGCAGCGGCGTGCCGATCGCATCCTCGAGCTCGCGGATCTGCCGCGACAGCGCGGGCTGCACGATGCCGGCCGCGCGGGCGCCGGCCATCACGCTGCCGGCCTGGGCGACGGCGACGAAGTAGCGCAGGTGACGCAGTTCGATCTGGCGCATGTGGTGTCGGTGCGGTCGGGTAGATATGCCTGTGAAGCATAGCAGACACCATTCGATGGTATTGGAAAGCATGACCGGCCTGCCGTACGATGACCTTCGTTGCTCCCGCGCTTCGTCGCGCGCCGCATGCGTTTCCTTCTTTCCCACTGCGTTCCGTCCCATGCCGCTTCATATCCCGACCCCCTATATCCGTTCGCACATCGCGTCCCGCCGGCTCGGCAAAACCATCCGGCTGAAGCTCGATGCGTTGCAGCCGTCGGGCTCGTTCAAGCTGCGCGGCATCGGCGCCGTCTGCGAGGCGCGTCATGCAGACGGCGCCCGGCGGTTCGTGTCGTCGTCGGGCGGGAACGCGGGCATCGCGGTCGCGTATTGCGGCCGCGAGCTCGGCGTACCGGTGCGCGTCGTCGTACCGGAAAGCGCGTCGGCCCGGGCGCGCGAACTGATCCGCGTCGAAGGCGCGGAACTCGTCGTGCACGGGGCAAGCTGGGCCGAGGCGAATGCGTTCGCGCAGTCGACGCTCGACGAGCACGACGCGTTCGTGCATCCGTTCGACGACCGCGTGCTGTGGCAGGGGCACGCGACGATGATCGACGAGATGGCGGCCGTCGGCCCGAAGCCCGACGCGATCGTGCTCGCGGTCGGCGGCGGCGGTCTGCTGTGCGGCGTGCTGGAAGGGCTGGTGCGCAACGGCTGGCACGACGTGCCCGTCGTCGCGGCTGAAACGGCAGGCGCCGACTGCTATGCGCGCTCGGTCGCGCAGGGGCGTCCAGTCGAATTGGCGGCCATCGCGAGCATCGCGACGTCGTTGGGCGCGAAGCGGCCGTGTGACGCGGCGGTCGAATGGGCGACGCGCCACGCGATCCATCCGGTCGTCGTGTCCGATGCCGACGCGGTGGCCGCATCGCTGCGGTTTGTCGATGAACACCGGATCGTCGTCGAGCCCGCGTGCGGCGCGGCGTTGGCCGCGCTGGAGCGGCCGGTGCCGGTGCTTGCGTCGGCGTCCGACCTCGCCGTGATCGTCTGCGGCGGCGTGACCGCGACCGTCGAGCATCTGCAGACGCTGCGCGCGACGTTGCGGTAGGCGGGGGCGCCGGCAAGCAATGCAGTCGCGAGACGGCGGGGCGCCCGAGATTTCGCGTTTGGTGGCTGCGGGTTTGGGCGCGCGTGGTCAACCGCGACGCGTAGACGTTGCGTGCCCGTCAATCTCGCGCGGCCACGTGTCGGCCCGCGCACGGCTGGATAGGCGGGAACGGCTTCCGGGAAGGATGCGGCGGGGACGTACCGGCGCGCTCCGCCGCCTATGGGCAGGCGCGACGGTTGGGGCGCGTAGTCAGTTCGCGGCGGGTGCGCTCGCGCCGGACGGTGTGGACGATGCGACCGGGTTGGTGGCAGCCGGCGCAGGCGATGTGCTCGATGGTGCCGGTGCGGACGCGGAGGCGGGTGCCGATGCCGCCGACGAAGGCGCGGGCGCAGTCGATGACGAAGTGGCGGTGGCCGGTGGTGCGGCCGGACCCGCGGCAGACGCGGGCGCGGAAACCGGCGCGGCCGTCGAGCCGGAGGTCGACGATGGTGCCGGCGCGGTGGCCGGACCCGAAGGCGGCACGGGCGCCGAAGCCGGTGCCGCAGCCGACGCGGGAGCCGGAGCCGGAGCCGATACAGGTGCAGAGCCCGTAGCCGAAGCCGGCGCAGGTGCGGAAGCCGCCGCAGGCGCCACACCCGAGGCCGGCACCGGCCCGGACGCCGCCGGCGCGGCAGCGCGCATCGCCGCCGGCACCGCGACGGCCGATGCCGCGGCCGGCACGGCATTCGCGCCCGACCCGGGCGTGACACCCGGCACCGAAAGCGGCACCGGCGCCGCGGGCGGCGTCGGCACGACCGGCGTCGTCATTTTCATCGGTTCGCCTTGCGGCGTCGGCGCGGGTTCGGGCAGCGGCGCGACGGGCTCCTTCTCGGCGGCCTTCACGGTCGCGCGGTCGCGCCGCGCCGGGTCGATCTTCAGGAAATGCTCGACGAGATTGAAGAACCGCTCGTAGAACACGCCGGCGGGAATCGTCTCGCTGGCGGTCTTGACGAGCGCATCGTCGCTCGAGCCGATCGGCAGCGACAGCGAGCCGAACACGCTGAGGCCGACGCTGGCCGACGTATTCGACTTCTTCAGCGTGTAGCGGTCCTGCACCGCGTTCACGTACGCGATGCTCGACGAGCCGTCCGCGTTCGCGTCCGCGCACACGACGTGAAACTCGATCACGACGTGCATGTCGTTGCTCGGCTGGAAATTCTTGCTGCCGTCGACCGCGTCGTTGCGCGACGACGACACCACGTAGCCCTGGCTCAGCAGCGCGCGCCGCGCGGCCTCGCAGGCCGCGTCGGATTTCGAGTGGAACGTATGCGCATACGGGCTGCTCGTCGCGTCGAACTGTTCCTGCTGGTAGATCGGCTTGGGCGGCGACGAGCATGCCGCCAGCACGGTCGCGGCCGCGAGCGCGCACGAAACGGAAAACAGGCGAAATCGGTTGTGCATGGCGTCTTTCAGAAGGCTCGGCGAGAGGCGGCGCAAGGGCGGTGCCTGGATGGCGCGCGCGTGCACATCTCGTATGGCCGGGGCGACATTATAGTTTCGTTTGATGTCGCGCTCGCTTCAGCCGGCCGGCGCGCCGCGCGCCGCGGCCAGCAATTGCGCCGTCAGCGGATGGTGTTCGCCGCGCCGGGAGCGGATCGCGTGGATCTCCTCGGTCACGTCGCCCGCGCGCCCGAGCCGCCTGAGCCCGCGCAGCAGCGACGCATCGTTCGCGCCGAGTTCGCTCAGCGCAAACACGCCGAGGCCGCGCGCCGCGAACACGGCCATCAGCGCGCTGTCCTCGAACTCGCCGGCCACGCGCGGCATGATCCGCTCGCTTTCCAGCCACCCGTCGAGGCGCGCGCGCAACGCGGAATGCGCGGTCGGCAGCAGCACGGGCAGCTCGGCCAGGCACTGCGGAAAGCGCTGCCGCGCGGCCGGCGTGACGAGTGCCGCGGGCCCGTACCAGTCGACTGGCGACGCCACGAGCCGCTCGCTCGTCACGCGCAGGTTCGACCCGGACGGCGCGCCCTGGCCGGCCAGCACGAGATCCAGATGATGCAGCGCGAGCTCCGCGAGCAGCGCGTCGTGCTCGCCTTCGTGGCACAGCAGCCGCAGCGTCGGCGTATCGAGCACCGGGGCCAGGAGCGCGTGCGCGGCGAGCTTGGAGATGCCGTCCGCGAGGCCGACCGCGAGCCGCACGGTCGGCTGGCTGGCCGCCGCGCGCACGTCGTCGGGAATCAGCCGGCCCATCTCGAAGATGACTTCCGCGCGCGCGAACGCGGCCTGCCCGGCGTCGGTCATCGCCACGCCGCGCCCGGCCGGGCGCAACAACTGGTGCCCGAGCGATTTCTCCAGCTCGCGCACCTGCGCGCTGATCGTCTGCACGGCCATGTCCAGCCGGGCGGCGGCGCGTGCGAAGCCGCCTTCCTTCACGACGACCCAGAAATAGTACAGATGTCGAAAATTCAGCATCGCAGCGGGATATATCGGAAAAACCGAACCTGAAATCAGATTCTCTCTGATTTTTTCGAAGTGTGGGGCGGCATATCATCAGGCTTTCCACTTTCGTATCGGCCCTCCCATGGACTACCTGCTGACGCTTGCCACCGACCCCGCCGTCTGGGCCGCGCTCCTGACGCTCGTCGTGATGGAAGTCGTGCTCGGCATCGACAACCTGATCTTCATCTCGATCCTCAGCAACAAGCTGCCCGAAGCGCAGCGCGCACGCACGCAGCGCCTCGGCATCGGGCTCGCGCTGGTGATGCGCCTGGCGCTGCTGGGCAGCGTCGCGTGGATCGCGAGCCTGACCGAACCCGTGTTCACGCTGTTCGACCATGCGTTCTCGTGGCGCGACATGATCCTGCTGTCGGGCGGCCTGTTCCTCGTGTGGAAGGCGACCACCGAAATCCATCACCACGTGTCGCACGACGGCGACGCCGCGGGCGGGGCGGCCGGCGCGGCCGGCCTGACGGTGTGGGCCGCGATCGGCCAGATCGTGATGCTCGACATCGTGTTCTCGATCGACAGCATCGTGACCGCGATCGGCATGACCGAGCACGTTCCGATCATGTTCGTCGCCGTGATCGTCGCCGTGACCGTGATGCTGTTCGCCGCGCAGCCGCTCGCGCGCTTCATCGACCGCAACCCGACGATCGTGATGCTCGCGCTGTCGTTCCTGGTCGTGATCGGCATGACGCTGATCGCCGAAGGGTTCGGGTCGCACGTGCCGAAGGGCTACATCTATGCGGCGATGGCGTTCTCGGCGTTCGTCGAGGGCATGAACATGCTGGCGCGGCGCGCGAAGGCGAAGCGGGCGGCGCACGCGGCACGCGACTGAGCCGGCGCGCGTGACGCCGGCCGCTGCGGCGGCCGGTTCGCGCGCCTCATACGGAATCCGGATGAAATTCGCACGGAAAGGAGAAGCGCGATGAAATGTCCTGTCTGCAAGACGCCCGACCTGCTGATGGCCGAGCGCCAGTCGATCGAGATCGACTACTGTCCGACCTGCCGCGGCGTGTGGCTCGATCGCGGCGAACTCGACAAGCTGATCGCCCGGGAAACCGGCGACGCGCCGGTACGTCGCGACGCCGCGCCCGCACAACACGATACGCATGCGCAGCGCGGCCGTGACGATGGCTGGGGGCGCGATGGTCGCTCGTACGACGAGCGTGACCGGCATGACGGCCGGCGTCGGAAGAAGTCGGTGTTCGACCTGTTCGATTTCGATTGAAGCGGGCGTCCGCGCGCGCGAACGCGTGCGGCCCGATGCAAGAAAGCCCCGCCGGCAGCGCGCCGGACGGGGCTTTTTCATGCGCGTCGCGTCAGGACACGCATCGGCACTTACGCGTTGCCGGCCGTCACGTCGATGCGGCGCGGACGCGTTTGCTCGCGGCGCGGGATCGTCAGCGTCAGCACGCCGTCGCGCAGGTTCGCGTCGATCCGCGACGTGTCGAGGTCGGCGCTCAGCACGAAGGATCGCGCATAGCGCGTCGCGCGCACTTCCGCATGTCGCACGCGCAGGTCGGCCGGTGTGTCGATGTGCGTCGTGGCTTCGATCGTCAGCGTCGTGTCGTGCACCTTCACGTCGAGATTCTCGCGCGGCACGCCCGGCAGGTCGGCGCGCAGCGTGACGCCGCGTTGATCCTCGACGATGTCGACGGACGGGATGATCGCGGGCCGGCGCGCGGCTTCGGCAGCCGCGGGGTGAACGGTGTCGGTTTGGCGTTCGGCCAGGGTCGGGTTCGTGTTCATGTCGATATCCTGAAGATTACTGAATGGTGATCGCGCGCGGCTTCGCCGCTTCGCGCCGGCCGACGCGAATCAGCAGGCAGCCGTTTTCATAGCGGGCGCTGACCTGGTCGGGGTCCGCGTCGCGCGGCAGTTCGACCACACGGCGGAACGCGCCGTGAAAGCGCTCCTGCGCATACGTGCGCACGTCGTCGCCTTCGCGCGGCGCCGGCTTGCGTTCGCCGCTGATCGTCAGCAGATCCTTGTCGATCGACACGTCGAAGTCGGCCGCGGCCATGCCGGGCGCGAACGCGACGATCTCGATCGCGTCGTCGGTGGCGCCGACGTTGAGCGCGGGAAACGCGCCGGGGCGCACCGCGCGGATGCCGGACGGGCGTTCGCCGAGCAGGCTCGCCATCTGCCGCTGCACGCGGGCGAATTCGTCGAACAGATCGTGGCCGAAATGGATACCGCTCATGTTGGTCCTCCTGAACAGGGAACGCGGGAGACGTGACGGCGCGACGCCTGCGGCGGGCGCGACGGGTGGCTCCACTGGGTCGATACGGGGGCGGTGCGTGGTAGTCGGCACTGCCCGACGACGCTTAATTAGTGGCCGCCGTCGCGCATTTCAAGAGGGCATCCGCAATCGGCGTCGACGCAGGTGAGCGGGATTCGATGCGACAATCGCTGCGGCATATCTGCAGACCAACGACACGGGACAACCATGGACATTCGACGTATCGCGATCGTCGGCGCCGGCGTGATCGGCGCGAGCTGGACCGCTTTCTACCTGACGCAGGGTTTCGACGTCGTCGTGACCGACCCGGCGCCGCAAGCCGACGCGCGGCTGCGCGACGCGCTGGCCGCGTTCCTCGGCGAGCGGGCCGCCGAACTTGCCGCGCGGCTGTCGTTCGACGCCGATCTCGTGCGGGCGCTCGACGGCGTCGACTTCGTGCAGGAGAACGGCCCCGAGCGACTCGACCTGAAGCGTGCGCTCTATCGCCAGATGGACGACGTGCTGCCCGCGCACGTGCCGATCGCGTCGAGCTCGTCGGGCCTGAAGATGTCCGACATCCAGACCGCGTGCGCGAAGCATCCGGAACGCTGCCTGATCGCGCATCCGTTCAATCCGCCGCATCTGATCCCGCTCGTCGAGCTGGTCGGCGGCGATGCGACCGGCCAGGACGTGATCGCGCGCGTGAAGCAGTTCTACGATGCGCTCGGCAAGCAGACCATCGTCCTCAACAAGGAGATGACGGGCCACGTCGCGAACCGGCTCGCGGCCGCGCTGTTCCGCGAGGTGTATCACCTCGTCGGCGAAGGCGTCGTGAGCGTCGCCGATGCGGACAAGGCCGTCGCGTGGGGCCCCGGCCTGCGCTGGGGGCTGATGGGGCAGTGCCTGACCTATCACCTCGGCGGCGGCGCGGGCGGGATCGCGCACTTCCTCGAACACCTGTCGGGGCCGATCACGAGCTGGTGGGACGACCTCGGCACGCCGTCGTTCGATCCGGAGGTCGATCGCAAGCTGAACGACGAGCTGCGCGCGATCCAGGGCGAGCGCTCGATGCAGGAACTGGCGGCGGAGCGCGACCGGTTGCTCGTCGAACTGATCGACGCGCGGCGCCGCAGCTTCCTGCCCTGATCCGGCGCGCCGGCTATTGCTGCGACGTCGATTGCGGAGCGGGCGGCGTCTGCGCCAGCCAGCCGGGGTTCGTGGCCTGCACGAGTTCGCGGTTGCGCGCGCGGGTCGCGGCGTTCGGCGGGTAGTTGCCGTCGTTCGTCGGCAGTTCGCCGTCGAGATAGGCCTGCTTGAGCTGGTCGATGACTTCCGCGCGCGTCAGGCCCGGTGCGGGGGCCGCCGCATCGGTCTGGGCAAAGGCGGGGGACAGCAGCGCGGCTGCAGCGGTCGCGACGGCGAATCGCAGGACGTTCTTCATGGCGGGCTCCGATCAAGGGGACGGGTACCGGTGGCGCGCGGCGCGATACCGTGCGTTCCGATGGGGCCCATTGTCGCGAGCGGGTGCTGCGCGGACGATGACGCGTTCCGGGCAAAGCTGTCAGGTGCGGCGGGCGCACCCGTGCGGTGCGCGCGGTGCCGCTACAACTCGGCCGCCGCGGTGATCAGCGTGGCTTCGAGCGCGAGCGTCGAACGCGACGCGGCCGCCGGGCGGTCGATCACGTATTCGAGTTCGCCGAGTTCCGGCAGCCCCGCCTCGAGCCGCGCGAGCCCGGCCGGGATCACGTAGCCGGCGAACGCGCTGACGCCGAGCCCCGCGCTCGCGGCCGCCCGCAATACCGCGATGCTGCTGCTCACGACGGCGATCCGGTACGGTCGCCCGACGGCCTCGAGCGATTCGAGCACGCGGCGGCGCGACACGCTCGGCTCCGGATGCATCGCGAGCGGCAGCACGGCCTCGTGGCCGGTGATCCGCGAATCGGGGCCGGTGCACCAGTACAGCGGTTCGCTGCGGATCACGCGGCCGCGCCGGCTGCCGGCGATGCGTTTCGCGAACACGAGATCGTGCCGGCCTTCGTCGAGCGCGTCGAACAGGTCGCCCGACAGCCCGGTCGAGATCGCGAGCTCGACGTCCGGGTTGCGCTGCACGAAGCTCGCGAGCGCGGCCGTCAGGTGCGCCGACGCGAAATCCTCCGACATCGCGAGCCGCACCTTGCCCGACAGCGGCGGCCCGCATACCGACGTGACGGCCTCGTCCATCAGTTCGAGGATGCGCACCGCGTAGCGGAACAGCGCGTCGCCGTGCTGCGACAGGTGCACGTTGCGCGTGTCGCGCTCGAACAGCGGCCGGTCGAGCAGCTCCTCGAGGCGGCGGATATGCTGGCTGACGGTCGATTGCGACAGGTTCACGCGCTCGGACGCGGCGGTGAAGCTGCCGGACTGGGCGACGGCGACGAAACTGCGCAGCAGCTCGGGCGGTAACGGACGCATTGCTAAATCCACTGAATCGGTTTCGACAACTTCATAAATGGCCGGATTTTGCGGCGCTAGTATCGGATCACGCGCCAGTGCGGCCTCCGCGAACGAGGGCGCCGGGCGCGTAGCCCGTGTCGCGCCGCCGGCTGCTTCGGTCAGTCTAAGCCATCCGGCGTCCGGCCCGAAACCGCATCATCCCATCGACCCCGAGAACGTGCTCGCACGACGAGCCGCCGGGCCGCGGCGCCCCGCCGCAGGAGACAGACAGTCCGCCCCGGATCGGCGTGCGGGCCTGACTCCCGCACGCGTCAGGCGCCCGTCACGAAGAGACTGGAGACGACTCATGATCATCTACGGAACCGCGCTGCTGGCGTTCTGCCACCTGGCCGGACTGTTCCTCGGCGACCTGCTCGGCAGCGCGATCGGCGTGAAGACCAACGTCGGCGGCGTCGGCATCGCGATGCTGCTGCTGATCTGCCTGCGCTTGTGGTTGCACCGGCGCGGCTGGCTGCCGAAGGAGACCGAGGCCGGCGTCGGTTTCTGGGGCGCGATGTACATCCCGGTCGTCGTCGCGATGGCCGCGAACCAGAACGTCGTCGCCGCGCTGAAGGGCGGCCCGGTCGCGCTGCTGGCCGCCGTCGGCGCGGTCGCGATCTGCGCCTGCTGCATCGCGGTACTCGCGCGCACGGGGCGCGACGACACGGCCTTCGCGGGCGTGCCGCAATTCGAAGAACAATAACGGAGGCCGCCATGCTGCAGATGCTCGAAAAAGTCGTCGCCCACAACGGGCTCGTCGCGTCGTTCGCGCTGGTCGGCCTGATCATGTGGCTGTCGTCGATCGCGTCGCGCAAGCTCACGTTCGGCCGCGTGCACGGCTCGGCGATCGCGATCGTCATCGGTCTCGTGCTCGCGTACGTCGGCGGCGCATTCACCGGCGGCGAGAAGGGGCTGGCCGACGTCAAGCTGTTCGCCGGCATCGGCCTGATGGGCGGCGCGATGCTGCGCGATTTCGCGATCGTCGCGACCGCGTTCGAAGTGCAGCCCACCGAGGCGCGCAAGGCCGGGCTCGTCGGCGTCGTGTCGCTGCTGCTCGGCACCGTGCTGCCGTTCATCGTCGGCGCCTGCATCGCGCGCGCATTCGGCTACACCGACGCGGTCAGCATGACGACGATCGGCGCGGGCGCCGTCACCTACATCGTCGGGCCCGTCACCGGCGCGGCGATCGGCGCGAGTTCCGACGTGATCGCGCTCAGCATCGCGACCGGGCTCGTGAAGGCGATCATCGTGATGGTCGGCACGCCGATCGCGGCCAACTTCATGGGCCTGAAGACGCCGCGCTCCGCGATGATCTTCGGCGGGCTGGCCGGCACCGTCAGCGGTGTGAGCGCGGGCCTTGCCGCGACGGATCGCCGGCTCGTCCCGTACGGCGCGCTGGTCGCCACGTTCCATACCGGCATCGGCTGCCTGCTCGGGCCGTCGCTGCTGTTCTTCACGACGCGCGCGCTGGTCGGCGGGTAGGGCGATGCGACGCGGTCCGCGTGCGGGCCGCCCATCCATCGCGGCGTCCTCTGAGTCGCATTCTGCAACTTCATCAATCGACAGCGGCGCCAGGCTTAGAATGCCGCTGAACCCTCGAAGCGGAGAACTGTTCATGACGGGATGGAATCACGCGCGGCAGGCGCGCGATGCACGCCTCGCGGCCGGCGCGGCTTACGCGCAAGGCAAGCGGGTCGATGCGCGCGACACCGTCGCGCTGCTCGAAGCGGTGCTGCGGCCCGGCGACCGCGTGTGCCTCGAAGGCGACAACCAGAAGCAGGCCGACCTGCTCGCGACGGCGCTCGCCGACGTCGACAGCGCGAAGATCCACGACCTGCACATGGTGCAGTCGGGCGTCGTGCTGCCCGAGCATCTCGACGTGTTCGAGCGCGGCATCGCGAAGCGGCTCGACTTCGCGTATTCGGGCCCGCAGTCGCAACGCATCGCGAAGCTGCTGTTCGGCGGCAAGATCGCGCTCGGCGCGGTGCATACCTATCTCGAACTGTTCGCCCGCTACTTCATCGACCTCACGCCGCAGGTCGCGTTGATCGCCGCCGTGAGCGCCGATCGCGACGGCAACCTGTACACCGGCCCGAACACCGAGGACACGCCGACCGTCGTCGAGGCCACCGCCTTCAAGGACGGCATCGTGATCGCGCAGGTCGACCGCATCGTCGACAAGGTGCCGCGCGTCGACATCCCGGGCGATCGCGTGCATTTCGTCGTCGAGGCCGGCCGGCCGTTCTACGTCGAGCCGCTGTTCACGCGCGATCCGGCCGCGATCACCGAAACGCAGATCCTGACCGCGATGCTCGCGATCAAGGGCATCTACGAGCCGTACGGGATCAAGCGCCTGAACCACGGGATCGGCTTCAACACGGCCGCGATCGAGCTGCTGCTGCCGACCTACGGCGAAAAGCTCGGGCTGAAGGGCAAGGTCTGCACGCACTGGGCGCTCAACCCGCATCCGACGCTGATTCCCGCGATCGAATCGGGCTGGGTCGAGCAGATCCACTGCTTCGGTTCCGAGGTCGGGATGGACGACTACATCCGCGCGCGCTCCGACGTGTGGTTCACGGGCCCCGACGGGTCGCTGCGCTCGAACCGCGCGTTCTGCCAGACGGCCGGCCTCTATGCGTGCGACATGTTCATCGGCTCGACGCTGCAGATCGACCTGTCCGGCCACTCGTCGACGGTCACGGCCGAGCGGATCGCCGGCTTCGGCGGCGCGCCGAACATGGGCAGCGACGCGCGCGGCCGGCGCCATCCGAGCGAGCCGTGGCTGAAGGCCGGCGCGGAAGCCGACCCCGACACGCCGGCGGCGCTGCGGCGCGGCCGCAAGCTGGTCGTGCAGATCGGCGAGACGTTCGGCGACAAGAACGTGCCGATGTTCGTCGAGAAGCTCGACGCGCTGAAGCTCGCGGACAAGCTGCAGCTCGACCTCGCGCCGATCATGGTCTATGGCGACGACGTCACGCACATCGTCACCGAGGAAGGGATCGCGAACCTGCTGATGTGCCGCGACAAGGACGAACGCGAGCACGCGATCCGCGGCGTCGCCGGCTATACCGACGTCGGCCGCGGCCGCGACCGGAAGATGGTCGAGCGGCTGCGCGAGCGCGGCGTGATCCGCCGCCCGGAGGATCTCGGCATCGATCCGCTCGACGCCGACCGCCGCTGGCTCGCCGCGCGGTCGATCAAGGATCTGGTGCACTGGTCGGGCGGGCTCTATGCGCCGCCGGCCCGGTTCCGCAACTGGTGAGGAAGAGGGCATGGAACAGTTGAACTATCGCTTCACCGCGCGCGAACGCGCGAAGGGCGAGCAGGCCGCGGCGCTCGTCGGCGTGGTCGCGTCCGGCAATCTCGAGGTGCTCGTCGAGCGCGTGCTGCCGGGCAACGAATGCGAGATCGACATCCGCACCGCGGCCGTCGGTTTCGGCGCGGTCTGGCAGGCGGTCGTATCGGATTTCGTCGAACGGCGTACGCCGGGCGGCCTGAAGCTGTCGATCAACGACGGCGGCGCGCGGCCCGACATGGTGTCGCTGCGGCTCGCGCAGGCCGTGCGCGCGATCGAGGGGGACGCATGACGAACGACGTGATCCACGACGCACCGGCGTTCGTCGCAAACGCGGCGAGCTGGTACGAAGCGTCGGCGCGACAGCGCATCGACGGGCTGCTCGACGCAGGCAGTTTCACGGAGTTCCTCGGGCCGGCCGAGCGCGTGACGAGCCCGCACCTGCCGCTGTTCGCGCTGCCGCAGCAGTTCGACGACGGGATGGTGGTCGGGCACGGCCGGCTCGACGGCCGGCCCGTGTTCGTCGCCGCGCAGGAGGGCCGTTTCATGGGCGGCGCGTTCGGCGAAGTGCACGGCGCGAAACTCACCGGGTTGCTGCGCGCCGCGCGCGAAGTCGGCAAGCCGGTGCTGATCCTGTTCGATACGGGCGGCGTGCGGTTGCAGGAAGCGAATGCGGGCGAGCTCGCGATCGCCGAGATCATGCGCGCGCTCGTCGACGCGCGGGCCGCCGGCGTGCCGGTGATCGGGCTGATCGGCGGGCGCGCGGGCTGCTACGGCGGCGGCGGATTGCTCGCCGCGTGCTGTTCGGCGCTCGTGGTGTCGGAGCAGGGGCGCATCAGCGTGTCGGGTCCCGAAGTGATCGAGACCAATCGCGGCGTCGAGGAATTCGACTCGAAGGATCGCGCGCTGATCTGGCGCACGATGGGTGGCAAGCATCGGCGCTTGATCGGCGGCGCCGATCGCTACGTGGCCGATACGCCGGACGCGTTTCGCGCGGCCGCGCTCGATCTGATCGGCCGCGCGCCGCCGTTCGATGCGGCGATGCTGCGCGCGGAACAGGCACGTCTCGAAGCGCGGGTCGAACGGTTCGGCGGCTGCAACGATGCGCTCGACGTGTGGCGTGCGCTCGGGGCCGATCGGCCGGAAGCGATTCCCGGAATGTCCGACGATGAATTCGCGAAGCTGGCCGATCAACTGCAGGAGCCCCAGCATGACGCTCGATGAAGTACTGAACTCGCTGTTTCCCGCCGGCCATTCGATTGCGCGCAATGGCGGCTTGCTGACGGGCCACGCGGCATTGGCCGGCACGCGCGTCGACGTGATCGGCGTGGCCGACCGCCTGCCGTTCGGCATCGACGAGGCGCTGACGCTCGCGTCGTGCGTGCTCGACACGATCGCGCGTGGCGGCGACACGCCGATCCTCGTGCTGGTCGACAGCGACAGCCAGCGGATGAGCAAGCGCGACGAACTGCTCGGCCTGAACGAAGGGCTGTCGCATCTCGCGAAGTGCCTGATGCATGCGGATCTCGCCGGGCACCGGACGATCGGCGTGCTGTACGGCCACACGGCCGCCGGCGCGTTCATCGCGACCGCGCTCGCGACGCGCACGCTGCTCGCGGTGCCGGGCGCCGAGCCGGAGGTGATGGACCTGCCGTCGATGTCGCGCGTGACCAAGCTGCCGATCGACGTGCTGAAGGAGATGGCGCGTTCGACACCGGTATTCGCGCCGGGGCTCGACAACCTCGTGAAGATGGGCGCCGTCGACGCCGTGCTCGATCCGTCCCGCGCGCTCGACGCGCAGGTCGGCGAATGGCTCGGCAAGCCGGCCGAGCGCATCGACCGGCGCGCGGCGCGCGGCCGGCCGGTCGCGACCGACGTCGCCGCCCGCGTCGAGGCACTCGCGCGTGCCGCACGCTGAGCTGCCGCTGCGCCGCCACACGCTCGTCACGCTGACGGCGGCCGGGTGGGGCGCGGCATTCGCCCGCGACCCCGCGCTCGCCGGTGATCCGCTCGTGCGTGCATGGGCCGAACGCGGCTGGCCGCTGATCGTGCGTCGCGCGTCGCCGGATGAAGCCGATGCCGGCCGCGTGCCGCTCGGCCTGCCGTTGCCGCCGTCGGCGGGCAAGCGGCGCATCGCGCTGAACGTGGCCGCCGACGCGCTCGCGACGATCGGCCCGCTGCCGACCTTGACGGACGTACTCGCCGCCGCGCCCGCGGCATGGCATGCGCCGCTGCACGAGCTCGCGGCGCTCGGCGCACGCTGCGGCGTGCAGGGTCGCGTGTTCGGCAGCCTCGCCTGGCAGGCGCTGACGGGCGAGCCTTACCTCGGCGCCTCGTCCGATCTCGATATCGTGTTTCGGCTGCCGGATCCCGCATCGCTCGCCCCGTTGCTCGACGGCCTCGCGGCGATCGACGCGCGCGCACCGATGCGCATCGACGGCGAACTGCTGCGCGCCGACGGCGCGGGCGTCAACTGGCGCGAACTGCACGCGCGGTTGCCCGAAGTCGCGGTGAAGACCGCGATTGCGGTCGAATTGATGCGCGCCGACGCCTTCACCGGAGGCCCGCGATGACCGCACGGGCTGCCTGCCGCGTAGCGGCGCCGTCCGATGCCGAACGCATCGCGGCGCTGGCCGAGCGCAGCCTCGTGCTCGAGATCGACACCTATCCGAAGCCGGGCCTCGTCAGCCACGTCGACACCGGCAGTCACACGGACATGGATGCCGCGACGTTCGCGCGCAGCGCCGCCGTGCTGCAGCCGTACTTCGCGGAACTCGCCGACGCGGGTGCGCGCGACGCCGACATGGCCGTGCTGCGGAAGATCGGCCTGCGCGCCGAGCACGCGATGCTCGCCGCGACCGGCGGCGTCAATACGCATCGCGGCGCGATCTTCGGGCTCGGGCTGCTGTGCGCGGCCGCCGGCCGGCGCGCGATGCCGGGCGCGGTGCCGGCCGGGACGACGCTTGGCGCGTTCGTGTCGCGCCGGTGGGGCGTCGAGATCCTCGGCGGCCCGCGTTTGCCGGACAGCCACGGCGAGCGCGCGAGCCGGCGCTACGGTGTCGGCGGTGCGCGTCGTGAGGCGGCCGACGGCTTTCCGACCGTGTACGCGGTCGGATTGCCGGCGCTGCGCCGCGCCCGGCGCGACCTGCCGGACGATCCGGAAGCCGCGCGGGTCGCCGCGTGTTTCGCGCTGATCGCCGCGCTCGACGACACGAATCTGCTGCACCGGGGCGGGCAGGACGGCCTCGATTTCGCCCGCGCGACTGCCCGTGCATTCGTCGCGCGCGGCGGCGTGCGGGCGCGCGACTGGCGGCTGCGCGCGACGGCCGCGCATCGTGCGTTCGTGGCGCGCCGGCTGAGCCCGGGCGGGGCGGCCGACCTGCTCGCGATGAGCGTGTTCGTCGATGCGCTCGAAACCGAACGGGACGCGCGATGACGCTGGCCATCCTGTGCTCGGGGCAAGGCGCGCAGCGCGCCGACATGTTCGACCTCACCGGGTCGGCGCCGCAGGCCGATGCACTGTTCGCGCATGCGGGCCGGCTGCTCGGCGACGATCCGCGCACGTGGGTCCGGCAGGCCGGGCCCGATGCGCTGCGGGAAAACCGTGCAGCGCAGATCCTCTGCACGGTCCAGGCGCTCGCGGCGGCCGCGCTGCTCGACGCGGTGTGGCCGCGCCGACGCTGTGTCGCCGGCTACAGCGTCGGCGAGGTCGGCTCGTGGAGCGTCGCGGGGATGATCGGGCCGCACGACGCGCTCGACCTGGCCGATGCGCGGGCGCGCGCGATGGATGCCGCGAGCAGCGGCGACGAGCGGATGGTGTTCGTGCGCGGCCTGACGCGCGTGCAACTGGCGCAGTTGTGCGACGGTCGCGACGCGGCCATCGCGATCGCGAACCCCGGCGATGCGTTCGTGGTCGCCGGGCGGCATGTCGATGTCGATGCCGTGGCCGACGACGCGCAGCGCGCCGGCGCGCTGCGCGTCGCGCCCGTCTGCGTGCGGATCGCGTCGCACACGCGTCGGCTGGCCGCCGCCGTGCCGGCATTCCGCGCGACGCTGGCCGCGACGCGCGTGCGCCGGCCGCTGCCCGGCACGCGGCTGTTCTCGGGAATCGACGGCGCGTCGGTGCTCGATGTCGATACGGGCCTCGACAAGCTCGCGCGGCAGATCGCGGAGCCGGTCGAGTGGGCAGCCTGCCTCGCCGCGTGCGTGGAGGCCGGCGCCACCGCGTTTCTCGAACTCGGCCCGGGGCGCGCGCTGGCCGAGATGGCGGGCGGCGCGTATCCCGCGTTGCCGGCGCGCAGCCTCGCGGATTTCCGTTCGGTCGACGGCGTGACGAGTTGGCTCGCGCGCGTCGCAGCCGGCTGATCGAGGGGGTGAAACCGGCGTGAAACCCGGTCGCCGCGCCCTTGTTTTGCCCGGTGTGTTGCGCCGGCGCAGCAGCGTCGCAGCCGCCCCTTGTCACGCGAATTGGCGCCGCTACAATGGCGCCCGCCATGAGACCAGCCGCCTTCTTTCTCGCCGCGCTTTGCTGCGCGACGAGCGTCCACGCCAGCCAGATTCCGTCCGACGCTGCATCGGTCGGCACGTACTTTTCGTATGACAACGCGGCGGCCGACGCGACCGTCGATCTGATCGAACAGGCCCAGCGCCGCGTGCTGCTGGCCGGCTATGCGCAGGTGCCGCCGGCTGTCGCGAGCGCGCTGCGCGCGGCCCGCGCGCGGGGGATCGAGGTGCGCGTCGTGCTGGTGCGCCCGCCGCGCGCGGGGAAGTACAGCGGCGCCGGTTATCTCAAATCCGCCGGTATCGACGTCGCGATCGATTCGCGGCATGGCGGCCCCGCGTCGCGCTTCTTGATCGTCGACGACAGCGTCGCGCTGACGACGCTGTCCGACGGCGCGGCCGCGCAGGCCGACACGGTGAACGTGTTCCGGCGCGCGCCCGAACTCGCGCAGTCCTACGCGCAGTCGTTCTGGCGGCTGTACCGGCAGGCCGGCGGCCTCTGACCCTTTCCTGCGGCGCCCCGTGCGCCGGTATGACCCTGCTTGCATCGGTGCGACCGATGAACCATCCTCGTTGACAGGCGCCGACGCGGCTTTCGCTCGTCCGGTGCAACGGCAGGGAGCCGATCGTGACCGAAAGCAGTTTTGCCGATCGCGCCGATGCCGGCCGCCAACTGGCCGATGCGTTGCGCGAATACGCGGGGCGAAGCGATGTCGTCGTGCTCGCGTTGCCGCGCGGCGGCGTGCCCGTCGCGTATCCGGTCGCATGCGCGCTGCGCGCGCCGCTCGACGTGCTGGTCGTGCGCAAGCTCGGCGTGCCGTTCGATCCCGAGCTCGCGATGGGCGCGATCGCGACGGGCGGCGCGACGCATCTGCAACGGTCGGTGATCCGCGCGATGGACGTATCCGATGCGCAACTCGCCGACGTGATCGCGCGCGAGACGGCCGAACTGCAACGCCGCGAAGCGCTGTACCGCGGCGCGGTGCCGCCGCTGGCGGTGGACGGACGCATCGCGATCGTCGTCGACGACGGCGTCGCGACCGGCGCATCGATGCGCGTCGCGCTGCAGGCGCTGCGCGAGCGCCACCCGGCGCGCATCGTCGCGGCGGTGCCGGTCGCGCCGGCGGGCGCGGCGCATGTGTTCGACGGGCTGGCCGACGCGTTCGTCACGGTGTCGCAGCCGCTGCGGTTCTTCGGGATCAGCCAGTTCTACGCGCGCTTCGAGCAGACGAGCGACGACGAGGTGCGCGCGCTGCTCGACGCGGCCCGTCCCTGACGCGCCATCAGTTTCGCCCGGTCCGGCGTGGGCTCGGTCGGGCGGCTTCCGCCGCCGCGAACACGCGCTGCAGCGCCGGATGGACGTTGCCGTGCCAGCGCGGCCCCGTAAACAACCCGTAGTGATCGCAATCGTCGATGTCGACGCGATGGCGCTCGTCGGTCGACAGGTCGCTGCACAGCTCGAGCGCCGCATGCGTCTGGCCGGCGCCGGTAACCGCGTCGCGGGCGCCTTCGACGGTCAGCAGCGCGACGTCGCGCAGCGCCGCCGGGTCGACGCGCCGGCCGTGCACGCGCCACGCACCGGTCGCGAGCAACATGCGCTGGAACACGACGTCGACCGTGTCGAGAAAATAGTCGGCCGGCATGTCGAGCAGCGCCGTGTATTCGCGCAGCGCACGCCGCGCGTCGGCAAGCCCGGTCATGTCGAAGCGGGAAGCCGCCAGCGCGTAGGTCTCGATCAGCGTCAGGAAGCGTTGCGGATACAGGAGCGCGATCTCGCCCTGTTGCAGATAGGTCGGAAACACGTGGCGGCCGTGCCCCGCGAAGCCGGGCGGCACGATGTCGATCAGGTGGCGCCGGCACCAGTCGAGCGAATGGGCGGCGGCCGCGGCGCCGAGCGCGCTCGGATTCAGGCGGGCATCGATCGGACCGCCGATCAGCGTGATACTCGCGGGCGGCGCAAGGCCGCGCGCGGCGCGCAGCGCGAGTGCGCCGAGTGCCGGTACGGTCGCCTGGCATACGGCGACGACGTGTAGCGGCCGATCGTCGTGCTGGAGGGTGCTGACGAAGCCGTCGAGCATCGCGACGTATTCGTCGAGCCCGAAACGGCCTGCCGCGAGCGGCACGTCGCGCGCATTGCGCCAGTCGGTCACGCAGACGTCGCCATCGGCGAGCAGCGTTTCGGCGGTTTCGCGCATCATCACGGCCGCGTGCCCGACGAGCGGCGCGCACAGCAGCACCGTGCGGTGCGCATCGGCGTGCGCGAAGCGCCGCAGGTCGCAAAACGGGGTGTGCGCGACGATCTGCTCGCTGACGGCAGGCCACGCGAGGTCGAAGCCCGGCGGCGCGGCCTGCGGCCCGAGCAGCGGTTCGAACAGGTCGTCGTAGCACGATGACGCGGCGTGCGGCAGCGACGCCGCGGGCCATGCGTCGAACGCGTAGCGCGTCGCCGCGCGCCATGCGCGCATCCATTCCCGCTGCTGCTCGACGACGGCATACCACATGGCGGACCCTGGGGCGGAAGAAGCGTGAACCTCCATTATGGTCACAGTGGCCGGGCAGCGGGAGCCCGGTGCGCGGCCGGCTGATGCACATCAAGCGCACGGGCACGCTAGGCATTGCCGCGCGCCGCTGCTACAGTCGTCAGTCCCATTCCCTCGAAGCGGAGCGTTCGCGATGAAGCTGATCGGCATGCTGGATTCCCCGTTCGTGCGCCGCGTCGCCATTTCGGCGAAGCTGCTCGACCTGCCGTTCGAACACGAGTCGATCTCGGTGTTCCGTCATCTCGAGCGGTTCAGGACGCTCAACCCGGCCGTCAAAGCGCCGACGCTCGTGACCGACGGCGGCGCGACGCTGCTCGATTCGTCGCTGATCGTCGACTATCTCGACCACCTGGCCGCGCCGGAGCGGCGCCTGCTGCCCGACGCCGTCGAGGCCCGGCTGCGCGCGCTGGTGCCGATCGGGTTCGCGCTGGCCGCGGCCGAGAAAACCGTGCAGGTCGTCTACGAGCAGGCGCTGCGCCCGTCGGACAAGCAGCACGAACCGTGGGTCGATCGCGTGCTGAGCCAGCTCGAAGGGGCATACGGCGCGCTGGAACCACTGGTCGCGGCCACCCGCGGCTGGTTCGGCGGCGCGCGATTGCTGCAGTCGGACGTGACCGTCGCGGTGGCGTGGCGCTTCACGCAGTTCATGGCGGCCGATTATCCGGTGCTCGCGCGGATCGATCCGGCCCGTTATCCGGCGCTCGCCGCGCATTCCGCGCGGGCGGAAGCGCTGCCGGCCTTCGTCGACACGCCGCTCGTCTAGGCTTCGAAGCGGGGCGCCGGGCTGTCGCATGCCGCTGTCGGCGGCCGCGCAGCCTTGTCCGGCAAGCCGCGGCCGATTGTTCTCAACGGCTGACAAGTGACTTCGCATTCGCGCTGTTTATCCGGACCCGACCGATCCCTAGAATCCACTCCATCAAATCACGCATTGCCAGATGGAGCCGATGATGAAAGCCCTGATCGAATCGAGCCTGTACCACCCGTCCGTCGTGTTGCCGCTTGCCGCGCTGACGCAACTGATGGTCGAGCGCGATTTCAATCTCGGCCAGGTCGGGTTGATCATGGCCACGCGCGGTGCCCAGGCGGCGGTGTCGCGCTCGCGTGCGCTGATCTTCTGCCGCCATTGCGAAGCGCGCGCGTGAAGGCATCCGCATCGGAAGGATGAAAAAAAGCCCGGCCGGCGCAAGCCGGTCGGGCGGATCGGTTTCGATCGAGCCCCGGCTTCGGCCGGGGCTTTTTCATGGGGTGACGCTCACGCGCGGGCGGGAGTCGCGACGCCGTAGATTTCCTGTTCGTCGTCCTCCTCGCGCAACTGGAGCGCGAGCTGGTGTGCTTCGCGGCGCGTCGCGACGGCGGGCGGCGAGCCCTTCAGCGGCTGGCGCGCGGTTTCGGCGAGTGCGACGACCGACACGATGCCGATCAACGCGGCACCCATCATGTAGTACGCGGGCATCATCAGGTTGTGCGTCACGTCGACGAGCCACGCGGTGACCAGCGGCGTCGTGCCGCCGAACAGCGACACCGACACGTTGAAGCCGATCGCGAGCGCGCCGTAGCGGATCTCGGTCGGGAACAGCGCGGGCAGCGCCGACGGCATCACGCCGGTGAAGCACGACAGCAGCACGCCGAGGATCAGCAGACCGCCGAACACCGACGCGGTGGTGCCCGCATGGATCAGCATCAGCGACGGGATCGACAGCGCCAGCAGGCCCACGCAGCCGGCGAGCATCACCGGCTTGCGGCCGACCTTGTCCGACAGGCGGCCGGCGTACAGCGTCATCGGCATCATCAGCACCATCACGATCAGCACCAGCACGAGGCTGTGCGATTCGTCGAAGTGCAGCGTCGACGACATGAAGCTCGGCAGGTACGACAGCACCATGTAGTCGGTCACGTTGAAGATCAGCACGAGGCCCACGCACAGCAGCAGTGCACGCCAGTTGCGCAGCAGCGTTTCGCGGAAGCGCGCCTTCGGCACGGCCTTGTCCTGCGCTTCGCGCTCTTCGGCCTGGCGCTTGAACGCCGGCGTTTCCTCGAGCTTCATCCGGATGTAGAGACCGATCAGGCCGAGCGGGCCGGCGATCAGGAACGGCACGCGCCAGCCCCACGACAGCAGCGCTTCCTGCGACAGCGACGCGGTGAGCAGCGCGACGACGCCCGCGCCCAGCACATAGCCGATCAGCGTGCCGAATTCGAGGAAGCTGCCCATGAAGCCACGGCGCTTGTCGGTCGAGAACTCGGCGATGAAGGTCGCCGCGCCGCCGTATTCGCCGCCGGTCGAGAAGCCCTGCACGAGGCGGGCGACGAGCAACAGGATCGGGGCCATGATGCCGATCGACGCATAGCTCGGAATCAGGCCGATCGCGAAGGTGCCGACGGCCATCATGATCATCGTCGCGGCGAGCACGCGCTGGCGGCCGATGCGGTCGCCGAGCGGGCCGAACACCATGCCGCCGAGCGGGCGCACGAGGAACGCGGCCGCGAACGTGCCGAAGGTCGCGAGCAGCTGCGCGGACGGGCTGCTGGACGGGAAGAACACCTTGCCGAGCGTGACGGCGATATAGCTGTAGACGCCGAAGTCGAACCATTCCATCGCGTTACCGATGGCCATCGCGCTGACGGCGCGCTTGAGCAGGCTCTGGTCGACGACGGTGATGTCGTCCGCGGCGAGCGGGGCCTCGCCGGACGACGAAGCGGGGGAAGAGACAGCGGTCGGGCTGACGTGTGTTGCGGTCAAGGTCATGCACTCCTTTGACAGCGCCGGAACGGGCGGGCCGTCCGACACGGTTTGCCGGCGAGCGCGGCGTCGTGTGCTGCGCGTCGGGGCAGACCATTAAGCACTTACTGCACAGGGGGCAGTAACGGGCTGCAAGGGGCTGCTTCGACGCGGGCCCGGTGGGCCGTCGCGACAGTGCGCTCATGAAGAATGGGCCGCGTGATGCAGGCGGCGGATGCCGGTGCGGACGAGGTGTCCGGCGTGCCGGCAACGCCCCGGAGGGGCAGCGAAACGAGAAAAGCGGGCCTGTCGGGCGGGCTTTCCTGTGGATGCAATTTCGATCGAGGCACCGGCCCGCAGCGTGCGGACGGACTTCTCTCAAAATCGAAAAGACAGAGATTGAATGTTGAAACAGGCGACATGATAGCACGATGACGGATGATCGTGCAAATTGCCGGGAGTCGCCCGTCTGGCGGGGCCTCCGGCGCGCTCCGCTCGGGTATGATCGGCGGCGCGCGGCGCGGCCGTGCCGCCCGTCGCGACGGGGCTGAATTCGCGAGGAACCGGATGACCGAACTGATCAGGATCGCGGCGCTGTTCGCCGCTACCGCGCTGGCCGAAATCGTCGGCTGTTATCTGCCGTGGCTCGTGCTGAAGGCCGGGCGTCCGGCCTGGCTGCTGGTGCCGGCCGCGCTGTCGCTCGCGCTGTTCGCGTGGCTGCTGACGCTGCACCCCAGTGCGGCGGGGCGCACGTATGCCGCGTACGGCGGCGTGTACATCGCGGTGGCGCTGGTCTGGCTGCGGGTGGTCGACGGCGTCGCGCTGACCCGCTGGGACGTGGCCGGCGCGGTGCTCGCGCTCGGCGGGATGGCCGTCATCGCGCTGCAGCCGCGCGCGTAAGCGCGGCCGCGGCGCGGGGCGCGTGCGTCAGGCCGCTTCGGCGGTATCCGTGTCGGCGGGCTGGCGCCACACGCAGGTGCCCTTGACCGACTTGTCGAGCTCGTCGAGCTGAGCCTGGTGCGCGGCCAACTCGTCGTCGCTTGCGACCACTACAGGCAGGTCGAGCGCGGCGAGCGACACGCGCTTGCCGTTCGCGGCGCCGCCGTCGGCGCTCGCGTCGTCGAGCATGTCGATCACGAGGCTGTCCTGGCCGCGCGTCATCGCGAGATACACCTCGGCGAGCAGCTCCGAGTCGAGCAGCGCGCCGTGCAGCGTGCGGTGCGCGTTGCTGATGCCGAAGCGGTCGCACAGCGCGTCGAGCGAGTTGCGCTTGCCGGGGAACATCTGCTTGGCCTGCACCAGCGTGTCGATCACGCCGCCGCAATGCTCGGTGAACGGCGGCAGGCCGAGCCGCGCGAATTCGGCGTCGAGGAAGCCCAGGTCGAACGGCGCGTTGTGGATGATCAGCTCGGCGTCCTTCACGAAGTCGAGGATCTGGTGGGCGACTTCCGCGAATTTCGGCTTGTCGCTCAAGAATTCGGTCGTGAGGCCGTGCACCGCCAGTGCGCCCGGATCGCTGTCGCGCTCGGGGTTCACGTAGAAGTGCAGGTTGTTGCCGGTGAGCCGCCGGTTCAGCAGCTCGACGCAGCCGATTTCGATGAGGCGGTCGCCCGTGCGGGCGTTCAGGCCGGTGGTTTCGGTATCGAGAATGATCTGGCGCATATCGGGAAAAGCAACAAAAACAGGAGAGGGCGGCCGCGGTTCAGGCGGCCAGCGATTCGACGCCGCGATTCGCGAGCGCGTCCGCGCGCTCGTTTTCGGGATGGCCCGCGTGACCCCTGACCCAGCGCCACTCGATCTCGTGCTGCGCGACGAGCGCGTCGAGCCGCTTCCACAGGTCGGCATTCTTCACGGGCGTCTTCGCTGCGGTGACCCAGCCTTTCTTCTTCCACCCGTGGATCCACTCGCTGATGCCCTTCTGCACGTATTGCGAGTCGGTATGCACGATCACCCGGCACGGCCGCTTCAGCGCTTCGAGCGCGGCGATCACGCCCATCAGCTCCATGCGGTTGTTGGTCGTGTTCGGCTCGCCGCCGAACAGTTCCTTTTCCTGGCTGCCGTAGCGCAGCAGGGCGCCCCAGCCGCCGGGGCCGGGGTTGCCCTTGCAGGCGCCGTCGGTATAGATGTCGATGGTGTCGGTTGTCATGAACGTTCTTGGTGGGTGGTCGGGGAGGCCGCCGGCGTCAGGCCCGGTGCGAGCACGGGCTTCTTCATCTTGATCGGGCCGACGAGGCGCATGCCGCGCACGCGCTTGACGGCCGTCACCATGTAGACGGCGCCGAAGATCGGCCACCAGCGGTCGCCGGCGGCCTCCATGAAGCCGTAGCGGGCTAGCCACTTGTCGGTGGCGAGCGGCGGCCGGTAGCAGCCGAAGCGGCCGCGTTCGAGGTCGAAGCCGAGCAGCTTGATCCAGTCCTTGAGCCGGATGAACGCGATCTGGTCGCGCGTGGCCGGCACGAACGGGCGGTTCGCCATGCGCCCGAACGACTGCCGCATGCCCCACAGGCTCAGCGAATTGAAGCCGGTGATCACGAGCTGGCCTTCCGGCATCAGCACGCGCTCGGCCTCGCGCAGCAGACGGTGCGGGTCGGACGTGAATTCGAGCGTGTGCGGCATCACGATCAGGTCGACGCTCTGCGACTCGAACGGCAGGTCGAGCAGGTCGCACCAGGTCGTGCTGCGATCGGCGGGCGCGTGGACCGCCGTGTGTGCTTCGCGCGCCCACGGATACTGGTACGGCGCGCTCGCGCCGCTCGCCGGGTCGAGCACGAGGCCGCGATACGGCATGCGGTTCTCGCGCAGCGCGTCGAGCTGCGGCAGGCCGAGCTGCAGCGCGTGGAAGCCGAAGACGTCGGATACGATCCGGTCGAGCTGCGCCTGCTCCCAGCCCAGCACGTAGCGGCCGGGCGGCGAGTCGGTCCAGGCGGGCCAGTCTATAATTTGACGGTCAGACATAACGATGATTGCGCGCCTATGAACGAGCTGGAATACGTGCCGGTTCCGGCATTCGAAGACAACTATATCTGGCTCGTCTCGGACGGCCGCGATGCGATCGCCGTCGACCCGGGTGAAGCCGCGCCCGTACGCCGGGTTCTTGCCGAACGAGGCTGGCGGTTGACCGCTATTTTACTCACGCACCACCACGCCGACCACGTCGGCGGTGTCGATGCGCTGCTGCATAGCCAACCGGCCGATGCGCCGCTCACCGTTTACGGCCCCGCCGCCGAAGCGATCGACGTGGTCACGCGGCCGCTGTCGGGCGGCGATCGCGTGACGCTCGACGCGCCGGCCGTCGCATTCGACGTGCTCGACGTGCCGGGCCATACGCGCGGCCACATTGCGTATTTTCAGGCGGCCGGCCAAGGCGCGGCCGGCCACGGCAACGCGGTGCCGCACGTGTTCTGCGGCGACACGCTGTTCTCGTGTGGCTGCGGCCGCCTGTTCGAAGGCACGCCCGCGCAGATGCTCGCGTCGCTCGACGCGCTCGCGGCGCTGCCGGATGATACCCGCGTGCATTGCGCACACGAATACACGCTGTCGAACATCCGCTT
Organism: Burkholderia cenocepacia; assembly: GCF_900446215.1. Taxonomy (GTDB): domain Bacteria; phylum Pseudomonadota; class Gammaproteobacteria; order Burkholderiales; family Burkholderiaceae; genus Burkholderia; species Burkholderia cenocepacia. Next base: position 484,550 of record NZ_UAQZ01000014.1, on the reverse strand, counting down.
CGCACTCGCGTGCGAGCCGGGCAATGCGGCGCTCGCCGCGTGGCGCGACGACGCGCAGGCGCTGCGTGCGCGTGGCGTGCCGACGCTGCCCACTACGATCGCCCACGAACGTGCCGTTAACCCGTTCATGCGGGCCGACAGCGCGGCGATCCACGCGACGCTCGAGGCCGAGCTGCACGAAACGGTGACGGATCGTCTGGCGGCATTCACGCTGATGCGCGAATGGAAAAACCGGTTCCGATGACGTTTTCCGGAGGACTCCAAAGCTCAAGCGGTGTCTGTAAAAATTGCTCCAAATGTAGGATTTCGCTGAGTTTTCGGTGTTTTTATTGACGTGAAGCACGCACTTCCGTAGTATCGCCTGCAATTTCCAGCCGTCGGAAGCCGAGATTTTCATGCGACTTATATTGAGTGCGATGGTGGTGCTGCTACTCGCCGCTTGTGCGAGCCAGCCTCCTGTCGCCAACAACGCCGCCGATTCGCAGGCGACGTCCAACTACCTCCGTAAATCAGCCACCGCCAAAGAAACTGTCGACGTCGACAAGCAATCCGTCGGCGACCTGACCAGTGCAGACTCCGATCTCTGGGCGCGCATCCGCCGCGGCTTCCAGATGCCCGATCTGCAGAGCGATCTCGTCGACATGCAGACGACCTGGTATACGCAGCGTCCCGATTACGTGCAGCGCATGACCGAGCGCTCGCAGAAGTACCTGTATCACATCGTCGAGGAACTCGAGGCGCGTCACATGCCGACCGAGCTCGCGCTGCTGCCGTTCATCGAGTCCGCATACAACCCGCAGGCGCTGTCGGTCGCGAAGGCGGCCGGCATGTGGCAGTTCATGCCCGGCACCGGCCGCACGTACAACCTGAAGCGCAACATGTGGCAGGACGAGCGCCGCGACGTGCTCGCGTCGACGAGCGCCGCGCTCGACTACCTGTCCCGTCTGCACGACATGTTCGGCGACTGGTATCTGGCGCTGGCCGCGTACAACTGGGGCGAGGGCAACGTGCAGCGTGCGATCGCGCGCAACCAGGCGGCCGGCCTGCCGACCGACTACCAGAGCCTGCGGATGCCGAACGAGACGCGCAACTACGTGCCGAAGCTGCAGGCGGTGAAGAACATCATCGCGAGCCCGCAGCAGTACGGCCTGACGCTGCCGGATATCCCGAACCACCCGTATTTCGTGACGGTCACGACGTCGCGCGACATCGACGTGGCGGTGGCCGCGAAGCTCGCGAACCTGCCGCTCGACGAGTTCCGCTCGCTGAACCCGTCGTTCTCGAAGCCCGTGATCCTCGGCGCGACCGAGCCGCAGATCCTGCTGCCGTTCGACAACGCGTCCGCGTTCGAGAAGAACCTGAAAGCCTATAGCGGCCAGTTGTCGTCGTGGACCACCTATACGGTCAGCGAGCGTGCGCGTCCGGCTGCGATCGCCGAGAAGATCGGCGTCGACGCCGATACGCTGATGTCGGTCAACAAGATTCCGGCCGGCATGCGCCTGAAGCCGGGCTCGACGATCGTCGTGCCGCGCGGCGATGACGACGACGAGGACATCAGCGCCGACGTCGCCGAAAACGGCGCACTCGCGATGGAGCCCGACGTCCCCGATACGCGCAAGATGCTGATCCGCGTGCGTCGCAAGCAGTCGATGGCTGCGCTCGCCGGCCGCTACGGCGTGTCGGTCGGCCAGTTGAAGGCGTGGAACCGGACGCACCGCGATGTCGTGATGCCGGGGCAGGCGCTCGTGCTGCACGTGCCGGTCGGCCGTTCGGTGCCGGCGGAACCCGGTCCGGAGCGGATCGCGACGTCGACGGGCGGTGCGCACATCGAGCGCGCGAGCCTGGCGGTCGGCGGCAAGTCGCACGGCGGCAAGCGCGGCGCCGCCAAGTCGTCGGCCCGGCCGGCGGCGAAGTCGGCGAAGGCCGCTCCCGCGAAAGCCGCGCCGGCCAAGACCGCCGCGCACAAGGGCAAGAAGAAGTAAGCGCGGCTAGCGTGGCGGCCGGTCAGGCCGGCACGATTGCGCTATCATCCGACGAATTCGACGAAACGCCGTCACCGAGGTGACGGCGTTTTCGTTTGTGCGCGGCGGGCGGCGCTACGTCGCGCGTCTTCATCTTCATGGGGCAAGGGGGAGCGATGTCGTCGGTGCAGGTGAGGGTGCTCGCGCTGTTTTCGGTCGGGTATTTCGTATCGTATGTGTTCCGCGGCGTCAATCTGGGCTTCGCGCCGTTCGTCACGCACGAGCTCGGCCTGTCGGCCGCCGATCTCGGTCTCCTCACCAGCCTCTATTTCCTCGGTTTCGCGGGGGCGCAGATTCCGGCCGGCGTGATGCTCGACCACTTCGGCCCGCGCCGCGTGACGGCCGGCATGCTGCTGTTTGCGGCGGCCGGCGCGGCCGTGTTCGGCGCGGCGCACGGCATCGGCACGATGATGGTCGGCCGGCTGCTGATCGGCGTTGGCGTATCGGTGTGTCTCGGCGCGGCGTTCAAGGCGCTCGCGCAGCATTTCCCCGTCGGCCGGCTGCCGCTCGTCAACGGCCTCGTGATGGCCGTGGGCGGCCTCGGCGGCGTGATGGTCGGTTCGCCGCTGACCTGGCTGCTCGGCTGGGCGAGCTGGCGCGCGATCTGTTTCGGCCTCGCGGTGCTGACGGTGGTCGTCGCGGCATCGATCGGCTTCGGCGCGCCCGACGCGCAGCAGGCACGCCATCAGGGCGGGCTCGTCAGCCAGTTCAAGGGCACGTGGCACATCCTGAGCAGCCGCGCGTTCTGGAAGATCGCGTCGTTCTCCGTCGTCACGCAGGGCGTGTTCTATGCGATGCAGTCGCTGTGGGTCGGCCCGTATCTGCGCGATGTCGGCGGGTTCGATGCGCCGCATGCCGCGCGCCTCGTGTCGGTGCTCGGCTTCGCGATGATGGCCGGCTGCGTCGGCTTCGGCGCGACGGCGCGCGTGCTCGAGCGGCGCGGCGTGTCGGTCTACGCAACCTGCGGCATCGGCATGGCGCTGTTCGTCGCGACGCAATTCGCGATCGTCGCGCGCGTGCCGTTGCCGCCCGCCGTGCTGTGGGCCGCCTACGGAGTGTTCGGCGGCGTGGGTATCCTGACCTACGCGGTGATGGCCGGCCACTTTCCCGCTCATCTGATCGGCCGCGCGAACACGACGCTCACGCTCGTGATCTTCCTGCTGATCTTCGCGTTCCAGATCGGCGTCGGCGCCGTGCTGTCGCACTGGCCGGCGGTCGACGGCCGTTATCCGGCCGCCGCGCACTTCACCGCCTGGGGCGTGCTGCTCGCGCTGCAGCTCGCGAGCGCGGTCTGGTATGTGTGGCCCGCGCGCGGCGCTGGCCAAGCGCACTGATCCGGCGGTACGCTGACAGGCAGGGCGGCCGCGAAAACAGGGCCGCAGCACGTCGCGCCGGGCGGCAGGGCGCGGCGCGCGTACGATCGGACGGCCATATCGATTGAAGATAGGCCCATTTTCAGGCTATAATTTGAAAGTTTGTGCTGATCAACCTCGCACCCTAGCGCCTACCTCATTCATCCCGTTCATCCGCCGCACGCCGCCTGCCGGGCGATGCCGCGAAGCCTCGTGCGCCACGCGCCGGGTTCGCGTCTCGACAACGCAGGCCGCGTCCAGCTAGCGACCACGCGCGCCCACGCAGCGCGGCGCTCGCGCGGCAGGGTAAACAGGTCGGCAGCAGGGTGTTCCCCAAGGAGCCTCCCGTGTTGCCGTCTTTTTCTCCCGCCTTGCTTGCACTCGCCGACGGCACGGTCTTTCGTGGTTATTCGATCGGGGCCGAAGGCCATACGATCGGCGAAGTCGTGTTCAATACCGCGATCACCGGCTATCAGGAAATCCTGACTGATCCGAGCTACTCGCGCCAGATCGTCACGCTCACCTATCCGCATATCGGCAACGTCGGCGTCAACGCCGAGGACGTCGAAGCCACGAAAGTCCATGCCGCCGGCCTGATCATCCGCGATCTGCCGACGCTCGCATCGAACTTCCGCATGGACCGCACGCTCGGCGACTACCTGCGCGACGAAGGCGTCGTCGCGATCGCCGGCATCGATACCCGCAAGCTGACCCGCATCCTGCGCGACAAGGGCGCGCAGAACGGCTGCATCCTGACGGGCTCCGACGACGAAGCGAAGGCGATCGAGCTGGCGCGCTCGTTCCCGGGCCTCGCCGGCATGGATCTCGCGAAGGTCGTGTCGACCACCAAGCCGTTCGAGTGGAAGCAGACGGAATGGCGTCTCGAAGGCGGCTACGGCATGCAGGAAGCGCCGAAGTACCGCGTCGTCGCGTACGACTTCGGCGTCAAGTACAACATCCTGCGCATGCTGGCCGAGCGCGGCTGCCATGTGACGGTGCTGCCGGCGCAGGCGAGCGCGGAAGATGCGCTCGCGCTGAATCCGGACGGCGTGTTCCTGTCGAACGGCCCCGGCGATCCGGAGCCGTGCGATTACGCGATCGCGGCCACGAAGGCATTCATCGAGCGCGGCGTGCCGACCTTCGGCATCTGCCTCGGCCACCAGATCATGGGCCTCGCGGTCGGCGCGAAGACGCTCAAGATGAAGACGGGCCACCACGGCGCGAACCATCCGGTGAAGGACCTCGGCGACGGCCGGGTCGTGATCACGTCGCAGAACCACGGCTTCGCGGTGGACGCCGATTCGCTGCCGGCCAATGCGCGCGTGACCCACGTGTCGCTGTTCGACGGCACGCTGCAGGGTTTCGAGCTGACCGACAAGCCGGCGTTCTGCTTCCAGGGCCACCCGGAAGCGTCGCCTGGCCCGCACGACATCGGCTACCTGTTCGACCGTTTCACCGCGCTGATGGATGCGGCGAAGCAGCGCAACGCCTAAGTCACTGACGCAACCGAAGGACGGGAGATTCACATCATGTTCGGCCACGCACTCGGCATCACGGATATCTGGACCTACGTGTTCGGCGTGATCTTCATCATCCTGCTGCCGGGGCCGAACTCGATGTACGTGCTGTCGCTCGCCGCGCAGCGCGGCGTGAAGGCCGGCTATCGCGCGGCCTGCGGCGTGTTCGTCGGCGATACGGTGCTGATGGTGCTGTCCGCCGCGGGCGTCGCGTCGCTGCTGAAGGCGAACCCGCTGCTGTTCTCCGTCGTCAAGTACGGCGGCGCCGCGTACTTGCTGTACATCGGCACCGGGATGCTGCGCAGCGCGTGGAGCAAGCTGCGCGCGCGCGGCGATGCACCGGTCGATGCGCCGCAGGCGGTGGACGGCGAACGTCCGTTCCGCAAGGCGCTGATCGTGAGCCTGCTGAATCCGAAGGCGATCCTGTTCTTCATCTCGTTCTTCATCCAGTTCGTCGACCCGGCATTCCCGCATCCCGCGCTGTCGTTCGTCGTGCTCGGGGCAATCGCGCAATGCGCGAGCTTCCTGTACCTGAGCACGCTGATCTTCGCGGGCGCGCGGCTCGCCGAGCATTTCCGCCGCCGCCGCAAGCTCGCGGCAGGCGCGGCGAGCAGCGTGGGCGGCCTGTTCATCGGTTTCTCGGTGAAGCTGGCGCTCGCGACCATGAGCTGAGCGCCGCCGGCCGACCCACGACAACGATTACTTATTGAATTCACAAGCCATGCCAAAACGCACAGACATCAAGAGCATCCTCATCATCGGCGCCGGCCCGATCATCATCGGCCAGGCGTGCGAGTTCGACTATTCGGGCGCGCAGGCTTGCAAGGCGTTGCGTGAGGAGGGCTACAAGGTCGTTCTCGTCAACAGCAACCCGGCGACGATCATGACCGACCCGAACACGGCCGACGTGACCTACATCGAGCCGATCACGTGGGAAGTCGTCGCACGCATCATCGAGAAGGAGCGCCCGGACGCGATCCTGCCGACGATGGGCGGCCAGACCGCGCTGAACTGCGCGCTCGACCTGCACCACCACGGCGTGCTCGAGAAGTTCGGCGTCGAACTGATCGGCGCGTCTCCGGAAGCGATCGACAAGGCTGAAGACCGCCAGAAGTTCAAGGACGCGATGACCAAGATCGGTCTCGGCTCCGCGAAGTCGGGCATCGCGCACTCGATGGAAGAAGCGACCAAGGTGCACGCCGAGATCATGGCGGCCACCGGCGGCAGCGGCTACCCGGTCGTGATCCGTCCGTCGTTCACGCTCGGCGGCTCGGGCGGCGGCATCGCGTACAACCGCGAAGAGTTCGAGGAGATCTGCAAGCGCGGTCTCGACCTGTCGCCCACGCGCGAGCTGCTGATCGAAGAGTCGCTGCTCGGCTGGAAGGAATACGAGATGGAAGTCGTGCGCGACCGCGCCGACAACTGCATCATCGTCTGCTCGATCGAAAACCTCGACCCGATGGGCGTGCACACCGGCGACTCGATCACGGTCGCGCCGGCGCAGACGCTCACCGACAAGGAATACCAGATCCTGCGTAACGCATCGCTCGCGGTGCTGCGCGAGATCGGCGTCGACACGGGCGGCTCGAACGTGCAGTTCTCGATCAACCCGAAGGACGGCCGCATGGTCGTCATCGAGATGAACCCGCGCGTGTCGCGTTCGTCGGCGCTCGCGTCGAAGGCCACCGGCTTCCCGATCGCGAAGGTCGCCGCGAAGCTGGCGGTCGGCTACACGCTCGACGAGCTGAAGAACGAAATCACCGGCGGCCAGACGCCGGCGTCGTTCGAACCGACGATCGACTACGTCGTCACGAAGATCCCGCGTTTCGCGTTCGAGAAGTTCCGCGAAGCCGATTCGCGCCTGACCACGCAGATGAAGTCGGTCGGCGAAGTGATGGCGATCGGCCGCACGTTCCAGGAATCGTTCCAGAAGGCGCTGCGCGGCCTCGAGGTCGGGGTCGACGGCCTCGACGAGAAGTCGACCAACCGCGACGAGATCGCGATCGAGATCCACGAGCCGGGCCCGGACCGCATCTGGTACGTCGGCGATGCGTTCCGCATCGGCATGACGGCCGAGGAAATCTTCGCGGAAACCGCGATCGACCCGTGGTTCCTCGAGCAGATCGAGCAGATCATCCTGAAGGAAAAGGCGCTGTCGGGCCGCACGCTCGCGTCGCTGACGTTCGACGAGCTGCGCTACCTGAAGCAGAGCGGCTTCTCCGACCGCCGCCTCGCGAAGCTGCTCGGCGCGACGCCGGAAGACGTCCGCAAGCGTCGCGTCGAACTGAACGTGCGCCCGGTCTACAAGCGTGTCGACACGTGCGCGGCCGAGTTCGCGACGAAAACCGCCTACATGTACTCGACCTACGAGGAAGAGTGCGAGGCGCAGCCGACCACGAACAAGAAGATCATGGTGCTGGGCGGCGGCCCGAACCGGATCGGCCAGGGCATCGAGTTCGACTACTGCTGCGTGCACGCGGCGCTCGCGATGCGCGAGGACGGCTACGAAACGATCATGGTCAACTGCAACCCGGAAACCGTGTCGACCGACTACGACACGTCCGACCGCCTGTACTTCGAGCCGCTGACGCTCGAGGACGTGCTCGAGATCGTCGACAAGGAAAAGCCGGTCGGCGTGATCGTCCAGTACGGCGGCCAGACGCCGCTGAAGCTCGCGCTCGACCTCGAGGCGCACGGCGTGCCGATCGTCGGCACGTCGCCGGACATGATCGACGCGGCCGAAGACCGCGAGCGCTTCCAGAAGCTGCTGCAGGATCTCGGCCTGCGCCAGCCGCCGAACCGCACCGCCCGCGCCGAAGACGAAGCGCTCGCGCTGGCCGACGAAATCGGCTATCCGCTGGTCGTGCGCCCGTCGTACGTGCTCGGCGGCCGCGCGATGGAAATCGTCCACGAGCCGCGCGACCTCGAGCGCTACATGCGCGAGGCCGTGAAGGTGTCGAACGATTCGCCGGTGCTGCTCGACCGCTTCCTGAACGATGCGATCGAGTGCGACGTCGACTGCATCTGCGACGGCGAAGCGGTGTTCATCGGCGGCGTGATGGAGCACATCGAGCAGGCGGGCGTTCACTCGGGCGACTCGGCATGCTCGCTGCCGCCGTACTCGCTGTCGAAGGAAACCGTGGCCGAGCTGAAGCGCCAGACGGGCGCGATGGCGAAGGCGCTGAACGTGGTCGGCCTGATGAACGTGCAGTTCGCGATCCAGCAGGTGCCGCAGGCGGACGGCTCGAAGCAGGACATCATCTACGTGCTGGAAGTGAACCCGCGCGCGTCGCGCACGGTGCCGTACGTGTCGAAGGCGACCAGCCTGCCGCTCGCGAAGATCGCGGCGCGCGCGATGGTCGGCCAGAAGCTCGCGCAGCAGGGCGTGACGAAGGAAGTCGAGCCGCCGTACTTCAGCGTGAAGGAAGCGGTGTTCCCGTTCGTCAAGTTCCCGACCGTCGATCCGGTCCTCGGGCCCGAAATGCGCTCGACCGGCGAGGTGATGGGCGTCGGCCAGACGTTCGGTGAAGCGCTGTTCAAGTCGCAGCTCGCGGCCGGTTCGCGCCTGCCGGAGTCGGGCACGGTGCTGCTGACCGTGATGGACGCGGACAAGCCGAAGGCCGTCGAAGTCGCGCGCATGCTGCACGACCTCGGCTACCCGATCGTCGCGACCAAGGGGACGGCAGCCGCGATCGAAGCGGCCGGCGTGCCGGTGAAGGTCGTGAACAAGGTGAAGGACGGCCGTCCGCACATCGTCGACATGATCAAGAACGGCGAGATCGCACTCGTGTTCACGACGGTCGACGAGACGCGCCAGGCGATCGCCGATTCGCGCTCGATCCGCATGAGCGCGCAGGCGCACAAGGTCACGTACTACACGACGATGTCGGGCGCGCGCGCGGCGGTCGAAGGCCTGCGCTACCTGAAGGATCTGGAAGTCTATGATTTACAAGGTCTTCACGCTCGCCTAAACTAAGCGGTCAGTTACCTGTCGAAGCAACACGTGCCGCGATTAGGCGGTGTTTCCAGTGCATCGGAAGCGCGCTTAATCGCGGTGATTTTTTTTATAGCCGTTTTTAGCGATTGAGCCGTTTATGAGCACCATTCCGTTGACAAAGCGTGGCGCGGAGCAACTGCGCGATGAATTGCAGCGCCTCAAGTCCGTCGAGCGGCCGGCCGTGATCAACGCGATCGCGGAGGCCCGCGCACAGGGCGATCTGTCCGAAAACGCCGAATACGACGCAGCGAAGGAAAAGCAGGGCTTTATCGAGGGCCGCATCGCGGAACTCGAATCCAAGCTGTCCGCCGCGCAAATCATCGATCCCACGGTGCTCGACGCCGATGGCCGCGTGGTGTTCGCCGCGACGGTCGAACTCGAGGATCTCGAGTCGGGCGACACCGTCAAGTACCAGATCGTCGGCGACGACGAAGCCGATATCGATCACGGCCTGATCTCGGTCAGCTCGCCGATCGCGCGTGCGCTGATCGGCAAGTCCGAAGGCGACGTCGCGGCCGTGCAGGCGCCGAGCGGCGTGCGCGAGTACGAAATCATCTCGGTCAGCTACATCTGAAGCGGGGCGACGTGATGCCGCATCGCGTGTTCCGTCTGCTGTCGGCCGTGTGGGTCGGCAGCCTGCTGACGATCGGGTATGCGGTCGCGCCCGTATTGTTCAAGACGCTGGAGCGGATGACGGCCGGTTCGGTCGCCGCCCAGCTGTTCCGTATCGAGGCGATCCTCGGCGTCGTGTGCGGCGTCCTGTTGCTCGCGCTGTCGAATCAGCAGGTGCGGCGCGGCAGCAGCGAGTATCGCCGCGTGCGCTGGATCGTCGGCGCGATGGTCGTATGCGTGCTGGTCGGGTATTTTGCGCTGCAGCCGTTCATGAACGCGCTGCGCGTGGCCGCGATGGATGCGGGCACCGATATCGCGAATTCGCCGTATGCGAGCCGCTTCGGGATGCTGCACGGCGTCTCGAGCGTGTTCTATCTCGTCGAAAGCGTGCTGGGGCTGATGCTGATCTGGCGTCTGCCGGCGCGCGACGCCTGAACGCCCGTCGCTGCGCGTTGCGCAACGACGGGGCAGGGCGGCACGGCAATCCGTGCCGCACCGGCGCGTTACTTGTCTTGGAACGGCCGCTTGGTGCTGGCCTGGCGCTTTTTCGCGCGCTTCACGGTACCGCCTGCCGTCACGCGTTCGTTGCCGCGCACCGTGACCTTGACCGGCCGCGGACGGCGCACGGGGCTCGCGTTCGGCGACACCTTGACGACCTTGACGGTGCGCGGCGCACGGCCTTTCTTGTCGTCCGCGGCTTCTGCCGCGCTCGGCAGCGCACCGGCACGACGGCCGCGGGCCGGCGCCGCAACCGCGGCCTCGGGCTTCCAGATCACCAGCAGCTTGCCGATGTGTTGAATCGGCGCCGCGTTCAGGCGGTCGCAGATCTCGTCGTAGATCGCGATGCGCGTGTCGCGCTCGTCGCCGAACACGCGGATCTTGATCAGCTGGTGCGCATCGAGGTGCACCTTGATTTCCTTCAGCACGGCGTCGGTCAGCCCTTCGGCGCCGATCAGCACGACGGGCTTGAGCGCATGGGCCTGGGAGCGCAGCGCGGAGCGCTCGGCGGGAGAAAGCGAAAGGGCGGGCATGGAAATGTCGAAATCTAAATAAGGGCGCGCTGGCTGAAAAGCGATCGCGGGACGTTACCGCGTCAGCCGTGCGCCGAAACCACGTAAAATCGCGGCTTGGGCCTGAAAAGGGGCCGCAGCCGCGCGAAGAAGACGCGTATTATCCGCTAAAAGCGCGGCTTCACGAAGCAATTGGCAGCAATCTCTCTCTCGAATGGCAAAAAACCGCTTCAACCAGCACTGGCTGCACGACCACATCAACGACCCGTACGTCAAAATGGCGCAGCGGGAGGGCTATCGCGCGCGCGCCGCGTACAAGCTGAAGGAAATCGACGAGCAGGACAAGCTGATCCGTCCGGGCCAGGTGATCGTCGATCTCGGCGCCACGCCGGGCAGCTGGAGCCAGTATGCCCGCAACAAGCTCGCGCAGGGCAAGAAGCGCGACGCGGAGCGCGAAGGCGGCATCGACGGCACGATCGTTGCGCTCGACATCCTGCCGATGGAGCCGATCGCCGACGTCCACTTCCTGCAGGGCGATTTCCGCGAGGACGACGTCCTTCACCAGCTCGAAGAAGTGCTCGAAGGCCGCGCGGTGGACCTTGTTATTTCCGACATGGCCCCCAACCTCTCTGGCGTGGCCTCGGCGGACGCGGCGCGCATCGAGCATCTCTGCGATCTGGCGCTCGAATTCGCGCAGAACCATCTGAAGCCGGACGGTGCGCTGCTCGTGAAGTGCTTTCACGGCAGCGGCTACAGCCAGATCGTCGAGAAATTCAAACAGCAGTTTAAGGTTGTCGCGCCGCGCAAGCCCAAGGCATCCCGCGACAAATCGTCCGAAACGTTCATTTTGGGTCGGCAGCTGAAGCATCCGCGCTGATGCGGAGTGCGGTGCCGCAAACGGGCTCCGGCCCTTGCCAGACAAGCGAAGCGCTATCGCCCCGGTTGTCAATGCTTATGGCGGGGGTGGTCGGACTGGATTAGAATGACCGAGGGGCGCCGCAAGGAAAATGTAGGCGCTCGTCTACGAGTGAAGGAGTGGTGCTTTGAACAACAATATGTTTTCGAAGGCAGCGGTGTGGCTGGTGATCGCACTGGTGCTGTTTACGGTGTTCAAGCAGTTCGACAAGCCCCGCGTCCAGGAAGGCGTGTCCTATTCGCAGTTCATGGACGACGCCAAGAACGGCAAGGTCAAGAACGTCATCGTTCAGGGGCGCAACCTCACCGTCACTCCGGCTGATGGCCAGAAATACCAGATCGTGTCGCCCGGCGACATCTGGATGGTCGGCGATCTGATGAAGTACGGCGTGCAGGTCAGCGGCAAGGCTGACGACGAGCCGAACGCGCTGATGTCCGCGCTGTACTACCTCGGGCCGACGATCCTGATCATCGTGTTCTGGTTCTACATGATGAGGCAGATGCAGGGGGGCGGCAAAGGCGGCGCATTCTCGTTCGGGAAATCGCGTGCGCGGCTGATCGACGAAAACAACAACGCGGTGAACTTCTCCGACGTCGCGGGCTGCGACGAAGCGAAGGAAGAAGTGTCCGAGCTCGTCGACTTCCTGCGCGATCCGCAGAAATTCCAGAAACTGGGCGGTCGCATTCCGCGCGGCGTGCTGCTGGTCGGCCCTCCGGGTACCGGCAAGACGCTGCTTGCCCGCGCGATCGCGGGTGAAGCGAAGGTGCCGTTCTTCAGCATCTCGGGTTCGGACTTCGTCGAAATGTTCGTCGGTGTCGGCGCGGCCCGTGTGCGCGACATGTTCGAGCAGGCGAAGAAGCATGCGCCGTGCATCGTGTTCATCGACGAAATCGACGCGGTCGGCCGTCATCGCGGCGCCGGCATGGGCGGCGGCAACGACGAGCGCGAGCAGACGCTGAACCAGATGCTCGTCGAGATGGACGGCTTCGAGGCGAATTCCGGCGTGATCGTGATCGCCGCCACCAACCGTTCCGACGTGCTCGACAAGGCGCTGCTGCGTCCGGGCCGTTTCGACCGCCAGGTCTATGTCGGCCTGCCGGATATCCGCGGTCGCGAGCAAATCATGCGCGTGCACCTGCGCAAGGTGCCGATCGCGAACGACGTCGACGCGGCAGTCATCGCACGCGGCACGCCGGGCTTCTCGGGCGCCGATCTCGCGAACCTCGTGAACGAGGCCGCGCTGTTCGCCGCACGTCGTGGCAAGCGCATCGTCGAGATGCAGGACTTCGAGGACGCGAAGGACAAGATCTTCATGGGTCCGGAGCGCAAGTCGGCCGTGATCCGCGAGGAAGCGAAGCGCGCAACCGCCTATCACGAGTCGGGCCACGCGGTGATCGCGAAGCTGCTGCCGAAGGCCGACCCGGTGCACAAGGTCACGATCATCCCGCGCGGTCGCGCGCTGGGCGTCACGTGGCAGTTGCCGGAGCATGACAACGAGACGTATTCGAAGGATTACCTGCTGGACCGCCTCGCGATCCTGTTCGGTGGCCGGGTGGCCGAAGAGCTGTTCATGAACCTGGTCAGCACCGGCGCATCGGACGACTTCAACAAGGCCACGCAGACGGCGCGTGCAATGGTCGCCCGGTTCGGCATGACCGACGCGCTCGGGCCGATGGTCTATGTCGACGACGAGAACGATGCGTCGCCGTTTGGCCGGGGCTTCACGCGCACGATCTCGGAAGCGACGCAGCAGAAGGTCGACTCGGAAATCCGCCGCGTGCTCGACGAACAGTACGGCCTCGCGCGCCGCCTGCTCGAAGAGAACCGCGACAAGGTCGAAGCGATGACGGCCGCACTGATGGAGTGGGAGACGATCGACGCCGATCAGATCAACGACATCATGGAAGGCCGTCCGCCGCGCTCGCCGAAGAGTTCGCCGGCTGTCGGCGGCGATTCGTCGGGCGGCGGCAGCAGCGCCGAGGTGAAACCCGGCAACGCGCCGGCGCCGGCCACGCCGGCGGCATAATCTCCGCTTTAACGCCGTTCACGGGCTGGTGTGGCTTCACACCGGCCCGTTTTGCATTCATCCACATCCGTTGCTCGTGTCCGACTCCGCAGTGTCCCCGTTCCTTCCCGCGCCGCTCCAGTGCGGCCGCTTCGAACTGACGTTCGAACGCCCGCTCGTGATGGGCATCCTCAACGCCACGCCCGATTCGTTCTCCGACGGCGGCCGCTTCCTCGCGCGCGACGATGCGCTGCGCCGGGCCGAGCGGATGATTGCCGAAGGCGCCGACCTGCTCGATATCGGCGGCGAATCGACGCGCCCCGGTGCGCCGCCCGTGCCGCTCGACGAAGAGCTCGCGCGCGTGATCCCGCTCGTGGAGGCGCTGCGGCCGCTGAACGTGCCGCTGTCGATCGATACCTACAAGCCGGCCGTGATGCGCGCGGCGCTGGCCGCCGGCGCGGACCTGATCAACGACATCTGGGGGTTCCGCCAACCGGGCGCGATCGACGCGGTGCGCGACGGCAACAGCGGCCTGTGCGCGATGCACATGCTCGGCGAGCCGCAGACGATGCAGGTTGGCGAGCCCGACTACGGCGACGTCGTGACCGACGTGCGCGATTTTCTCGCCGCGCGCGCGCAGGCGTTGCGCGACGCCGGCGTGGCGGCGGAGCGCATCTGCGTCGATCCCGGCTTCGGGTTCGGCAAGGCGGTCGTCGACGACAACTATGCGCTGCTGGCCGCGTTGCCGGACACGGCGCCCGCGCGGCCCGACGGGCGCGCTTATCCGATTCTCGCGGGCATGTCGCGCAAGTCGATGCTCGGCGCGGTGATCGGCGGCAAGCCGCCGCTCGAGCGCGTCGCGGCGAGCGTGGCGGCCGCGTTGTGCGCTGTCGAGCGTGGCGCCGCGATCGTGCGCGTGCACGATGTCGCGGCGACGGTCGATGCACTCAGCGTCTGGAACGCCGTGCGCGCAGCCGCGCGGCAACGATAAGTCAGAAAACGAAGGAGGAAGGACCCCATGGGACGTCGATATTTCGGCACGGACGGTATTCGCGGCACGGTGGGCGACGCGCCCATCACGCCGGATTTCGTATTGCGTCTCGGTTATGCGGCCGGCAAGGTACTGGCCGGCTCGGCCGACGTCGCGGCAGGCTCGCGTCCGACCGTGCTGATCGGCAAGGACACGCGCGTGTCGGGCTACATGCTCGAAGCCGCGCTCGAGGCCGGCTTCTCGGCAGCCGGCGTCGACGTGATGCTGGCCGGCCCGATGCCGACGCCCGGCGTCGCGTACCTGACGCGTGCGCTGCGCCTGTCGGCCGGTGTCGTGATCAGCGCGTCGCACAACCCGTATCACGACAACGGGATCAAGTTTTTCTCGGCTGACGGCAACAAGCTGCCCGACGACACCGAAGCCGCGATCGAAGCGTGGCTCGAGAAGCCGCTCGAATGCGCGGCATCCGACGGGCTCGGCAAGGCGCGCCGCCTCGACGACGCAGCCGGCCGCTACATCGAATTCTGCAAGAGCACGTTCCCGGCCGCGTTCAACCTGCGCGGACTGAAGCTCGTGATCGATTGCGCGCACGGCGCCGCGTACCAGATCGCGCCGCACGTGTTCCACGAACTCGGCGCGGACGTCATTCCGATCGGCGTCGCGCCGAACGGCTTCAACATCAACGACGGCGTCGGCGCGACCGCGCCCGACGCGCTGGTGCGCGCGGTGCGGGCGAACCACGCCGATCTCGGCATCGCGCTCGACGGCGACGCCGATCGCCTGCAGGTCGTCGACGCGGCCGGCCGCCTGTACAACGGTGACGAGCTGCTCTACGTGCTGGTGAAGGACCGGATCGTCACCGACGGCAAGGTCGAAGGCGCGGTCGGCACGCTGATGACCAACCTCGCCGTCGAAGTCGCGCTGCAGCGCGAGGGCGTGAAGTTCGTCCGTGCGGCGGTTGGCGACCGCTACGTGCTCGAGCAGTTGCGCGAGCATGGCTGGCAGCTCGGCGCGGAAGGGTCGGGCCACATCCTGTCGCTCGACCGGCATTCGACCGGCGACGGCATCGTGTCGGCGCTGCTGGTGCTGGCCGCGCTGAAGCGCAGCGGCCGTACGCTCGCGCAGATGCTCGACGGCGTCACGCTGTTCCCGCAGAAGCTGATCAACGTGCGGATGAAACCGGGCGCCGACTGGAAGGGCAGCGCGTCGATTCGCGCGGCGATCGACGCAGCCGAAGCCGCGCTTGCCGGCAGCGGCCGCGTGCTGATCCGCGCATCGGGCACGGAGCCCGTGCTGCGCGTGATGGTCGAGGCGCAGCAGGCGGCCGACGCGGTGCGCCATGCGGAGACGATCGCCGACGCGGTGCGGGCGGCGACGACCTGACCGGGACAGGGCGCGCGGCGGCCCGGCCGCTTGCGCGCCAGTTTTCGGTGAATGTGCATGCGGCGCCCTCGGGCGCTGCGGTTTTGTCGGACGCAAAGGTTTGCGACACCTAATAGAAGGGTCCTTCGCCAAACATTCTTCCGATCCATTCAGGCATCCGACCCCGGAATCACGCCTGCCGCCGAACCGGGCTTCCCGTCCGGCCGACCCTGCGCTACGATGCGCGCGCACGCCCTTGAAAACGGGCGTTCACCCCGCCCCTCCGAGGCAGGCAATTCTTGCCGCCAGCGCCGCTGCGGCGCCCCGACGCGCCACCCGATACTCCCTTTCAACCAGTCATGTTACTGTCACGCCAGTTTCATCGATTGTCACATTACCGTCATGAGCAGCCCCTAACCTTCGCGGTGCCGTAGTCATCCGCTCACACACTGGAGGTCTCATGAAATTGATGCAAACCGCGATTGCCGGCCTGGCTGGCGCGCTTTTCGCCGTCGCCGCCCACGCTGCCGACATCACGGGCGCAGGCAGCACGTTCGCGATGCCGATCTATACGAAATGGGCCGCGGACTACCAGCAGTCCGGCGGTTCGAAGGTCAACTACCAGGGCATCGGCTCGTCGGGCGGCCTGAAGCAGATCGTCGCGAAGACGGTCGATTTTGCCGGTTCGGACGCACCGCTGAAGGATGAAGAGCTCGCGAAGGAAGGCCTGTTCCAGTTCCCGACGGTGGTCGGCGGCGTGGTGCCGGTCGTCAACGTGCCGGGCGTGAAGGCCGGCGAACTGACGCTGTCGGGCCCGGTGCTCGGCGACATCTACCTCGGCAAGATCAAGAAGTGGAACGACCCGGCGATCGCCGCGCTGAACCCGAAGGTCAAGCTGCCGGATACGGACATCGCCGTGGTCCGCCGCGCTGACGGTTCGGGCACGAGCTTCATCTGGACGAACTACCTGTCGAAGGTCAACGACGAGTGGAAGTCGAAGATCGGCGAAGGCACGACGGTCAACTGGCCGACGGGCACGGGCGGCAAGGGCAACGACGGCGTCGCGGCCTTCGTGCAGCGTCTGCCGGGCGCGATCGGCTACGTCGAGTGGGCGTACGCGAAGAAGAACAACATGACCTACACGGCCCTGAAGAATTCGACGGGCACGGTGGTCGAGCCGAAGACGGAAACGTTCAAGGCCGCGGCAGCCGGCGCGAACTGGTCGAAGTCGTTCTACCAGATCCTGACGAACCAGCCGGGCAAGGAAGCATGGCCGGTCGTCGGCGCGACGTTCGTGCTGCTGCACGCGAAGCAGGACAAGCCGGAGCAGGGCGCGGAAACGCTGAAGTTCTTCAGCTGGGCGTTCAAGAACGGCGAGAAGGCTGCCGACAGCCTCGACTACATCTCGCTGCCGGCGACGGTCGAGACGGAAATCCGCAAGCAGTGGAAGACGAAGGTGACGGACGCTTCGGGCAAGCCGGTCGCCGCCGAGTAAGCCATCCAGCGGTTCGCTGCCCGGCCGTGCCGGTCGGGCAGTGTGTGCGGTAAAGCCGGGCGTCACGGCGCCCGGCGATCAAAAGCAGGCACCCATGTCTGATATTTCATACACGTCCTCCCGATCGCCCGACAGTGCGCAGCAGCGCGCGCCGAGCCGTCTCGGGGATGTCCTGTTCGGCGGCCTCGCACGGCTCGCCGCGATCGTGACCCTGCTGCTGCTGGGCGGGATCATCGTTTCCCTGATCATTGCGTCGATGCCGACCATCCAGAAGTTCGGCATCGGCTTCCTGTGGCAATCCGAGTGGGATCCGAACTCGGATGTGTACGGCGCACTCGTGCCGATCTACGGCACCATCGTGACGTCGATCATTGCACTCGTCATCGCGGTGCCGGTCAGTTTCGGCATCGCACTGTTCCTCACCGAGCTGGCGCCCGTGTGGCTGCGCCGTCCGCTCGGCATCGCGATCGAGCTGCTCGCCGCGATCCCGTCGATCGTGTACGGCATGTGGGGCCTGCTCGTGTTCGCGCCGATCTTCGCCGAATACTTCCAGAAGCCGCTCGGCCGCCTGTTCAAGGACGTGTGGGTGCTCGGCCCGCTGACGTCCGGCCCGCCGATCGGCATCGGCATCCTCGCGGCCGGCGTGATCCTCGCGATCATGATCATCCCGTACATCGCATCGGTGATGCGCGACGTGTTCGAAGTCACGCCGGTGCTGCTGAAGGAATCGGCATACGGGATCGGCTGCACGACCTGGGAAGTGATGTGGAAGGTCGTGCTGCCCTACACGAAGACCGGCGTGATCGGCGGCGTGATGCTCGGCCTCGGCCGCGCGCTCGGCGAAACGATGGCCGTGACGTTCGTGATCGGCAACACGAACCTGCTCGACAGCGTGTCGCTGTTCGCGCCGGGCAACAGCATCACGTCGGCGCTCGCGAACGAATTCGCGGAAGCGCAGCCGGGCCTGCATACGTCGGCGCTGATGGAGCTTGGCCTGATCCTGTTCGTGATCACGTTCATCGTGCTGTCCATCTCCAAACTGCTGCTGCTTCGTCTCGAGAAGGGAGAGGGCAAGAAATGAGCGAGCCCATCATGAATTTCCCGGGGCCGGACGGCGCCGTGCTCGACGCGATGCGCAATCGTCTGCAGCGCCAGCGCAAGGTCGTCAACGCGATCGCGCTCACCGCGTCGCTCGGCGCGATGGCTTTCGGCCTGCTGTGGCTCGTGTGGATTCTCTACACGACCGTGCACCTCGGCGTCGGCGGCCTGTCGCTGCAACTGTTCACCGAGTCGACGCCGGCCCCGAACACGGAAGGCGGCGGTCTCGCGAACGCGATCGTCGGCAGCCTGCTGCTGTGCGGCTTCGGCACGCTGGTCGGCACGCCGATCGGCATCCTCGCGGGCGTCTATCTCGCCGAATACGGCCAGAAGAACCTGCTCGCCAGCACGATCCGCTTCATCAACGACATCCTGCTGTCGGCGCCGTCGATCGTCATCGGCCTGTTCGTGTACGCGATCGTCGTCGCGAAGTCGGGGCGTTTCTCGGGCTGGGCCGGCGTGATCGCGCTCGCGCTGCTGCAGATTCCGATCGTGATCCGCACGACCGAGAACATGCTCAAGCTCGTGCCGAACGCGCTGCGCGAAGCGGCCGTCGCGCTCGGCACGCCGAAGTGGCGCATGGTGCTGAAGATCACGCTGCGCGCGTCGGTCGGCGGGATCGTGACGGGCGTGCTGCTCGCGGTCGCGCGGATCGCCGGCGAAACGGCGCCGCTGCTGTTCACCGCGCTGTCGAACCAGTTCTTCTCGGTCGACATGAGCCAGCCGATGGCGAACCTGCCGGTCACGATCTACAAGTTCGCGATGAGCCCGTTCGCGGAATGGCAGTCGCTCGCATGGGCGGGCGTGTTCCTGATTACGCTCGGGGTGCTCGGACTGAACGTCCTGGCGCGCTCGATCTTCTCGAAAAAGTAACGGCGGAGCAATCCGATGAATATGGCAGAAAGCCACCTGAATCCCGTCGAGCGCACCGCTGCGCCCGCCGGCACGCAAGACGCGGCGCACGGCCGTCCGCTCGCGCCGCTGAACGCGAAGATCGAGGTCAACAACCTCAACTTCTTCTACAACAAGTTCCACGCGCTGAAGAACATCAACCTGCGCATTCCCGAAGGGAAGGTGACGGCGTTCATCGGCCCGTCGGGCTGCGGCAAGTCGACGCTGCTGCGCACGTTCAACAAGATGTTCGCGCTCTATCCGGAGCAGCGCGCCGAAGGCGAAATCCTGATGGACGGCGAGAACCTGCTGACGACGAAGCGCGACATCTCGCTGCTGCGCGCACGGATCGGCATGGTGTTCCAGAAGCCGACCCCGTTCCCGATGTCGATCTACGACAACATCGCGTTCGGCGTGAAGATGTTCGAAAAGCTCACGCGCTCGGAAATGGACGACCGCGTCGAGTGGGCGCTCACGAAGGCCGCGCTGTGGAACGAAGTGAAGGACAAGCTGGGCCAGAGCGGCTACGGGCTGTCGGGCGGCCAGCAGCAGCGTCTGTGCATCGCGCGCGGCATCGCGATCCGTCCGGAAGTGCTGCTGCTCGACGAGCCGTGCTCGGCGCTCGACCCGATCTCGACCGGCCGCATCGAGGAGCTGATCGCGGAGCTGAAGAGCGACTACACGGTCGTGATCGTCACGCACAACATGCAGCAGGCCGCACGCTGCTCGGATTACACGGCCTACATGTACCTGGGCGAGCTGATCGAGTTCGGCGAAACCGAAAAGATCTTCATCAAGCCGGTGCGCAAGGAAACGGAAGACTACATCACCGGCCGCTTCGGCTGATGACGGAGAACAACAGTCATGTCGGATAAACATCTGTCGAGCCAGTTCGACGCGGACCTGAATGCCGTGTCGTCGAAAGTGCTGGAAATGGGCGGACTCGTGGAGTCGCAGATCGTCGGCGCGATGCACGCGCTGAACGAATTCGATCGCGAGCGCGCCGAGAAGGTGATCGCGGCCGAGGAAACGCTGAACGCGATGGAAGTGGACATCGACCAGGAATGCGGCAACATCATCGCGCGGAGACAGCCTGCCGCGCGTGACCTGCGTCTTTTGATGTCGATCTCGAAAACGATTACGAACCTCGAGCGTGCCGGCGACGAAGCGGAGAAGATCGCGAAGCGCGTGCGCCGCCTGATCGACGAGCCGGCCGCGCGCGCGGTCAACATCGCCGAGATCAAGGTGTCGGGCGAGATGGCCGTGACGATCCTGCGCCGCGCGCTCGACGCGTTCGCGCGCCTCGATACGGTGGCCGCCGCGCAGATCGTCAAGGACGACAAGGAAATCGACCAGGAATTCCGCGCGTTCGTGCGCAAGCTCGTGTCGTACATGCAGGAAGACCCGCGCACGATCTCGGTCGGCCTCGAATACCTGTTCATCGCGAAGGCGATCGAACGGATCGGCGACCACGCGAAGAACATCGCCGAATTCATCATCTACATCGTGAAGGGCACCGACGTGCGGCACCAGCCGCGCGACACGCTCGATCGCGAAGCCAACAGTTAATCGACTCCGTACAGGAAGAACAGAGGTGCCGATGCCCAGCAACATTCTCGTCGTTGAAGATGAGCCCGCGATTTCCGAACTGATCTCGGTGAATCTCCAGCACGCCGGTCACTGCCCGATCCGTGCGTACAACGCCGAACAGGCGCAGAACCTGATCAGCGACGTGCTGCCCGATCTCGTGCTGCTCGACTGGATGCTGCCGGGCAAGTCCGGCATCGCGTTCGCGCGCGACCTGCGCAACAACGAACGGACCAAACACATCCCGATCATCATGCTCACCGCCCGCGGCGACGAGCAGGACAAGGTGCTCGGCCTCGAAATCGGTGCGGACGACTACGTGACGAAGCCGTTCTCGCCGAAGGAACTGATGGCGCGGATCAAGGCCGTGCTGCGCCGCCGCGCGCCGCAGCTGACCGAGGACGTCGTGTCGATCAACGGGCTGCGCCTCGACCCGGCCACGCATCGCGTCGCCGCGCACGGCGACGGCAGCGAGATCAAGCTCGATCTCGGCCCGACCGAGTTCCGCCTGCTGCATTTCTTCATGACGCATCCGGAGCGCGTGCACAGCCGCACGCAACTGCTCGACCAGGTGTGGGGCGACCACGTGTTCGTCGAGGAGCGTACCGTCGACGTGCACATCAAACGATTGCGCGCGGCCTTGAAACCGGCCGGCTGCGATGCGATGATCGAAACCGTGCGCGGCAGCGGCTACCGCCTCGCCAAGCACGCGTAACGTATCCGGGCATGCCGTGTGCCGCGGCATGCCGTTTCTTCTTTCGGACGCTGAATCATGAACATCATCTGGGCGCGCTTCCTGGTGTCGCTCGTGCTGCTCGTGCTGATCGGCGTATTGGTCGGCGTCTTCGCCGGCCCGACCGCGGGCCTCGTGTTCGTGGTCGTGATGCTGGTCGCGCAGGGCTTTTTCAGCACCTTCCATACGCAGCGTCTGTGGCGCCTGCTCGATGCGCCCGTCTACGGCGAAGTGCCGAGCGCGCCGGGCATTTGGGGCGAGATCTACTATCGGCTGCACAAGCTCGCGAAACAGTGGCATGCGCAGGTGCGGCAGGTCGAACAGCAGCATTCGCGCTTCATCCAGGCGATCCAGGCGTCGCCGAACGGCGTCGCGATGCTCGACGACCACGACCAGATCGAGTGGTGCAACGCGATCGCCGAGGTGCATTTCGGCCTCGATGCGAAGCGCGACCTGCGCCAGCACATCACGAACCTCGTGCGTCATCCCGATTTCGTCCGCTACCTGAACGCGCAGCATTACGACGAGACGCTGTTGATGCGCGGCATGGGCGACTCGCGGCAGAACGTGCTGGCCGTGCAGGTGTTTCCGTACGGCGAGAACCGCAAGCTGCTGCTCACGCAGGACATCACCGAGCTCGAGCGTACCGACGCGATGCGGCGTGACTTCGTCGCGAACGTGTCGCACGAGCTGAAGACGCCGCTCACCGTGCTGTCGGGCTTCCTGGAGACGATGCGCGAGCTGCCGCTGAACGAGGAGGACCGCGCGCGCTATCTCGACATGATGGAGCAGCAGGCGTCGCGGATGCGGCACATCGTGACCGACCTGCTGGTGCTCGCGAAGCTGGAAGGCGAGAGCAAGCCGCCGGTCGATCACGCGATCGACATGCGTGCGGTGTTCGACCATCTGAAGGAGGATGCGCAGACGCTGTCGAGCGGGCATCACGACATCGCGTTCTCGATCGACGAGACGCTCGGTGTCACCGGTGCGCAGACGGAATTGTTCAGCGCGTTCGCGAATCTCGTCACGAACGCGATCCGCTATACGCCGGACGGCGGCAAGATCGTCGTGTCGTGGCGGCGCGAGGGCGCGCAGGGCGTGTTTTCCGTCACGGACAGCGGCTTCGGGATTCCGGCCGCCGACCTGCCGCGGCTCACCGAACGCTTCTACCGCGTCGATCGCAGCCGTTCGCGCGACACGGGCGGCACGGGCCTCGGCCTCGCGATCGTCAAGCACGTGCTGCAGCGGCACGATGCGCATCTGTACGTGCAGAGCGAGGAAGGGCGCGGCAGTACGTTCACCGCGCGGTTCCCGGGCTCGCGCATCATCGCGATCCGGCCGGCCGCCTACGAAGCATGATCGCGTCGCGTTCCGGCGTTAAAAAAGCAGCCCGCGGGCTGCTTTTTTCATGGCGATGCGGTACGTCGCCCGCATTGCACCGACGGCTCACGAACAGAACTTCGCGAGCAGCCCGAGTTGCGCGTTGCGAATCGTCTTGCCCGCGCGGCGCCGGCGATAGTGGCCGTCGCTGTGCATCTGCCATGCCGACTGGTTGTCGCCGAGGCACACCGACAGCCCCTCGGCGATCACGCGCCGCTTGAGCTTGCGATCGCGGATCGGGAACGCGACTTCGACGCGGCGGAACAGGTTGCGGTCCATCCAGTCGGCACTCGACAGGTAGACGTCCTCGGCGCCGCCTGCGTGGAAATAGTAGATCCGGTGGTGTTCGAGGAAGCGGCCGACGATCGAGCGCACCGTGATGTTTTCCGACAGCCCCGGCACGCCGGGCTTCAGCGCGCAGACGCCGCGCACGATCAGGTCGACCTTGACGCCGGCCTGCGACGCTTCGTACAACGCAGCGATCACCGATGGCTCGAGCAGCGCGTTCATTTTCGCGACGATGCGCGCGCGCTTGCCGGCCTGCGCGTTGTCGATCTCCGCGCGAATCGAATCGATGATGCGCGGATGCAGCGTGAACGGCGACTGCCACAGCTCGTGCAGCGTCAGTTCGCCGCCGATGCCGGTCAGTTGCTGGAACACGTGATGAACGTCCTCGCAGATCTTCTGGTCAGCCGTCATCAGCCCGAAGTCGGTGTAGAGGCGCGCGGTGCGCGGATGGTAGTTGCCGGTGCCGAGGTGCACGTAGCGGCGCAGCGATGCCTTGCCGGCCTGCACGACGCGCCGCACGATCAGCATCATCTTCGCGTGGCACTTGTGGCCGACCACGCCGTACACGACATGCGCGCCGACGGCTTCGAGCTGCGACGCCCAGTTGATGTTGGTTTCCTCGTCGAAGCGCGCGAGCAGCTCGACGACGACGGTCACTTCCTTGCCGTTGCGCGCGGCTTCCATCAGCGCGTCCATCAGCGGCGAGTCGGTGCCGGTGCGGTAGATCGTCTGCTTGATCGCGACGACGCTCGGATCCTTCGCGGCCTGCTGCAGCAGCTCGAGCACCGGCTGGAAGCTCTCGTACGGGTGGTGCAGCAGGAGGTCGCCGGCGTCGATCGCATCGAACATCGTCGGCGCGTTGGCGATTGCCGCGGGAGTCGACGCGGTGAACGGCGTGAACTTCAGGTCGGGTCGATCGACGAGATCTGGAATCTGCATCAGGCGCACGAGGTTCACGGACCCGGCCACGCGATAGCAGTCCTTGTCGCCGAGTTCGCTTTCCTCGAGCAGGCGTCGCACGATGTGCAGCGGCGTGTCCGCCGACACTTCGAGGCGTACCGCGTTGCCGAGGTGGCGCGCGGGCAGCTCGCCCTGCAGCGCGACACGCAGGTTGGTGATTTCGTCTTCGTCGACGAACAGCTCGCTGTTGCGCGTGATGCGAAACTGGTTGCAGCTCTTCACGACGAGTTGCGGGAACAGTTCGCCGACGAAGCGCTGCATGAACGAGCTCAGCAGCACGAAGCCGTGCTCGAAACCCGACAGCGCGTGCGGCATGCGCACCACGCGCGGCAGCGCGCGCGGCGCCTGCACGATGCCCATCACGGCCTGGCGGCCGAACGCGTCGCGGCCTTCGAGCTCGACGACGAAGTTCAGGCTCTTGTTCAGCACGCGCGGGAACGGGTGCGCCGGATCGAGGCCGATCGGCGTCAGCACGGGCAGCAGCTCGTCGAGGAAGTAGTGTCGCGCCCATTCGAGCTGCTCGTCGTTCCACGTGTCGCTCGCGTGGAAGTAGATGCCTTCCTGTTCGAGCGCGGGCAGCACGGTTTCGTGCAGCATCGTGTACTGTCGATGGACGAGCCGCTGCGCGCGTTCGACGACGAGATCGTAAGCGTGCTGTAACGACATGCCGTCGGGCGTCAGCGCGCCGGGGTTGTCGCGGATCTGCTCCTGCAGGCCGGCCATCCGGACTTCGAAGAATTCGTCGAGGTTGCTGCTGGTGATGCAGATGAAGCGCAGGCGCTCGAGCAACGGGACTTGCGGATCGGCCGCCTGGGCCAGCACGCGCTCGTTGAAACCGAGGATGCCGAGTTCACGATTGAGAAGCGGGTAACGGACGGACATCGGCAGAGTAGGGGGTAATTCAGGCGATGATTCGAAAGGACGCTCGGAAACTCTCACGGTACGATGACGTGCTGATGACAATAATGGTTTTATATCGGGAAATTCTACGCCGTAACCCTTTCGTCGCATAAATGTTTCGGCTATATGGAATCGAGCAGTGTGCATGCCCGTGAAGCGTGGCAACGGCAAGCGTTCCACGCTTAAAATGTCGCCTTTGATTGATCGCCCTCGGTTGCCGGAACGGCTGCCGCGGAAGAACGCGCACGGAGCCCCCTTCTGATGGTTACAACTCCCCACTTGCTGGCTGCCGTGGATCTCGGCTCGAACAGCTTCCGGCTGATCGTCGGGCGCGTCGAGGAAACGCCGGCGGGCAGCCAGATCTATCCGGTCGACGCGCTGCGCGAGCCGGTCCGGCTGGCCGCGGGCCTGTCGAGCGACAAGATGCTCGACCGCGCGTCGCAGGAGCGTGGCTGGGAGGCGCTCAAGCGGTTCGGCGAGCGCCTGCGCGATTTTCATCCCGATCATGTGCGCGCGGTGGCGACCAACACGCTGCGTGTCGCGAAGAACGCCGCGGAATTTCTCGGCGAGGCCGAGGCGGCGCTCGGGTTCCCGATCGAAGTGATCGCGGGCCGCGAAGAGGCGCGCCTCATCTATGCGGGCGCCGCGCACTCGGTGCCGGCGAGCGCCGGCAAGCGGCTCGTCGTCGACATCGGCGGCGGCTCGACCGAATTCATCATCGGCTCGCACTACACGCCGATCGTGATGGAGAGCCTCTATATCGGCTGCGTGAGCCATAGCCGCACGTTCTTCCCGGCCGGCAACGTCGACGAGTACACGATGCGGCAGGCCGAACTCGCGGCCAAGCGCGAGATCCAGATTATTTCGAGCGAGTACAAGAAGGCCGGCTGGGACCAGGCGATCGGCTCGTCCGGCACCGCGCGCGCGCTCGCGGAACTCGTCGAGGCGAACGGCTTCAACGATCCGGGCATCACGCACGGCATTTCGCGCGGCGGCCTCGAGCGGCTGAAGCGCGCGCTGATCAAGTCGGAGAACGTCAACCGGCTGAAGCTGATCGCGCTGAAGCCCGACCGCGTGCCGGTGCTCGCGGGTGGCCTGGCGATCATGCTGGCGGTGTTCGAGGAACTCGGCGTCGACTACGTCGACACGACCGACGGCGCGCTGCGCCTCGGCGTGCTGTACGACCTGCTCGGCCGGACGCAGCACGAGGACATGCGTGCGGTGACCGTCGAGGGTTTCACGCGCCGCTACGGCGTCGATCGCGCGCAGGCCGAGCGGATCGGGGCGCTCGCGGCGCGTTTCTACGACGAGCTCGAGGAAGACGACGAGGAAGCGCGCGAGGAAGGGCGGATGTTCCTCGGCTGGGCGGCTGCGTTGCACGAGATCGGCCTGTCGATCTCGCACAGCGCGTATCACAAGCATTCGGCCTATATCGCGAGCAATGCGGACATGCCGGGTTTTTCGCGCACCGACCAGGCCCGGCTCGCCGCGCTCGTGCTCGGCCATGCGGGCAAGCTCGGCAAGCTGTCGCAGTCGCGCGAGGTCGAGTGGCCGCTGCTGTTCTGCCTGCGGCTCGCGGCGCTGCTGTGCCGGCGCCGGACCGATGCGGGGCTCCCCGATATTTCCGTCTCGCAGATGAAGAAGGGCGGTTATGAGGTGCGCCTGCCGAACGCGTGGGTCGAGCAGAACCCGTTGACCGACTACAGCCTCAGCCAGGAGGCGGCGGAGTGGGAGAAGGTCGGTATCCCGTATCGCGTGGTGTATACCGGCGCGTGACGGGGCGATAGCGGGCCCGGAAGGTGTTTCGGGATGCCACGAGCCGGGTGGGCGGTATGCTGCGCCATCCGTTCGGCGCGGCCGCACGCTCGTGCTGGCGGCCCGCTCAGTCCGACGAGCAGACGATCGCGGTCAGGAACGGGAATGCCTGCTTGACGGTGGCGTCGCTGCCGGCCTTGCGCACGGCTTCCTCGACCGAGCCCTTCGTGCCGCGTACGACGACGCCGTAGGCCCAGTCGCCGATCGGCGTGCCGTCGCCCGGACGGAAGATCGGGTCGTTCGCCTGGTAGCCGAGCACGACATAGACGCCGAAGCCGTAGGCCGTCAGCGGGTGGTTCGTGCGGAACGCATTGACCGAGTTCGATTCGACGTGCATCGGCTCCGACTGGATGTCGCCGGCGGCGAGCAACGGTGCGACGAACTTGTGGCCGGTCGAATGGCAGTCGAGCGCGTCGTCGAGCGCTTTCGCCGACGCGGTGCCGGCGGCGGCGGTCGCGAGCATGAGCAGCGACGCGCAGAGGGCTGGCTTGAGAACGTTGTTTTTCATGCGCGGTTGCCGGGTTGTTTCACACGTATTATCGCGTGTTCCAGCAAGTTTCGTGCGCGGGCTTGACGGCGGATGCGCGGGCGCGTCGACGTGGTGGCGGGCCCGTACCCGGGCCGGGCCGCCGCGCGCTGCGGGAAATGGGTAGGCGATTCCAGGGCCGGTAAAAAGCGCCCGTAAACGGAAAAGGGGCTACGGTGTTCAACCGTAACCCCTTGATTCCTTTGGTCGGAGCGAAAGGATTCGAACCTTCGACCCTCTGATCCCAAATCAGATGCGCTACCAGGCTGCGCTACGCTCCGACGAGCCAAAGATAATAACGTCGAATGGCCGATTCGGTCAATCACGATATGCGGGTAAATGCCGCGGCGGCGAGCGGTCCGCGATTTGCGACAATTCACGGGACGATCGGCCGGCCCGTACGCATGCGCGCGCGGGCGCTCGCCGAAGCAAGGAGAACATCATGATGAACCTGATCCTGTGGCGTCACGCCGAAGCCGAAGATTACGCAACGAGCGATCTCGCGCGCCAGTTGACCGTGCGCGGCCGCAAGGACGCGCAGGCGATGGCCAAATGGCTGCGCGGGCGGCTCGAGACGAATACCGTGATTCTCGCGAGCCCGGCGGCGCGCACCGTGCAGACCGTGGAGGCGCTGACCGACCAGTACCGGACCGTCGACGCGCTCGCGCCGGGCGGCGGCGTCGACGACGTGCTGACGGCGGCCGGCTGGCCGGAAGGCATCGCGCCGACGGTCGTGATCGTCGGTCACCAGCCGACGCTCGGCAGCGTCGCCGCGCAGTTGGTCGCCGGCGGCGACGACAGCTGGAGCGTCAAGAAGGGCGGAATCGTGTGGCTGGCGAGCCGCACGCGCGACGGCAACCGGCAGGCCGTGCTGCGGGCGGTACTGACGCCCGAACTGGTGTAAAGCCCCGTCTGAATAGGTTTGAAGGGATTGATCATACGGTTTCGCAAGCTTTCTGCTAAAGTCAATTCGGCGACACGTCATTGAAAGGACACGGTCGTGCCACATAACGGTCACGGCCGATTACTACATTGGCGGGCATGTCGTCCTATTCCTTACGATCAGGAAAGCCTAATGCGAGAACTGCCGACGCCTACGCTCCCCTTTGCCTCGCTGCCCCTCGACACGTCGCGGCGCCACCTGCCGCGCGCCAGTGAAACCGTCACATCCGAGTATCGCCTGCGCGCCGCATGGGCGCGCACGGAAGACGAATTGCGCGAAGCCCAGCGCCTGCGCTTCAGCGTGTTCGCCGAAGAGATGGGCGCGCAGGTCAGCGGCCCGTCCGGTCTCGACGTCGATCCGTTCGACGCGTATTGCGACCACCTGCTGGTCCGCGATCTCGACACGCTGAAAGTCGTCGGCACGTACCGCGTGCTGCCGCCGCACCAGGCGGCGCGGGTCGGCCGCCTGTACGCCGAAGGCGAATTCGACCTGTCGCGCCTCACGCACCTGCGCGGCAAGATGGTCGAGGTCGGCCGCTCGTGCGTGCACAGCGACTATCGCAGCGGCGCCGTCATCATGGCGCTGTGGGGCGGGCTGGGCGCGTACATGATGCAGAACGGCTACGAGACGATGCTCGGCTGCGCGAGCGTGTCGATGGCCGACGGCGGCCACTACGCGGCGAACCTGTACCAGTCGCTGTCGGCCGGCTCGCTGACGGCGCCCGAGTATCGCGCGTTCCCGCACACGGCCCTGCCGGTCGACGAACTGCAGACGGGCACCGTCGTCGCGCCGCCGCCGCTGATCAAGGGTTATCTGCGTCTTGGCGCGAAGATTTGCGGCGCACCGGCCTGGGATCCCGACTTCAACTGCGCGGATTTCCTGACGCTGTTCCGCCTGTCGGACATCAACGCGCGCTACGCCCGCCACTTCCTGGGCTGAGCGGTCCGAATCGCATCGCGCCCTCTGAGGGCGCGCTGCGCGCAAGCGAACGCCGTCGCGTGGCAGACGTCACGCGGCGGCGTTCGTGTATCCGGTCGATGTGTGTGTATCGGGCCCCGATAATTTCGGCGACATGCGGCGATCACCGTGCCGCCGAGCGGCACGTTCGCGCCGGCCCTGGGGACGGGCCGGACGGCAGCGACGCGCTCAGTGCTTGCGCCGCCAGTCGAGCAGGTGGTGTTCCGCCATCCAGTGGTGGATCATCCCTTCGCCTTCATGGCTGCGCTTGTATTCGCGCGACTCGAAGTACGACAGCGCGACGAGCACCATCAGACCGATGAACAGGCCGATCAGGCCCGCAATTTCTTCAGACGACATGGCAGCCTCCTTTCAACGGCACAGCGCCATGCGTACATAGTAGGACATGCGCGGCGCAACCCGAAACCCGATTTCCGCTAGACTCGGCGCGGTCTCGGCGTGCGTTCGGCGCGCCGTTTTCCGGAGCCCTACCTGATGACCCGTTTCGTGCTGGCCGTGCTGGCCGCATCCCTCCTTGCCGCTTGCAGCAGCGATCCCCGTCAAGCGCGCCGCGGCCACCCGCCGGAAGATCCGGCCGACTATCACGGCGTGCCGACCGACATGACGCCGCCGTCGATGCTCGACGCGCCGTCGCCGAAACCCGTGCAGTCGCAGTAACGGTCGGCCGGGCCCGCTGTCACGCGCGGGCTGCCGATGCGGCCTGCGGGTCGGCGCCGACCCGCCGCAACAGCGCCGGCAGATAGCGCGCGAGCGTCGCGCCGCGCGCCGCCATGAACAGCAGCAGCGCGAACCACAGGCCGTGATTGCCGAACGTGCCGACGGCGGCGAGCGTGGCCGCGACGAAGATCGACAACGACGCGACCATCGCGCGCATCAGCGATTGCGTCTGCGTGGCGCCGATGAACACGCCGTCGAGCAGGAAACCCCAGACCGACACGATCGGCGAGATCGCGGCCCACGGCAGGTAGCGCAGTGCGACGGCGCGGATCTCGGCCTGATCGGTCAGGCGCGCGACGATCCAGCCGCCTGCGGCCCAATAAACGAGCGCGAACAGCAGCGCGCCGAGTGCCGACCAGAACAGCGTGACGCGCACGGCTTGCCGGAATGCGCGGCGATCGCGCGCGCCGGCCGCCGCGCCGACGAGCGCCTCGGCCGCATGCGCGAAGCCGTCGAGGCCGTACGCCATGAAGGTCTGGAAATTCAGCAAGAGCGCATTCGCGGCGAGCGTCGCGTCGCCTTGTTGCGCGCCGAGATGCGCGAACCATCCGAAGGCGCCGAGCAGGCACAGCGTGCGCAGGAAGATGTCGCGATTGAGCGCGATCAGCCGCTTGAGCGCCGCACGGTCGGCAAGCGCGCGTACCGCGAGCGGTGCAAGGCCGCGCGGCCGCAGCCGCCACAGCATCCATGCACCGAGCGCGAAGCCGCACGCGTCCGCGGTGGCGGTCGCGGCGCCGATGCCGGCGATCCCCCAGCCGAAACCATACACATAGAGCAGCACGGCACCGATGTTCACCGCATTGATGAACACCTGCGCGACGAGCGCGAGCCGGACGCGCTGCATGCCGAGCAGGTAGCCGAGCACCACGTAGTTCGCGAGCGCGAACGGGGCGCTCCAGATCCGTGCGTGGCTGTACCCGAGCGCCGTCGCGCGGACGGCCTCGCTGCCGCCGAGCGCTGACAGCGCGAACGACAGCAGCGGCACCTGCAGCGCAAGCACCGCGGCGCCGAGCGCGAACGCGACGATCAGCGCGCGCAGCAGGTTCAGGCGGATCCCGGCGGCGTCGCCGGCGCCATGCGCCTGCGCGACGAGGCCGGTCGTCCCCATCCGCAGGAAGCCGAAGCCCCAGAACACGAAATTGAAGAACAGCCCGCCGAGCGCGACGCCGCCGAGATATTGCGCGCCGTCGAGGTGGCCGGCGACGGCCGTGTCGACGGCGCCGAGGATCGGTTGCGTCAGGTTCGCGAGGACGATCGGGAACGCGAGCGCGAGAACGCGCCGATGCGTGACGGCGGCCGACGCGCTGCCGGCCCCGTGCGGTAAGGCGGATTCGGACATGGTGGACGCGTCAGGCGCGTTCCTGCACGCACACCCACGGCGAGACGACGACCGCCCACAGCTCCGGATTGCGCGCCGCGTAGTCGGCGGCGGTCTCGGCCGGCATGCGCGCGACGAGGCCGGACGACAGCCAGCGCGTGACCTGTTCGGTGTCGTCGCTGGCGACCGCTTCCGCGACGCTGACGAGATCGAGGTCGCGCGCAACGGACAGCAGCTTGCCCTGCGCGAAGAAGCGCTCGAGATCGCACCAGTCGATCTTGGCGGTTTCGCCGAGGAGTTTGGCGTAGAGCGGGCTGTGCGACGCGCCCGCGGCGGCGTGTTGATCAGAGGACATCGGTTTCTTGGAAAGACTGCGTGGCGCCACTATAAACCATCCGGCCGGGCGGGCCGAGCGGGGACAGTGCGCTCACGCGTCGCGCAGCGCGCGCCGCACGATCTTGCCGGTCGCGGTCATCGGCAGGCTGTCGACGAACGCGATCGCGCGCGGATACTCGTGCGCGGCGAGCCGCGTGCGCACGTGGGCCTGCAGTGTGCTGACGAGCGCTGCGTCGCCGACGTGGCCGGGGTTCAGCACGACGAATGCCTTGACGATCTCGGTACGCGTCGCGTCGGGCACGCCGACGACGGCCGCCATCCGCACCGCCGGATGCGTGAGCAGGCAGTCCTCGATCGGGCCGGGGCCGATCCGGTAACCGGCGCTTGTGATCACGTCGTCGTCGCGGCCGACGAAGCGCACGAAGCCGTCGGCGTCGATCGTGCCCGTATCGCCGGTGAGCAGGTAGTCGCCCGCGAACTTGTCGCGCGTCGCGTCGGGGTTGCGCCAGTATTCGAGAAACATCACCGGGTCGGGGCGGCGTACCGCGATGCGGCCTTCGACGCCGGGCGGCAGCGGCGTGCCGTCCGCATCGACGATCGCGACCGCATGACCGGGCACCGCCTTGCCGATCGCGCCGGGCTGCGCATCGAACAGCGCCGCGCATGACGACAGCACCATGTTGCACTCGGTTTGCCCGTAGAACTCGTTGATCGTCACGCCGAGCGCGTCGCGGCCCCACGCCGTCAGTTCGGTGCCCAGCGATTCGCCGCCGCTCGCGACCGATTTCAGCGACAGCGCGTAACGTTCGCGTGGCGCCGTGACCGCGCGCATCAGCTTCAGCGCGGTGGGCGGCAGGAACGCGTGGGTGACGCCGTGCCGCGCCATCAGCGCGAATGCCGCGTCGCCGTCGAATTTCTCGAAGCGGCGCGCGAGCACCGGCACGCCGTGATGCCATGACGGCAGCAGCACGTCGAGCAGCCCGCCGATCCATGCCCAGTCGGCGGGCGTCCAGAACAGGCGCGCGTCGCGCGGGAAGCACTGCTGCGACATCTCGACGCCGGGCAGGTGGCCGAGCAGCACGCGATGCGCATGCAGCGCGCCCTTCGGCTTGCCGGTCGTGCCGGACGTGTAGATGATCACGGCCGGATCGTCGGCGGCCGTATCCACCGGCACGAAATCCGGCGCTTCGGCGGCGAGCGCCGCGTCGTAGCGCAACACGCCGGGCACGTCGGGCGCATCGCCGCCGATGCAGTAGGCGGTATGCAGCGCCGGCAGTTGCGCGCGCAGCGGCGCGATTTTCGCGTAGCCGGCCGCGTCGGTGACGAGCGCGGCCGCCTCGCTGTTCGCGAGCCGGTACTCGAGCGCGTCGACGCCGAACAGCGTGAAGAGCGGTACCGCGATCGCGCCGAATTTGTACGCGGCGAGGTGCGCGATGGCCGTTTCGGGCCCTTGCGCGAGAAAGATGCCGATCCGGTCGCCGCGCCGCAGGCCGGCACGCGCGAAGCTGTTCGCGAGCCGGTTAGAAGCATTCCTCAGGTCGTCGAACGTGAGGCGCGAAACGTCGCCTTGCGCCGTTTCGTGGATCAGCGCGAGGCGTCCGCTGCCGTCGGCCCATTTGTCGCACACGTCCACGCCGATGTTGTAGCGCGCCGGAAGGTCCCACCGGAAGCGGGCGAGGAGGTGATCGTAGCGGTCGGCGGCGGGCAGCATCGCGTGGTCTCCTGATGTCGAGCGGGGCGTCCGGTGAGCGGCTTACATCAGGATTTCACGCAGACGAATCCACAATGGTGTTTGCTGATAGGGAATGTTCGGACTCGTCCAGTAGGCGAGCCTCAGTGCACGATTTCACAATGACGCATAAGATCAAGACAAAACAGTGGTGTGACCATGGATTTGCTTCTGATAGCTGCGGGGTTCAGCCTGATCGGAATCGGTGTGCTGGTGGCGTTTGCTCGTCATGTCGATCCGTTGTCCGGCCGTGTCACCGGACGTCTGCGCAAGCGCTGACGCGACTTTTTTCCGTTTTCGCCGCGACGGCACGCGATGCGTGCCGGCATCGCGCGCCGTCTGTCGTGCGCTCAACGCGCCGGCAGGTAGCGTGACGGATCGATCGAGCGGCCGCCATAGCGCAGCTCGAAATGCAGCGCGACACGATCGCTGTCGCTGTTGCCCATCTCGGCGATCGATTGCCCTTGCGTGACCGATTGGCCTTCCTTCACCAGCAGCGCGCGGTTGTGCGCGTAGGCCGTCAGGTAATCGGCGTTGTGCTTCAGGATGATCAGATTGCCGTAGCCGCGCAGCCCGTTACCGGCATAGACGACGACACCCGGCGCGGCCGCGACGACCGGCGTGCCCGGCGAATTCGCGATGTCGATGCCCTTCGATTTCGAGCCGTCGAACGTGCGTACCACGTTGCCGGCCGCCGGCCAGATCAGCGCAATGCTCGTGGCCGGCTTCACGGCCGATTCGACCGGCGCGGAAGGGGCCGGGCGTGCGCGGCCCGCGCTGCCGGTGCCGGTGGTCGATGCGGTGGTCGTGCCGGGCGGCGGCGCGACGCGCAGCACCTGGCCGACTTCGATCGCATCGGGGTTCGTCATCTGGTTCCAGCGCACGATGCTCTGTACCGACGTGCGGTTGTCGCGCGCGATCTTGTAGAGCGTGTCGCCACGCTCGACGCGATAGAACCCGGGGCCGACGGGCGCGGAGCCGCACGCGACGAGCAGGGCGGCGCAGGCGGCTGCGAAGAGTCGCTTCGTTGTTGTTCCGAACATTGAACCTCGCAAAACCCTGCCGCGCGTGACGCGGCAGGCAACACAAAACGTCCGATTTTAACGGGTTCGACCCGCGCACCGCAGTTTCGGTCGCTACCGGGGCCGCCGTGCCCCGGTTCGGTGCGTGTCGAATCAGCCGGCGAGCGGGGCGACACGGATCCGCAGCGTGGCCGTTTCAGTCGCGCCCGGCGCGAGCATGCGCAGGCCGCGGCCGTTGTGGATCGCATCGGGCAGGCCGAGCCACGGCTCGACGCAATAGAAGTCCGAATCCGGCTTTTCGGTCCACGTCGTGACCGCGTACCACGGGATCGAGCCCGGCACGTCGAGTGCGATCTCGATCGTGCGGTGGCGGCCCGGCATCACGATGCGCACCGGTGCGGACGGCTCGCCGTCGAGGCAGTGGAAGCGGTCGAGGATCTCCGGATCGTCGAGGCGGTAACGGACCTCGCCCGGTTCGAGCGGGCTGATCGAGCCGTCCGCGCGCTGGTGGCAACGGCGGGTCGGTGGCAACTCGAGGCGGGTGTCGGCCCGCTCGCCGTGCGGCAGCGCGAAATAGAAATGGTGGCCGGCGTAGTAGGGCAGCGGCGTGTCGCCGCGATTGGTCGTCGTCAGCGCGACTTCCAGCGTATGGGCGTCCGCCAGGCGGTAGGTCGTTTCGAACCGGAAATCGAACGGATAGCTCGCGCGCAGCGTGTCGTTCGCGTCGAGCGTCATCGACAACGCGGCGCCGTCGGCCGACGGCTGCGCGTCGAACGGCAGATCGCGCGCGAAACCGTGCATCGGCAGGTCGCGAACCACGCCGGCGGCGTCGCGCCAGCGGCCGAGTTCGCCGTCGACGCGGTGGCGGCCGAGGAACGGGAACAGCAGCGGATTGCCGCCGCGCACGCGGGCGAGGTTGCTCCAGTCGGCGGTTTCCGGCCAGAAGATCACCGGTTCGCCATCGACGTGCCAGGACAGCAGGCGGCCACCGAATTGCGGGGCGACCCGGACGAGCGACGGGCCGGCGTGAAGTTCGTGAATGTCGTGTTGCTGGAAGATCGGCATGGCGAATCGGGTTGGGCGGGTGAGGGGAGCAACGTGCGTTCCATTATCGGGCCGCGACCGCTCGGGGAAAACCCTTCTCGGGAAATTGCGAGTTTTTAACACTGTCGACGGTCTGGATAATGCCTCTAAACCGGTGATGTTGCCGGGTCATGACACTTCGTGGAGGGGGCCATGGATCTGGCAATGGCAATGGGTATCGCACTGTTCGGCATGTTTACCGGCAGCACGGTATTATTTTTCTATCAGCTCGGCCGCTGACGGCAATTCCTGCCGAAGTGGACAAGCCCGCCATGCAAATGGCGGGCTTTTTGCTTTCTGCGCGCTTACAAATTGCAAGTGTTTGTGTGCATTGCCGCAATATCCTGCCAAATGCCTTGGCGCAGTAATCCTGGCTCGGCATAATCGGGGCGCGTTTTTCAGGACGCGCATCGCGTCGTCCGCCTTCCTTCCCGCTTAATCTTTACTAAAAGGACCGACGCGTGAGCCTCTGGTTTCTGGTATTCCTGAGCGTCCTGCAGGGCGTCACCGAACTCTTCCCCGTCAGCAGCCTCGGCCATACGCTGCTCGTGCCGGCGCTGTTCGGCATGCACATCGACAAGCATGCGCCGCAACTGCTGCCCTTCCTCGTCGCGCTCCACCTCGGCACCGCGCTGGCGCTGCTGTGGTACTTCCGCGCGCGCTGGATCGCACTGATCGGCGGTTTCTTCGCGCAGCTCGGCGGCCGCAAGAACGACGACGGGCACCTGATGTGGGCGCTGATCATCGGTACGATCCCGACCGGCATCGTCGGCCTGCTGCTGGAAAAGCGCATCGAGCGCGTGTTTCATGATCTGCGGATCGTCGCGATTGCGTTGATCGTCAACGGCGTGTTGCTGTGGCTCGGCGATCGCATCCAGCGCAGCCGCGCCCATCAACCGCCCGAGAAGATGACGTTCAAGCAGGCGTTCTTCGTGGGCCTCGCGCAGATCGGCGCGCTGATTCCGGGCTTCTCGCGCAGCGGGCTGACGATGATCGCCGGCAACGCGGCCGGGCTGACGGCGGAGAAGGCGGCGGAATTCTCGTTCCTGCTCGGCACGCCGATCATCTTTGCCGCGGGCGTGCTCGAATTGCCGAAGCTGTTCCATGCGCGCGACCAGCTCGCCGATGCGCTGCTCGGCGGCGTGCTGACGGCGATCGCCGCGTACCTGAGCGTGCGATTCCTGATGCGCTATTTCGAAGGGCGCGGCCGGCTCGCGTCGTTCGGCGTGTATTGCGTGATCGCCGGCGTGTTCTGCCTCGGCTGGTTCATGCTGCATCCGCAGCCGGTTTGATGCTGCGAGCGCCGGTCTCCGTGATCTGGCGCGATGATCGGGTATAATTTCGGGCTCGGCTTCGTGCCGGGCCCGTTTTGTTTCGGGGTTTCGAGTTGTTTGGGGCGGCGTCGCTGCTGCTTCGTGACTCAAACCCGATGCCGAATGCGGCCCGTGTCAGACCGTGTCTTTTCTCTTTGACCGCCCTTAGCTCAGTTGGATAGAGCAACGGCCTTCTAAGCCGTAGGTCACACGTTCGAATCGTGTAGGGCGGGCCAGGATTCTTCGCTTATTCAGTCACTTAGTCACGCGAGCGACTGCTGTCAAGTTGGCTCCCTTCGCCGTTCGGTGTGAACGGAGTGTGAATGAATTCCACCCGATGACCGCCCGATACTTTGCCGGAGGCCGCGTCATCATCTGTTGAGCGCTTGGGTTGGCAGTGTTCCTCCAACGCCCTGTACTGCGCCCATGACGGCCGCTATCAATTTAGCGAGGATGTCATTGCGCTTTCGCTGCCAGAACGATTTCCGGGCGTCACGTCGGATGCCATAAAACACAGTGTCCCGTCTTGGGTCTGGCCTAAATACGGCTATGCACATCGCAAGGCCGATACCGGCTAGGCAGGCGAAGGGCGCCACTTGCCACGATTTGTAGTGGAGCGCTGCTTGCCCAATTCCAAACCAACTTACGGCTCCCGAAATGAACACAACCCATCCTCGATCTCGGAGACCATTCGCAAGCGCGCCACTTGCCGAAGGCCTGATAGCGCACCAGCCGGACAGTCTGGCGTCCAGGTGAGGATGTTTTAGAATTTGGCAGGCTGATACGATCAGCATGGAGCACCCGAATAATTGTAGGGAATGTAAACGAGGGCGTCATGTTTAAGGGCATCAGTGCCATTGTGATTGGGGTGGGCCTTCTTGTCGCTGCTGCAATCAGCGCACAGTCGACTAGAGAATTTCTTCGAACATCGATTGTGGTACCGGGCCTCGTCGTTAAGCTCAATGCTGGCGGATACCATCCCGAGATTCAATTCACCACCAAGACAGGACAGCAGATTTCGTATCCGCAAGGCGGGATTGTCACGAAAGTGGAGCTCGGTCAGCGAGTCGAGGTGCGGTACCAGGCCGACGATCCTGATGGCAGCGCAACGATGAATGTCTTCGCCGCGATCTGGGATTCGACGATTGTTTTTGCCTTCATGGGTGCAGTTGCAATCGTGTGCGGGATTATGAATCTGCCGTCACGAACATAACGAGAAGCAGAAGAGAGAGGGCGTATGTCGTATCTTCGAAAGAGCAAGTGGAAATATGACACTGGCGCGGGCGGTGGGGTGAGCGTTGACATCGTAGTTGCGACGGGGGGGAATATCATTCTCACTGATCCACAGAAACATTCGCAAAGCTTCTACTACGGTGGTGTGGGTATTGGTTACGGCTGGGGCGCCAGGATTCCGAAAATCAAATTGCCGAGGTTCACAATCCCAGAATTGAAATTGCCGAACTTCGGTAGCCATGATGCAAGTGCTGCTGGCTCGACGTATGCTTTCCCGAGTCATGGGACCGTTTACATGACCAGTGCATTCAAGGGCAGTGAACTTACGCGGTCGGATTTGCAAGGCGGAACCGTTTATCTCGACGGTTACGGTGGAGTGGTTGTCGCACAGGGAGCGACTGTGATGCTGTTGGGCATCAATCCGGCAATGCTTGCGTTGGGCTTGACAAGCCCGGCCATGTCGATGATTTTGGCGGACGCCGTTGCGAATGCTCCGGCGCTGCTATATATGCACGGTCGAACGGCTGGCTTTCAAGCTGGTGTGGGTGGGGGGATTCTGGCTGGCTATCTCCACTGACCTATACCAGCGGTTGTGTCCCAGGGCGTGGAGCGCATCGCAAAAGCTCCTTGTCGCTCTCGGCCGACAACACGACGAGTTGAACGTAGCTGTTTGACTGAGCGTACGGGCCGAAGAATCGGTCCATGACAGCCGAGAACCGATGCAGGCTGACATCTCGTGTCGCCGCCTCGGAGACAGAAAGCAGGATCTCCACACCGCGAACAAATGACGGGAAGTGATCGTCGAGAGACATCCACCTGATCGCTGGTTTGCAGTCGAGAGATGCGATCGCGTCGATGCAGCGTTGGGCAACCACGCTGGAACGCGGAGCATGGAAACGGAGAAACTCCTTCAGCGCGGGTAGTCCGGTCCGCGTCAGGTCGAGCGGATGCGGCGCCAGTGCCGACAGGACGCGCCAAAGTGCGCCGCCCCGCGGCAAGGCAGCCGGCAAGGTGGGGCGGGAGAGCAGCATGATCGGGCACGCCAATGCCGAACCCTCGTACAGAAGATCGCTATCGGGGGCCCCGATCGGCAACCGGGACGGCATTGCTCCGTTGGTTGCCAGGACATCGACATCGACCTGAGGGTGTCGCGGATGAGCGGTTTGACCCTTTAAGTCGACCAACGCCAGTTGCGATTCCGCCAGCGCGCCGTCCGGCATGGTCTCCGGATCTCGGTAGGCCAGCCAATAGATGGCGGACGAATCCATGGGCCGCGCGTGACTGAATGCACGATACGGCCACACCTGCGTGCGCGGTGCCGCATGTGAAGCGATGGCGGCCTTGTCTTCGCCCGACTTCGTACGCTCGCCCAGATACACGGCCTCAACCGAGTAGACGCTCAGCGGAATGCCGGTTGCCAACGGGGTCGGCGTGATCGGATAGGTGGCATCGTGACTGGTTAGCTGGATAGGCGTTGCCGCGCGTTCGAACAGGTTGACGACCGGTGTGCAAAACAATCGGAACGTGCTGGTGTTCAGCGTTGCCAGGATCTGAGCGGTGCCGGAATCATGGGCGGTGCCTTGCACGGCGACGTGAAGCGTCAGTCGTCGAGCTGCTTCGGCGCGCGCGGCGCGACGCATTCGACCCAGGTCGATGTCGACGAAATCAAACTTCTCGGGGAAGGCAAAATACTCGATCAGATGCCTGAACGATTGTGCGCTTGTATCGTCTTGCTTCGGCAACAATCGCTCGCCATCGGCAAAGCCGGCCGCCTCAATGGGGACTTTCGACAAGCGGGTCCAGCGTCCGCTTTCGTCCACCTCCACGTAGGCGGCCGATGCACGAAGCAACAGCGTATCGGAAAGCGCAGCGACGAGCGGCCGCTCTCCGGACAGATGTACCCGCACTGGGGTGGACGGAATGGCGTCATCGAATGCTTGCGACGCGGATTCGCTTGTAAAGGTAATCGAAATGATCCCCGTCACTTCTGCCGGGATGCGCGCCGCTGCTGGCGCGAGCGTCGCTGATGAATAGCGTGCCGAGTAGATACGCAACGGCGATAACGTGACGTCGTAGAGTGTACGGAAGCGGCACGGTGCGGCATTGGCGTCCAGCATCGTGCCGCGCGCTATCGTCAGCGGTTCGGTAAGCTGACCGAACAGAACCGATGGGTCGAACGAGGCAACCGCGCATGACGGGACCGTGCGCAGATAGTGCGGATAGGCAATTTCGAGAAGTGCCTCGGTGAATTGCGGGTAATCGTCATCAAGCTTCGCATCGACACGAGCCGCTAGCAGCGCGAACGTCTGTACCATTCGGTCGACGTGCAGGTCTTCGACGTGGCCACCAGACATGCCCAGGCGTGCTGCAATCTTCGGAAAGCGTCGAGCAAAGTCCGCCAGACTGCGTGCAAGCAGTCCGACTTCACGTTCGTAATGTGACAGCAGATGGTCCATTCGCTGCAATATTCAATAATCCGCGATAATCGGTCCCCGTTTTCCGGAGCCGACATCTAGTCAAAATGGCGCGCAGGCATATTAAAATGGCCGCGCCGACAAAAAATTGCCCCTCCGCTGAGAGATTCCGAGGCTATATATGCAAATGTCCGAAATTGCGAGCTTCTTCCAGCTCCAGAGCAATCGCCTGTTTACGATTGAAACGCCATTGAAAGGTCGATCGGATCTCGTGCTCGTCGATTTCCATTGTACCGAGGGGTTATCTCAGAATTTCGAGATGCATGTCCGGCTCGCGTCGCAAGACAAGAATATCGAGCTGAAGAAGTTGATCGGCCAACCTGTGACAATCACGTTGCAGTTGACCGATGCGCTCGCCAGCTCGGAAGAGCGTTACTTCCACGGATACGTCGCGGCGTTTTCGCATCTCGACACCGATGGTGGTTTTGCGATGTATAGCGCAACGATCCTGCCGTGGCTCTGGATGCTCTCTCGCCGACAGGACATTCGGATCTTTCAGGAAGAGAACACAGAGGCGATTCTCGCGCGCGTGTTTCGGGAGTACGGCAAGCTCGCGTCGTTCGAATTCCGGCTCTCGAAAGGAACGCAGAATCGCAGCTATTGCACGCAGTACCGTGAGACGGATCTTGCTTTCGTCGAACGGCTGATGCGAGAGGATGGCTTGTTCTATTACTTCGAGCATGCGAAGGATGGGCACAAGCTGATCATCGCCGATAACTCGGTGACCGCGAAGCCGATCGACGGGCGCAGTCCATCGCTGCAATACAATCAGGGCGAGGCGATGGACAATCTCGCCGTCATCACGTCATTTCAAGCACAGCGTCAGCTTGCACCGGACACGGTCGGACTGAAAACGTTCGACTACAAAATTCCTCATGCCCGGCGATTCGTGTCGGGCGGCACGGAAGTCAATCAAGGCGACGTACCGTCCTACGAGATCTACGACTACCTCGGCGAGCATGGTTTCGCTGACAGTGATCGGGGCGAAGAGCTCGCGCGCTTCCGGACGGAAGCGCTGGCTGCACACAGCAAAACGTTCGTCGGGGTGACGACGGGTCGGCGGATGATGCCGTGCCGATACTTCGAGCTGGACGACCACTACGATCACGCCAGTACCAAACAGGAAGACCGGCAATTCCTGTTGCTGACTGTGTCGCACACAGGCACGAACAACTACGAGCCTGGCGAGGGGACTTCTGCGTATTCATGCAGCTTCACCTGCATTCGCAAGAAAATTCCGTACCGTCCGGCATTCGAGGGCGAGCGTCCGACGATCGTCGGGCCGCAGACGGCGATCGTCGTAGGTCCGAAAGGCGAGGAGATTTATACGGATAGTCTCGGCCGGGTGAAGGTGCAGTTCCACTGGGATCGTCTCGGCAAACGCGACCAAGGGAGTTCCTGCTGGGTGCGCGTGAGCCAGCCGTGGGCGGGTAGCGGTTTCGGGATGATTCAGATCCCGCGAATCGGGGATGAGGTGGTCGTGAGTTTCCTTGATGGAAATCCGGACCGTCCC
This sequence comes from Burkholderia cenocepacia, assembly GCF_900446215.1. Taxonomy (GTDB): domain Bacteria; phylum Pseudomonadota; class Gammaproteobacteria; order Burkholderiales; family Burkholderiaceae; genus Burkholderia; species Burkholderia cenocepacia. The sequence goes on along the minus strand of NZ_UAQZ01000014.1, from coordinate 442,435 downwards.
CTCGTGACGTCGCGCGTTTACAACTCGCAGAACATGCCGCCGTGGGCGTTGCCAGCCAACGCGACACAGAGCGGGATTCTGACGCGTTCGACCAAGACCGGTAACGTCAACACGGCCAATGCGATCCGCTTCGAGGACAAGAAGGGTGAGGAAGAGGTCTGGCTTCACGCCGAGAAGGATCAGCGCATCGAGGTCGAGCACGATGAGTCGCATTGGGTTGGCAACGATCGCACCAAGAACATCGATCACGATGAGACGGTGCATGTTGGTCATGACCGAACCGAGACGGTCGACAACAACGAGACGATTCACGTTGGGGTGGATCGCACCGAGACCGTTGGCAACAACGAGACGCTGACGGTCGGCGGCAACCGGAACGAGACGATCGAGGGGATGGAGAATCTCCTGATTGCACTGACGTCGACGGAGACGGTGGGGCTGGCGAAAGCCCTGACCATTGGCGGCGCGTATACGGTGACGGTAGCGGGCGCGATCAACACGGCGGCCGGGCTTGCCAGCGCCGAGGAAGTGGGGCTGTCGAAAACCACGATGGTGGGCAAGACCTATACGGTTACTGCGGGCGATCGTATTGAGTTGCGAACCGGTAAAGCGTCGATCGTTCTCGAAAGCAGCGGACACATCACGATTAGCGGGACGAGCATCGACATTCTCGGTTCCGACGCGGTGAAGGTCGACGGCAAGACCGTCGATCTGAACTAAGTGCTACGACGATGGAGTTCCGTAACCTCACGCCCTTGCATGCGATTGCGTTCAATGCCGTCGACGTGCCGGGCAACGAAATCCACGTGGTGGCGCTCAAGGCGGCGTATCGGCTTGAGCCGGCGCAATCGTTCGACCCCGATGGCGATACACATCGTTGCGTGTTGCTGAGCGGTGACAACGCCGTCCCGTTGGCGATGTCAGACGAATACGAAGGCGAAACGGGTAAGAGCAGCGTGAAATGGGAAAGCGATCTCGCGCCGTTCAAACCGAAGTGTGATGTCCTGGTTCGAGCGACAGCACACGCCCCGCATGGCACGCCTGCGGCATCGTGGCCCGCTCGCGTACGCGTATTCGACGCCGGGACGATGGTCATCGACAAAGGACTGCGCGTCACGGGACCGCGCTCATTTACGAAGGGCTGGCGCGGGTGGAAGCTCGGTGAGCCTGAACCGACACGAGCTGTTCCGGTGCGCTGGGAGCAGGCATACGGCGGCACGAGCCGCGTCGCCCTTGCGCAGAGCGCAAAGGGGACGAGCGCGGATCTTGAACTGAACGAAGTCTGCTTCACCAACCCGCTGGGCCGCGGTTGGGTCGAGAAGCGCTTCCTCGATCGGGCGACCCATAAGTCGGTCGTCGCCTCGTTGTGTGCATCATCGATTCCAGGACCGTTACCGAAGATTGCCGAAATTGCGGCGCCGCAGATAGAAGCATGGGACATTCCGATAACCAGTCTCGACGTTGCCGAGCACGCCGCTTCTGGGCTGGATGCCAGGCAGATGAAAGAGGTCGTAGCCAGCTACGCGACGACGCCGGTCGGATTGGGTGTTGTCGGTCGCGCCTGGACACCGCGTTTGCAGTTTGCCGGGACTTACGACGAGACCTGGCATAAGACAAGATGGCCGTACCATCCGGTGGATCATGACTTCCACTATTGGAATGGTGCGCCGGCAGACCAGCAGATCGAATGGCCTGCGCCGGGGCTCGCCTTCGAGCTTGCCAATCTCGCGCCGCCGGAGCACACGCGTGCAGGCTTTTTGCGCGCGAGACTTCCGGGGCATCGCGCCCTTGTGGCGCTTCGCTTCAAGAGCGGGGAAATCGTGCCACTCGAGATGAAGCTCGACACACTTTTGATCGATACCGAGGAAATGCGCGTATCGGCTACATGGCGGGCGGTTTTTCCGTTGCAGCCGGCGGTGCGCGTGTGCGAGGCACGTTTCGAACTCGATCGGCATGCGCCTCTGCTGCGAATGGCTGTCCCGAAAACAACCAGCGAACCGGAGGACGCGTGGCAGACAACGTAATGGCTCGCAAGGATGGCCAGTGGACCATCGTGTCGATGATGCCGGACGTATGCAAAACCCCCATGGGGAGTAGCACGCCGCCCGTACCTTATCCTGTCACGGCGAGCCTCGGCGACAGTCAGATGACGTCGAAGACGGTCTTTGCGAACGGGAATCCGATCGTGCGGTTCGATTCGAGTTTCGCGCCGGATACGATCGGCGATCAGGCCGGTGTGGCACATGGAGTCGAAAGCGGCACCGTTGGCGCCAAGTGCTGGCCTATCGACCATAGCAAGACCGTCCGGGTCGAGAGCAAGATGGTCGTGCGTCACAGCGATCAGTTCTGGATGAACGGCAATTACGTCGGGAAGGAAGCAAAGGCTGCCCGTTGGCGTGGTCGGAAGGCCCAGATTGCCGAGGCACGGGAGAAAGCTGCTTCGATGCCGCCGGGACCGGAGCGGAGCAAACTCGAAGCGGCGGCAAATCGCTTTGAGCAAAACAATACGGCCGTCGAAAAGGCGCGTTTGGCTGAGAACGTTTACCACCCGGGGCAGGCGGCGCCAGAGGGATGGACGAACGTCAGCGGCGACCCTGCGAAACTGGCTCAGTTCAAGTTGAAGCCCAACGATTTTTCGATACCGGGGACAAACTTTCGTGCGCAGGTCTACGAGCCCGATCCTGCAGTTTTCGGAAACGATTTCAAGACGCAGGTGGTTTTTCAGGGAACAGACAAGTACAAGTGGTCCGATTGGGCCAATAACATCGCTCAAGGGGCCAATAAGAACTCGGCCTATTACGATCGAGCAGTCAAGATCGGGCGAGCGCTTGAGAAGAGTGGAACCGATGTGGATATTGTGGGGCATTCGCTCGGTGGCGGCATGGGCTCTGCCGCATCGCGCGCAAGTGGCTTGGCTGCGACCACGTTCAACGCAGCGGGCCTCAATCCGGCGACGGTAGCGCGCTATGGCGGGACACCGGTGGCATCCGATATTCAGGCGTACCGCGTGGAAGGGGAGATCCTGACGAAGGTTCAGGAAGGCAGTCACGGCATGATGCCTACAGCTGTAGGCACGCCGCACATCCTTCCGGGAACGGGTGGTGCAGTCGCACGCCATGGCATGAATCAGGTCATCGATGGCATCGAAGCACAAAAAACAGCCGATCAGGCGACGATCGTTCAGGAGACGCATCCTTGAGGACCCATACGACAACTTCGCCGGCCCGAAGCGTGAGGTACACGGCGCGGTGGCGGTGGATGGCTCTAGCCGCTGTCTCTGCACTAACAATCATCGTAAGTGGATGCAATATGAGCGCGAACTCACCCAGCAAGTATTTTGACGGCAGCTATCTGTCTGCTGCCAAGGCGATCAGCGATGGCGACGTTGCTCAACTGAAATCGGCGTTGTCCGGGATCGACGTGAACAAGCCCGGGCGACAAGAGATGACGTTGCTTTGGTTTGCCATCTCGACCAAGAATTTCCCCGCGATCAGCGAACTGATCGCGCATGGCTCAAAGCCGGACGCTCAAATTGTGGAGGGGCTGGGCAGCGCGATGTACTTCGCGATCACCAATGAAGACACTCGCTACCTGAAGGCCATGCTCGACGGGGGCTTGTCGCCGGATACGGTCGATAGCGATGGCACGAGTCTGTTACAGCGGGCGATGGAAGGCAACGGCGCGATGGAGCGAGTAAAGCTGCTAGTCGAACATCACGCAAACATCAATCATCGCGACAGCATTGGCGGGACCGCACTGGATTCCGCGCTCGACGTCGCCAAGCCGGACATTGCGATTTTTCTCGTTGAGCATGGTGCCGATGTCAACGCCCATACGACGAACGGCGTGAGCGTGGCCTACTCCGTGCAGAAAGACATCGACGCACTGCAACCGGAGGCCAAGCAGGCCACGGTCACCGACATCTCGTTGGATAAGGATGGGCAACCGGTCAGAACGGCACAGACGCCTCCCGCACCAGGGTTGTCGCCCGAGGGCAAGGAGCGCTTGGAAAAATTCGAGCGTCTGCGCGCGCTGATGATTGCGAAGGGAGCGAAGTTTCCGCCCGACCCGCCGGCGAAGGTTCGAGAACAGATGAGCAAAAAATAAGTCGGGGAGCGTACTGTGGGTGACAAGGGCAATACTGTCGGCAGATTGTACGGTCAGGCGTCGATGTCGAGCGCCCCTGCGTCTTCAGCCAATCCGCCGGTGAAAGCGGAAACACCAGAAGAGGAGGGTTGGTTCTCCAAATGGTGGGGCAATACGAAGCACGAGCTGAGTGAGGCCGCAGATCATCCATGGGAGGCGACGAAGGGCGCTGTCAAAGGGATTGCCAATATACCGTCCGATATTGGCGAGTTGCTGATCAAAGGCAGTACGCTCCAAACCGCAGGGCAAATGGAGCAGGCTGCGGCTATGCAAAGTGTGTTTGGGCAAACGCAGTCTGCTGAGGCGCTGATGCAGGGGGCGCAGGAAGTCAAGGCGAGTGCCGGCTCTATCGAGCTACCCAAGTTCCAGATGAGCAATGCGGCCCAGGCCGGCGGCGACAAGATTGCGACGGCGGCGTCACTTCTTGCTGGAGGAGCCGGGCTGGCCAAGGGCGGAGTCAGAGGTATGGCGGCCCTGGGTAAGGTTGGTGCTGCTGAAGGAGCTGAACTGACTAAGACCGCTTCGGCCGCTGGGAAGGTGCTTAAGACTGAAGGCGCTGTTGCTGAAGGCGCAAAGGCTGCCGACGCACCCACGGCGGTCGGCAAGGCGACTGGTGCAACTGAAGGTGCCGGTGCCGGAGATGCAGTCGGGGATGGAGCAAAAGTACTCAGGCGACGTAAGTCACTGCGCGAACGGTACCTCGGGCGTACCCCAGGCAAGAATTCACGGACGGGCAAGGAAGTGCAGGCGCGGCTCGAAAAGGAAGGCAGGCTACGCGAAGATCCGTTCACTGGAGAGAAAGAGTTTGAGTACAAGGGCAACTGGTATCCGCTTAAAGACGCTGATATGGCGCACCAAACGGACGCGGTTACCTGGTGGAACAATGTTGGGCGAGAGTATGGGGCGAAAGCTCCAGAGGTTCGTGCATGGATGCTCGACTCCAAGAATTACGATTTGCAACCATACTGGGTCAACAGATCCCTTGGTGCTAAACTGGGCGAACGTTATCTACCCCCATTGAAGTAAGGTGCATATGGCCATGAAGCTACCAGAGGAACTCACTAAAGACGTATACGCTTACGGTGCGGCGGGTCGGGAAGCTTGGAAGAAGGGAGACATCGCTGAAGCCGAGGTAAATTTCACAAAGGCGTGGGAGATCTTGCCCGAGCCTAGAGAGCAATACGACCTCGCGCAGTCGATGACACGTGGATTCGTCGTTTTTTATCGCGATACTAAACAGTTTGATAAGGCTGTTCACTGGCTGGCAGAAATGAAAAAGGCGTACGGTTCTGGAACCGGTCCGGATCTGACAATCGGCTTTCTTAGCGGAACGGTGTATTTTGAAGCTGGAGATCTAGATAAATCCGCGGAATTTTTTGTGCCGCTGTATGAACAATTTGGAAACAGACCGTTTTCCGGTGAGGATAAGAAGTATCTCGAATTCGCGAAGCGTGCGTCGAAGGGAAGCAAGTAAAAATGACTAGGCTTCCCAAAAAAATCCAAGATGGGTTAGATGCTCTCTCGGAGCAGGGTAATGTCTTGTGTGATGCATCGAAGTTCGATGAGGCGATTCAGCGATGGAGTGCAGCTCTCGAGTTGCTTCCCGAACCGCGGGTTGATTGGGAAGCATACACGTGGCTCTGCGCATCGATCGGTGATGCGCAATATCAGCTCGAAGAGTTTGAGGCAGCGCGACAGAGCTTCTTTGATGCGCTCAATGGCCCCGGCGGACAGGAGAACCCCTTTGTTCACTATCGATTGGGGCAAAGTCAGGTCAGTCTCGGAGACGAGGAGCACGGAGTCGCCAGTTTACTAAAGGCGTACATGCTCGATGGCGAAGAGATTTTCGACGAGGACGACGAGGGCGAAAAGTATTTACAGATGTTGCGTGATAGAAAGCTTGTCGGTTGATCATCCATCAGACCTTGCACTGCGTGAACTTTGGGGTAGTCCGCGATAAGGGTTGCAGGCGCTTGTAATTGGAAGGAAGTTGTCGCGAGCGGCGCGACTGGGATGGGCTCGTGGCGAAGTCATTCGATGTGTCACAAGCGTAGTGGGAGCGGCTGGCGTTCTTGAGGTTGCGCGCCTATTTCACCGGCGGGCTGCGACGCTCCAACATCGGAGCGCGTTGCGGCACGATAGTGGCGACTTCGCGCGACTTAGAGAGCGGTCAGGACATTGTGCCAAAGAACCTTGATCGTAACTTGGCCAGCCGCTCTCACCGGCCAGCCCACGACTTCAAGTCGGTCTTCAAATTCAAGCCAATCGCGTGCTTGCGTCGCTATTGCAAGGCTTTCGCGAGGGCAAGGACCTCGGATTGAAGGCCGCCGTGTCGAGCGAAGGCCTGGAACAGCGCACCAACAAGCCGATTTCAAAGTGGGGCACCATCACGCGCGATGGGGTATGGTGCAGCGCAGCACGCGGCGTTGGCCGGATATGTGCTCAGGCGCGGGGCTCGGCGGGAGTCCGGACTGTAGGTTCGATCCAGCGTCAGACCTTCGATGGTTGAAATATGCAGACGCTGTATGGCGTAGAGAGCGCGTCGCGTGCCGTAGAGCAGGCCGCTCGCGAGCCGCCAAATTGAATTGACCAAGAATAGAATTGACCAAGAATTGCACGGGGAAGAAGAACAAATGCCAAGCATGAATCTGAGTGAGCTTGCAGCGGAGTATTGGCACATCGGCGTGGTCGCGCTGGTCTTGGTCTGTCTATCGCTGGACTTTCTAGTCAGGTTTTTCATCCGGTCGTTTAAGCTGAGGCGCGATCTCGATGACGCGATCGAGGCGTTGCAGGCGATTCGTGGCGAGAAGAACGGGGAGCTTGTCGAACTCTCCGCGGTCGAGACCAAGGCGATGAAGTCCGAAGCTTTGTCCAACCCGTGGACCGAATATGCCAAGACGCTTCACAAGCAGCTTGGCGATGAGGACGAGCTGGGGCAGCAACGCATCAGGTGCTGGCGCTCGACAGCGTTGGCCGAGACTTTTTTCACGGATCAGGCAATCGTCGACAGTCGCTTGAAGACGGACTTCTTCAAGCATCTCCCCGGGGTGCTCACGGGCCTGGGGATCATCGGAACCTTCCTCGGCCTCATCAAGGGTCTCGTGCATTTCGATGTGAGCGTCGACCCGGCGGCGGCCCAAGCTCAGCTCCAAGGGTTGGTGAGTTCGGTGGGACATGCCTTCTATGTCTCGGCATTCGCCATCGGCCTAGCCATGTTGATTACTTGGATCGAGAAGACGATCGTCACGGTTTGTTATGGCCAAGTCGAGGACATTCGCGAACTGGTCGATAGCATGTTCAGGGGCGGGGCGGGAGAGGAATACCTGCAACAGCTCGCGAAGTCGTCCCAAGACGCGGCGACCCAAGCTCAGCAAATGCGCGACTCGCTGGTAGTCGATCTCAAAGAGATCCTCACGACGTTGACCGAACGGCAGATTGCGGCCCAAGCCCAGTACACAGGCCAGATGTCTGTCGACGTGGCCAAAGTCATTTCAGAATCGCTGGCCAGTCCCATGTCCGCGATGGCCGAGGCTGTCCAGAAGGTCAGCGGTAGTCAGGGAGACGCTGTCAACAAGCTGTTGACCGACGTGTTGGCGAGCTTCTCTGAGCAAATGCAGGAGATGTTTGGCGGCCAGATGCGCGGCATGAGCGATCTGTTGCAAAAGGCCAGTGAATCGATGCAGGCCACGGCGATTCAATTCGGACAGCTTGCGGCGAACATGGACGCCGCCGGTAACAATACGGTGGACTCGATGGGCGAGAAGCTCGCCCAAGCGCTCGATGCGATGGACGTCCGGCAGTCGGCGATGAACGCTCGGATGGGAGAATTCATCGAGCAGATTCGCTCGTTGGTCGCGCAGTCTCAGTCCGAGACCGGTGAAAAGCTACGAGAGGCGTTGGCGGCGGTCGGGACTCAGGTCGCGGGCGTGGTCGAGACGCTGCGAAAGCAGGCTGAGGAGGCCGCTGAGTCGCAAGGCCAACGCGCCCGGCGGTTCGAGGAGTCGACTGGCCAGGCGATCAACTCGCTCTCCGGCCAAGTTGAGCAACTGCTCTCGCAGTCCGTGGAGACCAACAAGTCCTTGCAGACGTCCGTATCGGCTTTGGCCGGCGCGACAGACCGGGCGATGGCTAGCCTCAATTCGGGGGTGGAAACCCTCTATGTCGCAGCCAGCGACTTCGCGAAAGCCGGTTCAGGAGTGTCCGAGACGATGCGCTCGGCCTCCACGGCCACCGATTCGATCAAGACGGCCTCCGCGCAGCTCTCGACGGCCACTGACAACGCCAGGGGGATCTTCGCCGACTACGCACGCACGCGCGACACATTCGCCACGATGGTCGCGGAGCTGCGGCAGACCTTCGAGTCGGCCAAGAAGGATGCTGCAATGACTTCGGAGCTCGTTGGTAAGATCCAGGCAGCGGCCCGCGAACTCGCAGCGGCCCAGCAGCAGTCAGAGGACTATCTCAAAGGCGTGACCGAGGTCCTCGTGGGTGCGCACGAATCCTTCCGCGACAACATTGACAGAACGCTGGGTGAGGGCAATCGCAAGTTCCAGTCTGAGCTATCGAACGCCGTCAACCTACTGTCCGGAGCGATCAAGAATTTGGGCGATGCGGTTGATGAGATTCCGGCCGGTCGAGGGCGATAAGCGATGTTTGGTCCGAAATCATCTAGGCGGCGCAATGGCAGGGACGAAGGGGAGAAGCCCTTCTGGATTTCCTTTTCCGATTTGATGACGGCACTTATGGTGCTGTTCCTCGTGTCGATGGCAGTCGCCCTGATCGCCATCACGCAGAAGCAAAAGGTCATTGACGACACGATCGAATTGCGCAAGAAGACCATCGCGCAATGCCTGACCGAAGTCGAAGATGTTACCAAGCGCCCTGAGTTCAAGGGGGTGACGGTGCACGGCAACTCGATCGACTTCGGCGCAGTCGTTCTGTTCGCCGATCAGCACCACTCGTTCGAGAGGTCGGCCGACGAGCGCTTTATTCGCAGCTTCGTCCCCGAGGTGTTGAAGGTGGCTCTGACCTGCCCCCATCAATAGGGCCAATGGGCTTCTAGCAAAGTCCCTTTAAACCAACTCCTGGAAAGCGGCAGGAGTATCCGCGGTTGCCCGATGTTTCGCCGCAAACTCTGACGGCGCAAGGTAGTTCAGTGCGCTGTGCGGCCTTTGCTCGTTGTAGTCCTGACGCCATGCCGCGATGACTGCCCGAGCATGCGCGAGCGTCGTGAACCAGTGCTCGTTAAGGCATTCGTCGCGGAACTTGCCGTTGAACGATTCGATGTACGCATTCTGCGTTGGCTTGCCCGCCTGAATCAACTTCAGAGCGACGCCGTTCGCATACGCCCACTGGTCAAGCGCGCGGCTCGTAAATTCGGGGCCCTGGTCTGTTCGCACCGCCTTGGGATAGCCACGGAAGCGAGCTGCGCGGTCCAATGCCCGAGCGACATACAAACCTGAGATGCCATGGTCGACAACGATGTCGACAGCCTCTTTCGTGAAGTCGTCGACGACGGTCAGGCACTTCACGCGCCGGCCGTTGGAAAGCGCATCCATCACGAAATCGATTGACCACACCTCGTTGGGGGCGCCCGGCAATGCCAGTTGCTCGCGCTCAATCATTACGCCGTGGCGCTTGCGACGGCGCCGCACAGCCAGCCCTGCCTCACGGTACAGGCGATAGATGCGCTTGTGATTGGCGTGCGTGCCTTCGCGTTCCACTAGGGCGTGCAATCGGCGGTAGCCGAATCGACGACGTTCGTGTGCCAACTCCACCAGACGCGCCGCTAGCACCTCATTCTCGTGGTCTGGCTTCGCGTCGTAATGCAGCACGCTGCGAGAAAGCCCGACAAGCCGGCAGGCGCGGCGCTCGGAGATGTTGACCTTCCCCCGAATCGCCGATACTGCTTCGCGTTTGGCTTGCGGGCTCAGGGCTTTCCCTTGACGACGACCTTCAACGCTTCCATATCGAGCATTGCTTCGGCCAGCAGCTTCTTCAGCCGGGCATTCTCCACCTCGAGGTTCTTGAGCCGGCGGGCTTCCGAGACCTCCATGCCGCCGAACTTCGCACGCCAAGTGTAGAACGACGCATCACTGAACCCGTGCTTCCTGCACAGTTCCTTGACCGGCATACCGGCCTCGGCTTCCTTCAGAAACCCGATGATTTGCTGTTCCGTAAAGCGCTTCTTCATGTTCGTCTTCTTCTCCGAAAACGAACTTTACTAGACTCCGGCTGGCCCTGTTTGCAGGGGGCAGGTCAGCTCGCGCAAAGAGCTGCGAAACATGGCTTAAGCGTGTTGTAGTCGAAGGCTTCGCCAGCCGTACCGGTAACTATCTCTACAATCTGAATCTAAGCTACCTGCGATCTCAGCGAGTCTTGTGCGCGTTGCTAAACACACAAGTTCCCGACGCGCTCTCCGAAGCCGATCGAAGGCAGATTCAGACGCTCTTCTTGGTCGGCGGCTCGTCCTTCAACACTGCATCCAACGATGGTCCGGCACGCATGCGACGGGTCGAGGTCAGGTTAGAGTTCCGCGATTTCGGATCGGCGGCTGAGCCGACGCCAGACATTCCACTTGATCCGGGCAAGTCTTGTCCGAACGACCTGCGATGAACGAAGCGCTGGAATTGCTGCGATCAGGCTTGGCCCGCTCGTTCACGCAAGCGGCGAAGAATCCCGACCTATGGCTAGACGCGAAATCGATGGAGCACGCGAAGGAGCGCGTGATTCGCGATCATGGCGGAGCGGCGATCAAGGTGGATAGCCGGACCATTTGGGCTTCGATCGAGGACTTCCGACGGCTTGGCCATGCCGCGAACTTCCGCGAGCTCAAATACGTTTGCCTAGGTGTTTCCGCTATGGATGCCAAGGGCTGGTGCATCCTCGCTGAGGAAAGATTGCGTGAGCAGGTAGGCAAACAGGTCGAGGAACAGGTGGCTATCCATCGCAAGCTGCGCTGTTTTCAAGCATTGCTTGCCTCTTACTTCTCGTTTGCGCTTGGAGCGTCCAATCTTGACCCAAAGGCGGTGAAGGGCTGGACGACACTTCGGACTTGGCTCCAACGTCAGCGGCAGCAATTGGCCATTGCCTTGGACCACGTTCCGCCTTGGTTCGAAGCTCTGGATCGACATTCTGAATTTCTGACTGGGCGGCCCTGTGACAAGTTCGTCCCTGACTTGATGCGTGGCGATGCGTCCTCGCTCGAAGAAGCGATGGACAGCCTAGGCATCGATCGCGATTCCTGGGTGATGGAGGCGGCCGTCTTTGCGCAGATGGAGGCAGCGGAGAAGCTTGACGATGTTCGTTTCAAGGCGGCACTGCCTGATCTGCTGCGCATCGCAATGGGTGAGGCGGGCGCGAAGGTCGGCGAACGGCTGCGGATTCGCGGCATCGCGTTACTGGTTTCCCGATATGCGCGTTGCTCTGCAACGCCAGAGCACCCTGGGCTGCGCGACGCGGCAGTCGGCGTCATTGGTAACCCTTGGTTGCGCAGAGCGAGTTGGGATGCGCACGTCGTAGACGCGGTAAAGCAGCCCGACACGCGTGCGAGAGAGATGGTTTTCGGGTGGCTCAAAGGCCGGCTCATCCAGGATTTCTTTGAGTTGCTCAGCGCCGAAGATACTGGCGATACGCGGCGCCTCGTCTATTGGCTGCGTTTCGCGCCCTTCGTCGACGATATGTGGTTCGCTCTTGGCCCCACGGCGCAATACCGAAGCGATTGGCTATTCAGGGAGTTTCGTGAGCGTGCGAAAGGGCGGCTCCTAGACCTTGAAGGCGCGTCGGGCGACAACAACGCGTTCGTGATGAGGATTGGTGCTCATGTCGCCATTGAGTTTGGCGCCACAGGCCACGCGTTCTATCTGCTTCGCTGGGACGCCTTGCCGCCAGCCGTATCTAGGGCGCTGACTTCGGGTAAAGCGAAGGACTATGTGGTGCTCAGCCAACTGAAGCCGGAACTCCACGAATGGAAGCAGAGTCACCGGGATGCGCCTGTCGCTCTCAGAAGTTGGGAACAGAAGTTTGACGACGAACTCTTACCGCGATTGGGTGTGGCGCCGAAAGAGCGGCCGGTATGCGTACCTGATCTCGAAAAGCTGTTGGAAGGGCGTAATGTCACCGTGACGGATAACAGGGCCAAGGGGGGCGCGCTTCGGATTGGGCCAGATGACGAACTGGCCGGCGTAGCTCGTCAGCTTGCAGCCTTGGGTATGCAGCAGCCGCGGCGCGGCCGTGGTTGGATCAAGGAGTGAGGCGATGATCCGATTGTTCGGTTTGTCAAACGCATTTGAAATCTGAGCCACTTCGCGCCTGATCGCGCAAAGTAAAACTGAGCCAGTCGTTACTTCTTCGATGACGAGACGTGACCGGCTTGACGTTGCTGTCTCAGTCTGTAGCTGTCTCCTTTGATCTGGATGATGTGGGCATGGTGCAGGATGCGGTCGAGCATCGCTGCAGTCAGTGTGGTGTTGCCACCGAAGGTCTCGTCCCACTGCGCAAACGGCAGGTTGCTGGTCAGGATCATTGAACCGCGCTCGTAGCGTTTGGCGACGATCTGGAAGAAGTGGCTGGCCTGATCTCCCGAGAGTGGCAGATAGCCAATCTCGTCGACGATGAGCAACCTCGGGCCGAGAATGTTGTGTCGAAGTACGGCGTCGTATCGCTCCTGTCGGCGTGCGGCCTCGAGCTGCAACATTAGATCCGCCGCCGTAATGAACTTCGTCTTGATGCCGGCCTGCGTTGCAGCGTATCCGATCGCTATCGCGAGATGCGTCTTGCCCACGCCTGACGGGCCAAGCAACACGGCGTTCTCGCCCCGTTCGATGAAGCGCAGGGTGGCGAGCTCGTCGATCGTCTTGCGCGGGGCCCCGACGGCGAAGCTGTAGTCGTAGTCATCCAGTGTCTTGAGAGCGGGGAACCCCGCCATGCGCACCAGTGTTTGCCGCGAACGAACTTGCCGCGTCTCTCGTTCGTGCGCGAGCGCGTTCTCGAGGAAATCGAGGAAACTCCATTGTTTGGCCGCCGCGTCGCTGGCCAGAGCGACGTATCGGTGCATGAGCCCCTCGAGCTTCAAACTCTGGCAGTGCCCGTCGATGCGTTCCTGCTGCAAGTTCATGCGCGCACCTCGGTCAGTAATTGCTGGTAGACGGACAACGGGTGCTGGATCGACATTGCTGGATCAACGCGTGGCCGAGCGACGGCACGAGCCGGCAATCGGGGCACCGCGTAACCCGGCATATCGCGCAAGCAAGCCCGTTCGCGTTGCTCCAACAGAATCGCGGGTGCCAGCCCTGTAACCGGATGCACTCGCTGGTTAGCCACGTCGCGCAGCCATTTACTCACCTCGACGTTCGCAGTCACGGCATCGAGCATCAAGCCGGATTGCTTGAGCCGGCTCGCCAGCGGCACATAGAAATTGCCACGCAGGTAGCGGTGGAATCGCTCGACCTTGCCTTTGGTTTGCGCGCGGTACGGTTGGCACAGTCTGGGTAGGAAGCCGTACCGCTTGGCCAGATCGAGCATGCCGGCGTGCCAGCGGTGTTGACCGTCGCCATATGCATCGCGCTCGACAACGATAGTCTTGGCGTTGTCGTAAAGGATCTCGCGAGGAACGCCACCCAAGGCTTCGAACAGCGCATGATGACAGGCGACCAGCGTCTCGGCGCGTTCATCGGTGGTGAAGCGTGCCCAGCGCCACCGACTAAACCCGAGCGTGGCGGTGAAGGCGTAAAGCGGGTCGGTGCCTCGGCGGAAGACCACGAAATCGCACTGCATCTGCCGGCCAGGCTCGGTCTCGAACCTCACGACCGGGTCTGGCTTGGGCACGGACTTATGCGCGTTCATGAAAGCCTGCAGGCTTCGCAGTTGGCCCTCGTAGCCGCGCGCACGCAGCTCGCGCAGCAGCGCCGGCGCAGCGATGATCTCGGGTGCTGCGGCGCTCATGCGATCGAGGATGTACGCCTCGAACGCTCCGAGCTTGGTTGGCCGCGGTTCACGCGGCTTGTAGCGCGGCACGTCCTCGGCCGACAGGTACCGCGCCACCGTGTTGCGAGAAATACCCAGGCGCCGCGCGATCTCGCGCTCCGATACGCCTTGGGCTTTGAGCACATGGATTTGCATCCACTGTTCCTTCTGGAGCATCGCCAGCCTTTGCGCGCAAAAGGCTGACTGTACTGAAAGGTGGCTCAGATTTACTTCGCGCGAAGTGGCTCATTATTACTTTGCGCCCAACAGGTTCGAGGCGAGTCGGCGAGCAAGCCGAAGTTCACCCCCGTTCGAAGATCAATGTGTCTTGGGGGCGCCATGGCGTAGTAATTATTCCGGACCCTGCTGATGAGGCGTGGCTTGATGAACCCAGCGTGTTCGGCGCCGACTCCGAACTAGTGCTATTGCTTCGGCAGTTAGAGGAGGAGGGCTACATCGAGGTGCGGCCGTCCGGCGCGTCGATGGACTGGGAGTCCTATTATCGCCTTGAAGCAGTGGAAGGTTACTCCGCTTCGCTTCATCTGTTGAAGCTCCCCGCAAAGCGCGGCTGGCGCCCGATGTTGTCCAGCCGCGGCGGGCTCTCGGATGCAACTTTCGCCATCGGAATCTCGGGCTGGCGCGACCCGGCCGGCGCGCAGCCGAGCGGCAACGTGGAGATTCAGGGGGCGATCGTCTCTGCCGATGGCGAGCAATCGCTGCTCTCCGAGTCGGTATGGCGAGTGGTCCACGCCATTGCCGAGCGGCGCTCTCGTTCTGCGGAGGGATACAGCCCCGAAGACAACAAACGAGATTGGGCCAGAATCAGACGGCATGCCATCGACGCGAATGCTGATCTTGCCGATTTCCTCGCCAAGACAATCGTACTCACTCCCGAACGGATCGACATCCAAATGCGTAAGGGCGGTAAGGGCGCACAAGACATGGTGGAGATCATGCCCGGCTTCGACGGTGCTCCGAGTCGATGGCTAGAAGTCTTCGATAGATTCGAAGTAGTCCCGGAGCGCTACGAGATACCGAACGGCTCCGGTCTGGTGCACGTCTTGATGTCGGAGGACGCGCGCGCGGTCCTGTCGGAGATTCGGCGGATGCCTGGGCGTCGGGTGGCCGGCGCTCGCGCGGAGGCCTTCTTGCGCAACCCGTTTGCGACGCTTGGCCCCTCGGCCGCAGTCGCGATCGACCCGGACCAGTTCGAGCGAGCGCGAGAGGATGCAGGCATCGTTTTCGAACGGTTTTCCGCACGCGTCGTCGCGGACCAATCTGGCTATCCGTGCGACGTCGGCTTGCTCATTGAGCAGGTCTTCGAGGGCAAGCTGGTGGCGGAGGAGTCCAAGTTCGAGTCCGCCACCGAACTCGGATCGTTCATCGCAAAGATGGAACAGCGCTTCGCCACTGGAGCGCAGTGCTGTCATTGGAAGGGATTCGACCTCGAAATCCTGGGTGACTCGCCAGATCAAGTTGAGAAACTGCGTTCGGCGTTGGCCAAGCTCGCCTTGCCGCGCAAGATCACGGTATCCGACATCTTTGATCTCTCACTGTATTCCGAGCGCATAGAGGGTTTCGGGGTAGAGAAGCCCTATTACTCGCCCTTTATCGCCAAGAAAGGCGACGGCGGTTGGGTGCCGGAGAACGTCGACCTTGGTCTATGGTTCACCGACTCGAAGGGCGAGACGGTGGCGATACCGCTCGATGGGCGCAACCTGGACAAGTTCCGCAAGGAGGTTGAGCAGGCTGAGCAGTGAGGCTGGCCCAATTTCCGTCCCGGTCTTAGTTGGAAAATTCCGGCTCTTCGGGGCGGGCCGGATCGGCCCGATCGGTGCACTGGCGGGCGAATTCCGCCGGTGTCATCCACTGCAGCGCAGAATGAGGGCGCGCCTCGTTATAGTACTCGCGCCAGACCTCGATTTTGCGTCTGGCGTCCTCGAGCGACAAGAACCAATGTGCGTTGAGGCATTCCTCCCGAAAGCGTCCGTTGAATGATTCATTCTTCGCGTTGTCGGTCGGCTTGCCAGGACGCGAGAAGTCAATCTCCACGCCGTTCTCGTACGCCCATTTGTCGAGCGTCTTCGAAATGAACTCGCTGCCATTGTCTGCCTTGATATAGCGGGGAAGCGGACGATGCTGCGCAAGCCGGGTCAGCGCGGCGACAACGTGCTCGCCACGCAATGAACCGTCGACTTCAATCGCTAGGCATTCTCTCGTGTAGTTGTCCACGATCGTGAGCGTGCGCAAGCGTCGACCATCAAACAGCGCGTCAGCGACAAAATCCATACTCCAGATTTCGTTGATTGCGCTCACTGACTGCTTTGGCTGCCGGCGCCGGGCCGACTTGTTCCGTCGAGGTCGTTTGTGGCGCAACGAAAGCCCCAGTTCCCGATACACGCGTTCGACGCGTTTATGGTTGTCTCGCCAGCCTTCCCGGCGAAGCATCACGTACACGCGGGGCGCACCATAATGCACCCGCACTTCCGTGATCTCCTTGATGCGCATCTCCAGCGCGCTTTGATCCCGCGCGACCGATTCGTAACGGTAGACCGTGCGGGACAACTGCAACAATGCGCAGGTTTGCCGCTGGCTCGCGCCGAAACGCTGCATCAAGTCCGTGACCAGATCACGGCGCCGGGAAGGCTTCAGAGCTTTTTTGACAGCACATCCTGCAGCATGGCCTTGTCCAGCGACAGATCGGCCACGAGCCGCTTGAGCTTCGCGTTCTCTTCCTCAAGCTGCTTCAGCCGGCGCAGTTCCGAGGGTGACAGCCCGCCGTACTTCGTCCGCCAGTTGTAAAACGTCGCGTCGCTGATCCCCATCTTGCGGCAGACCTCCGCGACAGGCGTACCCAGCTCGGCCTGCTTCAGCGCGTATGCGATCTGCTCTTCGGTGAACTTGCTCTTCTTCACGGCATGACCTCCTGGTCTCGATGACAACGTCATGCCGGAATTTTCCACTTTCAAATGGGACAGTTTTGTGGGCTAGGGTCAGCAGGAAAAGCGAGAGAGCTTTTCCTTTCCTGGGTGTCCGAGACCGGTGCCGACGGGCTGGGCCAAGGAGGCTCTCGAAACCCTCGGCAAGGTTAAGGAAGAAGTCAAAGGCGGCAACTACATTCCCGGCAAGGACAAGTCGGCTCGCAAGATGGTCGAGCGCAAGGGCTTGGTGGTCAAGCCCAATGTAGATGGACTTGATTACGAGGAGCGGCGTGGAGATCTGTCAGCGGATAAGGCGCCACCCGCGATACCATCGAGCCTACGCCCCGATATTGAGCTCAAAGACCATCAACGAGACGGTTTAGCTTGGCTACAAAATATGTGGCGCAATTCGCCGTCGGTATGCCGTGGCGCACTCTTGGCCGACGACATGGGTTTGGGAAAGACCGTTCAGTTGTTGGCCTTCATGGCCTCGCTGATTGAGATCGAGCCCCGCATCGATCCATTCTTGGTCGTCGCGCCCGTTTCGTTGCTGGACAATTGGAAGGCCGAAATCGAGAAATTTTTCGTTGAGGGAGCGATGGATGTCCTCACGCTGTATGGCCCGAACGTCGCGGCAAAGCGAGCGCCGAGGTCCGCGCTTGATGACGGGTTGATTGAGTCGGGTTCGTCTGACCTGCCCCCATCAATAGGGCCAATGGGCTTCTAGCAAAGTCCCTTTAAACCAACTCCTGGAAAGCGGCAGGAGTATCCGCGGTTGCCCGATGTTTCGCCGCAAACTCTGACGGCGCAAGGTAGTTCAGTGCGCTGTGCGGCCTTTGCTCGTTGTAGTCCTGACGCCATGCCGCGATGACTGCCCGAGCATGCGCGAGCGTCGTGAACCAGTGCTCGTTAAGGCATTCGTCGCGGAACTTGCCGTTGAACGATTCGATGTACGCATTCTGCGTTGGCTTGCCCGCCTGAATCAACTTCAGAGCGACGCCGTTCGCATACGCCCACTGGTCAAGCGCGCGGCTCGTAAATTCGGGGCCCTGGTCTGTTCGCACCGCCTTGGGATAGCCACGGAAGCGAGCTGCGCGGTCCAATGCCCGAGCGACATACAAACCTGAGATGCCATGGTCGACAACGATGTCGACAGCCTCTTTCGTGAAGTCGTCGACGACGGTCAGGCACTTCACGCGCCGGCCGTTGGAAAGCGCATCCATCACGAAATCGATTGACCACACCTCGTTGGGGGCGCCCGGCAATGCCAGTTGCTCGCGCTCAATCATTACGCCGTGGCGCTTGCGACGGCGCCGCACAGCCAGCCCTGCCTCACGGTACAGGCGATAGATGCGCTTGTGATTGGCGTGCGTGCCTTCGCGTTCCACTAGGGCGTGCAATCGGCGGTAGCCGAATCGACGACGTTCGTGTGCCAACTCCACCAGACGCGCCGCTAGCACCTCATTCTCGTGGTCTGGCTTCGCGTCGTAATGCAGCACGCTGCGAGAAAGCCCGACAAGCCGGCAGGCGCGGCGCTCGGAGATGTTGACCTTCCCCGAATCGCCGATACTGCTTCGCGTTTGGCTTGCGGGCTCAGGGCTTTCCCTTGACGACGACCTTCAACGCTTCCATATCGAGCATTGCTTCGGCCAGCAGCTTCTTCAGCCGGGCATTCTCCACCTCGAGGTTCTTGAGCCGGCGGGCTTCCGAGACCTCCATGCCGCCGAACTTCGCACGCCAAGTGTAGAACGACGCATCACTGAACCCGTGCTTCCTGCACAGTTCCTTGACCGGCATACCGGCCTCGGCTTCCTTCAGAAACCCGATGATTTGCTGTTCCGTAAAGCGCTTCTTCATGTTCGTCTTCTTCTCCGAAAACGAACTTTACTAGACTCCGGCTGGCCCTGTTTGCAGGGGGCAGGTCACGCCCAAGCTCTTAGCATCGGACTGGCTCGGTTCGGCAAACGTGGTGCTGACGACCTATGAGACATTGCGCGACCTGGAATTCTCCTTAGCTGCGCAGAAGTGGTCGGTCATGGTTTGCGACGAGGCCCAAAAGATCAAGAACCCCAACGCGATGGTGACGCGGGCCGCCAAGAAGCAGAACGCCAGACTGAAGATCGCATGCACCGGCACGCCCGTCGAGAACACGTTGGCTGATCTGTGGTGCCTATTCGATTTTGTGCAGCCTGGCTTGCTAGGTTCGTTGAAGGACTTCGGCAGCAAATACCGCAGGCCCATCGAGGTGGAGACCGACGACGAGAAGGCGCGCATTGAAGAGCTGCGCGGCCTTATCGAGCCACAGAAGCTGCGTCGCACCAAAGCCGAGGTCGCGAAGGACCTGCCTAAGAAGATCTTGCATGAGGGCTGTCGCAAGCTGCCGCTTTCCGCTCGCCAGCGGGCGCTCTACGCGGATGCGGTGGCTCAGTTCAAATCACGTGGGCAAGGGCAGGGTAGTGGGCTGCAATCGCCTTTAGGTCTGCTGCAATACCTGCGCCGCCTTTGCTCTGATCCGCGGCCTCCCGGTCATATTGCCACCAGCGATGAATCCGTCGAGACCATCAAGAAGGCGTCGCCCAAGATGGACTGGATGCTGCGGCGGCTCAGGGAAATCGAGGCGTCGGGATCTGGCGACAAGGTCATCGTCTTCTGCGAGTTCCGGGACTTACAGCGCGTCATTCAACGCGCCATATCTGAGGTGTTCGGATTCGTGCCAGACGTGATCAACGGTGATACCTCGACCGAATCCGGGGCCGCAAGTAGTCGCCAAACCCGTATAACGGCTTATCAGCAAAATCCTGGTTTCGGCGTGATCATTCTTTCCCCTCTTGCAGTCGGCTTCGGAGTCAACATCCAGGCTGCCAATCATGTCATTCACTACACGCGCACATGGAACCCCGCGAAGGAAGACCAAGCCACTGACCGCGCGTATCGAATTGGGCAGCAAAAGGATGTGTACGTCTACTACCCCGTTGTGGTTGGCGGCGACTTCGTGACTTTCGACGAGAAGCTGGACGTGTTGCTTGAACGGAAGCGCGCGCTGTCCTATGACATGCTGAATGGGGTCGGCGATGTGACCCCATCTGACTTCGCTGACATCGAAGCGCCGGGTGGTGGTTCGCCATTTGGCGAAGATCTCTTTAATCCTGTCGATGTCGGTTCCTTGGGACCGGATGCATTCGAGTCCTTTTGCGCGTTGCTGTGGAGCAAGCAAGGTTACTCGCGAACAATCAAGACGCCGAAGACGGGGGATGGCGGTGTGGACATCGTTGCAATCAAAGGCAATCGTGGCGCGCTCATCCAATGCAAGAGCTCTGGTGTCGAGGGTAAGGAGATGGGCTGGGAGGCTGTCAAGGATGTCGCGGCCGGTTCCGTGGCCTATTCCGCGCGCTACCCGGGCGTCGAGTTCCAACTCATTGCAGCCACCAATCGCCGGTTCAATCAATCGGCCCGACAGCAAGCGTCACTGCTGAACGTGACGTTGATCGAAGGGAGTGATCTAGTCGATTTACTTTCGAAGCACCCGACTAAGAGAGGTGAATTCGATCGCTTCGCAATGGCTGGCTGGTCGCAGTGAAGAGAAGAATATGTCGCGACCGGTGGAACACACTCGTCAGCCCGGTGCCACAATGCGAGGCTCGGCGATCCGTCCGACATAGACAGTTTGCAAATAAATCAGAGTCCGGGGGTCTCAGCTGTGCGAATCAACTATCTCAGCCCACGAGGTGTGCTGGAGGTCGAGCATGCCGCCTTGCGCGAGCTTGAAGCGAAATTGCCTCGCGACTGGGGTGCCTATGCAGCATTCCGGCTGCTCGTTCGTGGCTCCAAACAGCCACTGGACATCGACCTGCTGCTGTTGACGAACAATCGAATCTTGGTAGTCGAACTGAAGAACTGGTCCGGCGACATTGAGTATTCGTCAGGTCAGTGGTTTCATCGCGGTGACCCTATGCCGTCGCCGGTAAATACCACGGACAACAAGGCCCGCGCTTTAAGGAAGTTCGTTCAGGAGAAGAACTCATCCCTCAAGTTGCCCTTCGTTGAGTCACTCGTAGTCCTGTGCCATCCCAAGTGCCGGTTGATCAACTTTCCGGACGAGCAGCGCCGTTTCATCGCGACGCTCCCCGATTTCGTGCATGCCGCGTCCGATGCTACACGCTACACGAGACGCTTTCCTGACATCCCGCCGACGTGGAACTATCGGTCGGCGGACCCCCTGCCTCAGCGCCAGCAGTACAACACCATTTTTTCTGCGTCCAACCCGGCGGTGCTCAAACGCCGCACAGTCTTGCATGGCTTTGAGCAGATCGACGACCAAGCAGACTACATCCATCCACGTAAGATCTGGTCGGAGTTCCTAGCCGAGCACCAAGAGAGTCGGAGCTCAAAGGCGCTGCTGCGAAAGTGGAACTTTGAAGAACTCGCCACTGGCGGTACCTCCACCGTTGAGCGTCAGACTATCGGCCTTCGCGAGTTGCGCCTAAATGAGACTCTGCGCGTCCAAGCGCCTGAATTGCACGAGGACCTACTTGAGCCTATCGGCTCAGCGACGGCGGACGACATCACCACCAACTTCGTCGAGGCATACCGTCTTCCTACCGGCATCGAACGCCTCTCCGAGCACCTAGCCCGCAACAGCGCCATGAGCGAGCAAGATCGATGCTCATTGGCAAAAAGTATCCTAGCTCGCTTCTCGAAGCTGCACGCGCTGGCGATTGCTCACCGCGACATCACCAACCGCACGCTGTGGGTGCTCGAACCGTCCCGCGTGATTCTATCTACGTTTGCAGCCGCGCGCGTCCCGCAAGCCCAGACCGTCGGTATCCATCGCGTTGAGCTGGAGACCGGGTCCATCGAACTACCCGAAGACGAAGGCGTCGCCGCACAGGTTCGCTCGGGCGATCCGTTCGCCCGCGACGTCTTCCTGCTGGGCGTCCTGATCTACGAGATGCTAGAAGGCCGCGAGCTGGAGCGTATTAATGCCGTGCCCGTCTACAACGACACCGTTCCGCTCAACTTCCCAGCGCTGATGCCTTGGTACGCTAAGGCCATGGAACTTGATCCCGAAGCGCGTTACCGCAACGCTTCTGATGCACTCGATGCGTTGAACGCCTGCTTGGCCGTCGATGCGGGGCCGGACGTCTGCGCTGAAGACTTCCAGGTCTACGAGACCGAGGCTGGCCCGATGACTCTCATGGCCAAGCGCGTGATCTCGCCTGGCCCCACCAAGATGGTCTACGAATCGGAGAGGAGTGGCGACCGCGTCCTAGTGAAGTGCTGGCCGCAGCTCAAGTATGACCCGAAGTATCTGGCGCGCAACCTGCGGCTGCTCTCTTTCCTACAGCGAGCGAGATCGCTGCGGCAGTCTGGCTTCGACGCCGCCCCTGAGGTTATGGATTTCGGCCTGAACGCGTTCGGACTGGTGCTGGTCACGCGATGGACGGAAGGTCAAACGCTCACCGAGTGGTTGGAGACCGACCCGGAGGGGCGGCAACGTGCGCTCGTGGCGCATGCCGTGCTCAATGCCGTGCGACGGCTCCACATCTTGGGGCTGTCCCACGGTGACGTGAAAGCAGACAACATCATCGTACCGCAGATCACGGGGGATGAAACGCCTCGGGTCGTGCTAGTGGACATACCAGACCTGAGCGCTGATGGAGACGAAGGGATCACCGTCGGCACGGTGCCGCCGACTCTGGAGAGTGCATCCCCACTACACCGCGACGCGTTTGCCGTGTGCATGCTCGTCCTGACCCTGTTGCCCGAAGACTTCGAGGTGACACGAAGCGACGTGGCTCGGGCCGTCGAATTGGTGGATGCGCTGCCGCCGCTGGATCTACTAGCTGAAACGCTACAGGACGAGCTTCACCCTAAACCGCGCTCGGTCCCGACGCTCAAGATTACCCTCAAGCGCCGCGGCCGTGGTGGTCCTCCATCACTGGACCTCATCTCTAACAATGGCGAGTATTCGGTGCGCGCGACAAGGCATGCGGAGACTGGACACCTGCGATTCAACATGGTCGGAACGCGGCAAGATCTCTACATCAAGTACGACCCAGAAGAAGATGTCGTACTTGACGCCGCAGTCAAGGCGATCGACCACATCGATTTTGTCAGTGCTCACCGGCGCAAGACATTCTCGCTAAATGCAGAGATACACGTCACCTTTGCAGAGGAGGCAGACGTCACCGCGCTGGCTGGTCTGCTGTATCAGCACTACATCGCGAACGCCACGGATGAACTGGAGGGCGGCGAGACGGTCGTCAAAGGACTCAGTGCCGATCCGTATGCCCGTCTGTCCGAGAGCACGCCCCTGCAGCAGGTGTCCGCCACGGCACTTTGGACCGCGTTGTCCGACACAGATGAGATGAACGTCACGAAGATCACCGTTCGGAATGGTGCGAGACAATCACCGCCACAAAGCGATGAGTGGATCATCTACTTCGATTGTGAGGGCGGTGTGCTCGACTTTTCGGAGGACGAGGGCATCGAGCTGCTGGAGCGTGGGGTGGACGCCATGGACGGTGGCGACCGCTGGTACACCGTCGGATGGGTCTCACCCGACATCGGGCGTAACGTAATGCGGGTGCGTGCCAAAAGCATGCGTTTCTCGCCGAAGGCGGGTGACGTCCTGCACGTGCGAGGCACCTTTGAAAAAGTGGCTTCCGAACGGCGGGTCGCGGCGATGAAGCGGGTGCTCGCGGGCGGTGGTCTCATTCCCTCACTGGTTGACTACTTCGATCCGGATACCGAACGGATGCCAAATCACGACGTTGCAATCGATCTAGGCGACCTCGGCAGCTACGACTTGAACGAGTCCCAGGAAGAGGCGCTTCGGATCGCTTTGTCCTACGGCCCAATCTCGTTACTGCAAGGGCCGCCCGGTACTGGGAAAACCAAGTTCATCGCGTCGTTCGTCCACTTGCTGTTGTCGCGAGGGCTTGCTCACAATATCTTGCTTGTCAGCCAATCACATGAAGCTGTGAACAATGCCATGGATAAGGTGGCTGGTTCGCTTCGGGCGTCGAATATGGATGTGTCGATGGTACGCGTTGGCTTGCAATCGATGGTGTCGCCTGGCCTCCGTAGCGTCCAGGAAGATTCGCTGCGCCAGCGGTACCGCGAGAGTTTTGACGCGGAGATCAAGGACCGAGTGCGAACGGTCGGCGTCGCCATGGGTCTTCCGGAAGGCTATGTGCGCGCTGCGACGGAGCTTCATACTACGCTGGGCCCGTTACTTCAAAGCATCGACCGCCTCATACGCGCAATTGATGAGGCAGATGGCGAGGATGCCTCGGCCGAGGAGCATCTGCGTCGGCTCAGCCAGGTGTTTGTCGAGGTCGCGGAGCGCCAGTTTGGAATTCATGCATCCGCCGACGATGAAGCGGCCAACCTCCGCGATCTTCTGGATGACAAACTAGAGGCGTTGGCTCATCAGCACGGCTCGCCGAGCCCGGCTAAGTGTGCTCGGCTGGAGCAGATCGCTCGCCTCTCCACGGAGTTCTCACAGGTGCTGCGCAGCCCGCGCTCCAACTACACTGCTTTCCTCGCGCGCAGCTCCAGCGTTGTGGCGGGCACCTGCGTAGGCGTGGGCAAGCAGGCGCTGGGTATCACAGAAGTTCCCTACGACTGGGTCATCGTGGACGAAGCTGCACGCGCATCGCCGATGGAGCTCGTTGTTGCTATGCAAGCTGGCAAGCGCGTGCTGCTGGTAGGCGATCATTTACAGTTGCCGCCGTCTTACCCGCGAGCTGTCGAAGATCGAGCATCGGCCTTGCTCGGAATGCCGCGCAAGGAATTCCGGCGGATAAACAACTTTCAGCGCGCGTTTTCTTCGAATTACGGCCAGTCGGTCGGCCGAACATTGCGCGTGCAGTACCGCATGGCAGAGCATATCAGCCAGCTCGTATCACACTGCTTCTATGCAGACGCACTCGAGGTCGGACGAGAACCACCGGGCCAAGAGTACGAGAAGCTACCATCATTTCTCGCCTCGCAGGTTGTGTGGGTCGACACCCAAGACCAAGGACGCGAGGCGTTTCACCGCTCAGCCGGCACCCACGAAGGTGCACTCGTGAACAACCAAGAAGCCTTGGCCGTCGTGGAAGTGGTTCGGGCCATTCTGACGTCGCCGGGGTTCTTAGAGCAGGTCCAGTCGAAAGACGGCGAAAACGAGCCCATCATCGGTATCATCGCCATGTACTCCGATCAGCGCGACCTGATCCGGAAGAAGCTCGAGCAGGCAGAATGGGCCTCCGGGCTTCGTGACCGCTTCACCGTGGGCACAGTGGATAGCTATCAGGGCAAGGAGAACCGTATCATCGTGCTGTCGGTGGTACGCAACGACACCAGCGAGCACGTTGGCTTTTTGAGTGATCCAGAGCGCATCAACGTAGCCATGTCCCGATCAAAGGACCGACTGGTGATCGTCAGCTCGTCGGCCATGTGGCGGTCTCGGACGACCACGCCGATGAAACGGGTGCTCGACGAAGTCGAGCGCCTCGCGGAGCAACAACTGGCCAAGTTCGTGCCATCCAAAGAACTGAAGCGGAGTCTGTCCAATGCGTGAGCGTTTTAACACTGTCGCAGTGGCGATTCCGGCGCAACTGTTCAACGTGCGCTGCCATGTCACCATCGACCGCCAAGTTCCTGTCATGACGGATTTCGCGGTGCGTTTGCTGCACCTGAGCGGTCCTCTGGAGGTTGGCGCATTGCGGGAGTACTTCGGCCTCTCCGCAAGCGAATTTCGGGATCTGCTTGAACTCCTGAGGGAAGAAGGTCTTGTCGGAGAGGCGAACGGCCGCATCTCGCTGACTTCCTATGCCGAGTCACGCTTCACGGCATCATCAGATGGACTGCCGCGCTTCACGAAGATCGCAGAGCGGCAAAGCCGCCCCGTATTCGAGTTGTTGAGCTATACGCCACTGCCCAAGGCACTGTCGGGCAGCTACTGGGACAATGCCCTAGAACTGAAGTGGAGCGCGGACGATCCC
Organism: Burkholderia cenocepacia; assembly: GCF_900446215.1. Classification (GTDB taxonomy): domain Bacteria; phylum Pseudomonadota; class Gammaproteobacteria; order Burkholderiales; family Burkholderiaceae; genus Burkholderia; species Burkholderia cenocepacia. The sequence goes on along the minus strand of NZ_UAQZ01000014.1, from coordinate 416,412 downwards.
GCTGCGGGCAACACCATTGATCGTGCAGAAGCGGCGTTTCACAAACACTTCCTCGACATTGAACGCTTCGAACTAGAAGATGAAAATCGGCGTGCTTACGCCTGTTATAAGGTGGACGAGATCCGCGCCGGGCGCCCATTCAGTGTTCCGCTTCCGGTGCACTTCGAAGTGGACGTCGAGGGTAACGTCGAATTTGAAATCGACGCGCAGCTCGAACTCCTGCCCGAGTCGCTGCGCTCTCTGGTGCGGACCCTTACCGCCGACCGGATCGCAACGCTGTCAACCCGCTCCGACCACCTGCGTGCCTTTATCGAACGCTTCGACGATGAGCTGCTTGGTCGCTATATGCTGGCGCAATCGGCCGTTGAGGAGAAGACTGCATTTGTCAAACACGACGGACGGATCGGGCTGCGCAAGGACCCCGCAATCGACTTTGGACGATACATCCACGAAGTGCATGGACAGGCAAACGGCGAGGTGTACGACTCCGGCAAGAGCCAAGCGCTCCTTGGTGCCCTCTACATGCCCAAATGCCAGTCGCGTTTCTTAATCGGATTGCGCAAGGCACTCGCGGTAATCAAGAGGTCGGCTAATGAAGAACTCCCGAAGGCCATCTTCTGGGTGATTCCAGACTCCGAATTATGGGGGCGCACGAGTTTGGTCCTAGACCTAGTCAACGGCATCCGAGGCGCCCTCAAGGACGGTTTGGGTTTACCGTTGGAGATCGTCGCCATTGCTCCCTGCCACCAGAATGAGAACAGGGATCGCCTCGTTAAGCGCGCACGCCATCTGCTTGACGGAGGTTTCAACCGCGTGTTCCTGAGTCCATACCAACCGAAGCAAGAGTGCGTCGAGGTCTTGCTCATCCCTGGCATATACGGCGCAGCAACGTACCAATGGGCGGTGCCGAGTGCCGACAGGTATAACGTGCCATTAGGATTTGTGACCCAATCCGGTCCAAAGCTGCAGAAGATGGCCGGATTTGCTCGGGCAGCTCTGGCGTCGTCGCTCCACGGTTCAGGTTGGGGGAGCGGCAGCAGGACCGAGGAGCGTAAGTTTTGGTTCAGCGATGCGGTTGTGAGTGAGTTCTCTTTCCTTGACCGCTATGTCGATGCGACATGAGCTCCTCCTAACTAGCTGGCCAGACCGCGACGCAGCGAAGTATTTTTCCCGCGGAGGTGGCAGTACCGTTGCCGATTATAGTTAAATAACGGGACCTTCGCTCTGAACCCTGATCTGCCGCAGGAAGTTGTATCCGCGTCGCTAGCGTTGGGTACAAGCCCAATTGTGCCGGCCAGGTTGCAGGATAGCCTGTAACCCCCTTATGCATTTGAGTTTCCCGATAAGATGCACGAGCCCATGCTTCCATCAATAGGCGCCGTTGTTCCAGTAGGTCGTTACGGTGCGGTGATACGCGGCCTCGACCTGATTTTTAACGGTGTGAGCCAGTGCACGTTCGGCAAGATTTCGAGCATAGTCGTGTTCGCTGGCCCAATGCCGGAAACTGGAACGGAAGCGGTGAGCGGTTGCAACGCGATCACTCACACGTATCGCTCTCAACTTTCACGCGACGGAGGAGGGCAGATAACCGCGGTGAGTATTAGATCGTTGGCACTGACTCTGCCTGTCCGCCGTCAGTAAACATCTCGGAAGCAGACGCAACGAGATGGCCGAGGCCGGCTTGCTGCAGCATCCATCGTTCGATCAAATCGTGCCATTTCCTCAAGAGGTCTAGAGGGCGCCGCCGATAGTGCTTTTCGGCCAACGCGGATGGTTTGTGCCCCTGAATCTGTGCGACAACTCCGACGGGGACCTCGACCCATTCGGAGAGTGTGCCGAAGGATCGCCGCAATCCGTGCAGGGATAGGTGAGGTAGGTCAAAGGCCGTCAGCGCAGCGTTGTGGGCTTTCCTGGGCTCAGCAATCTTTCCATCCTCGGATCTATTACTGGCGAACACCCATTCAGAGGGCACCCATGACTTGCCTTCTTGGGCTAGATTGGCCAACTGCCGCCTGTTGGGCGGCGTCTCGTTCATTTGCTTGAGGTTCGATAGGAGGCCCGCCAAGTAAGGCGTAAGAGGGATAGTACGGCCTCCGGCACCCTCGACCTTGTCGTTCATGGTGAGGCTGCGCCAGCGAAAGTCCACGTCCCTCCAACGCAGTGCGGCGAGCTCTTCGCGCCGAGCCCCAGTAATCAGGAGACCCTGCAAGTACGCGCTGATAACGGGATTTTCTATTTGACGTACAGCCGCGAACCATGCGCGCAGCTGCTCCCGTTGCAGGCAATCATTCTTGGCTTTGGTGCGTGGTACGGCAGCGCGTACTGCCCGAGAGGCGTACACACTTGGTGCAATGCACCCCGAGTATTCCGGCTGGTCATCACACCATCGAATGAAGGCGCGAAGTTTACGATAACTCTGTTCAGCATTCGTCGGGCGCTTCTCTGCCTCGGCTTGCAGCCATTCAGATACGACCTGAGCGGTCAGGTGTGAGAGCTTTAATGGCATCAGGGCAGCAAGTGGCCCAGCGATCGTTAAGCCTTTGCCGCGTTTCTTTGGTTCGCCCCCATTTTGTGCCAGCTTCTCGTGGTCATACAGATGGCGCTCACTCCATCGGTTTCGGTTGGCTTCGATGTATGCGGACCACGCCGCCAGCATGGTGACATCCTGCCGGAGTGCTTCTGCGCGACGCTGTTCGGCGGCAGCCCGCAGCTCAGCGGCTTCTTCGCGGGGATCCTTCCCGCTGTCTGCCAAGCGTTTGAGGCGCCGCGCCTCGTCTCGTGCTCTATCGATGCTCCAATCTTTCGGAGCTCCAATCGTGATCCGAATGGTTGCCCCATGCAACTTGCCTTGCCAAACGTAGGTTAGGGCGCCTGCTGTCGTTGCGCGCAGTCCGAGGCCGGTTGCACCAGAATCCCATACGAACGCTTGAGATTTGCCGACGGGGCAAAAATGTCCGTTGACCCGCGCCGCCGTGAAATTGATCTTTGCCACTCAGACTGCCCTCTTGAGAAAGTCGGGTTGCGTGCATTCGCATGTAACCGCCATGTAACCGGATTCTAGGTGGCTAGATCAATCTAGGTCAACATGGCAGGGGTGTGGCCATTGATAAGTGACTGTAAATAATGATGTTTTCAGGATCGGTGAAATTCGATCAACGTGGAGGAATATTGTGTCTTTCGGCCTTCTAAGCCGTAGGTCACACGTTTGAATCGTGTAGGGCGGGTCAATGAAATCAATGGGTGAGGTTGTTTTTCGAAACCTTTCTTCAGCCCTTGATAATTTCATGTGGATATCGGTTAGTGCGCGATTTGCCGTTATCCGTCGGCGGAGGTAATGCCATTGACATCGCGACATTGAAGCTACACGGACCACCGTTGTCAGGGATTGAAGGACTTCCTTGGGAGCCTTATGGAGTTGGTGTCGATTGCGACATGCACGAGGGCTAGGTAAGCACTTACGGCTCACCCATCTCAGGGCTCATCCGTGCGAACGACGCAGCTAGGATGAAAATGCTTGAGGATGAACTGGAATACTTTGCGCTTAAGGACGGTCTCATCCGACCTCACGAAGTTGAGGATGCGCGATCGTAGGGTACATGGGTTTCATGTCTATGCACATGACAATCGTCGTTGCAAGATCCCAGAGAAGGACAATGCAGCCCGACCGCTGAAACCTCGCGATTTTAAAAAATGTAGTTTATCAACCCCATGTCCGACGAGGAAATCGAATGCCATCCTTCAGTCTGCGCATCATGGCGATCTCCGCCATCAGAGCAGTTTGAGATTCCGAATCTCCCCGATCTGAGCTGAATGTTTCATATCATGTCAGCAAGGTACTCTGGCTGGGACGTGTCGATAAGCTGAGACGGTAACATAGTAAGGGGTACCTGCCCCGAGAGAATAGGACCATCGGGAGCGAGCAAAGCTCGGTTTTGAGCAGCGCCAGATAGATCGCCTCGTTGCGGACCGCGCCTTCGTCACGAATCTTGACATCCAAGGCGTAAAAATAACGAATATTGTCCGCACTACACTGAACCGAGTCCCTGTCTACGGTCAGTATTCACCATGCCCGCCACTGCCCTGCAATTCGCGCTGCTCGCCAAGCAGCAGGAAATCGCGTCGCTGCGCCAGCTGGCCGAGCAGATCGAATTGGTCGACCTGCTCGGCCGCCTGATCCATGCGCTGCAGCGCGAGCGCGGCGCCACCAGCATCTATCTGGCGTCGAGCGGCAAGCGCTTTGTCGCCGAACACGCGGCTTCGCGCGGCGAATCGGCGCCGCTCGTCGCGCAGTTGCGCGAGCGCCTGGATCGGGAGCTGACGCCCGCACGCGGCTCGACGTCGCGCCTGCTGTCGCTGATCGCCTGGGTGCTGCTCGACCTGGAATCGCTGGATGTGCTGCGCGAACAGATCGACCATCTTGCGCTGTCGGCGCCGGATTCGGTCCAGGCGTTCAGTACCGTGATCGGCGGCCTGGTGGAGCTGATTTTCCAGTTTGCCGATAGCGGGGAGGATCCGTCGGTGTCGCGCATGCTGATTGCCCTCGTCCATGTCGTCGAGGGCAAGGAAGAAGCGGGACAGGAACGCGCCGTCGGTGCGCACATGTTTGCGGCGGGCACGTTTTCGGCGGACCAGCAGCAGCGCCTGCTGTATCTGATAGCCGCGCAGGAGCGCAGTCTCGAAGTCTTCGCGAGCTTCGCAAGCACGGCGCAAAACGCATGGTGGGAAACCCGCATGACGGAGCCGCACATGGCGGCGCTCGAGAAGCTGCGCCGCGTACTGTGCACGGTGCACGCCGGCGATGCGCTCGATGCCGGCCTGAGCGAAGCATGGTTCGACGCCGCGAGCGCCCGCATCGATGATCTCTGGCACCTTCAGATTGCACTGACGCTGCAGGTGCAGGAAACGTGCGACGCGCGAATCGACGACGCGCACCGAACGCTGCGCGACTCCGAGCGCCTGATGGCGCAGTTGCGAAACAATCCGCCCCCGCATATCCAGGCGCTCGCCCAGTTCTTTGCCGGCGATCCGTTGTCGGCGCGCGCGGCGGTTCACGAACTGCCGGGACGTCTCTCCGGCTCCGACCCGGGGACGCTCGCCAGCCTGAAATCCCTGCTGGAGGCGCAATCGGCGCGACTGGCCGGCGCGGAGGTCGAGCTCGACGCGGCACGTCGAGCGCTCTACGAGCGAAAGCTCGTGCAGCGCGCGAAAAATACGCTGATGACGCGCTTCAGCCTGCGGGAGGACGAAGCGTATCGGATGCTGCAGAAGGCGTCGATGGACGGCAATCGGCCGCTTGCCGATATCGCGGAAGACGCGCTGACGTCGCCCGAGCGATTCGTCGACGAGCACGCGCCGCCTTTCGCGCGACGCCGTACGCAGCGAAGCGCGCCGGAGACACCGCACGACGACGGCACGACCTGACCGGAACGCACCGCACCGCGCTTCACGCACCACGGCGGCGCCCGAAGCGCGTGCACGAAGTGCAGTTCGCACCGCGCGAGTGCGATTCGCTGCGTTCGGCTGCGGCCTTTCCCTCCGGCATCTCGTGTCCCGCCGGCCTGCATCGCGATATCCCCGCCACTGGTATGAAAGTTGCGAACATCTCGCTCGTCGGGCTAATGGCGGCCTGACGATCACGCCATGTCGAACCGTGGCGGCCGATCACGTGGATAACAGCGTCCGCGCCAGGCACTCGCATGTCGAGCGAGTGCCTGGCGCGTTTTTTTTGCCCGTCCAACTTTACGAGCGCATACCATGGCCTACCTCACACCCAACGAATTCGTCACCAGGATGGTGGACGCCGGTGAATCGAAGCTGTCGATGTCGACCCGCGATACGCTGATTCGCGCGTATATGGCGGGCGCGATCCTCGCGCTCGCAGCCGCCTTCGCGGTCAGCATCACCATCAACACCGGCAACGCGCTGGCCGGTTCGCTGCTGTTTCCGGTGGGATTCTGCATGCTGTACCTGCTGGGCTTCGACCTGCTCACCGGCGTCTTCACGCTCGCGCCGCTCGCGGTGATCGATCGCCGGCCCGGCGCGACCTGGGGTGGCGTGTTCCGCAACTGGACGCTCGTGTTCTTCGGCAATTTCGCGGGCGCGCTGACGGTCGCGCTGTTCATGGCGATCATCTTCACATTCGGCTTCTCGGAAGCGCCGAACGCAATCGGACGGAAGATCGGCGGCATCGGCGAAGCACGCACGCTCGGTTATGCGGCGCACGGCGCCGCCGGTATGCTCACGCTGTTCGTGCGCGGCGTGATGTGCAACTGGATGGTGTCGACCGGCGTGGTCGCCGCGATGATGTCGACGTCCGTACCCGGCAAGGTGATCGCGATGTGGATGCCGATCCTCGTGTTCTTCTACATGGGCTTCGAGCACTCGGTCGTGAACATGTTCCTGTTCCCGTCCGGCCTGATGCTCGGCGCCCACTTCACGATCGTCGACTATCTGCTGTGGAACGAGATCCCGACGGTACTCGGCAACCTGGTCGGCGGGCTGGTGTTCGTCGGCGCGGCGCTGTACAGCACGCACTACAAGACCGCACCGAAACGCGCGCCCGCTGCGCCGGTGGGTGTCGTCGCGCGCAAGGCCTGATCGCGCTGCGCAAGCCGCAACCGAACGCCGGCGACGCGCGGAAACGCACCGGGGGCGGGCGAGCTTCACGTCGGCGGATGCGCCGGGGTTGATCTACGACGCGATCTCGGTCACGCCGACGAGTGTTGCCGCGCGCCGGACAATCGCCCTGCAGCGTGAGCGGCCGGCGCGCCGCGAGTGGTTCGGCGAGCGACTCGTGGAGGCGCCAGCTAGACGCGTCACCTGGTCGCGCGTGGTGTCGACATCACCCGGCGAAGTGACAACGTAACTTCGCAAACGGTGACGACTTTGTTTGGGGCTATGCAGCGGGGCGGCTGTCGAGACACTCGCAAATGCGCTCAACGTTACAACCCGCGTAGGGATGTGCCGAGCGTGCCATTTCGTGGTTGACGCCCAAGGCGGAACGTCTCTGCTCCATGGCCGGGAACCGCCTGACTTTTCCGATTCTTGCCACGATGCGACCCGCCCTGTGGCGCCGTAACCGTTGAGCATGGATCAAACCTTGCCTTGGCGAGTGCGGCGTCCGCCCCGTTTTCGGGAGCAGGTGCAAGTTTTGCTCCAGTGGCTGGCCGTTAACCACCTTTAGACAGAGGCCAGCCATGGCGAACACGAACGAGACGCAGCGCCACAAGCATGATCGCGATGAAGCTGACACTCCGTCAGCGACCGGCGCTATCGCGCTGCTTGAGTCTGACCATCGTGCGGTTGAAAAGCTGTTCACGATCTTTGAAAAAACCGCCGACGAGGACCTCGATGCCAAGCACGCGCTCGTTAGGCGCGCCTGCGAAAAATTGACCGTCCACGCGATGATTGAGGAACAGATTCTTTACCCAGCTGCGCACGATGCGCTGTCCGGCGGCCCCCAAAAGGATGTCGACAAAGCCTACGTCGAGCACTTTCTCGTGAAGACGCTCATCGAGAAATTCGAAACCCTCAAGCCTGGTATGGAAGCGTTTGATGCCACTTTCGCGGTGCTGATGGAAAACGTCCGGCATCACATCAAGGAAGAGGAGACGGAGCTCTTTCCCGAACTGCGCTCATCGGGACTCGACCTTGTCGGACTTGGACTCAAGCTCGCCGAACGAAAGGCGCAGCTGGAGGCCCGACTACCAAAAGACGCGGGCGACCGGACTTGGCCGATGACCCGGATATTTCAGTAGTTGCCAGCGAAAAGGACCCGTGCCGTGTCGCGCGGGCACGGGCAATGTCTGAAGCGTACGAGGTGCGGGATGTCGCTGCAGATAGGCTGAACCCGCAGCGAGGATTCCTGCGTTCGGTGCCAGTCGACGGACCCTGAAGCCGCTGCCGGTTTCGATGCCAACTCGCAAGGCGAGGTCGATCCATCTCGATCAGTGTGACGCCGTGCGTTCTTCTAACCCGTGGGTTACACGTTCGAATCGTGTAGGGCGGGCCAGTTTGTGATCTTCGCGGCTTCGCGCCGGATTGCGCAAACGAATCACTCCACCGTCACCGATTTCGCCAGATTCCTCGGCTTGTCGATATCCGCGCCGCGCAAGCACGCCGCGTGATACGCGAGCAACTGCAACGGCACGACGTGCAGAATCGGCGACAGCAGTCCGTAATAATCCGGCATCCGCAATACCGACACGCCTTCGCCGTTGTCGATCCGCGTATCGGCATCCGCGAACACGTAAAGCTGCCCGCCGCGCGCCCGCACTTCCTGCATGTTCGACTTGAGCTTTTCGAGCAGCGCATCGTTCGGCGCGATCGTGGCAACCGGCATCGTATGCGTGACGAGCGCGAGCGGCCCGTGTTTCAACTCGCCCGCCGGATACGCTTCCGCGTGGATATATGAAATCTCCTTCAGCTTCAGCGCGCCTTCGAGCGCGATCGGGTAGTGCAGCCCGCGCCCGAGAAAGAGCGCGTTTTCGTGCTGCGAGAATTCCGCCGCCCAGCGCTCGATCTGCGGCTCCAGCCCGAGCACGTCCTCGAGCGCGCCAGGCAGGCGCCGCAACTGCGTCGTATAACGCGCGAGCTGCGCGTCGTCGACGTAGCCGCGCAGCCGTCCGAGCGTGACGGCGAGAATGAACAGCGCGACGAGCTGCGTCGTGAACGCCTTGGTCGACGCGACGCCGATTTCAGGGCCGGCGCGCGTCAGGAAGCGCAGGCCGGTCTGGCGCATCATCGCGCTGGTCGGCACGTTGCAGATCGCCAGCGTGTCGATGTGACCGAGCGCCTGCGCGTACTTGAGCGCGGCGAGCGTGTCGGCGGTCTCGCCGGATTGCGACACGCTGACCACCAGCGTATTCGGCATCGCGAGCGCGTCGCTGTAACGGTATTCGCTCGCAATCTCGACCTGCGCGGGGATGCGCGCGATCGTCTCGAGCCAGCGGCGTGCAGTCAGGCCCGAGTAATGGCTTGTGCCGCACGCGAGGATCAGCACGTTGTCGATCTGCTCGAACGCGCGCGCGGCGTCCGGGCCGAATACGGCCGGATCGAACAGCCCGGCATCGGGAATGGTCGCGGCCACGGCCTGTGGCTGCTCGAAGATTTCCTTCTGCATGAAATGCCGGTATGGCCCGAGTTCGACCACGCCCTGCGCGGACGAGACGGTCTGTATCGCGCGTTCGATCGGTGCGCCGCTGCGATCGAGCACCCGCACGCCGCCCGGCGTCAGCTCGACGATGTCGCCTTCCTCGAGAAAGATGAAGCGGTCGGTGATGCCGGCGAGCGCGAGCGCATCCGACGCGAGATAGCATTCGCCGTCCTTCACGCCGACGACGAGCGGCGAGCCGGCGCGTGCGCCGATCAGCCGTTGCGGCTCGTGCTTGCTGAACACCGCGATCGCGTACGCGCCGTGCAGCTGCGAGGTCGCGTCGCGTACGGCGGCGAGCAGGTCGCCGCGATACTTGCTGTGGATCAGGTGCGCGACCACCTCGGTGTCGGTCTGGCCGTCGAACTCGTAGTGTTCGTCGGCTAGTTGCTTGCGCAACGTTTCGTGATTCTCGATGATGCCGTTGTGCACCAGCGCGATCTCGTCGCGCGAAAAGATCGGATGTGCGTTGCAGGTTGCCGGCGCGCCGTGGGTTGCCCAGCGCGTGTGCGCGATGCCGGTGCTGCCGGTCAGGCCGGCGCTGCGCACGTGCGCGTCGAGATCGGCGACGCGCGACATGCTGCGCTCGCGGCGTGCCTGGCCGTTGACGACCGTCGCCACTCCGCATGAATCGTAGCCGCGATATTCAAGGCGGCGCAAACCTTCGATCAGAATCGGGACGATATCCCGTTGCGCGACCGCGCCGACGATGCCACACATGACACGTCTCCTTCCCTGTAGATTGCCCCGGACCGTGCGCACGCGTGGATCAGCGTGACGCGGTCTCCGTTGTCGCCGCCGTCGTGAAGCCGCATTGAGCGGGCGCGACCGGGTCGGCCATCCGGCTTTCGAATGCCAGGTAAAGCGCCTCCTCCAGTACATTCCAGTGCGCGCCGTGCCGGTACGGGCCCGATCGCGCATGCCAGCACGCGACCGTGTTCCAGTCGTTCATCTTGAATGCGACGAGTGCGATCAAGCCCCACGGATAGTCGGAGCCGGCGAGTTGCAGCCAGGTCTTGCCGTACTTCTGCATCCACTGCGCGTAGATCGTCTCGTTCGATTGTTGGGGAACCTGAATGCCGGACAGGAGCGGAAAGACCTGCGCGACTTTCGCCGGATAGAACGTCGTGTCGCTGATGCGCTGCGTGCTCGCGCGAAAGCCGGACTGTGTGCCGCGCCAGAACACCTTCAGGATCGCGGACGCGAGCCGGTCGGCGCGCTGAGTCCACGGGCCGGCGCGGGCAGCGTCGGCATGCCGGACGTAATACGCGGCGAGCGCCTGGAACGCGCTGTGCACCTCGACGTTGTCCATCAGCAGCGCGACGTGCAGCGTCGACGAGATCTGATAGACGCCTGCGGGCTTGCTGAGCAGCGCGTCCAGATGCGCGGCCGCGCGATTGAGGCTGAGTTCCCATGCGGCGGGCAGGCCCTCGGGCGGCGCGAAGCGGGCGAGCAGTTCGATCCAGGTCGCCATCATCGCATCGTCGGCGTCGGCTTCGGCGCATGAGCTGTACTGGCCGCTCTTCACGCAGTAGCGATCGAAACCGCCGTCCGGACGCTGGCGCGGCAGCAGCCACGCGATCCATGCGAGCGCGGCCCGATGTGCGTCGAGCCCGGCATCCTCGGCGCCGAGCAGTGCCTTCGCCGCGAAATAAGGATCGATGCCGGCGCCGTTCAGGCGCACGGTGATCGCCCCGTCGGGGCGTTGATAGAGTCCGTTGAGCTGAAGTTCCGCGGCGCTCGCCTGCAGCGCGATGCCGCACGCGGCGACACAGCAGGCGACGCGCCACAGGCGGCATAGCCGGGCGGTGGCCGTCACGCGTGCGCGTGCGGCCGGGAAAAGCGCGGGCCGGTTCATGGTCGGGGGCTCCTGCGCGATGGTCCTGCGCAAATCCCGCCGGGCGCGGCGTTGGCCGCGTCGCGCGCCGACGGGGGTGTCGATGTCGTAACTCAGTGCACCTTGGCGCTGGTGAACTTGAGACTGGTGCCGCTGTTCGCGGTCACGAGCCAGTACGTCGAGTCGGTGATGACGACGCTGCCGAAGCCTTGCGTGATGATCGGCAGTGCGAATCCCTTCTTCGGCAGCAGCCACGTCATGTTCGCGAGGCTGGTCGGATGGCTGGCGGCGAACGCCCAGCCGCTGCCCGTGTCGGTGGCCGACCACGTGACGTTCAGGCGTGCACGATCGAAGGTCGTGATGTCGGTCATCGTGTACCACTTGAACTGGCCCGTCAGTTTCAGCGTATTGGCTTGCGAGAAGATCGCGGACAGCGTCGACGTGTAGGACGATGCGCCGAGCGGGTGCGCATAGATCAGCCGGCTCGTGCGGTTCGCGACGACGAAGTTCATCAGCGACGCGTACCAGTTGTTCACGTCGGCAGTCGGCACCGCGTATTGCTGGAACTCCTCGAACGTCGCGTACTTGCCGAACGGCATCACGGGGTACGCCCACAGGCCGGGGTTCAGCAGCGCGCCGTTGCGGTATGCGCGGGTCGGTGCCGAGCCTGTGTGGCCGGTGAAGTAGTAGCCATTGAAGCCATTGCTTTCGAGCCAGTTGACCGACCAGGTCGGGGTATTGCCTTCCGGTGCCGCGTACTCGACGTCCGGCTGACCGGTCGCGGCCTGGACGGCCTGGTGGTTCATCACGAGGTACTGCGTGAACGTACTTGCGTTCGTTTCGCTCGCATTCGCCCCCCAGTAATCGTGAATCCAGCCGCCGTGGCTGCCGACGCGATGGCCCTTGGTCACGAAATACCTGAGGAGATTCTGCGCGGTCGGGTTGTTCGCGAGGTTGATGCCGTTGCCATCGCCGAAGGCCGCTTCATCGGGGCCCGCCGTGATCACGAGCGAGAACGGCCCGTTGTTCCACACGCCGAGGCTCTTCAATTGCAGTGCCGGCTGGATCTGGTCGCCCGCGCAGAAGTGCCAGTTGAACACGAGGCCGGCCATCGCCTTCGGCAGCGGCGACAGCGACGGCAGGTTCAGCATCTGCGTGCCGAAATAATGCAGGTAGCCGTGAATCAGCATGCCGTCGGTCTGGCCGTCGAGGTAGGCGAGCGGCAGGTTGACGAACAGCACGCCGCCGTTGCCGTACGTGTTGTAGCCGGACACGAGGCCGAAGGTCGGCGAGGTCAGGATCGTCGTGCCGGTGTACGTGCCCTGCGTGACGAAACTCGGATAGGTGAGGAAGCCGTACACGTAGCCGGAGATACCTTCGAGCGTGTCGGTGGTGGTGGCCAGCGTCGACGCGAGCGTGTTGGCCGTCTTGCCGGTCGACGTGCTCAGGAGCGAGTTGGCGGTATACGTCGTGGTCTTCTTCAGCTTGCCGGTCACGGTGCCGGTCAGCTTCGGCGGCGTCTGGCTCAGCACGCCGCTGCCCGTGGGCGGCGTCGCGTACTGGAACCAGGCCCCGTGGTTGTAATTGGCGAGGCCGCCCGGATTCGACGGGCTGGCGGCCAGAAACAGCGTGCTGCCCGACGTCGAACTCGTCGACGTGCCGGCGGTGCTGGGCGACGCGAGCGCCGTCGCGGTCGTGGTGGTCGACGACGTCGTGGTCCACGCCATCGACTTGCCGGGCGGCACCTGGAGCGTGCGCAGCCAGCTGCTCATGCCGGTCACGTTGCCGAGGCCGATCATGTTGCCGCCGTATTGGTCATACAGCACGTAGTCCACACCGGCCATGCTGCTGAAGCGCGATTTCGGGCTGACGTAGAAGCCGGCCGAATTCAGCACGCCGAAATCGTAGACGAGCATCACCTTGCCGCCGTTCAGCGCGTAGTTCTGAATCGCGGTCACGAGCGTGTCGTCGGCCGTCGTATGCACCTGATCGGGTAGGATCAGGCCCGGATACTGCGACAGCGACGCGCCGGCCGCCATGAACTGGCTGTCGGTCATCACCTTGATCTGCAGCCCTTCCTCCTGCGCGCTGTCGAGCCAGGCGGACACGCGCGAATCGGGCAGTGTCAGCGTATCGGGCACCAACAGGAGAAGCTGGTTGGTGGCCGCCCGAACGCCGCCCGGACCGAATGCGAACGCGAGCGCGAACAGCGTGAACAGGATCCGCAAGAACTTGCCTGACTTTGCCAACATGGTGTGCTCCTCGCTCAAGGAATGGGGCGTGCGGCAGCCGTGATGCGCGTGCCGCCAGGTCGACCAATCCAGCCCCGTAGACGTGTGCGGCTGTCCGGTTCGTCGGGTATCGAGCGGTGCGTGCCGACAGCGGCCGGAACGCGCGAATGCGCCGGTGTGCCATGCTGTCTTCGCCGATGAGAGGACTCGATGCGACGCATTGAAAGAAGCGAACAACGTGCCATTGGCGCAGGAGGCCCGGTACTGCTGGCTTCTTGCGATGCGGGCCGGGCGGTGCGTCCGGAAACACGGCGGAATCGTTTCATCGCTGATACGGCGCGTTCGAACGCGCTATCAGCAGACGGAATCGCGATCGCGCGTCAGTGCGCCGGGCCAGCTTGCGCAGTAGGTATAGAGCGTGACCAGCAGGCCGATCAGCAGCGGCCCGCCGAGCAGGAAATAGCAGAACGGCAAGAACAGCAGCGAGCCGTGATGGATGATCGTCGCGTGCAGCAGCATCACGAACGGCAGCGCGAACACGAAGTAGCCGAGCACCAGCAGCGATGCGACGGCCTTTTGCAGCAGCGAGAAATCGAGCGGGTAGTACAGCGCGGCCATCACCAGCGGGATCAGCGCGATCGCCGCGCCGTGCAGCACGAACATGTCGCGCAGATGCAGTGGCGGCACATACGGGAACGTGTCGGGCGCGAGCCAGAAGTACGCGCAAATCAGCAGCTGGGTGAAGCTCGCGATACGTAACAGATATGCAACAGGCAGCCAGCGTGTCCGTCGGACGAACGAGGCGGCGAAGCCGATCGCGCACAGCGCGGCGGTGGCGAGCAGCAGCGTGCCGCCCGGCAGGCGGGCCGCGACGTCGATCGACAGCAGCGGCACGCGTGGCGCGTCGGCTGGATAACCGAGCACGATCACGTGCAGCGCCGGATCGATCTGCTGCGCGCCCCATGCCATGACCGCGCGCCAGTAGCGCCACGCCAGCGGCAGTCCGAACCACAGCGACGCGTACAGCGCGGGCGTCAGCAGCGCGATCGACGACAGCCAGCGCTGCGGGTACGCGTGGGTGCGCAGCGAACGGTCGACGGGAGGACGGACGGGATGCGTGGGCATGGCGTCCGCCCGCTCACCAGCGATAGAACACGCTGAGCTCGCCGCCGATCCGTGAGTAGTACGGGTTGTGGTAATAGTCGAATTCGAGTTGCGTGCCCCACTTGCGCGTGAACCAGTAGCGCCATTTCGCGGTGATCTCGTGGCTGCGGAAATCCGCGATCTGCGAGCCGGACCCGGTGACCTGATACGCTTCGCGGCCGAACCCGCCGCGCAGCACGATCACGCTCTTGCCGACTTCGCCGTAGGTGACGGCGCCGTAGTACGCAGGTGCCTTGACCGAGCCGGGTGAATCGACCGTATAGTTCGCGCCCGCCTCGAAAATCCACTTCGGCAATGCATACCAGATCACGCCGGCGTGATAGAGCTGATCGCGGTGGCCGCTGCGGTTCCATGCGTAGCCGGCGCCCAGCGACACGACCAGCGAACGATCGGACAATAGCTTGCGGTTGAGCGACAGGTCGACGCGCGCGCTCGGCAGGATCGTGCCCGACGTGGTGCCGGAAAAGCCGATTCCGCCGAACCAGTCGGGCCCGAGGTTCTGCACGTAGGTCAGCGCGCCGAGCTGCGTGTTCTCGCCGAAGCGGTGCAATTGCGCCAGTTCGCCGAGCACGGTGCGCACGCCGTCCTGATAGACGCCGCGCAGATGCACGCCGTACCAGTCGCCATAGCCGTGCGTCAGGTGCGCGCTCGAATAGCCGAGCGACAGTTCGGTGTGCGATTCCTGCGGCGCCTGCGCATGTGTGACGATGGCGTCGGGCAGCGGTGGCCGGTTCGTATCCTCGGGCGTGAACTCGGCGAGCGGCACGCCGTCCGGCAGGCCTTCGGCGTCCACGCGCACGAACATCGATTCGTCGCGCATCCGTGGCGTGATGACGGTCGCGGGGTCCGGGGGCTGCACGGCGGGCACGGCGGCGGCATCGTCCGGCTGCTCCGCCAGCGCCGCGGGCGCGCCGAAGGCGACACCGCACAGCATCGCGAGGGTGGCAACCGGCACGCGCGGGCCGCGATGGCTGGGGCGATCGGACATGAGGCGCTCCTTAACGGGATGTGTGGAACCAGCCGCTGCGCCACGCGACGAGATCGCCATGCACGCAGGCATGATTGACGACCGAGACGTCGCACGCGCACGCGCTGACCGGATGACCGGCGACGCCGATGCGCGCCCCCGTCAGCCGCAGCAGGCCGCCGGCCGACACGACGCCGTCGATGCAGCTCGCGTGGGCGAGCAACACGTCGTCGCGCGCGAATACCGCGCCATGCAGCAACGCGTGGCGTTCGAGCTCGACGCGATGCGCCTTGACGCTGCCGCGCAGCACGCAGCCTTCGCCGAGTACGAGCGTGCCTTCGACGATCAGGTTGCCCTGCACGACCGTGTGCGCGGGCAGGCGGACGTCGCACGGCACCAGGTAACGGCCGTGCAGGAAGCGATGCGGCAGCGACGCGAAGTGGCGGGTCAGCGAGATCGCGCGGCGCGGGGCGGCCTGTGGGTCCGCGGGCCGCGCGCCGGGCGCCGCGCCGAACACGAGCGGCTCGCCATACAGGCACGCGAAGCCGCCGGCGCCGTGCAGATGCACCGTGTCGCCGACCACGACGCCGCGCAGTACCGCGCCGTCGACGTCGATCAGCGGTGCATGCGCGAGCGTGCCGATCGTCGCGCCGGCACGGATGTCGATGCGCTCGTCGGCGAACGCGTACGCGGCCCGCGCGCCGTCGTCGAGCGTGATCGTGCGACCGGCGTAAAGCACGTCGTCGCGATGTGTGTCCCGTGCGACGTGGATCGCGTCCGCATGCTGCACGGCCAGGCCGAGCGCTTGCCACGGCGGTGTGGCGGCCGCATCCGCCGACGGCGTGCCGGCCACGTGCGCGCGCAGCGCGTCGTGCCAGCGCGCGGCCAGCAGCGCCTGATCGACGAACGGCCCGTCGCCGATCGGCAATGCCGCGACGTCGCTGCGCCGGATCAGTTCGTGCAGCATCGGCAGGAACGGCAGGGTGAGCACGCCCGCCACCGGCACCATCACATTGAAGGTCGTCATCGCTCATCGCTCCGGTTTCAATTGCCGGCGAAAACGCTCGGTCTTGTCCCATTTCAGTTCGCGGCGGAACGCGGCGTCGAGCCCGAGCCCCCATAGCGCGGCGACGACCGCCGCAATCGTCACGCAAAAGCCGACGACGTTGACCGGTACGAGCCGCAGGCGCGTCGCGCGGCCGTCGAGCCGCGCGGCGACGACGATCTCGAAGAACACGCCGAAGTTGCCGAAGGTGCTGAACGAGAACAGCGCGAACAGCGACAGGAGCAGGCCGAGCGCGGTCGAATTGACGCCGTTGAACAGGTAGAGCGCGAGCGCGGCGCTCCACGCGATCGCGAGCAGCGCGGGCATCGCGAACACGCCGAGCAGCAGGGCGCCGTCGAGCCGGCAGCGCCGCGAGATCAGCGGATTGCGCAGCACCGGCAACAGGTAGCGCAACATCGTCTGGTTGTGCCCCTTCGCCCAGCGCGTCAGTTGCCGGGCGCGGACGGCCCAGCGCTCCGGTACTTCCTCATAACATTCGGCGTGGTTCAGATAGACCGTGCGCCAGTCGCTCAGCAGCAGGCGGTAGGTCATGTCGGTATCTTCGGCGAGCGTGTCGTCGCACCAGCCGCCCACGGCGTCGAGCGCACCCTTGCGGATGCCGCCGACCGTGCCGCCGTACTGCGGCACCAGGTCGAGATTGTTGCGGGCTTGCTGGTTGACCTGGTAGCCGCCCGCGCGCTCGAGATCGAGCAGCCGCGCGAGCAGGTTGCTGTCCGCGTTCTGCGGCACGACGCGGCCCATCACCGCGCCGACTTCCGGATCGAAGAACGGCGCGACGAGTTCCTTCAGCAACCCCGGCCGCGGCAGGTAGTCGGCGTCGAATACCACCATGATGTCGCCGCGGATGAAGCGCAGCGCATCCTTCAGCGCGGCTGCCTTGCCCGGCTTGCCGGTCTCGCGATGAAACGGCTGGATCAGTTCGGGCGCGAGTGCGCGGACTTCGTCGATCAGCACGCGCGTGTTGTCGGTCGAGCGGTCGTTGACCGGGATGATCGTCAGCCGGTCGCGCGGGTAGGTCGTGGCCAGCAGCGCCATCAGGCAATCGACGATGACGGTTTCCTCGTTGTGGGCGGCGACGAAGACCGTGAGCCGCGGCCAATCGCCGTGGGTCATCGCGCGGTAGGGCGCGTGCTGCGGCTTGAACAGGCGGTCGAGGCTGAACAGGTAGTGCCGCGCGGCATACCCGCACGTCAACAGCGTGAACAGCCACAGGTACGCCACGCACGGCATCAGCAGCAGCTCGGGATCGAACGTGATGCCCGGCGTGCCGGCCGGCGGCGGTTCGAGCGACGCATCCGGATCGGGCGAGGCCGGTGCGGCGAGCGAGAACGTCACGCTGTCGAGCGCGGTGCGTTCCATTGCGAGCCCGGTGTTTGCCGCGTTGGCGGCGTTGACGGCGGGCACGCCGAACCGGACCGGTTCGGCGATCGCCTGCGATGCGGTGTCGCGGACGATCAGCGAGCAGGCAAGCACGATCAGCAGCAGGATGCCTTGTTCGCAGAGTGACGCCGCCCGCGTTTTCTTCATGTCCTGGTCCCCGTGCCCGCGACGACGACCGATGAGAGCTGAAGGCGCTCCGTGGATCGCGCGGACGTCAATGGGAAGCCGTGGCGCGTGGGTCGTGGCGGGCGATTGTCGGTCGCCCCGGACGAACGCGTCGCGTCGCCTCCCGGCTTCGTTGCTTTGGCGTCCCCGTCTGTCTGCTGCCGTGCGAGTGCTTCGGGACGCACCTGTCTGACATTAAGCAAGGCGTGAGCCATCTGTCGGGATGCCGCGTGCAGCAAGGATCGACGCGAAGGAAGCGGATGCGGAAGTCGTGCGGGCGGCGGGTTTTGATTCACTGACGAATCAGTGTGCATGCGTCGCATTCGACCCCATACGGTCGGTTGCGTGCGTAGAACACTTCGCACGGCGGGGGCTTCGCATCCATCGGTGGCGCCTTGCCGGGTGAAGCTTGCATGACTGATCGTCGTGCTTCATTCGTCGCACGCGCGTTGGTGTGGTGATCGAAACCGACGCCGGTTTCATGTGAGACAAATAGACCGGACTCCGATGTATTTTCCGGTTTTTGAACCGCGTTACACATACGCAACATTTCCCGCGCACCGATTCGTGTGACGCAAGCGCCGTCGCGTGTCGGAGAAATCCTGCGCGTGCGGGGGTGGCCGACGCTCGCGTGCGCGCCGCACAGTGCACAGACGAAAGTGGCGAATCGAGACGACGCAACGCGCGTCGAAAGATGCCGCAGATTCGCTGCGTCGCGATGGTTCGACATGCGTGCACGATTCGTCGGACGACGTCGTCCGACGGATCGGTTGAGCGTCTGGCTGTTTATCGTTGTCGTGTCGATCCGGCGAGGCGAGCGCCCGTAGCAGTTGTGAAACATTCCGCAACACGCCGTCCGCACGCGACGGCCGCTGAGCGAAGCGGGCCGGGATGCGGGCCCGCTGGTTTGAATATTGCTGTAGTGGGAGGACGTAATGCTCGACACAGCGAGGAACCGCTCATGACGTGATCGATCCAGTGCAACGGGACGCCGGTAGTACGACGATTCGCGCGGCCCGGACCGCGCGGACGAGGTGGCGCGCTCGCCCCGCAACATCGCCGCGTGTCGAGCGCGTGCGAGTACGCGATGCGCCGCCCGAATACATGCTTCGCGCCACGTGCAGGATCGCCAGGCGCGCAGTGGCTAAACGAGGACAACGATGAAGAAGATCTTGCTTGTGTTCGGGACCCGGCCGGAGGCCATCAAGATGGCGCCGCTGGTGCGCGCATTGAAGGCGCAAGCGGATGTCGACGCCCGCGTATGCGTGACCGCGCAGCATCGCGAAATGCTCGACCAGGTGCTAACGCTGTTCGACATCAAGCCCGACTACGATCTCAACCTGATGCGGCAAAGCCAGACGCTGACCGACGTGACGACCGGCATTCTCCAGGCGATCGGCATGGTCTTCGACGAACTGCGGCCGGACGTCGTGCTGGTGCACGGCGATACGACGACCACGCTCGCGGTCAGCCTCGCGGCGTTCTATCGCTATCTGCCGGTCGGGCACGTGGAGGCCGGCTTGCGCAGCGGCGACATCTGGTCGCCGTGGCCGGAGGAACTGAATCGCCGCGTGACGGATGCGGTGTCGTCCTGGCATTTCGCCCCGACCGGGCAGGCGCGCGACAACCTGCTGAGCGAAGGCGTGCCGGGCGGCGCGGTCTCGCTGACCGGCAATACCGTGATCGATGCGTTGCACGAGGTCAAGCGCATGCTGGATCGCACCGCCGCGCTGTCGGACAAGATCGCCGCGTACTTCCCGTTTCTCGAACCGTCGCGACGCGTCGTGCTGATCACCGGCCATCGCCGCGAAAGTTTCGGCGAACCGTTCCGGCATTTCTGCGACGCCCTGTGCACGCTGGCGAACCGCTATCGCGATGCGCAGTTCGTCTATCCGCTGCACCTGAATCCGAACGTGAGGGAACCGGCGCGCGCGCGGCTCGGCGACGTCCCCAATATCTACCTGATCGAGCCACAGGAATATCTTTCGTTCGTCTTCCTGATGTCGCGCGCCTATTTCATCATCACGGATTCGGGCGGCATTCAGGAAGAAGGGCCGGCGCTCGGCAAGCCGGTGCTGGTCACGCGCGAGACGACCGAGCGGCCCGAGGCGATTCAGGCCGGCACCGCGCGGCTCGTCGGCACCGATCAGGACAGGATCGTATGGGAGGCGTCGCGTTTGTTCGACAGCGAGAGCGCTTACGAGGAAATGTCGCGCGCGAGCAATCCGTACGGTGACGGCCATGCGAGCGAGCGGATCGTTCACGCGCTGATGCGCACGCCCGGCGTGCCGACGAAGACGACGAGTTTCTCGATGGGCGCTGCGGAAATGCCGTTCAACGCGCTCACGCTCGGGTTGCAGGCATTGCGGTCGCCGTGAGGAAGGGCGCGCGGTAGCGCCTTCCGGCGCGTTCGACGCAGGCGTCAAGCATCCGGTCCGGCCGCGAGGTCGGCCGGATGCTTGCCTGTGCGCGACCCGGAACCCATTTTCCCGATGCATTCAAAAGTGTTTTCGCGGGAAGCCTCTTTCGCGAAACGGCGCCATGCACGGATACTTCAGCGGATATCCCACCCGCATCTTCCGGAAATCGCATCGACGCGACGAAATCCGATGCGGGCTCCTTGCACTTGCACGCGATCGCCGAGCGCCCGTCGTGTGTCACACCCTGCCATTCCCCCATGACTCAATCCATTCATCAAGCCTCGTTGCCGGCCCGCTATCGCGCGTGGACCTGGCAAGGCAGCGAGCATCCCGCGCAGTTGCGTCTCGAACAACGGGAAACGCCGGGACTGAAACCCGGCCAGGTGCTGGTCCGCAATCACGCGATCGGCCTCAATCCGGTCGACTGGAAAGTGCTCGGCGGCGCGCTCGTGAACTGGCGCCCCGGGCATGTGCCCGGCGTCGATGGCGCGGGCACGGTGGTCGCGGTCGCGGACGACGCGATGCGCCACCTGCTGGGCCGCCGCGTCGCCTATCATCAGGCGCTCGGCGAGCACGGGAGTTTCGCGGAATACACACCGGTTGCGGCCGGCGTGCTGCTGACGGTGCCCGACACGCTCGATTTCGAAACGGCGGCGAGCGTTCCGTGCCCGGCGCTGACCGCATGGCAGGCGCTCGAGAAGGTGCCGTGCCGTGCGGCGAGGGAAATCCTCGTGAGCGGCGCAGGCGGCGCGGTCGGCAACTATCTGGTGCAGATCGCCGCCGCTCGCGGGTTCGTGGTGTCGGTATCGAGCCACGAACGACATTGGGAGCGCCTGCGCGAGCGCGGGGCAAGCCATTGCCTGCCGCGTCCCGTCGATGCAACGATCGGCGCGATGCCCGAACTGGCCCGGCGTTTCTATGCGGTGTTCGACAGCGTCGATGCGCGGCATGCGGCCTGCTGGGCACCTGCCGTGGCCGCGAACGGGCATATCGTGTGCATCCAGGGGCGCTTCGACACGCCGCCGCTACCGCCGTTCACGTCGAGCGCGTCGCTTCATGAAGTCGCGCTGAATGCGTTGCACACCTATGGCGACGATGCGGCGTGGCTCGAGACGACCGCGGCGGGCAGCATGCTGCTCGCCGGTATCGCGAACGGCCGGATGCAACCCGAAGCACGCGTCACCGGCGACTTCGGGAAGTTGCCGGCGCAACTGGAAGGGCTGCGGGAGCGGCGGTTCTCGGGTAAGCCGGTGGTGCTGGTCGACTGACGGGAGCGGTCGGCGCATGGCGCGATCGGCCGGCGACGCATGCCGTGTCCGGCCGAATTCCCGTGCCGTTTGCCTGAAACGCTCGAACCGCGCCGATCCGACATCAAATCCGAAATGGCTCGATAATGCGGACGGCGATTCATGCGGACGAGCGGCTGGCCGGAATGGCGTCGAAAGGTTGCGCGGGCAACCGGCCGACGGCATCGTTCGCAGCATCCGCCCGGCCGTGCCTGCACGCGACACGGTCGACGAAACGGCGCCACGCCTGCCTGGTCGTTCGGAATGTGCGCCGCGCCGTTCGAATCCCCACTCGATGCCTGCCCGGCGGGCATCGCAACCAGGAGGTGAACGATGATCACGCTGACCGTCAACGGTAGCGAGCAGCACTTCGACGGCAATCCCGACATGCCGTTGCTCTGGTATCTGCGCGATGTGCTCGGCCACACCGGCACCAAGTTCGGCTGCGGGATGGCGCTGTGCGGTGCGTGCACCGTGCATCTCGACGGCGTGGCGATCCGCGCGTGCATCACGCCCGTCGCGGCGGCGTCGGGCAAGCGCGTGACGACGATCGAGGGGCTGTCGACGGACCTCACGCACCCGCTGCAGCAGGCGTGGCAGGAACTGAACGTCGCGCAATGCGGTTACTGCCAGTCCGGGCAGATCATGCAGGCCGCGTCGCTGCTGAAGACCAATCCCCATCCGACCGACGCCGACATCGACGATGCGATGTCCGGCAACATCTGCCGCTGCGGCACCTATACGCGCATTCGTGCCGCGATCCGGCTGGCCGTGCGCCGCGGAGGTGCCGCATGAGCGCGCCCGAACTCTCCGTCCACAACGAAAGCCGCCGCGCGTTGCTGCTCGGCTTCGCGTCCGGCGGGCTGCTGCTCGCGTTCGGCGTGCCGTCGCTCGCTCGGGCGGCCGCGCCGGTGCAGCCGCCCGTCAGCGCGAATCCGCAGTATGGCGGCGCCGGGATGCCGCACGGCTTGCGCGACGATCCGAACCTGTTCGTTGCGATCGCACCGGACGGCACCGTCACGGTGACCTGCATCCGCTCCGAGATGGGGCAGGGCGTGCGCACGAGCGTGGCGCTCGTGGTGGCCGACGAACTGGGCGCGGACTGGGCGCGCGTGAAGGTCGCGCAAGCGGTCGGCGACGAGCCGCGCTACGGCAACCAGAACACCGACGGGTCGCGCAGCCTGCGCCAGAGCTTCGCCGCGCTGCGCCGTGCCGGGGCGGCCGCGCGCACGATGCTCGCGCAGGCAGCCGCCGGCGAATGGGGCGTCGACGTGCGCCAGGTGAAGGTGACGGTGCACGAGGTCGTCGACTCGAAGAGCGGGCGCAAGCTCGGCTTCGGCGAACTGGCCGCGAAGGCGGCCGCGCTGCCGGTGCCCGATACGAAAAGCGTGCCGTTGAAGGCGCCGGCCGAATTCCGCTATATCGGCAAGGGCAAGACGGCGCTGATCGACGGACGCGACATCGTCGGCGGCCGGGCGCAGTACGGAATCGATACGCGGCTCGACGGCATGCTGTATGCGGTCGTCGCGCGGCCGCCGGCCTACGGCGATACGGTGGCGTCGTTCGACGCGTCGGCCGCCGGGAAGCTGCCGGGCGTCGTCAAGGTCGTGCAACTGGCGGCGACGCCGCTGCCGTCCGGCTTCCAGCCGCTCGGCGGCGTGGCCGTCATCGCGCGCGATACGTGGACGGCCATCCAGGCGCGCGCGCAGTTGAAGATCGACTGGAAGCACGGACCCAACGCGGGCTACGACTCGACCGAATATCGCAAGACGCTCGAAGCGGCTGCCGCGCAGCCGGGCGACGTGATCCGCAACGACGGCGACGTGGCGGCCGCACTCGCCGGCGCCGCGAAACGCGTACGCGCGACCTACTACGTCCCGCATCTCGCGCACGCGACGATGGAGCCGCCCGCGGCCGTCGCGCGCGTGGCCGACGGCCGCTGCGAGGTATGGACCTGCACGCAGGCGCCGCAGACCACGCGCGACGAGCTCGCGAAGGCGCTCGGCTTGCCGGCGGAGCGCGTGACGGTCAACGTGACGCTGCTGGGCGGCGGCTTCGGCCGCAAGTCGAAGCCCGACTACGTGGTGGAAGCCGCGCTGCTGTCGAAGGCGGTCGGCGCGCCCGTGAAGCTGACCTTCACGCGCGAGGACGACATCGCGCACGACTACTTCCACGCGGTGTCGCTCGAAGCGTTCGACGGCGGGATCGATGCATCGGGGAAGGTGGTCGCGTGGCAGCATCGCACGGTCGCGCCGTCGATCCAGTCGACGTTCCGGGCCGGCGTCGTGCACGAGCAGCCGGGCGAGCTCGCGCAAGGCATCGCGGATCTGCCGTTCGCGATTCCGAACGTGCGGCTCGAGAATCCGGCCGCGGAAGCGCACACGAGGATCGGCTGGTTCCGCTCGGTGTACAACATCCCGCATGCGTTCGGCATCCAGAGTTTCGTGTCGGAGCTTGCGCATGCGGCCGGCCGCGATCCGAAGGATTTCCTGCTCGAGCTGATCGGGCCCGCTCGGCGTTTCGAGCCGCACATCACGGTGAAGAACGTGAACTACGGCGAGGATCCCGCGCTGTATCCGGTCGATACGGGGCGGCTGCGACGCGTGGTCGAGACGGTCGCGCGCGAAGCCGGCTGGGGCCGCAAGCTGCCGAACGGGCATGGGCTCGGGATCGCCGCGCATCGCAGCTTCGTGTCGTACACGGCCGCGGTGTGCGAGGTGCAGGTCGACGCGGACGGCAAGATCTCGGTGCCGCGCGTCGACATCGCGATCGACTGCGGGCCGCAGGTCAATCCGGAACGGGTGCGCTCGCAGCTCGAGGGCGCGGTGGTGATGGGGCTCGGCATTGCGCTGCACGGCGAGATCACGTTCAAGGACGGCCACCCGGAGCAGAGCAACTTCAACGGCTTCCAGGTGTTGAGAATGAACGAGGCGCCGCGTGAAATCCGCGTGCATCTGGTGGCGCCCGACGACTTCGCGACGCCGCTCGGCGGGGTCGGTGAACCGGGCCTGCCGCCCGTCGCGCCGGCGCTGACCAACGCGATCTTCGCGGCGACCGGCACGCGCATCCGCAGCCTGCCGGTGGCCGATCAGCTCGCGAAACCGCAGGCTGGTTGACGCAACCTCTGTCCCGCGCCGGGCCGCATCGTGCGGCCCGGTTTGCATCGACCCCTTGAACAAGGAGTGTGACGTGGCCTCATCCGATGTCAGTGTGAAGCAGACGGTTTCCCCCGCCGAATGGGAGGCGCGCGTCAACCTGGCGGCCGCGTATCGCCTCACCGCGCTGTTCGGCTGGGACGATCTCGTGTTCACCCATATTTCCGCGCGCGTGCCCGGCCCGGAGCACCACTTCCTGATCAACCCGTACGGGATGATGTTCGACGAGATCACGGCGTCGTCGCTGGTCAAGGTGGATCTCGACGGCCGCAAGGTGTCCGAATCGCCGTACGAGATCAACCCGGCCGGCTTCACGATCCACAGCGCGGTGCATGCGGCCCGCGACGATGCCCAATGCGTGATGCATACGCATTCGATCAACGGTGTGGCCGTCTCGGCGCAGGAAGCGGGCTTGCTGCCGCTGTCGCAGCAGTCGCTCGGCGTGCTCGCGTCGCTCGGCTATCACGACTACGAGGGCATCGCGCTCGACGAGGGCGAGAAGGCGCGCCTCGTGCGCGATCTCGGCAGCAATACGAACCTGATGCTGCGCAATCACGGGCTGCTGACCGTCGGTGCGACGCCGGCCGATGCGTTCGTCGCGATGTACTTCTTCGAAGCGGCCTGCATGATCCAGGTCCGCGCGCAGGCGGGCGGCTCGGCGCTGCTGCCGATCGCGCAGCCGATTCTCGACGGCATCAAACAGCAGATCGCCGCGGTCACGCGCGGGATGGGCGCCGGGGCGCTCGTCTGGCCCGGGCTGCTGCGCCGGCTCGATCGGCGCGATCCCGGCTACGCGGACTAGCGTGTTCGTCGTTGTCGTTTTCGAACGACCGTGCTAAATTCCTGCCAGCACTTGGAGCCACGCAACCCTTCATTCGGCTGACACGGCCGGCACCCCGGGAGGCAGCACGATGAGCCTGTTGATGTCGCGACGCGATCTCGCGTTCCTGCTGTACGACTGGCTCGACGCCGAAGCGCTCGTCGCGCTGCCGCGTTACGCGGAGCATAGTCGCGAGACCTTCGACGCGGTGCTCGACACCAGCGAACGGATCGCCGAAGACCTGTTCGCGCCGCATGCGGCGCGCGGCGATCGCGACGAGCCGCGGTTCGACGGCGAACGCGTGACGCTGATCCCGGAAGTCGAACCGGCCGTGCGCGCGTTCGCGGACGCCGGGCTGATCGCCGCAGGGCACGACGAAGCGCTCGGCGGCATGCGCTTGCCGAAGCTGGTCGAAGCCGCGTCGTTCCTGTTCTTCCAGGCCGCGAACATCGCGACGGCCGCGTATCCGTTCCTGACCGTCGCCAATGCGAACCTGCTCGTCGCGCACGGCAGCGCCGCGCAGATCGATGCGTTCGCGCGCCCCGAGCTGGAAGGGCGTTTCCTCGGCACGATGTGCCTGTCGGAGCCGCAAGCCGGCTCGTCGCTGTCCGACATCGCGACGCGCGCCGATTTCGAATGCGATTCGCCGCTCGGCCCGCGCTACCGGCTGACCGGCAACAAGATGTGGATATCCGGCGGCGAGCACGAGCTGGCGGAGAACATCGTCCACCTCGTGCTCGCGAAGATTCCCGACGAACATGGTCGGTTGCAACCCGGCACGCGCGGCATCTCGCTGTTCATCGTGCCGAAGTTCCTGACGGGCGCCGATGGCGATGCGAACGGCGAGCACAACGACGTCGTGCTCGCCGGGCTGAACCACAAGATGGGCTATCGCGGCACGACCAACTGCCTGCTGAATTTCGGCGAAGGGACGCGTTACCGTCCGGCAGGGCGTGCGGGCGCGATCGGTTATCTGGTCGGCCAGCCGAATCATGGGCTGGCCTACATGTTCCACATGATGAACGAGGCGCGCATCGGCGTCGGCGCGGGTGCGGTGGCGCTCGGCTACACCGGTTATCTGCACGCGCTCGACTATGCGCGCAACCGTCCGCAAGGGCGCCCGCTCGGGCCGGCCGGCAAGGATGCGGCCGCGCCGCAGGCGCCGATCGTCGATCATCCGGACGTGCGGCGCATGCTGCTCGCGCAGAAGGCTTACGTCGAGGGCGGGCTCGCGTTGATCCTGTACTGCGCGAAACTTGTCGACGAAGCGCGCGCGCACGACGATGCGGCGGTGCGCGCCGATGCCGCGCGCCTGCTCGACATCCTGACGCCGATCGCGAAAAGCTGGCCGTCGCAGTGGTGCGTTGCCGCGAACGATCTCGCGATCCAGGTGCACGGCGGTTACGGCTATACGCGCGACTACGCGGTCGAACGGCTCTATCGCGACAACCGCCTGAATCCGATTCACGAAGGCACGCACGGCATCCAGGCGCTCGATCTGCTGGGCCGCAAGGTGAGCCAGGACGACGGCGCGTCGCTGCGCGCGCTCGATGCACGGATCGGCGCGACCGTCGAGCGTGCGCGAGCGCTGGATGCCGGCATGCGCGAGCAGGCCGAGGCATTGGCCCGGCGCTGGGCGCGGCTGGGCGACGTGACACGCCAGTTGAGCGCGATCGGCGATCCGCAGACGCGGCTCGCGAACGCGAGCGTGTATCTCGAAGCGTTCGGCCATCTCGTCGTCGCCTGGCTGTGGCTCGACGTGACGCTCGCCGCGCACGGGCACGACGGCGATTTCCACGACGGCAAGCGCGCGGGGGCCCGCTACTTCTTCCACTGGGAACTGCCGAAGGTGGATGCACAGCTCGACCTGCTGTCGAGCGTCGACACGACCACGCTCGACATGCGCGACGCGTGGTTCTGAACGTGGTTTCAACGACATTCCGGAATATCGACGAGCGCGCGGATGCCGACGGCCATCGCGCGCGCGTCGTGAACCGGCCGCGCGGGGGCGCCCGCGGACCGTACCGATGCCCGGCCACACCGGGCAAGGAGAGAAGCGCATGAAAGCCCTGTTGTGTACCGCATTCGGCCCGATCGACCGCTTGCGTATCGAAGATGTCGCGATTCCCGAACCGGCGGCCGGGCAGGTCCGGATCCAGGTGAAGGCGGCATCGCTCAATTTCCCCGACGCACTGATCGTCCAGGGGCTGTATCAGGTGAAACCGGCGCTGCCGTTCTCGCCGGGCGCCGAGTTTGCTGGCGTGATCGACGCGGTCGGCGATGGCGTCACCGCGTGGCGGCCCGGCGATTCGGTGATGGCGTTCACCGGGCACGGCGGGTTCGCGGAATACTGCGTGGCCGACGCGCACCAGCTCGCCGCGCTGCCGCCGGGGATGACGTTCGAGCAGGGCGCGGCGCTCGTGCTCGCGTACGGCACGTCGCTGCACGCGTTGCAGCAGCGTGCGCGCCTGCAGGCGGGCGAGACGCTGCTCGTGCTGGGCGCGGCGGGCGGCGTCGGGATCGCCGCGATCGAGATCGCGAAAGCGCTCGGTGCGCGCGTGATCGCGGCTGCGTCGAGCGCGGACAAGCTCGCGCTGTGCCGTGAAGCCGGCGCCGACGAGACGATCGACTATGCGACCGAAGACCTGCGCCGCCGCGTCGACGAGCTGACCGGCGGGCGCGGCGCCGACGTCGTCTACGATCCGGTGGGCGGCGCCAGCAGCGAAGCGGCGCTGCGTGCGACCGCATGGCGCGGCCGGTTCCTCGTGGTCGGTTTCGCGGCCGGCGAGATCCCGAAGATCGCGCTGAACCTCGCGCTGCTGAAGGAGCGCGACATTCTGGGCGTGTTCTGGGGCGATGCGGTGCGGCGCGACCCGGCGCAGCATGCCGCGAACATGCGGCTGCTCGCCGAATGGTTCGCGGCCGGCAAGGTGCGGCCCGCGATCACCGAGCGCGTGTCGCTGGCCGGCGCGGCCGACGCGATCGCGCGGATGGCGAACCGGCAGGTGAAGGGCAAGGTCGTGATTTTTCCGGACGCGTGATCCGGGTTCGCCGCGCGGCGACGCCATGCAGGCCGCGCGGCCGCTTCTTCATGACGGCGGAGGGCGGCGCGACCCGCTGCCACCACGCCGGACTATGCAGGCGAGCACGCGATGCCGCGCGGCGCTGAAACGAACGCCGCCCGTCCTGCGTCAGCGGCTTCAGTCCTTCGGCAGGCGCAGCGTGTCGAGCGCATGCTGCGAAAACTCGACCCAGAACCGCTCGTTCGCGATGCCGGCCTGCAGCACCAGATGCTGCAGCCGCTTCGTGCGTGAATCGCCGGCCGCCGGAGCGCCGGCCGCCGGATCGCCGGCCGCCGGATCGCCGGCCGTCGCAAAGTCGCGCGCCTCGATCTGCAGATACAGATCCAGCTTTTCCTGATGAAGCGCGATGCGCCGCCGGATCTCGTGCTCGAGGCCGGCCGGCCCGAGCACGGCTTCCGCGCGCAGACGCACCATCAGCGCCTCGCGCAGCGGCGTCGGATCTTCCGGTTCGGCGATCCAGCGGCGCAATTCCTTCTTGCCGGCCGGCAGGATCCGGTACGCGCGCTTGCGGCCGCGACCGGACTCGGCGGGCAGCGATTCGATCCAGCCCATTTCCTCGAGACGCCCGAGTTCGCGATAGATCTGCTGGTGCGTCGCCTGCCAGAAGTAGCCGATCGAGCGATCGAAACGGTCGGCGAGCTCGGACCCCGAACCGGGGCGTTCGGCGAGGGCGGTGAGAAGCGCGTGCGGCAGGGACATGTCGGATCGAGGCAGGCGGCGGAATGAACCGCATCTTGCCATATCGGGGCCGCAGCACAAATGGCGAACGCATGTTTATGCAACATGTTGCATAAACAAAGGCGGCGGGCTACCATCAATGCAACTTGTTGCATAAACATGGAGACACCCGATGGCTTCCCGTTATCCGCATTTGACGACTCCGCTCGAACTCGGCTTCACGTCACTCAGGAACCGCGTGTTGATGGGGTCGATGCACGTCGGCCTGGAGGAAGCGCCGAACGGCTTCGAGCGGATGGCCGCGTTCTATGCGGAGCGCGCGCGCGGCGAGGCTGGCCTGATCGTCACGGGCGGCTTCGCGCCGAACGAGCGCGGCCGTCCGGCGCCCGGCGGCGCGATGCTGACGACCGAAGCGGACGCCGAACGGCATCGCGTCGTGACGCGCGCGGTGCAGGCGGAGGGCGGCCGCATCGCGTTGCAGATCCTGCATTTCGGGCGTTATGCGTATCACCCGGCGCTCGCGGCGCCGAGCGCGCTGAAGGCGCCGATCAACCCGTTCACGCCGCATGCGTTGACGAGCGACGAGGTCGACGAGACGATCGCCGATTTCGTGCGATGCGCGGCGCTCGCGCAGCATGCGGGCTACGACGGGGTCGAGATCATGGGCTCCGAGGGCTACCTGATCAACGAATTCATCGCCGCGCGCACGAACCATCGCGACGATGCGTGGGGCGGCGCGTACGACAACCGCATCCGCTTCGCGGTCGAGATCGTGCGGCGCGTGCGCGAGCGTGTGGGAGCGAACTTCATCGTCATCTATCGGCTGTCGATGCTCGATCTCGTCGAAGGCGGCTCCACGCTCGACGAGGTGATCCGGCTCGCGCGGGCGATCGAGGCGGCCGGCGCGACGATCCTCAATACCGGCATCGGCTGGCACGAGGCGCGCATCCCGACCATCGCGACCAAGGTGCCGCGCGCCGCGTATGCGTGGGTGACGCGGCAACTGATGGGCAAGGTCGGCATTCCGCTCGTCGCGACCAACCGGATCAATACCCCGGAAGTCGCCGAGCAACTGCTCGCCGACGGCTATTGCGACATGGTGTCGATGGCGCGGCCGTTCCTCGCCGATGCCGAATTCGTCCGCAAGGCGCGGGAAGGGCGCGCGGACGAAATCAACACGTGCATCGGCTGCAACCAGGCGTGCCTCGACCATACGTTCAGCGGCAGGATCACGTCGTGTCTCGTGAATCCGCGTGCGTGTCATGAAACCGAGCTCGTGATCGCGCCCGCGCCGCGCCGCAAGCGGATCGCGGTGGTCGGCGCCGGGCCGGCGGGCCTTGGCTTCGCGGTCACGGCGGCCGAGCGCGGTCACGCGGTCACGCTGTACGAAGCGGGCGCCGAGATCGGCGGTCAGTTCAATCTCGCGAGGAAGGTGCCCGGCAAGGAGGAGTTCAACGAGACGCTACGCTATTTCCGCCGGCAGATCGAACTGCGCGGCATCGCGCTGCACGTCGATACGCGTGCGACGGCCGAGATGCTGTTGCAGGGTGAATTCGACGAAGTGGTGATCGCGACCGGCATCGTGCCGCGCACGCCGCCGATCGACGGTGTCGGTCATCCGAAGGCGCTCGGCTATCTCGACGTGCTGCGCGACGACAAGGCCGTCGGCAACTCCGTCGCGATCGTCGGCGCGGGCGGTATCGGCTTCGACGTCGCGGAATATCTCGTCCATCGCGATCGCGGCGAGCATGGCGACGCGGACCGGTTCTTCAGCGAATGGGGCGTCGATCGATCGTATGCGAATGCCGGCGGGCTGGGCGCCGCGCGGCCCGAACCGGCCGCGCGGGAAGTGCACCTGCTGCAGCGCAAGGCGTCGAAAGTCGGCGACGGGCTCGGCAAGACCACCGGCTGGATTCACCGCACGGCGCTGAAGGCGCGCGGCGTGGGGATGTCGTCGTCGGTCACGTACCGGCGCATCGACGATGACGGCTTTCACGTGACGATCGACGGCGTCGAACGGACGCTGCCGGTGGACAACGTGGTGATCTGCGCGGGGCAGGAGCCGTCGCGCGAGCTGGCGGAACAGCTGCAGGCAGCCGGATGCCGCGTGCATCTGATCGGCGGCGCATACGAGGCCGCCGAACTCGATGCGAAGCGCGCGATTCACCAGGGCACGACGCTGGCCGCGACCCTTTGATACCGATTCGTTTCTTCCCCCGTCCAACAACGTTACTGGAGACTGCGATGACGCACCCGCCGCTGAATGTTCATCCCGCCGTCGCGAAATCGCTCGACGCGTGGCACGCGATGGTCGAGCGCAAGGATTTCGGCGCGCTGGAATCGATCGTCCATCCGGACGCCGTGTTCCGTTCGCCGATGGCATTCAAGCCGTACGGGCCGGCGCCCGCGTTGCTGATGGCGCTGCGCACGGTGATCACGATCCTCGACAACTTCACGTATCACCGCCAGTTCGTGACCGACGACGGCAAGAGCGTCGTGCTGGAGTTCGGTGCGACCGTCGGCGACAAGGCGCTGAAGGGGATCGACATGATCCGCTTCGACGACGACGGCCGGATCGTCGAATTCGAGGTCATGGTCCGGCCGTTCAATGCGCTGCAGGCGCTCGGCGCGGAAATGGGCGCGCGGCTCGGGCAGCAGTTGCCGGCATTCAAGACCGGCGGTTGAGCGGTGCGGCGGCTGCCGCATGTCGTCACGCCCGCGCGAGCCGCTCGACGAACCAGTCGCACGCGAACGCGGTGCGCTCGGACGCGTGGTTGTAGATCGTATGCTCGCCGTCCGGCCAGACCCTGAGCGTCGCGTCACCGGACGTCGCCGCATCGAGAAACGGCTGCTGATCGTCGAGCCGGATCAGCGGGTCCGCGCCGCCATGCAGCACCAGCAGCGGGCATGCGATGCGGTCGCGTTCGGACGAAAAACGCATGCGCGCGAAGTTCGCCGACACCGCCTCGGGATCGTCGTTGCCGAGCATCGCCGCCGCCTGTTCGACGAACGTGCGGAACGGCAGCAGCGTGGGTGCCGCGAGCGCGCCGTTTACGCAACAGGCCGCGATCCGTGTGTCGGATGCGGCGGTCGACGCCGCCCACAATCCGCCGATGCTGTTCCCCCAGATACCGATCGGCCCGGGCACGCGTTCGGCGACGTGATCGACGAAGCGCCGGTATGCGGCGGTCATGTCGACGTCGACGAAGACCCGCTGTTCGAGCCGCGTCTCGCCCTGGCCGGGCCCTTCGGCAAGCAGCGTCGCGACGCCGCGCGCGGCGAGCGCGCGGGCGATCGGCCAGTACGCGAAGCCCCAGCCGCTCTGGCCGCCGAACACGATCACGGTGCCGCGGATGGGCTCCGTCGGCGGATGAACCAGCCAGCCGATCAGGCGCGCATCGCCGAACGGCACTTCGACGCGTTCGATCCGTTTGTCGGACCAGCGCGCGAGGCCGTACGACGCGTCGACGAGCCGCGCATACAGCGCGCGCTTGCGCGGCACGTCGTGGTTGAACGCCATCTGCGCGAACAACAGGGCGGCGATGGCCATCGCCTGCGCGTCGGCGGCCGTGACGAGGTGGCCGGCGTCCGCCGCCTGGGTGGCGCGCGCGAGCTGCGCGTCGGCCAGCGCTTCGGCCGCGACGTCCCATGGTTCGCCGGCCGACGTGCGTGCGTGCAGCGCCACGGCGTCCGCGTAGTCCATTCCGCAATCGAGCAGGCGCGTGACGGGCATCGCGCGTTGCAGCGACAGCGCGAACGGTGACAGTTCGGTCGTCATGCGTGCGTCTCCTTCACGAAACATGGGCGGTTGGGGCCGACACCGCGGCCGGCGTGGTGGAACGGGGCGACCAGTGCAGCGTGTCGCGCAGCGCATCGACGAGTGCGCCGAGGCCGCGCAGGTCGGCCACCGAACCGAACACGATGAAATCGGGCCGCTTGATGTACGCGGCGATGCCGTGCGCCTGCAGGAACGCGTGCTGTTCGCCGTCGATGTCGATCACCGCATCCGGCGCGCATACGTCATCGGCCAGCACGGCAACGTGGCAACCGAGTTGCGCGAGGAACGCGCGCTGCGCGTCGTCGAGATGGCGGGCGGGATGCTCGCGCGTGACGAGCTGAAAACCCTGGCCGACCACGTCGTCGAAGCGGCCTTCGGCCGCGCCGCGGCGGACGCGCCCTTGCGGCGCCGGCGCGCCGGTCGTCGGCAGCAGCGTACCGTCGGCTTCGGCGTGCACGATGCCGTGCTCGAGCTTCGGGAACGGCGGCATCGGCGGCATGGCGCCGGAGCGGAACGCCGCGTCGCGCTCGGCGACCTTGCGCGGATCGTCCTCGTTGACGACCTGCCCGAGGAACAGCGACATCTGCGTGATCGCGCTCACGTGCGGGCGGCGCTCGGCTTCGTAGGTGTCGAGCAGGTCGGCATGCGCGCGCCCGGTCAGCACGAGATCCAGCTTCCATGCGAGGTTGATGCCGTCGCGCATGCCGGAGCACGCGCCTTGTCCCATGTACGGCATCATCGTGTGCGCGGCGTCGCCGGCGAGCAGCACGCGGCCGGCGCGCCAGCGTTCGGCCATGCGCGTTTCGAACGTGTAGACGACGTGGCGAAGCAGTGTCAGGTCGTCCGGCCCGTAACCGTAGTGATCGTCGAGCCACTTCCAGCCGGCCGCTTCGGTTTCCCAGTCGGCCGTCGATTCGTTCGGCAGCACGCGCAGCTCGAAACGCGTGCGCTTCGTGCCGATCGGCATGTGCATGTACGCGCGGGCCGGGTCGCAGTAGATCGTCGTGCGCGCGCAGCCATCGCCGAGATCGCGCTTGTTCTCCGAGTCGAGATTGAGCCAGCGCTCGTTGTAGCCGAAATCGGACCGCTCGATGCCGAGCGTGCGGCGCACGAAGCTGTTCGCGCCGTCCGCGCCGATCAGGTAGCGTGCGCGGATCGTGCGCGGCTGGCCGGTCCATTGCGCGTCCTGGCCGCCGCGCCACGGATGCGCGGTGAGCGTCACGCCGTCGTCGTCCTGTTGCAGCGTGTCGACTTCCCAGCCGCGCAGGATCGTCACGTTGCGGAACGTGCTCGCGCGTGCATCGATCGCATCCTCGATATCGGGCTGGTAGATCGAGATGTGCGCGGGATAGCCGCACGCGCGGCCGGTCCAGTTCAGTTCGAGCAGCAGGTCGCCGTTCGCGTCGCGGTAGTGGTAGGTGTCGACCGCCTTCGCGTTGCGCAGCGCGTGATCGACGTCGGCGCTGGCCTGCACGATCCGCGCGGTTTCGCCGTCGATGTGCGTGAGGCGCGGCAGGCCGTACGGCGTCGGCCAGCGTTCGAGGACGATCACGCGATGGCCGGCGCGGCCGAGCATCGATGCGGCGACGAGGCCGGTCGGGCCGTAGCCGACGATCGCGACGTCACAGGGTTCGACGGTGCGCTCGCCGTGCGCGCTCGATTCGGTATGCATGCGGGTTGTCTCCATGACGGTTTCGTTTGTTGGTTTGTCGTGTGTTCGCGCTCAGCGTAGCGTCGAGCCGGGCAGGTTGCCGTCGAACGCATCCTGCAGCAGCGCGCGCAGGCCGTCGCGTTCGATCGGGCGCGGGTTCCAGTACGGATTCGCGGCCGCGAGGTCGGCGGCGCGGTCGAGGTCGGCTTCCCGCATGCCGATCGCCTTCAACGAGATCGGCGCGCCGTTGTCGCGTGCCAGCGCGTAGAGGCCGCGCGCGGCGTCGTCCGTGCCGATCGCGCGGGCGATCCGCTGCATCGCGTCCGGCGCGTGCGCCGCGTTGTATGCGAGCGCATGCGGCAGCACGACCGTGTGGGTCGGTGCGTGCGGCAGATCGAAGCTGCCGCCGAGCGTATGGCAGAGCTTGTGGTGCAGCGCCATGCCGACGTTGCCGAGCACCATCCCGCACAGCCACGCGCCGTAGAGCGCCTGGCCACGCGCGTCGAGATCGGCCGGGTCGCGCCGCACGCCGGGCAGGCCGCGCGCCAGCGCGCGAATGCCTTCCTCGGCCACGAGGCTCATGACCGGATTCGCGTTGTTCGCGTAGAGCCCTTCCGCCGCATGCGCGATCGCGTTGAGGCCGCTCGTCACCGACAGTTCGACCGGCAGCGTGACCGTGAGCGCGGGATCGTAGATCACCGTCTTCGGCAGCACGCGCGCGTCGTTGCCCGTACGCTTCACGCCGCCTTCGGTGAGACCGTAGATTGGCGTCATTTCGCTGCCGGCGTAGGTCGTCGGGATCGCGAGGATCGGCAGGCCGCTTTCGAGCGCGATGGCCTTGCCGAGGCCGATCGTCGAGCCGCCGCCGATCGCGACCGCGCAATCGGCGTCGCGGGAGCGGGCGAACGCCTGCGCATCGCGGGCGATCTCGATCGGCACGTGCATCGTCGCGCGGTCGTACAGCCCGGCGGCGCGCGCACCGAGCCGCTCGACGATGCGCTCGGCGAGGTCGCGCTGCTCCGGCGTGCACAGCACGATCGCGCGCTGCGCGCCGAGTGCCGGCACTTCGCGTTCGAGATGCGCGAGGCTGCCCGCGCCGAAGATCACGCGGGCGGCGCGCGCCTGGTAGAGGAAGTCCATGTGCTCGTTACTCCGTTGCGTAGTCGACCTGGTGGCGCGCGATGCGCAGTCCGGTCAGCGCGTCGCGCACGCGGGCGTGTTCGGGATGCGTCGCATAGCCGTCGAGCGCTTCGCGCGACTCGAATTCGGCGACGAGGATCAGGTCGCATGCGTAATCGGCCGCGCTGAAATCCGCGCCGATCTCGAGGTGCGTCATGCCCGGAATCCGGCCGCGCAAGCTTTCGAAGGCCGTCTTCACGGTGGTGCGCGCGACGCTGCGTTCGTGGTCGGTTGCGCCGGCAACCTTCCACATCACGACGTGCCGGATCATGCGGCACGCTCCGCGCGATTGAGCACGAAGTCGTAGTCGAGCGTGTAGAACGGCGTGTCCATGCGCGAGCCGTCGGGCGCGATGCCGGGCGCATGCCGGACCCAGTCGGCGACCAGCGTCGAACGCACGCCGAACACCGCATCGGAGTCGAGATAGCGGTCGCCGTCGCGGAACACGTGCGTGATCAGCGTTTCGTAGCCGCGCGCTTCGATCATGAAATGCAGGTGGGCGGGGCGCCACGGATGGCGGCCGAGCGCATCGAGCATCGCGCCGACGGGGCCGTCGTGCGGAATCGGATACGGCTCGGCGAGGATCGAGCGGAACGCATAGCGGCCGTCGGCGCCGCTGCGCAGCCGGCCGCGCGCGCGATGCGTGACCGACCCGTCGTCGCCAGGCAACTGCACGTCGTAGTGGCCGTCCTCGTCGGCTTGCCACACTTCCAGCGACGCATGCGCGACCGGCGTGCCGTCGATGCCGCGTACCTGGCCCGACACGAAGCACGGCTCGCCGCATGCGCCGTTCGCGATGTCGTCGAACATCCCGAATTCGGGGCTGCCGTCGACGTAGAACGGCCCGAACACGGTCGCCTCCGTGCAGCCGGCCGGCTTTGCATGGTTCTGCGCGGTCACGAGCGTCGACAGCCCGAGCACGTCGGACAACAGGATGAACTCCTGGCGCTTGTCGTCGGTGATGCGGCCGACGGCCGTCAGGAAGCCGATCGCGGCCTGCCACTCGGCCTCGGTGAGCTTCGTTTCGCGGGCGAACGAATGCAGGTGCTGGACGAGGCTCGTCATCACCGTGCGCAGCCGCTCGTCGCGACAGCCGGAGAGCGACGCGATCACGGCCTGCGTGATGGTGTCTTCGTTGAGATTGCGCATTGGGGTTTGTCTCCTGATGTCGTTCGATGGCGCGTTGACGTAACATTAATTCCTCCCCGAATCGTAAAAAAGTGGGTTTGGAGGAGTTTTGTTCTCCGCCAGGTGGAAGAATCGAACGCATGGACAAGTGGACGCAGATCGAGTTTTTCGTACAGGTGGCGGAGCTCGGCAGCCTGTCGAAGGCTGCCGAGCGGCTCGGCATGTCGAGCGCGGCGGCGAGCCGCTGCCTGAACGCGCTGGAAGAGCGGCTGGGCGCGCGGCTCGTCGAGCGGACCACGCGCCGGCTGTGGCTGACCGACGCCGGGCACGAGTACCACCGGCGTTGTGTCGCGATCCTCAACGAGCTGTCGGAAGCGGACGCGGCCGTCAACGAAGCGAGCGTCATTCCGGCCGGTACGCTGCGCGTGACCGCGTCGGTGTCGTTCGCGTCGATCTACATCGCGCCCGCGCTGCCCGAATTTCACCGGCGCTACCCGAACCTGAACGTGCAGATCGTCGCGGCGAACCGTTACCCGGATTTCATCGAGGCCGGCATCGACGTGGCGATCCGCACGCGCGAACACGAAGCGGATTCGGGCATCACCGTGCGCAAGCTCGCCGAGACACGGCGCGTGCTGGCCGCGTCGCCCGGGTATCTGGCGAAGCACGGCGCGCCGGCGACGCCCGATGCGCTGGGCGATCACCGGCTGCTCGTCTACAACCTCGCGAACGATCCATACGTGCTGCATTTCCGCCATGGTGCGAAGAAGCAGTCGGTCACGATCAAGAGCGTGCTCGATGCGAACGAAGGGCAGGTGATCCGCGCGGCGGCGCTCGCCGGGCTCGGCATCCTGATCCAGCCGCTTTACATCATTCACGACGATATCGTCGCCGGGAAGCTGGTGCCGGTGCTGACCGACTGGCAACTGCCCGCGCTCACCGTCAACATCGCGTACCAGAGCCGCCGACACCAGCCGGCGAAGATCCGCGTCTTCACCGAGTTCCTGATCGAGCGTTTCGAACGACTCGGACTCGCGCGCAAATGGAAGGAAGTCGGCCGCTGAGTACCCGCGGGCGCCGCGCCGTCGCGCATTTCTCCGTGTGACGGAGAACTGTTCTCCCGATCGTCGTCTTTTTCGCCGCTGTCGTGCGTTTTACATTGCGTCTCCCCGGGCCGGCGGTGTCCGGCTCGCGATTACACGATAACAATCGGTCTGGAGACGACATGAAATACGCATTGCGAAGGGTGCCGTTGGCACTCCTGATCGCGGGAGCCGTGCACGTTCCGGCGTCGGCTGCCGAGAGCGGGCAGATCAGCTATCCGTTCGGCGTCAACACGGTGCTGAACGGTCTGCTGCCGCCGCCCGGCCACACGCAGTACTTCAACTATTCGCTTTACTACACGGCGAACCGCTTTGCCGGACCGGACGGCGGCGGCGCGGTGCCGGGATTTCACCTGAGCGTGGTCGCCGAGACGCCGCGGGTCGTCCACACCTGGGGCGCGACGCTCGGGCCGTTCTCGTTGTCGAGCAGCGCGATCGTGCCGATCGTGCGCCTGCATCTGTCGACGCCGGGCGGCACCGGCAACCGCACGTCGCTGGGCGACGTGATCCTCGAGCCGTTCATGATCGACTACGCGAATGCGTCGCAGACGTTCTTCGCCTTCTTCTCGCCGTCGTTCGCGGTGCCGACCGGCGCGTATGCGGTGAACCGGATCGCGAACCCGGGGCTGAACACCTATGCGTTCCTGCCGTATCTCAGCACGACGTGGTTTCCGGGCCGCGACTGGGAGATTTCGACGACCACGCTGCTGGAGCTGAATTCGCCGAACCACGCGACGCGCTATCACTCGGGCGCGCTCGCCGTGCTCGACTACCTGATCGGCTATTCGCTCGACCGGCGCGTGCAGGTCGGCGTGCAGGGCACGTTCCTGAAGCAGTTCACGGACGATACGCAGGACGGCGTGAAGGTCGGCGCGGACGGCTTTCGCGGGCAAACGGTCGCGATCGGTCCGCAACTGCGCGTCATGTGGGGGCCGGCGTCGGGCGTGGTCGTGAAGTACCAGCACGAGTTCGCGGTGCGCAACCGGCCGCAGGGCGACAAGCTGTGGGTGCAGTTCAGTTTCCCGCTGTAGACGCGCGGGGCGGGAACCCAGGCTGTCGAAACCCTGACGGATCAAGTTGATATATTGTATCATCTGACGTTTTCGTCGCCGGCCGGCCGGGTTGCCGGGCCGGCCGCGTGCGACGACACCAACGAAGATCGATACGACGTGACGAGAACCGGACATACCCCGGCGCGCGGGGAGCGGCGCCATGCCGCGCCGCGCCGGAACACGGGCGCCTGGCGCGCACGCGCGGCACGCAGTTGCACGACCTTGCTGGGCTGCGCGATGGCCACCACCGGCGCGCTGGCCGCCGACGCCGCCGCCTCGGCACCGGACGACCGGCACGCGCTGCCGGCGATCAACGTCACCGCATCGTCCGCGTCGGCCGACCCGCTGACGCAACCGCTCGAAACGGGCTCGCGGCTCGGGCTCGCGAGCCTCGACACGCCCGCGAGCGTCGAAACCGTCACGGCCGATACGATCGAGGCGCGCGGCGATCGCACGGTGCTCGACGCGGTCACGCGCACGGCCGGCTTTGCGAGCGCAATCGCGCCGGGCACCGGCGGCACCGCGCTGAGCGTGCGCGGCTTCAGCGGACAGGAGTCGGTGATGACGTTGCTCGACGGCGTGCGGCTGATGCCGGCGGCCGGCACGATCACGTTTCCGTTCGACACGTGGTCGGTCGCGCGCATCGAGGTGCTGCGCGGCCCGGCATCGGTGCTGTACGGCGAAGGGGCGATCGGCGGGGGCGTGAACGTGGTGCCGAAGCGGCCGCAGCGCACGCGCGAGACGACGCTGCAGGTCGGCGTCGGTCCGGACGGCGCGAAGCGCTTCGCGTTCGATACGACGGGCGCGCTCGGCCCGCGGCTGTCGTACCGCTTTTACGCGAGCGATGCGCGCGCGAACGGTCTCGCCGAGCGGGCCGATACGCATACGACGGCGATCGGCGGCGCGCTGACATTCGACGTGAGCCCGCGGCTCACGCTGACGCTCGACTACGACTACGGGCGCCAGATGCCGGCGACGTACTATGGCGTGCCCGCGCCGAACGGCGTGCTCGATCCGTCGCTGCGCAAGCTGAACTACACGGTCGGCGACGCGACGATTTCCTACTACGACCAATGGACGCGCCTGTCGGCCAGCTACCGGCCCACGGCCGGCGTGACGATCGACAACCAGCTTTACTATCTGACGTCCAACCGCCACTGGCGCAACGCCGAATCCTACGTGCTCGACTCGGCGACCGCGCGCGTCACGCGCGGCGACTATCTCGACATCGGTCACCACCAGCGGCAGATCGGCGACCGGCTCAGCGCACGCTTCGACGGGATGCTGTTCGGCCGGGCGAACCGTTTCGTCGTCGGCACGGAATTCAGCCAGACCACGTTCAGCGGTACCAACAATTCGCCGTACGGCGGCGAAACGACGGTACCCGTGCACGGCTTCGATCCCGGCGTCTTCACGAGCCCCGACCCGACCGTGCCGCAGTTCAGCACGCGCGCGCGGCAGGCCGCGGTATTCGCGGAGAACCGGCTCGAGGTGCTGCCGCGGCTCGCGTGGGTGAGCGGCCTGCGCTACGACCACATCGCGTTCAGCCGCGAGCAGGCGGCGACCGGCGCGGGCTTCGACAAGCGGTTCGCGAACATCGGCTGGCGCACCGGTTTCGTGTTCGACATCGCGCCGATGTTCAGCGCGTATGCGCAGTACACGACGGGCGCGGAGGGCGTCGGCTCGCTCGTGACGCTGTCCGCGTCGCAGATGAACGACCGGCTTGCGACCGGCGCACAGTGGGAAGCCGGGCTCAAGCAGACGCTGCTCGACGGTCGCGCGTACTGGACGGTCG
This sequence comes from Burkholderia cenocepacia, assembly GCF_900446215.1. Classification (GTDB taxonomy): domain Bacteria; phylum Pseudomonadota; class Gammaproteobacteria; order Burkholderiales; family Burkholderiaceae; genus Burkholderia; species Burkholderia cenocepacia. Next base: position 375,323 of record NZ_UAQZ01000014.1, on the reverse strand, counting down.
CGGTGTACGACATCACGAAGCGCAACCTGCTCAGCACCGACCCGTTCAATCCGGCGCTGCGCCAGCAGGTCGGCCGGCAGTCGTCGCGCGGCGTCGAGCTGACCGGCGGCGCGCGGCTGCCGCACGGCTGGACGATCGATGCGAACGTCGCGCTGCTGCGTGCGCGCTACGACGCATTCAACCAGACGGTCGGCGGCGCGACGGTGTCGCGGGCCGGCAACGTGCCGTCCGGCGTGCCGCAGCAGACCGCGAACCTGTGGGTCGGCTGGGCGTTCGCCGAGCGCTGGCAAGCGAACGCGGGCGTGCGTTACGTCGGCGCGACCTACGGCGACGACGCGAATCGCGTGCAGGTGCCGTCGTATACGGTGTTCGATGCGTCGCTGCGCTGGCAGCCGACGTCGCGCACCGAACTCGCGCTGTATCTGCGCAATCTCGCGAACCGCACGTACGCGGTGACGACGTCGAACGGCGGCGAGCAATGGCTGCTCGGCCCGTCGCGCTCGGCGGAGCTCGTCGCGACGATGCGCTTCTGAAGCGGCACGACATGCGCTCCATGACCCACATGCTCGACATCGAACGCGTGCGCTGGTCGCCCGGCGGCGCGCCCGACGTCCTCGATGCGGTGACGCTGACGGTCGCCGACGGCGAGTTCGTCGGGCTGGTCGGCCCGAACGGCAGCGGCAAGACGAGCCTGCTGCGCTGCGTGTTCCGCTACGCGCGGCCCGACGCCGGCCGCGTCGCGCTCGACACGCAGGACGTGTGGCGCATGCGGCCGCGTGCGGTCGCGCAGCGCATCGCGGTGCTGCAGCAGGAAACGCCGGACGATTTCGGGCTGACGGTCGACGAACTGGTCGGCATGGGCCGCACGCCGCACAAGCGGCCGTTCGATGCGGAGTCGGCCGACGATCGCCGGATCGTCGACGCCGCGCTGCACGATGTCGGTCTCGTCGAGCGTCGCGCGCAACGTTTCGCGTCGCTGTCGGGCGGCGAGAAGCAGCGCGCGCTGCTGGCCCGCGCGCTCGCGCAGCAGCCCGAACTGCTGTTGCTCGACGAACCGACCAACCATCTCGACCTGCGTCATCAGCTCGAACTGCTCGCGCGCGTGCGCCGCCTCGGCATCGCGACGCTCGCGACGATTCATGACCTCAATCTCGCGGCCGCGTACTGCGACCGGCTCCATGTGCTCGCGCATGGCCGCGTCGTCGCGTCCGGCGCGCCGGACGACGTGCTGACCGAAGCGCTGCTGCGCGACGTGTTCGGCGTCGCCGCGCTCGTCGATCGCCACCCCGTCACGGGCCGGCCGCGCATCACGCCGCTTCATCCGGAATGACCGCCATGCTTGCTGCCTTGTCCTCCATCTCCCGCCGGCTGGTTGCCGCTGCCGTGCTCGGCTGCGCGGCCGGTCATGCGGGGGCCTATCCCGTGACCGTGCGCAGTTGCGATCGCGACGTGACGTTCGAGCGTGCGCCGACGCGCGCGGTGAGCAACGACGTGAACCTGACCGAGATGATGCTCGTGCTCGGCCTGAAGGATCGACTCGTCGGCTATACGGGCATCGGCGGCTGGAAGACGGGCACCGCGCGCGTGCGTGACGCGTTGCGGGGCGTGCCCGAACTGGCGAGCCAGTATCCGTCGCTGGAAGTGCTGGCCGCCGCGCGCGCCGACTTCTATCTCGCGGGCTGGAACTACGGAATGCACGTCGGCGGGCCGGTCACGCCCGCGACGCTCGCGCCGTTCGGCATTCGCACGTACGAACTGACCGAATCGTGTTCGCACGTGATGAAGCAGTCGGCCGCGTCGTTCGACGACGTGTTCCGCGACCTGAACAATCTCGGCCGTATCTTCGGCGTCGATGCGCGCGCCGCGCAGGTCGTCGCCGGAATGCGCGCGCGGCTTGCGGCGGTGTCGCGCGCGATCGGGCGCCCGGCGCCGCTGCGCGTGTTCGTGTACGACAGCGGCACCGACAAGCCGATGACGGCGGGCGGGCTCGCGATGCCGACCGCGCTGCTCGCCGCGGCGGGCGCGCGCAACGTGATGGACGACCTGCCGCGCAGCTGGACGCAGGTGAGTTGGGAAAGCGTGGTCGCGCGCGATCCGCAGGTGATCGTGATCGTCGACTATTCGGCGGTCACGGCCGCGCAGAAGCAGCAGTTCCTGTCGAGCCAGCCGGCGCTCGCGCGCGTGGCCGCGATTCGCGACCGGCGCTTCGTCGTGATTCCGTACGATGCGGCGACGCCGGGCCCCGAGAACGTCGCGGCCGTCGAGACGCTCGCCCGCGCACTGTATCCGGCCGCATTCGCCGGCGCGGCACGATGAGCGTGCGCGGGCAGGTGGCGCGGCCCCGCATGCGCGTGGTGCTGCCGATGCTGGCCGTGCTGCTGGGCGTGTCGATCGTCGTGTCGGCCGCGTTCGGTCCGGCGTCGATTGCGATGCCGGATGCCGTACGAATCGTCGCCGCGCACGCCGCGTCGGCGTTCGGTGGTGCCGACGCATTCGCGGCGGTATCGGGCGACGACAGCATCGTATGGCTGATCCGGATGCCGCGTGCGCTGCTGGCGGCGCTCGTCGGCGCGACGCTGGCGACGGTCGGCGTCGCGTTGCAGGCGGCGACCGCGAACCGCCTGGCCGATCCGCACCTGCTCGGCGTGAGCGCGGGCGCGATGCTCGGCGCGATCGCGGTCACGGTGGTGGCCGGCGCGGCGTTCGGCCCGTTCACGCTGTCGGTCGCCGCGTTCGCGGGTGCGCTCGCGGCGACCGGCTGCGTGGTCGCGCTCGCTTACCGCGGCGGCCGGCTCGAATCGGACCGGCTGCTGCTCGCGGGCGTGTCGGTGTCGTTCATGATGGCCGCGTTCGGCAATCTGCTGCTGTATCTCGGCGACCAGCGCGCCGCGTCGTCGGTGCTGTTCTGGATGCTCGGCGGCGTCGGGCTCGCGCGCTGGGATCTGCTGCCGGTGCCGGCCGTGTGCGCGGTGCTCGCCGGCGGCGCGCTCTATGCGCGTCGACGCGAACTGAATGCGCTGATGTCGGGCGATGTCGCCGCCGCGTCGCTCGGCGTGCCGAGCGCGCGGATGCGGCGCGAGGTGTTCGTCGTCGCGTCGTTCGCGACGGGCGCGATGGTCGCGGTGAGCGGCGCGATCGGCTTCGTCGGGCTCGTGACGCCGCATCTGTGCCGTCGCGTCGTCGGGGCCGAGCACGGCCGGCTGCTGCCGGTCACCGCGCTGGCCGGCGCGATCCTGCTCGTGTGGGCCGATGTCGCCGCGCGCACGCTCGCGGCGCCGGAGGATCTGCCGATCGGCATCGTGACCGCACTGTTCGGCAGCCTGTTCTTCGTCGCGCTGTTGCGCCGGCGCTGAGCGAAGGGGCGGGCAGGCAGCGGCGGGTGGACGCCCGCCGCCTGTTTCATCGCAGCGGGACGACCGTGCCCGTGCCGCTGCGGCGGCGCGCATCGGCGTGCGTGCTTTCCACGGGCTGCGCGACGTCGAAGAGACGGTCCGGCAGCGCACGCGCGGGGAGCGTGATCACGAAGCGCGCGCCGCCGAGCGGCGAATCCTCGAGCCGCACGTCGCCGCCGTGTACCTGCGCGACGCGCCGTACGAGCCCGAGCCCGAGCCCGAGCCCGAAGCCGCCGGTCTGCCGGTCGCGGCTCGAGTCCAGCCGCTGGAACGGCTCGAACACGCGGGCGCGTTCGGCGGCCGGAATGCCGGGGCCGTCGTCGTCGACGCTCAGCACGAGGGCGCCGGACCGGTCGCGGGTGGCGGCCAGCAATACCTTGCGCGACGCATAGCGGGCGCCGTTGCGGATCAGGTTCAGCAGGGCGCGGGCGACGAGCTTCGGGTCGCAGACGTGGGTCGCGGGTGCGTCGAGCGTCGACACGTCGAGCGCGATGCCGCGATCGGCGATGTCGTCCGCGACGTTGCCGGCGACGCTGTCGATCAGCGCGTCGACGACGACTTCCATCGGCGCGAGTTCGCTCGCCCCCTGTTCGAGCCGGCCGATCGTCAGCAACTCGGTGACGAGCTCGTCGAGTTCGCGCACGTCGCGCCGCAGCGCGTCGCGACGCTCGCGCATCCGGCCCGTTTCGTCGGGATCGGCGAGCAGCGCGAGGCCGAATTCGAGCCGGGCGAGCGGCGTTTTCAGTTCATGCGAGATGCCGTGCATCATTTCACGCTGCTGCTTGATCGATGCCTCGATGCGCGCGGCCATGTCGTTGAACTGCTGCGACAGCTCGTAGATGTTCGATTTTCCCGACAGCTTCACGCGCGTCGACAGCGTACCGGCGCCGAATGCGCGCGCGGCGTCCTGCAGCCGGCGAATGTCGCGCCAGTGATAGTGAATCCACAGCACCACCGCGAACAGCGTCGCGAGCGCGAGCAGCATGTACGCATAGATGCGGATGTCGAGGTCCGGCGCCTCGATCGGGCGCGCATGCAGCACCGAGCCGTCCGCGAGCGGCATGTAGTAATCCTTGCCGTTGTAGCTGATCGCGATTTTGCCGGCATCGAGATCGCGCAGCGGCGCGCCGCTCAGCTGCGCACGCGCGTCGGCCATCGACATGAAGCCGAATCCTTCGCGGCCGTGCAGCGCCAATTCGCGCAAGGCGAGCTCGCGCTGCGCGCCCGGATGGCGTTCGAGGTAATCGTTCAGCACGAACGAGTAGGTCGTCAGCGAGTCGCGCTGCGCCTGCGCGCCGCGCTCGTAGAAGATCCGGTCGAACGACAACTGGATGAAGATGATCGACGCGCCGACGAACAGGATCACGACGAGGTACAACCGGAGCAACGGGCGCAGCATTTATTCGTCCCACGCAGAAGGGCTGAACAGGTAGCCGCGACCCCAGATCGTCTTGATCTTGTGCGGCTCCGACGACGCATCCTCGAAGCGGCGGCGCAGCTTCGAGATGCCGGAATCGACCGAGCGGTCGAGCCCGTCGAATTCGATCCCGCGCAACTGCTTCAGGATGTCGTCGCGGCTCAGCACGGTGCCGGCCGCGCGCGCGAGGATCAGCAGCAGGTTGAATTCGGCGGTCTTCAATTCGACCGGCTCGCCGCGCCACGTGACGGTGCGGTTCGGCGGCGAGATCGTGAGTTCACCGAATACCAGCGCGTCGGGCGCGACTGCGGGCGTGTCCGCCGCGGCCGGCTGCGCGCGACGCAACAGCGCGCGGGCACGGGCGACCAGCACGCGCGGCTCGATCGGCTTCGTCACGTAGTCGTCGGCGCCCGTCTCGAGCCCGGCGACCTGGTCGTACACGTCTGCACGCGCGGTCAGGATCAGCACGGGGACGTTGGTGAACGCGCGGATGCGGCGGCAGACTTCCATGCCGTCGAGATTCGGCAGCATCAGGTCGAGTATCACGAGGGCCGGCTGATGCTCGCGCACCGCCGCGACGGCGAGGTCGCCGCGCCGCACGACCGTCACCGCGAATTCATAGCCGTCGAGGTATTCGCGGACGAGCTGCGCGAGGCGATCGTCGTCCTCGATCAGCAGCACACGGTATTTGAGCGGAACTTCGTTCATGGTCTCCTCAGGATGCACGCGCCAGCTCACACGCAGGCCGATGCGCGGCGCGGCACGCGAATTCTATCCGGCGGACCGGCGGCCGGGGCAGCGGGGCGACAATCTCGAACAATCGAACACAATTGAGCACAGATTCGCCGCACATTCAGGACAGTCTCGGCGCGGGGCGGCACCTAGACTGCGGGCTTCGTCACTCTTATCTCAATATTGTGCGCCCATTACTTCGCCGCTACCGCTATTGCATGCCGCTCGCCGGCCTGACCCTCGCCGCCGCCGCTCACGCGGAAAACCAGTATTCGTTGTCGCTCGGCGGCGGGTTCGCACCGCGCTACCCGGGCAGCAACCAGTATCGCGGCGTCGTTGCGCCGTCGTTTTCCGCCACGTTCGGCAACGGCTTCTTCATCGACAGCACGGAGGGTGCCGGTTATCGGCTGAACCTGCCGCACGGGGCGTTCGTGTCGGCGGCGGTGAGCTACGACGCGGGCCGCGCGGACGAGAACCGCTTCGACCTGCCGGGCTCCGACTACCTGAAGGGGATGGGCCGGATTCCGGGCTCGGTGCTCGTCGGCGTGCGTGCCGGGGTGACGCTTTTCGATACGGCGGAGCTGAGCGTCACGATCGATACGCCCGTCACGCACACGTCGCGCGGTGTGTCGGGGCACGTGGATCTCGCGGTACCGGTGCTCAAGACGTCGCAGCACGAGATCGTCGTGACGGGCACCGTGCACGCGGGCTCGGGACGCTACATGCAGACTTTCTACGGCGTGACCGACGCACAGTCGATGACGAGCCGGTTCCGGCCGTATTCGGTGAGCGGCGGAATCGACAGCGCCGCGATGGCGGTCGCGTGGACCTGGTCGCTGTCGCGGCACTGGTCGGTGCTCGCGACCGGCGGCGTGACGCGGCTGCTCGGTCGCGCGGGCGACAGCCCGATCGTCCAGTCGCGCAACAACTATTACGGCATCGCGGGCGTGACGTACAAGTTCTGAGCGGATGGCCCGGTGTGCGCAGCGCGCACACGAACCCTCGGCGTCGCGCCGTCGCCGCGAACCGCGTGCGGTAACATGCGGGCGGGTTCGGCGTCAGGCCGGGCCTGCGACGCAGGTGCGCCGAGCCGGCTCGGCCGGGTCGCGAAAGGCCGCCATTCGCCGGCCGGCTTCGTCAGGAAACGGCCGGCGGCGTGCGGAACCGATCACGCATGCGACGCCCGGTCGTGCACGAATGCCGCACAGGGACCGCCGGGCCGCGACAGGGAGAAACCGATGAAGAACACGATCGCGATGCTCGTTGCACTCGTTGCGAGCGCAACCTTTGCAGGATGTGCGGACATGGACACGAAACACCCCAACGCCACCGCCGGCGGCGCGGCCAGGGCCCCTTTGCAGCCGGGCGCCGCGCAGGTATGCAAGGCGGATGCCGCGCCCGACGATGCGCTGGTCGGCAAGACCGAAGCCGATGCGACCGCGCTGCTCGACGGCTGCCTGTGGCGCGTGCTCGAGCGCGACGGCAAGTCGTTGCCGGGCACGATGGATTACCGGGAGGAGCGTCGCAATCTCGGCATTCGCGACGGGAAAGTGATCTGGGTGCGGCGAGGGTGACGGATTCAGCCGCCGACGAAAATCGGTTGCGGTTGATGTCGCTTTCGCGAGCGCGGCTATCGCCGGCATGCACGTCGCGCGCGACCGATCGGTCGGCCGCACGCGTCGCGATTCATCGCCGCGGGTAGCGGCATGGGTGTCCGCGGCGGTCAGGCGCCTCGATACCGTCGTCGACCGGGGCTCGCACGACGCGTGACGCGCCGCGCTGACCGGCGCGTCATGTCACGCCGCGACCGTTCCGGATTGCGGCACCGATGCCGTGGTGTCGACCGTCATCGCCGGCGTGACGAGCATCACGCCACGTGCGAGCGGGTCGCTGACCGATGCCGCCAATACCGCTTGCCCTTCCTCTGTCGCGTGATCGGCGGCGACGGCCAGTGCAGCGAGCGCGAGCGCCGCGCCGCCCGCCCCGTTGGCGAGCCCGAGGTGGCGGCTGCGCTCGGCGGCATCATCGCCCCAGATCTGCTCGCTGACCGTCACGACTTCGGTGCGGCGACTGCTGCGTTGATCGGCGTCGGTGACGAATCCGGGTGCCGACAGGTCGGGACGTAACGTCGACAAGCGCGTACGCGTCGCCGCCAGCAACTGTTCGAGTGTCGTCGCTTCGGCCTTGCCGTGATCGGCGGAAACCGCGCGGCGCGCGGCCGCGAGCCGGTGGATCGACGGGACGGACATCGCATGCGGTGTGTCGGGATGGCCGAGCAGCAATGCACATGCGCCTTCACCGGGCATCATGCCGTTCGGCCGATCGCGACCGTAGAGCCGGCCTGTGCGATCCAGCGCGTCGACTGCGTCCTGACTGGCGGTGGAATCGAACGCGAGGACGACGTGCAGTTCGCCGGACGGTTGCAGGTGCAACGCCTGGATCAGTTCGTCGACGACCGCCCATGCTTGTACGGGATCGGCGACCGTGCGCAATTGCGCACGGACGATGCCCGGTGCGACGGCTTCCCGCGCCGCGTGCGCATCGAGCCATGCGGCGAGCGTGGCGGCGACCGGTCGCCAGCGCTCCGGCATCAGCAGATGGAGCCTGAGCGGCGGCGCGTCGGCGGCCGCGCCGGACAACACGGCATGACGCTCGCGCAATTCGTCGAGTGCATCGGCGGCCAGCAGCAGCCCGCGCCAATGCTCGTCCTGCAGCGTTTCCCGCGCGTCGGGTGCAAGCAGGCTGGTATCGAGCCGGTCGAGCGACACCGAGTCGACCGTGCTTGCGAATACGCCGGTTCCGTCCGGGCGTTGCAGTTCGGGATGAAGCGCGACGGAACGCTCTTCCCGGGCCGCCGCATCGATGTCTGCGGTCGTCGCCCCCGTCGGCAGCCTCACGCTGCTGTCGAGCAGCAGGGCCGACCACGTGTGCGACGTCGGATCTTGCGTGGCAGCGGCGTCCGTCGATGCGGACGAACTCGGCGGTGCGACGGCCGCGAGCGCCGGATGCGGGCCGAGCGCCCGGCGCAGCCATGCCGCGCAGACGGCGAGGGCCGCCGGCAGCACGAGCCCGCACAGCAGCAACTCCCTGGCGGTGGGGGCATGCCGGGTCGTTTTCCACCAGACGAACACGGCGATCCACACCGCGACGAACAGCGCGGCGACGAATGCCGTCTTGCGCAATCGCGTGATCATTTCCGTCGATTCCCCCGTGACTTGCGGCGTCGTGTATCAGTTGCCGTCGCTGCCCGCCGTCCGGCTCGCGACCAGTACGGCGCCGCAGGCCGTCTTGTAGCCGTCGCGCGCGACGCCTTCGCCCTGCACGATCATTGTGTCGTCGCCGTCGACGATGTAATTCGGGCCATGGATCGGACACGTCACCGTGTCGTTGCGGCGCGCGATGCCGCGGCCGTCGACCGACGACAGCGTGGACGCGCTTGTCACGGTGCCGCCATGGCTGTGCTTGTCCCCGAGGACGATGAAGGGTTTGGTCATCCGGATAGGCCTCCTGGCTGGAATCATCGACGATGCAGCGCGGCTTTGCCGCCCGGTGCGGGAGGGCGCGCGCGTGTCATCGGCAACGTTTTTCGAATCGATTTCGGCTGAATCGGGTATTTATTACCTTTCGGCAATAGTTGCCTGTTTCGATTGAGCCGTAATGTAGCTTTCGAGCCGAAGGCCGTCATTATCGTGCGTGATGGCCGCACGTCAAGGCCGGCATTTTTAAATCCGGGTCTGTTTGCTTATGGCGAAGCCCCGCGACGTAATCTAAAATAGTAAGCTTCAATAGGGGTCGCATCACCTGATCCGATTGGCGTGCGTACAGCCAGACAGCGGGCGGTGTTGCGGGGGAGCCCGCGCATTTCCCGCCGGATCGGCATGTCGATCGCGCGATGCCGGCAATCGTGCATCATCCCGTGTTCGTCGCAGCAATATCTATTTAAAAACGTCAAATCCTGAGAGAGCGGGATCGCATGAGCGTCATCACGGAATTTGCGTCTCTTTTTGGCGCATTCAATCGCCTGTATTCGCTGGACGGATCGGGCGCGCTTGCGGCATTTCAAATCGAGCGCTGGACCGGCCGCGAATCGCTCTCCGATCTCTTTGAATGGAACGTCGATGCGCTGTCGACGGATCCTGCACTGGATCTCGACGCGATGCTCGGGCAGCGTGTCGCGATTCGCACCACGCTCGCGAACGGCACGACGACGCTGCGCAGCGGTCTCGTCGCCGAGGCCGAGTGCAGGGGCTACGACGCAGGCCTCGCTCGCTACCATCTCCGGATCGTGCCGTGGCTTGCCGCACTCGCGCATGCGCGCGACGAGCGAACCTTTGTGAACCAGACGCTTGCCGACGTGCTCGACACGGTGTTCGCGCCGTACGCCGGGATCGCGCGGTGGCGTCTCACGCCGGATGCTGGCCGGCGGCTCGATGCGCTGGGCCCCACTGCGTATCGCGTGCAGTACCGAACCCATACGCACTACGAATTCGTGCAGCATCTGCTGGCCGAGGCTGGCCTCGGGTTCTGCTTCGTCGAAGACGAGGACGCGCCTGCCGGGCATACGATGCTGGTCTTCGACGACAGCGCGCAACTGGCCGAGGACGATACGTCCGCGCGACGCGGCGGGGTGCCGCGCCGCTCGAGCGGGACGGCGACCGGCGCCGACGACGTGATCCTCGGGATCGGGCAGTCGCTGTCGCTGACGGCCGATCGCATCACACTGATCAGCAGCGATTATCGCGTGAACCGGGCGACTACCGCGAGTACGACGCTCGGCCGGCCGGCGGGCGCGCGCGAACTCTACGACGACGTCGGGCCGGAGGCGTTCGACAGCTTGCGCGAAGCGGAAGATACGGTAAGGCGCCAGGCCGATGCGATCGTGTCGCGCGCCAGTTTCTGGACCGGCTACGGCACGCTGCGCACGGCGCGCGCAGGACGCGCGCTGAAACTCGTCGATGCCGGCTGGCAGCCCGTGCGCGGCGCCGCGGCGCCCGAGGATTTTCTGCTGACGCGCGTCGAGCACGTCGGGATCAACAATCTGCCGGCGACCGTCATGGAGGCCATCGAACGGCGACTCGGGCCGTTGCCGGCGGCGGCGCTCGATCCGCGCGTGGTCCGGCAAGCGCAGGCCGGCGGTTATGCAAACCGGTTCGATGCGGTGCCGCGAACGCAGGTCTGGCGGCCCACGCTGGCCGACGGAACCGGGCAGCGACTCAATCCGGTTCCGACGGCACTGGGTGCGCAGACGGCGATCGTCGTCGGGCCGGCCGGCGACGCACGGCCCGGTTCGACGGGGCCCGTGCACGCCGATGCGCAGGGGCGGTTGCGCGTTCGCTTCCACTGGCAGGCGCAAGACGATGCGGGTACGTATCCGACGCGCGCCATACAACGGCTCGCGAGCGACGGGCACGGCCTTCAGCAGCTGCCGCGCATCGGTCATGAAGTCCTCGTGCAGTTTCACCATGGGCTGATCCACCGGCCGATCGTGCTCGGCGGCCTGTTCAATGGCCGCGGCGAAGGCGGCGAGTCGCCTTCGCCGGGCGGGGCGGCCGGCAAGCCGCTCGACGCGTCGATCTACACGCAGGCGGGCGATCATGCGCCGAGCGCGCAGGGCAATCTGGCAAGCGGGCTGAGCCCCGCGTGGCATGGCGCCGGCGGCGGCACCGATCGTCACAATCACGCCGGCGCGCTGTCGGGCTTCAAGAGCCAGGGTTTCGACGGGCATGGCCACAACCAGCTCGTCGCCGATGATTCGGACGGCATGGGACGCCTGCAGATGGCGACTACGCACGCGGCCACGCAACTGAACCTCGGTCATCTGCGCCATCAGGCGGACAACTATCTCGGCAGTTTTCGTGGCCAGGGCGTCGAATTGCGCTCGGATGCGTACGGTGCAATGCGTGCGACGCGCGGCCTGCTGGTGTCGAGCTACGCGCCTGCCGGCGCCGCCCAGCCGGCGGGCGATGCGTCCGCGCTGCAGGCGCTGCTCGCGCGGCACACCGCATTGGTTCGGCGATTCGACCAGACGGCCGATACGCATGGGACGCTGCCGTTCGCCGCACGGCGCGGCGTGGAGCAGGCGGGCCAGTCGTCGTTGAACGGCAGCGCCGCGCCGCTGGATGCGCTTGCGCAGAGCTTCGCGACGACGGTCGGCGCGAACGGCTACACGCAGGCGTCGGCCGACGCCGCCCAGCGGTCGACCGGCAACGCACTGCCGCACACGGGCGACGCCGTGCTCGGCATCGAGGCACGGGGCGGGCACGGGCTGGTTGCCGGCCAGGCCCTGCAATGGGCGGCCGGCGAAACGCTGTCGCTCGGCAGCGGTGGCGACTTCAATCTCGCCGCTGCGCAGCAGCTGCGCATTCACAGCGGGCAAGGCATCGGCTGGCTGGCCGGCGCGAGCCATGCGGAGCGTGTCGGCATCGGCATGATCGCCGGCAAGGACGGACTGACGCTGCAGGCGCAGCGCGATGTGCTGGGCCTGCACGCGCGCGACGATCTGACGCTCGCGTCCGCGAGCGCGGACGTCGAGATCGCCGCGAAGAAGACCGTGCATCTCGCGGTGAGCGGAGGGGCGCACGTGACGATCGAAGGTGGCGACGTCACGTTCGGTTGCCCGGGCAAATTCGTCGTGTATGCCGCGCAGCATGCATTCGTGGGGCCCGCTCAACTGAATACGCCGTTGCCGCAGTTTCCCGAAAAGGTCTGTGTCGAATGCCTGCTGCACGCGATGCAGTCGGGCAGCGCACTCGCGGGCAAGGCGATCTGAGCATGACGATCGAAACGACCGACTGGATCGACCGCTATCCCGACGACACGCCGGACCGGCTGAATGCGCTCTTCGAGCGCGTGCCGGCCGACGGCCGTTGGCACCTGCTGCTCGACATGAGTTTCGCGCCGGCGTTGCGTGACCGAATGCCCGCGGTCGAGCGCAACGATGCCGTCGTGTTGTACGAAGGGGTGTACGACGGCGACGACTTGCTGGCGATTTCGCCGTGCCTCGTACCGCTGCCGGCGGACGCGGCGGCGCGCCGGGCGATGCTGGAGACCGTGCTGCGCGAGACGTCCGGACGACCGATGGTGAGCCTGCTGCATGGCGCGCGCGATACGGCCGCGCTCGCCGCGCATCTGCGCGGACAGATGGAGGCGAGTGCGGCATCCGACGGCGAAGCATTTCTGGTGCGTCTCGCCGATACGCGTTGCCTGCCCGCGTGGCTCGCGGCGCTGACGCCCGCACAGCGCCGCCGCTTCACGAATGGCATCGACGCGTGGCATGTGTTCGATCGCACCGGCGCGCTCGTCCCGCTCGATTTCGACACCGTGGGCGAGGCGGCCGGCGATGAAGCGGACGCCGGGCGCAGCGGCGAGCCCTACGTGCTCGACGACGAACAGATCGAATGGCTTCGACAGGCTGCGAAGATCGACACGCTGATTTTTCATGTTCGCCAGCGTCCGGAGAGTTTCGGCCGTCTGGTGGCCACGCCGTCGCAAGCCCATGCGTGTGTGAGTGCGGCGTGGGCGCGGCACGACGGCCCCCCTGCGGCGGCGTCGCGAGCCGCGCTCGATGCGCTCGTGGCGGCCGGGTATCTGGTGACGGAGCTCGCGCCGGCGACGTCGTCCGCATAGAACGACACGGGTTTGCGTGCATGCGACAGCGCACGTGGTTGATAGCGATCCACGCCGCACGGCGTCGGACAAGAGGATGAAAAGATGAGTTTGAATGCCGGTTCCACGACGTTTGCCGCTCGGCTGCTGATGTTCATGGCCATCCTGCTCGGGACGGCCGGATGCTCGCGTGCGACCGACATGTCGCCTGCCGCGTCGACTGCGGCCGGGGCGTCGAGCGGCGCAGGTGCGGCGGCCGCATCCGGCACGATGGGGCTGAAGCTGAATGCCCTCAATTACACCGACGTTCCGATCGGCGCGTTCTACGTCGACGGCACCTGGGGCGGGACGGTGCCGGCGCGCATCGGCAGCGGCGGCGGCGCGATCATCTGCTGCGTCGCGTTGCCGAAACAATGGCATCCGGGACTGACCGTCAACCTGCAGTGGCGGGACGACAACCTGTACAGGAAGGATCCGAAGGCGCTTGCGAGCCGGGTCGTACCGGTTGAGCGCTACGACACATTCTCGGACGGCTTCCTGTGGGTCCTGTTCTTTCCGCACGATCGAATCAAGGTCTATGCGTCTCAGTGGATGCCCGGCTACCGGGGCTTCCCCGAAAATCTCCAGGCGCCCGATGAAGCGTGCCCGGGGAACTTCACGTTGCGCAACAGCGACCCGCAGTGCCCGAATCCCGACAAGAGGATCATGCAATGAGTTTCCGCTTCGCGAGCGCCGACCGGCCTGACGTCGGCGTCGTCACCCGGGAGGAGCAGGACGCGATCATGCGTCGGCTGCACGACGACGACGGGATGAGTTGCTGCAAGACGCTGCATGTCGGCATCTTCTTCGACGGCACGCGCAACAACGCCGATCGCGATCGCACGGGCGGCAAGCACAGCAACGTCGCGCGGCTGTTCGACGTGTTTCCGCGCGACAAGTATCACAGTGCCATTTACGTGGCCGGCGTCGGCACGCCGTTCGTCGACGAGATCGGCGACCAGGGCGTCGGACTGCAGGCCGCGGCCGGCGCGGCGACGGGATGGGCCGGCGAGGGGCGCATCAACTGGGCGCTGCTGCAGATCCACAACGTCGTGCATGCGCACGCGTTCGGCAATTCGCTGTCCGCGGCGCTCGGCAAGAGCGACAAGGAACTCGCGAAGGCCGTCAGCGTCGACCTGAATTTCAAGGGCATCGATCTCGGCGGCACTCCGCCCAAGCCGGGCAGTCTCGGCGACATCAACGCGCGCGGCAGTTCGAGCGTCGGTGCGCTCAAGCTGATGGCCGCCGAGCAGAACGGGATCGAACTGACCTGGGATCGCGACACGATCTGGGCGCAGCTCAAGGGCGAAGTCGATACGGCGAACTGGACCGCGACGATGCGCGCATGGGACGAGAAACGCCGCGTCGCATTGCGGGCCCGGTGCGCGCAGCTGAAGGTGCGCGTCGGCGATCTGCTGGTGAAGGGCAAGCCGAAACTGCAGCGCATTCGGCTGTACGTGTTCGGTTTTTCGCGCGGGGCGGCCGAGGCCCGCACGTTCTCGAACTGGCTGGCCGATGCGCTGGACCCCGATTTCAGCCTGTGCGGCGTGCCCGTGTCTTACGACTTTCTCGGCATCTTCGATACGGTCGCGTCGGTCGGCATCGCGCAAAGCACGGCCGCGACGCTGTTCGACGGGCACGGCGGCTGGGGGCGCAAGGAACTGATGGGCGTGCCGCGCTACGTGCGCCGCTGCGTCCATATGGTCGCCGCCCACGAGCCGCGCGGATCGTTCCCGCTCGACCTGATCGATGCGTCGCGGGACGGGCATGAGGAAATCGTCTATCCGGGCGTGCATTCGGATGTCGGCGGCGGTTACGGGCCAGGCGAGCAGGGGCGCGGCACCGGCGACGCGGACAAGCTGTCGCAGGTGCCGCTGCTCGACATGTATCGCGAAGCGCGCAAGGCCGGTGTTCCACTCGATATCAAGGGGCCCGGTGTCGCTGCCGAAGCCGCGGCGGCATTCGCGATTTCTCCCGCGCTCAAGCGCGCCTTTTCCGCCTATGTGAGCACGAGCGCCGACTATTACTACGCGAAGGAGCACGGCACGCCGGGCCTGATGCGCGCGCACTACGGGCTTTACCTGCGCTGGCGCAAGATGCGGCTCGACAATTTGCGTTCGCAACCGTCGTTTCTCGCCGCCAAGGCTGCCTATCCGCAGGATGCCGTCGATCTCGACAGCGCGAACGAGGAACTGCGGCTTGAATGGCGCGACCTGCTCGAATGCGAGAAAGAAGGCGGACCGACCGTGAGCCGGTACGCGGGCAACACGGTCAGCCGGAAGATCACCCAGAACCCGAAGGCGGCGGCCGTCATTTCGCCGGCCGTCCTGCCGATCGCCGCGGGCCTGCAGTCCGCGATTCCGTTCGTGGGCCCGCTCGTGCGCGCGAGCGCCAAGCGCGCCGAGGATTTCTTCCAGCTGCAGCTCGAAGAGAAATGGAAGCAGTGGCTCGAGGTGCGCGGCGACTGGAACATGGGGCCGCCGGAAGCGCCGATCAGCGCGCTGTACGACAACTTCATGCATGACTCGCGCGCATGGTTCAAGCCGCTGGGCGACGACGACGACGTGTGGAACCACAACCAGATCAAAGCGCTGAAAACGCGCCAGGCCGAGTTCGAGCGCAAGCACGCCGAGTGGAAGAAGCGCCAGCAACTTGGCGTGCCGGGACCGTCGCAGATCATGCAGATGATGGGGGCGGGTGCGCTCGGGCTCGGGCCGGCCGCCAACGTCGCGCCGGAGCCCGAACCGCGTTCGCCGCTGACCGCGCAGCAGGCCGGCATCCTGAAACGTTACGACGCCGCGCAGCAGGCTGCACAGAAAGCCCGCGCGGCCCGGGATGCCACCGCGCCGACCGACAGCGCCGTGCTGACCGACCCGAAAGTCACCGGTGGTCTCGCGCTGCAGGATTCGGGGCGCGAGTTTTCGTTCGTCTGGGGCTACCTGCGCTGGCGCACCGTCTACGTGAACGGCGTGCGCTGGGACGCGCCCCATGTGCCGAGCGTGCAGGAAGACATGGAGGCGATGCGTCAGCAGATGCAGCGCAACGTCGACATGAGCAAGCTGTTCCGATGAACCGATTGGATACGAACCAGCCGGCGCGACACGCATTCGCGCGCGATTGCCGAGAAACGACATGGATCTAGTTGCCGCATTAACGGGGTACGGGCAAGCGACCCGTCATATCCAGATCGATACCGCGATGCCGGACGCATTCGTCGTAGAGCGCTTTCACGGTCGTGAAGGGATCAGCGAATCGTTCCGGTTCGAGATCGACGTGCTGTCGAGCGAGCCGTTTCTCGATCTCGCGCCGCTGATCGGCAGCGCCGTGCGGCTGCGTCTCGCGACGGCGGCGGGCGAACGATGCTGGAACGGCTACGTCACGCATGCCGCTTATGCGGAGAGCGACGGCGAGTTCACGCGCTATCGGCTCACGATGGAATCGTGGCTCGCGCTGCTGAAGCTGCGCCGCAATTGCCTCTATTTCGTCGACCTCGACGCCGAGGGGATCTGCGAGCGTGTGTTCGGCGACTATCCGGAAGCGCACTGGCGCTATGAACTCGTCGAGCCGCTGCGATCGTTTCGCTTGCGCGGCCAGTATCGCGAAACCGATCTCGATTTCGTGTCGCGGCAGTTGTCCGAGGCCGGGTTGTCGTTTCGCATCGAGCACGGGCAAGACGCGGGGAAGGCGCCGTCGGGCGACCATACCGTCGTTGTGTTCGACCGCCATGCGCGGCTGCCCGACGGCAGCGCCATCGCATTCAATGCGCAGGACGTCGGCGATCCGGACGGCGTGATGACGCAATTCTCCGATCGGCGTCAGCTGGTGCCGGATCGCGTGGTGGCGACGAGCTGGAAAGCCAGCGAACTTCATGCGCTTGCCGGCCATGCGCAACAGCCCGCCGATGCCGACGCGCCGTTGCTGCCGGTGCGGGAGATCTACGACGGCCAGCGCGCAGGCCGCTTCGACACGAGCGGCGATGCGCAGCGTTACGCCGAACAGCGTCTCGACGCGCTGCAGCTCGCGAAACGGGTCTACCGTGGCGGCGGGTCGTCGCGCACGCTCGAAACCGGCAAGGTCCATACGCTGAACGACTATCTGGGCGGCACCGTGCGATTCGTACCGCTGTCGATCGAGCACGAGGCCGTCAACAACCTCGGCGCGCAGATCGGCCAGCTGTTCGGACGCGGCGAGCTCGACAAGGGGCTGTATCGCAACCGCTTCGTCGCGGTGCCGGAGGGCACGCCGATCGTGCCGCCGTTCCGCGACCGGCCGACGGTGTACGGGGTGCAGACTGCGATCGTCGTCGGCGAGCCGGGTGGGCGCGTCAGCAGCACGCGCGATCACCAGGTCCGCATCCAGTTTCCGTGGATGCGCGGTGTCGCGCCGCTGCCGGGCGGGTTGACGGATACGGCAAGCCGGTCCAATCCGACCGGCCACGCGCCGGGCGATCACCGTTCGGGCATTCTGGTTCGCGTCGCCGAACAGGCGGCCGGGCCGAATTTCGGTCATGCGTTTGTACCGCGCGTGGGGGCGGAAGTGGTGGTCGGCTTCGAGTCGGGCAACATCGATGCGCCGGTCGTGCTCGGCCAGGTGTACGGCGGGCGTGTGCGTCCGCCGTTCTCCGCGGGCGAAGGCAGCGACGCGAATCATTCAGGAACACTGACGGGCCTGCAGACGCAAACCCTCGATGGGCAACCCGGCAGTCGCTGGGTGATGGACGATGCGGCCGGACAACTGCGTCACGAGCTGAGCAATTCGACCGCCGACACGCGCCTCGCGCAGGGCTATCTGATCGACCAGCAGGGGACGATGCGCGGCGCCTATCGCGGTGAAGGCTTCGAACTGGCGACGCAGGGATGGGGTGTCGTGCGGGCCGGCGCGGGCGTGCTGATGTCGAGTACCGCGCGCCGGCTCGGCGTGTCGACGCAGATGGATGTCGCCGAACGCGTGGAGCAATTGAAGGGCGCGGCGAAAACGGCGCAGGAACTCGACACGGCGGCGACCGGTGCGCAGGCGGCCGGCCTGAGCGCGAACAAGGCGCAGACTGATTTCCTCAAGGCGATTGATCCTGCGCAGGACGGCAAGTACGCGGGCAGCGTGGGTGGTCAGAGCGCGACCAAGCCGACCGGGACGCAGCGCGACGGCGGCGATCCCGTCGAGCGATTCGCGACGCCCGTGGTGCTGATGGAGTCGCCGGAGAACATCGTGGTGACGACGCCGGAGAGTGCGGTGTCGTATGCGGCGCAGCACGTTCATCTGACGTCGCAAGGCGATGCGCATGTGGGCGCCGGTGCCACCGTGGCCGCGGCGACGGGCGATGCGATGAGCTTGTACAGCGTGGCGGGCGGGCTCAAGGCAATCGCGGGCGAAGGGCCGGTGAGCGTCGAGGCGCATGCGTCGACGATGGAGATTCTCGCGGACCAGACCGTGCGCGTGACGTCGACCGACGAGCGCGTCGACGTGCTCGCGCAGGACGCGATCGTGCTGCAGCAGGGGCCGAACCGGATCACGTTGAAGGGTGGCGATATCGTCGTCGAGACGCCGGGGCAATTCGCGGTGAAGGCGGGCGGGCATCCGTTCCCGGGGCCGCGGGCGACGAGCGTGAAGCTGCCGGCGCTGCCGGTGTTGCCGCAAGGCGATCCGTGCGACTTTCTCGTGCAGGCGCTGGCGGCGAGTCCGGCGGGGAGAGGGGCGGTGGCAGGGGGCGGAAGTTTGGTGGGTGCGGCGAGTTCGATCGTCGGTGCGACGCTACCGACAGCGAGCGGTGCCATGGGCGCGGCGCAGGCATTTTCCCGTGCGCCCGGTCAACCGCTGCCCGCGCCTTCCGCGGCTGCACCCACGGCGGCGGAGAGGGGATCCGGTCCCTCTCTCGGTTATTCGACGCCACCACCCGTGTCCAGTGAGCTGGAGGGCATGCCGAAAAAAGGTGCGGCTGCGCACAGTGGACCGTGCAACCTTCACGTCCCCGCGATCAAGAAGGAAGAGCATACCGTCAGTATGGGGGCCGCCGACTATTATGAGACGGATGAGGGCGGCAATCCGAAGTTGAAGAATGGGCAACTCAACTGGCTTCAATATGCGGCATCGACCGGGACGTACGATATCGGCTATGCACCTGCGACGGCGACGTTGACGGCAACCGTCCGTATCAAGGTTCATCTGAAGGATCAACACTGGATCAACCAGGGGCGCGTCCATATGGATCCGGCGACGGGCAAGCCGTTTTCGGTGCCGTACAACAGCGATGGCATACGGCAAGGCTTGATCATCAGGGTAGTGGACCGACCCGGTGGTCTTGCTGCCGTGTCGGGCTTCAAGAAGCGCATCGAGGAAGGACTGAACCGGGGGAATTACTCGATGCAGCCGAAGGCGTGTCCGCTCGGCAAGGCATGTACATGCAAGGTCAAGGTGAAACTTGAAGTCGAACTCGTTCAAACCGGGAGATGCCATGCCGAGATCAATCTCTTTCCCAAGGTGACGCGAGCGAACTCGGAGAATTGGGGGGAAGTGCAAGTCGAGTGGAACCCGCAGCAGCAACGGTTTGTCCCGGTATCGACCCAGAATGCGATCGCGCATGAGAGCGGGCACTTGTTCGGGTGGCCGGATGAGTACTTTGTTGACGGCGGCGCCGTGTTCGGGAAGTACATCAACTCGCGACATCTGGTCGACGTGACGATGGCACAGCTCGACGACAACTGGCAGCGCACCACCGAAACGAACTTGATGGGCCGCGGAATGTACACGCAAAAGCCGGAAATTCCGAAGTACTACATGTACGGCTTCCGTGACTGGTTCAACGAAAAGACCGGAATTGACTGGGAAGTGCTGAAATGAAGCGCTTTTTTCTCGTTGTTGTGATGTCGATGATTTCTTTCGGAGTGTTGGACATGGCGCTTGCGCAAGATCGCCCGGATTATTTCGAGATTCGTAGTGGACAGGGGCAGATGAATCCGTCGCCGTCGATGGTCTTCACGGCCGATGGCCACACGGTGTCGTATTTTTCGCGGGGCCGGGATATCGACCCGATGCCGCCATCGAGTTACTTTGGAATCGGAAAATATACGGCGAGTCTCACAGGAACCTATCGCCAGCATGTCGACCTGGTGAAGGCGACGTTGAGCAGCAGGGCGATTCCGCAGATCCATGCAATCAACAAGGGGGCCGTGCTCGTCTATTCGTTTGACAAGGGCGGCCACCATTACGAGGGCACGTACAACTACCAGTTCGACGATCAATTCAACGACAAGCTGTCGGTACTTTACGATCTTGCCCATGATTTGCTGGCGCGCGGCACCCCGGAAATCAATCTGCATCCGACATTCTCGGTGCGGCCCGCGCAAGAGCATCTTGTGATCGAGGTAACGTTCTCGAACGACGGCAAGCAGGACGTGACGGTCGATGGTCCGGATCATTGGTCGGCGGATTTGGCGCGTCCCGATTTGCAATATGTGCAGATCGGTGGCGGCAGCGACAATGTGGAATTCGACGTCAGGCTCGTCAGCAAATATCTGAGCGACACGTCCCGCCGTTACCGCCGCGAAATCGTCGTCAAGCCGGGCCAGCCCGAGCGGGTGGAATTCGTGGTGCCGTACTCTGCGCTGACCTTTGCCGATCATTCGGCGATGCGGCGCGTCGATGCCGGCAACTATATTTTCGTCGGCACGGTGAACCTCGACATTCTTCGTCCGAAGGAAATGGACGGGCGGTTCTTTACGCCGATGGACCGGCTGGAAAACGTGAAACTGACGGGAAAGTGACCCTGACGTGACGCAGGCCACACGCATCGTCGTCGGGCACTGTCGATTCGCTCCGACTCGAATCGCATGCCGGTCGAACTCGAATTCAGGCGATGAAGGCGGCACGGGGCGCGCATCGATGGAATGGACATTTGCACAAGCAATCTTGCGATCCCGAGTCGGCAATATGCCGAGGTCGGGCAAAGCAACGGCGCGGGAGCGGCGTGATGCGGATTGACGTTTCCCCGTGTGCGGAGCCGATCGGGATATGGACATCATGCCGGCGGCGAAATATACGGGCATCGAAAAATACATGGCAGAACTGATTTGAGAAATCGCCCAGCGAACCCCGAGCCAAACATCATGTCGACCCAATCCGATCTCATCCAGGCATTCTTCCGCGGCTGGTCGCAGCACGACCGGTTTCTGTGGCTGACCACGCCGCTCGGCGCGGACAAGCTTGTCGCCGAGAGCCTGCAAGGATGGGAGTCGCTCGATCGCGGCGGCTTCCGGTTTCAGCTCACCGCGCTGACCGAGCGGCCCGACCTGCCGCTCGACAAACTGATCGGCGCGTCGATCCTCATCGAATGGCAGGTCGCGGACGGGCAGGGCGCACGACGCCCGTTCCACGGCCATGTGACGGCCGCGGAACGCGTCGGCTACAACGGCGGGCTCGCGCGTGTGCGGCTCGTCGTCGAACCGTGGCTCGCGCTGCTGCATCAGCGCGTCGACAGCTACAACTTCGTGAACGCGAGCGTGGTCGAGATCAGCGAGCAGATCTTTGCGCACTATGCGCGTGGCGCGATCGCGCCGGCATGGCGCTGGGCGCTTGCCGACCCGGCGAAATATGCGAACCGCAGCCTGACCGCACAGGCCGGCGAATCGGATTTCGCGTTTCTCGAACGACTGTGGGCGGAAGAGGGCATCTTCTACTGGTTCGAACACCAGGGCGACGCGCACTCGACTGACCTGGGCAAACACACGCTCGTGCTGGCCGATACGAACCAGCGTTTCGCCCCGGCTGAACCCGAAGTCATCGGCTTCCATCAGACGAGCGACGGCGACCCGCGCGGTGGCATTCGGCAATTCATGAATGCGCGCCGCTGGCGCATCGGCAGCATCGCACGCGCAAGCTGGGATCACCGAAGCCTGTCGACCCGTCCGTCCAGCGTGCGTGCGAGCGGTGCGGTCGCGCCGGGCGAGGATCGCGATGTCGCAGGCCCGTACGCGTTCCAGACCGCCGCGATCGGCGACCAGCGCGCGCAGCAGCAACTCGACGCGCAGCGCGTGGCGGCGCTGCAAACCGAAGGCAGCGGCACGCGTCGCGATTTGCGGCCCGGGCTGCGTTTCGCGATGTCGCGGCATCCGTCACTCGATCCATCGCGCGCGTTCGTGTGCCTGCGCGTCGAGCACGACGCGCGTGCGAACGTGAGCGCCGACGTGCACGGCGCGATCGCGCAACGGCTCGGCGCGATTCCGCCGGGACTCGATATCGCGCCCGGCGAGCCGGGCGACGCGCAGGCGCTGCACGCGGCATTCGACGCCACGACGCACGCCGGCGGCGCGCTGGTAGACGGCGACGAGGTGTACCGGAACCGCTTCGCCGCGCTGCCGTTCGACCAGGCTTACCGGCCGTTGGCGCCGAGCGGGCATGGCGCACGCGTGCATCCGGTCGCGGTGATGCCGGGCGCCCAGACGAGCATCGTGGTCGGCGCGGGCGATCCGGTTCATACCGAACGCGATCACCGGATCCGGATCCAGCATCATGCGCAGCGCGGGCAGAATTCCGCGAGTCGCGACGAACATCCGCGCGCGGCGAACGCGCCGGCCGATCGTGGCGCGGGCACCTGGACGCGCATGGTGACATCGATCGGCGGCGACAACTGGGGCGGGGTGAGCGTGCCGCGCGTCGGTCAGGAAGTCTGGACCGAATGGCTGGAAGGCCAGCCCGACCGGCCGATCGCGGTCGCCGCGCTGTACAACGGGCAAGGCAACGCGGACGCGCAGCACAATGCGCTGGCGGGCGGCCCGAGCGGCAGCACGGCCAATGCGGCGGCCTGGTTTGCCGGCAACGACCACGCAGCCGTGCTGACCGGGTTCAAGACGCAGGATCTGAATGCGAGTCAGACCGGCGCGGGGGGCTCGCGACAATTCATGCTTGACGATACGGCTGGGCAGTCGAGTGCGCGCCTTTATACGACCGATCACGGCAGCGGCCTGACGCTCGGGCACATCAAGCAGGTGCAGGACAACCGGCGTCTGGCCGATCGCGGCTACGGCGCCGAACTGTCGACGCAGGCAGCCGCCGCGCTGCGCGCCGGCGCCGGCTTGTTGATCAGCACGGCGCCCGGCGTGAACCAGATGGACGCGAGTGCCGCGAGCCAGGTGCTCGCGCAGCAACGCGAGATGCTGCAGGGGCTTGCGAAATTCGCGCGCAAGCAGGGTGCGGAGCCGGGCGCGAGCACGGCGCAGCCCGATGGTGTCGCGTCTGTCGGCGACACGACATCGCCGCTCGTGGCGATCGAGGGCCTGCAGCAAAGCCAGGTGTCGCTCGGCGCAACGCGCGAAGGCAGTGGCGCGAGCGGTGCCGGCGGCGGTGCGGTTGCGTGGCAGCATCCGCATCTCGTCGCGCACGGCGCGGCCGGCGTCGCTGCGCTGACGGCGCAAAGCCACGTGTGGACGTCGGGCACGCAAACCGTACTGAGCGCCGGACGCGACGTGCAGGTCACGGTCCAGGGCAAGTCGAGCATCGTCGCGAAGGAAGGCATTGCGCTGTACACGCACGGCACCCCGGGCGGCAGCCGTCCCGTGCCGGCGGCCGGGATCGCGCTTCATGCTGCGACGGGCGCCGTCACCGTGCAGGCGCAGAACGGCGGCACGCTCGACGCCAGTGCGCAGCGTGCGGTGACTGTATCGAGCGCGAAGGCAAGTGTCGCGCTGCAGTCGCCGAAGCGGCTGCTGCTGACGGCGGCCAACGCGTTCCTGAAGATGGAAGGCAACGACATCGTGATCGGCGCGCCGGGCAAAGCGACGTTCCATGCGGCCCAGCACACGCTGACTGGCCCGCGATCCGCGAACGTCCAGTTGCCGTCGATGAACAAGCCCGCATGTGTCGAATGCATGCGGGATCTCGCGCATCGCCACGAAGCGATCGCCACGCGCGGGTGACGACGATGACTGCGCTGCTCCAGACATGGGAAACGACGGCGGCCGCCGAGCATGCAGCGTTTCCGGATGCCCATCGCTACCTGTTGGCCGATGCGTCGCAGTTGCCGATCAACGCGGCGCCCTGGCGCGAGTTGATTGCGGCAGGACAGGTTCACAACGTGCTCGCTGGCCAGCCCGAGGCGAGCAATCCGGAGGTCTGTGCGCTGGTGTGCGACTATCGTGCACCGCACGTGCCGGCGTTGCTCGAACGGCAGCTCGCGCGGCGGCCGTTCGCGTTTCTGTCGCTGGTCAGCGTCTATCCGCTCGATGAACTCGTGCCGAAACTCGGCGTCAGGACGCGCGTGACGCTGCCCGACGATCGCGACGGACTGCTGCGGTTCTACGACGCGGCGGTGTTTCAGACACTGGCGGGCGCGCTGTCCGAGTCGCGTTATCAGGCGCTGTTGTCGCCGTGCGTGTCGTGGACCTGGGTGCGTCGCGATGGCACCGTCGGTACGGTACGACATCCGCGCCGGCACGAACGAATCTTCTACGCATGCGTGGATGCACGCGAGCTCGACGCTTTGCGGCGCGGCAGCCGGCCGGACGCCGTGCTCGCCGAATTGCGACGCAACGGCCGGATCCCCGTCGACGCGGATCCGTTCGATACTTACGCGCGCATGCGTCGTCTGATCCGCGTGCTGGATGCGCAGGGATTGGGTGACGACCGCCTTGCCTACCGGATCGGTGCGACACTGGCGATGGTCGGCCACGTGGAGCTCGACGACGAGCGCGTCGTTGCCGAGTGCATTGCTGCGTATCGGCATGATCACGACGCGTTGTGCGACGCATTGCTCGATCGCCTGATCGAGATCGATGCCGCGAATGCCGAGACGAAACAGGAGGCGCGGCAATGAACGCGGCCGCCCTGTTTTCATTCCGCGGCCGGGCCGGGCGCATCGAGTGGTGGGGCGTGACCGTGCCGTGGCTGATTGCGGGCTCCGTGTTCGACGCGCTCGCCGACCTGCCTGCAGCGCAACGTATCGCGACGTTCGTCGATGTCGTCGGCTGGGCATTCGCGATCGTGATGATCTGGATGCTCGTCGCGGTGTCGGTGCGGCGCTGGCACGACATCGGCAAGTCCGGATGGTGGACGCTTCTTCATGCGATCCCGGTCGGAGGCGCGTTCATCACCATTGCGATGAACGGGTTCTATCGCGGGGACGACGCGTGCAACCGCTTCGGTCCGCCATCGCCGGATGCAGGCAACAACGACGCAAGTTTGTGAGGGTATCGATGAAATTCAGAGCAGGGATGCACGCTGTGGCGCTGGTCGGGCTTGGCGTGCTTGCCGCATGCAGCAAGCACGGTGTCGACGTATCGGCAGAGCCGCATAACGTGTGCGTCACCGGATACAACGAGTACGGGCGCAAGCTTCACGAATTCTGGCTCGACAACGAGCACAAGTCGGGATGCTTCGGCAATCCGTCGGCGCGCGAGGACGGCGAGGCATTCGGCGGCGGCGGCGGCTTTGCCTGCGGTTGCAAGGTAACGCCGGGACAGAAGGTGAAGCTGTTCTGGGAATTTGCGCAGCCGCTGGACGACATTCAGCGCGGCATCCCGCCCGAGCGCAAGACGATCGACGTGACCATTCCACAGCCGGAATCGCCGACGTCGCGCTATCTGCGTGTGTATTTCCGCAAGAACGGCACGGCCGAGCTGCAGTGGGTCGACGACATGAACGCGCCTGAACTCAAGCCGACGCAGGAGAAGTAAGTGCCATGGCCGAAATCAATCTGAAGAAGGACGCCGTCTCCGCAGAGACGGACCGCGTCAAGGCGGAGGCCGAGCAAATGTGTCCCGCATGCGAACACATGCTGTGGGTCAGCTTCTATTTCGACGGATTCGGCTTCGGCGAGAAGGACGGTCCGCGAACCAATATCCTGAAGCTGTTCAACGCCGCGTACGACAAGAAGAACAAGAACATGCGGCGCTTCTACTATCCGGGACTCGGCGCGGATTTCGACCCCGAGGCCGGTGTGCTGCGCGAGGTCCTGAAGGACAAGGCGACGGATACGGTCAGCGAGAAAGCCGGCGACAAGCTCAAGGAGCAGACGGTCGACAAGGTCAAGGAAAAGGCGCAGAAGGCCGCCGAGGACGCGTGGAAGCAGAGTGGAAAGATCAGTGATCCTACGTTCGGAAAGCGCGTGAGCGACACGTTCGACACGCTGGTCGGCAAGACGAAAGACGGCTTGGGCGACGCGCGCAAGCGGATCGAGCGCGCGATCGAGCGGCCCGGGTCGGAAAAGAATCGTGCGCTGCGCTATCTGCGGCACGAATGGAAGGGCTTCTGGCGCGACGTCGTCAAGTATCCGTACCGGATTCCGAAAACCGTGCTGAAGGAGGTCGGCAAGGAATCGCTGGGCGCGGCGGCCGAGTCGTTCCAGCTCACGCGCGATACGAAGCTGGGCGCCGCGCTATTCAATACGGGCGTGGATACGCGCCTGAAGGCGGCGGTAGAGGATTTCAAGGCGGCGGTGGCCGGCGCGAAGCAGGCCGGCACGGTGAACAAGATCCATGTCGCGATCTTCGGCTACGACATGGGCGGCGGCCTTGCGCTCGCCTTTGCCAGGCAATTGCTCGACGAGGTGGCCAAGGGGGGGAAATACGATGGCGTTTCGGTCAAGATCAAGTTCATGGGGCTGTTCGATTGCGTGACGAACCGCTTCGACGACAACCTGCTGACGGGCTACATCCCGCTGAGCAACGCGGTGTCGTCGGACCTGATCCTGTCGCCGGACATCGAGAAATGCGTGCACTACGCGGCCGCCCACGAACTGCGCGTGTACAAGCCGCTGACGATGCTCGGCGTCGACCCGTCCGACATGCGCGGTCGGCGGCAGGAGCGCCTGTTTCCCGGTGCGCAGGTGGACGTGGGCGGCGGCGCGATCGAAGGCGAGGACGGCATTTCCGACAAGCTGGCGCGCGTGCCGCTCGAGATGATGTACCACCGCGCGTACGGCGCCGGCATTCCGATGCCCAGCCTGACCGCGCTGGCCAACGAGGACGGTGCGCTGTATCAGCAGATCGTCGCGCCGCCCGAGATCCAGAATTTCCAGCTCGACTACCGGCTGGCAGTCAAGAAGCTCGTGGCGACGACACGCGAGATTCCGCCGCTCACGCCGCTGGGCACAGGTGTCGGCTATCCGTCGGCGACGCTCAAGCCGTCGATCGGGCCGCTCGATTTCCTCAATCCGAAGCCCGTGCCTGACATGACGGACGGTTGCCGCGTGCCCGATCCGGCGCCGCCGCGCCCGATCGTCGTGACCGATCTGCCGAAGGACATCCAGGGCGAACTCAAGGGCCACATGGTCGTGTATATCCAGTGGCTGCGCATGTGGTACGACCAGGCCGAGAATCGCGCGGCCGCGGCGCAGCGCAAGCCGGGCTGGCTCGGCGGCGCGGCCAATCCGCTAGCGTACGGACGTTACGAGAAGCTGGTGCGCGAGATCGATTTCCAGAAGCAGCACGGTACGCGCCCGGGATATGGGTTCGATGGCAAGCAGGCAATGAAGCAGCTCGGCGGCGAGTTGCCACCATCGATATTCAACACCGATCCGCAGGCGCAGGCGCTGTTCTGGCTCTGGAACAATCCGGGCGAGCGCCTGCCCCAGGTGGAGGCGATGTATCCGCTGTTCGTGAAGCACGTGCACGACAGCATGGCCGAGAG
The DNA here is from genome assembly GCF_900446215.1 of Burkholderia cenocepacia. Classification (GTDB taxonomy): domain Bacteria; phylum Pseudomonadota; class Gammaproteobacteria; order Burkholderiales; family Burkholderiaceae; genus Burkholderia; species Burkholderia cenocepacia. The sequence goes on along the minus strand of NZ_UAQZ01000014.1, from coordinate 347,525 downwards.
CGATGTCGAGGCGGTGTGGAGCCACCTCGTGTCGATCAAGAACTACCTGAACACGAGGGCGATGCAGAAAATCGCGACCGCACCCGACAAGTCGTTCCTGGACCGCGTCGCAGACATGTATCAGTCGCTGGTATCGACCGTATCGGCACCGTCCGGCACGACGGCCGTTCGATAGGCCCGATCGTCCGGCAGTCCGCCGCTCGCCGACGCCGGCTGCCTACAGGCAGCCGGGCCCGCGCGTTACTTCGAGATGTACCACAGCGCATCCGCGCTGACACGCGACGGCTGCGCGGCCGCGGCCGGTGCTTGGGCCGGCGCGGGCGGCGGCGTGTTCGACGTGACGGCCGTCGGCAGCGTGGCCGGAACATTCGCGGTCGACGGCGACGCCGTCGCGGTGCCCGACGTCGACGGCGTATTCACGTACCACAGCGCATCGGCCGAGGCCGTGCGTTTCGCGGCCGTATTGGCTGCCGCGTTCGTCGTCGTATTCGCCGCCGTACCGGCCGACTTCTTCGATGCCGATGCCGAGGCCGATGCGCCGGCTGTCGCCGCACCCGCCGTTCCGGCCTGCGCGGTCATGCCCGCGGCTGCCGCGCCGCGCTGCGCGCGCGCTTCGAACGGCCCGAGCTGGAAGATTAACGTTTGCGCGGGACGCGTCACGACGGCATACGGAAACTGCAGCTCCCACGACATCAGCACGCGCCCGGCCGACGTCTCGGTGAAGATCGCCGGCACGTGCTTCATGTCGCTGAACTGCACGTAGATTCGCGCGCCGTCGTCGAACACCTGGGTCGGCTTGGCCTGGTCGGCGCCGGTGACCGTCCAGCCGAAGTTGTACGTGCCGGCCGGACCGGCGGGGCCGCCCTGCGGCGGGGGCGGCGGGGCCGGCGATACGGTGCGCGCACGCGTGACGGGCGGCGCCGACACGCTCAGGCTCGCGAACGGGTTGTATGTCTGCGCCTGTTGCGGCGGCGTAAAGGACGGTGGCAGGATGGGCATGGGAGTATCCGGCGAATCCGGCATGGTCCGGATTGCATCATAGACCTTGCGCGCATACGCGAGGCGCTTGTCGGGCGACGCGGAGTTGTACGCGCCGATCGCGTTCCAGTTGGGGCCGAGCTGGCGGATGTTCTGCGACAGGATCCACGCGCCGACGTACGCGTTCGTGCACGCATCGAACAGGCTTTCCCGCGTGATGCCTTCGCGCGCGAGCGTCGGCAGCCACGTGCTGTTGATCTGCATCAGCCCGATGTCGACCGTGCCGTTGGTATTCGTGTTCACCGCGTTCGGATTCATCCCCGATTCGACTTGCGCGATGCCGCGCATCAGGCTGACGCTCACGTGCTGGAACGCGGCCGCGTCGTCCAGGCAATCGGCCCGCGCGACGCCGCAGAGCGCGCACGACAGCGCGATCGTCGAGGCGAGGGTCAGCGTGTCGCGGCTGAGCGGGCGAGTAGTATGACGCGGCATGGCAGGTTGGGGCGGAATCCGGCCGCCCGGTGCAAGGAAATTACGCAGACGCGAAGTGTGCCATAGCGGGCGGGCAAATGGCTCGCGTCAAACTTTCCTTTGCATTTGCCGGCGCGTTCGCCGCGCATTTTTATCGCGCCGGATCACGGCCCGCGGCGATGCGTGATCGGTAAAAACGGCCGGCATTTGCGCAAATAGCGTTGCAATGGTGGCGTCCCAAACCTGACGTATTACGTCACTCGCGCGATGAAACCGGAGATCGAGCGAGCGAAAGGGAAAATCGCTTGTCGGCCGTTCACCGAAGCGAAAGAAAGCGACAAAAAAATCGGCGGCCGAAGCCGCCATCTGCGAAATCCGAAGTCGACCGGCCGCGCGGCGCGCGGCCAGCCATTTCCCGGTATCGCGATGCGCGATCAGAAGCGGTGACGCAGGCCGAGGTTGACCATCGTCTGCGAGCTCGTGCCCGCATAGCCGTACGAACCGATCGACGCCTGCGCGGCCATCGAGCCGCCCTTGCCGTCGCCGGTCTGGCCGCTGGCGTGCTGGTACGCGGCGGTCAGGTAGACGTCGGTGCGCTTCGACAGGCTGTAGTCGGCGCCGGCCGAGACCTGGTGATAGGTCGCCGACGTGTCGCCGCCCGAGCGCGTGTAGCTGTAACCGACGCCGACGAGCAGCGCATTCGTCGCCTGGTAGTTCACGAAGCCTTGCCCCGTGTTGTAGTGCTCGTTCGAGCCGAACACCGAGCTGGCGTCGCGGCGGTACTGCGCGTTGCTGTAGCCGACGCCGAACGTGAACGGGCCGGCGACGTACTGGCCCGCGATGCGGCCGATGCCGATCGAGTGCGCGCTCGCGTAGCCGTTGTTGATCGGGCCGTCGAACGTGCCGTCCGACGAGCTGGTCCAGCCGGTGCGCAGGCCGCCCGACGCGGGGCTGTTGGTCGCGTGAAAGTAGCCGCCGGCGACGCTGAACGGCCCGTTGTTGTACGACACGGCGGCCGAGTACGACTGCGCGGCGCCGGTGCTGCCGGCGATGCCGCCGAACGAATACATCGCCGAGAACTGCAGGCCCGAATAGACGGCCGACGTGTACTTCACCGCGTTGTCGACGCGGAAGCTGTTGTCGTAGTTGTCGACGTCGCCCGGCGTCGCGAACACGCTGCCCAGATAGTTGTCGGCGGTGATGCCCTGCACGAGATCGACGAGCGGGTCGTACTGGCGGCCGAACGTGAGCGTGCCGTAGCGGTCGCTCGTCAGGCCGACGAACGCTTGCCGGCCGAACAGGCGGCCGCCCTGACCCTGCCGGCCGTTGCTCGGATCGAAGCCGTTCTCCAGCTGGAACAGCGCCTTCAGCCCGCCGCCGAGATCCTCGGTGCCTTTCACGCCCCAGCGGCTGCCGGCGAGGTTGCCCGCGCTGCTGTTACCGAGCATCCACGCGTTGTCCTTGCCTTGTTCATGGTTCACATAGGTGATCGACGTGTCGATCACGCCATACAGCGTGACGCTCGACTGCGCATGCGCGACGGGCATCGCCGCGAACGACGCGAGCGAAATCAGCGAGAGGGTCGTGCGTTTCATGTCATCTCCTTGGCGCATTGGTGTGGGTTCGTGATCCGGAATGGCAGGAGACTACAGAGCCGCACTAAAACGGCAAAAATGAAATTCTTCGTTGTGGTCTGATGCAGACAGGGACGTTCCTGGAAATTCACCATTGAGGGATTTGCATTATTGATAGACGCGTATCAATGGGTTGTCATTCCATCGGTTTTTCATTGCATTTTGCGTGTGCCGTGATAATTCGGCGTGATTGTCGGGCGATTTACCGCAATCCCGATATTGTTATCGATCCGTCAAATTACTATTTAACGAATCGAATTGGCCCGGCCGGAGCGAATGTGATAACCGAACGGGGCGGTTCGCATCCGGCGGCGGTATCGCGGTTGCGCCAGGCATCGCGGCGTGAGCGTCACCCGCGTGCCGAAACCGGGGTCGCTATCTCACTTTTGTATATAATAATCATTCTCATTTACAAAGTGGTTGATGCTCGCGCACCCCGGAACCCGGCCATGTCCGCTGACAAGCTGTCCCTCCATCGAGAAATCGACGCCCTCTATGCCGACCACCACGCGTGGTTGCGCGGCTGGCTGAGCCGCAAGCTCGGGTGCGCGCACCGCGCCGCCGACCTCGCGCACGACACGTTCGTACGCTTGCTCGCGCGCGACGAGCCGATCGGCGCCGACGAGCCGCGCGCGTTCCTGACGACCGTCGCGCAGCGGGTGCTGAGCAACCACTGGCGGCGCGAGCAGATCGAGCGCGCGTATCTCGACGTGCTCGCGCAGCGCCCGGAAGCAGTGGCGCCGTCGCCGGAAGAGCGGGCCGTCGTCGTCGAGACGCTGTTCGAGATCGACCGGCTGCTCGACGGCCTGCCGCTCGCGGCGAAGCGCGCGTTCCTGCTCGCGCAGCTCGACGGGCTCACGCAGGCCGAGATCGCGCGCGAACTCGGCGTATCGCTCGCGACGGTGAAGCGCTATCTCGTGAAGGCCTGCACGCAGTGCTTTTTCGCGATGGCGGCCTGACCGATGGCCGCCCCGGGAGCGCCGGCGGTGCCGCCGCACGTTGCACGTCGCGCGGTCGAATGGTGGGTCGACCGGCAATCCGGCCGTACCGACGACGCATTCGTCGCCGCGCTCGCGCGCTGGCGCGCGGAAGATCCGGCGCACGACGCGGCGTGGCGTCACATCGAAGCGATGCAGGGCCGGTTCGGCCGGCTGGCGGCCGGGCTCGACACGCAAGCCGCGCACGCGGCGCTGTTGCCGAAGCGGGCAGGCCGCCGCGCGGCCGCGAAGGCGCTGGCCGTGCTGCTGTTCGCGGGCGGCGCCGCATGGATGGCCGAACCCGCGCGGCGCGCGGCGATCTGGCCGGCCGACCTGCGCACGGCGGTCGGCGAGCGGCGCACGGTGACGCTCGCGGATCGCACGGTCGTCGTGCTCGATACCGACACGGCGCTCGACGTGCGCTTCGACGATGCGGCGCGCCGCCTGCGCCTGCTGCGCGGCACGATCATGGTGACCAGCGGCCACGACGATCGTCTGCCCGCGCGGCCGCTCGTCGTCGTGACCGCGCAAGGTGAACTGCGGCCGCTCGGCACGCGCTTCGCGGTGCGGCAGCGCGACGGCGCGACGCGCGTCGAGGTGTTCGCCGGCGCCGTCCAGGTGCAGCCGGTCGATGCGTCGGCCGGCATGCGCGTGATCGCGGCCGGGGAGGGCGCGGATTTCACGCGCGATGCGATCGACGCGCCGGCGCCGCTCGATCCGTATGCAGCCGCATGGACGAACGGCATGCTCGTCGCGTCGCGCATGCGGCTGGCCGATCTCGTCGCCGAGCTCGACCGCCATCGCCGCGGCAGCCTGCGCTGCGATCCGGCCGTGGCCGAGCTGCGCGTGTCGGGCACCTATCCGCTCGACGATCCGCAGCGCGTGCTCGATACGCTGGCGGCGACGCTGCCGATCGACGTCCACTACCTGACGCGTTACTGGGCGACCGTCGTGCCGGCCCGTTCGTGAGCGCGCCGGAAAATTTTTTCGCCGACCTGAGCTGTTTCTTGATGTTCGCGTGACATGGGTCATGAAAGCAGCACTGGCCCATCGTCCACCGACTCTCCGATCATGGCTTCCATCCGTCTCACGTATCGGCGCCGTCCGGCGCCCGCCCGTCATCTGCCGCGCGCGTCGCGCCCGGCCGCGCCGGGCCGTCTTGCCCGCCGGCTCGCCGGCGCGGTCCTGCTGTCGGCACTGCTGCCGCTGCCCGCGCTGGCCGACACCGACGCCGATGCGGCGCCCGCGGCGCCGCGCGCGTCGCGCCGCGCGTTCGACATTCCGGCCGGCCCGCTCGAAGCGGTGCTGAACCGGTTCGGCCGCGACGCGGGCATCCTGCTCGCGTTTCCGACCGAGCTGACGGCGGGCCTGACGAGCGGCGGCGTGCACGGCCGGTTCGACGTCGACGGCGCGTTCGATCGCCTGCTGGCCGGCACGGGGCTCGTCGCGCTGCGCCAACCGGGCGGCGGCTACACGCTGATGCGCGCCGACGGTTCGGCGGCCGGGCCTGTCGCGGCCGGCGCCGCGCCGGCCGCCGAGTTGCCGACGATCAACGTGCGCTCCAGCGCATTGCGCGCCGAAAGCTATCGCGCGCCGAAGGAGGCCGGCGTACTGCGCTCGGACATTCCGCTGCTCGACACCGCGCAGGCCGTCAACATCGTGCCCGCGCAGGTGCTGCGCGACCAGCGGCCGCGCAATCTCGACGACGCGCTCGGCAACGTGAGCGGCATCACGCAGGGCAACACGCTCGCGGGCACGCAGGACACGATCATGAAACGCGGCTTCGGCGGCAACCGCGACGGCTCGATCATGCAGAACGGCATGCCGCTCGTGCAGGGCCGCGCGTTCAACGCGGCGACCGACAGCGTCGAGGTGCTGAAGGGGCCGACGTCGCTGCTGTACGGGCTGATGGACCCGGGCGGCGTCGTCAACGTCGTTACCAAGCAGCCGCAGCTCGTGCGCTACAACGCGATCTCGCTCGGCGCGTCGACGTTCGGGCACGGCAAGAACGGCGGCAGCGCGACCTTCGACTCGACCGGGCCGGTCGGCGATTCGCGGCTCGCGTACCGGCTGATCGTCGACCAGTCGAGCGAGCAGTACTGGCGCAACTTCGGCGAGTACCGGCAGACCTTCGTCGCGCCGTCGCTCGCGTGGTACGGCCGCGATACGCAGGTCGCGGTGTCGTACCAGTACCGCAAGTTCCATTCGCCGTTCGATCGCGGCACCGCGCTCGATCCGCGCACCAATGCGCCGCTCGACATTCCCGCGCGGCGGCGCATCGACGAGCCGTTCAACAACATGGACGGCGAATCGCATCTCGCGCAACTGAGCGTCGATCACCAGTTCAACGCGGACTGGAGCGCGCATGTCGGCTACAGCTACAACCGCGAGACCTACGATGCGAACCAGTTGCGCACGACCGGCGTCGATCCGGTGAAGGGCACGATGACGCGCAGCAACGATGCGACGCACGGGTCGCTCAGCACCGACAGCTACGGGATCGGCTACGTGACCGGCAAGCTGTCGCTCGCGGGGATGCGGCACGACGTGCAGGTCGGCTTCGATACCGAATACCGCCGCATCTATCGCAAGGACATGCTGCGCCAGGCCGTGAAGACGCCGTTCAGCTATGTCGACCCGGTGTACGGGCTGCTGCCGCCGTCGAGCACGGTGTCCGCGAGCGACAGCGACCAGACCGACACGCTGCACGATGCGTCCGCATTCTTCCAGGACACCGTCCACCTGACCGACAAGTGGATCGTGTCGGGCGGCATCCGCTACATCACGTACAACCAGGTCGCGGGGCGCGGCCGGCCATTTACCGCGAACACCGATCTCAGCGGCTCGAAGTGGTTGCCGCGCGCGGGCGTCGTCTACAAGTGGACCGATTCGTTCTCGCTGTACGGCAGCTATTCGCAATCGCTGAAGCCGTCGTCGTCGATCGCGCCGATGACGGGCTACATCATCGACGGCGCGACGCCGCCCGAGGAAGCGACCGCGTGGGAAGTGGGCGGCAAGCTCGACTTGGCCGGCGGGATAACCGGCACGCTCGCGCTGTTCAACATCGACAAGAAGAACGTGCTGGTGTCGCAGTACAACGACGCGACGAAGCTGACCGACTGGCGCACGTCGGGCAAGGCGCGCTCGCGCGGCGTCGAGCTCGACGTCTCCGGCAAGCTCGGCGAACGCGTGAACGTGATCGCGAGCTACGCGTACATCGACGCGAAGACGACCGAGGATCCGCTGTACGCGGGCAACCAGCTGTGGAACGTCGCGCGTCACACCGCGTCGTTCGCGGCGGTCTACGACTTCGGCACGGTGGCGGGCGGCGACGACCTGCGCCTCGGCGCGGACGTGCGTTACGTAGGTGCGCGCCCCGGCGATTCGGCGAACAGCTTCACGCTGCCGTCGTACGTGCTCGCCGATGCGTTCGCGACCTACGACACGCGGATCGGCAAGCAGAAGCTGTCGTTCCAGCTCAACGTGAAGAACCTGTTCAACCGCACGTACTACCCGTCGAGCGCGAACCGCTATTTCGTCGCGGTCGGCGACGCGCGCCAGGTGGCGCTGCTGACCACGCTGCAGTTCTGACCATGCAATCGCCGCGCGGCTTCGGAGAAGATTCAGATGAAGCTGAAGATGAAGAACGGCGCGCGCCGCCGCTTGTTGCGCGCGATCGCGGGCTCGGTGCTTGCGCTGGGCGCGGGCCTCGCCGCCGGCGTATCGGCGCCCGCATTCGCCGCCGATGCGCCGCCGGCCGTGACGCGCGTCGCGATGCTCGTGCAACTGCACGGCCCGAACCTGAAGGTCGACGAACGCATCGGCCAGCATCTCGGCGAACGCGGTTACACGGTGCGCCTGATCGACGAGGCGGCCACGCCCGATGCGGCGCGCGACGCCGATCTGGTCGTGATCTCGTCGACGGTCTCGTCGAAGAACGTGCGGCCCGGCTGGCGCACGCTCGACAAGCCGCTCGTGACGTGGGAAAACGACCTGCTCGACGATCTCGCGATGACGGGCAAGCGGCACGACGTGGACTTCGGCGAAACGGGCAAGGAGCGCTACCTGTGGCTCGTCAACGCGCCGCACCCGATCGCGGCCGGGCTGCCGGCCGGCGCGACGAACGCGTACGGCAAGCAGGCGCCGATGAGCTGGGGCAAGCCGGGGCTCGGCGCGATCACGATCGCGACCGTGTACGGGCAGCCCGACAAGGCCGCGATCTTCGCGTACGAGAAGGGCGCGACGATGGACTACGAAACGCTCGCGCCGGCGCGCCGCGTGATGTTCTTTCTCGACAACGACACGTTCACGAACCTGTCGCCGGCCGGCGTCGCGCTGTTCGACGCGGCGGTGGACTGGGCGGCCGGGCGGCGCTGAGCCGCCACGTGTCGATCACGCGGCCGGCCGCGGCGCGCGCCGCCGCGATGCCGCCTCGATCAGTTGCGCGAGCGTTTGCGCGGGTTCCGACATCGTGCGCCGCGCGCGATGCACGAGCCCGATGTCGCGATGGAACGTGTGATGCCCGAGGTCGATCGCGCGCACGCCGGCCGGCCAGCGGCGATACACGGCGGTTTGCGGCACGATCGCGACGCCGACGCCGTGCTCGACCAGCTTGACGATCGCGTCGAGCTCGTCGAGTTCGCAGGTGTCACGCACCGCGATGTGCATCTTGCGCAGAAAGCGGTCGACCTGGCGACCGCCGAACGACGCGCGGTCGTAGCGCACGAACGGCTCGTTCGCGAGCAGCGCGGCCCAGTCCTTGCCCTTCGCGCCGCGCGGCACGATCAGCCGGAACGGTTCCTGCGCGAGCGTCGTCCAGTGCAGGTCGCTCTGCAGCGCGAACGGCGGGCGGATGATCGCGGCCATGTCGAGCTCGCCCGCGTCGACCCGGTTGACCAGCTCGATCGACAGCCCCGGGATCACGCGCGTGCGGCACGCGGGGTGCCGGCGATGGAAGTCGGCCAGCGCGGCCGGCAGCAGCGCGCTCTGCACCGACGCGATCGCGCCGATCGTCACGCGCACGGCGGCCGGCGAGCCGGGTGCGGTCGAGCTGAGGTTCTCGTACAGGCCGATCAGCGCCTGCGCCTGGTCGAGCACGTGATGGCCGCGCTCGTTGAGCCGCGCCGAGCGCCCTTGCCGGTCGAACAGCGCGAAGCCGAGCTCGGCCTCGAGGCGCTGCATCTGCGCGCTGACGGCCGCCTGCGTGAGCCCGATACGATTGCCGGCCGCGGCGAAGGTGCCTTCCCGGGCGACGGCGACGAGGGTTTTCAGTTCGCGGATCATTCATCGATTCCATTTGTGAATCGCAAAACTATATATTGATTTAATTTTTGCTCGGCCTTGTCTACCATGATGCCGTCCTCGCGCCACGCGAGCGTTTCTTCACGAGGCCATCATGAGTCTTTCCCCGTTTCACCTGGCGATTCCGGTCTACGACCTGCCGGCCGCGCGCGATTTCTACGGCCGCGTGTTCGGGCTGGAAGAGGGGCGCTCGAGTGCGCAGTGGGTCGATTTCAACTTTTACGGGCATCAGCTCGTGATTCACGAGCATCCGAAAACGGCGTCGCAGGAAGGCGCGCATACGAATGCGGTCGACGGCCACGACGTGCCGGTGCCGCATTTCGGGATCGTGCTCGACTGGGCGAGCTGGGAAGCGCTGGCCGAGCGGCTGCGCGGGTTCGGCGTGACGTTCGTGATCGAGCCGTACGTGCGGTTCCAGGGGCAGGTCGGCGAACAGGCGACGATGTTCCTGTTCGATCCGTGCGGCAATGCACTCGAATTCAAGGCGTTTCGCGACATCGGGCAGTTGTTCGCGAAGTGACCGGCGGCGGCGCCAGCGCCGATTGACGTTGGGTGCGAGAATGCGGCCTTCGGCCCGGCCGCGCGCAGATGCGACGGCCGGCGCCGCGCCGCACGGTATGGGTCCGTGCGCATCGTTTTCCAAGGAACCCGTATGGACAGTCACATCGCGCCGGTGGCGCTGAACAAGGCCTACCGTCTCCTCAATCACGGCCCGACCGTGCTCGTGTCGGCCCGCCACGACGGCGTCGACAACGTGATGGCCGCCGCGTGGGCGTGCGCGCTCGACTTCCTGCCGCCGAAGCTGACGGTCGTGCTCGACAAATCCGCGAAGACGCGCGAGCTCGTCGAGCGCAGCGGCACGTTCGTGATCCAGGTACCGACGGCCGCGCAATTGCAGCTCACGCACGCGGTCGGCAGCCACAGCCTCGCGGAGCGCCCCGACAAGCTGCGCGAAGCGGGCGTCACGCTGTTCGACGTCGACGGCCACGACCTGCCGTTCGTCGCCGGCTGCTCGGGCTGGCTCGCATGCAGGCTGATTCCGGAGCCGCACAACCAGCAGACCTACGACCTGTTCATCGGCGAGGTGGTGGCTGCGTGGTCCGACACGCGCGTGTTTCGCGACGGCCACTGGTATTTCGAATCGGCCGATCCCGCGCTGCGCAGCCTGCACTACATCGCGGGCGGCAATTTCTATGCGATCGGCGAATCGCTGCACGTCGATCCGGACGCGCAGTAAGCGCCGAACGACGACCTTTCCTGCGTCGGGGCGCGCGGCTTACGTGCGCTTTTTCAATTCCGCCAGCATGAGGTCGGCGAACGCCTGCGCGACACGCGGCAGTGTGCGCCCGCGCTTCGCGACGAGCGCGATCGGCCGCACGAACGCCGGATCGTCGATCGGCTTCGCGACCAGGTCGGGTTCGGCGCGCACCTCGCGGGCGGTCGCGGGCAGGATCGTCACGCCGAGGCCGCCGCGCACCATCGCGACGGCCGTCATCATGTAGGTCGGCTCGCACGCGATGTCGGGCGTGCAGCCGGCCGCTTGCAGCGCGGCATCGACGACGCTGCGCACGCTCGTGCCCTGCGCGGTGAGCACGAGCGGCACGCCGGCGACGTCGGCGGTGGCGACGCGGCGCTTGCGCGCGAGCGGATGATTTTTCGGGCACACGGCGACGAGCCGGTCGGCGCCCGCATACAGCACCTCCAGCGACGCATCGAACGTATCGCCGCCGGTCAGCCCGAGATCGGCTTCCTCGTTGCGCACCAGCGCGGTGACGAGGCTCGCGACGCCGTCGCGGATCTCGAAGCCCGCGCGCGGCACGTCGCGCCGGAACGACTGGATCAACTCCGGCAGCACGCTGGACGCGAAGGTCGGCAGGCACGCGAGCCGCACCGTGCCGCTCGTGCCTTCGCCAAGCGCGCGCGCATCGCGCAGCACGCGTTCCATGTCGTCGAGCGAGCGTTGCAACAGCGGCAGCAACTCGCGCCCGGTCTGCGTGAGCGCGACGCTGCGGCTGTTGCGGTCGAACAGGCGCGCGCCGACGATGTCCTCGAGCCGGCGGATCTGCACGGTCAGCGCCGGCTGCGACAGATGCAGCCGCGCGGCGGCGCGCGTGAAGTTGCCGGCGTGCGCGACGGTGACGAACGCGCGAATGTCGCGGAGATTCAGATCCATAACGATTCGTGATTGCTGCGATCAAATCATTTCAATTGTGCTATCGCTGCGGCGACCTTACGCTCGTCTCCAACAAAAGACAAGGTAGGAGACACGGATGCTGCCGTTACTCGGGCTTGGCACGATCGTCGTGCTGCTGGCCGCGATTCTGTCGAAGCGGATGTCGCCGCTCGTCGCGCTGATCGTCGTGCCGATCGCCGCATCGCTGCTCGGCGGCTTCGGACTGCACACCAGCAAGTTCGTCATCGACGGGCTGAAGGGGCTCGCGCCCGTGGTCGGGATGTTCGTGTTCGCGATCCTCTATTTCGGGACGATCACCGACGCCGGCACGCTCGACCCGATCATCGACCGGATCCTGCGCGCGGTCGGCACGCGGCCGACGCGCATCGTGATGGGCACGACGCTGCTCGCGCTGCTGATTCACCTCGACGGCTCGGGCGCCGTCTGCTTTCTCGTGACGATTCCGGCCGTGCTGCCGCTGTACGACCGGCTGAAGATGGACCGGCGCGTGCTGGCCGCCGCCGTGTCGATGGCCGCCGGCATCAACTTCCTGCCGTGGACCGGGCCGATGATCCGGGCGTCCGCGTCGCTGCACCTGCCGGTGTCGGCGCTGTTCAATCCGCTGATTCCGGTGCAGGCGATCGGGCTCGTGTTCGTGTTCGGCGTCGCGTACTGGCTCGGGCGGCGCGAGGAGAAGCGGCTCGGCCTGTCGCGCGACGACGCGTCGATTCCGCTGCCCAAGCGCGAACTGACGGCCGACGAGCAGGCGTTGCGCCGGCCGCACCTGTTCTGGTTCAACCTCGTGCTGACGCTCGTCGTGCTCGGCACGATGGTCGTGATGGGCGAGAAGATTCCGCCCGCGATGATGTTCATGGTCGGGCTGTGCATCGCGCTGATGGTGAATTACCCCGACGTCGACATGCAGCGAAAGCGCATCGACGCGCATGCGCGTGCCGCGCTGATGATGGCCGGCATCCTGCTCGCGGCCGGCGTGTTCACCGGCATCATGCAGGGCAGCGGGATGCTGAAGGCGATGGCGCAGGCGGCGGTCGGCTTCGTGCCGCCGTCGATGGCCGGCCACATTCCGGTGGCGCTCGGCCTCGCGTCGATGCCGCTCAGCATGCTGTTCGATCCCGATTCGTTCTACTTCGGCGTGCTGCCCGTGATCGCGGAAGTGGCCGGCCAGCTCGGCGTGCCGGCCGTGCAGGTCGGACAGGCGGCGTTGCTCGGCCAGATGACGACGGGCTTTCCGGTCAGCCCGCTCACGCCCGCGACGTTCCTCGTCGTCGGCCTGTGCGGGATCGAGCTGGCCGAGCATCAGAAATTCACGTTTCCGCTGTTGTTCGGCGCGTCGATCGTGATGACGATCGCGTGCGTCGTGCTCGGCGTCTTTTGATTCTTCCCGGCGGGCGTTTCGCCGGACGACGGTACGGACATGACAGCAAAGCAACCTGAACGGCGCGTGCGCATCGGCGCGGGCGCCGGCTACTCGGGCGACCGGATCGAGCCCGCGGTCGAACTGGCCGAACACGGGCAGCTCGACTACCTGGTCTTCGAATGCCTGGCCGAGCGCACGATCGCGATCGCGCAGCAGGCGCGGCGCAACGACCCGGCGCTCGGCTACGATCCGCTGCTCGATGCGCGGATGCACGCGGTGCTGCCGGTCGCGGCGGCCCGGCGCGTGCGCATCGTGTCGAACATGGGCGCGGCGAACCCGCGCGCGGCCGCACGGCGTACCGCGCGGATCGCGCAGTCGCTCGGCATCGCGGGGCTGAAAGTCGCGGCGGTCGAAGGCGACGACGTGCTCGACGTCGTGCTGCGCGGGGCGTTCCGCTTCGAGGAATCGGGCGACGCAGTCGCCGCGTATCGCGACCGCATCGTGTCCGCGAACGCGTATCTGGGCGCCGCGCCGATCGTCGACGCACTCGCGGCCGGCGCGGACGTCGTGCTGACCGGGCGCGTCGCCGATCCGTCGCTGTTCGCCGCGCCGCTGATCCATGCGTTCGGCTGGCGGATGGACGACTGGGACCGGCTCGGGCAGGCGACCGTCGTCGGCCATCTGCTCGAATGCGCGGGGCAGGTGACGGGCGGCTATTTCGCCGATCCCGGCTACAAGGACGTGCCGAATCTGGCGCGGCTCGGGTTCCCGATCGGCGAGGTCGCGGCCGACGGCGCGGTCGTGATCACGAAGGTGCCGCATGCGGGCGGCCGCGTGAGCGCGGCGACCTGCAAGGAACAGCTGCTCTACGAGATTCACGACCCGGCACGGTATCTGCAACCCGACGTCGTGGCCGATTTCACGCGCGTGGCGGTCGCCGAGGAAGCGGCCGATCGCGTGCGCGTGACGGGCGGGCGCGGCACCGCGCGGCCCGATACGCTGAAGGTGTCGGTCGCGTATGTCGACGGCTGGATCGGCGAAGGCCAGATCTCGTACGGCGGCCCCGGCGCGCTCGCCCGGGCGCGTCTGGCGCTCGACATCGTTCGAGAGCGGCTCGCGCTGACCGGCGTCGCGGCGAGCGAGCTGCGCTTCGACCTGATCGGCGTCGATGCGCTGTATGGCGACGCGACGCCGGCCGTGCGCGGCGAGCCGGCCGAGGTGCGCGTGCGGGTGGCCGGCCGCGCGGCGAACGCCGCCGAAGCCGCGCGGATCGGCAACGAAGTCGAGACGCTCTATACGAACGGACCGGCCGGCGGCGGCGGCGCGTTCAAGTCGACGCGCGAGGTGATCGCCGTGCAGTCGGTGCTGCTGCCGCGCGCGGCCGTGACGCCGTCGTTTTCATTCATGGAGGCCTGATGCAACTGCGTGAACTCGCGCATGCGCGCACCGGCGACAAGGGCAATACGCTGAACGTGTCGATCATCTGCCGCGATCCGCGTCATTACGACCATCTGCGCATGCATCTGGATGCGGAAACGGTGAAGGGATGGCTCGCGGGCATCGTGCACGGCGACGTCGTGCGCTACGAACTGCCGGCGCTCGGCGCGTTCAACTTCGTGCTGCGCGATGCGCTCGGCGGCGGCGTGACGCGCTCGCTCGCGCTCGACGCGCACGGCAAGTCGGTCAGTTCGGCGCTGCTCGCGATCGAGGTGCCCGATCCGGCGTGACGACGGCGTGACGACGGCGTCGCGGCCCGGACGCGGCAGGGCGCTTACGGAATCAGCAGTTCGCGACGGCCGTCCGCGTGCGCGATGCGCTCGCCGGCGATCTGCAGGCGCTGATCCCGACGATAGTCGTACACCGCCCGCGACGCGGCGAGCTGATCGAAATCGAGTTCGATCGCGTGCCGCGATTCGGTGTTGCCGGCTTCGAAGATCAGGTTGCCGAACGGGTCGACCGCGAGGCTGCCGCCGGCGAACACGACGTCGTGGCTGCCGCCGCCGACGCGGTTGGCGACCGCCGCGAACACCTGGTTCTCCATCGCGCGCGCCGTCACCGACGTGCGGTGGACGTTGCGGTACGGCTCCATGTTGCCGTCGGTCACGAGGATCAGTTGCGCGCCGAGCGCGGCGAGCGCGCGGCCGGTTTCCGGGAATTCGCTGTCGTAGCAGATCAGCAGGCCGATCCGCACGCCGCGCCATTCGACTGTCGCGTAGCGGTCGCCGGGCAGCACGACGCCGTGCTCGCTGACCCACAGGTGCGTCTTGCGGTAGCGCAGCGCGATGCCGTTCGGCGTGACGAACACGGTCGTGTTGTAGAAGCGGCCGCCATCGTTCTCGATCAGCCCGACCACGACCGCGACGTCGCGCGCGCGGGCGGCCGCGATCACCGCACCGACGCTCGAGCCGTCGAGCGGCTCGGCGAGTTCGGCGAGATTCGACGGATCGAGGAAGCCGGTGAGCTGCGCTTCCGGGAACATCACGAGGTCGGTGCCGGGTGCGCAGGTCGCGATCGCTTCGAGCGTGCGCCGCAGGTTGGTGGGCGTGTCGCCGTCGCGGCCGGCGAGCTGCACGATGTCGAGCTTCAGCTTCATGGGTGGTTTCGGGGGCAGTGGCCCGTCGCGACAGGCGGCGGAGCGGTTGGAACGAGGTCCTAGTATGCGCCGAACCCTGTCGTTGCCCATCCCGCCGACGTGCTAACCCGTTGGGGGTATTGATCTCGTGAACGACGTGCGGGCAGCCATGAAAAAAACGCCGACCCTTCGGAAAGGGTCGGCGAACAGGTCCTGACTGACGAGGAGGTGCCATCAGAACCCAGGCCAGCGTCTGCCGCCCGTTTCGTGTCGAACGGGCAGACCGGATCGGATCGCGCAAGGATAGGGGCGTGCCGTTCGTTTGCACAGAAGGCGCAGCCGATAGCGCGTATCGGCGGTACGGGAGGGGCGCAATGCGGGCCGCGAACGCGTCACGCCACCCGATCGTCACGTATCGGTCTGCGCCTTCAGGAACAGCGCAAACAGTTCAGACTGCGAATTGATCGCGAGCTTCGCGTAGATGTTGCGCCGGTGCACCTTGACCGTTTCGGCCGAGATGTCCAGCTTGCTCGCGACTTCCTTGTTCGAGCGTCCGCTCAGGATCAGCCGGATCACGTCGAGCTCGCGCGCGGTGAGCGGCGTGCCGAGCCGTGCCATCGCGTGCTCGAAGCCGTTCCCGGCATCGGCGCCGGGCCGGCGCGACGGAGCCGGTTCGGCCAGCATGGGCTCGTATGCGAAGCGCTGGCGCATCAGCGCGGCGACCCACGGCCGCACCAGGTCGAGCAGTGCCACGTGTTCGGGGCTGAAGCGCCGCTTGCTGCCGAGCGACAGGCACAGCGTGCGCGTGTCATCGAGCACGACGTTGAACTGCACCTCGTCCTCGACGACGTTGTGCGTGAAATAGCGCGTGTAGTACTCGGTGTCGCGAAAGCACTCGGGCGCGACGTCGGACAGCCGGAACAGGCCGCTCGTCGGCGCGTCGCGGTTCGCGATGTAGAACGGGTCCAGCAGGTACAGCCCCTGCACGTAGTCGCGGAACAGCGGGTCGGGGCCGCCGCCTTCGTACGCGCATTCGGCGAACACCTGCGGACGGCCGTCGCCGAACATCAGCGCGACCCAGCTGTCGACCGCGACGTATTCCTCGATCAGCCGGATCAGCGACAGCCAGAAACCCGGCTGGTCGAGCGTCTCGATGAGCCGCCCGACCGAGCGGTGCCAGGCGACGTCCTGCAAGGTCAGGTTCATGCGGGTGTCCATGTCGGGGGGGGGCGGCCGTACGGCGCGTGCGGCGCCGCGCCGTGCGTGGACGCGACGGCCTCGCCGGCCGATTCCCGCGCGCATCGTACGGAGCCTGGAGTGAAGAACGAGATCGTAACGCCGGCCGACGCGATTGGCGAGGCCGTGCGGCGTGGCCGGTGCGCGGCACCGGCATCGCGCCACGGCAACCGTGATCGTGCACACTTGCAACTCACACTTGCAACTTTCCGCAACGTTTCTTTCCGACCAGAACGAACCTCGTCATGACCGTCCCGCACCGGAACACACGTCTCGAGCCGCTCGCGGCTTCGCTCGCCGCACTTGGCGCACTCGCGGTACTCACGGCGCTCTCCGCGCCGTCGCCCGTTCATGCGGCCGAGCCGGTCCAGCTTGACCGTTCGTTGAAGACCTTCGTCCACGACACGTACGGCAACTGGCGTGCCGACCGCAAGGGTTGGCAGGCAGACGGCGACGATTTCATCTATGCGCCGTGCGGTTCGCTGCGCGTCGCGACCGCGGACGGCCCGCGCATGCTGCTCGCGATGTGCGGCGAGACCGAGGCTGCGGTACAGAACGGAATGCCGGGCATGGATTCGGACGCTTCGACCGGCGCGATCGATTTGTACGTGCTGAAGCCGACGGCCGACGGCAAGACGCTCGAGCCGATCGTGAAGAAGACGCAGATCGCGTCGGGCCAGCGCGGCGAGCCCGGCACGGTGCGCATCGAGCGGCTCGGGCCGCACCTGTTCGGGTTCGTCATCGGCGAAGGGGACATGCGGCAAGGCTATACGCAAACCTTCCGGTCGATCTGGCTGCCGTACGGCAATGCGCTGGTGCTGGCGGCGGCGCGCATCGACGAGGCGCTCGACAATGCCGAATCGAGCGAATGTGCGAATGCGCGGGCGCGTTGCGAGGAACGGCGCTTCGAGATCGCGCCGGACTTGGCCGGCGCCGGCGACGTCTATCCGCTGACGGTCACGGAAACGGGCACGCGCGGCGGCAAGGCCATCCACGCGCGCCATACGGTGAAGTTCGACGCGGCACGGGGCCGCTACGTCGTGCCGAAGGCATTGCGCGAAGGGTACTGATGCTTCGCGCAGGCACGGGCGGCATGGCGCCGCCCGCGCCTCACACGTACAGATAGCGCACGAGGTGGAAGAACACCGGCGCGGCGAAGCAGATCGAATCGACGCGATCGAGCATCCCGCCGTGGCCGGCGATCATCGAGCCCCAGTCCTTCGTGCCGAGCGAGCGCTTGACGGCCGACAGCACGAGCCCGCCGACGAAGCCCGCGATCACGATCGCGAGCGAGATCCCGAACGCCGCGCCGAAGCTGAACGGCGTCACGCGATACAGCGAGGCGCCGCACAGCGTGGCCAGCAGGCCGCCGCCGACGAAGCCCTCGATCGTCTTCGACGGCGACAGCTGCGGCGCGATCTTGCGGCGTCCGAACAGCTTGCCGACCACGTATTGCAGCACGTCGCTGATCTGCACGACGAACAGGAAGAAGAACAGCAGCAGCGCGTTCTGCCCGGCGTAGCGCGGGATGTCGAGAATCAGCACGGCCGGCGCGTGGCTCAGCCCGTACACGCACACCATCAGCGCCCAGTTGATCTTCGCGTTGCGGCTCAGGAATTCGCGCGTGTCCTGCGTGAGCGCCGACACGAGCGACATCGCGAAGAACAGGTGCACCGGCACGAAGATCGAGTACATCCCGTACCAGTTGATGCCGAGCAGCAGGTACTGCACGGGGATCGCGACGAAGAACGCGATGAAGAGCGTCGTGTGGTCGCTCGCGGTGGTCGGCGTGAGCGTGATGAATTCGCGCAGCGTCAGGTACGACAGCAGCGCGAACACCAGATACGTGACGTTGTTGCCGAGGCCGATCGCGACGGCCATGATCGCGATCATCGCCCACCACGCGCGGATGCGCTGGTTCAGGTTGACGATGGTCGCGCTCGTGCCGCCGCTGCGCGCGCCGAGGATCGCGCCGATCACGGTCGCGACGACGAGCACGCCCGTGACGCCCGCGACCAGTTCCCAGAAGAGGGTTCGCATGGTTGATGTCCGGAAAAGGAAGAAGGGGGCGCCGCGTTCAGCCGGCGGGCCGCTGCGGCGGCGCGAGCGCGATGACCGCGTCGCGCATGCGGGCGAGGAACGTCGGCTTGTCTTCCTGAGCGCCGAGCGCTTCGTTCGCGCCGAAATGCACCTTGCAGATCAGCGGCACGGGCCAGATCGCGCCCTTCGGCATGATGCGCTGCAGGTTCTCGAGATAGACGGGCGCGAGCGCCACGTCCGGGAACTCGGTCGCGAGATGGAACAGCCCGCTCTTGAACGGCTGCGGCAATACGTCGGCGCCGCGCGTGCCTTCCGGGAAGATGATGATCGAGTGACCCTGCCGCAGCGCGTCGCGCACCGGATCGAGCGGGTCGCCCCCGGATTCGCGATGACGGTCGATCAGCACGACGTTCAGCAGCTTCTGCGCGATGTGGCGCTTCAGGTCGCTGCTGTCCCAGTAATCGCGCGCGGCGACCGGCCGCACGACCGCACGCACGTCGCGCGGCAGCGCGGCGAGGATCGCGAGCGTGTCGATGTGGCTCGTATGGTTCGAGAAGTAGATCTTCTGCGTCGGGGACGGCGGCGCCTGATGCCAGACCGGATACGCGCCGGCGACGAGCCGCACGATGGACAGCAGGAAATCGCGCTGCCAGACGTTGAGGATGTTCATCGGCGCGCTGCCTCCTGCGTGCATGCCCGGCCCGCTGCGCATGCGCGGCGGGCGGAACCCCGGAATGCCGGCGCGGCAGGATGCGCGCCGGACGGCTCTTGTTTAAATTTTTTCAAATTCGTGGCTGCCTGTCGCAGGTCCGCGATAATCGGACGATTCGCCGTCGCACGCTGTTGCGTCGCGGCGAATGCGCCGGTCGGCGGCGTGATAATCGGCTGTTGCACGAGTGCCCGTCTGCAGTTCGAATCGATCTCGCTGCGCTCGGGCCAGCGGATTATCGCGAGTTTCGCCAAAAAATGCCAGATTGGCGCCGCGCCGCGCGGCCGGCCGCAGGCTTGACGCATCGGGGCGGCTCGGCGACGATGAGGGCCGTTCCAGCCAGGCCGGCCAAGGCCGTTTCGCCGCCCGGGGCATCGCGGCGGGAAATGCATCCGACCGTGCCGCACGAATAAAACGAATACGAAACGATGAGCCTCTACGCACTCAAACCCAAATTCCAGAATCGTCTGCGCCCGTTCGCGAATTCGCTCGCCGAACGCGGCGTCACGGCCAACCAGGTCACGCTGTTCGCGGCCGGCGGCTCGATCGTCGTCGGCGCGCTCGCCGGGCTCGGCGTGTTCGCCCGCGCGCTGTTCCTGCTGATTCCGCTGTGGCTGTTCGCGCGGATGGCGCTCAATGCGATCGACGGGATGCTCGCGCGCGAGCACGGGCAGAAGAGCACGCTCGGCGCGTACCTGAACGAGCTGGGCGACATCGTGTCCGATGTCGCGCTGGTGCTGCCGTTCCTCGCCATTCCCGCGTTCGCTCCGGCGGACGTCTGGCTGTTCGCGCTGACGGCGGTGATCGTCGAATGCGCGGGGCTGATCGGCCCGCTCGTCGGCGCGACGCGCCGCTACGACGGCCCGTTCGGCAAGAGCGACCGGGCGCTGGCACTCGGCGCGTTCGCGCTGTGGATCGGCTTCGGCTTGCCGGTCGGCAGCGTCGCCGCGTGGCTGTGGCGGCTGCTGATCGTGCTGTCGATCGTGACGGTGGTGCGGCGCGTCCAGGCCGGCATCGCCGAAGCGGGCGGCTGACGGCAGCCGACGCGAAAGCCGGACCGGCGCCGGAGGGCGGCGCCGCACACATTCGAATAACGAAACGAGAGAGATCGCATGAGCGCACGCACGGCCCGTGAGGCCGACTTCATCACGCACGACGGCGAAACGCTGTTCTATCGTCACTGGCCTGCCACAGGCGCGCGCTGCCGCGGCGCCATCGTGCTGCTGCACCGCGGCCACGAACATTCGGCGCGCGTCGCGCACCTCGTCGACGAGCTCGACCTGCCGGAGTTCGCCTTTTTTGCATGGGACGCACGCGGCCACGGCCGCTCGCCGGGCGCGCGCGGCTACAGCCCGAGCGCGGCCGCGTCGGTGCGCGACCTGCAGACCTTCGTCGAGCATATCCGCGACACGCACGGCATCGCGATCGAGGAGATGGCCGTGGTCGGCCAGAGCGTCGGCGCGGTGCTCGCGGCGACCTGGGCGCACGACTACGCGCCGCCGATCCGCGCGCTGGTCGTCGCGTCGCCGGCGTTCCACATCAAGCTCTACGTGCCGTTCGCGCGGCCCGGGCTGCGACTGATGCACAAGCTGCGCGGGCTGTTCTACGTGAACAGCTACGTGAAACCGAAATTCCTCACGCACGATCCCGAGCGAATCGCGAGCTACGCGTCCGATCCGCTGATCACGCGGCCGATCGCGGTCAACATGCTGCTCGACCTGCACGATACCGCGCAGCGGATCGTCGCCGACGCGGCCGCGATCACCGTGCCCACGCAACTGCTGATTTCGGGCGCCGACTGGGTCGTGCATCGCGGCCCGCAGGACCGCTTCTTCGAACGGCTCGGCTCGGCGCGCAAGGAGCGCATCGTGCTGCCGGGCTTCTATCACGACACGCTCGGCGAGCGCGACCGTGCACAGGCGCTCGCGCCGCTGCGCGCGTTCGTGCTGCGCGAATTCGATGCGCCGAGCCCGCGCGTGTCGCTCGTCGATGCCGACCGGCGCGGCGCGTTCCACGACGAATATGCGGCGCTCGGCCGGCCGCCGGCCAACGTGTTCGCGCGGGCGTACTGGGCGCTCACGCGCGCCGGCCTGAAAGCCGGCGGCGCGCTGTCGGACGGCATCGCGCTCGGGCTGCGGCTCGGCTTCGATTCGGGCTCGACGCTCGACTACGTGTACCGCAACCGCGCGCAGGGGCGGCTCGGCATCGGCGCGCTGATCGACCGCACGTATCTCGATTCGCCCGGCTGGGTCGGCATCCGCCAGCGCAAGGTGCATCTGCAGGAACTGATCGGCGCGGCGATCGGCCGCCTGCGCGGGCACGGCTCGCCGGTGCGGATCGTCGACATCGCGGCCGGCCACGGGCGCTACGTGCTCGACGCGATCGCAATGGCCGCCGAGCGCGACGGCGCGGCGCCCGACGACATCACGCTGCGCGACTACAGCCCGCCGAACGTCGAGGCCGGGCGCGTGCTGATCGCGCAGCGCGGCCTCGAGCCGATCGCGCGCTTCGAACGCGGCGACGCGTTCGACGAGGCGTCGCTCGTGACGCTCGAGCCGCGGCCGACGCTCGCGATCGTGTCGGGCCTGTACGAGCTGTTCGGCGAGAACGCGCTGATCGAGCGTTCGCTGCGCGGGCTCGCGCAGGCCGTGCCACCGGGCGGCTATCTCGTCTATACGGGGCAGCCGTGGCATCCGCAGCTCGAATTCATCGCCCGCGCGCTGAACAACCACCGCGGCGAATCGACCTGGGTGATGCGACGCCGTTCGCAGGCCGAAATGGACGAGCTCGTCGCGCGGGCGGGCTTCCGCAAGCTCGACCAGCGGATCGACGAGATGGGCATCTTCACGGTGAGCCTCGCGCAGCGGGTCGACGCGTCATGAGCGCGCTCGGCGGCGGCGCGGGCGGCGGGCTGACCGAGCCGGCGGCCGGCGCGCGCGACGCGTCGTTTGTGCTGCGCTTCGGCTGGCTCGCGGCGATGGGCGCGGTGTTCTTCTCGACCTACGGCTTCGCGAACTGGCTCGCGGCGCGCCGCGCCGCGGTGCCGACCTTCGCGTTCGGCTGGGAGCAGGCGATCCCGTTCGTGCCGTGGACGATCGTGCCGTACTGGTCGATCGACCTGCTGTATGCGCTGTCGTTCTTCTTCTGGACGCGCCGCGACGATCTGCTCGATCACGTGAAGCGGCTGCTGACTGTGCAGCTGGTGTCGGTCGCGTGTTTCATCGCGTGGCCGCTGCGCTTCGGCTTCGAGCGACCCGACGCGGGCGGCGTGGCCGGTGCGCTGTTCACGCTGCTGATGGGTTTCGACAAGCCGTTCAACCAGGCGCCGTCGCTGCATATCGGGTTGCTGGTCGTGCTGTGGGCCGTCTATGCGAAGCATCTGCGCGGCACGTTCGCCCGCGTCGTGCTGCATTTGTGGTTCGCGGCAATCGGCGTGTCGGTGCTGACGACCTACCAGCATCACGCGATCGACGTGCCGACCGGGGCGGCCGTCGGCTGTCTCGCACTGTTCCTGTTTCCGTTGCGCGATGCCGCGGGCCGATTGCCGGGCGCCGAGGCGTCGCCATCCGCAGCCGGCCGCGCGCTCGCGCGCCGCTACGCGTGCGGCGCCGCACTGGTCGCACTCGCGGCGCTGGCGTGCGTGCCGCGCGCGCCGGGCTGGGCGCTGGCGGCAGGGTGGGTCGCGCTGGCGCTCGCCTGCGTCGCATGGGCTTATCGACGTGGCGCGCCCGGCGCGTTCCAGAAGGATGCGCACGGACGGTTACCGGTCTTCATCGGCTGGCTGCTCGCGCCGACGATCGCCGGCGCGTTCGTCAATTCGCGGCTGTGGACGTTCCGGCAGCCGGCGCCGGTGCGGATCGACGAGCGTGTGTCGATCGGCCGGACGCCGACGACGCGCGACATCCGGCGCGACGGCTTCACCGCGCTGGTCGACCTGACCGCCGAGATGCCGCGCTGGGCGGCGGCCGATGCAGCGCTCGCGTATGCGTCGGTGCCGCAGCTCGATCTCGTCGCCCCGACCGCGGCGCAGCTCGCGCAGGCCGTCGCGGCGCTCGAACGCCTGCACGGCGAGGGGCGCGACGTACTGGTCTGCTGCGCGCTCGGCTATGGCCGCAGCGTGCTGTGCGCGGCCGCGTGGCTCGCCGCGCGGCGCGGGCTGGCCGATGCGCGCGACGCGCTGGCCGCGGTGCGCGCGGTCCGGCCGCACGCGGTGTGGTCGGATGACGGCGTGGCCGTGCTGCAGCAGTGGATCGATCGCCGTCGCGATGCGGGGCGCGTGTGATGCGCGATCCGTCGGCACCGTTCAGGATTGCCGCCGCCCGCGGCGCGCTCGACGCGGGCGCATGGGCGCTCGTGGCCGCGCTCGCCGCGGCCGGCGCGGGTGGCTGGATCGCGGCGGGCTGGGCGCCGGCGACGCTCGCCCGCGTGCTGCTGGCCGTCGTCAGCGCGGGGGCGGGGATCGCGGCGCTGTGGTACGCGGTTCGTATCGAGATCGACCGGCGGTTGTTTGCCGCGCTGGCGCGGACGGTGGGCGACGACGGGGCGGTCGACGACGGGCTCGCGGCGCTCGATCGCGCGCTCGCCGATCTGGGCTGGATCGACGCGGCGAAGGCCGGGCGCACGCTCGACGCGCGCGTGCGCGGCGCGGTCGGGCTGTGCCGGGCCGCCGTGCTGGTGGCGATCGTGCAGTGGCTCGTCGTCGGGATCGCGATCGCGGTGTCGCCGATCGGTTAGCGAGGGGCGGTGCCGGTGCGCCGCGATCGTGTTCGATGGGTTTCCTGCAGCGTCTGGTTCGGATGCGCGGTGGGTACGTTCTTCGTATGGGCGCCGTTGGCCGACCGTTTCACACTGCCGGTGCGGATAGCTGGCCGTAGCGCCCCTGTCGTTCGACCGATGTGCCGACCGGCCGCGCGCGGGCCGCGTGCGTCGCGCATGCGCGTCATCGCGGAGGCCGGGGGCGGGCGCAGCCGGAGCGCGCGATCGACGGCAACCGGCCCCGCGCCAGCGTGCTCGCAGGGGCCGGCCTCGGATTTCGCGATTTCGACCTGCGTCGCGCCGCTGCCCGCCCCGGTGGCGGATGGCGGCGTCGACGAATTGATCCAGGTCAGTTTTTCACGAAGAAAATACGTCGCGCGACGCGCGCTTGCGGTAGCATACGCGCCGCTCGCGGCAGCGCGTTCCGGGCGGCCTGCAACGGGCCGCCACCGGTGCCCCGGCCGGCCGCCGTGCGTCGGAACGACGCCGTTCCGGCCATCCGGCAGCAACGGCGCAATTCTTGCCATTCACTCTTCCTGCGCAGCATTTCCGACCGAATTGAGATTTTTTTCGCTTCTCAGTCGCGAATCACGGTAAGTTCTGTTCTATTTTTGAGATAGTGTGACGAATGGGCGGCCGCCGGTGCCAGGCGCGCCGCCGCGCGGCGAACCGATCATTGAAGAATCCGCCGCGTCGTTCCGATAAATGCAATCAGGCCATGAATGAGGGGAAGCAGAGGGGATGTGCACTTACGGGCATAGCTGCTTTGCGCGCGTCGCTTTCGACGCGCAGAAGGACGGGACCATCGTGACGAAGCGGAGCGGTGCATGAAGCCGGCCGTGTCGCTGTTCGTCCTCGCGACCGCGATGACCGGCGCTTTCCATGCGGCCGCGCTGTCGGCCGCGCCGATGCCGGCGGTGCCGGCCGCCGCTTCGACGGCCGCTGCCGGTCACGCGGCGGCGGCCGATGTCGCGCCCGCCGCGGGGCCCGTGGCCGCGCCGGCGGCGGCCAGCGCGCCGGCCGCCGGCCTGCCGGCGACGACCGTGCATGTGCCGTTCGCGTCGCTCGGCGCGTTCGATCCGCTGCGCCTGCGCGGCGCCGACGACGCGCGCACGATCAACGCCGGCGTGCGGCTCGACCGCGTGATCACCGGCGCGCGGTTGCGCCTGACCTACGCATATTCGCCGTCGCTGGTCTTTCCGCTGTCGCACCTGAAGGTGTCGGTGAACGGCGAGGTGGTCGCGACCGTCCCGTTCGACGCCGCGCGCGCGGGCCGCACGGTGACGCAAGAGATCCCGATCGATCCGCGCTACGTCTCCGATTTCAACCAGATCGGCCTGCGCCTGATCGCGCACTACACGCTCGACCATTGCGAGGATCCGTCGAACTCGGCGCTGTGGGCCGACGTGAGCCCGACGAGCGAGCTGATCCTCGACGAATCGCCGGTGCGCCTGCCGAATGATCTCGCGCTGCTGCCCGCACCGTTCTTCGACCGGCGCGACAACGGCCGCGTGCGGCTGCCGTTCGTGCTGCCGGCGACGGCCGATTCGGCGACGCTGCGCAGTGCGGGCGTGCTCGCGTCGTGGTTCGGCGCGCTGGCCGACTACCGGCATGCGCGTTTCCCGGTGTCGGCCGCGTTGCCGGCCGACGACCAGGCCGTCGTGGTCGGCACGGCCGCGACGCTGCCGGCCGGTCTCGCGCTCCCACCCGTCAACGGCCCGCTGCTCGCGGTCGCCGACAACCCGGCCGCGCCGGGGCGCAAGCTGCTGGTCGTCACGGGCCGCACGGCGGCCGAGGTCGACGACGCGGTCGCGACGCTCGTGCTGGGCCGCGCGGCATTGTCGGGGCCGGCGGCGTCGGTCGCGCACGTCGATCTGGGCGCGCCGCGCAAGCCGTACGACGCACCGCGCTGGCTGCCGGTGAACCGGCCGATCGCGTTCCGCGAGCTCGTCGACGATCCGCGCCAGCTCGAAGTGCGCGGCACGACGCCCGACGCGATCCGGCTGAACCTGCGCGTGCCGGCCGATCTGCATTCGTGGAACGGCGCGGGCGTGCCGATCACGCTGCGCTACCGCTACACGGCGCCGACCGTGCAGGACAACTCGACGCTCGCGGTCGAGATCAACGATCAGCTCGTGAAGTCGTACCGGCTCGGGCCGGCCCACGCCGAAGACGCGCACGGCCGCATGCAGCTGCCGCTGCTGTCGGTGCCGGAAGGGCGCGTGACGAGCGACGTCGACATTCCCGCGTTCCGCGTCGGCAGCGGCAACCAGCTGCAGTTCCGCTTCTCGCTCGATTCGCAGAAGACGGGCTTGTGTTCGAGCACGGCCACCGAGCCGCAGCGCGCGGCGATCGATCCGGATTCGACGATCGACTTCTCGCACTTCGTTCATTACGCGCAATTGCCGAACCTCGCGTTCTTCGCGAACAGCGGCTTCCCGTTCACGCGCTTCGCCGACCTGTCGCAGACGGCCATCGTGCTGCCCGAGCGGCCGTCGCCGCAGGAGCTCGAGGCCTACCTGACGATGCTCGGCCACATGGGCGAATGGACCGGCTTCCCGGCGCTGCGCGTGCAAGTTGCGCGGCCCGGCGACGTCGCCGCGCTGTCCGGGCACAAGGATCTGCTCGTGATCGACGGCTCGCCGGCGTCGCCGCTGCTCGCGCACTGGCGCGCGGCGCTGCCGCTCGCGATCGGCGAGCAGGGCGGCGCCGGCGGCGGCGCGACGCGCGTCGCGTTCACGGTGAAGGAGCGCTGGCGCAACGGCGTGGGCCTCGCCGACGGCGGCGCGCACATCGAACAGACGGGCCCGCTCGCGGCGCTCGCCGGTTTCGAGCTGCCGGGCAGCCGCGGCCGCAGCGTCGTCGCGCTGACGGCGACCGACCAGGCGCGCCTCGGCGATCTGCTCGACGTGTTCGAGAACGCCGGGCTCGTGTCGCAACTGCAGGGCGACCTCGCACTGGTGCGGCCGGGGCAGGTCGACAGCCTGCGGGTCGGCGAGCCTTACGTGGTCGGCTTCGTGCCGTGGTATGCGCGCGTGTGGACGGAGGCGGCGCGGCATCCGGTCGTGCTCGGCGCGGTCGGCGTCGTCGCGGGGCTGCTGCTCGCGCTCGGCGTGTTCAGCGTGCTGCAGCGCATCGCCGCGCGTCGACGGGGGATGTAACGGATGGCGCGGGCAATGACGAAGCGACGGGCAACGCGGCCGGCGCGGCGTGTCGGCGCGACGTTCGCGCTGGCGCTGGCGGTGACGTGCGCGGCGGCCGGCATGGCCACGCGCGCGCACGCCGCCGGGACTGGCGCGGCCGACGCGGCCGGCGCCGGATGCAGCGTGGCGTGGCCGCGCTGGGACGCGTTCAAGCGCGATTTCATCTCGGCCGACGGCCGCGTGATCGACGTCGGCTCGGCCGATTCGCGCACGGTATCGGAGGGGCAGGCGTATGGACTGTTCTTCGCGCTGGTCGCGAACGACCGGCGCATGTTCGACACGATCCTCGCATGGACCGAGAACAACCTCGCGCAGGGCGACCTGAGCGCGCACCTGCCTGCGTGGCTGTGGGGCCGCGCGCCCGACGGCGCGTGGCGCGTGCTCGACGCGAACCCTGCGTCGGACGCCGACCTGTGGATCGCGTATGCACTCGTCGAGGCCGGACGGCTGTGGCGCGAGCGCAGCTATACGGCCCGCGGCGCGCTGCTCGCGAAGCGCGTGCTCGACGCCGAGACGGCGACCGTGCCGGGCCTCGGCCTCACGCTGCTGCCGGGGCCGACCGGGTTCAAGCTGGCCGACGGCCAATGGCGCGTGAACCCGAGCTATTCGCCGCCGCAGGTGATTCGCGCGCTCGGCGCGCGGCTGCCCGACGACCGTCGCTGGGCCGCGCTGGCGTCCAGTACCGGGCGCGTGCTGCTCGACACCGCGCCGAAGGGGTTCTCGCCGGACTGGGCGCTGTATCGCGCGGGCAAGGGTTTCGGGCCCGATCCGGACACGCATGCGCAGAGCGCGTACAACGCGATCCGCGTGTACCTGTGGGCCGGCATGCTCGACCGTGCCGATCCGCTCGCCGCGCCGCTGCTCGCGAAGTTCGCGCCGTTCGCCGATGCCATCGCCGCGCACGGCGCGCCGCCCGAGCGGGTCGATACGACGACGGGCGTCGCGGGGCCGAACGACGGCAACGGCGGCTTCTCCGCGGCGGCCGTGCCGTTTCTCGACGCGCGCGGCCAGCACGCGCTCGCGGATGCACAGGCGGCCCGCGTCGATACGCTCGCGCGCCAGTCGGCGCCCGGCTACTACACCAGCGTGCTGACGCTGTTCGGCCTCGGTTGGCGCGACGGCCGCTACCGGTTCGGGGCGGACGGCACGCTCGACACCCGCTGGGGAGACCGTTCGTGCGCCGCCCGCTGAAGTGCGCCGCGCCGCACGTCGCGGGATTCGCATGGCTCGCGTCGTCGGTGTGCGCGGCGGCGTCGGGCCCGGCGATCGCGAACTCCGCGACTTCGGCGACACCGTCGACCTCGGCCGCCGCCGATGCGCGGCGCGAGCTCGACACCGCGCGGATGTGGGGCATCAAGCATCGCGACGATCTCGCGCGCGATGCGCTGCGCAAGGGCCTGCTGATTGCGCCGGGGGATCCCGAGCTGCTGGCCGAACAGGTGCGCGTGCTGCTGCGGTTGGGCGATGCGAAAGGCGCGCAGGCGTCGCTGGCGCGGCTGCAGGCGCAGTCGCCGAATGTGCCGGCCACGCGGCGGGTGGCCGACGAATACCGCGTCGCGACGAGCGGGCGCGGCGAGATGGCGCAGATCCGGCTGCTCGCGCGCAGCGGCCGTGCCGACGAGGCGGCACGACGGATCGTCGCGCTGTTTCCGAACGGCGCACCAGCGGGCGCGCTCGGCGCCGAGTATTACCAGATCGTGTCCAATGCGCCGGGCGGGCGTGAGCCGGCGATCGCCGCGCTGCGCCGCGCGATCGCGGCCGATCCGGGCGACACGAGCGCATCGGTCGCGCTCGCGCGGCTGTTGAACCAGCGCGACGACACGCGCGCGGAAGCGAACCGGATCGCCGCGTCGCTCGCGCAGCGCACCGACGCGGACCACACGGAAGCGATGGCGCTGTGGCGGCGCGTGCTGCAATCGGCGGGCAGCGATCCCGCGTATCTCGACGCGCTGCACGCGTATCTCGCGCTCGCGCCGGACGACACCGAATTCCGCGACCGCGCCGCCGGCCTCGATCGGCAGCGCGACGCGCGGCGTCGGCTCGAACGCGATCCCGACTACATCGCGCAACAGCGCGGGCTGCAGGCACTCGCGCGCGGCGACCTGGCCGCCGCCGATCCGCTGCTCGCGCGCGCCGCGCGGGCGCGGGCGGACGACGCCGACGCGCTGGGCGGGCTCGGCCTGCTGCGGCTGCGCGAGGGGCGGCACGACGAAGCGCGCGTGCTATTCGCGCGGGCCGCGACGCGTGCGACCGACCAGCGCGGCAAATGGCAAAGCCTCGCGCGTACCGCGCAGTTCTGGGGGTTGCTCGCCCAAGGCCGTGAAGCGGCCAGTGCGGGGCGCCCGAAGGAGGCCGAGCGCGCCGCGCGGGCGGCGCTCGCGATGCAGCCGGACAACCCGGACGCGAAGTTGCAGCTCGCCGATGCGCTGCTCGCGCAGCGCGACTGGGCGCAGGCGGAGCCGTTGCTGCGCGGCTTGCTGGCCGCGCGTTCGCCGAGCCTGTCGGCCGTGCGCGACACGGCCACGCTGTACGAAAACACCGGCCGCGCGGACCGGATCGGCCCGTTGCTCGACGCGCTGCAAGGGCGCGTGACGGGCGCCGACGACCGCCGCGCGCTCGACGGCCTGCGCAGCGACCTGCTCGCGAACGAGGCGCGCGCGCTGGCCGACAAGGGCGCACGCGGGCCGGCCGCGCAGCGCTACGAGGCGGCCGTGCGCGCGGCGCCCGACGCGCCGTGGACGCGCTTCGCGCTCGCGCGCCTCTATCGCGACATGGGGCTGCCGCAGCTCGGCCGCACGGTGATGGACGACGGGCTCGCGCAGCGCGATACGCCCGAGATGCGCTACGCGAACGCGCTGTACCGCAACTCGCTCGACGATGTCGCGGGCGCTCAAGCCGTGTTGGCGCCGGTCGACGACGCGCACCGTTCGGACGGGATGCGCGCACTGGCGCGCAAGCTCGATGCCGAAAGCGCGCTGGCCGACGCACGCAGCGCGCACGCACGCGGCGACCGCGCGGCATTCGCCGCCACGCTCGCGCACGCGCAGGCGAGCGCACCGGACGATCCCGACATGCTCGCCGCGATCGGCGCGCAGTGGATCGACGCGGGCGAACCCGAGCGCGGCCTCGCGCCGCTGCGCGACTGGATCGCCGCGCATCCGCGCGAAGCCGACGCGGACGTGCGGCTGCGCTACGGCGACCTGCTCGGCCGCGCGGGGCGCGACGACGCGCTCGCCGCGTGGCTCGACACGCTGCGCCGCGACTCGTCGCTGACGCCCGCGCAGACCGCGCGGCTCGAGGATCAGTCGCTGCGGCTCGTGCTGCGGCAGACCGACGACGCGATCGCGCGACAGGACTACGCACAGGCGCGCACGCTGCTCGACCGCGCGAGCCCGGCCGGCCGGGCGGACAAGCGTTACGCGCTCGAACTCGCCGATCTCGAACGCGCGCAGGGCCATTACGATGCCGCGCGCGATGCGCTCGCGCCGGTCGTGGCGCGCACGCCCGACGATGCCGATGTGCAGCTCGCGCTCGCCCGGAGCGACGAGGACAGCGGCAACCGTGCCGCCGCACGCGCGCGCGTGCAGGCCGTGCTGGCGCGCACGCCGGACGACGACGTTGACACGCAACTGTCGGCCGTGCGCCGCCTGAACGCGCTGCGCCGCCCGGACGAAGCCGCGCAGGTCACCGACCGGCTGCAGGCCGCGTATCCGGCGCGCGCCGACGTGACGGTCGCCGCCGGACGCGTGGCCGAGGCGCAGGGGCGCTATGACGACGCGGCGTCGCTGTACCGGCTGTCGCAGTCGCAGGAACGCGCGACGGGCGTGAGCCCGGGCCGCGACGGGTTGACGCCCGCGCAGGCCGCGTTCGCGGATCTGCAGCAGCGGCGCAATCCCGAGATCGAGACCGGCTGGATACCCGCGTACAAATCGGGCGACGAAGGCATCTCGTCGTATCGCGCGCAGCAGGTGCCGATCTATATGCAGATGCCGGTCCGTTACGACGGGCACGTGTTCGCGCAGATCGACACCGTGCATCTCGACCCGGGCACGCTCGACACGAGCAACCCGGACGCCTATTCGCTGAAGACGTTCGGCACCTACGCGGCGCTCCGCGCGCAAAACGGGTTGCCGCCGCCATTCCAGCTGAATCAGCCGGCCGCCGCGCTGCTCGCGAATCCGCCGGGTTCGCTGCACCAGTCGACGACGGGCGTCGCGCTCGGCGCCGGCTATCTGTCGGACGCGTGGCGCGTCGATCTCGGCACGTCGCCGCTCGGCTTCCCCGTGCACTACCTGGTCGGCGGCGTGCGCTATCGCTTCGACGCGGGCCCCGCGATCTTCTCGGTGAATGCGTCGCGAAGGCCGGAAACGAGCAGCGTGCTGTCGTACGCGGGGATGCGCGACCCGTGGACCGGCGCGGTGTGGGGCGGCGTGCGCCGCGACGGCGTGAACCTGCGTGCGTCGGTCGACGTCGGCCGCACGAACCTGTTCGCGGAGCTCGGCGCGGGCGTGCTGTCCGGCCGCAACGTCGAACGCAACGCGGAAGTCACGCTGCGCACCGGCTTCACGGTGCCCGTGTACGAGCGCGCGACGATGAAGCTCAGCACGGGGCTCGTCGGCAATGCGTGGCACTACGCGCAGAACCTGCGTTACTACACGTACGGGCAGGGCGGCTACTACAGCCCGCAACGCTACCTGTCGCTCGGCGTGCCGATCGAATGGGCGGGGCGGCGCGATGCGCTGTCGTGGGACCTGACCGTTACCGGCGGGATCTCGAACAGCTACGAAAAGGATTCGCTGTATTACCCGACGTTCTCGGACCAGCGCGCCGCGCAGGTGGCGGCCGGGTTCGTCTATGCGGGCAGCTCGACGCGCGGCGTGTCGTTTTCTTACGGCGTGAACGGCATCGTCGAGTATCGCGTGAACCCGCACCTGAGCGTCGGCGCGCAGTTGCACATCGACCGGTCGCACGACTATGCGCCGAGCTCGGCGCTCGTGTATTTGCGCTATGCGTTCGATGCGCGCGCGCCGCGCAGCTGGCTCGTCACGCCGACGCCGGTGCGGCTTTATTCGGATTACTAGGGACTAGGGGAACGCCGTGACTACGGAATTCGATGCCACCCGCCTCGCGCCCGGCGCCACCAGCCTGGTCGATCGCCTGCGCGCGTCGTTGCGCATGGGGCCGGCGGGCGGCCGCGCCGGCGCGTTGAGCCGGCTCGCGATCGACGGCCTGCCCGATACCTGGACGCAACTGGAAGCCGGCGGCCTGTATGCGATCTACGCGGCCGCCGGCACGCCGGGCTGCGATGCGCTCGTGTGGGAAAGCGCGCGCCAGGCGCGCACGCGCGACGTCACGGTCGTGCTGGCGCGCGATCCGGCGCGCGTCGCCGCGCAGATGGCCTCGCTCGGCTTCGCGGGCGGCGCGCAGCCGGCCGGCTGGCCGCGCAACCTGAACGTATTGGCGATGCCGCCGGCGGCCGGGCCGGCCGACGACGGTGTGGATGCCGGTGCGGCCGGCGGCACGCCGCGTCGCGCGGCACCGGGCCCGTTCGCGCGGCTGACCGGCGGCTTGCGCGCGATGAAGCGCTACGGGCTGCATGCCCGTTCGCTGTATTTCGTCGAAGGCGCCCAGCGCTGGTTCAGCTGGGACGATCCGGTCGCGCTCGCGGACGAAGCGCACGCGCTGGCCGACTGGTGCCGCACGCGCCGGATCGCGCTCGTGCTGCTGCT
Organism: Burkholderia cenocepacia; assembly: GCF_900446215.1. GTDB lineage: Bacteria > Pseudomonadota > Gammaproteobacteria > Burkholderiales > Burkholderiaceae > Burkholderia > Burkholderia cenocepacia. The sequence continues at coordinate 314,369 of NZ_UAQZ01000014.1, read as the reverse complement.
CGACCCCGAAGCGACCCGCGCGGGCGGCGACGCGCGCGCCGACGATGCGCCGCTCGTGCGCGATGCCGATCGCACGCCGCGCAGCGGCTTTCACGGCATCTGCTCGGGCGTCGCGCAGTTGCAGCGCACGCATGGCGAGCTGCTGTGGATCGTCGATTTCTGGCGCGCGGGCGACACGCTCGCGGCCGGCGAGGTGCGGCCGCTGCGCTTCGCGCCGGGCGGCCGGCTGTCGGCGAGCGTCGATGGCGGCGCGACCGAACCGGCGCGCCGGATGAAGCTCGCGAGTGACGAGGATCGCGTGGTGGTCAGCCGCGCGGTGGTCGACGGCGCGAGCCGCGTGCCGGACGGCTGGGAGATCGTCGACGACAATGCGGCCGTCGTCGCCGCGTGCGCGAGCGCGCAGGCCGCGACCGCGGTACTCGTGTTCCGCTCGCATGCGCAACTCGAAGCGCTGTGCGCGGACGTGCACGCGCTGCGCCGGCAGTGCGGCGGCGCGCTGAAGATCGCGGTCGTCGAGCGCGGCGAGGTGCTGCGCCACCAGTTCGAGGTGCTCGTGCTGAGCGTCGGCGCGAACCGGGTCGTCGCGCGCGACTTGCCCGTCTCGCGGATGCAGGCCGCCGTGCATGCGCTGCGCGGCCAGCTCTACGCGCGGCCCGTCGCGGCCGACTATCGCGCGGCGCTCGCGGCCGCGCTCGGCGATTCGGTGCTCGGCTATCTGCCGGTCGGCGCGTTCTGCCAGCGGATTCGCGCGGTGCTCGATCGCGGCGCGGTGCTCGCGCTGCCGCATACGCTCGCGAAGCTCACGCTGTTGCCGGGCGTGTCGCACGTCGATGCGTTGCGGCACTGCCGGCCGCGTCGCGCGGGCGACGTCGTGACGGCCGATGCGGCGCACCTGTTCGTGTTCCTGTTCGCGTGCGAGCCGGTCGACGCCGACGATGCGCTCGCGCGGATTTTCGACGTGCCGGTCGATACGCTGTCCGACCGCGTCGTGTGCCTCGGGCAGGGCAGCATCGATACCGAGCTCGAGACGCTGAAGGCCGCGAACCGGCGCGCGCCGATCGCCGACTACAGCGACCTGTTCGCGGCGCCGCAGCCGGCGGGCGCCGCGCGCGCATCGACCGCGCCCGCCGAGCCCGGTGCGGCGTTGCCCGACGCGAGCGAGGTGAGCGCCGCGATCGACGCGATCGATACCCTCGTCGCGCTCGACGCGATGGGCGTGCCGCAGCAGGCCACGCCCGCCGCCGTCGAGGCCGGCGTCGCGTCGACGCCGGACCCCGTCATTCCCGCCGCGCGTGCGCGCGGCGCCGTCCGCAGCGCGATGCCGCTGCGCAAGCAGGAGGACGCATGATCGCCGAACTCGTCATCGGCTTCATCGTCGGTATCGTGATCGCGGTGCCGGTATGGATCGTCGCGCAGCACCTCGGCGTCGGCCGCGGCTTCCACGCGCCGCGCGGCATCGACCGCCGCGACGCGGTGCCGTGCGCACTCGTGCCGGTCGCGCTGCGCGGCCGCCTGCTGCCGGGCGCCGGCAACGAAGGCGGCGAACTCAACGAGCGCGACAGCAAGGCGCCACGATGAAAACGATCGCCCTCACCTCGACGACGGGCGGCGCGGGCCGCACGACGCTCGCCGCCGCGCTCGCGGTACTGCTCGCGCGCCGCGGCCGGCCGGTCGTCGCCGTCGAATTCGATGCACAGAACCTGATGGGCGCGACGCTCGGCCTCGATACGCTGGCCGAACACGGTCTCGCGCACAGCCTGCTGGGCGGCGCCGAACCGTGGCACGCGCACACGTGGCGCAACGCAGACGGCGTGCTGTTCGTGCCGTACGGGCAAGTCGATGCGGCGGAGGCCGCCGCGTGCGATGCGCGGCTCGTGGCCGATCCGGCGTGGCTGCCGCGCGCGCTCGACGAGATCGCGCTGCCGGCCGATGGCGTCGTGCTGGTCGACACCGCCCGCTATCCGTCGCCGCAGGCCGCGCAGGCGATCCGTTGCGCGGACCTGACGCTCGTCGTCGTGCCGCCGGAGCCGGTCGCGTGCGCGACGACGGCCGCGCGGCTCGGCGCGTTGCGGGCCGGCCGCGGCGAACTGCAGATCGTCGTGAACCGGCTGAACCCGGCGCGCGACATGCAGCGCGACGCGCTGGCGATGCTGCGTGCGGTCGCGGGGCCGGCGTCGATGCTCGAGCAGCGCATCCACGTCGACGCGGCCGTGCCCGAGGCGCTCGCGCGCGGCAGCTGGATCTTCGACGACGCGCCGTATTCGCAGGCGTCGCACGACCTGAACGGCGTCGCGAACTGGGTCGACACGTGGCTCGCGGCGACCGTCGCGGGCCGTACCGGAGCGGGGCGATGAACGCCGTGTTCGGCGCGCAACTGCGTGCGTTCGGCCGGCGCGTGGCCGACTGGTGCGCGCGCGGCATCGGGCTGCCGTCGGAACGCACGCGGGTGGACTGGCTCGTGCGGCTGTTTTTCCACGCGCCGCCGCCTGGCCGGCCCGATCACGTACGCCGCTGGGTGCGTGTCGCGTTCCTGCGGCTCGCGCACGACTGGGGCGTGCTGCAGCCGCTCAGCGTGCGCGAATGGCTGTGGCGCGCGATCGTGCGCGCGCCGCGCGTGGCCGACGGCCGTCCCGCGCGCGATCCGCTCGCGTGGTTCGACACGTTCGTGGTGCCCGTCTACGTGGCCGGGCGCGCGCTCGGCAGGCGCATCAACGCGATGCTCGAGCGTCTGCCGTGGGCGCGCTGGGGCGGCTGGCTCGATGCGCGCGCGAACGGCGTCGGCCGGCGCCGCTGGCTCGCGCCGCTGCTGCTGGTGGCCGGCGCCGTGCTGTGGGCCGCGGCCGGGATGTCGCCGCTGATGCCCGGCGCGCAGTTCGCGTTCTTCGCGATCGTCGCGGTGCTCGCGCTCGCGCTGCGCCGCCTGCCGGGCCATTTGCCGACCCTTGCGCTCGCGTCGCTCGCGCTGCTCGCGGCGGTGCGCTACGTGTGGTGGCGCACGACCCAGACGCTCGACTTCCGCAGCCCGGTCGAAGCCGTCGCCGGTTACCTGCTGTATGGCGCCGAAGCCTATACGTGGATGATCCTGCTGCTCGGCTTCGTGCAGACCGCGTGGCCGCTCGACCGGCCGATCGTGCCGCTGCCCGACGATCCGGACAACTGGCCGACCGTCGACGTCTATATCCCGACCTACAACGAGCCGCTGTCGGTCGTGAAGCCGACCGTGTTCGCCGCGCAGAGCATCGACTGGCCGAGCGCGAAACTGCGCGTATACCTGCTCGATGACGGCCGCCGTCCGGAATTCGCGGCATTCGCGGCCGAGGCCGGCATCGATTACCTGACGCGCGACGACAACCTTCACGCGAAGGCCGGCAACATCAACCGCGCACTGCCGAAGACGCACGGCGAGTACATCGCGATCTTCGACTGCGATCACGTGCCGACGCGCTCGTTCCTGCAGACGACGATGGGCGTGTTCCTGCGCGACCCGAAGTGCGCGCTGGTGCAGACGCCGCACCATTTCTTCTCGCCCGATCCGTTCGAGCGCAACCTCGGCACGTTCCGCGAGATCCCGAACGAGGGCAACCTGTTCTACGGCCTCGTGCAGTCCGGCAACGACCTGTGGAACGCGACGTTCTTCTGCGGCTCATGCGCGGTGCTCAAGCGCAGCGCGCTGGAGGAGGTCGGCGGCGTCGCGGTCGAGACCGTGACCGAGGATGCGCATACGGCGCTCAAGCTGCACCGGCGCGGCTATACGTCGGCGTACCTGCCGACCGTGCAGGCGGCCGGCCTCGCGACCGAAAGCCTCGCGGGCCACGTGAAGCAGCGCACGCGCTGGGCGCGCGGGATGGCGCAGATCTTCCGCATCGACAACCCGTTCCTCGGGCGCGGGCTCGGCCTGATCCAGCGGATCTGCTACGGCAACGCGATGCTGCATTTCTTCTACGGGATTCCGCGGCTGGTGTTCCTGACGATCCCGCTCGCGTACCTGTTCTTCCACCTGTACTTCATCAACGCGTCGTCGCTGGCGCTCGCGAGCTACGTGATCCCGTATCTCGTGCTTGCGAACATCGCGAACTCGCGGATGCAGGGCCGCTACCGGCATTCGTTCTGGGCCGAGGTCTACGAATCGGTGCTCGCGTGGTACATCGCGCTGCCGACCACCGTCGCGTTCTTCAGCCCGAAGCACGGCAAGTTCAACGTGACCGACAAGGGCGGCAAGATCGACGAAGGCTACGTCGACTGGTCGACGTCGAAGCCGTATCTCGTGCTGTTCGCGCTGAACGTGCTCGCGATCGCCGCCGGCCTGTGGCGGCTCGTGGCCGACCAGGGTGACGAGGCGTCGACGATCCTGATCACGCTCGGCTGGACCGTGTACAACCTCGCGATGCTCGGCGCGGCGCTGGCCGTCGCGCGCGAGACCAGGCAGGTGCGCGTCACGCACCGGATCGCGATGCGCGTGCCGGCGATGCTGCTGCTCGCCGACGGCTCGACCGCCGCGTGCTTCACGAGCGACTACTCGACCGGCGGTCTCGGGCTCGAAGCGGTGCCCGGGCTGCCGCTCGCCGTCGGCGACACGCTGACGGTGTGCGTGACGCGCGGCGACCGCGCGTTCCCGTTCCCGGTGCGCGTGACGCGCGTGACGTCGACCCATGTCGGCGTGAGTTTCGACGAACTGACGCTCGAACAGGAACGCCAGCTCGTGCAATGCACGTTCGGCCGCGCGGATGCGTGGCTCGACTGGCATGAAGGCGCGCGGCCCGACACGCCGCTCGGCGGGCTCAAGGAAGTGCTGCGGATCGGGCTGGACGGTTACGTACGAATGTGGAAGGGTGCGGCGCGCGGCGTGCAGACGATGCTCGCGCCGAAACTCGATCGCGCGCGCGACTGACGCGGCGCGCATCATGGAGTGGGTTAGATGACGTTCTGGAATCTGTATTTCATCCTGAAGTTCGCGCTGTTCGCGACCGGGCACCTGCAGCCGTTCTGGCTCGCGAACCTCGCATTCGCGGTGGCGCTGGCGGCGAGCGCGCCGCTGCGCGCGCGTGCGTGGCGCATCGTCCGGCAGGTCGTGGCGATCGCGATTGCGGTGCCGCTGCTCGCGCGCGAGCTGCATGCGCCGCCGCTCGCCCGTCTCGCGGAGGCTGCGCGCGAAGTCAGCACGTTCCGCCTCGACTACTGGATGGAACTGCTGCCGCGTCTGTTGCCGCCGGTGCTGGCGCTGACGATCGTCGGCGTGCTGATCGTCTATTTCATCGTCAATCGCTGGCTGCGCGTCGCGACGTTCGTGCTGGCCGCGCTGATCGTGATGCCGCTGTGGCAGGCCGGCAGCGGGCTGATGGCGCGCGTCGTCGCGCCGGCCCAGCCGCAGGCGAACGTGGCGGGCGCCACGCGCGTCGACCAGCCCGAGGACCACAACGCGGCGCTCGCGACGTTCCGCGCGCAGGAGTCGCAGCGGCAGGTCGCGTTCGGCCATCTCGGCAGCGATCCGGCCGCGCAGTTCGACGTGATCGTGTTGCACATCTGCTCGCTGTCTTGGGACGACCTCGATGCGGCGAAGGTGCGCAACCACCCGATGCTGAGCCACTTCGACTACCTGTTCACGAACTTCAGCACGGCCGCGAGCTACAGCGGCCCGGCGGCGATCCGCGTGCTGCGCGCGAGCTGCGGGCAGGAAGCGCATGCGGACCTGTACAAGCCCGCACCGCAGCAGTGCCATTTGTTCTCGCAACTGGCGGGCGCGGGCTACACCGTGCAGTCGCTGCTGAACCACGACGGCCATTTCGACAACTTCCTGCAGGTGATCCACGACAACATCGGCGTGCCCGATGCGCCGATGATCTCGAACGCAGCCGCGCCCGTCGCGATGCACGCGTTCGACGGCTCGGCGATCAAGGACGACTATGCGACGCTCGCGAACTGGTACGCGCAGCGTGCGGCGGTGCCGGGGCCGGTCGCGCTGTACTACAACACGATCAGCCTGCACGACGGCAACCGCGTCGTCGGCAGCGCGCTGACGAGCATCGACTCGTATCCGCAGCGCGCGACGAAAATGATGACCGATTTCGATCGTCTCGCCGACCTGATCGCGCAATCGGGCCGCCGCGCGGTGATCGTGTTCGTGCCCGAGCACGGCGCCGCGTTGCGCGGCGACAAGAACCAGGTCGCGGGCCTGCGCGAGATTCCGACGCCGCGCATCGTGCACGGGCCGGTCGGCGTGCGGCTCGTCGGCTTCGCCGGCAACCACGGCGCGACGACCGTGATCGAGCAGCCGACCAGCTTCCTCGCGCTCGCGCAGTTGCTGTCGAACCTCGTGTCGAACAGCCCGTTCAAGCCGGGCGCGACGCTCGCGCAATACGCGGCCGATTTGCCGCGCACGCGGATGATCGGCGAGAACGAGGGCACGGTGACGATGCAGACGGCCGCGGGTTACGCGGTGAAAACTCCGGATGGCGTATGGATCGACGAACAGTAACGATCGCCGGCGAAGGCGACGACGAGCGCCTGTCGCAACCGAACGACGTGATCGGCCTCGCGCGGCATCTGCCCGCGCTCGATCCCGAACGCTATGTCGACGAACAGGCGCGCCGCGCGTTCGATGCGTCGCTCGATCGCTGGCCGACGCTCGCGAAGCTGATGGGACTGAAGCGGTAAACGCACGACGGCCGGCGTGGCGGCCGGCCGTCGTCGGCGGGTCGGGGCGCGCCGCTTACTGCGTTCGGCGTTCCGGCTGGCGCGTCCATTCGCCTTCTTCGCCCGGCACCTTGCCGAACGTCTGATCGGCCCATGCGGCACGCGCCGCGTCGATCTTCGCGCGTTCGCTCGACACGAAATTCCATTCGATGAACCGCTCGCCCGGCAGGTGGGCGCCGCCGAGCAGCATCGCGCGTGCGCCGTGCGCGCTCGCGAGCGCGACGGTCGCGCCCGGTTCGAGCACGGCCATCGTCGCCGGGGCGAGCGGCGTGCCGTCGACGGTGAGGTCGCCGTCGACGAGATATACGCCGCGTTCGTCGTGCTCCGCATCGAGCGCGAGCTGCCCGCCCGACGCGAATTCCGCAACCGCATAAAGCGTGGGCGAGAACACGGCGACCGGCGACGCGAGTCCGAACGCGGTGCCCGCGATCACGCGCACGGTCGCGCCGTCGCGCGTGAACGACGGCAGCGTGTCGGCCGCGTGGTGGACGAACGCGGGCGCGGTGTCTTCATGCTCGACCGGCAGCGCGACCCAGGTCTGGATGCCGTGTACCGGCTGCTCGCGCGGCCGATCCTCGTCGGGCGAGCGCTCCGAATGCACGATGCCGCGGCCGGCCGTCATCCAGTTCACGTCGCCCGGCACGATCTTCTGCCGGAAGCCGAGGCTGTCGTGATGCATCAGCGAGCCGTCGAACAGGTAGGTGACGGTCGCGAGCCCGATGTGCGGATGCGGCAGCACGTCGATGCCGCGGCCGGCCGGCAGCATCGCGGGCCCCATTTCGTCGAAGAAGATGAACGGGCCGACGAGGCGCGCGGCGAGCGCGGGCAGCACGCGGCGCACGACGAGGTTGCCGATGTCGCTTTCGCGCGGCGTGAGCAGGGTCTTGATCGAGGCGGACATGACGGGAATCTCGTGACGGTGGCGGGCAGCGATCAGGCGATCGCCGTGTCGATCGTGATCGGATGCGTGAGGATCTTGTGGACCGGGCACGCGTTCGCGATCTGCAGCAGGCGTTCGCGCTGCTCGTCGGTCAGGTCGCCGTCGAGCGTGATGCGGCGCACGATCGTGCTGCCTGCGCTGCCCGATTCGTGCGCGAGCTTCACGTGCACTTCGGCGAGCGGCCAGCCTTTTCGTTGCGCATACATCTTCAGCGTGATCGCGGTGCAGGCGCCGAGGCTTGACAGCAGCAGCGCGACGGGCGTCGGCGCCGCATCGCCGCCGCCGAGCGACGCGGGTTCGTCGGCGCGCCACTGATGGACGCCGTCGGTGAAGTGGACGAGGTAATCGACCGAGCCGATGCTCGCTTCGACGGACAGTTCGCTCATTGCGGTTCCAGGTGGGAAAGGGGACGGGCCGGGCAGGCCGGACGTTACGGTTCGAGCAGGCGCTGCAGCCGCAGCTCCTCGAAATCGAGTTCCGATTCTATGCGGTGCAGTACCGCGTCGTCGACCTTGCCGTCGCGATGCAGGTCGAGCAGCGCGCGGCGCGATATGCCGACGAGCTCGAGTTCGACGCGCAGCATGCGGGCGCGCACGCCGGCCGGTTCGGCGCCTTGCCGGTGCGCGCGTTCGTTGAACGTGACGCGGTTGCGGTATTCGGCGAGCAGGCGATCGAGCGACGGCTGCTCGAGCGCCGAGCCGTGCTGCCCGAGCGTATCGAGTTCGGCGAGCGCCGCGCCGAACGTGTGCGCGCGCACCGCATGTTCGGACATCGTGTGGCGCGCGGCCGGGCGCAGCTTCAGCACGCGAATGAGCGGCGCGAGCGTGCCGCCCTGCACGACGAGCGTCGCGATGATCAGCAGAAAGGTACTGAACAGGATCAGGTCGCGGCCGGGGAAGTTGGCCGGCAGCGCGATCGCGGCCGCGAGGCTCACGACGCCGCGCATGCCCGACCAGCCGAGCACGACGGCTTCGCGCCACGACCACGGCGTGTGGCCCGCGCGCCGCGCACGCAGGCGGCCCGGCAGCCACATCGCGACGAACACCCACACGACGCGCGCACCGATCGCGGCGGCCGTCGCCGGCAGCGCGACCCGCAGGCCGGCCATCAGCACCGCGCCTTCGTGGTTCACGCGTGCGAGGATCGCATGCAGCGCGAGGCCGATCAGGATGAACACGAGCGCGTCGAGCACGAACACGATCGCCTCCCACGTCGCCTTCGCCTTGATCCGCATGTCGGCGTTGAACACCCGATGCTGGCGCACGCCGAGCACGAGCCCGCAGGTGACGACCGACAGCACGCCCGAGCCGTCGACGGCTTCCGCGATCCCGTAGCTGCCCCATGCCATCGCGAACGTCACGACGATGCCGAGCATCGGATCGCGCAGGCGCGGCAGCACCCAGCACATCGCGTGGCCGCACGCGAGGCCGACCGCGATGCCGATCAGCGTGAGCGAGAAGAACAGGCCGGTGGCGCTGGCCGCCGTGATCGACACGGCGAGCGCGGCCGACACGGCCATCTGGTACAGCAGCAGGCCCGACGCATCGTTGACGAGACTTTCGCCTTCGAGCACCGCGACGAGCCGCGCGGGCAGCGGGTGGCGTTGCAGGATTGCCTTCGCGGCGACCGCGTCGGGCGGCGACACGATCGCGCCGAGCGTGAAGCACGCGGCCCACGGCAGCGCGGGATTCGCCGCATGCACGGCGAGCGCGACCGCGACGGTCGTGAACGCCACGGCGCCGAGCGCGAGCGACGCGATCGACGCGAGTTCCTGCCGGAATTCCTTCCACGCGGTGTAGAACCCGCTCGACATCAACAGCGGCGGCAGCACGGCCGCGAGCAGCAGCGCCGGGTCCATGTCGGGCACGCGCTTGCCCGCGACGGCGACCACGCAGCCGCCGAGCAGCAGCACGACGGCCGGCGGAATCGAAATCCGCTCGGCGAGCCAGGTGAGGGCGCCCGCGCCGCAGATCAACAGCAGCAGGTAATGGAACAGCTCGACGTTGGTCATGCGCGGCCGGCGGCGATGGGGTGGATCACGAAGGCTTGCGGTCGTTCGCGGCGCCGCCCGGCAGCGCGCCGAACATGTGCTGGCTGCACTGTGCGTCGCGCCATGCGGTGTTCAGCCGATGGCCGGACAACATCCGGCGCGCGACGGGCAGGATCTGTTCGCCGGCCAGCATGCCGAGCAGGCCGGTGAGCGCGATGAGCGGCGGCGCCGGCGAATTCACGCCGAGTGCGCCGTAGATGACGCCCGCGAGGAGGCCGGCGATCAGCGACAGGAAATACGGTTTCATGGTGAGCTTCCGTGAGGGCCGACGGGCGGCGCGGTGCATGCCGTCAAGAACTTGAAAGCGTAGCGGGTTTGCGTGAAGAAAAAAAGGGCGGGCAGCCCCGAACGGGCATTCGTTCAGGAATCGGATCGATTCCATTTCTTGGGTGTTCGCGCCGTGCGTTTGCGGCTTAAATATTTCGGCCCGGATGACGATCCGGCGTCGACGCACACCAGGCTCCTCCCGTTTTCACGGTCGAGGCAGGCCCCCTTTTTCCGTTCACAGGACCCCATTCGCCATGAGCAACCCGAAGCTTGAAGTACTGACGCCGCACAACAGCCAGCTGATCTTCATCGACCAGCAGCCGCAGATGGCGTTCGGCGTGCAGTCGATCGATCGCCAGACGCTGAAGAACAACGTCGTCGGGCTCGCGAAGGCCGCGAAGGTCTTCGACATCCCGACCACGATCACGACGGTCGAAAGCGACAGCTTCTCGGGCCACACCTATCCCGAGCTGCTCGACGTGTTCCCGAACCAGAAGACGCTCGAACGGACGTCGATGAATTCGTGGGACGACCAGAAGGTGCGCGACGCGCTCGCCGCGAACGGTCGCAAGAAGGTGATCGTGTCGGGGCTGTGGACCGAGGTCTGCAATACGACGTTCGCGCTGTGCGCGATGCTCGAGGGCGACTACGAGATCTACATGGTCGCCGACGCGTCGGGCGGCACGTCGCAGGCCGCGCACGATTTCGCGATGCAGCGCATGGTGCAGGCCGGCGTGGTGCCGGTCACGTGGCAGCAGGTCCTGCTCGAGTGGCAGCGCGACTGGGCGCGCCGCGACACGTACGACGCCGTGATGGCGATCGCGAAGGAGCACTCGGGCGCATACGGGATGGGCGTCGACTACGCGTACACGATGGTCCACAAGGCGCCGCAGCGCACCGCGACGCCGCACGAGTCGATTCCGGCCGTGCCCGCGAAGTAACGGGCCGGCGGCCGCGCTGGCCGCGCCGGAGGCGGCGAGCGCCTGCCACCGCTCATCACGCGTTCAGGCGGCGGGCAGCGCCCACGGCGCGTGCGCGAAGCGTTCCGCGAGGAAGTCGAGCAGCACCGTCACGCGCGCGGCGCGCAGCATGCCGGGCGGCGTGACGAGGTTCACGTTGATGTCCGCGATCTTCCAGTCGCTCATCACTTCCTCGAGCTCGCCGCGCTGCATCGCGTCCCACACGAGGAACTCGGGCTGCAGCGCCAGGCCGTGACCGCCGACGAGCGCGGGGAGGATCACGTCCGCGTTGTTGGTGCGGATGCGCCCGTGGACGGACACGCCGACTTCGTCGCCCGACGCCGGATGGCGGAAGCGCCAGTGCTCGGGGGTCGGCAAGTTGGTGTACGTGAGGCACACGTGCTGTTCGATGTCGCGCGGATGCGTGGGGCGGCCGCGCCGGTCGAGATACGCGGGCGATGCGACGAGCGGCCGGCGCACCGCGCAGAGGCGGCGCGAACGCAGCGTCGAATCGTTCAGCTCGGCGATGCGGATCGCGACGTCGAAGCCGCCCGACACGATGTCGACGATGTGATCGGTGAGCACGAGATCGATGTCGACGCGCGGATAGCGTTCGAGAAACGCCGGCAGCACCGGCGACAGATGGCGCAGCCCGAACGACATCGGCGCATTCACGCGCACGAGGCCGTGCGGCTCGAGCGCCTGCGCGGACGCTTCGTTCTCGATCAGCTCCGCATCGGCGAGCAGGCGGATCGCGCGGTCGCGCAGCAGTTCGCCGGTCGGCGTGAGCGACAGCTTGCGCGACGTGCGGTACAGCAGCATCGCGCCGAGGCGTTTTTCGAGGCGCGCGATCGCCTTCGACACGGTGGGTTGCGATACGCCGAGCAGGTCGGCGGCTTTCGCGAACGAGCCGGTCTCCGCGACGCGCGCAAAGATGGCCCAGGCTTCGAGATCAGGAAGGTGTTGCATGGTCGGCGTGAATGGCAGGGAAGCGAAACGGATGCGATGCGCCGCGCAGGCGGCCTCGCGATGCCGGTGATTCTAATCCGGCCGGGAGAAAAAACGTTATGGAATCTTATCTAATTTCATTGGGCGCCGGCGCGCTGATCGGCGTCGTGTACAGCGTGATCAGGGTGCGCTCGCCGGCACCGCCGCTGATCGCGCTGGTGGGCCTCGCCGGCATGCTGGCCGGCGCGCAGGCCATCGCGCCGGTTCGTCACTGGCTCGGCTTCTGACCGCATCGAGGACATTTCATGAGCGCAACCGATACCCAACCCGATCTGATCCTGCACAACGGGCGCATCACGACGCTCGATCGTGCGAACCCGGTCGCGACCGCCGTCGCGATCAAGGACGGCCGCTTCGTCGCGGTCGGCGGCAATGCGGAGATCGTGCCGCTCGCGGGCCGTGCGACGAAGGTCGTCGACCTCGACGGCCGCACCGTGCTGCCGGGCCTGATCGACAACCATACGCACGTGATTCGCGGTGGCCTGAATTACAACCTGGAGCTGCGCTGGGACGGCGTGCGGTCGCTCGCGGTCGCGATGGAGATGCTCAAGCGCCAGGTCGCGATCACGCCCGCGCCGCAGTGGGTGCGTGTGGTCGGCGGCTTCACCGAGCACCAGTTCGCCGAGAAGCGGCTGCCGACGATCGCCGAACTCAATGCAGTCGCACCCGACACGCCGGTGTTCATCCTGCACCTGTACGACCGCGCGCTGCTGAACGCGGCCGCGCTGCGGGTGGTCGGCTACACGAAGGACACGCCGGAGCCGCCGGGCGGCACGATCCTGCGCGACGACGCGGGCAACCCCACCGGCCTGCTGCTCGCGAACCCGAACGCGACGATCCTCTACGCGACACTCGCGAAAGGCCCGAAGCTGCCGTTCGAGTATCAGTACAACTCGACGCGCCACTTCATGCGCGAGCTGAACCGGTTGGGCGTGACGGGTGTGATCGACGCGGGCGGCGGGTCGCAGAATTATCCCGACGATTACGAAGTGATCCGCAAGCTGCACGACACGGGCGAGATGACGATCCGGATCGCGTACAACCTGTTCACGCAGAAGCCGAACGCGGAGAAGGAAGACTTCGTGAACTGGACGAAGAGCGTCAAGTACCACGACGGCACCGACTACTTCCGCAATAACGGCGCGGGCGAGATGCTGGCGTTTTCCGCGGCCGACTTCGAAGACTTCCGCGTGGCGCGGCCGGATCTGCCCGCGCAGATGGAGGATGACCTCGAAGGTGTCGTGCGCGTGCTGGCGGAAAACCGTTGGCCGTGGCGCATGCACGCGACCTATGACGAAACGATCAGCCGCGCGCTCGACGTGTTCGAGAAGGTCAACGAAGACATCCCGCTCGAAGGGCTGAACTGGTTCTTCGATCACGCAGAAACGATCACCGAGCAATCGATGGACCGGATCGCCGCGCTCGGCGGCGGTATCGCGGTGCAGCACCGGATGGCGTACCAGGGCGAATACTTCGTCGAGCGCTACGGCGCGCAAGCCGCGGAGGCGACGCCGCCTGTCGCGAAGATGCTCGCCAAGGGGCTCAAGGTGTCGGCCGGCACGGACGCGACACGCGTCGCGTCGTACAACCCGTGGGTGTCGCTTGCATGGCTCGTGACGGGCAAGACGGTCGGTGGCCTCAGAATGTATCCGCAGCGCAACCTGCTCGATCGCGAAACCGCGCTGCGGATGTGGACCGAGTACGTGACGTGGTTCTCGAACGAGGAGGGCAAGAAAGGGCGCATCGCGGTCGGGCAACTGGCCGACCTGATCGTCCCGGACCGCGATTTCTTCGCGTGCGCGGAGGACGATATCGCCGGCACGACCGCGTTGCTGACGGTGGTCGACGGGAAGATCGTATGGGGCGCGGGGCCGTTCGCGTCGCACGACGCGCCGATCCCGCCGGCGATGCCGGACTGGTCGCCCGTTCGCGAGTTCGGGGGCTATGGCGGCTGGGGCGCGACGCAGCGCAACGGCGCACCGTTGCAACGCGCGGCCGCCGCCGCGATGTGCGGCTGCGCGAACGAATGCAACGTTCACCAGCATGCGCACGCGGACGCATGGGCAAACGCGTTGCCGACGTCCGACGCGAAGGGCTTCTGGGGTGCGTTCGGCTGTTCGTGCTGGGCGGTCTGACATGGCGGCCCCGACCCACCGCGGCGGCGCCGGCAATCCGGCGTGGGTCCGCGCGCTGCTCGCGCAGCCGGGGGTGCTGCCGCTCGCGCGGCTCGCGCTGGTGTCCGCGTATCTGATCGGCGGCGTCGCGAAGGCGCTGGATTTTCACGGCGCGGTGGCGGAGCAGGCGCATTTCGGCCTGCAGCCGGCTGCGCTGTGGGCGGCGCTGGCGATCGCGGTCGAGATCGCCGGCTCGCTGTGCGTGGTGTTCAACCGCTTCACGTGGCTCGGCGCCGGCAGCCTCGGCATGCTGACGCTGGTCGCGATGGCCGTGGCCAACGATTTCTGGAACCGGACGGGCGCCGAGCACTTCATGGCGCTCAACAGCTTTTTCGAGCATCTCGGGCTGATCGCGGCACTCGTGCTCGCGACCCGGCTCGCCGATGCACCGCACGCGGCCGATGATGGCCGCTCCAATCGATGACGATGCAACAACCAGGAAAGCCTTTCATGAAAACGATTCGTTCAGTGCTGCTCGCCGCGATGTGCGCGGGCGGCCTTGCCGGTGCGCCGGCGGCGTTCGCGAAACCGCCGGTGCCGCCGGCGGTCGCGCCGACGGTGGCGGTCGGTCCGCAGTACGACACGACCCACGTGTGCGTCGCGCCGGAAGACTTCGACCGCTTCACCGACAGCTTCGTCGCGACGTTCGGCGGCAAGAAGTCGAAGCAGGGCGTGTTCCAGGTCACGCCGACGCCGAGCCAGACGATGTCGCAGCTGGTGCTCACGCCGGTCGGCACGATCTCGGTATTCGGCTTCAAGACGCCGATTCCGTATCCGTTCTGCGCGGAACGCACCGGCTATCTCGTGACCGACATGGATGTCGCGGTGAAATCCGCGCGCGAGCACGGCGCCGACGTGATCGTCGACACGTTCCCCGATCCGATCGGCCGCGACGCGATCATCGCGTGGGCGGGCGACGTGAAGATGCAGCTCTACTGGCATACCCAGGCGCCGCACTACGACGCGTTGCAGACCATCCCCGAGAATCGCGTGTACGTGTCGCCGCAGAGCGTACGCAAGTTCGTGCACGATTTCGTCAAGTTCTCGAAGGGCAAGGTGGTGTCCGACGACCTGAAGGCGCCGGGCATTGAAATCGGCCGGCCGAACGACACGTACCGCCGCATTCGCATCGAATCGGGCTTCGGCAAGATGACCGTGCTCGTGACCGATGGTCACCTGCCTTACCCGTTCGGCCGCGAGATGACCGGCTACGAAGTGGCCGATCTCGCCGCGACGCTGAAGCAGGCACAGGCCGCGGGCGTGACGGTGCTCGTGCCGGCCTTCACGTCGGACGGCCGCGACGCGGCGCTCGTGCAGTTTCCGGGCGGCTACGTCGCCGAGATCCACGCGAGCGCGGCGCGATGAAGCACGAGGATACGATCCTTGCCGCGGTGGCCGGCTTCGTCGACACGCTGAGCTTCGTCGCGCTGTTCGGGCTGTTCACCGCGCACGTCACCGGCAACTTCGTGCTGATCGGCGCGGGCATCGCGGGCTTCGGCCAGGGCGTCGTGCTGAAGCTCAGCGTGTTTCCTGCGTTCGTGTGCGGCGTGATCGCGAGCAGCCTGATCGCGCGGTCGATGGCCGCGCGGCCGGCCTGGCAGGGCACGCGCATGCTGCACGCGGTGCAGGCCGTGCTGCTGCTCGGGTTCTGCGCGGCCGGCGTGTGGGCGACGCCCGTCACGCAACCGGACAGCCTGCCGGCGCTCGTGGCCGGCATCGTCGGCACGTTCGCGATGGGCGTGCAGAATGCGCATCCGCGCGTGATCGCGCGCGCGGGCGGCGTGCCGAACACGGTGATGACGGGCAACGTGACGCAGGCGATCCTCGATGCCGTCGACATGCTGTCGCCCGGCACGGCGGACAGCGCGCGTGCGACGGCGCGGGCGCGCTTCGCGAAGATGCTGCCGGCGATCGTCGCGTTCGCGCTCGGCGCGGCATGCGGCGCGCTCGGGTTTCGCGCGGTCGGGTTTCTTGCATTGCTCGCGCCCGTCGGTGCGCTGGCGGCGCTGGCGCTGGGGGCGGCGTCGCCAGCGGCCGGCACGACCCCGCGGGAGCCCGCATGATCGAGCGTCGGCGAAGCGGGCGCCGCGGCCGCCACTTCGAGCGGGCCGCGCGCGTGTCGATCGTCGCGGGATTGATGCTCTCGGGCGCCGACGCGGCGTTCGCGGAAACGGCAGCCGCGTCGGCGTCGACGCCGACATCGAGCGCGTCATCGGCCTCGGCGCCCGCCGCCACCAGCGCATCGACGTGCCCGGCCAAGCGTCCCGCCGTCCTGTTCAACCGCTGGCAGGAAGACTGGTCGGTGCTCGCGAATCCCTGTGTGCCGCGCGCGCCGCTCGACGGGCTGAAAGCCATTGCGCTCGGCAACGATCCGTCCTCCTATCTGTCGCTCGGCGTGAACCTGCGCGAGCGGCTCGAAACCAACGACGCGCCGCTGTTCGGCATCGGCGCCGCGCAATCGGATACGTACCTGATCCAGCGCGTCGAAGTGCATGCCGATGCGCATCTCGGCCGGCACTGGCAGTTCTTCGTGCAGTTGCAGGATGCGCGCGCGTTCGGCAAGAACACGATCGCGCCGGTCGACCGCAATCCGCTCGATCTCGAACAGGCGTTCGCGACCTACACGGGCGCGCTCGGCGGCGGCACGCTGAAGTTCCGCGTCGGCCGTCAGGAGATGGCGTTCGACTTGCAGCGCTTCATCGCCGCGCGCGACGGCCCGAACGTGCGGCAGGCGTTCGATGCGGTGTGGGTCGACTACGAGTATCGGAAGTGGCGCTTCATCGCGTATGCGACGCAGCCGGTGCAGAACCGTACCGCGTCCACGTTCGACGACGTGTCGAATCGCGATCTCACGTTCAGTGGCGTGCGCTTCGAGCGGCAGTCGGTCGGGCCGGGCGATCTGTCCGGCTACTGGTCGCGCTACAACCGCGGCCACGGGCGTTTCCTCGACGCGAGCGGCCCCGAGCATCGCGACGTGTGGGACGTCCGCTACACGGGCACGCACGGCCGCTTCGACTGGGACCTCGAAACGATGCTGCAGACCGGCACGGTCGGCAACGACACGATCGCCGCATGGGCCGTCGGTTCGATCGCCGGCTACCGGCTCGACGCGCCGTGGTCGCCGCGCATCGCGCTGCAGGTCGACGCGGCGTCGGGCGACCGGCATCCGCGCGATGGCCGGATCGGCACGTTCAATCCGCTGTTTCCGAACGGCTACTACTTCACGCTCGCCGGCTACACCGGCTACTCGAACCTGATCCACGTGAAGCCGTCCGTGACGCTGAAGCCGTCGCCGAACCTGTCGCTGCTCGGCGCGCTCGGCTTCCAGTGGCGCGAGACGACCGGCGACGCCGTCTACCAGCAGGGCAATGCGGTCGTGCCGGGCACCGCGGGCAAGGGCGGGTTGTGGACGGGGATGTACGTGCAGCTGCGTGCGGACTGGACGATCGCCGCGAACCTGATCGGCGCGCTCGAGGCCGTGCATTTCCAGGTCGGCGATGCGATCCGGCAGGCGGGCGGGCACAACGCCGACTACGTCGGCGTCGAGCTGAAGTACGGCTGGTAAGGCAAGCGCGCGGTCACGCGGACCCATGAACAAGGGCGGCCAGGAGGCCGCCCTTCGTTCGTTCGGAGCCGGCATCGCCGCCGGCTCGTTCGCGGTGACCGCGATGCGATTACAGGTTCGGCGACAGCGCGAGCGCGTTCGTCAGGTCGCCCATCGGCTGGGCGCCGTTCGCCTTCAGCGCGTCGTCGCGTTGCTGCAGGCCGGCGAGGCGCGGCAGCGAGAAGCGGCGCGTGATGAAGCGCAGGATCGAACCCGTGTCGTACTGCGTGTGGTCGACGAAGCCCTTCTTCGCGAACGGCGACACGATCAGCGCCGGAATGCGGGTGCCCGGGCCCCAGCGGTCGGCGGTCGGCGGCGCGGCGTGATCCCAGAAGCCGCCGTTTTCGTCGTACGTGACGACCACGACCATGTTCTTCCACTGCGGGCTGGCCTGCAGGTGCGCGATCACATCGGCGATGTGCTGGTCGCCGGACGTGACGTCCGTGTAGCCCGGGTGCTCGTTCAGGTTGCCTTGCGGCTTGTAGAACGCGACCTGCGGCAGCGTGCCCGCGTCGATTGCCTTGATGAACTCCGCGCCGTTCGCGCCGCCGTCGAGCAGGTGCTGCGCGCGGCTCGCGGTGCCCGGCGCCTGGTTCGCGAAATAGTTGAACGGTTGGTGGTGCGGCTGGAAGTTCGGCGTCGACAGGTCGGCGCCGTAGATCACGTTCGACGTGCCGTTCTGGCTCGCCTGCAGCGCCTGGCCCCACGCGCCGCCATACCACGCCCACGACACGCCCGCGTTGGTCATCAGGTCGCCGATGTTGGTCGCCGTCTGCGGCGGCATCGTCGACGGATTGGCCGGGTCGGCCAGCAGCGGATCGCCGCCCGCGGCCGCCTTGTTGCCGCTCGGCTGATACGCCGGCTGCATCGTGTTGATGCCGTAGAAGTCCGGCGTCAGCGCGCCGTCATTGACGAACTTCGGCGGCCCGCTCAGCGCGGAAGCCGGCGAGTTCGTCGCGACCTTCAGCGACTTGCCGTCGGCGTTCAGCACGGCGATCTTGCCGGCCGCCGGGCTCTTGTCGGCGTTCGGGTAGTACGGCGCGCACGCGCAGATCAGGTACTGGTGGTTCAGGAACGAGCCGCCGAACGCGCCCATGAAGAAGTTGTCGGCGAGCACGTACTGCTGCGCGATCTTCCACAGCGGCAGCTTCGACGGATCGGCCGTGTAGTGGCCCATCGTCAGGCCGCCCGCGTCGGTCCATGCGGCGTACATGTCGTTCTTGCCGCCGTTGATCTGCATCTGGTCCTGGTAGAAGCGGTGCACGATGTCGCGCGTCGCGATGCTCATCGACTGGTTGAAGCCGTTCGGATCGTCGATCGCGAACGGCGCGTTCGGCAGGTTCGCCGTCATCGCCTCGGTCACCGCCGGCGTGATGCCGGTCGCGGTCAGGCCGCCCCAGATCTTCGGCAGCGTCGCCATCGTCGAGCCGTCGCGGTCCTTCTGCACCGAATTCGCGGCCGTCGCGTTCTGCAGACCGTTGGCGCCCGGGAAGTTGCCGTACAGGTTGTCGAAGCTGCGATTTTCCGCGTAGATCACGACGACGTTCTTGACGGCCGACAGGCCCTGCTGCGTCACGTCGTCGCCGCCGCAGGCGGTCAGGCTGAGCGCGGCCGCAAGGGCGATCGGCGTGTAGCGAATCCAGGCGTGCTTCTTCATGCGATGTTCTCTCTCATTCGTCGTTGGTCGCGTGTGGGAACCGGGTGGCGGAGGGCCGGCGCGCGAACCTCGCGGTACCGCCCGGCTGCGCGCATTATCTGGAACCGATTTGACAGCCGGGTGTAGGGACGCTTTCAATTGACTGTCGGTTGAACGTCATCCAACGGTCACGGAACTGACATAAGCTCCGGCCGATTGCCCACCGCTACCAGAACAACGACGATGCACACCTTTCTGAAATCCTTCGCGTTCGCGCGGTCGCTGGTCCCCGCCGCGGCGACGCTCGCGGTGGCTGGCGCGCTCGCCGCGCTCGCCGGTTGCGACGCGCAGCCCGGCACGACCGCGTCGGCCGCGTCCGTCGTCCCGGCGGCGCAGGCTGCTCCGGCCGCCCCGGCGGTCGCGCCGGCTCGCCAGCCGCAGACGCGCGCGCAGGTGTTCGAGGGCGTGAAGCAGATGACGGCGCTCGGCAAGCAGCTGTTCTTCGATCCGTCGCTGTCCGGGTCCGGCAAGCTCGCTTGCGCGTCGTGCCATAGCGCCGAGCATGCGTTCGGGCCGCCGAACGCGCTGTCGGTGCAGTTGGGCGGCGACGACATGCACCGTACCGGCTTTCGCGCGGTGCCGTCGCTGAAGTACCTGCGCGGCATCCCGCCGTTCAGCGAGCACTTCCACGATTCGCCGGACGAAGGCGACGAAAGCGTCGACGCGGGTCCGACCGGTGGGCTGACCTGGGACGGCCGCGTCGATACGCGCGATGCGCAGGCGCGCATTCCGCTCCTGTCGCCGTTCGAGATGAGCAGCTCGCCTGCGCGGGTCGCGAAGGCGGTCCGCGCCGCGCCGTATGCCGACGCGTTCCGCAAGGCGTTCGGCGACCAGGTGCTCGGCGACGACCGGGCGACGTTCGATGCGGTGCTGCGCGCGCTCGATGCATTCCAGCAGCAGCCGGCGCTGTTCGATCCGTACACGAGCAAATACGACGCATATCTGGCCGGCCACGCGCAGCTCACACCCGCCGAGTTGCACGGGCTGCAGCTGTTCAACGACGAGAAGAAGGGCAATTGCGCGAGCTGCCACATCAGCCAGCGCACGCTCGAAGGCGGCCCGCCGCAGTTCAGCGATTTCGGGCTGATCGCGATCGCGGTGCCGCGCAACCGCGCGCTGCCGGTCAATCGCGACCCGCGCTTTTACGATCTCGGCGCCTGCGGTCCCGAACGCACCGACCTGAAGGGGCGCGACGAATTCTGCGGGCTGTTCCGCACGCCGTCGCTGCGCAACGTCGCGCTGCGCAAGACGTTCTTCCACAACGGCGTGTATCACTCGCTCGAGGACGTGATGCGCTTCTACGTCGAACGCGACATCCATCCGGAGAAGTTCTACCCGGTCGTGCACGGCAAGGTGCAGATCTACGACGACCTGCCGAAGCGCTACTGGCCGAACATCAACCGCGAAGCGCCGTTCGACCGCAAGCGCGGCGACCAGCCGGCGCTGAATGCGGCCGAGATCAAGGACGTGATCGCGTTCCTGGGCACGCTGACTGACGGATATCAGCAAACGGCCGTCGCCGCCAAGCCCTAGAAGGCCTTCATCGCAGCACGCATGCTATGCTCGCTCGCTGACGGGCGCGGTGCGTGCCGGTTCGCCGGCATGCACCGCGCCTTTCGATCGAACATCCAAGGAGAAAAACATGTCGATGCGTGCATCCCTTTCCGTCGTCACGCGCGTGCTGGCCGGCGCCGCGTGCGCAGCCGCGATGCTGCCCGCCCACGCGCAGAACAACCTGAACTTCCTGAACGACACGCCGATCAGCTATTTCAGCAAGACCGACCGCGCGTCGCTTTCCAAGGCAGTCGTGCAGGCGCGCGACGAAGGCAAGGACGGCGAAACCACGACGTGGCAGAGCAGCGGCCGCGGCACGCAGATCGACGCGAAGCTCACGCCGAGCACGACCGAGGCGGACGGCAAGACCTGCCGCGAAGTCGCGACCGAAATCACCGCGAAGGGCCAGACGATGACGCTCAAGCCCGTCTATTGCAAGACGGCCGCGGGCAAGTGGCAGCTGCAGAAGCGCTGAGCACGCGCATGACGAAGCGGGGCGGCGCGCCGCGCACGGTATCGTGCGGCGTCGTGATCCTCGATGCGGCCGGCCGCGTGTTCCTCGCGCATGCGACGGACACCACGCACTGGGACATCCCGAAGGGGCAGGGCGAACCGGGCGAGACGCCGGCCGACGCCGCGCTGCGCGAACTGCGGGAGGAAACCGGCATCGCGTTCGCGCCGGCGCGGTTGCTCGATCTCGGCCGCTTCGCGTACCGGCACGACAAGGACCTGCACCTGTTCGCGGTGCAGGTGGCCGACGGCGAAATCGATCCCGCGCACTGCACGTGCACGTCGCTGTTTCCGAGCCGTCGCGACGGCTCGATGATTCCCGAGATGGACGCGTACCGCTGGACCGTGCCGGGCGACATCGACACCTATGCGAGCCGCAGTCTCGCGCGGCTGTTTCGCACGAAGCTGTCGCTGGCGGACTTGCATCGGCGGTTGTCGGGCGCGTGAACGGGCGCCGCGGCTTCCGTTTTCGCCTGCCGTTCTTCGGCACGCGCCCATGAAAAAACCGGCCCTGGAGCCGGTTTTTTCATGCCGAGGCAGCGGCGGCTTGCGGGCCGCGCGCTACCGCGCAGAGCAGGCCGTCAGGCCGGCTTGCCCCAGCTGTCGCGCAGCCCGACGATCCGGTTGAACACCGGCTTGCCCGGCTTCGAATCGACACGGTCTGCAACGAAGTAGCCGTGGCGCTCGAACTGCAGGCGCGTTTCCGGCGCGACGTCGCCGTTGCCCGGCTCGAGGTACGCCTGCACGATCTTCTTCGAATCGGGGTTCAGCGCCTCGAGGAAGTTCGCGCCGCCCGCGTCCGGGTGCGGCTCCTTGAACAGGCGGTCGTAGATCCGCACTTCGGCCGGCTGCGCGTGCTTCGCGCTGACCCAGTGGATGTTGCCCTTGACCTTGTACGTGTTCGCGCCTTCGGTGCCCGACTTGCTGTCCGGGAAGTAGTTGCAGTGCACGGCCGTCACGTTGCCGTCGGCGTCCTTGTCGAAGCCCGTGCATTCGATCACGTAGCCGTAGCGCAGGCGGACCTTGTTGCCCGGGAACAGGCGGAAATAGCCCTTCGGCGGATTTTCGACGAAATCCTCGCGCTCGATCCACAGTTCGCGCGAGATCGGGAACGTGCGCACGCCGCGGTCCGGATGGTGCGGATGCACGGGCGCCGTGCACGCTTCCTCGAGGTCTTCCGGATAGTTGTCGATCACGAGCTTCAGCGGATCGAGCACCGCGACCGTGCGCGCCGCCTTGTCGTCGAGGTCGTCGCGCAGCGCGCCTTCGAAGATGCTCATGTCGATCCACGAATCGATCTTCGTCACGCCGATCCGCTCGCAGAACAGGTGGATGCTCTCCGGCGTGAAGCCGCGGCGGCGCACGCCGACGATCGTCGGCATCCGCGGGTCGTCCCAGCCGTCGACGTGGCCTTCGGTGACGAGTTGCAGCAGCTTGCGCTTGCTGGTGATCGCGTACGTGAGGTTCAGCCGCGAGAATTCGATCTGTTGCGGCAGCGGGCGCGTGAACACGCCGGCTTCCGCGAGTTCGTTCAGCACCCAGTCGTACAGCGGGCGGTGATCCTCGAATTCGAGCGTGCACAGCGAATGCGTGATGCCTTCGAGCGCATCCGAGATGCAGTGCGTGTAGTCGTACATCGGATACACGCACCATGCGTCGCCGGTGCGGTAGTGGTGCGCGTAGCGGATCCGGTAGATCACCGGGTCGCGCATGTTCATGTTCGGCGACGCCATGTCGATCTTCGCGCGCAGCACGTGCTCGCCTTCCTTGAACTCGCCGGCCTTCATCCGGCGGAACAGGTCGAGGTTCTCTTCCGGCGTGCGCTCGCGGAACGGCGACGGCTTGCCGCCCTCGGTCAGCGAGCCGCGGTTCGCGCGCATTTCGTCGGCGCTCTGGCTGTCGACGTACGCCTTGCCACGCTTGATCAGCAGCTCGGCGAACTCGTACAGCTTGTCGTAGTAGTCGCTCGCGAAATACTGATGATCGACCGCGTCCTTGCGCCAGTCGAAGCCGAGCCAGCGCACCGCGTCGACGATCGAGTCGACGTATTCGACGCTTTCCTTTTCCGGGTTCGTGTCGTCGAAGCGCAGGTGGCACACGCCGCCGTAGTCGCGCGCGACGCTGAAGTTCAGGCAGATGCTCTTCGCGTGACCGATGTGCAGATAGCCGTTCGGCTCGGGCGGGAAGCGCGTCTCGACGCGGCCGCCCCATTTGCCGGTGCGGTTGTCGTCGTCGATGATGTTACGGATGAAATTGGAAGCCGCGGGGGCGTCGTTGCGTTCGGTGCTCATGCGGTTGGCGTCAGGTTGTGTCGGCGCGTCGCGCCGGTTTAATCCTGTAATTCTACCTGACCGGGGTGCGTCCCGCGCGGCCTGCCGGTCCGGCGCCGTCCGTTCGCGATGCGTACCGCAATATATCGAGTGTGTGTCGGCTGTAACACGACGTAAATCGGATTGCCGGCGCCGTTCGGGTTTTCCTATGATGGCTTTACCGATTCAATGCCGCCATTCGCAATTTTTGCGTGGCGGGAGGAAGCCAATAATCATGATGAAGAAGACCACTTTTCTCGTTCGTACCGCGGTGATCGTCGCGGCCCTGTCGCAACTCGGCGCATGCGCGATGACGCATACGCAACGCAATGCCGGGATCGGCGCGGCCGCGGGCGGCGCGCTCGGCTACCTGATCACGGGCGGCCCGGTCGGCACGGTGGCCGGCGCGGCGGCAGGCGGCCTGGTCGGCGCCGGCGTCCGCTGATCCCCGCCGGCAGGCGCCCGCGACGCGGGCGCCACGCATGCCGGCCGGTCGTGACGCCTGCCTGAGTGCATCACGACCCGCACGAACGTCACGCACATCCCCCGGATTTCGACAGGCACCATCAGGGAGAGGCGGGTGTGCGACACTGCGTCGACGCTACAACACGATTCCATTCGTCGACCAACCCTTCCATGACCGACTCCGTCGTTTTCGTCTTGCCGGGCTACGCCAATTCGGGCCCGCTTCACTGGCAGAGCCGTTGGGAGCGCGCCGACGCGCGCTTCTCGCGGGTCGCGATGCCCGACTGGGACCGTGCGTTCCGCAACGGCTGGTGTCTCGCGCTCGACCGGGCGGTCGAAGCCGCGCGCGGGCCCGTGCTGATCGCCGGCCACAGCCTCGGTACGCTGACCACCGCTTGGTGGGCGACCCGCTACGCACGCCCGGCCGCGCTCGCGAAAGTGCGCGGCGCGCTGCTCGTCGCATTGCCCGATCCCGCGGGGCCGGCGTTCCCGGTCGACGCGCACGGCTTCGGCCCGGTGCCGCACGAGCGATTGCCGTTTCCGACCTGCGTCGTCGCGAGCAGCGACGATCCGTACGGTTCGCTCGCGTTCGCACGCGGCTGCGCGCATGCGTGGGGCAGCGCGTTCCGCGACATCGGCCCGCGCGGCCACATCAACGCCGACAGCGGGCTCGGCGACTGGCCGGCCGCACGCGGCTGGCTCGACGCGCTCGCGCGCTAGCCGGGCCGTTCGCCGCCGCGCGAGCCTGACGCGTCAGATCGCCTGTTTCGCCTTCAGCGCGGCAATTCGCTCGTCGTCGTAGCCGAGCATGTCGCGCAGCACCTCTTCCGTCTGCGCGCCGAGCAGCGGCGGGGCGGTGCGTGCGTCCGGCGGCGTCGCGCTCATCCGGATCGGGTTGCGCACGAGCTTCACGTCCGCGCCGCACGGGTGCGGCAGCGCTACCTGCATCCCGCGCGCGACCACCTGCTCGTTGTCGAACACCTCGTCGAGATCGTTGATCGGCCCGCACGGCACGCCGGCCGCTTCGAGTGCGCCGATCCAGTCGGCCTTGCCGCGCGCCTTCACCATTTCCGCGAGGATCGGCACCAGCGTGTCGCGATGGCGCACGCGCGACGGGTTCGTCGCGAAGCGCTCGTCGTCGGCCAGCTCGGGCCGGCCGCCGGCTTCGACGAACTTGCGGAACTGCCCGTCGTTGCCGACCGCGACGATGATCCAGCCGTCGCTCGTCTGGAACGTCTGGTACGGCACGATGTTCGGATGCGCGTTGCCCCAGCGCACCGGCGGCTTGCCGCTCGCGAGGAAGTTGGTGTTCATGTTCGCCAGCAGCGCGACCTGCACGTCGAGCAGCGCCATGTCGATGTACTGGCCTTCGCCCGTGCGGTCGCGGTGCGCGAGCGCGGCGAGCACGGCGATCGTCGAATAGAGGCCGGTCGCGAGATCGGCGATCGCGACGCCGGCCTTCTGCGGGCCGCCGCCCGGCTCGCCGTCGCGCTCGCCGGTGATGCTCATGAAGCCGCCGATCCCCTGCACGATGAAGTCGTAGCCCGCGCGGTGCGCGTACGGGCCGGTCTGGCCGAAGCCGGTGACCGAGCAGTAGACGAGATCGGGCTTCACCGCGCGCAGCGCGTCGTGGTCGAGCCCGTATTTCTTCAACTGACCGACCTTGTAGTTCTCGAGCACGACGTCGCTCTGCGCGGCGAGCTCGCGCACGATCCGCTGGCCCTCGGGCGTCGCGATGTCGATCGTCACCGAGCGCTTGTTGCGGTTCGCCGCGAGGTAGTACGCGGCCTCGGCGGTATCCGCGCCGTCCGCGTCCTTCAGGTACGGCGGCCCCCAGTGGCGCGTGTCGTCGCCGGCGCCCGGGCGCTCGACCTTGATCACGTCCGCGCCGAAATCGGCAAGGGTCTGCGCGCACCACGGGCCCGCGAGCACGCGGGTGAGGTCCAGCACGCGGATATGGCTCAGGGCACCCATCGTCGAATCGTCTCCTTTCATGGCTGGCCTGCCTTGCCGGGCAAGGCCGATTGGCATGCCGAGCATCTTAAGGCGAATCGGCCGCGCGGGTGGCCCAGGCCGGTCGTCCGGCGCAGCGGGCCGCCGCCGCTTGGGCGGGCGGTCTGTATCGTATAATCGATCGTTTCCGAATCCATGCCGCCGCGCGCCCCGCCTGGGGCGCCGGCGTTTGAAGCCGTCTTTGCCAGACTGTCCCCGCACGCCATGAAAGCTGCCGAAATCCGCGAGAAATTCCTCAAATTCTTCGAATCGAAGGGCCACACGATCGTCCGCTCGTCGAGCCTCGTGCCCGGTAACGACCCCACGCTGATGTTCACGAACTCGGGCATGGTCCAGTTCAAGGACGTCTTCCTCGGCACGGACCCGCGCCCGTACTCGCGCGCCACGACGGCGCAGCGCAGCGTGCGCGCGGGCGGCAAGCACAACGACCTCGAGAACGTCGGCTACACGGCGCGCCACCACACGTTCTTCGAGATGCTCGGCAACTTCTCGTTCGGCGACTACTTCAAGCACGACGCGATCAAGTTCGCGTGGGAGCTGCTGACCGCGGTCTACCAGCTGCCGAAGGAAAAACTGTGGGTCACCGTCTACCAGGAAGACGACGAGGCATACGACATCTGGGCGAAGGAAGTCGGCGTGCCGACCGAGCGGATCATCCGGATCGGCGACAACAAGGGCGCGCGCTACGCATCGGACAACTTCTGGACGATGGGCGACACCGGCCCGTGCGGCCCGTGTACCGAGATCTTCTACGACCACGGCCCGGACGTGTGGGGCGGGCCGCCGGGGTCGCCCGAGGAAGACGGCGACCGCTACATCGAGATCTGGAACCTCGTGTTCATGCAGTTCAACCGCGACGCGCAGGGCAACATGACGCGCCTGCCGAAGCAGTCGGTCGACACCGGCATGGGCCTCGAGCGTCTCGCCGCGGTGCTGCAGCACGTGCACAGCAACTACGAGATCGACCTGTTCCAGAACCTGATCAAGGCCGCCGCGCGCGTGACCGAGATCAGCGACCTCACGAACAACTCGCTGAAGGTGATCGCCGATCACATCCGCGCGTGCTCGTTCCTGATCGTCGACGGCGTGATTCCCGGCAACGAAGGTCGCGGCTACGTGCTGCGCCGGATCGTGCGCCGCGCGATCCGCCACGGCTACAAGCTGGGCCGCAAGGGCGCGTTCTTCCACAAGCTGGTGGCCGACCTCGTCGCCGAGATGGGCACCGCCTACCCGGAGCTGAAGGAAGCCGAACAGCGCGTGACCGACGTGCTGCGCCAGGAAGAGGAGCGCTTCTTCGAGACGATCGAGCACGGCATGTCGATCCTCGAGGCCGCGCTGGCCGACGTCGACGCGAAGGGCGGCAAGGTGCTCGACGGCGAACTCGCGTTCAAGCTGCACGATACCTACGGCTTCCCGCTGGACCTGACGGCCGACGTGTGCCGCGAGCGCGGGATGACGGTCGACGAGCCGGCGTTCGACGACGCGATGGCGCGTCAGCGCGAGCAGGCGCGCGCGGCCGGCAAGTTCAAGGCCACGCAGGGCCTCGAATACTCGGGCGCGAAGACCACCTTCCACGGTTACGAGGAAATCGCGTTCGACGACGCGAAGGTCGTCGCGCTGTACGTCGACGGCTCGGCCGTCAACGAAGTGAAGGCCGGCCAGGATGCGGTCGTCGTGCTCGACCACACGCCGTTCTACGCGGAATCGGGCGGCCAGGTGGGCGACCAGGGCGTGCTCGCGAACGCCGCGACGCGCTTCGCGGTGGCCGACACGCTGAAGGTGCAGGCCGACGTGATCGGCCACCACGGCACGCTGGAGCAGGGCACGCTGAAGGTCGGCGACGTGCTGCGCGCGGAAATCGACGCGCAGCGCCGCGCGCGCACGCAGCGCAACCACTCGGCCACCCACCTGATGCACAAGGCGCTGCGCGAAGTGCTCGGCGCGCACGTGCAGCAGAAGGGTTCGCTCGTCGACGCGGAAAAGACCCGCTTCGACTTCGCGCACAACGCACCGATGACCGACGACGAAATCCGTCGCGTCGAGCAGATCGTCAACAACGAGATCCTGGCGAACGCGCCGGGCATCGTGCGCGTGATGCCGTACGACGAAGCGGTGAAGGGCGGCGCGATGGCGCTGTTCGGCGAGAAGTACGGCGACGAAGTGCGCGTGCTCGACCTCGGCTTCTCGCGCGAACTGTGCGGCGGCACGCACGTGCACCGCACCGGCGACATCGGCCTGTTCAAGATCGTCGTCGAAGGCGGCGTCGCGGCCGGCATCCGCCGGGTCGAGGCGATCACCGGCGACAACGCGGTGCGCTATGTGCAGGAACTCGACGCACGCGTGAACGAAGCGGCCGCGGCGCTGAAGGCGCAGCCGTCGGAACTCACGCAGCGCATCGCGCAGGTGCAGGACCAGGTGAAGTCGCTCGAGAAGGAACTGGGCGCGCTGAAGTCGAAGCTCGCGTCGAGCCAGGGCGACGAGCTCGCGCAGCAGGCCGTCGAGATCGGCGGCGTGTACGTGCTGGCCGCGACGCTCGACGGCGCCGACGCGAAGACGCTGCGCGAAACGGTCGACAAGCTGAAGGACAAGCTGAAGAGCGCGGCGATCGTGCTGGCGGCCGTCGAAGGCGGCAAGGTCAGCCTGATCGCGGGCGTCACGCCGGACGCGAGCAAGAAGGTCAAGGCCGGCGAGCTCGTGAACTTCGTCGCGCAGCAGGTCGGCGGCAAGGGCGGCGGCCGTCCGGACATGGCGCAGGCAGGCGGCACCGAGCCGGCGAACCTGCCGGGCGCGCTGGCCGGCGTGAAGGGCTGGGTCGAAGAACGGCTCTGATCGTTGCACGACCGATGCGATGCCGTCGCCCTGACGGCATCGCGTGAATCGAAAAACGACCCGATCGGCAGGCGCCGGTCGGGTCGTTTCGTTTGTGCGGTCGAGGCGTGTCGATCGATGCGGCGACGCGCGGGCACGGGTCAGGCCGGTACGGTCACCGTCGGCTTCGTCACGTCGCCGGGCTGCCGCGCGGTGTCGGTGAGCGCATCGCGCAGCGCGGCGAGCGCCGCCGACGCATAGCCCCGCCGCCACGCGAGCAGCGTGTCGATCCCTTCGAGTTCGGGAATCCTGTGCGCGGCGATGTTGCCGGTCTCGGGCTGCAGATCGAGCACCGAACGCGGCGCGACCGCGATGCCCGCGCCGGCCGCGACGCACGCCACGATCGCGTGATACGAGCCGAGCTCGAGCACGCGGGCCGGCTTCACGCCGTGCGCCGCGTACCACTGCTCGACGTACTTGCGATACGTGCAGCCGCGCTCGAACGCGATCAGCGTCGGCAGGATCACGTCGCGTGGCGTGCGCACCGGCGGATGGCCGCGCGGCGTGAGCAGCACGAGATCCTCGCGGAAGATCGGCACGGTCTCGAACGTGTCGGGCAGCATGTCCGGCTCGGGCGGGCGCGCGAACAGCGCGGCGTCGACCTCGAAGTCGCGCACGCGGTCGATCAGCCAGCCCGTCGTGCCCGTCAGCAATTCGAGCGACACGTCGGGCCACGCGTGGTGATAGCGCGCGAGGATGGTCGGCAGCCGGCTCGCGGCCGTGCTTTCCATCGTGCCGAGCCGCAGCCGCCCGCGCGGCGTGTCCTCGCGCACCGCGTCGCGCGCCTCGTCGGCGAGCGCGAGCAGGCGCTCCGCATACGGCAGCAGCGTCTGCCCGGCCGGCGTCAGCACGAGCCGGCGGCCGTCGCGCACGAACAGCGCCGCGCCGAGTTCCTCCTCCAGCTGCTTGATGCGCGTCGTGACGTTCGACTGCACGCGATTGAGCTTGGCCGCCGCGCGCGTCACGCCGTTCTCGCGCACGACCGCCCGGAAAATCGCCAGCGCCGCCAGGTCCATGATTCTCTCCGAGGGATGAGTCGATTCTTAATTATTCATTTTTCGAGAATGGTTGGTCAAGCTAGGATGGACCCATTCCGATTTCCGATCCGGCTGGCGCGCGCGAAGCGCCGGCCCATGCCGCCATGTCCCGCTTCGATGCTCCGCCCGCCGCCGCCCGCGTGCCTTCGTCCGACCAGGCCGACCGCCGCGCCCGCGCGGCCGCGCTCGCCTGCATGGTCGGGCTCGCCGTCGTGCTCGGCGTCGGCCGTTTCGCGTTCACGCCGCTGTTGCCGCTGATGCTCGCGGACGGCTCGATCGACCTGAAAGCCGGCGGCTGGCTTGCGTCCGCAAACTATGCGGGCTACTTCGTCGGCGCGGTCAGTTGCGCGGCGCTGCACGTCGCGCCGGCGCGGATGGTGCGCTTCGGGCTCGCGGCGACCGTGCTGCTGACCGCCGCGATGGGCATCGGTCACTGGCTGCCGGCGTGGCTCGTCGTGCGTTTCGTCGCGGGCGTCGTCAGCGCATGGACGTTCGTGTTCATGTCGCAATGGGGGTTGCGGCGTCTGGCCGAGCTGGCTGCGCCCGAATGGAGCGGGGTGATCTACGCGGGGCCGGGCGTCGGCATCGTGGTGACGGGGCTGATCGGCAGTGCGCTGGCCGGCCAGCATGCCGCGCTGGGCTGGCTGGGTTTCGCGGCGTTGTCGGCCGTCCTGTCGGTCGCGATCTGGCGCACGTTCGGTGCGGCGCCGGCCGTGGCGCACGCGCAGCCAACGTCGACCGCTGCCGCGCCACATGCGGCCACCGGCGTGCCGGTCGCCCCGGCGGCGCGGGCCGCCCCGCGAAGCCGTCGCGCGGACGCCGCGTGGCTCGTCGTGCTGTACGGCGCACCGGGCTTCGGCTACATCATCACCGCGACGTTCCTGCCGGTGATCGCGCGCGCCGCGCTGCCGGCCGGTTCGCCGTGGCCCGACCTGTTCTGGCCGATGTTCGGCGCGGCGCTGATCGTCGGCGCGATCACCGCCGCGCGGCTACCTGGCCACTGGGACAACCGGCTGCTGCTGGCGGCCGGCTGCGCGACGCAGGCGCTCGGCATCGCGGCCGGGATCGTGTGGCCGAACGCGGCCGGCTTCTCGATCGGCAGCGCGTTGCTCGGCCTGCCGTTCACCGCGATCACGCTGTTCGCGATGCGCGAGGCGCGGCGCCTGCACGGCGAGCGCGCGGCCGGGCTGATGGGTTACGCGACCGCCTCGTATGGCGTCGGGCAGATCCTCGGGCCGCTCGTCGCGGCGCCGCTGGCCGCGCGCTTCGGGTCGTTTACGCCCGCGCTGTGGGTCGCGGTGGCCGCGCTGCTGATCGGCGCCGCCGGCTTCGCGGCGACCGCCGCGCGCGGGCGCCGATCATCCCGGCGCGGGTAGGGCCGGATCGTCTCCGGCGCGGGCAAACTCGCTAGAATGAAGCCTTTCCCGCGCCGAGCGGGTGCGCGGGCAGCCGGCAGGCGGCCGTCCGGCGCTCGCCAGATTCTCATCGATGACCACCGCCGACTACCGTTTTTGCCCGCGCTGCGCGAGCCCGCTCACCGAGCGGGCCGATCCCGACCATGAGGGCGGCCGCGTTCGCCAGGCATGCCCCGACGAGTCGTGCGGCTACGTGCACTGGAACAACCCGCTGCCGGTCGTCGCCGCGATCGTCGAACTCGACGGCAAGATCCTGCTCGCGCGCAACGCGGCGTGGCCCGAAGGGATGTTCGCGCTGATCACCGGCTTTCTCGAAAACGGCGAGACGCCCGAGGACGGCATCGCCCGCGAGGTGTTCGAGGAAACCGCGCTGAAGGCCGAGCAGGTATCGCTCGTCGGCGTGTACGAATTCATCCGCAAGAACGAACTGATCATCGCGTACCACGTGCGGGCGTCGGGCACGGTGTCGTTGTCGCCGGAACTGCTCGAGTACAAGCTCGTCGATCCGCCGCTGCTGCGCCCGTGGCGCGCCGGCACGGGCGTCGCGCTCGCCGACTGGATGCGCGCGCGCGGCCTCGATTTCGAATTCGTCGACCGGCCGGGGCAGTGACGGGCCGGCCTGCCCGCAGGGTTTCATCCGCCGCGGCGCGCGCGATCGCGACGCGGCGCTTCGTCGCCGGCCGGCGCGCCGCGTCGTGCGGCCGCCACGCGTCGTCTTCGCCGCCGTCATCTCCCTCGTTCCCTTCGCTTCCATCGTCCTGACCGCCATCGCCATGTCCGACAAGCCACAGCCGCGTCCGCGCGACGCCTATCGCCACTTCCTGCCGATCACGACCCGCTGGATGGACAACGACGTTTACGGGCACGTGAACAACGTCGTCTACTACAGCTACTTCGACACCGTCGTGAACGAGTACCTGATCCGCGCGGGCGTGCTCGACGTCGAGCACGGGCAGACGATCGGGCTGGTCGTCGAGACGCAGTGCAACTACTTCGCGCCGCTCGTGTTCCCGCAAGCGGTCGACGCGGGGCTGCGCGTCGTGAAGCTCGGCACGTCGAGCGTGCGCTACGAAGTCGGGCTGTTTGCGCAGGGCGATGCGTCACCCGCCGCGCAGGGGCACTTCGTGCACGTGTACGTCGATCGCGGCACGCGCCGTCCGGTGCCGCTGCCCGACGCGCTGCGCGCCGCGCTCGAACCGCTCGCCGCCTGACGCCACGCGGTGCACGCGTTCGCGCTCCAGGCCTTCAACGGCCTCAGCTACGGCTTGCTGCTGTTCATGCTGTCGGCCGGCCTCACGCTGATCTTCAGCGTGCAGGGCGTGCTCAACTTCGCGCATGCGAGCTTCTACATGCTCGGTGCGTACGTCGGCTACGGCATCGCGGCCTGGGCGGGCTTCTGGTCCGCGCTCGTGCTCGCGCCGCTCGCGGTCGGGCTGCTCGGCGCCGGCTGCGAACGCGCGCTGCTGCGCCGTGTGCAGGCGCGCGGCCATACGAGCGAACTGCTGCTGACCTTCGGTCTCGCGTACCTGATCGGCGAGGGCGCGAAACTCGCGTGGGGCCTCGCGCCGCTGCCGGCGCCCGTGCCGCCGCTGTTCGACGGCGCGCCCGTGACCGTGTTCGGTCTCGCGTTGCCGCGCTACCGGCTGTTCATGATGGCGATGTCCACGACGATGCTGGTCGCGCTCGGCGTGCTGCTGCGTGCGTCGCGTATCGGGCTCGTCGTGCGCGCGGCGCTCACGCATCGCGCGGCCGTCGAGGCGCTCGGCTACGACGTGCCGCGCGTGATGACGGCGCTGTTCGGCGCGGGCACCGCGCTCGCGGCGCTGGCCGGCGTGATCGGTGCGCCGCTCGCGGTAATCGAGCCCGCGCTGGCCGAAACCGTCGGGTCGGTCGTGTTCGCGGTGGTCGTGATCGGCGGGCTCGGCTCGCTCGGCGGTGCGTTCGTCGCGTCGCTCGCGGTCGGTTTCGCGCAGACCTTCGCGGCGGCGAGCGACACGTCGCTGCGCGACCTCGTGCAATGGACGGGCATCGCGCTGCCGGATAGCGTCGCCGCCGTGTCGATCGCGCAACTGGCGCCGCTGGTGCCGTACCTGCTGCTCGTCGCGGTGCTGGTCGCGCGACCGCGCGGGTTGTTCGGCGAGCGTGTCGATGCATAGCCGCGCATTGGCCGGATCCGCGCGCTGGGCGCTGTTCGCCGCGTGCGTCGCGCTGCCCGCGTGGCTGTGGCCGCACGGCGCGGTGCTCGGCTATCTCGCGCAGACGGCCGCGCTCGTCGTGCTCGCGCTGTCGTACAACCTGCAGCTCGGCACGACCGGGCTGCTGTCGTTCGGGCATGCGGCGTTCGCGGGTCTCGGCGCGTTCGCGGCCGCCCACTGGTTCAATCACGTCGGCGGCCCGCTGCCGCTGTTGCCGCTCGTCGGCGGCGTGGCCGGCGCGGGCTTCGGGTTCGTCGCCGGGCTGCTGGCGACGCGCCGCTCCGGCACCGCGTTCGCGATGATCACGCTCGGGCTCGGCGAATGCGTCGCGGCGGCCGCGTGGAGCGTGCCCGCGTGGTTCGGCGGCCTCGGCGGCGTGCCGATCGACCGGGCGAGCGGCGCGTCCTGGGGCAACGGCTATTTCGGCGCGCCGGCGCACGCGTATGCGGTGATCGCCGCGTGGTGCGTCGTGTCGGCGTGCGCGATGCATGCGTTGACGCGCACGCCGCTCGCGCGGCTCGCGAACGCGGTGCGCGACAACCCGGCGCGCGTCGCGGCGCTCGGCACCGATCCGCGCCGCGTGCGGCTCGCGATGGTGACCTGCGCATCGTTCTTCGCCGGCATCGCCGGCACGCTGACGCTGATCGACGTCGAAATCGCGACGCCCGACAGCGTGTCGATGGCGCGCTCGGCGACCGTGCTGATCGCCGCGGTGATCGGCGGCACCGGCGCATTCTTCGGGCCCGCGGTCGGCGTGGCCGTGCTGACCGCGCTGAGTATCGTCGTCGCGGGCGTGTCGCGCGCGTGGGCGCTGTATCTCGGCGTGTTGTTCGTCGCGGTCGTCGTGGCCGCGCCGGGCGGGATCGCCGGCATTGCGCAAACGCTCGCGCATGCGCTGCGCCGCGGCGCGCCGGCGGCCGAGCGGTGGCGCGTGCTGTGCGGCGTCGGCGCGTGCGCGTTCTGGGGCGTCGCGATCGTCTGCGCGGCCGAGCTCGGCTATGCGTGGCGGTTCGCGCAGGACGACGGCACGGGCCTCGCGTTCGGCGCGTGGGGCATCGATGCCGATACGCCGGTCGGCTGGGCCGTCGCATGCTCGGCGGCCGGCATCGGCACACTGCTGTGGGGCTGGCGCGCGCGGCTCGCGCATGACGCGGCAGCGACCCCGCGGGAGGACGCGCGATGAACGGCAACGCGATCGCGCTTCATGGCGTCGTGCAGCGCTTCGGCGCGCAGACGGTGCTCGACGGTGTGGATTTGAGCATCGCGGCCGGCGAGCGTCACGCGCTGATCGGGCCGAACGGCGCAGGCAAGTCGACGTTGTTCGGCGTGATCGCCGGGGCGACGCGGCCGACGCGCGGGCGTGTCGTGCTGCACGGCGTCGAGTTGCGCGGACGCGGGCCCGTCGTCGCGAGCCGCCTCGGCATCGGCCGCAGTTTTCAGCAGACGAGCGTGTTCGCGCGGCTGACCGTATTCGACAATCTGCGCTGCGCGGCGCTGCATGCGCCGGCCGAACGGCGGCGCTGGTGGAACCGGCTGCGCGAATCGGCGTCGATCGATCTCGCGGCCGCGCGCGTGCTGCACGACGTCGGCCTCGACACGCGGCGCGACACACCGGCCGGCGAACTGAGCTATGCGGAGCAGCGCGCGCTCGATCTCGGGATCGCGCTTGCAAGCGGCGCGCGTACGCTGCTGCTCGACGAGCCGACGGCCGGCATGAGCCGCGCGCAGGCGGCGCGGATGATCGCGCTGATCCGCGCGACGACGCAGGGCCGCACCGTGCTGATGATCGAGCACGACATGGACGCGGTGTTCGGGTTCGCCGAACGCATCACGGTGCTCGTGCGCGGCGCGGTGGTCGCGACCGGCGCGCCCGACGCGATCCGCGCCGATTCGCGCGTGCGGGCCGCGTACCTGGGCGAGGGCGCGACATGAGCGCCGTGCTCGACATTCGCGGGCTGCGCGCGTGGTACGGGGTGCAGCCCGTGCTCGACGGCGTCGATCTCGCGCTCGCGCCGGGCGAGACGCTCGCGCTGCTCGGTCGCAACGGATCGGGGCGTTCGACGCTCGCGAAGGCCGTGATGGGGCTCGTACGCACG
Source organism: Burkholderia cenocepacia (assembly GCF_900446215.1). Classification (GTDB taxonomy): domain Bacteria; phylum Pseudomonadota; class Gammaproteobacteria; order Burkholderiales; family Burkholderiaceae; genus Burkholderia; species Burkholderia cenocepacia. The sequence continues at coordinate 278,519 of NZ_UAQZ01000014.1, read as the reverse complement.
GCCGGTTCGGTGCGCATCGCCGGCGCCGAATGCACGGGCGCGCGCACGTTCGAAATCGCGCGGCGCGGCGTCGCTTACGTGGCTGAAAGCCGCGACGTGTTCCCGCTGCTGACCGTGCGCGACAACCTGCGGCTCGGTTTGCGCGGCGCGCGCGGCACGGCCGAACGCGCAGCGCTCGACCGCCTGCTCGACCGGTTTCCGCTGCTGGCCGCACGCGCGGACGTGAAGGCGGGGCGGCTGTCGGGCGGCGAGCAGCAGGTGCTCGCGCTGGTGCGCGCGCTCGCCGGCCGCCCGCGCGTGCTGATCGTCGACGAGCCGGCCGAAGGGCTCGCGCCGCTCGCGGTCGACGAAGTCGGCGCGTGCCTTGCCGCGCTGCAGGCCGACGGCGTCGCGATCGTGCTGATCGAGCAGCGGTTGCAGCTCGCGCCGCGGCTCGCGCGGCGCGTGGCGGTGATGGGGCGGGGACGGATCGTCTACGACGGCGCGCTCGACGGGCTGGGCGGCGAAGTCGCCCACGCATGGCTGAGCGCCGGCTGACGACGCCCGATCGATTGTTCGGCAAACTCCGCCAGTCAATTCGCTTCAAGCCGCTTTATCGCTGCGGTGCCGCACAAGTACATTGCCAGTCAGGCCGGTCGCCATCGCGACGCAACGATGCAACGACGCATCACCGCCTCGCTGCGGCAACCGGCACCATCCATCGAACGTCTTCGGACTGGAGAATGAAATCATGAGCAAGCTGGCAGGCAAGGTCGCGATCGTCACGGGCGCATCGAAGGGCATCGGCGCGGCAATCGCGAAGGCACTGGCCGACGAAGGCGCGGCGGTCGTCGTCAACTACGCGAGTAGCAAGGCAGGCGCGGACGCGGTCGTCAGCGCGATCACCGAAGCGGGCGGCCGCGCGGTCGCGGTCGGCGGCGACGTGTCGAAGGCCGCCGACGCGCAACGCATCGTCGATACGGCGATCGAAACGTATGGCCGTCTCGACGTGCTCGTCAACAATTCGGGCGTGTACGAATTCGCGCCGATCGAAGCGATCACCGAGGAACACTATCGCCGGCAGTTCGACACGAACGTGTTCGGCGTGCTGCTGACCACGCAGGCGGCCGTCAAGCATCTCGGCGAAGGCGCGAGCATCATCAACATCAGTTCGGTCGTGACCAGCATCACGCCGCCGGCCAGCGCCGTGTACAGCGGCACGAAGGGTGCGGTCGACGCGATCACCGGCGTGCTCGCGCTCGAACTCGGCCCGCGCAAGATCCGCGTGAACGCGATCAACCCGGGGATGATCGTGACCGAGGGCACGCACAGCGCGGGCATCATCGGCTCCGATCTGGAAGCGCAGGTGCTCGGCCAGACGCCGCTCGGCCGCCTCGGCGAGCCGAACGACATCGCGTCGGTCGCCGTGTTCCTCGCGTCGGACGATGCGCGCTGGATGACTGGCGAGCACCTCGTCGTGAGCGGCGGGTTGAACTGATCGTCCGCGGTACCGCGCGAACGGTGGGTGGGCGCCGTTCGCGCCGCTACGCGCTCATCGCCAGCGCATTCGCGCCGACGTGCCACCGCAAACATTCGACGACGAGCGCGTGATCGGCTTCGGAGCCGAGCCCCGCGATCGTCATCGCGCCGACGATGCCGGCGCCGGCGATCCGCAACGGCACGCCGCCGCCGTCGAGCGCGTAGTCGTCGTCCGACAGGCCCTGCGACCGCAGCGACCAGCCGGCCCGCCGAAAGCGCGCGCCGACCGCGAGCGAACTCTGGCCGAACCGCAGCACCGTGTTCTGCCGGCGGCGGATCGCGTCGCTGTCGTGCGCGTCGCTGCCGTCGAGCGCGCAGTAGAACAGCGGCGCCTGCTCGCCGACGATGCTGACCGCGATCGGCAGCCCGCGTCGCGACGCGAGGTTGACCGCGATTTCTCCCATGCGGCGCGCGACGGCCGCGTTGAAGTGCGGCAGCGCCGGATTCGACGCATCGTCGTCGAAGGCGTGGGGTTCGAGGCGAAAGGGGGGCGTCACCATGGCGGCTCCGTAGCGTTGCCGGCGCTGTCCGCGCGCGCCGGGCGTCGCATCGTCACGGGCCGCGCGCGGGCCCGTGTTTCGTTCAGTGCTTCGGTGTTTCGGCACTTCAGCGCTTCAACGCTTCAGCGTTTCGGCGCCGCATCGAGCATCCACTCGTGCGCGGGATCGTTCTTGAACGCCCATGCGCGGCTGGGGCCCGCCATCACGTTCAGGTAGTACAGGTTGTAGCCGTGAGGCGCGACGACCGGGTGGTAACCGCGCGGCACCATCACGACGTCGTGGTTCTCGACCGCGCATGCCTCGTCGAGACTGCGGTCGTCGGTGTACACGCGCTGGAACGCGAAACCCTGCGGCGGATCGATCCGGTGATAGTAGGTTTCCTCGAGCGAGGTTTCGTCGGGCGCCGCGTCGCGGTCGTGCTTGTGCGGCGGATAGCTGCTCGAATGGCTGGCCGGCGTGACGACTTCGACGACCAGCAGCCGGTCGGCGGCCGGATTGTCGCCCATCAGGATGTCGCACACATAGCGCGTGTTGGTGCCCTGGCCGCGTACCGAGCGGCGCATCCGCTCGCCGTCGAGGCGCCGTACCGGCTTGTCGCCGCTCGCGTACGGCGCGGTGCACAGCGCGACTTCCGCATCGCGCGTCGCGACCAGCGTGACGGTCTTGCCGCCCGGCACGTACAGCGCGTCCGGCGACACGTCCTCGAACACGCTGTCGCGCTTGCCGAGCGCATCGTAGGTTGCGCCGTCGACGTCCGCGCGCACCGTGCCCGTGAGCACCACGACGCACAGTTCGCGCGCGCCGGTGTCGAGCGTTTCGGTGTCGCCGGCCTTCAGGCGCAGCGCGCGAAAGCCGACGTGCTGCCAGCCGGCCGATTCGGGCGTGACGTTGCAGATTTCGCGGTCGGCGGATGCCTTGACCAGCAGGGGAGAAATCGTCATGAAAGGGGTCTCCGCAATAGGGTAGGGCTCGAGCGCTCACGCGCCCTCGTGCGGGCTCACGCGCTCAACCGGTCGACGATCGCGCGCAGCGACTCGTAGCCCTTCTTCGCATACGCGTAGCTCGGCGCGACGGCCGGGTCCTGTTCGGCCTCGACGACGAGCCAGCCTTCGTAGCCGGCGTCCTTCAGCGTGCGCAGCGTCGCATCGTAGTCGAGCGCGCCGTCGCCCGGCACCGTGAAGGTGCCGTTGATCACGCCGTTCAGGAAGCTCCAGCCGTCGTTGCGCGCCTGGTTGACCACCTGCGGCCGCACGTCCTTGCAATGCACGTGCGCCACGCGCGATACGTGCTTCTTCAGCAGTGCGACCGGGTCGGCCGCGCCGCCGAAATACGCGTGGCCGGTGTCGAACAGCAGGAACACCTTCGCCGGATCGGTCAGCGCCATCAACCGGTCGACGTCGTCCGGCGATTCGACGTACGCGCCCATGTGGTGATGGTAGGCAAGCCGGATCCCGTACGTGTCGAGCAGGTGCGCGCCGAACGCATCGAGGCGCGCGGCATAGCGCCGCCACGCTGCGTCGTCGACGAAACGCGGCCGCTTCGCGACCGGCGTGTCGATGCTGCCCTGGATCGTGCCCGCGCACTCGCCGTACACGACCACCGTCACGTCGTTGTACTGCAGCTTCGTCATGTGCGCGCGGCAGCGCTCGATTTCGGCGGCGACCGCATCGGCGTCGGTCATGCCCGGCGCGAGCTCCGCGAGGAAGCCCGAATACCAGCCCGACACGCATACGAGCCCGAATTCGGCGAGTTTCGCCTTCAGTTCGGGGCCGGTCTTCGGAAACTTGTTGCCGAGCTCGAAGCCCGCATAGCCGATTTCGGCGCCTTCCTTCAGCGCCGTTTCGAGCGGCGTCTCGCCGCCGAGCGACGGCAGGTCGTCGTTCATCCACGACAGGGGGTTGATACCGATGCGGACGTTCCAGCTCATGACGTGCTTCCTTGATTCGAATGTTGTTGTCTCGGCGCGGCCGATGGAAAGGGGGCGGCTCAGCGTCGCTGGCGGGTTTTCGCGTCGAGATACGCGCGGTGTGCGTCCACGACGCCCGCGCGTTCGGACACCTGCGGCACCGCGACTTCCCACCATGCGCCGCCGTCGTCGGTCGTGCGACGGTGCGTGGTGTCGATCACGAGCACCTGGCTCTTCTTCGCCGCGCGGGCGCGTTTCATTTCGTCGCGCAATTCGCCGATGTCGCGCACGTGCACGGCTTCGGCGCCCATCGCGCGCGCGTGCATCGCGAAGTCGATCGTCGAGCGTTCGCCGCCTTCGGGCACGCAGTCGTCGAGCATGTTGTTGAAGCTCGCGCCGCCGCAATTCAGTTGCAGCCGCTCGATGCAGCCGTAGCCGCGGTTGTCGAGGATCACGACGATCAGCTTGCGGCCGAGCATCACGGAGGTCGCGAGTTCGGCGTTGAGCATCATGTACGAGCCGTCGCCGACGATCACGATCACTTCGCGCTCGGGCCGCGCGAGCTTCGCGCCGAGGCCGCCCGCGACTTCGTAGCCCATGCACGAATACGCGTAATCCATGTGGTAGTTGCCCGGCACGCCGCTGCGCCACAGCTTGTGCAACTCCGCCGGCAGCGTGCCGGCCGCGCACACGACGAGATCGTCGCGCGCGCTGTCGAGGCCCGCGTCGGCCGCGGAGTCGCGCACCGCGCCGATCACTTCCGCGTCGTACGGCAGCGTGTCCGTCGGAATCCGCGTGGTCAGCTCCGTCACGCGCGCGTTCCACGCGGCGGCCTGGTCGCGGCTCGCGGCGGTCCACGCCGGGTCGGCGCGCCAGCCGGCCAGCGCGGCCGACAATTGGCCGAGGCCCGTGCGCGCATCGGCCACCAGTTGCCGGCCGCGTTTCTTGCCCGCGTCGAACGGCTGCACGTTCAGGCTCAGCAGCGTCGCGTCGCCGTAGAGCGCGTGCGAACCGGTCGTGAAATCCTGCAGCCGCGTGCCGACCGCGAACACGACGTCGGCCTGCGCGGCCGCGCGGTTCGCGGCGGGCGAGCCCGTCACGCCGATCGAGCCGAGGTTCAGCGGGTGATCCCACGCGAGGCTGCCCTTGCCGGCCTGCGATTCGGCGACCGGTACGCCATGCGTGTCGGCGAACGCGCGCAGCGCGTCCCACGCCTGGCTGTACAGCACGCCGCCGCCGGCGACGATCAGCGGCTTCTTCGCGGCCTTCAGCACGTCGAGCGCATCGGCGAGCTCGAGCGCGTCGGCCGGCGGGCGGCGCATCCGGATCAGCGGCGGCGCGAAGAACGCCTCGGGCCAGTCGTACGCGAAGGTCTGCACGTCCTGCGGCAGCGCGAGACAGACGGGGCCGCACTGCGCGGGATCGGTCATCACCTGGATCGCGCGCGGCAGCGCGACGAGCAGTTGCTCGGGCGACGTGATGCGGTCGAAGTAGCGCGTCACGGGCCGGAAGCAGTCGTTCGCGCTGACGTCGCCCTGTTCGAAATCCTCGACCTGCTGCAACACGGGGTCGGGCAGCCGCGACACGAACACGTCGCCGGGCAGCAGCAGCAGCGGCAGGCGGCCGACGTGCGCGAGCGCGGCCGAGGTCAGCATGTTGGTCGCGCCGGGGCCGATGCTCGACGTCGCGGCCATCATCCGCTGGCGGAAATTCGCCTTCGCGAACGCGACGGCCGCGTTGGCCATTCCTTGTTCGTTGTGTGCGCGAAACGTCGGCAGCCGATCCTTCTCCGCGTGCAGCGCTTCGCCGAGCCCGGCCACGTTGCCGTGGCCGAAGATCGCGAATACGCCGCCGCAGTACGGCAGGATCTCGGTGCGGCCGTCGGGCTGGACGACTTCGGCGCGCAGGGCGGCCAGGTAGCGCACGAGCGCCTGGCTGACGGTCAGTCTTACGGTGGTGGTCATCGTCGGTCGATAGAGAGAAGTCGGGTGGTCGTCACGAACGGAGGCATCAGGCCGCGGCGGCGCGGGCGGCGGCCCGGCGGCCGAGCCACGCGTCGACCAGTTGTGCGAAATTGCCGGCCACTTCGTCGATCAGCGCCTGATCGTCGATCCGGCCCGCGAACCAGTTCAGCGACGCATCGGCCCACAGCGTGCGGCCGACCATGAAGCCCTTGACGATCGGGTTGGTCGCCGAGCGGAAGCTGTCGACGAGGTATTGCAGCGGCTGGTTCAGCCCGAGGATCACCGCGCCGCGGCAATACGGGTCGCGCTCGGCGATCAGCGCGGCGAGCCGCGTCCAGCCGTCGGCGGTGAGCGGCGTGAGCTTCCACCATTCGGGTTTCACGCCGAGGTTGTAGAAGCGCGCGACGGTGCGCAGCACCGCGTCGTCCTCGGTGCCAGCCGGCGTGACCGCGCGCGGCGGAATCATTTCCAGCAGCAGCTCGTTGCCGCTCGCACGCGTGGCTTCCCACAGTTCCAGCACGCGCTGCTCCTGCTCGACGCGCAGGTCGACGGGGTCGTCGGGGTGATAGTGAACCAGGCACTTCACGACCTGTTCGGTCGGCCAGTGCGTGAGCGACGAGCCGACCGAGCGCGTGTCGTCGAACCGCAGCGGGCGCGAGCCCGGCAGCTCGACCGGACGGCCGACCCACCAGCCGCGCCCGGTGGCCGACGCGAGCGCGTCGCTGCCGTACGCGCCGCCGTCGATCAGCACGCCGACGTGGCCGGCGATGCCGCGATCGCGCTCGACCTGTTCGACCGCGCGCACGAGCAGGCGCTTCAGCGTCTTGATCCGCGCTTCGTCCGCGCCGGCCTGCACCGCGAGCTCGTAGAACTGGCTGCGATGGTCGAACGCCATCACGCACAGGTCGTCCCAGTCGCGGCGCGGCACCGTCACGCGATGCAGGTGCGCGAGCGTGCGGTCGGCATCGACCTGCGGATTGCGGCTGCCGTCGAACCAGTGCGCGAGTTCGGCCGGCGTCGGCATCGCGGCCGAGCATGCGTGGCGCGACACGACGATCGCGCCGCACGCGTTCGCGATGCGCGTCGATTCGGCCCAGTCGCGCCCGCGCAGCAGCCCCGACAGCAGGCCCGACAGGAATGCGTCGCCCGCGCCGAGTACGTTGAGCACCTCGACGCGCTCGCCGAGAAAGGTCGGCGCAGCGTCGATGCTGGCCGGAATGTCGCCTTCGATCACGCAACAGCCGAGCGCACCGCGCTTGACGACCAGCGTCGCGTTCGTGATCGCGCGCACCGCCTGCAACGACCCGATCAGGTCGTGCGGCACGCCGCCCGCGATCAGGAATTCCTCCTCGGTGCCGACCAGCAGGTCGAATTCGCCGAGCACCTGCTGCAACTGCCGCGTCACCTGCGCGTCGGGCACGTAGCGGTTTTCGCCGGCGCCGCGCGCGGTCAGCCCCCACAGCACCGGCCGGTAGTCGATGTCGAGGATGCGCACCGCGCCGTGGCGGCGCGCATAGCCGAGCGCAGTCAGCGACGCCTCGCGCGTACCCGGCGTCGACAGATGCGTGCCGGTGATCGCGAGCGCGCGGCAACCGGCGATGAAGTCCTCGCGGATCTCGTCGGCGCGCACGGCCATGTCCGCGCAGTTCTCGCGCACGAACAGCAGCGGAAACGTATCGCGATCCTTTAGCCCGAGCAGCACCAGCGCGGTGAGGCGCTCGCGGTCGGTCTGCAACTGGCTCGTGTCGCAGCCTTCGCGCTCGAGCGTCTCGCGCAGGAAGCGGCCCATCTGCTCGTCGCCGACGCGCGAAATCATCGCGGTCTTCAGCCCGAGCCGCGCGACGCCGAACGCGACGTTGCCCGACGAGCCGCCGAGATACATCTGGAAGCTGCGCGCGTCCTCGAGGCGGCTGCCGTACTGCTGCGCATAGAGATCCACGGCCACGCGGCCGAGGCAGGCGAGATCGATGGGGCGGTCACTCGGAAAGTTCAGCAGGCTCATATCACGTGTCACGCTCGCGGCCGGCGTTCGGCGCTGCCGGCAGATTAGGGGACCGATCCCGCGACGGCTGTCCGCAGCAGGTGCTGCACGACGCGAGGCTGCCTGTCGCTGGGATTCGGGCTACGGAACGGAGTCTAGACTTTTTGGAAATCCAGTTCCCTAGGTGAAATCACGTAGAAATAAATTTCCAAATTTTCGAGGAAGTGATCTACAGTTTCATCCGGGTGCTTCAGTCCCGATCGGACCCGATCGGACTCGGCCCGGCGGCGCGCAACGCGCCGTCTTCCGCCCCCCGGAGATGAGGAGACAGATTGATCATGAAGACCAAGCTGATGGCCGTCGCGGCCGCCGCGATCCTGGCTGCGCCGCTCGCGCATGCCGAGAAGATCGGCGTGACGATGGCATCGTTCGACGACACATTCCTGACCATCCTGCGCAACAGCATCGCCGATTCGGCGAAGAAGGACGGCGCGACGGTGCAGATCGAGGACGGCGGCAACGACGTCGGCAAGCAGTTGAGCCAGGTCCAGAACATGATCGCGCAGAAGGTCGACGCGATCATCGTGAACGCGGTCGATACCGATGCGACGCCGAAGATCACGAAGATGGTGACCGCCGCGAAGATCCCGCTCGTCTACGTGAACCGCAAGCCGGTCGATTTCGACAAGCTGCCGGCCGGCGTCGCGGTCGTCGCCTCCGACGAAAAGCAGTCGGGCACGCTGCAGGCGCGCCAGGTGTGCAAGCTGCTCGGCGGCAAGGGCGACATCCTCGTGCTGATGGGCGAGCTGTCCAACGAATCGGCGCGCGCCCGCACCAAGGACATCGAGGACGTGATCGCGACGAAGGATTGCGCGGGCATGAAGATCGTCGACAAGCGCGAAGGCAAGTGGAGCCGCACGCAGGGCCAGGACATCACGATGAACTGGCTGAGCTCCGGGACCAAGTTCGACGCGATCGTGTCGAACAACGACGAAATGGCGATCGGCGCGATCAACGCGCTGAAGGCCGCGCGCAAGCTCACGCCGAAGACCGTCGTCGCCGGCATCGACGCGACGCCGGACGGGCTTGCCGCGATGAAGGCCGGCGAGCTGAAGGTGTCGGTGTACCAGAACGCGACCGGGCAGGGCGCGCAGGCGGTGGCCGCGGCGCTCAAGCTCGCGAAGAAGCAGCCCGTCGATCGCTACGTGAACGTGCCGTTCGAGCTCGTGACGCCCGACAACATGAACCAGTACGCGAAGCACTGACCGGTTTTTCCGTTGAACTGCGCGGGCCCGGTACGCCGGGTTCGCGCGACTTGTCGAGGAACGTCCATGTTTACAGCCAGGATCGCGCGCCCGATGGCCGCCGGCGACGCGCCGGCGGCTTCGTCCGGGGCGGCCGGCGCGTCCGGTTCGCCGCCGCCTTCCGCGGCCGACTGCGTGCTCGAGGTGCGCGGGGTCGGCAAGTCCTTTCCCGGCGTCGTCGCGCTCGACGGCGTGCAGTTCCGCGTGCGCCGCGGCACCGTTCATGCGCTGATGGGCGAGAACGGCGCCGGCAAGTCCACGCTGATGAAGATCATCGCGGGCGTCTACACGCCCGACCAGGGCGAAATCCTGATCAACGGCGAACCGGTCGTGCTGAACGGCCCGCTCGACGCGCTCGACCGCGGGATCGCGATGATCCATCAGGAACTCAACCTGATGCCGTACATGACGGTCGCGGAGAACATCTGGATCCGCCGCGAACCGAAGAACCGCTTCGGCCTGATCGATCACGCCGAGCTGCGCCGCCGCACGGCCGCGCTGTTCGAGCGGCTGTCGATCGACATCGATCCGGAAACCGACGTGCGCACGCTGACGGTCGCGAGTCGCCAGATGGTCGAGATCGCGAAGGCCGTGTCGTTCGACTCGGACGTGCTGATCATGGACGAGCCGACCTCCGCGCTGACCGACAAGGAAGTCACGCACCTGTTCCGGATCATTCGCCAACTGCGCGAGCAGGGCAAGGGCATCGTCTACATCACGCACAAGATGAACGAGCTGTTCGAGATCGCCGACGAGTTCTCGGTGTTCCGCGACGGCAAGTACATCGGCACGCATGCGTCGAGCGACGTCACGCGCGACGACATCATCCGCATGATGGTCGGGCGCGAGATCACGCAGATGTTCCCGAAGGAGGACGTGCCGATCGGCGACGTCGTGCTGTCGGTGAAGGATCTCTGCGTCGACGGCGTGTTCCGCGACGTGAGCTTCGAGCTGCGCGCGGGCGAAATCCTCGGCGTCGCCGGCCTCGTCGGCTCGGGGCGCTCGAACGTCGCGGAGGCGCTGTTCGGCGTCGTGCCGGCCACCTCGGGCGAAATCCGCATCGACGGCAAGCCGGTGCGGATCGCGACGCCCGCGCAGGCGATGAAGCACGGGATGGCGTTCCTCACCGAGGACCGCAAGGATTCCGGCTGCTTCCTGAATCTCGACCTGCTCGCGAACATGGAAGCGGCGGTGCTCAGCCACCGCTACGTGAAGTTCAATTTCGTGCAGCAGGCGCAGTTGAAGCGCGACTGCGAGGAAATGAGCCGGATGCTGCGCGTGAAGTCGCCCGGGCTGCACGAGGAAATCCAGAACCTGTCGGGCGGCAACCAGCAGAAGGTGCTGATCGGCCGGTGGTTGCTCACGCAGCCGCGCATCCTGATCCTCGACGAACCGACCCGCGGCATCGACGTCGGCGCGAAGGCCGAGATTCACCGGCTCGTCAGCGCGCTCGCGGGCAAGGGCGTCGCGGTGCTGATGATCTCGTCCGAAATGCCGGAAGTGCTCGGGATGAGCGATCGCGTGATGGTGATGCACGAAGGGCGCATGACCGGCATCGTCGATCGCAAGGACGCCGACCAGGTCCGCATCATGGATCTCGCGTCGCGCTGAGCCGAAACAAGATTGGAGACAACTGAAATGGGCAACCTGAACCCGGTCGCGGATGCGCAGACCATGACACTCAAGTCGCGGCATACGAAGTGGCCGCCCGAACTGAGCATCTTCCTCGTACTGGTCGGCATCAGCCTGTTCTTCGAGATCGTCGGCTGGATCGTCGTCGGCCAGAGCTTCCTGTTCAATACCGAGCGGCTCGAGATCATCGTGCTGCAGATGGCCGTGATCGGCATCATCGCGGTCGGCGTGAACCTCGTGATCATCACCAGCGGGATCGACCTGTCGTCGGGGTCGGTCGTCGCGGCGGCCGCCGTCGTGTCGGCGAGCCTCGCGCAGGTGTCCGACTTCCCGCGTGCGGTGTTTCCGCACCTCACCGACTTGCCGATCATCTGGCCGGTGCTGGCCGGCGTGTGCGTCGGGCTGCTGGTCGGCCTGCTGAACGGCTCGCTGATCGCGATGACGGGCATCCCGCCGTTTATCGCGACGCTCGGCACGATGGTCGCCGCGCGCGGCTTCGCGAAGTGGTTCACCAACGGGATGCCGGTGTCGATGCTGACCGACCAGTTCGCGGCGATCGGCGCGGGCGCCAACCCGGTGATCATCTTTCTCGTGATCGCCGCGATCTTCCACGTCGTGCTGCGCTATACGCGCTTCGGCAAGTACACCTATGCGATCGGCGCGAACCGCCATGCGGCCGTCGTGTCGGGCATCAACGTCACGCGGCACCTGGTGTTCGTCTATGCGGTCGCGGGCCTGCTGAGCGGGATCGCCGGCACGGTGACGGCCGCGCGCGCGATCTCCGGCCAGTCGGGCATGGGCGTGATGTACGAGCTCGATGCGATCGCGGCCGTCGTGATCGGCGGCACGTCGCTGTCGGGCGGCCTCGGCCGCGTGACGGGCACCGTGATCGGCGTGCTGATCCTCGGCGTGATGACATCGGGCTTCACGTTCATCCGCATCGACGCGTACTACCAGGAGATGGTGAAGGGCGCGATCATCGTCGCGGCCGTGATCGCCGACCAGTACCGCAACAAGAAGTCGCGCCGTTGAGCGCGCGCGTGATCCCGAAATCAGACTTCGCATAGGACACCCGATGAAGATCGCGCTGGACCCCTACATGATTCGCCACCTGCCGCTCGACCGGCTGCCGCACGCGGTGGCCGAGCTCGGCTACGACCAGATCGAGCTGTCGCCGCGCAGCGACTTTCTCGACTGGTGGGTGATGCCGCGCGCGACGCGGGAACGCATGGCCGCGTTCCGCCAGGCGCTGCGCGCGAGCGGCGTCGGCCTCGCGTCGCTGCAGCCGATGTACCGCTGGGCAAGCCCGTTCGACGACGAGCGGCAATGGGCGGTGCGCTGCTGGCGGAAGGCGGTCGAGGTCGCGGTCGAGATGGAGTGCCCGCTGATGGTGTCGGAGTTCGGGCGCGGCGCGTCGCCCGAGCGCTCGGTCGGCGAGCGGCCGGGCGCGAACCCGAAGGAGCTGTGCGAGGCCGCGTGGTTCCGCTCGATGGACGAGCTGCTGCCGATCCTCGAGCGCGAACGCATCGTGCTGTCGGTCGAGCCGCATCCGGAGGACTGGATCGAGCAGTTGCAGCCGGCGATCGACATCGTCACGAACCTCGGTTCGCCGTCGCTGAAGCTGTCGTACATCGCGCCGCACACGTTCTACTACGGCGACGACATGGCCGCGATGATCGCGCAGGCCGCGCCGATCCTCGCGCACGTGCGCGTGGCCGACACGTTCGACCACCGCAAGAGCAGCCAGCTGCGCTACATCGTGAACCCGCCCGGCTCGAACCAGATCCGCGTGCACCAGCATCTCGACATCGGGCAGGGCGAGATCGACTGGGACGTGTTTTTCCGCGCGCTCGGCGCGGCCGGTTTCGACGGCGTGATGTCGTCGTGCGTGTTCGCGTGGGAAGACCGCGCGGAAGCCTCGTCGCGCTACATGCGCGACGCGATCCAGCGCTACGTCGATCGCCATTTCGATCGCACCGCGCGCTGAACGGCTGATGACCGATGACTGACCGGCGCGGCACGGGCCGCGTCGCTGATGAACGAACGACTGGAGAGAACTGCATGACCTTGCAAATCGGCGTGATCGGCTGCGGCGCGATCGGCCAGGACCACATCCGCAGACTGACCCGCACGCTGTCCGGCGCGCGCGTCGTGGCCGTCAACGACATCGATCCGCAGCAGGCGCGCGATGCGGTGACGAAGTACGGGCTCGACGCCGAGATCTACGGCGACGGCCACGAAGTGGTCGCGGCCGCCGACGTGCAGGCCGTGCTCGTCACGTCGTGGGGGCCGACGCACGAAGCGTTCGTGCTCGACGCGATCGCGCACGGCAAGCCGGTGTTCTGCGAGAAGCCGCTGGCCGTCACGGCCGACGGCTGCATGCGGATCGTCGAAGCGGAAGTCGCGCACGGCAAGCGGCTCGTGCAGGTCGGCTTCATGCGGCCGTACGACGAAGGCTATCGCGCGCTCAAGCGCGTGATCGACAGCGGCCAGATCGGCGCGCCGCTGATGCTGCATTGCGCGCACCGCAACCAGTCGGTCGGCGAGCGCTACACGACCGACATGGCGATCACCGACACGCTGATCCACGAACTCGACGTGCTGCGCTGGCTGCTCGGCGAGGACTACACGAGCGCGCAGGTCGTCTATCCGAAGAAGACGCGCCATGCGAGCGCGCATCTCGCCGATCCGCAGATCGTGCTGCTGGAGACCGCGAGCGGCGTGCGCATCGACGTCGAGATCTTCGTGAACTGCCAGTACGGCTACGACATCCAGTGCGAGGTGGTCGGCGAGCAGGGCATCGCGAAGCTGCCCGATCCGCCGGCCGTCGGGCTCAGGCATGCGGCGCGGCAGTCGGTCGAGATCATGACCGACTGGAAGGAGCGTTTCATCGCGTCGTACGACGTCGAACTGCAGGCGTTCATTGACGGCGTGCGGCAGGGTGCGCTGACCGGGCCGTCCGCGTGGGACGGCTACGCGGCGGCGGTCGCGGCCGACGCGTGCGTGCGGGCCCAGCAGAGCGGCGCGGTCGAGCCGATCGCGATGGCCGAGCGTCCCGCGTTCTATCGCGGCTGACCCGCGGCTGCGCGCCGCTTACTTGCCGGACCGACCGACATGACGATGAAGATTGGCTGCGCGCCCTGCTGCTGGGGCGTCGACGACGTGAAGAACCCGCACCTGCCGCCGTGGCGGCACGTGCTTGCCGAGGCCGCGCAGGCCGGCTACTCGGGCATCGAGCTCGGGCCGTACGGCTACATCCCGCTCGACCTCGACGCGGTGAGCGCGGAGCTCGAACGGCAACGCCTGAGCATCACGGCCGGCACGATCTTCGACGATCTCGTGGCGCCGGAGAACCTGCCGAACCTGCTGCGCCAGACGCGCGACATCTGCGCGCTGATCACGCAACTGCCGAAGCTGCCGACGCAGGGCGGCCAGCGCTACGCGGCGCCATACCTGGTCGTGATGGACTGGGGCCACGAGGAACGCGACTACGCGGCCGGCCACGGCGATCGCGCGCCGCGGCTGTCCGACGAGCGCTGGGCGCGGATGGTCGAGCATATCCGGCAGATCGCGACGATCGCGCGCGACGAGTTCGGCGTGCGCGCGGTGATCCATCCGCATGCGGGCGGCTACATCGAGTTCGCGGACGAGATCGACCGGATCGTCGCCGACATTCCGGCCGACATGGCGGGCCTGTGTCTCGACACCGGCCACCTGTATTACTCGGGCATGGACCCCGAAACGTGGTTGCGCCGCCATGCGGCACGGCTCGACTACGTGCACTTCAAGGATATCGACGCGGCCGTATACGACGCGGTGATGGGCGAGCACATCGCGTTCTTCGCGGCCTGCGCGCGCGGCGTGATGTGCCCGATCGGCACCGGCGTGCTCGACTACCCGGCGATCCGCCAGGCGCTCGTCGACATCGGCTACGCGGGCTACATCACGATCGAACAGGAGCGCGACCCGCGCAACGCCGGCACGAGCCTGCGCGACGTCGCCGCGAGCCGCGCGTTTCTCGCGTCGGCCGGTTTTGCATGATCCCCTGAACCCGCACCAGGAACACCACCATCATGATTGACGGACAGATTCTGCTTGGCCATTCGATTCGCTGGGGCATGGTCGGCGGCGGCCTCGGCAGCCAGATCGGCTACAGCCACCGGTCGGCCGCGCTGCGCGACGGCAGCTTCCAGCTGGTCGCCGGCGCATTCGACCTCGATCCCGAACGCGGCCGCCAGTTCGGCGTGAAGCTCGGCGTCGCGGCCGAGCGCTGCTATCCCGACTACGCGACGATGTTCGACGCCGAGGCGCGTCGCCCCGACGGCATTCGTGCGGTGTCGATCGCGACGCCGAACAACACGCACTTCGAGATCTGCCGCGCCGCGCTGAACGCGGGGCTGCACGTGGTCTGCGAGAAGCCGCTGTGCTTCACGACCGAGGAGGCCGAGGCGCTGCAGCGTCTGTCGGTCGAGAAGAACCGGATCGTCGGCGTCGCGTACGGGTATTCCGGACACCAGATGATCGAACAGGCGCGCGAGATGATCGCGCGCGGCGATCTCGGCGAGATCCGCATCGTGCAGATGCAGTTCGCGCACGGCTTCCACAGCGAGGGCGTCGAGGCCGCGAGCGCGGCCGCGCGCTGGCGCGTCGATCCGAAGTTCGCGGGCCCGAGCTACGTGCTCGGCGACATCGGCACGCATCCGCTGTACATCTCCGAGGTGATGGCGCCGGCACTGAAGATCCGGCGGCTGATGTGTTCGCGGCAGAGCTTCGTGAAGAGCCGCGCGCCGCTCGAGGACAACGCGTTCACGATCATGGAATACGACACCGGCGCGATCGGCTACGTATGGTCGAGCGCGGTGAATGCCGGCTCGATGCACGGGCAGAAGGTGCGCGTGATCGGCTCGAAGGCGAGCATCGAATGGTGGGACGAGCATCCGAACCAGTTGCGCTACGAAATCCAGGGGCAGCCCGCGCAGGTGCTCGATCGCGGGATGCCGTACCTCCATCCGCACGCATTGCGCGAAGACCGCATCGGCGCCGGGCATCCGGAAGGGTTGTTCGAGGCCTGGTCGAACCTCTACGCGCGCTTCGCGCTCGCAATGGACGCGGCCGATCGCGGCGACATGGCGGCGGTGAAGGCCATCCGTATTCCGGACGTGCACGCCGGTGTCGAGGGCGTACGCTGGGTCGAGAATTGCGTGCGTTCGGCCGATGCGGGCAGCGTGTGGGTCGACTATCGTTGAAACGGGGGCGGGCCGGCTGCGCCGCGCGTCGTCGCGTTTGGTCGCGTTTTTTCGCGACCGCCGGCCTCGGTAGACGCCCTAATCTTTACGACGCCGCGAGCGCGTTGGACAATCGTTTCCAGTCTTGCCGTGGAGCGTGTGCAAGTGATGATCGAGCGCGTGGGAGCGAGCAGGCGGCGCGGGCCGTGCCGCAAACGTGATTAAATTCGCCCTTCATGCATGTATCCAGTCGAGCCCCGGGCCGCGCCGGCCAGCCACGCGCGCGCACCGGGGCCGTCAACTTCGCGCTATCCGATGAGTTCATCCGAGAAACCTCCCGCCACCGTCGAGGCGTTCCTGCAGCACCTGACGCAGGAGTACGACGGCCTCAGCAATCGCCTGAAGGTGATCGCGCGCCACGTGGAAACGCATCGGGACCAGCTTGGGCTGGAAGGCATCCAGTCGCTCGCGGAGGCCTGCGGCGTGCAGCCGTCGGCCGTCGTGCGCTTCGCGAAGCACTTCGGCTTCTCCGGGTTCTCCGAGATGCAGCGGCTGTTCCGCGAAGGGCTCGCGCAGCAGATCGCGCCGGGGCGCGCGTACAACCTGCGGCTGCGCGACGTGATCGAGGCCGGCTCGTCGAGCCTGCAGCCCGAACAGATCGCCGACGAATTCATCAAGGGCAGCATTGCCGGGATGCAGCAGTTGCGGCAGACGCTCGATTCGCAGGCGCTCGCGCAGGCCGTCGACCTGCTCGCCGATACGCAGGCGATCTGGATCGCCGGGTCGCGGCGCGCGTTCCCGATCGCCGTGTATCTCGACTATGCGTTGCAGCACACGGACAAGCGCATCGGGCTGTTCAGCGCGCTCGGCAGCATGCATCTCGGCCAGATCCGGTCGGTGCGCGAGGGCGACGTGATGATCGCGATCTCGTTCATGCCGTATGCGGACGAGACCGTGCAGGTCGCGCAGCAGGCCGCGCAGCGCGGCGCGCGCTTGATCGCGATCACCGACAGCCGGATGAGCCCGCTCGCGCGGGAGGCGGAAGTGACGCTGATGGTGCAGGACAGCGCGACGTTCGGTTTTCGTGCACTGACGGCCACGATGGGCCTCGCGCAGAGCCTGTTCGTCGCGCTCGCGTACCGGCTCGAGCTGTCGTACCTGCCGACCGCCGACGGTGCGCACGGCACGAAGGCCGGTTGATCCCGGCTGCCGGTGCGCCGTCCGCCGAACGCGGCGGCGGAGGGCGCTCCGGCCGGCTTACTTCGCGGTCGGCATCGCGAATTCGGCGCCCTTGCCGATGCTCGACGACCAGCGCTGCATCACCGACTTCTGGCGCGTGTAGAAGCGCACGCCTTCCTCGCCGTACGCGTGCATGTCGCCGAACAGGCTCTTCTTCCAGCCGCCGAAGCCGTGCCATGCCATCGGCACCGGAATCGGCACGTTGATGCCGACCATCCCCACCTGGATGCGCCGCGCGAATTCGCGCGCGATCCCGCCGTCGCTCGTGAAGCACGACACGCCGTTGCCGAACTCGTGCGCGTTGATCAGGTCGACCGCTTCGCCGAAATCCTTCACGCGCACGCAGCCGAGCACCGGCCCGAAGATCTCTTCCTTGTAGATCCGCATGTCGGGTTTCACGTGATCGAACAGCGTGCCGCCGGTGAAGAAGCCTGCCTCGCGGCCCGGCACGCGCAGCCCGCGGCCGTCGACCACCAGTTGCGCGCCTTCGTTCACGCCTTGCTCGATATAGCCTTCGATGCGCTTCAACGCTTCGCCGGTGACGATCGGGCCCATCTCGACTTCCGGCGACATCCCGTCGCCGATCACCAGCTTGCGCGCGCGCTCGGCGACGGCCGGCACGATCTTGTCGGCCACGTCGCCGACCAGCACCGCGATGCTGATCGCCATGCAGCGCTCGCCGGCCGAGCCGTACGCGGCGCCGATCAGCGCGTCGACGGCCTGGTCGATGTTCGCATCGGGCATCACGACGAGGTGGTTCTTCGCGCCGCCGAGCGCCTGCACGCGCTTGCCCGACTGCACCGCGCGCTGCTGCACGTAGGCCGCGATCGGCGTCGAGCCGACGAAGCTGACGGCCTGCACGTCCGGGTGGTCGAGGAGGGCATCGACCGCGCCCTTGTCGCCCTGCACGACGTTGAACACGCCGGCGGGCAGGCCTGCCTGCGTGAGCAGGTCGGCGATGAACAGCGCGGCCGACGGGTCGCGCTCGCTCGGCTTCAGCACGAACGTGTTGCCCGTCGCGAGCGCGACCGGGAACATCCAGCACGGCACCATGCACGGGAAGTTGAACGGCGTGATGCCCGCGACGACGCCGAGCGGCTGGCGCATCGTCCAGTTGTCGATGCCGGTGCTGACCTGGTCGGTGAAGTCGCCTTTCAGCAGTTGCGGCACGCCGCACGCGAATTCGATGATGTCGATGCCGCGTGCGACTTCACCCTGCGCGTCCGAGAACACCTTGCCGTGCTCGGCGGTGATGATCGCCGCGAGCGTGTCGCGGTGCTCGTTCATCAGCTGCAGGAAGCGGTGCAGCACGCGCGCGCGGCGGATCGGCGGCGTGTCGGCCCAGGCCGGGAACGCGGCACGGGCCGACGCGACGGCCCGTTCGACCTCGTCGTTGCCGGCGAGCGCGACGCGGCGCACCGCGCGACCGAGAGCGGGATTGAAGACGTCCTGGAAGCGGCCGCTGCGGCCGGCGACGGGCGCGCCGTCGAGGTAGTGGCCGACGTCGGCGTCGGACGTATAGGCGGGAACCGTGGTCATGCGTGTCTCCTGGGAATAGGGGGTGGACGGAACCTAGTCTAGGCAAAGCGGCAGGGCGCGAGAAGGCCGCGAAACTTGATTCACTGTTCAGAATTCTGAATAATCGGTGGATGAATCAGCAAAATGTCCACGCGCTCTGGCCGCATATCCATTCGCTGACGGTGCTGGCCGCGGCCGGCAGTTTCACCGCTGCCGCGCAGCGGCTCGGCATCAGCAAGGCCGCGATGAGCCAGCGCATCGCCGATCTCGAAAAGGCGGCCGGCGTGCCGCTCGTGCGCCGCACCACGCGCAGCGTGCGGCTCACCGACGCGGGCCAGACGCTCGTCGACAGCACGCGCGACGCGTTCGAGTCGATCGGCCAGCACTTCGCGCGCGTGAAGGATCTCGCCGGCGAGCCGCGCGGGCTGCTGCGCGTGACGGCGCCGGTCGCGCTCGGCCGCCAGCAGGTCGTGCCGCACCTGCCCGATTTCCTGCGCCAGCATCCGGGCGTACAGATCGAGCTCGACCTGTCGGACCGCCTGCATTCGCTGACGCAGGAGGGCTTCGACCTCGCGATCCGCCATACGACCACCGCGCCGCAGACCCACGTCGCATGGAAGCTGTGCGACACGCGTTCGCTGCTGGTCGCGAGCCGCGACTATCTCGACGCGCGCGGCGCGCCGCGCCACCCGAGCGAACTCGTCGATCACAGCTGCCTGTGCTACCTGCGCGACAACGAGCCGGCCGCGTGGAGCTTCGAGCCGGACGGCCGCCGGCGCCAGCGCGTGAGCGTGCCGGTGCGCGGCAGTTTCGCGGCGAACAACAGCGAGGCGATGCGCGAGGCCGCGCTCGGCGGGCTCGGCATCGCGCTGCTGCCGGACTTCAGCGCGCGGCGCGATCTCGACGCCGGCCGGCTCGTCGCGCTGCTCGACGGCTGGCGGCCGTCGGGCGCGTTCGGCGACCACATTTTCGCGATTCGTCCGTACAGCCCGGTCGTGCCGAGCGCGGTGCGCGCGCTCGTGCGGCATCTGCGCGACCGGCTCGCGGGCGGCTTTTCCGGCGCGTGAGCCGGGCGCCGGCGGGCGCCCGGCCGTGGGCGGGCCGGGCAGGCGCCGCGGCGCTGCGGTAAAATCGCGGCTTCCTCCCGCGCCGTGTGTGGCGCGTCATTCGAAGGTCGACAGCCGATGCAGATTCACAAGGAAGTGGACGCGCGCGGGCTCAATTGCCCGTTGCCGATCCTGCGTGCCAAGAAAGCGCTTGCCGATATGGAAAGCGGGCAGATCCTCAAGGTGCTCGCGACCGATCCGGGCTCGCAGCGCGATTTCGCCGCGTTCGCGAAGCAGACGGGCAACGAGATCGTCGAATCGACGACCCAGGACAAGACCTTCGTGTTCCTGATGCGTCGCCGCTGACGGCGCGCGTCGCACGTCCCGCCGCGCCGGGCTCCTGGCCGGCGCGCTTGACCGGCCGCACCTGACCGGGCGCCCCTAGCCGGGCGCCCCTAGCCGGGCGCCCCTAGCCGGGCGCCCCTAGCCGGGCGCCCCTCTCTGACAATTCTTAAACCTCGTTGCGTGACCGGCTGCGTATACTGACCCGGCCGGTCGTCCGCTCCCAGCGGAGGCGCCGGCCACGGTACGTCGTACGGCGGGCACGGGGGCCATGCCTGACGCTACCGTCGTACAACGGGGAGAGGACATGTCCTTCAGACCAGGGACCCTTCGAAGTCCGTCCGGAGCGGAAAGCATTGCGCCCGTGCGCACCTCGGAATTGAGCCGGATCGAGCTCGATCCGCAACAGGACCGCCACGCGCGTGCCGCGCTGGAGGCGTATGCGGATTCGGCCGCGGCCGAGATGCCGTGGCTGGCCGAATGGCTCGACGAACGGCTGCGCGACGCCGCGCGGGACGACGGCTCCGGCCTGACCTACTGCGGTGCGACGATCGAACGCGTGTTCGATCTGGCGCAGGCATGGGCGGCGGGCCAGCCCGACTATGCAGCCCATGCCTGGGAGCGGGTGCGCGACCAGCTGCAGCGGATGCTTGCGCAATCGCCGCTGTCGGAGTCGCCGTCGCCACGCATGCCGATCGACGATTTTGCCGAGCCGGTGGCCGGCATCGCGGGCGCCGAATAGGCGCCCGGTTGCGCAACAGAAAGGATTATTCGAAGAAAGGGCGATAGTCCGCGCAATTTCTTGGCGAATTTCATACTACTATGATGAAATCGCCGGTTCGTCCGTGCCCCGTTTTTGAGATATTTGACCGGGGTCGCCGGTTTGCGCAGGTGGCGCGAGCGGCGAACGACGGCTCGCCGGCCGGTATCCGGACGCCGCGCGCAGGCTGCGCGGCCGGGGCAGGCGCGGGAGCCGGATGGACGAATCGACTTCGATTTGCGGGGTGCTATGAGAATTGCTGTACTGGATGACGATCCGGCCCAGACGGATTTCGTCAGTCAAACGCTGACGGCCGTTGGCCATACGTGCTATGCGTTCAAGGAAGGCAAGGCCCTGAAGAAGCGCCTGCAGCGCGAGACGTTCGATCTGCTGGTGCTCGACTGGAACGTGCCCGACATGTCCGGCGAGGAAGTGCTCAAGTGGGTGCGCGCCAATCAGACCGAGCACAGCCTGCCGATCATCTTCATGACGAGCCGCGACGACGAGGCGGGGATCACGCAGATCCTCAACGCCGGCGCCGACGATTACGTGGTCAAGCCCGTGTCGGGCCCGATCCTGCGCGCGCGCATCGGTTCGCTGCTGCGCCGCGCGTATCCGGTCAACGCCGAGGCGACCGTCCGCGAATTCGACCAGTTCCGTTTCGACGTGAACCTGAAGCAGGCGTACGTCGGCGACAAGGCCGTGAGCCTCACGCAAAAGGAATTCGAGCTCGCGCTGCTGCTGTTCCAGCATCTCGACCGGCCGCTGTCGCGCGCGCACATTCTCGACCTCGTGTGGAAGCAGGCGACCGACATCCCGTCGCGCACGATGGATACGCATATTTCGATGCTGCGCACCAAGCTCGGCCTGCGGCCCGAAAACGGCTACCGTCTGGCGCCGATCTACGGGTACGGCTACCGGCTCGAGCGGGTCGGCCAGGGGGAACCGGAGTGACCATGCGAATCACGCAGCGCACGGCGAGCGTGCGCACGGCGGCGCTGCGCGCCGCCTGCGCGGTCGCGTTGGCGTTCACCGCGCAGCAGGCCGCGGCGCAGCCGCCCGCCGCCGCGGGCAAGACGGTCGTCTATCGCACGCAGGCGGGCGACACGCTGTACGACGTCGCCGCGCGCTACCTGCAGGGCGCGGACGACTGGCAACTGCTCCAGCAGATCAACGGCGTGCCGGCGCCGAAGCACCTGCAGCCCGGCGTCGCGCTGAAGCTGCCGGTCGCGCGGCTGCGCAAGGAAAAGCTCACCGCACGCGTGATCGCGGTGCAGGGCACGGCCGAGCGCGCGTCCGGCGCGGCTTTCGCGCCGCTCGCGAACGATGCGACGCTCGCCGAAGGCGACCGCGTGCGCACCGGCCCGAACGGCTTCGTGACGATCGAGCTGACCGACGGCACGCACATGAGCCTGCCGCCCGACAGCCAGCTCGACCTGAAGTCGCTGCGCCGCACGGTGCTGACCGGCACGCTCGATCGCGAGTTCGAACTCACGCGCGGCTCGGTCGACAGCGAAGTCACCCACCTGAAGAAGCGCGACGACCGCTTCCAGATCCGCTCGCCGTCGGTCGTGGCCGGCGTGCGCGGCACGCGTTTTCGCGTGAACTACGACGCGGCCGGCAATGCGGCGACGCGCGTCGAAGTGCTCGACGGCACCGTCGGCGTCGCGGGTGGCCGGCAGGCGGCCGGCGCGACCCTCGTGCATGCGAACTTCGGCAGCGTCGCGACGTCGTCCGGCGCGGTCGGTGCGCCCGTCCAGCTGCTGGGCGCGCCCTCGCTCGCGCATCCCGACAAGGTGCAGGACGAGCCCGACGTCGCATTCGACGTCGCGCCGCTCCCGCGGGCGCACGCGTATCGCGTGCAGCTCGCGCACGACGCGGGGCTGCTCGACCTGTTCCGCGAAACGCGCACCGATTCGCCGCGTGCGGTGTTCCGCGACGTGCCGAACGGGAATTACTTCGTGCGGATCGCCGCGATCGATGCGAACGGCCTCGAAGGGCTGCCGCGCACCTATGCGTTCGAGCGCCGCGTGATGGGGCTCGATGCGAGCGCGTCGCAAGGCGCGGGCGGTTACGAGTTCCGCTGGTCGCCGAACGGTTCGGGCAAGGGGGCGCGTTACCGGTTCGTGCTGTCGCGCTCGAAGGACCTGAGCGCGCCGGTCGTCGATCAGGTCGGCCTGCACGCGCGCCAGATCACCGTCGCGCACCTGCCGCCGGGCGACTATTTCTGGGCCGTGACCGTCGAGGAATTCGAAGGCGGCAAGTTCTACGAGAAGACCAGTCCGGTCAGCGCGTTCACGTTGTCGCGCTGACCCGCGGCGCATGAAACCCGACTCCGTTTCTCCGCGGCGGCGCCTCGGCCGCCGCTTCCTGATCGAATGGATCGCGATCGGCTGTCTCGGGATCGCGGTGATTCTCGCGTGCGCGCTCGGCCGCCTGTCGTCGAGCGTCGACGGGCTGATCTACGACCGGCTGCTGATGCTGCGCAGCCTGCCGCTGTCGCCCGACGTGGTCGTCGTCGACATCGACAACCAGAGCGTGTCCGCGCTCGGTCGCTGGCCGTGGCCGCGCGACGTGCATGCACGGCTGCTCGACACGCTCGCGCGCGCGCAGCCGGCCGCCGTCGTCTACGACGTGCTGTTTACCGAACCGTCGCCGGAGGATCGCACGTTCGCGGATGCGATGAGCCGCGTGCCGACTTTCCTGCCGGTGCTGTTGAGCCCCGAGCAGGCGGACGGCACGCGCTCGGTCGATCCGCCGGTCGCCGCGCTCGCCGCGCGCGCGACGGGGCTCGGCCATATCAATCTCGAAGTCGATCGCGACGGCATCGTGCGCAGCGTCGCGCTGTTCGAAAGCGACGGGCGCGTGCGCTGGCCGCAGCTGATGGTGCCCGTCTATCGGGCGATCCAGGCCGGCCGGCTGCACCCGGTCGGCGGCGTGCCCGGCGCGAACGCGCACGACCTGTCGCGCGATGCGGCGGGCGACGGCCGCTACCTGATCCCGTTCAGCCGCAATACGCCCGCGTATCCGACGCTGTCGTTCGACGACGTGCTCGAAGGGCGCGTGAAGCCCGACGCGCTGCGCGGCAAGATCGTCGTCGTCGGCGTGACCGCGTCGGGGCTGTACGACCGCTTCGCGACGCCGGTGTCCGGCGAGTTCGGCCCGCTCGCCGGCGTGTACATCCATGCGAACGTGCTCGACATGCTGGCAACCGGCAGCGCGATCTCGCCCGCGTCGCGCGCGGGGCTGTTCGTCGCGTCGCTGCTGCCGCTCGCCGTGTTGCTCGGGGGCTTCCTGATGCTGTCGCCGTGGCGCGCGCTGCTGCTGACGCTGAGCCTGGCCGCGCTCGCCGTCGTCGCGAGCCTCGTGCTGCTGTTCGAGGCGCGCATCTGGCTCACGCCGGCGCCGGCGATCTTCGGGTTGATTGCCGTCTACCCGATCTGGAACTGGCGGCGGCTCGAAATGACGATGTCGTACCTGCGTCGCGAGCTGCAGAAGCTTGCCGACGAACCGCACCTGCTGCCGGAGGCGCCGCGTACGCGCAGCGTCGGCGGCGACGTGCTGGAGCGGCAGATGGCGCTGATGGCGCAGGCCGCGCAGCGCGTGCAGGACATGAAGCGCTTCGTGTGGGACAGCCTCGACAGCATGCCCGAGCCGATCTTCGTGACCGATCTCGCGGGCACCGTGCTGATCGCGAACCATGCGGCGAAACGCTACGGGTCGCGGCTCGCGTTGCCGCTGCCGGAAGGGCGGCCGCTGCGCACCGCGCTTGGCGAGCTGACGTTCATGAAGACCGTCGACGGCAACGCCGAGCACGACGCGGCGATCCGCGAGCACTGGCCGGCCGTGCTCGATCCGACGCTCGAGGCCGAGCACGACGCGATGGCGCGCGGCATCGAGGTGCGCGATCGCGACGGGCTCGACCATCTGCTACGCTACGCGGCGTGTACCAACGCGCAAGGGCGCGTGACCGGCTGGATTGCCGGCCTCGTCGACGTGACCGAGCTGCACGCGGCCGAGCGGCAGCGCGAGGAAGCGCTGCACCTGCTGTCGCACGACATGCGCTCGCCGCAGTCGTCGATCCTCGCGCTGGTCGAGATCGAGCGCGACCGCGTCGAGAGCGACGCGATGCGCGGGCTGCTCGCGCGGATCGAGCGCTATGCGCACCGCGCGCTGTCGCTCGCCGACGAGTTCGTGCAGCTGGCGCGCGCCGAGTCGCAGGCGTACCAGCTCGAGGTGACGAGCCTCGTCGACGTGCTGATCGATGCGAGCGACGAGGTGTGGCCGCAGGCGCAGGCGAAACACATCCGCGTCGAGACCGGCGTGGGCACCGACATGTGCTGGGTGCGCGCGGACCGTTCGCTGATCACGCGCGCCTTCGTGAACCTGCTGAACAATGCGGTCAAATACAGTCCGTCCGACACGGTGATCACGTGTACGCTGACGGTCGAACACGCATCGAAGCGGATGTTCTGTACGATTCGCGATCAGGGGTACGGCATTGCGCCGGAAGATCAGCGGCATCTGTTCGAGCGTTTCAAGCGATTCCATGCCGGCGAGCGGCCCGAAATCTCGGGTTCCGGGCTCGGCATGGCGTTCGTGAAGACGGTCGTCACGCGCCATGGGGGCAGCGTGTCGGTCGACAGCGAAGTGGGTGTCGGCACCGCGGTGACGGTGTCGCTGCCCGCGATCGACGAGCCGTCCGCCTGACAGGGCCGGGCGCGACGGCAGGCATTTGGGGAAAGTCATGAGAAAGCAATGGGCAGCGACCGCGCTGGCGGCGTCGCTGTTGACGGGTTGCGCCGGCGTGACGACCGGCGTGAGCGCGGTCGGGCAGCCGAATGCATTTGCATCCGGTGCGCACGGCTACGATTTCGTGCGGACGGCCGCACAGGCGGGCGATGCCGAGTACCGGCAGATCGAGACGCTGGTGCGCGACGAGCTCGCGCGCCGCGGCTTCGATGCGCAGCCGCTCAAGGACGCGCGTTACCGGTTGTCGATCGCGTATGCGACGCAGCCGGCGGCGGTCGCGGCGATCGCCGAGCGGTGCGGCGCGGCGAGCAGCGCCTGCGTGACGGTCGACGGGCCCGCGCCGCTCGCGCTGCCGTTCATGGGGCGCGTGTACCGCCACGTGCTGACGCTGCGTTTCGTCGATGCGAAATCCGGCGCCGACGTCTATCGCGTATCGGCCTCGCTGCGCGACCGCGATCCGGGCACGCAGCAGGCCGCGCCGGCGCTCGTGAAGAGCGCGCTGGCGAAGGTGCCGTTCGGCGACGGCAGCGGCTGGCTGGTCAAGACGAAAAAAGACGACGCGGGCGGCATGCCGGGCGTCGTCTCGGTGAAGCCGGCCGACGCGCGCTGAAGCGGTGGCCGTGAGGTGAGGGCGGGCCCGCCGGGGCGCGCCCTTGCCGCGTTCAGACGGTCGGTTGAGCGCCGTCGCGCGTGCGCAGGTACGTCTCGAACTCCGCACCGACTTCCGGGTGGCGCAGCGCGAATTCGACCGTCGCCTTCAGGTAGCCGAGCTTGCTGCCGCAGTCGTAGCGCGTGCCCTGATACTTGTAGGCCAGCACCTGTTCGTCGGCGAGCAGCGCCTGGATCGCGTCGGTGAGCTGCAGCTCGCCGCCCGCGCCCGGCTTTAGCGCGCGCAGGTGCTCGAAAATCCGCGGCTTCAGGATGTAGCGGCCGACCACGCCGAGGTTCGACGGCGCGACTTCCGGCGCCGGCTTCTCGACGATCGCCGACATCTTGACGATCGACTCTTCCCATTCCTTGCCGTCGACGATGCCGTACGACTTCGTCTCCGACGGCGGGATCTCTTCGACGCCGATCACCGAGCTGTGATAGTGGTCGAACACGTCGACCATCTGCTTCATCACCGGCGGGTTGCCGTCGAGCAGGTCGTCCGCGAGGATCACCGCGAACGGGTTGTCGGCAACCAGCTTTTCCGCGCACAGCACCGCGTGGCCGAGGCCGAGCGCCTCCGGCTGGCGCACGTAGAAGCAGTCGACGTGGCTCGGCTTGATGCTGCGCACCAGCTCGAGCAGCTTTTCCTTGCCGCGCGCCTCGAGTTCGGCCTCGATCTCGTACGACTTGTCGAAGTGATCCTCGATCGCGCGCTTGCTGCGCCCGGTGACGAAGATCATCTCGGTGATGCCCGCCGCGATCGCTTCCTCGACCGCATACTGGATCAGCGGCTTGTCGACGACCGGCAGCATCTCCTTCGGGCTCGCCTTCGTTGCCGGGAGGAACCGCGTGCCGAGACCGGCAACGGGGAATACCGCCTTGGTGACTTTCAACATGATCGAACCTTTATTCCTGTAATCGACTTGTCAGACGGTCTATGTTCACGTTCGCATTATAGTGAACGCAAACGACCTTACCGTTTGTTACGCAGGCAACCGATCGAGCTGCGCACGCAGTTTTTCGAGCGTGCGCTGGAATTCCGCGACGCGTTTCTGCTCCTGTTCGACCACGGCCGGCGGGGCTTTCGCGACGAAAGCCTCGTTGCCGAGCTTCGCGTTGCACTTCGCGATCTCGCCCGTCAGGCGCGTGATTTCCTTCGACAGGCGCTCGCGTTCGGCCGCGACGTCGATTTCCACCTTCAGCACCAGCTTGTTCGGGCCGACGATCGCGATCGGCGCGCCGTGCGCTTCCTTGTCGAGCGCCGCTTCGTCCGCGAGGATCTGTACTTCCGACAGGCGCGCGAGCGCCTGGACGTACGGCGCGAACGAGCGCAGGCGCTCGGCGTCGCCCGCCGCGAGCAGCGGCACCTTGGTGGCCGGCGACAGGTTCATCTCGCCGCGCAGGTTGCGGCACGCGTCGACGATCGCCTTCAGGTCGGCCGCCCACTGCTCGGACGCCTCGTCGAGCTTCTGCAGGTTCGCGACCGGATACGCCTGCGTCATCAGCGACGCTTCGCCTTCGGCCTTGCCCTGCGGATAGCGGCCGGCGAGCGGCGCGACCTTCTGCCAGAGCGCTTCGGTGATGAACGGGATGACCGGGTGCGCGAGGCGCAGCACCGTTTCCAGCACGCGCAGCAGCGTGCGGCGGGTGGCGCGCTGCTGTTCCGGCGTGCCGTTCTGGATCTGTACCTTCGCGAGTTCGAGATACCAGTCGCAGTACTCGTCCCACACGAACTTGTAGATGCTGCTCGCGATGTTGTCGAAGCGGTAATCGGCGAAACCCTTCGCGATGTCGGCTTCGGTGCGCTGCAAGAGCGACACGATCCAGCGGTCGGCCGCGGAGAAGTCGAGGTAGCCGCCGGGGCCGCAGTCGCCCGCGCCGCACACTTCCGGCTTGTCGTTGCCGCAGTCGTGGCCTTCGCAGTTCATCAGCACGAAGCGCGTCGCGTTCCACAGCTTGTTGCAGAAGTTGCGATAGCCTTCGCAGCGCGCGAGGTCGAAATTCACGTTGCGGCCGAGCGTCGCCATCGACGCCATCGTGAAGCGCAGCGCGTCGGTGCCGAACGCGGGGATGCCGTCCGGGAATTCCTTGCGCGTCTTCTTCTCGATGGTCGCGGCCTGCTTCGGGTTCATTAGGCCCGTCGTGCGCTTCGCGACCAGCGACTCGAGGTCGATGCCGTCGACGATGTCGATCGGGTCGAGCGTGTTGCCCTTGCTCTTCGACATCTTCTGGCCTTCCGCGTCGCGCACGAGGCCGTGCATGTAGACGGTATGGAACGGCACCTTGCCGGTGAAGTGCGTGGTCATCATCACCATCCGGGCGACCCAGAAGAAGATGATGTCGAAGCCGGTGACGAGCACCGACGACGGCAGGAAGTGCTTCAGTTCGGGCGTTTCGTTCGGCCAGCCGAGCGACGAGAACGGCACGAGCGCCGACGAGAACCACGTGTCGAGCACGTCTTCGTCACGCTTGAGCGCGCCCGTGTAACCCTTCGCGGCGGCTTGCGCGCGCGCGTCTTCCTCGTTGCGCGCGACGAACACCTCGCCGTTCTCGCCGTACCACGCGGGAATCTGGTGGCCCCACCACAGCTGGCGCGAGATGCACCAGTCCTGGATGTTCTCGAGCCACTGGTAGTACGTGGTCGTCCAGTTTTCCGGGACGAACTTGATCTGGCCGTCGCGCACCACGTCGAGCGATACTTCGGTGATCGACTTGCCCGGATTGAACGTGCCTTCCGGCGCCGGCTTCGTCATCGCGACGAACCACTGGTCGGTCAGCAGCGGCTCGATCACGACGCCCGTGCGGTCGCCGCGCGGCACCATCAGCTTGTGCGGCTTCACGGAGTCGAGGAACCCCTGCGCGTCGAGGTCGGCGACGATCGCCTTGCGCGCGTCGAAGCGGTCGAGGCCGCGATACTGCTCGGGGCCGTTGTCGTTGATCTTCGCGTCGAGCGTCAGGATCTCGATCGGTGCGAGCTTGTGGCGCACGCCGACCTGGTAGTCGTTGAAGTCGTGCGCGGGCGTGACCTTCACGACGCCCGTGCCGAATTCGCGGTCGACGTAGTCGTCGGCGATCACCGGGATCTCGCGGCCGGTCAGCGGCAGCGTGACGCGTTGGCCGATCAGGTGCGCGTAGCGTTCGTCTTCCGGATGGACCATCAGCGCGACGTCGCCGAGCATCGTCTCGGGGCGCGTGGTGGCGACGGTCAGCGAGCCCGAGCCGTCGACGAGCGGGTAGCGGATGTGCCACAGGTGGCCGTTTTCCTCTTCGCTGACGACTTCGAGGTCCGACACGGCGGTGAGCAGCACCGGATCCCAGTTGACGAGGCGCTTGCCGCGGTAGATCAGCCCTTGTTCGTACAGCGTGACGAACACGTCGCGCACGGCGGCCGACATCTTGTCGTCCATCGTGAAGTATTCGCGCGACCAGTCGGTCGATGCGCCGAGGCGGCGCACCTGGTCGGTGATCGTCGAGCCGGATTTCTGCTTCCATTCCCACACGCGCTCGACGAACTTCTCGCGGCCGAGATCGTGGCGCGACACGCCCTGCGCGTCGAGCTGGCGTTCGACGACGATCTGGGTCGCGATCCCCGCGTGGTCGGTGCCGGGCACCCACAGCGTGTTCTCGCCGAGCATCCGGTGGTAGCGGGCGAGGCCGTCCATGATCGTCTGGTTGAACGCGTGGCCCATGTGCAGCGTGCCCGTCACGTTCGGCGGCGGCAACTGGATCGCGAAATCGGGGCGGGACGGATCGAATGCCGGGGCGGCATAGCCGCGTTTTTCCCACTCCGGCCCCCATTGGGACTCGATGGTATGGGGCTCGAAGCTCTTCGCAAGCGTGTTGTCGCTCATGTTGGAAATCTGCCGAAAAATGCGTGAATTGGATGCCGAATCTGACAATTATAAATGGATGCCCATCGGCCAGCCATCGCCTTGCCGGCGCGGGCCTGTCGGGACGCGCGCGCAACCGGCCTGCAACGCGCATGCGACCTGCGACCGGACGGATCGGAAACGGCATCGCGCGGCCGACTTATAATGTCGGGTCCGCATTTTTCTCGCCCGTCAGCTGCCGCTCCATGCCCGATCTGCTCGCCAATCTGAACCCCGAACAACTCGCCGCCGTCACGTTGCCGAACGAACCGGCGCTGATCCTCGCAGGGGCGGGCAGCGGCAAGACCCGCGTGCTGATCACGCGCATCGCGTGGCTGATCCAGCAGGGCTATGCGTCGCCGCCCACCGTGCTCGCCGTCACCTTCACGAACAAGGCCGCGCGCGAGATGATGGCGCGCCTGTCGGCGATGATGCCGATCGACACGCGCGGGATGTGGATCGGTACGTTCCACGGCTTGTGCAACCGGATGCTGCGTACGCACTGGCGCGACGCCGGCCTGCCGCAGACCTTCCAGATCCTCGACACGGCCGACCAGCTGTCCGCGATCAAGCGGCTGATGAAGGCGGCGAACGTCGACGACGAAAAGTACCCGCCGAAGAACGTCCAGTACTTCATCAACAACGCGAAGGAGCAGGGGCTGCGCCCGGACAAGGTCGACGCGACCGACAACTTCAACCGCAAGTTCGTCGAGCTGTACCAGGCGTACGACCAGCAGTGCCAGCGCGAAGGCGTTGTCGATTTCCCCGAGCTGCTGCTGCGCTGCTACGAGCTGCTCGCGTACAACGCGCCGCTGCGCGCGCACTATCAGGCGCGCTTCCGGCACATCCTCGTCGACGAGTTCCAGGACACCAACAAGCTGCAGTACGCGTGGCTCAAGATGCTCGCGGGCGGCGAGAACGCGATCTTCGCGGTCGGCGACGACGACCAGTCGATCTACGCGTTCCGCGGCGCGAACGTCGGCAACATGCGCGACTTCGAAGACGAATTCCGCGTGCGCAACCTGATCAAGCTCGAGCAGAACTACCGGTCGCACGGCAACATCCTCGACGCGGCGAACCAGCTGATCTCGAACAACGCGCACCGCCTCGGCAAGAACCTGCGCACCGACGCCGGCCACGGCGAACCGGTGCGCGTGTACGAAGCCAGCACGGATTCGCAGGAAGCCGGCTGGATCGTCGAGGAGATCCGCTCGCTGATCAATACCGGGATGGCGCGCAGCGAAGTGGCCGTCCTGTACCGCAGCAACGCGCAGTCGCGCTCGATCGAGCACACGCTGATGTCGTCGGGCATTCCGTACCGCGTGTACGGCGGCCTGCGCTTTTTCGAGCGGCAGGAAGTGAAGCACGCGCTCGCGTACCTGCGCCTGATCGACAACCCGAACGACGACACGGCATTCGCGCGCGTCGTGAATTTCCCGACGCGCGGCATCGGTGCGCGCTCGATCGAGCAACTGGCCGACGCCGCGCGCCTGTACGGCTGCTCGATGGCCGCGGCGATTCCGTACGTGACCGGCAAGGCCGGCACGAGCCTCGGCGGGTTCGCGAACCTGATCGCGAAGATGCGGGCCGACACGCAGCACATGAACCTGCCCGACACCGTCGAGCACATCGTACGCGCGAGCGGTCTCGCCGATTTCTACCAGGGCGAGCGCGAAGGGCAGGATCGCCTCGAGAACTTGCAGGAACTCGTGAACGCGGCCACCGCGTTCATCGCCGAGGAAGGTTACGGGCTCGACACGCCGGCCCGTTCGATCCCGCTGCGCGCGGGGGCGATCGCGGCGCCCGAACTCGGTACCGCGACGGACGATCCGGCGGTCGACGTGCTCGATCCCGCCTCGCCCGCCGACCCTGCACAGAACCCCGACACGATGACGCCGCTCGCCGGCTTCCTGTCGCATGCGTCGCTGGAGGCCGGCGACAACCAGGCGCAGGCCGGCCAGGACGCCGTGCAGCTGATGACGGTGCACGCGGCGAAGGGGCTCGAGTTCTCGGCCGTGTTCATCACGGGGCTCGAGGAAGGGTTGTTCCCGCACGAGAACAGCGTGCTCGAATCGGACGGCCTCGAGGAAGAGCGCCGGCTGATGTACGTCGCGATCACGCGCGCGAAGGAGCGGCTCTACCTGTCGTTCGCGCAAAGCCGGATGCTGCACGGCCAGACCCGCTACAACGTGCGCTCGCGCTTCTTCGACGAGTTGCCCGAGCACGTGTTGAAGTGGCTCACGCCGAAGGTCGAGGCCGGCTCGCGCTGGGGCGGACGTTCGGACAACGCCGGGTACGGGCGCGACTGGTTCGCGCGGCCGGGCGGCGGCAGTCGCGAGCAGATCGTCGACGCGGCCGTGTCCGCGCCGCTGCCCGCGTTCGCGGACAAGCAGCGCGCGGCCGACGCCGGCTTCCGGGTCGGCCAGCAGGTGTTCCATACCAAGTTCGGCGAAGGCACGGTCACCGCACTCGAAGGCAACGGCACCGATGCGAAGGCGCAGGTGAAGTTCAAGCGCCACGGCGAGAAATGGCTCGCGCTGGCGGTCGCGAAACTGCAGGCGGTGGAATGATGGACGTCGACATGATCGTGACGCCCGCCGCGCGTCCGCTCGGCATCCTGGCCGCGCTGCCCGAGGAGCTCGGCGACCTGATCGCCGCGATGCGCGCCGACGGCGCGATGAAGACGGTCACGCTCGGCCGCCGCGATTATCACGTCGGCACCGTGCACGGCGCGGCCTGCGTCGTCACGCTCGCGCGGGTCGGCAAGGTCGCGGCCGCCGCGACGGTCAGCGCGCTGATCCATGTGTTCGGCGTGTCGGGCGTGGTGTTCACCGGCGTCGCGGGCGGTGTGTCGCGCACGGTGCGGGTGGGCGACGTCGTCGTGGCCGATACGCTGCTGCAGCACGATCTCGATGCGTCGCCGCTCTTTCCGCGTTACGAGGTGCCGCTGCTCGGCATCACGCGTTTCGCGACCGACGCGGCGCTGACGGCCCGCTTGCGGGCCGCGTGCACGCTGTTCGTCGAGGAGGAGGGCGCGCAGTTCGCCGAGCGCTTCGGGCTCGCCGGTGCGGCGCTGCACGCGGGGCTCGTCATCAGTGGCGACCGCTTCGTGTCGAGCGAGCGCGAAGTCGTCGCGCTGCGCGACGCGCTGCCGGATGCGCTCGCGGTCGAAATGGAAGGCGCGGCGATCGCGCAGGTGTGCGCGGAACACGACGTGCCGTTCGCGCTCGTGCGCACGATCTCCGATACGGCCGACGATCACGCGACGCAGTCGTTCTCGCACTTCCTGTCGGCGATCGCGAGCAGCTATTCGTCCGGCATCCTCAAGCGTTTCCTGACGCTGCATGCGACGACGGCGGCCTGAAGCCGCCGTCGAATTTTCCGTTCGTACCGTTCGACCAGCCGCGGCGTGCACGCCGCGGCTGGTCGTTCGTCACGCCTTCTTGCGCCCGCTGCTTTCGAGGTTCGGCAGGAACACCGTCAGCACGCCGATCAGCGGCAGGAACGAGCACACCTTGTACACGAACGGGATGCTGGTCGCGTCGGCGAGCTGGCCGAGCACCGCCGCGCCGACGCCGCCCAGGCCGAACGCGAAGCCGAAGAACAGGCCCGCGACCATCCCCACCTTGCCGGGCATCAGCTCCGTCGCGTAGACGAGGATCGCGGCGAACGCCGACGCCAGCACGACGCCGATGATCACGGTCAGCACGCTCGTCCAGAACAGGTTCGCGTACGGCAGCAGCATCGTGAACGGCGCGACGCCCAAGATCGACACCCAGATCACGTACTTGCGGCCGATCCGGTCGCCGACGGGGCCGCCGATCAGCGTGCCGGCCGCCACCGCCGCGAGGAACACGAACAGGTGGATCTGCGCGGCCTGCACCGACAGGTGGAACTTGTCGATCAGGTAGAACGTGAAATAGCTGTTGATGCTCGCGAGGTAGAAGTATTTCGAGAACACGAGCAGCACCAGCACGCCGATCGCGCCCATCACGCGGCCGCGCGACAGCGTCGGGTGGCCGGCCGCCACGGCCTTCTTCTTCATCGACGGATGCTTCTTGTACCAGTGGCCGATCTGCGTGAGCACGATCATCGCGACGAGCGCGGCCGCCGAGAACCACGCGATGCTGTGCTGGCCGTGCGGAATGATCACGAGCGCGGCGAGCAGCGGCCCGAGCGCGGAGCCGGCATTGCCGCCCACCTGGAACACCGACTGCGCGAGCCCGTGCTGGCCGCCCGACGCCATCCGCGCGACCCGCGACGATTCGGGATGGAACACCGACGAGCCGCAGCCGACGAGCGCGGCGGCCACCAGCAGCATCGGGAAATTGGACGCCACCGACATCAGCAGCAGCCCGGCGAGCGTGAAGCCCATGCCGACCGGCAGCGAATACGGCTTCGGACGCTTGTCGGTATAGAGGCCGACCAGCGGCTGCAGCAGCGACGCGGTGATCTGGTAGGTGAGCGTGATCAGGCCGATCTGCGCGAACGACAGCGCGAACTGGCTCTTGAGCATCGGGTAGATCGCGAGGATCAACGACTGGATCATGTCGTTGAGCATGTGCGAAAAGCTGATCGCGCCGAGCACCGGGTAGACGGTGCGGGCAACGGGCGGGGCGGACGGCTGGGCGGCGGCTGCGCCGGCGGAGCCGGAGTCGAGGCTGGTTTCCATGTGAGCTGAACGAGTTGAGGTGGCTGGCGCGCTCTGCTGGGGATCGGCGCGTTGTCGATTCGTTGATGCGTCAAAGAAGTGTAATGTGGCGTATCGAGAATGTCAGGCCAAGTTTTATCGCGAATCGGACATTCGTGTGACGGATCGGCCGGTGCGGGCTTTTTTGGACAGGTATAACGCTGGCGGCGCGTCGGCCGCTTCGGCGGCGGCCGCGCCGGGGCCGGGTGGTGGTTTACCGGACTCAAGAAACGGCGGTGGCGGCCGTAGAACGACCCAATGACAACAGGCGCGCCGCGTCCGACGCCGGCTACCCGCCGGACAGGGCGCAGGACGCGCGGCATGGCCAGCCGTCGCGGGAACGCCGGACCGACCTTTCCGGCAGCGTGATCAATACGGGGATAGATCGATGAAAGCAGCATCTTTGCATCCACAGCCGGGTGCGGCCGCCGCCGCACCCGACGTTGCCGCCGGTCGCGCCGCTCGGCGTGCGCGCGCGGCGCGTCGCACGCGTCGGCCGTGTACCGTCAAGGCGACGTTGCGCGCCGCATTCGCGATCCTGCTGGCCGGCACGCTCGCGATCGGCGTGTTTTCGCTATGGCAGATCAGCCGGCTGAACGCGTCGATCGCGTCGGTCTACGAGCAGGGGCACGTCGCGAGCCGGGCGGCCGAGGAAGTCCGCGCCGAAGTGCTGCGGGCGAGCCGCGCGCAGAAGATGCTGCTGACCGCGACCACCGCGAAGGAGCGCGACGAACTCGGCGCCGACGTGAGCGCGGGGCTTGCGTCGATCGGCCAGGCGCTCGGCACGCTGCAGCGCTATGCCGATCCGGCCGATGCCGGCGATTCGGCGCGGCTGCACGCCTTCTCGACGGCGGTCGGCACGTGGAGCACGCATCTGCGCGATTTCGTCACGCTGGTGCGCGCGCAGCCGCTCGACCTGTCGCAGATGAACTGGCAGGTCGGCACGCAGGACGTGTCGCTGCTGGTCGAAACCGGCAAGCTCGAAAAACTCGTCGCCGAACTCGTGAAGACGCGCGGCGAGAAGTCGAAGGCGACGCTCGATGCGTCCGCGACCATTTTTTCGTCGTCGTTCGCGATGATCGCGGCGATGACGGCCGCGCTGATCGTGCTGGCCGTCGCGATCGCCGAGCGCGTCGTGCGACGCCTCGCGTCGCAGCTCGGCGGCGAGCCCGCGCTCGCGAAGGAGATTGCCGCGGACATCGCGCGCGGCGACCTGACGCGGCCGATCACGCTCGCTCGCCACGACCGCGACAGCATGGTGCGCGCGCTGGCCGAGATGCAGACGGGGCTCGCGGCAACCGTGGGCGAGATCGCGGTGAGCGCCGAGGCCATCGCGGCCGCGTCCGGCGAGATCTCGACCGGCAACCTCGACCTGTCGCGGCGCAC
Source organism: Burkholderia cenocepacia (assembly GCF_900446215.1). Taxonomy (GTDB): domain Bacteria; phylum Pseudomonadota; class Gammaproteobacteria; order Burkholderiales; family Burkholderiaceae; genus Burkholderia; species Burkholderia cenocepacia. Next base: position 242,236 of record NZ_UAQZ01000014.1, on the reverse strand, counting down.
CGAGCAGCAGGCCGTCGCGCTCGAACGCACCGCGGCCAGCATGGAGCAGCTCACGTCGACCGTGCGGCAGAACGCCGAGAACGCGCGGCAGGCGAGCACGCTCGCGGCCAATGCGTCGGCGGTCGCGGAGACGGGCGGGGAAGTTGTCGGGCGCGTGGTCGCGACGATGAGCGAGATCGACGACAGCGCGAAGAACATTCGCGACATCATCGGCACGATCGAGGGGATCGCGTTCCAGACCAACATTCTCGCGTTGAACGCGGCGGTCGAGGCCGCGCGTGCCGGCGAGCAGGGGCGCGGCTTCTCGGTGGTCGCCGGCGAGGTGCGATTGCTCGCGCAGCGCTCGGCGACCGCGGCCAAGGAGATTCGGGAACTGATCGGCGCGTCGGTCGAGCGCGTGGCGAACGGCGCGGCGCTCGCGCACGACGCGGGCCGTACGATGGGCGACGTGGTACGCGCGGTGAAGCGCGTGACCGACATCATCGGCGAGATTTCGGCGGCGTCGGACGAGCAGAGCGCGGGGATCGACGAGATCGGCCGCGCGGTCACGCAGATGGATGCCGGCACCCAGCAGAACGCGGCGCTCGTCGAACAGGCGGCGGCCGCCGCGAACGCGCTCGACGAGCAGGCGCAGGCATTGAAGGCGCTGGTCGGGCGCTTCCGCATCGCCGCCTGAGCGCGCGGCGCGCGCCGGCGCTTACGACTTCTTCTGCTTGTCGGGGTCGATGATGACCGTGCAGGTCGTGCCCGCCGACAGCACCACGTCGGCCGGCACTTCGTCGATCTTGATGCGCACCGGCACGCGCTGCGCGAGGCGCACCCAGTTGAAGGTCGGGTTCACGTCCGCGACGAGGTCGCGGCTTTGCGGGTTGTCGCGATCGTAGATGCCGCGCGAGATGCTCTCGACGTGGCCCTTCATCACGCCGCCGCTCATCAGCCGCATTTCGGCCGGTGCGCCGATCTTCACGCGCGGCAGCTTGGTTTCCTCGAAGTAGCCGTAGACCCAGAACGAGTGGCTGTCGACGATCGCGAGCTTCGCCTGGCCGGCCACCGCGTAGTTGCCCTTGAAGGTCTGCAGGTTCGTGATGTAGCCGTCGACCGGCGCGACGACGCGCGTGCGTGCGAGGTTCAGCTTCGCGGCGTCGAGCGCGGCGATGGCCTGCTGATACTGCGCGTCGGCGCTCGACGCGCTGTGCGCCGCATTCTCGCGGTTTTCCTTCGACACGACGAGCGCATCGAGGTCCGCGCGGCGGGCCGCGTCGTCACGGCGCATCTGCAGTTCCGCGCGACGGGCGGCCACCGCCGCCTGCGCCTGCTCGACCGCGATCTGGTAATGCGACGGATCGATCTGCATGATCAGGTCGCCCTTCTTCACGAGCTGGTTGTCATGCACGGGCAGCTCGACGATCGCGCCCGACACGTCCGGCGCGACGTTGACGATCTCAGCGCGCACGCGCCCGTCGCGTGTCCACGGATCGTCCATGTAGTGCACCCACAGCGAGCGCCCGATCAGGATCGCGACGAGAAGGATGACGGCGGTCGCGACGAAGCCGAAGAGTTTTCTGAGAATCATGATGGTTCGGAATCAACGGTAAACGGCAAGACTCAGTCCGCCGCAAATGCAGACGAGAAGGCAGGCCCGGAACAGCGACGGGTGCCAGACGAGACGGTAGAGGCCCGTATAGGCGAGCAGGCGGTCGACAGCCCAGGTCGCGATCGCGCCGAGGACGAACATCAGCACCACCGTGGGCATGTAGGCATCGAGAATGGCGATTTCACGCGGCATCATGACGAGGCTCCTGGTTGGGGACGCACGGGGCGGTTGCGGTTGAGCGGCTCGAGCGGCGATTCCGGGTCGAGCAGCGCGGTCCGCACGAAATGCAGGTGGCTCAGGATGCGCTGCAGCCGGTGGCGCTCTTCGCGCGACGGCTCGAACGCATCCAGCGTTTGCCGGGTCGCGTCGATCGCCGCATTGGTCGCGGCGAGCGTCGCGTCGAAACGCGCGGCGCTCGGCCGGGTGAACAGCGCCGACAGTGCGCTGCGCATCGTCTCGATCGCGCGCCGCCACGGCATCGCGGGCGCATAGCGCGGGTCGGACGGCAGCATCGCGAGCTCGTGACGCAGGTCGATCGTCGCGTTGCCGGTTTCGAGCACCGCGAACATCCAGCGCAGCGCGTCGCGCTGCACGTCGGGCTGGTCGGCCGACAGCGTGTGCGCCTGGTACATCAGGTCGCGCGCGCCGCTTTCGAAGCGCGTGCGCAGGCCCGCGAGCCGCGCGTGGCCGGCCGCGACGGCCTGGTGGCGCAGGTCCGCGAACAGCCGCTTCTTGAGCCACGGCGCGGTCGGCGGGAACAGCACCGCGAACGCGATCGCCGACGCCAGCATCGACAGCACGAGCGCGAGCGAATCGTTCATGAAGCCGGTCGGGTCGTAGTGCGTGATGTTGTCCGGGCCGGCGAGGAAGCTGAAGAAGATCAGGTAGCCCATCCCGTAGCCGGCGAGCTTCGGCTTCAGCGTCATGAAGATGCCGATCGCGAGCAGCGGCGCGAGCGCGACGCACAGCAGCGGAAAGCCGTCGATGTGCGGGTAGATCCCGAACGTCAGCAGGAAGCCGGTGCAGACGGCGAGCGCCGTGCCCATGCCCATCTGCGCGGACATCGCGGTCGGGCGCGGCGTCGACGACGCGAGCGCGCAGGTGGCCGCCGCGGTCAGCGTGAGCGTCACGCCGCTCGGCCACGCGGTCTCGATCCAGAACCAGCCGAGCACGAGGATCACGGTTGCCGTGCGGATCGCCGCGATCACCATCGCCGTCGCGTTGGTGCGCGGCTCGTAGCGCTCGATCCAGCGTTCGCGTTCGTGCGTCGCGCTCGACAGCGACGCGTAGGTGGCCGCGTACTCGTGCAGGTCGGTGATGAAGCGGTACAGCAGTTCGGCGGCGGTATCGAAGTCGAGCAGCGGAAAGTCCGGCTGCGTTTCGAGCGCGGCGCGGGTCGCGCGGATGCGGCGTGGCAGCGCGTCGCGCCACGCGAGCAGTTGCGCGGCCGCATGGCCCGCGTCGGCCGACGTGCGCACCGGTTCGCCGGCAGGGGTCAGCAGCAGCGGCGCGATCTCGCGAAAGTACGGTTCGATCGCGTCGATCGCGGCCTGCGCGCCGGCCGCATGCAGCCGGTTCATCAACTGGTGCAGCGCATGAAACCGGCTCGACGCGCTCATGAACTCGCTGTTCAGCCGCGCAAGGCGGCCGCTGCGCATCCGCGTGTCCGGATCCTCGAACACGGCCATGCTGCGCGCGGCCTCGAACCCGACCACGTCGGCGACGAAACGCGTATGGATGGTTTCGATATGCGCGCGGTCGAGCTGGCCCGACAGCGCCGCCGCGACGTAGTCGACGAAGCTGCCGAAGCGCTTGCGCACCGTCGTGCGCATCTGCTCGCCGGTGGTCTGCGGAAACACGAGCGCGCTGACCACGCCGGCCGACACGATCCCGACCATGATTTCGGCCACGCGCGTCATCGCGCTCATGAACGCGCCGTCCGGGTGCTGCGACGCGGGCAGCCCGATCAGCGCGGTCGTGTAGCCGGCCAGCAGGAAGCCGTAGCTGCGGAAGTTGCGGTTGCGCGCGGCGCCGGCCGTGCACAGGGCGACCCACAGCGCGACCGCCAGCAGGAACAGCTGCGGCTGCTGCGGGAACAGCCCGACGAACGTGAGCGTCGCGATCAGCCCGAAGATCGTGCCGGCGACGCGGTAGAAGCTTTTTGCGAGCACCGCGCCGCTTTGCGGCTGCATCACGATGAACACGGTCGTCATCGCCGTTTTCGGCGCGGGCAGGTCGAGCCGCATCGACACGCCGGTCGCGATGAACGCGGCGAGCAGCGCCTTGAACAGGTAGAGCCACGCGGCGCCGTCGGTGCGGGCCCAGTCGCCGAACGCGGCATACCAGGCCGCGAACGGACCGCCGGCGGGCGTGGAAGCGGGGGAGGAGGCAGACATGGCGACGCTCCGCGTTACCGTGCGGCCGGCACGCCGGACGCGCCGGTGGTGGCGACTTCCGCGGGCCGGGCGACCGCTGCCGCGGACTTCGTGCCCGGCACGGCAACCGCGGCGGCGGCTTCGTCCTTCGGCACGTCGCTGCCCGTCTCGACCCCACCCCCGAGCGCCGCCATCAACTGTGCATGCGCGGCGAGGCGTTCCGCATCGATGCGGGCGGCCGTCTCCTGCGCGCGCAGCAGTTGCTGTTGCGCGACCAGCACGTTCACGTAATCGGTCAGCCCGCGGCGGAAGCCTTCGCGCGACAGTTGATAGCTGCGATTGTTGGCCGCCACCGAGCGCGCGGCGTCCTTCTTCTGCGTATCGAGCGAGCGGATCCGCACGACCTGGTCGGCGATGTCCTTGAGCGCGCCGACGATCGTCTGGTTGTAGCGCTCGACCGCCTGGTCGTAGCCGGCATTCGCGGCGCCCAACTGCGCACGCAGCCGGCCGCCTTCGAAGATCGGCAGCGACAGCGCGGGGCCGGCCGTCCAGCCGCCGTTCATCGCGCGCAGGAAGTCGGTGAACGGCGCGGTCACGCCGAAGCCGCCGACCGTCGCGAGCAGGTCGATGTTCGGATAGAACGACGCCTTCGCGACGTCGATGCCGCGTGCCTGCGCGTCGACCGTCCAGCGCGCCGCGACGACGTCGGGGCGGCGGCCGAGCAGGTCGGCCGGCATCGCCGACGGCAGGCCGGCCGGCGCGTCGAGCGCAAGCTGCGGCCGCTTGATCGCGTCGCCGGCGCCCGGGCCCTTGCCGGCCAATGCGGCGAGCTGATGGCGCGCGAGCTGGATCGCTTCTTCATAGCTGTCGATCTGGCGCTCGTAGTCGGGCAGCGTCGATTCCGCCTGGCTCACGTCGAGCTGCGTGCCGAGGCCGGCCTGCAGCCGCTTGCGCGCGAGATCCGCGAGCGAGCGCTGGCGTTCGAACGTCTCGTGCGCGAGATCCAGCAGCGCGTAGTTCATCGACATGCCGACATACGCGCGCACGACGTTGACTTCGAGTTCGAGCTTCGCCGCCCGTGCGTCGGCGGCGGTCGCATGCGCGGTGTCGAGCGCCCGCTCGGTCGCGTTCTTGTCCTTGCCCCACAGATCGAGGTGGTACGACAGGCCGAGCGAGCCGGTATTGTTCCAGGTGTCGGCGTTCGCGAGCGGGCCCGGGCCGTAGTACACGTTGTCCGGCCAGTGCTGGCGCATCAGCGACAGGTTGCCGTTGATCTGCGGCAGTTCGGCCGAACGGGCGACGCGCGCCATTGCCTGCGCTTCGCGCACGCGGGCCTCGGCGGCCGCGAGGGTCGGGTTGCCGGCCTGGGCTGCGGCAATCCACGCATCGAGCTGCGGATCGCGGTACGCGCGCCACCAGTCGGCGGCGGGCCAGCCCGCGTCGCGGTCGGCGGCGCGGATGGCCGCGCCGGCGTCGAGTGCGTTCGCTTCGATGCGAGTGGACTGGGGTTTGTTGTCGCCCATGCTCGCGCAACCGGCCATTATTAATGAGACTGCAAGAACCGCCAGTGCGAGCGTCCCTTTTGTCGCCGGAGACTGCACGATTTTCTCCCTTTCGGATATAGATGAGTCGGAGGCGATTATATTTTTCAGTGATTCCTGAATAAATGGACAACGGTGCAAGTCATTTTTACGAATCCTGAGATAATATTTGTTGGACCCTGTGCAACAATCCCTCCGGATTCACACGGGTAATGGGATGGATACGTTACAAAACATGCGGGTATTCGTCCGCGTGGTCGACGCGGGCAGCTTTACCGCGGCCGCCCAGCAGATGAATTCGACCACCGCCTACGCGTCGCGCGCGGTCTCGGATCTCGAGGCCCACCTGCGCACGCGTCTCCTGAACCGCACGACGCGCCGGATCGCGCTGACCGAGGCCGGCGAGCGTTATCTGCAGCGCTGCGAACAGATCCTCGCTTACGTCGACCAGGCCGAAGCCGAGGCGGGCGACGCGCACGCGCGCCCGTCCGGCAAGCTGAAGGTCCATTGCTTCACGAGCCTCGGCCAGCACTATCTGGTGCCGGCCATCGCGCGCTACCGCGAGCGCTATCCGGACGTGCACGTCGAGCTGACGCTCGCGCAGCGGATGCCCGACCTGCTCGACGAGGGGTACGACGTCGCGATCGTCGTCGGCCGCGACCTGCCCGATTCGGGGCTCGTGTCGCAGCGGCTCGGCGAGAGCTACAGCGTCGTCTGCGCATCGCCGGGCTACGTCGAGTCGCACGGCGTGCCGCAGCGGCCGGCCGATCTCGCACAGCACGTGTGCCTGGGGATGGTCGCGCCGGGCTTTCACTTCGACGAATGGGCGCTGGCGGGGCCGAACGGCGACGAGGTCGTGCCGATCACGGCGCCGCCGTTTCGCGTGAACGTCGCCGAGGCGCTCGCGGTGGCCGTGCGGGAGGGGATGGGCGTCGGCGGGCTGCCGCTCTATTCGGCGATCGGCTGGCTGCGTAGCGGGCACATCGTGCGCGTGATGCCCGAGTACCGGTCGCACGTGATGAACATCTACGCGCTGTATCCGTCGCGCCAGTACCTCGACGCGAAAATCCGCACCTGGGTCGATTTCCTGCGCGAAGAGCTGCCGCTCACGCTCGAAGCGGACGAAGCGGCGCTCGAGCAGTACACGCGTGCGACATGACAGCGCGGTCGACCGCAATCTGACGAGATTTGTCCTTCACGCAACATTTTTTTACGAACGTGTGTCAGACAGTTTGATACTGTTGGAATTAACGAGATACACCACACCGGAGTAGCGATGGATACGCACCTGATGATCGGCCTTGGCGTCCTGCTAGGCGCGGCTGCCGCCGCGGCGGCGACCCGCGACCTGCTGCGTGCGATGAAGGCGAAGGCGCAGATGAAGCCGGTGCCGGTCCGCGTGCGCGAGCCGCGCCGCCCCGGCCGCTGATCCCGCCGTCACGTTTCGGACGGGCAAGGCCGCGCAACGCGGCCGCCCGGGCCGGCGCTCAGCCGAGCTCGACGACCTTGTCCCACGCGAACGCGGGGTTTTCCCGTTCGCCGGTGCGGCGATGAATGTAGCCGCGCGGATTGCACACCACGCGCGTGCCGCCGTCCGCAACGTAGTCGAATGACGTATGCGTGTGGCCGTGCAGCCACAGATCCACCGGCGGCCGTACCAGTTCCGCCATGTCCGTCACGAATCCCGCCGAAGCCAGATCGTCCGCATAGCGTTCCGCCAGCGAGCGCCGGTGCGGCGCATGATGGGTGACGACGATCGTCTTGCCCGCGAACGGCGCCGCCAGCTGCGTTTCCAGCCATGCACGGCCGTGCCGGTGCAGCGCGATCGCGTCGGCCGGCGCGAAATCCCGTTCCGGCTCGCCCGCTGCCGCATGCAGCGCCGCATCGTGCGGCCAGGTCACCTGGATCAATCCCTTGAAATCGAGCATCACGCGCAGCGCGGCGTCGATCGCGGCGGCCATGTCGGCTTCGTCCCGGCCGAACAGCGAAAAATCGCTCCAGAGCGTCGTGCCCAGCACGCGGAAGCGCTGGGCGGGATCGACGTAGACGCCGTTGTTCAGGTAATGCACGTTGTCGAGCGTATGCGCCGCGTCGCGCATCGCCGTCTCCAGCGCGCCGAATTCCCCGTCGTAGTACTCGTGGTTGCCCGGCACGTAGATCACCGGCACCGCCGGGTCGAACGTCTCGGCGGCCCAGCGCAGGCCTTCCGCGTGGTTGTGGATGTCGCCGGCCAGCACGACGAGATCCGCATCGGCGTGCGGGATCGCGTCGGGCAGGTTGCTTTCGAGGTGCAGGTCGGACAGGACGCGGATTTTCACGGGCTTGGCTCCGGAGTGGGCGGCTTCAGCGCAGGACCTTGCCGGGATTCATCAGGCCGCGCGGGTCGAGCGCGGTCTTCAGCGTGCGCATCAGCGTCGTTTCGACCGGCGACTTGTAGCGTTGCGCGTCGTCGATCTTCAACTGGCCGATGCCGTGCTCCGCGCTGATCGTGCCGTGGTGGCGGTGCACGTTGTCGTAGACGATCCGGTTGATCGGCGCCTGGAACGCGGCGAGGAACGCCTTCGCATCGCCGCCTTCGGGCATCTGCACGTTGTAGTGCAGGTTGCCGTCGCCGAGGTGGCCGAACGTGACCATGCGCGCGCCCGGCGCGGCTTGCTGGATCGCCGCGTCGGTCTCGTCGATGAAGCGTGCGATCGACGAGATCGGCACCGCGATGTCGTGCTTGATGTTGAGCCCTTCGTCGGCCTGCGCGAGCGGGATGTGCTCGCGCAGGTCCCAGAACGCACGCGACTGCGCGAGATTCTCCGCGACCACCGCGTCGACCACGAGCCCGGCCTCGAACGCTTCTTCCATCAGTTTCTCGAAGAGTGCGCGCGCATGCGCTTCGCTTTCGTTGTCGGACAGCTCCAGCAGCACCGTTTGCGCGTGCGTCTGCGCGAACGGGTAGCGCAGTTGCGGATAGTGCTTGCCGACCAGCTGCATGCAGAAATCCGACATCAGCTCGAAGCCGGTCAACAAAGGCCCGGCCGCGCGCTGCGCGAGCGCGAGGAAATCGAGCGCCGCGTGCGGCGACTCGAGCGCGGCCAGCGCCGTGACCTGCGCGGCCGGCAGCGGATGCAGCTTCATCACGGCTGCCGTGATGATCCCGAGCGTGCCTTCGGCGCCGATGAACAGGTCGCGCAGGTCGTAGCCGGTGTTGTCCTTGCGCAGTCCGCGCAGCCCGTCCCAGATCTCGCCCTGCGGCGTCACGACCTCGAGGCCGAGGCACAGCTCGCGCGCGTTGCCGTAGCGCAGCACCGCGGTGCCGCCTGCGTTGGTGGACAGGTTGCCGCCGATCGTGCAACTGCCTTCCGCCGCGAGGCTCAGCGCGAACAGCCGGCCGCCTTCGCGGGCGCGCGCCTGCACGTCGGCGAGGATCACGCCGGCTTCGACGGTGATCGTGTTGTTGTGCGGATCGAGCGCACGCACGCGGTTCAGGCGCGCGACGCTCAGCACGGCCTGGCTGCCGCTCGCATCGGGCGTCGCGCCGCCCGCGAGGCCCGTGTTGCCGCCCTGCGGCACGAGCGCGACGCCGTGCGCGTTGGCGAGCTTCACGAGCGCGGCGACTTCCACCGTGTTCGCGGGCTTCAGCACCGCGCATGCGGCGCCCTTGTAGCGGCGGCGCCAGTCGGTCAGGAACGGTTCGGTATCGTGCGGATCGGTCAGCACGTGGTCGGCGCCGATCGCGTCGCGGCACGCGGAAACGAAAGCTTCGGAGGACATCATCACCTTGTCGCGTAAGGGTCAGGACGTGGCGCGCGGTTTTTTCGCCGCGCGCTTGAACGGCGCGACGTAAGCCAGCGCCGCCACGAAGAAGCCGACGGCGAGCGCGGTCTCGCACCAGCCGAGCGTCGCGGACAGCCCGCGATCGGACATGCCGCGCACGATGCCTTCGGCAAGATAGACGAGGACCAGCATGCTCGCCCATTGCATCGTATAGATGTTACGCCGCCAGACGCCGGGCAGCGCGAGTGCGAGCGGCACGGCCTTGAGCATCAGCGCGGAGCCGCCGGGGCGCAGCGGCGCGAGCCACAGCTCCCACGCGAGCGACAGGGCGATCAGTGCGACGAGACATGCGGCGGCGGCCAGCGCGTAGCGCGGCCGGGCCGCGACGGCGGGGCGGGCGGGAGCGTTCATGCCGCCTCGGCGGACCGGGCGCTGGCGAGCGCCGCGGCGGCGCGCGCGAGCCGTACGCCGAGCGCGGCCGCGAGCGCCTTCTCGTCCGCCGACAGCCCGCCCGACGCCGCGCGGTCGTGCTGCGCGACGTGCGATGCGCCGTACGGGGTGCCGCCGGTGCGCGTCGTGCTGAGGGCGGATTCGGTGTACGGGATCCCGACGATCATCATCCCGTGATGCAGCAGCGGCAGCATCATCGACAGCAGCGTCGATTCCTGGCCGCCGTGCAGGCTGCCGGTGGACGTAAACACGCTCGCCGGCTTGCCGGTCAGCGCGCCCGACAGCCATTGCGGCGTGGTGCCGTCGAGGAAATACTTGAGCGCGGCGGCCATGTTGCCGAAGCGGGTCGGCGAACCGAGCGCGAGGCCCGCGCATTCCTCGAGGTCGCGCAGTTCCGCGTACGGCGGGCCGTCGGCCGGGATGTCGGGGGCGGTGGCTTCGCAGACGGCCGACACGGGCGGCACGGTGCGGATGCGGGCCTGCATGCCCGGCACGCTGTCGATGCCGTTCGCGATCGCGAGCGCGAGATCGCGCGTGGCGCCGTGACGGCTGTAATAGAGGACGAGGATGTCTTTCATGGGCGACGGAGCCGCGTGCGGCCGCGCGCGTGCCCGGTGCAGTCGGCCCCTGCTGGAATCGAGCGGCTATTATAGGGGCTGAAGCCGTCGCGCAGCGCGGCGGCGGCGCGCCGTGACGCGCGCAGCATCAAGAAGGAGAAGCCGTTTGCCGAAGTTGAGCGTCGATCTCGACACCATCAAGCGCCTCGCGCAGTTCGCGGCCCGGCGCAGCGCCGAGGACCGGATCCCGCAGGTGGCGGGCAGCCTGACCTTCACGACGATGCTGGCCATCGTGCCGCTCGTGACGGTCGCGTTCGCACTGTTCACCGCGTTCCCGATGTTCGCGTCGTTCCAGATCTCGCTGCAGGGCTTCCTCGCGGATCACCTGATGCCCGCGCAGTTCAACATCCAGATCTTCAAGTACCTGAACCAGTTCGCGTCGAAGGCCAAGGGGCTGACGACGGCCGGCCTGATCGTGCTCGTCGTCACGTCGGTGATGACGATGATGACGATCGAATCGGCGTTCAACCTGATCTGGCGCGTGCGCAAGCCGCGGCCGTTCGCGCAGCGCGTGCTCGCGTACTGGGCGCTGATCACGCTCGGGCCCTTGCTGTTCGGCGTGAGCCTGTCGATCTCGTCGTACCTGTTCACGCAGTCGCTCGCGTTCACCGGCGCGGGGCCGTCCACGTCGATCGTCGAGTGGCTGCTCGCGCTCGCGTCGCTGCCGTTGACGGTGCTCGCGTTCACGCTGCTGTACGTGTACCTGCCGAACTGCGCGGTCGCATGGCGCGACGCGGTGATCGGCGGGCTGTTCGCGGCCATCGCGTTCGAACTCGCGAAGCGCGGCTTCGGCTACTACGTGCGGCGTATTCCGACCTATACGGCCGTGTACGGCGCGTTCGCGGCGCTGCCGGTGTTCCTGCTGTGGGTGTATTTGAGCTGGTTCATCGCGCTGCTCGGCGCGATGGTGGCGTCGGCGCTGCCGGCGATTCGCGTCGGGCAATTCCACCGCATCCACTATCCGGGCAGCGACCTGCTCGACGCGCTGGAGCTGCTCGCGCGGCTGGCCGAAGCGCGCGCGGCCGGCAAGCGCGGCTACACGGCGATGCGGCTCGCGACGATGCTGCGCTGCGACATGGAAACCGCGCAGCGGCTGCTGACGACGATGGAGGAGCGCGAATGGGTCGCGCGGCTCGACGGCGGCGGCGAGAGCACGCCGCGCTACATCCTGCTCGCGAATCCGGAGCAGTTGACGCTCGCGCAGTTGTTCGACGTGCTGGTGATCGATCGCACCGAGCTGACCTACCAACTCCAGCGACGCCGCAGCCACGTCGACGGGGCCGCGCTGCTCGACGTGCTGTCGAACGACCGGTTCGACGTGACGCTCGCGTCGCTGATCGCCGCGCACCGGCTGGCGGGCGCGCACCCGGCCGGCAGCGCCGGCCCGGCGCCGGGCGTGGCCGATCCGCACGCGCGACCGCCGCGGCCTGCCTGAAGGCGGGCCCGGCGGCTACAGCGGGATCTTGCCGGTGCAGATGTCCTTGAACATCACCCAGTCGCCCATCAGGCTGTAGATCGGGTGCCGGAACGTGGCCGGGCGGTTCTTCTCGAAGAAGAAGTGCCCGACCCACGCGAACCCGTAGCCGCAGACGACCGCGGCCGGCAGCCACAGCCAGTAGCCGGTCGCGACCGCCATCGCCACGCAGCCGATCACGCCGAGCGAGCCGATGAAGTGCAGCCGCCGCGACGTGAGATTCTGGTGCTCGTTCAGGTAATACGGGTAGAAATCAGCGAAGCTGGCGAATTGCTCCGTATGCGTATGCGCCATGGCCGTCTCCTCGGGCCGCTGTTCATGCGGCCATTGTGCGGCCGGCGGCCGGCGTCCGCAAGCGGCGGCGGGCCGCCGCGCCGGCCCGTGCTTTCCTTTTGACAGGCTTTCCGATAGGATCGAAAGAGATTTTGCATTCAAGCATGAGGGGACTACGATGCGCGTCAGCGATATTCTGAAAGTGAAGGGCAACACGCTGTTTACGGTGACGCCCGATAAGCCGCTGCGCGAAGCGGTTGATACGATGGCCGAACACGACATCGGTTCGCTCGTCGTGATGGAGTACGGCGATCTCGTCGGCATGCTGACGTTTCGCGAGATCATCCTGCGCCTGCACGTGAACGGCGGCGCGATCGGCGACGTGCAGGTGCGCAAGGTGATGGACGAGCCGCTCACCTGCACGCCGGAAACGGACGTCAACGAAGTGCGCCGGATGATGCTCGAGCGTCACGCACGCTACATGCCGGTGCTCGACAAGAAGGTGCTGATGGGCGTCATTTCGTTCTACGACGTCGCGAAGACGGTCGTCGAGGCGCAGAGCTTCGAGAACCGGATGCTGAAGGCGTACATCCGCGACTGGCCGGAATCGGAAGCCGAAGCGCACAAACCGTGAATCGCGTCGCGCCCGGCACGTCGATGCATGGGCGCCGCCATCCGGCACGCGGCGGCGCAGGCATGTCCTGCGCCGCCGTTTTTTCAACGACAACACGAGGCCCGCGCAGCATCGCCCAGACGACGCGCGCGCATTCCGCATGAGCGATCACACGCAAGCCACTTCGGGGCGGCGCGACGAACGGCGCGCCCACGCATCGCAGTTCGACCTGCTGCGCGAGCGCCGCTTCGCGCCGTTCTTCACGACCCAGTTCCTCGGCGCGCTGAACGACAACGTCTTCAAGATCGGGTTCACGTCGCTCGTCACATATCACACCGCGCGGTTCTCCGGCGTCGATGCGAAGACGGCCGCATTCCTGATTTCCGCGATCTTCATCCTGCCGTTCGTGCTGTTCTCGGCGACGTCCGGCCAGATCGCCGACAAATACGACAAGGCGACCCTCACGCGCTTCGTGAAGACCTTCGAGATCGTGCTGATGCTGGTCGGCGCGGCCGGCTTCGTCACGCACAGCGCGACGCTGCTCTATCTGTGCACGTTCATGATGGGGATGCACTCGACGCTGTTCGGACCCGTCAAGTATTCGTACCTGCCGCAGCATCTCGGTGAGCACGAGCTGGTCGGCGGCAACGGGCTCGTCGAGATGGGCACGTTCATCGCGATCCTGATCGGCACGATCATCGGCGGCGCGGCGGCCGGCATCGAGGGCAGCGGCGAGCGCGTGCTCGCGGTGAGCGTCGTCGCCATCGCGCTGGCGGGGCGGCTCGTCGCGCAGCGCGTGCCGTCGACGCCCGCGCCGCAGCCGGACCTCGTGATCAACTGGAACCCGATCAGCGAGACCTGGCGCAACCTCGGGCTCGCGCGCCAGAACCGCACGGTGTTCCTGAGCCTGCTCGGCATCTCGTGGCTGTGGTTCGTCGGCGCGACGTTCCTCACGTCGTTCTTCAATTTCGCGAAGGACGTGCTGTCCGCGAGCCCCGACGTCGTCACGATCCTGCTCGCGACGTTCTCGGTCGGCATCGGCCTCGGTTCGCTCCTGTGCGAGCGGCTGTCGCAGCGGCGCGTCGAGATCGGCCTCGTGCCGCTCGGCTCGATCGGCATCAGCGTGTTCGCGATCGAACTGTATTTCGCGAGCCACGCGCTGCCGTCACCCGGCCATCTGCTGTCGGTCGGCGAATTCCTGGCCGGCGCGCGCCACTGGCGCATCCTTGCCGACCTGTTCCTGCTCGCGATGTTCGGCGGTTTCTACAGCGTGCCGCTGTACGCGCTGATCCAGAGCCGCAGCGCGCCGACGCACCGCGCGCGGATCATCGCCGCGAACAACATCCTGAACGCGCTGTTCATGATCCTGTCGGCCGTGATGGCGATGGGGTTGACCAAGGCCGGGGTCGACATTCCGGGGCTGTTCCTCGTCACTGCGCTATTGAACGTCGTAGTCGCGACGTATATCTACCTGCTCGTGCCCGAGTTCCTGCTGCGCTTCGTCGCGTGGGTGCTCGTACATACGTTCTACCGGATCCGCCTCGTGCACGCGGAACGGATTCCGGCGGAAGGGGCGGCGGTGCTCGTGTGCAATCACGTCAGCTACGTCGATGCGCTCGTGCTGGCCGCCGCGAGCCCGCGGCCGATTCGCTTCGTGATGGATCACCGGATCTTCAAGACGCGTTTCGCGAGCTGGGTATTCCGGCATGCGAAGGCGATCCCGATCGCGCCGCGCCACGAGGATCCCGCGATGCTCGCGCGGGCGTACGACCTGTGCGAGGCCGCGCTGAAGGACGGCGAGCTCGTGTGCATCTTCCCCGAGGGCAAGCTGACGAAGACGGGCGACATCAACACGTTCCATCACGGCATCACCGAGATCCTGAGCCGCACGCCGGCGCCGGTGATCCCGATGGCGCTGCGCGGGCTGTGGGGCAGCTATTTTTCGCGACATGCCGATGCGCGGATGCCGCGACCCATCAAGCGCGGCGTGATGAGCCGGCTGACGCTCGCGGTCGGCGAACCGATCCCGGCGTCGGTGGCGACGCCCGAGGCGCTGCAGGCGGCGGTGACCGAGCTGCGCGGCGCGCGGAAGTAGGCGGGCGCCGAGCCCGGCGCGGAATGATCGATCCGCGCGCCGGGCCGGGATGGGGGCCGCGGTTCGGCGGCTCCCGCGCGTAACACCGAGGGCCTGCGATCGCCGTACCGCGTTGCCTCTGCCCTTATCCGCGCCGGCCCGTGTGGTCTGAACGGTTCACGCGGCCCGCGGGCCCGGGACGGCTGGCATAATAGCGGTTTACCTCTTTTTCTCGACCGGCAAACGATCGACCTGCCCGCGGCCCCGGCAGCGCATCGGTTTGCCCATTTCTCTTTGGGCGGTTCCATCATGTCCGGCAATACCCTCGGCACGCTTTTCACTGTCACGACCTTCGGCGAATCGCACGGTCCCGCGATCGGCTGCGTGATCGACGGCTGCCCGCCGGGGATGGGGCTGACCGAAGCCGACATCCAGGTCGAGCTCGACCGCCGCAAGCCGGGCACGTCGCGGCACGTGACGCAGCGGCAGGAGGCCGACGAGGTCGAGATCCTGTCGGGCGTGTTCGAGGGCGTGACGACCGGCACGCCGATCGCGCTGCTGATCCGCAACACCGACCAGCGCAGCAAGGATTACGGCAACATCGTCGAGACGTTCCGTCCCGGCCACGCGGACTACACCTACTGGCAGAAATACGGCATCCGCGACTACCGCGGCGGCGGCCGCTCGTCCGCGCGCCTGACCGCGCCGATCGTCGGCGCCGGCGCGGTCGCGAAGAAGTGGCTGCGCGAGCGCTTCGGGGTCGAGGTGCGCGGCTACATGAGCGGCCTCGGCGAAATCGACGTGCCGTTCGTCGACTGGTCGCACGTGCACGAGAACCCGTTCTTCTCGCCGAATGCAGCGGTCGTGCCGGAACTCGAAGCGTACATGGATGCGCTGCGCAAGGAGGGCGATTCGATCGGCGCGCGCATCGACGTCGTCGCGTCGGGCGTGCCGGTCGGCTGGGGCGAGCCGGTGTTCGACCGGCTCGATGCCGATATCGCGAAGGCGATGATGAGCATCAACGCGGTGAAGGGCGTCGAGATCGGCGCGGGCTTCGACAGCGTCGCGCAGCGCGGCTCGGTGCACGGCGACGAACTGACGCCGGCCGGTTTCGTCGGCAACCACGCGGGCGGTGTGCTCGGCGGGATTTCGACGGGGCAGGACATCACCGTGTCGATCGCGATCAAGCCGACCTCGAGCATCCGCACGCCGCGCCGCTCGATCACGAAGTCCGGGGAAGAGGCGACGGTCGAAACCTTCGGTCGCCACGATCCGTGCGTCGGCATTCGCGCGACGCCGATCGCGGAATCGATGCTCGCGCTGGTGCTGATCGACCATGCGTTGCGCCATCGTGCGCAGTGCGGCGACGTCGAGACGCCCACGCCGAAGATCGCCGGCAGCGCGACCTGATACAAAGCAGGGGAGGCGCGGAGGCGCCTCGCCTGGTGGCCTGCCCAGCATGCAAAACGGGGCGCTGCTTCAAGCAGCGCCCCGTTTCGTTTGTGGCGGTGTGCCATGTCCCAAAAAAACGCGCCGCTCGTGGCGGCGCGTTCCGGCAGGTTACATGTTCGGGTAATTCGGCCCGCCGCCGCCTTCCGGCGTGACCCACACGATGTTCTGCGTCGGGTCCTTGATGTCGCAGGTCTTGCAGTGCACGCAGTTCTGCGCGTTGATCACGAGGCGCTCGCTGCCGTCGTCGTTCTTCACGAACTCGTACACCGCCGCCGGGCAAAAGCGTGCCTCCGGCCCCGCGTAGGTACGCAGGTTCACGTTCACCGGCACGCTCGCATCCTTCAGCGTCAGGTGCGCCGGCTGGTTCTCCTCGTGGTTCGTGTTCGAGATGAACACCGACGACAGCCGGTCGAACGTCAGCTTGCCGTCCGGCTTCGGATACGCGATCGGCTCGCACTGCGACGCCGGCTTCAGCATCTCGTGGTCCGCATGCTGGTGATGCAGCGTCCACGGCACGTTGCCGCCCATCACCTTCTGCTCGAGCCCGACCATCAGCGTGCCCAGATACAGGCCCTTGGCCATCCACTGCTTGAAGTTGCGCGCGCGGTACAGCTCCGTGTACAGCCACGATTGCTTGAACGCATCCGGATACGCATTGAGCTCGTCCGACTGACGGCCGGCTTGCACCGCGTCGAATGCCGCATCAGCCGCCAGCATGCCGGTCTTGATCGCAGCGTGGCTGCCCTTGATCCGCGACGCGTTCAGGAAACCCGCGTCGTCGCCGATCAGCGCGCCGCCCGGGAACACCGTCTTCGGCAGCGACAGCAGGCCGCCGGCCGTGATCGCGCGCGCGCCGTACGACACGCGCTTGCCGCCTTCGAGGAATGCGCGGATCGACGGGTGCGTCTTGTAGCGCTGGAATTCCTCGAACGGCGACAGGTACGGGTTCGTGTAGCCCAGGCCCACCACGAAGCCGACCACGACCTGGTTGTTGTCCATGTGATACAGGAACGAGCCGCCGTACGTATCGGACTTCAGCGGCCAGCCGGCCGTGTGGATCACGAGGCCGGGCTTGTGCTTGGCCGGATCGATTTCCCACAGTTCCTTGATGCCGATCCCGTACGCCTGCGGATCGGCGTTCGCGTCGAGCTTGAATTTCGAGATCAGTTGGCGGCCGAGATGGCCGCGGCAGCCTTCGGCGAACAGCGTGTACTTCGCGTGCAGCTCCATGCCGAGCTGGAAGTTCTCGGTCGGCTCGCCGTCCTTGCCCACGCCCATGTTGCCGGTCGCGACGCCTTTGACCGAGCCGTCGTCGTTGTAGAGAATCTCCGCGGCGGGGAAGCCGGGGAAGATCTCGACGCCCAAGGCTTCCGCCTGCTGGCCCAGCCAGCGCGTGACGTTGCCCAGCGAGATCACGTAATTGCCGTGATTCTTGAAGTTGTCGGGCAGCGCCCAGTTCGGCGTCGTGACCGCGCTCTTCTCGGACAGGAACAGGAAGCGGTCTTCCGTCACCTCGACGTCGAGCGGCGCGCCGCGTTCCTTCCAGTCGGGAAACAGCTCGGTGATCGCGCGCGGGTCCATCACCGCGCCCGACAGGATGTGCGCGCCGATCTCGGAACCCTTCTCGAGCACGCACACGCCGATCTCGGCGCCTTTCTCGGCGGCCAGCTGCTTGAGCCGGATCGCCGCCGACAGCCCGGCGGGGCCGCCGCCGACGATCACGACGTCGTATTCCATCGATTCGCGCGGGCCGTATTGCTCGATGAGGCTTGCGGGGGTCATTGGCGTTCCTCTAACCGTTAGAATGCTTTTATTCGGGAGCGTATTGTCTGCGAAACGAAACGCTTGCCGCAACAACATGCAGGTAGATTAGCACGATCGTTCTATTTTTTGTGCTAGGGTAATGCCGCTCGGGCTGAGCCGCCCGGGCCGGCGAAACGACATCGAAAGGGGATGTGCAAATGGGTCGATCGATCAATCTGGAAGGCAAGGTTGCGCTGGTCACGGGCGCATCGAGCGGCCTCGGGCAGCGTTTTGCGCAGGTGCTGTCGCAGGCCGGCGCGAAGGTCGTGCTCGCGAGCCGCCGCGTCGAGCGCCTGAAGGAGTTGCGCGCGGAGATCGAGGCGGCGGGCGGCGCGGCGCACGTCGTGTCGCTCGACGTGACCGACGTCCAGAGCATCAAGGCGGCCGTCGCGCATGCGGAGACGGAAGCCGGCACGATCGACATCCTCGTGAACAATTCGGGCGTGTCGACGATGCAGAAGCTCGTCGACGTGACGCCCGCGGATTTCGAGTTCGTGTTCGATACGAATACGCGCGGCGCATTTTTCGTCGCGCAGGAAGTCGCGAAGCGGATGATCATGCGCGCAAACGGCGGCGGCAACGGCAAGCCGCCGTGCCGGATCATCAACATCGCGTCGGTGGCCGGGCTGCGCGTATTCCCGCAGATCGGGCTGTACGCGATGAGCAAGGCCGCGGTCGTGCAGATGACGCGCGCGATGGCGCTGGAGTGGGGCCGCCACGGGATCAACGTGAACGCGATCTGTCCGGGCTATATCGATACCGAAATCAATCATTACCTGTGGGAAACCGAGCAGGGCCAGAAGCTGCAGTCGATGCTGCCGCGCCGGCGTGTCGGCAAGCCGCAGGATCTCGACGGGCTGTTGTTGCTGCTCGCGGCCGACGAGTCGCAGTTCATCAATGGTTCGATCATCTCCGCGGACGACGGCTTCGGCCTCGCGTGAGCGGATGACATTCAGCAACAAAGAAGACTGCAATGAGCGCAACAAACGCAACAAACGATTACTCCCCCGTTTTTGAGATGTCGATGCCGATCCGCTGGGGCGACATGGACGCGTTCGGCCATGTGAACAACACGGTTTATTTCCGCTACATGGAGCAGGCGCGGATTTCGTGGTTCGAGCAGCTCGGCATTGCCGGCGGCAACGGCGAGGGGCAGGGGCCCGTCATCGTCACCGCGTCGATGGAGTTCCTCAAGCAGCTGCACTATCCGGGCGACGTGATCGCGAAGATGTCGGCCGCGAAGCCCGGCCGAAGCAGTTTCGACACCGGGTTCGAGCTCACGCGCGCGGACGATCCGCAGCATGTCTATGCCCGCGGCAACGCGCGTTGCGTGTGGGTCGATTACGCGCTCGGCAAGTCGGTGCCACTGCCGCAACTGTTGCGCGACACGATCGAGCACGCGCTCGCGACGAAAGTCGGCTGAGCGCGGCTATCGGCAGGCCGGCACCGGGTTGCCGGTGGCGCGCCGTGTTCGTTGTTGCCCCGATGTTTCCCCGGATCGGCCGCCGTGTGCGGCCGATCGTCATTCGAGCGCCGCGATGCGACGCGCGTTCACTGTCCGAGCAGGCGCTGCAGCAGCTCCGGCGTATTGTTCGTTCCGTATTTGCGCATCAGCCGGGCGCGGTAGATGTCGACCGTGCGCGAGCTGATGTCGAGCACGCGCCCGATCTGCTTGCTGGTCTTGCCGGTCGCGAGCTGCGCGGCGATCTCGCGCTCGCGCGGGGTCAGCTCGACCGCGACGCGGCGCGTCGCGCTCAAATCCTCGAAGGTCCAGACGCCGGCCGCAAGCGGTGCGGTGCGGTCGAGCGCGCGGCCCGTCACGTGGCACCAGAACAGCTCGCCGTCCGCGCGTTTCATGATTCTGTCATCCGAGTAGATGCCGTTCGCGACCATCACGCGTGCGATGCGCTCGCCGATCCGCTGGAATTCGTCCGTCGACGGGTAGAGCACCGCGTACGATTTTCCGATCAGGTCGGCCCGCGCACAGCGGAAGATCGACGCGAGCGCGTCGTTGCAGTCCTCGATCACGCGGTCGCGCGACAGCACGAGGCCGAGCGGCGCGAGATGGAAGGCGGTCTGGTAATCGAGATCGGGCATGGCGCAGGCAAGCGGAGGCAAATGCTTATGTATTTTTGCGTATTGTGCCGCATCGGCGTCACATCGTACCCTTTCAGGCATCTCGCGGCGGTGTGTCGCGACATAAAAACAGCGTGCCTCGACGCAGGCTTTGCCGCGCATGCATAGAATGATGCGGCGGGCTTGCGCCACGTGGCGCGTGAACCGGTTTTGCTGGTTTCCATAGAGGAAGGGACAACTGATGAACAAAGTCTATCCAAGCGCGGCTGCCGCGCTGGAGGGGATCGTCCGCGACGGACAGACCTTCGCGGTGGGCGGCTTCGGCCTGTGCGGGATTCCCGAGGCGCTGATCGCGGCGTTGCGCGATTCGGCCGTCAAGGGCATCACCTGCATCAGCAACAACGCGGGCGTCGACGGTTTCGGCCTCGGCCTGCTGCTGGAAACGCGCCAGATCAAGAAGATGATCTCGTCGTACGTCGGCGAGAACAAGGAGTTCGAGCGCCAGTACCTGGCCGGCGAACTCGAGCTTGAATTCACGCCGCAGGGCACGCTCGCCGAAAAGCTGCGCGCGGGCGGCGCGGGCATCCCCGCGTTCTTCACGAATACCGGCTACGGCACCGTGATCGCGGAAGGCAAGGAAACGCGCCAGTTCGGCGATCGCCACTACGTGCTCGAGCCGTCGCTGACGGCCGACGTCGCGCTCGTCAAGGCATGGAAGGCCGACAAGTCCGGCAACCTCATTTACCGCCGCACCGCGCGCAACTTCAACCCGATGTGCGCGATGGCCGGCAAGATCACCGTGGCGGAGGTCGAGGAGATCGTCGAGAACGGTGCGCTCGATCCGGACCAGGTCCATACGCCGGGGATCTTCGTGCAGCGCATCGTGCTGAACGCGACGCCCGAAAAACGCATCGAACAACGCGTCGTACGCGCGAAAGGAGACTGACATGGCCTGGAATCGTGACCAGATGGCCGCGCGCGCGGCGAAGGAACTGCAGGACGGCTTCTACGTGAACCTCGGCATCGGCCTGCCGACGCTCGTCGCGAACCACGTGCCGGAAGGCGTCGAGGTGTGGCTGCAGTCGGAGAACGGCCTGCTCGGCATCGGCCCGTCGCCGACCGAAGACGAAGTCGACGCCGATCTCATCAACGCCGGCAAGCAGACCGTCACGACGCTGCCGGGCTCGTCGATCTTCTCGTCGGCCGATTCGTTCGCGATGGTCCGCGGCGGCCACATCAACCTCGCGATCCTCGGTGCGATGCAGGTCAGCAAGCAGGGCGACCTCGCGAACTGGATGATCCCGGGCAAGATGATCAAGGGGATGGGCGGCGCGATGGACCTCGTCGCGGGCGTGGGGCGTGTCGTCGTGCTGATGGAGCATGTCGCGAAAGGCGATCAGCACAAGATCCTCGACGAATGCAATCTGCCGCTGACGGGCGTCGGCGTGGTCGACCTGATCATCACCGATCTCGGCGTGATCGAAGTGACGCCGGCCGGCCTGAAGGTGCTCGAACTCGCCGACGGCGTGAGCGCCGAAGAGATCCAGTCGAAGACGGGCGCACCGCTCGACGTCAGCGCCGTGGCCTGAGCATCACGTCGTTGCGTCATGCTCGACGCCCCGCGTTCCTCACGGAACGCGGGGCGTTTTGTCATGACCGCATGCGTCACGCAATCGCGCCGCCGCCGTCGATCAGTACCGTCGAACCGGTTGCATAAGGCGTGGCCGCCAGATACAGGACCGCATTCGCGACATCCTCCGGCTGGCCGACCCTGCGGGCCGGAAGCCGCCGGGCCGCGCCGGCATACATCGCGTCGCGTGCATCGGGCGCGAGCTTGTCCCACAGCGGCGTCGCGATCAGGCCCGGCGACACGGTATTCACGCGAACCGGCGCGAGCTCGAGCGCCAGGCCGCGGGCGAGCGCCTCGAGCGCCGCATTGATCGCGCCTTGCAGCACCGACGACGCGCTCGGTCGCACGCTGAGGTAGCCCGACACGAACGTCAGCGAGCCGCCGGGCGCGATATCGATCGCGCGGGCGATGCGGTACGCGCCCCAGAACTTGCTGTCCATCGCAGCCTGCGCGTCGGCAAG
Organism: Burkholderia cenocepacia; assembly: GCF_900446215.1. Lineage (GTDB taxonomy): Bacteria > Pseudomonadota > Gammaproteobacteria > Burkholderiales > Burkholderiaceae > Burkholderia > Burkholderia cenocepacia. The sequence continues at coordinate 220,038 of NZ_UAQZ01000014.1, read as the reverse complement.
CGGCAGCGCACGGACTGCGCCCGTGGCCGTCTTCGCGGCCGAAATCACGACGTGGTCGAACTGGCCGGCGCGCGCGCAGAACGCATCGACGTCCGCCGTATCGGTGATGTCGAGCGTTTCGGTCCGCACGTGCGCGCCCGGCATGGCATCGACGTCGAACCTGCCCGGATCGCGCGACGCGATCGTCACGCGCGCGCCGTGTCGCGCGAAAGCCGCCGCGGTGGCGGCGCCGATGCCGGAGCTGCCTCCGACGACGAGGACGTTCTTGCCGTGGAGCGGATCATTCATGAAGGTCATTCCTGGTGATGAGTTGAACGGCATCCGGTCAGATCGTTTCGGTCTCGCGCAGCGTCGACGGGTTGCGCAGCGCGAAGCGCGCAATATCGTCCTTGCGCATGAAAGCGACCCCCGGATGTGATCGCGCGTAGTGCAGGAAGTCGTCCCACGCGCGGACCATCTGCGGCGTGCCGCTGATCCGGTCGTGCGCACTGATCGACATCAGTCTGCGCCGCTGCCCGGCTTCCGCGTACAACTGGTCGAAATCGAGCTTGATCTGCTCGAGGAACATCGCCGGCGTGTAGTGGCGGCCTTCGATCAGCAGGATGTCGTTGTTGCGCAGCGTGTACGGAACCACGGCGAAATCGCGACCGCCGACGGTCTCGACGAACGGTTCGTCGCGACTGACGTCGTCGATGTGATACGTGTAGCCGAGTTCCTGCAGCAGCGACAACGTATGCGGTCCGCGCCGCAGCCAGTTGCAGTTGTAGCCGGTCGGACGCTGGCCGGTCACCGCTTCGACCATGTCGCGTGCTTCGGTCAGGAAGCGGCGCTCGTCGTCGCGGCTCATCGTGAATTGCGCGCGCCACGTCGGGCCGTGCGCGGCGGCTTCGTGGCCGCGCGACACGATCTCGCGCGCCAGATCGGGGTGCCGGCGCGCGGCTTCCCCGATCATGTGCGACGTCACTTTCACGCCGTGCCGGTCCCACAGATCGAGCAGGCGCGGAATCCCTTCCCGGTAGCCGTACGCGAACCAGGTGGCCGAGGCGAGATCGACCGGTACCGACGGCGGGAACGCGACGGTCGGAAACGGGCTGTCCGCGCCCGTGGGCGGCTGTCCGCCTGCTTCGAACTGCATCGAGATCGAGATCACGATGCGCGCGCCGTCGGGCCAGAACGGCGTGGCGCCCGGTACGGCGAGCGCCGCCGTTGGCGCGGCGGTTGCCGGCAGGGAGGCGCCTGCGGCCGCCGCGACGCCGGCCGCGAGCCCGGCGCTGGCCTGGGCCAGGAACGTGCGGCGCGGCAGCGGCGTCGCGGGAGGGTGGTTGCCGTGAGTCATCGTTCCCTCCGTCAGCCGACGAGCCCGAGCTGACGCATCAGCGTCAGGTTGTCCTCGATGTGCCAGTTTTCCGCGATCCGGCCCTGGTCGATCCGGTAGATATCGGTCGCGATGAAGTCGATCGCCTGTCCGCGCCCCGCCGTTCCGTTGAAAGCGCCGGTGAAATGCCCGCGGAAATGCAGGTGCACGACGACCCGGTCGCCCGCGACGATCATCTGTTCGATGTCACAGCGCAGGTCCGGGATCGCGTCGCGCATCGTGCCCGAGGCCGCGAGCGGCCCCGGTACGCCTTGTTCGCGGCCGGGCGGCAGCGTTCGGTCGGTGAAGTCGGCGGCGAGCGCCGCGCGAGCCAGCGCAGGGTCGCCGGTATTCCAGAAGGTGCCGTAGCGGCGCGCGGCCAGGATTTGCGCGCGGGCCTGCGCGGCCGGCAAGCCTGCCGCGACGGTCAGGCTGTGCGGTGCGACGAGGTCGGCGGCACGGGAAGCGGCGGGCCAGAGCGCCACGACGCAGGCGGCTGCCGCGAATGCGTGCGCGAGGGGGCGGGCGGCCGAACGAAGGCGGATCGACATGGTTTCGAGGGTCCTGTGAAGGCGTCGTGCGACGACGCGGAACAGGTATGGTAGGTTTCCGTTCTGCATGCAAATACTGGCAAAATGCGAATGGATTATTCGAAAAAAGGAAAGGTTTGGGCGAGGTGCACGCCATGACGCTGATCGACGATTTCCCGGCGCTCGATACCTTCGCGCGGATCGTGTCGGCCGGCAGCCTGTCGGCGGCGGCGCGCGAGCTCGACCTGTCGTTGTCGGTCGTCAGCAAGCGGCTCACGCATCTCGAGTCGCGACTCGGCGTGCGCCTGCTGCACCGAACGACGCGGCAGCAAACGCTCACCGACGACGGTGCGCAGTTTCATGCGCAGGTGCTGCGCATCCTGGCCGAGGTCGAGCATGCCGAAACGCTGATGCGCGATCGCCGCGGCACGGTCAGCGGCGTGCTGCGCGTGACGGCGCCCGGCGAACTTGGCCGCCTGCGGATCGCGCCGCTCATTGCGGCATTTCAGCAGCGACATCCGCAATTGACCGTGCAGCTGATGCTGACCGATACGGTCGTCGATCTGCTGGCAGCCGATATCGACGTCGCCGTGCGGATCGGCAATCTGGCCGATTCGACGATGATCGCGCGCGAGCTGGCGCCGAATCATCGCGTGCTGTGCGCGTCGCCGGGCTATCTCGCGGCGCACGGTTGGCCGGCCCATCCGGCCGAGCTCCGTGCACACCGATGCATTGTGATGGGCGATCAGCCGCGTGCCGAATGGCGGTTCGACGGCGCGCAAGGTGACGTGGCGGTCGAGGTGACGGCCACGCTGCTGACGAACGACGGCGGCGCGGCGCGCACGCTGGCGCTCGAAGGCGCGGGCATTGCGTTGAAGTCGATCTGGGACGTCGGCGCCGATCTCGACGCCGGTCGGCTCGTGCGCGTGCTGCCGGCCTTCGAGGCGCCCGCCGCGCCGTTGCATGCCGTCTATCCCGGCGGCCGTCACGTGTCGTTGCGCGTGCGGACGTTCGTCGATTTCCTGCGCGAGCAGTTGCGTCACGCGTGGCGCCGCCACGATTGAACCCGTTCCGGATGGTGGGCCGGGCGCGTCGCGGCCCGTCATTCCGAAGCGGTTTACAATCGTTTGCATCGGGCGCCGCAGGCGTTGTCCCGCGCGTCGCCCCCGTTCGACAGGATGCCAACGATGCCAACGACCCCAGCGAATCCCCCGGTTCCCCGCCAGCGGCGCGTGCAGTGTGCGAGCGCGGCCGGCCTTCACCACGTCGCCTATACCGAGTGGGGCGATCCCGCGAATCCGCGCGTGCTCGTCTGCGTGCACGGCCTGACCCGCTCCGGACGCGATTTCGACCGGCTTGCCGCCGCGCTGTCCGATACGTATCGCGTCGTCTGCCCCGATGTCGTCGGGCGCGGCCAATCGGACCGGCTGGCCGATCCGCGGCACTATGCGATTCCGCAGTACGTGGCCGACATGGTGACGCTGATTGCGCGGCTCGACGTCGAATCGGTCGACTGGTTCGGCACGTCGATGGGCGGCCTGATCGGCATGGCGCTGGCCGGGCTGCCCGGTTCGCCGGTGCGCCGGATGATCGTCAACGACGTCGGCCCGCGCATCGAGCCCGATTCGCTGACGCGTATCGGCGAATACCTCGGCGTGCAGCCGCGCTTTGCGACCGAGCAGGAGGGGATCGACTACCTGACGTCGCTGTCGCTGCCGTTCGGCGCGCTGAGCGCCGACGAGTGGCGCGAGATCAACGGGCCGCTGCTGCACGAGCTGCCCGAAGGCGGCTGGACGATGCGCTACGACCCGCGCATCGCCGAGCCGTTCAAGGCCACGACGCCCGAACTGGCCGCACTCGGCGAAGCCGCGCTGTGGCACGCGATCGAGGCGACCGATGCGACGCTGCTCGTCGTGCGTGGCGAGACGTCCGACTTGCTGTCGCGCGAGACGGCGGCCGAAATGGTTCGCCGCGGCCGCCATGTGACGCAGGTCGAGATTCCGGGCGCGGGCCACGCGCCCGCCTTCGTTAGCGCCGACCAGATTGCGCTCGCGCGGCGGTTTTTCGTCGAAGGCGACGCATAAACGCGTCATAATATGCGGTTCGGCGGCACGCGGGCCGTGCCGCCGTCCGATTCCTCACTCATCACGACCGGAACATTTTCATGGCAGTCATTCGTCACCACGTCGGGGCCCGGCTCTCCGAAACCGCGATCCACAACGGCACCGTGTATCTGGCCGGCCAGATCGCCGAAGACACCACGCAGGACATCCGCGGCCAGACGCGCGAAGTGCTCGGCCACATCGACCGCCTGCTCGCCGAAGCGAACAGCGACAAGGCGCATCTGCTGTCGGTGCAGATCTACATCTCGGATCTCGCGAACTTCGAAGGCATGAATGCGGAGTGGGATGCATGGGTCGCGCCGGGCAACACGCCGCCGCGCGCCACCGTCGAGGCGAAGCTCGCCGATCCGGCCCTGCTCGTCGAGATCGTGGTCGTCGCCGCGCAGCGGAGCTGAGCTGAGCTGAGCGTTATCCGACGATGACCGTATTCCGGCAGGCCGTGCAATGACCGAATCCGTTTCCGCCTCTCCCGTCGCGGCGCCGTCGTTCGACGACGTGCTCGCGTTCGTGCGCGAGCGGGCCGGCGACGCGCGCCTGTCGTCGGGCGAGCTGCTCGCCGACCACTCGGCGGGCACGGCGGCGATCATGCGCACGCTGAACGTCGATCCGTCCGCGATGCAGGCCGCCGCGCTGTTCGTGCTGACGCCGCACCTGAGCGACCCCGAGCGCGAGCTGACCGAGCGTTTCGGCGACGAGGTCGCGCGGCTCGTGTCCGACGTGCGCAAGCTGTTGCGGCTCGGTACCGTGAGCCTGCGCGCCGCGCAGAACGCAAAGCCCGACTCCGGGCGCGACGCGGCGGAAGAGCGGCGCACGCAGATCGAGGCGCTGCGCAAGATGCTGCTCGCCTTCGCGCAGGACATCCGCGTGGTGCTGATCCGGCTCGCGTCGCGGTTGCAGTCGCTGCGCTATTACGCGGCCGCGAAGCTCGATCCGCCGCCCGACGTCGCGCGCGAGACGCTCGAGATCTATGCGCCGCTCGCGAACCGTCTCGGTATCTGGCAACTGAAGTGGGAGCTCGAGGATCTCGCGTTCCGCTTCGAGGATCCCGTCACCTACAAGCGGATCGCGAAGCTGCTCGACGAAAAGCGCATCGAGCGCGAGGCGTACGTCACGCAGGCGATCGCGCGGCTGCAGCACGAGCTCGCGGAAGCGCACATCCAGGCCGACGTGAGCGGCCGGCCGAAGCATATCTACAGCATCTGGCGCAAGATGCGCGGCAAGGAGCTCGATTTCTCCGAGCTGTACGACGTGCGCGCGTTTCGCGTGATCGTGCCCGACATCAAGGATTGCTACGCGGTGCTCGGCATCGTGCATCACCTGTGGCAGCCGGTGCCGAAGGAATTCGACGACTACATCTCGCGGCCGAAGCCGAACGGCTACAAGTCGCTGCATACGGTCGTGATCGGCGACGACGGCCGTGCGTTCGAAGTGCAGATCCGCACGCAGGAGATGCATCGCTTCGCCGAGTACGGCGTCGCCGCGCACTGGCGCTACAAGGAGGCCGGCGCGCGCGGCTATGGCGGCCAGTTCTCGGCGAGCGACAAGTACGACGAGAAGATTGCGTGGCTGCGCCAGTTGCTCGCGTGGAAGGACGACGTCGAGGACGGCACCGAAGTGTCGGGCGACCAGGCGTGGGCGCAATTGCGCGAGACGTCGCTCGACGACGATCACATCTACGTGCTGACGCCGCAGGCGCGCGTGATCGCGCTGCCGCAGGGCGCGACGCCGGTCGATTTCGCGTACCACCTGCACAGCGAGCTCGGCCATCGCTGCCGTGGCGCGCGCGTCGACGGCGTGATGGTGCCGCTGAACACGTCGCTCGCGAACGGCCAGACGGTCGAGATCGTCGCGGTGAAGGAAGGCGGCCCGTCGCGCGACTGGCTGAACCTGCAGCTCGGTTACCTGAAGAGCCCGCGTGCACGGCAGAAGGTGCGCGCGTGGTTCAACTCGATCGAGCAGGAAGAAAACGTCGCGCATGGTCGTGCGCTGGTCGAAAAGACGCTGCAGCGCGAGGGCAAGACGTCGGTCAACCTGGACAACCTCGCCGCGAAGCTCGGCTTCAAGTCGCCCGAGGAGCTGTTCTCGGTCGTCGGCAAGGAAGAATTCAGCCTGCGCAACGTCGAGCACGCGCTGTCCGACGCACCGCCGCCGGAACCGGCGCCCGAGGCGCCGGCCGATTTCGAGAAGCGCAGCAGCGGCGCGAGCGTCGCGCACGGCGCGTCGACCGGCGTGCTGGTGGTCGGCGTCGACGCGTTGCTGACGCAACTGGCGCGCTGCTGCCGTCCGGCGCCGCCTGATCCGATCAGCGGTTTCGTCACGCGCGGCAAGGGGATGTCGATCCACCGCACCGACTGCCCGACGTTTCGCCGGATGGTCGAGCGCGCGCCGGAACGCGTGCTGCAGACGACCTGGTCCGCCGACGTGCTGGGCGGGCGCGGCGCGTCCGTCTATCCGGTCGACCTGATGATCGAGGCTAGCGACCGGCAAGGGTTGCTGCGCGATATCTCCGAAGTGTTCGCACGCGAAAAGATCAACGTCGTGGGCGTGAAGACGCAGAGCCGCCGCAATGCGGCATTCATGCAGTTCACGGTCGAGGTATCGAATTCGGCGCAGGTGCAGCGCGCATGTACGCTGCTCGGCGAGGTGCAGGGCGTCGTGCGGGCGGGGCGGAAGGTGTGATGGGGTTGGAACCGCGTTATTTTGCTGCGACCGCATAAAAACACTTGCCAAGCCCGTAACGGCTCCATATAATCTTAGCTTCTCTAGGCTCGTAGCTCAGCTGGTTAGAGCACCACCTTGACATGGTGGGGGTCGTTGGTTCGAGTCCAATCGAGCCTACCAACGAATTGAGAATGCCCGGCCTCCGGGTGTTCGATGCAGTACACAACTCAACGCGAACAAGGCGAATACGGTTATGACACCGCGAACGTTGACCGAAACCACTTCGGAGCGACGCTAGTCGAGGAACGTTTTCGCCCTTTCAGTTTGAGTGAAGTATCGAATGCGGCCCCTCGAAAGCGGGGCCGCATTTTTTTTGTCGCGAATTTTTCACGCGTGAGTTCGATCTCGCGTACCTGGTCTGCCGCCCACTGTCGGCATCACGGAGATTGCTATGGTTTCGATACGCTTGCCTGACGGCTCAGTTCGACAATACGAGCATCCGGTGACAGTTGCCGAGGTTGCGGCCTCGATCGGTCCCGGCCTTGCGAAGGCTGCGCTTGGTGGCAAGCTCGATGGCGAGCTCGTCGATACGTCGACGGTGATCGACCGCGACGCGTCGCTCGCGATCGTCACGGACAAGGATGCCGACGGCCTCGACATCATCCGCCACTCGACCGCCCACTTGCTCGCGTATGCGGTGAAGGAGCTGTATCCGGACGCGCAGGTGACGATCGGTCCGGTGATCGACAACGGTTTCTATTACGACTTCTCGTACAACCGCCCGTTTACGCCGGAAGATCTCGAAAAGATCGAAAAGCGCATGCAGGAACTCGCGAAGAAGGACGAGCCGGTCACGCGCCGTGTCGTGTCGCGCGACGAGGCGGCCGGTTATTTCCGCAGCATCGGCGAGAAGTACAAGGCCGAGATCATCGAATCGATTCCGCAAAGCGACGAAATCAAGCTGTACTCGCACGGCGGCTTCACCGATCTGTGCCGCGGCCCGCACGTGCCGTCCACCGGCAAGCTGAAGGTATTCAAGCTGATGAAGGTCGCGGGCGCGTACTGGCGCGGCGATTCGAAGAACGAGCAGCTGCAGCGCATCTACGGTACGGCCTGGACGAAGAAGGAAGACCAGGACCAGTACCTGCACATGCTCGAGGAAGCGGAAAAGCGCGACCACCGCAAGCTGGGCAAGCAGCTCGACCTGTTCCACATGCAGGAAGAGTCGCCGGGCATGGTGTTCTGGCATCCGAAGGGCTGGGCGCTGTGGCAGCAGGTCGAGCAGTACATGCGCCGCCGCGTCAACGAGGCCGGCTATCTCGAGATCAAGACGCCGATGATCATGGACCGCTCGCTGTGGGAAGCGTCGGGCCACTGGCAGAACTATCGCGAGAACATGTTCACGACGGAGTCGGAGAAGCGCGACTACGCGATCAAGCCGATGAACTGCCCGGGCCACGTCCAGGTGTTCAAGCACGGCCTGCGTTCGTACCGCGACCTGCCGCTGCGTTACGCGGAATTCGGCTCGTGCCACCGCAACGAGGCGTCGGGCGCGCTGCACGGCCTGATGCGCGTGCGCGGCTTCGTGCAGGACGATGCGCACATCTTCTGTACGGAAGATCAATTCATCTCGGAATCGATCGCGTTCAACACGCTGGCCATGAGCGTGTACAAGGATTTCGGTTTCGATCACATCGACATCAAGCTGTCGCTGCGCCCCGATCAGCGTGCCGGTACGGACGAGACGTGGGATCGTGCCGAGCAAGGTTTGCGCGACGCGCTGACGGCTTGTGGTCTCACGTGGGAAGAGTTGCCGGGTGAGGGCGCGTTCTACGGCCCGAAGATCGAGTACCACATCAAGGACGCGCTCGGCCGCTCGTGGCAGTGCGGCACGCTTCAGCTCGACATGGTGCTGCCGGAGCGCCTGGGTGCCGAATACGTCGCGGAAGACAACAGCCGCCGCCGGCCGGTGATGCTGCACCGCGCGATCGTCGGTTCGATGGAGCGTTTCCTCGGCATTTTGATCGAGCACCATGCTGGTGCAATGCCGGTCTGGCTCGCGCCGTATCAGGCAATTGTGCTCAATATCGCCGAAAGTCAGGCCGAATATGCGCAGTCTCTGGCCCAATCGTTGCAAAAACAAGGGGTTAGAGTGGCGGCCGATTTGCGCAACGAGAAGATTAGCTATAAAATACGCGAGCACACGCTGGAAAAGGTGCCTTATCTCCTCGTCGTGGGCGATAAGGAGCGTGATGCGCAAACGGTAGCCGTGCGTGCCCGTGGCGGCGTCGATCTTGGCGTAATGCCGGTCGAAGCCTTCGTTGAGCGTCTGCAGGAAGACCTGCGCTCGTTCAAGTAACCGCCCTGGCAGCGCGGCTCGTTTTTTTAATTTTTAGAGGAAACGTAACATCGCTACTGATAAGTCGTCGCACCGCATCAACGGTGAAATCACTGCGCCGGAAGTGCGCCTGGTCGGGATCGAGAACGAACCACTCGGTATCGTAAAACTCGCTGACGCTTTCCGTAAATCGGAAGAACTGGATGTTGACCTGGTGGAAATCGCGCCGCAAGCGGTGCCGCCGGTTTGCCGTCTGATGGATTACGGCAAGTTCAAGTACCAGGAATCGAAGAAGCAGCACGAAGCGAAGCTGAAGCAGAAGGTCATCCAGGTCAAGGAAGTCAAGTTCCGCCCGGGTACCGATGACGGGGATTACAACGTCAAGCTCCGCAATCTCGTGCGCTTCCTCGAAGAGGGCGACAAGACGAAGATCACGTTGCGTTTCCGCGGCCGTGAAATGGCTCACCAGGAAATCGGTATGCGGATGCTCGAACGTCTGCGCACGGATCTCGAGGAAGTCGGCCAGGTCGAGCAGATGCCGAAGATGGAAGGGCGCCAGATGATCATGGTGCTCTCGCCGAAGAAAAAGAAGTAACGGGCCCGCGCGCGTCGCGCGCAGGTTCGACAGTGGTTCGGCGCGTCGCCCGGTCAGGGCGGCGCGCCAACAATGACGGCGGCTGCGCAAGCGGGTCGCCGTACACAAGTGGACTGGGTTTCGAAGGGCGGGTCAAGGGCGCAAGCCAACCGCACACCCATCGCCATCTAATAAACTGGAGTTGTTCGTCATGCCTAAGATGAAGACCAAGAAGAGCGCTGCAAAGCGCTTCGTGGTGCGTCCGGGCGGTACCGTCAAGCGCGGTCAAGCCTTCAAGCGCCACATCCTGACCAAGAAAACCACGAAGAACAAGCGCCATCTGCGCGGCGCAACGGCAGTTCATGATTCCGATCTGAACTCCGTCCGCGCGATGCTCCCGTTCGCGTAACCCCTCAACTGATACTCCAAGGAGAGAAACATGCCTCGAGTCAAACGTGGGGTAACCGCACGGGCCCGCCACAAGAAGATCATCAACCTGGCCAAGGGTTATCGCGGCCGCCGCAATAACGTCTACCGCATCGCCAAGCAGGCGGTGATGCGCGCTGGTCAGTACGCGTACCGCGATCGCCGCAACAAGAAGCGTGTGTTCCGCGCACTGTGGATCACGCGTATCAACGCGGCAGTTCGCCAGCACGACATGACCTACAGCGTGTTCATCAACGGCCTGAAGAAGGCGTCGATCGAACTCGACCGTAAGGTGCTGGCCGACATGGCGGTGTTCGACAAGGCTGCTTTTGCTGCGATCGTCAAGCAGGTGAAAGCCGCCGTTGCAGCCTAATTGCGAAATTAGCACTGCGTGGTTAGTTGCAGCGAGGTTCCGGTAGTCTCGGCCGCTGCAGCGAAAACGGGGCTCTTCCGAGCCCCTTTTTTGTTTGGTGGGCGGTTTCGCTCGCCAAGACCGAATGACGTTGGAAATGATGGGATCTATGGATCTGGACCAGATTGTCGCCGACGCGCAGCAGTCCTTCGAACAGGCTGCCGACATCACCACGCTCGAAAACGAGAAAGCACGATTTCTCGGCAAATCGGGTGCGCTGACCGAGTTGCTGAAGGGCCTCGGCAAGCTCGATCCCGAAGCACGCAAGACCGAAGGCGCCCGCATCAACGTCGCGAAGCAGCAGGTTGAAGCCGCGCTCACCGCCCGTCGCCAGGCGCTGGCCGACGCGCTGCTGAATCAGCGCCTCACTGCCGAAGCGATCGACGTGACGTTGCCCGGCCGCGGCGCCGGCGCCGGCAGCCTGCACCCCGTGATGCGCACGTGGGAGCGGGTCGAACAGATTTTCGGCTCGATCGGTTTCGACGTGGCCGACGGCCCCGAAATCGAGACCGACTGGTACAACTTCACGTCGCTGAACAGCCCGGAGAACCATCCGGCGCGTTCGATGCAGGACACCTTCTACGTCGAAGGCAAGGATGCCGACGGCCGCCAGCTGCTGCTGCGCACGCACACGAGCCCGATGCAGGTGCGTTATGCGCGCATGAACCGTCCGCCGATCAAGGTGATCGCGCCGGGCCGCACGTATCGCGTCGACAGCGATGCGACCCACTCGCCGATGTTCAATCAGGTCGAGGGGCTGTGGATCGACGAAAACATCAGCTTCGCCGACCTCAAGGGCGTCTATACCGACTTCCTGAAAAAATTCTTCGAGCGCGACGACATCCTCGTGCGCTTCCGTCCGTCGTATTTCCCGTTCACGGAACCGTCGGCCGAGATCGACATGATGTTCGAGCAAGGCAAGAACGCCGGCAAGTGGCTCGAAATTTCCGGCTCGGGGCAGGTGCATCCGACCGTGATCCGCAACATGGGCCTCGACCCCGAGCGCTACATCGGTTTCGCGTTCGGCAGCGGCCTCGAGCGCCTGACGATGCTGCGCTACGGCGTCCAGGATCTCCGGTTGTTCTTCGAGAACGACTTGCGTTTCCTGCGCCAGTTCGCATAACGCCGCTCGCCGCGCCGACCTGTGCCCGCGCACGCCCCGATGGACGTTTCCGACGGGGCCCGGGCGTCGATCTAACCTGTTTCGAACGTAGACATCCATGCAATTCCCTGAATCCTGGTTGAGAACCTTTGTCGACCCGCAGCTGACGACCGACGAGCTGTCGCACGCGCTGACGATGGCGGGGCTCGAAGTCGAATCGCTGAGCAAGGCTGCGCCGCCGACGTCGAAGATCGTCGTGGGCCGCGTGCTCGAAGTCGTCAAGCATCCGGATGCGGACAAGCTCAATGTCTGCCAGGTCGACGCCGGCACCGGCGCGACGCTGAACATCGTGTGCGGCGCGCCGAACGTGGCGCCCGGCATCAAGGTGCCGGTCGCGCTGGTCGGTGCGGAACTGCCGCCGGCGGAAGAGGGCGGCAAGCCGTTCGCGATCAAGCTGTCGAAGCTGCGCGGCGTGGAGAGCCAGGGGATGCTGTGCTCGGCGCGCGAGCTGAAGTTGTCCGAGGATCACAGCGGGCTGCTGATCCTGCCGGAAGACACGCCGGTCGGTCAGGACATCCGCGAGACCCTCAATCTCGACGACACGATCTTCGAAATCAAGCTGACGCCGAACAAGGCCGACTGCCTGTCGGTGTTCGGTATCGCCCGCGAGACGGCCGCGATCACCGGCGCACCGCTGACGCCGGTCGACATCCGCCCGGTGAACGTCGAGCTCGACGAAACACTGCCCGTGCGCATCGCCGCGCCCGATCTGTGCGGCCGCTTCTCGGGCCGCGTGATCCGCGGCGTGAACGCGCATGCGAAGACGCCGCAGTGGATGGTCGAGCGCCTCGAGCGTTCGGGCCAGCGCAGCGTGTCCGCGCTCGTCGACATCTCGAACTACGTGATGTTCGAACTCGGCCGCCCGTCGCACGTGTTCGATCTCGACAAGATCCACGGCGGCATCGAAGTGCGCTGGGGCAAGCGCGGCGAATCGCTGAAGCTGCTCAACGGCAATACGGTCGAACTCGACGAAACGGTCGGCGTGATCGCGGACGACCGTCAGGTCGAAAGCCTGGCCGGCATCATGGGCGGCGACAGCACGGCCGTCACGCTCGATACGACCAATATCTATCTGGAAGCCGCGTTCTGGTGGCCGGACAGCATCCGCGGCCGCGCGCGCAAGTACAACTTCTCGACCGATGCGGCGCATCGCTTCGAGCGCGGCGTCGATTACGCGACGACCGTCGAGCACGTCGAGCGCATCACGCAGCTGATTCTCGAGATCTGCGGCGGCAAGGCCGGCCCGGTCGACGATCAGGCGGTGAACCTGCCGCAGCGCGCGCCGGTGAAGATGCGTGTGTCGCGCGCGAACCGCATCATCGGCGTGAAGATCGACGCCGACGAGATCGCGGATATCTTCACGCGCCTCGGCCTGCCGTTCGAGCGTGAAGACGACGCGTTCCTCGTCACGCCGCCGTCGCATCGCTTCGACATCGAGATCGAGGAAGACCTGATCGAGGAAGTGGCGCGCATCTACGGCTTCGAGAAGATCCCGGCCCGGCCGCCGGTCGCGACCAGCGAAATGCGCGCGACCCACGAGACGCGGCGGTCGATCCACGACATCCGTCACGCGCTGGCCGCGCGCGACTACGCGGAAACCGTCAACTTCAGCTTCGTCGATGCGGAGTGGGAGCACGATTTCGCGGGCAACGACAACCCGATCCGCCTGCTGAACCCGATCGCGAGCCAGCTCTCGGTGATGCGTACGACGCTGTTCGGCAGCCTGATCGCCGTGCTGCGCCACAACCTGAACCGCCGTGCCGATCGCGTGCGCGTGTTCGAATCGGGGCGCGTGTTCGTCGCCGATCCGTCGGTGAAGGCCGGCGAGCTGGCGGTTGAAGGCCATGCGCAGCCCAAGCGCGTCGGCGCGCTGGCGTACGGTCCGGCACTCGACGAGCAGTGGGGCGTGACGACCCGCGCGGTCGATTTCTTCGACGTGAAGGGCGATCTCGAAGCGCTGCTCGCGCCGGCGGTTGCGCGTTTCGTGAAGGCCGAGCATCCGGCCCTTCATCCGGGCCGCAGCGCACGCATCGAAATCGATGGCCGCGCGGTCGGCTGGATCGGCGAACTGCATCCGCGCCTGATGCAGAAATACGAGCTGCCGCACCCGCCGGTGATGTTCGAGATCGACGCGGACGCGCTGATCGCCCGTGCGCTGCCCGCGCCGACCGACGTGTCGAAATTCCCGCCGGTCCGTCGCGATATCGCCGTTGTCGTCGATCAGGCGGTCGAGGTTCAGGCACTTTTCGACGAAATGAAGAAGGCGCTTGCCGAAGAGGCCTGCCGATTCGTTCAGAAGGTTGTACTCTTCGACGAATTTCGTGCAAAATCAAATACTTCCGGTGGTCTTGCCGCGAACGAGAAGAGCCTTGCCTTCCGCGTGACGCTGCAGGATGCGGCTGGCACGCTGCAGGACGAGGTCGTCGACCAGGCGATTCAGACGCTGGTCGAGCGGATGGCTCGCGCCGGGGCGCGCCTGCGCGGCTAAGGAGAGGGCCCGCCCGTTCGCGGGCGGCTTTTTTCCATCGTAAGTTTTGATTCAACGCGCTGTATGGCAGATATGAACGACATGACCTCGAGTGAATTCGAAGCCCTCCTGACGGCGCAACGCAGCGCGATGAACCGCGACGCTTCGGCGCCGGCGTCCACCGAGACGCCGACGCTGACGAAGGCGGAACTGGCGGAGCTGCTGTTCGACAGCGTCGGGCTGAACAAGCGTGAAGCGAAGGACATGGTCGAGGCGTTTTTCGAAGTGATCCGCGACGCGCTCGAAAACGGTGAAAGCGTCAAGCTGTCGGGGTTCGGCAATTTCCAGTTGCGCGACAAGCCGCAGCGTCCGGGCCGCAATCCGAAGACGGGCGAGGCGATTCCGATCGCGGCCCGCCGGGTGGTAACCTTCCACGCGAGCCAGAAGCTGAAGGCGCTGGTCGAAAACGGCGCGGAGTAAGACGCGCGCCCACGCCCCGCGCGGCCGCCGCGCACCCTTTACCGACGGTTAACCGACGATGACCACCACGGTTGAGAAAGTCGTCTTGCCTCCGATTCCCGCGAAGCGCTACTTCACGATCGGCGAAGTCAGCGAACTGTGCGGGGTCAAACCACATGTGCTGCGTTACTGGGAACAGGAATTCACTCAACTGCGGCCGGTGAAGCGGCGCGGCAACCGGCGGTATTACCAGCATCACGAAGTGCTGCTGATCCGGCGGATTCGCGAATTGCTGTACGAGCAGGGCTTCACGATCAACGGCGCGCGCAACCGGCTCGATTCGCCGGGCAGCGAGCGGGCCGCGGCGGAGCCAGCCGAATCCGACGCGCAGGCCGTCGATGCGCGTGGGGCGGCCAAGCCGGGCGCAACCGTCGACGTCATCGCGTTGCGGCAGGCGTTGCTGGACGTGATCGACGGACTGAAACACGACTGAGTAACCGTCTTCCGAGTCAAGCCCGATGAAGTGAATCGTCCCAAGGCGTGTTGGTTTTGACCATGGCATTGAGCATGGTTAGGAGCTTGCGCATGCAGGCAACAAGCGCGACCTTGGACAGTTTGCCGGCGGCCTTCAGGCGTTGATAGAAGGCTCTGATGGCGGGGTTGTAGCGTGTGGCAGTCAATGTAGCCATGTACAGCACGCGACGGATCGCGAAGCGGCCACCTTGAACCCGTCGTCGCCCATTACGTAAGCCGGAATCGCAAGCAATGGGAGCGACGCCAACGAGGGCTGCAATCTGACGGCGATTGAGCCGGCCCAATTCGGGCAGTTCTGCGATCAGGCAGGCGCTGGATACCGGGCCAATTCCATGTGTGGACTGCAACAGGCGGTCGAGTTCACCGAAGTGCTGGCGTACATGAGCGACCATCTGAGCGTCAATGTCATCGAGTTGTGCCTGGATGGCGGCAATGATAGCCAGCAGACTTGAATGCAGACCAACCGGCGTGATCTGGAGCCGCTGTCGCTCCGAAAGGAGCATGGTGAGTAGTTGGCGCCGTCGGGTCACCAGTGCAGCCAGCCACTGCTGCCGCTCGTCGGGAACGGGACGTAGCAAGCGGGACAGATCGTCCCGACGCAGTAGCACGGAAGCCAGTTCGGCAAGCATACGTGCGTCGATGGCATCGGTTTTCGCCAGACGTCCCATCGAGCGGGCAAAATCGCGTGCTTGCCGAGGGTTGACGACAGCGACCGGCAAACCCGCACCTTGCAAGGCGCACGCCAGCTCGGTCTCGTAGCCACCGGTCGCCTCCATCACGACCAACTGCACGTTCAGCGGCTGAAGGGCAACAGCCAGGGCCGAGTGGCCCTCGGCATCGTTGTTGAATCGACGGATGTCCAGATTGGCACCCAGTACGGAAACATCGACGTGAGCTTTTGCGACGTCAATGCCGACCGTTACGGCAGAAGGAGCAGACATGATCTTCGGATCCCATGCTTGTACATGCGCACTCGATGTAAATGGCGCGCGTAACCGTTCGGGCTTCAGGAAGACCAGCACGGCAACCGTGCGTTTTGTACTCAGTCACGGGCTCCAACACCCAAGCGCGGGGCAAACTGCACGGTCTCGTCTGGCTACCACCAGACTTTACCGTACTGGTCAGTACTGAACATACAAGCGCACGGCGCGCAGGCAGCATTGAAAAAGCCCGGTTGGCGACCTGCCACCGGGCTTTTTCATGCGGGTCGCGCATGCGGATCAGCGCGACGCGAGCGGATTCTTCTGCCCGATGTCGACGACCAGCGTGCCGTCCGGCAGCATCCGCACCGAGCCCTGCGCGACCTGGCTGCGGTATCCGTACAGGTCGAACCGCATCGGGCCCGCCTCGGCCGAATTCCGGATCAACGCGCGCACGTTCAGCTCGAGCACGTTGAACATCTTCATGTCGCCGCCTTCCATCCACATGTAGCTCGGCGCATCGATCTGCGGCCGCTTCGGCGCGGCTGCACCCGCTGCGCGCCGGAACGTGAGACGCAAGCCGTCGCGTTCGACCGTTGCCTGGCCGAGCTTGCCGTTCAGCACGGGCGGCGGGAACACGGTGTACTGGTCGAGCACGAGCGTGTCGCCGCGCAGTTCCGCGCCGCGTCGGCGCAACGGCGTCAGCGACGCGAGCTCGATGCCGAGCGAGCGCAGCAGCGTCGCCTGCGGGATGCCGAGCACCGACACCTGCGACGGCTTGAAGGCGAGGTGCCGGTCGTCGAGCACCGTCAGCGAGCCCTTCATGTCGGTCGGCAGCCAGACCCCCGGCACGTGATTCCACAGCTTGATGCCGCCCTGGACGCGCAGGTTCTGCCCGTCCGCGCTCAGTTGCAGGTCGTTCAGCGAACGCGGCGAATAGTCGAGCAGGTAGTTGTTGAAGAGCGCCGACATCGCCTTCCACGATTCGACGACCGTGCCGCCGAGAATGCGGATGTCGTACTGGTTCGGATCGTCGAGATCGACCGGTTCGCCGGGCCGCCTCGACACGAGTTCCACGTCGAGATCCTCGACATGAAAGCCGATATCGCCGGACAGGTTGAAGTCGACGTTGCGCAGATGGATCGTCGGGTTGCGGTTCGACACGTGCCGTTCGTTGAACGGCGTCGTCGACGTGCGCCGCATCGCGACCTTCTGCATGCCGGGCCGCATCGCATCCGCCGCGAGCGCGTACGCTTCCCAGTGCTGGCGCACGTCGCGCAGCGCAGTCTGCTGCGCGGCGAGGAAGCTGTCGTTCAGGCGCGCCGCCGCGTTGCCGAGCAGCGCGCCGCTCGCCGGGCCCGTATACGAAGGCATCCGGATCGCCATCGCGCCGCTTTCGTCGAAGTTGAAGTAACCGGCCGACACCTGGTCGCGATAGTGATACAGGTCGAACACGAACGTCTGCTCGCGCTTCGACGAATCGACCGGACCGATCAGGATGTCGGCGTTCATCGGCATCGAGCGCATGAACTTCACGTCGCCGCCGCGGATGTACATCGCCTGCTGCGGGGCATTCGCCGGCATCGCGAAGCCGGCATGCGTGCCGTCGTCGAGCTTCAGGTCGAGGCCTGCCGGCGTCACGCGCACGGCGGTGATCGTGAGCTTCAGGCGCGGTGGCGGCATCAGCTTGTCGACCGCCATCACGAGATCGTCGCCGGCAAGTTGCGCGATCGGGGTCTGCACCTTCAGCAGGTCGGCCATCTTCACGTTGGCCGCGCGCATCACCGGCTGCGCGTTGATACCCGACACGCGTACGCCGGTCGGGTGGAACACGAGCTGGCTGCCGTCGCGGATCGCGAGCGTGCCGGTCAGCGAGAACGGTACCCAGCCGTCGCGCTGCATCTCGCCTTGCAGATGGATCACGCCGTCGCCGGCCGACACTGCGAGCTTGCGCAGCGGCGCGTTGCGATAGCCGAAGATGTAGGTGTTGAAGAGGGCGGTCAGCTTCGCGTTGTCGAGCGTCACCGTGCCTTCATGTACGTCGATCTCGAAGCTCGTCGGATCGTCGAAGACGATCGGCGCGCCGGCCTGCGTCGGCACGAGCGTGGCCGACAACTGGTGGATGAAGAAGCCGAGGTTGTTGACGATGCGGAAATCGACGTCGCGCAGGAACGTCATCGCGCCGTTCTGGCCCGAGTCGCGCAGCGTGAACGGGCGCGGCTGCGTGAGGCTGATCGATGCGAGCGACGGCACGGTGCGCGCGATCTGCTGTTCGCGCGCGAGTCGCTCGGCCTTGGTGCGTTCGATCTTCGTCGATGCGATGGACGTGTTGCTGTCGCGCTGCGCGGCCGATTCCGCGCAGCCGGTGCAGAGGACTGCAAGCGCCAGCGCGCCGCAGCCGAACACTCGGGACGTCGTGGGCGATCCCGGGGCGACCGTGCGTCGCAGGCCGGAAAACCAGTCGAAAATTGCCAAAGGCGAGCGATGGCCGCGCCGGACCGCATTCCGCATCGTCTGTCTCCATGTCTTGTCTTGATCGACGGCGGCGCGCGCGACTGCACGGCGCGAGCGTCGATGCCGTGCAGTGTGTCATAGCGCGCTAGAGCGGCGTTACCAAACAACGGACGCCCGGGCGCGGGGCGCCGGCGGGCGGCCAGACAACGGATTCGCGGTGGATGAACGGCCGTATCAAACGGCCGTTTGGTTTGTGCGGGCCGGCGGTCGGCGTCTTTCGAGGCAGCCCTGAAAAACCGCGGCCGGCCTTGGCCGGCGCGGGTTTCACCGGATGCGCACAGCAACGGCCGGTCAGACCAGCAGGCGCTCCCGGATCGCGTTTTGCGTAGCCGGATCGAGTTGCAGGCCGTTCTCGAGGTACGACGCCATCGAGCCGTACGACGTCGCGACCTGATCGAAGGCCGCCTGCAGATAGTCGGCGTGTGCGCCTTGCAGTGCGGTCATCATGTCCGCCGCGTTTTGTCCGCCGGCTTGTCGGGCGTGGGCGACCGAAGCGGCGATATCGGCTGCGCTATAGACGTTGGTCAGCAGGTAGTCGGCCAGAATCGTTTGCCCGGAGATGCCGAGGATCGAGTGCAGAATGGCGGTCGCCCAGCCGGTGCGATCCTTGCCGGCCGTGCAGTGGAACACTCGGTTGTCGCCGCTGCCCGCGAAGCCGGTGAACAGCGCGTGGTAGCTGGCGTGCGCGCTGTCCGACGTGACGAATGCGCGATACATGCTCAGCATGAATGCCGTCGCGGTCGCGCCGGTCGTCGGAATCGGGTCGATACTGGCGGCCCCGAGCACGTTGAGGTTTTGCCAGGCGGCGCCGGCGAGCGGTACATCGGGTTGCGTCTTGATCTCGGCGGGCGTGCGCAGGTCATCGACCTGCGTGATGCCGAGCGTGCCGACGGTCGCGACGTCGGCGGCGGACAGCGCGAGCGCGGACGAGCGATAGATCGCGCCTTTCTTCATCTTCGCGCCGCTGGTCGTCACGTAGCCGGTTCCGTCCGGCCCGGCCGTGTCGCGAAAGTTCGACGCGGACGCCAGCCGCGGCGTCGTGACCGGCGCGACCGCTATCGCGTCGCCGCCGCATGCCGACAGCAGCGACGCGCTTCCCAGCGCGATGCCGATCGTGCCGGCGCCCAGCCGGAGAAAATGTCGACGGGAAATTTCGTTTTTCTGATGCATTCGATGCCCTGTGTCGGAGACGGTTACCAGGCGTCGCGACCGCGGTGCCGCTGCCTGCGCGCGACATGGCAAGGCCGGGGTGAGCCGGATCGATCGGCATGCAGTCGGACGGCTTGCCGGGCACGTCGATCTCGCGCCGGCTTACCGCACGGTAGCGATTTGCCGTGAAGCGGCCATCGTCCTTTTCGATTAGGGGCGAATGCCGGGTAGCGGCGCGGCCCCGGGCATCGACCGATACGCGCGGCGATGGCGGCGAGGTAAGATCGGCATCAGTGGCGGGTTCGATATCACGACACGGCAGCCATCACGGGGAAGCGCCATGGACCTGAAGGAAGTCGACGTACTCGGTGCGGGGGTGGGCGATCACTGGTACTACGCGTCGAAGGCGAGCGCGATTCGCCGGTTTCTGGGCGCGTCGGGCGCGAACCGGATACTCGACGTCGGTGCGGGCTCCGGTTTTTTCTCGAAGCATCTGCTCGAACGCACGCAAGCGACGGAAGCGTGGTGTGTCGATACGAGCTATGCCGACGACAGCGACGGCGAGGCGGCCGGCAAGCCCATCCACTTTCGGCGCGCCGTCGATCGATTCGATGCCGATCTCGTGTTGCTGATGGACGTGCTCGAGCATGTCGACGACGACGTCGGGCTGCTGACGCAGTACGTGCACGGTGCGCCGTCGGGCAGCCGGTTCCTGATCACGGTGCCCGCGTTCCAGTTCCTGTGGAGCGGCCACGACGATTTCCTCGAACACAAGCGCAGGTATACGCTCGGCGGCCTCGAGGGCGTGGTGCGGCGTGCCGGGCTCGACGTCGAGCACGGCGCCTATTATTTCGGCCTCACGTTTCCGCTCGCGGCCGCGTTGCGGCTGGGCGAGCGGGCGCGTTCGCAGCCGCGCGAGCCTGCGTCGCAACTGCGTCGTCATCATCCGTTCGTCAACGGCTTGCTGAAGACGATCTGCCGCATCGAGTTGCCGATGTTCCGCTTCAATCGCGTCGCCGGCCTGACGGTCATCTGCGTCGCACGCAAGCGGTGACGACGATGCGCGGTGAGTGCCGCGGATTGCCTGCATCGCCGCCATCACGCCAAAAAATTGCACGAGAACATTCACAAAATGCATGCGACCCGTTCTAAATCGGGAAACTGTCTGTTATAATTTTTTTCTTTCGGGGCGTAGCGCAGCCTGGTAGCGTACCTGCATGGGGTGCAGGTGGTCGGAGGTTCAAATCCTCTCGCCCCGACCAGACAAGAACCCGCGTCAGCTCAAGCTGACGCGGGTTTTTTCTTGGCCGCCGCTTTTTTGCACATCGCAACGCGGCCCCGGTAAAATGCAAGGTTGATCCACGGAAAGCGCCGTGATTTAGCGGAAGAGGATTCCCCGAACATGACTGATCTTCGTCTTACCATGCGGTTCGCTGCAGTGCTCGCCACCGGCGCGCTCGTCGCCGGTTGCGGTACGTCGTCGCCCACGAAAGTGGACTACAAGAGCGATTCGAAATCGAAGGAAGCGTCGCTCGCAGTGCCGCCCAACATGCTCGACGAGACGGCCGATCAGCGTTCGCTGCCGCCCCAGGGCGGCGCGACTTCCCTGTCCGCGCTCCAGCAGGTCCAGCAGGCCGCGCCTGCGCTGGACACCGTCGCGCCGGCCGTCGCCGGCATGCATATCCAGCGCGACGGCACCGAAAGCTGGCTCGTGATCGACGGCAAGCAGCCGGCCGCGATCTGGCCGCAGGTTCGCCGTTTCTGGCAGGAGCAGGGCTTCCTGCTCGTCGTCGACCAGCGCGACAAGGGCGTGATGGAAACCGACTGGAACGAAACCCATCCGCAGATCAACGACGGCTTGATCCGCAGCGTGATCTCGAAGGCGATGGGCAATTCGTACGTGACGGCCGAGCGCAACAAGTACCGCACGCGTCTCGATTCGGCGCCGAACGGCGGCACCTACGTGTTCATCAGCCAGAAGGGCATGCGCGAGGCGATCACCGGCGCGAACAACGATTCGAGCAAGTGGGAACCGAAGCCGAACGATCCGGCGCTCGAGACGGAATACCTGAAGCGGCTGATGGCCGTGCTCGCGCAGAACGAGCAGCGCGCGAAGAACGGCGAACCGCCGATCGCGAACATCAAGGACAACGCGGTCTCGAAGGACAAGAAGGCCGATGCCGACGCGTCGTCGAAGGCTGCCGCGGCGATCGCTGCGCAGAACGTCTCGCGTACGTCGGCGCAAGGCAATGACGCGGCCGAAGCGGCCGTGCCGTCCGAAGTCACGCTCGGCGAGCCGTACGACCGGTCGTGGCTGCACGTCGGTCTCGCGCTCGATCGCGCGAATTTCACGGTCGACGATCGCGATCGCACGAAGGGCCTGTATTTCGTGCGCTATGTCGATCCGAAGGATCTGAGCTCGGCCGAGCAGGGCTTCTGGAGCCAGCTGTTCCACGGCAAGAAGGAAAAGCAGGCGAAGCAGTATCGCGTCAACGTGAAGGCGCTTACGGCCGATCAGACGCGTGTCGCGGTCGTCGACGATTCGGGCGCAATCGATTCGTCGTCGGCCGCTCGCCAGATCATGGGGTTGCTCGTGAATCAGCTCCGCTGATCCCGGCGTCTCCGCACCCTTGAAAAGCCCGCCATTCGGCGGGCTTTTTTCATGTCCGCTCGCCAGCGTGTGCGCATGTTCGGCGGGGCCCGTCCCTTCTCGTGACGTTACGTAACATCCCCGCGTTACGACGACAGAACACGTGTCGCATTGTCGTCGATCTAAAAATTTTTCCTTATAAATCAATGGAATATTGCGCGTGTAATGCCTGGCACGCAACCTGCTTTATAGGTTGGAATCGTTAGAACAGGGAGGACGGCGTCAGGGACCGGGAATGCGCGGCGAGCGCATGAACAACGGGATCGACGCCTTCACATGCCGACGCGCCAAGCGTCGGCGCAACAGATGATGGTCCGCGCCAGCGTGCGGATCTCGATGGCCCCGTCGCCTATCCTCGTAGGGCGACGGTTTCGCCCGCGCTTCTCTGAAGCGCGGGCTATTTTTTTGGTGCCGTCGCCATGTCGTATCCGGGTAGCCGATGTGCGGCGCAGGATTCGCGTATTCTCGGACTTTTTCGGATGAAGGAGGCGGGAATGGCGGAAATTGCAGTCGTGGCGCTGATCGTGGCGAAGCCGGGGGCCGAGGAAAAACTGCGCGCCGTGCTCGAGGGAATCGTCGAGCCGACCCGCAACGAAGCCGGCGCGTTGCAGTACGACCTGCACCGCGATCTGAAGGAGCCCGCGCGGTTCGTATTCGTCGAGCGTTGGGAGAGCGAGGAGGCGCTGGCCGCTCATGCGCGTTCCGCGCATATTCTCGCTTATCGCGAAGCGGCCGCGGACTGGATCGAGCGTTCCGAAATCCGCGTGCTGTCGAAGCTCCTCTGAGTCTGAGCCGGGTGGGGCGACCGGACGTGTCCGGTCGCGGCGGCGCGTCAGTGCGACGCGCTGGGTACGTCGAGAATCAGGATGATCGTCCAGTCTGCGTCGCCGTCATGGTGATACTGGCGCTCGGCAACGATGAACGGTTGCTGCTTGCCTTGCGGGCCGAGGAACAGCACGTCGCCCTCCATCGGCAGGCACTCGATCGGCGGCAGCGCGAGGAACGCGTCGTCCGAGCCGCGGGGCATCAGTTGCTTGATCTTGCGAGTGGCGGCTTCGGTCCACTCGATGTCGAGTTGAATGTTGCTCATGCTGTCCTCCGCACCGGGGTGCGCACGGGTGGAAAATTTCGGTGCGCGACTTTAGCACAGCGCGCGGGCGCCGCAACCAAAAAAGCCGAACCCGGTTGCCCGGATTCGGCTTTTCGCTGATGCGGTGCCGCCGAACTTACTGGCTGGCAGCGTCTGCAGCCTTTGCCTTCTTGCCGGCCTTCTTCGCAGCTGCCTTGTGATGCGCAGCCTTCTTGCCGTGGTGATGCTCTTCCTGCGCCGCCGGCTGAGCCGCTTCGGCCGCTTGCTGCTGTTGCAGCGCTTGTGCACGCTGCTCGATCTCGGCGATCTTGGCCGGATCGGTGATGGTCTGGATCTGCGTGCTCTCTTGCGCATACGCTGCGCCAGTCAGCGCCGACATCGCTACCAGGATAGCCAGGGACGTCTTCTTCATTGCTTTACCTCCGCTAAGTGGTGATGAACCCGAGTGTTGCCGTTTTGTCTGGCGACTGCAATCGAGTGCGTGTCGAGTGTAACAAAAGTGACGGATCAATGTGCACCGGATCGCCGCACGACGCAAGGCCCCGTTGAAGTCGCGCAACACTTCGCGCGGTTCGTCACGCGCCTGCCATCCAGGGGAGTGCGGAGATTTCCATGCGGTCGTCAAAACCAGCCGAGCCAACGATACACGTGGAATTGCGCGATCCCGACCAGCTCGTGCAGCGCGTGTTCGGCGTTGGCCACATTGCGCCAGCGCGGCAGCCACCCCGTCTGCGCGCGCCGGAGATTCGCATAAACGGGTTGCGGATCGATGCCGAAGCGGCGGAAATCGAGCAGCGCCCGGCGCATCTGGTACGACGACGTGACGAGAATGCGCGCGTCGTCATACTGTGAGCGTAGTATAGACGCAGTGAATTTCGCGTTTTCGTAGGTTGTACGGCTGTTCGGTTCGAGCACGAGGTCGGCCGGCGCCACGCCTTGCGCGACGAGCTGGCGCCCGTAGACGGCCGCCTCGGTATCGCCGTGATGCTGCGGGTCGCCGCCCGACATCACCACGGTGCAGCGTTCGGCCTGCTGCCGGCACGTGCGATAGAGCGCCGCAATCTTGCGGATGCGCGCGGCGCCGTCGGGCGGCGGCTGCAATCCGGCATCGGTGCGAAGCGTGCCGGCGCCGATGAGGATCAGCGTGGTTCGTCCATGCATGTCGGGATGCTCGACCGGCGTGACGCCTGCCTCGCTCCAGGCGATCAGCGGCGCGGCGAGCCAGCCCGTCGCGAGCAGCCAGAACAGCGCAGCGGCGACGATCGAAATGGTTCGACGCCGCTTGCGGCAGAGCATGAAACCGATGAAGAGAAGTACAAATGAATCGAACAGAATCAATTTGATTGGGGTATGGTGTCTTTTTATGGACGGCTGACGATCCGGCCCTGACGCGACGCCGAACAACGTCGGCCTCCAGAATCGGTGGCGGTTTCGGCGGGCGGAGACCCCGCCCGGCGCGCCGCTTCGCATTGTCGCTGCACTTTAAGAAAGAATCGAGATGGCCACGTATTCCAACGAAGCGGTGCTCGACGCATTGAGACGAGTGCAGTACCGCCAGGTACCGTGGGCACGCCGCCCGGGCGTGTTCGAGTATCTCCGTTCGCTCGGGCTGATGGACACGGTCAGGCAGAAAACCGTTGCCCCCGCACCGGGCTTCCATGCACCGGTCGACATCGCCGTACTGACCGACAGCGGTCGAGCCGAATTCTCGCGCCTCGAGCGCGACGAGAAATTACTGTCCTGGACTGATCGCCGCATGGACGACTACGCATTGAGCGAAGCGAGCGCCGTGGCGATTCTCGAAAGCCGCCTGTAGCGGTTCTTCATCCCGCCCCGTGCATCGCCGCGGCAGGCCGGCGACGCAAAAAAAGCCCGTATCGCGAGGATACGGGCGTACCGGATACTTTTGCTGCTGCCACGCTGTGCTCATGGCAACGATGTGACTCGCCGCATGCGGCGCAGTTCCCGGATGCGGGCATTTTCTTTGGCGAAACGTCGAAATCGGCAGGACTACGGATGACGCGGCACGCCCGGCGGCTGCGAGCCGATCCGCGCCCGTGCGTTGCTCGCGATGTCGCCACGCAAGTCGCCGCGCGGCACGGTTTGCCGGCTGGACGAGTTGGCGGACGGCGGCTGGCGGAGGGTGTTGCGATGATCCTGCTGGCGATGGGGCGGCTTCACGCGATCGTCGGCATGGACAGGAGCGGCGAGCGCCACGGAAACGACAATGCCGCATGCAACGAGCAGTGACATTGTTTTCATGGCGGGGCTCCCTTCAAGCCGTCCGTGCGGCCTGTTGATATGTCGCTAAGGTAAGCGTGGGAGTGCAGGCTTGCTGTAAATAATAGTAAATAGATGTTTCGCGACACGACAACGGTAATCGACGGCAAGACATGCGTCGCGACAAAGTCGCATCGCAGAAAGAAACCGGGCGGCCGAAGCCGCCCGATCGAGCATGCGTTACGCCATCTTGACGGGCGCGCGCCAGGATTCCGGGTTGGTCCAGAAGGCGCCGCGCAGCCGGTCGCGGCTCGGCGGGGCAGGCGGCTTCGCCGCGCTTGCGCCGATGCGTCCGCGCAGCGAGATTTGCCGACCGCTCGTGCCGAGTCGCTTCACGATCTCGGCAAGCGTGCCGTCGGCCTGCCATTCGTCGAAGCGGCGGCGGCAGGTCGGCGGGGACGGATAGCGGCCCGGCAGTTTCGACCAACCTTCACCCGTCGACAGTACCCACAGTACGGCGTTGACCACCGACCGGGCTTCCACGCGGGGACGGCCGCGCCGCTCACTCCGTGCGGGCTCCGAGCAAAACAGACCCTCGACCAGCGCCCACTCGTTATCTCTCAAATCGTCGAACAGCATCATGTCCTCACCTCAGCGAAGCTAACTCCGGTGCGCTGCCCTGCGCCGCGCACTCTTCAGGCACTCGATCGGCGAGTGCCGGGTGGGGGCGTCCGGTTGGCCGGCAGCGGCGTTTCTGCTCTTCCGTCCGACGAAACCTGTGCCCTGTGCGCCAGGTAATGCACGAAGCGTGCCATGTCGGAGGTGAATTCCTCGAGAGCCGCTTGGCAGCGAGCTAACGGCTAAGTCAGCTAGGGGCGTATAAGACGCCAAAATAACCCGGCAGCAAATCGGGACAATCACCAATCTTGTGCAATTCGCCCGTGTCACGTGCGTTTGCGAACGTATTGCACCGCAGCGAAACATGTGCGGCGGGTGCCGGATTCGTTCGCCGAAGCCGGGTTCGCACATTAAAATCGCGCATCGATATCGACGATTGATGAGGTCAGGAGATGAACGTTACGCTGCGCCAGCTTCGCGTATTCATCGAAGTCGCGCGGCTCAGGAGCTTCAGTCGGGCGGGGGACGAGATCGGGCTCACGCAGTCCGCGGTCAGCCGCTGCGTGCGCGAGCTCGAGGCCGAACTCGGGCTGAAGCTGATCGACCGCACGACGCGCGACGTGCAACTGACCGACGTCGGCGCGAACCTGATCGCGAGCGTGTCGCGCCTGCTCGACGATCTCGACGACACGCTGCGCGAGATTCGCGAAATAGGGGAGCAGCGTCGCGGGCGCGTGATCGTCGCGGCTAGCCCGACGATCGCATGCAGGTTGATGCCGCGCGTGGTGGCGTCGTGCGAGCGCCAGTTCCCGTTCGTGACGCTCGGCCTGCGCGACGACGTGCAGAGCGACGTGCTGCGCAAGGTGAAGTCGAGCGAAGTCGACTTCGGCGTCGTGATCGGGCCGCTGACGGTCGCCGATCTCGTCTGCGAGCCGCTGATGACCGATTCGTTCTGCCTTGTCGCGCGCGCTGACCATCCGCTCGCGGCGCGGGCCGAGGTGCCGTGGACGGCGCTGGACGGCGAGCGCCTCGTGCTGCTCGATCATGCGTCGGGCAGCCGGCCGCTGATCGATGCGGCGCTGGCCACGCATCGCGTGAACGCGACGGTCATGCAGGAACTCGGGCATTCGGCGACCGTGTTCGGGCTGGTCGAGGCCGGTGTCGGCGTGAGCGTGCAGCCGTGGCTGTCGCTGCCGCTGCCCGCCGGCTCGACGCTCATCGCACGGCCGCTCACGCCGCGCACCGAGCGTACCGTCGAGCTGGTGCGTCGTCGCGACCGGTCGTTGTCGCCCGCCGCGCAGGCGATCTGGGAGCTCGTGCGGCAGATGCCGGCGAGGGCCGAGGATCTCGACTGACGCTTGCCAACGTGCGCGGTCCGGCTTGCCGGCCGGTACACTACGCGGATCGTGTTCCTCGGCGGTGGTGCTCGATGACGCAATCCGCAGGTTTTTTCCCGGCAAACGACGAGCCGGCGGCGCGTGCCGCGGTGCAGGCGCTGCGCCCGTCGCTGATCCGCGAGGTCGCAAACGCCGGCTTCGGCGTGCCGGACATGCTGCCGTTCTGGTTCGGCGAATCCGATCGCGTGACGCCGGACTTCATCCGCGACGCCGCAGCGGCCGCGCTGCGCGACGGCACGACCTTCTACACGCACAATCTCGGCACGGCGCCGCTGCGCGACGCGATCGCGACCTATGTCGGCGCGCGTCACGGTGCGACGCCGGCGGACACGGTGGCCGTGACGAGTTCGGGTGTGAGTGCGCTGATGCTGGCTGCGCAGATGCTGGTCGGGCCGGGCGAGCGGGTCGTCGCGATCACGCCGCTGTGGCCGAATCTCGTCGAGATTCCGAAGATCCTCGGTGCACAGGTCGACTGCGTGCCGCTCGACTATGGCGACGCGGGCTGGCAGCTCGATGTCGGCCGGTTGCTCGCGGCGCTGACGCCCGATACGCGGATGCTGCTGATCAATTCGCCGAACAACCCGACCGGCTGGACGATGTCGCGCGACGATCAGCAGGTCGTGCTCGCCCATTGTCGCCGTCACGGCATCTGGCTGGTCGCCGACGAGGTGTACGAGCGGCTTGCATTCGGCGACGGCGGCGCGCCGTCGTTCCTCGATATCGCGTCGCGCGACGAGCGCGTCGTGGTCGTCAATTCATTCTCGAAGGCGTGGGCGATGACGGCCTGGCGGCTCGGATGGCTGATTGCGCCGGCATCGGTGATGGGCGACCTGTCGAAGCTCGTCGAATACAACACGTCGTGTGCGCCGGGCTTCGTGCAGGCCGCGGCCGAGGTCGCGTTGCGCGACGGCGAGCCGTTCGTGCGGTCGTTCGTCGCGGCGCTGCGCGACGCGCGCGATCACCTGGTTGCCGCGCTGCGGACCCTGCCGGGCGTCGAGGTGCCGCCCCCGCCGGGCGCGATGTACCTGTTCCTGCGGCTGCCGGGTGCGGCCGACAGCCTGGCGTTCTGCACGACGCTGGTGCGCGAAGCGGGGCTCGGCCTTGCGCCCGGGCGCGCATTCGGCCCGGAGGGAGAAGGGTTCGTGCGCTGGTGCTACGCGTGCGATCCGGCGCGGCTCGATGCGGGCGTCGAGCGGCTGCGCCGGTTCCTTGCACGCGGCACGGGCGCCCGCTGAAGCGGGGCCGGAGCGGGCGCGCCGCCCGGGCGGCGGCCTGTTCCACTCATCTTTACGCACCGGGCAATTTTGCGTAATATGGCGCTCAGTCACGCGGTTCCGTCGTTGAGCCGTGCTGTTCCGTCCGGTTTGGGCCTGGCCTGAAGTTGGTTCGCCGCCCCCGGTTCGTGCTCCCATCAATATGACCGATCAGAATCGGGCGAGCGCGTCTTCCGTTCCTTTCGTCTGTTTGTTGATCCGGTTCGTTTGACCACAGGGTCTGGCCTAGCTGCATGAATACCCAAGAGGCGAAGATCGTCCTCGAGACTGCTTTGATCTGCGCGCAGGAACCGCTGAAGCTCGGCGATTTGCGCAAGCTCTTTGCCGACGGCGTGTCGGCTGACACGGTCCGCACGTTGCTCGAAGATCTGAAACAGGATTGGTCCGGTCGCGGTGTCGAACTGGTGGCGTTGGCGACCGGATGGCGCTTTCAGAGCAAGCCGGCGATGCGTCATTATCTCGATCGCCTGCATCCCGAGAAGCCGCCGAAATATTCGCGCGCGGTGCTCGAAACGCTCGCGATCATCGCGTACCGGCAGCCCGTCACGCGCGGCGACATCGAAGAGATTCGCGGCGTCACGGTCAATACGCAGGTGGTCAAGCAACTCGAGGATCGCGGCTGGATCGAGGTGATCGGTCATCGCGACGTGCCGGGGCGTCCGGCGCTGTATGCGACGACCAAGCAGTTCCTCGACGATCTCGGCCTGAAGGCGCTCGACGACCTGCCGGCGCTCGAAGAGCCGGCCGCGAACATCGAGGCCGCGCTGCTCGCGCAGCAGGCCATGGATTTCGACGGTGACGTGCCGGTGGCCGACGATGCGGCGGGCGACGTACCGCAGGCACTGGCGAATGAAGTGCCCGCCGGCGAGTCGGCCGAGGCCTCCGGCGATGCCGCGGCCGACGTCGCGTCGACGCAGGAAATGCCGAGTCGCGATACGCTCGATGCTGATCGCGGGCAAACGGAGCAGACGGAACAGGTTGGCGCCGAAGCAGTGCCGGCCGATGTGCAGCCCGAGCCGCAGCCAGCGGATTGGAGCGAGGAAGATCGCAAGCCGGCCGCCGAAGCGGCTGCCGGAGACGGAGCGGAAGCGGCCGGCGACATGCCCGGCGAGGCCGATCAGGCCGACGCCTCCCGTTCCCGTCCCGCGGACGACGAGACGCTGGACGACACGTCCGACAGTCTCGCGGATGCCGTACGAAGCGCCAGTGCGCCCATCGGCGCCGACGCGCTGCCGGACGACGAAGCAGAACCCGAACAGCGTCGCGCCTGATCGCGGCCAACTTCTTGCCGCGCCCGCGCCGGGCGCGAGACCTGACATTTTGAGGTTGTTTTGACAGATATCCACGATATTGAATCGTCCGCGCCTGCCGTGCAGGCAGCGCGTGCCGACGATGCGCCGGAGCAGGATGCTTCGGCCGCGGGTGGCGACGAGCGTCCCCGCCGCGGTCTGCGGCGCGGCCCGCGCAGCCTGATCGCGCGGCGTCGCGCGGCGGCCAAGTCGAAGGGCGCCGAAGGCGAGCAGCAGGGTGCCGAGGGCGCCGATGCGCAGCCGGCCGAGGCCGCCGATGCGCCGCCGGCGCGTGCGCCGCGCAAGGAAGGTGCGGCCAAGGGCGGTCGCAAGCCGGCCGGCAAGCGCGAAAGTGCGGCCAAGGGCGGTCAAGGCGGCCAGGGCCGTCGCGGTGCATCGAAAGCCGAAGGTGGCGCGGCGAAGGCCGTGGAAGGCGATGCGTCCCAGGACGAACTGTTCGCGTACGTGACGTCGCCCGCCTTCGACGCGGACAACTCCGCGGGCGGTAGCGGCGTGCGTGCGCCGATGCTGCGTCGCGGCCGCAACCAGCCGGCGAACAAGCGCGTGCTGTCGCCGGACGACGACGCGCCGAAGCTCCACAAGGTGCTGGCGGAAGCGGGCATGGGCTCGCGCCGCGAAATGGAAGAACTGATCGTTGCCGGCCGCGTGTCGGTGAACGGCGAGCCCGCGCACATCGGCCAGCGGATCATGCCGACCGACCAGGTGCGGATCAACGGCAAGCCGGTCAAGCGCAAGCTGCCGAACAAGCCGCCGCGCGTGCTGCTGTATCACAAGCCGACCGGCGAGATCGTCAGCCACGCGGATCCGGAAGGTCGTCCGTCGGTGTTCGACCGCCTGCCGCCGATGAAGACGGCGAAATGGCTGGCGGTGGGCCGCCTCGACTTCAATACCGAAGGCCTGCTGATGCTGACGACCTCCGGCGACCTCGCGAACCGCTTCATGCATCCGCGTTACAGCGTCGAGCGCGAGTACGCGGTGCGTGTGGTCGGCGAGCTGGCCGAAGGCATGCGGCAGAAGCTGCTGCACGGGGTCGAGCTCGAAGACGGTCCGGCGAATTTCCTGCGCATCCGCGATGGCGGCGGCGAAGGCACGAACCACTGGTATCACGTCGCGCTGGCCGAAGGCCGCAACCGTGAAGTGCGCCGGATGTTCGAAGCGGTCGGCTTGATGGTGAGCCGGCTGATCCGTACGCGTCACGGCCCGATTCCGCTGCCGCGCGGCCTGAAGCGTGGTCGTTGGGAGGAGCTCGACGATGCGCAGGTGCGCAAGCTGATGGCGACCGTCGGCCTGAAGGCGCCGTCCGAGGAGAAGGGCAAGCGCGGCGGTGCCGGTCCGACCGAGCGGCGCCAGCCCGATCCGATGCAGACGTCGATGGGTTTCATCGGCCGCGAGCCGGTGCTGACGACGCACGGGCAACTCGACCAGCCGCGTCGCGGTGGTGGCCGGCGCGGCGCGCCGGGCCTGCCGGGCCTGAGCGGCTACGGCAGCCTGCCGGTTGCACCGTCGGGCTATGGCAACCGCACGGGCGGCGGTCGTGACGGCAACCGCATGGGTGGCGGCCGCGACGGCAACCGCGCCGGCGGTGGTCGCGATGTCGACGGCAATCGTGCGTCGTATGGCGCGGGCCCCAAGCGCGATGGCGCGGGCGGCAAGCGCGGCGGCAGCAAGGGCAGTGGTAACCGCACGCCGAACGGCAATCGTGCCGACGGCGGCGGCAACGGCGGTCCGCGCGGCGGTCAGCGTCCGCAGCGCAGTCGTACGCGCAGCCGTTAAGCGCCTGTCGGTCGGCGTACGGCGGCCCAAGGCCGCCGGCGCGTCGGCCAGGCCGGCATCCGGCCGGCTTTGTCGACGCGTTTCGGCTGATCCGTGTCGCGTGCCGCGACAACGACGATCACCGGCGCGGCACGGGAGTCCCGGTCGATCGGGTAGCCCGATTTCGCATTTTTGGTCCGTAAAGGCTGTCGACGCGCTGCTTTTACCGGCTGGCTTGGCGTTTGCGCCAAAAATCGCTATAATCGCGGAGTCGCTGGGCGTACGGATTCAATGTGCGGCTCAGGTGCGACCACCAGTAAGAAGATGGGCGTTCCGCCCATTTTTTTTTGCTGAAACGGTTAGGCATCTCGGGTAGCGCTTCCTGCGCCGGCTAAGGCGCGCGCCCGCGGGTGAATCGCGAGCGGCGGGCGCGAACACCTGAGAGGACACTGTGCAACTGACGGAACTGATAGAAACCACGGTCACCGGGCTCGGCTACGAGCTGGTGGAACTCGAGCGCACCGGGCGCGGCATGCTTTGCATCTATATCGATCAGCCTGCCGGCATCTCGCTCGATGACTGCGAAAAGGTTACGCGTCAGCTCCAGCACGTCTTGACGGTCGAAAATATCGATTACGAACGGCTCGAAGTCTCGTCCCCGGGGCTCGACCGCCCGTTGAAGAAGCTGGCCGACTTCGAGCGCTTCGCCGGCAGCGAAGTTTCCGTGACCTTGAAAAAGCCGCTGGACGGGCGCAAGACGTACCGGGGCATTCTGCACGCGCCGAATGGCGAAACGATCGGTTTGGAATTTGAGGGGAAGAAGGGCGAGGCAGCCATGCTGGATTTCACGCTGGCCGATATCGACAAAGCCCGCCTGATTCCGCAAGTTGACTTTAGGAGCCGCAAATAATGAGTCGCGAAGTGTTGATGCTGGTGGATGCGCTGGCGCGCGAGAAAAACGTCGACAAGGATGTGGTGCTGGGCGCCCTCGAGGCTGCGCTCGCGTCCGCTTCCAAGAAGCTGTTCGACGAAGGCGCCGAAATCCGCGTCCATATCGATCGCGAAAGCGGCGAGCACGAAACCTTCCGTCGCTGGCTCGTCGTGCCCGACGAGGCAGGCTTGCAGGAGCCGGATCGCGAGATCCTGCTGTTCGAAGCACGTGAGCAGAAGCCCGACGTCGAAGTCGGCGAGTATGTCGAGGAACCCGTTCCGTCGATCGAGTTCGGTCGCATCGGCGCGCAGGCCGCGAAGCAGGTGATCCTGCAGAAGGTGCGCGACGCGGAGCGCGAGCAGATCCTGAACGACTACCTCGAGCGTGGCGAAAAGATCATGACGGGTACGGTGAAGCGCCTCGACAAGGGCAACTTCATCGTCGAATCGGGCCGCGTCGAGGCGCTGCTGCGCCGCGATCAGCTGATCCCGAAGGAAAACCTGCGCGTGGGCGACCGCGTGCGTGCGTACATCGCGAAGGTCGACCGCACCGCGCGCGGCCCGCAGATCGAGCTGTCGCGTACGGCGCCCGAATTCCTGATGAAGCTGTTCGAGATGGAAGTGCCGGAAATCGAACAGGGCCTGCTCGAGATCAAGGCGGCTGCCCGCGACCCGGGCGTGCGCGCGAAGATCGGCGTCATCGCATACGACAAGCGGATCGATCCGATCGGCACCTGCGTCGGCATCCGCGGTTCGCGCGTGCAGGCCGTGCGCAACGAGCTCGGTGGCGAAAACATCGACATCGTGCTATGGTCGGAGGATCCCGCCCAGTTCGTGATCGGCGCGCTCGCGCCGGCAGCCGTCCAGTCGATCGTCGTCGATGAAGAAAAGCATTCGATGGACGTCGTCGTCGACGAGAACGAACTGGCTGTCGCGATCGGCCGCAGCGGTCAGAACGTTCGCCTTGCCGGCGAACTGACCGGCTGGCAGATCAACATCATGACGCCGGACGAATCCGCCCTGAAGCAGGGTGAAGAGCGCGACCGGCTGCGTGCACTGTTCATGGCGCGCCTCGACGTCGACGAAGAAGTTGCCGACATCCTGATCGACGAAGGCTTCACGAGCCTCGAAGAGATCGCGTACGTGCCGCTCAACGAAATGCTCGAAATCGAAGCGTTCGACGAGGACACCGTGCACGAACTGCGCAACCGCGCACGCGACGCGCTGTTGACGATGGCCATCGCGAACGAAGAAAAGGTCGAGAACGCAGCGCTGGATCTCAAGAGCCTCGACGGCATCACGCCGGAGCTGCTCGCGAAGCTGGCCGAACACGCCGTGCAGACGCGCGACGATCTCGCCGAGCTGGCTGTAGATGAACTGGTCGACATGACCGGGATGGAAGAGGATGCCGCTAAGGCGTTGATCATGAAAGCACGTGAACACTGGTTCCAGTGAGAAATGACCATGGCGCACTGATTTGATGGCGGCCGTATGGCCTGACCCGATGCTAACCGCAAGGAATCGGTCCTTGCACTAAGAGGAATGAATGGCGAGTAACAACGTAGCCCAATTTGCCGCGGAACTGAAAATGCCTGCTGGTGTGCTGCTCGAACAGCTGCAGGCAGCGGGCGTCCAGAAAGCGAGTGAAGACGATGCGCTGTCCGAAGCGGACAAGGCGCGTCTGCTCGATCATTTGCGCAAGTCACACGGCGCAACCGACGGCGACAAGCGCAAGATCACGCTGACCCGCAAGCATACGTCGGAGATCAAGCAATCTGACGCGACGGGCAAGGCTCGCACCATTCAGGTCGAGGTTCGCAAGAAGCGTACGTTCGTCAAGCGCGACGACGTGAGCGAAGGTGCGGAACAGGGTCAGGCGCAGGTCGCCGAAGCGGACGACGATGCGGAACTGAAGCGTCGCGAGGAAGAAGCGCGCCGCGAGGCCGAGCTGCTCGAGAAGCAGGCGCAGGAGCTGCGCGAGCGTCAGGAACGCCTCGAACGCGAGGAAGCCGAGCGTCGCGCCCGCGAGGAAGCGGCCGAGGCCGAGCGTCGTCGCGCCGAGGAAGAAGCCGCTGCGAAGCGTGCCGCGGCGGAAGCCGCCGCAGCGCAGCAGGCGGCAGCCCAGCAGGCCGCCGCCGAGCAGGAAACCGCGCCGACGCAGTCCGCGCAGGACGAGGCACGCGCAGCCGCCGAACGTGCGGCGCAGCGCGAAGCGGCGAAGAAGGCCGAGGACGCTGCCCGCGAGGCGGCCGACAAGGCGCGCGCCGAGCAGGAAGAGATCAGCAAGCGTCGCGCGGCGGCGGAAGCCGAAGCGCGTGCGATCCGCGAAATGATGAACACGCCGCGCAAGGCCGTGGTCAAGGCAGCCGAGCCGCCGAAGCCGGCGGAACCGGCGAAGCCGGCCGAAGCGAAGGGCACGCTGCACAAGCCGGCGAAGCCGGAAGGTGCGCAGGCGCGTCCGGCCGTGAAGAAGCCGGCCGGCGCCGCGGCACCGGCCACGACGCAAGCGCCGGCAGGCG
Source organism: Burkholderia cenocepacia (assembly GCF_900446215.1). GTDB lineage: Bacteria > Pseudomonadota > Gammaproteobacteria > Burkholderiales > Burkholderiaceae > Burkholderia > Burkholderia cenocepacia. Next base: position 184,655 of record NZ_UAQZ01000014.1, on the reverse strand, counting down.
CGGGCGACCGCAACAAGAAGCCGGGCGCAGGCAAGGGCGGCTGGCAGGACGACGCGTCGAAGCGTCGCGGCATCAAGACGCGCGGCGACTCGAGCGGCGGCGTCGACCGCGGCTGGCGCGGCGGCCCGAAGGGTCGCGGCCGTCACCAGGACAGCGCATCGTCGTTCCAGGCGCCGACCGAACCGATCGTCCGTGAAGTGCACGTGCCGGAAACCGTGTCGGTTGCCGATCTCGCGCACAAGATGTCGATCAAGGCCTCCGAAGTCATCAAGGTGATGATGAAGATGGGCCAGATGGTCACGATCAACCAGGTGCTGGACCAGGAAACGGCGATGATCATCGTCGAGGAACTGGGCCACCGCGCGGTCGCCGCGAAGCTGGACGATCCGGAAGCGCTGCTCGTCGAAGGCGAAACCGGTACCGATGCGGAGCAACTGCCGCGTCCGCCGGTCGTCACGGTGATGGGTCACGTCGACCACGGCAAGACCTCGCTGCTCGACCACATCCGCCGCGCGAAGGTTGCCGCGGGCGAAGCGGGCGGCATCACGCAGCACATCGGCGCTTATCACGTCGACACGCCGCGTGGCGTCATCACGTTCCTCGATACGCCGGGTCACGAAGCGTTCACGGCAATGCGTGCACGCGGCGCGAAGGCGACCGACATCGTGGTGCTGGTGGTGGCGGCCGACGACGGCGTGATGCCGCAGACGAAGGAAGCGATCGCCCACGCGAAGGCGGGTGGCGTGCCGATCGTCGTCGCGATCAACAAGATCGACAAGCCGGAAGCGAACCCGGATCGCGTCAAGCAGGAGCTGGTCGCGGAAGGCGTCGTGCCGGAAGAATACGGTGGCGATTCGCCGTTCGTGCCGGTGTCGGCGAAGACGGGCGCAGGGATCGACGATCTGCTCGAGAACGTGCTGCTGCAGGCCGAAGTGCTGGAGCTGAAGGCACCGGTCGAAGCGCCGGCCAAGGGCATCGTGATCGAAGCGAAGCTCGACAAGGGTAAAGGCCCGGTCGCGACGATCCTGGTGCAGTCCGGTACGCTGAACCGCGGCGACATCGTGCTGGCCGGTACGGCTTACGGCCGCGTCCGTGCGATGCTCGACGAGAACGGCAAGCCGACGAAGGAAGCCGGTCCGTCGATCCCGGTCGAAATCCAGGGTCTGTCGGAAGTGCCGGGTGCGGGCGAGGAAGTGATCGTGCTGCCGGACGAGCGCAAGGCGCGCGAAATCGCGCTGTTCCGTCAAGGCAAGTTCCGCGACGTGAAGCTCGCGAAGCAGCAGGCCGCGAAGCTGGAAAGCATGCTCGAGCAGATGGGCGAAGGCGAAGTGCAGAACCTGCCGCTCATCATCAAGGCAGACGTGCAGGGTTCGCAGGAAGCGCTCGTGCAGTCGCTGCTCAAGCTGTCGACCGACGAAGTGCGCGTGCAGATCGTGCACAGCGCGGTCGGTGGTATCAGCGAAAACGACGTCAACCTCGCGACGGCATCGAAGGCGGTCATCATCGGCTTCAACACGCGTGCGGATGCTCAGGCACGCAAGCTGGCCGAAGCGAACGGCATCGATATCCGCTACTACAACATCATCTACGACGCAGTGGATGAGGTGAAGGCGGCGATGTCGGGCATGCTGGCGCCGGAGAAGCGCGAAGTCATCACCGGCATGGTCGAGGTGCGCCAGGTCTTCAAGGTACCGAAGGTCGGCACGGTCGCAGGCTGTATGGTCACGGACGGTATCGTCAAGCGCTCGTCGTCGGTGCGCGTGCTGCGCAACAACGTCGTGATCTTCACGGGCGAACTCGAATCGCTGAAGCGTTTCAAGGACGACGTGAAGGAAGTGAAGCAAGGCTTCGAGTGCGGTATGTCGGTGAAGAACTTCAACGACATCATCGAAGGCGACCAGTTCGAAGTCTTCGAAGTGACCGAAGTCGCGCGGACGCTGTAATCGTCGCGTAATCGGCTCATGGGCGGGGCAGGCTTGGGCCTGTCCCGCCCATTTTCATGGTGGCGTGCCGAACATGGCCGCCGCTTCATCCTGATAAACGGATCACGGATCGATCATGTCCAGGAAACGTACTTCCCCCAATCGCAACGTTCAGATCGCCGACCAGATTCAGCGCGATCTGTCCGAACTCATCATGCGCGAGGTCAAGGATCCGCGCATCGGCATCGTAACCATCCAGAGCGTGGAACTCACGCCGGACTATGCGCACGCGAAGGTCTACTTCACGGCGCTCACCGGCGATCCGGACAAGACGCAGGAGGCGCTGAACCATGCGTCGGGCCACCTGCACAACCTGCTGTTCAAGCGCCTGCACATTCATACGGTGCCGACGCTGCATTTCCACTACGACCAGACGATCGAGAAGGCCGTCGAAATGTCGCGCCTGATCAAGGAAGCAAATTCGACGCGCGCGAAGGACGACGACGAGGCCGGCGCGCCTGCCAAGGACGATTGAGCTCGACCGGCCTATGACGAATGCAGCACCCCAACGTCCGCGCGTGCCCCGGCGCGTGCTGGACGGCGTTCTCCTGCTCGACAAGCCGGTCGGCCTGTCGAGCAACGATGCGTTGATTCGCGCAAAGCGCCTGCTTCTCGCGAAGAAAGCCGGTCACACCGGCACGCTCGATCCGCTGGCTTCGGGCCTGCTGCCGCTGTGCTTCGGCGAGGCGACGAAGTTCTCGCAGGACTTGCTCGACGCCGACAAGACCTATGAAGCGACGATGCGCCTCGGCCAGCGCACGGCTACCGGTGACGCGGAAGGCGACGTGATCGACACGCGGCCGGTCGAATGCGATCGTGCGGCGGTGGAAGCCGCGCTCGTGCGCTTCACCGGCGACATCGTGCAGGTGCCGCCGATGTATTCGGCGCTCAAGCGCGACGGCAAGCCGCTGTATGAATATGCGCGTGCGGGCCAGACCGTCGAGCGGGAGGGCCGCAACGTGACGATTCATGCGCTCGAACTGCTCGCCTGCGAACTGCCCGACGTGACGTTTCGCGTGACCTGCAGCAAGGGCACGTATGTGCGCACGCTGGCGGAGGATATCGGCGAGGCGCTGGGTTGCGGCGCGCATCTGACGATGCTGCGTCGCACGGGCGTCGGCGCGCTGACGCTCGAGCATGCGGTGACGCTCGATGCGCTGTCGGACGCTGCCGAAGCGGCGCGCGATGCATGGCTGCAGCCGGTCGATGCGTTGCTGTCGACGTTCCCGGCCATTCGGCTCGACGACGCGTCCGCGAAGCGGTTCCTGCATGGTCAGCGCCTGCCGCTGTCGGCGCTGGAGCCGATCGACGCGGCCGATGGCGAGCGCGTGCGTGTGTATGACGCGACGCGGTTGCTCGGCGTGGCGCGCAAGGCGAATGGCGTGCTCGCCCCGGAACGGCTGGTCGTGACGGCGCAATGATGTAGTCGTGCACGCAAGTGCATGCAGCGGCATGAAAAAGCCCGGTCGATTTCGACCGGGCTTTTTGCTTGGCGTGACCGCGCAGGGATGCGGCGTGCCGGGTAGCGCTCAGTGCGCCGCCGATGCCGCCGCACCGGCATCGCCACCGCCCGCGCGTTCGGGCTTGGTGATCCAGATCAGTGCGATCAGCAGCACGAAGATGACCGCCGAGATGTAGAACAGGTCGTTCACGCCGAGCTGCGCGGCCTGTTGCGTGGCCATGTTGTTGATCAGTCCGTGTGCCTGGTTCTGCGACAGCCCGAGATTGCCCATCTGCGTGACGGCCTGGTTGAACGTCGGGTTGTACGGGTTCGCCTGCTCGACCAGTTGCGCGTGATGGAAGTTGTTGCGGTGGTCCCATGCGGTCTGGAAGATCGACGTGCCGATGCCGCCGCACATGATCCGCACGAAGTTCGACAGGCCGGACGCCGCGGGAATGCGGTGGCCGGGCAGGCCGGATAACGTGATCGACACGAGCGGGATGAAGAAGCCGGCCATCGCGATGCCCTGCACGAGCGTCGGCAGCGTCAGCGACCATTCGTCGACGCCCGTCGTATATCGCGAACGCATCCAGAAGCACAGCGCAAACGTCAGGAACGACGCCGTCGAGATGAAGCGCGGATCGGTGCGTGGCAGATACTTCCCGGTGAGGGGCGACAACAGGATGGCGAACAACCCGACCGGCGCCATCACGAGGCCGGCGTCGGTCGCGGTGTAGCCGATTTGCGTCTGCAGCCACAGCGGTAACAGCACGAGATTACCGAAGTACAGGCCGTACCCGATCGACAGCGCGACCGTGCCGCCGGTGAAGTTCCGGATGCGGAACAGCGACAGGTCGACGACCGGGTGCTCGGCGGTCAGCTCCCAGATCACGAAGAACGCGAACGCGATGACAGCGGTCAGCGCGAGCACGACGATGGTCGTCGACGCGAACCAGTCGAGATCCTTGCCCTTGTCGAGCATGATCTGCAGCGAGCCGACCCAGACGACCAGCAGCGCGAGGCCCACGCCGTCGATCGGCGCACGGCGCACGGCCGACTCCCGATTACGGTAGATCGCCCACGTCGCGGCGGCGGCGGCGATGCCGACCGGGATGTTGACGTAGAAGATCCACGGCCACGAATAGTTGTCGGAGATCCAGCCACCGAGAATCGGACCCGCGACGGGCGCGATCAGCGTCGTCATCGCCCATAGCGCGAGCGCCATCGGCGCCTTCGCGCGCGGATAACTCGACAGCAGGAGCGCTTGCGACAGCGGAATCATCGGGCCGGCGACCGCGCCCTGGAGCACGCGCGAGCCGAGCAGGAACGGCAGGTTCGGTGACAGCCCGCACATCCACGACGAGATCACGAACAGGATGATCGACGCGAGGAACAGGCGAACCTGCCCGAAACGGTCGGTCAGCCAGCCGGTCAGCGGCACCGAGATTGCGTTCGCGACCGCGAACGACGTGATGACCCACGTGCCCTGGTCGGACGACACGCCGAGGTCGCCCGAGATGGTCGGGATCGCGACGTTCGCGATGGACGTGTCGAGCACGTTCATGAACACCGCGAGCGACACCGCGATCGTGCCGAGCACGAGTTGCCCGCCCTGCAAGGGCGGGTGGGAGACAGGAGCCTGTGCCATGTCGGTTGTCTTTCCGGAGTCGGAACGGTTACATCATTTTCGCGGCGCTGTTCTGCTTCGCCGCGACCGGCGCCGACGCGTTGCCGCCTGCGTTCTCGGCGATGATGCGCGCGATTTCGGCGTCGGCTTCGTCGCCGTATTTCGCGAACACGTTGGTCTCGTAGACGGTGTTCGGCGCGTTGACGAGCTGGTCGCCGCGTTCGTCCTTGATGTCCACGTCGACCTGCATCGACAGGCCGATGCGCAGCGGATGCTTGTCGAGATCCTTCGGATCGAGTTCGATCCGCACCGGCAGGCGCTGCACGACCTTGATCCAGTTGCCGGTCGCGTTTTGCGCCGGCAGCAGCGAGAACGCCGAGCCCGTGCCGGCCGAGAAACCGACGACCTTGCCGTGGTACGTGACCGACGAACCGTAGATGTCGGCCGTCATTTCGACCGGCTGGCCGATGCGCATGTGCTTCAACTGGACTTCCTTGAAGTTCGCGTCGACCCACACGGCATTCAGCGGCACCACCGACATCAGCGGGTTGCCGGGCGACACGCGCTGGCCGACCTGCACCGAGCGCTTCGCGACGTAGCCGGTGACCGGCGCCGGCAGCACGTTACGTGCGTTCGCGAGGTATGCGTCGCGCACCTTCGCGGCGGCGGCCATCACGTTCGGATGCGATGCGATCGTCGTGTTCGCGGTCAATGCGCGATTCGATGCGAGCTGCTGCTGCGCGGCGTCGACCGATGCCTGCGCGGCCTTCACCGCGTCGCGGGCGTGCGAGATTTCTTCCTGCGACACGGCGCCCGTTTGCGCGACGGCCAGGCGGCGACGCAGGTCGTCCTGGGCCTTCGACAGGTCGGACTGGCGTAGCGCGACTTGCGCGCGGTACTGGTCGTCGTTGACGAACAGGCCGCGCACCTGGCGTACCGTCTGCGCGAGGTTGGCTTCCGCCTGCTGCAGCGCGACCTGCGAATCGGCCGGGTCGAGCACGACCAGCGGGTCGCCGGCCTTGACCGTCTGCGTGTCGTCCGCCTTCACGGCGATCACGGTGCCGGTGACCTGCGGCGTGATCTGCACGACGTTGCCGTTCACGTAGGCATCGTCGGTGTCTTCATGGAAGCGGGCGACGAGGAAGTAGTACAGGCCGTATGCGATGGCCGCGATCACGATGACCGCGACGAGCAGCGTCATCATTCGTTTGCGCTTGCCGTTGTTCTGCGGCTGCGCGCTGGCGGCGTTTTGTTGGTCGCTCATGGCGATTTTCTCCGTCCGTTATTTCGAGTGTCTGCGTAGTAGTGGCGCCGGCTCAGTTGGCGGCCTGTTTGGTCGGCGTGGCGGCATCGGGCGCGGCGAGCGGCGTGCCGGTCGCGTCGAACCCGCCGCCGAGCGCCTTGATCAGGGCGAGCTGCATGTCGCGGCGACGCATCTTCAGGTTGGTCACCGTCTGTTCCGCTGCGAGGCGGTTGCTGTCCGCCGTCAGCACCTGCAGTTGCGGCGACAGGCCGGCCTTGTAGCGGATGACCGCGAGATCGTACGCGCGCGTCGACGCGTCGAGCGCGCGCTGCGCGTCGCCCATCTGGCGATCGATCGCACGGATCGACGCGACCTGCGTCGCGACGTCGTTCAGCGCGCTGATCAGCGTCTGGTTGTAGTTCGCGACCGACAGGTCGAAGTCCGCGTAGCGGCCCTTGAGCTGCGCACGCAGCGCGCCGGCATCGAAGATCGGCAGGTGGATCGCCGGGCCGAACTGCGCCTGGCGGCTCGCGAAGTTCAGGAATTTGCCCCAGCCGAACGCATCGAAGCCGAAGCCGGCCGCGAGGTTCACGTCGGGGTAGAACTCGGCCTTCGCTTCCTTCACGTCGTGCATCGCGGCTTCGACCTGCCAGCGCGCGGCGACGATGTCGGGGCGGCGCGATACGAGGTCGGCCGGCAGGTTGCCGGGCAGCGTGACGTTGCCGCTCGGATTCATCACGGGCGCCGCGATCTGCAGCCCGCGATCCGGACCCTTGCCGAGCAGCGCGGCAAGCTGGTAGCGCACCGTCGTGATCTGGCCGTCGAGGTCCGACAGCGAAGCCTGGGTCGTCGCGATGTTGCCGCGCGCCGTCTGGCGTTCGACGTTGGTGTCGAGGCCGGCGGATACGCGGCCGTCGGTGATCTTGCCGACCGTCTCGCGGTTGGTGATCTCGCGTTGCGCGATGTCGCGTAGTGCGTAGAGCTGCGCGAGCGAGTTGTAGGTGCGCGCGACCGACGACGCGAGTGTGATGCGCGCCTGTTGCATGTCGGCTTCGGCCGCTTTTTCCTGCGATACGGCCGTGTGCAGGCGTTCGCGGTTCTTGCCCCACAGATCGAGTTCCCACGACGCGCTCGCGAGCGCGTTGTTCTCGCTGTACCACTGGCCGCCGTACGGGGGCGGGAACAGCCCGTTCGCTGAATACAGCTCGCGTGTCCACGAATAGCTGGCTTCGGCCTTCGGCATCAGGTTAGAGCGCGACGATTCGATGTACGACGAGGCCTTCGCGATGCGCGCCTGCGCCTGCGCGATCGACGGGTTGCCCTGCAGTGCTTCGTCGATCAGCTTCGGCAGTTGCGGATCGCCGAACTGGCTGGCCCAGTCGAGCGCCGGCCACTGGCCGCCCTGGGCCGGCAGGCTCTGGGTGGATTCGAATTGCGACGCGGGGGCGATCTGCTTGTCGCTCTTGATGCCGATGTAATTCGCGCAGCCCGCCAGCGCCAGCGTGGCGACCGCGGCGGCGACGGCGGCGCGGCACGACCCGGCGCGCACGGACAACGGGGAGGTTTTCATCGCGCTAACCCCTGACTCGGAATGAATGATGGACACTGCAAGGATTTCCTTACATTAATCTGTCAAAAGTAATTGTTATGGCAACTATTACGTGATGCTACCGCCGGCCGTCTCGCAATAGTTGCTGAGAATGCGGCGCAGCATGCTCTTCAGGAACCCGACTTCTTCCGGCGTAAACCCGTCCAGCACCTGGTCGAGCACGCTGCGGAAAATCGGCGGCAGCCGTTCGGCGAGCGCACGGCCTTCGTCGGTGAGCTCGAGCCGCACGACGCGCCTGTCCTCGACGCTGCGCACGCGCGACAGCAGGCCGCGTTTCTCGACCCGGTCGAGCAGGCGCGTGACCGCGCTTGCGTCGATCCCGTATTCGCGCGCGAGTTCGGCGGCCGTCGAGCACTTGCCGACCGCGATCATGAACAACATGCTCGCCTGCGTGCCCGTGATGCCGAGCTCTTCCTGCGTGCGTTGCGTGACGAGGTTGGTCATCACGGACTTCACGCGCGACATCAGATAACCGACGCTGTCGTTCATCTGGTAAGAAGACAGCGGCGAAACGGGCGGTGGGGTAGGAGAATCCGACATAAAACCCTGAAGCTGCAATAGTTGACTAGGCAGCAGTATAGGCACAATTGCTTGCCGCGGCAAATGTTAATCGAACGGCAAACGCGCGCTTTGTCCGGCGAGAGTCCCTTGTCGGGATAAGGTTTTTTCGGTCGTTCGATGGCGGCGCGCCGGGCGGTCGACCGGTTCGGAAGGGTGGCGGTGGCGCCCGTTTTGTTGCGTTGCACCGTGCGGGTCAGCTGTCGACACGCGCACGTGCTATAATTTGTGGCTTTCCAAGCTGCAACAGCGCGCGCCCGTGAAAACGAGCGCGCGCGTTTGCGCGTTCAAACGATTTCCAGGTTTCTATGACCCGCGCCCTTCGCAATATCGCCATCATCGCTCACGTCGACCACGGCAAGACGACGCTCGTCGACCAACTGCTTCGCCAGTCCGGCACCTTCCGCGACAACCAGCAAGTCGCCGAGCGTGTGATGGACTCGAACGACATCGAAAAGGAACGCGGGATCACGATTCTCGCGAAGAACTGCGCGGTCGAATACGAAGGCACGCACGTCAACATCGTCGACACCCCGGGGCACGCGGACTTCGGCGGCGAAGTCGAGCGCGTGCTGTCGATGGTCGACTCGGTGCTGCTGCTCGTCGACGCGGTCGAGGGCCCGATGCCGCAGACGCGCTTCGTCACGAAGAAGGCGCTCGCGCTCGGCCTGAAGCCGATCGTCGTCGTCAACAAGATCGACCGCCCGGGCGCGCGGATCGACTGGGTGATCAACCAGACCTTCGACCTGTTCGACAAGCTCGGCGCGACCGAGGAGCAGCTCGACTTTCCGATCGTCTACGCGTCGGGCCTGAACGGCTACGCGTCGCTCGACCCGGCGGCCCGCGAAGGCGACATGCGTCCGCTGTTCGAGGCGATCCTCGAGCACGTGCCGGTTCGCCCGGCCGATCCGGAAGCGCCGTTGCAGCTCCAGATCACGTCGCTCGACTATTCGACGTACGTCGGCCGGATCGGCGTCGGCCGCATCACGCGCGGTCGCATCAAGCCGGGCCAGCCGGTCGTGATGCGCTTCGGCCCGGAAGGCGACGTGCTGAACCGCAAGATCAACCAGGTGCTGTCTTTCAAGGGCCTGGAGCGCGTGCAGGTCGAGTCGGCCGAAGCGGGCGACATCGTGCTGATCAACGGTATTGAAGACGTCGGCATCGGCGCGACGATCTGCGCGGTCGACACGCCGGAAGCGCTGCCGATGATCACCGTCGACGAACCGACGCTGACGATGAACTTCCTCGTCAACTCGTCGCCGCTCGCCGGCCGCGAAGGCAAGTTCGTGACGAGCCGCCAGATCCGCGACCGCCTGATGAAGGAGCTGAACCACAACGTCGCGCTGCGCGTGAAGGATACCGGCGACGAAACGGTGTTCGAAGTGTCGGGTCGCGGCGAGCTGCACCTGACGATTCTCGTCGAGAACATGCGCCGCGAAGGCTACGAGCTGGCCGTGTCGCGTCCGCGCGTCGTGATGCAGGAAATCGACGGCGTGCGTCACGAGCCGTACGAGCTGCTGACGGTCGACGTCGAGGACGAACACCAGGGCGGCGTGATGGAAGAGCTCGGCCGCCGCAAGGGCGAAATGCTCGACATGGCGTCGGACGGCCGCGGCCGCACGCGTCTCGAATACAAGATCTCGGCGCGTGGCCTGATCGGCTTCCAGAGCGAATTCCTGACGCTCACGCGTGGCACGGGCCTGATGAGCCACATCTTCGACTCGTACGCACCGGTCAAGGACGGTTCGGTCTTCGAACGTCGCAACGGCGTGCTGATCTCGCAGGACGACGGCGCGGCCGTGGCCTACGCGCTGTGGAAGCTGCAGGATCGCGGCCGCATGTTCGTGAAGCCGGGCGACGCGCTGTATGAGGGCATGATCATCGGCATCCACAGCCGCGACAACGACCTCGTCGTGAACCCGATCAAGGGCAAGCAGCTGACCAACGTGCGTGCGTCGGGTACCGACGAAGCCGTGCGCCTCGTGCCGCCGGTCCAGATGTCGCTGGAATACGCGGTCGAATTCATCGACGACGACGAGCTCGTCGAAGTGACGCCGCAGTCGATCCGCCTGCGCAAGCGCTTTCTGAAGGAACACGAACGTCGCCGCGCGAGCCGCGAAGGCGCGGTCGACTGAGCATCGGCCGTTCCCGACACGACGAAAAAGGCTGCCTTCGGGCAGCCTTTTTTGCATCCGCGCGTCGGGCAACCGGATTGCCTGCAAAACACTGTTCCCGCAGGTCGCGGCAATCCGGCAAAACCCCGCCGCGCGGTGCTTTCAGGCACATTTCGCCGTGAACTCCGGTATCGGTTCTGTGATATGCTGCGCGCACGCAAGTTTTAGGTCCTTCCAAGCAAGACTTGATTCGCAATCCGCTAAACGGTCAGGCCGTGTCGCGGAAGGTTGAGTAACCCGCTATTTCTCGAGAAGCTCGAAGAAAGGTGAGCGTAAAATGTCAGATGTAATGAAGCAGTTTCAGCTGAACTCCTATCTGTTCGGCGGCAATGCTTCGTACGTTGAAGAACTGTACGATGCATACCTCAACAATCCGGCGTCGGTGCCGGAGAACTGGCGAGAGTATTTCGACGCGCTGCAGAACGTGCCTGCAACGGACGGCTCCAACGCCAATGACGTTGCGCATTTCCCGATCGTCGAATCGTTCGCCGAGCGTGCTAAGGCCAATGCCTTCATCCCGCGCGAAAGCACCAGCAATCTCGCGACCGCACGCAAGCAGGTGCACGTCCAGTCGCTGATCAGCGCCTACCGCTTCCTCGGCTCGCAATGGGCCAATCTCGATCCGCTGAAGCGCCGCGAACGCCCGGCCATTCCCGAGCTCGAACCCGCGTTCTACGACTTCTCCGAAGGCGACCTCGACCAGACCTACAGCGCAAGCAACCTGTACTTCGGCTTCGACCAGGCTTCGCTGCGCGATATCGTCAAGGGTCTGCGCGACACGTACTGCGGCACGATCGGCGCCGAGTACATGTACATCAGTGATCCGGAACAGAAGCGCTGGTGGCAGGAGCGCCTGGAGTCGACCCGCGCGACGCCGTCGTTCTCGATCGACAAGAAGAAGCACATCCTGAATCGCCTGACGGCCGCCGAAGGCCTCGAGCGCTACCTGCACACCAAGTACGTCGGCCAGAAGCGCTTCTCGCTCGAAGGCGGCGAGAGCTTCATCGCGGCGATGGACGAAGTCGTCCAGCACGCGGGCAAGAGCGGCGTGCAGGAAATCATCATCGGCATGGCTCACCGCGGCCGTCTGAACGTGCTGGTCAACACGCTGGGCAAGATGCCGGCCGACCTGTTCGCCGAATTCGAAGGCAAGCACGTCGACGACCTGCCGGCCGGTGACGTCAAGTACCACAAGGGCTTCTCGTCGGACGTGTCGACGGAAGGCGGCCCGGTCCACCTGTCGCTCGCGTTCAACCCGTCGCACCTCGAAATCGTGAACCCGGTGGTCGAAGGTTCCGCGAAGGCGCGGATGGACCGTCGCGGTGACGAAGACGGCCTGCAAGTGCTGCCGGTGCAGATCCACGGTGACGCGGCCTTCGCTGGCCAGGGCGTCGTGATGGAAACGCTGAACCTCGCGCAGACGCGCGGTTACGGCACGCACGGCACGCTGCACATCGTCATCAACAACCAGATCGGCTTCACGACGTCCGACCCGCGCGATGCGCGTTCGACGCTGTACTGTACCGACGTCGTCAAGATGATCGAAGCGCCGGTGCTGCACGTGAACGGCGACGATCCGGAAGCCGTCGTGCTCGCGATCCAGATCGCGATCGACTACCGGATGCAGTTCCACAAGGATGTCGTGATCGACATCGTCTGCTTCCGCAAGCTGGGTCACAACGAGCAGGACACGCCGGCGGTCACGCAGCCGCTGATGTACAAGAAGATCGCGCAGCACCCGGGCACCCGTGCGCTGTACGCCGAGAAGCTCGTGCAGCAGGGCGTGATCACCGCCGAAGACGCCGACAACTACGTGAAGGCGTACCGCAAGGCGATGGACGACGGCCACCACACCGTCGATCCGGTCCTGTCGAACTACAAGAGCAAGTACGCGGTCGACTGGGTTCCGTTCCTGAACCGCAAGTGGACGGACGCAGCCGACACGGCCGTGCCGCTCGCCGAACTGAAGCGCCTGGGCGAACGCATCACGACCGTCCCGGAAAACTTCAAGGTCCACCCGCTCGTCGAGCGCGTGATCAACGACCGCCGCAACATGGCGCGCGGCGACCAGCCGCTCGACTGGGGCATGGGCGAACACCTCGCATTCGCGTCGCTCGTCGCATCGGGCTACTCGGTGCGCCTGACGGGCCAGGACTCGGGCCGCGGCACGTTCACGCACCGTCACGCGGTGCTGCACGACCAGAACCGCGAGCGCTGGAACGACGGCACGTACGTGCCGCTGCAGAACATCGCCGAAGGTCAGGCGAAGTTCACGGTGATCGACTCGGTGCTGTCGGAAGAAGCGGTGCTGGGCTTCGAGTACGGTTACTCGACCGCCGAGCCGAACACGCTCGTGCTGTGGGAAGCGCAGTTCGGCGACTTCGTCAACGGCGCGCAGGTCGTGATCGACCAGTTCATCTCGTCGGGCGAAGTGAAGTGGGGCCGCGTGTCGGGTCTCACGATGCTGCTGCCGCACGGCTACGAAGGCCAAGGTCCGGAACACTCGTCGACGCGTATCGAGCGTTTCCTGCAACTGTGCGCTGACCACAACATGCAGGTCGTTCAGCCGACGACGCCGGCGCAGATCTTCCACCTGCTGCGTCGCCAGATGATCCGCCTGTTCCGCAAGCCGCTGATCGTCGCCACGCCGAAGTCGCTGCTGCGTCACAAGGAAGCCGTGTCGGACCTGTCCGAACTGGCGAAGGGTTCGTTCCAGCCGGTGCTGGGCGAAACCGACGGCGGCATCGACGCGAAGAAGGTCAAGCGCGTGCTGGTATGCTCGGGCCGCGTGTATTACGACCTCGTTGCACATCGCCGCGAAGCGAAGGCGAACGACGTCGCGATCATCCGGATCGAGCAGCTGTATCCGTTCGCGCACAAGCAGTTCGAAGCCGAAATGAAGAAGTACGAGAACGCGACTGAAGTGGTCTGGGTGCAGGACGAGCCGCAGAACCAGGGCCCCTGGTTCTACGTCGAGCACCATCTGAAGGAAGGCATGAAGGAAGGGCAGAAGCTGGCATACAGCGGCCGTCCGGCTTCGGCCTCGCCGGCGGTTGGCTACTACGCGAAGCACTACGAGCAGCAGAAGGCCCTGATCGAAGGGGCATTCGGCCGCCTGAAGAGCGCATCGATCGCGAAATAACCGACGTCAAGCGAAACGGGAAGGCGCGCGGCGCTTTCCCGTCCCTTTTGGCCCGCCGGGCGCGTAGCGAACCGCACCGGCCGAAGGCATCGCACGAACCTCGTCACACCCCAGATTAAGCATCCAGGAAAATCACATGGCTATCGTAGAAGTCAAAGTCCCCCAGCTGTCGGAGTCGGTGTCGGAAGCCACCATGCTGCAGTGGAAGAAGAAGCCGGGCGAAGCAGTCGCGCAGGATGAAATCCTGATCGAACTCGAGACCGACAAGGTCGTCCTCGAAGTGCCGGCACCGGCAGCGGGCGTGCTCGCGCAAGTGCTGCAGAACGACGGCGACACGGTCGTGGCCGACCAGATCATCGCGACGATCGACACCGAAGCGAAGGCAGGTGCTGCCGAAGCAGCGGCAGGCGCCGCCGAAGTCAAGCCGGCCGCCGCGCCGGCTGCCGCCGCACCGGCCGCTCAGCCGGCAGCCGCAACCGCATCGAGCTCGGCCGCCGCATCGCCGGCCGCAGCGAAGCTGCTGGCCGAGAAGGGCCTGTCGACGGGCGACGTCGCAGGTTCGGGCCGCGACGGCCGCGTCACGAAGGGCGACGCGCTGGCTGCAGGCAGCGCACCGAAGGCTGCTCCGGCCGCCGCACCGGCGAAGACCGCCGCTGCGAAGCCGTCGCTGCCGGAAGTGAAGGTGCCGGCGTCGGCCGCGACGTGGCTGAACGATCGTCCGGAACAGCGCGTGCCGATGTCGCGTCTGCGTGCGCGTATCGCCGAGCGTCTGCTCGAATCGCAGCAGACCAACGCGATCCTGACGACGTTCAACGAAGTGAACATGGCTCCGGTCATGGAACTGCGCAACAAGTACAAGGACAAGTTCGAGAAGGAACATGGCGTGAAGCTCGGCTTCATGTCGTTCTTCGTGAAGGCCGCCGTCCATGCGCTGAAGAAATTCCCGCTCGTGAACGCGTCGATCGACGGTAACGACATCGTCTATCACGGCTACTTCGACATCGGTATCGCGGTCGGTTCGCCGCGCGGCCTGGTCGTGCCGATCCTGCGCAACGCGGATCAACTGAGCCTCGCCGAGATCGAGAAGAAGATCGCCGAATTCGGCCAGAAGGCGAAGGACGGCAAGCTGTCGATCGAGGAAATGACGGGCGGTACGTTCTCGATCTCGAACGGCGGCGTGTTCGGCTCGATGCTGTCGACCCCGATCATCAACCCGCCGCAGTCGGCCATCCTCGGCGTGCACGCGACGAAGGAGCGCCCGGTCGTCGAGAACGGCCAGATCGTGATCCGCCCGATCAACTACCTCGCGCTGTCGTACGACCACCGCATCATCGACGGCCGCGAAGCCGTGCTGTCGCTCGTCGCGATGAAGGATGCGCTGGAAGATCCGGCACGCCTGCTGCTCGACCTGTAAGCCGAGTCTCACTGCATCGACCCGTTCCGCAGGGTCGCACTCACACGCGAACCTGCGGGCGTACAAGTAGAAAGGATTGTCATGTCCAAGGAATTTGACGTCGTCGTGATCGGCGCCGGCCCCGGCGGCTACATCGCCGCGATTCGCGCCGCGCAGCTCGGCAAGACCGTTGCCTGTATCGAGAAGTGGAAGAACCCGGCCGGCGCGCTGAAGCTCGGCGGCACCTGCCTGAACGTCGGCTGCATCCCGTCGAAGGCGCTGCTCGCGTCGTCGGAAGAGTTCGAGAACACGTCGCATCACCTGGCCGACCACGGCATCACCGTCGACGGCGTGAAGATCGACGTCGCGAAGATGCTCGGCCGCAAGGACGCGATCGTCGAGAAGATGACGAGCGGGATCGAGTTCCTGTTCAAGAAGAACAAGATCACCTGGCTGAAGGGCCATGGCAAGTTCACCGGCAAGACCGACGCCGGCGTGCAGATCGAAGTGAGCGGCGAGGGTGAAACCGAAGTCGTCACCGCGAAGAACGTGATCATCGCGACGGGTTCGAAGGCGCGTCACCTGCCGAACATTCCGGTCGACAACAAGATCGTGTCGGACAACGAAGGTGCGCTGACGTTCGACTCGGTGCCGAAGAAGCTCGCCGTGATCGGCGCAGGCGTGATCGGCCTCGAGCTCGGCTCGGTGTGGCGTCGCCTCGGCGCCGACGTGACGGTGCTCGAAGCGCTGCCGGCATTCCTCGGCGCAGCCGACGAAGCGCTCGCGAAGGAAGCGGCCAAGCTGTTCAAGAAGCAAGGCCTCGACATCCATCTCGGCGTGAAGATCGGTGAAGTGAAGACGACCGCGAACGGCGTGTCGATCGCCTACACGGACAAGGACGGCAACGCGCAGACGCTCGACGCCGACCGCCTGATCGTGTCGGTCGGCCGCGTGCCGAACACCGACAACCTCGGCCTCGAGGCGATCGGCCTGAAGGCGAACGAGCGTGGCTTCATCGACGTGGACGACCATTGCCGCACGGCGGTGCCGAACGTGTACGCGATCGGCGACGTGGTGCGCGGCCCGATGCTCGCGCACAAGGCGGAAGACGAAGGCGTGCTGGTCGCGGAAGTGATCGACGGCCAGAAGCCGCACATCGACTACAACTGCATTCCGTGGGTGATCTACACGTACCCGGAAATCGCATGGGTCGGCAAGACGGAGCAGCAGCTGAAGGCGGAAGGCCGCGAGATCAAGACGGGCAAGTTCCCGTTCTCGATCAACGGTCGCGCGCTCGGCATGAACGCGCCGGACGGTTTCGTGAAGATGATCGCGGATGCGAAGACCGACGAATTGCTCGGTGTGCACGTGATCGCCGCGAACGCGTCGGACCTGATCGCGGAAGCCGTGGTGGCGATGGAATTCAAGGCGGCGTCGGAAGACATCGCCCGCATCTGCCATCCGCACCCGTCGATGTCGGAAGTGATGCGCGAAGCGGCGCTCGCCGTCGACAAGCGCTCGCTGAACAGCTGAGCACGGGGTAGCGCCTGCCGGCCGTCGGCCGGCGCAGCCGTCTCATGACGAAGGCGGGCGGGGTTTCCCGCTCGCCTTCGTTCTTTCCGGTTTGCCCGATGAACGTCACCGAATACTACACGCGCGAACTGACCACGCGCGGCTATCAGTCCGATCCCGCGCAGCGCGCGGCCGTCGATCGCCTGCAGCGCTGTTTCGACGAATGGGTCGAATACAAGGCGCGCCGCTCGAACGCTTTCAAGAAGCTCATCAATCATCCGGATCTTCCGCGCGGCGTCTACATGTGGGGCGGTGTCGGTCGCGGCAAGAGCTTCCTGATGGACAGCTTCTACGCAGTCGTACCCGTGCAGCGCAAGACGCGCCTGCATTTCCACGAATTCATGCGCGAAGTGCACCGCGAGCTCGAGGAGCTGAAAGGGCAGGCCGATCCGCTCGACGAACTCGCGCGACGCATCGCGAAGCGTTACCGGCTGATCTGTTTCGACGAGTTTCACGTGTCGGACATCGCCGACGCGATGATCCTGTACCGCCTGCTCGATCGCCTGTTCAACAACGGCGTGCAGTTCGTGATGACGTCGAATTACGATCCCGACGATCTGTATCCGGACGGTCTGCATCGCGACCGCATGCTGCCGGCGATCGCGCTGATCAAGGAAAAGCTCGACGTGCTCAACGTCGATGCGGGGGTCGACTATCGCCAGCGCACGCTCGCGCAGGTGAAGATGTATCACACGCCGCTCGGCGCGGAGGCCGATCGCGAACTGCGCCATGCATTCGGCAAGCTCGCGGCGGTGCCCGACGAGAGCCCGATCCTGCATATCGAGAAACGCGAACTGAAGGCGCTGCGCAAGGCGGACGGCGTCGTGTGGTTCGATTTCGCGACGCTGTGCGGCGGCCCGCGTTCGCAGAACGACTACCTGGAACTGGCGAGCCGCTTCCATGCGATCGTGCTGTCCGAGGTGCCGCAGATGTCGCCGCGGATGGCATCCGAAGCGCGCCGCTTCACGTGGCTCATCGACGTGCTGTACGACCACAAGGTCAAGCTGCTGATGTCCGCTGCGGTGCCGGCCGAGGAGTTGTACGTCGAAGGCCCGATGGCCAACGAATTCGCGCGTACGGTCTCGCGCATCGTCGAGATGCAGTCGAAGGAGTATCTCGAAACACCGCGCCGCATCGTCGATACGTCGTTGACCTGAGCGGATGGTGAGCTTGGTAATTAGCGGGATTTAAACGTCAATTTCGGTTAAATTCTGCCGATCTCCGGGTATTTTCGGATTTGTCTTATATTCATCGTTGAGGTGAGCCGATATTGTGGTGTCATGGTTATTAAGGCTGGAGATGTCCATGACCCCGTATCGCGATTTGACCGACCACGAATGGCGCTGCGTCGCGCCGCTTCTGCCCGAAATGCAACCGCGCACCGAGTTGCGCGGCCGGCCGTTAGCCAATACGCGGGCCGTGCTGAACGGCGTGCTCTGGGTGATCTACAGTGGCGCAACATGGTCGGCCATGCCGCGCCGTTACCCGTCGTATCAAACATGCCATCGCCGCTTCAAGGTGTGGCACGAAACGGGTACGCTGATGAACGTGATGCGTGAGCTTTATGGCGACGCCGGCATGAATCTGTGCAATGAACTGTCCGCGCGGATGCGCAAGCACACGCAATCGAAGGCGGCGGAGGCGCGTAGCAACGCAGCGCCCGCGTATCGTGCACCGGGTAGCTATGCAGCGGATGCGATGAAGCACGCGGCGTGATGCCGTCGCGTTTCGTTGTGCGCGCACCAAAAGAAATCGGCCTGGCGACGTCGTCGCAGGCCGATTTTTTCATTGAGCCGCGCGTTTCGGCGCGTACGGCGTTATTGCTGGCGAACCCAGGTCTGCGAACGACCGAGCAGCGACACGCCGATGTAGCCGCGCACCACGAGCTTCTGGCCGCCGTCTTCGAGCGTCATCTTGCACTTGTAGACCTTGCCGTTCTCCGGGTCGAGAATGTTGCCGCCGTCCCAGTGGTCGCCGTCCTTCTTCATCGCCTTGATGATCGTCATGCCCTTGATGAGCTGATCCTTGCGCTCGTCCGTGCACGCGGTGCAGCGGCGATCGGGCGTATCGTTCGCGCCGAGGCCCTTGACGACCTTGCCCGTCAGCGAGCCGTCGCCATCTTCGGCGATCTGTACGAGTGCCTTCGGTTGATGGGTGTTGTCGTCGATCGTCTGCCACATGCCGATAGGGCTATCGGCTTGCGCGAACGTGGGGGCTGCGCACGCGAGCAGGGCGCCGGCAATGGCGATTGCACGCAACGGGCGGGTCAGTTGAATCATTGTCATCCTCCTTGTTTTGCATGTCTGTTCGATTCGCCCGCACGACCGTCTGCATGGGGCGGGCATGTTGCGAGCTTCGCCAGAATACGTGAAACCGCGCGCCACGTTTGATAGAGGGGACTCTAATCGAAACAGCCCGCGTGACGCGGGCTGTTTCGTGACTTGGGTGGCCGATCAGTTGAGCTGATAGGAGAACGCCGCATTGATCCGTGGGCTACGCGATGCGCTTTCGACCGGTGCGTCGCCCACCGGTTTGGCGACGTTCAGGTCGAGACTGTAGTAACGGCTGTCCGTGAGCCGCACGCCGATGCCGACCGACGACATGCGGTTCGGCGATGGCGTGCCCGAGTGCAGATACACGCGCGCCATGTCGTATGCGATGTACGGCGTGATCGATTTCAGATACGTCCAGCCCGGCGTGAAGCCGCGGTTGACCTCCAGCGACATCCCCCAGCCCGAGTCGCCCGATGTCTCGCCCGGCTGGTAGCCGAGCGCGTAACGGGTCGAGCCGAACGAGATCTGTTCGGACGTCGGCAGCGAGTCGGGGCTGTATTGCCCGGTCAGCGAGACCGACGTGCCGATCCGGAACGGCCATTCGTTCGTCTGCGTGAAGGTCGCGCCGGTGCGCACGAAGGTCAGCGAGATCGGGCTGTCCACCGAGGTCGTGGTCGTGCCGACGGTGATGTCCTGCGCTTTCGATGCGCCGAGGATGTTGAAGCCTTTCGCGACGTTAACGCTCAGCTTCTGTACCTGTTTCGGCTGGACGCTCGTGTAGTCGAGCTGCATCTGCAGCACGCGGACCTGCGAGCGCGTATCGAGACTCGCACCGTTGATCTGGTTCTGGTAGCGGTCCTCGTTGTGCGACGCATAGCCCGACACGGTGCCGAGCAGGCTGCGCTGATTGTTCAACAGTATCGGATAGGAAGCCGAAAGACCGAGTTTTTCGTTCTTGACCGTCCGCTCGACGTACGACGGCAACCCCGGGTTGTCGGTCGGCTTGCCGCGATACGTGCTGGCGTCGAGGCGCGTGATCAGGCCGCTGCTGCCGACGGGCACCGCGCCGCTGAACGCGAAGTAGGTTTGCTTGTCGCGTCCCGGCGGCGCGAGCGCCGAGATGCTCAACTGCTCGCCGAACCGCGTCAGGCCGTTTTCGGTCGCGGTGATGAGGCCCTGCACGCCGGGGTGGTTGAAGTCGATACCCGTGCTGACGTTGAACGGCTTGCGATCGACCGCGAGCTCGAGCGTCGTCGCGCCGTCGGTGGTCTGCGGCGGCGGGACATTCGCCTTCACCGTGAGGCCGGGCAGCAGGCCGAACGTGTTCACGTAACGCTCGAACGTCGCGCGGCGCAGCGGGCGATCGGCCGTGATGTGCGCGGCAATCGCGCGAATCTTCGGTTCCATCGCGCCGGGCTTGCCGGTGACCTTGACGTCCGACACATAGCCTTCGACCACCGTGATGCGCACGACGCCGTTCTCGAACGTTTGCGCGGGGACGAACGCGAACGACAGCGCGTAGCCGCGTTCCTGGTACAGCGTCGTCACGCCGTTGGCGGTTTCGATCAGTTCGCCGATCGTGATGTCCTTGCCGACGAGCGGTGTGAAGCGGCGCGTGATTTCTTCGAACGGTATCGACTTCACGCCTTCGACCTGGAACGTCTTCGGCGTCAGGTGCCGCGACAGCAGCTCCTGCAATTGCGGCGCCTGCGGCGCGACCTGCACGGTGACGTTCGGGCCCGTCTTCGGCGCGTTGATCTGGGGAAGGGAGTCGAGCGGGTTACCGCCGACGCGCGTTTGTGCCTGTGCCGTACCTGCTGCCGCGATGGCGAGCAGCATCATCCATCTGTCGAGTCTGGATTTCATTGTTCTTCCTCGTAGGCCTTGCTTTTCGTCTTCTTTGTAATGCCGGCGCGCGACCCCGGGGTGTCGCGCGCCGCGTGCCGCAATGCCGGTTGTGTTTGTACGGCCGCGCCATTCGCTCCGGCTGCGATGACGCGACCGTCCTCCTTACTTGCCAACGCTACCCAGCGTACCCAGCAACCCCGTGACCGGTGCCAGCAGGCCCGTCGAGCCGCTGCTCGACGATGCCGTACCCGACACGCTGCCGACCAGCGACGTGACCGGCGCGAGCGGGCTCGCCCCCCCGGACCCTGCCGCACCGCCAACTGCTCCGGTGACAGTATTCAGCAAACCGGTGACGGGCGCGAGAGGGTTTGCACTGCCTGCGCCACCCGTGGCGCCGCCGAGCGTGCCCGTGACCGTCGACACGAGATTCGTGACGGGTGCGAGCGGGCCGCTGCTGCCGCCTGCTGCGCCACCCAGTGCGCCGGTCACCGTGGAGACCAGGCCCGTCACCGGCGCGAGCGGGCCGCTGCCCGAGCCGCCTGCTGCGCCGCCGAGCGCGCCCGTGAGCGAGCCGAGCGGCGTCGAGCCCAGACCCGACAACAAGCCGCCGAGCGGGTTCGTCGAACCGGAACCTGACGACGAGCCGTTCTGGACGGTTGCCGTCGAGCCGCCGACGAGGCTCGTGATCAGGCCGGGGATCGGCGCCGCGCCATTCGGGCCGTTCGGATTGACGAGGCCGCCCGCGTTGGTCACGGTGTTGCCGACTGCCGTCACGAGCTGGCCGACGTCGCCGACGAGCGGCTGGCTCGACGTGCCGCCGACCTGCTTGCCGGCCGAGCTGATCGCGCCGCCGATCTGGCCGAGCAGGCCCGAGACGGGTTGGCCGAGGCCGGTCGTCGTGCCGACCTGCTGCGTGACCTGGCCGGCGGTGATCACGAGCGGCGTGATCGCCGAGCTGATCGGTTGCGTGACCTGCTGCACGGCGCCCGACGACAGCGTCGAGCCGATCGTCGTGCCGGCGGCCGTCAGGCCGTTGGCGACCGTGTCGAGCACGGTGCCGACCGGCGTCGTGACCGGCGCGAGCGGCGCCAGCGGGCCCGTGCCCAGCGCCTTGACCGTCGAGCTCAGGCCGGACACCGTGTTGCTGGTCGCACCGACGACGTTGCCGAGACCGGCCACCGTGGTGCCGACCGGGTCCTTCGTCGAGCCGATCTGTCCCAGCCCGTTGCTCACCGCATCGGCTGCCGCACCGACGATCGTGCCGGTGCTGGACAGCGTGCTGCCGATACCCTTCGGCACGCCGTCGCCGAGGCCCGGCAGGCTGATGTTGCCGACCGTGCTGCCGAGGTCGGTAGCCGTCTGGCCGACCGTGCTGATGACACCCTTGGTGCCGGTCGACGAGCCGCTGGTGCCGCTCGTCCCGGACGTGCCGCTCGTGCTCGGGTTGTTGTTGTCGTTGCTGCTGGTCGGCGGCGAGCTGACGCCGCCACCGCCGCAAGCGGCCAGCAGGCACGCCGCGGCGAAGGCGGTGAGGGGCACGCGCCAATGGCGCAGGGCGACCGTCGGGAGGGAACGTTGCTGGGACATGATGGACTCCTCGCTGTCTTTTCGATGAATGGATGTCGGATTACTTGCCGTGCGTGCCGCCGAGCAGGCCGCCGATCAGCGACGTGACGGGCGCCAGCGGATTCGACGACGAACCCGAATTCGTGACGGCACCCGTGCCGCCGCTCAGTGCCGGCACGCCCACCGTGCTCGTGACCGTGGAGACGACGTTCGTCACCGGGGCGAGCGGGCTGCCGCCGCCTGCGCCAGCCGTCGCGCCGCCGAGGGCGCCCGTGACTGCGCCGAGAAGACCGGTGACGGGCGCCAGAGGATTTGCGCTGCCTGCGCCACCCGTTGCGCCGCCGAGTGCACCCGTGACCGTCGAGACGAGACCGGTGACCGGCGCGAGCGGACCGCCGCTGCCACCTGCTGCGCCGCCGAGTGCACCCGTGACCGTCGAGACGAGACCGGTGACCGGCGCGAGCGGGCCGCCGCTGCCGCCGGCTGCGCCGCCGAGCGCGCCCGTGACCGTCGAGACGAGACCGGTGACCGGCGCGAGCGGGCCGCCGCTGCCGCCGGCTGCGCCGCCGAGCGCGCCCGTGACCGTCGAGACGAGACCCGTGACCGGGGCGAGCGGGCCGCTGCCGCCACCCGTTGCGCCGCCGAGTGCGCCGGTCACCGTCGACACGAGACCCGTGAGCGGGGCGAGCGGGTTGGTCACGCCGCCGGTGAGCAGGCCGCCGACGGCCTTGACGGTGTTGCCCGTCGACGAGACGGTGTTGCCGAGGCCCGTGGTGACCGGGTTGCCGCCCGTCGATGCGAGCAGGGCGCCAGCCTGGTTCAGACCGTTGCCAACCGTGCCGAGCAGCGTGTTGACCGGCGCGCCGAGGCCGGTTGCGGTGCCGATCGTCTGGGTCGTCTGGCCGACCATGGTCGTGATCGGCGTGATGGCCGAGCTGACCGTCTGCGTGACCTGCTGGATCGGGCCGGTCGACAGCACGTTGGTGAGCGTGGTGCCGCCGTTCGACACGGCACCGCCGAGCGTCGTGACGAGGCCGCCGACCGCGCCCGTGACCGGTGCGAGCGGTGACAGCGGGCCGCTGCCGAGGCTCGTGACCAAGTTGCCCGTTTGCGTGACTGCGCCGCCGAGCTGATTCACCACGCCGCCGGTGCTGGCGACCGTGGTGCCGACCGGATCCTTCGTCGCGCCGAGTTGGCCGAGCCCGCTGCCGAGGCCGTTGCCGAGTGCGGTAACCGCGCCGCCGACGCTTTGCACGATGCCGCCCGCGGCTTGCGTGGTGGCCGGATTGACGCCCGGCAGCGTCTGGCTGCCGATGACGGAGCCGAGGCCGGAGACGGTGTCGCCGGCATTCGTGATGATGTTGCTGCCTTGTGCGAGGACATTTCCCACCGGGTTCGCCGACACACCGGAGGTGCCGGACGTACCGCTCGTGCCCGAGGTTCCGCTGGTGCCGGACGTGCCGCTCGTGCCCGAGGTTCCGCTGGTGCCCGACGTGCCGCTCGTGCCCGAGGTTCCGCTGGTGCCGGACGTGCCGCTCGTACCCGAGGTGCCGCTGGAGCCGTTGCCGCCCGACGTGGAGATCGTATCGCCGCCACCGGAGCTCGAGCCGCCGCCGCCGAGACCCTGGCTGATGGAGCCGGAACCGCCGCACGCGGAGAGGGAAAGCATGGCTGCAACGGTGGCCGCGATCAGAGTCGTCCGGAACACGCCATGAGGGATAACCTTAATGTCCATTTCGTCCTCGCATTAAAAATGTGTTGTGAACTGCGTTGTGTTGAGTGGTGCGAGGACTACTCTGCAACTGTCGTGCCATTTCGAGGCTCGACGGTTCGACAACCGGTTTTAAACGAGGCAATTCCTTGTCGGAAAAGGAAGTTCCGGAAATTGAAAGATTGTTGAATCTGTTTAAGTGCAGATGAATGAGAACGGTTTCGGCCGTTTCGTAACGTAACGTCACAACATTGGCGTTACGCGTGCGGCGTAACGTGGGGCCCGCGCAGGCTTGGTGGACGAGGCAATTGTTTTACTGGTGGATTAGGTGTGCACATCTAACCTATCGTAAATCCTATGTGTAAGTCGTACCGAAACGCCGTACAAATACGTTGTGCTCCTGGTCATTTTTTTCCGTCAGAGTGGTTAAAAGAGGTTGGAACTTAAATAGGATCGGATATAGAATCCGGAGCAGATGTAAGGAAATGTACGGTTCGGTACACTACGTTCGAGGAGGAGCGCTATCGCGAATGTTAACTTGCATCAAATCGTGAGCAAGGCCCTTCGGGGCGACCTATAAAGAAAGCGCACCCGGTTGTCGTTACAGCAGATGTGGCGAACGGTTGGGGCAAACGGCCAGATATGCGGGGACGTATACGTATAAAAGGCCAGAAAACGTAAATACAGGCACGAGGAATAAAATGAAAGCAATCATCAAGCGTTTCCTTAAGGAAGAAGACGGGGTTACCGCAGTCGAGTACGGACTCATCGCGGGACTTATCGCAGTCGCTCTCGTCAGTGCGATGAGCACGTTGACGGGCGGCATCTCGGGGGCGTTCACCTACATCGCGAACCAGCTGCCGAAGGCATAACGAACGAGCTTTTGCTCATTTCCCTGTTGTTAGGGGCGCGGGTTGCTTCGGCAACCCGCGCGGTAAGTTTTGCCGTTCGGGGCGTAAATGATCCTGCTAACTGGCGTCGGGGTTTTCCTCGCGTGGGCGGTGCTCGTCGCGCTCGAGGACATCCGTCATAGGCGTATACCGAATTCACTGGTGATCGGTGGATTCGTATCTGCATTTGTGCTCGCCGGGCATAATCCATTCGGCATATCCGTGAATCAGGCGCTCATTGGCGCACTGGTCGGCTTTCTCAGTCTTTTCCCGTTTTTTGTGCTGCGCGTAATGGGTGCCGCGGATGTCAAGGTATTCGCGGTGCTGGGCGCGTGGTGCGGCCCGTATGCGTTGCTGTGGCTCTGGATCATTGCGAGCCTGCTGGCATTCGCGCATGCCGGCACGCTGGTCTTCGCCACCCGTACGCCGGTGTCGGCGTTGTGGCAGCGGCGTTCCCCGACGATGCAGATTGCCGGTTTCCGCGCGTCGCCGTATGCCGCGTTTCTCGTGATCCCGGCGGCGCTGTGGTGCCTGTACCGGATCGCGGTGGGGGGGATGCAATGAAGGCGGCCCGGCCGGTATCCGGCATGCGGCGCCGCGAGCGCGGCGCAACCGCGATCGAATTTGCACTGATGTTGCCGGTGTTCTTCCTGATCCTGTACGCGATCATCACGTACGGGATGATCTTCGCGGCTCAGCAAAACCTGACGCTTGCCGCCACGGAAGGCGCTCGCGCCGCGTTGAACTATCAGCAGGTCGGCGCGGCCGCGTCGGTGCAGGCGGCCCAGCAAGCCGCGCTGGCGGCGCGGGCCCAAGCCGCATGCACGGCCGCGACGAACCTGACCACTTGGCTGAAAGGGTCGACATGTTCGCCCACACAGCAAGGCAACTGTTCGTATGACCCGACAATGTTGTGCGTGCAGATCACGCTGACCTACCCCTACTCGCAGAGCCCGCTGATTCCGTCGTTCCCGCTGCTCGGTTCGCTGTTGCCGGTGCCGTCGACACTCACCGGCACCGCGATGGTCCAGATCAGCCCGGTCAACATCATATAGACGGCAGCGACGGCGTCGTGCCGGGTCGAGGGCGCCCGGTCGGCACGTTGTGCGGAGAATTCAATCGTGAGTAGCGGGGAAACATAACAACATCATGGCCAACAACCTGACGAAGATCATTGCGGGCTTGCTGATCGCGATCGCGATCCTGCTCGGCGTCTATGCATGGATGCTCGGTCGCAAGCCGGGCGACGTCGCGCCGGTTGCCGCGACGGTCGCGACGCAGAGCGTGCCGGTCGTCGTGACGACGCGGCCGTTGCAAGCCGGCCAGCCGATTCCAGCCGATGCGCTGAAGGTCCAGCAGTCGACCGCCGCGCCGCAGGGGGCGTTCGCCGATCCGCTGCAACTGGTCGGCCGCACGCCGGCAGCCGACATTCCGGCGCAGGCGGCCGTCGTCGCGAGCGCCTTGTCGTCCGGCCTCGCCGAGCAGATCGCGCCGGGAGAACGCGCCGTCGCGATCAAGGTCGACGAGACCAACGCGGTCGGCAACCGCGTGCGGCCCGGCAACTATGTCGACGTGTTCCTGAACCTGAAGCGCGACGGGACCGGCGTGGCGATCGGCGGGACGTCGACGGCCGAGATCGTCAATACCCAGGCGCGGCTGCTGATGTCGAAAGTCCGCGTGCTGTCGTTCGGCGATGCAACGACCGAGCGGGACAGTTCGAACGGCTCGGTGGTCGGGACGCGGACCGCGGTGCTGGCCGTGCCGACCGCGCAGGTCGACGCGCTGACGCTCGCCGAGCAGAGCGGTCGGCTTGTGCTCGCGCTGCGTAACCCGCGCGACGACGATGTCGCGACGCAAACCGTCGCGGTTCGCGTCGGCGACGACAAGAGTCCGTCGGCGCTTGCCGCTGCCGGCATGGTGCTGGGCGAGTTGTCGAAGAGTGCGACGACGGCGGCGCCGGCCCCGCGTGCGGTGCCGCGGGTGGTCGCTCGGCATCCGGGCGGCGGCAGCATCGAAGTGATTCGGGGTGGGCGGACCGAAACGGTCGCTTATTGAGCGGGACGACGACGGCAAAACAATGAAAAAGAAACTGATTGGTTTGGCTATTGCATTGAGCGCGCTGGCGATGCCGCCGCTGTCGGACGCGGCCGACACGAGCGGCACGATCAGCCTTGCGATCGGCGCGCAGCGGCAGATTGCGACGGGGCGCGCGCTGCAGCGGGTCGCGGTCGGTGACCCGTCGGTGGCCGACGTGCTCGTCGTGAAGGGCGGGCGTGGCGGCGTGCTGCTGGTGGCGAAGAATGCCGGTGCGACGAACGTGATGATCTGGGAGCGCGGCCGTGACGAGCCGACCGTCTATAACGTGAACGTCACGAGCGGCGCGGCGCGGGCACTGCTCGACGGCACGTCGCCGAGCGTGAACACGTATGGCGGCACGACGGTGATCGGCGGTGCGGCCGGAACGCTCGACGGGCATCAGCGGGCGGTCCATGCGGCGAAGACGGTCGGCGGCAAGGACGGAACGACGCTCGATGCGTCGACGATTTCCGGCAAGAACGTCGTGCAGGTCGACGTGCGTGTCGTCGAATTCAGCCGTTCGGTGCTGAAGCAGGCGGGCCTGAACTTCTTCAAGCAGAGCAACGGCTTTTCGTTCGGCGCGTTCGCGCCGACGGGGCTGACCTCGATTTCCGGTACGCCGGGCGGTTCGCTCACGTACAACACGAGCGTACCGATCTCGTCGGCGTTCAACCTCGTCGTCAATTCGGTGTCGCGCGGATTGTTCGCTGACCTGTCGATTCTCGAGGCGAACAACCTGGCGCGCGTGCTCGCGCAGCCGACGCTCGTCGCATTGTCCGGCCAGAGCGCGAACTTCCTCGCTGGCGGCGAAATTCCGGTGCCGGTGCCGCAATCGCTCGGCACGATCTCGATCGAATGGAAACCCTACGGCGTCGGGCTGACGGTCACGCCGACCGTGCTGAGCCCGCGGCGGATCGCGTTGAAGGTCGCGCCCGAGTCGAGCCAGCTCGACTTCGTGCATTCGATCACGATCAACAGCGTGCAGGTGCCGGCGCTGACGACGCGGCGCGCGGACACGACGGTCGAGCTCGGCGACGGCGAAAGCTTCGTGATCGGCGGCCTGATCGACCGAGAAACCACGTCCAACGTCAACAAGGTGCCGTTCCTGGGCGACCTGCCCATCATCGGCGCGTTTTTCAAGAATCTGAGCTACCAGCAGAACGACAAGGAGCTCGTGATCATCGTGACGCCGCATCTCGTTGCGCCGATCGCGCAGGGCGCGCCGCTGCCGGCGACGCCGGGCGAGCTGTCCGAGCAGCGCGACGGTCCGGTGTGGCGTTCGTACCTGGGCGGCATGGCATCGCCGGACGCGGGGCCGGGGTTCTCGAAATGAGCGCGCCGAATCGTTACCGGACCGCGCAGGCCGTCGCGCACGACGCGATGCCTTGCTTCATTGTGAGTATCCAAGATGAACGCGAGAACCTATTCTTTGGCTGAGCCCGCCGTCACCGACCACTTCGTCTGCGCCACCTCGGTCGCGGAGCATGTGCACTGGCTGTCGCAATCGCTGGTGTCCGCCGGCGCCGTCGAAGGGGTGCCGCTCGACGGCGCCGCGTTGTCGCAGCGTATCGGCGTGTTGAATCCGGCACTGGTCTTCATCGATTTTTCCGGTGATTGCGCGGCTGCGAGCACGGTGGTCGCCGCGATACGCGTCGCGCATCCGGGCGTGCCGGTCGTCGCGCTGGGCTCGCTCGCGCAACCGGAAGGCGCACTCGCCGCGCTGCGCGCGGGGGTGCGCGATTTCGTCGATTTCTCCGCACCGGCGGACGAGGCGCTGCGGATCACGCGCGTGTTGCTCGACAACGTCGGCGAGCCGGCGAATCGCCACGGGAAGGTCACCGCGTTGCTCGGCGCGCGTGCCGGGATGGGCGTGAGCACGCTCGCCGCGAACCTGTCGGTACTGATGCAGCGGCGGCCGGCCGATCCCGCCCGCACGGCGGCACTGCTCGATCTCGGGCTGCCGGCCGGTGACGGCGCGTTGTTCCTGAATACGCGTTGCGAATTCCATTTCGTCGAGGCCGTGCGCAACCTGCGCCGGATCGACCGTACGTTCGTGACGACCGCGCTGGCGCGCCATTCGAGCGGCGTCGCCCTGACGACGCTGCCGCCGAATCTCGCCGAGCTGCGGGATGTGGCGACGGCGTCGTGCGCGGCATTGCTGAACCGGCTGCGGGCGTTCTTCGATCACCAGATCGTCGATCTCGGCGGCTTCCCGAATCGCGAATTCATTGCGCAGGTCGTGAACCTGGCGGACGAAGCATGGCTGGTTTGCGACCAGGGCGTGGCGTCGGTCGTGTCGGCGGTCGAGATGCTGGACGGGTTACGCGAGGCAGGTGCCGCGACCGACCGGATTCGGCTCGTCGTCAATCAGTTCGACGCCGAGCTCGGGCTGCTGCCCGCGCAGATCGCCGAGCGGCTGGAACTGTCGCTGCTCGCGACGTTGCCGTCGCGGCGCGTGTCGATCGGGCATGCCGCGAACCAGGGCAAGCTGATCGCCGAGGTCGCGGAACGCGACCCGTACGTCCGTGCGCTCGGGCCGCTGGTCGAGCGCCTTGCGGGCGCGCCGGCGCCGGGCGCGACGCAGCGTGCGGCCGGCGGCCTCTCGGCGCTCAGGCGCATCATTCAATCCTCAACGAAGCGGTCGTAAGCGATGGCACACGACATTCAATTTGCCGACGGCGCAGCGCCGTTCTCGCAAACGCAACAGTTCCACGACATCAAGAATGCCGCGCACGAGCATCTGCTCACGCGGATCGAGGAACTGGGCGCCGAATTCGGCCGTTGGTCGCGACAGGCGATCAACCAGTTCGTCGATCTCGAAATCGACAGCTTCGTGCGGCTGCGGCGCATCCCGCTCAACGAGAGCGAGGTGCGTGCGGTGGCCGAGGCGCTGACGAAGGAGCTCGCCGGCTTCGGACCGATCGAGGACCTGTTGGCGGACCCGCACGTCGAGGACATCCTGATCAACGGCTACAACGACATCTACGTGTCGCGCCACGGGATCCTGTCGAAGCTGCCGATCCGTTTTACCGACAACGCGCATCTGCTGCGGATCGTGCGACGGATTCTGGCCCCGGTCGGCCGGCGGCTCGACGAATCGAACCCGATGGTCGACGCGCGGCTGCCCGACGGCGGGCGGGTCAACGTCGTGATCGAACCGTTGTCGATCGACGGCCCGGTCGTGTCGATCCGGAAGTTCCGCAAGGACCCGCTGAAGCCCGAGGACCTGCTGGGCAACGGTACCTACAACGAGGAAATCGGCCGGCTGCTCGAGGCGGCGGTCGACGCGCGCTGCAACGTGCTCGTGTCGGGCGGCACCAGTTCGGGCAAGACGTCGCTGCTGAACGCGCTGGCGTTCCACATCCCGATGGCGGAACGCGTCGTGACGATCGAGGATACGGCCGAACTGTCGCTGAATCACCCGCACGTCGTGCGCCTCGAGAGCCGTCCCGGCGGGTTCGACGGCAGCGGCGTCGTGACGATTCGCGACCTGCTGCGAAACACGCTGCGGATGCGGCCGGACCGGATCATCGTCGGCGAAGTGCGCGGCGGCGAAGTGCTCGAAATGCTGCAGGCGATGAATACCGGCCACGATGGATCGATGGGCACCGTGCACGCCAGCTCGCCGCGCGAATGTTTGTACCGGCTCGAGATGCTGGCCGGCTTCGCCGGTTTTCAGGGTACCGAAGCAAGCCTGCGGCGGCAGATCGCCAACGCGATCGACTTCATCGTGCAGATCGGCCGGCTGTCCAACGGCCGCCGCCGCATCCTGTCGATCACCGAAGTCACCGGCATGTCGGACAACATCGTATCGACGCAGGAGCTGTATCGCTACGAGGCGCGGGTCACGCCGGAGGGCGAAGAAATCGATCATTGGGAATCGCTCGGCATTCATCCGCATTCGCCGAAGCTCGCACGTTTCCGCAGCACGTTGGTGTCGGCCGGTGGCGGTGGCGGCGGGTTCGGTGGCAGCTTCGGGCGAGGCGGGGGCTTCAATGTCTAGCGCCACCTTGCTCGCGCTGATGTTCGCGTTGATTTGCGCGGCGGCCGGGTTGCTGCTGTGGCGCGGAAGCCAGGTGCGGGAAGGGCGCGCGCATACGCAGCGATTCTTTGACAGCCGCGTGGGACAGGGCGCGCGTTCCGCCGCCCCGGCGGCCGATACGCGCGCCGCACGTGCCCCGGCGGCCGGTACGTCGAACGGGCAGGCGTCCGAACAAGGGATCGCGCGCTGGCGCGCGTCGGCGCTCGGCGCGTGGACCGTGCTGTCCGACCGCGCGGGCCTCGATGAAGTACGCACTGGCCTCGTGCTGGCGCTGGCGGTCGTCGTGCTGCTCGCGCTGTGGGCCGGCATGGCCGGCGGCGTGCTCGCCGCGGTGGCCGCGCTCGTCGCGGGCAGTGTGCTCGTCGTGCTGTGGATCACGTCGCGCATCAGCCGGCGCCGCCTGAAGATCGTCCGTCAGTTGCCGTCGTTTCTCGACGGGATCGTGCGGCTCGTGACGCTCGGCAACAGCGTGCCGGCGGCGTTCCAGTCTGCGCTGCAGACGGCCGAGATGCCGCTGCGCCGCTGCCTCGACGACGTGTCGCAGATGCTGCGCTCCGGTGTCGAGATCGATCGCGCGATGCTGCACATCGCGCATACCTATCGCATCCGCGAATTCGAACTGGTCGGCGCGGTGTTGCGGCTGTCGGTCCGCTACGGCGGGCGGGCGGACGTGATGCTCGATCGGATGTCGACCTTCATGCGCGATCTCGAGCAGGCGGAACGCGAACTGTCCGCGATGTCGGCCGAGACCCGGCTGTCCGCGTGGGTACTGGCACTGTTGCCGATCGCAGTCGGCAGCTTCGTCATCGCCACGAGTCCGCGCTATTTCACGGCGATGTGGGGCGACGATAACGGACGCCAGCTGATTTACCTGGCGTTCGCGTTGCAGGCGATCGGTGGTTTCTGGTTGTACCGGCTCGCGCGGCTGAGGTGAATCGATGGATGCAAACCGTTTAGGCGCACTTGCGCTGGTGCTCGGATCGGTCGGCGTGCTGCTGCTTGCCGCGCTCGCGATCGTTCGCATCGTGCTCGTGCAGCGTGCCGAGCGCGCGCTGGTGAATGCGCTCGATCGCCGGACCGCGGCAGTGGAAGCGGCCGCCGCACGCGCCGGTGCCGCCGAACCTGCGCGCGACGCGGTGGCGCCTGCCGCGCCGCGCGTGCGTTTCGCAGGGCTGCGCGCACGCTTCGAAGACGTCGGGATGCGCTGGCTCGAGACCGGCTTCAGCCGATATCTGATCGCCGACGAAGATCGTCAGTTGCTTGAACAGTGCGGTTTCGTCGACGTGCGCGCGCGAGCGCTGTTCGTCGGCGCGCGCATCGTCTGCGCGATCCTGCTGCCGGCGCTTGCCGTGCTGGTCCTGATCGGTCGCGGACAGCAGACGCGCTGGCCGCTGTGGATCTCCGTCGCGCTCGTGACCGGCTACATGCTGCCGAAAATCTACGTGCGGCGCCGTGCCACTGCTCGCCGGCAAAGCATTGCGGCCGAATTGCCGCTGCTCGTCGACATGTTGCGGCTGCTGCAGGGCGTCGGCCTGTCGCTCGACCAGAGCATCCAGGTCGTCACGCACGATTTCCAGACGATGCTGCCCGTGCTGTCGTGGGAACTCGGCGTTGCACAGCGGCAGTTCGCGGCCGGTCGTACGCGCGAACAGTCGCTGCAACGCCTCACGAACAGTTTCGACAACGAGGACCTGCGCGCGATCGTGCGCTTGCTGATTCAGGTCGACAAGCATGGCGGTGCGGTGCAGGAGCCGCTGAAACAATTCGGTGACCGTCTGCGTGAAGGGCGTCGCGCGACGCTGCGCGAGCAGATCGGCCGCCTGACGGTGAAGATGACCGGCGTGATGATCGTCACGCTGTTGCCGGCACTGTTGATAGTGACGGCGGGGCCCGGGATCATGACCGTGCTGGCCGCGCTCGCCGCGATTCACCGTTGATGCGGCACGAAGGGAAGGAGCGACAGAAGATGAATCGATTGGGTTGGGTTCGCACGATCGCAGGCGCGACGGCATGCGCGTTGCTGGCCAGCGGGTGCGCGATGTTCAAGGAATCCGGATACGGCGTCGGCGCGCAGGCCGAACGCGGCGCGCTGATGCAGGCCGCGGCCGACAAGAATGCGCCGCCCGATACTCCAGGCATGTATCTGGGCCTGATCGAGCGGATGCAGGGGCAGGGACTGTATTTCGCGTCGTTGGCGCACATCGATCAGTACGAGAAGCAATATGGCGCGTCGCCGGACACGATCTTGCTGCGCGCCGACGCGTTGCGCGCGACCGGCCAGTACGACGCCGGCGTGGCCGCCTATACCAAGTTGCTGACGACGCCGCTCGCGGCGCGCGGCTATCGCGGGCTGGGGCTGACCGCCGGCGCCCGCGGCGATTTTGCGCTGGCCGCGCAGCAGCTCGAGCAGGCGACGGCGCTTGCGCCGACCGATGCGGCGACGTTGTCCGACCTTGCGTATTCGAAGATGCGCGACGGCGATCTGGCGGGTGCACGCGTGCCGCTGCTGAAGGCGGCCGAACTCGAGCAGAAGAACCCGAAGATCCTCAGCAACTTCGTGCTGTACCTGCTCGCGACCGGCCATGCGAAGGACGCGCGGCGGCTGATGGATCAGCAGAAGCTGTCGCCCGCGGTGCGCGGCCAGATTCGTGACGACGAGACGAAGGTCGCGGCCGCGATGCGTGCGAAGCAGCGCGCCATCGCACGTGCGCCGGCCAGTGTGTCCGTGCCGTCGGTGGCGAGCAGCGACAATTTCGATCTCGCCGTGCCGCTGCTGCAGCGTTTCGCGCGATAACGACGATATTCACGGAGGCCATCATGTTTCACCTTTCCTCAATCCGCGTGCGGGCCGTGGGCATCGCGTTCGTGTGCTCGCTGGGCGCGGGCGTCGCGCACGCGCAAAGCGACACGCCGGCGTCCGAAATCGGTCATGCGACCACCGCGCTGCTCGACCTGCAGCGCTCGAATCGCTCGGCCGCCACGCCGCAACCGATCGACGGCGCGGCGGGTACGTATGCGTATCAGCGCTATATCGACTCGTTCAAGACGCCGATTCCGCAGTGGTTCGGCACGATGTCGGCGTCGGGCGGTGGCAGTAGCGGTGGCGGCGGCAGCGGCGGGCTGTCCGGCGGCGATCTCGCGCGCTGACGGAGCAGCACGGTGACTACCCGACACAGTGGCGGCACGATCCGCCGCGCGTCACGACAGCGCGGCGCGTTCTCGGTGATGGCGATCGTCGCGACGCTGATCGCCATCACGACGCTTGGCGCCATTGGCGTCGGTAATCTCTTTTACCAGCGTCGGGACGTGCAACGCATTGCCGACATGGCCGCGCTCGCGGCCGTGCAGCGGATGGACGATGCCTGTTCGCAGCCGACTGCCACCGCGACCAGCAATGCGCAGTCCAACGGTCTCAATGCGTCGAACGGCGACACGATCAACATTGAATGTGGCCGCTGGGATACGTCCGTCAACCCGGCACCCAGCTACTACGCTGCCGCGGCAGCCGGAACCACGCAATTGAACGCCGCCAAGGTGGTCGTCACGCGTCAGGTGCCGTTCTTCTTCGTCGGACCGCCGCAGACGGTGTCCGCGGTATCAACCGCGCGTTCGACGAACATCGATACGTTCTCGGTCGGTGCAACCCTGGCCGCGCTCGGCGGCGTCGGCTGCTCGGGCGGATCCGCACCGACGTCCGGCAATCCGGGGCTCGTCAACGGACTGATCGGCGGGTTGCTCGGCGCCAACCTGAACCTGAACATCGGGTCATACCAAGCGCTTGCCTGCACCAACGTGACGGTCGGCGATCTCGTCGTGGCGGCGGGCGTCGGCACGGTCGATCAACTGCTCGCGCTGAAGCTCACGTTGCCGCAACTGATCCAGTTGATGGTGAAGGCGGCCACCCAGACGTCCGTCGTGAACGCAAGCCTGCAGGCGAGCCTCGCCACGCTGCAGGCGATCCTGAACGCCAACATTCCGGGAACGTCGATCGGTCTCGGCGGCGCGGGCGGGTTGCTGAACGTCGCGCTCGCGGATACGCAGGCGGCCCTCAATGCGCAGGTGGATCTGCTCGACCTCCTGATGGTCGGCGCGGAGATCGCGGCAACGGGCAAGCCGGCGGTCACGGTCAATGTGCCGTCGCTGAATCTCGGCGGGCTGACGGGAACGCAACTGCAGGTGCAGATCATCAGCCCGCCGTCGATCGGCGTTGGCGAGGGCGGGATCGATCCGGCAACGGGAACGTGGCGGACAACGGCGTCGACGGCGGCGGTAGGCGTGTACCTGAATGTCGATCTTGGTACGACACAGTTGCCCATCGTCGGGGCGTTGCTTGGCGCGCTCAACGTCGGTGTCGACGTCAATCTGCCGATCTACCTGCAGGCCGGTACCGGCACGGCGCGGCTGGACTCGACGCAATGCACGTCGACACAGGCAACTAGCACCGTCGTTATCACTGCGCGACCCGGTGTAGCCAATTTATGCATCGGCCAGCCTCCGCTCGATGCGTCAGGCAAAATCAATCTGTCGTCGACTTACAGTTGCAAATCGCCTGCCCAGATCATCAACGTTAACGTGCTCGGGCTCGCACAGTTGACGGCCAGCCTGTCCAATATATCGGTTCAGGTGCAGGGCGCTGAGCAATCGCACACATTCAACGGCGTACCCGGAATCGACGCAAACTATTGGACGGTCAACTCGAATGCGCTCGGTTCAGCGCTGAGCTCTGCACTGAGCCAACTCGCGGCCGCAACGATCACGGCCAACATCGGACTCGGGGGCGTGAACCTTCTGTCGCTGCCGTCAACCTTCGTGTCCACCTTGCTCACGTTTTTGACCGGCCTGCTCAGCCCACTCCTGTCGAGCCTCGACGCAGTCCTCGTTCCGCTGCTGAATCTGCTCGGCGTCCAGGTCGGCGCGGCGACGGTCCACCAGATCTCGCTCAATTGCGGGGTCGCCCAAACGGTTTACTGAAGAAGCAGATCAGATGAGAAATACGCCCGCAATCGAAGAGCTCGACCTGTACGTCTGGGAAGGCAAGGCGGACATCGTCGACCGCGTCGCCCGGTGCATGGCGAGCTTCGACGTCGAAGTGATCCGCGCCGACAACGCGGCGGTCTCGCCCGAGCGTGCCGCGCTGCGGCGCTCGCTGGCGATCATCAGCGTGACGATGATCGAAGGCGGCGCGGCATTCCTGCGCGACTGGCAGGCCAACATCGGCATGCCGGTGGTCTGGGTCGGCGCGGCGCGCGACCACGACGCGTCGCAGTATCCGCCCGAGTATTCGCATATCCTGCCGCTCGACTTCACGTGCGCCGAACTGCGCGGCATGATCGGCAAGCTCGTCACGCAACTGCGTGCGCACGCAGCCGAGACGTTGCAGCCGTCGGAACTCGTCGCGCACTCCGAATCGATGCAGGCGCTGCTGCACGAAGTCGATACGTTCGCCGACTGCGACACCAACGTGCTGCTGCACGGCGAAACCGGCGTCGGCAAGGAGCGCATCGCGCAACTGCTGCACGAAAAGCATTCACGCTACCGGCACGGCGAATTCGTGCCGGTGAACTGCGGCGCGATTCCGGACGGCCTGTTCGAATCGTTGTTCTTCGGCCATGCGAAAGGGTCGTTCACGGGCGCGGTTGTTGCGCATAAAGGCTATTTCGAGCAGGCGGCCGGCGGCACGCTGTTCCTCGACGAAGTCGGCGATTTGCCGCTGTACCAGCAAGTCAAGCTGCTACGCGTGCTCGAGGACGGCGCGGTGCTGCGCGTCGGCGCGACGGCGCCGGTCAAGGTCGATTTCCGTCTGGTCGCGGCAAGCAACAAGAAGCTGCCGCAGCTCGTGAAGGAAGGACTGTTCCGCGCCGATCTCTACTACCGGCTCGCGGTGATCGAGCTGAGCATTCCGTCGCTGGAAGAGCGCGGTGCGGTCGACAAGATCGCGCTGTTCAAGTCGTTCGTCGCCCAGGTGGTGGGCGAGGAGCGGCTCGCCGAGTTGTCCGACCTGCCGTACTGGCTCACGGATTCGGTCGCCGACAGCTATTTCCCCGGCAACGTGCGCGAGCTGCGCAACCTCGCCGAGCGCGTCGGCGTGACGGTGCGACAGACGGGCGGCTGGGATGCCGCGCGACTGCAGCGACTGATCGCGCACGCGCGCAGCGCGGCCCAGCCGGTGCCGGCGGAGAGTGCGGCCGAGGTGTTCGTCGATCGCAGCAAGTGGGACATGAACGAGCGCAACCGCGTGATCGCGGCGCTCGACGCAAACGGTTGGCGGCGTCAGGACACGGCCCAGCAGCTCGGCATCAGCCGCAAGGTGTTGTGGGAAAAAATGCGCAAATATCAGATCTTCGACGAAGAGCCCGAGACCCGCGAAAGCGAGTAATTAATGAGATAAAATCGCGGTGAATTACAACGACTCGGGCGGGAATAAAACTTCATGAGCCATATGACGGGGTTGGGGCGGGTGAGCGTAATGCTCGCCCTGGTGGGAGGCATGCAAGGCGCGTTCGCGCAGGGGCTGGCAGGCGGCGATCCGTCGGCGGTGCAGCAGGCATCGGCGCCGGTGGCCGCGATTCCGGTGATCGATTCGCAGGCGCAGACGTCGGTGCAGCCGCAGGCCGGCGAGACGACGGGACCGAGCACGGTCGACGATTTGCAGCGCCAGATCCAGGCGCACTCGCTGACGGAAATGCGCACGAGCTACAACGGCAGCTACGGCGCCAGCCTGCTGTTCAACGTCAAGGACGGTGCGTATTTCGTCGCGTTGTTCCAGCAAAAGGCGTTCTGGCGCGTGATCAAGACTTACGACGAAACGCGCGCGGAAGCGATCTATCGCGATTTCTCGCATCAGGCGGAGCGGCTGGCCGTCAACGAACTGCGGGCGGCGAAGCTGGAATCGCAGAAGGCGCAAATGGACAAGCAGATCGAAGTCACGCAGGACCGCGCGCGGCGCCTGCAGGCGGACATCTCGATCGCCCGCCAGCAGCAGGCGGCGGTGGCGGATCGTCAGAAGAGCGTGCGGAGCGAAACGGCGGCGTTGCAGGCGCAACAGGCGCAGCTCCAGTCGCAATTGCGGGCGTTGCAGCAGCAGGTGCGTTCGCTGCAGCGCGAAGCCGACGCGGGCCTGCCGACGACGGCACGCTGAATTCGGTAACGGCGGTGCGGCGACATGCCGCGCCGGCCGTACAAGTGAAAAGGGCAAGCCGGTTGGCTTGCCCTTTTTGTTTTACTGGCCGTCCGGCACGATTCGCCGACGGCGCGTCACGATGACCGGCCCGTTGCCGCCGCGGGAATCCGACGGCGCGGCGTTGCCGGATGCGTCGCCGGTGTCGCGCGGCGCGCCGTAGCTTTCGCGCGGTTCACGCGGTGCGCCGTAGCCTTCGCGCGGCTCACGCGAGCCGTAGCCCTCGCGCGGTTCGCGTGAACCGTAGCCTTCACGCGGCTCGCGGGAGCCGTAGCCGCCGTCGCCGCGCGATTCGCGCGGACCGCCGTGCGAGCCGTACGGGCTGTGGCCGCCGCCTTCACGGCCGCCGGGGCGACCGCCGGTGCGCGGGCCGCGGGGGCCGCCGCCCGGGCGCGAACCGCCCGTGTCGAGCTGGATCGTGGAAATCGCACGCTTGTAGATGCCTTGCAGACCCACGGGGGTGCGCAGCATCACCAGATACTGGTCGAACGACTCGATACACCCCGTCAGACGAATGCCGTTGACGAGATAGATTTCAACACGCTTACGTTCCTTGCGCGCCGAATTGATGAAGTCGTTTTGCGGATGGGATTCTGCGGGATTGGCCATTGAGGTGCGGCAGGAGCCTGCGTCAGAGAATATGTTGTGCGTGTGTGTGGCGTGTTCGTCCACAAGCCGTTTGGCGGAATTCTACCCTGTTCGATAGGGGAGCGCGCAGTCGTGATTGTGTCGAACCGTAACCCACTATAGACGTTCCGGCGCATTTTCGCGATCCGGCCGAATGGCCAAAGCCGTTTCGTTACGTCGCGTTACGACTCTCGCAGCCCCGTATCACCTCGGCGCGGGCGGCGCGCTTACATTGGTTGCGTGAGCCGGGCGGGCCGGCTTATCAGGGATCCGGAGCATGAACAAGAGGCAAGTGGCAGGGGTAATCGGGGGCATGGCGTTGCTCGTTTCCGGTAGTGCAATGGCGGGGCATGTCGACCTGTCGGTCGGCATCGGCGTACCGGTCGCACCGGTCTATGTCGAACCGGCGCCGGTCTATGTGGCGCCGCAGCCCGCCGTCGTCGCCTATCCGGGCTACGGATACGGCTATTACGGCGATGACGACGACGATCGCTACCGCAAGTGGCGCAAGCACTACTACAAGCACTGGCATCGGCACCACGGCGACGACGATGACGATTGAGCCCGTGATCGGCCCCGTCAGCGCGTGTCAGAACGCGTAGTCGGGGTTTTTCGGGTCGAATGCGGTGTCGTCGAGGGTCGCGGGCGCGATTTTCTCGATGACGATCCGCTCGAAGATCTTGCCGTCGTTGTCATAGGACTCGACGGTCCGGAAATAGGGGGCGTGCAGGTCGAGCCCCAGCACTTCCTTTTTCGCATAGAACTGCGGCCGGCCGGTCGGCGTTTCGTAGGTGAGCGCGACGACGCGCACGCCGTCGATCGTTTTGGCCTGCACGTCGGTCGGCCGCTGCACGCCGGCTTCCAGGTATTTCTTCCCTTCGGTCAGGTACAGGTTCGTGATGAACTCGGTGCCCAGATCCTTCACCTGGTGATTCGACTGGGCACGCGCCAGCGCGCCGTCGATCGCCGTCCACAGCGGAATCTTGCCGAGCAGGCCGCCGAGATGGCCATACATCTCGTCCTTGCGCTGGGTCGTGTCGTAGATGGTCTCCTGTCCGGCATGCGCGCCGCCCGGCAGCCATTTCGCATACACCCGCAGCGGCTCGCGGGTCGTCTTCACGAGCATGCGGTCGGGCGTGTCGGACCATTTTCCGCTGATGCGCTCCTGGCGCACCATCGTGAACTGGTAGGACGGGTAGCCGTTCGGGCCGTTGCGGATATAGAGCGGCACGGCGAGCGGATCGAGTGCCTTGAAGAGCGCGGTGAGCGTCGCGTCGTCGAGTTGCGCGAGCGTGCCGCGCTGGGCCGCCGTGCGCAGCCAGCGCGCCTGTTGCTCGAGCGGCTCGTGCGTGACCTTCGCGAGATCCGCGGGCAGCGCGACGGCCGGTGCCGCGCTCGCGGCGCTCGCCGTTTCCTGTGCATGCAGGCCGGCCTGTGCGAGCGACAGCGCGCACGCGAGCGCCGCCGCGGCGGCATGCCGCGCGCGGCGTTTCATTCCTTCGTTCATCGACAGCGTCTCCCGGAGCGATGGATCGTTCAGCCTTGCTTCGCGGCGTTGAGTTTGGCGAGTTCCTCGTCGCGCAGCGCGCGGCGCAGGATCTTGCCGACGTTCGTCTGCGGCAGCACGTCGCGGAACTCGACGAATTTCGGCATCTTGTAGCCGGTCAGGTTCTTGCGGCAGTGCGCGAGCACGTCCTCGGCCGTCAGCGACGGGTCGCGGCGCACGACGAACACCTTGATCCGTTCGCCCTGCACCTCGTCGGGAATGCCGATCGCCGCGGCTTCGCTGATGCCCGGATGCATCACCAGCACTTCCTCGATCTCGTTCGGATACACGTTGAAGCCCGACACGAGGATCATGTCCTTCTTGCGATCGATGAGGCGGATGAAGCCGCGCTCGTCCATCACGCCGATGTCGCCGGTGCCGAGCCAGCCGTCGGCGTCGATCACCTTGGCGGTCTCGTCGGGGCGCTGCCAGTAGCCGCGCATCACCTGCGGGCCGCGCACGCACAGCTCGCCCGGCTCGCCGACGGCGGCCCAGGTGCCGTCCTCGCGGCGAAAGCGCACGAGGGTCGATGGCGCGGGCAGGCCGATCGAACCGCTGAACGCGGCCATGTCGTTCAGGTCCACGGGGTTCATCGTGACGATCGGCGAGCACTCGGTGAGGCCGTAGCCTTCGACCACCGGCCGGCCCGTCACCTGCTGGAAGCGCTCGGCGACCGCGCGCTGCATCGCCATCCCGCCCGCCATCGCGAGCTTGAGCTTCGAGAAGTCGCGCTTGCGGAATTCCTCGTTGTCGAGGAATGCGTTGTACAGCGTGTTGATGCCGGTGATGCCCGTGAACGTCTCGTGGCGGATGATCTTCATCACCATCTTCATGTCGCGCGGGTTCGCGATCAGGATGTTGCGCCCGCCGAGCCCCATGAAGATGAACGCGTTCACCGTCAGCGAATAGATGTGATAGAGCGGCAGCGGCGTGAGCACGGTTTCGACGTCGCCCGACACCTGGTCGGCGATCCACGCCTTCGCCTGCAGCAGGTTCGCGATCAGGTTGCCGTGCGTGAGCATCGCGCCTTTCGCGACGCCGGTCGTGCCGCCGGTGTATTGCAGGAACGCGAGATCGTCGCGCGTGGTCTGCACCGGTTGCGGCGTGCCGCGCGCGCCGAGCGCGAGGGCGGAGCGCAGCCGGATCGCCTGCGGCAGGTGGTAGTCCGGCACGAGCTTCTTCACGTGCTTCAGCACGAAATTGATCAGGCGTCCTTTCGCGTTGAAACCGTCGGCGAGCAGGTCGCCGAGCGCGGTGACGACGATGTGCTTCACCTGCGTTTCCGGCAGCGCGTCCTGCAGCGTGCGCGCGAAGTTCTCGAACACGACGATCGTCTGCGCGCCGCTGTCCTTCAACTGGTGCGCGAGTTCGCGCGCGGTGTAGAGCGGATTCACGTTGACGACGATCGCGCCGGCCTTCAGCGTGCCGAACAGCGCGACCGGATACTGGAACGTGTTCGGCAGCATGATCGCGACGCGGTCGCCGGGCTTCACGCCGAGGCTTTGCAGATACGACGCGAATGCGTCGACCTTCTGCGCGAGCGTGCGATAGGTCATCGACGCGCCGGCGCTGACATACGCGACGCGGTCGGCGAAGCGGGTCGTGCATTCGTCGAAGAACTGCACGAGCGACGCGTATTGCGTGACGTCGATCTCGTGCGGGACGCCGGGCGGGTACGACGCGTACCAGATGGCGTCGGTGTTCGGCGGAAGCTGGGCCGAGGTGGTTGCTGCGGATGATGACATGACGTGTCTCCGGTCTTGGCGCTCGGCGCGGGTCGGCGCGTCAGCGCCAGCCCATGCCCCGTGCTTCGCGGCCGGCCGGCGCGGGCGTCTCGACGCCGCGCCTGACCGCGCGTATCAATCAAATCGTGAACAGGAAGCCGCGCGTGGCCTCGCGCGTTCAGCTCGTGGAATGCAGCGTTGCCGCCTCGGCGGCCGTCGCGCCCGACTGCGGCAGCCCGAACGCTTCGCTGGCGCCGGCATCGTCGAGCACCGCCGCGAAGATCGACAGTTGCGCGCTGTCGGGCATCGGCGCCTTCAGCGCGGCGACGATCAGCGACGACAGCCGCGCGATCATCTGCACGTCGTTCATCGTGCGGCCTTGCGAGAATTCGTCGATCAGGCTTTCGGTTTCGGCACCCGCGAGCGCGCCGGACAGCGCGCCGATCGCGAAGTGCAGCCGCCAGCCGAGTTCGGTGCGCGGCAGGTGCGGCAGCGCGCGCTGGAACGCATCGAAGAAGCGGCCCGCGACGCTCGCGTAGTGCGCGGTCAGGAAGTTGCGCACGAACGGCGAAGGGTCGGTATACGCGCGGCCGATCAGCCGGAGGAACCCGGGCCCGCCGCGTTCGGGATCGCGCGAGGCCTTCAGCGCCGGAATGAACATCGCGCCGAGCACGTGCTCGCAGGTGATGTGGGTGCCGAGCTGCGCGTCGAAGCGGTCGAGGATGCCGAGGCGCTCCTGGTTCAGCTGGTCGAGCCGGCGCGACAGCATCGCGTGGATCAGCGCTTCCTTGCTGCCGAAGTGGTAGTTGACCGCGGCGAGGTTGACCGCCGCGCGCGAGGTGATCTGCCGCATCGACATCGCCTCGAAGCCGTGTTCGATGAACAGATCCTCGGCCGCATCGAGAATGCGCGCCTTCGTCCCGCCGGTCTGCCGCGTGCCGGATGACCGCGCCCCGGACGGCCGTCCCGCCGATGGCCGCCCCTCCTGACTTACTGCCATGTTCCGCCTCCCATGCCGGTTTCCCGGCCGCGAACAGGTGATTTGATTATCTGATTCAAACAGTCGTTTTCATTAAGATAAAAAAACGCGGGCGGCGCGGGCAAGCGCGGCGTCTGGACCAATTCCTCTAGTTCGATGTGCAGGTGCGGAAAGCGCGGCACCCGCTCGCGGCGGGGCGGGGCGCGCGCCATGATGCGGTGCCGCAACGCGCGGGTTCACCCGACGGTGCTACGCGTATTGACCGATTGCGTCATGTCGATGCCGCGCCGTTCGCGGCTGAACAGGATCAGCACGGCGATCGCGACGGCCACGATGCCGGCCACGAGCGCGAGCGCGAAGCCGTAGTTGTTGCCGTTCGACACGGCGAGTGACGCCTGCATCGTCGCGTTGCCCGACGCGAGCAGGTTGCCGAGCTGGTAGACGACGCCGGGGAAGGTGGCCCGGATCTCGTCGGGCGAGATCTCGTTCAGGTGAACCGGTATCACGCCCCACGCGCCCTGTACCGAGATCTGCATCAGGAACGCGCCGGCGGCGAGCGCGACCGGGCCGCTCGAGAACGCCCACAGCGGCAGCACCGGCAGCGCGATCAGCGCGGCGATGAAGATCGCGCGGCGCCGGCCGAGCCGCTCGGAGATCGTGCCGAACGACAGGCCGCCGACGATCGCGCCGATGTTCAGCACGATCGTGATCCAGGACACGGTATGCGGATCGAAGTGATGCTGTTCGCGCAGGAAGGTCGGATAGAGATCCTGCGTACCGTGCGAGAAGAAGTTGAACGCGGTCATCAGCACGATCGCGTAGATCGTGAGTTTCCAGTTCTGTTTCAGCGTGGCGCCGAGGCTCGGGCGCGGGCGCTTCTCCATCTGTTTCCATGCCGGCGATTCGGGCACGTGCGCGCGCACGTACAGCACGAGCAGCGCGGGCAGCACGCCGACCATGAACATCCCGCGCCAGCCGATGTATTGGTAGAACAGGCCGAACACGACCGACGCGAGCAGATAACCGCTCGGATAGCCGGCCTGCAGCAGCCCGGACACGAAGCCGCGCGCATGCGTCGGCACGGTTTCCATCGTCAGCGCGGAGCCGACGCCCCATTCGCCGCCCATCGCGATGCCGAACAGCGCGCGCAGCACGAGCAGCGCGGTCAGGCTCGGCGCGAAACCCGACGCGAGTTCGAGCAGCGAATAGCACGCGATGTTGACCATCAGCGTCGGGCGGCGGCCGAAGCGGTCGGCGAGCCGGCCGAAGATCAGCGCGCCGAGCGGGCGCATCGCGAGCGTCAGCGTAAGCGCGAACGCGACGGCGGGAATCGTCGACGCGAACTCCGCGGCGATGTCCTTCAGCACGAAAACCATCAGGAAAAAATCGAACGCATCGAGCGTCCAGCCCAGGTAGGCGGCGATCGTGACGTTGCGTTGCTCGCG
Source organism: Burkholderia cenocepacia (assembly GCF_900446215.1). GTDB lineage: Bacteria > Pseudomonadota > Gammaproteobacteria > Burkholderiales > Burkholderiaceae > Burkholderia > Burkholderia cenocepacia. The sequence goes on along the minus strand of NZ_UAQZ01000014.1, from coordinate 140,010 downwards.
GGTCCAGCTCATGTCCGGGGTCTCCTCGTTGGCTTGCGCGCTCACGATGTGCATGCGGATGCCGGCCCGGCTCGCGCGCGGCGCGGGGGCACTGATCGAGTGTAGGCTTCCGCGTCGCGCGATGTGGGGCGCGATAGCGCCGAATCGGGAATAATCCCTACGAAATGCACTGTTTCGGAAACGGAAACGGAGCCGCGCGAGGCACGCGTCAGGACTCTGTATCATTCCGGAAGGCTGTTTGTATCAGTTCTGTAATGCGCTCGTTGCGCATCGCCCCCGTATCAGGAGTCCAGATGAACGACCGTTCCGCCGACCCGTTGCCCGTGCTCGAAACCGCGCGGCTGTGGCTGCGTCCGCGCGTGCTGGCCGATCTCGATGCGTGCATCGAGATGGATCGCGATCCCGAGGTCACGCGCCACATCGCGGGCCCGTGGCACGACCCCGTCGAGCATCGTCGCTTCGTCACGCACCGGATCACGCGTGACTATCCGCCGGGCCTCGGCTACTGGTCGATCTTCGAGAAGGCCGCGCCCGAGCTGTTCATCGGCTGGATCCTGCTGATTCCCGATTACAAGGACGGATCGCGCGACGTCGAGATCGGCTGGCGGCTGGTGCGTGCGACGTGGGGGCGCGGCATCGCGAGTGAAGCCGCGGCGGCCGTCGTGCGGCACGCGTTCGACACCGTGCGCCTGCCGCGCGTGATCGCCGATATCGCGGAGGCCAACAGCGGCTCGCTGAACGTGGCGCGCAAGCTCGGCATGCGGCGCGTGAGCGTCGTGCACGACGGCATTCCTTACATTCGTCACCGCCTCGAACGCAACGATTTGCGGGCGTAGCGTGGCGTCGTGCGTGCGGCAAGTGTCAGAGAGGGTCAACCGGACGCGCATCGCGGTGATGACGGATTAACGGCGCGCGCGATCCGGAGTATCGTTGCCGGAATTTCGCAACATGGGGTACGACCATGGCACTCGGCACCGACGTTCATCTCATTCCCGTCAGGCTCGACGCGCTGCGTCCGACCCAGATGACGGTGGGCTACCGCGAAGTCAAGGCGAAGCGCAAGCACTGGAAGGCGCTGAACAAGCGCGCCCGCAAGGCCGCGATCGAATCGCACTGGTTCCCGGCCGTCCTCGGCCCGGACGGGCTGCACTACATCACCGATCACCATCATCTCGGCCTCGCACTGATCGAGGAGGGCGAGTCGCGCGTGAACGCGATGCTGCTGAAGGATCTGTCGTGGCTCGACGACACGATCTTCTGGCGGATGATGGAACACAACCAGTGGGTGCATCCGTTCGGCCCGGACGGCTCGCGGCGCGACTATGCGCATTTGCCGAAGGCGCTGACGGGGCTCGAGGACGATCCGTATCGCAGCCTCGCCGGCGAACTGCGCACGGCGGGCGGGTACGCGAAGGACGCGACGCCGTTCAGCGAATTCCTGTGGGCCGACTATCTGCGCCAGCACGTGTCGCTCGACCAGATCCGCAAGAATTTCGCGAAGGCGCTCGATGTCGCGCTGCATCGTGCGCACGACCAGGATGCGCGCTATCTGCCCGGCTGGTCGGGCGTGATCGCCGTCAAGCCCTGACCGGGCCCACGACGCCAACCGCCTCATGACGACCGCCCCGATCCGCCCCGACGCCGGCCCGCAACATCCGGACCATTTTGCGGCGCTCGACACGCCGCCGGCACCGCGTACGCAACGGATCGGCCTCGATGCGCAGGCCGGCCTGTCGATTGCCGGCCTGCTGATTCCCGAGGCGGTCGCGTATGCGGGGCTCGCGAACCTGCCGCCGCAGGCCGGCCTGATCGCGCTGCTGTCGGGGCTCGTCGTCTATGCGCTGACGGGCAGCAGCCGCTTCGCGATCGTGTCGTCGACGTCGTCGTCGGCCGCGGTGCTCGCCGCGACCGTGCTCGCCGAATCGGGGATGGCGCTCGCCGCGCAGCTCGCGCTGGCGGCGGCGCTCGTCGCGATGACGGGCGTGCTGTTCATCCTGGCCGGCGTCGCGCGGCTCGGCGGCATGTCGGATTTCGTCGCGCGGCCCGTGCTGCGCGGCTTCACGTTCGGTCTCGCGCTGACGATCGTCATCAAGCAGCTACCGAAGATTCTCGCGATTGCCGTGCAGCACGGCGATGCGCCCCACGTCGCGCTCGATTTGATCACCGGCGCGCCGCACGCGAATCTCGCGAGCGTCGTGCTCGGCGCGACCGCGCTCGCGCTGCTGTTCTTGCTCGGCCGCGGCGCGCGCGTGCCCGCGACGCTCGTCGTGATCGTGCTGTCGATCGCGGCGGGTTACGCGATCGACTGGCAGCGGTACGGAATCGCGATCGTCGGCCATATCGACTTCCGGCACCTCGAATTCGGGTTGCCGCATCTCGACCGCAACGCATGGATGCAGACGGTCGAGCTCGCGTTCGCGCTGATGCTGATCCTGTATGCGGAGTCGTACGGATCGATCCGCAACTTCGCGCTGAAGCATGGCGATAGCGTGTCGCCGAACCGCGACCTCGTTGCGCTCGGCTGCGCGAATCTCGTGTCGGGCCTGCTGCACGGGATGCCGGTCGGCGCCGGCTATTCGGCGACGTCGGCGAACGAGGCGGCCGGCGCGCAGTCGCGCTTTGCGGGCCTCTGGGCGGCCGGCGTGGTCGCGCTGATCGTCTGGCTGCTGCTGCCGCAGCTCGCGCGCACGCCCGAGCCCGTGCTCGCGGCCATCGTGATCTTCGCGGTCAGCCACTCGCTGCATCCGTCCGTGTTCCGGCCGTACTGGGCCTGGCATCGCGACCGGCTCGTCGTGATCGCGGCACTGCTCGCGGTGCTCGTGCTCGGCGTGCTGCACGGGCTGCTCGCGGCCATTGGCGTGAGCCTGCTGCTGACGCTGCGCAAGCTGTCCGAGCCGAACGTCAGCGTGCTCGGCCGGCTGCGCGACAGCCACGATTTCGTCGACGTCGCGAGCCATGCCGATGCGAAACCGGTGCCGGGCGTGCTGATCGTGCGGCCCGAGGCGCAGCTGTTCTTCGCGAATGCGGACCGGATGCTCAATCGCGTGCGGGCGCTGATGAAGGCTGCACCGGACACGCATACCGTGATGTTGAGCCTCGAGGAAACGCCGGATGTCGACGGCACGACGATCGAATCGTTGCGCACGTTCGCGGCCGAATGCGCGGCGCGCGGGCTGCGGCTCGCGCTCGTCCGGCTCAAGACGCACGCGCTGCATGCACTGCGCCGCGCGGCGGACGGCACGCTGCACGACGATGCGATGTCGGAACTGAGCGTCGACGAGAGCCTGCAACTGCTGCAGGCCGGCCGTCCGCCGGACGGCAGCGACGGCACGGCCGCCGCGTGAGGGCTGCATGACGGCGCGGCGCGTCGGCGCCGTCTAGTGCGACAGCGTGGCGCTGGCGGTGCGACCGATCATGTCGGCCACTTCCGCGGCCGTCGGCGCATAGGCGCCCGCATGCGCGCAGGCGACGGCCGCGCACGCGGCCGCGTAACGCAGATGCTCGGCGGCCGACGCATCGGGCCGAGCAAGCTGGCTCGCGAGCCAGCCACCGATGCTCGCATCGCCGCAGCCGACCGTGTCGGCGACCTCGGTCGGGAGCGCGGGCTGGAACAGCTCGGTATCGCGATGCAGCAGTTGCATGCCGGCTGCGCCGCGCGTGACGAGCATCGTCGCGGCGGGCGCCCACGCGCGCAGTTGCGCGAGCGCGGCCGCTTCGTCGAGCTCGGGAAACAGCCCGCGCAGATCCTCGTCGGAGACCTTGATCCAGTCGGCCAGCGCGGTCAGGCGGCGCAGCGTGTCGCGATACGACGGCGCGGCCATCGGTGCGCGGAAGTTCGGGTCGAACGAGATCCGCTTGCCGGCCGCCCGCGCGGCTTGCGCGAGTTCGATCAGGCGCGCTGCGAGCGGCTCGCGCACGACGCCGAGCGAGCCGACGTGCACGATCTCGGCCGCGTCGAACGCGCCGGCCGGCAAGTCGGCCGGATCGAACGCGAGATCGGCGCTGTTTTCGCCGATGAAGAAATAGTGGGGCGGCTGCTTCGATACGACCATCGCGAGGAGCGGCGCGCGGTCGACCTGCCGGATGAAGCGCATGTCGAGCCCCGCATCGGCGCTCTTGCGCATCAGCTCGTCGCCGAAAGTGTCGCGGCTGACCGTGCCGGCGAAGGCCGTCGGCACGCCGAGTCGCGCCCCGACGCGCGCGACGTTCCAGCACGAGCCGCCGGCGACGCTGTGCCAGTGCTGTGCGTCGTCGCGGATGAAATCGGTCAGCGCTTCGCCGAAAACGATCAGGCGGGGAAACGTCGTCGTCATGTGGAAACCTTGTGCCGCGGCGTCGCGCGCGGCCGTACAGTGGTTGATCTGAACAGGCGGCAGTACCGGCCGTCGCGCGCGGCGACGCGGCCCGGCGCCGCTCGGCTCGCAGACGGGCGGCGCGCTCGGCGCGATCAGCGCGGGGAGCTCCAGCCCTTGTAGGTCTTCACGTTGTCGCGCGTGACGAGCGTCGGCTCGATCAGGATCATCGGATTGGCCGGCTTCTGGCCGTTCATGATCCCGTAGCCGACGTTGACCGCCTGCTGCGCCATCGCCCACGGATCCTGGCTCGACGACGCCTGCACGAGCGTGTTCGACTTGAGCGCGACCTCGATGTCGGGCGCGCCGTCGACCGACGTGATCACGATGTTCGGGCGGTTCAGCTGTTTCGCCGCGAGATCGCTGCCGATCGCCTGCGGGTCGTTGATCGTGAACACGCCGTCGAGCTTCGGAAAGCGCGTCAGGTAGCCCTGCATCGCGTTCATCCCGCCTTCGCGCGAGCCCTTGCCGTCCTGGTCGCTCGACAGCAGCTTGATGCCGGCGTTTTTCGCGAGTACGGCCTTGCAGCCGTTCACGCGATCGATCACGGCCGACACCTGCGGGCCGTTCTCGATGATCACGTTGCCCTTGCCGTTCAGCTTCTTCGCGAGGTAGTCGCACGCGAGCTCGCCGGCCTTCACGTTGTTGGTCTGCACGGTCGCGTTCGCGCCGGCCGCCGCGACGTCCACCGCGACGACCGTGATGCCGGCCGCCTGCGCCTTCTTCACCGCCGGCTCGATCGCCTTCGGGTCGGTCGCGTTGAGCAGGATCATGTCGACGTGCGCGGAGATGAAGTTGTCGATCTGCGTGAACTGCTTGTTCAGGTCGTAGTCGGCCGAGACGGCCGTGACCTTCGCATTCGGGTTGAGCTGCTTCGCGCGCGCTTCGGCGCCTTTCACGATCGTGACGAAGTACGGGTTGCCGAGCGACCCGACCGTGACGCCGATCGATTTCAGCGGCTTGTCGGCTGCGTGGGCGGCGGCGGCGCCGAACGCGAGTGCGCAGGCGACGGCGGTCAGGGCGGCGGTGTGCTTGAACATGTCGTTGTGTCTCCGTGAGGTCTGTTGGCGAACGCGCGCAGGAGGACCTGCCTGCGCGCCGATGGTTGAATGGTCAGGAATGCGCGGTGAGGGAACGGTGTCAGGTACGGGCCGAGTCGCGCTGGCGATAGCGGTCGAGCGCGACCGCGCCGATGATCACGAGCCCCTTGATGATGTACTGCCAGATGTCGGACACGCCGAGCAGCACGAGGCCGTTGGTCAGCACCGCGATGATCAGCGCGCCGATCAGCGTGCCGACGATCGACCCGACGCCGCCGACGAAGCTCGTGCCGCCGAGGATCACCGCGGCGATCGCGTCGAGCTCGTACGACTGGCCGAGCTGCAGGCCGTTGGCCGCATACAGGCGCGCGGCCGACATCACCGCGCCGAGGCCGGCGAGCAGGCCCGACGCCGCATATACGAACATCTGGATCGCCCGTACGTTGATGCCCGACAGCCGTGCGGCTTCCGGGTTGCCGCCGACCGAATAGATCCGCATCCCGAGCACCGTGCGGCGCAGGATGAACCACGAGATCGCGATCACCGCGCACGCGATCACGACGAGCCACGGCACGCCGAGGATCGAGCCGTTGCCGATGAACGCGAACGGCAGTTGCGGGTTGAACACGGTCGTGTCGTTGCCGATCAGGCGCGCGACGCCGCGCACGGCTGTCATCGCGCCGAGCGTGACGATGAACGGCGGCAGGCGCAGGAACGAGATCAGTCCGCCGTTGATCGCGCCGAACACGAGGCCGACCGCGAGCGCGAACGGCACGCCGAGCCAGCCCCAGCCGGGAAGGGTCGACGCGATGAGCGCCGCGACGGCCGCGGCGGCGAGCACCGAGCCGACCGACAGGTCGATGCCGCCCGTCAGGATCACGAACGTCATGCCGGCGGCGAGCACGATGTTGATCGACGCCTGCTGCGTGACGATCGACAGGTTCTGCAACGTGAAGAAGCCATCGGTCAGGAAGCCGAAGCCGACGCACAGGACCAGCAGCACCGGCAGCATGCCGGCCGTGCGGATCAGCGATTGCATGCGGGCGCGATGATCGGCGCCGCGCATCAGGGGCGTGCGGTTGGCGACCGGATGGGCGGTCGCGGAAGCGAGGTTCCGCTGCTTGGTCGGGTTGATCATTTCGGTAACCTGAAAGTGAGAGTGAAATGAAAAGGGCGGGGCTCAGTGCGCGTCGGCCAGTTCGGCCTGCGAGCCGGTGGCGAGCGCGATGATCGCTTCCTGCGTGATCGGCGTATGCGTGTGTCCGCCGAGTTCACCCGCGATCTCGCCCTCGCGCATCACGAGCACGCGATCGGCGACGCCGATGATTTCCGGCAGTTCGCTCGAGATCACGATCACGCCCACGCCGGCACGGGCCAATTCGTTGATGATCCGGTAGATCTCGGATTTCGCGCCGATGTCGACGCCGCGTGTCGGTTCATCGAGGATCAGCACGCGCGGCTTCGTCTCGAGCAGGCGCGACAGCAGCACTTTTTGCTGGTTGCCGCCCGACAGCGCGCCGACGTTGACGTTGGCGTGCGGCACGCGGATCGACAGCGACGCGATCGCGTCGCGCGCCCGTTCGGCGCCGCGCGCGAGGTCGAGCGCGCCGAGCCGCGCATCGCGGTTGCACACCGAGATGTTGATGTTGTCGCGCACGCTCATGTCGAGGAACAGGCCCTGGCGCTTGCGGTCCTCGGTCAGGTAGACGAGGCCCGCGTCGATCGCGTCGCGCGGCGAGTGCGCGCCGAACGTGCGCTCGCCCAGCTTCACGTCGCCACGCACGCGCGGCTCGGCCCCGAAGATCAGCCGCGCGAGTTCGGTGCGGCCCGCGCCGACGAGGCCGGCGATGCCGAGCACTTCGCCGGCATGCAGATCGAAGCTGCAGCCGCGTACGCGCGCGCCGTCGGCGACGTCGCGGACCGACAGCAGCAGGTGGCCGGGGTCGTACGGCGCGTGTTCCTTCTTGTAGAAACCGGAGATGTCGCGCCCGACCATCATCGCGACGAGCCGCTCGGCCGACAGCGCCGCGCGTTCGAGCGTGCCGACGTACGTGCCGTCGCGTAGCACCGATACGCGGTCGGACAGCTCGTAGATCTCCGCCATCCGGTGGCTGATGTAGATGATCGCGAGACCTTCCTCGCGCAACTGGCGGATCAGGCGGAACAGGTGCTCGGTTTCGCGCGACGACAGCGGCGTGGTCGGCTCGTCCATCACGAGGATGCGGGCGCGGGTGTGCACGGCGCGCGCGATTTCGACGAGCTGCTGTTCGGCGATCGACAGCGTGTCGACGAGCGTGTCGGGCCCGAACGGCGCGCCCAGGCGCGCGAGCACGTCCTGGCAGCCGCGCGCCATCGCCGCGCGGTCGATCGTGCCCCAGCGCCGGTTGCCGCGGCGCAGTTCGCGGCCGACGTAGATGTTTTCCGCGACGGTCAGGTTCGGCGACAGGCACAGCTCCTGGTAGATCACCGCGACGCCGGCATCGCGCGCGGCGAGCGGGCCGTCGATGTCGATGCGTTGACAGTCGATCAGGATCTCGCCGCCGGCGTCGGCGCGGTACGCGCCCGACAGAATCTTCATCAGCGTCGATTTGCCCGCGCCGTTCTCGCCCATCAGCGAATGGATCTCGCCCGGATAGACGGTCAGGCTGACGTTGTCGAGCGCGCGGACGGCCGGGAACGTCTTGCTGATCCCGCGCATCTCGAGCAACGGACGGGGCGACTCAGATCGCGACATGGTTGACCTCCTGCGAGTCGGTGCGGGCGCCCTTGAGGATGCCGGCCCGCGGGGAGAAGTTGAAAAACATCGGCAGCGTGGCGGCGCCGATCGCGCCGGCGTCGGCGCCGAACGTGCCGCGTACGAGCACGGGCGTGCCGCGCGCTTCGGGTGCAGTCGCCACGAGCGCCGCGCGCAGGCGGCTCGTGACCGCGTCGAGCAGGCCCGCGTCGGTGTCGGCGTCGAGCACGACCACCGGCGCGTCGATCACGCACAGCACCGCGCGCAACGCCGGTGCGAGCGCGTCGACGCAGTCGTCGATCCATTCGTCGACGGCCGGCAGGCCGCGCGCGATGCAGGCTTCGAGATCGGCGCGGTTCTCGACCGTCTCGCCGTGATGGCGCAGGTGGCGCACGAGCGCATGCAGCGAGGCGCGCGCGAGCAGGATGTCCCACGGGCCGCGCGGCGGCGGCGCGGAGGCCAGCCGGCTCGGCGGCACCGGAATCACCGCGATGTCGCCCGCATTGCCGGTCACGCCGCGCAGGCAGTCGCCGTCGATCGCGATGCCGCCGCCGATCGCCGGCCCGATGAACAGGTAGACGAAGTCGTCGCACTGCCGGCCATATCCGTAGAACAGTTCGGCGATCGCGGCCGCGTTGCCGTCGTTTTCGCCGAACACGGGCAGCGACAGCGTGCGGCCGAGGTCGGCCGCGAAGTCGACGTCTTCCCACGCGCGGAACGTGTCGGGTGCGAGGCCGAGTTCGCGCATCCACGCGCCGAGGTTGTACGGCTGCGCGACGCCGATGCCGGTCAGACGCGCGCGTTCATGGTCGGGGAGCAGGGCCTGCATTGCGTCGATGTCGTGACGGACGATCTCGAGCACGTCGGCGGGCGGCGGCAGCAGCGTGTCGTGAGAGCGGCGGCCGAGCACGTCGCCCGCGAAATTGACGAGCGCCGTCTCGATGCGCATCCGGTCGAGATGGACGCCGATGCCGAATGCACCGCGCGGATCGAGGCGGATCAGCGAAGCGGGTTGGCCGCGCTGGCCTTCGGTGCGACCCGCGAATTCGATCAGCTTCGCGTCGGCGAGCGCCCCGATGATGCTGCCGACCGCCGTGCCCGTCATGTTCGCGAGACGCGCGAGGTCGGCCTTCGACGCGCTGCCGGCGCGGCGCAGCGTCTTCAGCAGCAGGCGCTCGTTGTAACGGCGCACGTTGGCCGAATTGCTTCCCTGGCCGAAGTGCGGGCTTCTCATGGCGTCTCCTTCCATGTCGCACCGCTCGGCGGCGCATTAAATAAATCACGTTGATTTATTTAACCGCGTGAGGGACGGCCTGTCAGCCTAGGGAAATCCCGGTTTTTCTACGACGGAGGGTTCGCGTGGGGCGGAGTGATGTGAAGGGGCCGAATGCAGTCGTGTGCCGATCGACGGTACGTGAGGCGGGGAGAGGGAAGATACGCGATACGGAGATTCCGTAAGCGCGCCCGGTGCTGGGCGCCGGAAATGAAAAAAGGTCGGCAAAAGCCGACCTTTTTTATAAATCGAGTGGTGCCCAGGAGAGGACTCGAACCTCCACGATGTTGCCACCGCTAGGACCTGAACCTAGTGCGTCTACCAATTCCGCCACCTGGGCACGTTTCGCTTGCTGCAGTGCGAAGACCGCTATTCTAGCGTGCCGGGAGAATCTGTCAATAGAATTTGAGGGGCGGACGAAAATATTAATCTGGCGGCGTGATTGTCCCGCGCGGGAGGGCGTGCGAGCCGCGACGACCTCCGAGTGTGATGTTGGGAGGCGATACGTCGACGCGAGCGCAGATATTTATTTGAGCGCCGGAAATGAAAAAAGGCCGGCAAAAGCCGACCTTTTTTACAAATCGAGTGGTGCCCAGGAGAGGACTCGAACCTCCACGATGTTGCCACCGCTAGGACCTGAACCTAGTGCGTCTACCAATTCCGCCACCTGGGCACGTTTCGCTTACTGCAGTGCGAAGACCGCTATTGTAGCGTGCTGACGAAGTCTGTCAACACAATTTCATCCGGCACGCTAAAAATACTGCGCACCTTGCGGAACCGACCGTCACCCGCCGATCGGCTCCGCGCGCTTCGTCGCAAAATTCCAGCGCTGCGCCTGGTCCGTATCGACGCGAGCGGGTAGCAGTCCGGCCGCCAGAAACGTGTCCGCGATCTTCTGTTGTTCGCCGAAGTTTTGCGGGGCCACCGCGCGGACGACGTAGCTGCGTCGCGCATTCGCACGTGCGATCGTCGTGGCATCGAGTCCCCAGATCGGTGCGAGCGTGGTCGCGGCTTCCTGCGGATGGTCGCGCAGCCACGTACCGGCCAGCGACAACTGGTCGAACAGGATCTGGACGACGTCGGGGCGCGCCGCGGCAAAGCTGCTCGATGCGAGGTAATAGCGCTGGTACGACGCGAGTCCGTTGCCGTCGGCCAGAATCCGCACGTCGGAATTCCGGTCGACTGACGCGACATAGGGATCCCACGTGATCCATGCGTCCACGCTGCCGCGCTCGAATGCGGCGCGGCCGTCAGCGGGCGTCAGGTAATGGATCGCCACGTCGGCAGGCGCGAGCTTCGCGCGGGCGAGCGCGGCAAGCAGCAAGTAGTGGCTGCCGGCTGCCTTCGTGACCGCGATGCGTCGGCCCTTGAGATCGGCAAGCGTGCGCAGCGGGCTGTCCTGCTTGACGACGATTGCCTGCGCCTTCGGCGAGGGCGCCTCCTGCGCGATGTACACGAAACGCGCATGCGCGGCCTGCGCGAAGACCGGGACCGTATCGGCCACGTCGGCGCTGAAGTCGACGGCGCCGACGTTGAGCGCTTCGGTCAGCGGCAATCCGCTCGCGAATTCGTGCCATGACACGCGCAGGCCGAGCGGCGTCAGCGCCTGCTCGAGCGTGCCGCGCGTCTTGAGTAGCGTGATCAGCGTCGACGACTTCTGGTAACCGATGCGCAGGGTGGCCGGCGCGTTCTCGGCGTGCGCGCGGACGCCGGCGGCAGTGAGGCCCGCGGCCAACATCGCGCGCGCGAATGCGCGGCGGTTCATCGACGTCATGAAGGGGGCTCCTCGTTGGATGCGTTGAAAGCGAGGCGGCTAACGTAACAACGGGGACGACGATTGATAACCGATAAATTCTGCTATCGATCGGAGCGGCCGACATAAGGGCAGGGGACGGACGCTCGCGACGCAAGCGCGGAAATGAAAAAAGGCCGGCAAAAGCCGACCTTTTTTATAAATCAAGTGGTGCCCAGGAGAGGACTCGAACCTCCACGATGTTGCCACCGCTAGGACCTGAACCTAGTGCGTCTACCAATTCCGCCACCTGGGCACGTTTTGCAGTAGCTGCTTGCTGCAAAGAAGCGAAATTATAGCGCCCCAATTATTCCTGTCAACACTTTTTTGCGATGCGCCGCAAACAGGCCGTCGCCGCGCGTGCTGGCGGCATTCCCGTCTTTTGGCGACACAGGCGGGTGATAGAATGACCCGCCGCCGTCAATATAGAACTGTCTGACGGACACCTCTATGTTGATGCCGTGCACCATCAGTCAACGCAACGAGAACAATCATCGACAAACCCTTGAGCAAATATCCGTACCCCATTCCGAGCCGTGAAGAGATTCTCGGCGTGCTGCGTACGAGCGACGCGCCGCTGGCCGCCAACGACATCGCCGAAGCACTGTCGATCAAGCGTCAGGAGCGCGAGGGGTTCTTCCGGCGTGTCGCCGCGATGGAGCGCGACGGCCAGATCCGCCTCGACAAGCGTGGCCACTACCAGTTGACCCATCCGTCGAATTTCGTCGCCGGGCGCGTGCAGGGGCATCGCGACGGCTACGGGTTCGTGATCCGCGACGACGGCCAGGACGACCTGTTCTTGCCGAACGGCGAAATGCAGAAAGTGATGCACAACGACCGCGTGCTCGCGCGGATCGTCGGCTACGATCGCCGCGGCCGGCCGGAAGGGCATGTCGTCGAAGTCACGGACCGCGCGAACAAGCGCGTGATCGGCCGTCTGCTGAACGAGAACGGCGCGCTGATCGTCGCGCCGGAAGACAAGCGCATCGGCCACGACATCCTGATCACGCAGAACGTGAAGAAGGCGAAGGTCGGGCAGGTCGTCGTCGTCGAGCTGACCGATTTCCCGAGCCGCCATTCGCAGCCGCTCGGCCGTGTCGTCGAAGTGCTCGGCGATATCGACGATCCGGGCATGGAAATCGAAATCGCGGTGCGCAAGTACGGCGTGCCGCACGAATTCAGCCAGCCGGCGCTCGACGAAGCCGCCGCGCTGCCCGACAAGGTGCGGCCGGCCGACCTGCGTTTCCGCGTCGACCTGCGCGACGTGCCGCTCGTGACGATCGACGGCGAGGACGCGCGCGACTTCGACGACGCCGTCTACTGCGAGCCGGTCAAGGTCGGCCGCGGCGACGGCTTCCGGCTGATCGTCGCGATCGCCGACGTGTCGCACTACGTCCAGCCGGGTACCGGGCTCGACGCTGACGCGCTCGAGCGCAGCACATCGGTCTACTTCCCGCGCCGCGTGATCCCGATGCTGCCGGAGAAGCTGTCGAACGGTCTCTGCTCGCTGAATCCGCAGGTCGATCGCTGCGTGCTCGCATGCGACATGGTGATCACCGCGCGCGGCGAGATCAAGGCCTACCAGTTCTACCCGGCCGTGATCCATTCGGCGGCGCGCCTCACGTACACCGAAGTCGCGGCCGTGCTGTCGAACACGAAGGGGCCGGAGGCCGCGCGCCGCGCGGACCTGCTGCCGCACCTGCAGGACCTGTACGGCGTCTACAAGTCGCTGTTCGCCGCCCGTCAGAAGCGCGGCGCGATCGACTTCGACACGACCGAGACCTACATCGTCTGCAACTCGCAGGGCAAGATCGAGCAGATCGTGCCGCGCCAGCGTAACGACGCGCACAAGCTGATCGAGGAATGCATGCTGGCCGCGAACGTCTGCGCGGCCGATTTCCTGAAGCGCAACAAGCATCCGGGCCTGTACCGCGTGCACGCGGGGCCGACGCCGGAGAAGCTCGAGAACCTGCGGGCGTTCCTGCGCGGCATGGGCCTGTCGCTCGGCGGCGGCGACAAGCCGCACGCGAGCGACTACGCGGCGCTGATGGCGCAGATCCGCGACCGCCCGGACGCGCAGATGCTGCAGCCGATGCTGCTGCGCTCGATGCAGCAGGCCGTCTACAGCCCGGACAACATCGGCCACTTCGGCCTGGCGTACGAGGCATACGCGCACTTCACGAGCCCGATCCGTCGCTATCCGGACCTGCTCACGCACCGCGCGATCTACGCGATCCTGTCGGGCAAGAAGTACACGCCGAAGGCGCCGGAAGGCTTCGAGTTGAACACCGCGTTGTCGCCGCGCGCCCGCGCGATGCAGCAGGCCGACGACGAAGCGCGCGGCCGCTCGCGCTCGAACACCGCGATCTGGGAAGAGCTCGGCCTGCACTGCTCGGCGAACGAGCGCCGTGCGGACGAAGCGTCGCGCGACGTCGAGGCGTGGCTCAAGTGCTACTTCATGCGCGACAAGCTCGGCGAGGAGTACGGCGGGATGGTGAACGGCGTGACGTCGTTCGGCATCTTCGTGCAGCTCGACACGCTGTTCATCGAAGGCCTCGTGCACGTGACGGAACTCGGCTCGGACTATTTCCAGTACGACGAGATCAAGAACGAGCTGCGCGGCGAACGCACGGGCATCCGCTATCGTCTGTCGGATCGCGTGCGCGTGCAGGTGAGCCGCGTCGATCTCGATGCGCGCAAGATCGATTTCCGCCTCGTGCGCGATACGCCGGTGAAGGCGCCGCGTCCGTCGCCCGCGCCGGCTGCCGGCGTCGATCGCAACGGCAACGGCAATGGCCCGCGCGTGCGCGCGCTGCCGCCGGTCGAGGAAACCGTGCCGCGTCGCAAGAAGGCCGCGAGCGCGCCGAGCGTCGCGGTGCAGGAAGCGCGCGCCGCGCGTGGCGCCGCGAAGAAGAAGGGCGGTGGTGGCGCGCCGGCGAAGCCGACCGCGAAGAAGACCCGCGCCCGCAAGAAGTATTGAGCGTTCGGGGCGGCGTACGCGCACGCCCTGCAGTATCGAGAGACGCCGCGTCACCGGTCATCGGCCGGCCACGCGGCGCTTTCCTTTTCCATGGATCGCGGCTGCGCACGTCGCGCGACCGCACGTTTGATCGAAGGTTGTTCCAGTCATGTCACGTCTGAAGGTTCTTTACGGTTTTCATGCGGTGACCGCACGTTTGCGGCACGATGCATCGACGGTTGCGGAGGTGCTGTACGACCAGACGCGCCGCGACCGCCGCATGCAGGAGTTCCTGCACGCCGCGAAGGAAGCGGGCGTGCGGCTGATCGCAGCCGACGAAACGCGCCTGTGGGGCCTCGCGCACACCGAGCGTCACCAGGGCGTCGTCGCGCGCGTCGAGGACATGCCGCTTGCACAGAACCTGTCCGAGCTGCTCGACGGCATCAACGGGCCCGCGCTGCTGCTCGTGCTCGACGGCGTCACCGATCCGCACAACCTCGGCGCGTGCCTGCGGGTGGCCGATTCGGCCGGCGCGCACGCGGTGATTGCGCCGCGCGACCGGGCGGTCGGGCTGAACGCGACCGCCGCCAAGGTGGCGAGCGGTGCGGCCGATACGGTGCCGTACATCACGGTGACGAACCTCGCCCGCGCACTGCGCGAGCTGAAGGAAGCCGGCGTGTGGATCATCGGCACGTCGGACGAGGCGCCGGCGACGCTCTACGAAACGAAGCTCGACGGCCCGGTCGCGCTCGTGATGGGCGCGGAAGGCGAAGGGATGCGCCGGCTCACGCGCGACACCTGCGACGAAGTGATGAGCATCCCGATGGCCGGCAGCGTCGAAAGCCTGAACGTGTCGGTCGCGAGCGGCGTGTGCCTGTACGAAGCCGTGCGCCAGCGGCGCGTGAAGGGCTGATCTCGGGGCCGACCCGACCCGTCCCGCGCGCGATGCGCGGGCGTCGAATGACCCGAACGACGCGTGCCGCGACGCAAGGCGGCACGCGGTTCTCCGGAACCCGCGACCGATGACCCTGTTCCGCGTTGGCGTCTCCTGCACCGTGCTCGGCCTGCTGGCGGCCTGCACGTCGCCGTCGCTCGTCGAACGCGGCACCTACTACGCCGATACGAGCCTGCATGCGCGCGGCGCGGATTCGCGGATCCGCTTTCTCGTGATGCATTACACCGAAAGCGACGAGACGAAATCGCTGCGCACGCTGACCGGCGATTCGGTCAGCGTGCATTACGTCGTCCCGCCGCAGCCGCGCACCGAGCGTGGCATGCCCGTCGTCTACCAGCTCGTTCCGGAGGCGCAGCGTGCGTGGCACGCGGGCATCAGCGAGTGGCAGGGCACGACCGAGCTGAACGCGGTGTCGATCGGCATCGAGAACGTGAACCGCGGCCCGCTCGATCCGCAGCATCGCACCTGGCAGCCGTATTCGCCCGAACAGGTCGACGCGCTGACCCGCCTGGCGAAGGACATCGTCGCGCGCTACGGGATTGCGCCGACGCGCGTGGTCGGGCACAGCGACATCGCGCCGCAACGCAAGATCGATCCCGGCCCGCTGTTCCCATGGCATGCGCTCGCGCAAGCCGGCGTGGGCGCATGGCCGGACGACGCGACCGTCGCCGCGCGGCTCGGCGGCCGCGACCCGCATGCGCCGGTCGACGTGCGCGACCTGCAGCTCAAGCTCGCGCGCTACGGCTACGACGTGCCGACCGACGGCGTGCTCGACGCGCGCACGCGGCGCGTGTTCGCGGCGTTCCAGATGCATTTCCGGCCGTCCGATTACGCGGGCAATCCGGATGCCGAAAGCGACGCGATCGCGCAGGCGCTGCTCGACAAGTACTTCCCCGGCACGCAAGCGGCGGACCACGCGCCGGCGGCCGATACGCGCTGAATACGCGACGCCCCGCACGCCGAAAAACGCGGGGGCGTCCGCCGACTCCGGTAAACTGGCGGTTTTCCGCAATCCCGCAGCATTACCACGCCATGACTCAAGACGAACTCAAACGCCTCGTCGGCCAGGCCGCCGCCGATTACGTGATCCAGAACGTGCCGGAAGGCGCCGTGATCGGCGTCGGCACCGGCTCGACCGCCAACTGCTTCATCGACGCACTCGCCGCCGTCAAGTCGCGCTATCGCGGCGCCGTGTCGAGCTCGGTCGCCACGACCGAACGCCTGAAATCGCACGGCATCAAGGTGTTCGACCTGAACGAGATCGACGCGCTGCAGGTGTACGTCGACGGCGCCGACGAGATCGACGCCGGCGGCGCGATGATCAAGGGCGGCGGCGGCGCGCTCACGCGCGAGAAGATCGTCGCGTCGGTGGCCGATACGTTCGTCTGCATCGCGGACGGCAGCAAGCGCGTGCCGGTGCTCGGCGCGTTCCCGCTGCCGATCGAGGTCGTGCCGATGGCGCGTACGGCGATCGGCCGGCGCGTGACCGCGCTCGGCGGCGTGCCCGTGCTGCGCGTGACGAAGGACGGCGCACCGTACATTACCGACAACGGCAACGAGATCATCGACGTGAAGGGCCTGCAGATTGCCGATCCGCGCGGTTTCGAAGCGCGGGTGAACGCATGGCCGGGCGTCGTGACGGTCGGCCTGTTCGCCGAGCGCGGCGCGAATCTGTGCTTGCTCGGCACGGAAAACGGCGTTGAAACGATCGTTTATCCGGCTGCTTGAATCTGAATGAGAAGCAGTCCGTAATGGCGCGGTAGCGCCGTCATGGATTGAATGTTTAAATCTTGTGTAAACCGGGGTCCGGCAGGCGCGACGCGCTTCCCGGGCCTTTTTTTTAGCCGTATAAATCTACCCCGTTCAAAAGAGGGATAACCCTGTCAGGTGTTTACCAGATAGCGAAATATCCTCGAACTCATCAACTTATAGATCATAAGAACAGAGTAGTAACCAGGGCCGGCGGAACTGCGGAGCAGGTGTTCGCAAATCGACGCACGGGGAGGTGTCATGGAGCAGGGCAAAGACCGGTCACTGGTCGCCAAAGTGATGGATGGGCTTGTCTCGGGTATCGTCGAAGACAAGTATGGCGGCATCTTGCCGCCGCAGGACGTGCTGTCGAAAGAGTTCGATGTGAGCCGCACGGTGATGCGGGAAGCGTTGTCGATGTTGCTTGCGCGCGACATGCTCGACGTGCGTCCGAAAGTCGGTACGCGCGTGCGGCCGATGCGCGACTGGCGGATGATCGACGAAGACGTCGTGAGCTGGCGCTTTCGGGCAAAGCCCGATCCGCAGTTCATGCGCGACGTCATCGAATTCCGGATGCTGATCGAACCACGTGCGACCGCGCAGGCGGCGGTGCGTGCGACGGCGGCCGATATCGCCGGCATTCGCGAAGCGTTCGACGCGTTCAAGGTGCTGCAGCCCGGCGACCCCGGCTACGACACGGCGGACGAGTTGCTGCACACGCGGAT
This sequence comes from Burkholderia cenocepacia, assembly GCF_900446215.1. GTDB lineage: Bacteria > Pseudomonadota > Gammaproteobacteria > Burkholderiales > Burkholderiaceae > Burkholderia > Burkholderia cenocepacia. The sequence continues at coordinate 122,431 of NZ_UAQZ01000014.1, read as the reverse complement.
CGTCCAGGCGAGCGGCAACCAGTTCTTCCAGCAGATGGCGGCGATCGTGCGCGGGGCCGTGCGTCTCGTGAATCCGCGCGTCGTGCAGAAGGAAGGCGCGCACGACATCGCAGTGAAGGCGCATGCGCGCGTCGTCGATGCGATCGAGCGGCGCGACCCGCGCGAAGCCGAAGCGGCCTCGCTCGCGCTGATCGACTTCAGCGCGGACGAGATTTCGCGCGATTTCTCGGTCGACGTGCCGGTGCGTGCCTGACGCGGCGCGTGTCGTTGCTCATCCTGGTGCCGCCGGGCCGTTTATCATGACGTCCGGCCGGCAGCGTGCCGGCTACCGTCATACGACCGACACGGAAGATCAGGATGAACGACAACGACCATCGCCCGGTGCGCTTCGGCATCGTCGGTGCAGGCAGCATTGCGCGCCGCTTCGCGCAAAGCCTCGCGTACGTGCCGGGCGCCATGCTGGCCGGTGCCTGGGCCCGCCGCGCCGACGCAACGGCCGCCTTCTGCGAGACATACGGCGGCACGCCTGCCGCGAGCCCCGACGCGCTCCTCGCGAGCGATCTCGACGCCGTCTACATCGCGACGCTCCATGACAGTCACGCGCAGTACACGCTGGCCGCATTGGCCGCCGGCAAGGCCGTGCTGTGCGAGAAACCCGCGGCGCTGAACGCCGCGCAACTCGACACGGTGCTGCACGCGGCGCGCGATGCCGGGCTGCTCTTCATGGAGGCGATGAAGCCGCCGTTCTTCCCGCTGTACCGTCAGCTACGTGCGCATCTGCGCGACGATCCGATCGGCGAGATCCGGCTCGTGCGGGCGGGCTGCGCATCGTCGTCGGTGCCGGAGGATCATTCCGTCTATCGCCTGGATCGTGCGGGCGGCGCATTGCTCGATATCGGCATCTACGAGGCGTTCCTGGCCGTCGACTGGCTCGGCGCGGCGCGCGACGTGCAGACGCTCGGCCGCGTCGGCGCGACCGGCGTCGACCTGTTCGCGAGCCTGAACAGCGTGCATGCGAACGGCGAGTAGCGCGCCGTTTAATTTGACCCGCGCCGACGTTTAATTTGACCCAGCAATTTCCGGGGAAAAATCCCGGAAAGACAACCGGCCGGGGGGGAAACCTCCAACCGGCCTGCAACACCGCTTTGAAGCACCCTCAAAACCAGTTTGAGGGGCCCCAAAACTCAGATCACGATCCCTCGCCGCGAGCAGTACCCTTTCCAGAACTGGTACAGGGTCGTCAGCTCATGATCGGTAATGCAGCGGGACATCCCGATCGCAGAGACAAACTCAGACTTGCCTTCCCACTCGCCGGCAGCGTAGCCCGCTCCAATGCGAAAGGTTCCGCCGAGATCGAGGGCGCGGGGTTCCGGACCCGATGTGAATGAATGGCCGGTCGTGAGGTTGTTCACACGATGCGCCTTGGCCGACGAGTCGAACCGCCCACAGAGGAACTGGTAGACACCAAGTCCCTGATCGTTTTCGAGGCTCACGCCCGCGAAAATTGACGCGTTCCCGTCCGTCACTGCTCGCTCGAAAACGACGGTCTTCAGCCCATCGTTGTCAGGCCCCGGTTCGGGCACGGTATACAAGCTCGCACCGATCGTCGTGCCGGAATGGGCAAGGGACACCGATCGATAGTTCGAGATGAGCACGTGGCCTACCATTTCCAGCGGCCGAGCGATCGCGATAAACGTCAGGTCGATCGAGTCGGCCATCTCGGTCTGCAGAAATGCGCTGGAACCAGTCAGGACGATGCTGTCCTCGTTCACGGTCGGCGATCCGACTGGAGCGAGTGCCGGCTTGTTGGCCGCGAAATTTCGGCTGCTCGCCGTCAGATCGCCCCCGAATACGCCGACGAACTCAAGGCCAGCGTCCGAAATTGGAAAAATCATCCCTTTAGCGTTGGCTCGGTAGGATGCTTGGTCGTCACGAAGAAGAATGCCCATTTGTACCTCGATCAGTTCGTTAGTAGGTTGTATCAGGCGTGATGCTGAATGCGACACACCAGTTGCTCAGCGGGTATGGCTTGCCGACAAGCGCCTGCACGTTGGCTTCGGGATAGAAGCCACGTCCGGCCTCGTACTCGTAGTTGTCAGGGGCAATCGTCGCATCGGAGTCGCACAAGCATCCGTTGCCCCAGTGATAAGTCTTGTCGGCGTAGCGAACCTTGACCTGCCCGACGAAATCGCGGGTGCATACGAGTTCCACGATAGTGTCGAGTACGATGCGCGCCTCCGAAATCGGCACGCGACCGTTGTCGTCGAGCACGGTGAAGCCTTTGTCTGCATAGTCCTGTGCCGCCGACACCACGTACGGGAGGGAAAATCGCAGAGGTGGCTCCGGAACGTGGAAATCGATCGAGACGACGCGGCCAGTTACGATCGCACGACGCGGAGATAGCGGCCGCCAGTCTTGCCGCATCTCGACGATCCGATGCATGACCTTTCCGAGCTGGAGCCCGAACCAGCGCGATCCGTTTGAGTCCAGATGGCCGTTCTTATCGGTGAATGGATACACGGGCGTAGCGAGATAGCACCCTGGATTCTCCAGACTGAACTCCCATTGGGCCATACCGATGGCAAGGTCATTTTCGTCGCGGGTATAGCCAGCGCCAGTCTGATACGTAATGAACGTAGGCTGCACATTCTGAGCAGCGATCCCGGCCACGCAATCGGCTTGGAAATCTCTTCGGAGTTGCGCCAGCTTTGCTTTGTAGCCCTCTTTCGTCGTGTCCCCCCCGATAGCCGGATCGTAGTTCCACTCGCCTTGAATCCAGACGAATGCGCCGATCCCGTAGGTCTTGCCAGCGGCCGTCGCATTGTCACGCGCCAGCTGGACGGCACCGACCAGGCGCCGCCACAGATCCGGTTCTGCGCCTTTCGAAAGCGCCTCGATGGTACGGCCGCCAACACCAGAAGACGTCGCGACGAAGTACCGGCTGGCATCGTCCAGCTTGCCGACACGCTGATTGTGCAAGCGCTTCGCAAAATTGACGGCACCCACGGCCGGCGACTCCCCACGGGCCATATTTCCACGCGGCAGCGCTGCGACCTGGGCATCCGACAACAATGCGCCGGTCGACTCATCTTGAACAACGGCAATGAGCGGCTGGAACGCTGGATTGCCCCCCACCGGGTCAAAAGCACCGGTATCCGTGACGGGCCGAACAGAGCCACCAACCATGACATTGCTTGCGTATCGACTCACGCGCGACAGCGCGGGCCATGTCTCGTACGACGCCTCGAGACTCTGGCCGTAAAAGGCGATGTGGTTGTAATCCCATGCCCACGGGCAAACAATCGAATTGAGCGTGGACTTCACGGCCGCGCTCAACGCCAGATTTCGGCTGTTGCGTGCACCGTACACTTCGTTGTCTCGGTCGACACGTCCATGTCCGATCGCATTGCCAGCCGGGTCAAGCAATTCGACATAGAAGCCCTCCGAGTCGACTACCCGCACGCCGTCAGCCCGCCCGGTTTCTAGTGCACCAGGCAGTTTGCCGTCATCGCCAACAACGTCGATCCAGAAACCATCCGCGTCGACCATACGCAACGCAGCTTCGGTGCCGGACTCCATTCCAAAGGTGTCATTGGCCAGTACGCGCGGGCCAAGGCGCAGTCCCGGCGTCTCCAGCGTTCCGTCTTGCAACATCTGCACAAACACAAAGCCGTCGACGTCCGCGACCTGCAGCACGACTGTTTGACTCTCGGCTGTCGCCAGCCGATTCTGCAAATCCTCGATCGTGGCCTGTGACGGGTAGTCCGACATGACCCAACTACCGGTGCCGCTTTCGCCGACCTTGCGAAAATACGAGTTGTTCGCGGGATCGGCGTCGTTCGTAACCAAGGCGATAGTGTTGTCGGGATACGCCAGATTGGCGTCCATTTCGGCGCGCGTCGGAAAGCCGATCAGGCCCGCGACCTGCCCATCGGTCAGCGCCTCGATTGCAGCGGCTGTGGCCGGTGCATCGGCGAACAGCCGGCGAAGCGAGCGCAGGAAGCGCTGATAGGAGTCGGGATCGCCAGGGCTGAACTCCTTGCCGCTGATGCCGGCAGCTTTCAGCACCTCCATCAGCGACCAGATCAGCATGTTCAAATCGCGTCGGCTGATAACCGTCGCTGGGCTTTTCGCGTCCTGATGCAGTCGCTGGCCGTTCGCAGCGACGCCGTAGTCGGGACTGGTGGTGTAATCCATGCGTGCCTCAGATTTTGATGAGCGCTGCGACGGCGACGTTGCGCATCCGCGTTTCGTTGCCGCCGGTCGCGGAGATCGAGATGTCGTGACGGTGTGGTCCTACGCCCGGAATGAGGTGGTCGTGATCTCCGACCGCCGCAATGTCAGCCGAATCACCACCCCCAACGGCCTGCTCGTCTCCGCTGTTTGTGGTGTCGCTGCCTGTGATCGAACCTACGTAGGGCGCCCTCAACAGGCGCGTGAAAATGCCGTTATTGTGGTTGTGGCCGCCACCGGAGCCAGTTCGACGATCCGCAACCGCGCCCGCGTCACCGCTGTTTGCCGCGTGCCCGTGAGACTCGATGGCACCGCCTTGCCAAGAGCCAAGAGTGCGTGCCTGGTCGACGCCGCGGCCGTTGTCCCACAGACGTAGCCCTTCACCACGGACGTCCGGCAACCGGAACTGATTGGCGTCGATGTCGCAGAACGCGTAGACACCAGGTGACCAGTTGGCGGCCGCGACGATGAGCCCGTTCTCACCCGCCCAGTCGTACAGTCCGCGCAGATCGGTCTTCGACTTGGCCGAGCCGTCGGCCGCCACTGTTCCGCGCCGCGCGGCCGATCCGCTCAACACGAGCTGGCCACAATCGAGTGATCGGTAATAGTTCCGATCGGCAAGCCATTCCATCAGGCCGAATGCGGGCACATAGATCACCGGCTCGGCCCGCTGGGCCGGCACCGCCGCGTAATAGCGAACCGCGCCTGTCATGTCTTCGCGAAGCGGAAACAGCTGCTTCAGCGCATTCAGGAACACGCTGTAGGTTTCCTCCGACGCCGGGTCAAACGACTTACCTTCCAGCGCTGCGGCCTTGATGACCTGCATCAGGCTCCAGATCACCATGTTCATGTCCGTGTCCTCAACTGCAGTTGGGACGGGCTTGCGGTCGTCATGCATCCGATTGCCGTTGTCGGCAATCGAATAGCTGTTGCTCTTCGTGTAATCCATCAGTCGATGTCCGGGACAAGTTCGATTTCAAAGCGTGACGGGACGATCCGCTTGAGCAGGCAATACAGGTCGTCCACCTCCGGCTGGCAAGCGACCAGGCGATCGCCGACGCGGGCCTTGCCGACACGTGCCTTGCGGCACAGTCCAACCGGGTACACATACAAAATGCCGTTGCGGCCGAGCCGGTCGCCGACCCGGTTCTGGCCGACCCGGAACGGGTAATTCACCCAGATTTCGCACTCGTAGCCGGCCGCCGCGAGGTAGTTCGTCATCGCACCGATGCTGTCGGCCGAGCTGTCCGCGAACGTCAGGTCGAGGTCGCCGCGCAAGCGCGCCAGCATGGCCGTGCGTCGTTCCTCTTCGTCCAGCTCGCGCGCGACGCACGAATCCGGAAGGCCAAGCGCTTCCTCCCATTCCTCCAGGCGGGAACAGGTGCGATGCGGCATCCACTGTCGGATCGCACGGTCGACGAAATCGTGATGCTCGCGAAGCACCGCTGCCCACGCGCCAAGCCACGCCATGACGGCCGAGCGCCGATTGCGCGGAAACGCAAAGCCAGGGGGCAGTAGATGCGTCAGGGCTTGCCAGAAGCGATCCACGGTCACTCCTGGAAGGCGACGGAACGCAGCACGAGAATCTGGTTCGTGCCTGCGACAAGGAACCCGCCCGATGTCACAACCGGCGAAATGAACTTGTGATCGAACTCGCCAGGCGCAGCGGACACGGCTTCGGTCAGGTGGGAGTGAACGATTCGACCGGCCGGCGTAGCCTCGCGAAAGAACAGGTCTTTCAGCTCCAGCGTCACCGCTTGCCGCACGGCCAGCGTGTCGGGATCGATCTGCAGCACGACGTCGACGAAGACAGGTTCCGGAATGATCACGAACAGCTCGTCGGGCGGCCCGCGCCGCGAGTCGCGGATGTAGGCATAGACGGCATCACGCTGGGCAGCGGTCGGCAGGCCGTATTCGTTGTTGTCGGCCATGATGATGACGCCGGCCGAGCCGGGGCCACCAGGCGTGCGAACACCCCACGCGCGCGTGATGCCCGGAACGGACAATGCCCAGCGCTCGTAATCGGTCGGCGCGCTTCCGCGCGGCGGATTCGCCAGACGCTGGCTCAACCGATAAACCGCCTCGGGGTCCGTCTCCCGCTCTGTGCCGCCGCTCAGTCCGTTCGCACCGACCCTGAAGTCCGCGTCGATCCCGTCGACCGTCGCGATGAGCGACAGCGCAGCGCCGGCCGCGAGATTGCCGGCCGCGCCTGGCGTCGTACAAACCACGGTTGGGGCCAGCGTCTTGTCGGCCGCGACCACAGCGTCGACGAGCACCGTGAATTCGAGTCCGGTATCGCTTTGCAGCGCCGTGCCGGCCTTCAGGATTTGCCCGACGTCGCCCGAGCCAACCAGCGCGCCCTGTGACACGCTCGCTTCCTTACGCGGGATGCCGTACGCAGTCAGCCAGTCGTCGAGATACTCGTCGACGGCCTTGGTCGGGATCGCTTGCTTCGCAACGAAATCACGCAGATATCGATAGGCGCCATGCACGCCGACGCCCTGGACGAATGCCATCGCCTCGACGTTCGATCGCGCCAGCTCGATGTCGGCGGCGGTCAAGGTCGTGCCGGCCGACAACGCCGCGTCGACCAGCGCCTGCTGGAGCTGACGGCGGGCGTTGTCCTTCGCCTCCTGGATGGAGGGAATAGTGACTTGGATGGGCGTGCTCATGATGTTTTCCGCAGGGTTGTGCCCCAGAGCACGTCGTATACGGGGCGGGTCGAGTCGGATTGCCAGATACGCGGGCGCAACGCGAGGCGGTCGGCGTTCTCGCCCGACCAGCTCGCATCGACTTCGAGCCGGCTGGCGATTTCCGTGCGTAACATCCACTGCAGTGACTCGTATGCCGCGAATCGCGCACGTTCCAGGACGTCGACCGTGCTCTTCGTCACGTAGCAGAGCCACAGGTGCGATCCCCACTGGTCGGTAACGTCGCGCGGGGCGTCGGTGCTGGCGTTGACGAACTCGTCGCCGCACCAGCCGCGCCGGTCGGTCTGGTTGTGAGGCAGGATGGTGTCGGCGTCAGCACGCCGATCGGAGAACAGAGACAGGATGACCGCCGTGCAAAGCGAGTCGTCCATTTCCAGCGCGCGCACCTCCAGCGCCTCAACGAAGTGGGCGGGCGCAGCGCAAGGATTGGTGAAGTCATGCCACGCGGCGCCGTTGACGCGGCCAGCTGCAATCACGCTCCAGTCAAACGGGATGCCGGTGTCTGCTGATGCTCGGGCGGTGGTCAGGATGTCGATCATGATGGCCTGCGTCTGTAGGCCCTCATGATCGGTTTAAAGCGGGTTTAAATCGTTGTGAAGCATTTCATAATCGACCGTTTTGCGTCAGCCAGCGACGCCTCCGGACAGATCGTTGCCGCGTTGCACGGCATCATGTTGGTGGTCGACGAACTCCTGGTTGCCGATCTTCATCGACTCGCCGATCTCGGCGCGGGTGCCGACCTGCAGCGCTTCGCTCGTCGACATCTTCGGCGTCGTGACGGCCACGCCGTTCTTGCCGTTCAGCGTGATGTTGTCAGCGGTGACGTCGAAATCGGTGCAGGTCACTGAAATCTTGCCGTTGTCGCTCAGCAAAATCTTGTGGCCATCCTTGTGCCATACGGCGACCTCGTACGCTTCGAGGCGCGGGCGGCTGTCAATACGATCCATGCGCAGCACGACAGTGTGGCCGCCGGCCTCGATCACGATCCCTTGGCCGTCGACCGGATTGCCGGCGAAACCGTAATCCTGGTGCCGCTCTGCATCGTCGCGCGCATTCGTATCGAACACGCGAACGCTCACGGTCTGCACCGGGCCTTCGCGGAGATTGCGAAACAGTGCCCGCCGCAGCAGATTCAACAGATCCATCAGTTTGCTCCAGTCACTTCGAGCACGGCACCATCCTTGCCGCGCTTGTTCTTTGCCTTGCCGTGCTTCAGCTTCGTTTTCAACGGCACCGTGTCGTACGACTCGACCGGGCGCACGACCAGCTCGGTCACGTCACCTTCACGAACGTCGACGGTCGCCTTGGCCTCGCAGATCAGCCACTCGGTTCCGTCCAGGCCGGCGATGTCGTCATAGATCGGCACCCGCGTATTGACCTCCCACGGCAAGCCCTTCCACGTCCAGCCCTCGACAACGTATTTCAGACCGTAGGCCATGCCGCGCCGCACGCGCATCGTGTGATCGACCAACCGATGCATGTCGGCCGGCGCGTTGTTCCCGTCCGCATTGATGACCAGGGGCAAATACCGCTTCATTTCGGGGTCGCGCGCCTGCGCCTTCTGCTGGGTCGCGCGGCTGAATGCCTTGTGCACATCACCGATGCTGCCGCCAACCTCCAGCTCGATCAGGCTTTTCTTGTGGACGACATTGCTTTGCCCGTAGCAGAAGTAGTCCGAGAACCGATCGGCATCCGTGCCAACGCTCTCCATGCTGATGACGTTGACGCCGCGCACGATGGAGCCGTGGCTCTTCTTTAGCCCGGCCCGCGTGATGACGACACGCCCCTCGGCATCCGTCGTGACCAACACGCCACGGAGCCGCGCCGCGCGCGCCAGCACCGCGACCGCCTTCTCGCCGTGCTGAATCTTGAAATCCTGGATCGGCTCGCCGATGTCGGTTTCGACCTTCACCTCGATGCCGAACGGTTTGCAGATGTCGCGCGCGATGGTGTCGAGCCGAGCGTTGCGCCACTGGCCTCCCTGGTGGATCGCCGAGCACGACACCAGATCGCCGCTGTGGCTGCGCCCCTCGATCTTCATGCCGCAATCGTCGCGGCGATAGAAGGGCTCGGCCGCGAGCACGACGCCACTCAGCACGAGCGTGTCGTTGATACGCACGCGGATCGTGTCCTGGCGCTTGATGTCTGGCGGGTTGCCCGGAATGAGCGACACCGGGATAGAGAAGCGGCTCGCGAGCGTTTCGAGCGAGCGCTCGACGGAAGAGGTAAGCCAGCCCTGGTAATCGCGGCCGTTGACGGTCACGAAAATCTTGGCGTCGTCTTTGGTGAATTTCTCGGCCATAGGGGTCAGTCGTGCTTGATGACGCGCAGCGCGATACCAGGTGGCACGAGCAGCGGGTGACGGATAGACGGGTTCATCGCAAGGATTTCGTCGGCCCAGCTCACGGTGCCGAACATGCGATAGCTGATGTAGATCGCCGGTTGCCACGATTCCGGCGTGTACGTGGTCAAGCGCGCAAGGTCGCGCGACCGCGACTGCAGATCGGTCAGAACAGCGGTCTGCAGGGCGACCAGCGCGTCGTGCGTGGTGACATCGCCGACGCCACCGACCGGCTCGGCCGCGCTCGCGATCAGCAGTTCGTTGATCTGCTGGTTCAGGTCCGAGCGCAGCGCGACCGCCTGGTCATAGTTCTCCAGCTCGATCTGCGCGACGGCGCGCACGGCCATGATCGTCACCACGCCATTGAAGAAGCCTTCCAGCGTCTTCAGCGCCTGCGCGACCTGCGTGCGCGTGGCCGTCTCGTACGGGCTGGGATCGGGCGTGAATGCTTCGGCGAGCTTCGCCTGGTTGTTGTTCGGCACGAAGCCAGCTGATGCGTACGCTGCTGCAATCGACGGGGCGATGGCCTGCGGCGCGCTGCCGGCGTCGACCGTCAGGCTGCTCGTCGACGGCGCCTTCCAGAGATTCCGCGCGGCAGAGAACGCATCCCATGCCTGGTTGGACGTGAGCGTTTCCGGGATCGCGAGCAGATCGGCGATTCGACTGCCGAGCTGACCAGGAATCGCGGCCAGCTCGGTCAGCGGAAACGTCACGTACTGGCTCACCAGCGAGTTGTACGTGTCCAATGCCCGATTCACGTAGGAAATCCCGTCCCACAGCACATCGAGGCCCGAGCGCATCCGGTCGAGCACGTTGTCGTGCGCCCACCCGGCGAGGTCCGACAGACTGAAATTCGCGGCGAGCGAGTCGATGAGCGACTTCTCGGCCGTGTCCGCCGCGCTCGCCACCTGGTCCGACGTGCTGGTCGCGCCTGCCGGATATCGGCGTGCCTCGGCGCGAACGAACGTCAGGTCGAGGCGCGCGACGCCGCCCATGCTGGTCGGTGCCTCGCGAACCGTGTATTTGCCGTGCAGCCAGCAGCGCATGCTGCCGGCCGTGGGGTGGATCAGCACGCCATCGCCTTTCAGGACGGCCCGCAGCTTGTCGAGCTGGTCGAGGTAGTCGTCACCGATCACGTACGCGGAGAACTTGATTTCGTCAGCGCCCGCGCCCATCGAAAAGACGGTCGGCAAGTCCTGGAACGGGTATTCCCGCAGCACCGTGTTCTCGCCGGCCGACCATTCGATCGAATCAACCTGGAACGGCACGTCGCGCCACGACGCGGTGCGAAGCTGGCTGAGCCAGTCGGAACGGCCCTTGTCGTCGATGATCGCCATCAGTTCGTTCCTCCAGGATTCGTCGCGCCCGGATCGAGCCGCAGCGCGCTCGGTTGTTGCAGCACCTGCGTGCTGGTCAACACGCGATCGTCGTGAACCGAGATGTTGATGCCGAGCAGGCCGTTGCCGATTTCGACGCGCTGCGGCTCGGACTGCATGCGCTTCAGCATGTCCAGACCGGCAGTCGGCTGCATCAGCGGATTCGTCATGTACGCGGGCGTGGTTCGCAGAATGCTCAGACGGTCCTGCATGTCCTGCGGCACCTGCACCTGGCCACCCGACGCGCTGGACAGCAAGCCGGCCCGTTGCGACGGCAGCATGTTCATCCGCGACAGAGTGTCCCCGGCCCACGTGGCGCCCAAGTAGCCCACCGCGCCACCGATCGCACCGCCGAGCGGCACCGTAACGGGCGCGAACGGACCACCGAATGCACCGAGCGCCGCGCCGGCCTGAGCGCCGGCCCAGCCACCTGCCACGCCTGCGGCCGCACGGCCGGCCGCGTTCACCTTCTCGGTGGGCGTCTTGCTGCTGTCGAGCAGCGTGGGCAGCAGGTCATATGCGGCAAGGCCGGCCGTGATCATCCACGGGGCGCTCGCGCCGAGCCGGCTCATCAACCCGCGCCCAGCGCCAGCCGCTGCTGCGCCTCCTGCGGCTGCGCCAGCAGCGCCGCCGCCGGGAGTCGGCGCGGTCCAGCCCGGAACCTTGTTCACGACATAGACGGGCACCGGGCCGGCCCCGAAACCGCCGAGACCGCCACCACCTGGCGCGCCTGGCGCACCCGCGCGGCCACGATTCAGCAGGAATGCGGCGAGTGCGCCGCCAGCGCCGGCCGCCGTTGCGACGCCTACAGCCTGGCCGAAACCAGTCAACGCCGTCGTCACGGCGGGGAATGCTTGTGCCAGTTGCGTCGCGCTGGTCAGCACCGACTTCAGCGGACCATCGATCTGCTCGAACACGCGACTACGCGACATGTCGGCTTCGTTGGCCACTTGCTGTGCTTTGTAACCTGCGCGATTCGAGATGCCAGCGAAGTTCGAGTCGACAGCCTGTCCGGTATCGGCATGCACCTTCCCCAATACATCCTTCACGTACGCCTTGTTTTGCATGACGCCGACGAGTGCCATCAGTGCCTCGCGATCCTGAATTACCTGGCCGATCGCAGAGCCCTGAAGAATCGAAGCCATCGCCTGAAGCGTCGCCTTTTTCTGTTCACCTTGCTCGGACGCTGCGCGATTGCGGAGCGAAACGAAACTCTTATCCTTGGCGGCGATCTGCTCAGAAAAATCAACGAACGCAGCAATACCGTCGATGCCCCGCTCACGGGCACGCGCGAGCGATTTCGGTAAATTGACACCGAGGCGAGCAAAATCTTTCTCGGTATCTGCCGAGTTGATTTTGAGGATCAGGTTCTTCAGGTTGTTTCCGGCAGCATCCGTGCTGCCTGCGGTCATCATCGACGCCTGTGCATATGACACGAGCCGTTCGAAGTCACCCATACCGCGCATGCCGAGCTTATCGCTCGATGCCGCCATGAGTTCCGGAAGCCAACGTGCCATGTCCTTCAGCTCGAAGCCGCCTTCCTGGCCCGCGACAACGGCCTTCGAAATCGCTTGACCGATGTTTGATTCGGTAAGCCCGTAGTTGCGCAAGCCAGCAATCGCGATGTTCCCGATATCAGTGACATCTGCGTCTCCAGCGGTCGCCCCGCGCTGCAGATCGGGCAGCATCGCCTTCGCCGCGTCGATTTTGACGACGCCGGAAGAAATGACCTTGTTTAGTGCTTCGGCAGTTGTGTCACGAGTGCCGCCACCGCGTCGCACAGCATCGTTAATCGTTGCTTCCAGCTCTTTCATGCCGAGCATTCGGCCAGCAAGGTTGCGATCGCCATACGCGACGTTGGCCATGTTGGCCAGCCGCATGTCGAACTCGACCGGACGTTTCAGCGTAGCGACAGCAGCTGCACCACCTGCAGCCGTCCCGGCCGCAATCGTGCCGGCCGTCTGCCCGGCGCGCGCCAACACCGCCGCCATGCGATCGGCATCGCGGCGGATATCGTTCATCCGGCGCGCCACGCTCCCCAGGTAGCGAAACGTTCGGTCGAGCGACGACGAGCTGCCCAACCGGGCGAGTGCGCTGTCGGCACGCTGCGTTGCCGCTGTAACGCTGCCGAGCGCCCCGGTGGTTCGATTCGCCGCGGTCGTCACGTTGTTCAATCCGGACTGCATCTTGCGCGCATCCGCGTCGACCTTGCTGGCGTTGGTCTTCGCACCGATTTTCTCGATGGACTTCTCGGTCTTCTGCGCTGCCTTGTCCGTGTTCGTCAGTGCGGTCGTCTGACGCTTGCTGGCCTGCTCGACGGCGCGCGCATTCTCGGCCGCGCGCCGCTTCAAATCGCCGGTCAGGTTGATGATGTACCGCAGAGTCATGCTGCTCATCGTCTCTTCCTCGCTTCAGCGCGCTGGGCCTTATGCAGTCGTTCCAGGTCAGCGGCTTGCGCCATCAGCTGCACCTTGGGCATCTCGCGCAGCGAAGTCAGCGAGCATCGAAGGGCCAGACTGAGTTGCCGCGCCAGCGTCTCCCAGTTCTGCAGCCTGGCCCTCGGATCGCGGGCCGGCGCTCTCCGAATTGGTCGAGTCGGCGAGCATCGAATCGAACGCATCCTTCGTGATCAGGCCGTGGCGATACTGGGCGGCCAAATCCACCAGCACGCAGCGCTCTTCGATTCGCGCAAGGTCGAGCGGTGACAGGCGCCCGAACATTTCCAGCGTCAGCAGCTCGAGCTGGATGTCGTCCAGGCCGGCGCACTGGAAGCGTTCGCAATGCCGCATCGTCAGCGCGATGCGATAAAGATCGTCCGACACCAACAGCGTCGGCTTGCCCTTCACGTCGACGACGCGCTCGGCCAACTGCATCGCGACATACTCGTCGGCAACGGTCGTCTCGCGAAGGCGCACGGTGCGATAGCGCACCTCTTTGTCGCCGACCTGCGAACGCAGACCGTCGACCAACGTGATGACATGAATGTCCTGTTTGTTCATGGTGGGAATCTCAGAAATGGTAGGTCTGAATGCGCCGAAGGCAGGAAAAATCCTGCCTCCGAGGTGAGACTTCAGCGGATCGTTACAGCCACTGGAACGGCGTGAGCACCGCGAACTGGACGTCGACCGGCCCGGTGCCGATCTCGCCCATGCTCATGAACGAGCACTTGCCGGCCCGCACACGTCGACCGGTATGCAGGTTCGTCATCACGATCTGGGCTTCGCAGACCTTGCTGACGTCGTCGGGCGTCTTCGCTCCCGTGAACTGCAGCTTCATCTTGATGAGGCGCTGCACGCGCTTACGGGTCGTGTAGTCCTGGCCGTTCGAGGATGGCGAGATGTCACGCTCGAAACCAGCCGCGCCCTCGATCGTCGCGCTGTCGTCGGTGAACGGCCATTCCTCGCCGTCGACGGTGAAGCTGTCCACCCGGAAAAGTTCGCTATCGCAAGCCATGTTTCACTCCCTTGAATATCGAAAAATGCGGAAAACGCTGACCGATCAGACGTGGCCGGCGACGAACTCGCTCGTGATTTCCGTCTGGTAGTGCTGCGTGACAAGCACGGGCTGGTCGATGATCTTCAGCTTGCCGTTCGTGCCGTCGACCTCGACCTGCATCGTCTGCTTGTAGTACTCCATGTTCTGGAACAGGCCGGCCGAGATGAACTGCTCATAGTTGTTGAGCATGATGTCGGTGCCCAGCGCGGCGGTCATGATCTTCTGGCCGGGAATCGGGTCGACCATGTACTCCGCCAGCTTGTAACCGCGATAGCGCGTCTGGAACACGTTCACGGTGAACCAGCGGAAGTACGAAAGCGTCTTGACCCAGTTCAGATTGCGCCAGCTCTTGTCATCGGCACCGCCCGAGTTCTTCGTGTAGTTCGTCACCATGCGCAGGATGTTCGCGGTGCCGTCTTCCATCGACTCCAGCACGGAGCCGCCCGCGACGAGCATGTTGTTGCGCTGCTCGACCTCCCAGTCATCCTCCAGCCGTGCAGCCACGTAGCCGGTCAACGCCACGCCCGTGAACGGCAATGCCGGGTCGGTGGCGCAATGGCTCTCGATGGCGGCCGCTGCGGCCGCTGCGGTTTCCCACGGGTTGGTCAGGTCGCGCGTGACGCAGATCGTGTGGCACATCGGACTGTTGCGCGGTGACAGCCATGCGGACACTTCGCCTTCGGTGCCGCGTACGACGGTCACGGCCTGGCCGTCCTTCATGTTGTCGAACTCCCAGCGGCGATTCAGCTCTTCCTCCAGGATGCCCATGTTCGTGCTGTCGGTGTACGGCATCGCATACTCGGTCGGCGCGATCCCCTTGATGGCGGGAATGACCGGCGTGATGTCCGGATTCACCGCGCCACCGGAGAACGGCGTGATCGTCAGGCCGACGCCGAGCGGCACCGAGTCGTCGGCGTAGTACGTGCCGCGCATGTCGATGCTGTTGCCCGTCGCTCCCTTCCAGCGGCAGGTCAGTGAGATTTCACCAGCAGCAGCGCCGACGGCCGCAGTAACCGGAAGAGCAGGAATCGCGTTGATCGCGTTGACCATCTTCAGCGCGGCCGTTTGCGCGGTGTCGTTCACGGTGACGCCGATGCGTACGCGAGTGCCACCGATATACAGCGGCAGCTCGCCGGCCGAATGTTCGCCGGCAATCGTGATCGTGGCCTTGCCCGTTGCTGCGATCGCGGTAGCGTCGTCGGCGACGATCACCACGTCGATCGGGATGCCCAGATCGGCGTTGCTCTTCGCCATGCGCCACATCGCGAGCAGCATCGAACCTTCGCCGAGCAGCGCGATGGCGTCGGACTCGCTGGTGATGCGATGGCGCTTCGTGAGGTCGACAACGGCAGGCGGATTGGCCTGCCCGATCAGCAGCACGCTACGCGGCATACCGACCAGGCCGCGAATCGCCTTGCTGGCATCGAATTTGTGTGCGACGAACGGCACGAGAAAGTTGACGGAAAGCAGGTTCGGCAGCATGTCGAATGTCCCTTAAATGGTCGTTGAAAGTGCGTTTGGCCCGTTATTGCGCGTCGGCCTGACGGATCAGGTCTTCATCGTCCAGCAGCCGCAGGATGCGCGGGTTGACGGTGGCCGGCATCGCATCGGTCTCGCTGTAGACGCCGCCGAACTCGCGGTTGACGACGTGGCGACCAGGGCCGGCCACAACCGTAATCAACTGCCCCATACGCGGCGCGGGCATGCTCTTCGAGCTGGTCGTCGTCACGGCAACGTCGTAATCGGTCGCCACGTCACCGGTTGCATCGGCGACACCTGCGCCGGTCTTAGGTTTCACTGCCATATCTCACTCCCTTGATTTCATGCTCGACGATCAGATCGGGCAGTTCGCCCGGCGTGGTCTGCGGCGCGATGGTCGGATCGCTCGTGATGTCGACCACTTCCAGCTCCGGCAGATCGGCGGTTGCCGGAACGCCTTCGAACTCGGCTTCCTGCCACCACGCAACCATCCAGACCGTCAGCCCCTTGGCGTCGAGCTTCCGGTTGTATAGGTTCTCGGCCATCAGCCCTTCGGGTCGACCGGTGCATTGCGGATAGACCCATGACTGGAACACGCGTGACAGCACTTCGGCGCGGACCATCGCGTCGCGCATGCGCTGCGGCCGCGTTGCACTCTTCGTGACAATGAAGACCGCGAAGCGCGCTTCCCACACGTACTTGCTGCCCAGGTACTTCCCACTGGCTGGCGACTTGCGCCATCCCAGGCACGTCGTGAAAGCGGCCGGTGCAACAAACGACTTCGACGACACTTCCTCTTCGTCAAACTGGCCGCCGTAGTCCTCGACCGTCTTGAACTGCGATCCCATGCGCGCCCGGATTTCATCCTTCATCGCGTCGAGAATCGCCGTGGACATCAGTGCGTGCGCCATCACATCATCCTCACCGCGTCGAGCAGCATGTCGCCGATCACGTTGGCGTCGCGCTCGTTAACACCAAGCACAGGCCGGGCATCGATGTGCACCGAATGATCGCGACCAGCATCGCCGCCTTCATGCTGGATGCGGGCATACACAACGTTGCTGCCGATTTCGAGCCCACCGCTGACCAGGCGATAGACGTAGCTCTTGTAGAGCCGGGTCGTATCGATCAGCGTCTTCCCACCACGCGCAGTCGCCGCGCGCGACTGCGGCATGGCCGAACCGTCCCAAAGCTGCTGATAGTCGAAGCGATCCTGAATCTGACCGAGCATGTATTCGCCAATGTCCTGGCGAACACGATCGAACGTCGCGCCACCGATTGCAGCCAGGTGACGACGGATCGAACTGTCGTCGAATGCCCATTGCACCGAAACGCCGTTCATTTCCCGTACCTATCCCAGTTGTAGGCGCTCGGCACCTTGCCCCACAGCACGCGGCGGCCGCTCGCGGCGGGCGGCGGCAGCAGCCGCACCTTGCCGGTCGAAACGTCGCGCAGCCAATCGTTCCAGTACTTGCAGCGCTTTTCCTGCTGCTCGGTTGCGTTGTCCGGATCGTCCTGCAGCGAACAGCGCGTGAGCGACAGGCAGCAGGTTTTTAGCGGCGTCTGGTCGATGTCGGCCTGGTCCAGCGGGAGCCGCACATTGGCGCGCAGATAGCCATCCATGAACCGGCTGGACTGCGCCAGCATGGAAGTCAGGCGGGCCATCGCCTGGTCACACGTAGCACGCTCATCGTCGGTGCGATCGGGCGCGTACTCGCCGGCGACGCCTTCGCGCAGCAGCTCGGGCGTGAGCAGCTCGCTTTCCTCATCACGCAGCAGTTGGCTGGTTTCTTCCAGGCCGAACTCCTGCACGTACTCGGTCAGCGTGGCGTACGCGCTCATTTGCGGCCCTTCGAGGCGGCACCGCGCTTCGCAGCAGGCTGCGTCGCGCTGGTCTTCGCGGACTTCGTGGCGGGCGGAGCGACGGGGCCTTTCGCGGCTTCGCTCACCGGCTCTTTCGTGCCTTCGCCACCTTGCGGGGCACCTTCACTCCCAGCCGACGTGCTCGACTGGGAAGCGTCCATCGCGGTGCCGGAACTGGTGTCGGCTTCGAGCTGCGAACCGTTGCCGGCCGTCCGATCTCCGCCTGTGGCACCGACTTCGCGCAGCACGCCGCTGCGCACCAGGTCGCGGACGTGATCGGGGTGCGCATCAACGAACGCACCCACAGCACGCGACTTGCGATGAATCCGAACGGGCTCCAGCACTTCATAGGTTTTCTCGCTCATGATCTCTCTTGCCTGCACCCGGCCGACGCCGCACATCCACGTCGGCCGGGGTCGCTGGCGCTCTCTCGCGGTTGTTATGCCGGCGTGATGACGTCTTTCAGGAAGAAACCCAGCTCCGGCGCGCAGACGATTTCCTTGACGGATTCGCCAACACGCACGCGGCGACCGCCACGCAGGCCGATGCGGTCGTCGAACTGGGCACCCGCGATACGCGTGCCGTACTCGGCCGTGAAGCCGAACGTCACGTTGGCGCCGTCGACCACGCCCGCGACCTTGGCCGCTGCGGTGTCCTGGTACAGCAGCGACATGCCCCCGCTCCAGGCCGGCGCGATCTTGGCCTGCTGGCCCGGCTTCGACAGGTTCACGCGAGCGCGACCGACCAGAATCTGGTCAATTTCCAGCAGCTCGGCGACCTGCTCGCGCGTGGCCGCGCCCTTGTCGCCAGCATTGCCGTGAACTGCCTTCGCGATCACCGGATGCGTGCGCAGCGCGCGCCACTCCGACTGACCGAGCACCGCGACGTTCGGGCGCATGATCGGGCGGTCGAGCACGTCGAGCAGGAATTCCAGCGGATCGCTGTTCGGGTTGTCGAAACGATCGGTTGCCGCGACGTTCTCCGCATTGCCCTTGTACGTCGCCGGATCGAAGACCGTACGGGACACACGAATTTCGCGATCCAGCAGGATCAGGCCGGCCAGCATCTCGGTCGTGAGCGCTTCGAGACTCGTGTTGTTCGGCGCGTTGTCGATGTCGGTCTGCGGCAGCGGATGATCCAGGCCGTAGTCCTCGGTTTCGGCCTGCAGGCGCTCGCCGTTGAACTCGACCTGGTTGACCTGCGAGCGACGGCCGACCTTCGTGTCCGGAACAGTGAACTGTTGGGCCGGCGGGTAGTACTGGTATGCGAACTGCGTTTTCGCGAGCGGCGACGTGCGCGGCAGAACTTGATCGGCGATCATCGCCTGGTTGCGCACGATCACTGCAATGGCGGTCAACTGCGGATCGATCGGAAACGGACTGGGCATGGATAGCTCCGGTATAGAGTGATTCGAGGGGTGGCCGGTTATCGTCGCGATCAGCGACCGATGAGCACCGAGCCGATGTCGCCGACGACGCCGCTCAGCAGCGCTTCGCCGATCGATGCGTCACCTGCGGCGGCCGGGATGGCGCGGCCCTGGGCGTCGGCCTTGATGCGGTCGCCGCGCGTGACGGCCGCGCCGTACACCACCGGCGTCGGGCCGAGCAGCACGACGTCGATGCGCTCGCCCGCAGCCGCGCCAACATCGGTCGTGGCGCCCAGCAGTTTTTCGCCAGCCGCGCCGGTCGGCGCCGTTGCGTGATCGTCCGCGTCGCCGTATGCGGCGAGCAGACGCGCGCCGAGCGCGGCGGATGCGACGTAGTTCGCAACCAGAATGCGTTTGTTGGTCAGCATGTGAATCCTCTGTCAGGGTGTCGGTAAAAGGCGTTCCAGCGAGCGTCAGCCCTTGCTGACATGCAGCACGGCGTCGGCGTACGACACCGTGATGCCCTTGTCGGACTGGCTCTTCATGAACTCGGTGGCCGCGTTCGCGATCGCCTGCGGGTCGGTGGCATCGGTCTGTGCGTCGCCGATGTCGCGCTGGCCCAGCTTCACGACCGGCGCGCGTGCCGACATGAACTCGGCGAACCACTGCGCGGGCGTCTTCTTCACGGTGCCGTTGCTGGCGGCGAATTCGAACGACTGGCCGCCGGCTTCAATCTGCGCCATGAACTCGGCCAAGCCGGACTGTTCGGCGGGCAGCACGCGGCCTTCCTTGACCCAGCCAGCGATCTGCGTCGAGATGCGTTCGGCGCGGCGCTCGGCTTCGATGGTTTCGGCACGGGCGTTGGCATCGGCGATGCGCTGGCTGAATTCAGCGGTTGCGGCCTCGCGGCCCCGAGTCATGGCTTCCTGGCGCGCACGGTCCAGGTCTTGCTGCGTGATGGTCACGTCGTTACCTCCGGGGTGAGAAAAAGCGGAAGCTGCGACGACGGGCTCAACGTCGTTTGCCGCACGCGCAGCTTCTTCGATGGAATCGATCTGCCAGTTGGGCACCACGGCATCGGCCACGTCCTGGCCACGGTCGCCGATCAGCCATTCGCGAACACTACGGAACAGGCGGGCAGCCGTTTCAAGCCCCCAACCGAGCTGCGTGACACCGGGCGCGGCGAACTCGAAAAACTCCTGGCCGTCCGCGAACTCGACCGGCCGCAGGCCGTCGATCGCAGGTGCGACTGCGCCGAGCCAGCCGACATGGCGCACGCGCCAGCCGCGCTGCTGGTCCTTGAACACGGACACGGAACGATTGCGGTACGCGCCGGACTCGACGCCGGCTTCGAACTGCGGGTTGATGTCTTCGAAGCGCGCGAACAGCAGATCGCCGTCGCGCTTCAGCTCGGCCGTCCAGGCATAGGCCGGATCGTTGTGCTTCGGATGACCGAGCACGGCGGGCGCTGCGCCAAGCGCGTGATTCTCGACCATCTGGTCGAGATCGGCGCGCGAGAAGCTGATTGGTCGCCCGTCAGCTGCAACATGGTTGCCGGCGCGAAACACCTCGATCCAGTTGGCGAGGCCCTTGGCTTGGGGAGAAGTGGTCGTGTCCATGCCTCGCAGTCTGCGGGGCGCGGAACAGGAAAAAATGGTGAACCATTTCACAAGCAAATGGTTCTCTGTGGCGATCTGGGAGGGAGACGGATTTAAACGGCCTAGGAGCCGTTGGCGGGGTCGGACGACCGTAGAGTCGTCCAACAGGTCATCAGCGGTTTTTGATGACGTTTCAGCGCTTTTTGAAAAGGGTCTGGCTGGAGGGGGCGGCGATCACTCGAACAGGTCGCCGCTGGACGGTTCTGCGGGATGCTCGCCGAGTATCTGGAACACGCGGCGCATTGTGTACCCGGTGCGGATCGCGATCTGGTCGACCGTGAGCCGTTCCATGCGGAGCTGGCGAACGATCTGATGCCGTTGCTGGCGCGTCACGGCGTCCTTCTTCGGCAGCATGACAGTCTCGCCACCGAAGCGCTCGACCAGGGCGACGAACGCGACTGGGCCAATGTGCTCGACCAGCATGTGCTGCGGATCGACTCGCTTGGGCACCGACAGATATGCGCCGCCGCGCCAGTCGATCAGCGCGAACGCAGCCGCCTCACCAACGCAGTCGATGAGTTCGCGCAGCAGCTCGGGCAGCGCAGCACGGTTGATGAGGGGCGGCGTATTCATGCGGTCGTTTCGGCATCAGGTTGCACGCGAAGCAACCATTTCTTCGCGGCTTCGATCAGATACTGCAGCTGGTCGGCTCGGGCGAAGCGCAGCGCGGCAAGCGTCGGAATGCGACCTGTCGCCCACGATTCCAACGCTTCGGCCGTGTTCACGCGCACCGCGCCGCACATCGCGAGCTGCGCCCACAACGCGGACAGCTTGCGCAGCTGCGGTTCGTTCCATGCACCAGCAGCGGCCTGCGGCTTCATCGAGTCGAGCAGCTTGTGCAGCCGTGCATGCGCCTCGCGACGTTGCTTGGCTGACAGCTCGGTGGCCGAGCGCACGCCGAAGTGCGCCAGAAGCCAATCCTTGTACTGGTCTTCGCTCATGCCGGCCTTCATCGCCTTCAGGCGAACCATCTGGCTGTCGCGCTTCGACGGATCTGTGGACAGCGCCATGTCAGCGGGCCTCCGCTTTACGTTGCAGGTGCTCGAGTAACACACGGGCCTGAGCGGCGTTCGCAAACATCGACGCGAGGTGCGGCTTGTTTTGCTCGACGTACGCGATGGCGGCTGCGAATGCCGCGTCCCGCGTGCGGCCCGTCCCGACCGGTGCTCCGGACAGCAGGTGCGTGACGGTCCAGCCGACGACTCGCCCCCAGGTGTCGCAGTCCGCGTGCATGCCGAACGAAGCGTCGGTGTACGGCAGTCGAATGCTATCGCCGCGCACCGTTTCCACTTCTTCGCCATCGACGACCTCATAGAAGATCTTCACGTCCATCACAGTGTCACTCCCCGCGAGGTTTCGGTGGGCACGGTGCACACGAGCGGATCGGCACCGAAGTAGATGCGAACGTGGCCGATACCCAAGCCGTCGAGCAGCATCGCCGCGACGACCGCTGCGCCAACGGCAGACAGCGCTATCACGACGTAACGAACAAGCGTCATCGTGCCTCCTGCGTGGCAGACAGCAACGATTCGAGCGCTGGCACATGACGCTCGCCGGAAACGTGCCCCGCGCACGCGCCGAGCGCGAATTCGACGGCAGCACGCTGGTCGTCGGCCAACGCCACGGAACGGTCCAGCTCGTGATCGATACACGTCAGGCAAACGTAGCCGCCCATCCGATCAACGCGAAGAGGCGTGTGCTTATGCTCGCCGCACGATGCACACGCTGTCGCCTGCTTGGTCGCGTAGGTGAACCCCTCGGCCTCCGGCTCGTTGGTAGTGGAAGCTCGGGCTTCGTCGCGCTCGTTGATGAGGTCGCTGACGATCTCGACCGGCGAGTCGTTCCAGCTATAGCCGGGCACCATTCGCACAATCTGTTCAAGCAACGCATAGCCGATGTTCGCCATATCCGCGACCGTATGCTGCGCGTCCGGTGCGAAATCTAGATCGTCGGAGCTGAACGCAGCCCGCTTGTCCGCAGGCGAGGATGCCGAATTCAGACCCGGCCGGCTGACGCAAAGCCTGAACGTCTCCGCGCATAGTTCCGCGAAGCGCTTCGGGACCATCCGCGCTTCCGACCAGTCCGGGCAGCACGCTTCGTAACCGACCGGAATATCCGCGAGCCGACCGCACTCGGGGCAGAAGCGAATCATTTCTTCGACTTGCGCTGCTGCGGACTGCTCGACAGGAGACGCCAGCAGTCCGATTGCCCGCTGCAGCACCGGGTATTGCCACGCTGGCAAATTCGGGTTCTCGCCAATGCGAAACAGGTCAGCGGCGACCTGCTGCGGTGAGTGCGTGCCCGTCACGCTCTGTTCATTTTTCGTCATTTTGGGGTTCCTCGGCTGCATCGTCAGTACCCGGCCACCACGCCGGATAGACACCCGCTCGCGCGGGCGTTTCGCATCAGTTCACGGCGTCTTTCAGTGCCTTGCCGGGCTTGAATTTCACGGCCTTGCTGGCGGCGATCTGGATCGATTCGCCCGTCGCCGGATTGCGGCCGGTGCGTGCTTTGCGCGCTGCCACGGCAAAGGTGCCGAAGCCCGACAGCGCCACGTCGCCGTCTTCCTGCAGGCCGAGCTGGATCGCGTTCAGCACGGCTTCGACGGATTGAGCCGCCTGGGCCTTCGTCAGCTCGGCGTTCTTCGCCACGGCGTCGATGAGTTGCGACTTGTTCATGAGGGTGTTTCTCCTGGTTGAGGTAGGTAGCCGCGAAGCGCTCGCGGCGGGCGTTACTGCAATCAGACGTACGACGGCGTGCGGTTCCAGCCGATCAGGTTTCCGGTGAACGGCAGGCCGTACCGGTCGGCGAAGTACGCCACCATGTCGCGCCAGCCATCGAAGCCATCGGCGCGGGCCAGCGCTTCCGCGTCAAGCTCGTCCAGCAACCGTGCGCCGACGAATACCTGCGGCACGCGGTCGCCGAGCGGCGGGAGAATCTGGATGTCCGACACGTATTCGCAGACTTCCTGCGCGATGATCCGAGCGCGCGGCGAGCGCTGCTCGACGTACATGCGCAGCACGTCGCCGGGCTCCGGGTCGCGGCCATCCGCACGTTTCGCACGGATGGTGTGTGGCTTGTAGCCGCCGGTTATCAGCGGCTCGAACTGCAGCTGGAAATTGAGCAGGTGCATGGCCAGCCCCTCACAGCGACGCGAAGTCGAGGCTGATCGGCGTGTATTGTTCGCTGCCCTCGACGCGCTCGTAGAAGCGCATATACGTCTTCGTGCCGACGACCTGCACCGACTCGCCGATCGCCTGCATGGCGCGTTGCCACTTGTCGTCCGTGATCTCCAAGCGGCGCAGCGCAAGTACGCGGCCGACGTTGATCTTGCCTTCCTTGTCCGTCTCGAACGCCTGCTGAACCAGCACCTGGATCTTCGGATCGCTGCCGCGCGCCCATTCGTTGATGCACTCGTCGATGAGGGTCTTCGCCGCCTGCAGGCGCTCGTCGAACGACATGTTTTCCGCGCGCTGGATGACGACCTTCAGCGCACCGTCAAACGAATGCAACGTCACGTTGCCCTTGGCCCCGCCGATCTTCACGTCGTACTTGTCGGCCGACAGCGAAATGAACGCGTTGGCGTCGCCGAATGCGCGCTCCTTCAGCTTGCGCAGCGCAGCCTGCTGCGCCTTCACAGCGACGATCAGCTCGCGCACCAGGCCATCGCGTTCCAGGTCGATGTCGCGGATCGTGGCTTCCGGCACCAGATGGCCCCGCGCGTTCTTGCGGTAGCCGGCGGGAATGGTTTCAATCGTCTGCTCGGTCATGATGGGTTCCTTGGTTTCAGCTTCAGTTGTTGGCGGATGTGTGCGGGCATTTCAGCTTTCGGCAGCGTGGCGTCGACGTGTATCGGGCCGGGCTCGGGCGGCACTGGCGTTCGCCGCTCTTCGACCGTTCCAGTGCCGGACACGCCGCGCAGCTGCGCTTCTCGGGCATCCTCGACTCGTCCAGCCGCGCGGGCGCTTCGGCTGGCCATCACCGATCGAAGCCAGCCGTGCGACTTCAGGGGCAAATCGAGCTTCCCGGCGTGCGCCTGGTCGACGGCGTATGCCAGCGCCGCCGCCCAGGTGTCGATCGGTGCCGCGTACGTGGTCCCGTTCCAGCTCACCTGTGCCGCGCGCATTTCGGGCACCAGCTCGCGCATCAGCGCAGCCATGCGGCCCCATGCCATCTGCGACTTGCGCGGCCCGAACAGGCCGAGATAGCGCAGCAGCGGCTTGACCAGCGTTTCGCCGGCCGGATGAATGTCGGCGAGCGCCATTACGATGTCGCGCATGCTGTCGTCGGCCAGGATCACGTCCAGGCTCATGCGGGCGCGGCAGTTCGGGCAAACGACTTCAGGAAGCGGCATTGCTGCCTCCCGTGCGCTCGACGGCGGTGTCCTGTAAGCGACGGTAGAGCGCGCGCCGCTGATTCGCATACGCGCCCTGGAGCAACGTGAAGTTCGTCTGCGTGCGGTCCAGCTCGCGGCGCATCCAGTCGAGGTCACGCGCCGCACGCCGCTCGTCGCGATCAATGCGGCGCAGCTGGCACTGCGCGCGAACACGTACGACCAGGCGACGCAGCTCGGCACGCACGCGACGCAGGCCCGACAGCAGCTCGGCCAGCACCGGCCCGGCAGTCAGATTGGGCAGGCGCTTCATGCCGTCACCTCGCTGGCTGTACGCGGCTGGAACGTCAGCCACGCCGAGAATGCGGCGGCCTCGCCGGAAGGCGCACCGTTCGCGAGCGCGTCGAGGAACGGTCGCGCATAGCGTCCCGTGGCACGCACGGTGGTACGACCGGCCGTATGGCGGATCGTGATGTGGGAATCGGTTTGATTCGTCATGATGGCCTCACGCGTTGCGCTGGTCGCCGAGCAGCAGCGCGTCGCGTGCGACCGCGTGCACCAGATCGGCCGACAGATCGTGGTTCTTCTTCAGGCCGTAGTCGCGCAGCGCCGGAATAAAGTTCTCGATGAGCATCCGGGCCGAGCCGCGGCAGTAGTGCCAGAGTGCGTCCAGCACTTCGCCGGACAGCTCGCCCTGGTCATCCAGCGCAGCCTGCGCCAGCGCGTCTGCATCCTCGCGCGAGACACCGCGAACGACCTGCGGCCAGAAACCGACGCGCGAGCGGATTTGATCGAACTGGCCGTAGCTGGGCTTGATGAGCTGCAGCAGCCGATCGGTGCCGACCAGGACGATGCCGATCCCGGCCTTGTCGCGAATGCGGCGCAGGTAGTGCAGGCAGCTCGGCATCATCGTTTCGGCTTCGTCGACGATGATGAGATACGTCGTGCCCGTCAGTGCCTCGGTGATCGACGCAAACTTGGCATCGAGCGTGCGCGCCATCGGGGCCGACGATGCCGTCAGCAGCTCATCGAGCATCACGGCTGGCGACATGTTCGGGTTGGCTTCGATGATGATGGTGTGGCTGTTCTGTTCCTTGTATTGGCGCACGGCGTCCGTCTTGCCAACACCAACGAAGCCCGTCAACACGCCGAAATTGCGGTACTTCCGGGCGCGGTCGCACACGACATTTGCGAGCTGCGACACGCTCGTCTGGACGTGCGGCATCGTGTTGATCGTCGCGCGACCGGTGTACGTCGACAGCGCATCGGACATCATGCGCAGCCACTTCGTCGGCTCGGTCGTGTACTTGCCGTTCAGCACCGTGGACATGGTGCCGACGTTGACGCGCGACAGGCGCGAGAGCCACGAGCGCGTCTTTCCGATCTCGGCGAGCTGCGCCACGATGGCGGCTGCTTCGGCCCGGTTCGCTTCGCTGTAGTGCTCGGGCCACTCGACCGGAACGGCCACGGCGTTGTCGTTTTGGTTCTTCGAAGTCATGGTCACTCCTTATTCGTTGTCGAGCAGGTCGATCACGATGCCCTTGCCAGGGCGATCCAGATCGATGACGGGTTGGACGTTGAGGTCCGGCAGGTGGGCAAGCTGTTCGTCGACGGTGATGCTGTCCTGGGCACGAGCACGGGCTTCGTCGGCCTTGCGTTCCAGCCGCTTGACCTGGCCTTGCAGGCGTTTTTCGCGCTGCTCTTCCAGGCGCGACTGCGGTACGACGCCGATAGTGCGGACGATCGCGGCCTGGCACACGAACCGGTCTTTCGCGTCGTACAGCCACACCGTGCGGTCGTCGTGCAGGTCGTATTCGATCGTCAGCGACTTGCCGTCGTACAGCGCCAGCTCGGCCGCGTAGTACTGGCGCTTGTGCAGCTCGACCATCTGGCGGCGCACGGTGCGCTTCTCGCGCGGCCGGACGATCGCTTCGGCGGACAGCACGACCGGATTGCGTTCGAGCGACGCCCACACCTGGGCCGGCGTGCGACCGTCCAGCACGTCCATCGGCGTGTGGTTGTATTCGTGGATGAAGTTCGCCAGGCTCGCCATGTACTCGGCCAGTGACGGCAGGCGACGCTTGCCCGAACGCACCTCGACGGACAGACGGCGATTCACCTCGGCAGCCATGTCGTTGCCGCAGTAGAACTGCCCGCCCGCGAAAAACTTGTCGTGATGGTCACGCACGGTGCGAAACCAGCGTTCGATCCAGCCCTTGCCGTGTGGATTGCCCGGCAGCGCGCCGATCACGTCCATTTCGAAACGTGCGTAGAAACCCGTCGCCTGGTCGTTCAGCATCTTGGCGCGATAGCCTGCGCCACGGTCCAGGTAGAGAAACAGCGGCAGGTGGTCATAGGTCTGCATCGCGTGCGACAGCGCGAACACGGTCGACAGCGCCGATTCGGACTCGGACAGATACCAGCCCGGCACGTACCGCGAACGGATGTCGATGAACGCCGTCAGCTCCGGCCGGAACAGACCGCCCGTGTTCGGATGCGCCACGTAGCAATCGCTGGTGTGGCCGTCGCCTGCGTAGATGTCGCCCACCTTGATCTGTTCGAGCGTGCGCGGCTGGTACTTCTGGTGCCGCAGCTTGTGCAGGTGTTTGCCGACGCGGGCCGGGCTGTTCTCGCCGAGCGTCGCCGGCAGCGACTTCAAGTAACGCGTCACGCGCGAGTCGGTCGCGGTGTCGAATCCCTCTTTGCGCAGCTTCAGCGCGACCGCTGCGTAGGTCGGCTTGCTGGGAAGGTTGTACAGCGCGGTTGCGCGCAGCTCCCAGCCGTAATCCTTGCGCACGCGGCCGGTATGGGCCGACAGCAGGCCGACCTTGCCTTCGCGGCGGTAGCCGGACAGCCAGCGCTTGAGCGTGGACACGGACGGCACCTCGCCCAGGCGGGCCAGCAGTTGCTTTTGCACGGCCGAATCGGTGTCGCGCAAGCGCTCGGCCAGCAGCGCCGCAACGTTGTTGACGCTGGCGCCGGCCTGGATCAGCTGCACGCCGGGGCCGATCAGCTGGAAGCGCAGCTCAGCCGTCTGCCGCTGCGCTTCGGTGGCGATCAGCCACGGATCGCTGTTGAGCGCAGCCGGAACTTGGCTGGTCATGATGTCGGATTTCAAGAGTACGGATCGCATATCGCACCTGGTCGGGCGGTAGTCGGTCGGATGGATGGATTACTTCGTCGGGGCGGTGCGCGGACGGCCGCGTCGAGGGCGCTCCATTTCGCGTTCCCACTCGCGCGCCTTGGCCTCGTGGTCGTGCTCCTGGATCAGCGCGCGGTATTCGAGCGCGCAGCGCGTGGCCTCATCCGGCGAGAACGTATCGAGAACGGACTGTTCACCGTTCAGCAATGCGCCGAAGCTGCGGTGCATGTCGGCGATCTGGCCGCCGATGACCGCGTGCAGCGCCGTGAGCGAGCCGTACAGGTGCCGGATGACGGGGGTATTCCACTCGGAATCGTCGGGCAGCCCATTCGTCAGAAACTCGCGGCCGAGCCGGCCGATGTCCTCGACCGCCATCAGCGCTTTCTTGTGCAGGGCCGCGCACTCCAGGCGAATGTCCTGGACGACGACCGGAACGTCACCGCCGGTCTTGACGCGGCCTTCGCGCAGCACGCGCAGCTCTTCCTGCAGGCGGTCGCGCTCGCGCTCAAGCTTCTCGTTACGGGTGGAAAGGTCAGTCCGCTTCGCGTTCGCATCGCGCAGTGCGACGCGCAGATCACGCACGGACAGCGCGGTCAGCTCGCCGAACTTCGCGTCGTCTTCGAACAGGTCTTGCAGGACTTCGGGGTCGGCCTTCGCCAGTTCAAGCACCTTCATCTTGGGCAGTGCCAAGACACGATCGCGGTCACTGCCAGACAAGCTCGCCGCGAACTTGGCATACGACATCAGCTCGCACGCACGTTGCTGCGGAATCCCGCGTTCTTCCAGCGCCGGAAGGAATTCCCCGTGCGCGCAGTCGGCCCGAACACTCAGCAGGAGGGTTCCAGCCTCAATAACGAACCTGGTAGCACGGTTGACGCGGTCGACTGCGCGTTCCAGGCGGTCGACGATCGGCGCGTCAAGGTCGATCCCCAGTGCCTGGGCAAGGTCTGCCTCTTGTGCGGTGAACGCGAAATTACCGGACACCGGTGATTTGCCATTCGCAGGAACGACGGCATTCGCTGTTGCATGCGCGGCAGCAACCACCTCGGAGGTCGGCCGGGACTTTTTGGCGGACGTGCTCATGCATCCACCTCCCCAGGCTTCTTCATGCCCAGGGCAACCGCTACATCATGCCCCTTGCCGTAGTTGGCTTTCTGGACGCCACGGATGACGCGCGAGACCAGCACGTAGTCGTAACCGTGCTCTTGCGCCCACTCTTTGATGGTCTTTCCCTGTTCGCGCAGCTTGCGCTTGACGGCTTCACCTGTCATATTTGCTCCGCAATTGACAACCATATGGACAACGTTTGAAGCACAATAGCAAACAAACGTTGGCCATGCAAGAGGCCGACCATGGAAAACAACGTAGGTGCGCGTCTGCGCGAGGAAAGAACCCGTCTCAACCTTAGCCAGAGTGCATTTGCGGACGTTGCGGGCGTAACAAAGACAACACAAGGTAACTACGAGACAAACAAACGTTCACCAGATTCCATATATTTGGCGGCCATCGCGCAGCATGGTGTCGACATCCAATACGTGGTCACTGGGCAACGTGCAGCACATTCCGGGTTTGCCGTCGATACGGTAAAGTCGGCGGTGGAGAAGGCTTTCACGATGGTTTCGGCTGCCAACATGGCGGTTACGCCCGCACAGTTGGCGGCTATGGTCGTGGCATTTCTCCCGGAGACCCAGGCAGGATCGGTGGACGATCCGACTCCATCCGGTGGGGGGCACCGTGTTCAAGGCGACGGAAACATGGTCGCGAGTGGAAGTGGGATCACGCAGGTCGGCAGTCGAGTGCGTATTCGCACGGGCAAAAAATGAAGTCCAATTGATGCTCAAGACAATTGCCGACGGCATCGAGGGAATATGTAAAGCATGGCAACAAAATCGGGGAAAACGCTCGGCACAATGAGCGCATCGGGGTTCGGCATCATTCAAGTTGCCGGTGATTTGTCGATTACGCAGGTGCTGCAGTCAGACGCGCCACCGGCAGAGGCCGTTGAACGGCTGTCGCGCGAAGAACGCGCGCAGCTATCAGCGTGGGCGGAAGAAGTAGTCGCGGCCGAAGCCGGGCTTGTGACGACGAAGTTGGTACGGGCGTCCCTCAACACACATCTGGGCGTGAAGAGTGTCGACGAAATGATCGCCGACATGTTCCCGCGCGCGAACGTGTATCTCAATGGATGGCGTAACTGCGCATTTGGTCGGGAATTGTCGAACGACGCAATGATTGCTCAGGTGATGCGAATCTGGGCTATCGTTCCTCACGTCAAAGTAGCGACATTGGAATTCAGTCGCACCAATTTCAATCGTGAGATGCTGCGAAATATGACAGCTTGGGAGTTACGCGCTACGCTCGCATTCGCGATGACAAAATGGCAATCGTATTGGGAAGCGCGAAATGCTTAAACTTGCCCGGACGATATCGAGCTGCCTCGCGCTGTTGGCGTTGAGCGCTTGTGGCGATTCTCAAACGGTCGTAGGAAACAACGCTGAAGAGATCCGTCAGTATCGCGAACAACGAGACAACGCGCAGAAATTTCGCGACGCCATCGTGAGATCGATGAATCACACCACCGAATTGATGTCGAGGTTCCTTTCCGACCCGAACGCGTTTACCCCACCCGATGCCTATGCGCTGAAATCTGGAATGGAAAATATCAAACTGGCCGGACAAGCATCGGATTTGTTCGGGAAACCGATGTCCGAACCGCTTGGATGGTGCACCATGCTCGGTCTCTCAGCAGGTCAAGCTATTGAAGAAACGATTCGCTCCATATCGGAAACAGATCGGAAGCAATGGGCCGAAAAGAGCATACAGGCCTACCAGAACAACATCAGCGATTGCGATCGACAGTTACAGAATCCGCCCAAACCGCAGGTGTTCATCCAGACCTCGAAGAGCGCTTCCGCCCCGCGCCGGAACTGTGAGCCGGAAGCGCTACTGAAGCCCGCTGAGCAAGACAAGATGCTTTGGCGATGTGATGATGACAGCGTCTCGAAATCGTGAAGTAAAAAGCTGGTTCTAGTTTTCGGCTCCCGTTGGTGAAACATTTCATAAAGCCTGCTTGATCCCTAATCCGTAACCTGAAACCTCATCAGGTTACGGGTGCCGCCGTCGCGAATGCACCCAGTTATTGGAGTGCTCCTCGTGAAGGTTTCCCGTCTTAAATCCCCGCGTCTTACTGTTTGGCTCGTCGCCAGCATCGTGCTGGCGATCCTCGCCTATACCACCCGGCAGTCCGATCCGCTGCTGTCCGTCACGTTCTACAAAGCACACCTCATGTCGCTTGGCGGCTGGGGCGGCTACTGGCTCGATCGCCTCATTTTTCCGTACGCGCGGCCGCACGAATTTGTGCCGACTCTGGATCAAGTTGAAGTCGACATGGCTGGCGCCGAACTGAGCGAATTCGAATGCGAAATCGCGCTCGATCCTCGCGTGCACGCGGAATTGTTCAAGGCAGCGAGTTTGCGCCGCGCGATCATCGTCGCTGCCAGCCTGATTTGCGTGGGCCTCGCAGCATGATTCTCGATGCGATCCTGCGCGCGCTGCGCGACGACATTATCCGAACGCTTCGCGCGCTGGCCCTTTCTGTGGCCGCGATCGCCGTCCTGGTGATCGTCGCGCTGGTGCTTTCCTCGTCGGCCCACGCGCAGGTGCCCGCCGACGCTGCCCGTTATCGGCTCGATCTACGGCGCCAGGCGCAGCTCGTCTGGGGGCTCGAAGCGCCGGTCGCAACGTTCGCCGGACAGATCCATCAGGAAAGCCGCTGGCGGGCCAACGCAAAGAGCCCGGTAGGTGCGGAAGGCTTGGCGCAGTTCATGCCGTCGACAGCAGGCTGGATTAGCGGTGCATATCCCGGCCTGCGCGACAACGATCCGTACAACCCGACCTGGGCAATGCGTGCATTGGTCACGTACGACAAGCACCTGTACGACCGCGTGAAGGCCGCCAACCCATGCGAGCGCATGGCGTTCGCGTTGAGCGGCTACAACGGCGGCTTGGGATGGGTCTACAAGCGCCAGAAGCTGTCCACGTCACCGCAGTATTGCCTGGGCAAGACGTGCGACATCAATCCGGGCATCGCGCCCGGCAACCAGCGCGAGAACGCTGACTATCCGCGCCGCATCCTGAAGCAACACGAACCGCTGTACGTTCGCGCCGGCTGGGGAATCGGGAGCTGCACGCCATGATCGATCTTCCGGAACTTGATGCGCGCTACCTGCGCGCGATCGGCGCCGCAGTCGTGGTCGTGCTGATCGCGACGCACGGCGCCGCGTACTTCATCGGCCGCGCCAACGGTAAGAGCGCCGCGACGCGTGACAACGCGACAGCGGCGCAGCGCGCATACCAAGGCGACATCAAGCGGATCGACCGCGATATCAAACGCGGACAACAGGCCGGACAGCGCGCAGACGCGAGCGTCCAGCGCGTAGACCGCTACTTCCACCAGCTCGATGAGGATGCCCGTCATGACCCGCCTGCACCTGCTGACGATTGCGTGCTGCCTGATGTCCGCCTGCAGCGCTGGCGTACCGCCAACGCCGGACCCTTTGCGAGTGCCGCCACCGCCCAATCTGACGCGAGCGCCGGACACGCTGCCGCAGCCGGCGAGCGGCCGCATGCCGGACCTGGA
Organism: Burkholderia cenocepacia; assembly: GCF_900446215.1. Lineage (GTDB taxonomy): Bacteria > Pseudomonadota > Gammaproteobacteria > Burkholderiales > Burkholderiaceae > Burkholderia > Burkholderia cenocepacia. The sequence continues at coordinate 89,795 of NZ_UAQZ01000014.1, read as the reverse complement.
AGCGAACCACCGTGACGTTGCGCGGCTGTACTACGGCCTGGCAGCGCGGTTTTGTGGCGTGCTCGCGGCGATCGACTCGATGCCCAGTGGATGCGCGCCTTTTCTGTTGATGGATAACGATGATGAATGAACGCGAGTTCGAGCTGGCACAGCAAATCGAACAGATGCAGCGTGATGTAGCGATCGAACTTGCCCGCGCGCAGTGCCACGGCGCGGGCGCCGAAGAATGTGTCGAATGCGGCGAACCGATCCCCGCCGCTCGACGCGCATGCGTGCCATATGCGACACGCTGCACCGAATGCCAGGGACGGTTTGAGCAACGGAGAACAGGGTATCCGCGATGACTGGTAATGATTTGAACGACAAGCTGCTGCTGGCGCTGGGCAACATCCAGGGCGAGCTGCGCGGTATCCGCGAAATGGTGCAGCACGGTCAGCAGGCGACCAATCAACGTATCGACGATCTGAAACAGACCGTGTCCGATCGCATCGACGGTCTGGAAGATCGCGTGAAGACGCTGGAGGGCGATCACGGCAAGCTGATGGCGAAGACGGCTGGACTCGGCGGTGTAGCCGGTGGCGCGATGACGGCGCTGGTTGAAGTCGTGCGTTACTTCGCAACCAAGGGTTGACGCATGGCCCACGACCAAAAGGTCCGCAACCAGTTGCGTGCGAAATACCTGCAGGGCATGCCGCTGACGACGGCCGCAGACGTGTGCAAGGTGTCGTACCAGACCGCACGCAACTGGAAGCGCGCTTCGAAGGAGGCGGGCGACGATTGGGACATCGCGCGGTCGGCACAACGCATGTCCCGCACCAACATCGACAACATGACTAGCCAGGTCGTCGAGGAAATGTCGGTGCAGTTCCTTGCAATGCTCGAAGAGCTGAAGAACAACCAGAAGCTGCAGCCGGTGCAGAAGGCCGACATTCTCGCGCGCCTGTCCGACAGCTTCATCAAGACGGTGAACGCGGCCGGCCGCTCCAATCCGAAGCTCGCTACGCTGTCGATCTGCATGGATGTGCTGCGCGACTTCGCGTCGTTCGTCCAGACGAAGTATCCGAAAGAGCACGCGCGCTTCATTGCGTACCTGGAAGAGTTTGGCCAGGAAGTCGCGAAAAAATATTCCTGATCCACGATGGCAAAGAAATCCAACGCCGCCGAACAGTTCCTGAAGGAGCTGATGGCATTCACCGACGACCAGCGCCGCCTCATCGATGCCGCGTGCGACGGATTCGCGGTGGACGAAGACGCGCGCCTGGAGCGGCGTATGCGCGTGTTCTCGGGCGACTATCGCTTCTTCTTTCAGACCTACTTCCCGCACTACAGCAACGCGGTCGAATCATCCGTTTTTCACGACTGGTGCTTCGACAACCTGCCGCCGCGCATCGCCGCAAAGCAAGGCAAGCTCATCAATCTTTCGGCACCGCGCGGCGAAGCGAAATCAACGTTGGTTACGCAGGTTTTTACGTTGCTTTGCATCATCCGCCAGGCGAAGAAATTCATCCCGATCGTGATGGACAGCAGCGACCAGGCGCAGATGATGCTGGAGGCGATCAAGGTCGAGCTGACCGACAATCCGCGGCTCGCGATGGACTTTCCCGAACACGTCGGCAAGGGGCGCGTTTGGAACGTCGGCGTTGCGCTAACGGCAACCGACATCAAGCTGCAGGCGTTCGGCTCGGGCAAGCGGATGCGCGGTATTCGGCATGGCCCGTTTCGGCCTGACCTGGTGTTGCTCGACGACATCGAGAACGACGAGAACGTGCAGCAGAAGACCCAGCGCGACAAGCTTGAACGCTGGGTCAAAAAGGTCGTGATGCCGCTCGGTCCGCCGGACGGCTCGATGGACATCATCTACCTCAACACGATTCTGCATTACGACGGCGTGGCCAACCGCGTGCATCGCAGCCCGCTATGGGAGTCGCATAAATTCCGCGCCATCATCGAGTGGCCGAAGCGGCTGGATCTGTGGGAAAAGTGGGAAGAAGTATTCCTGAATGAAGGCGAGGAAGCATGCGACGCGTTCTATGCGCAGCGCAAGGCTGAAATGGACGATGGCGCTGTCGTATCGTGGCCGGCCATGCGCCCGCTGTTGCGCCTGATGAAGATTCGCGCGAACGATCACCACGCGTTCGATTGCGAATATCAGAACGATCCGACCAATAGCGAGAACGCGCCGTTCCAGAAGCTGGTGTACTGGGTGCATCCGTCCGACGCCTGGATTTTCTTCGGTGCACACGATCCGTCGATGGGCAAGCACAACAAGGGCCGTGACCCGTGTGCGTGCCTGGTCGGTGGCCTCAACCGCAAGACCGGTGTGCTCGATGTGGTGGAAGCGAAGATCGCACGCATGTTGCCCAACCTCCAGATCGAAACGATTATCGCGTTCCAGGAGCAATACGGTTGCCTGGTATGGGGCATCGAGATCATCCAGTTCCAGGAGTTCTTCAAGGATGTGCTGGTCGAACGTTCACAAAAGCGAATGATCCCGGTTCCGGCGCGCGGCATCCGCTCCAGCGACGACAAAGACCTGCGGATTCTGTCTCTTCAGCCGCACTGCGCGAACGGCACGGTTCGCCTGCACAAGAGCCAGACAGTGCTCGTCGAGCAGTTGACCCACTATCCGGAAGCCGATCACGACGACGGCCCGGACGCGTTGCATATGCTGTACATGCTGGCCTATTCCGGCCTCGGCTCGGTCATCCCACGAATCAAATCAGGCAAGCGAAAGGTATCCGTTTATGGTTCTTGATATCAAACGACTGGTTCGATCGGTGCGCGGCGTGTTCGGTCAGCAGGCCGCAGCAGCCGACACCGATCCTTATTTCTTCGGCCGGCTGCACATGCTGCCGAACCCAGACCCGGTGCTGCGCGCGATGGGCGTCGCCGACACGGTCTATGCCTCGATCATGGCCGATGCACACGTCATCGGCGAGATTCGATCGATTCGCGGCGAGTTTCGCGGTATGGACTATCGCGTCGTGACGTGGGCAGAAGATGACGCGAAAGCGCAGCAGGCGCGCGACCTGTGCGAGCGGTGGATGCAAGGTTTCAGGCCGAATGCGGTCGTGACCGACTGGCTGGAAATCATGTGGCAAATGCTCAGCGCGATTTTCACCGGCTACCGCGTCCACGAGCTGGTGTGGGATGCCTGGGAAGGCTTCGTCGTCCCGGTCAATGTGATCGATCGGCCGAATCGACGGTTCGGATTTGACGTCGACGCACAGCTGATGCTCAAGACGCGCGCAGAGCCGGTGGGCGCCGTAGTCGAAGATCCGTATCGATTCATTGTGTCCCGGCACGTAGCCACGATGTCGAATCCGTACGGTTCGCCGCTGCTGTCGGGGTGTTTCTGGCCGTGGACCTTCAAGACGGGCGGCTGGAAGTACTTCGTGAAATTCTGTGAGCGCCACGGCTTGCCGTGGCCGGTCGCGCGGTACGGGCTCGGCGCGTCGGAAGCCGAGCAGGATCAACTGGCGCAAGCGATCGAAGCGATGATCGACAGCGGCTATGCAGTCGTGCCGGAGGGCTCCAGTGTTGAATTGCTGGTCGCGAACACGTCGGGCTCGATGTTGCCGCAAGAATCGCTCATCAACGCGGCGAACCGCGAGATGTCGAAGTGCCTCACCGGTCAGGCGATGATCGCCGAGCTGCAGAACGTCGGTGCACGGGCCGCAACCGAAACGGCAATGAAGCGCCAGAGCGATATCAACGATTCCGACCGAGACATCGCGTCGGCGTCGATGTCGCAGATTTTCCGGTGGATCACGACGTTCAATTTTGGCGAGGACGTGCCGTCGCCCGAGCTGGAGTTTTTCCAGATCAACGCGGCAGGCAAGGATCGCGCGGAAACGTATCAGATCGCGGCGAATATGGGTGCGCGGCCGTCTCGCAAGGCGATGCTGGAGGAACTGAACATCCCGCAGGCCGCTGATGACGCTGACGCGCTTCTGCCCGCACCGAAGCAAGCGCCGGCTGCCGAATTCGCTGCTGCTGACGACGCCGTGCTGATCGAGTCGGCGCAGGCCGAGGACGTGCGCGTGCGATCGGCGGCCGACGCGGCGGATGCGGCGCTGGAAGCGGCTGTCATCGAGCCGATTGCGCGGATGCTCGACCAAGCCGAGCGCGACGGACGATCGCTGGCCGAGATCCAGACCGAGTTGACGAAGCTCGTCGGCGAGATCGATAACGCCGAGCTGATCGGAGTCATGCGGCAGGCACTTCAATGGTCGTTCGCGCAGGGATACGTCGACCAGGATACGGAAGCGGCCGATTGAATGCCGTTCAAACACGTTTTATAGGGCCTTCAAAGGAGCCAACAATGTCGACTCTCACGGCAGAACAACACGACCTGCGCGACAAGATCGTGGCGCTTTCGGCAGCACTGAACACGCCGACCAGCTCGCCGCTAAAGCTGGCTTCCGAAATCATGGCTTTTGGCGCGTGCGCGCATCGCGCGAGCGACACCGACATGCCGATTCCGGACGAAGTACTGCTGGCACTGGATGACGATCTACGCCGACTTGCGCTGTCCGGCATCGTGCTGGTTCTGCTCGGCACGCTGCAGCAGGAAGGCGCGTAAATGGCTGTCCAACCGTTCGGCGTACAGGCCGAAAACGCGCTCGCCAACCTTCGCAGCAAGGTGCCGGTGGAAACCGAGCGCTGGAACGACATGCTCGGCTCGATGCATGCCACCCAGTTCACTGTTGCAGGCACGCCGCTCGATGTGGTCAGGGATATCCACGCGTCGCTGGTACGTGCGATGGAATCCGGAACGACGCTCGCGCAGTTTCGCAAGGATTTCGATGAAACGGTCCAGCGTTCCGGTTGGACGTATCGCGGCAAGCGCGGTTGGCGCACTGAGCTGATTTACCGCGCGAACATGCATTCGGCGTACATGGCTGGCCGGTGGCAACAGATCGTCGAGAATGCCGATCGGCGCCCGTATCTCGAGTATCGCGCCGTGCTCGATAGTCGCACTCGACCGCAGCATCGCGCCTGGAACGGCACGCTTCTGCCGGTCACGTCGGGTTTCTGGCGCACACACTATCCGCCGTGTGGTTGGGGTTGCCGGTGTACGACTCGCTCGTATTCCGAGGCCGAGATGAAGGCGGCGGGAAAACAGCCGTCGTATGAGCCGGACGTGCGCTATCGGCTGGTGACGAACGCGGATGGAGAGGTGACCGACCGCGTACCGGTCGGCATTGATCCTGGCTGGGATCACAACGTCGGCCAGTCGTGGCTCGGCCCCGACATGGCGCTCGGTCAGAAACTGGCGAGCCTGCCGGTCGACATGCAGAACAATGCCGTCATGAATTCGGTCGGGCTGGAGTACCGCGAAGCAATGGCGCAGCGCTGGCGCAACTGGCTCGACAAACCGGTGACGCCGCTGCAGCCGGCCGAACCTGTTGTCGTCGGATTCATGGAGGCGGAACTGCCTGCCGTCATCGCCCAGGAGTTTCCGACGTATACAACTGAGTCCCTGGTTGTGGTCGCACAGCCGGCGGTAGATGAGGCCGTTGCGCCAGCCGGCTACAAAGCGCCGCTGGCAAGCTGGCCGCGATCTTGGCTCAATCGGTTGCCTGCGTTGTTGTGGGATTACAAGGCGGTGCTGGTCGACACGGCGGATACCGGCGCGACGCCGCTGGTGATTCTGGTTCCGGACGGGAAAATCGGCGGCAAGGTTCCGGTGATTCGACTGCGCGTCGACCAGGTATCGGACGGCAACCAGAGCGGGACGGGTATCGAAGTGGGGACGATGGACGCCGCGGACGTGTCGTCGGCACGGTATCGGGTCGTCAGCGGGGCACTTTGACCGATCGATGGACGGGATTCGGGCGGGTGTTGGACGAATTTCTGCCTAAATCCGCCCCGATTTTTGGCAACTTTTGGGTCAAATTAAACGTCGATTGCCAATTCTGGGTTATCCACAGCCCGAACCCCGACAGACAAGGCTTTCCGGGCTTTTTTGGCCTTTTTTTGCCTTCCCTGACTATCTCAAACTAAACGTCCCCCCTCTCGGCGGGATCGCGCAGCTCTTTTGCGGGCTCGACGTGATGGGGCGCGGCGACGCGCTGATCGCGGCGGCGGGCGGTCACGTGACGATTCACGAGAAGTGGTGGAACCCCGCGCGTGCGACGATCCGCTACGCGGACGGGCGCACCGTCGAACTCGATGCGCCGGTCGAAGGCGGCGGGCTGAACTACGAAACCGCGCATTTCTGCGACCTGCTGCGCGCGGGCGAAACCGAAAGTCCGATCATGACGCACGATCATTCGCGGCAGATGATCGCGATGACCGATGCGGCGCGCGCCGTGCTCGGCGTGCGCTATTCGGGCGAATAGGCGGGACGGAGGGGCCGGGCCCGCGAGCGCGGCCCGGCGCGACTGCGTGGTTCAGTGCCGCGACGGCAGCGACAGGCGCTTTTCGTACCAGCGCTGCACCCATTCGAGGATCTGGCACAGGATCCAGTACACGGCCGCGGCGGCGAGATAGAGCGGCAGTGGCTGATAGGTCGCCGCGATCACTTCCTGCGCGCTGCGCAGCAGTTCGGTCACGGTGATCACGGACACGAGCGACGTGTCCTTGATCAGGCTGATCAGGCTGTTGGACAGGCTCGGCACCGCGATGCGCAGCGCCTGCGGGCCGATCACGTAGCGCAGCGTCTGCCCCCACGACAGCCCGAGGCTGTACGCGGCGAGCCACTGGCCGCGCGCGATCCCGTTGATCGCGCCGCGCATGCTTTCCGACATGTACGCGGCGACGTTCGCGGACAGCGCGATGACGCCGGCCGGCGTCGGGTCGAGCGAGATGCCGAGGCTCGGCAGCCCGTAATAGATGACGAAGATCTGCACGAGCAGCGGCGTGCCGCGCATCAGGCTCACATACGCGCGAGCCAGCCACGCGAGCGCGTTGACCCAGATGCGTTCGAAGCCGTCGAGCGCCTCGCTTTGCCGGATGCCCATCATCGCGAGCACGACCGCGCCAAGCAGGCCGAACACCATCGACAGCACGGCGAACTTGACGGTCAGTACGGCACCCTGGGCGAGCACCGGCAGCGATTGGACGAGCAGGGACGTTGTCGACATGGAATACGAATCGAATGCGTGCGCGAAAGCGCAATCATAAACCGGACCAATAAAACAAAGGGCGGCATCGTTGCGGATGCCACCCTTTCCGGCCCGCCGTCAGGCGGGAAATGCAGGCGTGCTTACTTGATCGGTTTCGTCACGTCGATGCCGAACCACTTGTCCGAGATCTTCGTGAACGTGCCGTCGGCCTCGAGTTGCGCCATCGCGTCGTCGATCGCCTTCTGGAACTTCGGGTTGCCCTTCTTGAACGGGATGCCGGACGGGTTCGCCGAGCCGACGTTCGCGCCCGGGCGCAGCGGCAGCTGGGAATTCTTCGTCAGGTACGCGAGCATCAGGCGGTCGTTGAGCGCGGCGTCGAGGCGGCCGGCCGCGAGATCGCGCAGGTACTCGGGCGCGCCCGGGTACGTCTTCACGTCGATGCCCGGCACGGATTTCGCCATGTCCATGTAGTTCGTGCCGAGCGCGACGCCGAGCTTCTTGCCCTTCAGGTCTTCCAGCGACTTGAACTGACGCGTGTCGTCCTTGCGCTGGATCAGCTGCGCGGACGAGTACGTGTACGCCGGCGAGAAGTCGAGCGTTTCCTTGCGCTTGTCGGTGATGCCGACCTGGTTGGCGATCACGTCGAACTTGCCGGCCTGCAGGCCGGCGATGATCCCGCTCCATTCGGTCGTCACGAATTCGGCCTTCACGCCGAGCTTCGCCGCGACGGCCTTCGCGATGTCGACGTCGAAGCCGACGAGTTCGCCTTGCGGGCTCTTCGAGTTGAACGGCGGGAACGTGCCTTCGAGGCCGACCCGCAGCGTGCCGCGTTGTTTGACCTGGTCGAGGAGGTCGGCCGCGTGCGCGGTCGCCGCAGCGAACGACGTGCCGATCACGCCGGCCACCAGCAGCTTCTTCAGCAGCGAAAATTTCATCGTGTGTGTCCTTGCCCTGTCGGGGTCAATGGTTTTGGTCATGCGCCGATGATAGCAAAAATGCTATCGATGACTAAATATAGTTTGCTTATGGCTATATTACGCGGTGCGTTCGCGGGCGATCGCCTTCACGCATTCCGACACGAGTGCCGGACCGCGATAGATGAAGCCGGTATAGAGCTGGACGAGCGCCGCGCCGGCCGCCAGCTTCGCGCGGGCGTCCTCGCCGGAGAAAATGCCGCCGACGCCGATGATCGGCACGTCGTTGCCGACTTCCGCGTGCAGCTTGCGGATCACTTCGTTCGACGCGTCGAACACCGGGCGGCCCGACAGGCCGCCGGCTTCGTCCGCATGCGGCAGGCCCTGGACGGCCGCGCGCGACAGCGTCGTATTGGTCGCGATGACCGCTTCGATCTTGTGGCGCAGCAGCGTGTCGCCGATTTCCTTGACCTGCTCGTCGTCGAGATCGGGCGCGATCTTCAGCGCGAGCGGCACGAGCTTGCCGTGCAGGTCGGCGAGGCGCTGCTGCTTGTCCTTCAACGCGGCGAGCAGCGCGTCGAGCTCGCCCGCGCCCTGCAACTGGCGCAGGTTCTTCGTGTTCGGCGACGAGATGTTGATCGTCACGTAGCTCGCGAACGGGTACACGCGCTCGAGGCAGTACAGGTAATCCTCGGCGGCGCGCTCGATCGGCGTGTCGGCGTTCTTGCCGATGTTCAGGCCGAGGATGCCGCGATAGCGGGCGGCCTGGACGTTCTTCACGAACTGGTCGACGCCGTGGTTGTTGAAGCCCATCCGGTTGATCAGCGCCTCGGCCTGCGGCAGCCGGAACATCCGCGGGCGCGGATTGCCGGGCTGCGGGCGCGGCGTGACGGTGCCGACTTCGATGAAGCCGAAGCCGAGCGCCGCGAGGCCGTCGATGGCTGCGCCATCCTTGTCGAGGCCGGCCGCGAGGCCGACCGGATTGCGGAACGTGAGCCCCATCACGGTGCGCGGCGCGTCGGGCACGCGGGCCGACAGCGCGCAGGCGAGGCCCGTGCGGCCGGCCGCGCCGAGCGCGCGTAGCGTAAGGTGGTGAGCGTCTTCCGCATCCATTTTGAACAGGGATGCGCGGGCCAGCGGGTAGAGGGAACTGAACACGGGAATTGGGCGGACGGCCGGAATGAATGACAACCCGCTATTTTACCGGGAGTTGCGCGGCACGGGCGCGCTTCGCTTCGTAGCCGCCGCGGCGTGCATCAGCCCGAGCCGGAATGCCCACCCGGCAACGGCGCGCGCGCCAGCGCCGCGTCGACGGGCGGCAGGTCGACGCGCTCCGGATCGAGCGTCTTCCAGCGGCCGTCGATCAGCCCTTCGAGCGGATGGAAGTTCGCCTTGTAGGCCATCTTCGGGCTCTCGCGGATCCAGTAGCCGAGGTACACGTAGGGCAGCCCGAGGCTCTTCGCCTGTTCGATCTGCCACAGGATGTTGTAGGTGCCGTAGCTCGTGTGCCGGTCGTCGGGCTCGAAGAACGTATAGACCGACGACAGCCCGTCGCCGAGGATGTCGATCATGCTGACCATCCGCAGCTTGCCGGGTTCGCCGCCCGGTGCGTCGAGGTCGCGGAATTCGACGAGGCGCGAGTTGATCCGGCTTTGCAGCAGGAACTGTTCGTACTGGTCGCGGCTGTCGCGGTCCATGCCGCCGCCCGCGTGGCGCGCGGACTGGTAGCGCATGTAGAGCGCGTAGTGCTCTTCGTCGTAGTGCAGCGGCGAGACCGTCGCGACGAGTGCGCGGTGCCGCTTCCACATCCTGCGCTGCGTGCGCGTCGGCGCGAACTCGCCGACCGGCACGCGCACCGGTACGCATGCGCGGCAGCCGTCGCAGTACGGGCGGTACGTGAAGACGCCCGAACGGCGGAAGCCGGCCTTCACGAGCTCGGTGTAGATGTCGGAATTGATCAGGTGGCTCGGCGTCGCGACTTGCGAGCGCGCGATGCGGCCGTCCAGATAGCTGCACGGATAGGGCGCCGTTGCATAGAATTGCAGCGCCGAAAGCGGTGAAAGCGGCAGCTCAGTCGGGTGAGTCATGGGCAGCTCTCGATGCAGGGAAGGAGTGCCGCGCTAGCGCTCGGTCCCGGAGGGCGCCGCCGTTTCGGCGGGGCTCGTCAGCGCGGCGAGCACGCGCTTGTCGAACTGCCACGGAATCGGCGGTTCGGCTACCGCGCTGCGCACGTGAGCGACAAAGGCCTTGCGTGCGATCTCGCGGCCGCCGAGCGACGCTAGATGCGACGTATTCTGCTGGCAGTCTATCATCTCCAGCCCCTGCTCGCGAAGGTGCGCGACGAGCGTGGCCAGCGCGATTTTCGACGCATCGGTCACGTCCGCATACATCGACTCGCCGAAGAACATCCGGCCGAACGACACGCCGTACAGGCCGCCGACGCGGCGCCCGTCGTGCCACGTCTCGATGCTGTGCGCGTTGCCGGAGCGGTAGAGCGACGTATAGGCGTCGATGATCTCGGCGGTGATCCAGGTGCCGCGCTGCCCGCGGCGCGGCGCTTGCGCGCAGGCGCGCATCACGCCGGGAAAGTCGTGATCGACGCGCACTTCCCAGTCCGGCTCGCGCAGCACGCGCTTCAGCGTCTTGCGCAGCGACGGCGATACCTTGAATTCGGCCGGCACGAGGATCATGCGCGGGTCGGGGCTCCACCACAGCACCGGCTGGCCGTCCGAGTACCACGGGAAGATGCCGCGCAGGTAGGCGTCGATGAGCCGCGACGGCAGCAGGTCGGCGCTCGCGGCGAGCAGCCCGGGCGCGCCGGTCGCGGGACCGAGCGCGCGTTCGATGGACGGAAACGGATCGTCCGGGCCGAGCCAGGGAACCATGGGAGCGGGGCTCAGCCGTTGCGCAGCGAGCGGAAGATATCGCCGGTGTGCACGCCGTAGTCGCCGGCGGCGCGATCGGCGAAGAAGAAGCGCAGCGTCTGGCTGACGGTCGGGAACGCGATCTCGTCCCACGGGATGTCGGCTTCGTCGAACAGTTTCACTTCGAGGCTTTCCTCGCCGGCTTCGAAGGCCGGGTCGGTGAGCCGTGCGAGGTAGAACAGGTGGACCTGGTGCACGTGCGGCACGTTGAGCAGCGTGAACAGGTTCTGCACCTCGACGCGCGCGCCGGCTTCCTCGAGCGTTTCGCGCGCGGCGGCTTCCGCCGTCGTTTCGCCCATTTCCATGAAGCCCGCCGGCAGCGTCCAGAATCCGTAGCGCGGTTCGATCGCGCGGCGGCACAGCAGGATCTGGTCGCCCCAGACCGGCACCGTGCCGACGACGTTGCGCGGATTCTGATAATGGATCGTGCCGCAGTGATCGCAGACGAAGCGCTCGCGGTTGTCGCCCGGAGGAATGCGCGCGAGGACTTCGTGACCGCAGACGGAGCAGAATTTCATGTCGAGTGGAAGGGACGAGGTGATGCGAGTGTATCACCGGGCCGCGGCATTCTCGAACGCCTGCGCGTGGAGCGGCACGTCGTGCGAAATGGCGAGTGCGCGAGCGGCGCGCCCGGACGCACGAAAACAAAAAGCCCGGCGCGAGGCCGGGCTTTTTGCGAAATTCTGGACGGTTGGTTGCGGGGGTAGGATTTGAACCTACGACCTTCGGGTTATGAGCCCGACGAGCTGCCAGACTGCTCCACCCCGCGTCCGTCGAAGAAATGAATTATACGGGGTTGCCCGGAGGTGCGCAAGTGTTTTCTGACAATCCCGTGGCGGGCGCTTGTGGGGCCGGTACGTGGGGGCACGTGCGCTAGAATCGAGCGGTTTGTGTCGTCATTCCGGCAGCGGCCCTGCGCGATCGCATCGGCGCCGTTGCGACTCTCATTACTGCATCGACGGATTCATGGACATCGCTCACGATCTGCAATCGATCGGCGCGCAGGAACAGGCGCTCGTGTTTCCCCATTTCGACCCGGCCCGCGCGTGGGCGCTCGGCAACCGGATGCATGCGCTCGCGACGTCGCGCGGCCATGCGATCGCGATCGACATCGCCACGTTCGGCCAGCCGCTGTTCTATGCGGCGCTCGCCGGTGCGACCCCCGACAACGCCGACTGGGTGCGCCGCAAGCGCAACGTCGTCGCGCATTTCCGTCGCAGTTCGTACGCGATCGGCCTGCGCATGCAGCAGGCCGGCGCGACGCTCGCGGACAAGCACGGGCTGCCGGTCGCCGAGTATGCGTCGCACGGCGGTTCGTTTCCGCTGACCGTCGCCGGCGCCGGCGTGATCGGCTCGATCACCGCGTCCGGGCTGCCGCAGCGCGCGGACCACGAGTTCGTCGTCGAGGCGCTGTGCGCGGAGCTCGGTCACGACTACGCGGTACTGGCCCTCGCAAGGAGCTGAGCGATGCAACTGCCCGGTTACGCATGGCTCGCGATCGCGATCGTCGCGGAAGTGATCGGCACGTCCGCGCTGCGCGCGGCGGACGGCTTCACGCGCTTCTGGCCGTCGGTGCTCGTCGTCGCCGGTTACGGCGTCGCGTTCTACTGCCTGTCGCTCACGTTGCGCACGATGCCGGTCGGCATCATCTATGCAGTCTGGTCGGGCGCTGGCATCGTGCTGATCACGCTCGTCGCGATGCTGCTCTATCGCCAGGTGCCGGACGTGCCGGCGGTGATCGGCCTCGGGCTGATCATCGCCGGCGTCGTGGTGCTGAACCTGTTCTCGAAGATGCAGGCGCACTGAGCGTGCGACTGCCGTTTGCCGGATGACTTTCATGACCGATTCCACTTCCGCCGCCGTTTCCGCCGAATCCCCCCAGCCCGACGTGCGCGCGTATGTCGCGAACCGCATCGGCTTTCTCGAACTGAACCGGCCGAAGGCGCTGAACGCGCTGTCGGTCGGCATGATCCGGCTGATGCAGCAGGCGCTCGACGCGTGGCGCGACGACCCCGACGTCGTCGCCGTCGTCGTGCACAGCCCGCATCCGCGCGCGTTCTGCGCGGGCGGCGACGTGCGCTTCTTCCACGACGCGTGGCAGCGCGGCGACCGCGATGCGGTCGATACGTTCTTCATCGAGGAATACACGCTGAACCATGCGATCTTCACGTATCCGAAGCCGTACATCGCGCTGATGCACGGTGTCGTGATGGGCGGCGGCATGGGGATTTCGCAGGCGGCGCGGCATACCGGCGGCCTGCGCGTCGTGACCGACTCGACGAAGATGGCGATGCCCGAAACACGCATCGGCCTGTTCCCGGACGTCGGGATGAGCTGGTTTCTCGCGCGTACGCCCGGCGCGATCGGCCGCTATCTCGCGGTGACCGGCGCGACGCTCGACGCGGCCGGCGCGCTGTACGCGCAACTTGCCGACGTCTATCTGCCCGATGCCGCGCTGCCGGCACTGCTCGATACGCTGCGCGGCGCGCGCATCGACAGCGGTGCGCAGGCCGTCGCGTGCGTGGCCGAGGCGGCCGCCGCGCACAAGGTCGTGCCGACGCCCGACACGTCGGCGCTCGCCGATGCGCGCGCCGGAATCGATCGGCATTTCGCGCAGCCGGACATCAACGCGATCCTCGCATCGCTCGACGCCGAGCAGGATTGCGCGGCGGTCGACGGGTGGGGCGAGAAGGCGACCCACGCGATGCGCGAGCAACTGTCGCCGCTGTCGATGGCCGTGTCGCTCGAAGTCGTCGAACGCGCGCGTGGCGCAACGATGGCCGATTGCCTGCGGCGCGATCTCGATCTCACGCGCTCGACGTTTGCGCGCGGCGACGTGATCGAAGGCGTGCGCGCGCTGATCGTCGACAAGGATCACCAGCCGGTGTGGCGTTTCAAGTCGGCCGCCGACGTCGATCGCGCCGACGTGCTTGCGATGTTCGACAGCCCGTGGACGCCCGACACGCATCCGCTGCGCAAGCTGCAGGACTGACGCCGCTCAGCCCGACCGCGCGGCCGATCGACGCGCGACGCAGAAACGAAAAGGCCGCGTGCACATGCACGCGGCCTTTTTGCAGGGATGTCGGCCGGGCCGACCCCGAAGGGTGTGTCGCCCGCGTCGGCGTTACTCGTCGCCCGCGTCGTCCGACATGAACGCGCGCATGAACACGAGCGCGCCGAAGCCCCACACCGCATTCGCCGCGAAGCCGGCCGCGAGTACCGGCATCATGTTGCCCGACGGCCAGATGCCGCGCAGCGGATCGATCGCGAACACGCGGGCGGCCGTCAGCACGATACCGCCGAACACGAGCGCGCCGATCCACGATGCTTCGCGTTCCGGCGACACGCGCAACAACCACGCCATCGGAATCGCGCAGCACGCGCTGATCAGCGCATTCGCGACAAATTCAGGAATGCCGAGCGGCGCGAACGGCTGTGTCGAGAAGCCGGTTGCGGCGATCAGGTCGGCCGTGTGGAGGAGGGCGAGCGTGGCCTCGCGGAAGAACAGTGCGGCCAGGAAGCCGGACAGGAAGGGCAGGATGACTTTCTGCATCGATGAGTGCACCGCAGGCGCGCACGGCCGAAGCCGTATGCGCGGAGTTATTCGGATAGGTGCGCCATTATAGGGCCCGGCCGCGGCGATATTCGCTCCAGCGTCGTGCTAATCACGAAAGCGGAAAACCTAAGCTCAAAAAAATCGTTCCAAAGCCCTGTACCGATCCCTAGACTGATTCCTCAGAAACAGCCGTGCGATCGCGTCCTCGCCCGCTGCACGGCCTGACCGGCGAGCCATCCCGATTCGAATGCACACCATGCATGCGTCGCTCCTCCGCGACGCGAGCAGGGCGACGTTTTTTTCAAATTTCGGCAGTGACAGTCAAGCAGGAGCAGCAGATGAATGTGTTCTGGTTTATTCCCACGCATGGCGACAGCCGCTATCTCGGCACGGCCGAAGGCGCGCGCGCCGCGGACTACGATTATTTCAAGCAGGTCGCCGTGGCGGCGGACACGCTAGGCTACGACGGCGTGCTGCTGCCGACCGGCCGTTCCTGCGAGGATGCGTGGGTCGTCGCATCGAGCCTGATTCCGGCGACGCAGCGCCTGAAGTTCCTGGTCGCGGTGCGCCCCGGCATCGCTTCGCCGGGGCTGGCCGCGCGGATGGCCGCGACGTTCGACCGCCTGTCGGGCGGCCGCCTGCTGATCAACGTCGTCACGGGCGGCGATGCAGCCGAGCTCGAAGGCGACGGCCTCTTTGCCGATCACGACACGCGCTACGAGATCACCGACGATTTCCTGAACATCTGGCGCGGGCTGCTCGCCGCATCGCACGACAACGACGGGTTCGACTACATCGGCAAGCACCTGCAGTCGAAGGGCGGCAAGGCGCTTTATCCGCCCGTGCAGCATCCGCATCCGCCGCTGTGGTTCGGCGGTTCGTCGCCGGCCGCCCACGCGATCGCCGCCGATCACATCGATACCTACCTGACCTGGGGCGAGCCGCCCGAGGCCGTCGCGAAGAAGATCGCCGACATTCGCGCTCGTGCCGACGCGCGCGGCCGCAAGATCAAGTTCGGCATCCGCCTGCACGTGATCGTGCGTGAGACCGAGGACGAGGCATGGCGTGACGCCGAGCGGCTGATCAGCCGGCTCGACGACGACACGATCGCGCGTGCGCAGAAGGCGTTCGCGAACATGGATTCGGAAGGCCAGCGCCGGATGGCCGCGCTGCACGGCGGCAAGCGCGGCGGCCGCGAGGCGCTCGAGGTCTATCCGAACCTGTGGGCCGGCGTGGGGCTCGTGCGCGGCGGCGCCGGCACGGCGCTCGTCGGCAATCCCGAGCAGGTCGCGGAACGCATGCGCGAATACGCGGATCTCGGCATCGAAACGTTCATCCTGTCCGGCTATCCGCACCTCGAGGAGTCGTATCGCTTCGCGGAACTCGTGTTCCCGCTGATCAAGGGCAAGGGCGTCGAGAAGGCGGCCGGTCCGCTGTCGGGGCCGTTCGGCGAGATCGTCGGCAACAACTATCTGCCGAAGACGAGCCAGAGCTGAGCGACGGAGGCCTGCGATGACAACGAAACCGTCGACGACCGGCGTCGCCGTGGCCGCCCGCGCATGGCGCGGCGTCGCGCCGTGGCTCGTGCCGCTCGTGTTGCTGGTGGTGTGGGAGGTCGGTGCGCGCACCGGCTGGCTGTCGACCCGCGTGTTGCCCGAGCCGGTGGCGGTCGTGCGCGCGGCCTGGTCGCTCGTGACGTCGGGCGAAATGTGGGCAAACGTGAAAGTGAGCACGTGGCGTGCGCTGTTCGGCTTCGCGATCGGCGGTGGCGTCGGCCTGGCGCTGGGGCTCGCGACCGGGCTGTCGAAGGCTGCCGAGGTCGCGCTCGACTCGACGATCCAGATGATCCGCAACATCCCGGCGCTCGCAATGATCCCGCTCGTGATCCTGTGGTTCGGCATCGACGAGAAGGCGAAGCTGTTCCTCGTCGCGCTCGGCGTGTTCTTCCCCGTCTACATCAATACGTATCACGGGATCCGCTCGGTCGACGCGAACCTGATCGAGATGGCGAAGAGCTACGGCGTGCGCGGCTTCGCGCTGTACCGCGACGTGATCCTGCCGGGCGCGTTGCCGTCGATCCTCGTCGGCGTGCGCTTCGCGCTCGGGCTGATGTGGGTGATGCTGATCGTCGCGGAAACGATTTCCGCGCAGTCGGGCATCGGCTACATGACGATGAACGCGCGTGAATTCCTGCAAACCGACGTGGTCGTGGTCGGCATCCTGCTGTACGCGGTGCTCGGCAAGCTGGCCGACGTGCTGGCGAAATGGCTCGAGCGCGTGACGCTGCGCTGGCACCCCGCCTATCAATCAGGAGCAAAAGCATGAATGCGACGACTTCGGCGGCCGCCTACGGCCCGCTCGCCGGCGCAGACCTCGAGGCCGAACTGGCGCAGGCCCGCGTCGCGGACGGCGACGCGCGCGACGCGGCGATCCTCGAACGTGACGGCAGCGCATCGGTCGTGCCGCTTGCGCGGCGGCGCGCGGGCGGCAGCCCGGCGCCCGACGACGCGGTCACGCTGTCGGGCGTCAGCAAGCGCTTCGGCGCCCGCACGGTGCTCGACGACGTCGAACTCGGCATCGCGCGCGGCAGCTTCGTCGCGATCGTCGGCCGCAGCGGCTGCGGGAAATCGACGCTGCTGCGTCTCGTCGCGGGACTCGAGCAACCGAGCAGCGGCACGCTGGTGACGCGCGGCGAGGGCGGCGGCGCGCTCGATACGCGGATCATGTACCAGGATGCGCGCCTGCTGCCGTGGAAGACCGTGCTGCAGAACGTGATGCTGGGCCTCGGCCGCGGCGCGCGCGACCAGGCCCGCGCGGTGCTCGACGAAGTCGGGCTGCTGGAGCGCGCGAACGACTGGCCCGCGCAACTGTCGGGCGGGCAGCGGCAGCGCGTCGCCCTCGCTCGCGCGCTCGTGCACCGGCCGCAACTGCTGCTGCTCGACGAGCCGCTCGGCGCGCTGGACGCGCTTACCCGCATCGAAATGCATGCGCTGATCGAGCGCCTGTGGCGCGAGCATCGGTTCACCGCGCTGCTCGTCACGCATGACGTGCAGGAGGCCGTTGCGCTCGGCGACCGCATCCTGTTGATCGAGCAGGGGCGGGTGGCGCTCGACCAGTCGGTGCCGCTCGACCGGCCGCGTGCCCGCGCGTCGGCCGCATTCGCGGCGCTGGAGGACCGCGTGCTGAAACGCGTGCTCGCCGGCGGCCCCGGCGCGGCCGATCACGACGCCGAGCATCAAGCAGACAAGGTTCGACCGGTCGGGCAGATCCGCTGGGCCGTTTAATTCCGGGCGGCCCCGGCCGCCCGTTCTGAGACTTTTTTCTTCGGAGCGATCATCCCGATGAGCATCACTGCAATCAACGTACGTAACCAGTTCAAGGGCAAGGTCAAGGAGATCATTCGCGGGTCCGTGGTTTCCGAAGTCGACGTCGAGACGCCGTTCGGCATCGTCACGTCGGTGATCACCACCCGTTCGGTGGACGAACTCGAACTGAAGGTCGGCGCCGAAGTCGTCGCGCTCGTGAAGTCGACGGAAGTCTCGATCGCACGCCTCTGAGCGCATGTGCCGCGCACCCGTGCGGCGTCGGCGGGCAGCGTGCCTGCCGGCGCCGCATTGGCGTTCGCGCCGCGCGTTTGCCTCGGTATTCGACTTCCTGACGAAGTGCTAGGATGGAACGACACCGATGCCGGAGGCCAACGCATGACCCCCATCCTTTCCCCCGAAGCCATCGAGGCGCTGAAATGGATCGACCAGTTCGGCGACAGCCGGCCGGTTCCTGCCGCGTTCGATGACGTCGTCTATGCGTTGCTGAATGACGGACTGATCTATCAGGCGACGGCTGACCGGGTCGACCTGACGGCCGATGGCCGGTCGTTTTTGTCCGACGAATACGATTGAGCGCGCGGCGCCGGCCGCGCGGGCGGCCTGGCGCGGCGTCGCCACGGAGCGTGCGATGGAACCGAGAGGCAGCGACCTCGGCGATTTCAGCGAGCCGTACCGCGGCTTCGAGATCGAGGTGAAAACCGAGCAGGTCTGGGACGGCGAGCACGCGCACTATCGCGTGCTGCAGGGCGATGCCGTGCGGATCGGCTGGCGGCGGGTCAAGGTCGACGGGATGCTGCTCACCGAACGGCGCGTGATCGAGCGCGTGTTCGACGAGGCGCGCCGGGCGGTCGATGCGGAGCTCGGCGGCGGGTAGCGCGTGTCGGGCGGGCATCGCCGGTATTGCGGTAAAATATCGGGTTGTTTCCGTGCCGTCTGGCCTGTACCCGAATTCCATGTCCGTTCCGTCCTCGCTTCCTCCCCGCCGTGTATCCGTCGCGCCGATGCTCGACTGGACCGACCGCCATTGCCGGTCGTTCCACCGCACGCTGACGCGCAATACGTGGCTGTATACGGAGATGATCACGACGGGCGCGCTGCTGTTCGGCGATGCCCAGCGGCATCTTGCGTTCACGCCGAGCGAATCGCCGATCGCGCTGCAACTGGGCGGCAGCGAGCGGGACGATCTCGCGCGCGCCGCAAAGCTCGGCGAGCAGTGGGGCTACGACGAAATCAACCTGAACTGCGGGTGCCCGTCCGAGCGCGTGCAGCGCGGTGCGTTCGGTGCATGCCTGATGAACGAGCCGCAACTCGTGGCCGACTGCGTGAAGGCGATGCGCGATGCGGTGGCGGTGCCGGTGACGGTCAAGCACCGGATCGGGGTCGATGCGGTCGAGGACTACGCGTTCGTGCGCGACTTCGTCGGCACGGTGGCCGAGGCTGGTTGCGAAACGTTCGTCGTGCATGCGCGCAACGCGATCCTGAAGGGACTGTCGCCGAAGGAGAATCGCGAGATCCCGCCGCTCAAGTACGACTATGCGTATCGGTTGAAGCGCGATTTTCCGTCGCTGGAGATCGTGATCAACGGTGGTATCACGACGCTCGATGAAGTCGCGCAGCATCTCGAGCACGTCGACGGCGTGATGCTCGGCCGCGAGGCGTATCACAACCCGTACGTGCTGGCGGAAGTCGATGCGCGCTTCTACGGATCCACCGCAGCGGTACCGACGCGCGAAGAGGCTGAAGCGCAACTGATCGCGTATTGCGCGGCCGAGCTGAAGCGTGGCACCTACCTCGGTGCGATCGTGCGACACGCGCTCGGGCTGTATCGCGGCATGCCGGGCGCGCGTGGCTGGCGTCGCGTGCTGTCCGACAACAAGAAGCTGGCGCGCGGCGATCTGGCCGTGTTCGACGAGGCGCGCGCGCATCTGAACGAAGCCGAAGAAATTTTTGAAAAAAAGGCTTTGCAAGATTCAAAAGTGTTCGTATAATCTTGTTCTTCGCTGCTGAAACAAAACAGCGAAACGAAGCAAGCAATATCAGTGGTGGCTGTAGCTCAGTTGGTAGAGTCCAGGATTGTGATTCCTGTCGTCGTGGGTTCGAGTCCCATCAGCCACCCCAACAAATTCAAGCAAAAAGCCCGGTTCGTTGAGCCGGGCTTTTTGCTTTCTGGCGTTCGGACACAGCCAATGTGTGTCTTGGTCACGGCGTCTTTAACGAAGTAGCATCCCGTATTCAACGAATCGACCACGATGCCATTTCGGCCTCGTTCTCCAAAAGAACGATTGCGTAAAGCGCGCTTGCGCGGCAGCAACATCAGGCGCATGTGAGGGGCACCGTATGCACAAAAGAATCGAATGCCATCGCGATGTATTCGACGGTTACGAAATCATCGTCGAGTCC
Source organism: Burkholderia cenocepacia (assembly GCF_900446215.1). Classification (GTDB taxonomy): domain Bacteria; phylum Pseudomonadota; class Gammaproteobacteria; order Burkholderiales; family Burkholderiaceae; genus Burkholderia; species Burkholderia cenocepacia. The sequence continues at coordinate 69,602 of NZ_UAQZ01000014.1, read as the reverse complement.
GTGCAGCCGGCACCCGGCAGCACGTGGATGGCGAACGTGCGGGTTCGCAAAGACGGAATCGAATCGCCCCGGCGATATGACTTCGCTACCGAATATGAGACCTCGGACGAGGCGACGCGGGCAGGTATCGAAATCGGGCGCGCGCTCGTGCAATCGTTGCGCAACGCGCAACGGGGTATCGACTGACGGCACCGCTTGTCCGGCATCGCCGACGTGGATGACGGAGATGGCGACGCCCCAGCCTGCTTCGTATCGTGTTCCCGTGTCGTTGCGCCAACAACGTTCACGCCACTTTGCCTGCGACGCTAGCTTTCCCCTCTAAGGTTCCCGCGCGCCGTGCCGTTATCTTTCCTGGACAGCCCTCGTGCCTCGAATGCTGATCCGTTTTCTTGCCTGCTCGCGCCACACGCGAGCAGGCTTTTTTCGTTTACGGCCGCTCATAACCAGCTGATTGGCGGAATAGGACAGGGGCTTGGCGCAAACCGACAAAGCGCAACAGTCTTACATGCGTGTAATGTGTGACCTTCCTCGTGCCCTCATGCTTTGCAGGGCCGTTCGATCCCGATGACCGATGACGGTGTCGGGATTTTTTTTGCCCGCAGTGCCGGCGCCCCGACAACGAACCCGGCGAAAGGCATTTCACAAAGCACGGTATATTTTGCGACGACGCATGCCGATCAAGCGAACAGCAGAAGGAGTTGCTACCGATGCCGGACACACGGACCACACTGCGCGCCGCGACGCCGCACGACGCGAATCACATCGCTCGCCTGCATACGCTGAGCTGGCAAACCGCCTATAGCCACATCCTTCCGGCCGGCTATCTGTCCGACGAGGTACCGACGGAGCACGCGGTCCGATGGCGCAAGTATCTCGACCGCAACGAGAACGAGTGGGGCCTTGTGCTGATTGCCGAGGCGAACGGCGAGCCCGTCGGCTTCGTCAGTGCCGAGCGCCCCGTCGATCCGGCGCGTGGCGTGTTGCTCGATTGCCTGCACGTCCATCCTGCGCATCACGGCGGCGGCACGGGCAAGCGCATGATCGAAGCCGTTCGCGCGTGGGCCCGGTCGATCGGCGTGGACAAGGTCCATCTGCAGGTGCTGGACGGCAGCGTGCGTGCGATCGGATTCTACGAGCACAACGGCTGGCAATGGATCGATGTCGAAACGAGTCGCATCGGCCAGACGGAAGTCACCGACCGGATTTACGCGATCCAGGCGTGAGGCTTGTCGGCGTCGACGCGAGCGGCCGCGCGCGAGTGCAAGCGCGCTTGGCCACGATGCATTCACATCGGGCGACAGCCTGGCGTCATTCGCCGCAATACCGCACAAGCAAATCGGCTTCGGTCTCGTGGATTTCGACGGGCAAGGTGGTCGCACCGGCATACGCGAGATAGCGCGCACGATGCTGGCCGTTACGGAACGATGCGACGCCGACTTTCGACAGGCCGGGAAGGCCGAGCAACGTTCGTGTTCTCGTCTCGCGAAACGTGATGAATGGCATGTCCGGAATCCGGTCCCGGTCCGGATCGAGAAATTCGCGAATGCCCGCGGCTTTTCCGGGCGCCCAGTACTGAACCGATGGCAGCACATAGTCCGTGGTGTCGCGGTCGGCGCAGGCCAGCAGCTTCTTCAGGTCGATCGTCACGACCCGATGCCGCGAGTCGTCGGACGCGAATACCCGCTTGAGGTGCGTATAGGCATAGGGCGCGTGCCCGGGAAGCTGGACGATCCAGACATCTACGCCGCTTTGTCGTGCGTGAGCGAGCGTCATTATTTCCTCTGGTGGCGCAAGCGGTCTTTGTGATCCGAGTTTAGCAGCGCGATTGCGGCTGCGGAGCAGGTCGATACCGGAAACAGGAAAACGGAGCGCTTGACGACCCAACCGGCACGGCAAAAAAGCATCTGGGCGGCCATACGTGGATGGTCCATATCGACAGGTCGCGAGAATATCGCGATACTGCCAGCGAAAATGATGCGCTGCGCGAAATTCACGCAAGCTTCACATTGTGTCGCAAAGCACGTGACGCGCCGGGCATCATCGAAATCGAGAGGGCAGATTGAGCGGAGAAGCCATGTCGTCGAAACTCGAGATCGAATATCTCGATTACCGTTTCACCGCAACGCTCGACATCACGGAGTCCGGCCGTGTCGCCGTCGTCGACCGGCAACTCGAATCCGAGGAGCGAAACAAGACGCTCGGGTGGATCGTGTTCGATCGGTTCCTGGCGCGAAATGATTTCACGGATGAGGAAGACGCACGCGCCAATATCGTCGAGTGGCTGGAGCGGCTTGCCGATCCCGGGCCCGTCGCATCGACCGGAATTGCGAAGGCGAGCGCGGTGGCAACCGGCGTGGTGACCGCAGATGTGTCGACAGCCGCAATGGTCGGCGACGCCGCCATTGAAATCGTCAGCAATCTCGACTGGATCGATATGGTTGCCGACTGGTTTTCCACTGGTTCGCTGTAGCGAAGAAATCGCGTTTTCGTGACGCAGATCATTGTAGGCGCGAAATTCCGCACGAAAAAAGTGAGGCGAAAATCATCGCGCATAAAAAAATAGAATAATCCTGCTTTGACAATACCCGAGACTTACCGGAAACTGCGCCCCGGGCTGAAAATTCCACTTGAATTAAAACAAAATAAAACACCGAAATGAAAAAACGAACGCTGTCGACGCCGGCGCAATGACGACTGTTGCCGGCCTGACAGGTTGTACTCCGATGCGGTACGACAGCGGCAGCTGCGAAGAAGCTGTCGGCCGGTTCCTCGTCGGCGAAGCCGGCAAGCCGCGCGCGGCGCTTGAATCGTGACGATATTCGCCGGTACGCGCGCATGCCGGTCGCCATCACATTGTTACTAAAGGGTGAGTTGCCGCACAGACCGTCGCACGGCCCGCGATCACAATTTGACCGGTTGACCGTTCTTCCCCGGCCCGGTCAACCATTTCCCCGCTCGCTCGCGCAGGAGCGGGGGCTTTTTGCCCCCCGACGCCGGAAGGTTGCGTCGGCGGAACCGGACAGGCGTCCGGCGGGCGGCGCAACGGCACTCGTTCGCACCCCGACATCCGTTCGCCTGATCCGTACGCATCGCTTTCCTCGTGCCTGAGCGAACCCTCAGGCCCATCGCCGGTTTTTGCCGGCGATGCCTTGATCCCGGCGGCGCGCAACCACGCTGCCGGGATGTTTTTTGCGTCAGATGGCGTGTGACGTCACATTACGTCACATCACGCGCCGCGGGCATGGCGCTCCGCTCAGCCCGCCTGTTCGACGCTGGTTTCCCATCCGTCGTAGTCCCCGCCGAGTGCGCGCACCTCGCGATTGAGCGCGATCGTGTGGTGCGTGATGTCGGCGAGCGTCATCGTGCCTTCGTGCGAAAACCGTACCGCCGACTTGCCGTCTTCGGTCGGCGCGACCGATTCGACCGGATAGCCTTTCGCTTCGGCCCAGTCCGCGAACTGATGCGCGTCGCTCGGGTCGGGGAAATACGCCCAGTGCATCACGCGCCGGCTCACGTCGGGCACGTCGCCTTGCTGCCGCAGCGCATCCAGCGTGCGCATGTCGCGCATGATCTGCCAGTCGTCGTCGGTCGGGTAGAGCGTCTGCCAGTAGGTCGTCTTGTCGGGATCGTCCTGATGCGCGTACTGAAGCGCATAGGCCGTCTGGTCGGCCAGCGAGTCGACGATCTCCGCGGCGGCCTCTTCGTCGAACGGTACGTAGAACAGAAAATCCCGGTTGCCGTCGACGGTGATGCGGCCGACCTGCACGCCGCCTTTCGCGGTGATCGCGGCGTCGAGCAGATCCTCGATCTTCGCGAGATCGGCGAATTCGTCGCCGGTCGGCAAACCTTCGGGCGACGGATGCGCAAAGGGGACGCGCACGCTGAGCAGCGACGTGCGCGGATCGCCTTCGGCGATTTCCGCGAAGCCGTGGTTGAAGCTGATGAAAGCCTGATGGTCGCCCATTCTGGCAGGGAAGGTTCCCCAGGCGTCGCTCATGTGTTTCTCCCGTACACGATTGTCTGTTGACGGTTGCAAAGCGTCCCAATGTATCATCGAAAATCGCGTCGGCCGGCGCAGCGCACATGATCGCAGGCCGTGCTGGCTGCGCAGGCGGGATCCGGGCCGTTCACAGTCGGCCGGATGCATGCGACGAGCCGCAAAAATTCAAAGGAGAGGCCGATGTCGACGTTTGCGGTGAATGGTGTCCGAATCGATCCGCTCAGCGCGCGCGTGACGCACGTGCGCTGGGCGGCCGTGAACCCGGCCGATCGCTCGTGGGCGTCGACGCCCAGCGAGGCTCCGGTGGCCGACGTGGCGCGCGCGCTCGCGTCCGGTAACGATGTCCGCGCGATCTTCTCGGCAACGGATGCCACCGCAACCGGGCCCAGGCTGAAACGCGTGCTGTATCGCGATGCATCGGAAGGCATCGAACTCGACATCGATGCCACGAGCGAGTCGCGCACGTTGCGCGATCTGCCGCAGATCTGACTGCGGGCCGGTATCCAGAACGCATCATGCGAGCGCGCTCATGACCCTGTCCAGATCCGCCATCGTCCCGCTGGCCGTCGCGCTGTGTCTGGCGCTTGCCGCCTGCCAGACCGCATCCGGGCCTGCGCCCGTGCAACCGTCACCCGAGACCGCGTCGGCGACCGTTCCTGCATCGTCTCCGCCGGCCGCGCCGATTCGCGGCATCGGCGTCGCGCCTCATCTGGCGGGGCAGAGCCATTGGGCGATGGGCCAATGCACGACCAACGGTACCGTCAAGGTATGCAACTGACCGGTGTCGGCGCCGTGGCGCGACGTCACGGCATTCCGGGTCACCAGCGTCGCCGGTAATCATTACATCGGCTATCAATTCTCCGCGCATTCGGCGCGCGCGAAGGTGCCGGCTGGCGTGATGCTGCCGATCGCACGGTTTGCCGATCTTCCGCTCGACGCGGTGGCCGAGTTGCTGGAGGCGTGCCGCCGTCGATTCGGCCAGCCGGGCGAGCCGGCCGATCGAACGGGCCGATGACGCCTGACGCGGCGTCCTGTGCTCCCGTCCGTCAGCAAGCAAAAAAATCCTGGGCGCCGTGTCGATTTTCGTCGGCGTCGTCCGTCGTAGCATCGGAGGCGTGCGCATCGCGCGTCCGTCCCGATTTTCGATACGACAACCGACTGAAGGAGCGACACCATGCCCACGTCCGTCAAGCCGATCCCGGAAGGGATGCGCACGCTGACCCCGCATCTGATCTGTGCGGGCGCCACCGCAGCGATCGATTTCTACAAGCGCGCATTCAATGCGACCGAACAGTTTCGCCTCGCGATGCCAGACGGCCGGCTCGCGCATGCGTGCCTCGCGATTGGCGATTCGACGCTGATGCTGGTGGATGAAATGCCCGAGCACGGTGCGCTGGGGCCGAAGGCGCTGAAAGGCACGCCGGTCTGCCTGCATCTGTACGTGCCGGACACCGATGCGGCGATCGCGAAGGCGGTCGCGGCCGGCGCGACGGTGACGATGCCGGCCGCCGACATGTTCTGGGGCGATCGTTACGGGCAGGTCGAGGATCCGTTCGGGCATCGCTGGTCGCTGGCGACGCATCAGCGCGATCTGACACCCGAGCAGATCGCGGACGCGATGGCCAGCGCGCCGCCCTGCGGCAGTTGAACCGACGTCTTGGCACGACCGCGGAGAAGCGGCCGCGCGGCGGTTTGATCCCGTCGCGCCTGCCGACTCGTCCGCGGTTACGCGCCGGCCGCCTTGTCGCGCTGCTTGTGCTCGTACATCCGGCGATCGGCTGATGCGAGCAGGTCCGCGACGGTGAGATGGCGTGCGGGATCGTACGCAACGTGCCCGACGCTGAAGCGGATCGCGTAGCCGCGTGCGTCGGCTGCGTTGCGCTGCGCGAGCGCCTGCGTCACGCGTTCGACGGGCTCGGTGACATCAGCCGGATCGGTGGCGCTCAACAGCACGACGAACTCGTCGCCGCCGAGCCGGGCGATGACGTCGCTGTCGCGCAGCGCGCCCGTCAACGTGTCGGCGAACGCCTTGAGCGCGCGATCGCCTTCGGCGTGGCCGAAGCGGTCGTTGATCGCCTTGAAACCATTCAGGTCGAAGAACAGCAGCACGGCGTGACGGCCGACGCGATCGCACAGGCGCAGCACGTGGCGGGCGAGAATCTCGAAGCCGCGCCGGTTCGTGAGCTGCGTGAGCTCGTCGGTCGTCGCGAAATGCAGCGCGGCGATCTCGCGCTCGGTCATGTGGGCGAGATCGCCGAGGAGGGCGAGTTCGTCGGGTTCGAGCGAGCGGGGCCGCGTATCGATCAGGCACAGCGTGCCGATGGGCGCGCCGTTCGGTGCGGTGAGCGGCCGGCCGGCGTAGAAGCGGATGCCGGGCGCGCCGGTGACGAGCGGGTTGTCGTGGAAGCGATCGTCGTTCAGTGCATCCTGGATCACCATCGTATCGCCCGCGAGCAGCGCGTGCGCGCAGAACGACACGTCGCGCGGCGTCTGCGTGGCGTCGAGGCCCGCACGACTCTTGAACCACTGGCGATTCTCGTCGACGAGACTGACGAGGGCGATCGGGACATCGAACAGTCGTCGCGCGAGGCGCGTCAGACGATCGAAGCGCTCTTCGGGCGGGGTGTCGAGGATCGAGAGCGAATGAAGCGTATCGAGCCGGGTCGCCTCGTCGGCCGGTTTCGGTGCGATTTGCATGGGCCTTGTCTCTTGTCCCGGCCGTCGGGCCGGTCATGGGTCGTCCGTCGAACAGTATCGCGCATTCCGCGATGCATCGCCACGCTGCAAACCGCGGCGGCGGCGATCGGGTTCGTGAGGCGCAGGGAAGATGCGGCAAGAAGCGGGTGTCATCGGCCCGTGTTGCGTCGCGATGCGCGATCGGACCGGCGATACCTCAAGCTTGCGCGTCGCGCTGCCGTAAACAGGACGAGTCCAATCGTTCGTCATCTCCCATCGCACACCATGGTTCGAATTCTGTACGCGGGCTATCTCGCGTTTGCGCTGTATCTCCTTTACCCGTTGGTGCAGAACACGCTGACGTTCAGTACCGATTGCGTGCGCAGTGCGCTGCCGATGGGCGACCATGGTCTCGCGGCGAATTCGGCAAGCAGTGCGGACGGGCACGCGAATCGCTGTGTGCCGGGCGCGCACGTCGGCATCGCGACCGGGCGGGGTGCCTGACATCCTTCGAACGCGGCGGTGTCGCGCGTGACGGGCGTTTCGCGAGGCGGCAGGCTGGCCATTGGGCCGAATTGAACATCGCGCCGCGCTCGCCGATCATCCGCAATACGGTAGCGTGCATGCGAGCGGTCGAGCGTCGGGCGAACGCGCGTGTCGTGCGTCAGTAGCTGGAGCGGTACGGCGTGCCTTGGTCGAAGCGGCTTTGCCAGTGCGTGAGGTAGCGCGATGCGAGTTGCGGATTGTTCCAGACCACGACGACGTTCTCGGAATTGCGGCTGGCCGCCGACGCGCTGTAGTTGAACGACCCCGTTTCGACGTGCTCGGCGTCGATCACGAGGTACTTGTCGTGATGGATCGCATAGGCGTCGATCGTGCGCGTCGGGATGCCCGCGTTGACGAGCAGGTTCAGTGCCTGCTTGCTGCTCTTCGCGCGATTGCCCTTGTCGTCGACCACCACCGCGACGTTGACGCCGCGGCGCTTGGCGGCAAGCAGCGCGCGCGTGACGGGCGGCGACGTGAACGAGTAGGCGGCGACCCGGATCGAGCTGCGCGCCGCCCCGATCGCTTTCAGCACGAGCGCCTCGGCGCCGCCGTCGGGCGAGAAGGCCGATTCGACGACCTGGGTCGCGGGGGCTTCGTGAGTGGGGGCCGGCAGCCATCGCGACACGAGATCGATCGCTTGCTGGAGCAGCGATTCGCTTTGCGTCTTGCCGAGGGCGGCGAAGGGTGTGGCGAGCAGGGAAGCGGCGAGACAGGCGGCAGCGAGGCGATTGCGCGACAACATCTTGGACAGCGAATAATTTCGAGACAGCGGGCCGAGAGTGTAACGCACGCGTGGCGGCCCGGTCACGTGCGGATGCGAAGCGATGGTCCGCGCGATGATCGGCAGGGGGGGAGAGGGTGATGCGAAGTTGCGTTGCGCAGTCCGTGCGTGCGCGCGGGGCGATCAATTAACGGATACGGAACAGGGCTGGCGATGGCATGCGATTGCGCTTGCCGTTGCCGCTCACTCGCGTGCGAGCAACGCGCGCCCGCTCGGTCGGGCCCGGACGCCTTGCGGCCTGTGGCCCAAGCGTATGTCCGGCGGACGCATCAATCAGACAGGCATCCGCGCACGCAGCGGATCGTCAATCCCCGGCTGCAGGCGCCTCAGCCCCGTCGGACGCGATCCATCCGGGCCCGGGCTCGGGCTGCACGTCACGCGCGTCGAGCGGTTCGCCGCAGGCCGAGCATACGGTCACCGCGTGCATCAGCTGGCCGCAGGTCCGGTGACGCAGTTGCACCGGCGGCCCCTGGCCGTCGTCCTTCCAGCGATCGCCCCACGCCATCAGCGCGAGCAGGGCCGGGTAGAGGTCGAGGCCCTTCTCCGTCAGCCGGTATTCGAAGCGCGGCGGGCGTTCCTGATACGCGCGCTTGACGAGCACGCCTTCGTCGACGAGCCGCGCGAGCCGTTCGGCCAGCACGTGGCGCGTCAGGCCGAGCTGCGCCTGAAACGCATCGAAGCGGCGGCTGCCGAGGAATGCGTTGCGGAGGATCAGCATGGTCCAGCGGTCACCGAGCACGGCGAGGGCGCGCGCGACCGAACAGTTCAGCGTGCCGATGTCATCCCATTTCATCGTCGAGTCTCTTGCCTCATGCGGCGGTCTTGCGGCGGTTCAGCGAAATAGCGGGTTCGATTATAGAACCCGCGTTCGGCGGCAACGGGCGCAGTCGCGTTGACAACCGCCGGCATCGTTGACAATATTGAGTTCCAATTTAGAACTTACTCGCGCGGCGACGCGCTTTCAACCCGGAGACAACCCGATGAATCCGCTTTCCCTGTCTGGCCTCGATCTGCTGCGTGCCGCCGTGTCGGGCGACGCGCCCCTTGCGTCGATTTCGGAGACGATTCCGATGCGTCCGCTCGACGTCGAGCTCGGTTACGTGAAGTTTTCGGCGCGGGCGGACGGCCGGCACCTGAACCCGCTGGGCGGCGTGCACGGCGGGTTCGCCGCGACGGTGCTCGATTCGGTCACCGGGTGCGCGGTGCATTCGATGCTCGATGCGGGCGTCGGTTACGGCACCGTCGATCTGCATGTGAAAATGCTGCGGCCCGTGCCGCGCGACGTCGACCTGATCGCGGAAGGGCGCGTGATTCACCTGTCGCGTTCGCTGGGCGTCGCGGAGGGCACGCTGAAGACGCCGGACGACAAGATCGTCGCGCATGCATCGGCGACCTGCTTCATCCAGCGGCCGCAGTGACGGAAGGCGGCGACGCGCCCGTCCAGGCGGCGCGCGAAGCGCATGGGGCAGCACCGAAGGCCGCTTGTAAGCGTGTGCGGGGCCCATCTGAAGCACGCGCTTCAATGTGATAGCGTTCCTGCTTTCCACCGACGCGACAGGAACAGCATGGAATACCGCACACTCGGCGATTCGGGCATCGAGGTCAGCCTGATCGGTCTCGGCACGATGACGTGGGGGGAGCAGAATTCGGAGCGCGACGCGCACGAGCAGATCGACTACGCGCTCGGGCAGGGCGTGACGCTGATCGACGCCGCGGAGATGTATCCGGTGCCGCCGAAGCCCGACACGCAGGGCCGCACCGAGCAATACATCGGCACCTGGATCGCGCAGCATCGCGCGCAGCGCGACCGTATCGTGCTCGCGACGAAGATCGCCGGGCCGGCGCGGCAGCCGCACAATCCGCGCCATATTCGCGGCGAGGGCAACCAGTTCGACCGCAAGAACCTCACCGAAGCGCTCGACGGCAGCCTCAAGCGCCTGCAGACCGACTACGTCGATCTCTACCAGCTGCATTGGCCCGATCGCAGCACGACCACGTTCGGCCGTCCCGCGTATCCGTGGGTCGACGACGCGTACACGGTGCCGATCGAGGAAACGCTCGGCGTGCTCGCGGAATTCGTGAAGGCCGGCAAGGTGCGCGCGATCGGCGTGTCGAACGAAACGCCGTGGGGTGTCGCGCAGTTCCTGCGCGCGGCCGAGCGGCTCGGGTTGCCGCGCATCGCGAGCATCCAGAATCCGTACAGCCTGCTGAACCGCACGTTCGAGAACGGGCTGTCGGAATTCACGCATCGCGACGGCGTCGGCCTGCTCGCGTATTCGCCGCTCGCGTTCGGCTGGCTGTCCGGCAAGTACGAGAACGGCGCGCGTCCGGCCGGCGCGCGCATCACGCTGTTCGAGCGTTTCCAGCGCTACAGCAAGCCGCAGGCCGTCGAGGCGACGTCGCGTTACGTCGCGCTCGCGCAGCGTCACGGGTTGTCGCCCGCGCAACTGGCGCTCGCGTTCGTCAACAGCCGTCCGTTCGTGCGCAGCAACCTGGTCGGCGCGACGTCGCTCGAGCAGTTGAAGGAAAACATCGGCAGCATCGACGTGACGCTGTCCGACGAGGTCCTCGCCGAGATCGACGCATTGCACGAACGGCAGCCGAACCCGGCGCCGTAAACGGCGCGCGGCCCGCGCGGCAGCGATGCCGCGGCGGGCCGCGTCGGTGGCGCACCGCTGCGCCGTCGTTTTCCGCGTCAGCGCATCTTCAGCCGGGTGCGCGCGACGAACAGCGCGGCGAGGCTCAGCAGCGCGCATCCCATCAGATAGAGCGCCGGCGACAGCCGGTTGCCGGTCGTGCTGATCAGCCAGGTGATGACGAACGGCGCGAAGCCGCCGAACAGCGTGACGCCGGTGTTGTAGCTGACCGCGAGGCCGGTGGCACGCGTCTGCGCCGGGAACAGTTCGGCCATCAGCGCCGGCAGCGCGCCGCAGTACATCGCCTTCAGCGCGCCGATCCAGACGAGTGCGGCGAGCATCGTCGCGAACGACGCGTGGCGCGTGAGCCACGCGAACGTCGGCCATACGGTGACGAGCATCAGCACGGCCGCGACCGCCATCATGCGGATCCGCCCGGTGCGGTCGGACAGATGGCCGACGACCGGCGTGACGAGCGTCAGCACGAAGCCCGTCGCGAGCGTCGCCGCGAAGCCGGTCGACGCAGGCAGTCCGAGCTGCTTGATCGCGTAGGTCGGCATGTACAGGATCATGTAGTTGATCGCGGTCGAGATCACCAGCGCGCCGACCGACAGCAGCAGCCGCAGCTTCTGGTCCGCGAACAGTTCGCGCACCGGCGCTTCGGAGCGCGCCTGCGTCTTGAACTCGACGCCTTCGTCGACGTAGCGGCGGATGTACAGCCCGACCGGGCCGATCGCGAGGCCGAACAGGAACGGCACGCGCCAGCCCCAGCTTTCGAGTTGCGCGGAGGTCAGCGTGGCCGTCAGCAGCGCGCCGAAGCCCGACGCGAGCAGCGTCGCGAGGCCCTGGCTCGCGAACTGCCAGCTCGACATGAAGCCGCGCCGCTGCGGCGCGTGCTCGACGAGAAACGCGGTCGAACTCGCGAATTCGCCGCCGGCGGAAAAGCCCTGCATCAGCCGCGACAGCATGATCCCGAGCGGCGCGAGAATGCCGATCGATGCATAGGTCGGCATCAGCGCGATCAGCAGCGTGCCGGCCATCATCATCGCGATCGACAGCAGCAGCGACGCCTTGCGGCCCGCGCGGTCCGCGTACGCGCCGAGCACGAAGCCGCCGATCGGCCGGATCAGATAGGACAGCCCGAACGTGCCGAGCGTCAGCATCAGCGACGTCGCTTCGCTCGTGGCGGGGAAGAACAGCTTGGCGATCGTCACCGCGAAGAAGCCGTAGACGATCAGGTCGAACCATTCGAGTGCGTTGCCGATCGACGCCGCGAAGATGATGCGCCGGATCTTCGCGGCGCCGGGGCGCGCGGCGTCCTGCGAGGTCAGGGTGGTCGTATTCATCGTGTGTGCAGGTCCCGTGAAAGGGGCGAAGCGCGTTACAGGGCGGCGCCGGCCGCGGCGGATGCCGCGCGGCGAACGGGCGGCGCGTCGTCGCCGAGATCCCAGAAGAGGCCGGCCATCATCTGCAGCCCCTCGCTGACGACGCTCGCGAGCAGATGCTCGTCGGGCGCGTGCTGCGAGCACGCCGGGTACGAGTGCGGCACCCACAGCGTCGGCAGCCCGAGCGTGTCCGCAAACACCTCGTTCGGCAGCGTGCCGCCCAGATTCGGCAGGATCGCGGGCTTCTTGCCGGTCGTGCGCGCGAGCGACGCGACGGCCCAGCGCACCCACGGATCGTCCGGCGGCACGCGTGTCGCCGGTGCGCCGCGTTCGACGTCGATCTCGACGTCGGCGAAGCCGTGCGCATCGAGGTGCGCGCGCAAGTGCGCATGCAGCGCCTTCCAGTCGGTGCCGACGACGAAGCGCAACTGGCAGTGCGCATACGCGGCGGGCGGGATCGCGTTGACGGGATGCTCCGGATTGCCGGCCTTGAACGCGAGGATCTCGAACGTGTTCCAGCCGAACACGCGTTCGGCCGCGGACAGGCCGGGCTCGCCCCAATCGGCGTCGAGCGCCGGGTCGCCGGGGCCGCCGCCGACCGCAAGATCGGCGAGCGCGTCGCGCACGGCGGCCGGGATCGGCGGCGGGCGCAGCCCCGCGACGCGAATCGCGCCGCGCGCGTCGACGAGGCTCGCGAGCGCATGCGCGAGCACGATCGCCGGGTTGCGCAGCAGTCCGCCCCAGTTGCCGGAGTGATGCGCACCGTCGCGGGCGCGCAGGCTCAGCGTGAAATTGACCGAGCCGCGCGAGCCGAGGAATACCGTCGGGCGCGCGGCGGCGATGCGCGGGCCGTCGGAGGCGATCAGCACGTCGGCCGCGAGCGCGTCGCGCTCCTGGCGGCACAGCGCGTCGAGGCCCGGCGACCCGGTTTCCTCGCCCATCTCGATCAGCAGCTTCGCGTTGAAGCCGAGCCGGCCGCCGCGCGCATCGAGCACGCTCGCCAGCGCGGCCAGGTTGATCGTGTGCTGGCCCTTGTTGTCGGCGCTGCCGCGGCCGTACCAGCGGTCGCCGTCGGCCGTGAGCGTCCACGGCGACAGCGGCGCGCGCCACTGCGCGTCGTAGCCGCGCACGACATCGCCGTGGCCGTAGATCAGCACGGTCGGCAGCGCGTCGTCTTCGTGGCGCGACGCGAGCAGGAACGGGCCGCCGCCGTCGACGGGGTTGTCGACGATCCGCGACGTGAAACCGAGGCGGGCGGCCTCGGGCGCGATCTCGTCGGTCAGATAGGCGCGCAGCGCGGCGTGGCCGCCGCTTTCCTGGCTTTCGGTGCGCAGGCCGACGCGGCGGCTCAGGATTGCGAAGAACGCACCGGATTCGAACTGGTTCAGCGCGTGCTGGATGGCGGCGGTACGGCTCAAAGCGTGTCTCCCGTGTGGTTCCGCTGCGCGCGGGCCGTGCACGCAACGTGAAGTGCGATCGATTCTAGAAAGCCCGGTTTTTTGTCACAATGATCGAATTTCGAACCTTTCTTTGCCGAAAAGGCAAAGCAGCGCGGCCGGATGCGGCGCGGAGACAGAACGATGGCGGCTTTCCTGCATGGGCTGGCGTTGCGGTATTTCGTCGAGGTGGCGCGTACCGGCTCGATCAGCGACGCGTCCGCGCGGCTGCACGTGGCCGTGTCGGCGATCAGCCGCCAGATCGCGAAGCTGGAGAGCGAGCTCGGCGCGCCGCTGTTCGAGCGGCGGCCGCGCGGGATGACGCTGTCGGAAGCGGGCGAGCGGCTGCTGGCGTTCGCGCAGCGCAGCTTGCTGGAGGCCGAGCACGTGATGAAGGACATCGGCGGGCTCGACGCGCTGCACGGCAGCCTGCTGAAGATCGCATGCTCGGAAGGGTTCGCGATCGACTTCCTGCCCGGCGTGCTCGCGAGCTTCAAGGCGCGCCACCCGGGCGTCGATTTCACCGTGTGGGTCGTGTCGCCGGCGGATGCGACGCGGCGCGTGCGCGACGGCGACGCGGACATCGCGTTGACCTTCAGCCTCGCGCCGGAGAAGGGCGTGCGTGTCGACCACACGGAGCGCGCGCCCGTCTTTGCGCTGGTCCGGCACGATCATCCGCTCGCGACGCGCGACGCGGTGTCGCTCGCCGATGTCGCGCGCCACGCGCACGTGCTGCCCGAGGCCGGCACGACGGTGCGCCAGCTGATCGACATCGCGTGCGCGCTCGACGGGCTGCTGCTCGAGCCCGAACTGACGAGCAACAATACCGCGGCGATGTACGGCTACGCACGGCGCACGGGCGCGGTGATGTTCACGGGGCTGCTGTCGGTGCGCGATCGCTCCGATGCGGACGGCTTCGTCGTCGTGCCCGTGACGAACCCGCAACTGCGCGAACGCAGCATCCAGGTACAGACGATGGCGGGGCGCGATCTGCCCGCGTCGGTGCGTGCATTTCGCGACCACCTGATCGACGCGATGCAGGCCGCCTCGCCGCCGCGGACTACCGCGCGCGGCCCGGGACGCCGGCCCGTGAGATAATCGTCAATCCGCCTTCCGTGCCCATGCGGCTCCACGAGCCGCATCGCCCCTGTTCGACGCCAAATTGAAGAACCTGATTGTCACCCTCGATCGCGCCGGCGAGTTCGACGAGATCATCGACGTGCGCACGCCGCTCGAGTTCGCCGAGGACCATATTCCCGGCGCGCTGAACGCGCCCGTGCTCAGCAACGAAGAGCGCGTGCTCGTCGGCACGATGTACCGCCAGGTGTCGCCGTACGAGGCGACGCGCGTCGGCGCGGCGATCGTCGCGCGCAACATCGCGCGCCATCTCGACACGACCTTCGCCGACCGGCCGCGCAACTGGCGGCCGCTGATCTACTGCTGGCGCGGCGGCAAGCGCTCGGGTTCGATGACGACCTGGTTCAACCTGATCGGCTGGAAGGCGCGCCAGCTCGACGGCGGCTACAAGGCGTACCGCCAGTCGGTGTGCGCGACCCTCGCGTCGCTGCCGACGCGCTTTCGCTACATCGCGCTGGTCGGCCACACGGGGTGCGGCAAGACGCGCCTGCTGAACGCGCTGCGCGACGTCGGCGCGCAGACGCTCGACCTGGAAGCGCTCGCGTGCCATCGCGGTTCGCTGCTCGGCGCGCTACCGGGCAAGCCGCAGCCGGCGCAGAAAGGGTTCGATTCGGGGCTCGTCGAGACGCTCGGGCGTTTCGACCCTCAATGGCCGGTGTTCGTCGAGTCGGAAAGCCGCCGGATCGGGCTCGTGCAGTTGCCGATCGCGCTGATCGAAGCGTTTCATGCGGGCCCGTGGGTGCAGGTCGAAGCGGCCCACGACGAGCGGATCGCGTTCCTGCTGGACGATTACGCGCACCTGTTCGACGAACCGGACGCGTTCAAGGCGCAGCTTCATCGGCTGATCGGGCTGCACAGCCGCGAAGAGGTGACGCGCTGGAAGGGGCTGATCGATGCCGGCGCGCGGGCCGATTTGTTCACCGAGCTGATCGACAAGCATTACGATCCCGCCTACGCGCGCACTTACCGTGCGACGTACGACAAGCCGAACCGGGCGCTGACGTTCACGTTCCGGCCCAACGCGGCCGACGTGCGCGATCAGGCGCGCATGCTGCTGGCCGAACTCGCGCGCGCCGGGTTGCCGGCATCGGCCGCGCTTGCTGGCGGCGCGACATCCGAAACCGACAAAGACCAATCGACGTTCACCACACGATGACGACCACACGCACCCAACCCAGTCCCGCCCTCGGCTGGATGACCTTCCTGCTGATCGCGGTCGCGGGGCTCTTCTATGTGAAATGGTTCCCGTACTACAACAAGGCGTTCGTTGCCGCCGAGCACCATTCGATCGGCCAGTCGATCCTGATGGGTACGTCGGCGGCGGCCCCCGAGCCGTCGCTGAAGGCGGCGCTCGACTACGCGTGGGCATACGGCAAGGCGATCTGGCAGGCGATGGTGCTCGGCCTGCTGCTCGGCTCGGCCGTGCAGGCGCTGCTGCCCGCGCATTGGGTGGCGCGCGTGCTCGGCCGCACCGGGTTCGGCAGTGTCGCCGCGGGCGGGCTGCTGTCGCTGCCGGGGATGATGTGCACGTGCTGCGCGGCGCCGGTCGTCGCGGGGCTGCGGGCGCGTCATGCATCGCCGGGCGGCGCGGTCGCATTCTGGCTCGGCAACACAGTGCTGAACCCGGCCGCGCTGGTGTTCATGGGCTTCGTGCTCGGCTGGCACTGGAGCGCGCTGCGCCTCGTGCTCGGCATCGCGATGGTGTTCGGGATCGGCTACCTGCTGAACCGCATCGCGCGTCCTGAAGACCGCAATATCGACGATGCCCAGCTCGCCGCGCTGGCTGCCGAACAGGCCGCGGCCGGCAATCCGTTCGTCCGCTGGATGAAACTGCTCGCGCGCATGGCCGTGCGGCTCGTGCCCGAATACATCGTGCTCGTGCTGCTGCTCGGCGCCGCGCGCGCGTGGCTGTTTCCGCATATCGGCCCGGACATCGGCAATCATCTCGGCTGGATCGTCGCATTCGCGGTCGCGGGCATGCTGTTCGTGATTCCGACGGCCGGCGAGGTGCCGATCATCCAGGCGATGCTGTCGCTCGGCATGGGCGTCGGTCCGGCCGCCGCGCTGCTGATGACGCTGCCGCCGATCAGCGTGCCGTCGCTCGCGATGCTCGCGCGTTCGTTCAAGCCGACCATGCTGGCGATCGTCGCGACGCTCGTCGTCGTGTTCGGGATCGCGAGCGGCTTGCTCGCGATCGCGTTCGGGTTCTGACGCACGCAAACGGCGCGCCAGTCGCGCGCCGTCGTCGTATTCATCCGGCGCCGCCGCTTCACGCGTGCGGCGCCCTTTACAAGAAGCAAACAGGAAAACGCATGACCCAACCGAAGATTCATCCTCGACTCGAAAAGGCGCTGACGCGCGGCGATCTCGCGATCCGCCAGGCCAATTCCGCGCGGGCGACTGCCGTGCTGCAAGCGCTCGGCACGATGATCATCGAGGCCTCCGCAACGATCGGTGTCGAGGCCAGCATCGACATTCCGCAAGGCGATCGCATCTACGATCCGGTCAACGGCCTGTGGCCGCAGAAGATGCTGGTGTCGTTCGACGGTCCGGTGGACGAAGCCGACAAGGAAGAACTGCGCACCGTGTATCTGGTGGCCGACGATCCGGGTACGCAGTTCCGCGTCGAATGGCATCGCGCGGACGGCAAGCTCGGCCGCCAGGAAGGCGGCCCGCTCGCGACCGTCGCGTTCCTGACCGACGTCGAAATTCCGTGGAGCGACGACGACGAGTAACGTCGTCGCATGAAGCCGGCGCCCGGTGCGCCGGCCGTCAGCGCATCATCCGCCGCCGGAACAGCCACGCGGACAGCAGGAATCCGCCGACCGCGTAGCCGGCGAGCACCGCGACGTGCAGCGCGATGTCGGTCGCCGGCCGGCCGAGCATCGCGGGCCGGATCAGCTCGACCGCATTCGCGAGCGGTAGCGCCCGCGCCGCGTGCTGCGCGATCGGCGGCAACTGCGTGATCGGGAAAAACACGCCGGACAGCAGCAGCATCGGCGTCAGCGCGAGCGTCTGATAGAACATGAAGAAATCGTAGGACGGCGCGAGCGCCGTGACGATCATCGCGATGCTGGCGAACGCGAGGCCGGCCAGCGCGATCACGGGCAGCACCGCGAGCATCGACGGAAACTGCGCGTAGCCGAGCCCGCCCGCGACCAGCATGATCGCGCCCCCTGACAGCATCGCCTTGCTGGCCGCCCACACGATCTCGCCGAGCACGATGTCGCCGAGCGCGAGCGGCGTGTGCATGATCGCTTCCCACGTGCGCTGCACGTGCATCCGCGAGAAACCCGAATACATCGACTCGAAGCTCGCGGACATCATCACGCTCGACCCGACCGTGCCGGCCGCGAGGAACGCGATATACGACACGCCGTCGACATGGCCGAGCATCAGGCCGAGTCCGAAACCCAGCCCGAACAGGTAGATCATCGGATCGGCGAGATTGCCGAACATCGACGCGAGCGCGAGCTTGCGCCACACGAGATAGTTGCGCCGCCAGACGGCGATCCAGTTGCTCGCGTTCGCGGGCATCGCGATCGCGAAGCGCGACTCGCGCGGCGGGGCCGATGGCGTGGTGGCGGAATAGTTGCGGACGTCCATGGTCGATCAGTCCTGCATTTCGCGGCCCGTGAGCCGCAGGAACACATCTTCCAGATTGGCCGGCCGATGCAGATAGCGCAACCCCGCGCGGCCCTTCAGGCGCGCGCTGAGCGGTTCGGGGTCGCTCACATAGCAGAACAGCGTCTCGCCGCTGATCTCCGTGTGCTTCGCGAACGCCGACAACTCGTCGCGCAGCGCGGCCGGATCGGGCCCGTAGATCTCGATCACGTCGCAGCCGATCTCCGATTCGATCAGCGCATGCGGCGCGCCTTCGGCGATCTTGCGGCCTTCCTCGATCACGCACAGCCGATCGCACAGCCGCTCGGCTTCTTCCATGAAGTGCGTGGTGATCAGGATCGTCTTGCCGCGCGCAAGCAGCGAACGCAGCCGCTCCCACATCAGGTGCCGCGCCTGCGGATCGAGGCCCGTCGTCGGCTCGTCGAGCACCAGCACGTCGGGATCGTTGACGAGCGCACGGGCGAGCGTGAGGCGGCGCTTCATGCCGCCCGACAGCTCGCCGACCTTCGCGTCGGCCTTGTTTTCCAGCTTCGCGAATTCGAGCAGCGGCGGCACGAGCGTGCGTGCGGCGTGCGCCGACATCCCGAAATAGCGGCTGAAGACGAGCAGGTTCTCGCGTACGGTGAAGTCGGGGTCGAGATTGTCGAACTGCGGGACGACGCCGACCCGCTGGCGTGCATGTCGCGCCCGCGATGGAACCGGTTCGCCGCATAGCGAAATGGTGCCGGCATCGGGGTGCGCGAGGCCGAGCAGCATCTTCAGCGTCGTGGTCTTGCCGGCGCCGTTCGGCCCGAGCAGGCCATAGCATTCGCCGGCCTTCACGTTGAAGGACAGACCGTTGACGACCAGCTTGTCGCCATAGCGCTTTTCGACGTTGCGGAAATCGATCGGTGCGACGGACATGGGCAGGTTGTCGTTGTAAGCGGGCGCGTTCCGTTGCCCGAGCGTGGCCGGTTTGCGAACGGATCGGACGGATGCGTGTCACATGGGCATGACCGAAGCGCACGACGCCAGCGTACGGTGGCCCGCTGGAGTATGAACGGGCCATTCTAGTGCATCGGCTGCATCGCTTCAGGGCATGCCTGCCCGGTGCGATGCAAGCGCGCACCGATCGTGCACCGCATCATCGCGCACGCGCCGCGCGGGGCGAATCAGCGTTTTCCATCCCTTGCGTCCTGAATTGCGGCGCACCATGATGAATGCGTAGGCTCGTTGTCGCGATAGGGAGGTCTCATGGCTAGCTACAACAAGATTTTGCTGTGTTACGACGGCACGCTCGAAGGGCGCAAGGCACTGCGCTGCGGGGCCAATCTCGCAATGGACCTGAAGGCCGAAACGCATTTGCTGTCGGTCGTCGACATGCGTTCGAGCATTGCGCAAAGTGCAGGTTTGCTGACCGATGTCGCATGCGGCCGCTTCGAGGAAACCGCGCGCGAAATCCTGCAGGAAGGCGTGAACTGGCTGCGTGAGCGCGGCGTACAGGCCGAAGGCCATTTCGCGTTCGGGTATCCGATCGACGAAATCGCGAATCTCGCGTCGGAGCTGAAAGTCGACCTCGTCGTCGTCGGCCACCGGTGCCGCAGCGGATTGTCGAGATGGTGGATGGGGTCGGGCAATACGCAACTGCTCGATCGCGTGAACTGCAGCATCCTGGTGGCGTGTTCGTCGGCGGAAGAGCAGAAGGCCGAAATCGCGCGCGAGCGTGAGGCGGCCACGGCGAACGGCAAATGATCTAAAGACTGGACGACTGCGTGACCGGCGATGCGTGCCGGTCACGCACCGCGCTGCATCAGCACGGCAGGCGTCCAGAGTGGCCTGCTAAGCATGCAGGTCGATCCCGGACAATTTCCACGAGAACAGCCCGAAGCGGTGAAAGATCGCCGCATAGCGTGTGCCGTCGGCACTGCGCTGATACGTCACGACGAATTCATCGATATTTCGGTAGCCCGCGCTGGTTTGCTGCTGGTGCGGCGCTTGCGTGGCTTCGCTCGGGCTGGCCGGTGCGGCAGGTGCGGGCGCCGGCGACGATGCCGCCGAAGCGACCGCGTTGCTGCCCGATACCCCCGCACTTGCCGGCGCCGGATTGGCGGGCGGTGCGGCAGGCGTGGTGCCGGGGGCATTGCCTGCCGGCGGCTGATTCGACCACTCAGGCGGACGCTCGCCCGGATTGCCGCGCGGCGGCATTCCGCTCATCAGCGCGGCAACGCCTTCCGGCGTCGCGTACGCATCGACCAGAGGACCGATCAACGCGGACCCGATCAGCGCGCCGATCACCGCGAACGGGTTGTTCTTCTTCACTGCGTCGATCCGGCGCATCAACTCTTCCGTGACCTGCTGCTTCAGGCTGATGCGCAGCGATGGAAAGTCGACATACTCGCTGATCGCCTGCGCATCGCGCGCATCGATCGCCGATTTCAGGCGACCGAGCGCGACATACGGCGACGCGTACGCATAGCCGAGCGCCGCAATGACGGCGACGATCAGCGCGACGATCAGTAGGGGCTTGAGTCGCCCTGTGCGGCGCGGCGATTCGGTCACGTTGCCTCCGGTGCGGGAAGGTTCCGCAATCAGAGACCGCCCGGCGTGGCCGATCGTTCCTCTGCGATGCAGCGATCGATCATTCGGCAGACGGCATCGATCGTGCCGACCATGATCAAGCGCGACCGGCCGTGATAGACGCGCACCGGCGCGCGGCGTGCGGGTTCCGCGTGATTCAGACCGGCGTTCAGCGATACCCGCGCGAACGCGGGCAGCGCTGACGGCAGCAGGGACGCCTGCCGTTCGACTGCGACTTCTTCATGCACAGGCGCCGCCGCGGACAGCGGTGCGCAGGGCGTGCGGCCGCGCAGATGACGCAGGCGACCGAATTGACGGAAAGGCAGCAGGCGGGCAAGGCGTTCCATGATGTTCTCCTGAGCGAGACGGAATGTCAGAGTTCGCCCGAGCGAATCAGCCCGACGGCGATGCCTTCCAGCGCGAAATCCGCGCTGCCGGCCTTGACGAAGATGTTTTCGTAATCCGGGTTCTCCGCGATCAGCTCGAGGCCGCCGGGCCGGCGCATCAGGCGCTTGACCGTGACGTCGTCGCCCAGACGCGCGACGATGATCTGGCCGTCCTTCGCTTCCGTGCGCTTCTGCACGGCGAGGAGGTCGCCGTCGAGAATGCCGGCGTCGCGCATCGACAGGCCGCGCACCTTCAGCAGGTAGTCGGGCTTGCTGGTGAACAGCGCGGGATCGCACGCGTAGTGCTGCGAGATGTGCTCCTGCGCGAGGATCGGGCTACCGGCCGCGACGCGGCCGACGAGCGGCAGCGACAGTTGCATCAGCGCGGCGTGCGGCAGCGTGAACTGGTGCGGGGCGTCGTCGACGCCGAGCAGCCGGATGCCGCGCGACGCACCGGCGGCCAGCTCGATCACGCCCTTGCGCGCCAGCGCGCGCAGGTGCTCCTCGGCCGCGTTCGGCGAGCTGAAGCCCAGTTCGGCCGCGATCTCGGCGCGGGTGGGCGGGAATCCGGAGCGCTCGATCGCGCGACGGATCAAGTCGAACACTTGCTGCTGACGGGCGGTGAGTTTGGTCATGGCTCAACTGTATGGATAGACAGTGAGCTGTATTTTTATACAGTACCTGGTGAATTTCAAGTGTTACTTGAGGTTCGACGCGATCGCGCCGGTTCCGGCGCGATTTCGCGACGCCCGGACGCCGGTTTATCCGCCGCAACCGTCCATCCCGTCTGCGTTAGCACTTTTGAGTATTAAAAAATGAGGAACGATTATTTTTAATCATGTAACCCGTTCGATAGACTGGCCCGACATCGCAATACCGACAACACTGGAGAACCAAGGATGGCGAAGCGCAACACGGGGCTGGTGGGCGGAGTGGGCCGCCTGATCGCAACACTCGCGCTGGGCGCGGCGGCGGTGCTGGGCGTCGTGACGCATGCCCAGGCCGATACGACTTTCCTGAACGTGTCGTACGACCCGACGCGCGAGCTGTATCAGGATTTCAACCAGGCGTTCGGCAAGGAGTGGAAGGCGAAGACGGGCGAAACGGTCAATTTCAAGCAGTCGCACGGCGGGTCGGGCGCGCAGGCGCGCTCGGTGCTCGATGGCCTGCAGGCCGACGTCGTCACGCTGGCGCTCGCCTACGACATCGACGCGCTCGCGAACAAGGGGCTCGTGGCCAAAGATTGGCAGAAGCGCCTGCCCGACAACGCGTCGCCGTACACGTCGACGATCGTGTTCCTGGTGCGCAAGGGTAATCCGAAGGGGATCAAGGACTGGGACGACCTGACCAAGCCGGGCATCTCGATCGTCACGCCGAACCCGAAGACGTCGGGCGGCGCGCGCTGGAACTACCTGGCCGCCTGGGCATACGCGCTGCACAAGCCGGGCGGCAACGAGCAGACGGCGAAGGAATTCGTCACGAAGCTCTACAAGAACGCAGGCGTGCTCGATTCGGGCGCGCGGGGCGCGACGACGAGCTTCGTGCAGCGCGGGATCGGCGACGTGCTGATCGCATGGGAAAACGAGGCGTTCCTGTCGGTCAAGGAATTCGGCACCGACAAGTTCGAGATCGTCGTGCCGTCGGTGAGCATCCTGGCCGAGCCGCCCGTCGCGGTGGTCGACAAGGTGGTCGACAAGAAAGGCACGCGCAAGCTGGCCGAGGCCTACCTGAATTTCCTGTACAGCCCGCAGGGCCAGGAAATCGCCGCGCGCAACTACTACCGGCCGCGTTCGAAGAACGTGTCGGCGGAGCTGACCAAGCAGTTTCCGAAGCTGAAGCTGTACACGGTCGACGACACGTTCGGCGGCTGGACGAATGCGCAGAAGACGCATTTCGCGGACGGCGGCGTGTTCGACTCGATCTACAAGCCGCAGTAACGCCATAACGACAAGCGGCGCGCCACGACAGCGCGCCGCATCCCCGACGGCCCGCCGGCGCGATTCACTGCGCCGGCGTTTGCGTCGGACCCGTGAGCAGCATCGACCCAGCAAGAGCATCCGATGACGACGTACACCTTTCGCAAGCCGAGCGCGCTGCCCGGTTTCGGCGTGACACTCGGCATCACGGTGGCCTATTTGAGCCTCGTGGTGCTGATTCCGCTCGCCGCCACGTTCCTGAAGACCGCGACGCTGTCGTGGGACCAGTTCGTCACCGCCGTCACGTCGCCGCGCGTGCTCGCGTCGTACCGGCTGACGTTCTCGGCCGCGCTCGGCGGCGCGCTGATCAACGCCGTGTTCGGCTTCCTCGTCGCGTGGGTGCTGGTGCGCTACACGTTCCCGTTCAAGCGCCTCGTCGACGCGATCGTCGACCTGCCGTTCGCGCTGCCGACCTCGGTGGCCGGCATCTCGCTCGCGGCCGTCTACGCGACCAACGGCTGGGTCGGCCAGTATCTGGCGCTGCTCGGCATCAAGATCGCGTTCACGCCGGCCGGCGTGCTGGTCGCGCTGACCTTCATCGGGCTGCCGTTCGTCGTGCGCACCGTGCAGCCGGTGCTCGAGGATTTCGAGCGCGAGCAGGAAGAGGCCGCCGCGTGCCTCGGTGCGTCGCGCTGGCTGACGTTCCGCCGCGTCGTGCTGCCGGCCGTGCTGCCGGCGCTGCTCACCGGTTTCGCGCTCGCGTTCGCGCGTGCGCTGGGCGAATACGGCTCGGTGATCTTCATCGCCGGCAACGTGCCGATGAAATCCGAGATCACGTCGCTGCTGATCATCACGAAGCTCGAGCAGTACGACTACGCGGGCGCGACCGCGCTGGCGGTCGTGATGCTGGTCGTGTCGTTCCTGATGCTGCTGCTGATCAACACGCTGCAGTGGTATCTGCAGCGCCGGACGAGCAAGGGCGCGAGCGGCCCGGCGCCCGCCGCTGTCGCCGCCGTCGCAGCAGGAGGCCAGCAATGAGCCAGGAGGCCACCGTCGTGCTGAAAACCCCGTCACCCGCCGCGCGTGCCGCGAAGCGGCTCGATCCCGTCAGCGAGTCGCGCGTCGTGCGCTGGCTGCTCACGGGCATCGCGCTGGCGTTCCTCGCGTTCTTCCTCGTCGTGCCGCTCGCCGCGGTGTTCGTCGAGGCGCTGCGCAAGGGCGTCGGCTTCTATTTCGAATCGCTGGCCGATCCCGATGCATGGTCGGCGATCAAACTGACGCTGACCGTCGCCGTGATCGCGGTGCCGCTGAACCTCGTGTTCGGCGTGTGCGCATCGTGGGCGATCGCGAAGTTCGAATTCCGCGGCAAGGCGCTGCTGACGACGCTGATCGACCTGCCGTTCTCGGTGTCGCCGGTGATCTCGGGCCTCGTGTACGTGCTGCTGTTCGGCGCGCAGGGCTGGCTCGGGCCGTGGCTGCAGGGGCACGACGTGCAGATCATCTTCGCGGTGCCGGGCATCGTGCTCGCGACGATCTTCGTCACGTTCCCGTTCGTCGCGCGCGAGCTGATTCCGCTGATGCAGGCGCAAGGCACCGACGAGGAAGAGGCCGCGCGCGTGCTAGGCGCGTCGGGCTGGCAGATCTTTCGCCGCGTGACGCTGCCGAACGTGAAGTGGGGCCTGCTGTACGGCGTGATCCTGTGCAATGCGCGCGCGATGGGCGAGTTCGGCGCGGTGTCGGTCGTGTCGGGCCACATCCGCGGCGTGACGGACACGATGCCGCTGCACGTCGAAATCCTGTACAACGAATACAACTTCGCGGCGGCGTTCGCGGTGGCGTCGGTGCTGGCGCTGCTCGCGCTCGTCACGCTCGCGCTGAAGCTGCTCGCTGAGCGTCACCTCGCCGCCGAACTGGCCGACACGCACGACGCCGTTCCCGCACATGCCGGCCCTGTCGCCGCCGTTTCGTCGAAATCGTAAAGAGGCAACCAGAATGGGTATCACCGTCCGTAACCTTCAGAAGCGCTTCGGCGATTTCACGGCGCTCGA
The DNA here is from genome assembly GCF_900446215.1 of Burkholderia cenocepacia. GTDB lineage: Bacteria > Pseudomonadota > Gammaproteobacteria > Burkholderiales > Burkholderiaceae > Burkholderia > Burkholderia cenocepacia. The sequence goes on along the minus strand of NZ_UAQZ01000014.1, from coordinate 44,475 downwards.
CAACGTGTCGCTCGACTTTCCGCCCGGCGAACTGGTCGCGCTGCTCGGCCCGTCCGGCTGCGGCAAGACCACGCTGCTGCGCGTGATCGCGGGCCTCGAGCACGCGGACGCCGGCCAGGTCGTGCTGCAGGGGCTCGACGTCGCGTCGGTCGGCGCGCGCGACCGCCAGGTCGGCTTCGTGTTCCAGCATTACGCGCTGTTCCGCCACATGACGGTGTTCGAGAACGTCGCGTTCGGGCTGCGCGTGAAGCCGCGCCGCGAGCGGCCGTCGGAAGCCGCGATTCGCGAGAAGGTGCACGAGCTGCTCAAGCTCGTGCAGCTCGACTGGCTCGCGCAGCGCTATCCGTCCGAGCTGTCGGGCGGGCAGCGCCAGCGTATCGCGCTCGCCCGCGCGCTCGCGGTCGAGCCGAAGGTGCTGCTGCTCGACGAACCGTTCGGCGCGCTCGACGCGAAGGTCCGCAAGGAGCTGCGCGGCTGGCTGCGTCGCCTGCACGACGACCTGCACATCTCGACGATCTTCGTCACGCACGACCAGGAAGAGGCGCTCGAAGTGGCCGATCGCATCGTCGTGCTGAATCGCGGCCACGTCGAGCAGGTCGGCAGCCCGCAGGACGTCTACGATCATCCGCAAAGCGCGTTCGTGTACGAGTTCCTCGGCGCGGCGAACCGGCTGCCGGGCACGGTTGCCGGGCGCGGCTTCGTCGCGGAAGGCGCGGCCGCGCCGATCGAGGTCGACGCCGATTTCGCGGGCCCCGCGCACGCGTACGTGCGGCCGCACGATCTGCAGCTGTGGCCGGCGGGCGAAGGGCACCGCGACGGCATCGCGGTGGACGTGCGGCGCGTGATTCCGCTCGGCGGTTCGGTGCGCGTGGAGCTCGAGGCGCGCGCGGGCGGCGCGCTCGAGGCGGAACTCGACCGCGACGCATGGCGGGCGCTGTCGCTGCAGGTCGGCGACGGTGCGACGGCCGTGCCGCGCGCCGTGCGGGTATTTCCCGCGCGTTGACGAGACAATGCAGGGCAGAGGGCGGGCATCGCTCCGATTCGACAATCAAACAACGACAGCCTAAGAGGCATACCCATGAATTTTCAGCAATTGCGGTTCGTGCGCGAAGCGGTGCGCCAGAACATGAACCTGACGGAAGTCGCGAACGTGCTGTACACGTCGCAGTCGGGCGTGTCGAAGCAGATCAAGGATCTCGAGGACGAGCTGGGCGTCGACATCTTCATCCGGCGCGGCAAGCGGCTGACGGGGCTGACGGAGCCCGGCAAGGCCGTGCACCAGCTGATCGAGCGGATGCTGCTCGACGCCGAGAACCTGCGCCGCGTCGCGCGCCAGTTTGCCGATCAGGACAGCGGCCACCTCGTCGTCGCGACGACGCACACGCAGGCGCGTTACGCACTGCCGAAGGTGATCCGGCAGTTCACCGACGTGTTCCCGAAGGTGCATCTCGCGCTGCGCCAGGGCAGCCCGCAGCAGATCGCGCAGATGATCCTGAACGGCGAGGCCGATCTCGGCATCTCGACCGAGGCGCTCGACCGCTATCCGGACATCGTCACGTTCCCGTGCTATTCGTGGCACCACACGGTCGTCGTGCCGAAGGGCCACCCGCTCGTCGGCCGCGAGAACCTGACGCTCGAGGAGATCGCCGAATACCCGATCATCACGTACGACCAGGACTTCACGGGCCGCTCGCACATCGACCAGGCGTTCACGCAGGCGGGCGCCGTGCCCGACGTGGTGCTGACCGCGATCGATGCGGACGTGATCAAGACCTACGTCGAACTCGGGATGGGGATCGGCGTGGTCGCGGCGATGGCCTACGATCCGCAGCGCGACACGGGGCTCGTCGCGCTCGATACGCAGCACCTGTTCGAGGCGAGCACGACGCGGGTCGGGCTGCGCAAGGGCGCGTTCCTGCGTGCGTACGCGTACCGGCTGATCGAAATGTTCGCCCCGCACCTGAACGAAGCGGAAATCGCCGGGCTGTTGCGCGAAGCCGTTTGACCGGTGCACGTCGCGCGCCGTCCGGGCCGTTGCCGCGGATGGCGCGACTTGCACCCCGCGTGCGGTGCCGCATACGGCGCCGGGCGCGACAGGCGATGGCCGCCATCACGGCTGAAGCACCCGCCGAGCGATCCCGCGCCAGGCGACGATCGCCCCATGTTTCCGACCAACAGAAAAACAAGAACGACCTGCAACGCCGGGCCTCGGCGCGGAACGCACGATCGGCAGTCGTCCTCATTCACAAGGCCGCGCGTGTGCGAATCGCCGCGCGGTTCCGTCACGGTCGACGACATGTCGCGACGGCGAATGCGGCCGAGCTTCGTGCCGACCGTCGACGCGAGCGCGTTGTCCGGAACGATCCGCTTCCTCGCTGGCCAGCCGCCTGCGAAGCGCTCCGGCGAGCCGCCGTCGGCATCGCGAGTGTCGTATTTGCGCGTCGTGAAGCGCGCTCGCGCGCTCCGAATAAACCCTTAAATATTGATCAGACAGGTTGCGCGCCGAAGCGAATCGGTACAGCATAGCCTTCACTCCGCCGGCCTCCCGCCGGCGGTGGCGCGTCAACGACAGCACGCGCCAGGCAGTCGGCCGTCTGCCTCGCTTCCATTCCGTGGTACCGACAGCAGCATCGATGGCCATTGCCCGGGTAGTGTGGCGCAAACGTTTGCTCACATTAAAACAACAGTCAAACAACAATCCGGCCCTTCGGGCCAGTCGCCAGGAGATGTGTATGAATGTCCGCTTTCGCCGTCGCTTCCTGACCGCCGCGCTCGCCGCCGTCGCGGTGGCCGCCGCACCGGCCGTCCACGCGCAATCGGCGGGCAAGCCGAAGGTCGCGCTCGTGATGAAGTCGCTCGCCAACGAGTTCTTCCTGACCATGGAAACGGGCGCGAAGGAATACCAGAAACACAACGCGAACCAGTTCGACCTGATCACCAACGGCATCAAGGACGAAACCGACACTGCGAACCAGATCCGCATCGTCGAGCAGATGATCGTCTCGAAGGTCGACGCGATCGTGATCGCACCCGCCGATTCGAAGGCGCTCGTGCCGGTCGTGAAGAAGGCCGTCGACGCGGGCATCATCGTCGTGAACATCGACAACCGGCTCGACCCCGACGTGCTGAAGTCGAAGAACCTGAACGTGCCGTTCGTCGGCCCGGACAACCGCAAGGGCGCGCGCAAGATCGGCGACTACCTCGCGAAGCGGCTGAAGGCGGGCGACCAGGTCGGCATCGTCGAAGGCGTGTCGACGACGACCAACGCGCAGCAGCGCACGGCCGGCTTCCAGGACGCGATGAAGGCGGGCGGGATGAAGGTCGTGTCGGTGCAGTCGGGCGAATGGGAGATCGACAAGGGCAATGCGGTGGCCGCCGCGATGCTCAACGAATACCCGAACCTGAAGGCGCTGCTGTGCGGTAACGACAACATGGCGATCGGCGCCGTGTCGGCCGTGCGCGCGGCCGGCAAGCAGGGCAAGGTGCTCGTGGTCGGCTACGACAACATCAACGCGATCAAGCCGATGCTGAAGGACGGCCGCGTGCTCGCGACCGCCGACCAGTACGCGGCGAAGCAGGCCGTGTTCGGCATCGACACGGCGCTCAAGGCGATCGCCGAGCATCGCAAGCAGGCCGACATGTCCGGCGTGGTCGAGACGCCGGTGGATCTCGTGACGAAGTAACGCCGCCCCGGTGCGGCCGCTGCCCTCAAGAATCCGGCGCGGCGGCCGTTATCCGGTGTGAGCGCGATCACGGCCACTGCATGCACATGCACTTGTGAGCGTCATACCCGCGCGCCCCGTGCGCGCGGCCGCAACCAGGATCGCGATGGAACCGACCTTCCAACCCTCCCGTTCAGCCCATCCCGTGCTGTCCGTATCCGGCATCGGCAAAACCTATGCCGAACCCGTGCTCGCCGACGTCACGCTGACGCTCGACGCGGGCCAGGCGCTCGCGCTGACGGGCGAGAACGGCGCCGGCAAGAGCACGCTGTCGAAGATCATCGGCGGGCTCGTCGACCCGACCACCGGCACGATGCAACTCGGCGGCGAGGCCTATGCGCCGGCGAGCCGCACGCAGGCCGAGGCGCTCGGCGTGCGCATGGTGATGCAGGAGCTGAACCTGCTGCCGACGCTGACCGTCGCCGAAAACCTGTTCCTGAACCGCCTGCCGCGGCGCTTCGGGATCATCGACCGCGCGCGGCTGCGCGACGACGCCCGCGCCGCGATGGCGCAGGTCGGGCTCGACGCGGTCGATCCCGATACGCCGGTCGGCGCGCTCGGCATCGGCCACCAGCAGATGGTCGAGATTGCGCGCAACCTGATCGGCGACTGTCGCGTGCTGATCCTCGACGAGCCGACCGCGATGCTGACCGCGCGCGAAGTCGAGCTGCTGTTCGAGCAGATCGACCGGCTGAAGGCGCGCGGCGTCGCGATCGTCTACATCTCGCACCGGCTCGAAGAGCTCGCGCGCGTCGCCGAGCGCGTCGCGGTGCTGCGCGACGGCCGGCTCGTGCATGCGGGCGACATGGCGGCGACGACGTCCGACGGGCTCGTCACGCTGATGGTTGGGCGCGAGATCGGCGAACACATCGATCTCGGCGAACGTCGTTTCGGCGCGCCGCGGCTCGCCGTATCGGGCCTCACGCGCGGGACGGCCGTGCGCGACGTGTCGCTCGAGGTGCGCGCGGGCGAGATCTTCGGCATCTCGGGGCTGATCGGCGCGGGGCGCACCGAGCTGCTGCGACTGATCTACGGCGCCGATACGCCGGATGCCGGCACGATCGCCGTCGGCCAGCCGCTGAAGCCGGCGCGGATCGCGTCGCCCGTCGACGCGGTGAAGCACGGCATCGCGCTGATCACCGAGGATCGCAAGGGCGAAGGGCTGCTGCTGTCGCAGTCGATCACCGCGAACGTGTCGCTCGGCCAGCTCGACCGGCTCGCGCGTGGCGGCATCGTCGATTCGGGGCGCGAAACGGCGCTGGCCGAGCAGCAGATCGACGCGCTGCGAATCCGCACGCACGGGGCGGCGCAGCCGGTCGGCGAGCTGTCGGGCGGCAACCAGCAGAAGGTCGTGATCGGCCGCTGGCTCGCGCGCGACATGGGCGTGCTGCTGTTCGACGAGCCGACCCGCGGGATCGACGTCGGCGCCAAATTCGAGATCTACACTTTGATGGGCGCGCTCGCGCGCGAAGGCCGCGCGCTCGTGGTCGTATCGAGCGACCTGCGCGAGCTGATGCTGATCTGCGACCGGATCGGCGTGATGTCGGCCGGCCGCATGACCGCCGTGTTCGAGCGCGGCAACTGGACCCAGGATGCGCTGCTGGCCGCGGCGTTCGCCGGCTTCGGCCGCGAGACGCCGGGGGCGGCCATGCAGCATCCGGACGCGGGGCAGGCGCACGGCGCCGCTCCGGGCACTTCGACGACAGGACCACAGCAATGACCCAGCCTCCCGTATCCCCGACCGACGCAGGCGCGCAGCAGGACGTGACGGGGCGCCGTGCGCGCACGCTGTCCGGCACGCGGCTCGGCCTGTCGAACTATCTCGGGCTGGCCGGCGCGCTGGCCGCGATGATCGCGCTGTTCTCGGTGCTGAGTTCGCATTTCCTGACCTACGACACGTTCAGCACGATCGCGAACCAGATTCCCGATCTCGTCGTGATGTCGGTCGGAATGACCTTCGTGCTGATCATCGCCGGGATCGACCTGTCGGTCGGCTCGGTGCTCGCGCTGGCCGCGTCGATGGTCAGCGTCGCCGCGCTGAAATGGCAGTGGGGGCCGCTGCCGGCCGCGCTGATCGGGATCGCGGTCGCGACCGCGACGGGCGCGCTGACCGGCGCGGTCACGGTCGGCTGGCGGATTCCGTCGTTCATCGTGTCGCTCGGCGTCCTGGAGGCCGCGCGCGGCCTCGCGTACCAGCTGACGAATTCGCGCACCGCGTATATCGGCGATGCGTTCGATTTCCTGTCGAACCCGATCGCGCTGGGCATTTCGCCGGCATTCCTGATCGCGGTCGCGGTGATGATCGCGGCCCAGTTCGTGCTCACGCGCACCGTGTTCGGACGCTATCTGGTCGGGATCGGCACGAACGAGGAAGCGGTGCGACTTGCGGGGGTTAACCCGCGGCCGTATAAAATTCTCGTATTCGCACTGATGGGCGCGCTCGCGGGGCTCGCGTCGCTGTTCCAGATTTCGCGGCTCGAGGCGGCCGATCCGAACGCGGGCGCGGGCCTCGAGCTGCAGGTGATCGCCGCCGTCGTGATCGGCGGCACGAGCCTGATGGGCGGGCGCGGCTCGGTGATCAGCACGTTCTTCGGCGTGTTGATCATCTCCGTGCTGGCCGCTGGGCTGGCGCAGATCGGTGCGAACGAGCCGACCAAACGGATCATCACGGGCGCGGTGATCGTGGTGGCGGTCGTGCTCGATACGTATCGCAGCCGGCGCGCACGCGTGCGGTAGAAGACAGACAGAACAGACCAGAGAGAAACGGGAAATGGCGACGATCAAGGATGTGGCGGCCATGGCGGGCGTGTCGTTTACGACCGTCTCGCACGTGGTGAACAATTCGCGGCCGGTGTCCGCGGATGTGCGTGCGAAGGTCGAGGGCGCGATCCGCGAGCTGAATTACGTGCCGTCGGCCGTGGCGCGCTCGCTGAAGGCGCGGGCGACGGCGACGATCGGCCTCGTCGTGCCGAACAGCACGAATCCGTACTTCGCCGAGCTTGCGCGCGGTATCGAGGATCAGTGCGCGGCCAACGGCTATTGCGTGTTCTTCTGCAATTCGGACGACGATCCCGTGAAGCAGCGCAACTACCTGCGCGTGCTGCAGGAAAAGCGCATCGACGGGCTGATCGTCGCGTCGGCGGGCGAGGATGCGGTGCTCGCGCAGACGCTCGCCGACACGCACGCGCCGCTCGTCGTCGTCGACCGCAACATCGAGGGGCTCGCGGCCGATCTCGTGCAGATCGACCACGAACGCGGCGCGTACCTGGCCACGCGCCACCTGCTCGAACTCGGGCACGCGAAGATCGGCTGCATCACCGGGCCGACCGACACCGCCGTCAGCGCGATGCGCGTGCACGGCTTCATCCGTGCGATGGCCGAGCGCGGGGTCGACATCGTGCCGGGCGCGATCGCCGAAAGCGATTTCTCGTGCCTGGGCGGCTATCACGCGGCATCGCGGCTGTTCGAATCGGTGCGGCCGAGCGCGATCTTCGCGGGCAACGACCTGATGGGCGTCGGCGCGCTGCGCGCGGCGGCCGAGCGCGGGATGCGCGTGCCCGACGACTGTTCGATCATCGGGTTCGACGACATCGAATTTTCCCGCTACACGTATCCGGCGCTGTCGACGGTCGGCCAGTCGGTGCGCGCGCTCGGCGAAATGGCCGCGCAGACGCTGATCGAACGGATCGGCGGCGGTTCGACCGCCGTGCCGAGCCGCCGTCGCGTCGTGTCGCCGCGCCTCGTGCTGCGCGAATCGACGGCGGTCTACCGCGAGCCGGCCGCACCGGGCGGTCGCGCATGACGGCGAACGCACCGGGCGCCGGCCGCGTGACGGTGGTCGGCAGCCTCAACATGGATCTCGTCGTGCGGGCGCCGCGGCTGCCGCTGCCGGGCGAAACGCTCGCCGGGCATGCGTTCGCGCAGGCGGCGGGCGGCAAGGGCGGCAACCAGGCCGTCGCCGCGGCCCGGCTGGGCGCGCAGGTCACGATGATCGGCTGCGTCGGCGCGGATGCGCACGGCGCGGCACTGCGCGCGGGCCTGGAGGCCGAGGGAATCGACTGCATCGGGCTCGCGACCAGCGTGTCGGCGTCGACCGGCGTCGCGCTGATCGTCGTCGACGACGCGAGCCAGAACGCGATCGTGATCGTCGCGGGCGGCAACGGCGAGGTCACGACCGACACGATCACGCGGCACGAAGCCGCGCTGGCGGCGGCCGACGTGCTGATCTGCCAGCTCGAGACGCCGCCGGACGCGGTGTTCGCGGCACTGTCGGCCGGGCGCCGGCTCGGCCGCACGGTGGTGCTCAATCCGGCTCCGGCCGTCGCGCCGTTGCCGGAGGGCTGGCTGCCGCTCGTCGACTACCTGATCCCGAACGAGGTCGAGGCGGCCGCGCTGACCGGGCTGCCGGTGCGCGATCCGGCGGAGGCCGAGGCCGCCGCGCGGGCGCTGCAAGCCGGCGGCGCGCGCAACGTGCTGGTCACGCTCGGCGCGCGCGGCGTGCTCGCGCTGACGGCCGACGGCGCCGCGCGGCATTATCCGGCGCCGGTCGTGCAGGCCGTCGACACGACGGCGGCCGGCGACACCTTCATCGGCGGCTTTTCCGCGCGGCTCGCGGCCGGCGCGGACGTCGACGCGGCCATCCGCTTCGCGCAACGCGCGGCGGCGCTGTCGGTCACGCGCGCGGGCGCGCAGCCGTCAATTCCGACCCGCGCCGAACTGGCCGACTAGGGTCGGATCCGCGGTTCTAAATTCCGACACGCGGCCGGTTCGTCGCACGAGCCGGCCGCTCGCGCCGCCGGCAACGCGTTCGCGTGCCGGCGCGCCTTTCCTGCCCGCTTCACCATCCCGCCCCGAATTGCGTCAATTATTCAGTCGTCTGTAATAAACAGACGAATAATTCGAAATAATGACGCGAAAACCATCAAGTTATGCGCCGCACGGTCGTAAATGCACCGAGTGAAGCAATGCTTCGAGCCAACGGGCCTGGCCCGTTCATGACGACGCAACACAGGATGGATGATGGTGTTCAGGAACCTGACGATTCGTGCGCGCATCGGTTTGACGATGGCGTTTCTGGCGGTACTGCTGGGTATCACCGGCGTGCTCGGTCTGTACGGGATGACGCGTTCGAACGATTCGACGCGCGAAATTTTCACGAACCAGATGCCGAGCGCGGTCAACGTGGCGGTCTCGGAAATGTTCGCCGCGCGCGAGCGTCTCGCACTCGACCGGGCGGCGCTGCTGGCCGGCACGCCCGACTCGGCGGCGGCCGTCGAGCGCAGCCGCGCGATGCGCGTGCAGTCCGACGCGTGGTGGCAGAAATACCTGGCGCTGCCGCGCGGCGCGGACGAGGACCGGCTCGCCCAGGAGGTCGCCGCCCGGCGCAAGGTGCTGCAGGACAGCTGCGACGCGTTCGGGAGTGCGGTCGCGGCCGGCGATCACGACCGGATCGGCGAGGGCGCGAAGCAGCTCCAGGCGCGTTATAACGAGCTGGCCGTGGCCGGCGAAGCGCTGCGCACCTTCCAGTTCACCGATGCGCAGGCGCGCTTCGACCGGGCGGAATCGGTATTCGAGACGATGCGCGCGCTGTCGATCGTCGTGCTGCTGGCCGGCATCGGCGCCGCGGTGCTGTCGTGGCTGACGCTGAGCCGCGCGATCGGACGCCCGATCGCCGACGCGCTGGCGCATTTCGACGCGATCTCCGCGGGCGACCTGCGCCGGCCGATCGTCGTCGACCGGCGCGACGAGATGGGCCAGTTGCTGGAAGGCCTCGCGCGGATGCAGCGCGGGCTCGTCGACACGGTGCGCACCGTGCGCGGCGGCAGCGAGTCGATCGCGACCGCGGCCCGCCAGATCGCCGCCGGCAACATCGACCTGTCGTCGCGTACCGAGGAGCAGGCGGCGGCGCTGCAGGAAACCGCGTCGAGCATGGAGCAGCTGACCGGCACCGTGAAGCAGAATGCGGACAATGCGCGCCAGGCAAGCTCGCTGGCCGCGAACGCGTCCGAGATTGCAAACAAGGGCAATACGGTGGTCGGCCAGGTGGTCGGCACGATGGGCGAAATCAACGACAGCTCGGCGAAAATCGCGGACATCATCGCGATCATCGAGGGAATCGCGTTCCAGACCAACATTCTTGCGCTGAATGCGGCCGTCGAAGCCGCGCGGGCGGGCGAGGAAGGCCGCGGCTTCGCGGTCGTCGCGGGCGAAGTGCGCAGCCTCGCGCAGCGTTCGTCGAGCGCGGCGAAGGAAATCAAGGCGCTGATCGACGCGTCGGTGGAACGTATCCGGACCGGCTCGACGCTGGTCGACGAAGCCGGGCGCACGATGAGCGACGTGATCGGCGCGGTCCAGCGCGTGACGGACATCATGGGCGAGATCGCGGCGGCGTCCGAGGAGCAGAGCGGCGGGATCGACCAGGTGGCGCGTGCGGTCGCGCAAATGGACGAGGTCACGCAGCAGAACGCCGCGCTCGTCGAGGAAGCCGCGGCTGCCGCGCAATCGCTCGACGAACAGGCGGCGCGCCTGCGCGAAACGGCGGCGGTATTCCAGCTCGACGACGAAACGGCGCGCGCGGGCACCGCCGTCGCGGTTGCGGCGCGTCATGCGCCGCGCGCGGCTGCCGCGCCGGTCGCGGCGCCTGCACCGGCTGCCGCGCGCGTCGAACGCGACGCCGCGCCGAAACGCGCGCCTGCCGCGATGCCGGCGCGCCAGCCTGTCGCCGCATCGGCCGCGCCCGCGCCGGCTGCGGCGACCGCCGGCGGCGACGACTGGGAGACGTTCTGATCGGCGCGCGCCGTGTATCTATCCCCATTTGGTGACGAACGACGCCCGCGATCAGCGGGCGTCGTCGTTTCCGCAACGGACGAAATGTGACAGCGCGGACGATCGATCGTGCGTCGTCGCGTGCAGTGCGCGTCGCCGGTCGACGGAGACGCAGGAACGCGCTGCGTGCACGTCATGTTCCCGCGCTCGTCGTACGGGTATGTCCGTAAGGGACTGCGAAAAAAATTTGTAACGGTGCGCGCGGCGTGTCATCGCACGCGACTGCTCGAACGTATAGGGATGAAGGGGAGAAGTGGCGACGTCGGCGGTGTCCAACGCACGAGACGTTTCGATGTTCGACGAGACGCGGCGGATGCAGTTTCTGCGGCTCGGGAGATCAATTGTAAAACGGCGAAATGCGTTGTCCAAGCGGTGTTGTCGAGAATGACGAACTTCATACGAAGAGTTCGTGAAAAAAAATAAGAAAGGGTTTAGGATGAATTCGAACGCGCTTGCTTCTGCGCAGTCATACGAAGGCAGGCACGTCTTCAGACTCAGGCGAGGGAGGTAGCATGGATATTTACAGCAGCTTCGCGAACCGCTTCGAAAAAACGCGAGAGGAAGAGCTCTCGCTGGAGGAGTATCTCGCGCTCTGCAAGAACGATCCATCCGCGTACGCGACGGCTGGTGAACGCATGCTGGAAGCAATCGGGGAACCTGAACAGATCGATACCCGCAACGACCCGCGCTTGTCGCGGATCTTCGCGAACAAGGTCATCAAGGTGTATCCGGCATTCCGTGAGTTCTACGGAATGGAGGAGGTGATCGAGCAGGTGGTCGCGTATTTCCGCCACGCTGCGCAAGGCCTTGAAGAGAAGAAGCAGATCCTCTATCTGCTGGGCCCGGTGGGCGGCGGCAAGTCGTCGATCGCCGAGCGCCTGAAGCAACTGATGGAGCGCGTGCCGTTCTATTCGCTGAAGGGCTCGCCCGTCAACGAATCGCCGCTCGGGCTGTTCGACTACGACGAGGATGGTCCGATCCTCGAGGAACAGTACGGCATTCCGCGCCGCTACCTGAAAAGCATCCTGAGTCCGTGGGCCGTCAAGCGCCTGCACGAATACAACGGCGACATCCGCCAGTTCCGCGTGGTGCGCCGCTATCCGTCGATCCTGCGGCAGGTCGGCATCGCGAAGACCGAGCCGGGCGACGAGAACAATCAGGACATCTCGTCGCTGGTCGGCAAGGTCGATATCCGCAAGCTCGAACAGTATGCGCAGGACGATGCCGACGCCTACAGCTACTCGGGCGGCCTGTGTCTCGCGAACCAGGGCCTGCTCGAATTCGTCGAAATGTTCAAGGCGCCGATCAAGGTGCTGCACCCGCTGCTGACCGCCACGCAGGAAGGCAACTTCAAGGGTACCGAAGGTTTCGGCGCGATTCCGTTCGACGGCGTGATTCTCGCGCACTCGAACGAGTCGGAATGGAAGGCGTTCCGCAACAACCGCAACAACGAGGCGCTGCTCGACCGGATCTTCGTCGTGAAGGTGCCGTACTGCCTGCGCGTGTCGGAAGAGATCAAGATCTACGAGAAGCTGATCCGCAACTCGTCGCTCGCCGAGGCCGTGTGCGCACCGGGCACGCTGAAGATGATGTCGCAGTTCTCGGTGCTGTCGCGGCTGCACGAGCCGGAGAATTCGAGCCTGTTCTCGAAGATGCAGGTGTACGACGGCGAAAACCTGAAGGACACCGATCCGAAGGCGAAGTCGTACCAGGAGTATCGCGACTACGCGGGCGTGGACGAAGGGATGACCGGCGTGTCGACCCGCTTCGCGTTCAAGATCCTGTCGCGCGTGTTCAACTTCGATACGAGTGAGGTCGCGGCGAACCCCGTGCACCTGATGTACGTGCTCGAACAGCAGATCGAGCGCGAGCAGTTCCCGCCGGAAACGGAGCAGAAGTACCTGTCGTTCGTGAAGGACGTGCTCGCGTCGCGCTACGCGGAGTTCATCGGCAAGGAGATCCAGACCGCGTATCTCGAGTCGTATTCGGAATACGGCCAGAACATCTTCGATCGCTACGTCACGTATGCGGACTTCTGGATCCAGGATCAGGAATTCCGCGATCACGATACTGGCGAGAGCTTCGACCGCGCCGCGCTGAACGCGGAGCTGGAGAAGATCGAGAAGCCGGCCGGGATCAGCAATCCGAAGGATTTCCGCAACGAGATCGTGAACTTCGTGTTGCGCGCCCGGGCGGCGAACGCCGGCAAGAACCCCGTGTGGACGAGCTACGAAAAGTTGCGCGTCGTGATCGAGAAGAAGATGTTCTCGAACACCGAGGAACTGTTGCCGGTGATTTCATTCAACGCCAAGGGTTCGGCGGAGGAGCAGCGCAAGCATGAGGACTTTGTGAACCGGATGGTCGCGAAGGGCTATACGCCGAAGCAGGTGAGGCTGCTTTGCGACTGGTACCTGCGCGTGCGCAAGTCGTCATGACGCGCGCGGTACCGTGCCCGTACGGCGAGTCCGTACGGGCGCTTTCAGAGACGCCGCCCGCATGACGGCAGACGGCATGTGCGGCGAGCGTCCCGGCGTATCGACTTTCGAGCGGGAGACCGGGAGTGCTTCATCAAATCATCGACCGCAGGCTGGCCGGCAAGAACAAGAGCATCGCCAATCGCGAACGCTTTTTGCGTCGCGTCAAGAACTACATTCGTCGTGCCGTGTCTGACGCGGTGCGCGACCGTAGCATCAAGGATATCCAGAGCACGCAGAGCATCACGATCCCGCGCAAGGACATCGCGGAGCCGAATTTCCGGCACGCGCCGGGCGGGCGTCGCGAGTACGTGCACCCCGGCAACGAGGACTACGTGCGCGGCGACAAGATCCCGCGTCCGCAGGGCGGCTCGGGTGGCGGAGGCAGTCAGGCGAGCAACGAGGGCGAAGGGCAGGACGACTTCGTGTTCGAGCTGTCGCGCGACGAGTTCATGCAGTACTTCTTCGACGACCTCGAACTGCCGCGCCTCGTGAAGACGCACCTGCTGACGGTGCCGAGCTGGAAGAACGTGCGCGCGGGCTGGTCGGCGGAAGGCACGCCGAACAACATCGACGTCGTGCGTTCGCTGCGCAGCGCGCTCGGCCGGCGCATCGCGCTCGGCTCGCCGCTCGTCAACGAGCTGCGCGAGCTCGAGGCGCAGCTCGAAGCGCTGAAGAACGACCCCGAAGACCGCCGCGCCGAAATCGCGACGCTCGAGGCCGAGATCCATCATCTGAAAGGGCGCATCTGGCGGATTCCGTTCATCGATCCGTTCGACCTGCGCTACATCAATCGCGTGAAGCAGCCGCAACCGTCGAGCCAGGCCGTGATGTTCTGCCTGATGGACGTATCCGGCTCGATGGACGAGCAGCGCAAGGATCTCGCGAAGCGCTTCTTCATCCTGCTGTACCTGTTCCTCAAGCGCAACTACGAGCGCATCGAGGTGGTGTTCATTCGCCACCACACGCGCGCCGAGGAAGTCGACGAGGACACCTTCTTCCATTCGACCGAAAGCGGCGGCACCGTCGTGTCGAGCGCGCTCGAACTGATGCGCAAGGTGATGAGCGAGCGCTACTCGCCGACCGAGTGGAACATCTATGGCGCGCAGGCGTCCGACGGCGACAACTGGACTGACGATTCGCCCAAGTGTCGCAAAATCCTGGAAGAGGATATCCTCACTCAGACGCGTTACTTCGCGTATATCCAGGTCGCGCCGGAAGAGCAGAATCTGTGGCTGGAATACGCGCAACTGGCCCTGTCGCAACCGCATCTCGCGATGAAAAAAGTGGAATCGGCTGCGGACATTTACCCGGTGTTTCGCGAATTGTTCGAAAAGCAGGTGGAAATGTCATGACGACCCGCCATCTGCACAACGAGTCGCGCGGCTACGAGCCGCGCCCTTCCGGCGACGACACGGCCGGTCCTGCCGCACCGCAGCAACACGGGCAGGCCGAACCGTCGCCGCCGGCCGCCGACTTGCCCGGTTCCGGGCAAAAGGAAGCGCGTATGAACGTTGCCGAACGCAAGCCGCTGCCGTGCCCGTCCGACTGGACGTTCGAATTGCTCGAGGAATACGACACGCACATCTCGCAGGTCGCCGAACAATACGAGCTCGACATCTACCCGATCCAGCTCGAACTGATCAGCGCCGAGCAGATGATGGATGCGTATGCGTCGGTCGGGATGCCCGTCAACTACCGTCACTGGTCGTTCGGCAAGCACTTTCTCGCGACCGAGAAGAGCTATCGTCGCGGCCAGATGGGCCTCGCCTACGAAATCGTCATCAATTCGAACCCGTGCATCGCATATCTGATGGAAGAGAACACGATGACGATGCAGGCGCTCGTCATCGCGCACGCGGCGTACGGGCACAACTCGTTCTTCAAGGGCAATTACCTGTTCCGCTTGTGGACCGACGCGCACGCGATCATCGACTACCTCGTGTACGCGAAGAACTACGTCGCGGAATGCGAGGAGCGCTACGGCCTCGATCGCGTCGAGGAACTGCTCGACTCGTGCCATGCGCTGATGAATTACGGCGTGGACCGCTACAAGCGGCCGCAGAAACCGTCGCTGTCGAAGGAAGCGGCGCTGCGGCGCGAGCGCGAGGCGTACCTGCAGTCGCAGGTGAACGAACTGTGGCGCACGCTGCCGGGCAAGAAGCCCGAGCTCACGGAGGAGCAGGAGGACCGCTATCCGCCCGAGCCGCAGGAGAACCTGCTGTATTTCGCGGAGAAGAATGCGCCGCTGCTCGAACCGTGGGAGCGGGAAGTGATCCGCATCGTGCGCAAGATCGGCCAGTATTTCTATCCGCAACGGCAGACGCAGGTGATGAACGAAGGCTGGGCGACGTTCTGGCACTACACGCTGCTCAATACGCTGTACAACCAGGGGAAGCTGGAAGACGGCTTCATGATGGAGTTCCTGCACTCGCACAGCAACGTGGTCTACCAGCCGCCCGTCACGAAGCCGTACTACAGCGGGATCAACCCGTATGCGCTCGGTTTCTCGATGATGAGCGACATCCGCCGGATCTGCGAAGCGCCGACGGAGGAAGACTACAAGTGGTTTCCGGAGATCGCGGGCACGCCGTGGCTGCCGGCGATGCACTACGCGATGCGCAACTTCAAGGACGAGAGCTTCATCGCGCAGTACCTGTCGCCGAACCTGATCCGCGAGATGCGGCTCTTCTCGGTGCTCGACGACGACATGCGCGATTCGCTCGAGGTATCGGCGATCCACGACGATTCCGGCTACCAGTACGTGCGGCAGGCGTTGTCTCGGCAGTACGACATCCATCACCGCGAGCCGAACATCCAGGTGTGGGCCGTCAACACGCGCGGCGACCGCAGCCTCACGCTGCGCCACTTCATGACCGACAACCGCCATCTGTCGAACGACAGCGACGAAGTGCTCAAGCACATGGCGCGGCTCTGGCAGTTCGACGTGTACCTGGAGAGCGTCGACGAGGCCGGCACCGTGCGCAAGCGCTACGAGTGCCGCTACGTGCCGCCGGAAGTGCGCGTGTGATCGTCGCGTCGACAATGTTTGCATCGGACGCCAGCCTGCGGGCTGGCGTTTTCATATGACGAACGCGTGGCAAGAGAAAAATTTTCTACATCCGGACGAACCCGGAGCGCTTGTTACTTTACATTTCGCTAAAATCCCGTAGCGCCGTGCGCCGGAACCGGTGCCACGTGCGACCGCACGCGGCGGCCCCGGCCGTCTCGCCCAGAAAGCACTAAAAGGAACAGACCAACCCATGGACGTCCAGACCGACCAAGCTGCGCTGTCCGCGCATGACACCCGGCGACGCGTGTTCGCCATCGTCGGCGCCTCATCGGGCAACCTCGTCGAATGGTTCGACTTCTACATCTACTCGTTCTGCGCGCTGTACTTCGCGCCGGCGTTCTTCCCGAGCGGCAACACGACGACGCAGCTGCTGAACACCGCCGGCGTGTTCGCGGCCGGCTTCCTGATGCGTCCGATCGGCGGCTGGCTGTTCGGCCGCATCGCCGACCGTCATGGCCGTCGCGCGGCGATGATGATCTCGGTGCTGATGATGTGCGGCGGCTCGCTCGTGATCGCGGTGCTGCCGACCTATGCGCAGATCGGCGCGCTCGCGCCGGCGCTGCTGCTGGTCGCACGCCTGTTCCAGGGCCTGTCGGTGGGCGGCGAGTACGGGACGAGTGCGACCTACATGAGTGAAGTGGCGCTGAAAGGCCGTCGCGGCTTCTTCGCGTCGTTCCAGTACGTGACGCTGATCGGCGGCCAGCTGTGCGCGCTGCTGGTGCTCGTGATCCTGCAGCAGACGCTGTCGGCCGGCGAGCTGAAAGCGTGGGGCTGGCGCATTCCGTTCGTGGTCGGCGCGGCGGCCGCGCTGATCTCGCTGTACCTGCGCAAGTCGCTCGACGAGACGTCGACGAGCGCATCGCGCGACAAGAAGGACGCGGGCACGATCCGCGGCGTGTGGCAGCACAAGGGGGCGTTCTTCACGGTGGTCGGCTTCACGGCCGGCGGCTCGCTGATCTTCTACACGTTCACGACGTACATGCAGAAGTACCTCGTGAACACGGCCGGCATGCACGCGAAGACGGCCAGCAACGTGATGACCGTCGCGCTGCTCGTCTACATGCTGATGCAGCCGGTGTTCGGTGCGCTGTCGGACAAGATCGGCCGCCGCACGTCGATGATCCTGTTCGGTGCGTTCGCGGTGATCGGCACGGTGCCGCTGATGCATGCGCTGAAGGGTGTGACGAGCCCGGTGGCCGCGTTCGTGCTGATCACGGTGGCGCTGGCGATCGTCAGCTTCTACACGTCGATCAGCGGCCTGATCAAGGCCGAGATGTTCCCGCCGGAGGTGCGCGCGATGGGCGTCGGCCTGTCGTACGCGGTGGCGAACGCGATCTTCGGCGGCTCGGCCGAGTACGTCGCGCTGTGGTTCAAGTCGATCGGCAGCGAGGAAACGTTCTACTGGTACGTGACCGCGCTGTGCGCGATCTCGCTGATCGTGTCGTGGCGGATGCGCGATCCGAGCAAGGAAGGGTATCTGCGTCACGAGCCGTGATCGGCCGCGCGTCGCGCGTACTCGCATCATGACGAACGTCCCGCCGGTTGGCGGGACGTTTTTTTTGCGACGTGCAATCGCGCATGTGACGGCACCCGCGGCTCGACAGGCCAGGTGCCGGCATGAACGCGCCGCGTCATATCGATATGGAAATCGATTCGTTGTCCGTGGCGGCCGATTTCCTTAATCTGACTGCGTAGTTCGTGTGACACCTCCTTGACTGGGATTCGCGCCCGCTGCGTGCAGCGGGCGTCTTTTTTTGCGCGGCGGCAATGCGTGCCCGCAGCCCGTCTGCTTCATCACGAAACCCGCAGAGCAAAGCACCATTTGTTGGTTCGGATTCGCCGCACGCGCTGATACGTTAGCGGCTTCGCGACGACACACTCCGTCGCGATGTTCTTCGAACCGTGCCGCCGCGCGATCCGCGGCGGCCTCCATAACAAATCAGGTCGTGCTCATGAAAATCAACACGCTCGCTACGTGGCTCATCGGAGTCGCGCTCGTTACCGCAGGCACCGCCGCCCATGCGGACCGTCTCGACGACATCAAGAAGGCAGGGGTGCTGCGCGTCGCGACGTTCGACAGCAATCCGCCGTTCGGCTATGTCGACGCGAAAAGCAATCACATCGTCGGTCTCGACGTCGATTACGCGAAGGCGCTCGCCGACAAGCTCGGCGTGAAGCTGCAGCTGCAACCGACCAACCCCGCGAACCGCATCCCGTTCCTGACGTCCGGCAAGGTCGACCTCGTGCTCGCGAACTTCACGATCACCGACGAGCGTGCGAAGCAGGTCGACTTCAGCATCCCGTATTTCTCGTCGGGCCAGCAATTTCTCGCGAAGAAGGGCGTGCTGAAATCGGCCGACCAATTGAACGGCCTGCGCGTCGGCGCCGACAAGGGCACGACCAACGAAATCACGCTGCGCGAGAAATTCCCGAAGGCGACGATCGTCGCGTACGACGACACGCCGTTCGCGTTCGCCGCGCTGCGCGCCGGCAACGTGCAGGCCATCACGCAGGACGGCCCGAAACTGATCGGCCTGCTCGCGAACGTGCCCGACAAGCAGAACTACGAGATCCCGGCGTTCACGATCTCGAACGACTACATGGGCGTCGGCGTGCCGAAGGGCGAGACGCGCCTGCTCGGCTTCGTCAACGATACGTTGAAGGGGCTCGAGGCGAACGGCCGCGCGACGCAGATCTACGACGCATGGTTCGGGCCGACGACGAAAACGCCGCTCACGCGCATTTTCCGGATCGGCGACAAGACCTGACCGCTGCCGCACGCGCGCCGCGTTTGGCCGGAACCTCGGCCGCGCGGCGCTTTTCGTTTTCATCCGACCGCGCGTGTCGTGCGCGCTCCCCAGCATGCTCGGGTTGGCTCCCAAATATCTGTCCTGGCTCTGGCAGGGTTTCCTGCTGACACTCGGCCTCGCGGCCGCGTCGGCCGTCGCAGCGACCGTCGGCGGGTTGCTGCTCGCCGTGATGCGGCATGCGCGCGGCAGGGCGCCGCGCACGGTCGCTGCCGCGTACGTCGTCGCGTTCCGCAACACGCCGCTGCTCGTGCAGTTGCTGTTCTGGTATTTCGGCGTCGCGTCGTTGCTGCCCGATACGTGGATCGCGTGGCTCAATGCGCGCCATGCGGTGAGCGTGGGCCCGGTCACGCTCGCGTGGCCGTCGTTCGAATTCGTGGCGGGCTGGGTCGGGTTGAGCGCCTATACGGCTGCCTTCGTCGCCGAGGAATGCGAAGCCGGTTTGCGCGGCGTGCGGCGCGCGCAACACGACGCGGCGGCCGCGCTCGGCCTCACGCCGATGCAGTCGCTGCGCTACGTGGTGCTGCCGCAGGCCGTGCGCATCGCGCTGCCGCCGCTGTTCGGCCAATACATGAATCTCGTGAAGAACTCGTCGCTCGCGATGGCGATCGGCGTGGCCGAGCTGTCGTATGCGTCGCGGCAGGTCGAGACGGAGACGTTCCAGACCTTCGCCGCGTTCGGTGTCGCGACCGTGCTGTACGTCGCGGCGGTGGCCGCGATCGAGGCCGGCGCGTATGCGGCCACGCAATGGCGCGACCGGCTCGGAGCGGGACGCTGACGATGGATCTTTCGCTGTTGCTCTCGAATCTGCCGTACCTGTTGGTCGGCGCGTTTCCGGACGGCCCGCTCGGCGGCGCCGCATTGTCGCTGGTGCTGGCGTTCGCGTCCGCAGTCGCGTCGGCTGTGCTCGGCGTGGCACTCGGCGTCGCGATGGCGCTCGCGCGCGGCCCGGCGCGCATGCTGCTGCTCGCGGTCATCGGCTTCTTCCGCGCGATTCCGGTGCTGATGCTGATCTTCTGGACGTATTTCCTGATGCCCGTGCTGCTGCACATGGACGTGCCGGGGCTCGCGACGGTCGTGTGCGCGCTGGCGCTGATCGGCGGCGCGTATCTCGCGCATGCGGTGCATGCGGGGATCGTCGCGGCGGGCGACGGGCAATGGCAGGCCGGGCTGTCGCTCGGGCTCACGCGCTGGCAGACGGTGCGCTACGTGCTGCTGCCGCAGGCGATCCGGATCATGACGCCGTCGTTCGTCAACCAGTGGGTCGCGCTCGTGAAGGACACGTCGCTCGCGTATATCGTCGGTGTGCCGGAACTGTCGTTCGTCGCGACGCAGGTGAACAACCGGCTGATGGTGTATCCGGCGCCGATCTTCCTGTTCGTCGCGCTGATCTATCTGGTGCTGTGCACGTCGCTCGATGGCGCGGCGCGGTGGCTGCTGTCGCGGGGGCCGCGCACGCAACGTGCGACGCAGGCGACGGCCGAGCGCACGGAACCCGCACGGTAACGGTGGGCCGGTGAGCCGCGTCCAATGCGTGCGCGCGCTTTCGGTGATGAAGATGGATGATGGGCGACCATCCTCAGCGGGCCGCGTCGCCGTGATTCGAGCGGCGACGCGCGCGGTGGTGCCGATGAGGCCGAGGTGCCCGGACGCTTCAGGACGTCAGCGTCATGACGCGCTGTAGTGCGTATCGAAAACCGCGCGCAGCGTCGACGGGCCGGTCGCGAAATCGCCCCACAGCGGCCCGTCGTTCTGCGTGAACGCGAACGGCGTCGTATTGATCGACGCGAGGCGCAAGCGCCATTGCGCGGCTTCCTGGCGGAACGCGGTGAGTTGCATGTCCGACAGCGCCGTCTGCGCGCTGGCCAGCGTGACGAGCGGATCGACCGGATCGTTCGCGACCCGCACCTCGAAATGCAGGTGCGGGCCGGTCGCCGCACCCGTCATCCCGACCGAACCGATACGTTGCCCCTGCTTCACCGTTTCGCCGGTCTTGAGCCCGCGAGCGAACGCGGACAGGTGCGCGTAGTAGGTCGAATAGCCGTCCGCATGATCGACGATCACATAGCGGCCATAGCCGCCCGGATCGGTGCCGACGAACGACACGACGCCGTCGGCGGCCGCATCGACCGGCGTGCCGCTCGGCGCGGCGAGATCGACGCCCGTATGGAACGCCATCGCCTGCGACAGCGGATGGATGCGCTCGCCGAAGAACGAGCTGATGCGCGTCCACTTGACCGGCATCGTGAACGCGGCGGCTTCGAGTGGCGAGCCGTCGAGCGTGTAGTACGCGCCGTGCTCAGCGCCCGGCGCGCGGAACCAGATCGCGCCGAACGTGCGGCCGGCGACGCGCAGCTCGAGCGCGGTGAGGCGCGGCGTGCCGTCGTGCGTGTCGAACGCGACGCGGTAATAGTCGCCGCGCTGCGCACTCGCGCGCATCGCGACCTTGCCGGTGACGAGATCGCCGAGCTGGATGCGCACCTCGGGCGGCACGTCGAGACGGTTCAGCGTATCGGACAGCGTGAGTTCGATGTCGCCGGCGCGCATGCCTTGCTGGTGGTCGGGCGCCGCGAACTGAAACAGGCTCGCATAGCCGAGCATGTCGTTGCGATGCGCGCTGAGCGGCGCGAACAGGCCCGGCTGCAGGCTGCGATCGTTGCGATCGAGGTGTTCGTTGCGCTCACCGATCGCGCGGGCGAGCTCGCTCGTCACGAAATGCTGCGCGGTGGGAAACGGCGTATCGGACAGCACGCGCTGCGGCAGTGCGGCCGTGCCCGAGTCGACGGCGCCCGGCAGTTGCGACACGGCCGGCAGCGCGGCGGCGAGGCCGAATGCGGCGAGGGCGCCGAGCACGGCGGCCGGCACGAGCGCGCGCACGGCGCGCTGCGCGCGACCGGGCGCGACGGCATCAGGGGTTGCGACAGACTTGACCAAGGTGTCCACATCCAGGAAAGCGGTTCAAAGGGGTGTGGGCGGGGGCCGCCGGCGGCACACCGTCGAACGGCGACGGGGCGGGCGGCGGGCGTGCAACAAAACAGGCCCCGCCAGGGGCCTGTGTCGTTTCCGTTCGACCCAACCTGCGGGGCAGTGCCCGCTTCGAACGGCGGCGTGCCTACCGGGTCGAACCCGGTTATCACGAAGACGCTAAAGAAAGATGACAGCGTCAGTCTACCGATGTTCCGCAAAACGTTAAAAATTTTAAAGGGGGTCAGCTCATTCGTTTCGCAGTGCGGTAAGTCGGGTTAAATCAGCATTTGTTACGACGATTTTCGTCAGCCCGGCAATTTTTGCGCGCGTCCGCGCAGCGCGGCGGAGGTCCGGACGGCATCGAAGCCGGCGTCGAGCATCGCCTCGGCGTCGTTCCACAGGTTGCCGCGCAGCCGGTTGGTCCAGATCATCGACGCGAACACGCCTTCGAGCAGCGACACCAGATAAACGGCGGCCAGATGCACGTCGAGATCGGCGGCGAGCTCGCCGGCGGCGATCGCGCGACGCAGCAGCGCCTTCGTGATCCGCAGCATCTGCAGCTCGAGCAGCATGCGGCGCCGCTGCAGCGCGCCGTTCTCCTCGCTTTGCTCGCACTTCGTATAGAGAATCACGAGCACGCGCTGCATCGGCCCCGGCTCGCCGCATTCCTGCAGGTAGTGCGACGCGGCGCGGCGCAGCGTCGCGAACGGCGGCAGGCCGTCGCCCGCGTCGAAGCCTTCCGACGTGCGCGCGAACGCGCGGTCGCACATCGCCAGACACACTTCCATCTTGTTGCGGTAGTGGCCGTAGACGGCGCCCCGCGACATCCGGCGGCCTCGGCGAGGTCCGCCATCGCGGTCTGCGCGACGCCTCTTTCGAGCAGCACGAGCTCGGCGGCGTCGAGGATCCGGTGCTTGATGGCGAGCGATTCTTCCCGGGTCTTGCGGGCCATGTCGTGAAATTCCTTACAGTTCGCTGTCGTTTTATTGAGACAGTGTGTCGGTCAGATTGAAACAGCATGTATTTAATCAGTCGTGACTGATTATAATCGGCCACCCTGAGCCGCCGCATTGTATCGGCGGCGAATGATCCGAGGTCAGAACATGAATAACAAACGCACCCTGTGGCGCCGCATGCGGCTGGCGCCGTTCGCGCTCGCGGCCCTGCTGGCCGTGGCCGGATGCGGAAAGGGCGACAAGGACGCCGCGCCGGAGACCGCGAAGCAGGCCACCGTCGTGACGGTGCGCCCGACGGCCGTGCCGATGACCGTCGAACTGCCGGGCCGGCTCGACGCCTACCGGCAGGCGGAAGTCCGCGCGCGGGTCGCGGGCATCGTCACCGCCCGTACCTACGAGGAAGGCCAGGAAGTGAAGCAGGGCGCGGTGCTGTTCCGCATCGATCCCGCGCCGCTGAAGGCCGCACGCGACGCCGCGCAGGGCGCGCTCGCGAAGGCGCAGGCCGCCGCGCTCGCCGCGACCGACAAGCGTCGCCGTTACGACGATCTCGTGCGCGATCGCGCGGTGAGCGAGCGCGACCACACCGAGGCCGTCGCGGCCGATACGCAGGCGAAGGCCGAGGTCGCATCGGCAAAAGCCGAACTCGCGCGCGCGCAGCTGCAGCTCGACTACGCGACCGTCACCGCGCCGATCGCGGGCCGCGCACGGCGCGCGCTCGTGACCGAGGGCGCGCTCGTCGGGCAGGACCAGGCGACCCCGCTCACGACCGTCGAGCAGCTCGATCCGATCTACGTGAACTTCTCGCAGCCGGCCGCCGACGTCGACGCATTGCGTCGCGCGGTGAAGAGCGGGCGCGCGACGGGCATCGCGCAGCACGACGTCGCGGTGACGCTGCTGCGCGCCGACGGCACCGCGTATCCGCTGAAGGGCAAGCTGCTGTTCAGCGATCTTGCGGTCGATCCGACGACGGACACCGTCGCGATGCGCGCGCTGTTCCCGAATCCGGAGCGCGAGCTGCTGCCGGGTGCGTATGTGCGGATCGCGCTCGACACGGCGGTCGACCAGCGGGCGATCCTCGTGCCGCGCGACGCGCTGCTGCGCACGGCCGACCGCACGTCGGTGCGTGTCGTCGGCGCGAACGGCAAGGTCAAGGACGTCGAGGTCACGGCCGACCAGATGAGCGGCCATGACTGGCGCATCACGCGCGGCCTCGCGGGCGGCGAGCGCGTGATCGTCGACGACGCCGCGCAGTTCGCGCCCGATACGGCCGTCAAGCCCGTCGAGAAAGCGCCGTCGTCGAAGGCGGCGCCGCCCGCGGCCGCTTCGCAGGCGGCCGCCCGTCAAACCTGACCGGTTCAAACCAACATGGCACGTTTCTTCATCGATCGCCCCGTCTTCGCGTGGGTGATCGCCATCTTCATCATGCTGGGCGGCCTGTTCGCGATTCGCGCGCTGCCCGTCGCGCAGTACCCGGACATCGCGCCGCCCGTCGTCAGCATCTATGCGACGTACCCGGGCGCGTCCGCGCAGGTCGTCGAGGAATCGGTGACCGCGCTGATCGAGCGCGAGATGAACGGCGCGCCGGGGCTGCTGTATACGTCCGCGACGAGCAGCGCCGGCGCGGCGTCGCTGTACCTGACGTTCAAGCAGGGCGTGAACGCCGATCTCGCGGCCGTCGAAGTGCAGAACCGGCTGAAGACCGTCGATGCGCGCCTGCCCGAGCCCGTGCGCCGCGACGGCATCCAGGTCGAGAAGGCCGCCGACAACATCCAGCTCGTCGTGTCGCTGACGTCCGACGATGGCCGGATGACCGACGTACAGCTCGGCGAATACGCGTCGGCGAACGTCGTGCAGGCGCTGCGCCGCGTCGAGGGCGTCGGCAAGGTGCAGTTCTGGGGCGCCGAATATGCGATGCGGATCTGGCCCGACCCGGTGAAGATGGCCGGGCACGGCCTCACCGCGTCGGACATCGCGTCGGCCGTGCGCGCGCACAACGCGCGCGTGACGATCGGCGATATCGGCCGCAGCGCGGTGCCGGCCAGCGCGCCGATCGCGGCGACCGTGTTCGCGGACGCACCGCTGAAGACGCCGGCCGATTTCGGCGCGATCGCGCTGCGCGCGCGGCCCGACGGCTCGGCGCTGTTCCTGCGCGACGTCGCGCGCGTCGAATTCGGCGGCAACGACTACAACTATCCGTCGTACGTGAACGGCAAGGTCGCGACCGGAATGGGGATCAAGCTCGCGCCGGGCTCGAACGCGGTGTCCACCGAGAAGCGCGTGCGCGCGACGATGGACGAGCTGTCCGCGTACTTCCCGCCGGGCGTGAAATACCAGATCCCGTACGAGACGTCGTCGTTCGTGCGCGTATCGATGAACAAGGTCGTCACGACGCTGATCGAGGCCGGCGTGCTGGTGTTCCTCGTGATGTTCCTGTTCATGCAGAACCTGCGCGCGACGCTGATTCCGACGCTGGTCGTGCCGGTCGCGCTCGCGGGCACGTTCGGCGTGATGTATGCGGCCGGCTTCTCGATCAACGTGCTGACGATGTTCGGCATGGTGCTCGCGATCGGCATCCTCGTCGACGACGCGATCGTCGTCGTCGAGAACGTCGAGCGACTGATGGTCGAGGAAGGGCTCGGGCCGTACGACGCGACCGTCAAGGCGATGCGACAGATCAGCGGCGCGATCGTCGGGATCACCGTGGTGCTGACGTCGGTGTTCGTGCCGATGGCGTTCTTCGGCGGCGCGGTGGGCAACATCTACCGGCAGTTCGCGCTGTCGCTCGCGGTGTCGATCGGCTTCTCGGCCTTCCTCGCGCTGTCGCTGACACCCGCGCTGTGCGCGACGCTGCTCAAGCCGGTGTCCGGCGACCATCACGAGAAGGGGGGCTTCTTCGGCTGGTTCAACCGTTTCGTCGCGCGGGCGACGCAGCGCTATGCGACGCGGGTCGGCACGATGCTGAAGAAGCCGGTGCGCTGGCTCGTCGTGTACGGCGCGCTGACCGCGGCCGCCGCGCTGATGCTCACGCAACTGCCGACCGCGTTCCTGCCGGACGAGGACCAGGGCAACTTCATGGTGATGGTGATTCGCCCGCAAGGCACGCCGCTCGCGGAAACGATGCAGAGCGTGCGCGAAGTCGAGTCGGCCATCCGCCGCGACGAGCCGACCGCCTACACGTATGC
Source organism: Burkholderia cenocepacia (assembly GCF_900446215.1). Classification (GTDB taxonomy): domain Bacteria; phylum Pseudomonadota; class Gammaproteobacteria; order Burkholderiales; family Burkholderiaceae; genus Burkholderia; species Burkholderia cenocepacia. The sequence continues at coordinate 18,469 of NZ_UAQZ01000014.1, read as the reverse complement.
GCTCGGCGGTTTCAACCTGTACGGCGAAGGGCCGAACGGCGGGATGATCTTCGTCACGCTGAAGAACTGGAAGGAGCGCAAGGCCGAGCGCGATCACGTGCAGTCGATCGTCGCGCGCATCAACGAGCGTTTCGCGGGCACGCCGAACACGACCGTGTTCGCGATGAACTCGCCGGCGCTGCCCGATCTCGGTTCGTCGAGCGGTTTCGACTTCCGGCTGCAGAACCGCGGCGGGCTCGACTACGCGACGTTCAGCGCCGCGCGCGAGCAACTGCTCGCGGTGGGCGGCAAGGATCGCGCGCTCACCGACCTGATGTTCGCGGGCACGCAGGACGCGCCGCAACTGAAGCTCGACATCGATCGTGCGAAGGCGTCCGCGCTCGGCGTGTCGATGGACGAGATCAACACGACGCTCGCGGTGATGTTCGGCTCCGACTATATCGGCGACTTCATGCACGGCACGCAGGTGCGGCGCGTGATGGTGCAGGCCGACGGGCTGCACCGGCTCGATCCGGACGACGTGAAGAAGCTGCGCGTGCGCAACGCGCGCGGCGAGATGGTGCCGCTCGCGGCGTTCACGACGCTGCACTGGACGCTCGGGCCGCCGCAGCTCACGCGCTACAACGGTTATCCGTCGTTCACGATCAACGGCTCGGCCGCGGCCGGCCACAGCAGCGGCGAGGCGATGAGCGCGATCGAACGGATCGCCGCGAAGCTGCCGGCCGGCATCGGCTATGCGTGGTCGGGGCAGTCGTTCGAGGAGCGGCTGTCGGGTGCGCAGGCGCCGATGCTGTTCGCGCTGTCGGTGCTCGTCGTGTTCCTCGCGCTCGCGGCGCTCTACGAGAGCTGGTCGATTCCGTTCGCGGTGATGCTGGTCGTCCCGCTCGGCGTGATCGGCGCGGTGCTCGGCGTCACGCTGCGGATGATGCCGAACGACATCTATTTCAAGGTGGGGCTGATCGCGACGATCGGGCTGTCCGCGAAGAACGCGATCCTGATCGTCGAAGTCGCGAAGGATCTGGTCGCGCAGCGCATGTCGCTCGTCGACGCCGCGCTCGAGGCCGCGCGCCTGCGGCTGCGGCCGATCGTGATGACGTCGCTCGCGTTCGGCGTCGGCGTGCTGCCGCTCGCGTTCGCGTCGGGCGCCGCGTCCGGCGCGCAGATGGCGATCGGCACCGGCGTGCTCGGCGGCGTGATCACGGCGACCGTGCTCGCGGTGTTCCTCGTCCCGCTGTTTTTCGTGATCGTCGGCCGCCTGTTCGACGTCGGCCCGCGCCGACGCGGCGGCGCGCAGCCGACGACGATGGAGGGTTCGCAACCATGATGTTTGCGCTGAATGCACGCGGCGCGCTGCGGGTTCAGGTCGCGCTGGCCGCCGCGCTGGCGCTTGCCGGCTGTTCGCTCGCGCCGCGTTACGAGCGTCCGGCCGCGCCGGTGCCGGCGACCTATGCGCCGGTCGACGCCGGCACGGCATCGGCGGCCGAACCGGCCGCGGCGCAGGATGCCGCGTTGCTCGACGACTGGCATGCGTATTTCACCGATCCGGCGCTGCAGGCGTGGATCGACGCGGCGCTCGCGAACAACCGCGATCTGCGGATCGCGGCCGGCCGGCTCGACGAAGCGCGCGCGCTGTATGGCGTGCAGCGCGCGGACCGGATGCCGTCGGTCGATGCGAATCTCGGCTATGAACGCGCGCGCCAGTACGACCCGGTCGTGCGCGAAAGCGCGATCAGCGGGCTGTATCGCGCGGGCGTTGGTGTCAGTGCGTACGAGCTCGACCTGTTCGGCCGCGTGCGCAACCTGTCCGACGCGGCGCTCGCCGAATACTTCGCGACGGCCGACGCGCAGCGCACGGTCCGCATCGGCGTGATCGCCGAAGTGGCGGGCGCGTATGTTTCCGAGCGATCGTTGCACGAGCAACTGGCGCTCGCTCAGCGTACGCTCGAAGCCCGCGAGCGGATGGCCGCGCTCACGCAACGCCGCTATGCCGCGGGCACGAGCGACGCGATCGAGCTGCGCTCGGCCGAGATGCTGGTGGCGTCCGCGCGCGCGTCGCAGGCCGCGCTGCAGCGCGAGCATGCGCAGGCCATACGGGCGCTGCAATTGCTGGCGGGCGATTTCGCGCGCAACGTGCCCGACGACGCGACCGCGCTCGACACGCTGTCGATCGCGCCCGTGGCGCCGGGCGCACCGAGCCAATTGCTCGAACGACGGCCGGACATCCGGCAGGCCGAGGCACGGCTGAAGGCCGCGAACGCGAACATCGGCGCGGCGCGTGCGGCGTTCTTCCCGCGCATCGCGCTGACGACCGACTACGGCTCGGTGAGCGACGCGTTCTCGAACCTGTTCGCGGCCGGCACGAGCGTGTGGACGTTCGCGCCGCGCATCACGCTGCCGATCTTCGCGGGCGGACGCAATCGCGCGAACCTCGACGTCGCGCACGCGCGCAAGGACATCGCGGTCGCCGAATACGAGAAGGCCGTACAGACCGCGTTTCGCGAAGTGGCCGATGCGTTCGCCGCGCGCGACTGGATCGACCGGCAGCTTGCCGCGCAGCAGGACGTGTATGCGGCGGACGGCGCGCGGCTGAAGCTCGCGGAGCGTCGCTATGCGGGCGGCGTCGCGACGTATCTCGAACTGCTCGACGCGCAGCGCAGCACGTACGAGTCGGGGCAGGAGCTGATCCGGCTCAGGCAGCTCAGGCTCGCGAACGCGATCGCGCTGTACCGTGCGCTCGGCGGCGGCTGGGCGCCGGCAACGGCGGAGGCCGCGGCTTCCGTGTAATCGGCGATGTGTTGCGTGGCACGGCAGCGTGCCAGGCAACACGACGGCGGCCGCGCGATTCTACGTGCGGCCGCCATTTCAACAGGGCGTGCCGTGCCCGCCATGCCGCCGATCATCGTCGGCATTTCCTTTCGCTGTTCAGCGCACCCGCTCTCCGCTCTTTCATCGCTCGGCGGGGCGGCGGCGCTGCTTTCGCGGCGCCCCGCATCCGTGGGTCGATCGTGTCACCTGCCGGCGCAAACGTATGCGCGGCGCTTCGTCGTTTTCATCCCGTCCAATCCGGCACGCCAGCCGCGTTCCGGCGACCGCGCATGCATGCGATTCAAGATCGGCAATTGACGAAAGAATTAATCAATGTATTGGAATTAATGGTGGCGGCAAAATGTCGCGGTAAAACGTTTGTATGCTTTTCGCAATCGTTTGCGCGATAAATCTGTATTGATGAAATGCCGTCTTTAATTTCCTGTCAGTTGAAAATGAGTCGATATTCGTGTTGCAATCGGGCAACGATGGCGGCGCAGGACAATGTTTTGTCTTTTGAGTGGTGGCTCCGCATGAGCCAATGCCGGCAAGGGAGAGCGGGGGTGGCGACGATTATCGGCAAGAAATTCCCTTAATCTTCAATCGGTTCCGGAAAATAAAAAAGGACTGCGGATAAAAATTTTGGGATTGTAAATTCAAAAGAAAGAGTGCTGTTTTGGAGTGCGGAATCGAACATTGTCAGAATCATTTGACAATGATTTACAGAAATCTTTCATGGTTATCTCGATAATGCCGCCTCGTGTCGGACGGGAGCCACCATGCGCTGCCGTTTGTGTCCGTCACGTCGTCCATTCCATTTGCACTCCTTACGGGAAACGTCATGAAAAAATCCATCCTGACCGCTGTCGCACTCGCGGCCCTGTCCACCTCGGCCTTCGCAGCGGGCACCGGCACGATCAACTTCACGGGCGAGATCGTCGCGGGCGCATGCGGCATCGATTCGAACTCGGTCAACCAGACCGTGCAGCTCGGCAAGGTGCCGACCAACAAGTTCAAGCAGGCCGGCGACAAGTCGGACCCGGTGTCGTTCGACATCAAGCTGACCGACTGCGACACCAGCATCGCGCAGAACGCGTACTTCACGTTCACGGGCACGTCGAGCGCCGGCCAGCCGAAGCTGCTCGCCACGATCGGTTCGGCCACCAACGTCGGCATCCGCCTGCAAGCCGCGTCGGGCGAATACCTCGACAACGGCGCCGAGCAGAAGGCGCCGACGCTGCTGCAGAACGGCACGAACACCGCACGCTTCGCGGCGATGTACGAAGCGACGGCAGCCGGCGTGACGCCGGGTACCGCCGACGGCGTCGCGAACTTCACGGTCCGCTACCAGTAAGCGTCCGTACCGGAGGAGGGGTGCATGCATCCCTTCCTCCTTCCTCTTTCCTCCCGTTTTCCTTCTCCCTGGACTCTCGGTAGCGCCGCGTGCGAATCAGACATTCCTTCCTTTGCGTCTCCGTGCTGGTCGTCGGCAGCCAGAGCCAGGCGACGGAATTCAATTCGTCGTTCCTCGACATCGACGGAACGAGCAACGTCGACCTGTCGCAGTTCTCGCAGGCGGACTTCACGCTGCCCGGCGAGTACATGCTCGACGTGCAGGTCAACGACCTGTTCTACGGGCTGCAAGCGATCGAATTCATCGCGGTCGACGCGTCGGGCGCCGGCAAGCCGTGCCTGCGGCCCGAGCTCGTCGCGCAGTTCGGGCTGAAGCCGTCGCTCGTGAAGGATCTGCCGCGCTTCCAGGGCGGGCGTTGCGTCGACCTCGGCGCGATCGAGGGCGCGACCGTGCGTTACCTGAAAAGCGACGGGCGGCTCAAGATCACGATTCCGCAGGCCGCGCTCGAATTCACCGATTCGACCTACCTGCCGCCGGCGCGCTGGTCCGAAGGCATTCCGGGGGCGATGCTCGATTACCGCGTGATCGCGAACACGAACCGCAACTTCGGTGCGGGCGGCGGACAGACGAATGCGATCCAGGCCTACGGGACGGTGGGCGCGAACTGGGATGCGTGGCGCTTTCGCGGCGACTATCAGGCGCAATCGAACGTGGGTAACACGGCGTACGCGGACCGGACGTTCCGCTTCAGCCGGCTGTATGCGTTTCGCGCGCTGCCATCGATCCAGTCGACGGTGACGTTCGGCGACGACTACCTGACCTCCGACATTTTCGACACGTTCGCGCTGACGGGCGCGTCGATCCGCAGCGACGATCGCATGCTGCCGCCGTCGCTGCGCGGCTATGCGCCGCTGATCTCGGGCGTCGCGCGCACCAACGCGACCGTGACGGTGTCGCAGGCCGGCCGCGTGCTGTACGTGACGCGCGTGTCGCCGGGCGCGTTCGCGCTGCAGAACATCAACACGAGCGTGCAGGGCACGCTCGACGTGGCGGTCGAGGAAGAAGACGGCAGCGTGCAGCGCTTCCAGGTGACGACGGCCGCCGTGCCGTTCCTCGCGCGCGCCGGGCAGTTGCGCTACAAGGCCGCGGTCGGCAAGCCGCGCCTGTTCGGCGGCGCCGGCATCACGCCGTTCTTCGGCTTCGGCGAAATCGCGTACGGCCTGCCGTTCGACGTCACGGCGTATGGCGGTTTCATCGCCGCGTCGGGCTACACGTCGATCGCGCTCGGCGTCGGTCGCGATTTCGGCGCGTTCGGCGCGGTGTCGGCCGACGTCACGCATGCGCGGGCGAAGCTGTGGTGGAACGGCGCGACGCGCAACGGCAACTCGTATCGCATCAACTATTCGAAGCACTTCGACGGGCTCGATGCCGACGTGCGCTTCTTCGGCTACCGCTTCTCCGAGCGCGAATACACGAACTTCGCACAGTTCTCCGGCGACCCGACCGCATACGGCCTCGCCAACAGCAAGCAGCGCTACTCGGCGACGCTGTCGAAGCGTTTCGGCGACACGTCGACCTATTTTTCGTACGACCAGACGACCTACTGGGAACGTGCGAACGAGCAGCGCGTCGGCCTCACGCTGACGCGCGCGTTTTCGATCGGCACGCTGCGCAACCTGAACGTCAGCGTGTCGGCTTTCCGCACGCAGAGCGCGGGCGCAAGCGGCAACCAGGTCTCGGTCACCGCGACGTTGCCGATCGGCGGGCGTCACACCGTCACGTCGAACCTGACGACGGGCAGCGGCAGCACGAGCGTGAACGCGGGCTACATCTACGACGATCCGAATGGCCGCACCTACCAGATCAACGCGGGCGCGACCGACGGACGCGCGTCGGCGAACGCGAGCTACCGCCAGCGCTCGTCGGCGTATCAGCTGACCGCGCAGGCATCGACGCTCGCCAACGCGTATGCGGCCGCGTCGCTCGAAGTCGACGGCTCGTTCGTCGCGACGCAGTACGGCGTGTCCGCGCACGCCAACGGCAATGCGGGCGACACGCGGCTGCTGGTGTCGACCGACGGCGTGCCCGACGTGCCGCTGTCCGGCACGCTCACGCATACCGATTCGCGCGGCTACGCGGTGCTCGACGGCATCTCGCCGTACAACGTGTACGACGCGACCGTCAACGTCGAGAAGCTGCCGCTCGAAGTGCAGGTGACGAACCCGATCCAGCGCATGGTGCTGACCGACGGCGCGATCGGCTTCGTGAAGTTCTCCGCCGCGCGCGGCAGCAACCTGTACCTGACGCTGACCGACGCGGCCGGCAAGCCGCTGCCGTTCGGGGCGTCGGTGCAGGACGCGGCGAACGGCAAGGAACTCGGCATCGTCGGCGAAGCCGGCGCGGCGTTCCTGACCCAGGTTCAGCCGAAATCCACGCTGGCGGTGCGGGCGGGCGAACGCACGCTCTGCACGATCGCCGCACTGCCGAACCAGCTCCAACTCGAAGGCACGCCGATTCCGATGACGTGCCAGCCGCCCGGCGAGTCGCATGCAGCGGCCGCGCGGGCCGAACGATGATTTCACGGATCCACGATGAAGCATTCCTTTTCCCGTTCTTTCCCGCGGCGCGCGCTGGGCGTGTTCGCGACCGTCGGCGCGATGCTGGCAGGTGCCGCCCAGGCGGCGATCGTGCCCGATCGCACGCGTGTGATCTTCAACGAAGGCGAGCAGGCCGCGATCGTCACGATCACCAACAAGAGCACGACGTATCCGTATCTCGTGCAGTCGTGGCTCGAGGATGCGAAGGGCAACAAGATCACGTCGCCGCTGATGGTCGTGCCGCCGCTGCAGCGGGTCGAGGCGAACGAGCGCAACGTGCTGCGGATCGCGAAGCTGCCCGGTGCGCAACTGCCGGCCGATCGCGAGACGGTGTTCTACCTGAACATCCGCGAAGTGCCGCCGAAGACCGACACGCCGAACACGCTGCAGATCGCGCTGCATACGCAGATGAAGCTGTTCTACCGGCCGAAGGCCGCGCAGCCCGCGCGCGACGAGGACTGGACGCTGCCGATGACGCTGCGGGTCGATGCGGCCGCGCACAAGCTGGTGTTCGACAACCCGACGCCTTACCACGTGACGGTGGTCGACGTGAGCGCGGGCACGCAGAAGACGCCGGTGCCGATCGAGCCGACGATGGTGAGCCCGATGAGCACGGCCGAGGTGCCGTTCAAGGCCGCGACGCCGTCGACGCTGTTCGTCACGCACATCGACGACTACGGCGGCCAGGTGGCGGTCGAGTATGCGTGCGAGGCTGGTGCGTGCAAGAGCGTGAAGAAATGAGCGGGGGCGCGAAACAACGCGTGTCGCCGTTCGCGACGTGGCTGCGCTGGGCCGTGCTCGCGATGCTGATCGCGGTCGCGCAGCCGGCGTGGGCGCTGCGCTGCCTGGCCGACGGCGGCGCCGATTCGCTCACCGAGCCGATCGGCGGCGTCGCATCGTATCCGACGGATGCGCCGGACGGATACGTGATCTGGGTATCGCCGCCACGCACGACGACGGGGTACTGCTACAAGGACTACGGCGGGGCCGCACTGAACTTTGCCGAACAGGTTTACTTCTACGCGAACCCGAGATCGCAGGATCCCGCCGCCTGGGGGCTCGAGATCGGCATTCGCTATGGTGGCCGCGACTATTTCGGCCTGGGCAGCGGACCGGGCGCGCGCGTGGAAACCACCACCACCGTCGGCACGTGTTCGCAGTGGAACTTCGACCGGGGGCTGTGCCCGAAGGTGCCGCTCAGCATCACCTATCAGGTGGTGGTGCGCAAGAAGGGCCAATGGATGCAGCCGCCGAACGATATCTATGCGGTCTTCCAGTTCGACGGCAAGGGCGGCCTCAACGCGGCTCGATCGAGTTTCCAGTACCGGTTGAGCGGGTTGTCGCGTCTGAAGCCGACACCCTGCCTCGTCGACGTGCTGGTGACGCCCGAGCCCGGCATCGTCAATTTCGGTCAGGTGCAGACTACCGGCAACGGCTTCCTGCCTGCCGTGCCGCGTCGGCGGTTCTCGTTGTCGCTGTCGAAGAAATGCAGCATTCCGATTCGCGTCGACGGCTATTTCGAGGCGACCAAGGGCGCCGTGCAGAACGGTTTGCTGGTGCCGGCGAAGGACAGCAACTTCGGAATCGGTCTCGAGGACAGCCAGGGCAAGCCGATCGACTTCAACAAGCAGTTCACGCTCACGCAATTCGCGGCCAACGTTGCGAATCAGACCGTGATGCTCGATGCGGTGCTCAAGTCGTTCGGACCACCGAAGATCGGGCCGTTCGACGCGGCCGCAACGATCCGGATTTTCCTGTATTGAGCGTGGTGCGGCATGAGCGGCGTGCACCGCGCAACATGCTGCCTGTACCGGATTTTCATTGATGTACGGACGGAGGAGAAGGGGATGCATCCGAGACGCAATGTCGTCGCGGCCGTGCTGGCCGTGTCGGCGACGAGCGCGGTTCACGCGCAGACGGTATCGGCCGGCGGTTATTCGCTGACCGTGATCGGCGACCTGGGCGGGCCGCGCGACGTGCGGTACGACGGCAATGCCGTCAGCGCTGACGGCAAGACGATCATCGGTTCCTACTGGAGCGAAGCGCAGCCCGGTGGCTCGATGGCCTTCTCGTGGTCGGCCGCGACGGGCTGGCAGCGGCTGGCCGCGCCGGCGAATGCCTATGACTCGCAGGCACGGACGGTGTCGGCCGATGGGCAGGTGATCGGCGGGTCGATCAGTGCGCGCGAGACGGACAGCAGCAACCTCGATCGATGGGCGGTGCGATGGCCCGGCGACGGTCGCACGCAGAAACTCGTTCCGGATACGGCGGGCCGGGATGCATCGGTTGACGTTGCGAACCTCGCCGGCACGAGGATGGCGGGCAGCCTGACGACGACCGGCGGCCGGAATGCACGGTTCATGTGGGACCAGCCGAGGGGTTTTCGCGAGTTGCCGCCGGGCGGCGACTATCTCGTGCACCTGCTCGCGATGACCTCGTCCGGGAACGCGGCAGTCGGGTTCGCCGGCAATGTCGACGGCGTGTATGGCTCGCGTGCGCTTCTTTGGTCGGAACGAGCCGGCGAACGACTGTTGCCGACGATCAACGCGGGCGTGGCCAGAATGGATCTGGCCCGTGGCGTGACCGAGGACGAACGGACGATCGCCGGCGCGCTCGGCACCCTGGTGGTCACGCCGGATGGGCAACGGGTCGACTCGGAGGCCGTGCTGTGGACGAACGGCGGCGACGACATCCAGCGGCTCGGTTTTCTCGACGGCGACGACAATAGCCATGCGTCGTCGATCAGCACGGACGGGCGGGTTGTCATCGGCGAATCGGGCAACCGGCAGACCGGTGTCGCGCGCGTCTTCGTGTGGACGCCGCAAAGCGGCATGCGCAGCCTCGTTGCGTTGCTCGAAGCGGCCGGCCTGTCGGCCGGCACGCTGAACCTGGTCAACGTGATCGGCGTGAGCCCCGACGGGCAGACCATCACGGGGCAGGGTTATCGCGACGGCGATCCCGACTACCGGCCGCAGTTCTGGCAAGTGCACATCGATGCGGCGACACTGCGCGCGCTGCGGCCGGCGAGCCCGGGGGCCGACGCGTTGCGGGCGCGGGCGACGCAGCCGAAGGCGATGGCGGTGTCGCGCATGCTGGCTGCGCAGCCGAAGGCAGCGATGCAGCGAAGCGCCTGCCGCCTGCCCGTCATCCCGGCGCGGCTCGCGTCGTGCCGGCTGCTGTTGCCGGCCGCGCGCTAGCGAGCAGGGTCGCATGCAGGTGAAGCGATGAAACGAGGCGCCGTTTTACGGCGCCTCGTTTTGTTTACCGCATCGCCGCGGCACACCTTGCGCCCGTGATGCTCGCTGCGGCACACGCAGTGCGGTTGCGCTTCCCCGATGGCCGGCGCGGGCAGTGCGGCGGCCATGGTGGCCGCGCTCACAGTTCGACGGCTCGGCTGTTTATCTGCCGATGCGAATCGGCACGGCCCGAACCAACGCACGGCACCTCGCTCGGGGACAGCACGACAGCGCCGGGGCGCCGGGTCGCGTCCCGACCACGCAAAGCCGTTGCGTCGACAACCCTCTCCAGCGACGGCCGCGCACGAGCCCGGTGCCGGCCGTCCACGTCGTCGAGCCGTTCGAACCGGTACACGAAGGCCGGCGGAAAATTCATCCACGCGACGCCGATCCGGACGGCGCGCATGCGCATCGCCTCCAGACAGCGCGCCGGAATCGGGCAGCGCGGCACATAGGTGAACTGATAGAACGCGCCACCGGCAGCCAGGTGGCGCACGAACGCGCCGTGCACGATCGCGACGGCCCGTTCGACCGGCATCGCGACGAGCGGCAACCCGCTCACGATCGCATGCGCGCGCTCCCCGCCGAAGAAGTCGCCGGTCATCCCGAGCTGGGCCGCGTCCATCTGCATCACCCGCAACGCGGGAAACTGATGCCGCAGCGCGTTCGCGAACGCAGGGTCGGCTTCCACGAGCACCAGCCGGTCGCTCGCGACGCCGCGCGCGAGCAGCGCGCGCGTGAACACGCCGGTGCCCGCCCCGAGTTCGATCACGGACGCGCCGTCGCGCGGGACATGCGCGGTGATCAGCGCGGCGAGCGCCGGGCCGGATGGCGCGAGGGCGCCGACCCGGCGCGGATGGCGCAACCACGTACGCAGAAACAGCATCCATTCGGGGATTCGCATCGGCAGGCTCCTGGTGGATCGATCGGTCAATGACGGGCGCGGCTAGGCGGCCGCTTGCGCGGCGAGATAGCCGGCCGTGATGAACAGCGTGTTCCATAGCGCGATGCCGGCCGCGGCGCCGGATGCGAAACGCGTGAAGCTCGTTTCCAGCAATCCGGCGAGCGCCGGCGCGACGAGCCGGACGAACGGCACCAGTTGCGACCACAGGGCGAGCCGCGTGGGCCGCGCGCGGATACCTTCGATCAGCGCGTCGATTCGCGCGGGCTGCATCCTGCCTAGCGGCGCGAGGCGGCGCAGCAGGGTCAGCGCGCCGTCTTCCGGCCACAGATTGCCGAGCGCGTAATGAAAGAGGCAGCCGGCGAAACTGCCGAGCACCGTGACGACGATCGCTTCCGGCAAGGTCCACGCACCTTGCGCACCGGCGACGCCGATCATCGCGAGCAGCACGTGCGACGGCAGCACGGGAATCAGCCGTTCGATCAGCGACAGCCCGGCGAGGCAGACGATGCTGTTGGCGCTGGCCAGGCTCAGCGCGAGGCCGAACGGAACGAGCGTGGCGAACTGGTTCATCGCACCGCTCCCGTGCGACGCGTGCACGACGCGCGGAACGTGCACGACGCGTGCGGTCTTCCATGCCAGAATGGCCCGTACCGGCCCGGCGCGAAGGGGGGGCGCCGCGCCGTCTTGCATCGCAGCAACGGAATCGAACAACAGAACACGGTCATGGCGGGCCTCTCGGGAAAGCGCCGGATGCAGGGCGCCGGCAATGCGGCGATCGACACGCATCGTGGCCCTTCGGCTTTAAGAAGTTTTTAATCGCGGTCCGTCACGCTGGCGACCTCGCCATTCGAGGAGCGATACCGATGCATATCCTGCTGGTGGAAGACGATGTGATGCTGGCCGACGCCGTGCGGGCCGGCCTCGCGCAGAACGGCTGGCGCGCGGACTGGTCGGCCGACGTGCCGGCGGCACGGCTCGCGCTCGTCGGGCACGACTACGACGCGGTGCTGCTGGACCTGCAACTGCCGGGCGCATCCGGTTTCACGCTGCTGGCCGCGATGCGCGCGAACTACGATGCGACGCCGGTGCTGATCGTGACCGCGCGCGATCAGTTGAGCGACCGTATCCGCGGCCTCGACGCCGGCGCCGACGACTATCTCGTGAAGCCGTTCCAGCTGGACGAGCTTTATGCGCGGCTTCGCGCGCTGACGCGCCGCAGCCAGGGCCGCGTGTCGGAGCGGCTCGTTTGCCGCGATGTCCACGTCGATCCGGCGCGCCGGGAAGTCACGCGCGCCGGCGAACCGGTCGCGCTGAGCATCCACGAATACCGGACGCTGCTCGCGCTGATGGAGCGGCAAGGGCGAGTCGTCACGCGCGCGCAGCTCGAGGAGCGCGTGTACGGCAACGACGGCGCAATCGAAAGCAACACGATCGCGGTGTACATCCATCAACTGCGGCGCAAGCTCGGCGACGAACTGATCGTGACGGTGCACGGCTTCGGCTATCGCATCGGGGAGGGCACAGCATGAGGTCGCTGCGTATCCGCCTGCTCGCGACCGTGATGGCGACGGTCGTCGTGTTCTGGGCCGGCTGGGGCGCGTTTCTCGGCATCGCCCTGTGGCGCGAACAGCGCGGCTGGCGCGACGGCTTGCTCGAGGGCGCCGCGCAACTGCTGCTGTTGTCGTTGCCCGATACGATCGATCGCCTGCCGGAAGTGCGCGCGCAGGCGGTGGCGCCGAAAGCCGCATACGGCAAATACGACGTCGCGTTCCAGATCTGGGTCGACGGCCGCAACGTCATGCACAGCGCCGATGCGCCGGGGCCGGCGCTCAAGCCGGACATGCGCGACGGCTACGGCGTGAGCGCCGGGCGCGGGATCGCGCACGACGAGATCTGGCGGGTCTATTCGCTGTCGGGTTCGACCGGCCGGATTCACGTGCAGACCGGCGGGCCGGCCACGACCTGGCAGGAGAAGGCCAGCAATGCGGTGCAGCTCGGCCTGTTCAATACGGCGGTGATGCTCGCGATGCTGGGCGTGGCGATCTGGTGGGGGATCCGCTGGTCGTTCGGGCCGGTGCGCGACGTTCAGCGGGCGATCCAGCACAAGGCCGCATTCGATTTCTCGCCGTTGCCGCTGCTGACGCTGCCGCGCGAGCTTCGACCGCTCGTCGAATCGTTCAATCGGCTGCTCGCGCGGCTGAGTCAGGCCGTCGATACCGAGCGCCGTTTCATCGGCGATGCGGCGCACGAGTTGCGCATTCCGCTGGCGGCATTGTCGGCGCAGGCGGAAGTGGCGTTGCGGGCGGACAGTCCGGCGGACAAGGACGCCGCGCTGCGCCGGCTGGCAACGGGCGTGGAGCGCAGCGCGCGGCTGTCGGCGCAATTGCTCGAACTGGCGCGGCTGGATGCCGGCTCGCGTGCGGAGCAGCACGGGCCGGTCGACCTGGCGCGGCTCGTTGCGCTGATCGCGAGCGACTTTGATGCGGCCGCGCATGCGCGCCGGCAGACGGTGCGGGTGGCGGTCGAGCCGGTATGCGTGTGGGGCGATCTCGACGAAATCGCGATCGCGGTGCGCAACCTGATCGACAACGCGCTGCGTTACGGCCGTGAAGGCGGACGGGTCGAGATCACGTGCGATGGCGCCGTGGAGGCGGGGCGGGTCAGGCTGCGGATCGCGGACGACGGGCCGGGCGTGCCGGTCGACCAGCGCGAGCGGATTTTCGAACGCTTTTACCGGGTGCCGGGCACCGCGCAGCCGGGAAGCGGCATCGGCCTGTCGCTGGTCGCGCGGATCGCCGAGTCTCATGGCGGAGCCGTCGACGTGACGGCCGGTATCGACGGGCACGGGCTCGCGGTGATCCTGTCGTTCCCGATCTGGCTCGCGCCGGAGCGATGGCAGGATTAGCGGCGGACGCCGCCTGGCGTTCGCAACGAAAAAAGCGCCGGCAAGCGGCGCTTGTTCGCATCGGCGGCGCGACGCTCAACGCACCCAGCGGCACACCTTGTGATGGTGATGCTCGAAGTGACACACGCGGTGCGGATGCGCTTCGGCGATGGCCGGCGCGAGTATGGCAGCGGCCATGGCGGCGGCGGTAAGGGTTTTCAGTAGCGTCTTCATGTCGAGGTCCTGTCGTCGAATGATGGATCAAGGGCGCGTCGCGGCATCACCACTGCGGCCGCTGATCGTCGCGGCGGTCATCCGGGCGATCGTCGCGGCGGTCGCGGTCGTCACGCGGGCCGGCATGCCGGGCTTCCCAGTCGCGGCGCTCCCAGTAGCGATTTCCGTCCCAGTAACGATCGCCATGCCAGCCGATCGTGACTTCGGCAGGGCCGGGGTAGGCGACGCACCCGGCGAGCATCACGCTCGACAGCGCGCCCACCATGACTGCGGATAACACGATGGCTTTCATGTCGTTCTCCCTTGGAAACGGCAGGTCGATCGTACGAGCCCCCAAAATTTCACGTGGTAAGAAGTTGCTACCGCCGATGACACGGGCGGGCGGTTCGTCAGGAACATGAAAGCATGCGTCGGCGCCGTGCGAACCGTCCGCGCGGCGCAGACGCACCCATGTCCGCTCCGGCAACGATTCGGATCATTGTTCAGACAAATCCTGACAACCGAAAGGGTCATCCTGTAATCGGATTGAGAATGATTTGCGTTTACGTTAAATTGCGCTATCTCGGAATTTGACGGAGCAGATCGATGGCCATGGCGGAAGTGCTCGACCGACCGGCGGCGGCAGCGGCAAACCCGTTCCTCGGCAGTTATCCGGACCTGCCGCCGCGCGCCGCGCCGCGTGCGCGCCGGGCGTCCGAGCCCCGCGCGCAGGGCGCGCTGCTCGACGTGCTGATCTCGCATCGCGCGATGCTCGTCAACGTCGCGCGCGGCTTCGTCGGCTGCGCGAGCCGCGCGGAAGACGTCGTGCACGACGTGTTCGTGAAGCTCGTCGAATTCCCGAACCAGGACGCGGTGCGCCAGCCGGTCGCCTATGTGACGCGGATGGTGCGCAACGCGTCGATCGATGCGTGCCGTCGGCAAAACCTCGAAAACGTCTATCACACGGAAGAGGACGACGGCTTCGACGTGCCGTCGCCCGAGCCGACGCCGGAAGCCGCGCTGATGACGCGCGACACGCTGCGGCGCGTGTGGGCCGCCCTCGACGACCTGCCGGCGCGCAGCCGCGCGGCGTTCGAGATGGTGCGGCTGCGCGAGGAAACGCTACAGACCGCGGCG
The DNA here is from genome assembly GCF_900446215.1 of Burkholderia cenocepacia. Taxonomy (GTDB): domain Bacteria; phylum Pseudomonadota; class Gammaproteobacteria; order Burkholderiales; family Burkholderiaceae; genus Burkholderia; species Burkholderia cenocepacia. Next base: position 3,339 of record NZ_UAQZ01000014.1, on the reverse strand, counting down.
CGCGCGCTGAACGTGTCGCAGACGCTCGTGCATTTCATGGTGCGCGACGCGGAGCGCCACTGCGCGGAATGCCTCGACGCGTGCCATCGCGGCGTCGCCTGTCCGGTGTTCCTGGGCGGTCGCGCGCGGCGGCGGTAAAAAAACGCGCCGGCCAACCGTCTATCAGACAGGAGCGGCCGAATCCGCCGCTTCGCCTCCTTCAACCGCCCAGCGATTTCCGATCATGACGCAAGCCCCGACGCCTTCCGCCGACACCGACGATCTCGTCTATACGGTCGTCATCAACGACGAAGAACAGTATTCGATCTGGCCGACGTTCCGGCCGGTGCCGGCCGGCTGGCGCGAAGTCGGCGTGAGCGGCCCGAAGGCCGACTGTCTCGCGCACATCGAGACGGTCTGGACCGACATGCGCCCCGCGAGCCTGCGCCGCGCGATGGACGGCGAGCGCGCGACGCGCGCGTCGTGACCTGCTGCGCCGCGTGTGCGGCGCGCCACCTGAAGAGGACGTTGCATGACCCTGCTTTCGTTGCCGACGCTCGACGACCTGCGTATCGAGCCGGGGCTGCCCACCGTCGTGTCGCCGCGCGGCAACGACGGGATGTCGATCGACGACGTCGCGCCGCTGGCGCGCGAGATCGCGGCCGACACGCTCGAACGGGCGGGCGGCGTGCTGTTCACGGGCTTTCACGTGCCGTCGATCGATGCGTTCCAGCAATTCGCGGCCTCGTTCGGCGATCCGCTGATCGGCTATGAATACGCGTCGACGCCGCGTAGCCAGGTCGAAGGCGCGGTCTACACGTCGACCGAATACCCGCCGCACCGCGCGATTCCGCTGCACAACGAGCAGTCGTACACGCGCGAATGGCCGCTGCGGATCTGGTTCCACTGCGCGCTTGCCGCGCCGAAGGGCGGGGCGACGCCGATCGCGGACAGCCGTGCCGTGTACCGCGCGCTCGATCCGGCGCTCGTCGCGCGCTTCGAGAAGCGCGAACTGCTGTACGTGCGCAATTTCGGGCAGGGGCTCGACTTGCCGTGGCAGCAGTCGTTCGGCACCGACGAGCCGGCCGAGGTCGAGCGGATGTGCGCGGCGCGCGGCATCGAATGCGCGTGGCGCACCGACGACGACGGCGAACTGCTGCTGCGCACGCGCGAACGCTGCCAGGCCGTCGCGCGTCATCCGCGCACCGGCGACCGCGTATGGTTCAACCAGGCGAACCTGTTTCACCTGTCGGCGCTCGACGACGACATGCAGGAAGCGCTCGTCGACGCGGTCGGGCTCGAGAACGTGCCGCGCAACGTGTATTACGGCGACGGCGAACCGCTGGAAGCCGACGCGCTCGCGCAGATCCGCGGCGTGCTCGACCAGCAGCGCATCGTGTTCCCGTGGCGCACCGGCGACGTGCTGATGCTCGACAACATGCTGACCGCGCATGCCCGCGACCCGTTCGAGGGGCCGCGCAAGGTCGTCGTCGCGATGGCGCAGAGTTACACGGTCCCGCGCGACCGAACGGAGGATTGATGACGCGTAGTACCGCCGCGCTTGCCGCGCGCGGGCTGTCGGTGGGATATCGCGACCATGTCGTGATCGACGGGCTGGACCTGTCGATCGCGGCCGGCCGCGTGACCGCGCTGTGCGGACCGAACGGCTGCGGCAAGAGCACGCTGCTGCGCACGCTGGCGGGCCTGCAACCCGCGCGTGCCGGCCATGTCGAAGTGAACGGCCGACCGCTCGCGTCGTTTCGCCGTCGCGCGCTCGCGCGCGAGCTGACGATGCTCGCGCAGTTCAACCAGATTCCGTCGGGCCTCACGGTGCGTGAGCTCGTCGCGTACGGGCGCTATGCGTACGGCGGCTTCCTGCGCGGCCTGTCGCGGGCCGATCAGGCGGCGATCGACGAAGCGCTCGACACGAGCGGCCTCGCGGACGATGCGGAGCGCGACGTCGGCGCGCTGTCGGGCGGCGAACGCCAGCGCGCGTGGATCGCGATGGCGCTCGCGCAGCAGGCGCCGATCGTGCTGCTCGACGAGCCGACGACCTATCTCGACATTCATCACCAGCTCGACATCCTCGATGCGCTGCGTGCGCTGAACCGCGCACGCGGACTGACGATCGTGTGGGTGCTGCACGACCTGAACCAGGCGGCCGCGTACAGCGACGAGATCGTGCTGATGCGCGCGGGCCGTCTCGTCGCGCAGGGCACGCCCGACGCGATGCTCGACCCGGCGCGGTTGCGCGCGGCGTTCGGCGTCGAGATGCTGAAGCTCGCGCATCCGCAGACGGGCGCGCCGATGTGCGTACCGGCCTACGGACCGTCGACCGACGGCGCGCCGCAGGCATCCGCCGTCTTCGACCGGGATCTCGCGGTATGACGACGTTCGCGATGCGCAAGCGCCTCGCGGCGACCGGCAAGGGGGCGACGACGGGGCGGGCCGGCGCGATTGCGTGCGGCCTCGTCGCGTTGATCGCGCTGCTCGCGGCGCTGCGGATTGCTCCCGATCTGCGCGTGTGGTGGGGCGCGGCGCCCGGCAGCGATGCCGCGTCGCTCGCGCACGTGTTCCTGTTCGACCTCAATCTGCCGCGCGTCGCGGCCGCGCTCGTCGCGGGCGGCTGCCTCGGCATCGCCGGCGCGCTGTTCCAGTCGCTCACGCGCAATCCGCTCGCATCGCCCGACCTGCTCGGCGTGACGGGCGGCGCCCAGCTCGGCCTGCTCGCGGCGATGCTGGTGCCGGCGCTGGCCGGCGTCGCGTCGGTGCCGCTGCTGTTCGTGTGCGGGCTCGCGGCGGCTGCGTGCGCGATCGTCGCGGCGGGTGGCTGGCGCGCGACGCCGTTGCGGCTCGTGCTTGCCGGCAGTGTGTGCATGCTGCTGTTCGCCGCGCTGTCGACGCTCGTGCTCGCGTTCTTCGAACAGAACATCGCGGGCGCCGCGCTGTGGACCAACGGCAGCCTGTACCAGCCGGGCGCGACGGGCCTCGCGCTCGCCGCGCGCTGGCTCGTCGTGCCGCTCGCCGCGCTGCCGTTCGTGATCCGGCCGCTGAATCCGCTCGCGCTCGGCGACGATGCGGCGGCCGCGGCCGGCGTGCGCGTCGATGCGACGCGGCTCACCGCGACGATCGTCGCGGTCGCGTTCACGAGCGTGGCCGTCAGCATCGCGGGCCCGCTGTCGTACGTCGGCCTCGTCGCGCCGAACCTGCTGCGCCAGGTGCGCGGCGCGCGCGCGGCGCGGCTCGGCGTGCTGGTGCCGTTGTCGGCGCTCGCCGGCGGCGCGCTGGTGCTGGTCACCGACAGCGCGGTGCTCGCGTCGGGCCTCGACGCGACGCTGTCGACCGGCGTCGCGATCGCGC